>NZ_CM155259.1:0-4397554 GCF_056679975.1 Peribacillus sp. BM1
AACACTGAAGGTACTCCGCAAGAACTGCCTGTTTCATCCCATGCAATTATTTCTGGTGTTTTAATATCCAAATGTAAGGAAAAACGCAGACTTTCTGCTTCATGATAGGCAAGGTCAGGTTCTTCATGAAGCCATTCGCGATCATCAATCTGGCGTAAAACATATTTCTCTATATTCCTTTCATTACAGAGAGAAATACAGTAAATTCTCGATGAAGTACTCCCAGGAAGTCGTTGAACGGATACAACGCTAGCCTGAGGATTTACAGACTTCAACACCCAATTCAATACAAATTTCGGTAAATGATCTTCCAATCCTATCCACCCTTTTTTCAAAATATTTGTCTTCTAATTCGATCAGAAAGCTGTAATTTTGTTACTTCACTATAAATTCATATGGATGTTTTAAACATCCTAAAGCCTCAGTTATCTCTATACTCCATTATACTAAATGAAAAAAGACATTATAGTCTAATGGGATATAAGACCGAAAATACCCACAATCTATAAAGATTGCGGGCAGTTTTCATATTAAATATTCAATTACATCAACAAACTGAACACCGGTGTTAAAACAATTAACAAAATTGCTGTAGCAAGCATTAGCTGAGAAATGTGAATCGGTAGTTTTTCTCTCGCCTTCCCTTTGTACCAACCAGAAAATTGTAGCTTATCTCGGTATAACACAAATAGAGACATGTAGATGGCTATCACGCAAAGCCAATCATATTGATCCGTATGTAAACCAATGGATACGAAAACAAATTTGATTACTTGGCCAAGTATGGATCCTAGAATAAGAAATATCGCCATAATCCGGATAAACTCTAATACGATTCGCATCATGATCCTCCTGTACGGGCTTACTCTAAAAAATATTACTAAATATTGATAAAATTAGCAATACTACTTCTGTCTTTAATTCTATTCGCCTAGATGAACATATGTGTGGGAGCACGGCAGGTGTAACATTAGACACCAAAACCTATGAAAGACTTATATTTCCTCATCACTTTAAAAAAGGATGTTCCATAATTAGTAACAGATCGTAAATATTGATTGACTATAATATGTAAATGGCATAACATAAAATATAAACTATTCCCATGTAATTACTATGTATTAGAAAGGGGAGAAAACCCATGCTACAAATGCTCCTAACAGGGTTAATTTGTGGGGCACTACTTGGCTTTGTTATGCAAAGAGGCCGGTTCTGTCTTACAGGGGGATTCAGGGATATGTATATTGCCAAAGATAATCGCATGTTTTATGCCTTATTGATTGCAATTGCTGTGCAGAGTGTCGGAGTATACACGTTAATTCAGTTAGGTGTTATTGAATTTTCAGCAGGCACCTTTCCATGGATTGCTGTTATTGTTGGTTCGTTTATTTTTGGAATTGGGATTGTGCTTGCAGGCGGTTGTGCAACGGGAACATGGTATCGTGCCGGAGAAGGCCTTCTTGGTAGTTGGATCGCGCTTTTTGGCTATATGCTTATGAGTGCAATTATGAAATCAGGCCCTTTGCTCCCTGTAAATAACTCCATTCAGTCCGCCCAATTTTCCAATAATTCAATTGCTGAGACTACAGGATTACCTGTTTGGGTATTTATTACTATATTTGTGGCTATTGTAATTGGGATTTTGATGAAAGAACGAAGAAAGCCAAAAGTAATGATTCCAACTATGAAGCCAAAGCGTACAGGGCTTGCTCATTTATTATTTGAGAAACGTTGGCATCCATTTTTTACTGCATTGTTGGTAGGTCTGATTGCCATTCTTGCCTGGCCGCTTAGCGAAGCAACAGGAAGAATGGCTGGTCTTGGCATTACCACACCATCAGCCAACATAGTCCAATTTTTAGTTACCGGAGATCAATCGATATTAAACTGGGGTGTTTTCCTCGTAATTGGAATTTTCCTTGGTTCTTTTATTGCAGCAAAAGCAAGCCGTGAATTTCGCTTTAGAATGCCCGATGCGAAAACAAGCATTACTAGTTTTATAGGCGGCATTACTATGGGTTTTGGTGCTTCTCTAGCCGGAGGATGTTCGATAGGTAATGGATTAGTCATGACAGCCATGATGACTTGGCAAGGCTGGGTTGCATTACTATTTATGATTTTAGGAACATGGACAGCATCTTATTTTGTATTCATTCGACCAAATGTGAAAAAGAAGTTGGTTACTTCTAATCGGACTATTATAAATGCGTAGGAGGAATAAATCATGAAAAAAACATTAGATGTGTTAGGGCAGGTTTGCCCATTCCCATTAGTTGAAGCAAAAGAAATCATAGAAGAAATTAGTTCAGGAGATGAACTGGTCATTCAATTTGATTGTACGCAAGCCACCGAAAGCCTTCCACGGTGGGCAGCAGAAGCAGGTCATTCTGTCACAAATTTTGAACAAATCAGTGAAGCCACATGGACCATTACAGTACAAAAAAAGTAAAAATATAAAGAGAAGGGATCCAGTATTGTACTAACCGGTTCTCCTTTAGGGTGCAAAAATCAATTTCACAATACATTTTTAACGTGAATTCACACATGAATTCACGTTTTTTATTTCCTTGATATTACTACACTCTTTGATGTTTTTATTAAAATTAAAAGGATATTTCAATAACAATAATAATACAATATAAAACAATACGCATTTATTGTAAAACGATAAATCATGTGGTAAAGTCAAAACTGACATTAAATAAGTGAGGTGCACTTTATGAAACGAGGAACAACACTCTTTTTGAAGATGGCTGTTATTCTTATTGGAATCCCAATTCTCGCTTTGTGCATATTTTTAGTGCCTAAGATTGGGATTTTTGCTGGAGAATTATATCCAGAAATGGCTTATATGAAACCGCTCATTTTAATCGATATGTACGCAGCAGCGATTCCTTTTTACTTTGCTCTGTATCAGGCTTTTAAACTTTTAAGCTATATTGATAAGAACCAAGCGTTCTCGGAATTATCGGTAAAAGCTTTAAAGAAAATCAAAAACTGTGCTATCACAATCAGTACCTTGTACCTACTAGGCATGCCACTCTACTATCTCATGGGGAAGAAAGTTGACCCTCCAAGTTTCATACCATTCGGATTGGTCATCATTTTTGCTTCGCTGGTTATCGCCGTTTTTGCTGCTGTCCTCCAACGGCTTCTACAAGAAGGGATTAACATAAAATCAGAAAATGAGTTGACGGTCTGAGGTGGAGGATATGGCAATTATTATTAATGTTGATGTGATGTTAGCAAAACGAAAAATGAGCGTAACGGAGCTTTCGGAGAGGGTTGGAATTACTATGGCAAATATTTCTATTCTGAAAAATGGGAAAGCAAAAGCGGTTCGTTTTTCAACATTAGAAGCGATATGTAAGACTTTGGATTGTCAGCCGGGTGATATTTTGGAGTACAAAAGCGATGAGGACACTCAATAAAAACAGACAACAAATTTATTTAATTAACAGGAGTCGATAGAGAATTTAAGGGATAGCCATTAAGCTATCCCTTCTTTGCGTTTATTGATGTTATTTACTCAGAGAATTCCATTGAGAATTTCATTTGATATTAGTGACAAAAAACATGATGTGATTTGCAATGTTTGCACCTCAAAAGGGAACTCGTTAGTATTGTACTGGATCCCTTATTCTAATCGGCGGGTCGATCTGAAAAAAAGCAAATATGAATATATAATATCGCTTGGGCCAGAATAACCAAGCATAAAGTGAAACTTCCATCAGTGGGGGGGTTTTTCATCCCCCACTGATGGTTAGTTGAACCAATCGGGGATTTACAGGCTGTTTATCCCCCACCTATTTATTTCGCGATTCTCTCACAAAAATTGAGGTGGAGGTTTTACAGCCTGTTAAACCGGGATAAATTGAAGGATCTCGTAACTTTAATCTAAGCATCATACTTTTTCAGTTCACTCATCTACTTATATCCCGCTATGAGTTTTTTAGCCTCATTCCTTAAGGAAAAGGGAGATACTTCCGGGATAAATCAGCAGATTCTTCAAGAAATAAGCTTCAAACCAACGGCCGAGCTGAGAATCAATGCGATACATGCTAGTCGCTTCCATTCTCTTGCTTCACCGTATAAGAACATCCCAACTAAAGCTGCTCCGACTGTCCCTATTCCCGTCCAAACTGCATAGGCCGTTCCCATGGGAAGTTCAGTCATTGCATAAGATAACAGCATAAAACTGACACCAAACGATAGAATTAGATAAAGCGCCGCATCCCATTTCTTCATTGCCAAGCGCTTCATATTGATTACACCAAAAATTTCTAGACTGCCTGCCAAAATCACTGCTACCCAATGCATTAGGCTTTCCCTCCTTCTACCTTCGTACCTTCTTCATCACTTGTTAACATCTTCAGTCCGATTACCCCGCAAATAAGGGTTCCGATTAATAAAACTTTTGATAATTTGAAGGGTTCACCGAAGACGGCCATTTCTACGATCACGGTTCCAGCAGTGCCGATTCCGGTGAAAACAGCATACACAGTTCCAACAGGCAGGTGTTTCGTTGCTTTTATTAACACAATGAAACTAACAACTATCGTTGCTCCTGTTAGAACCCACTCCAATGTATTATTGGAATATTTCAACCCTGAAACCCAAACAATTTCAAGGATTCCTGCAAACAGTACATAAATCCAATTTATATTCATTTTTCATCCGCTCCTTTCTCCGTTGCACGTAACCCGTGCCAAAAAATTGGCCATGCAGCACGAACACGATTTTTGTACTGCTCTGACCCACTGTATATAAGTTCGAGAACCGTTCCATCAACCAGTGTAAGATAAGCAAGCGCATAGTCCATCGCGTTTAAAATGTAGAGACTTCCACTTCTGTTTCGGAGCCATCTTGCCAATATTCGCTGCATTTGTTCAAGGAATGGATTCACGAGATCACAAACATCCTTGTGCAGTTTTGAAGGAGGAAAAAAGGAAATTCGCAACAGAAATCTCGCGTGATCATTTTCCATGTTTTCTTTTTCAATCCAATCAAAAAAACCTCTCAAAGCAACCTCAATCGGTTTATTTTCTTGCGATTGAAAGTATTCGATGATTCTTCTTTTTTCCGTATCTATCGCATAGTTCACGACAGCAAAAAACAACTCATCCTTGCCTTTATAATGAGCATAAATGCTTGGTTTTTTAATGCCGACTTCTTCCGCTATTTTACTAAGTGACGCCCCTTCATATCCATCTCTTGCAAATTGAATAAGAGCAACGTTACGAATTAATTCAGCACTCATAACTCAAACCTCCCTAACGGTCGTTAGGGATATAATCTCACAGATCTTTGTGTGTGTCAAACCATGAATGTTTTGAAAAAATCCATCATGAAAAGGGAAAGCCAAGTATTGTAGTGTGCGGATCCCTTTATATAGGGGAAGTAGATATGCTCTCTATTATATGTACATATATTATTGGGACAGGCTTTTTTTAGGTTTCGTACTTTTTTGTTCCATTATGCAATTCGATTCGTAGATTGTATGGACCACTTTGCAATCATACACCCTCTTTTGTTTTCGACTGCTTCGTTTAACTTGCAAAAAACAATAATTGACTCAATCAATGTACTACGTGTATAGTACACATATACAAGGTGTATGTATCGCATAATACACACATTTATTATTCATACAAAGGAGGACATATAAATGAAATCACCAGTAGTAGAGGTACGTAACGTTCAAAAGGTTTATGGAAAAAAAGGCGGTAATCAGTTTAAGGCGCTAAACGATGTCTCTTTTTCGATGCAAGAAGGAGAGTTTGTTGGAATCATGGGGCCTTCCGGATCGGGGAAAACGACGTTATTGAATGTGATTTCAACACTTGATCAAGTCACGTCTGGCGAAATAAAAATTGATAATGCCGATATTACCCATATGGGGCAAGATGAACTTTCTGATTTTCGCTCACAAAAACTAGGCTTCATTTTTCAGGATTTCAACTTGCTCGAGAATATGACCATTGCCGAAAACATCGCCCTCCCCCTGTATTTACAAGGAACGCCCACTAAAAATGTGGATGCAAAAGTCATGACTGTCGCGAAACGTTTAGGGATTGAAGAATTGCTGCAAAAATATCCTGCAGAAATCTCAGGTGGTCAAAAGCAGCGCTCTGCCGCTGCCCGAGCTCTCGTTCATGAACCAACTGTCATTCTAGGAGACGAACCGACAGGAGCACTTGATTCCAAAAATGCAACAAGCTTGCTTGAAACCATGAAAGACTTAAATGACAGGCAAAATGTGTCCATCATGATGGTGACCCATGATGCATATAGCGCAAGTTACTGCCAACGAATTATTTTTATCCAGGATGGCAAGCTTCATAAGGAAATTCACCGTTCGTCCACTCGTGAATTATTTTACAAAGAAATTCTAGACGTGCTTGCGCAGCTTGGAACAAAGAACGCATAAGAAAGGAGAACTATCGATGTTACTAAAATTATCACTCGCTGGCATGAAGGGTAAACTGAAAGATTATTTTGTCTTATTATCCGGGCTCGTCATGACAATTTCCGTTTTCTATATGTTCCAAACACTTTCTTGGAATACAGAGTTTATTAAGTCCAATGCAATGATCCGAAACATTCAACTCGTCTTTATTGTTGGTTCTGTACTACTTTCTGTCGTAACCATTATGTATATGCTCTACACTAACACCTTCTTGCTCTCTTTACGACAAAAGGAATTTGGGATGTATATGATGCTTGGGGCTAAGAAAAAGAGCATCAAAAAAATCATGTTTGTTGAAACAATGGTAATTGGTGCGGCATCTTTAGTCATTGGAATTACCGTTGGAATCGGACTAGCTTTCATCGTTGGCTATCTACTTGCAGGACAGCTCAACATCACATTAGAGGGCTATCAATCATTCTATCTACCAGCTGTATTGGCAACCTTTTCCTTTTTTATCGTCATATTTTTATTTACCGCTTTAATCAACCATATCAAGTTATCGAGAGTTCAAGTGTTACAGCTGATCTATTCCGACGTTCATCCTGATGAGATGCCGATTCAGAAAAAGAAAAACAGTTGGTTGATCTTACTTGGTCTAATCTCCTTATGCCTAGGCTATGTTTCTTTAATTTTCATGGAACAGTTGCGGGAGATTGGCTTGTTCGCAGCACCAACATTCACGACACTCGGAACCTACTTCCTGTTTATAGGCTACCTTCCTGTCATAGTCCAACGAATGCAAGCCAACAAACGCTGGACGACAAAAGGTATCACATCCTTCACATTTGCCCAACTGAATTTTAGAATTCAAGGTTTGACGAAGATATTAGCAACCGTAGCCATGCTTATTGCCCTTGGAGCCGGTGCAATATCTGCTGGTCTCGCTTTTAAAAATAGTGCCTCACAAATGGCAGAAATGATGAATGTATACGATGTTGTCATAAAAAATCCGAACGAAGAAGAAAAAGCGATCTTAAAAAGCGTTCATTTTACCGAAGAGAATCAATACCGATTCAAAGAAGATGCTGACTATACGTATTATTTGCGTGATGACTTAGATAATCAACGTCCGCTCCTATTACTTTCAGATGGGAAAAAGCCCAAATTCAAACGGGTCACGGAAGCCCTTCCCAAAGGCAAGATTTCATTACGTGAAGTGAAGAACCCTGAAGTGGGCCAACAGCTCTCAGATGAATGGGCTAGAGCCTTATGGAATCTACAAACCAATTACCGGGAAATTAAGCAAACGATCGTCCTAGATGCAGAAACGTATCATGAAATACAGGGACAAGAGAAGTTTATGTATATTGGTAAAAGTGACAAGTTCATGGACTATTTACATGAATGGAAAGAAATTGACATGCTTGCGTTAGAGAAAGAACCAAACCTAACAGCAGATAACTTAACAAGCAAATATTCCTTTTATAATATGTATAGTAGCTTTACAAGCGGGACGATGTTCATGGGCTTCTTTTTAGGCATTGCCTTTCTCGCGATGATGGCAAGCTGCCTCATGTTCAAAATAGTATCAGGTGCTTCTAAAGATACATCACGCTACCAAATGCTAAGGAAAATCGGTGTCAGACGGTCTGAGCTTTCAACATCCATTTATAAAGAATTGTTCATCATCTTCCTATTTCCTGCAATCATTGGCCTTACTCATGTGTTGATTGGTATGAATATGTTCTCTTTCATTATTTTAAATCCGTACTACCGTATTTGGGTTCCAATTATCATATTCTTGATCATTTACAGCCTGTATTATGTAATCACTGTAAAATTGTACAAACAAATCGTGCTGCCAAAAGAATAAGATAAGACTGCAAGTGAGTATCTAAAAAAGGGGCTTTGCCACAACTTCGAATCTGTATTTTCATGAGATAGAAGTTGTGGCGTCTGGCCCTTGGCTTTTTTAGACCGACTAGTAGTTGGTTTTATCCCGCATTAACGGAAAGTCAAGACCCCCACCTCAAGGCTTAGAGGAATCGAAGAAGCTTAGGTGGGGGACAACTGCCCGTAAAAGCCTGATTGGTGAGATACAGTGAAACTTACCGCTGTGCTCTTCAGTGGTTTAGTTGAACCAATCGGGTTCGTACTGTCGTTTGATCGAAGCGAAAGCGAAGATCTAGCGACAGTAGAACGGGACTAACAATCAGTGGGGGATGAAGCCCCCCACTGATTGAAGGTTCACTTTATTCCTTCTCTTCCTTTTTGTCAGGAATAACCATTGGATTTACGTCGCTCTGTTTGCCACCGCCATTATAGTACGTCGGAACTTTTCCTGGTAAAATTAAATCACCAATTTTAACATGATTTTCTACAGTAATCTCTTTTTCAACAGAAGGAATAATCACATGCATATTCACCTTAATATTCACAAATATTTCAAGAATCGTATTATTAATTCCCGTTTCCTTCGTAGTTGTTTCCACCTCTGATGTAACATCCCCAATAATTTCAAAGCGAACAGGTACCTTAGGCCCTAGATTTGCGAGCAAAACGGCATCTGTAGACATACCTAAAGGAATTTTATAGATGACACCTTTTTCTTTTACCGAACTTTCATAGTCGATAAACTCATCATTTTTAAATGTTTGTAAAGTTTCAAGCTCTCCTTCTTTTATCGCTTCTAAATATTCTTGAACTCGTAATGTTGTTTCGGAAGCAACATGATTATAAATATTAGGGTCAAAGCTATACCCTATTTGATCTCCTGCTTGATGAGTGACGATTAGCTTTCTAATATCAACATTTTGACTGATCTTTTTCTCTATTGCATCATTTATTGCTTCAACCGCAAATTCTCTGGTTTTCGCTTCTGCTATTTCTATTAAATGGGGTTCAATTTTTTTATTAATCACCCAACCACTAAAAACCGTAGAAATAATGAAAAAAAGAAACGTAATCAAGATTACATACCTTGTAGGCAGAGGTCCACGTGCGAACTTGAATCTTCTGTACTTAGCCATAAAAACCCCCCTACTTAGTTATATGATTGTTCAATTTATTTCAAGAACAAAAATAACAAAAAGGGGGGAATATGCTGAAATTTTCTTATTTAACCTTTCACGGACCCGGCCAAAAGACCTTTTACAAAATATTTCCCAAGCAGAATATAAACAATCAATGTTGGCAGTGCCGCAAGTAAAGCACCTGCCATTTGGACATTCCACTGAACAATTTGGCTTCCTGAAAGATTTTGCAAAGCAACCATAACAGGTTGTTGATCAGATGTCGTAATGGTTACTGCAAATAAAAATTCATTCCAGATATTTGTGAATTGCCATATGGCTACGACTACAAAACCAGAAATGGATAAGGGAATCATGATATGGCGGAAGACTCCTAGGAAATTAGCGCCATCAATTTTGGCTGATTCAATCATTTCATCGGGAATGTTCACATAAAAATTACGGAACATCAGTGTTGCAATAGGAATGCCATAAACCACATGGACTAAAATTAAGCCAGGTATCGTATTATACAATCCCACCTCACGTAAAAATTGAATAAGGGGAATTAGAATACTTTGATAAGGAATAAACATACCGAACAACATCAGCGTAAATAAAATCTCTGACCCTCTGAATTTCCATTTCGATAGCACATAGCCGCTCATCGCCCCAAGCATGGCTGATAGCATTGTTGCCGGAATGACTAGGTAAAAGGAATTCATTAAATTGGGAGCGAGTTTCGAGAAGGCTTCCGAATAGCTGCTCATATCTAGAACAGACGGTAATTTCCACATATTCGCTAAAGTAATTTCTTCTAATGGTTTTAAGCTTGTAATAATCAACACGTAAATGGGCATGAGGAAAAAGATGCTTACTGCAATTAATAGGACGTAGATCAATGGTTTAGATATGCTGCGTAATACCATCCTAAGCCTCCCCCTTTCGACTACGAATTAAATAAGGAACCATGAAAATTGCCACACTCAACAGCATGATGATCGCAATCGCAGCACCATTCGCATAATAATTTCCCCGGAATGTTGTTTCGAACATGTAAACACCAGGAACATCTGTTACAAAATTCGCCCCAGGTCCTGTCATCGAATAAATCAAGTCAAATATTTTCAAGGATATATGTGCCATAATAATAATCACACTGACTGTAATGGGCCGTAATTGAGGAAGAATGATTTTCCAATAAATTTGTAATTCTGTCGCCCCGTCCATCCTAGCTGCTTCACGCGTTTCGTCAGGAATACCACGAAGCCCTGCAATATACATCGCAAGTGAAAAGCCAGTCATTTGCCAAACAGCAGCAATTCCAACTGCAATCATCGCAACTGGCAGACCAAATTCGATTTGCCCCCATTTGAAACCAGCTAGAATCGTTGTATCTGTATACCATTTTGGTTGAATTCCAAACGTTTTAAAAATTAAGTTAACACCTGTAGAGGGGTTTAACAACCATTGCCAAACAACTCCTGTTACAACAAAGGATAAGGCCATTGGGAAAAAGAAAAGATTTCGAAAAACGGACTCACCCTTGATTTTTTGATCAAGTAAAATGGCTAAGGTTAAGCCAAATATTATGACTAAGCCGATAAATAAAATCGTAAAGAATAATGTATTTCTTAAATCAGCTTGAAATCGAAAATCGCCAAACAGATATAGATAGTTTTTCAACCCTACAAAAGAGAAGTCCGGAACTAGAGAATTCCAATTACTTAATGAAACATAACCTGTCCAACCAATAAATCCATAAACAAAAATAACAATAAGGATAAAAGAAGGCAGTAAAAAGGCTAATGCCATCATATGATCTGTCGATAATTTTTTCTTCCTTTTCGCAGCCCTCACCACTTTTTGAGGATTGTTTTGTTTGACTAGTTCCACTGAATTAACCTCCCTTTTAAGAAAAAGAGGCGGCATCCCAGAGCAAAGGGTCAGACCCCGCAACAACTAAATACAGTATAAGACACTTTATACTGATTTAGTGTACGAGGTCAGACCCTTATAAGACACCCCCACCTTAGTAACAACTATTTAAGTTCAGATCCTGCTGATTTCAAGGAACTAATAAATTGATCGACATCTCCTTGTGTGACAAAGATGTTAACAGCCTGGTTCACTTTCGTAACAAAACCTTCTGGAGCAGCCGACCCATGCGCTAAGCTAGGAGCAAGGTTAGCCGTTTTAAATTCTTCAATTGTGTCTTTTCCATATTGATCATATTTAGATATATCTGAATCGATCCGTGCAGGAATCGAACCTTTTAATGGGTTAAAGGCATCTTGCCCTTCAACAGAACCTAATACGCCCAAAAACTTTTTCACATCGTCCGCATTCTTCAACCCTTTTGGAAGACCAAAAGTATCGGTAATAACGATGAAGTCTCCGTCTGTCTCAGGTGTAGCGATATAGCCAAAATCTTCATTTACAGCAAGCTTTAAATCATTAACAAAATATCCTTTTGCCCAATCTCCCATTACGTTCATCGCAGCTTCTCCATTGCCAACGAGCTGAGAAGCATCCTGCCAATTGCGAGAGCTGTGGTCTTCATTCACATAGGTGAGCATCCTTTTGAACGTTTCTGCTGCTTCCACCACTTTTGCGTCATCTAAAGCAATATCACCTGTCCAAACCTTCCCGTAATCAACAGGACCAAGTACCCCAAGTAAAATTGTTTCAAATAAATGAGTAGCTGTCCAAGGTTCTTTATCTCCTAATGCAAGTGGGGTAATTCCTTTGGCTTTCAATGCATCTGCCACCTCAAAAAACTCTGAAAAAGTAGTCGGAGCTTTTAATCCATTCTCATCAAACACTTTTTTGTTATACCAAAGAACATTACTGCGATGAATATTTACCGGTACGGAGTAAATATTTCCATCCTTGCTAACGAGATCAATCAACTCTTTCGGGAACTTATCATTCCAGCCTTCTTCTTTATAAAGATCATTTAAATTCTCCATTTTGTCCGCTGCCACCCAGCTATCATTCAGCTCTGAACCACCATGAACTTGGAATGTTGCTGGCGGATCATTCCCTTGCATCCTGCTCGTCAGTACGGCCTTCGCATTTGTCCCTGCGCCACCCGCAACGGCTGCATTTTCAATGGGGATATCAGGATATTTTTCTTCAAATAGCGCAATAAGCGCTTTTAACCCATCTTCCTCCCCAGCACCCGTCCACCAGCTAAAGATATCAAGCTTTTCTTTACCATCTCCTTTCTCTCCAGTAGAGCTTGTATCTGAACTACATGCAGAAAGAATAAGTGAAAACACGATCAAGAACGTCGATATCAATTTCCTCTTCATTGTTCATCCTCCTCCTCATCATCTATGAAAGCGCTATCTATTTTAATTATAAGGAAGAGGAAGATAGGTAATGGTCCCATTTTTCTAAACTATTTTACGATTATCTTCACATTTTTATGATTTGTTTTCGATACTCTTTTGGCGATTTATTGGTGATTTTCTTAAAAACACGGCTAAAATAGTTGGGATTCTTATAGCCGACAGCATAAGAAATCTCTTTTAAGCTTTGGGATGTTCGTTGTAACAAATGAATGGCCTGTTCAATTCTGTAGATAGTCAAATAATCAATAAAGGTTTGCCCAGTCTGATCTTTGAAAAGCTTCGTAAAATAAGTAGGGCTTAGCTGAATATATTCAGCAATCTCCTCTAAACTAAGTGATGTTTGAAAATGTTCGTGAATATACGCCTTCGCCTTGGAAACCATTTTTTGTCCTTCATGATGCAGCAATATCCGCTCACAAAGATCAGCAATTAATTCCAAATAGCCTTGCTTTGATTGAATGGAGATTACATCTAAATCGGTTACAAATACACCTTGGTTTTCTAGTTGTCGTTTCGCGCTGATCAAATCTTCCCTAATTCGCTCCATACCTAAAATTTCTCTATTATTTACCATGAATTGTTCGTAGTACTGCTCAAAATGTGCGATGGTTGTTATGTAATCCCCCGACAATAAATGCTGTAAAACCACTTCGCCTATTTCATTGGACTCCTCCTCTTTTTCTTGACGTGGAAAGCCATAATAACTTCCATCCCTTATTCGCAATTGATTTAAGGAAAGTACCGATTCTTGATAAGATTTAGCAAGCTTCTTAATGGTTGCTGGATATCCAATTCCGCACCGCATTTGTACCTGCTCCCTTTTATTTACGAATACCGTTACATCCCGCGCCACTGTTAATGCATGAACTTTTCCTTGTAAAGAAAGATTTTCATTTAAGAAAAAAAGGACAGCTACTCGCTCACTTGTTAACTCGCCGATAATGCATGGATGCGGTGAAAGTTGTGATAGACCATGACTTAGTAGTTGATATTGTTGCTGATTCGAACAAGAATACACGTGAAAAAAGCCCACTTTCATCTCAGGAAACAAATCTCGAACCATTTTCTCTGTTTCCTCCGTACGATCCTGTTGCATAATCTTCATTAGCACATGTTGCTCTGCTACTTTTCTTGCCCCTAAAAAGGTTTGTTGTAACAACGCCTCTGATTCCTTCTCTATTTGGAATTCCTTATAGACACGGTGAATCGTCTCAATAGTTTCATTTTTTTTGCCTGGCTTTAATAGATATTCTTTAACACCTTCTTGCATCGCCTCCTTTGCATATTGAAAGGTGGCGTAAGCTGATACTACAATAAACTTGATCTGCGGTTGACTTTTGCGAATGAGCCCAATGGCTTCTAATCCATTCAGTCCGGGCATCTTAATATCGATGAACATAACATCCGGCTGTAATTCATCTGCGAGTTCAATCGCTATTCTGCCATTCTTTGCTTCACCAATCACTTTAATATCGGAAAAATTTTCTTCAATAAGCTTTTTCATTGCTTTTCGCTCCACCAATTCATCATCTACAATGACAACTTTCATCCACAATCACACCCTTTTTCAGGAATAAGAATTCTGACCGTCGTACCGATTTCTGAACTTGAATCAATTTCCATTAAATTAGCCTGTTGATAAAATAATTGCAGTCGTTTATGTACATTCTTGAAACCAATTCCCGTAGAATTTCCCATACGCTTTTCATGATGACCTCCAAAAGAAGATTTTTCATTCATCAAAGCAGACACCATTTCTTGATCCATGCCTTTTCCATTATCCTTCACTTCCACGACGACATAATCCGGTTGGCGATAAATATGTAAAGTAATTTCTCCATTATCCTCGAGGTCCTCAACACCATGAATAAAAGCATTTTCAATGATTGGCTGCAAAATAAGGCTCGGTATTTCCAAATCGAGGCATGTTTCATCAATCGTTGTGGAAAACATAATCCGATCGATAAATCTATTTTTTTGAATATAGAAGTACTCTTGGACAACCTTCACCTCATCACGTAGAGTCACCGGTTTATCCAAGTCTTCTAAGCTATAGCGCAATATAGTAGAAACAGATTCTATCAGTCTTGAAGTTAGATGGGCGTCTTCTAGATAGGCCGTTCTTGAAATGGTATTTAATGTATTAAACAAAAAATGGGGATTGATTTGATTTTGTAAATGCTTAAGCTCCAATTCCTTTAACAGCCGATCGAGTTCGGATTTTTGCCTAATTTCAACGATAAGCTGGCGGATATTCGTTCTCATCTGATTAAAAGATTCACTCAGAATTTTCATCTCATCATTCGACTGAATCAAAACCTGCTCACCGTCCAGTTTTCCAGCGGACACTTCTTTAGCAGCTTTTGTTAGGCTATAAATGGGTCTAGTAAGACCTCTTGAAAAAAATACTGCGATTAATAATGCAAGTAGAATGGTAGAAGTGAATAAGCTAATCGTAAACCATTGATATGACGTATTCCGCTTCTCCATACTGTCGTAGAAATCTTGATACTCAGTAAGCTCTACGTTTAATAGACTTAATGTTTTTCCCTGAATATAATTGGAGATATTTTGAATCTCTTTTAAATGAAACGAATATACATCTACATCCTCTAATTGAACAGAAGCAATGGTTGCTTCGCTTTCATCAAGCAAGCTGTTCAGCATCGCTCGATACGTTTCAAGCGATTGATGGTTTACTCCGCTTATCGCTGCATTTTTTAGACGTTTTTCATTTCCGATAAACTCCCCTCGTATTTCCCAATATTCTACAATATATGTATCATTTCGTTCCACTACATACGCATTAATTGTTTCATAAATCCTACTGGACTGCTGTGAAATTTCATTTAAGAGCAGAAATCCTCGAAAGCTTTCATGATATTCTGAAACCATTTGCTTACTGCTAAAAAAAATAGCAAAAGATACGAAATTAAATAGAACAACAAACACTAAAAAATAGATGACAAGTTTCGAACGGATCGAGTTCATGGACGTCTTCCTCCAATGAACGTGGCTTGAGTAAAAGGTAAGTCTTGTTTATGAATAACCGTCGTATCCGTATGTTTAATTTCTTCCCTTTCTTTTCCTTGCTTTAATTCAAATAGTGCTTCAACTGCTTTGTATCCCATCTGCTTCGGATATTGAACAACCGTTGCATCTATTATTCCTTTTTCCATTAATTTAAGCGTTTCAGGTAGTGTGTCAAACGCAAGAATATAAAGATTATTTATGTTCTTCGACTCCACTACTTGAGCAATACCGATACCATCCAGTGCGCTGGTTCCGTAAAACGCCGTCACCTCAGGATGTTTCATAAGTAGCTGATGTGTCGTTTTCACTGCACCAATTTTCGTGATATTCGATTCCTGAACATCAACAATTTCAATCCGTTTTTCTCGTTCCACTGCATCCATAAAGCCCTGTACTCGAAGTTTCTGATTAGCAGCCTCGAAGCGACCGGTGATAATGGCTACCTTTTGTTCACCTGTCGTATCAGCTATCAACGCCTTCCCCGCTAAAAAACCTGCATAATAGTTATCAGTTCCTATATAGCTCGTCCGCTCACTATTTGGGGTATCCGTATCAACCGTCACAACAGGGATTCCTTTTCCAACCGCTTTATTAAGTAGACTAATAAACTCCTGGTCTTTCATTCCTTGCGTTAAAATCCCATCAATTTTCCCAGCAATCGCCACATCGATCGTTTTTAAAAGCTCGTCACTATCGGCTTGCTTTGGGCCTAGATACTCTAAATTTACATTGTATATGGTAGCAGCTTCACGAGCGCCTTCTTCAATAAGCCGCCAATATTCGTTATCCACTTCTTCGGGTATTAGCACAAAGTGATAACTAAACTGATGATTTGTTTGAGCTAAACTCTCATGGGTATGAAAGGTTTCCTTGCCAAAATAAATGGTGCATCCAGATGCCAATAAAAAAGCAAGGAAAACAACCAAATAAAGTAAGCGCTTTATTAACATCGTAATCTATCTCCTTCTCCGTCGTTTGAATACAAAAGTACTCTAGAAGAGTCAATCAATGCAATTTACTATGAATAAATAACAGCTTTGGATAAAGAAATACTCTAAATTCTTTAGAACTCCTCTATTTTTATGGCGAAGTCAATGAAGATTTTTTCGAATTAAAGTTAAACTTCCATAAGTGGTAAAATAATCCAAATACTGTTATAAAAAAACCCATTGCTACTTATTTCAATAAGCAACAACGGGTAATTTTTACCATTCAATTAATAAGCTAAGCTATACAAAGCTTTAATATGTGCAAGATAACGGATATTACTTGCTTCTTTCATTAGTGTAGCTGGAAGACCTTTAAGTGGAATATCGTTGCCACCGACTGTTGCAACACCATCTTTGCGGCCAAGGCTTGCAAGTGTACCAGAATTAATTGGTGCAAATTTTTCAAACGTTGCATCTTGTAAATATGCGAATAAGTTGTATCCTACTAATTCACCCATTTGCCAAGCGTTTTGTGCAGTTGGTGCGTATGGACGACCACCTTCTTCTGGGAAGGCAACAGCACTGTCACCGACAACAAATACATCTGCGTGAGAAGAAGATTGTAGATATTCATTAACTGTCGCGCGGCCACGATCGACTGCAAGTCCAGACTGACCAACTAGTGGATTCCCTTGTACGCCGCCTGTCCAAACGAATGTATTCGCAATGATTTTTTGACCATCTTTCAAATCAATTTCATTACCAGCAACATTTGTTACAGGAAGACCTGTTAAGAATGTAACTCCACGCGCTTCTAAGCTTTTTGTTGCACGTTCAATTAAATTTTCTGGTAGTACAGGCAAGATTTTCGGACCTGCTTCTACAAGCTTTAATTTAATTTCTTTAGGATCTACACCATGGCTTTTCGCAAGCTCAGGCATGATATCAGCAAGTTCACCAACTAATTCAACACCAGTTAGTCCGCCCCCACCAATTACAATGGTTGCATCTGCTTCATTTTTAGATTTTGCATACTCACGAATGCGGTCTTCAACATGTGCGTAAATTTTATTCGCATCATTGGCTGATTTTAATACCATACTGTTTTCTTCTAGTCCTGGGATACCGAAGTATGCAGTTACACTTCCTAAAGCAACAACTAGAGCATCATATGATAAAGTAGCACCATTTGATAATTTCACTTCTTTATTGTCTGCAGAAAATGATTCAACTTTTGCAATTTTAAGATCGATATCTTTGCCTTTTAGAAGTTTGTCCAATGGCATTGCAACCGCTTCTTCAGCAACATTATGTGCTGCTAGACGGTGTAATTCAGTGATAATTTGGTGTGTTGGGAACTGGTTTACAATAGTTACCTCTGCTTGTGCTTTACTTAGATATTTACGAACAGTTAAAGCAGTAAGTAGTCCGCCGTAACCTGCACCTAAGATAACAATATGTTTTGAAATTGACATCGTGTATCCTCCGCCCTTACGATTTATATGGATAATGAATTATTTTTTATTACGTTCTGCATTAATTTCAAGGAATGCATTTGCGAAACGGAAAAGATTCTGCGCTTGTGGATCTTTTAGCATTTTCAACAGTCCAAAGAGACCAACTACATCTTTGCTTTGGTCTGCACGGTCTTTTGCTTCAATGGCAGTTTGTGCAAGTGATTTCACTGAACCAGCTACAGGTCCTGCAATTTCTTTGATCGCTCCAACCGTATCATTTTTTAATATTTCGTCAGTAGCTACTAATTGAGCATAGTCATAAGACTTCGTCATAATATTGACAATTTCCGTTAATTTTGGAAGTTGCTCTACTAAGGCATTCAAGGATTCTTGAACCTCTGGTTTTAAAAGCTGATCAAGGATATCAAGTTGTTCTTGGCTAGCAGACAATTTTTGTGTTTCTTGTTCTGGCTTTGTTTTAGCGATTGTTTCTGACATATCCAATTCTCCTTTACGATAAGCAATTATGCTTTTAATTTTCGGGGCAAAAGGGACCCCATTTCCTGTGTTGACTCTCAAATCTATGTGGACCTGAGAAGTTCGTGAAACATAACACAAATACTAATATGGTTTAAGAATAGCATAACGCACCCGTAGTCGTCGATACGTATAAGACGACTAAATTACATCAGATTACTTGGCGAGCCTTACTGTGGTCACCAAAAGGTGTATGACGAATAGATAAATTCGGGTAATAAATAATACTTCTAAGCTTACCATTTCCAGTAAACTTTAAAAAATACCTTTAATAAAACCATTAAAATGTTAAAGGTTTTAATTTTAAAATCACCTAATTAAAACAATAAACTTTGGCTAAAAAATTTTGTCTTTAGCTTACCTTCCCATTTGAGGGATGCACTTATATTATAATCTATTTGTTGAAATGTTTCATTAAAAATAAAATGAAACTTATTTCAGTGAGAATTTTTTTTCATTACATACGGTTGATTAGATCCATTTAACTGTCGCTAAACTTTAAAGTTTTTAATAAAGCGATGCGACTCGTGTAGTTTGCCACAGGGGAGTAAAACTTATGAATTCGAAGAACTAAAGCTGTAGGAAACGAAGATATTACAGCCTGTTAAACCGTGGTACAGTTATTTATCTAAAAACAAAGGGCAGCCCCCTACACAACGATACATAATTCAAACTAATCTGTGTAACACGATTAACTGAATAGTTGTGTGAGTTCTGCCCCTAAGATATCCAAAATCTACATTAAATAGCTGCTTTCGTTTGTTTCATTTTCCCAGTCTTTTTCGGACTGAATTTGTCAACAATCATCGTAATAGCACCATCACCTGTCACATTTGTAGCAGTTCCTAAACTGTCTTGTGCCAAGTATAAAGCAATCATTAACGTGATCATCGTTTGATCGAACCCAAGCATCGTTTCCAACACTCCCAATGCTGCTATCACAGCACCACCAGGTACACCTGGAGCTGCAACCATTGTTACACCCAGCATGAGAATAAAGGGAATATACATGGCAATGGTAGGCGCTGTACCATTCAGAAGCATAACACCTACAGAACAGCTGACAAGTGTAATCATGCTTCCTGACAAATGAACCGTTGCTAATAACGGCACAGTAAAATCTGCAATTCTGCCTTGAACACCTGTTTTCTTTACTTGTCCAAGCGTAACTGGAATAGTTGCCGCAGAAGATTGCGTTCCAACAGCTGTAAAATAAGCAGGTGCCATAATTTTCAACAATGTAAACGGATTTTTCTTATGAAGCAAACCGCCGACAGTATATTGAAGAATAAGCATGACGATATGAAGCACAATAATCATTACAAATACTTTTGCAAACACAGAAAGAATCGATTGAACTTGTCCGCCATATGTCATGTTCGCAAAGATTCCGAAGATGTGAAAAGGTAAGATTGGAATAATCGCTGTTTTAATTAACTTTTCAACGATTTGTTGAAAATCGTCAAATGCAAGCTGCAGTGTATTACCTTTAATGTAAGCTAATCCAATTCCAATAATGAAGGCGAATAACAACGCACTAATTACTTCCATAATTGGTGGCATTTCAATAACAAAAAAAGGATCAAGCAGAAATTCTTCTGGATTATCTGTCTTGGCAAGTTGGTTGCCTGAGATAAAGTTCGGAAGCAATGTATAACTTGCGATAAAAGCAAGAGCACCCGCAATAATTGTTGAGATATAGGCAAAAGCCGTCGTTATGCCAAGAAGCTTTCCAGCCCCTTTCCCCAGTTGCCCAATCCCAGGGGCAATAAATCCAATAATAATGAACGGAATGACGAATCCAATAAAGTTGCCGAAAATTCCGTTAAACGTTGCAAATCCTCTCACCAGATATTCTGGTGCAAAACTACCGATTACAATACCTAAAATAATAGCAACAATAATTCGTGGTAGTAGACCTAATTTTAATTTCATAGTTGAAGTCCTCCTAAGAAATACAATTGTTCATTCGATATGAATACTTTAGCATAGTAATGGATGAATTTAAATAGAATTATTCATTATTTACTTTTTTAATATAAGGACTCGGTCTCGATCGCAAATCTCGATTCCGGATCGTAAAGGATCGAATGGGTTAATACCTATACAAAAAGAGACCAACTAATAATGTAATTAGATGATCTATTTTTCAGTAAATTAATATTTAAATAACATAGCAACTAATTGATAGCCTGAACCAATTGTCCAGAACACTACATAGTCGCCTCGTTTAATCCGTCCAGTTTCAATCCCTTCATGTAAAGCGATAAAAGGGCTGCTTGTGCCGGTATATCCAAATCGATCGCCTATATAGATAACTTGGCTGTCAGCAATCTGTAACCGCTTCTTGATTTTCAAAATATTCACCAAGGCAAATTGTGAGAAGCAATAGGCGTTAATGTCACGGGCGGTAAGCCGATTTCTCTCTAACAGGATATGCAACATTTCATACGTTGGAGGCATGGCCATATTTCCATCAAACGGGAGCCATTGAATGTATTTATCATCACCAGTTCCACGCAAGGTATGCGATAATCCTTTAGCTGGATACATAATTTTTTCCCGGTTTACTGAATCAGTAAAGTAAATCGCATCTTGGAATCCACAATCTTCATCCGTTTTTTCCAAAATTACGCAAGCGGCAGCATCTCCATAATTAGCATATGTAATTTCATCTTCTGGGTTACTTATCAATGTATTATAATCAGATCCGACAATTAAAGCTGTTTTTACATGAGGATTAGCCTGCATATATCGACTTGCTTGTTCCACCGCTACTGTCATGCCCGCACAATTCGCATTCGAGTCCAAAACGATCGTATTCTTACCAGCTTGAATCGCATCATGCAGTAAAAGGGCATTTGTTGGGAAAGTCGTTTCTGGAACCTGTGTACTAAATACAATAAGATCGATATCCTCACCAGAAAAGTTAGCTTTTTGTAGAGCTCTTTTTGCTGCTTCCACTCCCATTGTAAAGCCATTTTCCTCTTCATCAGTAATCACATAGCGAGATTCTCTCCCCATAACTTCTAAAAATCGTTCAATAGGTTTTCCTTTTTTCTGGAAATGCTTAATATACACATCATTGCTAATCGAATTCTCAGGATGATAAATAGCTACTTGTTTAATCGCAATGTTCATCATATTACTATAGTCCCCTCATAAGCCGAATTGAAATTCTTAGAAAAAGAGGTTGTCCAAAACAAGGATCAGGCCCTTGTTAAGACAACCTCCACATTTTTTATTATACGTTAACAACTTCCGCGTTGGTAAGCCCTGTCTTTCGAGATAATTGCATTTTCAGAATCGTATTGTGAAAATGACTTTTTCAAACCCCGACTCTTTGTACATTGTATAGGAATTTTCCAAACTAGGAACCATCTCCTGCGTCAACAAATCCATTGTTGTGCAATCAATGATTAATTGGTATGACGACACGTCAATAGATGCAACTATTTTTTGATAGTCTTTGACAAAATTTTGGACATCTATAGGGGTAAACGAACCTCCCACAAACATATCCACAACCTTTTTAACCGCATTCACTTTAATACTGTATTTCTCAGCCATATGATGTTTAACTCCGTTAATATATAGTATCCTCTATTTATCGGCTGAAGGTTGGCTTTATTAATATCCATTTTTTCAAAATAGTTCCTTATACACTTGTGAAAATCAAAAAAGAGCGCCTTAAAGATAACCCAGAGATTGACAATCTTATGATAATTATTCTTCTAACATAGCGATTGGACTAAATACCTCGAAATGAATCTGTTCTTTTGGTATTTCCAATTGGTTTAGCGCTTGATTTATGACTTGCATAAAAGGAATCGGCCCGCAAAAGTAAAAATCCGCTTTTTTTGATGGAAGGTTTGCTTGCAATACGTTCACACCTACAAAGCCTTCTTTATCGAAATGACCGGACGTTCGATCGTCTTCAGTTGGTGAAGAATAACATATCACTGATTTAAGATTCGAATGCTCTTTCACTAATTGAGAGACATGATCTTTAAAGGCATGTGTTTGACTGTTGACAGTTGCGTGAATAAACGTCACTTCACGTTGCGGCTGTTTTTCCATGATCGTATTTAACATACTTAGCAATGGTGTAATACCGATTCCACCACTGATTAGGACAACTGGTCGCTCGTTGTTCTGTAGGACGAAATCACCTGCAGGCGCTGATGCGAGTAAAGTGTCTCCCGCTTTCACTTTCTCATGTAAATAAGTAGAGACAATTCCAGCTGGAGCGTCGGTATGAGCATCTTCGCGTTTCACACTAATGCGGTAATACTCCTTTCCAGGTGCCAAAGAAAGGCTGTAATGGCGAATATGGCTATATTTCTCCCCCGGTATTTCCGCTTTAATTGTTAGATATTGCCCTGCAGTGTATGAAGCAATCTTTTCTCCATCTTTGGGTTTTAAATAAAAAGAAGCAACTGTTTCACTTTCTTCTGCTTTTTTATCGACATAAAAGGTTCGGTATCCTTCCCAGCCACCAGCTTGTTTTTCAGTTTCTTCATAAAGATTTTTTTCAATTTCAATAAAGGCATCGGCAATATATCCGTATGCTTTCCCCCATGCCTCAATGATCTCATCTGTGGCAACATCACCTAGAACATCTTTGACTGCTTGAAGCAATGTTTCACCGACAATCGGATATTGTTCAGCCTTAACTCCAATCGCTCAATGCTTCTGTGTAATCCTTTCGATAACCGGTTTTAGCGCATCAAGATTCGTAATATGCTCACCAGCAGCATACACTGCATATCCTAAAGCTTCCTGTTGGATACCTCTTTTTTGATTCGTTTGATTAAAGATGTTATATAAATCGGGAGCTTTTGAAAATAGGAGTTCGTAAAATTTCTTCCCAATTTGTTGACTATGTTCTTTCAAAACAGGTGCAGTAGATTGAACAATTTGTATCGATTTTTCATCTAGCATGTTTCATCAGCCTTTCATGGTTAAAATTCCAAAATAGTATAAAATTTAACATATCCAACTGAATTCATTATTAACCAGAAATGCTGCACTAGTATTTATATTGTTCCAAATTAACCGATATACGTTTTATAGGAGGTGTATCCAAAATGGATATTGCTACTTTATCAACCGGGATGAGCCAAGCTTCTCTCAGTCAAAATGTCGGCATTGCTTTAACTAAGAAAGTGATGGACTCTTCTCAACAAAATGCTGTGCAAATGATTGAAATGCTTCAAGTTCCCCACCCAAATCTAGGTCATTCTGTTGATCTAAAAGGCTGAAGGGCAAAAAAATGCATCCAAGTCTGGATGCATTTTTCATATAGGTTAGGTCCGTCCCAATTATTCGATCTCTTTAATTACCTGATTTACAAACATGAGGGCATGTCTGACAACGCTGTTTGTTTATCGTTAAATAGGACAGGCAACAAGTATTCCTTGGTCGAACCTCTTTGCCAAGTTCTTCAATATATATGCGTTCATTATAATATCTTGTTAATGGATTTTTGAGATTGTTCCCAAACAAATCTCCCGAAGTCTGAGATATAATGTATTGAAAATCTCCCTTTGCACGATTTTTAATGACTTCTTCCGTACCTTCTTCCACTAATATGGTTTCATAAAGCCAGTAAATATACACGGCTATATTCTCCCATAGTATTAGCTTGGACACTTTTGTAGTCTGTGCAAGGTAATCGATTAAAGGAAGTAAATGTTCTTTAAATAAAGATTCGAGACAATTCTTTCTCCAGTTGTCTCTGTCTTCTTTAAAGGTTTCTGTCTTCAAATTTGCCAAACGAAAACTCGGGAGCCACAATGTTGCATTATCATCTGTTTCCATCGATACATTTTCGTATGAGATTGACAACTTTACATTCCACGCTGACAGGGCATAAAGATAAATAACCGGCAAAAATGCATATCTTTTTACGAATAGAGAAGCCGTCACTTTATCATTTGGAGCCTGTATGCGGCTACCAACAATTTTCAAATATTTCTTTAGAGACGACTCATAGAACAGGTCTTTTATTTGAACGGAGAGTGGTGAATCAGTTTTACTCGTCGTCAGGCGCAGCTTACTTAGCTTATTAATCTGTAAATCCGAGAGTTCACGAGCCAATCATCGTTCCTGCCTTTTTTAAAATACAACGGCCTTTTCCATATGGGATACATAATGGCGTTCCCAAAAGCGGATCCGTAATAATCTCACAGTCCATACCGAACACATTCTTTACTAAGCTGCAATTAATGACAATCTCCGGTTTACCTTGCGCATATATTTTCTGATCCTTTATCGCGACAATATTATCCGCATACCGACAAGCTAAATTTAAATCATGTAATACTATGACAATCGTTCGCTGTTCTGTTTCATTTAACTCAAAAAGCAAATCGAGAATCTCAATTTGATGGGTCATATCAAGATATGTAGTTGGTTCATCAAGAAGCACAATATCAGTATCTTGAGCTAAAGTCATCGCGATCCATGCTCGTTGTCGTTGCCCTCCTGAAAGAGAATCAACAGGCCGGTCTTTTAACTCTTCTATCCCAGTTGCTTTTAAAGCATTGGTTACTTGTTTTTCGTCTTCTTCTGTCCATTGCTTTAACCATGTTTGATAAGGATACCTACCTTGCTTAACTAATTGAAGAACGGTAAGACCCTCTGGTGCAACAGGTGTCTGAGGAAGAATAGCCATTTGTTTGGCCACGTCCTTCGTAGACATTCTGGAAATTGCTTTTCCTTCCAACAAAACGGCTCCAGATTTTGGTTTTAACAATCGAGCAATTGATCGAAGAAGTGTTGACTTTCCACAGCCGTTTCCACCGATAAAAACCGTAATTTCACCTTTGGGGATTTCCAGATCCAATTCATCGATGATAATGCTATCCCCATATGAAAGGGTTAAATTTTGAGTTTCAATCGTTTGCACCATTTAAGTCCGCTCCTTATTAAAAAAATGAGTACCGTGTATTAAGTATTACGCGTTTTAAACAATAAATAGATAAAGTAAGGTGCCCCGATTCCAGCTGTGAAAACACCTGCTGGAATTTCAAGAGGAGAAAATAAAGTCCTACCAATTAGATCAGCTAGCATGACTAATATCCCGCCGATAAATGCCGAAACAGGTAATAGTGCTCCAAAAGCAGAACCTACTAGCCTTCTTGCCATATGCGGAGCCATTAATCCTACAAAGCCAATGCCCCCAGCAAAGGCAACAGAACTTCCGATTAGAGCCGTACTAATCAATAACAACAAGAAACGGTGTCTTTGCACACGGCCTCCAACACCTGTTGCCGTTTCATCGCCAAGTTCTAGAACATTTATATTCCTTGCCATGATAAAGGCAATAAGCAAAAAAATAACAGTCCATGGAACTAGTGTCGCTACGTTCGCCCAATTTGAGCCATACACGGTCCCTGTAATCCAAATGTTCGCTTGACTAGCTCGATAAATAGGTCCTAATATCATCATTAAAGTTGTTAACGCCTGCATAAGAGCTGAAAGTCCAATCCCAATTAATACGAGCCTGATCGGTGATACACCATTTTTCCAGGCGAGAAAATAAACGAGTAGCGCAATAATTCCAGCCCCAGCAAACGCAGCTAAAGGCATCCATTTTATACTTACTGTTAATGCATTATTTTGATCGCTAAAAAAGGCTAAAAAACCTACTACTGCAACTGCTGCTCCCCCAGTAATCCCAAGAACATCTGGGGATGCTAGAGGATTTCGAATCATTCCCTGAAGAATTCCCCCAGCAACTGCTAATGACATTCCTACCATCAGTGCCACAATAATTCTTGGTAGACGAAAGTCCTGTACGACAAGCTTCTCCATATCTGTGCCACCGCCAAAAAGCACCTGCAAAACAGTCAGTGGGCTTATTTTCATTTCACCTAGCCCTGTGCTCCATAAGAAAATGACAGCAGATAATAAAAGCAAAATTGTTAAAACAACGGTTGCCCTTTTATCTAGTAGAAAAGAAACTTTACCTTTCAATATCCGAAAACTTCTATATTCACTCATCGTGCATTAAACCCCTTTCTTACAATGTAGATAAAGAATGGAGTTCCAATAATAGCGGTCATCACTCCAACGGGAACCTCTTGTGGCATGATGATGTACCTTGCCAGTATATCCGCTGTAAGTAGAAGGATTCCACCTAAAATTCCAGAGAAAGGGACAACCCAACGATGATCAATACCGATAATCGATCTAGCTACATGTGGAATAACAATACCAATAAACCCAACTGGACCGGCAATGGCTACTGAACCACCTGCTAAAAAAATGATAAGGATAGCAGCACATATTTTTAAGAAGCCAGTGTTTAAACCTAGTCCTTTTGCTACATCTTCTCCCATCGACAAGACATTCAACTTTGATGCAATGATGATCGACCCTAGCCAACCAATCACTAAATATGGAAGTACGGCAGTTAGAACCGTCATTTTTCTTCCTTCAACAGATCCTGCTAACCAAAATAAAACTTGTTCAAAGGCAGCCTCATTGATGACAAGAAATCCTTGAGTAAACGAGGCAAACATGGCAGTCATGGCAGCACCTGCTAAGGTTAGCTTCATTGGTGTAAGCCCTTCTCTACCAACGGAACCAATGGCATATACACCAATCGCGGCTATAGCAGCACCTAAAAAGGAAATCCAGGTGAATGCTTGAAGATTTCCGACTGAGAAAAAAGTTACAGCAAGCACAACAGCAAAACCAGCTCCTGCATTCACGCCGAAAGTACCTGGTGAAGCGAGAGGGTTTTTCGTAAGAGTTTGCATAAGTGCACCAGCGATTGCTAAACTGCTACCAACTGCTGCAGCGATTAAAGATCGAGGCAATCTCACCGTTTCAATTACAATGTGTTCGTTTGAGCCATTATTATCTCGGAAGGCATCCAATACCATTTTCCAAGTTGTATCCGTGTATCCGTAAACAATGCTTGCACACATTAAAAAAATTAATAAAACAATAGCAATTAACAAGCCAAATAATCTTTGGCTATTATCCTTTAGTAACATAATAAATAACCTTTCAAACACATAATTTTAAATATGCTATTTCTCCTACTAAAGTCTATTGTATAAACTTTTCATTGTCAACGATTATGAAAATCATTATCAATTAGTTATTGACATGTCCTTGAAATCGTTTTACTATAGCGTTATCAATGAAAATCATTATCATTATTATCCAGGAGGCATCACAAGATGAAATCTGTTAAATTCTTATTCACCATCATTTCTATCATGACCATTTTCTTATTGGCTGCATGTGGAAATAATACGGATGAACAAGCTGAAAAACCAAAAGATGAAGGCAATAAAACGGAAGACACTAGCTATACAATTGAACATGCTATGGGATCAACTACTTTAGATAAAGCACCTCAAAAAGTAGTCGTTCTTTCAAATGAAGGGACTGAAGCTCTTCTTGCATTAGGAGTAAAACCTGTGGGTGCTGCTCAATCTTGGTTAGGAGATCCATGGTATGACCATATTACAGATGATATGCAAGGTGTTGAAGTAGTAGGCACTGAAAGTGAAGTAAATTTAGAGAAGATTGCATCGTTAAAACCTGATTTAATTATCGGAACCAAAATACGTCAAGAAGCTATATACGATCAATTAAGCGCAATCGCCCCGACGGTATTTTCCGAGACATTAAGAGGCGATTGGAAAGAAAATTTCTCATTATATGCAAAAGCTTTGAACCTTGAAGAAAAAGGGAACGAAGTATTAAGCCAATTTGATGCACACGTAGAAGATGTAAAACAAAAACTTGGTGATCAAGTCAATCAAGAAGTATCCGTTGTTCGTTTTATGGCTGGAAAATCTCGTATTTATTATACAGATTCATTTTCTGGTGTGATTTTCAATCAATTAGGATTTAAACGAACTCAACCTCAAGCAGAGCTTTTCGAAGCTGATACAAAACTAGGGAATCTTGCAATCGAGGTAGGAAAAGAGGTCATTCCTAAAATGGATGGAGATGTTCTATTCTACTTCACTTATGCGCCAAACGGTGATCAAGCGGCTCTCGATACAGCAAAAGAATGGACCAATGATCCACTTTGGAAAAACTTAAATGCTGTAAAAGCTGGAAATGTTCACGAAGTCAGTGACGCTGTTTGGAATACAGCAGGTGGTGTTCTAGCTGCTAACTTAATGCTAGATGATATCGAGAATATCTTCCTAAAAGAGACAAAATAAGAGCTACGAACACCCTCTTAAAATAGAAGTTCCAAAAAGAACCGGGCAAAAATTGTCCGGTTCTTTTGGTCTATATGGTTATGCCTAAAAAAGCGGTTTTACAAGAGTAGGGTCGATAGGCGAATCATATAATGGTCTAGTTAAAATCCATTGAGCATTTTACTACTATGTACGTTGTATAGAGTGCAAGAGGTCACACCCTTTTGGACACCTACCATTGAACATGTAGAACTGTCTAGATTCAGGCTTCCCTGACTCTTTTTTCTAATATAGCACGCCTGCACAATAGTACGAGGAGGTAAATCTCATTCATTCCCTAAACCATTCCAATAAAAATCAACAATCTGTTTTGTCATTTCATCTATTGATGGAAAAATAGGCTGTTGATCAGCGTCTTTATAATTTCCCACTGTTAGCAAAGCTACAAAAGAATGGGCGCCTAATTGTGGATGACTCTTTGGAATTTCTCCATTTTCCATCGCATTTATTAATGCTTGCTCAAGCACTTCATACATTTTATCTTCTGCTCCCTTCATTTGTTGTAATTGTTCACTTGAAAGGGAAGTTGTTGCTTCTTTCATAAATCCATTTAGATCAATATCTACCGTTGCTTGCAAATGTGCCTTGGCAAATTCAAATAATCGCTCTTTTAGTGGTTTGTCCGCAGAAAGTATATCAAAAATGCGTTTCCTAATTCGAATCATCATTTGGACCATCGCATCTGTAAAGAGATCAGCTTTCGTTTTATAATAGTAATACACGGTTGCTTTGGTAACTCCACATTTTTTTGCAACATCATCCATAGTAATTACCTGATAGCCTTGTTCAAGAAACAATCGAGTAGCTACGTCTAATATTACGTTTTTTGTAGGCTTCCCTTTAAGATCTTGACGTGGTCTTCCAAGTGGTCGATGTTCCCGTTGCATATCATTCTCCCCTAACTTATCAATATAAAAAATAGTATAGCACATTCTTCAATTTGTTCTTGATTAATTAACTAACTGGTATATATAATTAATAATAATCATTCAATTGAAAAGGTGGTTTTTTATGAAGAATCCATGGTATTTATATGGCACATTCGTTGGAGGTTTAAAGACTCGCTGGATTACGCTGGTAATATGGGTGCTTCTAACCATCGTTTTATCTTTTACTTGGCCAGCGATCAATTCAGTCGAAGATGATACGGCAGCAGACCTTCCTGATTCATCCATGTCACAACAAGCGGACAGACTCATCAAAAAGGAATTTCCAAACGATGCTGGAATCCCCGTTCTTATCGTATGGCACAAAGATAACAAGCTAAATAATCAGGACTATCAAGCGATTCAAACTGTTTATAAGCAGCTAAAAGATAAACCATTAACAAAACAATCGACTTTACCACCATTTGATACGATTCCCGAACAGGCACTTTCGCAAAGTGTTTCAAAGAATGGTACAACTCTAGTCACTCCGATATTTTTTGACAAAAATGCTGGAACGGAAACTCTTCAAGGTAATATGGATGAACTAAAGAAAATAGTAAAGAGTACATTGAACGAAGATCCATTTAAACGAAAGCTATCTGATTCTGGTTTACATGTTCGGTTATCCGGGCCTGTTGGTATTCAAACGGATGCTGTTAGTTTATTCAGCCAAGCAGATGTCAAATTATTAATTGCGACTGTACTTCTCGTTTTAGTCCTATTAATTCTTCTCTATCGCTCACCTGTTCTGGCAGTTTTACCGTTAATTGTGGTTGGCTTTGCTTATGGTATCATCAGTCCAACTCTTGGTTTTTTAGCGGATAAAGGCTGGATTACAGCTGATGCCCAAGGTGTTTCCATTATGACAGTGCTATTGTTCGGAGCTGGAACGGATTATTGTTTATTCCTCATTTCCAGATATCGAGAATTTTTGCTTCACGAGAAAAATACATTTAAAGCCTTACAACTTGCCATGAAAGAATCCGGCGGGGCTATTTCGATGAGTGCTCTAACTGTCGTGATAGGATTAGGTACATTATTGCTTGCTCATTTCGGTTCTTTCCATCGGTTTGCCGTTCCATTTAGTCTCGCCGTTCTATTGATGGGGATTGCAGCATTAACACTTCTTCCGGCTTTGCTTGCCATTTTTGGAAGGGCAGCATTTTACCCGTTTATTCCAAGAACGAACGAAATGACAGACGAATGGGCTAAAAAGAAAGGGAAAACAATTAAACTTAGAAAATCACAAGGGGTCTTTAGTAAGGCGCTTGGCCGACTTGTGACCCGACGTCCATGGACAGTGATCATTACAACACTCATTCTACTTGGAGGATTGGCTGCCGTTGTTCCACGTATTCAATATACGTATGATTTATTGGAGTCTTTTCCTAAAGACATGCCCTCAAGGGAAGGGTTTGATTTAATCTCTGATCATTTTTCTCCGGGTGGATTGGCACCTATCCAAATTGTTGTTGATACAAACGGAAAAGACATCTCTTTAACAAAAGAATTGGAACAACTTTCTTTCGTAGCGGAAGTGACTGAGCCCGTGAAAGGAAAATATAATCATCAATTGCAAATGTACGAAGTGTCCTTGGCTGAGAATCCCTATTCCATTAAAGCGTTGAGTCGGATTCCGGAGTTAAGAAGTCATTTGAAAAAGACGTTAACAAACGCTAGTGTCCAAGATACCGAGAACCATGTTTGGATTGGTGGTGAAACTGCCTCATTATATGATACAAAAGTAATAACAGAACGGGATGAATCTGTTATTATCCCTGTTATGATTTGTATTATTTCATTATTGTTGCTGGTATACTTACGCTCTATCATTGCCATGATTTATTTGATTTTAACTGTAGTTTTATCATACTTCTCTGCACTAGGTGCGGGCTGGCTTATTCTTCACTTCGGGTTTGGAGCCCCTGCCATTCAAGGGGCAATTCCTTTATATGCCTTCGTCTTCCTTGTTGCATTAGGTGAGGATTATAATATTTTTATGGTTTCGGAAATATGGAAGAAAAAACAGACTCAAACTCATCTTGATGCTGTTGCGGGCGGAGTGGTTCAAACCGGAAGTGTGATCACTTCAGCCGGTTTAATCTTAGCTGGAACATTTGCTGTTTTGGCTACTTTACCTATTCAAGTGCTTGTTCAATTTGGCATTGTTACAGCAATTGGTGTGCTATTAGATACATTTATCGTTCGTCCACTTCTCGTGCCTGCGATTACCGCTGTTCTGGGCCGATTCGCTTTCTGGCCAGGTAAACTTTGGAAGAAGGATGACTTATCGCACAAGTATAATACAGATAATAATATGGAGTAAATCCGTTGCATAATAAATCCCGAGGATAGTTATATTTCCTCGGGTTTTATTATGCAAAGGGATGAAATGATCACAATAAAGGCTTATCAACTATTTTTGTAAGCCTCTTTAGCGTTTGGATCAGGTTGTCCGTAACCGGTAATCTTTCCTGCATGTTCTTCATGATACTTCGATCCTGAACCCGGTTGATTGCCGGATTGCCCTCTTTGTTTCTCGCCATTAGTACGTTGCTGGTTTGACAATATAAGCACCTCCCTTGTTCATTAGGATTTGTTACCCCCTCGAAATTATTCGAAGCATGATGAAAGAGAGATAATAACATTTTCGGAAATCCTCACTGAAGGTCGGGTATTTTATTCACTTTTAAGCTAAGACTAGTAACTGACATTTAATATGGGAGTGAAGGAAAATTGTTTCAATTACATACAGAAATTGAAGGAAAAAGGGCGTATTTTGGTGCAGTTCGTGATATCTTCCATTCTTACGGATGTAGTTTTTGCAGTAATTTTGATTATGAACAAGGGAAATTCGACGCATTGTTATGGCGTGATAGAGGGGAGTCTATTTATCTAAGAGTCCCCATTCATGTTTTGGATGGGGCTTTAGATCATCCCCGTGCATTGATTGAGTTTGGAAAACCTTTTGTTATCAAGCATGTTGTCAATTTTGGGCTTGATCATGATGAAAATTCATTTCTAACTGCTACTACCGGGCTTGATCAATTTCAAACACCATTGGATAATGACGACTATATCCATGATAAAAGCAGATGGGCTAAAGCCGGAGAAGAAACAATTCAACAAGTTTATAGTTCGATCAATGGATTATTAGTTTCCTAATGACACACCATGAAAACAACAACGGAAAAGGGCTGTCCCATACCGAAAGGATCAGACCCTTTTCAATTCATCTCGTGAAGTAGCGTTGTAAATAATAAACATGCTCTCGATCTTCATCTAATATCTCTTCGATTAATTGCTGGCTTTCATGATCTAAATCCCCTCTCACGATTTCTGCCGACAACATCCCATAATAACCCTTCCCCTTTATTACACTCTCCATAATTCTAACCGAGGTTTCAGGAATCATAAATTGACTAAAAAAACCTTGCACTGATCCAATCAAGCCTTCATCACCAACCAGTATTCCCAGATTTTGAATCCTTTCCTCAACTTTTAAGGCGTCGTTTTTATGTTCTTCAAGGGCAGCCCGTAGAAAACGAACGCCTGCAGAAATCAACAGCCATGATTAACAGAGCCTTTTGTAAAAAAACGATTTGTAAATCATTTACTTCATTAGCTCATCATTCATTTTAAACGAAAAGAAGAGCCATCAATTATTTCCACATCATCCCTCGTTTTAATCTCCTCCATTAAACTAAAAAGTGCTTCGTCTTTCTTTTTCGCTTCAATCATACAGTCAATTTGCTTAATGCTGCCTTTAATTTCTTTTAGAAACTGAAAGAACATGTTCACATCAATAAAATCAGCATGGTGGCGAAATGCCTGTTCGTTTCTTGGACTAGAAATATGCATTTTCACAGGGAGAGAAGAATGCTTCCACGTCTGGATGACTCGGTTCCAATGAATTTCCCAATCAGCATTCCGATGGTGAGCAAGATGATGGTGATAATCGAAGACAAGAGGAATATCCAGTTTTTCACATAAGTAAAGAGTATCCTCTAGCGTAAATGAAGTATCGTCATTTTCAAGCATAATCATTTTTTGAATCGATCTTGGGACGACCATCCAATTATCTATAAATCGTTCAAGCGATACATCTGTCTCCTTATAATTACCGCCCACATGCATAACACAGCGATGAGTCGGTTCAATTCCCATCCTTTTTAATAATAAATAATGCATTTTCAACGTTTGAATGGAGCTTATTAAAACCTCTTTCTTCATGGAATTAATGAGAACAAAGTGATCCGCATGAAAATCAATTCTTATTTCGTGCTCTTTTGCAAAATCACCAATCTCATGTAGCAGTTGATGCAGGGGCTTCAGATAATTCCAATCAAGAAGTTCTTCATGATTGGCCAGAGGGATTAGACGAGAAGATAAACGATAAAAATGGATATCAGATTCTGCATTATGCCTGAGAATTCTAAGTGTATTTTGTAAATTCGATAATGAAATACGTTCCAATTTGCGAACAGCAGCTTCCCTGTCAGCAATTTTCTGGAATTGCTTAAATGTCATGGTTTGCGAGGGAGATGCGTTCTTTAATTCCATGCTCATTGCTACATAACCGAGCCGTACAATCGTCATTTTTCGCACCTCATTCCAAATAGTAGTTACTCTTCCCATTCACCAGTCCATCCTACACTGGATATACGTGAACCGACATCCCAAAACGGATCTATGTTTCGCCTTCATTACAGTAAAAACTCCAAGGATGCATTTACCAGTTTAACGCATCTTTTAGAACCAATTATTTTTTTAAACATATGATTCCATATCATTATCTTCTTAATGAAAGAAGTGGTCATCATGAGCACATTTAATACCTCAAAGTTAAGTACTACGTTTTTGCCATCTACCACTGAATGTCTGCCTGTTGATGGTCGAAAATATACGCTGACGCATTCTGATGCTACTGGGAAATTATTTTTAAGTATTGGCAATCACTATAACCTTTCTGCCATAAATGCAAAAATCCGAGATGAGGTTTTAGCAGAATGGATCTCGCAATATGAGCAGTTTATATGTAAAGGCAAAGTGTATGTAAGTGGAGGAGATTTCGATGAACATTCCTCTAAACAACGCTTTATAATTTTTCAAAGAGAAATCAAACTTGCCTTAACTGCCATCTTTTACGGTGATCGTCGATTGTTCAGCTATTATCCACAACTGCTGGATTCCGCCATCTTGATTCATTTTGAATCCATTTTCCCTCAATATAATCAAGTTCTTTACTATGGTACCCCACGTCAATATTTAAATCCCATCTTTTTTCCAGATGTTACTTAGTGATTCGTTGCCCTTGACGCTTTGCAAAACCCCAACATGAAAATATAGAAACACAGTTCATGTTAAATCGCATTTTCTATTTATCCAGTTTTTACAGTTTTAATAATAGCAACAAGATGACAGTTTAGTGCCGCCGTTAGACTGTTTACTGGATTTAATATAAAAGGATATTCCTCCATCTAAATAATATTTAAATAAAGTTTACGAACACAGCATTGTTGTACAGAAGCACATTATTGCTTTACAAACAGGCGAGCCCTTCATTTTTATTAGAAAGAAGCACTAGTTTATATAACATTTGTCCAATCTCCTTTAACTCCATGCTCATATATTGAAAAAGACAAGGAGATGAGAGAATGACTCACGATAAACATTTTAAAAATAATCATATACTTCCTCCTATGGAATCAACGGATGAACACATTGAAGAAAGAGCACAACCTTCAGCATCATTACAAGAATGCGTCGATCGTGCCTTCCGAATCCCGATTTTTTTAAGTACGACTAATACCCTTAATACCAAACAAGGGCGATTTCTAGATCGACTTATCTCAGAGATTGAGCAAGCCTTACTTTTTCCACGGACATTGCCTATTAGTGAACAGTATCCCGAAACAATTTTGACAAGCATTCGTCGATTGGTTTTATCGAGTTATGGATTGTTAGCAATAAACTTTCGACGATTTCTGGTTGAATTCATTGACACCAATGTAGGACCATTACCATCCACTACTCCATTTTGGGAGGGGTCCGTGTTTTTGCAAATTGAACCATCGATGGCTTTTCAACATGGTCTACCCATATTATTAGTAAGAGAAAAAGGTACGGACGTAAATAATGGAATTTGGGCAGGTGGAATCGCTCCACTCAATACATTTATAGAGTGGGATTCTGAAAATCAAACCGTTGATCAATTCTTTAATAGTATTCAATGGCGGGAGGCCTTTGCCAACTGGAGTGCAGAGGTTAGGAATGGTTATTTCATACAGACAGAACCAAAATTCAAGTATGGCTGCAACAAGATGTAGGGCCTTATTTACCTGAACATGAATATCCTCCATACCGAACCGACTAAATGATATATTTCAACCTCTTTCCATATTCCGTATTTTTTACTTCGAAATAAAAAGAACCTTGCACACATATAGCAAGGTTCTTCGTATTATGATATTTGGCACCCAAATTAATTGTGTAATGTAACGTTTTTTGTCTAGTAGAATCATTAAACTGATTTTACGATGCTATATTCTTTAAGCGGAGCTTTTTCATAAGTATACAATGTAACTCCATTCGTTTCATTCACTCATTCGCCGAGAGATATTGCCCTTCACTTTTCTCTGATTGCATCATTAAATTGGCTGCCGGCATCTGTACCTCATTGTCATAAAAAACAGACATCAGTTCGAATCTTACATCTCGTGAAGTTTGAAAATAGTCCTCAGGGTTCACCAAGCCTACGATACAAAGTTCATAGCCGAGATAATTTTGATTTGGATTTAAATTAGTAACGCCAATATACCGAAAATCCTGTTCAGGCTCTCCATCCTCTAATGGTAATAAACTTTGATGATACTTTTCATTACAAATTTTACACACTTCCTCTAACAAGCGCTCCATTCGCCTTGGGTCCTCCTGATAACTTACAGTAACCCTTTCGATTATACGCATTCTTCCTTTATTATAATTCTGAATCGTCCTAATTTCTCCGTGAGGAATCGTAAGAAGCTTACCCGACCACTCGCGAATCTGCATAAACCGGACCCCAATTTCCTCAACCGTACCTGAACTTGTTCCGTTAAACGTGACAAAGTTGCCAACGCGAAATTCATTATCTGATAATCGAGTGACACCAAGTAAAATATCCTTTAACATTTGCTGTGCAGCAAAACCAATAATTACCCCAATAATCCCCGCTCCAGCAAGTAATCCTTTTAGATCGATGAATTGTCCAATTAAGTAGATAATAAAGACTGTCGCGAATCCGTATCTTAACGTTGAACGAATGACACTTTGTATCGTCTTTTCAATTTCTTCTTCAAAAAATGTAGATTTTCCGAAGAACCAGGTCACCGTTCGGTTTATGATATAGGAAAGGATTATTAACACTAATCCCAATAATATTAATTTTAAAACTAAAAAATCAGCTATATATTCTGAAATTTCTTTTGTAAAAGTTAAAATACTCACATTTTCACCTCAGTAGCATGAAATCCATTATCAGCGACTATCTTTTTAATGTTAGGCTAAGCCGATGAATTTATCCTTGTTTTAACCGGCTGAAGTACTCTTATTAATGAACATTCACTTAATTACATTGACTAACAATTCAACTATATAGGTTGAAGGCATGTTCTCAGTTTTATCCCGGTTTAACAGGCTGTAATACCCCCACCTCAATTTTTGCGAGAGAATCAAGAAATAAATAGGTGGGGGATAAACAGCCTGTAAATCCCCGATTGGTGAGATACAGTGAAACTTACCTTTGTGGTTTTCAAAGGTTTAGTTGAACCAATCGGGTTCGTAGTGTCGCTTTATCGAAGATTTAGCGACACTAGAACGGGACTAACCCTCAGTGGGGGATGAAAAAACCCCCACTGAGGGAAGTTTCACTTTATTTTCATTCTCGATCGATAAAACTCGTTGGCATCTAATTTGCAATTTCCGATCGTAATGTTGATCTTCGGTATCAAAGAGATGGTATCAATATGGGATTCTTCCTTCTACATCCCACTACTTTTAAATAATCTGAATAAGATCCGAATCTTTGCTGGTCATCCCTTTATCAAAAGTTAGCCTTGTTTTAAATTGATAATCCATTCCTTTAGGTGAAGGAAAAGCTGGCAGCTGAAAGAAAAACGGGATTTCGTTTACTTCTTCTGCGGCAATATCTCTTGAAGACAAGATCATCGTTGTATCGATTACGGTCTCTGTACCTCTGACATAATCGAACATGACCAAATCACACTCAATTCGTTTCATTTGTTGTTTTATCGTACCACCTTTTATCAAGAAATACCCCTGAATAGATTCTCCAGGATGATATATTTCTTTAGGTAAGATAAGATCAATTTGCGCTGAACCGATCCCTAATAGTGACATCGATTTTCTTAGTATCAAAGAATGCACTCCTTCATTTTTTATATCGATTTATTTAGAATTAGAATATTTTTCATCCATTTGCTTTTCAATTTTTTCAAGTTTTGCTACATCTTTAAGAATGGCTTCTCTATTTTTTCTAATTAACTCCGTTAATGATTGGACTCTTTTTTTCACTAGATTCTCACCTCTATTCATTTTTTCATCACTAGATGAATCGCTTAGTTGAATTGAAAACAAAAAACCTTTACCGGAAAGGTAAAGGTTTTTGAATACGTATAAAGACCTTTACCAATAGGTAAGGTCTGGCTAACAACGTTATGTTGCCAACAAAGCCGAGAGTGTAACACTCCGTAATGACGACCTTGCTGTAAAAGCTACTCCCCTTAGGAGAAACTATTCAACTGTATATAGCTATTTTAAAATAAAGTCTTATAGTTTGTCAATTTTTTATATCCGTAAAGATTACAAACTGACTCAATAAGTACATTCTTAAAGTAAAGGGAATGAATAATATCTTAGCAAGAAAATCTCACAGCTATTAAACTCATTACTATACAGTTCTTACAACTCCTTTACTGCAGCAACTGGTTTAACCCATTTATAGAAAAATAGACTGCTCAGTAGCAGAACAATTCCCATTGAGAAGGTTTTCAGGTCGGCTGTTCCTGCGTAGATCACCCAGATAGAGTAAAGTAATGCAAAAGTAGCAATGATACCATCTGCGATTCTTCCTTTCCCATCTGCATATGTGTCACCTGTTATTACCAATTTCAACTGAAAAAGCGATGAGATCAGATAAGGGACTAAATAAGAAAGGGTCGCAACAACGATCATAAACTGAAAGGCCGCTGAAATCGAACTCGAAATGGTTGAAAAAATGAACAGTTGCCCAACTGCATTCGTGACAATCATCGAGAAAACAGGCATACCGTTTTTATTCGTTTTCAAGAATTGAGGCATAAACATGCCTTGCTTTGCAGCTTGATAAGGTACTTCTGCACTGAGCATAATCCAACCAATCGTCGAACCGAAAAAGCTGACCAATCCGATAGCAGCGAGAATTTTTCCACCAACCGGTCCCGTTACGGTTGAGAAAGCATCTATCAATGGCTTTTCGGATGTGACTAATTGATCATGTGGTAATAAGCCCATAACAAGCGTACTGATGCCGATATAGATGGCAAGCGCAATGAATAATCCCAATACAGTGGCACGCTTCACATCGACTTGTCGTTTTGCACGTGATCCGAAGACAACCGCTGATTCAACTCCAATAAACGCCCAAAGAGTTATCACAGCTGCACTATTCACTTGTCCAAGTAAGCTAACTGACTGGCCGAACTCATTAACAGTTGGTGCGACAAATGGCATAATATTGGCTTTTTCGAAGGCAAATAAACCAATCACAATAAACAAAAAGAAACTTACTACCTTTGCTGCCGTTGCAATAAAGTTTATTTTACCAGCTCGATTAGCTCCTTGTAGTACGATGAAATGAACACCCCATAACAGAACCGTACATACGATAAAGGTTAACGCATTTCCAACCTTTAACGTAAAATCACCAAAAGTGAAGAATTCCGCCTGGCTTACTAAAATCGGGAAGAAGGTCGATAAATAGCCGGCAAACGATGTAATGACCGCAATATTTCCGATTAGGCTCCCAATCCAATATCCCCAAGTTGACATAAATCCTGATAAAGTTGACATCTTGCTACCAGACTTAAATAATTCCTTCGCATAAAGCTGCGGTCCGCCTGTTAAATGCGGTTTTCTAAGCGAAAGATTTCCAAATACTAATGCAAGGATCAGTACACCAAATCCGGTTACAAGCCAAGCCGATACAACTCCGAGGGGACTTGCCACTGAGCGTAAGGATCCAGGCAACATAAAGATCCCCGTACCAACCATATTTCCAACGACAAGCGCCGTTAATATCCAAAACCCAAGTTTTTTCGTACTCATGTAAGATCTCCTTTTCTAAGTTGTTTGATTGCATTGTAAGGAGACGATTTCTTGTCAATTATATGCAAAACGAATGAGATATTTATTCAATAACTTGTATTAATATAAAAGCAGCCACAACAAAAGTCAATAGAATAACCGACCTTCAGAATTGGGTGAAAAATGAGTTAAGTATCGTTTATCTGCCAAAGAAGCAACTTAGTGTTAAACGCTACAATTTTATTTGAAGGAAGGCTTAATAAAATAGGCAAACTAACTAAAATAAAGTGGCAAAGTGCAACAGCAATTTTATAGATTTCTACTCAAACTCCAGTTGAGCTTGTCATTCAATTGGTAACGCTGTTTTAAGTTAACAAAGCATCGCCCCTGTGTCCTTCCTAAGAAAAAGAGTCACAGATAAAAGCGGCTTTCTCCAATTAAACAAGGGCTCAATATTGTTGCCCTTTGATTAGAAACAATTTTAACATCATATAATGTAATTTCTAGACACATCAAAAACAGAATTCCCGCTTTGAGAACCCTGCCTAGTCATTTTCTATCTTATTCTGAAGTGCTTCACGCAATCCAATCCAGTCTCTTACCGCAATAATGACTTCCTGTAAAGCTAGACCGCTCGGCGTTAGTTCATATTCCACCTTCTTCACGGACGATTCTAGGAAGTTTTTCGTGACGAGTCCCTCTTTGACCAATTCATTCAGTCGTTCTGTTAGGAGTCTATCAGAAATTCCAGGAATACTGGCGACAATTTCGTAATAACGCTTCGGTCCAGACATTAATGTATAAATGATTACACCCATCCATCTTCTACCAATAAATTCAATCGTATCGTGAAAATTACTGCAGACATGTGATGAATTCTTGCAATTGTATGGCTGATTCAATAAAATAAGCCCCCATTCGAATTTTCTATCTTTAATCATAGCACGAAACTTTATGGTTGACGCATCAAACTTACTAATGGTAAGTTATATTCAACAACTTATCATTAGTAAGTTTATATACCCAGGAGGCAACGACAATGACTACATCAACAAGCTCAAAATTATATGATCTAATGACTGCAAGGAAATCTGTAAGAGTATACGATCCTAATTTTCAAATAACAAAAGAAGAAATTGAGGACATGTTGAAGCAAGCAACAACAGCACCATCATCAAGTAACCTGCAACCTTGGAGCTTTCTTGTCATTCAAGATCAAGACGTAAAGAAAGAACTAAGAGCAATCGCATTTAACCAAGCACAAGTCGAATCTTCATCTGCAGTTATTGCCATTTTGGGTAATAGCGACATGTATAAAAAAGTAGATCAAATATATACACAAAATGTAGCAGAAGGCCATATGGATGAGTCAACCAAAGAGCTAATGATTGCAAATACGAATGCTACTTATCCGAAAGCTTCAAAAGATGCAAGAATGAATATCGCGGCTTTCGATGCTGGACTTGTTTCTATGCAATTGATGCTGATCGCTAAGGAAAAAGGGTATGATACAGTACCAATGGGCGGCTTCGATAAAGCGAAATTCACAGAAAGATTCGAGCTTCCAGAACACATCTTCCCAATTGTTCTAATCGCTTTAGGGAAAGCAGCTACGCCAGCACACGGATCTTCCCGCCTGCCATTAGAAGAGGTTGCAAAATTCATTTAATTCTAGCCTTTCCATTCCTAACGAAACCGCTAGACAAATCAGCGGTTTCGTTTTTAGGTTAAGTGATGTTGAATCGCACATTTTGAATTTAACTACAACCTTTTGAACTACCCCCCACTTAATTTTCTAACGAAAATTTGAAGTGGGGGATTCCTAAGAACACCAATCTATCGATCAGTTATGGGTTAGGCGATCCCCGTAGTCCCTACGGTTAGAAGTCTTACAGCTTCGTTTTTAAGATTTTTCCCTGCGTTTATATCTCGATCATGATAGGTATGACACTCTGGGCATTCCCATTCACGCAATCCAAGATTTTTAACGTCTTCATTTTTATAGCCACAACATGAACAAAGTTGACTGGAAGGGAAGTTTTTTGCAACCGTTACGACTTGTTTCCCGTACCATCTCGCCTTGTATTCAATCATACTTTTGAATTGTGACCATGATACTTCAATAATGGCTTTGGCAAGATGATGATTTTTAAGCAGATTAGATACTGACAAATCTTCCATCCCAATCATGTCGTGGTTTTCGACAATCTTAGTGGAAATTTTATCTAAGTAATTTTTTCGCGCATTTGCCATTTTTTCGTGGATACGTGCTACTTTGATTTTAGCTTTGTACCAATTCGAACCACCTATTGTCCGTCTACTCATAATTTTTTGTGCTTTTGCTAGTTTTTCTTCTAAGGTGCGGAAAAATTTTGGATTCGAGTAGATCGTTCCATCTGAAAGAATCGCAAAATCTTTGATGCCCAAATCGATCCCTACTGCTGACTCTGTTTTAGGTAACTCTGATACTTCTGATTCGGTTGCTAAGGACACGAAGTATTTACCAGAAGGGGTTCGTCTAATGGTAGCACTAAGAATGCGTCCTTCTACCTCACGACTTTTAGCAAAACGAACAAGCCCCAGTTTAGGTACCTTTATTTTGTTTTCAATAACAGCGATATTTCCGTTCGTATGCTTTGTTGTGTAAGATTGAACAGGGTTCTTTTTAGACTTAAATCGTGGTTGTTTATTCTGCTTTCTGTAATAACGATCATAGGCATCACTTAGATTTTCAACAGATTTTTGTAAGGCAATACTGTCTACTTCTTTTAAAAAAGGATAGTGTTGCTTTAATTCAGGAAGGTATTTAACTGTTTCGTATTGATTCAAGTATGTACCTTTCCAATCATTAGAAGGAAGTTGTCCATTTTGTTTCATTTCTTCCACGACGTACCAATAGAGATCTTTTTCTTTTTGTTTACCAAGAAAGAAGTTAAACACGAAACGTGAACAACCTATCGTTTTATTGATTAGTATGGCTTGATCTGTGTTTGGATAGATGCGAAATTTATAGGCCTTATTAACTAACATACGATTCACCTCCTATTTACATTTTACCATTAATTATACAATAAAACAAACATACGTTCTGTTCTAGGTCAAAAAAACAGCAAATAAAGGGGCCATTAGGCTAACGCCTAACCGAAATTCATCTCCCCCTTATCGTTGGGTTACACCCTTTACACGATTGAAGAGGGAGTCTTCTTTCGGGAAATGATAAAAATAAAACCATATGCTCCTCATCTAAGTATACAACGCCTAGTTTCAGTGCTTTTTCTTCGCGACCAAACACCTTGAAACCGAGATTGCTATATAGCTTTTTAGCACCTTCATTGCTTGCAACGACTGATAAGTTCAATTTTTCAATTCCCCAAACATTTCTCGCAAAGTTTATGGCCTCACTCATCAAAGCTTTTCCCACCCCAAGACCTTGTTGATTCTTTTTAACGAACATGCTAAAAATATCTGCTCGGTGCCGCTGCTTTTCGCGCATTTCTTGAACAAGTGTCACAATACCAACCAGTTCACCATCTATAAAGGCACCAAAAGTATAACTTCCTTCTGCTTCAAGTCTATCTTTAGCTTCCTGAATCGGATCTTCTTTCGCAATTGCCTCCTCATAACTTGTAGCAAATGCTTCGGGAAATGCCTGAAATGCTTCTAAACGTAACGTCCAATATTTTTCTGCATCTGCTGCATGCAATTTACGTATTTCCAACTGTCCAACCTCCTCATTAAGAAGAACTTGTAAGTGATATGTCCATTAATCACAAAATAAAGGTAAGCAAACATATTATGCATACCTAATATGTGCCTACCTTTATTGATTTATAAATTTTGAGTATAAAATGGACCTATTTCACTCAGAACTCTCATTTATTACCGTTCATTTTCCGTAAACTTCTTAAACACTAGCACGGCATTATGTCCACCAAATCCAAAGCCGTTAGAAAGAGCATAATTTACTATTTCTTCTACAGCTTGATTCGGAATGTAATTTAGATCGCACTCTTCGTCCGGCTCTTCATAGTTAATTGTTGGAGGTAAAATCCCTTCCTGGATACTTTTCACTGTGATGACACCTTCTACACCGCCAGCTGCGCCGAACAGATGACCTGTCATGGATTTAGTAGAGCTGACTTTTAGCTTGTAGGCATGTTCACCAAATACATGCTTAATCGCATTCGTTTCAGACTTGTCCCCTTCCGGTGTGCTCGTTCCGTGTGCATTGATGTAATCAATTTGTTCTGGATCGATTTGTGCCATCTGTATTGCTTTTTCCATTGCTTTAGCAGCACCTAAGTAATCAGGAGAAGTAATATGATGCGCATCTGTCGAGGATCCGTATCCTACAATTTCTCCTAAAATTACAGCGCCTCTCTTTTTGGCATGCTCATATTCTTCAAGCATTAACACACCTGCACCTTCAGACATAACGAAACCGTCGCGTCCCTTATCAAACGGTCTGCTTGCCTTTTCGGGTTCTTCATTTCGGGTGGACATCGCACGCATACGTGAAAATCCTGCAAATGACAGTGGATTTATCGTCGCTTCAGCGCCACCAGCAAGTATCGCATCTGAATAACCATGATGGATGTTCAAAAAAGCCTCGCCAATCGCCTGATTACCAGTCGCACAAGCAGATACCGGTGAGAAACTTGGACCAGCAAACCCAGTTTTGATGGCAATGATTCCTGAGGCCATATTACTAATCATCATCGGTACCATAAATGGTGACACTCTTCTTGGCCCTTTTTCTAGCAACGCCTTATGATTCTCAAGCGTCGTATCAATCCCGCCAATACCTGAACCGACGTACACACCGTACCGGTCATTCGTCTCTGTCTCCAAAACCAATCCTGACTGATCAAGCGCTTGCTTTGCTGCAGCATATCCATATTGAATAAATCTATCGTATCTGCCGATTTCCTTATTATCTAAGTACGACTCTGGCGCAAAATCGTCAATATATCCGCCAATTTGTGTGTTAATCCCAGCAAATTCGTCTGATGTGATTTTCTTTATTCCTGATTTACCTTCTTTTATATGATTCCAAAATGTATCTACATCATTTCCTAAAGGGGATACGACCCCATACCCTGTTACAACAACTCTTCGACTCATTGCAATATCTCCTCCAATTGATAACTTATTGTCTCCATTATTTCCCCACCAACTGCTCGTCTATACTGCAACGCGCCTTTCATAGCGGATAATAATAGGATTGCCTTGGCTTCATTTTTATTTATGTCTTTATGTACGTCTTGAAGTAATTCAGCTACACAGCCTAATTCTTTTTTCGTTACATCTTGAACAGATTGCTTGAGGTTTTCAGGTAAGTACGGAAAATCCGCTTGAAATGCTGAAATCGGACAAATCTCATCTACATCAATGTGAGAAATCCTCATTCTAAAAAACTCCATTGGCTTTTCTTTCGGATCAATATGCATACCATTAATGGCCAATATCATTTGATCCAGCCCATTTTCAATTCTGTCACAAATAGCAAGCCCTAAACTCTCTTTTTTTTCAAAGTGGTAGTGAATACTTGCTTTCGTCAAACCAAGCTCTTTTGATAGATGATCATAGCTGAAAGATAGATAACCTCTCTTTTTTATATGCACTAATGCCCTTTCAATGATTTGTTCTTTTCTATTTTCCATATTTATACCCTAACTTACTACTAAGTAAGTGTCAACGTTAGAGAACATTATTTGACATCAATATTCATTGAATACATCTGAATAATATGCTATTTGTTTAAGACAGAAATAGTGAGTTTCCCTTAGTTTGATCGATATTACAATCTGCACGAAAACACCGACCTATTATTTGGACGGTGTTTTCGTATTTTATTTATCGAAGCTAAAATGAATCTCGGTTATATTTTCACACAAAAAGGAGTTATGCTTTTACAGGACGCTCCTGCTTTTCGCCATTCAACACAAGATGGAAGATAATATCTGCTTTCAATGAATTCGATACTGAACAGTATTTCTCTTTACCAAGGTCGATCGCTCGCCACACTCGTTTGCTGTCGACAGTTCCATTAATGGTAAACGTGACGTTAATCGTTGTAAATGCTTTTGGCATTTCTTCTTCTCTTGTGCCATCTGTTTCGATTTCCAGTGTATCTACTTCAGATAAATATGGTCTTAGGATCATCGTAACATCAATCCCGATGCAACCAGCAAGAGACGCGAGCAACATTTCAGTTGGCGTAACGCCTTTCCCTTCCCCAAAGTATTTTTCTGTTGCATCCATTTTCACTTCGTATCCTGAATCGCCGACTGCTGTGAAGGCGCGTTGTCCTGTCCATTTCGTTAGTACTTTCATGCTGATCCCTCTTTCAATTAGTGACTTCTTCCATTTTCAAAAACTTTCGTGCTCGTTCTGTTTTTGGCCGGCTAAAGAATTCTTCTGATGTTCCTTCTTCCACAATCACGCCATCAGCCATAAACACAATTCGGTCGGCAACTTCACGCGCAAACTCCATTTCGTGCGTCACAATAACCATTGTCATACCTGTATGAGCGAGCTCTTTAATAACAGCCAGAACCTCATCCACTAATTCTGGGTCAAGAGCAGAAGTTGGCTCATCAAAAAGCATAAGATCCGGTTCCATCGCTAGTGCTCTTGCAATGGCTACCCTTTGCTGTTGTCCGCCAGAGAGTCTTTGCGGATATTGATCTTTCTTTTCAAATAATCCAACTCGCTTAAGCAGGTTTTCCCCTAAAATAATTGCTTTCTCTTTCGGGATTTTTTTGACAATAAGTAATGCTTCTACGACGTTTTGCAGCACGGTTTTATGTGGGTATAGATTGAATTGTTGAAAGACCATTCCAGTATGTAGTCGAATTTGACGAATTTGTTTGTTTCGTTCTCTTGGCGATTGCTTCGCATCCACTTCAATTTCGCCTACTTGGATCCTGCCGCCTGACAATTCCTCTAACCCATTAAAACAACGCAACAAAGTACTTTTCCCTGAACCACTTGGACCAAGAATAGCGACTACTTCACCTGTCTCTATAGACAAATTGATTTCTTTTAATACTTCAAGTCCTGAAAAACTCTTTGATAGATCATTTGTTTTTATCATAGGGATCACCATACTTATTCATAAATTGATAGCCGTTTCTCGATTCGCTCTAAAATGAAGGAAAATCCCGTACTAAGGATCCAATACATCACCGCAATGGCTAGATAAAACGGCATGTACACATAATACTGCGCAATTAAAAGCTGCGCCGAGCGAAGCAATTCGGTGACAGTAATAACGGATACGAGCGATGTTTCCTTCAGCATCCCGATGAAGGTATTTCCTGCTGGCGGTATCGCAATTCGAATCGCTTGTGGTAGAATGATTCTCTTCATAGTTTGGATCGGTGTCATTCCCGATGCATATGCGGCCTCATATTGTCCCTTTGGAATCGCTTGTATCGCACCACGCAATGTTTCTGATAAATAAGCACCAATGCTAATACTTAACGCAATATATGCGGCAGTCAACGGTTTAAGGTTTAAGCCATAATCCGCTAATCCATAATAAATAATGATAATCTGCACAAGTGTTGGCGTTCCTCGAATAATCGATACATAAGCACGCGCCAACCATCTAATTGGCCGGTTTCCTTTCAGTCTCGCGATTGCAACAATAACCGCAAGAATCGATCCGAAAAACATCGATACAATGGTGATAAGGAGTGTATAATAGGCTCCTTGTAATAAAAATGGCAAATTAGACCATATAATATCCATTTACTTATCCAGCCCTTCCTTTTTACTCAGCTGGTTCTTCATTAAACCACTTCATATAAATATTTTTATACGTTCCGTCTGCTTTCATTTCTGCTAAAATTCTGTCCAGCTCTTTTAGGAATGGTTCATTTCCTTTGCGAACAGCGATACCTGCTTGATCAGACTTCACCGGTTCGCCCACCGTTTTAATTTTAAAACCATTCTTCTCAACGATCGGTTTAATGGCATACATGTTATTAATCGTTGCATCAATTCTGCCTGTATCCAAATCCTTCAGTGATGTAATCACATCATCATACGTTTTGATTGTAAAATCGCCTACTTTTGGCATTAACTCTGTACGAAGATAGGTCTCGTCATTTGTTCCTAACCCGACGCCAATATTCTTCCCTTTAAAATCATCAACAGACTTGATCGTATTATTCGCTTCTTGAACAATGACCTTTACGTGATTTGTAATATACGGCTTTGTAAAATCCATTTGTTTCTTCCGCTCATCCGTAATCGTCATTTGGCTGATTACAACATCAAACTTATTCGTTTTCAGTCCCGCAATCATTCCCGAGAATTCTTGAGCGACAAACTCAGCCTCTACCCCTAAACGTTTCGCAACTTCCTTGGCAATGTCTACATCGAAACCGTCCATTTCTTTGTTTTCATTTAAGAAATTATAGGGCTGATACGTTCCCATGACACCCACCCGTAATGTGCCTCGATCCTTCACCTCTTGAAGTAATTCTTTTTTCCCATTGCTGGCGTTATCCTTTGTACCGCATGCACTTACTATCATCACGATAGCCACTAGAAAAATCAGTAGGGACACTATGCGCTTTTTCAATTTCGATTCACTCCTTCTCTTATATGCCTAACAGTCCATGGAACTCGAACTTCACCAATTCCTTTGCTAAGTCATTTGCTGATTGTTCCTTTACTGCTGATTCGTATGTAACAGGGCCGAATAGCCATCTCGCGAGCATCCCTTCCATTAAGCTCATTAATAACGCCGCTTGAATCGTTGGATCTTTTTCTGGCAAAATCCCTAAATCCATTGCCCGCTTTACGTTATTCTTGAATGCTTCTTCAATTTTTATACGAGTTTCCAAAATTAAATGCTTGATGGACTCTTCACTATCGATTCCTTTAATAATTAATTCCATCAAATATCGATTATCCTTAGAAAAGGTAAATAAATCCTCAAATAATTTTTCAGAAGAGGCCACTGCATCGGCTACAGTACCTGGAGTTGTCCGATATCCTTTAGAAACAACTGCAAGAATCTGTGCTTGTCCGCTTTGAATAATCTCCAGCGCTATACTTTCCTTGCTTTTGAAATACCAATAAAAGGTCCCTTGAGCAATTCCCGCTTCGCGCACAATATCTGCTATCTTTGTCTTGTGATAACCATTCATAGCAAACAACTGAATGGCGATCGCAATCAATTGCTCTCTTCGATCCATAGACTTCTCATTTTCTGTAATCACAATTCCTCCTCTCGATTGATCAGTCAGTCGATACACCTTATCGTATAAAATCTCTCATAATTCGTCAATTAATTGAACCTGTTTGGTAGGAATTAAACATTTTAACAATGCAAGATTAAGTGAATGAACCAGTTCTTTCACCAAGTTCTCAGACTATTCCTGTGACTACGATTAAAGCATACAAATCATCCGATGCTTGCTCCTCTTCTCCGCAAAAAGTTCGAGTGCCCTGTACAGAAGGGTAAGTATACGAGCCCTATTGAGTTTTCTCAATTCAGGATATTGAAAAGGTGGAACAGTGAAGAATAGATTATAGATTAGATAATTCATCCTAATCATGGGAGAATAAAGCCAGAAGCATACTACAAGTCAGGGTTTACCAGTCATCTTACGAATTCCCCCCCTGATTTATGGCCAACATAAAAAAACACCTTAGACAGCATGCACTGTCATAAGGTGTCATTTTATATGTCGTATACGAGCTCTTCTTTCATCTTCTTCTTCACAATTGTCGCCGCATGAACTCTTGTGTGCAGAACAGGCGAAATCTCGCTCGTAAAGCTGCGTGTTCGAATTGCTTGCTTTATCTCTTCCACTGTTTCACATTCTGGAAGTTTGTTTTTTACAACGCCTATATGAATGGGGTGGTGGGAGTCACTACCACAAACAACAGGTACATCACACATATCGGCAAATTCATAGACCGCGAACTTCATTGCTTCCACCCCATGCTCATGCATATCTTTTCCATTTAAGTCAAACGCATCAAAGCGCCTTAACACTTCCTCTGGATGCTGGTGTAAAGGTGTGGATTCTCTTAGCGGGTGAGCTCCAATCTTCAAAGCACCATATTTATCAGCCAAGTTCAAAAGCTCGGTGATGGGTAAAAACGTCTTTTCTGTCGTATGGTCACTCAGTTGATTACGGATTTTGAGAATCGATTCTTTATTTGCCAAGAACAGCAAATGCCCAATTTCCTGTGCATCGACTTCCATTCCTGTGAATACTTTGAATCCATTTACATCATAATAATCATGTTTATACTGAAAATGCTCATCAAGCGTTTCATAGATTTCATAGAAATTCTTCGTATTAAAGTGTTCTGTCAAAGCAAGCGCCGTCAATCCGCTTTCTTTTGCATTTACAATCACTTCTTTAAAAAATTCAAGATCAAAGTCCACTCGTTTTGCTAATTTCCCATGTGTATGAAAGTCAATAATCATACTTAACTCCCCCTTCTTATAATGGATAAAACATTCCTATATTAATGATACAAATCGTAATGACTGATGTGATTGCGACAAACTGATAATCGTATTTGTTCATTTTTAACGATTTAAGCTTTAATTTCTTTGCTAAATCATTTTCCTCTGAATAACTAAACCCTCTAATTTCTAAAGCCTCAACGGTGGTCCGAGTTCGTTTAGCTGTATTGAGCATCATCGGGTAAAAAGCAAGAACACTTATTTTCAGAAAATAGACGATGTAGCGCCAATACAGGATTCCTTTCTTAGCAGGCATCTTTCCACGTAATCGAAATGACTGGATAATACTTTGATATTCTTCGATTAAGATAGGAAGCATACGGTATCCATAAGAAACGCCGAAGCTGAATTTACCCGGAACACCAAAGCTTAAGAGTGCATCACTGAATTTTTCAGGATCCATGCTTGTAAAAACTGCCATACTGGATAGCGAGATAATCATGATTTTTATAGTAAGCGGAATGACTGCAAGGAGCGCCGTAAATGTTCCTCCAAGAAAAAGCGCCACAAAAATCAAGTACGTAAACTGTGATATCACGCCAATAATCAACAGCACGATCAATAGTGGGCTAACTCTAGCCATATAAGCAAGCACCCCCATTAACACAGCCAGCCCAATTAGAATGGTCATATTATGAATAAACCAAGGAACTGTTGTGAAGAACAGGGACCAAACGATTAGCATTCTCGGGTCAAGCTTTGAAAGGACCGTTTCCTCCGTCCCATAAGCTGTTCTCATTAACTCAATCTTAATGTTCTCGACTGAAAGCTTACTAAAGAGCTTTTGAAACACATTCAACTCTTCCACCTCCAACACCCACTTGTTTTACACGAGACAAAAACTCTTCAGTCGTAATCGCTGCTGGATACATGTTCACCTCTTTGGACAAGGCTACAATCTGCGGAGCGACAAGAGATGCCTCGCGCAACAAGGATGGATTCGAAAATAATGTATGCGGTGTTGCATCATCGAGAATTATGCCACCCTTTAGTACAATCACTCGGCTCGCCCATTCTGCGACTAATTCCATATCATGTGTGGCAACAATTGCTGTTTTCACAAAACCATTCAAATTATTCAACATCTTCATCATATCCTTACGCGTCGCAATATCAAGGCTTGCTGTTGGCTCATCTAGAAGTACAATCGACGGTTTCATCGCAATACCGATTGCAAGACTCGCTCTTCGTTGTTGTCCGCCGCTTAATAACCGACCGTCCCTCTCCCTCAGCTCCTCTAAATGGAAGCGTTGAATAATTTCTTCAATGAACTCCCTGCGATCTGCAATCTTTCTCGCTTTCAAAAAATAATCAATATCTTTATAGATAGAATCCTCGATAAACATTTCTTCCGGGTTTTGATAAATATAAGCGACCTTTTCAGCAAGCTGTTCCATGCTAAGCTTCGATGTGGATTGTCCATCCACTAACATTGCCCCACCTTGTGGCTTCACAAGACCGGAAATCATCTTTAATAGAGTTGACTTCCCAGCACCATTGCTACCAACTAGTGCAATCTTCTCTCCTTCATAACAAGTCAGCGAAAGCTTTTTTATAATCGGTTTTCGCTTTCGGGTAATCGTTTTGTAGCCATATTCAACCTCGTCCATGGAGATGGTCTCCACGTCTTTGACTTGTGGTACTTGTGAAGAAAATAAGTGAGACCCAGGTAAAATTTCATACTTCCCTTCGATTTCTGCTTTCGCTTCCTGAACCGTTATTGGAAATAGCTTAGGTTTTTGCTCTCGTTTTAGCTGGAACATCGCTTGTGTGACCTGAGGAGGATGAATATTCTTATCCATCAATTCCTTCACTAAAGATAAGCCACGCTTAACCGGTTTCTTCCATAGAACAGAGCCTTGCTCCATCATGATGACACTTGAACAATAATTCGCAATGAACTCTGTATGGTGTTCAATCACGATAATCGTTTTGTTATACTCTTCATTCAACATCTTAAGCTTGTCATATAATTCAATAGCATGTGCCGGATCTAGCTGTGCGACTGGCTCATCAATAATCAAGATTTCCGGGCTTAGCGATAATGCTCCAGCTAACGCAACTAAATGCTTCTGCCCACCGCTCAACTGCCATATATGTTCCTTCTCCAAATGGCTCAATCCAAGAATCCGTAACGCTTCCCTCCCGCGTTCCATATAATCAGGGTATCCGAAATTCAGGGGTGAAAAGATGGCTTCATCCAAAACAGTCGGACGCACAAGCTGATTTTCAAAATCTTGATACACATACGCCACCTTCTTAGACAAGGCTGCCACGCTTGTAGTAACTGCATTCAAGCCGTCGACCATAACCGTTCCTTCGAAATCACCTACATAATAAGATGGTATTAACCCATTTAACGTTTTACAAAGTGTCGACTTGCCAGCTCCATTTCCACCAATGATTGCTGTAAATTCACCCTGTTCAATGTCTACACTTGCTTCTTTCAACACCCAACTTTCAGAACCAGGGTAACGAAACGAAACAGAGTTAATCGAAATCATTTACAACACCCTTTTGTTTGATTCTATTTTCGCTTCTACTTGCTGCTTGTTTGAAAAAATCTTCTTAACTATATACAGCACAAGACCGAGAACAATCAGACCTGCTGAAATACCGATCCATTCATAGCCATTTTCGAACTGTAATAGAAAGTCTGGCGTCCAAAATGCAAAGTTCAAATCCATTTCCGCCATAAATTCAGCAATCATTGAAACAAATCCTAGTACAATCACTATGGTGATTAAACCAGGTTTGACGAACTCTGACATCGATGCATTTACTCGTTTTTCGCGTGGTTTCATTCCAAGTAGAGGTTCAATCTTTCCATACAATCGTGGAACAAGAATCAGCGTTGGAATAACGCCAAATAGTACACCTGTAATAACCATTTCATTCACAAAGCTAACGGCTTCTAACAAGACAATACTTTCAGGAAGTCCCGGGACTGTATCAAACCCTTCAATTCCAATCCAGACCTTCGTAATATCAACAACCGAACTTAAGATCTGATCAATTCCGACACCTACTAGAGCTGCGATTGTAAGCTGTACCTTGTTTAAGGGATTTTTCACAATCAACCCTGCCACATACATGCCCACCGTCAATTGAATAAATCCTTCTAACTCACCAATACCGCTGAAATCACCCATCAATAAATCAGCGAAAATAATCTTCCCCACCGAAGCACCGAGCGCTGCGTACAGCGGATGAAACAATACACAAAGAATAAGCGGAATAAAAGCGAAATACGAAACAGAAAACTCAATCGGCCCAATTTCATTTGAAGGTAAAATTTCTGTGATCATCTTAGATAAACCGAATAAAGCCATTGATAAAACAAACACCATCATTTTCTGAGACTGTGTTAACTTTCTCTCTACGTTTAATTTCATTTTCCCTTCCTCCTCCACAACTTACTTTCAAACTTAATAGTAAGAAAATTTTGTTAAGTGCATATTAATTGATTGTAAAAATTACATTTATAGTGAAATGTAATTTATTTTTCATTTTTGATGGTAAAATAGACATATGGAATCTTAAGTCTTTCTTTCAAACTAGGAGGAATGTACAAAATGAATATAGAGAGTACGAAGAACTTAACGAAGAAACAACAGATTATTGCAGATTATATAACGAAGCAAGCGGACTCCCTTCCCTTTATGACGGAAAAAGACATCTCCACAGCAACAGGAGTCAGTATTGCTACCGTTTCACGCTTTTGGGAGGCGATCGGCCATGAAAGTTTTAAAGCATATAAGAAGCAGCTAAAAAAAGATGCCATCATCACACCAGCTAGTAAAATGAAAACAGCTCTAGAGAAATATGAACAAACAAGAGTTGGGCATATGCTAAGGGCGGGTGTCTATTACTTAGAAGAAACAAGCAAACACATGGATAATCACAGCTTTTACGAGTCAGTTGAGAGAATAGTTGCAAGTGATACCATTCATTTATATGGCTCAGGATCTGCAGAATGCTTGACAACTTTGCTTCAATTCCGCCTAAAACGCTTTGGCATGAGTGTTCAAACCATGGCAAAAAGCGGGCATGAATTATTTGAAGATCTTGTACACTGCCAAGAAACAGACATCATCATCATCTTCGGTTTTGTACAGTCTTCACCAGAAATTCGAACACTTTTTAACTATGCTAGAAAAAAAGGCTGTCAAACGATACTAATTACAGATTTGCTTGTCTCGCCTATGATTGAAGAGGCGACATACACCTTTTTCACCGAAAGAGGCGAAATGCGGGAATTTCACTCGATGGTCGCCGCTATTGCATTTATCGAAAGCATGATTATCGCAATAGGAAAACAAATGGGAGAAGTAGCGTTAACTAAATTACACGAGTTACAGACATTGAGGAAAGTTTATGCGGGAGAATTACCGAAAAATTAAGTCACATCAAAACTATTTTAAAAAGTCTATTTTTCAAAGTTGAAAGCTGCGTGAATGATTATTGAAAAATAGGGGAATAACGCAATGTTAGTTCAATCAATAGATTCGCATACTACTATTTTCAGATAGTCACCCTTTCATTTATTTGATAAACTGAAAGTACATAGATGAAATGATGAGGAGAAGAAATGAAACGAAAACGGAAAATATCTAAAGCCTTTTTCGTCATGTTTGCGCTACTTTTTGCGATCCTACTGATTAAGCAGGTCATCTTAGTTCCGCATCCGGAAAAGGCATCGACATCCATGATTCAACCGGACCCCTTTGCGTCTGTAAAGAAATACAGTACAATCCTTCACGATGAACTGGCCCAATATAACTTGCAAGACTATACAGTCGTACTTATTGCAGTTATGCAACAAGAAAGCCGCGGTAAGGGTGGAGATCCGATGCAATCTTCAGAATCTGCTGGACTTGCCCCCAATACAATCACTGATCCTAAGGAAAGCATTCAATATGGCGTTAAGCATTTTCAGCGCGTTGTTACTTATGGTAAAGAAAAGAATGTAGATTTCCAGACCATCATTCAGTCCTATAATATGGGCATGGGCTATATCAATTACATCGCGGAAAATGGCGGAAAGCATAGTGAGGAACTAGCGAAGAAATTCTCAAAGATCCAAGTAGATAAAAATCCTATCCTGTACAATTGCGGCGGAAATAAAGACAATTTCCGCTACCCATATTGCTACGGTGATTTCTCCTATAGCGCAAAAATAACAAAAAATATTGAAGCGTTAGCAGATAGTATCCCTGCACTTGTTAGCGAAAAACACCCAGATGCTTTTTAAATCTCGGTGTTTTTTCAATTATCACAAGGATAATACTTCTTTTTTTATATTTTCCCCTTACCAATTATCATCTATGTACAATATTCCAAGGGGAATTATATAAATAACGGAAAATAGCGGAAACTTTTCTAGTCCTAAATCATTAACTTGTGAAGCGATCACCCTACTGGAGAATTCCTGAAATTTAAGTCCATAAACATTACCAGCATTATCAAACACCTACAAGCAAATATTAGATTATGAAAGGCATGTGCTTTTCAAATAGCTAATGAGGAGTGTTTAAACTGAATAATCGGATCCCTACTCTTTTTAATAGTAGAAAAAGAAGAAGGAACAATAGAGGAATGATGTGGGCATCTATGTTAGGTCTGGGTATTAGTGCCGCCGCTTATGGATTAAAAAGAAATCGAAACAAAAATATGCTGATTCCGATTCAAAACTTAATGAATAATTTTCGGGCGCGAAATAATAGTCAAATGCCAAAAATGGCGAATGTAACAGAGTTTTCAAAGGAATTAGTACCTTACAAAGATCCATTTGCAAACAAATAGATTTTCTTTTTGCTTTAGAATGAGGATGTCGTGGCAAAGGATTTGATCACTCACTCTATACACAGTTCATTGTGGTACTTACGCTGAATTTGAACTGTATAGGGTTGTTGTGGGATCTGATCCTTTTCATCCTCTTATGTAAATAAAGAAATTTGTTAAGCTTTATTCATAGTCACTTCTCCTAATCCGGTAAACCTATACGCGACTTCCTAATTGCGATGAATGACTACTCCACCCAAGTTTTCTTTCTTCTTGCTTCACTTTTTAATCTCTGGAATATCCATATGGCGATGGCCAGCCAGCAGCTACTTGCGAAATAGCCACCGATAATATCGCTTGGATAATGTACCCCTAGATAAATCCTACTTACACCAATCATGAGAATGAATAGACTGCTGAACATAATTAGAGTAACGCGTCCCAAACCGGTAGGAATATGACGCCATAATAGAAACGAAAGAATCCCATAAACAGCAAAAGCACTCATCGCATGACCACTTGGAAAACTAAAGCCCTCAACCTCAATCAAGCGATGAAAATCTGGACGGGCACGTTGGAAAACGAATTTCAGGACCTGATTTAAAAGCGGCGTTCCAATCATGACCACAATAAATAACAATAATTCGATTCGATGTTTTAATACTTTATCCAGAAGAATTAATGCAATGAGAGATATCACCAACACGACTGGCAACGAACCAATAAATGTAAAAATTTTCATAATCGAAGTTACCACCGATGACTCAAATCCTCGAATAAAGGAAATAGCGCTTTGATCAAATTGAACAATCCTTTTCCCACTGATTAGGATCGCCATAACACAGAATCCTATAAGCGAGAACAAACTTATTAGAAAAACAATCAAAAAATGTCCGTTTTGTTTCATGTTGAAAACACCCCAAATTCATGATAGTTCTTAACTGTCCGAACTTTCTATTTAGAAGAATTATACGATAAGAGTAGACAATTAACAGTACCTTTCGGAAAAACACGGTCTGCCTTACTATCCCCTTATATTCTTCAATCATGTTTGCACAGACTTGTGTTTTCAATAGCTTGGGCAACATAATTATAACTCTCCCACTGATTGTTAATCCCGTTCTAGCATGCACCCACTATTTTGTGATAGTAGATCGATTCATTGCTCCCATTAAACGGCTGTTTCTTCAACCAGAATCAATAGGCTTATCGAAAAAAAAAACAAAATTATTTTTTTTAAAAAAACATCTTGCTATTTAAAGCGCTTACATTTATTATTTAGTTAATAAATAGTTAGTTTATCAAACGAATAAATTATTTTGCATACATATCAACTGAACATGAGAAATAATTATTTCGTTAGATAATTTTTTTGATTTAAATTTTCTAAAAATTCTGTTAACCGAAAGATTCTACATCAAAATCAAAGGGGGTAATTTTAATGTCAAGTACTACAATGCAAGGTGGTCCCAAATACAACTCGTCGAAGTTATGGCAAATTGGTTTTTTTACATTAAATAACACATCAACAAATCTCCAAATGTTCTTGTTAGGGTTTGTCACGTATTATGCAACCGGAATTGCTGGACTCGCTGTTATGGTAATAAGTACGGTTTTAATGGCCACGCGCCTATTTGATGGTATTATTGATCCTACTATTGGCTATATTATCGATAAAACAGAATCCAGGTTCGGAAAATTTAGACCATTAATTATTATAGGATATCTCATTTCAGTAGCTACCATATTAATTGTATACAATGTAACTCATTTATTACCGGAATCCCTTCAATTAATTTTCTTTGTTGCAATGTTAGTAGTCAATAAAATTGGTTATTCACTTCAATGTAGTGTGACGAAAGCAGCGCAAACTGTTTTGACAAATGATCCAAAGCAACGACCACTTTATGCTATATTTGACGGAATTTTTAATGTAGGAGTGTTTACTGGCGGGCAAATTTTCGTTTCCTCTTATCTGATTGCAAAACATGGTGGATTTAATATGCCATTGTTTACTGAATTAAATTCTTATGGACTTATTCTTTCAGGCATATTTGCTATTTTAGCAATGGTGGGCATTTGGGCGAAAGATCGTAAAGAATTTTATGGCTTGGCTGAGGATACGACAAAAACAAGCCTTCGTGATTATTGGCCAATTATTAAAGGGAACAGACCATTGCAAATGCTCTCTCTTTCCGCTTCTTTTGACAAACTTGCAACTAGTTTGCTCAGACATTCAGTCGTAGTCGTCATGTTATTTGGTATTTTACTAGGAGATTATGCACTAAGTGGTACAATCGGATTAATTACACTAATACCACAACTTTTGATAACATTCATAGTGGTTTCAGTTGCAAGAAAATCAGGATTAAAAAATTCATATGTTAAATCGGCTTGGATCGGTATGCTGTCATTTATTGGTCTGATTGCGCTATTCTTGATCATTGACGATCCGACAACGATATCCCTTAGTAATATCGGGATAACCACTATATTGTTTTTAGTTTTATATTCATTAGGTCTTGGCTTTGGTGGCATTCCAACTACTCTTGTCGTTCCGATGATTGCCGATGTTTCTGACTATGAAACGGCTAAATCAGGTCGTTATGTCCCTGGCATGATGGGTACAATCTTCTCATTTATTGATCAATTAGTTTCATCTTTAGCTCCGGTGATCGTTGGTGCTGTAGTGGGCATGATCGGATATAGTTCAGAATTCCCGCAAGTTGGCGAAGCATTAACTACCCCTTTATTTGCAGTAACATTACTATTAGCATTCGGTTTACCAGCACTTGGCTTGGTCGTGTCAATCATTGCAATGAAATTCTATAAATTAGATAGTAAGAGAATGGAAGAAATTCAAAAAGAGATTGCAGAAATTAAAGAAAAAACTACTAAGAAAGAGTCTATTGTCTCTTGAAGTAAGGAATCTACACAACTTGGAGTTAAAAAATATAAGTACAATAAATCACGTTCAGTAATAAGGTTGTCTCGTAGAAATACGAGACAATTTTTATTTTTGTAGAAAAATTTTTCAATTGATAAAAACCTCGTTCATCCTGACTATTCGAACCTCAAACATGCCACATTTATCTTCTGAGCCATTAAACTATACATTGACACATATAATTATAGTTGTATCATAGTATGGTAAGTTTATAAGTTTTCATTCAAAGAGAGGTGGAAAGCTGTTCAAAACTGCAGCTAGATACATGAAAATCATAAAAATCATCATCCAGATTGCGATTCTTTATGCCTTTTCCTTTATCGGAGGTGTTTTGCATGACTTTTTTAATCTTCCAATTCCAGGAAGTATCATTGGTATGCTCTTGTTATTGGTTGGTTTGTCTTTAAAAATTATCCCGCTACAATTTATTGAAGCTGGAGTTGGATTTTTATTAAAATTTTTATCCTTGTTATTTATTCCAGCCATGTTGGGGATCATGAATTATCCTTCTTTGGTTTCGTTTCAAGGTGTACTATTAATTGTCATTACTGTCATAAGTACGATGATAACGATGGGGGCAGCTGGAATGATAAGTCAATATCTTGAAAAGCGGGCACAAATAAGAAAGGAGAAAAAGAAATGCAGCAAACACTATTCGCAATCATTGTAATCATATTAACAATTACCGCATATATTCTCATGAATCAGCTATATATACGCTTTTCTTACCCACTTCTCCTGCCTGTTTTGACAACAACAATCATCTTAATCATTCTACTTACCCTCTTTCATATTCCCTATTCGAGCTATATGATTGGCGGACAGTGGATTCAATCCCTTCTAGGGCCTGCTGTAGTAGCACTTGCCTATCCTTTATACAAACAGCGCCATATCGTCGTGAGCTATTGGTTCCCCATTATAAGTGGCGTATTCGTCGGCTTAATTACTGGTATGATCAGTGTTCTCCTATTCGCGCATGTTTTAGGAATCGACCAAACACTTATATTATCCATGTTACCTAAATCTCTTACTACCCCAGTAGCTCTCCAAGTTTCAGAAGTACTTGGCGGTATTCCTCCCATGACGACTGTCTTCGTCATGATTGCAGGATTCACTGGCGTCATCTTAGGTCCGACCTTCATGAAACGACTGCGAATTAACAGTTCATTAGGAAAAGGTATTGCCTTTGGTAGTGCTTCCCATGCTTTAGGCACAGCAAAATCCGCTGAATATGGTGAATTTACTTTGTCCATGAGTTCCGTTTCCATGACATTAAGTGCCATACTAGGATCGATTATCGGACCAATCGTCGCTTGGCTCATCACAATTTAAATGATCTACCTGAAGTCACAGCAATATAGGAAGAATCAAGATTTATTGTATAAGGCGGAACGTCAGGAAAATACAGCTTTACTAGATTAAGAATAATCTAGTTTTAATAAATCCCAATCTCTCAGTACCATAAATGAGAGATTGGGATTTATTGTTTACGCAATTGCATCCAATTGTGGAATTTTGTAAAATGCGAAAGTACGTCTCCTCAGTTATTTCACTTCCATTCCTTTGTGTAATGATGTATCAAATGAATAGATTATAGCAATTAGGAATATTTCCGGGACAACCATCATAGGTATTATGTAGGCTTTTTGTTAGTAATTAATGGGGTGGTTAAGATTTTTGCTAGAGTGGCAGCTTTGGTGATTGGCAGCATTCTACTTGGAATTGGGATTAATGGATTTTTGGTTCCCCACCAATTGCTTGATGGGGGAATTATTGGTATAGCACTTATTCTGCATTATTATTTTGATTTTCACGCGGGATTATGGTCGGCGTTGTTAAGTATTCCATTAATCATCTACGCGTGGGTAAAGGATCGAAAACAGTTTCATGGTAGCGTTTATGGAATGATTGCCACAGCCATTTTTATTGATTTACTAGCTCCATATCAGTTTTTTCTGCCGATTTGGCTGAGTGCCATTCTAGGAGGGGCCCTTTGTGGAATTGGAGTTGGCTTAATGCTTCGGTATAAGACAAGTACTGGGGGGACCGATCTAATCGCCTACTTCATTGCGAAAGCCACTCCACTGAATATTGGATTTCTTATTGCGTTCATGGATGGATTAATCGTTTTACTTGGATATCAAACATTAGGTCTACAAAGTGTCATGTTCTCAACGATTACAATTGTAACCGCAGGCCTCCTCGCATCCGTATGTTATGAGCGATTTTAAGTAGATGAACAGTTATTTAATTTTAAATATTTCTGTATCGTAGGATGCCCCCGTAAGATTACGAGATACAGCCTTATTATCTTTATATATTTGGGGTACCGTCAGGAAGTTTACAACGTTAAGGAAATCTAAAATAAAAAAAGCCAAATGTCTCGGTTTTGTATGAAGGACATAGGGACGGGGCTTCGCGACTTACTAGTATAGTCAATCTATTTATCAGGTATACTGATTTTACCTTAGAAAGCATCTAAAATTCCGGCTCCGCACCGCAACCATTGAGATTAGGCGAATGTAGCGTGCTACAGGATGAATCCTTCATAGTAAATGGTGGCGTTTTAACGCCATATTTGTTTTGTAAGTGAGAAATTTGACTTAGTTACTTCATAAAAGCTACCTTTAGCTGAATAGACTACTTACAGGATTTAATGCTTTTTGTTAAAATCCTTGGTCCTAACTTCTTAGTTTTTGAATTAGAAAGACGAACTTGAACTTCAGCATTTTCCATTTTTGCTGTAATTAAATCAAATCTTCCAGCCCACGTTGGACTTTCCTCTTCTGTGGTAGGGTAAAGCCTAAATCGCCAACTTATTTCATCTGGTATAAACGCAAAACCTTCATAGCTATTATAATTTCCATAAGCTGATGGTTCAGGAAGGTGAACAGCAAGAATACTTACATTAGTTCTTGCGAAACTCGGTGGGTGTAATTGCACTTTATAGATTAGCGCTACACCCTTGGCATTTTTTAGATTTTTATCAACTGGTTCTAATAGTAAACTACAAGGCATTGAAATCGCATTAGTTTGAGATGGATACATAGCTAAAGTAGCGAAAAGAAAAATAACCAAAACAATTTGTTTCATAGTACACCCCTACAATTTCTTTTGGTTAATTTACCCGATTTCTTACCTAATATTAAATAATATCTCTTCTATAAAATGGCCCAATACAAAAAGACGCCTTCTTACTGCAGAATTGCGCCCCTATTACGGAAAATCAAAAATATTTTTAAGGCTTAAGAGCCAGTTTACGCTTAGTTGACCAAGCAGAAAATTGCTCGTTTTTTGTATATTTGGCGCTTACCTTGAAAATGAAGGGGTATCTACATCCTCATACAAAAAAGGATTAGACCTCGCAACAACTAAAATACAGTATAAGATAAGTGTGTAAAACACTACATACTGATTTAGTGTGCGAGGTCTAATCCTTATGGGACACCCCCGATTCTTTTTCCAAACATATTTCTTTCTTTAATCTTCCCAAACACTTTCCATAAGCGATTTGATCTTTTTCCTACGCTTTTCCGTTTCTTCTTCATGAACTACCCATTTTCCATTGACGAATTCCACGACATCATTGACTTTCACCTTAGCTTCAACTAACTCTTTTGGAACATTTTCTGTGTTTCCATCGACTTCAATCACAACAAAATCCCCTTCAAATCGATCAATGATTCCTTTCATGCTTACACTTCCTTTATTTTGGAGTAAAAGCTGTTTTCGTGGTTGTAGTAATACCATTCGCTGAAACTGTAATGTCGCCATCTACCGTGAATCCAGCAGCCGCTCGACCTACTCTAAAGGCAAGAGAGGCAACACCATTTGCATTTGTCACACCTTCATACACCGTATCTTTCGACTTAAATTGAAGGTTCAAATGAACATTCGCTCCATTTACAGGCTTACCATATTGATCTTTTACCGTAACGGTCACTGTAACTTCTTCGTTTTGATTTGGAGTCGCTTCATCTATCACAGCAGTAGCCTGTAAGCTACTTGTCACATCCGGTATACTTGCTGGTGGAGTTACAACTGGATTGGGTGTCGTTTGGTTATTCGCTTGTGTCTGTTCCTGTGATTTAGGTACAGGTGTATACTCCCATGCCTGTTTGTTGATATTGATTTCTTTACCACCTGTCTTAAACACAATCGTTCCATCGGTATCGTTACGGTATATCTTTATTTTCTCATTGTGAATTCGTTCTAATACTTCGCTAGTCGGATGACCGTAACTGTTTTTTCCTACTTGAATCACTGCGTATTTCGGTTGAACCGCTTGTAAGAATGCTTCACTAGTAGAGTGATTGCTACCATGGTGACCGGTTAAAAGGACCGTAGATTTTATCATTTCACCTGACTGAAGCCATTTTTCCTCTGTTGGTATTCCCGCATCCCCTGTTAAAAGGAATGATTGTTCACCATATTGAAGTCTGACAACTGCACTCATTTCATTCGCATCACTTGCTGTATCGTCCAGCGGAGCAATCATTTTCGCTTGTACCATAGGGTCTAAATGAAGTTCGATGCCCGCTTTCGCTGTTGTTACTGTTAATCCTTTATTTTGAATCGATTGTAAAACCGATTCAAATGTTTGTGTATCTCGTTGTACTTTCGGCATATATATTTTTCCAATATCAAAAGAATCAATGACCGCATCCATTCCGCCAATATGATCGGCGTCAGGATGTGTGCCAATTAACACATCAACCTTAGATACTCCTAACTCTTTCAAGTAAGCGACCATTTTGTCTTCATCATCGTTATTACCAGCATCAATGACCATCACTTTTTTATTTGGTGCAATAATCACTTGTGCGGCTCCTTGACCAACATCGACAAAATGTACGGCCAATTCTTCTGTTAATGGCTCGGAGACAGCTACGTCATTTGCTTTCTTAGTCTCTTCCGTTTTCGTTTCTTTTTGTTCCTTTATAGGCGTTGCTTCTTGTTGATCTTCTGTTGGAGCATTTGTGGTAGGGTCCGTTGGTATCATGGCTCCCCCGATCATAAACACTACGAATGCAACCACAACAAACAAGGAGCTTGCCTTCCTAGAGCGCAATCTTATAAATTTCACGCTTCCTTTTATCACACCAAGAAGACCGATAAAAAAGCTAAAAAAAGCGACTAACATTAATATTGTTGCTAAAAATTCCATTTCCTCTCCCCTGTCCACGTTTTCTATCATATTTGATTGTAGCAAACAAATTCATCCCCTGCTGAACCAAGTTTATCCTACTTCCAATTGTCGATGTTATAGACAAAGTGAACATGTGCCCCCTTTTCGTGCCAGATTTAAGATTGCCAAGCCAGAATCAACTCTTTTCGCGCCGGATTCGGGATTTGCGGGCGAGAAACCATACTTTTCATGCCCGATTCGAATTTTGCGAGCCGCCATAATCTGAAGAGGCAAAATGTAGAATATAAAAACAGACCAATATTTCATCTTCTTGACTGGATGCTGTATATTTAAGGTAAACTTCCGCTATCATTCTAGTTTAGGAGCTGTATATCCAGATGATCCGTATTTTAATTGCTGATGATGATCAACACATTCGTGAATTATTACAACATTTTTTACAAAAAGAAGGCTTTTCCGTTTACGAAGCAGCTGATGGTGTAGAAGCTTCAACGATTCTATTGAAACAGCAAATTCATTTAGCCATTGTAGACGTGATGATGCCGAATAAGGATGGCTATCAGCTGTGTGAGGAAATAAGGAGCGATTATGATTTCCCAATTATTTTATTAACTGCGAAAGATCAGTTGATCGATAAAGAAAAAGGCTTTGCTGTTGGAACGGATGATTATGTCACAAAACCGTTTGAACCGAAAGAATTATTGTTCCGAATTAAAGCCCTGCTTCGTCGTTTTCAAATGGTCAATGCTGAGAAAATCGTGCTCAATCAAACCATAATTGACCGTAAAAGTTATGAAGTACATGCTAATGGGAAGCTACTAATGCTACCCATGAAGGAATTTGAACTATTAGCACAGCTAGCCAGCTTCCCTGATCGAATTTTCACGCGAGATGAATTAATCCAGCTAATCTGGGGTGCAGATTTTTCTGGGGATGACCGCACAGTCGATGTACATATTAAACGGCTACGTGAACGTTTCTCGAACCAAGATGGCGATTTCATGATTAAAACGGTACGAGGGGTTGGCTATAAATTGGAGGTTGCCAAATAGTGAAAACTCTCTATTTACGTATCGTTTTTACCACCATTTTTGTGATGATTTTAAGCGGAATACTAGCCTTTATCCTTGCCAATTTCTATTATCAAAATAAACTTAAACCTTTTAACGACAGTAAAGTGACTCGACTTTCGAAAGACATCGTTAATTTTTATGAAAAGAATCAAGAAATTCTGCTTAACGATTATTTAGAAAATACCGCCGATCTTGGCTATCAATTATATGTAGTCGATCAGGATGGGAATAGTTCTTTTTATGGTGGAGAATTTAGAAATAAAGAGATCAATTCAGAAATCATTCAGAATGTGCTCAATGGACATGTGTATCACGGCATTTTGGACTTCCCCTCAAGTGCGTTTATAACAGGTTTTTTCGATAATGTATTAACAAACACAATCGGGGTACGAATGACTGTAGACGGCAAGAACTATGCACTCTTCATTCGTCCGAATCTCGATATGCAGTTTGGTGAAATGCGGATTTTCTTTTCCGTTCTTCTCATTCTTTCGCTCATAGTAAGCATCCTCTTCGTCATTATTAGTACGCGGTATATTGTAAAACCGATTATCAAACTAACCGATGCAACAAAAAGGATATCCACCGGAAAATATGATATTCAGCTTGATATGAAACGACGAGACGAAATTGGCAAATTAGCTGAACATTTTAAAGAGATGGCAAAGAATTTAGAACAACTTGAGAGTATGCGACAAGAATTCGTTTCGAACGTTTCCCATGAAATTCAAGCCCCACTCGCATCCATCCAAGGGTTTTCACATACATTGCAATCCGATACTTTACCTGAAGAACAAAGGAAGCATTATTTAGCCATTATTGAAGCAGAAACGAAGCGAATGTCCCAATTAAGTAAGCAATTATTGATGCTTGCTTCATTAGATAAAGAAGAACATCTAATAAAAAAGAGCACCTTTAATGTTGCCGAGCAAATTAAACAGGTCATATTTATGTCTGAATGGAGCTGGCAAGAAAAAGAGATAGCGATTGACTTAAGTTTACCCACAACCTTCATCTATGCCGATCAGCATCTCCTCCACCAAGTATGGACGAATCTTTTAACGAACAGCATTAAATTCACCCCTATTGGTGGAACGATATCCATTCGGCTCACTGAACAGGAAAATGATTGTATCGTTGAAGTACAAGATACGGGCATTGGGATTGCCCAAAGCGAGTTAGCCAATATTTTTAACCGTTTTTATAAAGTAGATCAAGCTAGAACTCCAAGCGAAATCGGAAGTAGTGGTTTAGGACTTGCGATTTCGAAGAAAATTGTCGAACTTCACTCTGGACAAATCTCCGTTACAAGTCAAATTGGAAACGGAACGACTTTCCACATCCAGCTTCCGAGAATGTAAAGAACTGTTCATACTCCGTTCATATTGCTGTATTATCCTATATTTAAGTTATTAATGAATGGAGATGAACAAATCATGTTTCTCGCATTAAGGGAAATGAAGCACGCTAAATTACGGTACGTATTGATTGGATTCATCATGATCTTACTTATATGGTTGGTCCTGTTTGTTTCCGGATTAGCCAAAGGGCTGTCTTCGGATAACGCATCGTCGATTCAAAATATGAATGCGGATTACTTAGTCCTCCAACAAGATTCAGACCATCGCTTAACCCGTTCAACCTTATCTGATAAAAATCTGCAGGATGTACGCGAATACACCGAAGAGGGGCAGGCTACACCACTTGGCGTGCAAATGACAACCATTACGAAAAATGGCGCTTCAAAAAAAAGTGATATTACGTTTTTCGCAATTGATATAAACAGCATGCTGGCTCCTACGATAACCGAAGGAAAAATGCTCAATCATAGAACAGCCCATGAAGTAGTAGCCGATCGTTCATTACAACACGAAGGATTAAAGCTCGGTGATGAAATAGAAGACTTGGCATCAGGAGAAATTTTCACAATCGTCGGGTTCACAGAAGGTCAATCTTTCAGTCATACACCAGTTGTTTATCTGAATTTCAACGGTTGGTCTACGATTTCTCATAATCAGACCCCGAATCAAGACGTGTTTAATACGATTGCTTTAAACATTTCGGCAAATACAGCGAAACAAATTGAGAAAAATCTTCCAAACGTTGACGTGATTAGTAAAGATCAAGCCCTGCAAGGCATCCCAGGCTATAAAGAAGAACAAGGATCACTAATGATGATGATTGCATTTCTATTCGTCATTGCTGCATTTGTTTTAGCCGCATTCTTCTATGTGATGACGATTCAAAAAATGAATCAATTCGGTGTCTTAAAAGCAATTGGCGCCAAATCAACATACTTGGCACGGACGATTATTTCCCAAGTCGTATTCATTACGATTATAAGTTTACTAATCAGCATTTCCCTCACCTTTGGTGTATCGTTCATTTTACCTGATAGTATGCCTTTTGACCTTAGTGCTCAATTAGTGATAGGCTGTTCGTTTCTTTTCTTAGTAGTATCGATGATTGGTGCCTTACTATCGCTATACCGGGTATCGAAAATTGATGCAATTGAAGCAATCGGGAGGGCTGCATAATGGAAATTCAACTACTACTTGAAAATATCAGCAAAATTTATGGTGACGGCGATACGTCTGTGAAAGTCCTGGATGATGTATCATTACAAGTAAAAGCGGGTGAATTCGTCGCCGTTGTCGGCCCATCCGGATCAGGAAAAAGTACCTTCCTTTCCATTACAGGTGCATTATTATCACCAACAAGCGGGCGTATCATGATTGGTAGTAAGGAGATCCACAAGCTTTCTCCAAAAAAAATGAATCAACTTCGATTAGAAAAAATCGGCTTTGTCTTTCAATCGGCAAATTTAATTCCTTATTTAACCGTTCAAGATCAATTGTTGCTCATTTCCGAATTAAGTGGAATGAATAATAAAAATGCAAAAAAAAGAGTCGATAATCTGCTTGATCGACTTGGCTTAAATCATAGAAAGAACCATTACCCAGAAAGCTTATCCGGCGGTGAGCGTCAACGCGTTGCCATCGCGCGCGCCTGGATGAATAATCCTGATATTATTTTAGCAGATGAACCAACCGCAAGCCTTGATTCCGAACGAGGTCGAGCTGTCGTTCAAATGCTCGCAGATGAAGTGAAACTGCACAAAAAAGCCGCCATTATGGTTACTCATGACAAGCGGATGCTCGATTTATGTGATCGTGTCGTGTATATCGAGGATGGAAAACTGTCAGAAAAGCAGAAAAAGTAGGAGACTAGTAACAAAGCGGACCACTCTATTATGAGTGATCCGCTTCTTTATGTAGCTTAATGCGATGAGCCCCTCAGTTAAAAAATGAATCTTAAGAGGTTCAATTCATTTTAATGAGCCGAACTTTTTCTAAAGTTACTACCTGAAACATCAGCAACATTCTCTATGGCGATTAAGGCTTTCGGGTCTATTTCTTGAGCAATGGTACGTAAACTAGATAATTCGATCCGAGATACGATCGTATATATGATCTTTTTGGGCTCGTTACTATAAACACCCTCACCATGAATATACGTAATGCCGCGACCTAATTCCTGTATTAAGGAATTTGCAATTTCTTCTGGTTGATCAGAAATAATCGTTACTGATTTTAATTCTTCCATACCTTCAACGACAATATCAATCATTTTATAAGCAATAAAATAAGTAATAATAGAATACATAGCGGTTTCCCAACTAAATACTAATAAGGCAGCAAGAACAAAAATGAATAAATTGACAATCATGACAAATTGCCCGACTGAAACAGGTCGTTTCTTGCTTACAAGAATGGCAATAATTTCTGTTCCGTCTAAAGCACCACCTGTTCTAATAACTAAACCAACACCTGCTCCTAGTATGACTGCACCTACTACCGTTGCTAAAAATAAATCATCTGTAAAAGGCTCAAAATGATGTAAATAAGAAGTAAATATAGATAAAACGATAACGCCATATAAAGTATGAAGGGTAAACTTCGTACCTATTCTCTTATAACCGATATAAAGAAATGGCAAATTGAAAATAATGAGAAATAAACTCATGTTTAAACCAGTTAATTCCGCTGTGATTATCGAAAGACCAATTATCCCACCGTCTAAAATATCGTTAGGAACTAAAAATAATTCAAGCCCAACAGCAGCAATAATCGCACCAATTGTAATCATAATTACTTGTTGAATCTCTTTTACTACCCGTTTTTTCTTTGTCAATCCCATCTAAATCAAGCCTTTCCTATTTGAAATACATGATTAATCATACATGAAATAAAGCCTGAAAGAAAAAAAGAAAGAACTATTGATTAAAAAAAGGAGTCTATCGTTGGTAAAAACCCTACGAAGATGGGGAAATCGATCATAATAGGGACCATAATTCGGACACGCATTTTTTCTCTGTTTCACACATCTATTGTTAAGGTACTTATCATTTAGGCAACAATCACCTCCATAGAAGGGGGATAGAGTACGCCATTTCGCTCCTTGTTATGAGCAATTTCCAGGTACAACAAGATTGTTATTGAAGTAATATACTCTAAAAACGAGAATTACTTCATGTCAAATTCACTTTCCCCTATAAAAAAGGGGATGCCCCATAACAAAAGACAAGACCCACATCTACTTTATATCGTTTATCTACGTATCATAATAAACGGTGGATAGACTGTGAGGTCAGATCTTTTTGGACATCCTCTTGATGATTGCTTTTTTACCAAACAAATAAACCGACTATCATCGCACTTAATAGTGAGACCGCAATACCACTAACGAGAAGCTTCCAGACGTTTTTACCGATAATCGCGGATTTGCCTTCCGATAATACCGAATTATACGTTCCATAAATCATACCAACTGTACTAAAATTCGCAAATGACGTTAAGAACGTCGTTGCAACAGCAATCGTATGTGGTGGCAATGTATCTAAGTTGTTCTTTAGATCCATCATAGCAACAAATTCATTCGTGGCCAATTTAATTCCCATTAACTGCGCGACATACATAGCATCATGCCCTGTCAAACCAAGTAAAAAGGCAAATGGGCTAAAAATGACTGAAAAGATTTTCTGAATCGTCAGACCATCTACAATGACACCCAAAATCCCATTAAGACCAGCTGTAAGAGCCACATAGCCAATCACCATCGCTAAAATAACGATAACCATATTCATACCGACTAACATACTATTCGAAATCGTTGAGAAGAAATCTTTTTTCTCCGATTTTGGTGGTACATAAATAATGTCTTCTTCTTTTGGCACATGGATTGGATTTAAAATACTAACTAAAATGAGTGCATTTAAACAATTTACAGGTATCGCCGTAAATACATATTCTGCCGGGACCATTGATAAATAGGCACCAATAATCGATCCGCTAATACTACTCATACTCATAATTCCAAAGGTAAGCAAACGATTGTCCTTTAAAACAGATAGCTGATCACGAATGACAGCTAACGCTTCCGTATTTCCTAAAAACATCATTTGAATCGAGAAAAAGCTTTCTAGTTTGGGCAAGCGCGACACTTTAGAAATCACCCAGCCCACTTTATCAATAATCCACGTTAAAATGCCAAAATAAGATAAAATATCAAAGAAAGTAACGACAAAAATAATCGGTAACAATGCACTAAAGAAAAAGTCTACTGTTTCATTTGCCATAACCGATGGAAAAACAAAGGCAATTCCTTCACTTGCACAGGCAATTAACCACGTAAAGAATGAGGCAATTTTAGTAATGATCCAGCTCCCTATTTCAGTGCCTAACATAAACCATGTAATAAGCACTTCGACTACGATCAGAGAAATAACCGGTCTCCATTTCACTTCTTTCTTATTCGGAGAACATAAAAACACGACGCCTAATACAACAAAAACGCCTAAAAGATTTAACAAAAAGTACATGAAAGCAGCTCCTAGATGTGGATTTGAACAAGATTAACAGCGTATTCGTCTTGACGATTGCAACTATATCATTTTTACGAAGTCATTCATTGACCTCTTTAATGGCTAGGGTGCTGGATTTATGTGTAGAAACACTACTATAATTATCTACAAATAAAAACCCTTTATACGCCATACAACAAAAAAGCTCTTACTTTTCATATATTCTGATCAACAGAAAGAATGAAAAATAAGAGCTTTAAAGGAAGAGAACTAGATATTATACAAAACATATCTACTACATATTTCTTCCAATCTACATTAATTCAAACTTTCTTGTAGTCTAGTATTTTACGGCTACTAGGTAGAGACGATCAGACCATATTACTGATAATATACAAGAAGTATTTATAACTTGATTCAATTGGTATGAACAAATAGTACGCGTTCGCTTCTGAATAATCAATACTTTAAACCTTATTCGGAATAGCAAAATTCGCGGGAAAATTCATAATCATTTATCAGGACAAATAATTAATTTACAGACATGAAAAGAGATGCCCAAAAAAGGGTCAGACCCCGCAACAACTAAATCCAGTAAAAGATGCGTGTATGAGACACGACATACTGATTTAGAGTGCGAGGTCAAACCCTTATGAGACACGACATCTATCTTTATAATGAAGCTTCAATTAAACGCTTCATTGCTTGAACTTGTCCTAAGTGTAGCGATTCATGAAATGCTACAAAATTGGCTAATTCACCAACAGAAGACATTCCCAAAAATGGTTCTGGCAATGTTTCTTCAAAACGACCATCTGGGATCTCCATAAGACGAGTAAACTGTTCCTTCAACTGCTCAATTAATGCTTCAACAGTCGGAACCTCACCTTGCCAATCACTTGGCTTAGTACGGGTTCCAAACAACTCCCCATAATTAGCTGGTAAACCGCCACTTTCCGGAAAGCCTAATAAAAAGGTCTCTGCAGAAACTAAAACATGGCCAATATGCCAATGAATCGTATTATTAAAACCTTCTGGTTGTACGTCCACTACCTGATTAGATAAGCCCTCCACATTTTTGATGAAATATCCTCTTGTCAATTCAAATTGCTTCTTGATTAAGTTGCTCACGGTATCTCTCCTTTAACGGTATATATGTAGAAGTATACTGACTATGATTTACCAAGGCAAATATTGTGTTTTGAATATCTACCCTTTAATCGTGAAGATCTTGATAAGCTCGAGACCAATGAAAAGGCTGTACTTCTTCTAATGATTTATACAGCAGTTGATTATCAGAAGTAGTCACTGCTACTTTTACATCATTTCCCCAATAAAATAGTCTTTCCTGGCATACCCCACAAGGAGTTAAGACCTTAAACGCCTCATTTTCGTCATCTCTTACAACACAAATGGAATGCGTTACTTTTGTATTAAATTTATGTGCCTCCAAAATAGCCCCTGTTTCAATACATAACTCTGTTGACGCGTTAATAACTTCTGGTGCAACACTTGTTAATATGTCTCCTTTGCTCGTATACACTGCACAAGCACCACCCCAGCCTACAGGATATCTCTTTTCAATTAATTGAATTGCCGCCTGATAGAGTCTTTGTTCAATACTCATGTACATCCCCCCATTTTATCATTATAAATGTCAAGACAGACTACCCAAAATCATATCATATGGTTTTGATATATAGGCTCTGACTATTAAAAATGTTATTATATAGATAATAAAGTCTAGCGGAGGTTTCTATGAAAAAAGTAATCAAGGTAGTTGCAGCAATCATCGAGAACGATCAAAATGAAATTCTTTGTGCTTTAAGATCTCCCGAAATGTCTCTTCCGAATATGTGGGAATTTCCAGGTGGCAAAGTAGAAAAGGATGAGGATATTTATTCTGCATTAGTACGTGAGATTGATGAAGAATTATCATGCAAAATCGAAACAACAGAACTCTTTAATGATAATACTCATGAATATGAAACCTTTATTATTCATTTACTCTCCATAAAATGCAAAATTATTGATGGAAGACCCCTTCCAAACGAACACTCTACATTCATCTGGCTCAAAAGAGAAAATTTAGCTTCATTAAAATGGGCACCAGCAGACATACCTGCCGTTGAACAATTACTTACTGAAAAAATTAGTCTTCTCAACTGAGAAGACTATATTTTTATCGTGAATTCCCTATACAAGTTTGCAGGGATTTCATGCTCTAATTTAATTTTCACCGTTATTGGCTTCTCACCCTCATATTTAACTGCATTTCCTTTACCAATATAAATAAATGAAGATTGATTCCTCTTGCTTCATTTATATTCTAAATAAATGACCTATTAGGGATAGTTTAACAACAGAGTAGCTTAAAAAACATGAAGGCAATAATCTAAATCTAAACTTGAACAAGCCTAAAGTATCAAGTGATTTTTGAAAAAAGGATTAATAGAAATCTATATGTATTTCCGATATTTAAACCTGATATATAGCTGATTGATAATGCTGTTGGAAGATGACACGTAATTTATATAGGTTTTGTAAAAAATACTAAGTTTTTTCGGAAAGCAGATATAACTATACAAAAATACAAAATCGTAATATTTATAGATTCTGTTTTTGGCCCACAGTTCCAACTCACGATTGTCAACTCTCCTAGATCAAGTTCAGTATATTGTGCTAAAAAATTTAGAGGAATTCGGAAAAAGACTTTGAGGCAAATAATTATCACAAAGAAAATTAAATAAAGTTTGCAAAAAGAAAACCCTTTATAAAATAGAAATCATCTATTTTATAAAGGGTTCCTCCTACAAAATTATATTAAATTATTCAATTCCTTTGAGCAGCTTTCTTTAAAGTTGATCCAGCATGCTTCCTGTTTAGCCCACTGTGTAACATTTCTTTCACCAGCAGATTCTTTTAAGAAGAACAGTGTTTTATCTGCAATTGTCTGAATCACGTCATCCCACTTATCCGATAAAGTTTGATCATTCCAAACCTCAACTAAATCAATCTTATCTCCATATAATTGGTGAAGTATTGCTACGGTGTAGTATATGACATTTGCTTTATAGCCGCGAAGTTTCATTTCATCGACTATTTCTGTAACGTGTTTATTAATGATGGTTCTAGCTATAATTTTTTGATAAACAGATAGTGTCATTTTGGCTTTAGATTCTCCATCTGTTTTCCAATAATTCTTATTAAGTTCCATAAATTTTTTAAAAGCTTCTTCTCCGCCTTTACTTGAAACATGCGGGAAACCTTCCCATGACATAAAATGCTTCGCAAGATCGACTTTTGTAATTACTTTATCTTTCGGATACAATTTTTTGAATTCATTCTGTTCTTTGCCTCTCTTACGCCTGTTGATATCAACCATATACTGACCTCTAGCACGTTCAAAGTACCATTTTGTTTCTGGTTTACGTCCATCAAATGCAGGAATCCAAATATTACGGGAAAATTTCTCTAATTCAGACATGAACCTTGTATTAGCAAGTAAATCTGATTTATTTATTTTATTCTGTGTATTGGCATATTCTGAAATTCGGGACACCATGTCATCTTCAAGATAGTGTTGATCACTGTATTGATTCTCATTAACCTTTAGAATTGTTAATTTAGCTTGAACAAATACATCTGTAAGGTCAATTCCATCTTTGTATGCTTGATGAATCGATGCTGTAGTCTGACCGCCGTTAACGATCTGCCAACCTGTTAACCCTTTAAATCTATACAGGTTTGCACCTTCTTGGACTTTTTCAATATCTCCGGAACGTGCTACAGTTGAAATTCCATTGTTATAAGCAACAAACATCTTTCTTTGAAAAGGATCTTTTAAAGTATCTCGTATTCCTTTATTCGTTCCTCCTCTTGCCTGTAAAAACGACCTTACGTTTCTTTCAACTAATTTAGGTCCCCATGCTTCATAAGCTCTTGCTAATAAGGTGGCTGGAATAAAACCTACATAACAATCAATATTTTTCGATCCCCCATGAACAGGATCAGGAACATACATCATATCAAACGTATTATTAAATTCGTTTTCAAAATCAATGTAATCCGACTGTATCCCTTGTTCTGCTGTTACTAATTGTTGAACACGATCAATATCCCAAACTTGAACGTTCACATTATCATAGCCTGGTATCTGAATGTCAACTGCTTTATTAGCTAAATAATACATATTAGTAACTATAATAATATTAATTTCGTCGATAGTTGCCCCTGTTTCTGTAATTATCTTAGCTAAGTCAAAGGTTTGCAGGGAATGATCTATTGTAGGCATGATAGTTTTTATATTTGTAACAAATCTCTTTGCTTTATTTCCTAACTCCGTTACTTGAGTTTTGTTAATGGTAAGCAGATCTTCTTCATTTTGCTCAAAGTTATAGTCTGTAACATATAGATCAAGCGCATTATTATCTTCATCATAAGCAAAAGCATTAATTATAATATTTTTAGCAGAATCTATATACGGAGGCTGCAATATTTCAGGTTCGTCAGTTCTATCCATAAAAGTTAGCATTTTTTCAAGAAAAGGTACGAGATAACTGCCGCTTTTAGTTGCAAGTTCTTCTATTTCTTCCATAAATTCTTTTAGAAATTCACTTCTTTGTTTATTCTCTAACATGATTATCCTTCCAGTCTAAAAAATTGGTTAACCAACTCTATATCTCTTTTAAAATCTAAGCAATGGGATAAATCAATATTGTAGCTGACATGAGATATCCCTTTTGGTAAATCTTCCTTAATAATTCTAGGGAAATCGGGCTCTGCTTCGTATAACTCAATTTTTTCTACAAAATAGTAAGTATCCATATATTCATCTTCTCTAAAACCAATATCAGTCAGTAAATCATTATATATTAATGCGATACGGTCTGATCTATCTGCTATTTTTTTACGTACCGTTTCGGATAGACTCTGCAAGGAAACACCATGAGTTTTGCTTTGCTCTAAGAAACATACATATATATAAATTGTTGGAATCGCTTCGCTAATTTTTAACTGATTTTCATTCGAGATTTTGATCGTTTTAGCTATTTTATCTGCTGATGTTTTGATTTCAATACCGCTCTTTGAACTTTTAAAGTCTATTCTTCCTTTAGTAGGTCCTTCCCAATGCTCAATGAGTAGCGGCGGCTGTCCTGGAAAATTATCCAGCCATTCATTAATAAACCATAATTCACCAAACAACCCTCTTTGCTCTTCTTCCGATAATCGCTTGAAACCGCCTCGTTGAAAAAAACTTCTCCATCTATCTAATACTTTATAAACCCTGGAGAATAAAGATTCTTCATCAGTATCTTTGATCAAGTGATCTACTAAATTTTGAAGTATATCATTAAAAATTTCTTCGTCATGCTCTGCTTCTTGAGTAAGAATAAGAAAATAATGCTGTCTCAATAAAGTGATTTTTTCAATGTATTCTACTTTAATAGACAAACCTCGCCATTTAGGCAAAGCCTTAATTTGCTCCTTTTCCCAAGGCTCTGTTCCTAAATCTATATACAGCTGCCTGTTGAAATTACTACCATCTATTCCTGCTATTAAAATAGGCGTTTCCGAAGTTAATATTTTCAGTTTATATATTTTACTTTCCTCTTGTACCTTTATATCCTGTATCATTTGATCATACTCAAGCTTTAAATTAACCAAATATTTCCCTCCTTGATATTATTTTACTGTTCTATTCACTTGATATATTTCTGTATCTTCCTGTTCAGATTCAGGAAATGAGATTGCAATTCCTACAGGTACTAAGCTCTTCGAGAATGACACCTTTAAACTTTCAAAAACTTGAACTTTGGGATTTAATGGATAAATGAGCAAAAGTCCATTTTCTTGGTCAATCTTTTTATGATTAGGAGAAGCGATTGCTTTTATATCAATTTTGTTTGTATAATCCGATACAGCATCCACTTTAACTCCACGAGCAACTGCTTGTTTAAGATCAATACTCCCAATAGTTACTGGGTACTCACCCACACCTTTCCTATCTTTCAAATCCCCTTCAAGAACAGCAACTGTCCAATTTAACAACTCACCTTTATCATTTGCAACATCTATATATTGTACAATTTTTTTTGAGTCCACCTTTTCAGCATCTGAATGAGTTTGATATTTTGTTAGATATTCTTTAACGATTTGAGAATCAACATTTTCTGCACCATAATATGTTGTTTTTCCTCTTCCCAATTGTTGAGGTGATATGTTCTCTATCATTTTTATAGTTGCATCCATGTTATTTTTATAAAATTCTTCTCTAGTGTCAAATAATCTAGTTTGCTGAATGGAGCCTCCATAATTAATATTATTTATCTCAGCATTTCTCATCTTTAATGGACTAGTTAAAGTCATTGTCGGATGGCTGAGCATTTTAATCGCATATTCAGATGGTGTCTGGCTTTTTTCGGCAAGACGGTCAAATTCTCTCCGAAGCTGGACCATAGCAATAGCTAAATGTTCAAAATTTGAAGCAATATCTTCAGTTGTATAAATTCTGCATAAATCCATATAACCTGTTCTGAAACCAAACCAGCGTCCCATCTGCATAAGAGTGTCATACATTAAGGTATTTCTGAAATAATAAGTAACACTTAGACCTTCTAAGGTAAGACCTCGAGAGAGTTTATCTCCGCCGACTGCTATTACATTCAGACCGACTTCCTTATATTGATTATAGTCTAATGCATCCTTACTATTTCCATTAATCTCAAATACTTGTACATTTTCTACTATGATTTTAAGTTCTCCATAGATTTCTTCCCATTTAAATACAGGATGATTTTCTGGCCATTCTTTACTGGTTGGAACAATATCATTCTCATATAAATCTTTCATCTCATCGATCAGTTTGCTCTGAGGGTTATATCTCAATTGTTTAGAAACTGCATCAAAAGTTCTAGTTACTTCATCTTTCACACTAGATTGGACGTCTTTAAATCTCGAAGTATGAATGAGCATCGAATTATGCTTATTTCGCTGCCCTCTTAGATTTCTAGTCGCAATTGTCATTAAAAATACAAGCATAGCCTCTCTCATTTGAGGCGGTACTTCTTCAAATTTATCAGCGTCAGACTTCTTTTTTATAGTCGTAAAAACATCAATATCTGCTTCTTTTAACTGCCTGATTAGACTTGGACGCTGGTCATCAGCATTTTCTTCAACGTTAAAGAACTCTTCTGGTCCGCAATATCCTGCTGCCTTTGGAAGCCCGACGAGAAAATCTTTTGGATACAGATCGTGACCTTCATCTTGAGTTTTTCCGTCCATACTTATAAGTAGGTTTGCGAAAGGAGTAGCCGTATAACCAACATATGCCTTACGATCAAATACTTCTAAAATTTGACGAATTAATCGATTAATGGTTTTAGGATCCTCGCTCTTATCAGGATTTGATGTATCTACCGATGCCTGATCAGCTTCATCATCAACAATTAAAATAGGAATATTCAAGTTAAATAGTTTCTTATGATTTATCAGCTGATCTCGAAGCGACTCTAATACCGTTTTATTTTTTTTGACTACCATAAGCGTTGGAGAATCTAAATTGCTATGTCCGCTATGTTCGGCAGAAATATCTTTCTCAACAGTTGTCCATGAAGAAATAATGTGTTTAGCATCATTCTCTCTAACCTGTAATACCCCGACAGGATTTCCATAATTGTCATTCCTGCCAATCACTTCTTCATTTAATCTTAGCTGGGTTTGCGCCCTAAGATCATTATGAATACCAGCTAGAACTATCACTAATTTATAGCCTGCATCAAAGGCTTTATTAATCAAACCTGTAAAATTGGCAGTTTTTCCGGATTGTACATACCCTAAAACTAAGCCTCTCTTGTCATACGGTGTCATAGAATAAGGATTGCCCATAGAACTCATTATTTCATTGGTTGTATCATCAATAGCTTGGACAGATTCTACAGGCCAATTTTTTATTCTAGTCAAATAATCTCGGTATCTCGGCCAATAGAAACCATTAGAAACGATTTCTGGTTTAAACCATCCTTCAACAGGTTCGTTTCTCATGACATAATTCTTAGGCAAATTAACACCAATATTAAAATTTATATACATTTCAAGTGACCATTTCTGATAATCAGCTTGGTTGATTGGACCATTTTTTGCTTCAAATGCAAGCTTAGCAAACTGTAAAGCTTGCTCTGCTGCTGCTTCTTCATTGGAATATGCATCTTTCAATAAGAAATAATTTGTATTAAAGGTTTGTTCAAATATAGTTTTAACTTCGTTATTTTGAGACAATTAATTCGGCCTCCATTAATATAGTTTTTAAAGTGACTCTATTGAGTCCGTCAAATGCAGGCTGGGTACTAAGAATATTCAATAATTGTTCTTCCCCATCAGCTATTTTCAAGTTAATAATTGTCGATGCAAATTGAAGGACTAACTCCCTGTCAGCATCTGATATTTCTTGAATAACTTCTTCAGATACCTTTGGAGAATCAATAATATTACTAGGTGAACCGAGCTGTACAAATTTCAGATATAGGTTAAGCAACCTGGCATTTTCATCATCTAAATTTTTAAATAACTCACTTAAGATCGGATGATTTCTATTTAATATAAAGTTCGGTCCTTCTTCTCTTCCTGACTGCTCCCAAGTATTTAAGCTCCCCTTAAATGTTTGATTTGGCTGTGTACTCTGTGTACGGAAATAAAAAATATCCTTTGAAATTTTTCTTGCAACATTAGAAATGCTTTTCAACCTTCTTTTCGCCTCTTCTGGCAGATTGATACCCGATTTTTTAATATCTACCTGCCATTCAGCGTCCGCATCGTTTGGAAGATCAATTCGTATTCTAGCCAACTGAGATGATACATCTTTTTGAAATAATCCCATCCAGTTTCCGAAATGCAAAAGCCTATTTTCTCTATACACATATAAACCCTGATGGTCTCTCCATCCTTTATAACCACCGGCTTTTTTATATTCTGGTTCAGTCAAATGTGAAGCATGGGGCAAAATATAGTATTTAACTCGAATTCTATGGTCATTAATTCTAAGCATCTGGGTTTCCCCTTCTATTGTCGCCTCATTATATCTCATGAAGGGATCCCAAGGAATTATTCCATTACCATTTATATGGATTTTAATCCCGCTATTCTCAATGATGGAGTGGAAGACAAATTCTAAATGTTTTTTTATTCGGTCAACCTTATTAAAAAAGCTTCCTTCCTTGATTGTATTTTTCATACCATAGCCCATAAATCTATCTAGATTATCGATACATACAATCGTACCGTTGTTACCTTCAATTTCTCCTATTTTCTCTTTAACATCTTCAGGAATATTGGTGAATAACTGCCATTCATTACAACTAGACACATGGTCCAAGTCCCAGCATCTTTCAAAATATTGCCCTTCAAATTTAGTAAGGACGCTCAAACGCTTACCTAGTGAAAACGAAGCGGTTTTCAAGCCCATTCCAAATCTCCCCAGCTCTTTTGCCTCTCTTCTTGCCCGTGGATCTTTAGAACCAATATTCATAGCTGTCTGCAACGTTCTATCATCCATCCCAACACCATTATCTTGAATAATGATCATTCCGCCTAATGCTTCATAATCAAAATTTATTTTAATTTTTGATGCTTTAGCATCTAAACTATTATCAACCAAGTCAGCTATTGCGGTACTGGCATTATATCCTATCGATCTTAATGCTTGAATTACTGGAGTGGCTGAAGGTTGTGTGATTACGATATCCATTTAATAACTCCCGTTTCATTTTTTGTTACTAACAATTATATCAAAAATATTTTGAAGGAAAGATAACATTACGTAATTAACTTTTTTTCCCAAAATAAAAACAACTGTATCACTACAGTTGCTTTTATTTTTAAGCTTTATTTGTGATCTTCCCCAGAGAATCTTGCGAAGCTTTGGTCTAATTCTTCTTGTAATCCTTCTTCAGGAGATTCTCCTAAAATATTCAGCATTTGTTCAGCAACTGCTCTCGCCATTAATGGAGGTACTGCATTTCCAACTTGTTGATATTGCTGATCCTTTGTACCGACAAATTCGAAATCATCTCTAAAAGATTGCAATCGAGCAGCTTCTCTAATACTTATAGCAACTGCTGTTTCTGGATGGCTCCACATAGATTTCCTTACATTCACAACAGTGGGTGATGGTTCATCATAGTTGAGTCTTAAATAAACAGTATTTTGCGTCCTCGATGCATCTGCATAAGTACTTTTTAGTTCTACAGGTAAACTGTGAAAATTTTTACCCTTAAGTTTTTGAATCTCCTCAAATCTTTTAACACTTAATTCATTACTTTTTGTATTCACATGATTTTTTATCTTATTATCTTTAGAATTTTTCCTAAAGTAGTACTGCAATGGCGTTATAATTTCAGTTATATCATAATTTTGTGCTGACACTTGAATATCAGTATTCGGAGGAATACTCTCTAAATCCGCTATTGCGTCTTTTGTTGTGAAATTTTTATTTATTATTGGCTCAGGTAATTTTACTTCTTTAGTTTTTTTATTCCCAGCTTTTACTCCAAGAATCATAAATCTATTTCTTTTTTGAGGAACACCATAGTTTGAAGCAGTTAATACATTTGGATCTATTTTGTAGCCGAGCCATTCAAAGACTAGTTTTAAATACTTCACTATATTATAAGTTTTGACTTTTGCTTTGATAAGGCTACCGTCTATTGTATTCTCGTCTATTATAAAATCAATTCTTTCTCCCTTTAATTCCTCTAAAGTTAATAATAGCTTATTTAAAGTAATTAGAGGAACGATCTGATCATGAAAATCACTGCTTAAAATTTCTTCAAAGTGTATCCTGATCAAAGCTTCTTCAGCGTTATCAAATAGAATTGATGCATTGATTTTACTTATTTCTTCATAATCTTGATTTTCTTTATATAGATTCAAGTGTTGAATCAAATCTTGAATTTCTTTTTTTTCTTTATCATCTTTTAACTTTACTGTTCCCTCTATATTTGCACGTTTTTCAATTACTTTTAATCTTGAAAGGGATTCTTTTGACAAAAAGTGACTAATTCGGCAATTGAGATAATAATTGTTTTCTAAGTATTGTTCAAAAATTGGACGCAGATGGCTGTAATCATTTTTTACTAATGTAATTCCCTCTTCTGTCCATAAAGTTTCATCATCTCTTTTGCCTTTCAAAATTTCCTTCATATGCTCTTCCGATCCTAAATGAAATTTTGAAGTAGGATCTCCATCAGATATCGTTATAAAAAATTTATGAGTCTTAGATTCCATCGTTTTCACATTTTCCATTAAAAATGCTACTGGCTTAATCTCCATAATAGATCTTACAAATTCTTTTACCAGCTGGTTATTACCCGATATCAAGTAATTTTTTTGCCTGTTTGCATTTGAGAATCCTTGACAAGGAGGGCCACCAATTACTACTATATTTTCTTTTGAAGAAACATTTTTCATTTTCAAAAATTCTTGAAAATTAATTTTTGTTATATCACTAATACCATTTTCCGTCTTAATAATTATATTTTCATCTTCACCATGGTTTTTTATATATGTTTTAGCTGCTGATTCGTTTATTTCAACAGCACCTAAAACTTCAAATTTACCAGTTTGTTCGAATCCATTACTTAAACCACCGGCTCCTGCAAAAAGATCAATAACTTTATACTTCTTCATTTTCCCAACTCCTACCTTGCTTACCGAAAACAAACACTTGTTCCATCTATTATATATTCTATAAATAGCATATAGCAACTTTGTATACAAACAAATACTATATTATAATGTAATGATACAATATTTTCACCAAATAATATGATCTATTTTCTGGTAACCATAGATCCTATTGATTTTATTAATTCTCGTAACAAAAAAACAGCCAACTCCAAAAGTCAGCTGCTTCATCTATTTTATTCCTCTTCTTCCTTCCCCTCTTTTCTCAAATGCAAGTTATATTCTCCCTTTTCTTCTATTATTGTAAATCCGCTACCTGGTTCATATAGTAAAGTCCTGCTTTTTTCAATCGTATGACGTACTTGTAAGGTAATCTGAAGCACAGCTGCGTAGCCGCGCCGTTTATCGACTTGTTCATTTTTTAGTAAAATAGTAATGCTGTGTCCATACATTAAGTGTAAAATCGTTTCTTTATTAGAAATCACCTCAGGTCTAATGATTTTTGAGGTAACGATCCAGATTTTCTTTTTACTATTTGATGCGTGGAAAGGAGCTAGAATAATTCCATGCTCGGCATTTAGCGCAACTGGCAAAAAGTATTTCCCGCCAAGAATCGAACGTGCTCCTACTATGGCCCCATCTAAATCGCGTGCATAATAGTTAAAGGATTCCTCGAGTACATCTTTAACTGGCTTTTTAACAAGGATAGAACCTTTTCCTTCTATTACCCTGGTATTTTCATTTCCTTGCTTGTCATATTCGGAAAATAAGCATACTGTTTCTCTGTTTATTATATAGAATCGTTTACTGAACATCATCGACACTCCTCATTTAGGTGATTGATTATTCACACGTTCCTTTGTTCCGATTTATCCCGCATTAACGGGCAGTAAGCCCCCTACCTCAAGGCTTAGAGGAATCAAAGAAGCGTAGGTTGGGGGATAACTGCCCGTAAAAGCCCGATTGGTTCAACTAACAATCAGTGGGGGGGAAGAAAACCCCACTGATTGAAGTTTCACTTTATTAGCTAAAACCAATCCTTCATTTCTATCATCCATACACAATACATTTTCTGTTTCCATACACTTTCTCTATTTGGTCTGTTTTCCTTTTTAATCGCCAATTCTTTACTAATGATTAAAAAAAGGTATACTAGACAATAAGACAGGATTCATCCTGACTGAAACGCCCATGAGCAACGTCTTCGGAGGACCCTTGCTCATGGGTTCTTTCTTTTTTTTCGCTATTTTCACATGATCATCACCTCCCACAAGTATAGAGCCAGTTTTGTAGTTTATTAATATTGCTTTTGTCATTTTCTAGATAAAATAGTGGCTTACGTCCTTTAAACGCACCTCTGAATTCTTCTTGCCAGATTGGATTATCCGGTGTCCAGTCTATATCCTGTAAACTTGCCATTCTTTTCACGATGAGTTCTTGTCGATTTGTAAAGGGCTGATTTTCCATTTTGTCGTTGGCAAATTGAGCAACTGCGGTTAGGATTGGGTAGCTTGCTAACATAGACTGTTGATAATCGCCGATTTCCTCTGGTGGACATAGCTTAAAGAGTTGATCAAGCCAAAGGTGGATGAGTTGGAGGTATTCCCCGTTTTGTAAATAGGTTGTTTTGATCTTGTCTTCAATGTTCGTTGCGAAGTGACCCGTGATGAAGATACCAACGATTTGCCTTAACTGGGATAGCGAAACTAAATTTTTATTTTTCGGTCGGATAATGTTTTGTTTTTCCAACTCTACCCCGGCTATTTTTAAGTTTGAATGACTTTGCAACACTTGATTTGTGATGACATTCAAATGGTTCCGAGAATCAAAAGATATCCGCTTGGAGAGAGCTACTTTCTTCCCTTTTAAATTCACATCAAGGTAAAGCTGCGCTGCTTCTGCTTCTGAGAGGTTTTCAAATACTTGGAGTGCGATATGTGTTTCTTTGATAAGATATTTCAGCTTATAAGCTTGCTCTACCTTCGTATCATCAAATGACTTTAACGCTTTGAAAATGCTGTCCTCTAGCTGCACGAAGGCTTTCATTCTTTGTGAACCGTCAATAATTGAGAATTTCATTGTAGATGAATCGTTGATTTCTCCTTCCTCCAAGTTCACAATCAATGGTGGAATATAAATATTTTCTGTTAGGGCGTTTTCCAATAAATAATTTCTGATAGAGCGGACCCTTGTCTGATCTGTCTCTCTTACCTGTATTTGGCCATTTCGAACGAGAGAAATTAGCTCTTCGATAGAAAAGGAAGTCATGCTCCTTTTTTTTGTACGTAATTCCTGAAGGTTCATCCTACCACGTCCTTTCTTTTTCCAAACTGTCGCAAAATGCTATCGCTGTTTTTTGCATGCTTGTCGTTCTTGAGTGATTGTTGATTCGTTTCCTTTGCTGGTCGTAGATGTGAGGATAGTGTGGATCATCATGCTTCCATGTACAATATGTTTGAAGTTTCTCCATCTGCTGAAATGCTTCTTCGTAGGAGAGTTTATGATGTTTATGCAATAGAAAAGCTGTCAAACCAAGTGCTATTTGGATACCGCTATAGCCAGATGTGAATTTCTTTCGATTCGCTGGATTCCTCGGGAAAATCGTGAGCCAAGTTTCAAAAAATGCCGTTCCGATTGTAACAGCTTCTTCATTCGTAAGTCCTCCGAGCTTGACCCGTTTTGTACTAACCGTTAAGTTTCCATCGAAAAGAGCAAGCAAACAGCGTCTCATGATTGTGAGGGAAGTAAGCGCCGAGTTGCTCATCGAAATCCGTGATAGTTTATCTTCAATCTCCATTTTAGATGCCAAGCGGCTTGCAATTTTCCGTGTAATGTCTGCATAATGGTCTCGCTGATCATACTGCATCACCAAGCCTAAATGCGGTTCTTTTCTTTTTGTATTTAAATCTGAAAAAAGCTGCTGCTCCTCTTGCTTGTCTAAGTCGAGATAAATTTGGACGCTAATCGGATATGTCTTCAACTTGTTTATTTGTGCTTGAATTTTCCTTAATTCCATTTGATTATCCATTAGTTCTGCCGTTTCTTGTAAGCCTTGCAGATGAGTAATCGCCGCAATCAATCCTGCAGTTCTGTGCTGCCCGTCAAGTATATAAACTTTACAACCATCTGAAAGTTCGCCACCTCCATCGGTTTCGACAATGTTCCCTCTACTAGAGAAGATAAATGGCGAGAAATAGAAATCATTTTCCTCCAATGTTTGAATGATAAAATCCCGGATTTCAAATTTCCGCTTTATATCTAACTTTCTTTGAACCTCTTGATCAATCTCAAAAATCGCTTGCAATGTCTGGAATTTAATTTGCGAAATCAAGACTTTTTTCCCAAAAGATTGAAAACATTTACCTGGTATCGTGACTTTCATTTCTTGATATGTCATGTCTTACACCTCTTTGTCGAACTATAGTAATGGTTATCTTTGCCTATTATGCTATGAAGCACTCTTTTTGTAAAACTCTCTCAATTACTAAATGGAGAAATTCCCTTTACACTCTTTAAAACTCAACTCGTTTTGTTCTCTAACTCTTGACATATTTAATCCTTTGATTTATATTATAAATTTTCTGTATGCAATTCCTGATATTTTAATGAAATGTAGCGTTTTCACCTACTAATCCTCTATATAATTTTACTTTTAATTCCAATATTATTAATTGTTTGTAAAATTTTTCTTTTTTCCGCGAAAACGCTTTATCTTTTGTTTCTAGTTCAAAAAAAAAGCTTGCAGGACAGGTCTCAATCTGACCACTCTGCAAGCTTTTTTCTTATTTTCACTTTGTTGCAATCGTAATGCTGCTTGTACCTATACGTTTAAGTACGGTTCGCTTTTCACTTTAGCCCATTACTTCTCGATTTATCCCGCATTAACGGAAAGTCAAGTCCCCCACTAATTGAAGTTTCACTTTATCTTGTGTATACTTCCATATTGATCCATTCTTATAACATCGATTTTTCATCTCAACAGTTACATCTTTCATCCAAAACGTTTAACAACCTTCTCCATCTAATCGTTTTACCCATTCATTTTCCTCCCACATAAGACTTAAGAGACTATCATCTCTTAAACGACTTTGCTCTTTTTGAATACACATTTTATCTGCGTACTTGTTTAAGAGGTTAGGCGTAAGACAAGAATTCCTACAACCGTAACGATAAGTCCCGTAATTTCACGTTTACTCATGTTTTCTTTCAAATAAAAATGAGCATATAAAATGACGAGTGCAACGCTCATTGCACTAATGGCCGAAACAATTCCGGTGATCCCGCCGCGGAATGCGGGAAAGAGAAACATCATGCCCGCTATATTCGTAATTCCTACAAACATTCCCCAGCCTAACGTTCTTTTCAAAGTCCAGTGCGGAACGTTATTTTGTTGTGTAGTCTTGTTTGACGCTTCCCCATACTGATCTTTTTCCTGAACAATAGATTTACTCTTTGCGTAAGAAATGGCCCAGGTAATACCAAACAATACTGTTCCGGTTACATACATGATGATTAGTGCCGGGAGTGTTGCAGCACCAGCAATGGTTGATTGTTTGATGGACACATCTGAAAAGCCGAAGAAAAGCATCGTTAGAATTCCCCATTGAATCCCTTTTAACTGATTGAGCTTCAAATCCTGTGAATATTTAATAAGGATGAGGCCTAATAAGACAATAAAAAACGCGGTTAATTGCCAGGTTGATAAAGCCTCTCCCCATAGTATGTAGGCAACAATTACGACAACTAGTGGCGGCAGTCCTGAAAATAAAGCAATAATCGAGGCCTTACCCACCGCATACCCTCTATACATAGAAGCGTTGGCTATATATGAAAACAATCCCATTAAAACTCCATACCATGCGCCGTTCGACCACGGTTGTTTGGCGATAACATTACTAATCAAAGCAATCAAAGTACCAGATATATAGACGCCTAAAAGTAATAGATTACGATCAATCGGTCTTTGTGACGTCCATTGATAAAGAATTCCCCTAATCCCGAAGCAGATAGCCGCAGCTCCTGCGAAAAGAAACCACATGTCCTTTTCTCCTTCCTATTCTCTAAACATGCTACTCCCTTTCCCCTTTGTGTTAGCGAAATAATAGTAGTTATTTACTTTCCACATTACCGTCAGCCATTCCCCCCATCTATTTCCATTCAACCATAAGGGAACTGAATTATTCTGTCAATTGAAATAGTAAATACACCGAAAAAGACCGCAAGACTAAGGCTCTAAGCGACCATTGAAGCGGATTCCTTTAACGCTCTAAAAAATCGAAATTCTATCTTTCAATCTAGAAACTCATTTAAAACTTTCCCCCTATACTACTTTTTCTACTTTAACGCTTATAAAGAAAGTGAAAGGAGGTGAGCAACATGGCAATTGAAATTCTTGAAGCTGTAACGATTCGCTTAGAATTTGAAACAGGCATGGACGAAAAAGGCATACCAATTGTGAAGCGTAAATCATTTTCCAATGTAAAAACCGATGCTGCGTCAGATGATATTTTAGCAGCAGCTGAAGCGATCGCAGGGTTACAAATGCATCCTCTCGCAAAAGTCGCTCAAATCGGGACAACTGTTCTATCTAATTAATTTTCTAAGGAAAGAAAGGGGTGAAGAAAATGGCAAAAACACTGGAATTATTGTTTCTAACCGAAGGCGGTAAATCAGCGACACTTTCTGTTACTGACCCAATTGAACCGGTTGACGTCGAAAAAGTGAAAACAGCTATGGATGCAGTCATAGCGAGCAATGTGTTCACAACGGCGTCCGGATCATTCATTAGTGCGAAAGGCGCAAGAGTTGTCGAGCGCAATGTGAGTGAATATGAAGTGAATTAATCAGAAGAGGCCGAGGCTGTCCTGTAATTAGGATAGCCTCGACCTCTTTGTGTAAAGTGACAATCAAGTTATTTAATTTTAAAATCCAAACAGGCATAACAATCGGGGCAGCACTACTAGAACCGAATTTCACAGGTTTGCTTAGCCGCAGGTAAAAATACGAATTTTATCGGCAGCAGGGTATACAGGTATTGTCATACATCTCTCTTATCTAAATCAATCGTTCAATGATGATTCCCCTGATGCTTGCTTTTCTTAACAGCTTCTTCTCCTAAAGCATTTATTTCCTCTTCTGAGACTTCCCCAACAATAAGTTGTTTTTTAGGCATGACATGAAGTCCTCGAGCATTGACATGAGTTTGAACATAATAGATTCCATCTTTACTAAACTGTTTAGAAACAGTATATGTTCCATTACCTGTAAACTCAGCTTGAAGCATTTCACTACTTTGAGTAGTAGCATTCCAAATTTCAAATTGAACATCTTGTGCATCATCTACATTGCTAGATCCCTGCGTTACATGAACTTTGAATATACATTCTTGGTTCAGCGCAACATCAGGTAGTATGATGTCAGCATCAATTACTTGCATTTTTTCTTGAGAGGAACTGCTAGTTGCATTACATCCACTAATCATACAAACAAGTATAAATGCTGATAGTATGAAAATATATTTTCTCATGGTACTCAAATATCCTCTCTTCTTCTATTAATTCATCCACCCTCTTAACGGCTTAAATTTAGGCATAACAAAACGATCTAATAAAAACACCAAAATTATAGAAATACCAACTAACGGCATTACTATTCCTAATACAAGCATGATAAAAAATACAGTTCTAGTTAGTTTCTTATCATGAACTTTAGAAGGAGCACCTAATTTACCAGAAGGTTTACGTTTTTTCCACATGATAAATGAACTAATAACCACCCCGATTAATCCTATACATACAATGAGACCAATGATTTGATTGGCTAATCCAAATAATCTTCCTTCATGTAATGCAATACCGACTGTTATGGCCTTTGCGGTAATTCCATAATCATCAAAACGAACATCTGTTAATACAGCTCCACTGTATTGATCAATGTTTAATGTAGCATTATCTCCTGGTTTTGTATGGGAAGTTGTGACGGTATATACGCCTTTTTCAGACTGTGGCATAGATATGCTGTAAGGCTTTGCCACCTTGTTATTTCCAGCAATATAAGAAACGTCTTCCAGTGAAATAGTTGAATAACTACTTTTTTTAGAAGAAGGCACTACTAAATTTTCAGTTGCCCACGGTCCATCTTGTGCAACATCTCTCGTTCTAATAATAGACTCTGGTTTTGCATCCCAGCTGTAAGCATAGGGAGGAGTTCCTGTATTAGTAGCAGTAGCGAAACGGTTTATTTGTTCCCCCATTACTCCTGACCACGGAAGCCCTGTCCCTATTAAAATCAAAACGAATAACGACAACCAAAAGGCAGGAACAGCGTGCATATCTCTCCAGAATAGCCGGCCTTTCTTATTGAATCTAGGTAGAATAGTCCCCCAGATAGACGCCTTATTTCTAGGCCACCATATATATAAACCAGTTATAAGCAAGATCACACACCAACATGCAGCAAGTTCCACCAAGCGGTTGGCGAATGTACCGCCTATTATTAATTCGCTATGCATTTTTTTAAATATCTCTGTAAATTTCTTCTCTGAATTTAGCGATCCATTTATTGTACCTGTATAAGGATCCACAAATACCGAAAGTGATTGTCCGTCATTAGAAATACTAATTTCTGATGTTCGTAATGGGTCATCATACGTTTTATACGAATTCATAATCCCTTCAGGGTACTTTTCTTTTACCAGACTTATCTGCTCTGAGGGAGATATTATTGATGAATGACTCCCCTTCACATAGTAGAGGTCCTGATATAAAATTGATTCTATTTGTGGCTTGAATAAGTACACAGCACCACTAAAAGCTAAAATAATTAAAAATGGGGAAAATATAAGTCCTGCGTAAAAGTGCCATCTCCAAACGATTCGATAAATAGACGCCTTGTTACTTTTACTTTCCTTTTCATTATGTTTTCGAGGCTCTTCATTAAGTTTTAATGCTTCCATATCTCTTCTCCCTTTATATTAATTAGTCCAACAAATTCTACTAATTGGCTTTATGTTACAATAGATGATCAATTTACACGCATATTGCTTTTTTTGTATTCTGAAATTTACAAATTTTTATGTTCGAACCATGTTAAAATTTGTTAGTATTGTTCTCTCAATAACATTAGACACCTCCAATTTTTTTCGATTTATATCCTAAATTACTCTCATTTAATGCACCCGTGAATTTAAGAAAGTACCATTATCAGTGTACTTTTTGGGATGCCAACGATTTAAATCTCATATTAACCGATTTTAATTTTTGATAATTGTAAATAACGGTACATCTTGTTAATCTGTAACATTTTTTCAATAATCGATTAATAAATCCCTTATATAACAACATTTTTTTCAAATTAAATTCGGGTTGTGAGTGTAAATGTTATACAAATGCTAGTCCCTTTTGTAAAGTGACAATAAAGTTATTTAATTTTAAAACCACAAACACGCATAACCCCGTTCTGATTTTAGAACGGGGTTAAAATAAAGTTGGTTATTTTCAAATGTAAAATATTCACCTCTTAATCCTATAACAATAAAGTCTTTTAAATCTAAGTGATATTCCACAATTTGATTACTATATTTAACTTGTGTACGGTTCACCACGTTATATCTAAATGAGGTAATGAGTTAGAATGACTCTATCTCACTTACTAAATCCTAACCATTTGCCTATCTATTTTCCAAACCTTTTGCGATATCCGCATTTTCTACATAGTTCCTCCACTGCCACTCTTCGTGAAAAACCATCTACAAGGTTCTTTGCTCGATCCATCTCGATAATATCAGAAAATGAATCATCATTAATATTTCCAAGATTGATAACTCCCTCACCATCTAGACAGCAAGGAATAACAGTTCCGTTTGCTAAAATACCTGCTTGATTTCGCATGCCATAGCAGAAGCCCTTCCCATCATCTTCTTCTTCATGTAACGCAGGCCACTGAAACTCATAATCTTGATTGATGAAGATGCGGTCCGCAATTTTCACGCCGCTTCCTGGTACAACCTTCTCTTCAATTTTGTAGTCTAAATCAAATTCTTTCTCAATCATTTCTAGTAATTCTCTGTTTCGTTTTCTTTCAATATTCGTCGTATTGTCTTGTGTAAGGTTCCATAATCTCAGAGAAACAATCATTTCTGATTGACTCGTTGCTTCTTTAATAAAAGAAAGGATACTTTTCACATACCCTTCCTTATCTTTAGAACCAATATGGCCATCAAAGCTATGGAGTGAGAAATTCATTTGTCTTAGCGCAGGCTTATTTAATAATTTTTCTCTCTTTTTATTAATTAATGTTCCATTGGTTGTGATATTAACTTTAAACCCTTTTTCATGACTTACGTCTAACAATTGGCCTATTTTAGGATGGAGCAACGGCTCACCTTTTACATGTAAATAAATGTAGTCTGTGTGCGGTTTAATTTGGTCTAATCTCTTAGAAAAATCCTCCACAGAAATGAATTGCTTCTGTCGTTCTGTTGGCGGACAAAAGCTACATGCAAGATTACATACACTTGTAATCTCTAAGTAAAACTTCTTAAATTTTTTCACGATCAATTCCTCACTTCTTTGACTACTTAGAACAGGATGAACAATTGTTCTATCACTATTACAGCATACTTGCTCCCAAATGAATACTCCCCCACCTAAAATGCTAACACATTTTTGAGGAAGGGGTTTCTGTCGTATCGATGTATTCACCTAAAAGTTCTATGTGAACCTGAAAGATTAACGAGCAGTGGGGCTGTTACATCGGTGGACTAAACACTCCCAGACCCTCTATCCCATTGGTTCTTGTAGGGCTAAAACCACTAGTTCTCTTCTACTTCTTTACGGCTTTTCTTGAGTAGCTTAGATAATATTTCATAAACGATTGGTACAACAATTCATGTTAATAACGTCGAATTGGTTAAACCACCGATTACTGTAATACTAAGACCTTTGGAATTTAACTCGCCGCTGTGGATTTAAAATAAAGTTCGATAATTTATAAAAAGTCTGATCATTTATAATAAAAATTGATAATTTGTAAAAAGGTTTGATAAAACTATCTATTTTGTAGGGCATTTCTTTGTTCAACAACCGGGCCAGCGCGACAAGTTCTGTGATAAACGCCTTATGGCGTGAAAACACAGGAAGTTTATGAAATTAGCTTCAACTTTACAACGGAGGATAGGAATGACGAAGCCATGTTTTCTGAAACTATCTCATCAAGACTCCTGCGTGCGTCATGAAAGACAGTTCATGGGGTTCGAAGCACAGGTAGAGTCGGCAGAAGGAAAGCTAAAGCCATTCCTATGGAAAAGGTATGCCAACCGATATGCCGGGTGGCTGAAAAACTAGATAGGGTGAGGATGTTCCCCTCTAAAGGAACTGACGAACTTCTGAATTTAAGGGTCTATAGATTGAACATAGTGAAAGCTATGTCCCATCCTACGATGGGGTGAGTGGTGTAGAGTAAAATTTGGCCCTCTGAAATACATTATACTGAACAATGGCGGTATCCAGCTCACAGGTTTAAAGGAAGCACCTACGTCTAGAACGGATAGCTATGTTGTAAGGTACTTGGGAACCAAGAGACGTTGAAACAAGGACTGTCATCCTTAACGGTTGCTATAAGGTGAAAACCGAAATGCATTTGCTCTTGTGAAGGTAGGGGTACGACCGACGAAACTTCTGTAATGGGAGTGGAGGAACAGCCCCAAGTCTAACGAATGAGAACGATTATTTTCTTCACGTGAATGACACCGATCGGGTAAGAATGTGGGAACATCACCCATTAGGAGGGATGCCACAGTGTCAACTTTGAGATATTGGGATTACTACAATATGACGGAAACCTTTACGGATTTATATGAAAAAGCTAGTAATAAGGATATTTTCAGCCATATCTATGAAATCATCACATCCAGAGAGAACATCCTATTGGCTTTTCGTAAAATTAAATCTAACAAAGGGGCTAAAACACCTGGTACAGATGGAAAAACCATCAATGATATCAAGGAGCTCACGGAAAATGAATTAGTGAGTGTAATTCAAACAAAACTAGAGAACTATCAACCTAAGAAGGTCAGAAGAAAATGGATTGAAAAGGAAAATGGTAATCTAAGACCGCTTGGAATTCCATGTATTCTTGACCGTATCATTCAACAGTGTTTTAAACAGGTTCTTGAGCCAATTGCTGAAGCCCATTTTTACAAACACAGCTATGGCTTTAGACCGTTAAGGTCTACTCATCATGCCATGGCAAGAGTACAATTTTTAATTAATCAAGCGCAGCTACATTATGTAGTTGCGCTTGATATTAAAGGGTTTTTCGATAATGTGAATCATACACTTCTTATCAAACAATTATGGAATTTAGGCATTCATGATAGAACAGTGTTAGCCTGCATATCTAAAATGCTAAAGGCCGAAATTGATAAAGAAGGTGTACCATCTAAAGGCGTCCCTCAGGGTGGGATTTTATCAACTCTATTATCGAACGTGGTACTAAACGACCTAGACCAGTGGGTTGCTGACCAATGGGAGTTCTTCCCTCTCTCGAAAAACTATAAATCTAAGGCTGGAGAAAGGTACGCTAAGAAACGCACAAGTCTCAAAGAAGGGTACCTTGTCCGCTACGCGGATGATTTTAAAATTCTCTGCCGAGATGGGAAAACGGCTCAAAAGTGGTATCACGCGGTTAGATCATACCTCAAGGAACGGTTAAAACTAGACATTTCACCGGAAAAATCGCAAATCGTAAATTTGCGAAAAAGAGAATCCGAATTCTTAGGTTTTACAATTAAAGCGAATAAGAAGAGAAGTAAAAGAGTTGCCCACACGGGCATTAAACGGAAGAAGCGGGAGAAACTCAAAGAACAAGCTAAAATCCATATCCTACGGATAAAAGCATCCCCTACCACTCAAAATGTTTTACGCTTTAACAGTTTTGTTTTAGGCATTCACAATTATTTTAACCGAGCTACACATGTCAATCTAGAATTCTCACGTCTTGCCTACGAATTAAAAGCCTTTCTGTATAATCGCCTTCGTCCCGTGGGGAAATATGGACATCCAATCAATCCTAGTACTGCTTACAAAAAGTTCTATAGCACACAAGTTAAAACGTTCAAAATCGCAGGAGTCCACCTGTTTCCGATTGGGGACGTTAGAACAGTAAATGCAATGAACTTTAGTCCAACCCTATCCCTTTTTACGGAGGAAGGCAGAAAGAGAATTTACGATAAACTGAAGCCGAATGTCAGCCTAGAAATCAGCAGACTAATGAAGGCAAATCTTCCAGGTAGGACGGTTGAGTATATGGATAATCGCATCAGCCGTTTTAGTATGAAGATTGGAAAATGTGAAATCACAGGTTGGAATCTAACCGCTAATGAAGTTCACTGCCATCATTATGTACCAACACATCTTGGAGGAACGGACAGATTCAACAATCTTCGCATCCTTCATAGGGACATCCATCGGCTAGTGCATCGTAAAAATACAGAAATAATCACATCAGAAATACAGAAATTCGGTTTAAATTTTTCAATGATAAAGAAACTAAACCAATACCGAATGGAATGTGGGCTTGAAAAGGTAGATTAATCTCACGTCTAAGGGTAACGAAGAACTTATAATCCAGTATACATCGATAGATGGAGCGCCGAATGCTGGGAAACTAGCACGTTCGGTGCGGAGCAGGGGAAAAGCTGGAGATGACTTCAAAGGCTTACCTATTGCTACTTTAATGAAATAAGAAAAACGGAAAAATGATTAATCTTTTTTTAAAATACGCTCCTTTCTTTTGTTCGTTTATTAAGGTTATTAGTATCAATTTGATCAAACATTATTTCAAAGCTACATTAGCCTTCATATTCAGACAACCGCATTGTCTTTTCAACAAAGGTCTTGAACCTCTCTACTGCAGGTGGCATATATCCATTTGTTCTCCAAACCATTCGGATTACTCTTAAACTTTGTGGTTTTCGAATACGAATAAGTGAAATTTTTCTTTTATCAAGACCAGGTATAAAAGGAATGAGGGCAACGCCAAACTTTGCTCCAACAAGTCCTGCGATGGTTCTCTCCTCAAAGCCTTCAAAAGACATTTTCGGATGAAATCCAGCTTCATGGCAAAGCCTCTCAATAACATCACGCATAGCTGTTTCATGCTTGAAAAGCACAAATGGATCATTGGCTACTTCACATAAATCGACTTCATCTGTACCAGCAAGTCTATGAGTAATGGGTACAATTAAAAATAATTCATTATTCACGATTGGAATAGAGCTAAGATTTTCAATCGGTTCTTGTGGTGAACAGAAACCAATGTCAATTTCCGTAGATGCTAATTGGTTCAAAATCTTGCTTGTTGCATGCTGATACAATTGAAAGTTTATTCCTGATGCTTCTTTTTGAAAGGCACTAATTAACTCAGGCACAAAACTGGAGCCAAGAGTTTGAATAAATGCTAGTGAAATCGTTCCATGAAGGGGATTTATTAAATCATTAATTTCTTGTTTTGCAGCATCTATTTCTGATAAAGCTCGATTTGCATGCTGTAGAAAAATTTCACCATATTTATTTAATATGACTCCACGACTTTTCCGTTCGAATAAAGGAACACCGATCTCTTCTTCAAGTCGAGAAATCGAACGACTCAATGCCGGTTGAGAAATAACTAATTCAACAGAAGCCCTCGTAAAGTTCTCAATGTTCGCCAATGTTTGAAAATATTTTAGTTGATGCCAATCCATGAATAATTCCTCCAAAAAAAAGGTGATATTACAATAATGCATGGAATTCATAAAAAAGACAATTAGCTATGTATAGCTTTACAGAAGTATAATAGGAAATATCAGTTTTTTTATTAACAGCTCTTCCTTGTATTTGGTAGGTTCATGTAGGTGCTTACAAATTTGGGAAGGTGGATACACTATTTTTATAAGTAGCCATTATTATATGGCCTTTTGCCGGAGAATGGGTAAATAAAGGTTCATAAAAAGCTATTACGACTCTGTTCTAAGTATATTATTAGGTTAATGATTTTAGCAAAGGAGCAATCAGGATCAGTATGAAAGAGACATCTAAATCTACCTCTCCCAAATCCCCATCCATTATAAAACAGGCATTGACTGTGAATCGTAAGCCGTTTCCATGGATAAAGGCATTTTCTGCGGGAGTAGCGGCAGCTCTGCCAGTTATGATTGGATTATTATTTGGAAATCTAGAATATGGGTTGATAGCTGGGATGGGAGGCTTTACCTATCTTTACGTATTTAATATTCCCTATGCTCAAAGGGCTAAAAAGTTATTTTTTGTCATACTTGGAATGACGTTAGTCTCTGCATTAGGGACTCTTGCTGCCCCTTATCCACTTGCAATAGCGATTTTGATGGGGATTATTGGATCCGTAGCTATGTTTATTTTTGGAGCTTTAAAAATTAATGGACCGTCTGCGATTTTTTTCGTTTTAGTTTTTGCTATGACAACAGGTATGCCTGTTCATCCAGAGCTTGCCCCATTGCGTGCTGGCCTTGTATTTCTAGGAGGAGCCCTATCGTGGGTGATTGCCATGATCGGTTGGTTCTTTGATCCCCATGGTCCGGAAACAGGTGTAGTAAGAAGAGTGTATTTAGAACTAGCAACATTTCTTGATTCAATTGGTACCGAGAAATTTAGTGATGCGAGACATCGTGTTATGTCCGTTTTGAAAGAAGCAGAAGAAACACTTGCGGCAGGATCTATCCCTTGGCGACAAACGGATCTATTTAAACGATTATATGTATTAAACGATCATGCAAACAAGCTATTTTTATACATCCTTGAAGCTTTTTCAGAAGGCAACTCAAGCATTCCAGCGGAAGTAGGAGAGTCTGTTCGACATTTGGCACATTCACTGAATCAAAAAACACAAAGTGAGAGTGTTGTTAAAGAAATTCTTCTGCCTGAAGAGATCGATCAAAAAATTGTTCCACTAATTGAAAAAATTTATGAAGCCGACGCGATTATGAATGAACCAGTATCCAAAATTAATCAAGTGATTCGAATTTCCAAACCGTCACTTAAGACAATCCTATTGGGTGCCTTTGATAAAAACTCGATTGTTTTCCTTACGTCTATACGACTTGGCATTGTTACGATTATCGCAGCGATTATCGCCTATCAGCTGGATTTGACACGATCCTATTGGGTGCCGCTATCCTGTGTAGCCGTTTTGGCCGGATCAACAATGGTCGCTACCTATCATCGTGCCATTCAAAGAGGATTTGGTACAATCATAGGTATTCTGATCGCTAGCTTGATTCTTGCTAGTCACCCATCTGGATACATTCTCACTTTCTTGATTCTGCTTTTGACATTTATTACAGAGTTGTTTATTGTGAAAAATTATGGTTTAGCTGCGTTATTCTTTACACCAAATGCACTGTTGATGGCTGAAAGCACGAGTCATGGCAGCTTTAGCTTTTCTTATTTTGCCTCAGCTAGATTAATTGATGTTTTTATTGGGATTGTGATTGGCCTTATAGGAATATGGATTGTAGGTAGGTATTCCGCCTCTAGTCGTCTTTCACATTTAATAACCAAAACGCTTCGAAGTCAGGCGCAATTTTTATTCGTTCTTTTCTCTGATCAAGGAATTAATTTTAATGCTACAAAAAGCAAGGAAGGCATGAAAATGCGGACAAATTTAGCTAATTTAAAAACATTATATAATACAGCTGCAGGAGAGATTCCAGTTAATCAAAGGGCTTTTGAATACTACTGGCCGGTTATATTTTTCATCGAGCAATTAGAGTATTTATTGGAGAATGCTGCAAAAGCTACTAGACGTCCTATTCTTACAGACGAAACTCTTGCCGGATTGCTTTATGTTTTTGAAACGATGGCGAATGCCACCGCTCGAAAACAGTCACTAGATATTAAAAACGTCCCTGAAATAAAAGAGTTTCCAAGTATACAGAATGAGATTATTGCCTTGCAAAAATCTCTTCAAAGGGATGATAGGCTTCCTGTATAAGAAGAAGGATCCAAACAAACGTAACGGTTACAATATTTTTATTATTCCTTTAAGAGGCGCCTTTCCATAGTATGGATCTGCGCTTTCTTTGCATAAGAACCAGATTGTTTAAGTAGGAAACTGATAAGTAACGTTGAATTTTATTAAGAAGGTGGTAGAGTAAATGATCAATCTTTTTTATAAAAATCAATCTTAATACTACAATATAAGAATCCATTTTGAACAATCTTTTTTATTAAATGGATTCTTTTTGTTTATCGTAAAATGCTGGCTTGTTGGGTATTTTTGATCAAACCTTATTTAAAAGCTACAGCCGTAGCTACTGATTGCAGTTAAGGTGTTCAGATATTAATTTTAAAAAAGGCGGAATTCAATCTAGAAACTCGTTTAAAAACTTTCCCCCCGATGCTACTTTTTCTGCTTTAACGCTTATAAAGAAAGCGAAAGGAGGTGAGCAACGTGGCAATTGAAATTCTTGAAGCTGTAACGATCCGCTTAGAGTTTGAAACAGGCATGGATGAAAAAGGCATACCGATTGTGAAGCGTAAATCATTTTCCAATGTAAAAACAGATGCTGCTTCAGATGATATTTTAGCGGCAGCTGAAGCGATCGCAGGGTTACAAATGCACCCTCTATCAAAAGTCGCTCAAATCGGGACAACGGTTCTATCCAATTAATTTTCTAAGGAATGAAAGGGGTGAAGAAAATGGCAAAAACACTGGAATTATTGTTTCTAACCGACGGCGGTAAATCAGCAACACTTTCTGTTGCTGATCCAATTGAACCGGTTGACGTAGAAAAAGTGAAAACAGCTATGGATGCAGTCATAGCGAGCAATGTGTTCACAACAGCGTCCGGATCATTCATGAGTGCAAAAGGCGCAAGAGTTGTCGAGCGCAATGTGAGTGAATATGAAGTGAATTAATCAAATGAGACCGAGGCTGTCCTGTATTTAGGATAAGCCTCGGTCTCTTTTCAATAAAGTGAAACTTCAATCAGTGGGGGTTTTACTGCCCGTTAATGCGGGATAAAAATAGCGCCAACTTCTATCTTAATAGAAATCGGCACTTCGTTTATTCGCTATACGTTTAGCGTGACTCTTTTGTCGGTTGGCACACTTCACATTTACGTTGGTTATTATTTTTAAATTTGGTAAATGTTTTTTCAAAATTGCTACCACATGCACATTTAAATAGTAACTTTTGCGAAAAACCGTGATATTCCGTCGATAGTAACTTACTTTCTGAATTGTTCGCAACAAATTCTTTAATTTTACTGATCGTCCATCGTTTATTCATTCTCTAACACCTCCATATTTACGCTTTAGCGGAGGCTTTTCTTGGCATCCGTTCATCCGTTCAATTATGAGCAAAGGTCGTAATTATCCTAAGTGTCTCATTATAGCATGAGCTGACACACAATCAAACAGATCGTTATTTTGCACGCATACTAGATCATTCCAAACTGACGTATCGTGTTTGATCTACCTGTTCGTATTAAAGATATACAAGGCTTTAGTCCCCCCTCAAATTGGGGTTTAAGAAGCCCTACAAGATCATGCTCTTGTAGGGCTAAAACCATTAGTTCTCTTCTACTTCTTTACGGTTTTTCTTGAATAGCTTCGATAAGATTTCATAAACGATTGGTACAACAATTAATGTTAATAACGTCGAACTTGCTAGACCACCGATTACTGTAATACCAAGGCCTTTGGAGATCAATCCACCGCCGCCTGAGCCAATCGCTAATGGGATCAATGCACCGATCGTTGCGATTGCGGTCATAAGGATTGGACGTAGACGCGTTACGCCAGCCTCAAGAATCGCTTCGCGCATATTCATACCATCACGTTCCATATGAATAATACGGTCTACAAGTACAATGGCATTCGTTACAACGACACCGATTAACATTAATAGACCCATCATAACAGAGACAGAGATCGTTTCACGGCCGATTAATAAGCCAACAAATGAGCCAATTACTGCAAATGGTAACGAGAATAGAATCGCAAATGGCGCGACACCTTCACGGAATGTAACCACAAGGATAAAGTAGACGATCGCAATTGCCGCAGCCATAGCTACACCAAGTTGTGTAAATGTTTCAGTCATGTCTGCCGTTACACCAGCAACATCCACTGTAACACCTTTAGGTAAATCTAATTGATCAATCTCTTTATCTACTTTAGCTGTTACTTTGGAAATATCATCACCAATAATTTCCCCTGAAACTGTTGCGTAGTATTCACCTTTACTACGTGCAAGAGTATTTAAAGTCGTCCCTTTCTTAACCGTTACAAGTTCAGAAAGTGGCATTGTATTACCTTGCGCTGTTGGTACTGGTGTTGCTAAAATATCATCGATTGACTTTGGCTGTGCAGCTTGTTCTTGTTGAACAATTACATCTAATGTATCACCATTTTTTTCAACCGTTGTTAAAACATCTTGTGTTTTTGCTGGGCTTAACATCATGACGAGTTGCCCTGTTGTTAACCCATACTGCAGCAATTCATCTTGCGCTACGTTGAACGTATATTCAACATAGGCATCTTCTGCACTTGAAGAAACATCTTTTAAACCGTCCGTTTTCTTCATTACGTCTTCTACTTGTTTTACCGTTTCATTTAGTTTATCTAGATTTTCACTATAAAATGAGTAGCTTACTTCATTTGTCGATCCCGACATAGATGAGAAGTTCTGGCTCTTCCATTCGCCTGTTTGACCAATATTCGTCACATACTTTTCAATTTCTGTGCGAACCTCTGGAAAGTTATCCATTTCCGGGTCAAAGATTAGGTACATTAATCCGCCACCTGCTCCGCCACCCATCATCGCTGACATCTGATCGCCACTATCTGTTACAGAAACTTGAACAATATCAATATCATCATGTTTAAGTAACTTCTCTTCGACAACATGAATGTTTGCTAATGTCTCATCCTTAAGCTCGCCTGCTTTTGGTGTGTACGTTAAGTACATCACTTTATCTTCTTCACTGCCCATGAAACTAAAGCCGATTAATGGCGTTAACGCCAAACTACCAGCTAATAAAACAATCGCAATTAGGGAAGTAATAACTTTATGGTTAAGTGCTTTAGTAAGGATACCTTTGTACCATTTAGCTAATTTACCAGCCTCTTTATGGCTACTTTCGGTTTTTTCACCATATAACTTCTTCTTAAATAAGAAGTGGGATAGCGCCGGAACGATTGTAATCGCAACAATTAACGAAGCAAAAAGCGCAAACGCCATTGTTAGTGCGAACGGCATGAATAGCTCGCCGACCATACCACCAACGAAGATAAGTGGCGCGAATACCGCAACTGTTACTAATGTAGATGACATGATTGGTTTGAACATTTCAATTGTCGCTTCACGTACAAGTGCGCGACCTGTTAATTTCTCTTCTTTTAAATGTAAACGACGATAAATATTTTCAACGACTACGATGGAGTCATCAATTACCCGACCGATGGCCACCGTAATCGCACCAAGTGTCATAATATTTAGCGTAATATCCATCCAGTTTAGTATCAGTAAAGCCATGAAAATTGAAACTGGAATCGATACGATCGAAATAATCGTTGATTTAAAATCACGTAGGAATAGAAGGATAATTAATACGGCAATTAAACCACCAAATAACGCTTTTTCAATCATCGTTGAAACGGATTTTTCAATTGGTGCACCTTGGTCAAGAGTTACATCGATGACAAGACCATCGTATTTTGCCTTTTCTTCTTTGACTAACTTCTTCACACTGTTTACAACATCAACAGTGTTTGCTTGTTGCCCTTTGACAATTTGAATCGCAATAGCCTCTTTACCATTTGTACGTGAAACGGATTGTACTTTACCAACTACATCAATGGTAGCAATATCGCTCAGTTTCACAAATGGTGACGGACTTGCAGCTGTTGGTGTTACCGGAATAAGCATATTCTTTAATTCATCAGCTGTCATGAACTTACCGTCGATTGCTACGGCTTGTTCCCCTGCTTTAAACTCGTAAAGACCTAGTGAAACAGCTACGTTACTCGCTTGAATCATTTGCTTTACTTGATCTTCTGTTAAGCCGAGTTCAGTCATCTTTGTTTTGTTATACGTAAGGTCTACTTCTTCAATATGCTGACCTGTAATTGCTGCCGACGCAACACCATCGATTTTCTCGATTTTTGGCAGTAAACTTTCCTCTACCGTTGACGTTAATTCAACAATATCCTCTTTTGAACTACTTACACTTAAGGCAACAACTGGCATCATGTTCATGCTAATCGCTGTAGTTGTCGGCTCTTGTGCTCCTTCTGGTAATTTCACTGCATCTAACGCAGATTGCAAGGCACGTTTCGCCTCGTCCATATCCACACCATATTCGTATTCCACTTGAATACTTGCCATGTTAGAATAGGAATTTGAATAAACGGATTTCACGTTTTCAAGATTTTCTACCGCTTTCTCTATCGGCATGGACACATCTTCCATTACTTTTTCAGGAGTTGCTCCAGGATATACATCCATGACCATTAAGTAAGGAATCGAAATATTGGGGATCGTCTCCATATTCATTTTCGTACCTGAATAAATACCAGATACCGTAATGATAATAGTAAGCAGCCATACCGCTAGTTTATTCTTTAAGACAAAATTGACTAACCCTTTCACTATTACACCCACCTTAAATTGACTTATCAAGCTCATTTATTTATAATAATGACTAGTGAGTCATTTGTCAACGATAGGGTATCTAGGAGCGATATAAATAATGATTAAGAAACAATTAATTATGGAAAAGGCGTTAGATCTTTTTGCAAAACAAGGTTTTGAAGCCACTTCTGTTCAACAAATAACAGAACATTGCGGGATTTCCAAGGGTTCTTTTTACTTATCTTTTAAGTCAAAGGACGAATTGATTTTAGCATTAATTGATCATTTTATGATGCAAATTACTTCTGATATTGACTATGCGGTCAGAAACACAAATGATGATAAAAAGCTTTTATACGAATTTTATTACACCATGTTCTATACGTTTCATAAGCATTCTGATTTCGCCAAAATTCTTATTAAAGAGCAAATACAGTCATTTAATGAAGTACTGATCGAAAGAATGCATAACTATAATCAATTAAACGAGAAAATTATCTTATCGATGATTGAACGTCTATATAGGGAAGAAGTCGAGCTGATCAAATATGATTTAATTTATTGTATTAAAGGCTTTATGAGCACTTATTTAGAATTATTTTTATTCTATAACGTACCGTTGGATCTGGAGTTACTGTCTCAATCCCTTGTGGAAAAAACAAATTTACTAGCAAGGCATACCACGATCCCATTTATTTCACAAGAACTGATCGAAATGATTAACCAGCCAATGAATGAAAAGATAACGAAGGAACTGCTGCTCGAGATCATCGATCAAAAAATGGAAGAAATAGAGGAGTCGATCGAAAAAGAATCGTTAATCCTCCTAAAGCAACAACTACTTGAACCAACATTAGTTCCCGCTATTGTAAAAGGCTTACTAGAAAACATTCGAAATCACCCTCATTGTAAAGGGATTTCTTATTTACTTCGTCGTTATTATGAATTTTAAAAACTAAGAAAGGCAGAACGCTTTCACTTTTAAGCATTCTGCCTTTCTTAGTTAATCCTTCATTGCCACGTACTGTTTCTTTTGCTAGAATCATGTATCATTATTTATACCTTTAGTAAAGTCATGAACGGAGAGGATGCCCTGTTATGCGTTTAATCGATTATCATCACCATACAAATCATTCGTTTGATTCTACCGCTTCCATGAAAGATGTATGTAAAACCGCCATTGAGAAAGGAATCAGAGAAATTTGTTTCACAGAACACTTTTCGGTTAACCCCCTCGCTCCCACTTATGGTCATATGAATTTCACACATTATTTTAACGAGATCAAGGAATGTCAAGAAATATACGGCAACCACTTGGTTATCAAAGTTGGCATTGAACTTTGTGAACCACACCTGCTTAAACAGGAATATGAAGCGGCACTGTCACCATTGGATTTAGATTTCATCTTAGGGTCTGTACATAATATTAACAACCTTAAATTACGTAGATTTTTGGAGAATAAGGATACCTATTTAGCGTATCAAAGCTATTTTGAAGAAGTGTACAAGATGGTTTGTTGGGCAGATATAGATGTGATTGCACATTTAGACTTACTCAAACGCTATGCCGTCAAAACGATTGGCATGTATCATTTTGAAGATCACAAAGAGATATTAGAAGCGATTTTAATGAAGGCGATCGAACGAAACATCGGCATTGAAATTAATACTTCAGGACTTAGAGGAAGCTTGAAGCAAGCTCTTCCTTCTATTAATATCGTACAACTTTATAAAGAATTAGGCGGCGAAATTCTAACAATCGGTTCTGATTCTCATTTTGCGGACGCCGTTGGTTCGAATTTTGAGGATGCTGTTGATATGGCGATACAATGTGGTTTTACATCGATATTCACTTTTGAGCGTCGAAAGCCGATTGCGATAAATCTCGTATAAGTGGAAAAGGAGTTGCCCATGTAAGCAACTCCTTTTCCACTTATTCACATCTTTTACGTTGCTAGGAGCGTATTGTTACTTACAGATGATGATCCACGAATCTGCCACTCGTAATTGCGCTTCAATTATGATTTTTTAATTTGTGTTAGTTCTTTATTAAGTAGATACATCAATTTTTCATTAAACAAGTCTTCGTCCATAGATGCGATGAAATCCAACTGCATTCCCTGTGCCATCCCAAACATTGGGTGCTCTGCAAAATTACCTAAATACTTTTCAAGCACAGCTTTCGCTTCTTCATTTTCCATAAGATCTTTAAATGTGTCAGCTGTTGAATACACATCATCAGTAATGTGAATTTCTTCAACTTCCTCTGCATCATCACCTAGATCAGGCATTTGGAACCAGTTCGCTACTAATCCACCTGTTTCCGCTTCAGGAGCCTCATAACTTGGGTTAGGTTCTGTCACTTTGTTAAACTTAGCCACATCTTGTAATTCAACACCATCATGGTTCGAAATAACTTTGATCTCGTTCATGCCATCTTGTAATTCAATATGTTCAAAAGTAAAGATTCTACGACCTGATTTCGTTTCTAATTCTTTGCCGTTTACATAAAGCGTGAGTTCCTCACAATTCGAATACACTTTAACAGAAATGGTGCGATCAGCGCGATCGATATAGCGTTTGCTTGTAATATGCACGAATTTTTCATCTGACCAATTTGCTTTATACATATAAAACGCGTCTTTTTTAATCTTACGATCGTATGTGATTAACCCTTTGTTATTTCTTCCCTTAACGCCGCCTTCATCTCTTATATTGGCACCGAAATCAAACATATTCCATACATATGTGGACCAGAGGTAAGGACGTTCCGAGAAAATTTTCCAAACCTTTTCATGATAAAGCGTATGGTATTCTTCCGTATAGTCTTTTACTTTCGGATCATTGCTATGATATTGTAAAATACCCTCTGCCCCGTATTCTGAAATCCCTAATTTCACCGTAGGATTCGTCTTATGAAATCCATCAAGCCAACCGGCAAAATCTTCTGCTTTTCCTTGATACCAACCATAATATTTATTATAGCCAACGATATCTGTCATATAGTTATATTCATCTTTATCTGGCACGAACATCACATTCGCCATTGTCGTTAATCTTGTCGGATCTTCTTTTTTCGTTAGCTCATTTAATTCTTTCACAAGTTTTCTAAGTTCTGGTCTTTCGCCACTAATTTGGATTTCATTTTGAATTCCCCAGAACATAATTGACGGATGGTTAAAGTTTTGTCTAATTAATTCAATCATTTGCTGTTTAGCATTAATACCTTCTAATTCTGTTTTTGACATAACAGAGATAAATGGTATTTCTGCCCAAATAACCATACCTTCTTGATCACATAAATCATAGAAATATTGGTCATGTTGATAGTGAGCTAATCTAATTGAGGTAGCTCCTACCTCCTTAATTAAGTCCATATCTTCTTCGTGCTCTTTTTTAGTAATTGCCCATCCCATATCTTTGCGATCTTGATGTCTTGAAACACCATTTAAGGCAAGATGTTCACCATTTAAGAAGAAGCCTTTCTCAGCGTCCACTTCAAAATATCTTACACCGAAAGGAATCGATAGCTCATCTACAATATCGTTAAAGCTCTGCAAAGATACTTTCGCTTCATACAGATACGCATTTTTTCTACCATTCCATAATGTTGGGTTTTCGATTACAACTGGTACTTCAACTTCTTTTGTTTCACGTGAAGCTAGCACGACTTCTTTTGCAGCATAAGCTACTGTTTTTCCTTGTGCATCTACTAAATCGACCCACAGTCTTACTTTCTTTTCTTCCTCATGATCATTGACTACTTTAGATTTAATCGTTAATGAAGCCTTCTCTTCGTTTACTTCTTCTTGAATGACATAGATTCCTTGTGAACCATAGTCCATCAAATCAAAGTGAAGATGATTAGCAATCACTACATTTACATCACGATAGATTCCACCGTAAAAGGTAAAATCGGCCATTTGTGGATAGACATCATCAACAACAGTATTATCTACCTTTACAGCTAGCGTGTTCTTCGTTCCAAATTGAGTAACATCACTAATATCAAATCTAAAAGTAGAATAACCACCTTTATGTTGTCCCAGATGTTGACCATTCATATAGACATCCGTAATACTGTTAGAGCCGTTGAACTCGATATATACTTTGTTCCCTTTTGCTAATGTATCTACGACAAACTCTTTTCGATACCAACAAGCCCCTTTATAAAAATCAAAGCCATTTGCTCCATCAATAGCGTTCCATGTGTGGGGTACATGAACAACTTCCCAGCTTTCATCATTATAAGCTTGGTCCATTGCTTGTCCTTCATCTTGCTTTATAAATTTCCATTCATCATTCATATTAATAATTTTTCTCATTGTAATTCCTCCTAAATTTATCTTTTTATATATGGGAACGATTACATTTCAGATAAAACGACTATCAACTATAAGTACCTTCATGACTAATTCCGTATTCTTACGTTAATTATATTGTAAGGTTAATATTTATTATCGTATTATATTGATATAATTAGTACAAAAACAACTTTTTTTTACATATTTACAGATATACTAGTTGAAAGAATCCATCGAAGAGGTGATTATATGTCAGAGGAATCAAGATTGTATTTTAATGATTTCAATAAAAAATGTACGATAATAAATGCGATTACTAAAATGGATGTTCGGTTAATTGATAAAGACGGGAATGCTACTTTACAGCTCGTTAATCATCATATTCCCGCTGTACTACAAAACAGCAACAATGAGTATTTTACAATTAATGAGACACTAAGAAAGAATGAAACAAATAGCTACTATTATCATGTAAATTCGTTTGGCCTTGAGTATATTGCAGCTGGTATTTGGAGAAATAGCATATTTTATGGTTCCGTATTAATAGGTCCTTTTATTTCAAGTATTCCTAGTATTGGATTTATTAGTGATATTTTATCTAAAAACAAGCTGCCTGTTAGTGAACGAAAACAGCTCGAAGAATTCTATACATCCTTAACCGTTATTAGTAGTATGGATTCTAATAGCATCGGCGATTTACTTGTTAATATGTGTCTCCATAAACATATTGATTCACAACTCATAACCTCTGAAATCATCACCCCACCACTAAATAAAGAGCAACTAAAAACCAATATTGCTGAAAGTAAAACGATGATCGAGGCTAGATATCAATTTGAGAAGAGAGTAATGGATGCGATTGCCAAAGGAGACAAAGAAGAAATCGCTCGGATTGCAAATGAAAGTAATAGTCTCTTACATATTTCAGATAGAATCCCCGAAAGTCCGATTAGATCGGCAAAAAATATAACTTTGGTTATGAACACGATTTGTAGAAAAGCTGCTGAAAGAGGAGGAGTACATCCCATTTATATTCATACTATTTCAGAAAAATTTGCTATCCTGATTGAAAGAGCACCGAATCTACCTCATTTAAAAAAATTGGGCATCGTGATGATTAATGAATATTGTGAACTTGTCCAAACATTTTCAACACGTAATTATAGCTTCATCGTCAAAAAGGCAGTTGATTATATTCATTTACACTTAGAAAACCCTTTAACACTTCATGATCTCGCTGCTACTTTACACGTGAATCCTTCCCATCTTTCTCGCAAATTCAAGTCAGAGACGACTAAGAATATCATCGATTATATGAATCAAAAAAGGGTGGAAGAAGCTAAGTTATACCTCCAAAGAGGAAATGTATCGATTACAGAAATTGCTTTTATGGTCGGATTCAATGATCTCAATTATTTTAGTAGAGTATTTAAAAAAACGACAACATTTACACCATCGCAATATAGTAAACGATTCCTTTGAAAGGGGTTACCAAAGTGTAGGAGTCAGACCCCGTAACAACTAAATACGGTGGATGAAACACTACAAACTGATTGAGAGTGTGAGGTCGGCTCCTTACGAAATACAGTCGCCTGAATTATCCATGTTATACAATCCTTTCTAATTGACAACGATCCATCAAAAACTATAAGATAGGGAGCGTGCCAAAATGAATCATGCCAATTAAATGGTTGGTTTGAGTAACTGTAGAAAGAGAGGCAATATATGTCAACAGAACAACGTAAAAAGATGATCGTTCTTATGATCAATATGTTTATAGCAATAGGAAGTTTCGGAATTATTATTCCCATTTTACCAGCATACTTAGCATCCATTAATCAAGGTGGAACTGCTGCCGGACTTATGATTGCAATTTTCGCAGGAGCTCAACTTATTTTTTCTCCGATTGCGGGAAAATGGACGGATCAATACGGTCGTAGAAAGATGATTATCTACGGACTAGTTGGCTTGACGCTGTCCATGTTTATCTTCTATGCCGTTAATTCCATTTGGCTGCTATATGCTTCTCGTGTTGTCGGCGGAATTGGTGCTGCATTACTTGTGCCAGCTATATTTGCTTATGTAGCCGATATTACGACATTCGATCAGCGAGCAAAGGGCAATAGTTTAGTATCTGCGGCCATGTCACTAGGAATTGTCGTTGGACCAGGGATTGGTGGATTTTTAGCTGACTTTGGTTTAAAGGTTCCATTTTTAATTTCTGCACTTGTATCACTTGCTGCTGTCGTGTTTTCAATTTTTGTTTTAAAGGAAAGTGAAACGAAAGAAGTAGCACAAGCTACGGAAATGGCAGAAGAAGAATCAATGCTTCGCCAAATTGCCACGTCTGTTAAGAAGCCATATTTTATTCCGCTTATTATTACCCTCGTGCTGAGCTTTGGGTTAATGGCCTATGAATCCATAATTGGTCTGTATCTCGACAATCAATTTAGTGCGACACCTCAGGAAATTGCCACGATGATTACAGCTACTGGGATCGTTAGCGTAATCGTTCAGCTTTTTGTCGTGGATCGGGTAGTTCGTCGTTTTGGAGAAGTTTCTGTATTAAATATTTTTATCGGCATCGCAGCCATCGGATTTCTACTTTCACTCTTTGCTTCTAGTTATGCGCTTTTCTTTGGAATTTCTCTCATCATCTTCCTTTCTACCTCCATCCTCAGACCAGTCCTAAACACACTGATTTCTAAGATGGCAGGGAACGAACAAGGCTTTGCGATGGGAATGAATAACGCATATATGAGCATTGGGAATGTGCTTGGACCAACCCTTGCCGGATTGATGTATGATGTGCATATTACGTATCCATTCATTTTAGGGCTTGTTCTCTTGGTCATTACATTATTCATTACGATGGCTTGGCAAAAGCGGTCTCTTCACGCGAAAGCATTGTCGAAACAGCCGTCAAGCTGATCAAAACAAAAATATAAGTGGTTGTACCAAAAAAGGATCTGATTTCACACGCTAAACATTATTTATTGTATCAAGTAAATGATGTAGTAAATGTGGGGCCTGATCCTTTCTTTATGGGGCAATCTCTTATTTTTTTTATATCCATATGTATTAGGAGAAATTGTATACACGATTAACTAATTTATCATTCCGAACTTTCTATCGTACCTTGATGAAAAACCATCTGCCATCTACCATCTATCTGTTTCCATACCGAGCTCCTTAAACTTTCTTTCATTCTCGTTTCATCTTTCAAATCATACATGGTTAACACTGAATCTGACGATAATAGTTTGATCTCAAAGTTCAATACATACATCAGCTGTGTAGCAAGACCATCGAGACAATCCTGTTTATTCTTCTTCTTACCAGAGCTTGTAAACTCAATAAAATCATCTGCCAATAACTTCTCAAGTTCTATTTTAGATTGACGAATTTCTGGTGTTAGTAATTGTACTTCTAAATCATATAACAGTTCTTTTAGCACAGAACCACTTTCCATATGTAAGCATCTCCTCAAAATTACAGATTCCCAATACTTCTTTTCTATTTCTACAGGTAAAGAAGCTAGATTCGCTATTTATGTTAATTATTAATTGTCTAGTGAGGTCTTCATACCTTAACAATCCATATTAAGCACTCTCATTTTCCAGAAAATTGCTACTACTCAACTTGGCGTTAATGCGGAATATTTTAATACACCGGTTATAGGAGCAAGGCCAAACATAAAAAATAAATACCCTGCCCCAAATAATAGTTTCCCCCACAACGAATGTTTTTCATCTCTTCCTCCCCTTTGTATTTTTTATTTTACATAACTTTTGTTATAGACAAGGATTAACTCATCATCTTATACATCATAAGTTCTTTCTACTTTAACTACGCTGTTTTTTCCAATTATAACCTATAACATTTTTCAACGTTCAATAAAAAAAGAGTTGCCACAGCAACCCTTTAACATAAGCTCCTTATAAGCAACCTATAATTATTCTACAAGAATCGATACTGCACTATAAACCAATAACAAAGCCATTACCAGATTAAACTGACTTCTATACTTAGTTAGGAATATTTGAAAGAGAGAACCGAACATACTCCAACACACTGTACTAAGAAAACCAACAAAAGCCAGTAATATTGAAAAAGCTAGTAAGCTGAAATTAGAACTGTGATAAGGAAGAATAAAAGTTGATATGGCCGTTATACCGTATAAAATACCTTTTGGGTTTACGAATTGTAAAACCATACCTGAGAAAAAACTGTTATGCTTATCGTCTTCATTGTCTTTATCATGATTTTTACTCATTACAATTTTTATAGCCAGATAGACCATATAAACGGCGGCTAGAATCGTCATCGCAAATTCGATTTTCGGTATGAAGTTTTTAAGCAAAAGATTAAAATAACTGCTCAATAACATGATGACAAAGAAGCCCGCACCAACACCTACACAAAACCTAAGTGTCTTTTTAAACCCAGATTTATTAGCAAATAACATGGCCATAATATTATTAGGACCTGGAGTAAAGCTTGAAATAAAAACATAAAGCATAAACGATAATAATGGCATAATTTTGCCCCTCCAAAACGTATGTTATAATGACTGTAATAGACACTATAAAGATTTACTTTATAGTGTACGATACAATCGTTATATTGTAAATACAGGAGGTGAATTTCATGGAGGAAATAAATCTTATTATTGCAAAAAACTTAAAAGCTTTAAGAGATGAGAAAAAATTAAGCCTTGAGAAGGTCGCAGATTTAACTGGAGTAAGTAAAACAATGATTGGTCAAATTGAAAGAGGCGAGTCAAGTCCGACGATAACAACAATCTGGAAAATTGCACATGGCTTAAAGATCTCATTTTCATCGCTAATCAATAATCCGCAGCCAGATACAAAAGTTATTTTAAAAAGCGAAGTTCAAGCACTATCTGAAGATAACGGGAAGTATCGAGTGTACCCCTATTTCTCCTTTCAAGAAGATAGACGCTTCGAAGTTTATTCAATCGAGATCGAAAAAGGTGGATTTCTAAGTGCTAATTCGCACGGCGACGGTACTGAGGAATTTTTAACCGTCTTTGATGGAGAATTAACTATCAATGTCAATAACATTAAATATACAGTAAGTAGTGGTGATTCTATCAGATTCAAAGCTGACAGACCTCATAGCTACCATAATTCAGGGGAAACATTAACACGATTAAGCATGACGATCTACTATCCCGCTTAAAAAGAAGCTTGTTTGATGTATACATTTATAACATGAATGCTCTTTGATAAGAAAACAACCCTTATTAAAATGGAGCTTATTTGTCATGATATATGCAACCGAAACCGCGACGCGACAAACGCGAGAAAACATGGGTCGATTTCTAAATACCATCATTGTAGAGAACCAATATTTCACAATATATAAACGTTGACAATAACTATAGGCTGCCTGAAGGTTGACAGCCTATAGTTCAATTTTAAGCAGACTTTACACGTTTTTAAGACCATTCTAACTGTTTTTAATAGATGACCATCAAAGTTATCATCAAATTCTGAGACAACTTCAAACCCTTTAGCCTTGTAAAAGGTTGTGGCAATTTTATTCTCTTTTTCTACGTTGATAAAAACGGCTTTGACACCTTCTAAGTTTTTTATGCCCTCTTTTTCCATAGCTGTACCTATTCCTTTCCCTTGATATTCAGGCAATAAATAAAGTGAAACTTCAATCAGTGGGGGGTTCTTCATCCCCCACTGATTGTTAGTTGAACCAATCGGGCTTTTACGGGCAGTTATTCCCCACCTATGCTTCTTCGATTCCTCTTAGCCTAGGTGGGGGGACTTACTGCCCGTTAAAGCGGGATAAATGGCTCCAAGCTCCGTTTCTCCTCTCTCTTTTACCGGAGAGAAGTTTGCAAAGCCCATGATTTCCCCTTTAACTTCTGAAATAAAAATACTAGATTGCTCTAAACGTACTTGCATCATCTCATCATTGTAAGCGGAATTTAAGAAACTTTCTTGAATTTCGTAGGGGATGATGCCTTCATAAGTAGTCTGCCAACTTGTTTTTGCGACTTGTTGAACCTGCTTTATGTCTTCCTTTTGCATTCGGCGAATTGTACATTCCATATATATCAGCCTTTCTGTTTATTACTGAATACTAATATTTCCATTCATCATAACATTCATTTCAGTAAATAAATTATTTTTCACTGCCTCTAAAATTCCAGCTTTATCCTATTTTATACACATTACAACTGCTAACAAAAAGAAAATTCCCTATCAATTTAATGTGTTTTTACCCAATAAATGTAACCAATATATAATGAGCGTAGTATTTTGTTGCCAAATCGTTCTATGAGTATTTTTACGACGGAACCCTTGAATCAATGAAAATAAATATAATCTACCATGATATTTATCCGTTGCAAATTACGAGACTTTGCATCTAATAGATTATGAATATGTATTTTTGGAATTTTTATTTGTGGATCACTGTAATACGATCGCCGCTTAATTAGCTTGATTCAAGGAACTTTTTCTATGGAGGGGTTCCAATTAATCTAAAATTTATAAGACTGAATAAAGATTAGGAGGTTTTAGAAATCTAAAAAAGACTATGGGTATTTATTTGAAATTAAATAGAATGCCTCTTAAAAAGTCCTTTGAGGTTCTAAAAGTTAGGAGAATAAGTCATGTCAACAGGGATATTGGAATTATTTATACCTAGACCTAACACAGCCATAGTGACTAAATCAGGGGATGATTCTAAAGGATCTATTGGAGGAAATCCCTTTCATACAATTAATGGCGCAATATCAGCCATTCATACATCAGGTGCTACTGGGATCACAATTCTCGTTTATCCAGGAATTTACGACGAAAAGGTGGTCATGCCTTCGGGTTGTTCCTTAAGGGGTGTTAGTTTATTAACTTTAACGATTCGTCAACAAAATGTAACGACTAATACAACTTTATTAACCATGGGTGAGAATTCAAGAGTAGAGGATGTTAACTTGCTTTTAACTTCAGCAAATCATGTTCAATTAGTTGGCGTGGCTTTTCCCGGAACAACTTCACAAACAGCTAAATTACGATCCACATCTATCACAGTAGATAACTCCACTGCTTTGACGACAGGTACATCTAATGTTTATGGCGTTCATTCATTTGGCACAGGAAACCCTTTAGATAATGTAGATGCTGTTAGAGCTTCAGTAATAACAGTAAAGTCAGCTGGCTTAGGTACAAAACGAGTATTATTAGTTAATACAAATGCACATCGATTTAATTGTAGGACAATAATTTTTTAATAACGAGTGCAGGCGGAAGCGGTTCATATATCGGTGTTGAAGTGAATCAATCCGGATCACAGCTAGTTGTACGTGCATCAACGATCCAAGGAATTACAGCCGATATTTCTCAAACAGCCGGGACAATAAGCATCGGTACTTCAAATTTATACAATTCAAATGCTAATAATTTGGGATTCTCTACTGTTTTACAGCCTTCTACGATTATTTGGAGCGATCCTGGTACCATACCCAAAGGAACTACTCGTTTTTATCGACCGGGATCGGCTTCTGTTACAACCACTGAAATCTTTATCCGGCTCAGTCAAAAATGTCTTTTAAAAGCATTAAATATACGGTCCTTAACAGGACCAGGGGTTTCTAATACAGATACATGGACCATTCGAAAAAATGGGATTGATACACCACTTTTCGTTTCATTATCTGGTACGCAAACTTCTAACATCAACAATACTACTTCTACATCTTTTCAGGCAGGAGACAGTCTGTCATTAAAAGTAGCGACAAGTGCTGGTACAAATGTGACAGATACAGTTATTCAGGTTGATATCTTTTAATCCGGCTGTTTTTCAATATTAAAAACGGGACATCCATTTTAAGGTTGTCCTGTTTTCGAACTAATTATTATCGTGATAAAAAAACAGAGCGAAACTACCGCTACTTTTTAGTTTGCAAATATCGATCAAATACACCTACAAATACTCTAATGAAAGCAAAAGTAATGATGGAAGTTTCAACATGAAGTCCAAATTTCTTAACGAATCGGACATCGTGATATCGAAAAAAATAATATTCACAATTACTACCTACTACCATCCACATAATCACTTTGACGTATAAATTGTTTTTTTAATATTTTTCCACGAGCATATTGAATAAGAAAAAGGGAATGCGGGAAAACCACTGAAAATAATAACGAAATTTCCCACACCTACATATTCCAAGGTTATTATCATACGATCTTCCAAAATTCTTTGAATGCTATACCAAATAATGTATTAATGTAGTATTCAATATAATCCCCTTACGTTTAAATTTTCTTTCCTGATAGCACCCAATCGTTACCTAATAAATATCCCATCTAAATAATCTCTTTATATTCTTTTACTTTTCTAAGGAAATTTTAAGGTTCCTCTTCTTTTTCTTTAAACTCTTTTGGGTATGATACAAATATCAACAATACGAGGCGGTTATCAAGAATGAACCTAATGAAAATAATTATATATAGTGCATTGATCACAGTTGGTCTAGGAGCTCATTCAATGCTTGATAACCAACCAGTAGCGAAACCAACAAATGCACAAGTACAAACGATCAATGAATTAACAGCAAAAGTAATTGCCTTAGACACATCAAAAGGTGGTCTAGTAACGAACACTCAAACCTTTAAAGATCATGGAATTATTAAATACGAGGTTTCTATTGTAAAGCAAGATACAGAATTTGATATGGATATTGATGCATCAACCGGAAAAATTTTAAAAATTGACCAGTGCAGGAAAGATTGTAATAACCACGATGTCGATTAGGGAAAACTTTTATTCCTTCCTCATAATTGCTGCAAAACAAGATCGTGTTTAATTTAAATCTATTTAGGAAAAAGTATTATAAGGAATTACTTTAGGAGGTTTTGAATATGGTACAAGATTTTAATGTAAAATCATTATTTTACGATCAAATTCACGAACGCCCACATTTCACCCTAACTTATGATGAGAATACGTTTCAAGGAATTTTCCACGAAGGAGAAATTCAGTGGCTTAACCCTAAACCTAATACTAAGTTGGATGAATCCAACATTAAAGATTTAGAAGACAAAGTGTACAAATTATTAACAAGTCACGTGGATCAGGATTTTAATGTGAAACCTTCATTTAAAGATCAATCCGCTGAACGCCATAAGTTTGCGCTAAACTTTTATGGAACTAATTATCAAGGCATTTTCCATAATGAGGACATTCAATGGCTGCATCCTCAGCCTAAACAACAGCTAGAAAAAGAGGAACTTGTCGATCTAGAATCCAAAGTACATGACTTAATGACACACCATATCTATCAAGATTTTAAAGTAAAACCTTTGTTTGAAGATCAAGTTCATGAGCGTCATCAATTTGAGCTAAACTATGAAGGCGATAATTACCAAGGAATTTTTCATAATGAAGAAATTCAGTGGTTCCATCCTCAACCACATAGCAATCTTGAAGAAGATGATGTTGATGAATTGGAAGCTAAAGTGTATGACTTAATGACGAGCCACGTTGAACAAGAATTTCAAGTAAAACCTTTGTTTGAAGATCAGCATTAAAAGGGGCTAGGTGGACATTTTCAGTCACTAAAAAGATGGATATCTAATTAATCCATCTTTTTTTGTTCTCATGACTTAGGAGTTGATTCGAATGATTTCAAATGATTCCCTAAGGTCATCCCATTTTACATTTACTTGTATAACTTCATCTTTATTTACTTTGCCGACCCTCTCGATCTTATCATATTCTTAAATATAACTTCCTTAGGCGGTTCATCGAATTCCCTTGTACCCCCACTCTGTAACGTGAGGGGCAACTGCTCTAGCAAGAGTGGTTGGTCACAAACTTTATTCATTTTCAGAATTAAGAACCATTTCCATCTTGTCCGGTGGCAAAGTAGTTCTTGTCCATTTAAATGATTGTAACAATATATCCTAAAAACTAGGACAGCTATTACATCCTTTCCAATGTAAGGGCAGACTACAATATCCATCAACCTTTTTTCTCAGAAGTAAAAGAATGACTAGTGTCGCATTTTGTTCTTTTCTTGCCAATCAATAAGGTGATTTGTGTCATAGTAAAAGGCAAAGAAGTTTTTTTTCGATAAGCTAAATATTTAGGTTGCCATGTATCGGCATATTTTTCTTTAAATTTTCTTAAGCCATGAAAAGAATAGAGAAATTGACCATGCAAAAATATTTGGGAAGCCATTTTTTCACTTAAAAATGAATACTTTGAAAGCCCAACATTAGATAAAGGTGCCATTCCTATATTAAAGTATTGATACCCTTCTTCTTTTGCCCATTCAAATAATGATAGAAAAACAAAATCCATCGTTCCAGAAGGTGCATCCTTTCTAAATCGCATCAAGTCCAAAGAGATCGTTTGTTTTTGATCATAAACCGGCATAATGTTTACAAATCCAAGGATCCTCTTTCCTTCAGCTTTAACAATGGCAATCTCGGCTTTATTGAGGTAATCCTCATCAAAAAAACCGAGGGAAAAACCTTTTTCCGTTCTTCCTTGAAGCCATTCATTTGATATTCCCCTAAGCTCATTCATGAAATCTTTATGAAAAGGGGGAGTTACAATCTCAAATTGATAATTCTCTCGTTCGAACTTGTTTTTTACTGCCCTGGCTCCTTTCATTTTTTTCCCACTAAATGAAAAACTGTCTAAATCTACGTAGGCCTCCTCACCGAGCTTGAAAAAGTCATAACCATTTTCGTGCAGATAAGGGAGCATGGCATTGCTGACCTCATAAAAAACAGGAGTAAATCCATGAAGATCGGATGTTTCTCGAAATTCTTCTATTGCAAGAGGCAATTCATCGCGCTCTCCAATAGGATCTCCAAGAACCACTAGCTTGTCCGCAAATATTTGATAAGAAAACATTACATTGTGTTTTTTATTCCAATAAATATATTTATCATGTAAAAAAACTAAATGTGTTAGAACCGTTCCGTTGAATCTATCTAAGTGGTCAATAATTTCCTCTTCCTGAGTACGTGATGTTTCCATACCCCATTTTTTATCCCGTCTTAATAAATAACCTACGGTAAAAAGAGACAAAGTGATAAGCAAGCCAATTAAAGCACTATTAAATAAATCATGATAGTCTTTAATCACAAATGGCGATAGCTTTGGATTCACTTTCAATTTAGAGGAAGGCAAATTTAGATAACCGATTAAAATATACATGAAGGTAATCATGACTATCACAGCTATATCAAAAATAGTTTTGCCCCAGCTCAATACAAAATTTTCTCTGTAAAAATGTTTTTTTGAAATTCTCAAGAGTACGATCACAATCAGAAGATACAATGCCTCCTCATAATCGAATCCTTTAAAGAAAGAAAATAAGGCAGCAAAAAATAATACAATCATAGTTAGAGGGTATGACCGTTTCTCCTTGTACTGAATACCTCGGGATAAACCGAGCAGAGTGAAACCTGTTGCAACAGAGAGCTGATGAGATATATTCATGATCGGTAAGGATAAAAATTCTTGAGCTATTTGTAACCTTCCTATAATTCCCGGTACTGCTGCTGAAAGAAGCAAAATAAGTCCTGAAAGAAATACCAAAAAGGTTAAAAGTACATGGCTTGCCCTCACTATGACTATATTGGGTACATTGTTCCATGATTTATTCCATTTGTCCCAGAACCCTTTGATGAAAAGAACTACTCCTACTAAAAATGGCAGGATAAAATAGCCTATACGATAAAATAGCAGTAGGGCTAGCACTTTCTCATCCGGAACACCCAGTGACTGTGTTCCCCAAATGAAAACCAAGTCAAAAGATCCAAAGCCCCCAGGAATCATACTAATAATACCAGCACATGAAGCAACGATAAAAACAGGGATGAGATCGTCAAAATCAATAGGTATGCTCATAATCATACATAATAACCAAATAACAAAGAAAGCGCATATCCATTCCAGTAAAGAAACAAGGAGTAGTCTTATTGCAATTCCAAAATCGATAACTGAACCAGTAGCTTTTTTGCGTTGAATTATATGGACAATGATAAAAATTGGTAGATACATACCTACCGCCACAACTGCCAAAAAAAGCCATCTTGTATCTTGAAAAAGAGGGTAATTCCTACAACCAACAAGTACAATCCAGGAAAGCAAAGAGATACCAGTAAGGTAAAAAAGAGAAACAGAAGCAATTTTCTTCATTAGTTTTTTTCTGTCAACCTCATATTCATTATAGAAATAGGTTCTCAGCGTAGCGCCAATGAGACCTCCAAAACCAATTAAGTTTGAAAAGGTATTAGCAATAAAAGACTTTATCACCAACTCTTTTATAGGAACTTTAATTCCTATTATTTTCACTAAAAATACATCATAAAATATCATAGGAAAAATGGCACTAAAAGTAATGAAAAGAATCAAGAGCATCCTAGCATATTGCAACTGACCTACTTCTTGGCTAAGCAATTGAATATTTATATTTCCAGTAAATTTTTTTATTTCAAAGTTTGCTAGGCCTAATAAAATCAACGGAAAAATGATTTTTAAAAATTGAAATATCTTTGCTTTATTTAATCTTTTCATACATATTCACCTCGTATATTTCTCCTTACTTACCATCCATGGATATCTACAATCAACTTATGATAAATAAAAGAAATGCTTCTAGTTGCAGATGTAAATAATAATCTAAGCTACAATTTGTATCGAAAGAACACAAATATTAGGATGGAACTATATCTGCTGCTTTATTGATGATCGTTCTATCAAGTGATTGAGATTTTGCACCTGCTTCAATTGTGTTAATAGGATCTTCAACATTTCATAAAGACTATTTGAGTGATTCTTTTAGTTAAACCTCTCCTTTTCCCCGCTTCCTATTCGGTTGATCATCCATGCTTCTCAGTAAACGTAATATCTCAAACAGAAGAATATTTAGACCTAACAAGACTCCGCCGAATACATAACCGGCAGCAATATCACTTGGGAGTTGAACCTCCAAAAACAAACGACTGGTTGCAGTGAGAAATAAAATAACTAGCCCAGCTATGGAAGACATCTTCAAGAATGTTCCATATCGGTTTCCAGTAGACTCCGGTGCTTTCCATTACGACATCGGTCACTTGGTGAAAAGATAACCAATCGTTTAATGACAAAAGTCAATGGGTCGTAGTCGAAAAGGTTTGAATTTCTTTTTTTGATCTTTTGTTCAAAGGGCCAAATAAAACACAAGCTACTACAGCTTCTTGGTGTACATCTAGGCCTGCACACCGTTCAATCATGGCTTCCATAAGAGAATCACCTCAAAATAAGATTAACAATACATGTGACAGGAGAAATGTTACAAAAATTTTTGTATACGTACTACAGGTACAATAGATGGTTCTTCAAGACTGCCACAATCGGTTTACTATACAGGGTATTTTAAGTTCAAAACCCACCAAAAGTTATCCGACCTGTTTGTATTGTTATAATTCACTATTGTCATTGAAATAAGAGGGTAAACTTTTTATGGTTTAGTGACTGTTTTCATAGTAGATGTTGGCGGCGAGAATCGTCGCCATACAGGTTTACTATGAAGGATTAATCATGAAGCACTACACTCACCTAATCCCAATGGTGCGGTGCGGTGCCTGATTTTGAAGTACTTTCTTAAATATTGGAAGTATATCTGCAAAGTAGATTGGCTATACTTGTAAGTCGCGAAGCCCCGTCCCCATGTCCTTCATACAAAAAGCGTTTACCTTCATCCAGCTATTCATAGAATTCAGCCGAAGTCCAATCTTCTGGAATTCCCCTTTTAAACCTCGACAGCAAATACGTACAATTCCAATGAAAGATTTGTTACTTTATGTTTTGGACCATTATATCTGTTTACTTTGTGTAAACTTGTGCTCCTCGCACAATCATTAGTAGGTAGCCCTCCCTCCCAAACTAATCGACTATTGTAAATGCGAATTGAATATTTAAATCCCCTTTACTTACCGTAAAAGGGATTTCTATGAAGAATTATGAATGACAAATATTTATAAATAAAATCTTTGGCTAGCTATTTGCTGCTTGGTTCTCGTCATTGACTTCTTTATCATTATCGTCTTTTGTAATTCCCCTAGTTTTCGCATCTGCTAGATCATAATCTTTTCCATTTATTCTCTGTTACCCAAATATCATCTCTACTTTTAGTCTTCTGAGCTCAAGTGCGGGTTCTCATCTATTCTCGTCTTAGTCAAGTAGACGACCAAGATTAAGATGATTACAAGGAAGATCGCGCTAGTTCCCATCGTACCCAGACCAAGACCACCCGCATGGCGAGGTTGTGACAAGTAGTCGCCAAGAGAGGCGCCAAAAGGACGGGTCAAGATGTAAGCAATCCAAAAGGCCAGCACTGCATTCATCTTAAAAAGGTAGTAGGCAATGGTCACCACCCCGATTACTACAGCGAACATAAGCGCTGAAACCCAGTAACCTAAATTGAGCCCCTCTGCTATGAGGTCACCTGCTGCAGTCCCCAAGGCAAAGGTGAACAGGATCGCCAACCAGTAGAACGCTTCCCTCTTTGTCGTATAGATAGAGTGAATAGACAAAGTCTTCTCACTCGCAAACCAGACCGCAAAAGTTGCTAGCATCGCGAGGCCGAAGATGATGGTGGTCGTTATCAGCGCGACCCCATAATTGTCCACGAGATTGTCCGTGACTAGTGTGCCAACAACGCTTATAAGCACGACTGCGAGCCAGTAGATCCCTGGCACATACTTCTTCGCCTTGAACTGAAAGAATAGCGTGATAAGAAAGAGAAAAGCCATGAGAAAGGTTGTGTTAGTCAATCCCCAGTGCAGGTTAAAGTTTAGGAAGTCTGCAGCCGTCTCACCTACTGTAGTTGCCATAATCTTGATAATCCAAAAGAAAATCGTGACTTCCGGTACTTTGCTCAACATTTGCTGGCCTCTTGAAGGGGAGGCCACAACTTCATCAGAAATAGATGGGGTTTTTGCCAAAGAATTCATCTCCTTCTTACTTAAAAGCGGTAATCATTTAGCGAAACGTCTTGCTTTAATATTCTATAATGAAAATCATCATACAGTATTTAAATGAAAATTTAATGAAAATTCGATTAAATACTTAAGAACTCTACCAAAATTGGAGTTGAAACAAAATCTTCAAGAAGGAAGCTCATCTGCACGCAAACAATCGTTCCGATTCTCCAATTATATTGCCCATTTCAGTGAAGAATATAACAAGCTAGTTTATATAAACCACCTTACTGGTAGCAACAAGGAGTAATCCCCCTTATTGGACCCAACAAAACCTAATACACTGAGATGTATGTGTGAACTCAATAATCATTTCACCCGTTTTTTCCCTCTTATTTTTTCTAAAAATATCATAAGCACAAAGAATGATTATTTTTGTCATCTATGTTATGAAAAATTGTACATGTTTTAAATCAGCTATTGCTAAAGGTGCTTTATACACAGTTCCCTAAACCACATCTAATGTATCTTCACGATTACCTACTTATAAGAATGCTGCTGTTCGACATAATTAATCTCTATGTTATGACAAGCAACTTTCGGAACGCCTCCCGTTACCCATGATTGCTTTTTTTCGTGCTTACTTTCTTTCATATAAATGCACCCCTCTTTGATTATTAAAGGATAAAAAAGTACTAAAATTTTCCCTAACTAAAAAATGTTCATCTTGTATTTTTCAAAAAAGTCTAAAAGACCAATATTAATATTATCCTTGATAAACAAACGTTCGTAAATAATTTTTCGAGCATAACGAACGGGGGAAAATTCTTATCAACACTATGATTTTTTTGCCTAACTTACCGTACCTATTTATTTTTTTTCTTTCTATTTTTAATAAATAGTAAAATAAATACTACAAAAAGCACAACCAAAAGGAGTAAGACCACATTAGAATACGTATCCATATACCCGACAATCGTACTCCATGAATCCCCCACTGCCGCTCCAACACATACTAAAATACTATTCCAAATTAAGGAACCGACTGTAGTAAACAGTAAAAATACCCCAAAGTTCATATGAGCCATACCAGCTGGGATAGAAATTAAACTTCTAACTAACGGAACAAGTCTACCAAGGAATACTGCCCAAACTCCGAATTTATGAAACCAGGCATTCGCTTTATTAATGTCTTTTGAGGTTAAGCGCAAAATATGTCCCCACTTATCAACGACTTTTTCCAATCGATTTACGTCAATAAGTAAACCAATACCGTAAAGAACAATCGCACCGACTACTGAGCCAATCGTTGAAACGGCAATCACACCGAAAATACTCATAGTTGATGTGGTGGTCATAAAGCCTCCAAATGTTAAAATCACCTCAGATGGAATAGGTGGGAAAATATTTTCTAAAGCAATCAAGAGAAGGATTCCTAAATATCCATACGTATTCATGACTTCGGTTATCCAATTTTCCATTTTAACGCTCCTCGTTCTGTAAAGATATTCTAAAAAAAACACCTTTCCATATTGTTTAAAATCTCGTCAACAAATTAACCTTTGTTCTTAGAGAAATGTATTCTTTCAAATTGCTTCTCTTTGTATCTCTGAAAAAACCAAATAGAGGTGGCAAGCCAAAAGCCGCTGGCGAAATACCCTCCCATAATATCGCTCGGATAGTGTACACCTAGATAGATCCGACTAGTACCAATCATAAAAATAAATATACTGCTAATCATAATCAGAGCGCTCCGTCCCAAACGGGTAGGTATATAGCGCCATAATAGGAACGAAAGAATTCCATATACAGCAAACGCATTCATCGCATGACCGCTTGGAAAGCTATAACCTCCTATTTCAATCAATCGATGTAAATCTGGCCGTGCTCGATGAAAGAATCGTTTTAAAATATGATTTATGATGGGTGTCCCGATAATGACAGTACCAAACAAAAGGAGTTCTGCACGATGCTTCAATACAAAATAAAGGAAAAGAGACACTAAAAGACAAATACCAAACATAGAAGGAAACGTCCCGATGTACGTGAAAAGCTTCATAATAGTTGTCAGCTTTGGTGATTCAAAACCCTGAATCAAAGAAATAACGGTTTGATCAAATCGAATGATCCTTGGACCGCTAATTAGAAGCGCCATTAAACTAAAACCGATAAGAGAAACCAATCCTACTAGAAAAGCACTCAACAGATACCTTTTGTATTTCATGCTGAAAACTCCTCGAATTTTCTTTTGTTTTTGGGACATATCTTTAACTTTCCTTTATTTAAGATCGGTAGTACGGGATGATCAAACTGATCGTCGTACCTTCTCCAAGCACACTTTCAGCCCGTATACTCCCCTTATATTCTTCAATTAATTCTTTGGCAATTGCAAGACCTAGCCCGCTGCCTCCGCTTTCACGATTGCGAGCCCTATCTACTCGATAAAAACGATCAAAGATAAAAGGCAAATCTTCATTGCTGATACCATACCCTTTGTCTTGAATATCAATTTTAAATTTCTCGTTCATATCATGGATTTTTATCGTAATCACTTTCTTTTCTCCACTATATTTCATTGCATTATCCATTATAATGATTAGTAGTTGTTTTAATTGTTCTTCAGGCATCTGTAATCTGATATCATTGTTTGCATAATTTTCCGTGATTATTTTTAAATCTGAATGAATAAGCCTGTAATTGCTAATAACTTCATTTATAGATTCTAAAACATTGTACGATCTTAAAATATCATGTTTTTCTCTACGGTTCTCGATTTGCGTAAGCCATAGAAGTTCGTTAGTCAATTCGATCATCCGGTTCGTTTCATTTATACTTGTGTTTAATGAGCTCTCTAATACTTCTTTGTTATCTTTCCCCCATCTTTTCAACAGAGAAAGGTGACCATGAATGATCGCTAAAGGAGTTCGAAGCTCATGCGATGCATCTTCAACAAACTTTTTTTGTTGTAACATAGATGCTTCAATTTTATCCATCATGCTATTAAAAATGATACTAAGCTGTGAAAATTCATCCTTTGTTTCGATTACTGGCACACGTTCTTCAATTTGGCGATCTTCAATTTTTCTCATCGTCCCAGTAAGCACTCGAAGCGGCGATAATAATTTCCCAGCGAGTATTCGACCACTTACAAAACTTAATGCTAAAGAAAGCAGCGTACCTAACATTAATGTCCAGATAACCTTCTCCAAGAAATCTTCAAACATCTCCACATCAGATCCTATTTCCATAGCCCCATTAAACGATCCAACGTTTAATGACTTCTTGTACACAAGCACACTCTCTCCATTTACTTTTACACGAGAAAAGCCTGGATTTATTGATTGCACTTCGTTTTGAATATCAGGAAAATTATCAGAAATATTAAATACCTCATGTCCTTTATGATCAAGGATTCGAATCATTTCATTATTCTCTACAATATTTTTAAGAAATTTTTCCGACATCACCATCTGTTTTCCTTCGCCATCCACGTGCTCGGCTTGTTCGGATAAAAAAGCTTGAATCTCATCCGAACGTTTCATTAATGTCTCTTCTTCTTGTTTTGAGGTAAAGGTTTGGATTAGAATCAGTTGAAGAAGATTACAGATCATAAATATCAAAAAAATTACAATGGCTGATAAAATGGTCATTTTCCATTTTATAGATAACTTGTTCAACATCTACTATCGTCCACCTTAATTTCTTATTACGTAGCCAGTCCCTCTTACGGTTTGGATGTACGAGGCTTGATCAGCCCGATCCACTTTAGCTCTCAGATAGCTGATGTATACATCAACGATATTAGTTTCAATCAATGCATCATATCCCCACACTTCTTCTAAAAGGACTTCCCTTGTCAACACTCGGTTTACGTTTTTCATTAACAGTTTAAGTAAATTAAATTCTTTTTTTGTCAACTCAATGATTTCATGGTCTCGTTTCAAAATCCTTGCTTCTAAATCCATCTCAAGATCCTTATAGGTTAACTTGTGGGTACTTTGGTTTCCGTTCTCAACTCTTCTGAATATCGCTCGCATTCTTGCCAAAAGCTCCTCAATTTGAAAAGGTTTTGATATATAATCGTCAGCACCACTATCCAACCCGGAAATACGATCTAATACACTGTCTCTTGCGGTAATCATAATTATCGGGGTATTTTTAGAACCTCGAATTCTTCTGCATACTTCAATCCCGTTTAAACCCGGCAGCATTAAGTCTAATAATATAAGGTCGATGTCTTCATTCAAAGCTTTTGCCAAACCATCTCTTCCATCAAATGCAACGTAGACTTCATGTTTTTCATACTCTAGCTCTAACCGAATAAAATTCGATAAATTCACTTCATCTTCAATAATAAGGATTTTTTTCATAATTGGTCTCCTGTGGGATTTTTCAATTTGAAAGGTGTCGCGATTTACGTATATCAATTTCGGATACCTATTGTTCATATTACTCTTTGTCGTCTACTCCTTTCATTTTTCTTCCTTTTCTACTTTTATAATCTTGCTTGTTTTTGCATACACTTGCGCAGTTTGTTCACTTCCGTCTTTTGCTTCGATTTCGATTCCGTAAACAACTGTACGATCTTCCTTTTCCAATTCAACCTTTTGAACAGTTACGGGTACTTAGCTGTTTTACTCACTTCTTTTTCGCTAATCATTACTTGTTTCTGGAAAGTGCAATTTGTTCTTAAGTGTCGTTTACTTCTGTTTCAACAGCAAGCGTTTTGTTTGGGCAGTGGCAACAATACTATAACTTCCCCCGATTACAACATGAGCTACTAATGTTGGAAAGAATAAAGAATACATTCTTCATTTTATTATTCATTATTTACTACAGTATGAATCTTACCCTAGAGAATTAAAAGCAGGATGAAGGGCTCGTAAGATGATAATTAGAATAACATTAGAATTTTTTAATACATCTTACACAAAAGATTCCGTGTCACCCCTGACACCCTAATTTGCAGATAGCACACACCCAAGAGAAGCTTTAAATTCGCGAAGATTTATTAGATTTGCTTCTTTTGTCAAAAATCGAATCATAGGTAGTAATAATCCAGTTCACAAATGGATCAAACCATCTTGATAATTTTACAATCACATAAGAGACGATAATTGCCACACAGAAACTGCCTACTACGTCAAACGGATAATGAAGTCCCGCCCAAATGCGGGAAAAACCTGTTAATAAGGCTAAAATAAACATGGGTATACCGATTTTTTTATATCGAAACCACATAGCTATTGCAATCGTAAAAGCACCTGTTGAATGATCACTTGGAAATGAAGAATCATTTGCATGGTGAATCAAGGTATGAATGTGATGTGTGACAAATGGTCGTGGCTCATAGTAAAATTGAGCAATCAGAAAATTGGTGACTAACGCAACAACTCCTGTTCCACCAGCATATAATACTGCACGTTTCATAGGCTTTCCACCAAATATCCATAGAACCAATAGTGCCAACGCAAAAATGTAAATAGCTTTATCCGTTATAAAGACCATAAAATTATCCAATGCATGACTATGGCCAGATAGATTATGGATGCTTTTAAATAATTCGAAATTCATATAATCATCTCTTTCTTCCCTTAAGTAATTGGAGACTGTTTCAACTAAATGAAATTATTAACTCCCTTTTACTGATGGTAAAAGGGAGTTCTATGAGCAATTATGAAAGACAAATATTTATAATAAACTCTTTGAAAACTAACCTTAGACTTTAGTTATTTTCGGCTTCGTTATCATCGTTGATTTCTTTATCAGTATCAACGGCTTCGTTTTCATTGTCATAATCGGCTTTTGTAATTTCACCAGTTTTCGCATCCACTTTTATATCATGATTTTTCCCATCTTTTGAAACGATATCAAAACCATATACAACCGAACCATCTTCATCTTCTAATTCGACTTCATTTATTGTGCCACCTTGATATTGCCCCAAAACTGTGTTTGTTGCTTCAGCTTGAGTGATAGTAGCTTCTTTTTGTAATCTTGCCAGTTCACTTGGATCTTGCTTCTCTACTGTTGATGTTTCCTCTTGATTTACAGATGAATTGGGTTGATTTAATGGTGCCGCGGATTGAATTGCATGTGTTCCAATAGCTCCTCCACCGACAACTCCTAAAGCTAATACTGATGCTAATAATTTTGTTCCAATCATTTAATTTCCCTCCTCATTTTATAGCATGTCTTGCTTCCTTCGTGACATGAATGGCGTTAAAACGCGACTATTTAACATGACGGATTAATTCTGTAGCACGTAACGCTCACCTAGTCACAACGGTGGCGTGCGGAGCAGGATTTGGGAGTACTTTCTATAATAAAAAAGTATACCTGCAATTAGATTGTCTATTTTAGTAAGTCGCAAAGCACACCCCATGTCCTTCTTACAAATCCAATAATACTCCATATTTCTTAATTTACCCTTCCAAAATAGTTAAGTTAGAATAATAAAGAAATTAAAAATTTCTAATATAAATAGGAATGATATGTATAGGAACTTGAACTGTCACCTATGTCTATTCTTTCTATTCTTGAAATCCGCATGATGCACTAGAGACTGCAAGTAATTATATATGTCAAATTAATAGGAAAAGTAGTTAACTCACAATAAATAGTAGGGACGCTAGCAGTTGTTCTTTCGGGATGGCGATGCGATGCGCTTATTTGAAAATATTTTCAAGTGATATTCTAAAAAAACACCTTGGTGTATTATCGTTTTCACTTTTAGTATATATGCCATTATATACGGTCTAAACAACATCGGTTTAACCCGACTGGTTGGTCGAGAACGAGAAAAATGACAAAGTAAAAAAGACTGAGGAGTCATCTCAGTAGACAACTCCTCAGTCTATAAACAAATTATTTGTTATTTCTATTGGCTTCTCCGCCTTTGCGACCTGCTTCTTCTTGACTCATTTTGCGATCATCATTGTCATCATCACGTTGTTTAGCTCTTGCTTCTCCACCCTTTTGTCCAATCTCTTGGTAAAAATCTTTGTCGTGATTTTTCGAAGTGGTTTCTCCACCTTTTTGGCCGATTTCTTGATAGAATTCTTTATCATGATTTTTTGCAGTCGCTTCTCCGCCTTTTTCTCCGATTTCTTGATAGAATTCTTTATCATGATTTTCAGCGGTCGTTTCTCCGCCCTTTTGTCCGATCTCTTGGTAGAATTCTTTATCATGAATTTTTGCAGTGGCTTCTCCACCCTTTTGTCCGATCTCTTGGTAAAAATCTTTGTCGTGATTTTTTGAAGTTGCTTCTCCACCTTTACGACCAGCTTCTTCTAGACTCATTTTGTTATCGTTGTTAGCCATATTAATCACTCCTATAATAGATTTTTATCTTGCTTACATTACTTAAATATCCTGTATTGGTAGTCCTTAAACTAAAAATGTAAGTTTGGTAATCATTACCTTTATATAATCAAACTTAAAATCGGAGCTATTTACTCGATATACAAGTAATGTTATTTGTTTATGCATTTATGAAGGCCAGTGTTTTGTGGCATAAAAAAAGATTCTCAATTTTATTATTGAGAATCGGTTAATCATATGAAGTAGTTTGATAATTTGGGCCAGATAAATTCACTGTATCCATCCTTACTTTATTAGTCTTTTTATGAATGTGATTTTTTCTAATTACGTTTTATTTCTTTTTCTTTTCTTCGTCCATTTTCACGCCGTAATTCCAAACTTTAGTATATTTTTCCCCATAAACCTTCATTGCATCTGTTACTGATTTTACATATTTTTTCATTTAAATGATCCCCTTTCTTATATGGTATGCTTTTATTATCGTGTATGGAAGCCCTTTTGACAAAGCCGTTAAAAACGGAAACATCGTCTATGTAAACGGAAACAACTAGAATGATAGCGTGCATCATTGACATTTTTCTTACTATTCCATTGTTTTTGAATCATTTGTAAATTAAGATTACTCTTATAACGATATTAGGGGGAACCATACATGTGCATTAAAAAAGCAACATTAAATGAGCTTGATCCGCTAACAGAACTGTTTGATTTATACAGAGAGTTCTATGATCAAAAGTCTAATATTGAAGGGGCAAAGGAGTTTTTAAAAGCAAGATTAATGAACGAAGAATCCGTCGTTTTTATAGCATTTGATGAGAATCATCCGATTGGTTTTGTTCAGTTATATCCATCATTTTCTTCATTAAGTATGAAAAAGTCATGGGTGTTAAACGATTTATATGTGAAAAAAACTGCGAGAAAAAAAGGGTTTGGTGAAAGATTATTAAAAGAAGCAATTAACTTCGCTAAGGAAACAGGTTCAAAAGGAGTTTTACTTGAGACGAATGTAGAAAATATTCCCGCACAAAGCCTGTACGAAAAAATTGGTTTTAAAAGAGAAGAAAATTATTTTTATTTTTATTCGGTTTGAATGTGGGTGCAAAGCTTTAATACATTTGTTTTTAGACGACATCATTGCTACTTAAAGGTTACTTTGTAGAACCGATTTAATTGAAAAAAATAGTAAGGGCGTTCCCTGCTTCCCATGTTCCAGCATCCCTTTATTTCTATTAAACAACCAATTTTAGAATTTTATAGAATGGACTAGCGTCAACTAACCACTTTTTTCATGACTATTACTTTATTTTCTACTATAAATTCGAATTGTTATTTATAGCGATGTATAATAAGACAATGCAGAAAAATAGATTCTAGTTAAGGAGTGTCACATAATGATGGTATGGACGTTAGCCCTTTTATTTGGGGCAGCAGTTGTTCTACTTATCTTGTCGTTTATTAAATCAAAGCAAGCGGAACAAGAGGCAGAACAAAAAATGGAACAATTTACAATTTCACTTTTGAAAGAATTAAATCAGTTACAACAGAAAGTTCAAAACGTCGAGATAGATACTGAAATAATTGCTCAAAAAACAGGAGCTTCAAAACAGCGACTTGTATTGCGTGAGGTTATCGACTTACATAGGCGCGGATATTCATTGGAAAGCATTGCCGAAAAAAGCCAACTGAATGAGAATGAGATTAAAAGATTACTAGCTCCCTACATAAAATCAAAGGATGAGAGGAGCGATGTTGTCGATGAAAGCACAATTAATGCGTAGCTTTGCCGGTGGGCTTATACTTTCAACCAGTATATGCGGGATTGTGTACTTCCTTGGTTCGAACAATGTACAATCTGCTAAAATACCATCAGAAGACGAAATGATCAACTCATTAACCGCTGATGGCTATATCGTTCAAACAGAAGAAGAGTGGAAAAAGCAAATTACTGCCAACGAAACACCTAAAGAGCAGACAAAAGAAGAACCAACTGAGGCAGAAACAACCAAGGAAAAGGTCGTGTATCGTACAATTTTGTCAGTATCTAAAGGGATGACTAGCATTGATATTGAAAAGATCCTTAAATCAACAAAAAGCATTGGTCCTGAGATTGATTTCTCGAAAGAAGTGGAAAAGCGTGGCTTATCTAACAAGTTACGTCCAGGTACTTATGAAGTAGATAGTGGCATGACGATAGACGAAATGATGGCTGTTATCTTTAAATAAACATGAACTTTTTTTATAGATTTATAGAGCTATAGTTTAGTTATATGTCTTGACCTTTGAAAAGCTCTGTTGTGAGATTGATATGCTCCCCTTTAGGTAGACAGATTAAAAAATAAAATCTGTCTACCTGAAGGGGAGTTTTTTGTGTCTAATAAAAGATATTCCAAAGAAGAAAAATATAAAATCTTACTGGCTTATGAAAAGGGGGAATTTTCATTAAATGAGATTTCTTCAAAGTATCATGTCAATTGGAGTTCCATTAAAGATTGGAAGAGAAAATTTGAACAATATGGGATTCAGGGATTGGGAAAATCGGAAGGTTGGAAGGGATATTCGAAGGATCTTAAATTACTGGCAATAAAAGACCATCTCTCTGGTCATTATTCACTACGAGAGGTCGTTCAAAAATATGATATTTCTTCTACATCTGTGTTGAGAAGATGGATAAAACATTATACTGGTCATAAAGAATTAACTGGAACTTCGAAAGGATGGGCAAACTTTATGACTAAAGGAAGAAAAACCACGTGGGAAGAACGGAAACAAATTGTGTTCTAGTGTTTGGAGAATGAGAAAAATTATCAAAAGACTGCGGAAATCTATGAAGTTTCGTACCAACAAGTCTATCAGTGGGTAAAGAAATATATAGATGGCGGAGAAGAAGCGCTTAGAGACAACCGTGGCAAGATTAAAGTAGAAACAGAACTTTCGCCAGAGGAAAAAATCAAACTTGAGATGAAAAGGATAGAAAAAGAGAATGAGCGTCTACGAGCAGAGAATGCATTCTTAAAAAAGTTAGAGGAACTCGAAAGGAGGAGGTATTAAACCAAGTTCGTTTTAAAGATAAATATGTGCCATACAAGAGCTCCACAAAAAAGAAAAACTAGCCATAGCCCTACTTAATTGCCCGATCTGCTTACTATAAATGGTTGAATCATATGCCTTCTGCCCGAGAAATACAGAATGAAGAAATAATAACTGAGATGAAGTCTCTTTATGAGAAGGTTGAGGGAATCTACGGTTACCGTCGTATGATGTTAAACATGAATCGAAAGTTGGGTCAGAACTTCAATCACAAGCGAATTTATCGATTGATGAAGATCTCTGGATTACAATCTGTGATTCGCAAAAAGAAAAAGCGTTATGTCCACCCCAGCCCACAACATGTTGCAGAAAATGTATTAAACAGAGAATTTACAGCCGATAAACCGAATGAAAAATGGGTAACGGATGTCATGGAATTTAAGTATGGCACATCAAAAAAAGCTTATTTGAGTGCCATTCTTGACCTTTATGACGGTTCGATTGTCAGTTACGTTTTGCGGCACTCCAACAATAATCAGCTTGTGTTCGATACACTTGATCAAGCACTAGCTGTTTCACCAGGGGATCACCCTCTTATTCATAGTGATCGAGGCTTCCAGTATACATCTCATGGATTTAAACGCAGGATAGATAAAGCAAGAATGACGCAAAGCATGTCGCGTGTCGGAAGGTGCATTGATAATGGGCCGATGGAATCTTTTTGGGGTACCCTCAAATGTGAAAAGTATGATTTACATAAGTATGATACGTTTGAAGAACTTTGTCTTGCGGTGAATGAGTACATACAATTTTATAATCATGATCGATTACAAAAACGACTAAACGGCCTCAGCCCTATGGAATATAGAGCTAAAGCCGCTTAAATCATTTTTATTATTTCCACTGTCTACTTGATAGGGGGCAGTTCATAATCTGAGTTCTCTGTGTTTTTAATTAATATAACGTCCATAATCTGGGATGGCAATTTGGTCAAATTCCTTCACCAATTTTTTTAGCCCTTTTGAAAGTTCCTCACCGGAAACGGGTTGTCCATGCCCTGTAATTGCAATTTTAGGTTTTAATGTTTCTAACCTTATAACGGATTCTTTTGCTGCATTCCAATCTGTGGTTAAATATCTCGGCGGGCCACTGATTTCTAGTTCTTGGGTAAACACATTGAACAGCGACTCTTGTTTCACCGTAACAAAAGCATCCCCTACAATAAGGGAGCGGTCCTTTTCTCGGAACAGCGATATATGGCCAGGTGAATGCCCTGGCGTATGTATCCATCGCCAACCAGGCATATTGGGAATGCTCCCATCAGAAGGAAGAGCCTCTACGTGGTTTCCTAAATCAACAGGTTCATTCGGAAACAGTGGCGATATTTTCGCAATCAGTCCTCCTTCAACTGACCCATCAGGTTCTGGATAACGTGATTTCCCAGTTAAATAGGGCAATTCTATCTCATGAGCATATACTGGTACTTCCCATTTCTGAACTAAGTCCACCACTGCACCAACATGATCAAAATGTCCATGTGTTAGTACAATCGCTTTCGGATTATTATTCTCACCAAATCGTTCTTTTGCTGCATCTATAATATGGTTAGCGGATTCAGGCATTCCTGTATCAATTAAAACCCATTCATTAGTTTTTTCAGGACTCCCTACAAAACATACATTTACAATCTGATTCGTATAACAATACAGATCATTCATCAGCTCCTGCCCCACACCATTTCTAAGGGATGTCATAGGCATGAACTTGTTTTCCATCGTGTCTCTCATATCGTTCTTTTCCATAAATATTCCCTACTTCCTATAGTAGTATTACTCCGCTATAATCTTAATTTTTCAATTCAATAATAGGTGTGTAGCTGAAAATTAATGTTTATGGTTTCAAAACGACTTTTATACAATCGTCCTCGCGCTTATTAAAAATTTGATAACCATGACTTGCTTCTTTAAGGGGCATTTTGTGTGTGATAATATCCCTCGGATCGAACTCATTATTCGATATTTTTTCAAACAGTTCTGGCATAAAGTGAATGACTGGGGCCTGCCCCATCTTAAGAGTAATATTTCTAACCCAAAACGCGCCTAATGGAAACGCATTATAATTACCACCGTAAGCACCAGTCATTTGTACTGTTCCGTATTTTCGCACAGCTTTTGTAGATATTTGAATAGGGCCAAGTGTTCCGCCTTGCAGCTTTAATTTTTGTTCGAGAAACTCTAGAGGTGATTTCTTTCCGTCCATGCCTACACAATCGATGACTATGTCTGCCCCTCCATGAGTAATCTCTTTTAAATGTTCACCCATATCGGGGAATTTTGTGAATTCAAATACCTCAACTTTATTCATCTTTTTAGCATGATTGATCCGATAATCCAAATAATCAATTGCAATCACACGTTTGGCGCCTTTCATCCAAGCAAATTTTTGCGCCATTAAGCCAACAGGTCCACAGCCTAGCACAATAACAGTGTCGCCTGATTTTACGCCTGCATTTACTACACTCCAATAAGCAGTAGGGAGAACATCGGATAAAAAGAGAAGGGATTCATCCTCTAGTTCACATGATTCTGGGATTACAAAAGGGGTAAAGTTTCCAAACGGAACTTTTAGGTACTCAGCCTGTCCACCTGGATGGTTCCCAAACTTCTCGGAATAACCAAAATACCCTCCTGAATCATAATGAGGATTAGCATGATCACACTGACTTTCCATCTCATGCTGGCAATAAAAGCAGTGACCACATGCCACAGTAAAAGGGATAACGACCCGATCCCCTTTTTTTACCTTCGTCACTTCTGGCCCTACTTCTTCTACAATACCCATGGGTTCATGACCGATAACATATCCTGGAGGCAACGGAAAATTCCCTTGGTATAGATGCAAATCAGATCCGCAAATTGCCGTTGAAGTAATCCTTACAATAACATCATCTTTTTTCTCTAGTTTGGCATCCTCCACTTGTTTAACCTCGACACGATTTGGTCCTTGATAGGTTACAGCTTTCATAATCGTCTCCCTCCAAAGCATTAAATATAAACACTCACAACTATGGTTAGCCACTTATATAAAAAATATAATAAATGTACCTTCTTTCTATCAGGTTGATTTATGAAAGCTAAAAAATGAGGGTAAAAACACTAAAAGGGCGCCTTTCTTAGTTAAGAATGGCGTCCGACTGTGGCTGCATGAAAATGTGAAAGCAATTTATTCCTTCCGTAATTTATTCAATTTAAAATGATAAGAAATGTACGGTAGTCCCGGAAAGATAAGAATAATAGAAGATACCGTTCCTAATAGCCAAAAAAAATTCCCCGTAGGTTCAGATAACCAACCATATTTGCTTAAGACACTAAAAAACATGAACAAAACAGTAGTACTTAAAAACGGCAAAGCAGCTTTCCCCTTTTGCTTCTTTTCTCGTTCATATTTTTCTATCGTGGTTGGTTTGTCTGAGTAGATTGGCTTTGTTCCAGTAGGTGCACTAAATAAATGAATTTCATTTCCAACAGAACATACATGTAACCATCCAGATTCTTCAAAAAATGTAAAATACTCATCATCTACTTCTTTTTGATAATCCAATGAATACTCAATGTTCCTAGGCTCCCCTTTTCTTAATTTATAACTGATCCCAGCAAAACTTTCCAAAATCCATCCTTCTTTTGCATATTTGGAAAGCATTTTCATATCTTTCTCTTCAAAAAACGCTAAGCCACCACTAGGAACATATTTTATTTTTTTCATTACAAGCGCTCCCCTCTTTGTTTGAATACCTCTTCTGCATGCAAGACCATTTCTTGTCTTCGCTTCACTTCCTTTTTTAAAAGTTGAATGCCCCTTTCTGTTGCAATATACGTTTTTCTTTTAACATCACCATCATCAAAAAATTGAATTAAATTAGCAGATAAAAGCTTTTTGATCGTAGTATACATAGAGGCCGGTCCAATTGAAAATTGGTTATCTGTCATTGCTTCAATTGTTTTCATTATCAGATACCCATGATTTGCATCCACTAAAGACAATAAAATATAGTAAGCAGTGTCAGTAAGCTCCCCCATTTCTAAAGAATCATTTCTTGCCATCATAATCCTCCTTATACATATCACTAAATGATATATCATTAAACATAATATATCATTTAGTGATATATAAATCAATAAAAATAACATTTAATGGTTATATCTATTATTTTCTACGCTAAGCAGATTTTTAACCTAAAAAAGCTGATTCCCTAAACCGATAAAGAAGCAACTTTTTTAAATTTGTCTTGTTTTACAATTGCACTCTTTTCTTGAATTACCAATATGCTTTGATTAGCTGGTTTTGGGAAAGGTCAAAGACTGTTAAAACCGGACACACTTAAATAATACTGCTTTTATTTTTAAAGTTTAGTTATTTCAAATATCCTCTCTATATTAAATAAAACATGTCAAATCGAATTAAAGTGTGTAGGATCACTTGCCCAAGATTTCAGGCAACCATTGGGTCGAAACACTTGAAATTGGGCCAATACGTACTACACCAATTTCTAGACCATTAATATTAGCTATTTCTTGAACCATTTCTTCATTCCATTTTGGAATTTCACGTATGTACCTCAAGACATGCTCTCCGTTACTAGTCAAATTAACACCTGCACGCCCTCTAGTAAGGAGAGAAAATCCCCATTCTGATTCAAGGCTAGCAATGGCATGACTAACAGCGGATTGAGTTAGAGGGCTTATCTTTTTATTAGAACCCATTTTTGCCGCATTCCTTGCTTTTATTTTCGTAGAAGAAGTACTCCAAGCCCGGGGTTATTTAGGAGCAGCTCTTGTTTTATTCGGTGTCTTAACTGCAAAGGTCGATTTTAAAAAGTCGTTTATGAGTAAAGGAATTAGGAAAACAATGAACAAATCTGAAGCCTAGCTTCATTTCCCATCTAAAAATAGATTAGGGTCATGCATTGTATATGTACATTAAATTGAATAAATATGCTTATTTTAGCATATTTATTTACATTTTCATGCTAATATAATGTATATAAACGGACGTATGAAGGAATCAAATCTGAAAGAAGTGTTCTTTTTGAGTTTATTTTTTACGTATCTTCTAGCTGGTCTGGCAATTGCTATGCCTGTAGGAGCAATGACTGTTGAAATGACGAAGCAAGGTCTAAAAAAGGGTTTTTTACATGGTTGGGCTGTAGGATTAGGTGGAATGACGGTCGATCTCTTATTAATTATTTCCTTATATTTAGGATTGGCATCTATACTTTCTACCCCTTACATTCAAATACCTATGTGGCTAATTGGGGCCTGTTTCTTAGCATTTTTAGGTTATGATTCTATCAAAAACTCGGATCAGGATATTACATTAATTGGTGATAAACCGAATCAATCATTTTTTAGCTCATATCGTAATGGATTACTAGTAGCCATTTCACCAGGAAATCTTGTGTTTTGGATTTCCGTTTTTGGAGCTGTACTTGCCGATTCCTATGATATAACTCAGCCGACAAATTTTTTAATCGTTGGGGCGGGTTTATTAGCTGGTATCCTAGTCCATGATATTGGTCTCCTATTAATCGTTACGATAACAAGAAAAATTATGAATCGAACGATGATAAAATGGGTATCCATCATCGCTGGATTTATTTTAATAGGTTTTGCGGGATACTTCTTATATGAGTTTATAATCGCAATTAAAGGAGTTTTATAAGGTTCAACTAACCATCAGTGTGGGGGGAGTTCATCCTCCACTGATGGTTAGTTGAACCAATCGGGGATTTACAGGCTGTTTATCCCCCACCCATTTATTTCTTGATTCTCTCACAAAAATTGAGGTGGGGGGGGGGGGTTACATCCTGTTAAACCGAGATAAAAGACCAGTAATGTTATTCCATTAAAATGTTCATTTTTGATGGAGTAATATGTCTGGTCTTCTTATTTTTTATAGTTTAGTCATACTATTTCTTTCTACGTTCTTTAGAATGGAACAAGTTCTTTTTTCTCTACAATACTGTCCCACGCTTGAATCTGTACATGTAGCTTTGAAATAAAGTTTAATTAAATGAACTCTATAAACCTTGATACGAGAGCAAATAAAAAGCGTGTTTTATGTACCTATATTCCTCACTTTTTCCAGTACTAGAATATCCATTTCCACTTTTCTTTTTTTATAATGGATCGATCTCCCTTTATTTTGTTTTAACCGCAAGAACAGTAAACCCGGCGATAACCATCACTACTGACAAACTGATAAACACGATTGAGAAAGATCCGCCAAATAGAGAAATTAAAGCTCCAAATGTCACTGGAGCAACAAAGCCACCAAGTGTCGAACCCGTATTGATAATCCCAACCGATGAACCAATTACTTTTTCAGGCAGGATTTTGTGTGGCCAAGAGAATACCCCAACAAAGATAATGGTTAATAAAAATGTAAGCACATATAACAAGCCAATAGATACTGCCAATGAATCAGAAAGCACCAAACCTGCAAACGCTGCAGCTGAAAGGATCGAACTACTTAAAAATAATACTTTTTCTTTATCAGCAAAAAATTTTGTCAATAAAATGCCTGCTAATAAGGAAGCGATTGTTCCCCCAACTGCGTTGATAGCCAGGATCGTTCCAACTGTACTTATCGATAATGCGAATTTTGCTTTTAAGAAAGATGGCAGCCAAGACATATTTCCGTAAAAAGCCATATTGACTAAAACCATAACCATAAATAGAGTGATTACATTTCGATTCAAAATGACTGATTTAAAACTAGTTTGTTTTGGTTCAACCTTCTTTTTCTCTATTGCAGTACCGTTAGGCACAAAGAAAATAACCAATATTAACGATATGAAAAATAATGTACCTAATACATAATAAGCATAGTGCCAGTCCAAATCTATTAGTCTTGCTCCAAATAGGAAAGCTAGGATTCCTCCAATTCCACTTGTAGATAATATTAGAGATTGGATAAAAGTCCGCCTATCTTTCGAGAAATTCACTGCAATACTTTTTGACGTACTTGATGGATAGCCCGCATGTCCAACACCTGCTGCGAAACGAATCAAAATAAATAAAAGAAGACTTCCTACAAAACCAAATGCAAATGTAAATACAGTAATCAGTGAAAGAGATATAATTAATACCTTTTTGTAGCCAATTTTATCTGCTAACCATCCACCTGGAATTTGCATTAAGGAGTAGCCTAAGAAAAACAAACTCATTATTAATCCTGTCTGACTTGTTGTGAAATTGTACTGCTCTGCAATAGGGATAATCGCTGTCGAAATCATATTTTTGTCCATGTAAAGCAAGGAATAACCAAACATTAAAACCGTAATTAGCAAAATTTCACTTGGTTTTTTTGCTTTTTGAGCAGAATTCTTTCCTACCATTTGTTGATGTGTTCCGTTTGTGTGTGGATCCTGTAATGCACTTTTGGAAATAGACATAAAGAGTCTCCTCTCACCAAATTGTAATCGCTATCATTTATTCAGGACTATTATAGTATAATATAACTTTCTGAATAATTGTAATATTATTTACAGAGAATTTGTATCTTCGTTAAAAAATAGGCGTTCACAAAGATGAATTGTGAACACCTATTTTTTATTTCACTTTAACATGGAACTCTGCATTTTTTGAAGAAATTTGTTGTCTATTATTCTTGATTGTCTTCATTACTCTTGTATTCTAAATTATCTCCGGGCTGATATTCTAAAGACTTACAAATCGCCTCTAAAGTTGATAATCGAATCGCTTTTGCCTTTCCATTTTTCAATATAGAAAGATTGGCCATCGTTATTCCAACCCTCTCCGAAAGTTCTGTAACGCTCATTTTCCCTTTAGCCAGCATTACATCAATATTGATTATAATTGCCATGTTTTTCACCTCAGACTGTTAAATCATTTTCTGACTTTATATCAATAGCATCTTGTAAAAGCCTTTGAAGAACAGCCGCAAAGGTTGCAATTACACTTGAAGCAAAAATGGTTATTAGCGCCGACATTATAATACCTGTTATATCTTCACTGCCATAAAATATAGCTATGGATATTATAATTCCTACTACAATTAAGAAACTAATTGTGATTGCACAGTACTTTATATCCATCAAAGCTCTAACAGATAATTCCGAGAAATCCTTGTTCTTATCGATGTAGATTAAAAGTTTAAATGCTTGATATAACGCAACATAAAATGGAATACACAGTACGTATGCATATACTAAAAAGGGATATTGCAAGTAATCAGTCTCGGGATGCGCTGCTGCATCTCTACTTGCTACCCCAGGCAACCCAAATACACACACAGCAAGTACCGCAATGCCAATAAGAAGAAGAATAACTACTTTTAAGAAAATTGTTGAGCCTTGTTTCCGTTTCATAAAGAAATGCTTTATACCTTTAAACTATTCCATTAATAACTTGTTACACGAACCTGCTCCTATCGTTAAATAACTACAACAAAAAAGGGCATCCATCCATCTTGGATCAACGCCCTCGATATTTAAATATTGTTCTTGACGCGAGGCTACTGTTTAACATCTTACATATTTGCGTTTGAAACCAAGCTTCCCTTTATCTACTTCCTTTTGAATACTTTCGTAAGCATGTGGGAAACTACTTTTTTTCTTGTCCCGTTTGACTTCTACTGGACCTACTACCTTTGCAGTCTCGACCGCCTTTTCATGAAGCGGCACATATGAAATCCCAACAGTGTATAGAAAATTATTCATAGCAGATTTCGTTCGTTCTGGCGAATCGTGAATCGTATTTTTCACAATTTCAATCATGTTGGCAATCTTGCTCTCGGAAAATTCAACGTCTGAGCGATTCCCTAAAAGCCAACAGTAGCAACTCCAGCCCGCTGACATTCTCAACTCTTTACCGCTTGCGATCCATTTATCAGCAACTTCTTGTGCAATATCTGCTTCGGCTAAAGTTACTGCTACCACATAATCGGACAGCATATAAAAATATGCCGCATCCATCCAACGATCAAAATCCGACTCAGTCATGGCTTTTGGATCTGCAATAATGCCTGCAAAGTACATTGCGTCGTAGTTCCCTGTGGCATAAAGCTCTTCAGCTAAAGTTTGATTTATTTTTATTTTCTTAGCTATTGGCTTCATTGCACCTGTTGCCACGCCAAAAAGCGGTTCATGCGCACCATTGGATATGTACATTTTTTTAGTTCGTTCCTTGCTAAGGGCTTCAAGCTCCTGCATAACCATTTCTAAATTCATCGTTTAGCACTTCCTTCTTTTTGGAGTTTTTCCCCTAATATTTTGCCCATCAAATACATCACCATTATCTTATAACAAACTACCATTTGTCAGTAAAGCTACCGTCTAAGCGCATGAGTGTTAGGCAGGAATCCACTTCATGCATGTTGACACTATGTTCTCTCCACTTTGAATGCTGTCGAAACATGGATGAATGGGTTGCTGAGGAAAATCCCGGATTATCAAACTCCAGATCAAGCATTCGTCAGTTTTGTTACTGCACTATTTATTAATAACAATCGATAATTTATAGTTTGCATGCTCGTTTAAGTCCTCTAAAAATTGGTCTAATAATTCATTAGATGGAAACTTGCATTCGAGAAGGTAACAACCATCCCCACTGATTTTATAGTTATTTATTATATATTGTTCTTGTGTTTTTATAAATGAGAGATAAGGTTGATGATACGTACTATGTGTAATGATCGTAATAAAAGTATGTATAAAACATCCTAATTTGGCTTGATTCACTTTAATTGTATAACCCTCAATAATGCCATTATCCTCTAATTTCGCAACTCTTGCTGAAGCAGCTTGTCCAGTCAAATGGACTCTCTCACCCAATTCTTTCATGGTAATTCGACTGTTCTTGGATAGTTCATCTAAGATACGCATATCTGTGCTATCTAACATTTATTCAATTCCTTTCATTTATCAAGTCAAACTGCAAAAAGACTTGATTTTATCTATGTATCTGCTAGTTGGTCCTAGTATAAACTATACGTAAATCAAAAAAAGGAGTTATAAATATGAATATAGAACAAATTCGAAATGCTACACTCGTTGTTGAATATGCAGGGAAAAAGTTTTTAATTGACCCATTTTTAGCAGATAAGGGTACTTACCCGCCTTTCCCCAATTCTTTAAGACAAGATAAATTTAATCCTTTAGTTAGCTTACCAACATCAATTGATAATATCATTAATAATGTAGATGCTGTCATTGTAACGCATCTACATGTAGACCATTGGGATGATGTTGCCAAAGATGTATTGCCAAAAGATATAAGAATGTTTGTACAAAATGAAGAAGATGCTATTCAAATTCGAAACGCTGGTTTTCAAAATGTAGAAGTTTTACATGAAGATACAGTTTTTGAGGGTATCCAATTGACTAAAACAAAAGGCGAGCATGGAAGAGGAGAAATACTGAAAGTTGCTGGTCTAGTGTGTGGCGTTGTCTTCAAACACCCAAATGAAAAAACTTTATATGTAGCTGGAGATACGGTTTGGTATGAAGCTATTCAACAAGTAATCGAAACACACAAACCAGAAATCATTGTTGTAAATGCTGGAGATAATCAATTCCTAGAAGGCGGTTCACTAGTAATGGGGAAAGATGATGTCTATGAAGTGTATAAGGCTGCCCCAAACGCAAAAATTATTGCTAGCCATATGGAAGCTGTCAATCATTGGACATTATCCAGAGTAGAATTAAAAAGCTTTATTAATGATAAAGGAATCTCCTCTAATGTTTTAGTGCCAGATGACGGCGAATCATACTCATTTTAAGATTGACCAATCCCACAGCTAAAGGAGGGCACTGAAAAAGTCCATTTAAAGAGGTTAATAAGCTAACGACCTACTACATATTGGTCGTTAACTTATTTTATTATCTGTATATTGATGAAGATCTTCAAAATTTTTAAAAAGAATTACTCTTTCAGTGGCCTCCAGCTAAAGCAGTGGGATTCTTTGTCGCAAACATCTAATAATATTGCCTACTCTTAAAGACAATTTTATTCCCCTCTTAATTTAAATGTGACATATATTCAAATGCTGTTGTTCCATATATGCTTTTAAAGTGTTTATTTAAATGGGTTAAATCAACAAAGCCACATTCAGCTACAGCAGAATAAATATCTCTATTTCTTTCTATTAAATGCTTGGCATGTTCTATCTTGCAGTTAAGAAAGTATTGGTATGGTGTAATTCCAGTGTGAGCCTTGAATAATCTGATAAACTGAAATTTTGATAAATTAAGCTCTTTACATATCTCGTCAAGCTTCAGTACATTTTCTAAGTTGGCATGAAGCATATCCTTTGCTTTTCTAATTAGAACGTTATCTATCTTAAAGTCTGTAGAAAAATTCGTTTGAATAAGACTATCTGTGAGGGATAAGAATAATTCACTGCACAAAGCCTCATCTTTTTCACTTAAAACTGCATTAGAAAGACTTAATATTCTTTGTTTAAGCCTATACTCATACACAATAGGGGTGGAAAAACGTACGATATCCTTTTTCCGAGTAGCCTCTAAAAACAATTGTGGCTCAATATATAGCATCACATAATCAAGGCCTGTCTCATCATGTGCCATTCCGTCATGTGCCTGTTCTGGATTAAAAAGCATAACACCATTTTGATAGGATAATTGTAAACTACCATCCAAGTTATAATGTTGAATACCACGCAATGTTACACCTATTGCATACTCCTTGTGAGAGTGCTTTTTATATGAAAAATCAGTAATACTTGCGGACAACGCAGTAATACCTGCCGACTTTTTATAGATAAATTTATCCACTTAATTCACCTCTTAAAACGCTACCCTACATCCAGATCATGATTGTAGCATAAACTAAACATAATGCCATTATTACATTAACAATCTTTTTATGCTTCTGTAAAAACTGCTTGAAGATTGCACCAAAAAGAACCCATGTAATAAATGCTAAAAATCCAATAATCGTTATAACTATAACACTTATTGTCACAGTTGGCATGTCGGTATAATAAGGCAAAACAAAGCTAGGAATGACAGTCAGCGTAAATAGTACTACCTTTGGATTTAAAAACTGCATAAGGAAGCCAGAGATAAAAGTGCCAGTTTTGTTGTCAGTTGGTTCTGATGTATCCATTTTATAAATTTGATAGGCAAGATATAACATATAAATAGTTCCGATAATCTGCATACCAATTAAAATTTTTGGTATGACCGTTATAAGCACCGTATTCAACATAGCAGAAATAACAAGTAATAAACCAAAAGCAAGCGTTGCTCCATACGTATATTCCATTGCCTTTTTTGGCCCAAAATTATGCACTGTCGATAATATGACGATGTTAGTAGGTCCTGGTGTAAATGTAACAATAAAACTGTAAAATAATAATGATGTAAGATCCATGAGGATAACTCCTTTTGAGGTATTTTCATAGAATTATACATCTTAAAATTAAATGGCCTATAGTACATTATTGCAGGATTATCTGAACCTCTCACGACTAAAGTCACGGGTGTTCTCGGCTACTTCATAAAATAGAAAGTAAATGACAATGTTATATTTCATACTGATAAACAGCAGAGCATACCTTTAAAAGAAATGTTTCTAAAGAGAGTGACCGCTATGGTGGTGAAATATAAAAATAATTGGATTCCTACAAAGTCACTTGAAGAAATGTCAAAGACAAATTACGACGTCCTTATTGTGGGAAGCGGTCCTGGTGGGGGAGCAACTTTACAGAAGCTCTGTGAACTTTGGAAAAATCAAGGGGCTAAAAAGATTGGGTGCTTAAATGGCACCCAATCTTTTTAGGAACATCATTAACTTTAATGTGAACTTCCTTTTTTTTCAGATCTTCCCTTCCTTTTCCCATCTCTAATCAAAAAGTTCTCTACCTAGCTTATTTCACCCATGACCCAGTTTGTTCTCGCACCGGTCACTCCAGTACTTGGGCACTGACCGCTATCTCTTGTTAAGTCAGCTACAATCGTTTCTACAAGGGGTTGATGAACGTGCTGCAGCGCTTCAAAATCCCATTGCTCTATTCCGCTAGCAGTCGTCAAAACGATAGGTTCATTTCCGAAAGTGGAAAAGGTAATTTTTCCTTTACTGCCGACGATTTCATTCACATCCACATCTTCAAAAGCAGAAAAACACCAATTTCCTACACCATGAATTCCAGATTCAAATCGATAGGCACTTGTAACGATATCTTCCGCACTATAATAGCCTGCTTGATTTGAAGTAAAACCTTGAACATCTTTAATAGGTCCCAGTAAAAAATCTAATAAATCGAGCGTATGACTGGCTAAATCAAAAAATAGTCCTCCTCCGGACAATTCAGCTTGAACCCTCCACGGGAGATTTTGTGAGTCCAACACATCTTCTGAAGCTTTTTGATACTGTGTTGTTGAGACGAAACGAACGTCTCCAATCGCTTTATTTTCTAGCAACTCTTTTATTTTTACAAATCGAGGCAACGCCCTACGGTAGTAAGCAACATATAAAGGAACGCGAGCCTCCTTGCAAGCAGCTATCATTTCATTGCATTCAGCAAAATTGAGTGCCATTGGCTTTTCTACATAAACAGGTTTTCCAGCCTTTGCAACTTTAATTGTATATTCTTTATGCGAACTAGGTGGTGTTGCAATATAGACAGCATCGACATCTGGATCGTTAATAAGTGCGTCGGCATCATCGTACCATTTCGGAACATTATGTCTTTGCGCATAGTCTTTTGCTAGTTCACCGGTTCTCCGCATAACGGCAACCAACTCTGAATTTTTATTTTTTTGGAATGCTGGTCCACTTTTCACTTCCGTCACATCACCGCATCCAATAATGCCCCAACGAACTTTTTCAAATTTCACGATAATAGCCCCCCTTCTTTTGTAAATAGAAACAACTGATTATAAAAATTATTTTACTGCTTTATAAAGGTTGATTTCTGTACTTTCTCGAAGTTTTCTAAGCTCTGGAACCATTCTCAAAACATGTTCACTTTTATTGTGTTGATTAATAGACTCTTCATCTTCCCATTCTTCGAGCGTAGTTAGGATGGACGGGTCATTAATATCTTCATGAAGAGTGTACATTATACAGCCTTTTTCTTTTCTAGTTTCTGAAACAACCTCTCTAGCAATTTCTAAATATTCCTCCATGTTTACACCTGGTTTTAATTTAGCCCTACAAACAACTCTAATCACTTTATTAACTCCCTCTCTCTTTATAGTATATTAAGTTCCTTTTCTTCTTCATCAACTTCTCATATGTAATGAATCTGGATGCATCTCCATAAACTCGATCCAATTCCCATCAGGATCTACTACCCAGAATTGGTAGTTTAAACTCATCCCTTGGGCAATTTCTACTGCTAGTGTTACTCCTTTTTTCTTTAAATTTTCCGCTGTTCCGTGAATATCCTCTACTTCGAAGCAAATATGATTTTCTCTTTCTTTAACGCTTTCATTACCATGGTAAAATAATTCAATAAAGCACCCTTCAGCAACTTTCACGTATTCAATCCACGGTTCACCATTTGGCTGATTCAATTTAAACGCTTTCTTAAAACCAAGTTTATTACAATAAAAATCCAATGAACGTTCCATATCTACTACTTTTAATCCTACGTGATTAATCCCTTTAATCATATTCAATCCCACCCCATATCGTATGTATCTTCATTCTATATTTTCTATAAATCCCCATGTCTCTACTTGTAAAAGCCAGTTAAGGGTCATCCAAACAATAAATGTCCACTCTATAAGGCAATCCTTTTAATAGTTATATTGTTATATATATTATGACACCCTTCTTATTTAAGAAAGAGGCCAGATTGTTTTTTAATAAGTAACTGTCCTCAAATCCCCGTAAATACTAGCTCGCTTGTAGGATCTTGTTTTCCGTAAGTTTCCTTTTTCCATGGAGTACATAATACAAAAAAATACTCGCAAATACGACCACTGCCAAGGTTAAATACACGCCACGAAAACCAACGACTGGAATGATAAGCCCTAATAGAAAAGGGCCAATTCCTACTCCTGAATCTATAAACACGTAAAAGGTCGAGGTTGCAAGCCCCACTCGGTGCCGCGGTGATTCCTTTATGGCAATAGCTTGACAACAAGAAGTCATCGTTCCAAATCCAAGACCAATTAGCGCTCCTGCTAAAAGGAGAATGAATCCTTGGTTGGCTTGACTAAGAGTAACTAATCCGATCACAAATAATAGTAACGCTGGATACATCACAATGTTATCCCCTTTTTTATCTAATAGCCGTCCAGTAAATGGTCTTGAAATCAAGATGAAAACAGCATATACAAGAAAGAAGAAACTTGCAGCCTCCATTAAATTAATTTCTTTTGCATAAGAAGTCATAAATGACAGGATACCTGAGTAAGCAAAACCCATAATTGCCATAATGATAGCGATAGGAACAGCCTTTATTTCGAAAAAATCTTTCAACTTAAAACCTTTCATCGCATCAAGCTGTTCTTTTGTGATGTTTCCTTCAGGGATATGCACAAATAATAAGATAATAGTACTTATGAGAGAGAAAAGTGTACAAGCTACAAATATTATCGTAAAACTTCCTTGTTCGCTGATATAAAGACCTAGAAAGGGGCCAACTGCCATTGCAAGGGTTATACTTAATGAAAAATAGCTTATTCCTTCTCCTCGACGTTCATTCGGAATAATATCCATGATAACTGTTGCTATAACTGTGGTAAACACCCCAAACGCTGCTCCATGAATAAAACGAATAAATAATAATACGTTTATGTTTTCTACAATAAAATATAACAACATCATAATCAAAAATAAAAATAATCCGCCATAAAGCATCTTTTTACGTCCAACAATCTCAATATATTTTCCAACAAAAATACGTGAAACTAGTGCACCCACTACAAATATACTAGATGCAAGACCCGCCATGCTTTGTGAAGCGTTAAATTCTTCAATCGCATAAACGGTTAAAGTCGTTATTAATAAATAAAAGGTCAAACTCCCAAAAAAAGTGGATACGGACATGATGATAAAATCTTTTGTCCATAATTTCGATGTATTCACCTCTATTCCTCCTATTTCCAAAACAATAAAGTATATTGTCCAATATTTTTCTAAACTGATTATTTTGTATTTGCAAAAGCCTCGTTTCCAATTCTAACAAACCACTAGTTAAAAATATTAATGAGTCCCCTTTACATCTAATGTTGCGTTTGTTACATTCTTTTTCTCGAATGTAGAAGTACTAATTTTTTCTTGTAATTTTTCAAAATAATAGTTTGGGTCGACAGGTAATTCTACTGTTTCATTTAACCAAGAAGATAAGTACATGGCATTGGCAATTTCTAATGCCTTTACCCCGTCTTCACCTGGTGCAAGTAAAGGTAAACCTTTACGAATCGAATCAATCCAGTTTTGAATAATCCTTACATGATTTGCATTTTCACTTTTTACAGAAACATCAATTTCCTTCCATTCTGGCTGACCGAAACCACCTTTGTAGGTCTTATTAAATTCACGTTCTGATTGTGTTAATTGGTAGAAGGTAAGTTCTTCATTTTCAACAACGGCTTTCCCGCGATCTCCAATGATCTCAAAGCGATTCGTTCCCGGAACTTCTCCTGTTGAAGTAATAAATACACCCGTCGCCCCATTATCATATTCGACATATGCTGTTACATCATCTTCAACCTCAATATCATGGTACTTTCCTACACTAGACACTGCCCGAATCCGTTTGGGCATATCCCCTGTCGTCCACTGCCAAATATCTAATTGGTGAAGTGCCTGATTTAATAGAACACCTCCACCTTCACCTTTCCATGTGGCTCTCCATTTACTTGAATCATAATAACTTTGTGAACGGTAAATATCCGTCACAATCAAATTGGTTCGTTTAATCTCACCAAGTTCTCCTGAACGAATAAGATCCCGTAACTTTTGATAAAGGGGATTCGCTCTTTGGTTATACATGATACCAAATACTTTACCACTAGCTTTAGCTGCTTCATTCATTTCCAGCACATTTTTTGTATAAACCCCTGCTGGTTTCTCGATGAGGACATGTATCCCATTCGCAAAGGCTGTTTTTGCTAGGTCTGGATGACTGTAATGGGGCGTCGCAATTAGAACGGCATCAATTCCTGATTTACTAAAAAAGGTCTCTTCATCCCGGAAAATTTGCACATCTCCTTGTGTATTATTTTTCACCCATTCAATTCGACTTTCATTACGACTACAAATGGCTGTTAATGTTGCCCCTTCGATTTGTCCTTTATCCAGTAATTGAACATGTGAGCTGCCTATATTCCCTACTCCAATTACGCCGACTTTTACCAAACCCATATCCATCCACCTCTAATTTTAAATGTTTAAAAAGTCTCGATAACAAATTAATAGTATGCAATAATCTAAATGAATTTTAACCACAATGTGGTTCATCTGTATCGTAATTTGGTTAATTTGAGTATAATGAATGTATAACACCTTTGTCAATCATATTGTTTTTCTTCATGCAATCATCAGTTATAATACAAAACGCCACCATTTACCACATGTAGCGTGCTACATGTGGTAAATGGTGGCGGTGTGGAGCCGGAACTGTGGATGCTTTCTAAAGTAAAATCAGTATACCCGCTAAGTAGCTGGCTTATGAGTAAGTTGCGAAGCCTTGTCCCCATGTCCTTCATACAAAAAAATTAAAAGGTAACTTCTACATATTTGATCAATGACAGAAATTCTATATGAAAGATCAAAATTTCAGATATAATTGAATGGGTAGATAAGATGGAAGGAGTACATATTTTTGAGTAACGATAAACAAGATCAAAATAAGACATCTAACGTTCAAGTTATCTCTCGGGCGGCTAAAATACTGAGGACTCTTAGGGATCATCCAAAAGGATTAAGCCTATCTCAGATTGCAAAAGAAGTGGGATTAGCACGATCAACAGTGCAAAGAATTGTTCAAACTCTAGAACATGAAAATTTTGTCGCACAAGCCTCTGCTTACGGCGGTATCCGTCTTGGGCCTGAGATTGCAATGCTTGCTGCTGCTGTCCATAGTGACCTTAGAGAAGAAATTAGGCCATTTTTAATTCAACTATCGAATGAAGTAAATGAAACCGTCGACCTCTCAGTTTTAGATAACGGAAAGGTACTTTTTGTAGATCAAATTATCGCTTCACATCCACTACAAGCGACTTCACAACCCGGAGCATCTTTTCCATTACATTGCACGGCAAATGGAAAGGCTATACTCGCCTCACTACCCAAACCTGAGGTTGAAAAGCTCCTACCCAATCAATTAACAAAGTACACAGATAAAACGATGACGAATCGGGATGAACTGTTAAAAGAGTTAGAAGTAGTTCGTAAAGAAGGTGTTGCTTTTACCAAAGAAGAGCACATTCATGGAATTTGTGCGGTAGGCGCAGTTGTTTTTGATAGTATGAAAAATCTAAGTGCTGTCTCTATACCACTCCCAGCAACTCGTTTTTATGGTAATGAGGAAAAGCTAGCAACTGCCCTTCTCGAAACTTGTCAAAAGATTAATGAACACTTTAATACAACAATAAAGTGAAACTTCAATCAGTGGGGGTGTTCTTCCCCCCACTTCAAACTTTTGTTAGAAAGTTAAGTGGCGGGAGTATTCATCCTCAAATATTAAACTGACTATCATACATGTCGAAATAAAAGCCTTTCTCCTGCAACAGTTCCTGATGGGTACCCGATTCAATGATCTCTCCATGATGGATAACCAAAATCCGGTCGGCATTCTCAATTGTTTTTAAGCGGTGGGCAATTACAAAGCTTGTCCGTCCCTCAGTTAAGCGATTCAATCCTTCTTGGATTTCAATTTCGGTTCTAGTATCAATGCTAGATGTTGCTTCATCAAGAATCAATATATCTGAATCTGCTAAAATGGCCCTGGCAATCGCAAGCAATTGGCGTTGTCCCTGACTTATGTTGGAGCCACCAGATGTGATTGACGTTTGATATTTTCCGGGTAAATGCTTGATGTATCCATGAGCAGAAGCCATTTTTGCCGCAGCAATGACTTCATCATCGGTTGCTTCTAAACGTCCATAACGGATATTTTCCATGATGGTCCCGGAAAATAGAAAGGTATCCTGAAGCACAATACCAATTTTTTTGCGCAACTTACTGATTTTATAATCTCTAATGTCCTGACCATCGATTTTTATTTCACCAGAATTAATGTCATAGAACCTCATTAACAGATTGATGATGGTCGTTTTACCCGAACCAGTTGGACCTACCAAGGCAATTTTCTCGCCTGCTCTTACTTTAAAATTAATATTTTTCAAGATTGGCTTTTCATCCTCATAGCAAAAGTGAACATTAGAAAATTCGACATCGCCATGAAAGGAATCGATTGCAATCGGATTCTCTTTATCCTTCAAATCTGGAGCTTCATCCATGATTTCAAACACCCTCTCAGCGCCAGCTATCGCGGACTGGAACGTATTCAATAGACTGGATAGTTGGTTAATAGGCCGAAAGAATTGGCGGGAATACGTGACGAAGGCGGCAATGATCCCGACAGATGTCATCCCTTGGACCGTCATAATCGCGCCAAACCCAATCACTAATCCTAGTCCTACATTGTTAATGAAGTTATTAATCGGTCCAAGAAAGCCTGATACCGTATCTGCCGCCATTGCCGAATGGCGCAGTCTTTCATTAACCACCGAGAATTTCGCAATAGTCTTTTCCTCTTCCCCAAAGAGTGTAATCACTTCGTTTCCTGAAATGGACTCCTCGATAAATCCATTCAACTCTCCCAAGTCTCGCTGTCTTTTGATGAAATTACTGCCGCTGTATGTGATGATTTTTTTAGTCGTAAAGATCATCACTGGAATGATCAACAGCGTCACAATGGCGAGCACCCAATTCAGTGAAAACATCGCAATCGTAACACCTGATACCATTAAGATGGAGGAAAAAATTTGAATAACGCTTTGACTGAGCGCATTATTTAAGCTCTCAATATCATTTGTCACTCGGCTCATCAAATCTCCATGTGTACGTTTATCGAAAAACCTTAAGGATAATATCTGAAATTTATCAAATAAATCCTGACGTAATATCCGAATCGTCTGTAATGATACGCGGACCATCAAAAACGTTTGCAACCAGGTGAATATCGAGATAGCCGTATAAACAGAAGCTAATAATACCAAAAGCCGAAGTGTCCCACCAATATCCTTTGGAATGATGTAGTCATCAATGATGACCCCAATCAAATAGGGACCTAATAAGCCTAATAGTGTAGAAAAGATAACAAAAATAATCGCTGTAATCAGCGCTACTTTTTGCATCTCCATATATCGCCAAATCCGTTTGACCGTTCCTTTTTTATCCTTCGCTTTAACAACCGGTCCGGAAAACCCTCTTGGTCCACGGGCGCGCCCCATTACATTCGGGACAAGCTGTGAGGAAGTTTTACTCATAGGAATGGACCTCCTTCCCGCTTTGCGTAATATAGATATCGCGATAGACGCGGCTCTTCGCAAGTAATTCTTCATGTGTTCCACTTGCTTCAATCCTTCCATCATCCACGACGAGAATCTGGTCGGCATCCATAATCGATGAAATTTTTGCAGAGATGATGAACACAGTTGTATCTGAATAATCTTGTTTTAAGGCCTGTTGCACCGCTGTTTCCGATAAAGCGTCAATAGCCGAAGTTGAGTCATCTAGGATTAAAAATTTCGGTTTCCGGATGAATGCACGCGCCATCGATAGACGTTGTTTTTGGCCACCGGACAAATTCGTCGCTCCTTGCATGAGCTCATGGGCAAATTTTCGGTCAAATCTGTTTATAAACTCACTTGCAACTGCAGACTGAGCCACGCTTTCCATCTCAAGCGTTGTTGCTTCCTCTTTGCCGAAGCGTAAATTCTCCTCAATCGTACCGGAAAATAGCGTGGCTTTTTGCGGAACAAAACCAATCGCTGTTCGCAGTTTTTCCAGAGGATATTCTTTTATGTTGACCCCATCGATCAGGATAGCCCCCGAATCTGGATCATATAGGCGTGGAATCAATTTTACGAGCGTCGATTTCCCACTACCAGTCGAACCGATAATTCCAATCGTCTCACCTGCTTTAGCCTGAAAAGAAATATTTTTTAACACATATTCCCCATTTTTACTATAACTAAAATTCACCTGTTTAAATTCCATTTCACCGCGTATTGCTGGAAGAAAAGCTAGACTTTCAGGTTCAGTAATATCAATTTCCGTATCAAGTACCTGGTGAATCCGATCTGCTGAAGTAAAGGAACGAGTAATCTGCATCAACACATGGCTGCTCGTCATTAATCCATTCATAATAATGTTCAAGTAATTAATGAAAGCTAAGATGACGCCGACTTGAAGTGTGCCTTCATTCACTTTTATCGCCCCCATCCATAGACCCGCAACAACACCAATATTCACTACGAACAACATAATAGGCATAAGCGTAAGAATGACTTGCTCGGCAGACATATTCCGCTTCATTAACGAATCATTTACCGTTTTGAAATTTTCCTTTTCATACTCTTGACGATCGAACGCTTTGATAACGCGGATACCTGCCAAAGTTTCCTGAAGTTTTGTATTAACTTGATCCATCGCTTTTTGCACTCTTGCAAACAATTTGCCTGATTTAGCAGAAAAGTAATAGATAAAAACAATTAAAATCGGGATGGCAACGAATAACACAGGGAACAATTCACGTGCTGTAAACCAGACGATAACCACTGATCCAATAAACAGCAACGGTCCACGTACAAAAACGCGCAATGTCATCATGAGTGCCTGCTGAACTGCCGCAATATCATTCGTCACAATGGTTATTAATTTTCCAGTACCAAATGAATCGGTATTTTGATTGGAAAATTGCTCCGTCTTCCTGAACACATCACGACGAATATCTGTTGCAAAATGGACAGCCGCTTTCGTACTGTAAATGGAACTGCCAGCTCCTCCTATTAAACCTACAAATGCGGTCAATAACATGAGTAGCCCGAGCTTTACGACATAAGCATTGTCTTGATTAGCAATTCCCACATCAATGATATGCTGCATAATAGTCGGCTGCAGCAAATCCATCGCTACTTCAATGCACATCAAGAACGGCCCCAAAATGGCGAAAAGTGTATAGGGTTTTACATATTGAAGTAATTTCCTCAAGGACTTCATTTAAGTTCCCCCTCCCTACCTGTTTTCTTTCTTTAAACGCTCGGTTATTTCTTTTAAAAAGGCAATTAATTCTACAGATTTTTCTGCATTCATTCTTGTCCCCTTCATTGCTTTTCGCATCTCGACTTCCCACAAATCAATAGCCTCCTTTAGCTGAACGGATTCTGTTGAATTCCGCCACACCGACCACTCTTTCCACTCCATCCAGAAATCTCCTTTTCCACTCTTCGCAAATTCCTCCAAACGATCTTTCCCTTTTTTATCGATAAAATAGACCTTTTTATCTGATTCAGACTCCAGATCGATCATTTCCTGATTCTGTAATTCTTGAAGTGCGGGATAAACTGTACCCGCACTAGCCAAATAATGGCCATCCGAACGCTCCTCCAATTCCTTCATGATTTGATACCCATGCATCGAATCATCTCTGAGTAAATGTAAGATAGCTAATTGTACAAACCCTCTCCGCTTTTTCATCATATCCCTCCATTTTTAATTATATCGATAATTTTAATCGATATATCGATAAAAAACAATCGATTGTTCCATAACACTTTAAAAAGCCTACATAAAGTGAAACTTCAATCAGTGGGGGTTTTCTTCATCCCCCACTGATTGTTAGTCCCGTTCTACTGTCGCTAAGATCTTCGCTTTTGCTTCGATCAATCGACAGTACGAACCCGACAAACATAAGATGGAATACGGTGTGGCGTACTTTGCCACAGTGTATTACAGCTTATGACCTCGAGGGGCCTAGGAGCCGCAACTAGATTATGGGCAGTAAGGTCCCCACCTCTAAGCCTTGAGGTGGGGACCTTACTGCCCGTTAATGCGGGATAAATAGAAAAATGGGGATCTAGGAAAGATCAAAATAAATAAAAAGCTATTTAGAGGTAGAGTCAGGATAATGCGGATTTAAAATGTTAAGGAAATCCAAATAAAAAAGCCTGATTTCTCGGTGTTGCAAGTGAGAAATTAGACTTTAGCTACTTCATTAAAGCGCCCTTCGATTGAATAACAGACGAGTCTCTATTAGTTGGTTAGGTCAAAAAGCGTCTCCACTTATTGTATAAGTAACAAAATCTCATATATTGAGCTTAGTGACTAGATATGATTTTAACAGGAATTTTGGTAAATTCTTTAAGTCTGTTATTTGGCGCATACATATAAAGTGAAACTTCAATCAGTGGGGGTCTTGACTTTCCGTTAATTCGGGATAAAATCGAATGCAAAAAGGAGGTCCGAATTTTTCCGACCTCCTTTCGCTTTATAATGACTGAACTATTTTAGTATTATTTACCTCTGATTCATGGACAGTTTGATAATCGGCGTGTTTGTCATTAACAAATAACAATGCGATCATACCGAATATAGCAGCAATTCCAATGGCGATAAAGTTAAATTGTGGCTGTAGGTTCATGGTCAGTAACACCGCCACATAAGTCGGAGCCACAATGGAGCCGATGCGACCAAAGGCCATTGTACTTCCAAGTGCTGCCGATCGAATATTGACAGGATAATACGCAGCAACAAATGCATTTGACATATTTTGCAGACCAACTGTTGCAGCACCGATGAGAAAAATTAAAAAGTACGCTACATACAGATTCGTAGAAAAGCCAATTAGTGTTAAAGAAATGGCACCAACCAAATAAAGTGGAATTAACACATTTTTAAATCCTATTTTTTGAATTACATTACCAAGTATTAATGTGCCAACAATCGAACCGATTTGTAATACAGCAACAAACATTAAGCTTGAAGATAAGTTATAACCAGCCTGCAGCATTAATGTAGGTAACCAAGTATTAAGTGAATACATTAAAATGAATGTACAGAAGCAGGCTAACCAAAACATCATCGTTGTAACAGCGAACTTTTTTGTGAAAAGAGCACTAACGGGTGATTTTTGTGTTTGTACTACCTTTTTATACGTAAAATCAAGTGTTGTAGCAGCGCTTGGTTGAATTTTATCGACAACCATCGCAATGCGGTCATGTTGTTTGTTATTAAGCAAGTAGTCAAGTGATTCTGGAATCGCTTTTAACATGAATGGAATAAAAATTAAAGGAATAGCGCCAATCCAGTAAACTGGTTGCCATCCGAAATCAGCCAGTAACGCTTGACCGATGAAGGACGCACCCATCGCACCAACTGAATAGCCACAAAAAATAAAAGAAATGATAGCAGCACGATATTTTAATGGTGCATATTCAGAAATAAGTGAAGCGATATTCGGCATAACCCCACCAAACCCAAAGCCGGCAATCACGCGACAAATCGTAAAGATGATGGCATTCGGTGCAAAGCCTGAAAGCATGGTAAAAATACTAAACAGCAGTGTCGTTAAAATAATAATACGCCTACGACCAAATCGATCCGAATAGAGACCGAACAGTACCGCACCAGCAGCTGTGCCTATCGTTGTATAGCTACCGATGGAACCGGCTACCATATTTGAAATCCCCCATGATTCTTTTAAGAAGGGAATGGTAGCGCCGTAGATTACAACATCATATCCTTCAAACATCAGAATGATAAATAACCAAAAAACTAACAGAATGTGGAACGGTTTTAATTTACTTTGCTCAAAGAAAGAAATAGGATTCATAATATACCCCCAATAAAATGACTATATGATGGTGCCGGCATGATCGTTTGTTTATGCAAGTAAGCGTAGCACGGAGCAAATCATATAGTTTAAAACTATATATTGCTATAGTCTTAAACTATAGCAATATATATATAATCCAACATTAAATTTGGCATGATAAGTTTTTTAAGTATACCTCTCTCCCCTATGTACTATAGGAGGGAGAGGTGCTACAAATCTATTATTTAGTTCGAAACACTTTCAGTTGTTACCCATACACTCTCAGCAATTTTAATCATGTGACTTATTTTATTCCATTGTTCTTCTTCTGTTAATATGTTTCCTTCTTCCGTGCTAGAGAATCCGCATTGCGGGCTTAATGCTAGGTTTTCTAAAGGAATATATTGACTTGCTTCTTTTATTCTATCTTTGATACTTTCTGGATCTTCTAGTTCTGGGAATTTAGATGTAATCAATCCTAGTACGACTGTTTGATCATCACGTTTAAAGTTTTTTAATGGTTCAAAATCGCCTGAACGGTTATCATCATATTCTAGGAAGAGTCCATCTACATTTAAGTTAGCAAATATCGCATCAGATATATTATCGTATCCACCACTTGTAATATAGGTAGACTTGAAGTTTCCACGACAAATATGCATGGTGATGACCATATCATCAGGTTTCTTAGCAATAGCATCATTTAAACAACTTACTCTCGTATCGATGATGTCACTAACTTCCATGTCAAGTCTTTCAACGACTGCTTTTATGCGCTCTTCCGAAACAAAGTCAATCCAAGAAGTATCATCTAATTGTAAATAGCGGCAGCCTGCATCATAGAAAGCTTGAATGGCTTTTTGGTACGCTGTTACGGTATCATTATAGAACTGCTCTCTATTCCCGTTATAATACTCATCACCCTGAATTCTAGTGAATAACATATTGGGACTTGGAATGGCAAACTTAGCAACTTGACTTCCATCACCATATTTGTCCACTGCCTCTTTTAAGAACTTAAAGTGTTCTACCATATAATGATTATCAAAGTCTACTTTATTAACCACTTTAATCGCATTATTTCTTGTTCTAGCACCTTTGAAGTTACTTACATATTCCGTTTCAAATAGTTCTACCCCTTCTAAACCTGATAGGAAATCTAAATGCCACCAAGAACGTCTAAACTCACCATCTGTTATTGATTTAAGCCCTACTTTAATTTGGTTTTGTACAAGTTTCTCGATCTCTTGATCCTCTATGGCCTTTAAAGCATCTTTATCAATTTCCCCATTCACATAAGCCTTCCTTGCTTCTTTAATCGGTTCTGTTCTTAGAAAACTACCTACATGATCGGCCCTAAATGGCGCTTTAACTGTTGTTTTTAGCATACATGATGTCCTTCTTTCTTTAGAGGTTGTTCAAAAATTCCGGTAAAAATAGCTGTCGAATTTCTCGGCTCTTTTTATCCTCCTTTTTGAACACGCACTTTAATATTAAAAAACCTTCTTCTCATAAATAGGAAGAGGGATAATTACCGTAATTAGTTGTCTTCTTATTTGATATGAGGTAAGTATAGCACGGGGAAATCAGTATAGCGTAACACGTAAAATCTATCTCTTGCCATAGCTTTTAACTATAGCTGTGATTGTTCTTTTGCGATTGCTTCTTGTAAATATTGAATATAGATATTGGCCAGTGTACTGTTCGTTACATTTTTGTGGGTAATATATCCAACGGTAATCCGTTCATCCACCTTCAAAGGAACCGCAATAATGTCTTCATCGTTTAATTCATGACTAATGACACCTGTCGAAATCGTATAGCCATTTAATCCAATCAGTAAGTTAAATAAAGTGGCCCGGTCACTAACCCGAATATTTTTTGGTCTAGAAAGAGTGCTTAAAATCTCCTCAGAAAAATAAAAGGAATTATAATCTCCTTGTTCAAAAGAGAGATATGGAAACGGACGTAAATCAGATAATGTCACATATTCCTGCTTCACAAGTGGGTTCTTTGAGCTAATAAAGACATGTGGTTTCGCTTCAAATAGCTCATGAAATATTAAATTTCCTTCTCTAAGAAACTTATAAATCACCTTTTTGTTGAACTCATTTACATATAAAACGCCAATTTCACTACGTAGGTTTTTCACATCATCAATGATTTCATATGTCTTCGTTTCTCGTAAAGTGAAATCATATTCCTTTCGATCATAATCTTTTAGTAGTTGTACAAAGGCACTCACCGCAAATGCATAGTGCTGAGCTGATACAGAAAAATTCTGCTGAGGCGCTTGCGTATTGGAATAGCGATTTTCAAGAAGCTCTGCCTGTTCAACCACCTGCCTTGCGTAACCTAAAAACTCCGATCCTTCAGGAGTAATCATAATTCCCTTATTGGTTCTCGAAAAAATCGTAATCCCCATTTCTTTCTCCAGCTCTTTTAGTGCGTTTGATAAGCTTGGTTGACTAATAAACAAATTCTGTGCTGCTTTGCTAATCGAACGACTTCTTGCCACTTCAATCACATATTTTAATTGTTGTAACGTCATCTTTGATTCCTTCCTTTACATCATTTACTATTCTAAATTATGTACTTCTTACTGGCTGTCTTCTATTGTATCTTTTCTCATCGGGAATATTTTGCTGTACACGAATTTGACTTTCCTTCTTCAATTAAACTACATACATTAACTTAAGTACAACCCTTCATAATTTTCTCTAACTAAAACATTTTTCAACTTTCCTATAAAAGTGATATTCAAGAATATAGCCCGTTTGCTTAATAAGCAAACAGCTACATATAAACGTTTTAACTTCTTTCAAAATGGAAAACTTTATTACAAACGGTCAAACTTTATTAAATCCACAGTAAAATACACTGTTAGTGAACGTGGGTTAAGGCATATTCTCGGCAATCTCCTTCAGTGCCTTTGCACGAGAGATAATAAATGACCTCATATATTTTCCCAAAAACAACGTATCAGCTAAAACAACAATTGGGCCGAGTGGAGACTTATATTGAAATGTATCGATCATGATCGTTCCACCTGATTCTTCGATAAACTGATGGGTATGAACAAAGGAATGGAAGGCTCCCTTCACCATACTATCTACAAACTTATTTGGGTTTTCCATTACTATCACTTTCGCTGTCAATCTTTGTTTAATCCCAAAATGAATGGCTTCCCATGTAACAATATCTCCCTCCTCTAATAACCCTTCTGTCACGCCACCAACTGCTCTCTCCTTTGTTTTCGATGTTGTTTGAGTATGAATATCCACGTTCCTCGCTAAGTCAAAACATACTTCAATTGGTGCTTTAATCAATTGTTAATTCCGAATAACAGGCATGCCTATTCCCCTTTTATACATTCTCTGACACCATCATTATAACCGTTTGTTTAATAACAAATAGTTTTTTTCTATTGTATGAATTGGTATGAATCGTTCCATTCATTTTTCCTAATTACTGAACATACTGGGGAATCATGCTATACTTAGGTTAAATAAAGTTCGTTCAATCCGTTGATTTCACTAGTTGAAAACACGGATACTGTCATGACAGGTAGCATCGTAAAAAAGAAACAACGATAGCCGTACAGGAGTAACGTTAACATACATCGAAATAACGGATGAAGAAATAAAAGACGACTTAAATTACTTTGCACTTTAAGGAGGACTTATAAAATGACGCTTGCTGAATACAACGAAAAGTACGAATCGATCCTTCGCAACAGTTATATTTCGGACAGACAAAAAGCACTAAAATTAGCTGATTTACTGACCGATATGGAAGGGCAAATCAATGAGGCTGGGGAACCGTACAATAAAGAGGTTTTAACGTTATATAAAAAAGTATCTCTTCTATCCACCTTGTTATAATCTCTGAGTTACCATTCGACCTTACTTACTAGTGAGGTTCTTTTTTGGGGATTTGTGTGATTCGATCACGGCAGTTCTGTTCCCCCTTTCCTCATATCACCCAACTACCATATCACCCTAACTCATCTTTAATAGGTAAACCGCTTTTGCTAGATAACAACAGACGAATGAAGTAATCTGCCAAAAACAAAAAAACTCTAAAACGAGTAGAATACCTACACGTTTTAGAGTTTACAATACATTTAACCACAATCAATGGAAGACGAGGCTCCACTGTTTGAAGTTTATCTTATCTTTTTGGTGCTAATTCAATCGCTGAATTTATAGCCGCTAACATACTTTTATCATCAGCGATATTTTTACCAGCGATATCAAATGCTGTACCGTGATCGACAGACGTTCTAATAATGCCACCTTTTAAGCCAACTGTTATATTAACGCCTTCTTCAATCCCCATTACTTTTACAGGCGCATGTCCTTGGTCATGATAACACGCAACGACAACATCAAAATCGCCTCTGCCAGCTCTGAAGAATAATGTATCAGCTGGTAGTGGACCTGTTACATCGATGCCTTCGGATTTCGCTTTCTCAATACCAGGCATTAATTTTTCTTCTTCTTCTCCATTACCAAACAAACCATTTTCTCCAGCATGTGGATTAATTCCACAAACAGCGATTTTAGGGTTGGCAAAGCCTGCTTTTGCAAGGGTATCATGTGCTAATTTGACAACTGTATACGTTCTTTCTGGGTTAATACTCGCAATCGCTTCTATTAATCCCATGTGAGTCGTTAAATGGATCACTCTTAAGTTAGGAGTCGTTAACATCATTGAAAAGTCTTCTGTATCTGTTAAATCAGCAAGAATTTCAGTGTGCCCTGGATAGATATGACCACCTTTATGCAATGCTTCTTTATTCAAAGGAGCTGTACAGATCGAGTCAATTTTCTTTTCTTTAGCTAATTCAATCGATTTAGCTAAATATTGGAACGCTGCGTCTCCTGCAGCAGCTGAAACTTCTCCGAAAGGTAAGTCAGCAGGTAAAAGATCTAAATCGATTACATCAATTGTTCCATATTCATATTTAGCTTCAGAAGGGTCTTTAATCATATTGATTGTTGCTGTTGATTGGACAATCGGACTTACCTTTTCTAAAATTTTTGCATCCCCAATAACCAATGGGTTACAATTTTCATATACTTCTTTGTGATTAAGAGATTTAACGATGATTTCAGGTCCAATACCTGCAGCATCTCCCATAGTAATTCCGATAATTGGTTTCATAATTCATTTTTCCCCCTTTAATTTTTTTATTGCATGTATAAAAACATCTTCTGCACCAAATCCACCAGCTTTAGTGACCACATGAATGTTATCATTTCCTAAAAACTTAGAAATAGGTACACCGATTTCTAGTTCGTCTAGTAATTCAAAACCTTTAACATCCCATAAAGTACAAATTTGTTTAGCCGTATCTCCACCAGTCATTGAAACACCTGTGAAAATTCCTGACTCTAAGAGTACAGAGCAAACCGCACCAATTGCTTTTACAATTTCATTACTAATTTCAGTATGGCTAAGCCCTTTTGCTTCACCTGTACTCCATGCTTTTTCAATATCTTCTTTTTCACCTGTGGAATAGATCAAAACATCTAAGCCCTCTTCTGCTTTTTTCATAGCTTCATGATAGACTCTTCTGATTTCACTTGTTCTTTCCATATTATCGGCGACGGCTTTGTAAGATTCAAATGGGATTGCGTGGACATTTGTTTTTTCTAACAGCACCTTCATCTGTGCCCTAGAATTTTTATTCACACTACCAATAACCGTAAGTGTTGGATTTGTGTTTTTAGGAATAGCCAATACGCTATTTCCTTTTGGAATGGCATAGTAGTCAGGAAGATAATTGGCAATCCCAGCAGACCCAACCCAAGTAAATTGATAGGTTAATTTTTGAGTGTAGTCCAAAATTTGTTTAAGGTGATATTCTTCCGTTGAATCAATGATAAGATATGTTATCTCTTTTTGGAAATAATCCTTAATTTTTTCTTGAACAAATTGTTCCCCGTGTTCTAAGTCATCAACTGTAATCGTACCAATTGTATGTTTCGTTTGTTCTTTTAAAAGTTCGGGTAAATATGATTGTGTTATAGGTGTTTTAGGGTCTTTTGCAATCTCTGTTTCTCCTAACGGAACACCCTTTAAATAGTGTGTAGATTGGAGAATCGTTCGATTGTTTTTAGGATAGCCAGGTGCGATCATAACAAAATCCGGTTTTACAACATCATATACCGCATCGATTTCTGCTCCAATATTTCCCCTCATTGTTGAATCGAGTTTTTTGAAAATATTTTTAAATCCTGCATTTTTGAGAAATTCTGCTATTTGTTTTACTTTTTCATAAGCTTCTTTTCGATCGATCGAACGGCTATCCGTATCAAAAACAACAGCTTCATATTTTTTAACGCTTGTTTCATCCATATCAAATAAAACAGTCGTTTTTAAACCGTGACGAGCTAATTGAACTCCACTATCATTGGCACCAGTCAAATCATCTGCGATGATAGCTAATTTCATAATCAATCTCCTCCGAAAATACATTATATAAAAACATCCATGAACGTCTGCGCCCAATCCAATGTTGAAAAAGGTTCAGGTTCTAAAATTACATAACCTTATGAAGGTGGCGGCGCGGAGCTGACTTTTGAGAAGCCCCGTCCCTTTTCCACTGAAAAAAAGAGAGAACTTCCACTCTCTTCTAAAATGATACTCGTTCTAATTAACCCGCTTTAGTCAATGCGGCTTTTTTATCTAATCGTTTTGCTAAGAACCCGATGAACATCGGAAGTAGTATAGCCGTTGTTACAACACTTGCTGCAATTTGAACAGTTGCTAGTTCAGCGATTGGCGCAAATGATGCATTTGCAGCAACAATGGCAACTGGCGTTCCAACTGCGTTTCCAGCTGTTGAACCTTCAGAAGCACCTACAATTGGGTTCCAGCCAATCCATTTGAAGAGGAGGTATCCGATTCCACCAGTTAACGCAACCGTTATGATTCCAAGTAAAATCCCACTTATTCCACCTTTAATGATGGCACTAAAATCAATTCCCATACCAAGTGCAAAGGCAAAGAAAGGAACAAGCTTGTCGCTACCTTTATTTAAGAAATCGCCCATTTCTGGATCTAGGTTCCCAATAACGATACCAATAATTAGCGGAAGTAATACCGCTACGAAAGACATTGGCGAGAACATCCCATTTGCGTAGCCCATTGTTCCAAAAATAGATAAGGCAACCATTGTTAAGAACGGGCCATCACTTAATGCTAAAAACGGATATGCAGCTTTGTCATCTTCTTTCCCATATTGACCTGCAAGTGCTATATAAAGACCACCGTTTGAATTTGTCATAGCAGCTATAATTGCTAATGGTGCTAATCCTAAAAACAAGCCATTATCATCAGCCAGTAAAATTGCAATCAGACCGATTAAAGCACCTAACACCCATTTAAAAACTAAAAGTGTTACACCTTTACCAACAGATGAACCAGCTGTTTTAAATGTGATTTGAGTTCCTGCGATTAATAGGAATAAAGCAATTAATGCAGTAGCACTATTTACAAATAAGGCTTCTGTAAAGCCACCAATTCTTAATAAACCTGGAAAAAGTGTGTTGATAGTTGCAGCAAGTAATAACGGAACAACCATCATTCCTCCTGGAATACGATCTAATGTAGCTTTAATTCTCATGACTAAAACCCCTTTTTGAAACATAATTTATATGATATTTACATTCGCATTCATTATATTAAGTTAAACCGTTTTCAATTGCAACAGTTTTTAAGTATTTTATCATAAAAATATTCAGTTGTTTAATTTTGCGACAAAACTAATAAAAAATCATGTTGCCCTGTTTAACCCCAATCTTTCAGCTGCCTTTGTTTGATTATTATTTTCTTCCTTTAATACCATTTGAATTCATTTTCTAACTTTTCAAAGTGCTCATTGAACGGCATGATGTTCTTAGTCTATACATAAAGAGGCAGCCCTATAATAAAAAGGTCCAAACCTCACATTTACTATAGATCGTTTATTGGAAAACGGTGTATAGAATGTGAGGTCAGGCTTTTTTTATAGAGCTACCTCTTCCAAGTCTTTCTAATATGCTATGCCTTTGTTACAGTTTAAATTGCTGAACGATATCCTGCAATTCCTCGGCGATTTGTGATAACGAAGTTGCCGAACTTCTGATTTCTTCCATAGAAGCTAATTGTTCCTGTGTAGAAGCAGAAACATTTTGAGCGCCACCTGCTGTAGAGTCTGCTACTTTAGCAACTTCTTCAAAAGTGTTAGCAAACTGTTCCGTTCCAGTGGAAATATCTTGGACTTTGGATGTTACTTGTTCAATTTGTTCGGTTATTGTCGTAAAGTAACCTGTAATAGCCGCAAAGGATGCACCTGCATCACCGACTACTTCAATTCCTTTGTCTACTTCTGTTGTTCCTGATTCCATAGATTTCACTGCATTTGATGTTTCACTCTGAATCGATCCAATCATTTGTCTAATTTGATCCGTTGATTGTGCCGATTGTTCTGCAAGCTTACGTACTTCATCTGCAACAACAGCAAAGCCTTTGCCATGCTCACCTGCTCTAGCCGCTTCAATCGCTGCATTCAGTGCAAGTAAATTTGTTTGGTCGGCTATATTTGTAATCACGTCTACAATCTTACTAATTTCTTGTGAGTGACTATTTAAAACTTGGATGCTGCTTGATATTTCATTCACCGTTTTCTTAATGTATTCCATTTGTCCAACCGTTGTTTCGATCGCTTTATTTCCTACTTCTACAGCCGATGATGCATTGGTTGCCGTTTGCGAAACTTCTTGTGAACTTTTTGCAATATATTGAATCGATGCTGACATTTCCCCAGCCATTCTTGAGCTTTGTCCAATCTGAGTAGACTGACTCTCCATGCCTGCAGCCACTTCCTGAATCGATGAAGAAATTTGTTCTGTTGCAGATGTGTTCTGCTCTGTACTTGCATTTAATTGCTCAGAAGATGCTGCTAAGCTACTTGATTTTTCCCGAACTTCGAGAATAATCTCACTAAGGCTTTTTCGCATTTGATCAAATGCTTGAGCCAACTGACCAAGCTCATCATTACTTGTTAAATTAACACGAACACTTAGATCACCTTGACTCAATTTATTTGTGGCGCCTACTAGCTCCGTGATTGGTCTAGTAATGGAGCGAATAATAAACAGAATTAAAAGTCCCACGAGTATGATTGATACAATGATGACGATTAATGTTGTTTTCAATATCGGTTGAACGGCATCATCTACTTCATTTTGATACATGCTTCCCGCAATTTTCCATCCTGTCAACTCACTCGTTGTAAACGCAATTTTTTTTCGTTCACCATTCTCATCATAATTAAACTTTCCAGAATTGGTTGCTTTCATTTTTTCAGCAAAATCACCTGTAGCTTCTTTGCCAGCCTCATCAGTAGGATGGCTAATATAATGCAGATTCTTATCTACTAAAAATAAGTAACCCTCTTTTCCGATCGTAACTTGACTGATCATGTCCGTAAGACTTCCTAGCTTAAGGTTTACAGCTACAACACCCTTACCGTCTGCCGTCGCTTTAGCCAAAGTTACTACAACTTGTTTAGAAGATTGCGATACGTATGGATCAGTAATGATGATCTTTCCCCGATTACTCATTGCTTGTTGATACCAAGGTCGTTGCCGCGGATCATAATCTGGTGGGTTTTTAAACGATGTCGGTTCATTCATAAATTGTCCGGTCTCAGTTCCTACATAGGTTTGTTCAACGTCTGCTTTAGACTTCTGAATCGTATCTAATAGTTTTCTTGTTTGAATGTCATTATTTTCAACGATATTAGTCGTTGTAATCGAATTCGATAGAAAATCGATATTTTCCATTTGTGCCGAAACAAATTGATCCACTGTCTGTCTAACGATCTCTACATTTTTTTGTGCCGAATCGAACATTTGATCATCGATATTATTTTGCGAACTCTGATACGAAGAAATAGCTATCGTAATACTTGGCAGTAACAAAACGACTAAAAAAGCCAAAATCAATTTCTTCCTCAAGCTAAACCGAAACTTGGTAGCTCTAGTTTTTTTCATATATACGTCCCCCTATTTGATTGTTGCATTTTGAAATATTCAAAAACCAACTTAGCAATTCCTATATTATTATCGTCTACATTTGCAATACTTTTAGAGGGAGTTTGAAAATAACTAGTCGGCTAGTTCCAATTCCGATTCATCGGTTCTTGTGAACTCATGTTCGTCTACAATTTTTATTATTTATAGCTTGTGATCCAATTTATCAACATACTTGTTCTCACAAAAAAAGATTGCCAGCCACCAAGTTCATGCTTGTTAGATGGCTAGCAATCTACTTTTTCTGGCAGAGCCAGTGAAACAATAGTTGTTTTTCAAGCTCTTATATGACCGACTCTAGCTTACTTTTGTCACTCATTAGTCGTTTTTCCTATGTCGCAATTTGTGAAATATTCTGCAAAACCATTTTCAAGACGATAACTAAAAAAGACACAATTTCTTATACAAGAATTGTGCCTACCTGCGAAATATTGAAAAATGTATGAGCTACCAAAATAATTCTACTTGTTTATAATACTGCTCTAGCTGCTTCTAATGCTGCTTCGTAATTTGGGTGGTCTGTTGATTCATTAACATACTCAACATATGTTATTTTGTCATTTGTATCAACAACAAAAATAGCACGTGCTAATAAGCGAAGTTCCTGGATAGCAACACCGTATGCCCCTCCGAATGACAGATCACGATGATCTGATAATGTTTGTACATTCTCAATACCATTTGCTGCACACCAACTTCTCTGTGCAAACGGTAAATCAGCGCTAATAGTAAGAACCTGTACATTCCCTAATTTAGAAGCTTCTTCGTTAAAACGACGTGTTTGTGTATCACAAACAGGAGTATCAATAGAAGGTATAACAGAAATTAAACGAACTTTCCCTGTTGACTCAGCGAGTGTAACAGGTGATAAGTCATTCGCCAGTACTGTAAATTCAGGAGCTTTATCTCCAACCTTTACGTCGTTTCCTAATTGTGTTACTGGAGTTCCCTTCCACGTAAAATTAACCATTTTCATTTCCCCCTTAAAAATATGTACAGTGCAAATATAGCTCAATTATTTATAGTTATCAATTTATTCTGTGTATTATTTTAATTTTTTATCATTGTTATCAGAATGACTGCATCAATAATGAAGAAATGCCAGGTTGAATAGCTTATTACTTCAAGATGAGTATTGTTCGTATTCGAAGTAATCAACCATTAGTCTAATTGATTGAATGACAAATTCAAGTCCTGAAAGCCATAAAGACAGCTTCTATGTTCCAGTAACAGTACTCACATTATTTCCACACAGACAGATACTTCTTGCGATACTTGCTATCTTCTTCTGTTTCAATTAATTCCATGGCTGTTTGCTTAATTTGCTCATCGTTTACTCGATCATATAAATTCTTCAAGCCTTGAATCATATCGTAGCGAATCAATGTGTAATGTTTCTCATTTGCTCCGTTTTGAAAACGATCAACAATATGCTGCATCAACATCTCTTTTTGTTCCGGTCCAGCTAAGCCGACTTTCCAAATCGATTGCAAGCTGTGACGGGCTGTCACAAATTTCGGATCTTTGGTTACTACCCATAAAGCTGGAAAATCACTTAGCATCCGCTTCTCAGGATCACTAATTGCTAAACCAGAGAGGAACTGGGCAGCCCGGGATCTTCTGTGATTATCAGGGCTTGTTAACCAGTCCTGTAATTGATCCCAAACTTCATAAGCCCAGTCCACTTTTTCAGTTGTAGCTGCTAAAATTGCATTAAAGGCTCCGAATTGAACCTCTTTGTCCTTTGCTTCTAAGTTCTCAAAATATGCTTGAATGTCACGGTCCATTTACATCACCTTTTATATTGGCATTATATCTATTTGTTAGTGTACTAAATGATGGACTTTTGTACAAAACGAATATGGCATTAAAACGTCACCTTTTACTATGAAGGATAAATTCTATTACACGCTACACTCACCTAATCACAATGGTGGCGGTGCGTAGCCGGATTTTGAATTACTTTCTTTATAAAAGAAGTATACCTGCAAAGTAGATTGACTTTATTAATAAGTCGCGAAGACCCGTCCCCATGTCCTTCATACAAAAAAAGGAGATGATTCTTTATTTAGTTGATAGTTCGCTTTCTGTTACCCATTTATGATTTGTTACTTTTTCTCCACCAGTAGTTGGCGTGTAATCAACCATATAGACAGTCGTTTTTTCGGCTGAGTCAATTTCAGCCATAGCTCCATCCATGCCTTCCATATGGTCTGCCTCTATGGTGACTTCCGTTCTTGGTGCGAACGTTTCCTCACCGGCATCTTTAATTTCTTCTTGAACAACCCATTTATGATTTTCAACTCTTTCCCCACCTGTTGTCGGGGTATATGAAATAGCATAAGCCGTCGTATCATAGGCACCTACAATTGTTGCCTTAGCACCATTCATCCCTTTCATATGATCTGTTTTCAAATATGCTTGACTGCCAACTTTATACGTTGGATTCTTTGCTTCCCTCAAATCTTTAGGAACTTCACCTGAACTAGAATGGGAACTATGATCCATCACTTCATGTTTAGCATGCTCATTGTTGTTGGAATGTTTCTCGCCGCTTGTCTCATTTCCACATCCACTTAAACCAATAATCGTAGCGATACTAAGAAAAATCAGTTGCTTATTCATCATAATAAAACACCTCGATTTCTTAAATTTATTGTTATAAATATAATATACCCACCAGGGGTATAAATCAAACAAAAACATGAGGTATCTGACAAAATTTATCTGATTTCTCTTAATTAAACCGGGCCAGTTGTCCCAGTACACTTTTTAGATTTTGTTTCAAGGGTATGCTCCCACCATCGAATAATGAGCAGTTGTTTGGAGCATATGGCATGAAGCCAAAATAAATAAGACGAATGCTAATTAAAGCAAATCGTCTTATTTAGTAATGTGTAATACTTTCAACATGACAGATCTCGATCAATCTGATTGAGACGTTTTTGAGAAGTAATTTTTTCGTTAGTAAAGCTCTTTTATTTGTTTCGTAAGCTCGTTAAATCTCAGATCAAGTTCTGAATACTCTTTATTATTTGAGGTCATAAAACTAAGCTTCCCTAAAACTTCTTGCCTTTCTGTTTCAAGCTGTAAACGTCTTTCTTCCATATTATCTTTTTTGGGCGTCTCTTCATTCAATTGCTTGTGTATACGACTGTTCGAAATAACAAGTTTTGTAGTTGTTGTTTTTTCTAGGAAATAGCGATCATGCGATACGACCAACAGCGTACCATTATATTGTGCTAACGTGTCCTCTAGTTGTTCACGCGAAGCTAAGTCTAGATGATTCGTTGGTTCATCTAAGATAAGCACATCTTTGTCTTCTAGAATATACTTCATAAGCTTACACTTCACACGTTCACCCATGCTCATGTTCATAATTGGTTCTGACCATTGCGAAGCCATAAATCCTAAATGCTTCATTAAGTTTTGAACTTTTCCTCTCGCCTCGAAGGTTTCTTGATAAAATAGCTGCTCTGGTGTTTGTTCAAGTGGTAAATCAAACACTTCTTGTGTTAAATAACCAATTTTTGCAGATGGTGAAATCCACACATCCCCTTTTGCGGTTTCCTGTCCGAGAATTACTTTCAATAACGTCGTTTTCCCACTACCATTTGGGCCAGAAATTGAGATCTTATCACCATGTTGAATCGTAAAATTGGCATCTTTAAAAAGTGTTCGTCCGTCAAACGATTTCGTTAAATTTTGAACTTCTAAGAAACTTTTTCCTACTCTATTATTTGTTTTCATTGAGAAGGTCACTTTATATTCTGAATTAAGAGGCTCCACTTTTATTTTTTCAAGCTCTTTTTCAAGGCGCTTTTGTTTTGATTTTACTTGTGCATCCATGCGCTTTGCTTTCACCCGATAATATTCTTTAGGGAATTCTTTTTTCGTCGATTGTGCATGAGCTTTTTTAGACCAAGAAGTCAGCTCAGTCATTTGTCCCTCAATGCGTTCAACCATTTTTTGCTGTTTTTCATATTCTCGTTGTTGCGTGAGCCTTTTCTGTTCACGAAATTTCATATAACTAGAATAGTTACCTTTGTGACTAATAAGCGTTTTATTTTCAATGGACCAAATTTTTGTTGCAACTGTATCTAAAAAATAACGATCATGCGATACAAGAATAACCGTACCTTTATAACCTTTTATCTGGTTAGTGAGGAATTTTAAGCTTTGCTCATCAAGATGGTTTGTCGGTTCATCTAATAATAATAAGTCTGTATCTTGCGCAAATCCTTTGGCAAGTCGCGCTTTTAATTTTTCTCCACCGCTTAATTTTGAGAAGTCATGAGTTGGAACATGCCATGTTTCTAATAATGTAACTTCTTTTGGAGTAACCGCTTCAAAAGAATGTGATTCGGTTTCTTGTTCAACCATAGTGGTTTTAAGATCGTTCTGCATATATTTAATTTGTCCTTCTGTCAGCAAAAAATCCTCGTTCAATAACCGCAATAAAGTAGATTTTCCAGCACCATTCTTGCCAATAATCCCAATAACATCCCTTTGTTGCACATTTGCATTCACGTTTTCAAAAATCGTATGATCTTTTATTTCAATACATATATGTTGTAATTGCAGTAATTCTTTCATTCTAATCACCCTTCGATTTTAGGGAGAATTAAAAAATCCTCCCAATTTATTTGGAAGGATTAGCCGCATTTTACCGAACTGAAATAAGCTATCGCGTTTAATAGCTCTAATGATGGTAGAAAAATGGGTAGACTAATCCTATATGATTATCATTCGAAATATAAAATTCCAAATTCTAAAAAATAAGATTAGTTATCCATCGTCCACCCATCATCCCTTTCGAGTTATATTAGTGTGATTGTAGCAATAAATAATAGTGAAAGCAATACATTTATGAATAACTTTTGAGTCTATAACCGTAGTCAACGAATCTTCTTCAATTACGAAAAAGCGCATAGCATCCTTATTTCAGGTTCTCAAATTGGATAACCTTATGAAGGTGGCGGTGCGGAGCTGATTTTGCGAAGCCCCGCCCCTTTTCCGCAAACCTATTTCATCGTTGGTCTTAAGAGCAGACGCTCATGAATATATTTTATTCTAAAGTCTTAGAAATTGGCGAAGGCTGCTTTTCCCACTCAATAGGTCCTCCATCGCTTTCAATGAACTTTCTCCAATAACCCCCGCTTTGTTTATCAAAAATGATCAGGTTATTTTCATTGGGTGAGAGGAGTTCATACCTGTATGGCTCTTCTTTTGATATCTTTTCTTGTTTATCTTGATTTGATTTTAATGATTGTGAAATAAACCAAGATCCTAAAAGTACACATACTCCAAAGAAAATCATAGAAAACGACTGAAGATATTTATTCATACTTATCCCCCTATTACATTCTTATTCTACCAATAACAAAATGTTGGACAGAATTCTTGTTCAACTATTCTTGCGGTTTATTAAACGAATCATGTAGTAAAGACACACAAATCACCTGTAGAACTCGCAAGTGTTCTCTACCTTTTATCCTTCACAGCCTACAAAATCTTTATGCCTTATCTTCTATAGAACCTTTACCTGCACCAAGCCCGGCGATTAAGATAATGATCGGCATGACTAGTAATAAGATAAGTGGTGCATTCCATCCGCTCGTTACATCATGTAGCCAGCCAAATAATATTGGCCCTAGAGCTGCTAAAAGATAGCCAATGGACTGAGCCATCCCTGAAAGTTCAGAGGCTTGCTGACTATCATTTGTTCGTAATGTAAAAAACATCATCGACAAGCCAAATGCACTTCCACTAGCTATTCCAATAACTACGACTGACAATGGCAAGAAAACGCCTAGTAATAATCCCAAGATACCAATAAAATATAAGACTGCTGTAACTATTGCCAGACCCCGTTGATTTTCTAACTTCCCTGCAATAATTGGAATAATAAACGTTATCGGTATAATTGCAAATTGTAACAAGGAAAGTATCCAACCAGCTGCACTTGTACTGTACCCATTATTCTGAATAATTTCAGGCATCCAAGTCATCAATGTGTAAAATATTAAAGATTGAACACCCATAAAAATGGTAACTTTCCATGCGATTGAAGATTTCCAGATGCTTGTCGTTTTAGTTGGTTGCTTCCGTACGTTTGAATGAACGTCTTGTTTTTTGTTTAATTGAAAGGCCCATATGATGATTGCCAGACATGATAAAAGGCCCCAAACACCTAAAGACCCTTGCCAACCGATGTTTCCTATAGAAGAGATCGGAACACTTAGACCAGAACCCAACGCTCCAAATACATTCATGAACACAGCATAAATGCCCGTCATTAATCCCATTTGTAAAGGGAAATTATTTTTAATAAGTCCTGGAAGCAATACATTACAGATCGCTATAGCAAGTCCTACTAAAACCGTACCAATAAACAAGAAACTTGCCCCTGGAAGGAAACGAGTTCCGATCCCGATTGTTAGAACAAGTAATGCTAGGAAAATGGTCATTTCCGTTCCAAGTTTTTTGGCGATTTTCGATGCAAATGGTGAAAGTAGCGCAAATGCTAGTAACGGAACGGTTGTAAGGCTTCCCGCCACCGAATTAGATAACCCTAAATCTTCCTTTATTGATAATAATACAGGGCCTACAGAAGTAATAGGAGCTCGCAAATTGGAGCCAATTAAGATAATCCCCAATAGTAAGATCCAATATCGCCCCTTTGTTAAAGGCTGAGTGTATATTTGCGAAGCTTGTTTATTCAATTTTATCCCTCCATCATTGTAAAAAGTGAGTCGTTTGCTTTCTTCACATAAGCATTTACGCTTTTAATAGCTAATTGAGTATCTTGTAATCGAATCGCTTCATAAAGATCTGAATGAACTTCATATTCATCATTCAATGAACCTCTTACACTCATGATGTCGCGAATCGAACTCTGTAAAGAATCTGTAATATGATCATATAGTTCAATAAACATTTGATTATGAGTAGCCTTTACGACTGATTTATGAAAGGCAATATCCATGTCAATAAAATGCTGAGGTTCTTTATCTTTCGCAGCTTCGATGCATTTTTCAAGGCATTCCTCTATCAGCTTTAAATCTTCATTAGATCTTCTCTCTGCTGCTAACTGTGCAGCTTCTTTTTCTAAAGCTAACCGAACTTCTAACGTCTCAATTAGATCGCTTTTTTGAATTTTCCTCTCTAAAGCTATCCCGAGATTACTCGATGATTTCACCGTTGTCCCAATACCTTGTCTTGTTTCAAGAAGACCAGCATGAACTAGAGCTCGAATTGCCTCTCTTAACGTATTTCTACTAACATCAAACTTCGCCATTAGTTCTGGTTCTGCCGGCAATTTACTTCCTACTTCCCATTGACCAGCTTCGATCAAATCTTCAATTTGGATGGCTACTTGTTCCACTAACGTTAGACGCTTAGTCTTTTTTATCATTCCGTAATCGGACCTCCTTTTAAACGTAGGATGTTTGGTTTATCGGTTAATGTATCATAAGAGTAACGGAAAGTAAATTTTTAACTTCTAAAAAAATAAACTACTTGTCTGCAATTCCGTCAGTCTTATTTATCCATATCGATCATGGTATAATCTAAATTAATATATAGGAGTAAGGTGGGGATGAAGATGGAGAGTGGTAAACGAGTAATTTGTGAGAAAAGGACATATTCAAGAGATTTTGATTCTCACCAACATGACTTCGGTCAATTCCTCTTTCCAATGCAAGGCTCCTTAGACTTACAAACGAAATGGCAAAACATAAACCTTAATTCAGATTACTGCTTTTATCTGCCTCCTGAGTGCAATCATATGTATCGTTCTACTGACAGGAATGAATTTTTAATCTTAGATATCCCAAACCATTATTTACCTAGTAAAACAGAGAGTATGTATATGAAGTTGGACAAACAATGGTCGTCCATTCGGTTTTTATTATTGGAAGAGGCAAGGGAACAGGGGAATTCAACAGTCGCATTAAATGATCTAACTAGATATGTGGCCCAAAAACTACGAGTGTCAACACCTCCTTCTATTGACTTTATTCACAAACATTATAAGGAGTCCATTAGAGTTGAAACATTAGCGGAGATTGAACATTACCATCCCGTATACTATTCAGCATGGTTTAAACAAAAAACAGGTAAAAGTCCAAAAGCTTATATCACTGAACTACGTACGATTGAGGCTAAACGATTATTAGAAACTACATCATGGTCTTTATCGAGCATTAGTGAAGAATTAGGTTTTGAAAATTCGTCCTCATTTACAAGGTGGTTCGTGAAATCTGAAGGGATACCTCCACAACAGTATCGCAAACATTAAGATTGGATAAAAAGAACCTTAAACTTAGTAAAGAAAAATGATGATTAGTTTTCTATTATTAGTTTAAACGTTCTGTTTATCTTTTTTTATTGGAGTGAAATATATTGAAAGAAAAATTTTCTTCATTGTGGGTTTTGCTTGCAGCAATTCTTTGGGGAACAACTGGTACAGTACAAACTTTTACGCCTGAGAGCGCACACCCAATTGCTATAGGGGCGACTCGACTAGCAGTAGGTGGGGTTTCATTATTATTATTTGTTCTCATACGAGGACAACTGAATGTAAAGCACTTGCCCATTAAAACAATAATACTAGCTTCATTAAGCATGGCGTTTTACCAACCATTATTTTTCTCTGCGGTTACTATTACTGGCGTGGCGATTGGAACTGTAATAGCAATTGGTAGTGCACCGATTTTTTCTGGTGTACTAGAATGGGGGGTTTTGAAAAAAAGTCCGTCTAAAGGATGGTGGTATTCTACCTTCTTATCTATTCTTGGTTGTTTCATGCTCTTCATAAATAAAAAGTCAGTAAATGTAGACCCATATGGTATCTTGATGGCTCTTTTGGCTGGGGTATCATTTGCATATTATACTTTTGTAAGTAAAAAATTAGTTAAGAACTATTCATCACTATCAATCGTTGCAGTTGTTTTCACTCTGAGTGCGATTTTTTTATCTCCTTTTTTATTTATGTATGATATGTCTTGGGTCGTTGGGTTCCAAGGTGTCGCTATAAGTCTCCATCTTGGGATTATTACAACTGGGATTGCCTATTTTCTTTTTGCCAAAGGGCTTACCCATGTCCCTTCATCAACGGCAGTTACACTTTCCTTAGCCGAACCATTAACAGCAGCATTATTAGGGGTTTTCTTAGTAGGAGAACATCTAGACATTACTTCTTGGCTTGGTCTATCTCTCCTAATAGTGGGAATCGGTTTATTGATATGTTATTCCCCAAGAACCCGATCAACAAAAAAGGTCTATATGTAAACTAAAACAATGAAGTAAAAGCGTGTATCTTAACAAGCATTCCTTTGTACAGTGGAATGCTTGTTTATCCTTTTTTAGGCTATTTCCGCATACTTTGGGGTTGACTTCCGTTGTAGTGGCGGTCTCAGAAGCCTCCTCAGTGCTTTGCACTTGCGGCCTCAACACGCTTCTCTGAGAAGGAGTCTCGCATATCAACTACAATCAATATCGGCTCGAATTTGTTTTTGCTAACAACAATAATATAATAAAAAACAATAATGTTTTATTGTAAAACGATAAAACATGTGTTAAAGTCAAATTGAAAATAAATATGTGAGGTGCTTTTTATGAAACGAGGGTCAACACTATTTTTAAGGATTGCTGTTTTTCTCATTGGAACTCCAGTTCTTGCTTTGGGTATATTTGGGTTAACTTGGTTACCTAAGAATCCAATAAATCCAGATTATGCCCATATACTGTATCCCATTTTAATAGGTATGTATGTATCAGCGATACCGTTTTTCATTGCATTATTTCAAGCTTTTAAACTTTTAAGCTATATTGACAAGAATCAAGCTTTCTCTGAATTGTCTATTAAAGCTCTAAAGAATATCAAATTCTGTGCAATAACAATCAGTGGTTTGTATGTGGTAATTTTGCCATTTATTTATCTCGTAGCAGATCTAGACGATGCACCAGGTCTCATCATAATCGGAACGGTTCCTGCTTTTGCTTCAATGGTGATCGCAGTCTTTGCTGCTGTTCTTCAAAGGCTTTTACAAGAAGCCATCGATATAAAATCAGAAAATGACTTAATAGTCTGAGGTGAAAACAATGGCAATTATAATCAATATTGATGTCATGTTGGCTAAAAGAAAAATGAGCGTTACAGAACTTTCGGAGAGGGTTGGAATAACGATGGCTAACCTTTCTATATTGAAAAACGGAAAGGCAAAAGCGATTCGATTAACAACTTTAGAGGCGATTTGTAAGGCTTTAGAATGTCAGCCTGGAGATCTTTTAGAATACCGAAATGATGAAGACGCCCAATAAGCAGGACTTAAATATATTCAGAAAAAACCTTTGGAGGCACAAATCATGAGAGCACTAAAACAACTCGTTCGTTTTGGTTGGGAGCAGGCACTATCATGTTTGTTTCCCGTCGTTATTTTTGCCTCTTTGGCTATTACATAAATCATGCCGCTTCCCTTCCTATCACGGTATGACTGGTTGCTCATCGTCTGCCTTCTGATGCAGTGGTTGATGGTGCGTTCTGGGCTTGAAACACGGGATGAACTAAAGGTTATCACATTGTTCCACCTTATTGGACTTACTCTTGAACTTTTCAAGGTACATATGGGCTCCTGGTCTTATCCAGAGGAAGGATATTTCAAAATCTTTGGAGTGCCTTTGTATAGCGGATTCATGTACGCAAGTGTAGCGAGTTATCTTTGCCAGGCGTGGCGAAGGCTTGCGGTTGAACTGGTTAAATGGCCACCGTTTTTGGTAGTTGTCCCTCTTGCATCTGCGATTTATTTGAATTTTTTCACCCATCATTATTGGATTGACGTTCGATGGTGGTTATCTGGACTTGTAATTATCGTCTTTTGGCAATCATGGGTCACATACGAGGTTGATGGTACTCGTTACCGTATGCCACTCGCACTGTCTTTTGTGCTCATCGGATTTTTTATATGGATAGCCGAAAATATCGCAACATTCTTTGGAGCTTGGGAATATCCAAACCAAACCGATGCATGGAGTCTCGTTCATCTAGGAAAGGTGAGTTCATGGCTCTTATTAGTGATTGTTAGCTTTCTTATAGTAGCGACGTTAAAGCAGGTTAAGGAGAAAAGTTCCACTAGGATAGATACTAGTCAATTTTTATAACTGTTAAGAACCCACATTTTAAAAAGCCGGATCCTTAGTATAGTAAGGATCCAGCTTTTTTTAGGTTGAAGTTCTCCTAGCATACAAAACTAATATGACCTTAAAACACCCATCGCAACACAGGGCTTTTGAGATCCATGGTGAATAGTTCGTAATCAATGACAACCATTTCATTATCCTCGGAAAAGGCGACATTAGCTAACCGCAAATCGATTGGAATAATGCCGTAACTCAGGAATATGAATTGCAACTCGATTAATTTCGGATATTCCATGATTGCTTGCGGTATATTAGTGGCCATCTTCTTCATAATAATCCAGCCGGTCCCATACTCATTAACCGGACAAAGATACTTTTGGACCTCCTCCGTGCAGTTATTATAGAGATAGGCTTCATTTGCGTTGCCTATTAATTCTACTTCAGACAGTGCTACTTTTAATATATAACCATCATTGAGATCATAAACGATTCGGTTAAACCCATGTCCAATTATTTTATACTTGAATTTCAGCGTATTTTTAGCAGTAACTATTTGTTGTTGTGTCGTTGTAAAAATATGATGGTCCCCCATTTGAGATATCCAGAATTCAATGGCTTTTATCTCTTCACGGGACAACATAGAACTTTTATTCGACTGTATCCTTTCATTCCCATTGTTAATTGGGCACATTCGCTAAACATCCTTTTTAAAAAAGTTGATACTTCCACTTCACATCCCGTGACAAATGTAGGAGGGATATGGCGCTTTTATTCCCAGATCATTTTAAGTATAGGTTACTTTCACGAAGTCCCTGACGAAGGAGGTCGGTTACCGATAACCGGATTGATTTCTTCGAACAGTATATTCTCAATTTTTGGATGCTGAGAAAGCAAACATAATGTCCAGGAAAGAGCATTTACAGTGAAAGATCGTCATAAGGCTTCCATCAAGGTCTTGTCGGCCAACATGTCCTTAGGATCTTCTCTTCGTAACATGATATGACTTTTATATGAAATGGCTTGTACTATAGTTAGGAATTTTTGCAAAATGTACAAAACTTGCTCAGATGATGATAATTATTCCGGGTTGAATTCCATTACTTTTGATTTTAGAAATCTAAAACTGCCTGACCTTTATCTAAATGGTGTAACCACATTTCATTTGAGTCAGGAACATTTCGCACTCGATTACATAACACAATAGCAAACACAAAGGATTTACTATACAATTATTGTAAAGTTAAGCTAAAGGCATGGTGAATTCAGTTGTTTAAACTTTTGTTAATCGAGGATGATACGACTCTATTTAATGAGATAAAAGATCGATTAGCCCAATGGTCTTATGAGGTTTATGGGATTACTGATTTTAGTAGAGTGATTCAAGAATTTACAGAAATAAAGCCTGATTTAGTGATTATTGATATTCAATTGCCAAAATTTGATGGGTTTCATTGGTGTAGAATGATTCGATCCCACTCCAACATTCCAATTATCTTCTTATCTTCTCGCGATCATCCGACTGATATCGTAATGTCTATGCAGTTTGGAGCGGACGATTATATTCAAAAGCCTTTTCATTTTGATGTGCTCATTGCAAAGGTGCAGGCGATTCTTCGTCGTGTCTATAATTACAATACTGAAAAAATCGAGCTCAAAACATGGTGTGGTGCAACGGTGGATTATGAAAAAAATACGGTTACCACTGCTGCTGCTTCAGTAGAACTGACGAAGAATGAGATTTATATCTTAAAACTGCTGATTGAGCAGAAAAATAAGATCGTAAGCCGAGAACAATTAATCAATAGCCTATGGGATGATAAGCGCTTTATCAGCGATAACACCCTTACAGTCAATGTAAATCGTTTACGAAAAAGACTCGATGAAATTGGTTTAGGAAGCTTTATCGAAACGAAAGTTGGACAAGGGTACATGGCTAGTGAAGAGGCAACTATCTATGATTAAAAAATTTTTCATAGAAAGAAGCAGCTGGATCATTTTATTTATTTTCTTACACTTATTGATCATCTTTGTCGCTTACATCGATTCGGCGATTCCGCTTTTGCCCATCCTCTATCTTGTCTTTTTATCGATACTCTTTTTTACCATATTTTTGATCTTTCGCTATCACAAAGAAACGAAATTTTATAAAAGTTTAGTAGAACGAGAAAACAATCTTGATTTAACAAGCATCGCCTATCCAGAAAGTCCGTTTGAACAAATAATAGAAAATAGTATGGCAAATCAAGCCGAATTACTAAAACAGGTAGCTTCACAAAATCTACTAACTTTAGAGCAGGAGAAAGATGAATTATTAGCTTGGATTCATGAAGTAAAAACACCACTGACAGCGATGCATTTAATGATTGATCGCTTAGACGACGAAATGCTGAAAACTCATTTAACTTATGAATGGCTGCGAATTCATCTTCTACTTGACCAGCAGCTCCATCAAAAGCGGATTCCATCCATCGAAAATGATTTACACATAGAAAATACCAACTTAGAAACGCTCATTTTTACTGAAATTAAAACATTACAATCATGGTGTATTCAAAAAGGGATCGGCTTTGAAATCCAATTAGAGGTTGAAGAAGTACTTAGTGATGCCAAATGGCTAGCCTTTATCATCAGACAGCTCTTAACAAATGCAGTAAAATATAGTACGGCAAGCGATATCATGATTACAAGTTATGAGCAAGCTGAGCAAACCATCCTTGAGGTAAAAAATTTCGGACGAGGCATTGATCCTAGAGATATACCGCGTATATTCGATAGGGGCTTTACATCAACGACCACCCATCAAGATCATGCTGCAACAGGGATGGGACTATATTTAGCAAAAAAAGCAGCACAGCCATTACTCATTCATATACATGTCAAATCAGAACTTTACGCTGAAACGACTTTTACGTTAACCTTTCCAAAAAGAAATGAATTCTTAAACATAACAAGCATGTGACAAAAATGTCATATGCTTTTATTCTTTGTTCGCTCAATCGAAGGCAAAGTAAGCTTAAGCACATTATACTAAGTTTATTAAAAGAAAAGGGAGTGGATACATATGCATATTCTTGAAGCTGTTAAAATCCATAAAAGCTATGGCACTAAATTTAATAAACAAGAAGTATTAAAAGGCGTGGATATTCGCATTCATCAAGGCGAATTCGTAAGTATTATGGGAGCATCCGGTTCAGGGAAAACGACATTGCTTAATGTTCTTTCCTCCATTGATAAGATTAGCAACGGGACGATTAAAATTGAAGGTAAAGAAATTAGTAGTATGAAAGAAAAGCAGTTAGCTGAGTTTCGCAAGCACCATTTAGGGTTTATCTTTCAAGAATACAATTTATTAGATACACTGACGGTCAAAGAAAATATCCTATTACCGTTATCGATTACAAAGACACCGAAGAAAGAAGCGGAGCAAAAATTTACTACACTTGCAAAAGAACTCGGTATTTATGAACTGAAAGATAAATATCCCAATGAAATTTCCGGTGGTCAAAAACAGCGTACCTCCGCTGCACGAGCCTTTATCCATGAACCGAGCATTATTTTTGCTGATGAACCGACTGGTGCACTCGATTCAAAATCCGCTTCCGACTTATTAAACAAATTGAGCGAATTAAATCAAACACGCAAAGCAACGATTATTATGGTTACACACGATCCTGTTGCCGCTAGTTATTGCAGTCGAGTCATCTTTATCAAAGATGGACAAATTTATACACAACTAAATAAAGGCGAAGAAACAAGACAGACCTTCTTTCATGACATCATGAAGACACAAGGTGTATTAAGCGGGGTGCAACATGAGCATCAATGAACTCATCTTTCGTAATCTGAAGAAGAATCTTAAGAATTATTACCTGTATGTTTTTGCCTTAATCTTTAGTGCCGCACTTTATTTCGCCTTTGTCACATTGCAATATGATCCATCGATGGATCAAACAAAAGGATCGATTAAAGGAGCAGCTGCTATTCAAGTAGCTTCCATCTTACTTGTCGCGATTGTTTCTATTTTTCTCTTGTACGCCAATAGCATCTTTATTAAACGGCGCAGTAAAGAAATTGGCTTATTTCAATTAATCGGCATGACGAAAAGCAAGATTTTCCGCATCCTTAGTATGGAAAACTTTATCCTCTATTTCGGTTCATTACTAGTAGGAATTTTTCTTGGCTTTTCCGTATCTAAATTAATCATCATGATTTTATTTAAAATTACCGGTGTTGAAGCAATCGCAACACTTCAGTTTTCTGTTCAGGCACTCATCCAAACACTTGTTGTGTTTGGTGTCATCTACTGCTTTATTATGTTGATGAATTATGCATTTATTAAAAGACAAACCATTTTATCTTTATTTAGGACCATTTCCATGACAGAAGGCAAAGTAAAAAAAGTGTCTTTTCTTGAAATGTTCATCGGGATCATAGGCATGGTTTTGATCATAATCGGCTATTATCTTTCATCTAAATTATTTGAGGGCGACTTCACAACGATGAATGAACTATTTCTTGTTATGACCATCATTCTAGCATCCGTCATTATCGGAACCTATCTTTTATATAAAGGTTCTGTCCGTTTTATTCTCAATATCATTCGCAAACAGAAAAACGGTTACTTAAATATTAATGAAGTATTGTCCCTATCATCGATTATGTTTCGCATGAAATCAAACGCTTTATTATTGACTATTATTACGGTCGTATCTGCCCTTGCGATTGGTTTATTATCGTTAAGTTACATTTCCTACTACTCTGCAGAAAAAATGGCCGAGAACTATGTCCCTAACAACTTTTCATTTGCGAATCAACAAGATGCAGGACAATTTAAAGAAGCATTACAGGCGAATAATATGAAGTTTAGCGAAAAAATCGTGGATGTTATTCAAGTGGATGTAAATATTAAGCAAATTTTGGAGATAGGTCTCGAGGGAATGAACTTTGATCCGAATGTCATGACCCTACCTGTTATTAGTGACCAGGACGTGAAAGATATCGATTTGTCAGCTACAGAAGTCCTTTTTAGCGGGTTTAGTGATCTGCTACAGAAATTTATGTCTTTAAAAGACTCTGGGCCCATTGAATTGAAGGGACAACATGAAATCATACCGCAAAATTATATCGGATTAAATAAAGATACGATCGTTTCAACATATTTCACCAATGGCGGGCTACCTACTGCCATTGTCGACAAAACGGTATACGAGCGCTTAAAACATGATATAAATCCAGACATTCAAAAAGAATCTACGATTTATATCGGAATTGATATGAAAGATTCAGCAGCGATTGAGGTAGCAAATGAAATTTTTCAAAAAATGAACTTTAGTGATAATCGTGAAAATGACTCTCGCCTTGAAACGAGTAACAATCAGAAACAAAATATGGGGCTCATAATGTTTATCGTTGGCTTCTTAGGATTAACGTTTCTGATTACATCGGGATGTATCTTGTATTTTAAACAAATGGACGAAAGTGAAGATGAAAAACCAAATTACACGATTTTACGAAAACTTGGTTTTACAGAGGGAGACTTGTTAAAAGGAATCCAAGCCAAACAAATCTTTAATTTCGGCATTCCTTTATTCATTGGGTTATTCCATAGCTATTTTGCCGTTCAATCGGGTTGGTTTTTATTTGGCTCTGAAGTTTGGACACCGATGATTATCGTTATGGTCCTTTATACCGCCTTGTATTCGATTTTTGGCATTCTATCCGTTTTTTATTACAAAAGGGTCATTAAAGACGCACTCTAATAGGTCAAAAAAAGGGCTGATCTCCACCTCTACTATATGGACACAATAGACAATGTGTAGAGTGTGTAGTCAGCCCTTCTTTCATTATCAAGAAGATCCAACTATTTTTATCCCTCGCGGCTGTGTACCGTTTGGATCTGGTTCTTTCGTAATGCCGATTTGATTGAATCGATCATTTGCTGGAAGCTTGTAAGTCAATGACCCTGTACCAGCTTCATCAGGCTTAAACGTGCCGCCATTTCTCATCTATCGAAACAAAGATTAAACAGAAAATCATTGTTTACAAGTTTTTCGCTTCAGCTACATTTTTAACACGTTCTAAAAATTCCACTACCACTTTTTCGGTAGCAAACAATAAAAATATTTTCACAAACCACTTTAACGGGCGATTAGTTACTGTATATTTAAAAGAAGTCTGATTATCATTCATTTTATTTAATTCATAATAAGCGGTAATTTCAAACATATTAGCCAGTGTAAAACCTACTTTTATCTTTTTCTTATTAGGTGCATTCGAATATTCTAATGTTTCTACATCATACTCTTCTATTCGTTTTCCTTCTCGATAACTTTGGCGATATACACTGCCAACCACTTCTTCAGTTATTTTAATAGGTTTGTGCTCAACTACTTGAGGCATGATTTCTTGCATATTCTCTAAAGAACCATCAAGAAACTTCCAAACCTGTTCAATTGGAGCGTTTATTTCGATGTCTTTTGTCCATTGTTTCATTGAAAATCACCTCTACCAACATTCTATACACTTCAATCAATTTACATCGAAATTTCTATAATAGATTAACTCTACCATAAAAAAGCGTCTCCACATCTTGTAGAAACGCCACCCATTTGTCCATAATCTAGTTCACTGACACACCTTTCAGTGATTTTTAGCCTGTATAGCTAACTTTGCCTGTCTCAACTAATTCCTTAAGTCCCATGAACATTAGATTCCAGCCATGTTCAGTTTGATCGTGATACTCTCCAAGCGCTTTTTCGATATCAGATTTCGTCCAATTTTCTTCATGTGGAACGACAATATGTTGTGAAAATGTCATTTCACAGCCTTGTTGAAGTTCTTTTAACTCAACTGTAATCGTGTCTACTGTATCGCTAAACTGTGGCATTTTAAAAGTAAACACTAATTTTATTGGAGCGTCAATTTCAAGATACTCCCCGATCGCTCGATAGTCTTTTCCACTTCGATGATCAACAATTTCCCAAGTACCACCTACTTTGGGATCATTTTGTGCTACCTTATTTGTCCCTTCCAATGTAAAGAACCATTTTCTCATCATTTCAGAATTTAACCATGCATCAAAAACTCTTTCAGATGCTACATCAAAATTTCTTACCATTGTTAAAGTGGTTGTTGAATAATTGTTCATGTTCATACTCCTCTATGTAATATAGTGTTCTTTCTTTTTTGCTTCCAATTCTTTAATTCTTACAATTCGTTCCAAACCTTTTAGCGGCTCTGGTACGAGCTCTTTCAGCTTTTTATGTTTATAGGATGATTATAACAGAACAAACGTTCCTATTGCAATAAATATGCATAAAAAGATTGGCTATATAATTAAGAAGTTATTGATTTTTGCTTAACACAACATAAAATAAAAAAGGTCGAACCATTTACGTATCTTAAGAAACGCCTGGTTCGACCTCACTATCATCCTCCCTCTGAAGAAGCGGGATTTCTCATACGGGAGGTCTGTAAATTAAATATTTTTTATGGTTTTTGCTGGATTTCCAGCTACTATCGTATTAGCAGGAACATCTTTTGTAACAACAGAACCAGCAGCAACAATTGAGTTATCACCAATATTGACACCAGGCAGGATCACACAACTACCGCCAATCCATACATCATTCCCAATCTTAATTGGTATCGCATAACCACTCTTGTTCCTATCCTTAGGTTCAATTGAATGACCAGCAGTATAAATACCTACATTAGGACCTATCATACAATTGTGACCAATCCTAACTTCTGCCATATCTAAAATCGTGCAGTTATATCCAGCATAGAAATGATCGCCAACATGAATATTGTAGCCCAAGTCACAATGAAAATTATGTTCAATACTAAGATTAACTCCTACACTCCCAAACAAATCCTTAATAATTTCCGCTCTCTTTGTAAAATCTTCAATAGCACTATGGTTAAAATCTTGAACAAGTTTATGGGCACGAATATTTTTCATTCGTAGTTCCTCAGTACCTCGTGCATAATAGATTTTCTCTTTATCATTCATACCTAATTTCATCCCTCAAATATAAAGTGAAACTTCAATCAGTGGGGGGTTTCTTCATCCCCCACTATGTTCCCATTTCAGCCTTTATTTCATCTGTGTTGATCTACAAGAATGGGATTACCATCAGGATCTTCAATTGTAAAACTGGCAGGGCCGTCGCTTGTTTCATCCGCTTCAGACAGTATTTTAATTCCTTTTGCTTTAAGCTGTTTCTGAATATCTCGAATGTCCGTAAACGAATTGAGATTTTTTCCACTTTCATTCCAACCTGGATTAAAAGTCAGAATATTCTTTTCGAACATTCCTTGAAATAGACCCATTATGCAACTTTCATTCTTCATAATGAGCCAATTTTGGGTGATATCCCCTCCTAAGACTTGAAATCCTAGATTCTCGTAAAATGATTTTGATTTGTTAATATCTTTTACACTTAAACTTACAGAGAATGCGCCTAGTTTCATATTTCCTCCAATAAAAAAATTAATAATTAAGAAAATTCATTGCGTAAATTAAGTATACATCATTACTTTGAAGAACACATTTCAGTTTGTCCAATTTTTATAAAGTAAAAACCAAAGCCCAGTTAGCTCAATAAGCCATATTCCATTAAATGGTCCTTTTAAAAAAGAAAGAGCGCAATTTTTATTCTGGAAAAGCGCCCTTTGAATAACAGAGGAGCCTCTATTAGCTGGTTAGTTAAAAAGCAGCTAAACTTATTGTAGAAACGTACCTGTTCGTTTAAGTGAACTTATTCACAATGTTACATTTCTTGTAGAATGAAAACAATCTCATTTATTTTTAAACCTTAAAAAGGCATAACCCCGTCCTAAAAATAGGACAGGGTTAACATAAAGTTGTTTAATTGTTGATAAAAAACACTTCACTGAACTTAAAACTTACTAATAAAGTCGGTAGAACTGGGATACTTCGTCATGAAGTTACTTCTGCGCTATCTGAATAAGGTTGCCGCATGTATCGTCGAAGACAGCTATTGTGACTTCGCCCATTTTTGTCGGCTCCATAGTAAACTTCACACCGTTTTCCAATAATCGTTTGTACTCTTTATGAATATCTACAACGCCAAACATTGTTGCTGGTATGCCTTCGGCAAATATCTTCTTTTGATACTCTTTGGCAGCAGGATGCTCATTCGGTTCGAGTAAAAGCTCGGTACCGTCATGATCATCGGGAGAAACAAGCGTAATCCACCTAAATTTCCCCATGGGAACGTCATGCTTTTTTACAAATCCCAGCTTTTCTGAATAAAATTCCAGTGCCTTATCTTGGTCTTGTACGAATAGACTGGTAACAATGATTTTCATACTTCTTTTGCCTCCTTTGATATTTACCACGTTAGTGCTCTGCAAACAATCTAGCTCCAGGCAGAAAAACCCCTACATTCGTCAGAAGTTTTTAAATAAATTACTCTATCCATCCTTTTAGCAAATTTTTAAGTGGTTCGTTGTTGAACATTAGTACTCGATATTTTCCCTTTCGTTTTGATTTTACGAGTCCTGCATCTTCCAATGCAGAAAGATGTTTAGCAATCGCTTGTCGGGAAATGGAAAGGTCGTGCTTCATAATAAGACGTACCGTAAGTTCATACAATGTCAACTCGTTACGTTCAGATAGTTCGTCTAATATCAATCGCCGAGTCGAATCGCCGAGTGCTTTGAATATAGCGTCTTTGTCCCAATTCATATATTGAGTATAAGCAACTTTACGGTTGCTTGTCAAACATAAGCAACTGCATGGTTGCGTGATAAAGGAACCGTATCATACAATCTTAACAAGTTAAAGTCACATATTTGTAGTTGTACCATTAAAAGTAATATAAACTGAATTTCAATAAAAAAGTGCATTAATCCTCGTTGGATCAACACACTAGTTAAATTAATAAGCACCTTGTATGTTTTTTAATTTTTTACACGTTTCTTCTTCAACTAACCTGCCCGCCACTTAAATAAGAAAAGTCTGCCATAGCACCCCTATATCATACTATAGTACCCTTTAGTTGAACTACAAACTCTTAACGTATAGACAAATACTAAGTTAAGAATTAGCTTTCAATTAAATGATTTGTACAATTATACAAATCACAATCCCATCCATTCTCATACTTTACCAGAGAAGTGAAAGACGTGTTACTTAGAGATTCTTCAATATTAAAATGAGGTACTAGCACTTTTAAAATCTGTTTAATGAATGAACCGTGACTAACGATTAATATCTTTTGATTAATATGTTTGTTGCTAACCTCTTCAATTATTGAAAGGCCTCTAGCAATAACACTATCCTCACTTTCAATTCCTAAATCTAATTCCCACCATTTCCCCCCCCACTTTAAAACCCTTTCCTCTTCAGTGGTTCCCTCAATTAATCCTCCACCTACTTCGCGGAGCCTAGAATCCAAATGGATTTGTATCCCAATTTTATCTGCTATAATTTCAGCAGTTTGTTGAGCTCTTAATAGATTACTAGAATAAACTATATCCCACTCTTCTGTTCTTAATCGTTCCGCAAGCTGATGTGCACCTGATAACCCCTCTTCATTCAATGGTATATCAGAATTCCCCTGTGCTCTGCCTCCCTTATTCCAAGGTGTACTCCCGTGACGAATAACCCCTACTTTAGTCATATATAGACTTCCACTCCCTATATTTAAATTCATCCTTGAATATTCCTATTAAATGTTTATATTTTCCTTCTTTAACTAAACTGCCCCGTTAGTCGAATAAAAAAAAAGCTAACGTAGCAGACTTTCTTAACTGAACTAATGCCCCACGCACCCGTACGTCCTACCCTGGCCACTGATATAATAGATTCTATTAAAAAAAGGTCAACCAGTAAAAACTGGCTAACCTTATAATACGAATCACCCGTTAGTTAAACGAGATAAACTATCTTTGTTACATATAAAAGGAACTTTTCGACATAACATAAATGCAGATTATACTCATAAATAATAGCATAAAAGTCTACATATTAATTAAGTCTGTACCATATGAGTTGTCGATTGCACAAAGCCATTCGCCTTGTGAATTTTTCTTAAACACATAGGTTGACCTTCTATCCATAGAATATTCCGTTTCATTTTTATCAGCCTCAAGTAGCGTTTGGGAAATAACTAATGCAGTATCTCCAGCTTCTAAAATAATCATTTCTCCCTGTGCTGGGACAAGACTGTTATTAAAATATTTCGCAATTTTAATAAATGCTTGTTTGATTTCCTCTTTTCCTCGTGCAATCATATCTGGTTTTACTACCAGAATCGCATCATCAGTATAGTAATTCTTCAGAGTATCAAAATCTTCCTGCTTTATTGCTTTATCACACTTCTTGATAAACTCCTTTAATTCGTGTTCCAAATTACACCATTCCTTATCTTTATAATTTTAAATTCTCCAATTAAGTTCTAATATCCTTGTTCCACTAAACTGCCCCGTTACTTCAATAAGAAAAGAGCCAGTAATAGCATCCTTTCTCTTTGCCTACTTATAGATCTTTTTGATTAACATTTAGTTCAATCAGATTACCATCTGGATCGGCACAGAAAATTTGTGCGTATCCACTTTTTCCGTTTGGTTTTTCAAGGATTTCAACTTCATTCTGTTTTAACCATTTAAGAGTGTCATAGTAGTTCTCAACTCCAAGAGCAAAGTGACCTTCTCTGCTGGATAAGCTTTTATCCTTACGAATCGTCTGTGAAGAGGGATCGACTATCAAGTGAAGTTGATGTCCCTCTATTTCATACCAAGCACCTGGAAACTCAAAATCAGGTCGCTGTATTTCTTTTAAACATAATGTTTTACCATAGAATTCTTTTGCTCTTTCCAAATCTGTCACAGTAAGACTCACATGATGGAGGCATTTATATTTAATCAAAATCTTCACTTCTTTCATTTCACCAATTTTTTTTACCTTAGTCGTTTTGTGGCTAAGTAAACATCAATCAACTGAACCCATTGATTGATGCTGATGGAAATTATCTTGTATATTCCGTTTTCCCTTTTCATCCAGAAAAACAGTTTGAACTTTTCACTGTAGACCTTAAACCTGGTTTTAGTCATATATCCGAAAAGCATATAGGTGAAGAATATGTACTTATACAACGTGGTATACTTACGCTCGATGTTTAAGGTGAGAAGTTTATATTAAACACTGATGAGACTACTAAATTTAATGCAAATACTGAACACACCTATATAAACGCTTCTGATGGACTGGTTAGATTCTATATAATTATCTCTTATCCCGACTAATATCTATGTCTAGTTTCTAGGTTAGTTTGATAGTCTGGTCGCAAGTATCCATTATTCAAGAACAAATATAATAATAGTGAAGATAAAAAAAGAGCTTGCTCTATACAATAGTAGTTACTCCATTAAATGGTCCTTTAACGAAGTAACATAACTGGCGTTGTTATCAGTCTCATATCCATGAAAAGATTGCGAAAGTAAGATCATATTACCTACAAACATTCCTCTAAGAAAAAGACGTTCATGAAGTCTAGTCTGTGACTTTGTGAACGTCTAGATTTTTAAATGACTTTATATTAATCTAATTCAAAATAACTACAAACTACTTCCCCAACAGATTTTGCTGCAACGAGAAGGGCATCTTCATCGATATCGAATTTCGGATGATGGTTGAAATACACCTTCTCTACTCCTTGAGGTTTACAGCCAATGTAAAAGAAAGTACCTGGAATCTTTTCTACATAATAAGAAAAGTCTTCTGAGCCAGAGAACATTGGGTATTCGCTTATTTCCCTAATTTCTGGTTCTTGACTGTTTTGAAGACTTGTCACAACAGCTTTGGTGATTTCTGGATCATTGATTAAAGGTGGATAATCAGCTGTATAAGTAAGTTCGCATTGAACAGCAAATTCAGTTTCGATACCGCGGACAAGACGGTGGATTTCTTGCTCAATCAACTTTTGTGTTTTTTCTGTCATGTAGCGGACATCACCTTCTAATTCGATCCGATCCTTTATGACATTAAAAGAACCTTTGCCATCAAATGAACCAATCGTCACGACTCCCATATCGAAAGGATTTAATCGACGGCTAATGACGGTTTGTACAGCAGTAACAAAATGAGCACCAGCAACGATCGCATCATTTGCTAAATGAGGTGAAGAGCCATGACCGCCAACACCTTGGATAGCTAATTTGAAATACGTTCTCCCAGCCATCGCATACCCACTTCGATATCCAATATGCCCCACTGGATTATCCGGGAATAAATGGACTCCATAAACTGCGTCTAAGTCATCGAGTAATCCCGATTCCATGATACTTTTTGCTCCACCTGGTGGTACTTCTTCAGCATGTTGGTGGATAATTTTGATCGTACCTGAAAGCAATGACTTTAATTGAATGAGACAATCAGCAAGTACTAGCATATAAGCTGTGTGTCCATCATGGCCGCATGCATGCATGACACCATCATTTTTCGATTTAAACGGAAGTTCCGTTTCTTCCATAATCGGTAGTGCATCAAAATCTGCTCGCAATCCAATCGTTTTTCCTGGTTTTTCACCCTTAATCGTCACGATGATGCCATACCCATTCCCCACATTCGTTTGAATGTCGACGTCTTTCCCTTGATAAAAATCAATAATATATTGAGCCGTATTTTGTTCTTTAAAGCTCAACTCTGGGTTTTCATGTAAATAACGACGAATTTGGATCATTTCTTCTTTACGAGCTTCTAACATTTTCATTAAATCGTTTTTCATATTCGCCTTCTCCTTCTTATGTATGATTGTATGATCTTTCTAGTAAACTTTTCATTGTTTGAATGACAATCAAAAGGAAGCAAGTAAAACCCTTTTACACAGTGATTTAGCCTACTACATCCAATTGGAAGATCATGACTCTATGTAAAGTATATTTTAAAATAATATTTACCGCAAATATATTTGAATAATTCAGAATTTTATCGATATAATATTTTTATAGTATTGATAATATAGTAGAGTAGATGAATTACTTATCAAAAAATCAGGGAGGAAAGGAGCATGAAATTTATTCATCTACTATCTCTCATACCGTTTATCGGGATGTTAGGTATGTTACCGTTTGTTAACAAAATCAAACCTTATGTGCTTGGAATGCCATTCATTTTATTTTGGATTGTCATGGGGGTCGTCCTTACATCTGTCATTATGGCCATCATCTTTAAACTTGACCCAAATAATAAGGAAGGTGATACACCGTGAATGCAGCTATTTTCATCATTTTCGGCTTTCTACTATTTTCAATTGTTTTAGGTATTCAAGCGAGAAAAGGAAAAAACATGGATTTGGAGCAATGGTCTGTTGGGGGACGTGATTTTGGGGCGATCTTTGTCTTTCTGTTAATGGCAGGCGAAACGTATACGACTTTCACATTTCTAGGTGCAAGTTCATGGGCATATGGGAAAGGCGGCCCAGCCTTCTATATAATTGCTTATTTGAGTCTCAGTTATGTATTATCTTATTGGATGTTCCCTGCCATATGGAAATATGAAAAGGAACGTAATTTGATGTCTCTCCCAATCAGACTTCTTTGTTAGTAAGTATAAGAGCCCATTCCTTGGGGTAATTGTTGCTCTGATTGGTATTGTTTCAATGGCTCCTTACATCGTTCTTCAATTAAAAGGACTTGGCATTATCGTTTCAGAAGCTTCTAATGGTCTAATTTCTCCAAATTCCACAGTTTGGATAGCGGCTATTTCCGTTACCGTCTATGTCATGATTTCTGGTATTCACGGATCAGCATGGACTGCTGCCATTAAAGATATTATGATCTTCGGTATTGTTCTTTTTATAAGTATATACATTCCTTTTCATTATTATGGTGGCATAGAGCCAATGTTTAGAGAGATTCAAGCAGCAAAGCCGGATTTTTTAACCATTCCAACTAGTGGATTAAGTATATCATGGTTTATTTCTACCGTTATCATAACTGTTTTAGGTGCTGTCATGTGGCCGCATATATTTAATGCCACCTATGCGGAAAAGAATGCAAAAGCGCTGCGCAAAAATTCGATTGTAACACCGCTATATACGCTTATATTGCTTTTCATCTTCTGCGTTGGGTTTGCTGCCATCGAGCAAGTTCCAAACCTAGAAGGTGCAGATTCTGATCTTGCTTTATTAAGGCTTTCTATCCAAACGTTTGATCCTTGGTTTGTTGGTTTAATCGGAGCTGCCGGTTTGTTAACCGCAATAGTACCAGGACCTATGCTGTTAATGGCTGACTCAACTTCATTTGCAAAAAATGTATATAAAGTATTTATTCCAACAGTAACTGAAAGACAAGTATCCATGCTTGCTAAATATTTTGTTCCTGTTTTATCACTCATTTGTGTGTATTTTACTTTAAATGGTGGACAAGGGACGATCGTGACGATGTTTCCATCATTCCCACAAGTGATTCAAGATTTAAACGTTGGGATAATTGCTTTAACAATAAATATTGTCATAACAGCCACTGTCAGTCTTTTTACAAACAAAAAAGTAACAGCAGATACCAGAAAAGAAAATTCACAATCCGCTTGATGAATAGATTGGATATTCAATGATTTAAGTGGAACTGTTCAATTTATTAATAAAATGGTGATAACAGTCCAATTAAGAAAATTATTTATTCGATAATTAATCAAGAAATGAGAAGTTAACCATTGATTAAGGGGGGGGCAGATATATAAATGGGCACCCTCTTTTCTATATTGTCCAACTATTTCATTTGATGCATTGTTCTGCGATTAATTGATAGGATTGATGCTTATCCTTTGGTGAATAAGTGATGGTTACAATCATGATTTCATCTGCTAATACATGGGATTGAATCTTTATTAGCTTACTTTTCACCTCATTCGGATTGCCTATAATCATTTTCTTTTTTATTCTTTCAATTGACTCTTGATCACGTGGATTTAATTGAAATTCTTTAGCTTCATCGACAGAAGGAACACCCTGGCTCCCTTCCCTATTCTCGTTTTGTAGTTGCCAAGTAATCGAACTTAAGGCAATTTCTTCTGCCTTTTGAGTAGTTTCTGCGCAAATTACTGATAAAGCCATAATGACGTAAGGTTTTTGGCCTTTTTTTCTTGGTTGAAATGAATGACGATATTGTTGGATGATTTCTTCCCCGTCTTCATCACTCATAAATTGTCCGAAACAATAAGCTAAACCATTTTCCGCTGCAAAATTTGCACTTTTTTTACTCGTTCCTAGCATCCAAAGTTCAGGACTAATTTGCGGTAACGGAGAAGCAGGTAATATGGACTCCTCATTATCTATGTATTTAATTAATTCTTTTACCAATTCGGGCATTTTATAAACATTTTCCAAAAAGTTGTCTGATAATGCATTTGATGCTTCCGCAGGACCACCCGGTGCCCTCCCGATTCCCACATCAATTCGATTTGGAAATAGAGTGGATAACAAGTGATAGGTTTCTGCCACTTTATATGGCTTATAATATGGCAATAAAACCGCCCCAGAGCCAATTCGTATATTTTTTGTGTTAGCTCCAATATAACCTAACATCACCTCGGGTGCGGAGCATGCAAGCCCTGGCAATGCATGATGTTCAGCAATCCAATAACGTGAATATCCTAATGTCTCCCCTATTCGTGCAAGTTTCATTGATTCCTGTAATGCATCGTGTGCCGTTTGATTAGTTGAAATGGGAGATTGATCTAAAATGCTTAATTTCATAAAATGAAATTCCCCCTCTTCTATTTTGTTCCTTCTTTTAAAGTCAGTTTAAATTCGCCAATTTGTCCTTTTTCGTATAGATTTGTAATAGATGTTGAATATTCTTGGATCTTTCCGTGGAACTCAAGATGCTTCTCGGGCACTATTACATCAAATGTTCCTTTATAAAGAAGTGTTGTTATGTCATGGTAGTCGTCACTTGTAACATAAAAAGTTACCGAAATTTCAATTCCATTTTTTTCCTTTTTCTCTTCATATTGTGTGATTTTGATTTTCGTATCATTTAGTTGAATTTCCTTAACCATTTCATCATCATCCCTTTCCCAAAAAAGAATAACACATCCTTAACCAGTTAATGAACTCTATAGCTTAGAAATGAAGCGTGTGATATGCATTTGTCGTTTTCTACACGCTCATATTGACCAGTTGCTATATAACCTGCTCCAAGACTTAGCCCATAATCGAGGAAAGCTTTAATTTTTATTTCTTTATTGCACATAACATCTGGATTGGGTGTTCTCCCACATCATATTCTTCAAGAAAATAAGTAAAGACTTTTTCTCATGTCCTTAGCTTCTTCAAATCATTACCTATCTGTATGAGGAAGAATCCCAAGAGTAATTGAAAAAAATAACTATTTTAAGGTGAGATCGATATAAAAATTATCAAATAAAAAAACGCCATTTTAATCTAACGGGTACCGTTATGACGTGCAAAATAGGAAATAGCACATCAAAAAAAGACTATATAACATTATCATTAGCGAATAAAACACTAAAAGCGTGGTTGTATTTAACCACGCTTTTAGCATTGTAATTAGCAACAATAAATTTTACAATTTTTGTTTCGGTTGAAGTTTTTTCTTTCTCCAAGGTTTTAAAAATGAAATAATAAATATGAAGATTGTGACGGCGACTTGAAAATAGACCGCATATTGTCTAATTTCGTCATTTTGAATAAAAACAGGATTACTTAAAGCCATTTCATTTTGTGTTTCCAATAGTTCCATATTCGCTACCATCAACTTGTCTACAACAAAGATGCCAACAATCGTTTGGATAATATAAAGAACAAATTTTACGCCAACCCATCTATGTTTAAAAAATCCCCAATTGGTACAAAAACCGTATATGAAACCTACAAGTAAAGTTCCAATTGCTCCCCATCTAATAATATTATCACTAATAATGATAAGGTTTTTATAGAAGAGATAGGACTCATCATATTTTGTCAAATCAATATGAAGATTTAATGCTATTGAACTCAAAATCCCCCCAAAAAATAATACGATCAGAAAAACGTGGATAATCTTTAGATACTTCATACCATTAGGTCCTATTTTTTTCATTTCCGATTCCCCCAAGATGCTCTATTGTTTTTTTATTTTGGAAAATGCTTGCATACCTTTTTAAAGGCTCCTTTAGTAAAGATTGTTGTTTTAATTCGAGAAGAGGTTGGTTGTAGTGGAAGGTGCGAGACTCCTGCTTAGAGAAGCGTGTTTAAGGGAGATCGCCCGCGAAAAAACGAGTACCTGTTAACGAAAATCAACCCAGGATAGTAGTGTACATATTATTTAAAAGCAACAAAGGATACTAAAATAGCCTTTTTAAAAGATGTCATCGATGTACTGGCACTATTCATTATAATTGGGAGAAAATAATTTCATAATGTGCTACGGTCGTATTTGTCTATACACCTGTAGTCTTATTTTTTTAAAAATGTTAGTTGAATTCGTAACAAATTCTTTAAATATAGGCTATGTTAAACTTTGTTGTTGATATTTGATACATGCGAACTAACGATAATGAGAAATGCTTTTTATTTTTGTTAAAATTAAAAGGAAATCTCAAATAACAATAATAATATAATAAAAAACAATGCATAATTATTGTATAACGATAAATTATATGCTAAAATCATGTTGTTATTAAATAAACGAGGTGTTTTAAATGAATGTTAAACGAGGTTCAACCACTTTCTTAAAGGTAATTATTTTTCTGGTTGGAATCGCAGTGCTTGCTTTGTGTGTCTGGTTGCCTGAGATAGCCGTTAGAGATGCAAGGGTACATCCAGATACGGCTTACTTCCTAATCCCCTTTTTAGTATGTGCATACGGATTCTGTATTGCGTTTTCTGTTGCGTTGTATCAAGCATATAAACTATTAACCTACATCGAAAAGAACAATGCTTTCTCTGATTTATCCCTTAAATCATTGCAGATTATAAAGAAATGTGCTTTTACAGTCATTTTCCTCATTTTGTTAGGAATAGTAAGCTTAAGGGTGCTTGCTCAAGTTACAGATAGTGATGATGCAGCGGGTCCTACATCATTATGTCTAATGGGTATTTTAGCAACAAGTATCATCGCAGCCATTGTGGACGCACTTCAAAAGCCATTAAAAAATGCCGCAGATATAAAGTCAAAAAATGAATGAATAACGGAGCTTTAAAACTTTGGATTGACACCCAGATGATATTTTGGAGTACAAAAGCGACGAAGACACTCAATAAAAAGTTATTACCTACTTCTAGCAGTAGTCTATTTAATTCACCAAGGCGGTTTTCTTATGGTCAAATATCAACATTAGAATTTAACATAGCCTAAATATAAAAAGCAACAGCTATAAAAACTGTTACCATTATCGCATATAGATTAGATCTTTTAATTTGAAAACTTACTCTGTTAAACCTAATCGTTGTGCTAGAGTCTCGACTTCTGATTTAAAACCTGTTGTTTAGAAAGGGATGCAAAAATTGTAATAAGTTCTCAAGATGGTATGAGCCATTTGTTCATACCTCGGATTGTAATTGAAATAAATACTTTTTCCATCACCTCTTGCCGTTACTAATGGGCGTTCTAACACGGATACTCTCCTTCTGATATGCTGTATAAAAGTGTTTACCCAATCTACCGTTCTTGCAGGCAAATTCGTTTAAATGGTCCTCTTATAATTGTCAAAATAGCATAAACATTGATAAAGCAACAAAAATAAAAGAGCGAAATCTTTGCGATTTCACTCTCCAAATGTACTGCTAATTATTATGTTGTACCTTAGAACGAAACCCGTTAATTTTAATCAAACTTTTTTTAAATGACGTTTCTTCATTTGCTGTTAAATATGTATTTGAGAGAAACTGTTAATATTGCCTTTTTCTAAAGCTCTATTTTATTCTATCGAACTAGCAGAGGAAAATAACGAAAAAAATTAATGTGCATTCATTTCTTCTGCAATTTCTTCTCCACTTAGATTAGAAAAATAATAGGTTGGCCAATTGTCTAATTCCTTTAAAAGAGTGCTATGATTTACATCTCCAAAATAAATATGGTAATGTTCTGCTTTTGTTGGATAAATACTATGATCACTGAATTGAACATGTTTTGGTACATCATCTACTTCTCCAACTAAATCAAATAAATAACGAACGCCTCTATTTCCGGATTCATAAGTCAAAATTTCGTAACCATGATACTTATATTCTCCTACCTTTCCTTCTCCATTTTTATAAAATGTCATCGTATCATTTTTTATAACGATTCGTTCAATATCTGTTTCATACCCAAATCTATAATATTCTTTGTACTCTTCAAAGGATTTATCTTTGTTTGTTTCTACTTTTTTCTGAAAGACCTCATCTAAAGTTCCATCTAATAAGTATGGATAGACTGATTGCCAATCTCCTTCCCAATCTGATAATTCCCTATCTTCAACTTCGTCATCTTCAAATATTCCTGAATATATTTCTTTCTGCTTTTCATCATCGTGATTATGGTTATGATTATGGCTATGATCGGTACCTTCTGTAGATTCAGAAGAAGAATCAGAAGAAGTAGGTTCAGAATCTGAGGAAGCATTTTCGACAGGTGTATCTACTTTTTCTTGACAGCCTGTAAGGACTATACCTAATAAGAAAAACACAAGTATTGATTTGATAAGTTCCTTTTTCATAAATAAAAGATCTCCTTTTCCATTTTAATAATCATCATAAATCGTAATAATTACTATTTATACCTTGTGAATATACTATGTTTAAAATCTTCTGTCAACATAAAACTTAATGATTGCGATTTGTGTGTTTTTATTGTTCATTTAAATTGCTAAATCGTTTGTGAATAAGCTGTCATATCAAGCCATCTTTTTAAAAAGAGCACCAACATGGAACTATTTAATAAAAGAGGGAGGTCTTATTTAACTTCCCTTAAGCCCTTCCTCTCAAGAATCTCTTGAATACCTTCTTCACAAACCCCATATAAACGCCAGGAACAAGTTTCACACACATTTTTAATATCGGCGGGTACGACATACTGTCGGATGTGCGACTCAACGTCCTCCCAACTCAGAACTTGTCCGACTTTGAGCCCCAATTTATCTAAAATTTTGGAATCTCTTTCATAAATATTGTTGTCCTGGCAGTGATATTCACCTGAGTTGGGGTACTTTTCACACAACTGATCAGGTCCCCTTACAAGCTGAATCCACGTCTTAGGGTTTTCTCTCAATGTTTGATGCAATTTAGTCATATTTTCAACGTATTCTTTTGAATAGCCCATTCCCCGATAGCCCAGAAGACAAAAAATATGATGACCTCGCAGCTTATACATAGATTCCCCCCAGTTCGACACGTTCATTAAACCCAATTGTTAACCGAAATAATTAATTAGTTAACTTAATTGTCATTATAACATACCTGATCAATTGGGAACTTTATACTCACTACAGAGTGTGAATCTTCAATAACAATTCAGCACAACGCAATTGGTACGTGTCGATGACGGAGAATATCCATTATTTCCCTCGTAGTGATGGCAAAAAAAGTTGCTAATAATATTGTTCCAGTTTGTTCAATGATCTTGCCATTTTTGTCATGAAGCATAATGTTTCCATTTTATACACGATAGCAAGCTGATCGACAGTCACTTTTCCTGATTTAAGTAACAAGGTGGCCAGTGCTATCCCTTGTATCCCCCACCAACGATAATGCAAGCCAACATAAGGACACCCTTTCATGTAAATCGAAATTATTTTGATTTATTTTTTAATTAACATTTTCACCATTATAATTGCAAGCATACTTTTTTATGTAAGGCTATATTAATGCTCGTTGTTGATTTTGGCACTACCATTGATTGGAGTGGAAGGAGTGAGACTTCTACGGGAAGCGAGTACCTGTAACGGAAATCATCCCAGGATAGTAGTATAAATAGAATTTAAAAGCAACGAAGTTTACGTAAACTGCCATGTAAAAAACATCTATCCAGAAGATAAATGCTTTAACAAAAGTATATAAGAACATCAAGCAATCTCGATTCTTCTTAAGAAGTTATAATGGTCACTCATTTACATTACGTTGGCTATTTTCAGCTAAATATTTAGCATATTGAATCGTATTTCTCGCTACATCTAATTCGCAATTAAATATTATTGGCGCACCTGGTCTCCAATTTACTTCAAATAACCACAATTTTTGATTTTCATCAATTCCAACATCAATCCCTAATTCATCCAATGACACATCATCATACAAAGAATCAAAGTGGTTCGAAAAACTTATTGCGAAATATTCAAGTGTTTTTTTTATATTATACCAAGAATCATCGAATTCTTTTTGTAAAAAGATATCCAGATAACCAGTATACCCCCCACTTCCGATATTTGGTGCAATGCTTCCTATAGTTCCTATGCGTGGATATATTGAAGTAATGACCCACTTTCCTTCGCCATTTTTTTGTACATGCAATCGGAAGTCATATACTTGGCCCGTTTTAATTTGACAGGAAATGAACTGTTGAGCTAAATACTGTTGTTCTTGAATCTTTCGAATTGTGAATTCGACCAATTCTTGCTTAGTATAAATAGATATGTCCCCAGTTTCATTCACTCTGTATTTATCAGTTCCTTCCTTTTCAATAAAAACGATCCCTTTTCCCTGATTCCCGGATACTGGTTTCATAATTACTTTTGGATAAAGACGGACCATTTGCATAAATCGTTTAGCGTCTATTAAATCCATAGAAGGTATCAGATATTGCGCAAACATTTCCCCTTTTTTTATCAGCTTATTAACATATGATTTATCACCAACTGAATGACTGGTAAAAGGAATGATTTCTGCTAAAAGATCCACGATTTCTTCTGCTTTATCCGTTAAAGGATAGCTGGCATTATAGATAACGTCAGGAAAAGGGAACTGCTTTTCCTGCCAAATTCCGTTCTCATATATTTTCCCATTAATCGTTTGGTTTTCCATATTTACTTTCCCAGGCGTGAAGTAAAAGAAGGGGATCCCTTCCGCTTTAGCTACTGCTGAGTACGCATAAGCTCTTCTCACTTTTTGCGGATCCTCCCGATGGTGAAGCATGCCAATTAATGTCATAACCGTTTTATCCCACCTTTATAAAATGCTGTTCTTTTAAAATATAAAACAAGGCTAATCTTTATTCCTATTTTTCGAATTATTGAGAACAATATTGGACCAACTTATATATTCTATGAGTATAGATCTAAAACAACAGAGACAGGTGGGGTAACATGACTTTATGAATACGATTATCTTTATTAGCTCTAATAAATCAGGATCCAGCAGAGAAGCTATAAAAGCTGCAGAGCGTCTTGGCTATTTAACCGTTCTATTTACAAATAAACAACATTTTATTGATCAAAGATTAGAATTTCCCGATGTTCATCAAATGATCTTCACAGAGCTATCTGATTTTGAGGCGTTAACAACAGGGATTCAAAAATTAAAAAATCGTGGACTAGTGATACAGGCAATCTTAAGTTTCGTAGATCCCTATGTAAATATCGCAGCAGCTTTAGAAGAAAAATTCTGTACAAGCGTTGTTTCTAAAAATCCAATTCTGAATATGGAGGATAAAGTTTTAACAAGAAATCTTCTTAAAAGCCTTCGATCTTCACCTTACTTTACCGTTTATACACCAGAAGATTCCTCAAAAAATTTCCTTAAGGAACAAAAAAATCATCTACCTTTAATAGTGAAATCTCCTATTTCAGCTGGATCGAAAGATGTCCTACTGGCAAATGACCTCTTTCAACTAAACTCAGCAATAAATAAACTATTAAATAAGTATAATGATACACCTATTTTAATCGAAGAATTTTTAACAGGCCCTCAATATTTAGTTGAAACATTAGTACACGATGGAACTATTACTATTGTAGCTGTTATTGAACAAGAAATTACGTTCCAAGAACGTTTTATCGTAACAGGATATAGCTTGTTAGCTTATATGGACAAACAGTTTTTTGATCATCTCTATGAAACAGTTTGTACAATTGTAGAAGCTTTTGACATGAAAAATGGTGCGTGTCACCTCGAATTGCGTCTCGTTCGAGGGAGATGGAAATTAATTGAGATTAACCCTAGAATTTCTGGCGGTGCCATGAATCGCTTGATTGAGGTGGGATATGGCATTAATTTAGTAGAAGAAACAATTCAGTTATTTTTAGGAAATCAACCGAATCTTACAAGCAAACATCGTAAGTACGTGTATGTACAATATCTAACTGTAGATATTGAGGGTAAATTGGTTAGTGTTACCGGGAAAAATCGTGCTAGTAAATATCCAGGGGTGCAAGAAGTGTTTATAAAACCACGCAAAGGAAAGATATTACGGCCCCCTTTATCGATGGGAGATCGTTATGGATACGTGTTAGCCTCCTCATATAATAAAGAAGAAGCCAAACAAATGGCAATAGTAGCAGCTAAAGAGATTCGTTTTAATCTTGAAAAACTATAATTATTGCGAGCAAAACTTGAAAGAAACAAGAAGCGCCTTTAGTTCTATTTCCCTTTTACAAATTGGACAGCCTATATAGGCCACTAAAACATCTAACTGAAGTTATTCAAAATACAGTGCTTCAATTTTCACATGAATCCCTATGAATCAAATGAAAATTAAATTGCCTCATAATGATTAAAGCGTATAGGATTTACTACGTAAAGTTAGAGGTTATTATCGGTTTATTCTAGTACTAAAAAAATAGTAAGTAGATGTAAATTATAGAAAGACATGAGCATCATACCTATGTTTGTAAAAGCTTATCCTTTTGCGAAAGTCATTTTCATAGACTTTCGCATTTTTTATTTTTAGTGATTTCTTCAGTAATAGTAATAGCACTGGCGTTACAGCGAAAGGAATCGTATACATGTGATTCTTGTCAGCTTGTTTTAACTGGGCGAAAGGCAAGAGAGACAAAGGTTATTTTATAGGTTATGACCTCACACTCTATACATCGTTTACCATGTCATATAAACGATATATAATCGAACTGCCAAATTATTAGAGAACTAGTGCTGTCATCATTTGTTTTTTTAAAAATTCCGCTGCTTTTCTCGGATCATCTGCTTTCATAATCGCCGATACAATCGCTGCACCACAAATACCGCTATCGAGAATTTGTGGAAGATTAGCAGAGGTTATGCCTCCAATCGCAACAGCTGGAATGGCAACAGCTTGGCAAATCATTTTCAGTGCTCCATGCTGTAGCATCGAAGCATCCTTTTTTGTTACAGTTGGGAAGACTGAACCTACCCCAATATAATCAGCTCCCTCTGCCTCAGCAATCAAGGCTTGTTGGACATTTTTAACGGAGACACCAATCTTCATGGACACTGGAACTAGTTTCTTTACGACAGATAAAGGGATATCACTTTGCCCAATATGAATGCCTTCTGCTTCTACTGCAAGCGCAATATCAACGCGGTCATTTATGAAAAGTGGAATAGAATAAGTCGCAAGTAATTGTTTAATTTTTAACGCTTTTTCATAAAAGACTTTTCCATCGGCTGTTTTTTCTCTTAATTGAACAGCTGTAACTCCTCCAAGAATGGCCTCTTCAATAATTTGCTCAAGCTTTCCAAGCGGGATCGATTCCTCTGTGACAAGATAGAGGCTAAGATTATCTCGTAGCATACTCATGTAATTGTACCTCCTTCATCCAAGTCGCTCCGTTCATCAGCGAGATCGTATCAATTAATTTCATTCGGAAAGTCCCAGTTCCTTCTCCTTCTGATAGCTTCTTTGCAGTTAATTCACCAGCAATACTCATGACGGAAATTCCCGCTACTGCTGCATCAAGCATCTGATCTGTAACCCCTGCAAAGCAACCAATTAAGGAAGTAGCCATACAGCCTGTTCCTGTCACTTTCGTCAAAAGGGGATCGCCATTGTTCACTAAAACAGTCGTTTCACCGTTACTAATTGCATCTGTTCTACCACTTACAACGATTGTACTGTTTAGTTCTACCGCTGCCCGCGCAGCAAGGTCCGCTCCTGCTAGAGATACCGTACCTGAATCAACACCTCGCGTCTGACTTTTCCCTCCTATTAAACTATAAATTTCACTGGCATTCCCTCTAATAATGCTCATCTTCACTTCATGAAGAATCTTCTCAGCCATCTCGATTCGATAAGGTGTTGCCCCAGCGCCAACAGGATCAAGAATGACCGGGATATGAGCAGAATTAGCAGCTTTTCCAGCTAAAATCATTGCTTCACAGGAATCGGCGTTAAGCGTCCCTAAATTTAAGACAAGTGCATTTGCAATTTTCGCCATATCTGCGGCCTCATTGACACTGGATGCCATAACAGGAGAGCCGCCAATGGCAAGGGTACTATTCGCACAATCATTGATCGTGACCGAATTGGTTATATGATGAACAAGCGGATTGGCACTTCTTACTTCCTTGAATAATAATTCGATTCTATTTTGCATGTCATTGCCTCCATATTTTTATCGTTTTAGGAGAGAAGACTCCCACTTCAATTTTGTGCAGGGCGTAGCCCAAAAATAAGTGGGAGTCTTCTCGCCTTTCCGCGCAAAGGAACACACGTTCCTATATCGTGATATTCCTGTACAAGTTGTTCTTTGAAAACTGAACATATGAGGTTGGTACAAGAAAGGCTTCGTACCGTAAAATGTTCAAGCAACATTCGCCCCACACGTATCGAAGTAGCGAAAACCAAGCAGAGTAGAACGTGTGGCAGTTCAACGTACAAGATATTAAGCACTAACCGTAGGGACTACGGGGTTAGCCTGCTAAATAACTGGTGGATACACTGGTGGTCGCAGGAATCCCCCACTTCAAATTTTTGTTAGAAAATTAAGTTGTGGGTAGTTCAAGATTGGTGTACTTTCTGAAATTGATAGAAATGGTTGACTGGACCATGGCCATTCCCAATGGCAAAGCTGTTACGGATAGCTTGCGTAATATATTCTTTTGATTGACGGATGGCATCCTCGATTTCAAGTCCGTTTGCCAAGTTAGCCGCAATGGCTGATGAAAGGGTACAGCCCGTCCCATGTGTATTTTTCGTATGAATTCTTTCACCATTCAACCATGAATAATTTGTCCCATCATAAAAAAGATCATTTGGATCTCCGGCAGAGTGTCCACCTTTTAACAAGATGGCCTTCGCTCCTAATTGCTCGAGACCCTCGCATGCTTCATATAAATCTTGTTTCGATTGAATCGTTATTCCCGATAGCGTTTCCGCCTCTGGTATATTAGGAGTAACGAGCGTAGCCATTGGGAGCAAGTGCTTTTTCAATGCTTCTACAGCATCCTCCTCCAGAAGATGATCCCCACTTTTAGCAATCATGACTGGATCAAGGACAATGTACTGAGGTTTATATGTATAAAGCATTTCAGCAACCGCTTCAATCGTTTCCGCCGAACCGAGCATGCCAATTTTCACCGTATGCACTTCAATATCGTCAAAAACGGCAGATATTTGGTCGCGAATGATTTCTTGGCTCATCGTTTGAATCGAACGAACCTCTACCGTATTTTGGGCGGTAACAGCTGTGATAACTGACATGCCAAACACATGATGTGCAGAGAATGTTTTTAAGTCGGCTTGAATTCCCGCTCCTCCACCTGAATCAGAGCCTGCGATTGTAAGTGCTGTTTTCATAAAGTAACCCCTCCAAATATTTATTTTTCAAGAAAACCTTTAATAAAATAAACGCAATACTTGCACCTGCTAAAGAACTAATTGAAAACGCTGGTAAAAAGCCAAATAAAGCCACTTTTTTCCCTAAAAACAACAGGGCAAGTGGATAACAGGCAAGCGCACCAATAATCCCGGTACCTATGACCTCACCTACACAAGCGAAACCAATCTTATTTGTATACCTGAATAATAGTCCTGCAAGCAAAGCCCCAATCATGCTCCCTGGAAAAGCAAAGATAGAACCCGTTCCAGCCATGTTTCGAATAATAGAGACGAGTAATGCCTGGGCAATGGCATAGCCAGGCCCTAACATAACGGCCGTTAATACGTTCGCTAAGTGTTGGATCGGAAAGATTTTGGCAAAGCCCATTGGAATAAAAACAAAGGAACTAGTCAGTGCTGTTAATGCTGTAATCATGGCAGTAAGTGTGAGCTTTCTAATGGAATTCATCGTTTCATCTCCCTTTTGTGTGCCCCATACATTGACCAAAATAGTTTGGAGCATTTTAAGTGGTTTGTTTAAAAAAGCCACGCACTCTGAAATAAAACCAAAAACCCCCTTCCTGAAAGTAGGAAAGGGGTAGATATCCACATATAAACTAACTGAGCTAATATCTCCACTTCCCTCCGCCGGCATGATCCGGTTCAGGTTCAAAGGGTCTAGAACAACGTTCCATCTCAGCCTCTTAAAGACTCCCCTAGTGCAATGTATATTTAATTACTGTCATCATACCATGCTGGAACAAAAATGCAATGCCTGAAAATTTGAAATTGATATTTTTTTAGGACGAGATAGGAAAATTGGATTCATGTAGCGCCTATTAACAAGCAGTAATACCTCCGCCCTTTTTTCAACAGAAAAAGCCCTACAAAGAATATTGCTAAATGTAAAAGATATAATCCTCCGGCAAAACCCTTTTTAAGAACTTCTTTGTTCGTTCTTCTTTTGGATTCACAAAAATATCTTTAGGTGTTCCTTCTTCTACTACAACGCCGGCATCCATAAAGATCACTCTATTGGCTACATCTTTCGCAAACGACATTTCATGCGTGGCGACTAACATCGTTGTTCCTTCATTGGAAATATTTTCCATGACGGTCAACACTTCACCGACTAGTTCTGGATCTAGTGCAGAGGTTGGTTCGTCAAATAGAATGATATCTGGGTTTAAAGCGACCGCTCTTGCTATACCAACCCTCTCCAAAGATACTATCGAGACGTAAGAGCTGGACTGCACAATCCACCAATGGATGACGCAACAATAAAGAAATTAGCTATATCCGCCATTGAACAAAATCAAGCTGATTTTAGTCATCATGTACCAGCAAAATAACTAGTAGGAAGAGTCTGGTATCAGTTACATAATTGCTTTTGCAATTGGACCCCAGGCTCTTTTTTTGGGATTGCCAGCCTCCATTTTGATGTATAATAAACATCAAAACGTATATGGATTGTGAGGAATTTTATGAACATGAGACAAAAGTCTACACTTGCTCTATTTCTTAGTCTGCTTTCGCTCGCAGGCTTTGGTTTGGTTGCTTTCTTCGTCAGTAACCAACAAATTGCAGCGTTTGATCAGACTGGAATCAGTATTAGCCAAGGTATAATTTCACCGACGTTAACACCACTGATGCTATTTTTCACTTTTATCGGCAAAACAGTTTCTTTCTTGTCCCTTTCTTTGATTATTTCGTTTATCCTTTACTTCGTGTTGAAACGCCGTTCTGAACTTATTTTATTTCTAGCAGTGATTGTTGGCTCGAATGTTCTTTCACAAGTCATTAAATATGCCTTTCAAAGAGAACGACCTGGAATTAATCCGTTAATCGAAGTGACTAGATACAGCTTCCCAAGCGGACATGCCACCAATGCCATTGCTTTATATGGGTTTCTGGCGTTCTTGATTTGGCAGTACATATCCAAAAGATCTAGTCGGACTCTTATTATTCTTATAAACGCGGTCCTTATCCTGACAATCGGCTTCAGTCGAATTTATCTAGGTGCACACTACCCTAGTGACATCCTTGGTGGATATTTCACGGGCGGATTCTGGCTTGCTAGTACAATCTGGTTTTTTCAGCGTTATCAGAATAAGCATGCAATGGATACTTCACAAAAAACCGTTACATACGCTTAATCACTATTTTCACATAAAGTGAAACTTCAATCAGTGGGGTTCTTACTGCCCGTTAAGCGTGGGACAAAAAGTTATCCCCCTGATTCACATCACTTCAGGGGGATATTTCTATTATTTTTTTAATGGCAGGATCGATACCGGATTAAAGGACAGTATGACTAGCTGTTAAAAGATTTACTTTTATAGGGGCCTACCGCATGTCCGTCAAGCTAAAGCAAGCCATTACTACCAACTTGGGAAACCTTGAATGATAAACAATGACTTTTCATCAACTTATTTGCCCTTGTCTTCTATTCGTATTTCTAATGAATGCAATGACGATAGCCAAAGTAATAATAAAGTAAATGGATATTGCCCATAACGCTGTTTCGAGCCCTGCTTGCATTCTGCCGTTATAATAAAGCAACGCCCTCATTCCATCTACCATATATCTAGTAGGTAAAATGGAACTAAATATTCGATGAACAACTGGTAAGGTTGCCAGAGGGATTGCTCCACCGCTTGAGAAAATCCCCATAATATTTACCGGGAACATCACCAACATTCCCCAACCACCGAATAACAGGGCAAGCGATTTAAATAAAAAGAACATGGTTATACAACAGAAAAAGGTGAACAAGAAAATAATCCATATGCTAGTAGCATGGGAGCTTCCAAAAAATCCGAATACCGATAATTGCAAAATAACTGAGACACAAAAGGATAAAATTGCCCCAAATATCAATTCAGATGTCAGCAATTTCGATTCACTTAATGAAGATTCATTCTTTTTTAGAATACCGTTTCCCCTCATCAGATATCCATGAATCATATTTGCTCCCATGAGTCCTGAAATAGAAGTAATAAGGATCATCATGAATGGAGTCATTCCTTTATTTAGATTAACCGGAAGCCCCAGTACATTTTTCATAGTAAACTTAACAGGATTATCTAATAGTAAGGCATTGTCAGGGGATAGAGTAATCCCTTTTTCATTTAATTCATTCTTAAAGTTGTTACTGAACGCTTCAGAAGTGGCAGAAGCAACTGCTTCAAGTGTATTACTAGCAATCATAGATGCTGATTGACCAACCCCCTCATTTAATAAAATTTCTAACGTTGCTGCTTTTCCATGGCCATTGCCTGAAAGTAGTAATTCTCGTACTTGAGAAAGACCCTTTGAATAATTTGCAGGAATAATTAATGCACCATAAGCTTTGTCATTTTTTAAATCATTCAATGCTTCTTGCTTATTAGTAGCGATTTTCCATTTGAAAGAATTCCCATTTTGCTTTTCGATAAGTTTTAATAAAATAGCGTCTCCCATATGGCCTCTATCTTCGTTCACAACGATTAAAGGAACATCTGTTAAATTTTGATTTCCCCCACTAAAAACAGGTAAGTAAACACTTACCATAATGAGCATGAGTAATGAAATTAACCAAATTGGAAACCAAGTAGAACTTAATTTATATAATTGCTTCACAATTTCATCCCCCATATTTCGTATACACTTATTCACAATTAGTTATGTGCAATATTGAATACGATTATTAAGGGTTCTACCGACAAAACACGGATATTATACGCTAAGCAGATTTCAATCTAAAAAAAGGCGAATTCCTTACGCATAAAGGAACCGACTTTTTAGTTTGGCTTGTTAAAACTAGTTTGATTTTCTCTGCACTTTTAGTAAAAAGGTTCTATAAGTGTCCCTTTAATGTAAACACATCTCCGTCATAAACTTTTATTACCTCATATATTCCGTCAACGAATTGATCTAAAAGAAGTTCAACAAAAAGGGCGTTAATCCTTATTGGATCAACACTCCCGTTCGTGTAGTAACATTCAACCTTATTTTTTTAGGTTTGCTTTCATTAATAATGAAATCTGTTGCTCATCTGTATTTGAAATCTGTTCCAGTTGATTAACAATTAACTCTTGTCTCTTCAATGGATGGTTTTGACTTAACTTTGCTTTTCCTTCTATTTTGTTGATTTTTATTTTGAATCCTTGAACTCCCTTGTTCATATCAGCGAGAAACTCAGCATCTACATCTTGTAAACTGTATGAACTGTCAGGAGCTTCATACTTCCATACCATATCATGTAAGGAACTCATTAACTCATGTTCATCCTCTAATAGTTCGACTTCTCCGTAAACATGAACGGTCACATAATTCCATGTTGGTACTGCTTTATTCGTCTCATACCAAGATGGGGAGATATAACAATGCGGACCATGAAAAATAGCTAAAACGGTTTGATTTTTGATATCTTTCGACTGAGGATTAGGACGAGCAAAATGTCCATATAAGTGTGAACGATCCTTGTTCAAAATTAACGGTAAATGAGTCGCAAAAGGCATTCCATCATGTTGAGAAAAAAGAGTCGCAAAACTATGTTCCTTCATAATGTCAAAAGCAAGTGTTTCGTCTTTAATTTTAAAATGTGCAGGAATATACATGTTTTTTTCTCCTCTCAGAATCTTTTCTTATCATTAAATTTATAATTTCTCTATAAGATAACCGTTTTTTTTACCACACTCCTCTTTATCAATCACAACTTCTTCATCTAATACAATTCGGTCATTCCATAATCTATATGCCATACGATTCATACCTTTTCATATTTAATTATTTAGCTATCTCTATTGAACAGGCAGTTAGTTTTTCTCTGATACAGCTCCTTTTTTTGATACGGGAGCATTTTTGCCTAATATAACAGAAAAGACAACAATCACTGCTATTACAAGAGTGAAAAATGTGATGGTTTCATCTAGAAATACTGTGGCAAATAGAATCATCAAAAATGGTTGTAAGTATTGAAGCTGACTAATTCTTGCTATTCCGCCCATAGCCATTCCGCTATACCAGGCAACATATGCTAGAAATTGACTCACCACTGCGAGATAAATAAAACTAACCCAAGCATGTATTGGAGCATGGACCATTTCGGTTGTAAGGTTTAACCCAACTGGAATAATGAAAAATGGCGCACCGATCATAATTGCCCAAGCAATCACTTGCCAGCTACCTAATTCTTTCGCTAATCTCCCACCTTCTGCGTAACTAAGTCCAAGTATAATCACCGCTGCGAGTATTGCTAAATCAGCAAATTGCAATTGACCGAATCCAAGATGAAGGGCATACATAATAACAGCTAAAGAGCCGATTATACTTGAAATCCAGAATTTGCGAGAAGGGAGTTCATCTGCCCTAAACATAGCAAATCCGACTGTTGCTAATGGTAACAGGGCTAATTCCACAGCTCCATGAGAAACAGGCAAGGTTTCCATTGCCCAAGAAGTGAGAAGAGGAAACCCTAAGACTGCACCCACAGCAACAATAAGAAGACTTTTGAATTGGCGAGGAGAAGGGAGCTTTTCTTTTCGAATAATTAATACCACAGCTACTAAAATAGCAGCAACAACTGTTCTTCCTAAACCGACAACCGTAGTCCCAAAATACTCTACTGCAATACTTGTAGATGGGAGCGTTAGACTAAAACAAATGACACCGACTAACCCTAACAATAATCCAAATTTCTCTCTGGTTTCTCTTGGCATCTGTCCTACCCCTATCTCTTTATGTTGTATTACAGCTGTTCCATTTTTTACTTTTCTTGAAAAATGGTTCTAATATAATTAAAATACTAATAGGTACACATCATAAAATAAACCATTCTTTTACCCATCTGTCCTGGTTCAGTTAAAGGAGAATCCATATATGAGCCCCAAATATATAAAAATAATGGAAGAAATTAAGCTTCGACTAGCAGATGGCTCGCTCATCGCAGGTAGTAAACTCCCTTCTGTTCGTCAGTTATCTGAGTATTTTTCATGTAGCAAAAATACGGTCATTCAAGCGTACAGTGAACTAGAAAAAGAGCATTTAATTTATTCTGTTCCTAAAAGCGGCTACTATGTTGTAAATGAATTTCAAAATGCGAAGAATGAAAATGAGGTAATTGATTTCTTATCTGCTGGTCCAGATAAAAGCATTATGCCTTATGTTGAATTTCAACATTGTATGAATCAAGCAATTGAACAATATAAAGAAGAGCTTTTTACATACTCCGATCAACAAGGGCTGTACTCATTACGCGTACAGGTCGTGAACTATTTGCAGAATTTACAGGTGTTCACTCAACCTGAAAGAGTAGTCGTTGTATCTGGATCGCAGCAAGCCCTTAATTTATTAGTTTCCATGCCATTTCCTAATGGAAAAAACAATATTCTAATTGAACAGCCTACCTATTTCGGCTTCATTGAGTCCATCAATCTGCACCAAGCCAATACTTTTGGAATTGAGTTATCGATGGAAGGCATTGATCTTGATCGTCTGGAATACATTTTTCGAAATAATGATATAAAATTTTTCTATATTATTCCGAGATTTCACAATCCACTTGGACATTGTTACTCGAATAGCGAAAAGAAAAAAATCGTTGAGTTAGCTGAAAAATACGATGTATATATAGTGGAAGATGATTTTTTAGGAGACCTTGATCCAAATGCAAAATCAGATCCTTTATTTTCTTTTGATCCTTCTGGGAGAGTCATTTATATTAAAAGCTTTTCTAAAATATTCCTACCGGGATTAAGGATTGCTACTGTCGTTCTTCCTACATTAATGATTAACAATTTTTTACGATATAAATTTAGTTCGGATTTTAATAGTTCAGCACTTTCTCAAGGTGCGCTAGAAATCTATTTAAAAAGTGGGATGTTTACTAGCCATCTCAAAAAAGTAAAAGAGGTATACCGTACTAAAATGCAGAGCCTAAAAGAAGCATGTGACTTATTGCTACCAGCTAATACTCATTTTTCTAAACCGACTTCAGGGTTCTATCTATCCATCAGTTTGCCCGAGCATGTGACAGCAAAACAGATAGTTCATATGCTAAACGAGCAGCATATATATGTTGATGATGCCTCTAGAATGTTTTTACCAGAATATAAAAAGGAAAATCTCCTTCGATTAAGCATCTCTCAAGTGGACGAGAGTCAAATTAAACGAGGGGTAGAGCAATTGGCTTACTGTATTGCTTTAATTGACAGTAGAAAAAATCATATTGCTCCAAATAACTTTTTACTCTTTTAGTATAAGTAAGGGCAACATCAGGACTCTGCATTTCCAACGCTAAGAAAGTATTCTCAAAACAGTTGTTTATGTGGCTAAGAATTTGAGTAATTATTTGAGGCATATTTACTCTCCAAGTCTCCAAACTTTTAAATAAAATCCCCCCACGGGATAGGAACACGTTCACTTCCTAGGTAAATTTTCATGTAAACCGGCGATTTCAAACTCTATCCATCGCCTTCGCTCACTTAGAATATAGATAAATGTGCTTTGAAATAAGGTTTGATCAAAAATACCTCGCAAACCCATATTTTACAATAAATAAAAAGACTCCATTTTGAAAAAAGATTGATCAAAATGGAGTCTTAGCCAACAGATTTAAGTTTCGGTTTTATAAAAAGGTTTGATCATTTGCTACCTGTGTTGAGGATCGTTTTAAAGACTTTATTGGGTCAGATCAAAAACATCGCTTCAATCTTATTAAAGAAAAGCACCCTGTTCGCTTAACAAGTAGTCTCCGCATATGACCATTCTCTTGCATGTTTCAAAGTAATATCAATAAACATTGATAAAGCTAGGGGAATCCACTTGTTTTTATGATAAGCGACTTCGGAGAAAATCTGTTTAAAGCCGCCAACGCAGGGTATAATCTTTAACCTTCCTCTCCTCATTTCATCATTTACTGTCATTAAGGTAAACATGCAACACCAAGCCCACTAATTACACAACGTTAATTCTTTTTACTGTCCCTGTAGGAAAGCCAGTTTCACGCTCCTTGTTTCGTCCTGTTTCGGTCAATTGTCTTAATTTTTTTAATGAAATAATAATGTTTGTAGAGAGCACTCACTACCAACAGGATTTTCACTAACAGGATGTCCACATAAAATACAGAAATTACGATGAAGAAATCGGCAACTACATTGATTCTGATTTTCTCTTTTCGAGTCATCCCCTTTTTTTGTAGGAATGCTTCAACGTATTTCTCATATAATGAGGTGCTTTTGAACCAGTTTTCAATCGACTTGGAACTTTTTGCAAAGCAAAAAGCAGCGAATAAGTAAAACGGACCACCCGGTAGAACGGGTAACACAGTCCCTGCAACACCAATCACAAGGGATATAAATCCAAGAAACAAAAACAGGATACTTTTTACTTTTTTAATTGTAATCACCTTTTTTTTTTATATTTTACTCCCTTATAACGTACAGAGAAAGTCCAATTGATTCAACATCACTGATTAGTATCTTACCATTTCCTTATTGAACTAATCTGCACCGATAGTACAAGAAGCTACTGTTCTTATTGAACAATCGCACCTGTTTGTTGAACAAAATTTAATATTATTTAATCCTTTTTATCTTGATTAAGAACTTTAATTATTTCAGTAAGTTTCTCGTTTTTTTCTCGGTCTAATTTTGTCTTTTCATTCATGAACTTAATTACTTTAATTACGAAATAAATAGCAAAAATAGTAAGAACTAAATAAAAAATAATAGGTAAGAAAGTTAAAAGAACAAACATACTATCTGACGCAAACAATGTATGACCCATATTAATCCTCCTAAATAATTAGATATTAAATATCATACAGTATATACTTCAACAAAACTGTCCATTACTTTAAGTACATTTATTCACAATCTCAATAGTTAGTATTGGGCCCTCACTTTTAAAGAACTTTTTTGTTTTTTAAACGATTATATTATTTTTCAGACAACTTTATTGGTCGTAAACATCACAAGTAGCTGAGGTGAGTGACCAGAAATGTTTCTGCCCTATCACCACAGTACCTCCATTATCTATGCACGTCTCTAATATAGATTTGTTCGCTTGGTAATTCCTTTCAATTTGTTTAATCCGTACACCACCTATTATTAGAATAACAGTGCTTACAGATATTGCGATAAGCATATTTCGTTTATTTTTATTCAATTCTGAACACTCCTTTCATATTATAAGGATTATCATTTATTGTAGAAAGTCATAAAGTGAAACTTCCATCAGTGGGGGTTTTACAGCCTGTTAAACCGGAATAAAAAATAAAGGGCGATACATATTAGTCATGTATAATATGTATCGCCCTTTTATTCTCTCTCAGTAATCGCGCCCTATAATGGAATAACTTAAATATGATTTCAATCTAACAATCAATCAAGTTTCCTTTCATTAAAGCACTTCTGGTTTAATTGCCTTCTTTCACAATGTTATATGTAATGTCACTATGATGAAGATAAAATAATATCCGATCCAATTTGTAAACATGCCACCATTCAAACTCCGATTCCAGCTACACCAAATCTTCATACATGAGGAAGAAATTTTTAATGCTTTCATTTGCAACATATTTTACTGTGCTTGTTAGTTTTTAGAACCAGAATCAATCCCAGACATTATATAAGGAATGGCTAATTTGATAAATTCTTCCGGTGGTATCTGCTTACTATCTCTTCTCCATTCTACAGAGGCCCCGTAAATTCCCCAGCTTAATAGGACAGCGGTAATTTTTAGAGCTTCATCCTCTTCAGTTTTATTTTGTTTTAACAACATTTTGTAAAGAATGATTTCGAGCTGTTCCCTAATAATACGGGCAATGGTTTCTTCGTAGCCTCTATGGCAACGATTGGATAATGACTTTTGAAAATTTGTTATAGCTTTAAAGATACTACCGAAAGCTTCCTCATTTAGTTCACCATTCTGGTAAAAATCATAATTCAAATTAACTAATAATACTTCTGATAATACCTTCTCTAATAAGTCATATATATCTTCAAAATGATAATAAAAAGTTGCACGATTAATCATCGCTTCAGAAGTTATATCCTTTATGGTAATATTCTTAAATTCCTTTTTCCCTGAAAGTTCAATGAAAGAATCCATAATTAATTTGCGAGTACGTAGAACTCGGGGGTCCGTCTTTGATTGAGTCATTTTGTTATCACTCCTACTTTTTAAACAATTTCTTAAATATGTTGTATAAACGACAAATCCATAGAACTACTGGTGTTGATGATTTTCATTATGAGTTAAAATTCAATTGTAAAGCAAATAATATATTGCTTCTTTGAAAAGTAAAGCGAACATAAGACGTTCTGCTAAAGTAATTTTAGGAGGAATCAATATGGTTAAAATCGGTATCATTACTGGGAGTACAAGAGATTCAAGAGTAAATACACAAGTTGCAGAATGGGTGAAATCAATCGCAGACAAAAGAACGGATGCTGAATTTGAGTTGGTAGATATTAAAGATTACAACCTACCAAGATACAATGAATCTGTTCCTGCTATTATGACACAGGACTATAAAACTCCAGAAGCTTATCCTTGGTCAAAGAAGATTAGTGAACTTGATGGGTTTGTTTTCATAACTCCTGAATACAACAAAGCCATTACGTCTGGGTTAAAAGATGCGATCGATTACTTATATGTCGAGTGGAACAATAAGGCCGCCGGAATTGTAAGTTACGGTTCTTCTCTTGGAGTTACAGCAGCTAATAACTTACGTTTAATTTTAACAGTACCAGCAGTTGCAACAGTACGAACACAACCGGCACTAAGTCTCTTTACGGATTTTGAAAATATGTCAACCTTTAAACCGGCACCGTTTCATGAAGAAACCATTCAAACAATGTTGAATGAGGTCGTAGCTTGGTCTACTGCATTGAAAACAATTAGGAGATAATCCCAATAAATAATGTTAAGCGAGGTATAAGCATTTTTCTTCTTTTTCCTCGCTGATTCTATATACGTAAGTAATCTATTTCTAACTAAAACTAGTATAAAAGTAATACTTCTCTAAGATTGATATTAAATAGAAATGGGGAAAAATGAATTGAAGAACAATAATAATATGATTTGTGATTTAGAAACAGGTGTATGTGGAGTAGCTGGAGAGGAAGAAATTGAGATGATTGATTTTAATCAACAAAAAAAATCAATTAATCTCTATTATGTGACCGATCCTATTTGTTCTCATTGCTGGGCAATTGAACCTGTTCTTCGTCGTTTTGTAGAGCAGTATGGAGATTATTTTAACTTTCATACGGTTATGGGTGGTTTGCTTGAAAAATGGCATGACGGACCAATCGATCCTGCAAACGGAATTTATAAACCAGCCGACGTTGCTGGTCACTGGAGAGAAGTTGGAGAATATTCAAGAATGCCAATTGATGGGACTTTAATGATTGATAATCCAGTTCAATCATCCTACCCACCCTCTCGTGTATTTAAGGTGATTCAAAAAAATCATACTGATGCAATAGCCTATGAATATTTGCGCCGTGCAAGAGAAGCACTTTTCGCATTTAATCAAAATATTTCAGATAAATCCGTTATGATTGAAATCGTAAATAAACTTGGTCTTGATGGAGAAGTCATTGTAAATGAAGCTGAACAACCAATCGGACAACAATTATTGAATGAAGATTTTGGTCTAACTAGAAGCTTAGGTGTCAGAGGCTTTCCTACCATTGTCATGACCAATGAGGAAAATAAAGGCGTAAAAATTGTTGGTGGCCGTCCTTTTGAATACTATGTTGACGGATTAAAACAAGTTCTAAATCTGGAAGAACTGCAACCAAAACCACACCCCTCCCTTTCTAGCTTGCTTGAAAAAGAAAAACTTTTATTTTCCAAAGAAATTGAAGTAATGTACGATGTTGAACAATCAGATGTTAACTCTTTTATTGAAAAAGAGCTTTCACCAGATCGTTATCAAGTGAAGGAAATTCTAGGGGAATTCTATTTTACAACTACTAAATAAACAAAGAAGAATGACCATAGCATACGTATTACAAGTGGATTTTAAAATGAATATTGTTGATAATGGGCATCAACAGTACTGTTTAACGAGGTCAAATAAGAAAAACTGAGGGAGGAAAACCGCCTCACTCAGTCCTTTTTTGTCTAGTGAATATCCGATAACTTGTACTCCATACCATGTACACTTTTATAATGCTCTGGATACATTTGTCCCCCATATTTTTTCATATGCAAACATCAGCGGAGTTTTGGTTCTTCTCCATCCATTCAATCAAATTCTATTATCACACTAAAAAAAGGTTATCTTTCTTTATGAAATGATGTTTAAGAAGAAGATGCTTAAATGATTCATAATATAAAAAAAGAATAAAGCAAGATGGTTATAGATTGATACTCGATCTATAACCATCTTGCCATGTTTGATATAATCCCACCTTTAAAATATTGTGTCCCTTATAAAGATTTGATTTTTAAGAGTTTCTGTCTAAAAGAACCTCTTGTGTGATTTCAATAGCTAATTTTTATCTTTCAAACTTTTTTACTTAGTTCGCTTTCTTTTCCAGACCAATGGTTACAAGCGTAAGAAGAACTCCTATACTGATGAATTCTGTAATCCCTACCCCAAAGAACGTTGCGGCCAAGGCAAAGAGGGCAAATGTATTTCCCTTTGACTTCGGCAATGAATTTGCATGTGTATTCATATGACTCCCTCTTCGTAAAATAAGCAATTCGTAAAAACAAGTTACATCCTAATTCTGGTTTACCTATAGTACAAATTATAAAGTTGATTTGTTTATTACAAGCGTTGTTCTACTACTAGAAAATATATAAAACAAATTACGTTTTTTATACTAACGATAAAAATATTTATAGGTAATATTGCAATTCGTAACGAAAAACATCATAAAAAATAAGGATTATTTCACTAAATGGCCCTTCGTAACATACTGAAGTTTTACAACATGGCAAGAACATAAAAAGAAAAATCCTGCTTAAATTAAAACAAGATTTTAATCAAACTTTGTTTCAAGGCCACAATAAAACCCTGATTTTTCTCCTTAGCGTAGAAAAACCAGGGTTTTATCTTCCAAATAATGTATCACTGTATAATATCCGCGTTTTGTCGACAGGACCCCTTATAGATCCGCCTCTCTATATCGCCAATATCTCCCGAATGTCCTCTTCAGTAAGAGTAGACGTTATTTTCTTCTCAGAATCGATGATCTCTGCAATCAGATGTTTCTTTTTCTCTTGCAGTTCATTCATTTTTTCTTCGATTGTGCCGCGAGCAACAAGTTTGATAACCTGTACACTATTTGTTTGACCAATACGATGGGCGCGATCTGCCGCTTGTTCTTCGACTGCTGGATTCCACCAAATGTCATATAGGATAACGGTATCAGCTCCTGTTAGATTGAGTCCTGTACCACCTGCCTTTAAGGAAATGAGGAAAAAGTTTCGTTCGCCTGCATTAAATCGATTGCAGATTCCCACTCTCTCTTCTGAAGGAGTTTGCCCATCAAGATAGAAAAACGGTAGGTCTTGGATCGTTAATTGTCTACCTATAAGCTCAAGCATTTTCGTAAACTGTGAGAAAATCAACACCCTTCTGCCAGAAAGCTTTGATTCCTCAATAATCTGCATCAGCTGTTCGAACTTCGCGGATCTCCCTTTATATCCGTCCACAAATAAGGCTGGGTGACAACAAATCTGTCGCAACCGAGTCAAACCAGCTAGGATTTTCATTCGATTTTTCCGAAGTGTGTCCTTGTCCAGATGCTTCAATGTATCATGTCTGAGCTTCGCCAAATAGGCTGCATACAATTGCTTCTGATCTGGAAGTAATTCCACGGATTCCATCGACTCGACCTTTTCAGGAAGCTCTGGAAGTACATCCTCTTTCAACCTACGAAGCATAAATGGTCGAATCCGTCGGGCAATCGTTTTTCTTGAGAGGCTACTGTATTCCTTTAAACCTAAGAATAGTTCAGGAAAAACAACGTGAAAAATAGACCACAGCTCCTCTAGTGAATTTTCAACAGGTGTGCCAGTGAGGGCGAAGCGATAATCTGCTTGTATCTTCTTCACCGCCCGTGCAGTTTGTGTTACAGGATTTTTAAAAACTTGAGCCTCATCAAAAAACACGGTGTGAAAAGATTGTTTCTCGTACCACATAATGTCCTTACGCAACAACGGATACGAGGTGATGATCACATCCATAGCCATTATATCTTGTTGTATATTGAAACGTTCTTTTTTATTCCCATCAACGACAAGAGCTTGGACATCCGGAGCAAATTTCATGATTTCACTTAGCCAGTTATATGTCAAAGATGATGGGCAAACAATAAGCGCTGGGCTCTGCTTTTTACGAATGTTAGGAAGCTCCGATAAAATAAATGTGATGCTTTGCAGCGTTTTACCTAGTCCCATATCATCTGCGAGAATCCCACCGAATCCATAGCTGGCAAGTGTTTTCATCCATTTGTAGCCGTGTTTTTGATAGTCTCGCAAGATTGGCTCTAAACGTTTTGGCACCTCAAACTCCAGGCGGCCAGGATCGCGGATGTTTTCCAAGAACTGTCGGAACGACTCTTCAAATGTGAACGCATGGCTATCATCAACTGAATCAAGAAGCCTAAGTCCCCGAACGATTGGTACATTCAAGCCACTTTCCAGATCTTCATTCTGAACCGGAAGTGCATGCAAAAAGCGGTTTATTTCTGTAAATTCCCTTGATTCCAATGAGAGTAACGATCCGTTCCGCAAACGATAATACTTCCTTTTTTCCTCTAAAGCTAATAGAATCTCACGTATCTGTTTCTCGGGAATACCATCCATTTCAAATTTGAATTCCAGCCAATCGGTCCGTTCCTTTTTAACCTTCACCCTAATCTGTGGCCGAGTATTCTCTTTAGAAATCCGATTTCTCACTGCCGTAGTTGCATAGATTTGAACCAATTTTTGAAGTTTAGGTACGACGTGATATAAGAACTCATACTCCAACTCTTCATTTTGCAAAAAATATCCACCGTCCGTCTTGGCAAACGAACTATCCTCCATCAGCTTTAGTATCGCTTCCTCCTTCGCAACATCCCTTATAAGCATGGAAACTGCCCGGAGTTCCCGACTGTCCAATGGATTAAATACAATATGTTCATAGTGAAACTCCAGCCCAGCAAGCAGGCGATTTTTCAGACGATCCAAGTATAACTTGGCAATCAGTGGTTTCTTCACAAACCGTTCAGAAATCGCTCCAGCTATTTGAACATCACCTAGTTTTTTTAAACCTGGAACCACTTTGTCCAGAAAAAAGTCTAATTGCTCTCTATGGATCGGAATTCGATTCGTCCCTTGCTCTTCTAGCATTTGTTTTAGATCCGAAAGACGTTTGCAATCTTCACTTTCCAATTGAATTACCTTTCCATCAGATAATACAGACCGATACGAGTTCAACACAAACATCTGATTCAAGCCTTTGATTTTCAGTTGATAGCCTTTGCCCTCCGTTTCTGCAAAGTTAAACTGTAAAGAAAGAGGTTCGCTCACTAAGCGAAGATCGTCAAACGTATTCCCGTCATACGCTAGCTTCACCAATGGTGCTCTTTCTAGAATTGGCACAATCCTGTCCCAAGAAGATGGAGGAATCAGTAATAGATGATGATTGCTTACAGAATCTGCTTTGTCAGGCACTGCATCCAAGTACACCTTTTCATCATCGATTACTTGAATGAGCTGCCAAATGACAGCATCTGTCTCTTTTTGAAAGCAATGTAGGTTTGGATCATATGTGAATGAATCGGAAAGCAAGCATGGATTACACGCTTCCACTTGCTTCAAAAAGTCTCGAATATTTTGTACATGGGTCGGACCAATCTTGGCTTCTATTCCAAACATGTATCCACCCTTTCCTATCATAACGGGTTGACAGGTAAATTCGACATCAAGCATTTTTCTTTTTTCAAAGTGAAGCTGATGGCCACTTAATGGTTTAGATCGATCATTGAAAAGCGTCATTAAATCTTCTGCCAGCGCTTGATTTGTTGACCTGTCAGATGGATGCTCGCTCGGAACAATAGGCATTGTCCCTTGACGCTGATGTTCATTAATCGACAGTAAAACAGCTGCAATATGTTGACAATCCTTTTGAAAGGAAGCTAATGTAGGACAGCTGCATTTCGTGCGCAGCCCACCATTCCCATCCTTTTCAATCGTGACATGGAAATCCTCCATGCCTGTAACCGTTGCTTCACAAACTTCGGGACTATATTGTTCAAATATTACTTTTTTAGCTCGATAAAAAGAGTCTCCTCTTTTGAAGGAGACCATACCACACATTTCTTTAATCACTTTTTGACTTACTTTTATATTCAAATGCTCTGCCCCTTCCTAAGGATATGCCGCTTCTGTTATCTTAACTATGTGAAATTGGTATTTTGGTATAAGTAATTATTGTACATGTTTGAAGTTTTGCATGCGTTCATGATTATGAAAAAAATCTAATTATCACGATTGTATCATAAGGTAAAATTTTTTAACTACAGTTTATTAAGATACCACCAAAATCCACATCTAACTTTATATCTAAGGAGTGATTAACAGTACTCACCCATTCATATCGTAAAAAATAAGGAAGCGGTAACATCTAAAGCCTGCTACTCTTTCAAAGAAAAATTGAGAACTTTGCTTTGTGAAAATCCATTAGAGGCAAACATGTGGATGGCTAAGTTTTGTATTTCTTGTAGTTAGTAGATATAATCGGTGCTATTCAAATTGTTTAGGGGCGTTAGGTGATTGTATGGAAAAAATGATGAATTTAAATCAAATTAAGGAAGCTATTCAAGAAAAACCATTTGTGATTCTGTTATCTAAGACAGACAATTGCGGTGTATGTGAGTCTGTTCAATGTAAGGTGATTGACCTATTGAAATCACATCCCCGAGTCAAAGGGGTATATGTATTTAATGAAGATGTGCCAGAAATTACATCCGAATATATGATTTTCTCTGCTGCTACTCTACTTCTGTTTGTGGAAGGTAAGGAAATGTACAGAGTTTCTCGATTTGTTCGATTCGATGAAATAGAGCGTATACTTCAGTTATATGAAAAGGAATTGAAACTGTAATTTCACAATTACCTTTTTAGTGAACCTTGCCCTGGCTTTCCTTTTGCCATTGGCATTTGAAACTATAAACTCTTTTTCTTGGTTTAAAAGTTATGTTAGTACGTTTACCTTAGTTTATACATAGATATTAAGGGTACTTGAATACTAATGTTTTAGAAAACCTACTGTAGAATAATCGGCAGGGTTAATCGTGCTTTTCCCATTAAGAATAGGGGAATTGAGCCCTGCAAAGGAATAAGGCCCTCATCATGTGTCCAATTGAAGAAGATTGACTTAATGAAACGAACCCTGTATCCTAAACGCTCGAAGTATTCTCCCGCCTGTAATAGGCAATCTTTCTGAATACGAGGACAAATTAGAAACAAACAATAAATTAAACAAAGCTAGTCTTTATTATAAAAAGACTAGCATCAATATCTACTTCATTATATTCTTTTTGCTCCTATATATCTTTTAGACCAATAACTATTATTCATAGAGCTAATACTCACTCCATTTGATGAGGAGCTATGAATGAATTGGTTATTCCCGACATAGATCCCCGCATGTGAAGCACCAGACTTATAGGTTTCAAAAAAGACTAAATCACCAACTTGTGGTTTGGATACTTTTACTCCCTTATTATAAATACCTGAGACAGTTCTTGGTAACTTAACATCCGCACTTTCTTCAAAGACATAAGTTAGGAATCCGCTGCAATCAAAACCTTTAGGTGTAGTTCCTCCCCATACATACCGGACACTCAACTGTTTTTTCGCTACTTTAACCAATTCGCTGGATTTCACTTGAGCTGCTTTTACAGGCTGTTTTGCTACTCCCAATACTTTATATGTATTTGCACCGACAATGCCATCCGCTTTCATTCCCTTGCTTTTTTGAAACTTTTTGACTGCACTTTCAGTAGTTGTTCCAAAATATGTTGTCGTTTTCTGATTCGTGAAGTATCCTTTATTTTTCAAAATCTCTTGTAATTGTTTAACTTCTGTATGAGTCATTCCGCTTTTTAATGTTTGATCACCCAATGCAGCATGACTAACTATTGGATTTGAAAGCAATATGCCGGTCACTACAAATGATGCAATAATTTTTTTCATTTACTATTTTTCCTCCGATAAAATCTCTTTTTCTTTGATTTTATCATCCTAAAGTGTCAGACATATTTAAATGAGATTACATTTTCATTGCAAATATGACAAAATTCGCGCCATCTTTAATAGATCGTTTTTTTTCTAATTCCTCTTGTAAGCTTGCTACAATTTCAGCTAAACTGTGGCAAGCTTACAAAAGTCCTCTGTTAGTCCAATAAAGTTTTTTAAAGATGTTTGTAAATATCATTACATATATTAATACACTCATGATGAGTAACTTTTTAGAAAATAAAAAAACATTCTACCTTACTAAACTACTGGTATCTCAATTACATAATTGTATGGTTTCATGTAATGCGTACCTTCTATAACAAAAGATAAGAATTCCAATATAACATCTTTCATACTGTAAGGTATTCAGCAATTACAATATTTCGATATACCCTTCTGTTCCATGCACGCGAATTCGTTGCCCGTCTCTTACCAATTTAGTAGCACTTTCCACTCCGACAACTGCTGGTAAGCCATATTCACGTGCGATAACTGCTCCATGGGTCATCAGTCCACCAACTTCGGTGACTAGGCCTTTTATGGATACAAACAATGGTGTCCAGCTGGGGTCAGTAAAGGAGGTGACTAATATATCTCCATCTTCTAGATCAGCATCTTCCATGTTTAAGATGACACGTGCTCGTCCCTCTATAACTCCGGAAGAAACAGGTAGACCTACAATAGCTTCGGCTGGGAGATTTTCTCGTTTGTACTCACCTACAATGATTTCACCATCAGACGTGATAACACGTGGGGGAGTTAGTTTTTCATATAATTTGTACTCGTCTTTTCGTTTGCTGATGATCCTGAAATCTAGTTTATTTGTGCGTACGACTTCGTGAAGTTCTTCAAAAGTGAGATAGTATATATCTTCTTTTTCATAGATAACGCCCTCTTGTACGAGTTGTTCGGCTTCTTTCAGTAGAGCCTGCTTATAAACGAAGTAGCGATTAACCATGCCGTATTTTGGATATTCCCTAAACCCGCTGAAATTTCGGATTAGGTCGATCATTCGTTTTGTTTCTTTGGATTTTTGGTCACCATCCGGTAATTGCTTCAATCGATCTAATAACTCTTGTTCTTTTTTCAAAGCAACTTGTCGCCCTTGCTCAAATTTCCGATTGCTAGCATTGGGCTCAAAGTTTTTGATATTACTAAGAATCACGGGGACAAGTGTAGTTGGTTTTTCGCTCCAACGAGTTTTAGTAATATCGATTTCTCCGGTACATCGCATTCCGTATTTGCTGAGATAAGCAATTATTGCGTCTTGGGTTTCCTGTCCGCCATCAAACTTAACCAATTCATCCAAAAAGTTATCATCTTTTACATGTTGTAAATAATCAATTACTTCTGGATAAGGACGAATCACATCTGCGACCTCCAATAGCGCCAGACCCATTTCCGAAGTAATATTGTTTGGTACAGATTGAGAAAGGGTGTCGGCTGCGTTTTTTTCACCTAACCACTCGTTCATTTTTTCATTGACCCATGATGAAGCATCCTGTGCCGCCATAATCACAGCCGAACTTTTGGGGTCAAATAAGATCTTCTTTAATTGTTGAATATCTTCCAGAATAAAATCAAACAAATCCGATCCAGATTTCGTTCGGATGTTATGTTTTAGCTCTTTTAACGATGTTTGACTGCTCTTAATCAAATCAGAAACAATTGTCGGATCGTTTTCGATTTGTGCCCTAGAATCCGCAGACGACACACTTTTATTGCTTTTACCGGAACTCTGTTCTTGCTTATCATTTGGTAAAGATTTTATGACATCTCCCCGCTCTATTATGGTCATAAGTGCGTCTTTCATGAGCGGATCGTGTTGTCCCATGGCATCTACTAGCATTTTTCTGCTGCCAGGTGAAGCCAGCATATGTGTGACATCAACAAACAATCTTCCACCAGCTTTACGCATGGGTGCAGGAGTCGTTAACAAGTAAAAAGACAATCCCAGTGGTTTTAGGGATGCGGTCATCATTTGTTGATGACCAACAGATACATAGACGTGATTTTCTTGATCATTCACTTCAGGGATCGGGTATAAAGTCGTGATTGGCCGACTCTGGACAATATAAAATTTATCATCAAACAAACACCATTCGATATCTTGTGGGCAACCAAAATAAACTTCGACCTGTCTTCCAATGCGTGCCAGTTGTAAAATTTGTTGTTCAGTAAGTGTTTGAGTCTTTTGCTGATCGCGATCGATCTGCTGGGTCTCTGTTCCGCCTTCTTTTCGTCCATAGATAGCCAATTTTTTGGTTGCTATCATCTTATCGACGATTTCCTCTTCCTGTACTTTATAACAATCGGCAGAGACTAAGCCAGAGACCAGTGCTTCTCCAAGTCCAAAACTGGCATCGATTGATAGCAGCTTTCGGTTAGATGTAATCGGATCAGCGGTAAATAAAATCCCTGAAGCCTGTGGGAAAACCATCCTTTGAACGATAACGGATAAATAAATTTGACTGTGGTCAAATCCATTTTTCATACGGTAGATCACCGCGCGATCCGTAAATAGGGAAGCCCAACATTTGCTGATATGCTGCATAATGGCATCGACGCCGATGATATTTAAATAGGTGTCTTGTTGACCAGCAAAAGAGGCATGTGGCAAATCTTCAGCAGTCGCACTAGAACGTACTGCATAAGCATGTTCATCGCCAAACTGGGAGAGATAGTGAATAACTGCGCCCGCAACATCGGAAGGAATTTCTACTTCCATAATGATTTGTCGAATCTTCCTGCTGATTTCACCAATTTGATCTCGGTCTTCTACATTTAGCATTGTTAATCGTTCCAACAAAGAATGATACGTTTCGTTTTGTTCGATGGCTTTTCGATATCCCACTGTTGTAATACAAAATCCTTCTGGTACTTGTATTCCTTCCATTTTTGATAATTCCCCTAAATTTAACCCTTTTCCGCCAACGAGCAAAAGCTGCGTTTTTTCTATCTCCTGAAAACCGAGAACCAAAGAACTCATTCTACATCTCCCCTAACCATTCATGTTCTATTGATTTTAGCAGTAGTAAATGAGAATAAAAAGTCTATATTAACCATTTTTTAAATGCTATAATTAGATTAGGAAGAGTTCAAAAAAATAGCTAGACCTTACCACAAAGTAAGCGGATGCCCCGGCTCATCCCCTTGAAAGCAGCTCATATATCTTTAATAGCGAACATCTTCTTCTACGCCAATCTCCCTACTAAAAACATAAGTGTTCGGTACTAGCTAGCGAAGATTATCCACCAGAATCGAGATTTGCGAGCCAGAATGAATACATATCGTGCCAACTTTCATTCTGACGCACAAAAAGCACCAACCGAAGACTCGGCCAGTGCTAGGTGTATGATCTACTATTCATTATGACCACTTATACTGATACTTCTTTTATAGCTACCGCATATTTCTCGTACCACTGTTTCCATTCTTCTTCTCGTTCTATTTTTCTACCATCCAGTAATGCCTGAATAACATCCAGACAAACATGCCAGCCCGCAAGATCTCTTGGCGTGTGATCCGTGATGGTTTCAATTTTTTCAATCAATACTAATTTACAAGCATCCTGTTCCGGATACAATTCAAACCGAACAAGATCTTTGTCCCACGTAAATTCTAATACTGAATTCAGCTTGAAATCTGTTATCGTAAGCTCTTCAAAAGTGCCATCTTGCATATCGAACTTAATGATACCACCTTTACGAAGCTCATCAATTCGAAGCTCGGAAAACCAAGTTGCTAACTTCTCGTTTTCCGTCAACATTGACCAAACCTTTTCAACAGAGTGTTTTTCATGCCGCTCAAATCGAGCAATATACCCATGTTCACCTTTTTGTAAGTTAGCTAACATTTTTCTTCCTCCCTTTTGCTCGATTTACAATTTAGAAACCTATACAGCCTATCATACACTAAAATGAATGCTCCATAACAAAAAGCAGTGGGGAATGAAGAAAACCCCACTGCTTGAAGTTTCACTTTAGGATCTGCTCCGCCAATTCAGGATAATCAATAAACGGATTACGATTCCCCTGTAGTTCTTGGATAGCTTGATTGCGGTGCATTTCGTATCGTGATACAGGAAATTGATGATGCCATTCCATTAAAAGTGTAAGATTCGTCAGCTCTTGATGAATCGTATTAGGATAACGAGTTAGAAAATAAAACGTAGCCCTAGCGACAATGCCTTTTCCGTATTCAGGCTCGAATTTTCCTGAATCTGATTTTCCGCATCCATCCTTCACACCTGAAACTCTTGCCTCAGGTACATAATCTTGAAAATCATCAAACGGATAGTTGCTGCGACTGCTATTACAGCTTGGTTCACACGCAAATAGATGATGTAAATCTCCGCGCATTGGTTCTTTTTTTTGAAACCAAGATTGCGGAATAACATGCTCACAATTTAAGAGGTTTCTTCCGGAAAATCCACTAATTCGGCCTTTCTCTCGATTTTCATGAAGGAGAAGATCCTCTTCTATAACAGTGAGCGGATCCATTCCTTTGCCTGAATAGAGGCTTTTCAGCTCACCATTTTCCTGAAGATCGACCCAAGGATATAAAAAACGATGTGGGGAATACCCGAGTTTATTTATATGCGTTTCTTGAAGCAATATGGTTAGATTTTTTTTCAAATGATCATTGAAGATCATTCGAGAATAATAGTCTTGCTTCATTTCATTATCTGTCCCATCATCATAGTACGGTCGATTTTTGAGATTCCTAAGGTAATTCGCTTGAATCGTTTTCCACTCATGGGCTAGTAAGTTTAATTCCCCCATCAGCTACTCAACACTTGTGAAGTTAATTTTTCACTAAAGACTTCCTCTAAATGATCCACAGCTGTTAGATACAATAACCCATTTCCTTCAAGCTTTGGTGAATGGCCTAACGGAACGGTCCGCTTGATGAGTTGTGCATAGAGTTCCGGCTCAGTCAAATTTCGTTCAAAGCTTTTATTCGAAAGTTCCTTGATTAACGCCAGTGCACCTGATATATGAGGCGTAGCCATTGATGTTCCACTCAACTTTGCATATTTCCCATCCAAATAGGTGGATAGAATCTCTTCGCCAGGTGCCACTAAGTCTACTTCTTTATTCGAGTTCGTGAAATCAGAAGAACGACGATTCAAATCTACAGAACCTACGCTGATTACTTCATTATAGCAGCCAGGATAGCCTAATTCATCCGTTGTATCTAGACCGTCTCCCTCATTTCCTGCTGCACAAACAACGAGGATTTGCTTTGCGATAGCATTTTGAATCGCTTGCTGCAATTCAGGTACATCATCTGGACCACCGAGGCTCATTGAAATGATATCCACTTTCTGCTCCACTGCATAATTGATCCCTTTAATAATCCACTCATACTGACCAGAACCTTGATGATCTAGCACTTTTAAAATTAATAAATTCGCTTCTGGCGCAACACCAACGACACCCACTCCATTTTCAACAGCCGCAATTGTACCTGCTACATGCGTCCCATGACCATTATAATCGGTGAAAATATCAGGGTTGCTATGATCATCGCCCGTAAAATTCCGTCCGCCAATAATCCGCCCTTGCAAATCTGGGTGGTCCACATCACAACCTGTGTCCAGAATTGCAACCGTAATGCCCTTTCCTTTCGACTTCTCCCACAGCTTTGGAGCCTGAATAAGCTCAATTCCCTTTGGCACCTCTGCAACCTTCTCAACCACTGCATCTACCTGATACGGAATCAATCGTACTTTTCGCTCCATTATTACCCCTCCTGATAGGATGAATTCGTAGCAGCATCTTTGTTGTTACCATTATTTTAACAAATATGAAAATTAAAAAACAGAGTCTTTTAGCTCATAAAGGAACAAACGTTCTTTTGTATGGTAAATGTTTTGTATTCCGGCTAGATTTAGAAACCAGTTCTTAGTTGGGAAATTATTAGCAATATTATGCGTTTTTATTAGACTTGCTTAGAGGTATGTCCTAAAATCGGGGGAAGGCAAAGGGGTAGCGCTATTTAAATAAGCAGACCTTCGTATCACAAAGGTCTGCTTTCATGTATCATTCACCTAAATCTACATTATGGTAGACTTGCTGAACGTCTTCTAAATCTTCTAAGGCATCAATCATTTTTTCAAATTGCTCTTGTGCATCAGCTTCAAGCGTTAGGTCATTTTGCGCAAGCATCGTTAGTTCGGCAACTGTGAATTCAGTGATGCCAACATTTTTGAATGCTTCTTGCACAGCATGAAACTGATCAGGTTCAGCATAAATGATAACCGCTTCATCTTCTTCTACAATGTCACGTACATCTACATCTGCTTCCATTAATAGTTCAAGCACTTCATCTGCTGTTTTCCCTTCAAGGCCAAAGACAGCTGTTGCATCAAACATATAAGCTACAGATCCACTGACCCCCATATTACCGCCGTTTTTACCAAATGCAGCACGAACATCTGATGCAGTACGGTTCACATTATTTGTCAGTGCGTCGACGATAACCATAGAACCATTAGGTCCGAAGCCTTCATAACGAAGTTCGTCATAATTTTCATCAGAACCACCTTTGGCTTTTTCAATGGCACGATCAATAATCGCTTTTGGCACATTGTACGTTTTGGCACGCTCAAGTACTACTTTTAAAGCCTGATTCGATTCTGGATCTGGCTCACCTTGCTTAGCTACTACATAAATTTCACGCCCAAACTTTGCATAAATACGACTCGTATTTGCATCCTTTGACGCTTTTTTCTCTTTAATATTGTTCCATTTACGGCCCATGATGACCACTCTCTTTCTACTTTGAATCTATACTAAATTATACATATGAACTATGCGACTGCTTAAAACATTTTTACAAAATAACGATAAGATGTTCGTTACGCTTTCCTATTGCTGACGAACCATCCTACTAGATGTTTATGCCTTATTACTAGCTTATATTATACAACAATTATATAAGTTGTTTCGAGTTTTAATGAAAAAAACATGAGGCTTTCCACAGAAAAGAATCCCTTCGTTCATGATGTTGGAATCTTATTAAACATATTCAGATTGTATAGAGAATTGATTCCTATTCCCTCATTCTTCTCCTATAAAATCAAGCAGCAGACATCTGTTTTCACGTCTTTTTTCTACGATCAATTTGGCATAGAGAACCCCATAGAAATACCCCTCAAACGAGGTGCGAATTTTCCCAATTTGTTTCGCAAAAATCGTTTGTTTAAAGGCGCTGACGACTTCTTCTATCACATTTTCTAATGGGCAATCGAGATTGATTTTTTTATAGGCAATAAGCACGCGGTTCCAAAGTTTATAGATGGCTGATGCACTGAAAAAGGGCTTAGCTGCTTGGATAAATTCCTTGTGAACCGATTCTGGTAAAAAGCTTTCGTCTAACTCTTGTTGGATGCTTGGATCTATTTTCTCCTGAGAGATAGACTCCTCAGCCTTTTGTGATTGATTCCCTTGTTCGGTTACGTTATTAGGTTTGGTTTTAATCTCACAGAGTGAGCTTTGCTTATTCTCTGTTTTATTAGGAGTGTCAGGTACGGTGACAGCTTGGGGTGACATATTATTTTTCAAAGCATCTAGTTGTTGAAAAGCTTGGATGACAATGATGTTCACGCCTTGTTTGCCATTCATTTTCACTGTCGGAATTTTTTTAATGATTCCTAATTGCTCTAACTTGTTAACGGCGCGAATGACTGTTCTTCGACTTAACTCAACTTTTGTTGCGATATAATCGTATTTAGCAAAACTTACACCAATTACTTTTACCGAATGTCTCCAAATGAAAGTTAACACTTTGTTAGTGCCTTCTGATAACTCAGCTTTGTACTTATACAAAAACCCCCGAACGGATTGATCCATTTCTTCAATCGTCTCGAAAGATTGATGATGTTTAATTGTTTCAAAATTTAATTTTTCCATTATTTCCGCCCCTTTTTTTGTTGTCACACTCTTTATAAGCGGAAAAACAAAAAAAGTAGCATCGTCTAAAATTTTTTTTACTTTTGATTGCATAGTTCGTTATTTGAGCTAGTCTGCGTTTCTGTTCCCAAACATTTCTACATTACAAATAGCCAAGGCTTTTATTAAGCGCTTGGCTAAGATCCAAATACACAATCAATTGCATTGCTATTGATTATTGAGTCGGCATTATGGTATATGGCTTTGTCAATGTGTGAAGCCTGTCCTAAGTTTAGTAGTTTGTTTTCATCATTTGATCGCATAAACTACTTGAACACGCACTACATTAGGAATTCAGATTCCACTTATTACAACCATTTTTTTGATGATTAGATTAAGTTTTCCAGCACTGATCGTCCATAACATAAGTTTGCTTATGTTAAAATTTGTTTTCTCAATTAAATTTAGAGCCCATTGACACCAAGAAATCTCCTCTTTGTCCATCATGTTCCGTCGATTAAGGAGTAGGTAGCGACCAAAATGCTTAGACATCGTAGCTCCCCGATGCTTTTGTTCCAACTCAGTTATTGTATCAGCTCGATAAGCAACTTTTTGTTCAAGATTCGAAATTCGATCCTGAATTAATTTTTTCGCATTTTCCTCATCTGATAACCAAATGGAATTTACCTTAATAAGAAATTCATCTCGCATGATCGGATCAGCTGGAGATTCCGTGACCCACTTTTCTAACGTTTCTCTTCCTTTTTCTGTGATCGAAAATATTTTTTTATCAGGTTTGCCTGTTTGAACAACTTCTTCAAAGACAAGAAGCCCGTTTTGTTCCAGTTTTGTTAAACGAGGATAAATTTGACTATGTTTTGCTGGCCATACCGCATCTAAATACTGCGCTAATTCATATCCCGAGCATGGTTTTCTACCGAGTGCACTGAGTATTGCATATCCAAGAGTATTCATCATATCCCCCATTCATAAATAGGAGCAACCTTAAAGTTGCACAACTAAAACTATTTTTGTTTGATCCAGAGATTTAAAACCCCTTCATTATTCTCTAAATTACACATATAGTATATACCAAATAATTTACTTATGACACCGGCAGTTCATTTGAGCGTTCGATACATTCTTTCGTTCATACACGAATCGTGACTACAAAACTTACCAACGACTAATCACATGGCGTTATACGCTACCATTTAACATCCTTTAATCTACCTAAAAAACTCGGCAACCTTTTTGATTGCCGAGTTCTAGTAATCAATATTTCCTTAGAAAAGATGGTTTGGTGTTAAACCAATCTTCACTAATGATTCGATGGCATTCGGTAAATATTCTTTCTATCGTTTGCGTTTTGTTCGCTAGCACACGAATGGTAAATCCCTTTACTGATAACATGGAGAGTCCAAGTTTGTATTCTTGTTCGTTATGGTCCATAGAATGATACAATCGGTCTAGTAATTCGGCGTTTGTTTGTTCACCAATTACAATCATCGAACCTAAATGTGTGTATCCTTCCATGAAGCCAATCTCCTTCATATCTTGAACAGCTGGATTCAATTTAATATGATCATACATCACTAACTCATTATCCATATAGACTTCATTCATTAATTGAAGCTGATCATAGCTAAATTGTTCGCCATCTGGTGACCATCCTGGTGTAATAATATCTGAATAAATGAGCGTAGCACCTTGCTCCATCCGAATCACATTTTTTTGTTTATATCGAGCATTACGATACATGATAAGTGGATCAGGAATATATTCTAGATAACTGCCTTTTTTCAGAATAAATTCTGTTTCCTGATAGGCATGTTGATTCGGTGTTTTATAAACTTTTGTAGCTGATTGTGTGGTTAACGTTAGTTTGGCTTGCTCTTTCAATGTAAATTGCAAGTTATAGCGATCACCGTCTAAATAGCCGCCGCCTGGATTTAAAATATAGTAACAGGCTTGTCCAGACTCATCATGGTACACTGGGCGCATGACTTTCAACGCGCCCTGGAAATACACATTTTTAGCAACGGTCTTACCTTGACGTTCTTCCACATCTAAACGCAAAGTCCCTGTCCAGTTTTCCATTTATTCCAATCCTTTTAAAAGTGCATTCTTCTTAATCCAATCGATCACTTGGTCAAGGCCCGAATTATCTTTTAAATTGGTGAAAACAAACGGTTTATCCCCACGGTTAACCTTCGTGTCTGATGCCATAACATCAAGGCTTGCACCAACGTACGGCGCTAAATCAGTTTTATTAATGATGAATAAATCAGATTTAATCATACCTTGTCCGCCTTTACGCGGAATTTTTTCCCCTTGAGCCACATCAATAATATAAATAGAGAAATCAACCAGTTCAGGGCTGAACGTCGCTGCAAGATTATCGCCGCCACTTTCAACAAAAATAAGTTCAACATCTGGATGCTTCTCTTTTAATTCATCAATCGCTGCAAAGTTCATCGATGCATCTTCACGAATCGCTGTATGCGGGCATCCGCCTGTTTCAACCCCAATGATACGATCTTGTGGCAGGACTCCATTATTCATTAAGAATTTAGCATCTTCTTTGGTATAGATATCATTTGTCACAACCGCCATGCTAATTTCACCATCTAAATGTCGAGTCAGTTTTTCCACTAACATCGTTTTCCCTGCTCCAACAGGTCCGCCTACACCAATTTTAATAGGTTCCATTCTAATGCACTCCCTTTAATCAATAATTAAGACATAAAAATACGAATATTAACACGTTCATGTTTCATTTGAGCTAATTCTAAACCTGGTGAAGTAATGCCAAAATCCGCTTCATCCAGATTCTGAATTTTTGTAGCTGCCTCAACTAATTCCTTCTGAAACTCTTGAATTGTTTTCTGACCTGCAGTCTGTCCTAACGGAATGGCCCGAACAGCATTTTGAATCAGGCTTGTAATGGCTGAATATAAATAATAAAGAGTAGTCGTTGATTTGGGAACACCAAGATGATGGCCGATTATCGTAAAGACAATGCTAGAATGCCCAAAGGATTTCTTCTCCTTGATACGATTTCTATATTCAGATAGTACAGGCACATCATATAAAGCTTCCACAAGATTTAACATACGTTCACCCATTCTTTGGGTACCTTCCCTGGTTTCACGCGATAAATTTTGAACGGTCAGCATTCGGTCTAACTTCCATATTTTTTGGAAGTCATTATTTTCTAGAGCCTCATATACGAGATGAGAAGCAAGCCCATCTGAATAGATGAGCTGCTCATTCAAGTAGACACGAAGCCAATTTGCAAACGTTGCTTGATCATGTACTCGACCTTCTTGAACATAAGTCTCCAAACCATACGAATGACTAAAGCCACCGGTTGGAAGGTTTGAGTCGCATAGTTGAAATAATGAAAGAATATTAGGATTCATGGCTATGTCCAATATGACGAAATGCCTGTTTCACTTTCCGTTCTTCGCGTTCGAAAGGAATTTGAAGTTCTTGTAACAATTCTTCTACAAGATAATCGTATTGAACGAGCATCTCATTCTCTTCAAATTGGGCAGGTAAATGGCGATTCCCTAGTTGATGAGCAATTGTTCCCATTTCTTGCAATGAACGTGGGCTAATAATGATTAAGTCATCCGATAAGACATCGATGACAATCATATTTTTATCATCCATAAATAAAACATCACCCGCAACAAGATCACGAGGTTCTTTTAAACGAATCCCAATTTCCGTGCCATGATCCGTTGTCACTCTTTGAATTCGTTTCATTAAATGAGCACTTTCAAGATAGACCTTTTCTTTATGGCGCTTGTCTAATTCTTCTTTTGTCATTAGTTCAATATTGGTCACAATTTTTTCTATAATCAATGCTTTCACCTCAGAATAGGAAATATCGTTGCCCCATTGGTACAGTGTCAACTGGTTCACAAGTAATAAGTTCACCGTTTACGGTTACCTCATATGTTTGTGGGTCAACAGTGATCGTAGGCGTTTCAGAATTATGTTTCATATCTTTTTTCGTAAGATTTCGAATGCCATGAACAGGTAGAACCATTTTTTCCAATCCAAGTTTCTCATGCACTTTATCATCAAATGCAGCTTGAGAAATGAATGTGATACAGCTTTTCGCTAATGCTTTTCCAACTTGTGCATACATCGGACGATAAATCACAGGCTCTGGAGTTGGAATGGATGCATTCGCATCTCCCATTAAGCTCTCTACAGCAAAGCCATTTTTCAGGACCATTTCAGGCTTCACTCCGAAAAATGCTGGTGACCAAAGAACTAGATCGGCAATCTTTCCGACTTCAATTGAACCAACATATTCAGAGATTCCGTGTGTAATGGCAGGATTGATCGTATATTTAGCCACATAACGTTTGGCACGGTTGTTATCAGAAAACTCACTATCGCCTTCTAGTATACCGCGTTGTTTTTTCATTTTGTCTGCTACTTGCCAAGTACGTAGAACCACTTCACCAATTCGTCCCATCGCTTGTGCATCTGAGCTGACCATACTAATGATTCCCATGTCATGAAGAATATCTTCTGCTGCAATCGTTTCTTTTCTAATCCGTGAATCAGCAAACGCAATATCTTCAGGAATCGACGGATTTAAATGATGGCAAACCATTAACATATCTAAATGCTCGTCGACCGTATTAATCGTATAAGGTAAAGTCGGATTCGTAGAAGATGGCAGAACATTCGCATAGCCTGCAGATTTGAGTAAATCTGGCGCATGTCCACCACCTGCACCTTCCGTATGGTACATGTGAATCACTCGATCTTTAATCGCAGCCATTGTTGTTTCCATGAATCCACCTTCATTTAGTGTATCTGCATGGACGGCTACTTGAATGTCATATTTATCAGCTACGCTTAATGCATGATCAAGGGCTGATGCTGTTGCACCCCAGTCTTCGTGCACTTTTAAGCCGATTGCTCCAGCTTTTACTTGCTCAATAAGTGGCTCTTCAGATGCAGCCTGTCCTTTACCGCTAAATCCAACATTGATTGGCATACCTTCTGCTGCAAGGAGCATGCGGTGTATATTCCATTCTCCTGGTGTAACGGTTGTCGCTTTTGAACCAGCAGCAGGGCCTGTTCCCCCACCAATTAACGTTGTAAGTCCAGAAGCTAAGGCTGTCTCGATTTGAGTAGGATTAATAAAGTGGACATGGGTATCAATTCCACCAGCAGTGACAATTAAACCTTCTCCAGCAATGATTTCTGTGGAAGCACCAATAACGATATCCACATTATCCTGCACTAAAGGATTTCCCGCTTTCCCGATTCCGGCAATTTTCCCGTCACGGATGGCAATATCTGCTTTAACAATCCCTGTATAGTCCAGGATCACAGCGTTTGTAATTACTACATCTGGAACGTTATCATCTTTGCGAGTTGCAAGAGGATGTTGTCCCATTCCATCACGAATCACTTTTCCGCCGCCAAACACGACTTCTTCGCCATATGTTGTATAATCTTTCTCAATTTGGATCAATATATCTGTATCTGCTAAACGAATAGAGTCCCCTGTAGTTGGACCGTACATTTGTGAATATTGCTTTCTAGACATTTTGTAACTCATTACTTGCGCCCTCCTTGAACAGATCCATCCACTTTATTGTTAAATCCATAAACGCGTTGTTCTCCAGTAAAACTAAGCAATTCTACTTCTTTTTCATCGCCTGGTTCAAAACGAACCGCTGCACCTGCTGGAATGTTCAAACGTTTGCCAAATGCCTCTTCTCGATTGAATTGAAGGGCCGTGTTTACTTCATAAAAATGAAAGTGAGATCCAATTTGGACTGGACGATCGCCTGTGTTGATGACTGAAAGTGTATTTAACGATTTACCTTCATTGATAATAATGTCTTCTTCTTTTAAAATGTATTGTCCTGGTATCATTTTAAGATTCCTCCTGTCGCATTCTATCCTAGTTAAACTGATCATCAGTCGGCGATGAAAAAACCTCACGGATGGAGGCTTCACTTTATCTAATAGGATTATGAACCGTTACTAATTTTGTTCCATCTGGAAAAGTCGCTTCTACTTGAATATCGTGAATCATCTCTGGGATGCCTTCCATCACATCTTCGCGTGACAAAATCGTTGCTCCATATTCCATCAATTCAGCAACCGTTTTTCCATCTCTTGCTCCTTCTAACACTTCGTACGTGATAAGAGCTACTGATTCCGGATGATTTAATTTTAATCCTCTATCTTTTCGTTTCTTAGCAAGATCACCAGCCACCACAATCATGAGCTTGTCTATCTCACGTGGTAATAATTTCATAGTAAAACCTCCTTGATATTATGTAGTGACTCCTCCTAGGGCAAAACTCCCCTTAATAAAGACCCACTTTTGTTCTGATGCAAAAAAAGGGAATCGAACATCCTTAATGATGTTGTCCGATAATTCTGTGTTCTCATTGTTGAAACCCTTAGATTTTCCATCTTTTTTACTATATTTTCAAATGTAATAAAAAAAACCCAAATACCATACATTTTCGTTAAAAAAAGTAAAACATTCGGAAATTATCTGATTATTTTGTCGGTTATTGTCGATTAATGTTTGATTCCCTTGTAGAACTAATATATCATAATTTATATATATATCAAGTTTCATATATTTTTTTATTTATTTTTAATATTTCGCACAAGTAGACGCTCATTAAACAGAGAGAGAAGAACGGGCAAATACTATATTAACTTAGCCATCGTTCTCTGTAGACGCTTGTGCTTTTATTGATCATTCATATGAAAAAATTATGGACCTTGGTTAGGAGGTATTAAAGAAAAAGAAGGAATCGAAGAAAAATGGAAGTTTTTTTAAATTGAAAAATTCCCCAATTTGAAGACTGCTAGATTATTTTTCTGGTATCATGATAAAGGCTTAGAGAATCCATTTAAAAAAATGAGATTTATCTATCGTTTTTATGTACGTTGGTACTATTTTTCATTATTCCTCTCTTGAATTAATATTTTTTCAACATAATAGAAACATATTATGTTATCAGAGGATAATGGTTTTTCATTTATGAAAAGTATCAAGTGGATTTAAAACATTCAAAAATTCTAGCTAGAGGTGAGTATAATGCAAAAGAACAGCAATGCTACATTAACAAATGGAAAGTTCCTTTCGTTATTGTCGGCATCATTGAAAGGAATTTCTCAAGTTATCTTGATTGAGAATGTCATAACTGGATTAATTATTCTACTATCCCTTACAATTTATTCGTATTATTTGGGGTTGATTGCTCTAGTATCCTCCATTATTGGTACCCTGATTGGCAAATTGGGAGGGGCTGATGAGGATAGTGTGAATCAAGGTTTATTTGGCTATAATTCAGTACTAACAGGGCTTGCACTAACATTGTTTTTAACAGGAGCCAATCAATGGATTATCGTTTTAATTGGCGCTGCTGTTGCAGCGATTTTTACAGCTGCCATGATGCACTTTATGAGAAACACAGGTGTCCCAATTCTTACGTTCCCTTTTATTATAGTGACTTGGTTTACACTCCTTGTTTCTTATCGGTTTGAGGCGATCCAATTAAGTACCGCATTAGTGCCTCAAGATTTAGCACACTGGGAACTAAATACAGCAGGAAAGGTAAATTGGTTGGAAGGGACTTTTACTGGAATTGGACAAGTTTTTTTCCTGGATAATCCCTATTGTGGTGCCCTATTATTTCTTGCCGTATTTTGGGCTGGTTGGAAATTTGGTCTCTTTGCCATTTTAGGCAATGCCGTTGCATTGCTCACATCCTATTGGCTAGGTGGAGAACATTCCTTGATTTTCATGGGTCTTTATGGCTATAATGCCATTTTAACTAGTTTAGCCGTAGCGATAGTATTTAAACAAGACGGTAAACATGTTGCATCCATATCAGGTATATGCGCAGCTTGTTTAACAGTACCAGTTACAGCAAGTGTAACGACTTGGCTATTACCTTATGGACTTCCAGCACTGACAATGCCTTTCGTTCTCACTACTTGGTTGTTCTTAGGGGCAAAGAAAGTTCTCCCTAAATTGTAATAAAGAAGAATTCTGTTACTAAAATAACTAATTCATTTCCTCTAAAAAAGAGGGTGTCTCAAAAGGGTCTGCCTTTCCACTTTGAGACACCCTTTTTTGGATAAATTCTTATCTATTCTATTGATACCCTCCTCTTATTTCTTTTAGAAAGGTGATGTCTCCAACAAATATCTCCTAGTATAGTTCGAGAAAACCAATGGCATTCATTCATTTTGTTCGGAGCATATGAAGCCCCTTAATATTTCCCTATATGATTTTGTTTAGGATACACATTGATCACTTAATCATCAAATTCAACTTTTAAAATTTGTCCACTAGTTGCATCTACTTTTACTTCTGCTTTACGGCTGTTGTCTGTAATTATTTCAAATTCGTAAACTATACGATGGTCATCGCCATCCAATTCTGTTTTAGTTACAGTCCCTTTCACGCTTTGTAAAGCTGTTTTTTTTGCATCTTCTACTGAAATTGTTGGCGATACGTTTTGAAGTGCGCTTATATCCTCATCAATTTCAACTTTTATTACTTTTCCAGTAGTTGCATCTACTTTAACCTCTGCTTCATTGCCGCTGTCTGTCATAAGTTCAAATTCGTAGACTAAGCGATTGTGATCGTTATCCAATTCTGTTTTAGTTACAGTCCCTTTCACGCTTTGTAACGCTGTTTTCCTTGCACTTTCTTCTGAAATTGTTGCCGATACATTTTGAAGTGTTCTTATATCTTCGTCATCAATATCAGCTTTATCCCGAACATCTTGTTCGACTTTTAATACTTTTCCTGTCAATGCATCAATATCCACGTCATATTCTGTATCCTGATTGACAATTTCTACTTCGTATTCTTTTTTTCCGTGTTCTGAATCTAAATGAATCTGCGTTACTTGACCACCTTTAGAAACGCCTAATGCTATCTCTTTTGCACTATCTATACTAATTGTTTTCGATACTTTATTAATATTTTCAGTTGACGGTTGGTTTGCTGCCATTGCATAAGCTCCTACTCCTAATCCACCTACAACTAAAACTCCAGTTAATATCGTTGTTGCTAATTTCATCGTTTAAAGCCTCCTGTTTGTTTGTTATTTATATCTTAACGTCTCAAGTTTAAAGATTATGAAAAAGAATCTTAGAATTCCCTTAGAAAAGAAAAAGTTTTATAAAAAACAACCATGAGTTTAACTAAAAAGAGTATTTTTCTCTCTCGCAAAAAAAACGTGTAGCAGAACGCTACACGTTTAATCATCATCACTGTTATCCTTATTCGTATCAATTGAAATGGACTCAATTTTCCCAGAGTAAGCATTAATTATTACTTGAGCTTTCTTTTTTTTCGATTGCTTGATTTCAACTTCGTAAACAAGCTGGCCATCCTCTTCATCTAGTTCGACCTCATCAATCGTTCCTTGAAATTTGCCTAAGGCGATCCCTATCGCTTGATCCGTTGAAATAATTGATTGAATCGTTTTACTTGAAAAAGCATTTGTTTGATTGTTTTTATTGGATTTAGCGATTGATGCCTGCTGATTCATTTTTGGTGTTGCAGGTTTTTGTGAGGCAGGATTTTGCTCTACAGTTTGTTGCTCCGCAGACTTTTGTGCAGTCGATTGTTTTACCATTGCAAGTACTTCACCTGTCTGTCCATTGACAATTACCTGATATGGAATCTGATCTTTTATCAATTTAACGGAATAATTGAGCTTATCCTTTTCTTGAAAAACACTAATATTATCAATTGTTCCTCCATATTTCTGTTGAATCATCTGACTGACATTCTCTTCTGGAAGGATAGAACTCGGAGTAGTAAATGCTTCTTTAACACCGTACCAGCTACCTAAACCAATGATTAGAATGAAGGATATTATCAACGCGATCTTCTTCATTCTTTCACCTCCAAATGTTATTGAAACATAGTGTAGCATAGCATTCTTAGAGAAGTCTGAGAATCCCCTTAAAAAATTTAAAGTGGTAATTCAATTGTGACTGTTGTACCTTTTCCTTCTTCACTATCCATATGAATCTTCCCGTTATGTGCAGCGACAATTCTTGTTGCGATAGGCAATCCCAATCCTGTTCCGCCTGTTTCTCTCGTCCTCGCTTTATCTACTCGGAAAAATCGTTCATATACATGTGCTAGATCTTCTTTCGGGATTCCAATACCATAATCCTTTATGGCGATAAATAAGGAAGTAGTACTGCGAGAAATCGTAATGTTAATGGATCTTTCGCTATATTTAATGGCATTATCTACTAAAATATAGAGTAACTGTTTGACCTTTTTTTCATCTGCATGAATGATCGGATCATTTGTTTGTATATCAATCGAAATCGTTCTCTGGAAGGCAATCTGTAGATGCTTCGCCGTATCACTACAGATTAAACTTATATCAACCTCCTCTATATGCATCTCCCAATGTTCATCTCCTTTAGCAAGGAGTAACATTTGTTCCGTTAGCTGCTTCATGCGAATGGCCTCAGAATGAATGGCTTCAATCGCTTCTTCCAAAATATCAGGGCGCTTCATTCCCCAACGTTTTAACATATTGGCGTAACTTTCTACAACGGTAAGAGGTGTTTTTAATTCATGAGAAGCATCTGATACGAATTGCTCCTGTTTTTTATAATTTTCCTCCAATAAATCCATCATATTGTTAAATGTATTCGCCATTTTATCCAGTTCGTCATTTGATTTTGTATCACGTCTAATTTTTTTGAATGTTCGTGATTCCTGAATCTCTTCCATTGTCTGAATAAGTGATTTAATCGGAAGTAAGATCACTTGACTTAATACGCGTCCTCCCAAGATCGTTGGGATTAAAATAACAAGGGAGGAAACAAGTAAAATGACTTTTAAAATACGTAAAGATTCCTCAACATCTCTTAATGGTTCCGTCACTTCAAGCGACACGACGTCGCCATTTGTCCAAATAATCGGTGAGTGTGAAATGGCGTATATATGATCTTCTATGTTCTCAACAGTTGTCTGTTCGGATGACTTGTATGAATAGGGCAACTCCTGTAAATTTGTTTGATCTTTAATGACAATAAGCAGTGGCTTACCTTTTGTAGGAAGAACGCGTATCATTCCATTAGGAGGTAAATATGCTCTTGATAAAGTAGTTGGATCAACTGATGGATTACTTGCAAGCTTCAGTCCTTCTGCAATATTTTTACTTTCTTCTTGAAGCCGTATAACGGCATTATCAGTCATCGTTTTTTTAAATATAAAATAAATCGAGCTATTCGCGATGACCAAAAGAATAAAAATTAACAGGGTTGATGTGAATACGATTTTTGTTTGTAGCTTCATATATTATTCCTTTAACATATATCCAACACCACGAACTGTGTGAATATAAGGAGTTTCAAATGGTGTGTCAATCTTTTTTCGTAAATACCGAATGTATACATAGACAACATTTGAATCACCGAAGTAATCATATCCCCATACATTCGTTAATAATTGGTCAAACGTTAAGACTTGATTCTGATTTTCCATTAAATACATAAGTAAATCATATTCTTTAGGCGTTAACTCAATCGATTGATTCTCTCGGCGTACTTCACGTGTTTTTGGGTCGATCGTTAAATCGCCAATTTTAAGAGAAGATTGGAGTATTTCTTCTGGAACTGTTGGATGACGCAGCCAGACGCGAATACGTGCAAGTAATTCTTCAATTTCAAACGGCTTTGTAATGTAATCGTTGGCACCTAAATCTAATCCGCTTACTTTATCAGGCAGTGCATCACGTGCCGTTAAGATAATAATGGGAGTTTTATCATCGGATGCTCGAATGCGCCTTAATACTTCAAGTCCATTTAATTCAGGTAACATTACATCTAATAAAAGAAGATCCCATTGTCCTTGTTGAAACATGTTGAACCCATCTAACCCTGTATACGCAGTTCCTGTTTCATATCCTTCATACTCGAGTTCTAATTGAATGAGACGGGCAATTTTGCTCTCATCTTCAACAATCAATACTTTTCCTTTACTCATTGATATCCTCCTTTTCGATCAAAGGTTTATGTGGATGAAAAGAAGACCTTAACGTTCTATATGCCCTTTGATCACTAGTATTTCTTAATGAATCGTGTATTATGACCTAAAATATTGACAAAGAAAGGATCACAAAAGATTTGCTTTAAGAATCTTTGACAATGCTTTAATCATTGAATTAGACTTTTTATATATTAAAATGTGAAGTATATCACAGTGATTGGAAAGTTTCATAAGGAATAAGGAGGGGTTTGATATGAAAACAAGAATTGAAACGATTGAAGAGTTTTCTGTAACAGGCTATAAGTATGTCGGTTCTACGGCTGAAATCCCACAAATATGGGACAAGTTGAATGCGACATTAGCGACCGAGAACATTTCTGTTGAAACGTTTTATGGTGTCTGCGTAGATTTTGATAGTCAAGGGAAACTCCACTATCTTGCAGGCATTCAAGATTTAGCAGAAGGTTCTGAGAGGGAAAAAGTGAAAATAGAGGCGGGACGCTATATTGTTGCTACAGTGGAGGGTGGCATTCCACAAATCAAACCCACATTCCAAGCCTTGCATGAGAGATCAGATGTCCAATTTAGATTTTTGCCAAACTTTGAGAAGTATATTTATCCACCCGGAGCCACAGAGGATGTGATTGAAGTTTGGATGCCGATTGAATAGTCTTGTCAATTTTAAGAAACGAGAAAACAACTATCATCTTATATCCTAAACGAAAGCTATCAGACGATAGCCTTCATACTGTTTAAGATATTTCACTCTTTTAAGAAATTAAGGACATTATTAAAAAGTATTTCGTACATATATGACGGAATGCTTTTCTCTTTTCAAGCGTTCACGAAACAAAAAAACTGACTCACTAAGACTAAATACAGTCTTTAAAGTGAGTCAGTTTTTTTACTTAATTTGCAACGATATTAACTAGTTTACCTGGTACTGCAATGACTTTACGAACGGTTTTGCCGTCGATTTGTTCTTTAATTGCGTCGTCGCCCATAGCGATTTCTTCCAGTTTTTCTTTCGTTGTATCTGTTGGCACCATTAGTTTTGCTTTTACTTTGCCGTTAATTTGGATCACGATTTCGACTTCATTGTCGATCATTTTTGCTTCGTCATAAGCAGGCCACGTTTCGTATGTGACTGTTTCTACAGCCCCGAGTCTTGCCCAAAGTTCTTCTGCGATATGTGGTGCTACCGGTGATAACATTTTCACGAAGCCTTCAATATACGGTCTCGGAAGTGTGTCCGCTTTGTATGCATCATTGATGAAGACCATTAATTGTGAAATAGCTGTGTTGAATTTCAAAGTCTCGTAGTTTTCTGTAACTTTCTTCACCGTTTGATGATACACTTTCTCAAGCTTGCCGCTGTCATCTGTATCGACAATTTTGTTGGTGATTGTGTCGTCATCATTAACAAGCAAACGCCAAACACGGTCAAGGAAACGGCGGGCGCCATCAAGTCCATTTTCAGACCAAGCAATCGATGATTCCAAAGGTCCCATAAACATTTCATATAGACGTAGAGTATCGGCACCATGGCTATCCACGATATCATCTGGGTTTACTACGTTTCCTTTTGATTTACTCATTTTTTCATTATTCTCGCCAAGAATCATTCCTTGGTTGAAAAGGTTTTGGAATGGTTCAGATGTTGGAACAACGCCAATGTCATACAAGAATTTATGCCAGAATCGAGCATACAATAAGTGAAGGACCGCATGCTCAGCTCCACCGATATACATATCGACTGGCATCCATTCTTTTAACTTTTCCGGATCAGCAATCGCTTCTGTATTGTTCGGATCGATATAACGTAGGAAGTACCAGCTGCTACCTGCCCATTGTGGCATTGTGTTTGTCTCACGACGCCCTTTTCTGCCATTTTCATCTATTACATTCACCCAATCATGGATGTTAGCAAGTGGCGATTCACCTGTACCGGATGGCTTAATGTCTGTCGTTTTCGGTAAAAGAACAGGAAGCTCAGATTCTTTAACTGCTTCTGTTGTACCATCTTCCCAATGGATGATCGGAATCGGTTCTCCCCAGTAACGTTGACGGCTGAATAACCAGTCGCGAAGACGGAATGTTACTTTCTTCGTACCGATTTCTTTTTCCTCCAACCACTTAATCATTGTAGAAATACCGTCTTCTTTATTCAAGCCGTCTAGGAATTCAGAATTCACATGCAGACCATCGCCAGTGTACGCTTCTTCCGTCACGTCTCCGCCCGCTACCACTGCTTTAATTGGCAAGTCGAATTTAACTGCGAATTCATAGTCACGCTCATCATGAGCCGGCACTGCCATAATAGCACCTGTTCCATAGCTCATTAATACATAATCTGCAATCCAGATTGGCATTTCTTCACCATTAACTGGGTTAATGGCATAAGCACCTGTAAAGGCACCTGTTTTGTCTTTTGCTAACTCAGTACGTTCAAGATCGGTTTTATTTTTCACTTCTGAGATATATTGTTCAACTGCAGCTTTTTGCTCAGGCGTTGTAATTTTTTCAACAAACGGATGCTCCGGTGATAACACCGCATAGGTCGCACCGAAAAGTGTATCCGGACGAGTCGTGAAGACTGTAAACGTATCATCATGACCTTCAATATTGAATGTCACTTCAGCACCTTCAGAACGGCCGATCCAGTTACGTTGCATATCTTTAATATTTTCTGGCCAATCGACTGTTTCAAGATCATCAAGTAAACGGTCAGCATAGGCAGTGATTTTTAACACCCATTGCCTCATCGGACGGCGCTCAACTGGATGTCCTCCACGTTCACTTAATCCGTCAATGACTTCTTCATTCGCCAATACCGTGCCAAGCGCTGGACACCAGTTCACCGCTACTTCATCAATGTACGCCAAGCCTTTTTCAAAAAGCTTCGTGAAAATCCATTGTGTCCATTTATAATAGTCTGGATCTGTTGTATCAATTTCACGATCCCAATCATAAGAAAAACCTAATGCTTTAATTTGGCGACGGAATGTATTGATGTTATGCTGCGTGAATTCTGCTGGGTCATTTCCTGTATCAAGTGCATACTGCTCTGCTGGAAGTCCAAAAGCATCCCAACCGATTGGATGAAGCACATTATAACCTTGCATCCGTTTCATCCGCGCCAAAATATCGCTCGCTGTATAGCCTTCTGGGTGACCAACGTGAAGTCCTGCCCCAGATGGATACGGGAACATATCAAGCGAGTAAAATTTCCGTTTACCGGATTCTTCACCCGTTTTAAACGTTTTATTTTCTTCCCAAAACTGTTGCCATTTCTTCTCAATCGACCTATGTTTATAACTCATCTTAGTTTCCTCCTCAATTTTAAGAAAAACCGTCATCGGTCTTTAATTTCATAATAAAAATCCATAAAAAAACCCCTCATCCCTATAAAAAGGGACGAGAGGATTATGTATATAATCAACCCGCGGTACCACCCAAATTGACGACTTTAATAACCATCGCCCCGCTCAAAGATCCGTAACGTGGATGAACGTCAGGAATTACTAATCCTTCATGCCTGAAACTCAAAAGGCGAGTTCGCGATCACTCCTGGTTGACTTGCACCATCCGTCAACTCTCTACACAGGTTCTAATCGGTACTACTCCTTATCACTGTCTATATTAGAATATTTAGTTATATAGTCATTCTAGTGAATTTTCACAGGAAAAGCAAGGGCTCTTTCCTATTCTGATCATGTTTTTCTTTATATATGCACGACAATTGGAAAGAGTTCCTTATTTTACCGGATAGGCAATACTTTTACCTATGTTTACTCTCTTTTGCATTTTATCGAAAATGAAGACAGTTCCGATGCCTAATACAACAAAAATTGTTAATACAGCGAACATCATATTCATTCCTCTTGTATCAACTAGAAATCCTCCTAGTAGCGGTCCAATCATTCGCCCACCTGTAGCCGTACTATTGACGATTCCTTGATAAAGACCCACTTTCCCTTTTGTCGCAATCTCTCCTGCCACAGCTGGGACCGCGGGCCAAACGAACATTTCACCAATCGTTAAGATCACCATAGCCGTCATAAATCCAGCAAAGCTACTTGACGTCGCGGCCACTGCAAACGAGAGAATGAAAATGACCATACCGACGATTAGCTGGATTTTCAAAGTTTTCGCAAACCATTTAATAACAAGTGCCAATAGTGGTTGAGCCAGAACGATAAACGCACCATTGACTGTCCATAGCAAGCTATACTGCTTAAGTGAAATCCCTATTTCCTGTGTATATGCAGCGATTGTTGACATCCATTGAACATAGCCAATCCAACACAAGAAATAACCAATACATAAAACAAGTAATGGAATGAGCATTTTATTAGAACGTGTAGTCGATTGTTTTTCCTGAAGGATGGACGCTTGTGCCGCTGCATCCCCTTGAATCCCTCTAAATCCAACCAAAGCAACAAAGAAAAATAAGACGTACATCACTGTATTGGCAAGAAACACATATTCAAACGAATAAGAAGCAATCACACCGCCAAGAGCTGAGCCTACTGCAACACCTAAGTTTTGGGCAACGTAGACCGCATTATACGATTTTCTGCCGCCTTCCTTCCAAACAGTACCAGCCATTGCGAAAATAGCCGGAAACACGATACCTGTCCCAAATCCTGAAATCGTTAAAAAGATCACGTATGGCAGAAATTCATGATTCCACGCCATCCCAACTGAAGACAATAGCGTAATAATCACGCCAAGACTAGCAGTCCGGTATCCGCCAAGTTTATCAAACAAGCCACCACCACATAGATTGCCGACAACACTTGCAAGGGCATTCGCAAGCAACACAAGCCCTGCCATCGATAGCGTTTTTCCTAAATGGTCATGAAGATAGATTGTATTTAAAGGCCATAAAAACGAAGAAGCAGTCACATTCAGAGTCATGCCGATAATTAAAACCCATAAAGCACGCGGCATCATTATGCACCTGATTTCTATATATATTTCAACAACTATCCTAGTTTAGAGGTTTTCTTCGGGAGGCGCAATACTTTTTTAGGTGGGAGGATATTTACAAAATTGGCCGTTAATTCAGCTAAGTTTGCTCCTTCGTTCTTCAATATATAGGAAATCACTTACCTCCTAACAACACATTAAAATTATTCAACATTCCAAAAATACAGTGTTATCCATTAAACAAATCCTTTACAATAGTGACATGTAGTTTTTGTCGAACAATGAACTAAAAAAAGGAATAGTTGAAATGAGGCCAGCGGAATGAATTATAACGATAGTAGACTTAGAGAAAAAAGCATTGTGTTGATTGGATTTATGGGTGTCGGTAAAACAACGATTGGTGAAATGGTCGCCAAGAAATTGTATCGAGATTTTGTTGATATCGATCAAGAAATTGAAAAAGAATACAATATGGCAACTTCTGAAATTTTCAAAAATATTGGCGAAAAGGCATTTCGTGAAAAGGAGAAAAGTGTAATCAGCGCATTCAGTAAACAAAGGCTGAAAATCATCTCTGTAGGTGGAGGGGCTTTTTTACAAGAAGAGATACGAAAAGTTTGTTTAGAACATTGCATTGTCATTTATCTAGACCTCTCTTGGGAGTCGTGGAAGGAAAGAATCAGCCTGATCATCGATAGCCGTCCGGTATTACAAGGGCGTTCGATTGAAGAAATTGAAGAGCTTTTCAATTCTAGAAAACCGATTTATTCGCTTCATAATTCGAAGGTAGAAACGGATAATCTTGAAGCTTCCGAGGTTGCCGATTATATTGTCGACTCATTAAAATTAGCTTGGGATCTTCATGAACCACGCTAAAAGCTGACTAAAGAGGGAGTGTCTCATAGGGTCTGACCCCTTTCTTTTGAGCCACCCCTCTTTAGTTTAGAGTCAACCTTGTCTCATATTTTAGTGATTCAACACAATCATATTGTGCTGCATTTGTTGAATTTGATTTCTCATGAGCTTCAATTGCTCTCTTTGCTGAAGGTTTCCACTAGCAACAAGAGTTTCAATCTCATTAGCCGCAGTCTGTAGTAAACCTTGAGCTTCTATATACGACTCATTATTATAATGCTCTTGCTTTGCACCTTGTGTGTACTCGTCAGAAGCAATGCGAAGAACCTCCTCACATTGCTGCAGGCAATTTTCTACCGATTGTCTCGTCGCCATTTTTTTCCCCCTACACAACCAATTTGATGACTTTCACCATCCTTTATATTTTGGACCTTCTCACCAATGATTATCATCGGTAAGAAAAGGAATTTACACAATGAATAAATGGATAAGGAATATCAAATAATTTCTTTTAGGAGCAGATTAAAAGTGGATGTCGCATAGTGGGGGTGTTCCATAACGAAGGGTCTGACCTCGCACTATATACTGTGTAATAGAGTGCGAGGTCAGACCCTTTTAGGACATCCCATTCAGTTTATTATTGATTCGTATCTGCATAAACAGCCATGGCATCACGCATGAATGCGGCTAAGCCTGCGCCAAATTGGTCGATATTTTTTGTGAACCGCTCATCATCAACATACATCTGGCCAAGTCCTTTGAAAGCTTCAAGCGAGTAGTTGCCCATTTTGTTTAGAAAATCATACCATCTTTTAATGGTTGCTTGTGACTCTGGTGATGCTGGTGATTCATGTCTAAGTGCAGCCAGATTGCGATAGATTTCGTTCATTTTTTCCCCCATCGCTGCTTGTTCATCTTTTGACATTTCCCCTACTTTCGCCTTGGATTGATCAATGGCTTCATCGCCCCAACGTTCACGCGCTTCTTGTTCATACGGATTTTGACTAAAATCAAAGCCTTCGAACTTTTCTTGATTAGACATTTGAATTTCTCCTTTTGTATAAGAAATCGTTTTATCAATCGTCCTGATCATCACATCCAGCCGATTTCGCTTCTCGAGCAACAGTTTCCGATGCATGAAAAGTGCCTCTTCTTGATTAAACGTGGGACTTTTGATAATTTCTTTAATTTTCTTTAAAGGGAGGTCGAGCTCTTTGAAAAACAAAATTTGCTGCAGTGTTTCTAGATTATCATTGGAATACAATCGATACCCCGATTCTGTTATCGCATTTGGGGATAATAATCCGATTTCATCATAATGATGGAGTGTGCGCACACTAATTCCAACTAAATCAGCTACCTCTTTTACTTTCATCATTTGTTTTCCCTCCCTCTGATTTTGACTATAAGGTATTACGTAGCGTTAGAGTCAACAGATTTTAAACAGAATGATTAACAAACTAGATGAAACGTGAGATTATACTTTAAATCTCGAGGTCAGCTCCTGGAGTTCTTCGGATAAAGAGGATAAAGATAATGCAGCAACTAAGATTTCCTCCATCGCCGCTAACTGCTCTTCTGTCGCTTGTGCAATTTCATCTGTATGGCCTGCGGATTCCTTTGTTGCATTAGAAATTTCTTCGATCGAACGTGAAACAATCCCAAAGCCAGAACTTAACTGTTGTGAAGCCGATGCAATTTCTTGAATTTGCGAAGACACTTGATCAATGAAGTCAATGATCTCTTTAAATTGGCTTTTAGCTTCAGTGGATAATTCCAAGCCCGATAAAACATTTTCTTTGACGATCTTTATATTAGTAACCGTTTCGCTAGTTTCCTGCTGAATACTTTGAACAACCTCATTAATTTGATTCGCTGAGTCATTGGATTGTTCAGCTAGCTTTCGTACCTCCTGTGCAACCACTGCAAATCCTTTACCAGACTCACCTGCCCTTGCAGCTTCAATAGCAGCATTTAACGCAAGCAAGTTCGTTTGATTGGCAATGTCATTAATGATCGAGGTGAAATTGTTAATTTCCAGAGCACGATTTGCAAGTGAGTGAACGCCTTCATCTGCTAAATCAACAGATACATGAATATTTTCCATTTGTTCACCTACCTGCTGTATCGACTGAGAACCATTTTCTGCTTGTTTTTTCATGACTAATGATGCTTCTGCTACCGCATTCGTATTCGAACTAATCGTTTCAATTCCTAAAAGGGCTGATTTAACGGAGCCCAAACCTTTTTCAGTCATACTCGATTGATGATTGCCACTATCTGAGATTTCCTGCATCGCAGTCGAAACGATTTCTGATGTAGCTTTGGATTCTTCTGCATTGGCAGTGAACTCATGAGATGAAGCGGCCACTTGCTCAGAAGACCTGCCAATTTGTTGAATGATTTCGCGAAGTGATGCAATAAATTGATTAAATGTTGCGGCAAACTCACCGAACTCATCTTTATTTTTGATCCTGATCACCTTTGTTAAATCTGCTTCACCTTGAGCAATGTCTCGCATCTGTTCATTTAAGATCGTTAATGGTTTTATAATCGAAACTAATAGGATAATTCCCAGTGTAGACCCAGCAACGGATGAAAGAATTGTAATCACTAAAATAACCCTTTTGCCGATTTGTGAAGTGCTATCATATTCTTCGGTTAGATAAGCAACTTCTGTTTCTAATTGATCGACATATTGATTAATCGATGGGTCTAATATGTTTTTCCTTAGCGTTCTTTCTTCACCAAAATGGGTTTCTTTTGCTGCTTGTGCATGATGCGCATAAGACTGGATGACTTTCTGATTCAGTGTCCAGTATTGAGTGAAACTTTTTGCTAAATTCTCGATTGATTGCTGATACTTTTGATCAGTATCCAAACCCGTTAACTTTTTTATTTTCTTCTCGATATCTTCTGCCTTCACCTTCATACCTTCGTAATAATCATTCTCTCCCGATAACAGAAATGCCCGTTCATCATTTGACATACCTGTTATCCGATATTGGATATGTATGATCGTCTTTTGCATCTCCATTTTATTTCTAATTTCTTCATTTTTCTCTATTGTTCGATTCGTAATCGAACTAGAGATTCCCCCGACTGTTATAATAGATGATACAAGTATTAATAGAATAAGAATTAATTTACTTTTGATTTTCATATTTTTTCTCCTTTTTGAGTATCTCATCAGCTGTAAAAAAAACTGAATGACGTTAAAACGCCACCAGTTACTATGAAGAATATATCATTTAGCATGCTACACTCGCCTAATCATAATGGTGGCGGTGCGGAACCAGAATTTTGGATGCTTTCCGATAAACTACGTATACCTGATAAGTAGATTGACTATTTTAGTAAGTCGTGAAGCCCCGTCCCCATGTCCTTCATACAAAAAGGACTGGAAGAACCAGCTCCTTTACTTATATCGTTTATTTAATCCATTATTTTAGTAAGTTAAAGGATTTTATTTTTAGACTTAAACTGTTCATGTTATTCTGAAGGTATAGAAAATACTATGATGGGGGTTTTAAAAGTGACAGTTTTCAAAGTCAACGAAAACCAATTTAAAGAAGCACTGAAACTTTCAGAGTATGCTTTTCAATTTCAAATAGCGGAGGGTCAAATAGAAGACCGAATCGAAACGATGAAACAGCATCATCAAATTTATGGAATTAACGAGAATGATCAGCTTGCTGCAAAATTGCATCTTCTGCCCTTTTCCATTTATCTAGGGAAGAATCAGCTGAAAATGGGTGGGATCGCCGGCGTGGCTACATATCCAGAATATCGTCGCAAAGGTTTCGTAAAGGAACTGTTAAAAGAGGCTTTATTTCAAATCAAGAACCAAGGCATGAGTGTTTCCTTCCTTCACCCTTTTTCTGTTCCCTTTTATCGAAAATTCGGCTGGGAGCTATTCACTAACCGGATGAAATACATATTGAATAAATCTGACCTTATTATGAAACATCACCCTAGTGGTACGATAAAGCGACTAAAGAAAGAGGATGAGGATCATTCTGCTGTAATAGAAAGTGTTTACGAACAATACGCCAAACAATTTAACGGCATGCTTGTTAGGGAAACATCATGGTGGCAAAAGAATGTATATGGAGATCAGTTCATTGCAGTTTATTATGATGATAACAATAATGCTAGCGGGTATTTCATATATAGTGTCCATAGTAGGAAAATGACTGTAACGGAATTTATCGCACTTACTAGCAATGCCAGAATAAGTCTTTGGAACTTTATTTGCCAGCATGATTCTATGGTCGAGCAAGTTGAAATGACAATTTTTGAACGAGATCCGCTGCATTTTATGCTAAAAGAACCGCGAATCAAAGCCGAGCTGACCCCTTACTTCATGGCTCGAATTGTTGATGTAGATTCCTTTTTAGCCCAATATGATTTCCAGTGGAATCGTCTTAGGCAAGGCGTTGTTTTGCATATCGAGGACGATTTGTTGTTAGATAATCAAAAGTCGGTTCAGCTACATGCAGGGAAAATCCTGAACGCCCATGATACGGATGCTGGGATTCGTTTATCCATTAATACGTTAACAGCTGTATTATTCGGCTATCAACGCCCTCGTGAACTCGTTTTAGCGGGGTTAATTGCAGGCAGTGAAACGTGTATTGAGCAGCTTGAAGCGCTTATTCCGAATCGGCCTCCATTTTTCTCTGACTTCTTCTAACGGATCTTGTGGCGATCTGACAGGTTTAGTGTAGACACTGGTTAGTTGTCTACACAGTAGAAAGAGATAGGCGTGGATTATTGGGTCGTAAAGTCAACAATAAACGATAACAGAGACTAATAGAAAGAAAAAAACGATTCCTACACGATGTAGAAATCGTTTTTCTTTTTCAATGGACTCATTAACACGTTAGAAAAATCGTCATTGGTCCTACTAATTCCATTTAATACTTAAACACCGCTATTAACTCTTTTAACTCCTCAGCCATATAAGATAGTGACTTCGCAGAAGCTGAGATCTCTTCCATGGAAGCTAGCTGTTCCTCTGTTGAGGCAGCTACTTCTTCTGATGTTGCCGCATTTCCTTTTGCTATGAAGGCAAGTTCATTGGCTGTTGAGGTAACCTCTTGAATTCCAGCTGACATCTGCTCTGCCGTAGCAGAAACTTCCTCCATTTGGGGAGTTATTTCTTTCATACTATTTAAAATGACTTCGAATTTCTCAAAAGCTTCGTCTGATATCGTTAATCCATTTCCTACATCATTTGTAACCTGAGCCATCTTGTGAACCGAATCCAATGTATCCATTTGAATATCTTGGATTAAGTCAGATATTTGTTTCGCAGAGCTTTGAGATTGATTAGCAAGCTTCTTCACTTCATCAGCTACTACTGCAAATCCTTTGCCATGTTCCCCGGCTCTCGCTGATTCAATAGCTGCATTTAAAGAAAGAAGATTTGTCTGATCCGCAATTTCTGTAATTACATCCAAAATGGACGAAATTTCTTGAGAGCGTTCATACAAGGATTCTATCATTGCGTTTGATTCCGTAACCGATTGATGAATCGAATTCATTTGTTCCTTCGTATTTTGAACAGCCTTTCCGCCTTCCTCCGCTTGCATGGTTGTTTGTAAGGACAGTTCGGCAACATTGGATGAGCTTTCGGCAATATTTGCTATTCCTTGCGTAAGCTCATTCAAGGATTCGGCATTTCGATCCACGCCACTTGTTTGTTTCTCTGCACTGCTTGAGACTTCTTGAATCGAAATGGCGACTTGTTCGGTAGCAGCCCCGGTTTGTTCCGCATTTGCTGTTAATTCTTCTGCCGATGCAGCAAGCTGTTCTGAACTAAGCTCGACTTTTTGAATGAGGGTTCGAAGGCTTTCCTGCATATCATTAAAGGCATTTCCTAATTGCCCTATTTCATCATTGGACTTTACTTCAATCTGCTCCGTCAAATCCCCTTTACTTACAGTTATCGCTCTTTCCTTTAATTTTTTAATGGGTTTGATAATCGATTGCACGACAAAATAAACAACTACTGCTCCTATAATAATCGCAATCATTAAAACGGTTAAGGTAGATTTAAAAATTGGCGAAGCTGAATCATCCACCTCTGATACAAACATCGCACCGCCCAGTTTCCAACCTGTCGCTTTATTAGTGGTATAGGCCATTTGTTTGTCATGACCGTCGAATTGATATTCAAAAGTACCTGTTTCATTTTTATACATGGTATCAAAGAAACTTTCTTTTACTTCTGATCCACTTTCTTCAGTAGGGTGAGCGATATAATGTCTATTCCCATCTAGCAGAAACACATATCCTTCTTTCCCGATTTTGACTTCATTCGTTAACTTTTGTAAATAGGTGATTTTAATGTCGATTGCCGCAACTCCGGAACCATCTTTTAGCTCCTTAGCAACGGTTACTATCGGATCATTTGTGCCAGCATCCATATATGGCTCGGTAATAAGAACTTCCCCTTTACGTTCTATGGCATCTTTATACCAATCTCTTTCTCGAGGATCATAATCCGAGGCCGTCGTTAGTTGTGGTTCCTGAATAAACAATCCATCTTTTTTCCCAATATAAATACTTAAAACTTCCGGATGTAAGTTAGTATATTGAGTAAATTGTTCTCTTAATTTCGGGCTGCTTTTCCCCTCAAATAAACTGGACGTAACGGATTCTGAAAAAGAAGTTACATCATGTATTTTTGGATTGATGGTACTATCGATGATTGAATCCAATAGATTAATATTCTCAGCAGCACTCTTCATAATATTTTCTTGAAGTGCCTTGTTAGCCGATAAATAAGCTAATGATCCCACAATTAAAGCCGGTATGATTAAAATAACAGCAAAGAAAAAGAATAACCTAGTCTTAAAATTCCTAAAAAAATTACGCATTGCATGGCCTCTTTCTACTCATTTTTTGTAATGATGTCTGGAAATAGTATCTATTTACAAGATTCTGAAGTCGATACTTTTACAAAATATTTGAATGAACGAGTGTTCACCTAATTTATCACTAGTCTATTTATCGGTTCATTTCAATCAAATTGAAGAATTGTCACTCTATTTCTTTAAGGCAAAAACAAAAGAGCCTGCATTGCAGACTCCTAAGAACTCACATTTCACACCCTTTGAGGTGAAATGTGAGATATACGAATAAAGTGAAACTTCAATCAGTTGGGGTTTTCTTCATCCCCCACTGATTGTTAGTCCCGTTCTACGAAGGGCAGGTTACTGAATAAGAAAAAGCGACCTTCTTTATTGAAGAATCGCGCTCGATAGTTGAACAAGGAAAAGACTATAATTAGAAGTAAAATAAGCTAACATTAAATTGTTAGCTAATTTGGCTCTACATGGACATGCACATCGTATACTCCATAATCTTTTATCATGACTTTTTCAACGTGGGTAGCTATATCATGAGCCTCTTTAATATCTAACGTAGAATTAACAAGGATCACAACATCTATTACTTCATTATTCCCGTAATTTCTCCCTTTAATTTCTTTTATTCCTTTAACTCCATCCACTTTTGTGATTACATCCTGATAAAGTTGAATTTTATTTTCATCAAATCCATCTGAAAGTTCATGAGAAGCTTGTTTAAAGATATCCCAAGCTGTTTTACATATTATTAGTCCTACAATAATGGCAGTTATCGTATCAAGCCAAGGCATATTTAATTGAGAACCGAATATACCTACTGCTGTTCCTATACTCACCCAAGCATCTGAAATGTTATCTTTTGCCGATGCCATAACGGCTTTGCTATTAATTTTAATAGCTAATTTTTTGTTGTAACGATATACAAAATACATGGCTAGCGCAGAAAAAACACCTACATAAGCTGCCATAATATCAGGTGACTCCTGTACTCCTTGAAACATAGAGGTGATAGCATCAATCAATACTTGTAGACCCACTGCTACCATAATAAAAGAAGCGACCATTGATGCAATGGTTTCACTTTTCCAATGTCCATACCCGTGATCTTTATCAGGCGGTCTTTGTGAAAGTCTGAGTCCGATGAGTACAGCAATAGATGCAATGATATCGGTTGTATTGTTTAAACCATCTGCTTTCAAAGCAGCAGAGTCACTCATATATCCAATAACTAATTTTATGATTGAAAGACATATGTAAGCAATAATACTAATGACTGCTCCACGTTCGCCTAATTTAAGATCATTATACTTTTGTTCTTCCATTCTAATTGCCCCCCCATTAAGCATTTGACTATGATAACAACTAAAATACGGGTGGGTCTAGAGCAATCTTTTTGTATAGTTATATACAAGTAAGCGATATACAAGTAAGTTGCCTAAGGAAAAAACTTTCTACTAATTTACCTTATTAGAACGATTTCATACTTACTAGTCTGTACTGTCAATTTATCTAATCCCACACTATCCTGCCACTTTAATTTAAGGACAATCCCTCAAACTCCATTATTAACATTAATATAAATTTCTAATTTTGTTCGAGAGTCCAATTCCATTAAACGGTAGTTTCATTCAAAAAAGGACGCTAATCCTTATACAGGAAATGCGCCCGATTATTGAAGATCCAATCTACTTTTTTATATTATTAAACACATACATAACCCTATCTTCTATAAGAAAAAAACAATTCAAATCGAAATTGCCCTTTTTCACGATTAAACCTTTTTACAAGAACCATACACACAATAATTACGGGGAAAGTTATTATAGCTAAAAATGGGATAGTTATAAAATCAATGGGATATCTGACATTAAGCTGACTCAATCAAATGCCCGTAGCGTTGAGGGGGCCGTTATTCAGTTCCCCCGTCAGTGCCACTGGCAAAATAACCGACATCGAAGGTGAATGCGAACAAGGAGGGATGTGATACAATATTGGAAATGATTTAATAAAGGTGGTGGCATTATGAAACGATTCAACATCGTTATACTGGTTATGATTGGTGTTACGATCTTAGCGACTTGGAAACTTGGAAAAGATTATTCAGCGATACAGCTTCAAACGCGTATACTGATTACCGCAGGAGGGGCTCTCTTATCAGGCGTCCTGACCTATTTTCTTTCGAAACGTGATGTTGATCATGTCGATCCAAAACCAGATAATTGAAAAATATTGAACTGCTAAAAATCCACTTCAGACCATTGCCGAGGTGGGTTTTGCAGCACTATTAATTGGCAGAGGGCAAACACGGGGACATTACGACTCTCCTTTCACTTGTACTTGTTCTTCCCAGCACAAGGGAAGGAGCCAGAACACGATTGGAATGTCTAGCACGGCTACCGACAAACTATCCTTTAAAATGAACACACTAACCATAGATTCTAAATATTTATCATAATAAAAATTTCTGTTTAGGTGATAATCCGAAATAACACATTTATAAATGAAATAGTCATTTCATTTCACTTCCTTTATCCGTTCATGCGAGATAACTCTTTTCCATGTGGTAATTCTTCTAGATTTGGAACAATAATTTCATCCACATATTAAACCAAACCATTTTGAAAAAGTATCCAATGACATTCGATATGAATGAAAATGAGGAGGGTGACTCATTGGGTTCTGACCCTTTCGAGACACTCTCCTCCACCTCTTACGTGTACATAACTTTAATAAATCTATACATCAAGTAGCTTATTTTATCCGACAATGATAGCCTTTATTTTGAAATCATCTTCCGGTTATGCATTTTTAGTTCCTTCAAAAATAACCTCTTGTAATGGTTTTCTACTACTAGGGTTTTCACGTTCTTGTAATTTCTCATCAAGCGCTTCTTTTTCGCCACGATAGCCTACTGAAATGACGGCTTGAATATCTAATTCTTCTGGAACATTTAACAATTGCCGAGCTTTTTCTTTATCAAACCCTGTCATTGCATGTGTGCTCAATCCAAGCATCGTTGCTTGGATTGCTAAATTTCCCCAAGCTGCACCTGTATCGAATGCATGAGATCCATTTGGATCGCCGTTGTCTCTATTTTTCATTGATGCAATCAATATAAGTACCGGAGCCTTTTCTGCCCAGATGCGATTGAATGGTGATAAAAATTCATGAAAGACTTTCAATTGTGATTCCGTTTTCGCTACAAAAAAACGCCAAGGCTGATCGTTAAAGGCGGATGGTGCCCAACGTGCTGCCTCAAGAATACTTGTCAAATCCTCATCTGAAACTTTACGTTCAGAATATGATCTTGGTGACCAACGATTTAAGAATAAGGGACTAACAGAATGTTCTGCTTTACGGTGTTCTTCAACCTCAGTTGTGAGATTCTCAACAGGATTAACAGTTAAACTCATTACATGACCTCATTTCCCTAAATAATTTACTAACTATTCCATCATAATCTATTTCTAGTAACTCTTTAAGTAGAATAACTCTTCTATTTTCCAAACGTCTCTGTATTTCGATTAAGCAGGGTGATGACAGGCAGCCCAATGCCCACTATCTATTTCACGGAGTAAGGGCTGTTCTTCCCGACAACGAGCCGTTGCTGCTGGACAACGCGTATGAAAACGGCAGCCTGATGGAGGGTTTGCAGGGGATGGAATTTCCCCCTGTATCGAAATTAGCTCTCTTTGATGCGTTGGATCAGCAATCGGGATTGAACCGATAAGCCCCTTCGTATAATGATGAGCAGGATGTTTAAATAACTCTTCGCTCGGAGCAATTTCAACCAACTGACCTAAATACATCACCCCAATACGATCTGAAATATGACGGACAATATTTAAGCCATGCGCAATAAATAAATAAGTTAAATCAAGGTCATTTTGTAACTTCTGCATCAAGTTTACAATTTGTGCCTGAACAGATACATCTAGTGCAGAAACAGCTTCATCCGCTAAAATAAATTGAGGATTGAGCGCAATTGCTCTTGCAATCGCAACCCGCTGCCGCTGACCGCCTGAAAACTCATGTGGATAGCGCTCCGAGCTGTTGTTATTTAATCCAACAGCCTCTAGGAGCTCTTGCACTCTAATCCGTTTTTCCTTTTTAGTTAGCGATTGATGGACTTGCAGTGGTTCACCAATAATGTCGCCAACTTTCCAGCGTGGATTGACAGAACCATATGGATCCTGATAAATCATTTGCATATGCTTTCGCGTCTCTCGCAATTCTTTATTACTTAACTTCGAAAGATCTTGATCCTGAAATAAGACTTTCCCACCAGACGCTTTCTCTAATTGTAAAAGAACACGTCCTAATGTCGATTTCCCACTTCCAGATTCACCTACAAGGCCAAATGTTTCCCCTTTTTCAATTGTAAAAGACACGTTGTCCACCGCTCTAACGAAGGATGAAGTTCCGGAGAATGTACGATTACCTAGCGGATAAAATTTACTAAGTTCTTGAATCGTAAACAACTTTTTACGAGGCTGCTCTTTTTTCCGAGGACTCTGTAGGTCAGATGTAGTCTGCAAAGTAGGCTTCTTCCAGCTATCAGTCTTTACTAATTCCTCTGAATACCAGCAAGCCGACTTCCGATTATTTACATCCAATAAGGGAGGTGCTTCATTTAAGCAGCGCTCTGTCGCATACGGGCAGCGAGGATGGAACCGGCATCCGGATGGCAAATCCGATAAACCTGGAATCGAGCCTTCAATTGAAAAAAGCTTTTTACTCCGATCACTGTCGATTGTTGTAACAGACTGAAGCAGTCCATGTGTATATGGATGATGTGGCAATTCAAATAGTTGTAATGTCGTTGCCTGTTCAACAATGCCACCTGCATACATCACGATAATTCGGTCTGCCACCTCAGCCGCAATTCCCATATCATGGGTAATTAATAAGATCGACATACCAAACTCTGTTTTTAATTCTTGAAGTAATTGCAATATTTGGGATTGAATCGTAACATCTAGTGCGGTTGTTGGCTCATCCGCAATAAGTAAATCAGGTCCCAAAGCAAGTGCCATCGCAATCATTGCACGTTGTAGCATGCCTCCAGATAACTCATTCGGATATTGCTTTAACCGTAATTCTGCGTCCGATATGCCGACACGCTGTAGTAAATAAATGGCACGTTCTCTGGCTTTTTCCTTACTCGATTGTTTGTGCGCTAGGATCGTTTCAATAATTTGGTTACCTATCGTAAACACGGGATCGAAAGCCGCCATCGGTTCTTGAAAAATCATCGCCATCTTTTTACCACGTATGGCACGTAGCTCTCTTTGAGAAAGTTGCGTCAAGTCAACATCATTCAGTTTAATATTCCCATCTGCTATTTTCCCATTTTCGTAATCAATCAATCGCATAATTGATTTGGATGCGACCGTTTTGCCACTTCCAGATTCTCCGACAATGCAGACCGTTTCCCCAGCTTTAATTTGAAAAGAAACATCCCGTATAGCTGTTAAATAGCCGTCTTTTGTTGTAAAGTCGACTTTCAGCTGCTGTATGTCTAGCAATTGTGACATCTGCATCCCTCCTTTTATCCCAGTGTAACGAACCATCAGCGAGGGATGAAGAGCCCCTTACTGATGGTAGATTCACTTCATCAATCTACTTCGTTTTCGGGTCATACATATCCCGAAGTTTGTCACCAATTATATTTACGGAAAGGACAAAAAGTGTAATAGCGAGACCAGGAAATGTCGAAATCCACCATCCTGTTGTTAAATAGCCTCTTCCTTGAGCGAGCAATGCTCCCCAGTCCGGAATTTCCTTAATCACACCTAATCCAAGAAAGCTTAAACCTGAACCAACCAATATGGAAGTACCTAGGCCAATCGTTGCCATGACAAGTAATGGGGACCAAGAATTCGGCAGGATATGCCAGATTAGAATGCGCCAATTGGGAGTACCGATGGAACGGGATGCCGCCACAAATTGCCGTTTTTTTATACTCATCATTTGTCCCCGCATTACCCGCGTATATCCCGGAATGGAAGAGACAGCAACCGCTAAGACAACGTTCATTAAACTCGGGCCAAGAGCAGCCGCAATGGCTAAGGCGAGCAGAATACCCGGAATCGTCATCAATATGTCAGTAAAGCGCATGAAGATCATATCCACCACGCCTCCAACATAACCGGCTAACGCGCCCAGTCCTCCGCCAATCCCCCCTCCAATCAAAACGGACACAACGCCAATAATTAATGAATCTCGGCTTCCATACACAACAAGACTAAGCACATCTCTGCCAAAATAATCCGTCCCTAGTAAGTGTAATGCACTAGGAGGACTTAAAATAAATTCTGTATGCATATGCGTAGGCGAATATGGTGCGATCCACTGCGGAAATAGCGCGCACGCCACGATAATCAGCACAATCATTCCTGCTACATAAACGAATAAATTCGAAGTCGACAAGTTTATTTTAAGCTTGATTAAATTCCATTTCGGGGCGTTCCATATCGTTTTGGAATTAACTGCCTCTTTCATCCAATGCCACTCCTTTATAAAGTAAAACTTCCATCAGTAGGGTTTTACTGCCCGTTACTGCGGGATAAACACGCACTTTCAAGGATTTAATGAGATCTTCGTACCCTTGGATCGATGACTGAGTACGATAAATCAACTAAAAGATTAATAATGACGTAGACAATCGCACTGAAAAATATCACCCCTTGAATAACAGGTAAATCTTTTGCCATAATCGCATCCGCAATAATTCGCCCAATTCCCTGTCTCGAAAAGACCGTTTCAATTACGACTGTGCCAGCCATCATCTCGCCAATATTCATGCCAATAATCGTAATGGCTGGAATGAGCGCATTTCGGAGTGCATGACGATACATGACCACCCGTTCCGACAGCCCTTTGGCACGAAGAGTAACGATAAACTGCTCATTCACCACTTCTAGCATACTGGTTCGTACCATCCGGATTATTAAACCCGCACCAACAAAACCAAGTGCAAGAGAAGGCAAGATAAGGGTTTTCCAGCCATCAGATCCCATCGCGGGAAGCCAGTTCAAATTCACAGAAAAAATCAGTATAAGTAAAATTCCAGACCAAAATGTTGGCATAGAAATACCAAACAACCCAACTAAACGAGCCAAAATATCAATCCATTTATTACGATAAATGGCGGATAGAACACCTAATGTTACCCCAATCACTATCGAAAAAATGGTACTTGTCAGTGTCAAAATAAGTGTAGCCGGAAAATGCATTAAAATTTTAGGTAAGACTGGATCACTATTGATTAAGGATTGACCAAAGTCTCCATGTAAAATGGCAGTGAAGTATTCAACAAATTGCACATAAAACGGTTGATCTAGCCCTAATTCCCTACGCAAATTTTCGATCATTTCAGGTGTTGCAACAGAGGGATCTATCATTGAAAGTACAGGATCCCCCGGAAGCAAATAGATGATACAAAATACAAGGATTAAGGAGCCTAAAACTGATACGAATGAATTTGCAATTCTCACCAGCGCTTTGCTGATTAATGTCATACATACCAGCTCCTTTCCATTCTCTTATTGTCCAATACGTACATCATTGAATAGCGGATAGCCTAATGAATCGAATGTTATGCCATTTACCTTTTTAGATGCTGCTACCGTATATGGAAATACGTAAATTGGGATGATTACTGCTTTCTCAATGATGATTTGTTGCGCTTTTTTATAAATTTCTTCACGTTTTGCCGGATCATGTTCAATTGTGCCTTGCTCTAGCAATTTATCTAATTCTGGATCAGAGCCTCCGCCCAACATTTTCAGCGTCGCTTCTGGATCCTCTGTATGGTATATATCACGTAGCGAATTTGGATCACTATTTACTTGACTGTTTCCATACAAATCGTAATCTGCATTCTGATAGATAACCGTAGCTGTATCTTTCGTAATATTAATGTCCACTGCGATTCCGATCTCTTTTAACTGTTGCTGAATGATAACGGCTATATCATTCCTTTTTTCACGGTTAGGAGAACCATCGACATAATTCAAAGTAAGCTTTTTTCCATCTTTTTCGCGAATGCCATCCGAGCCTTTTTTATAGCCGAGTTCATCTAGCAGTTTATTTGCTTCATCTAGGTCCGGCTTTACACTATTTTCAAGTGATTTATCGTATCCTAACATGCCCGGTGAAAGAGGCGACCACGCTCGTTCGTAAGTGCCCATATACAATGTTTTAACAATCGCATCAACATCGATCGCAAGCTGGACTGCTTTTCGAACGTTTACATCATTCCATGGTTTATTTCTTTGATTAAAAAAGAGTGTATACGGTAAACCGAGTGTATTTACTTGAAGCAATTGAGTTTTGGGATCATCTTTTAAAGAAACAATATTTTGTGGTGGGACTGTTTCCGCTGCAAGGACCTGGCCGCTTTGCACACTGCCGATTCGCGTTGCTTCTTCTGGAATGATTTTAAATGTAATTTTATCTAGATATGGCGCTCCATCGTTTTCAACAATGGAGGGTGCCCATTTGTAGTCATTATTTTTTTCGACTTGAATATCTGCATTTTCTATCCAGCTGACAAACTTATATGGTCCCGTACCTACTGGACTTTTGCCGAACTGATCTCCAGCCTTCTTTGCTGCTGTTGGTGATACGATTCCAAGCAATGCCTGGCTCAAATTGCTCAGAAAAGCAGCAGAAGGTGTTTCAAGGTTAATTTTGATTGTGTATTCATCAATGACTTCTGACGATTTATACGGACGAATAAGTGCCAAGGCGTTTGCTGCTTTCGTTTCCGGATTTATTATTCGGTCATAGTTATACTTCACTGCCTCCGCATTAAATGGTGTCCCATCGTGGAAGGTTACATCTTCACGTAATTTGAAGGTATAACTTTTTCCATCTTCTGAAACCGTCCATTCTGTCGCAAGCCAAGGCTGAATCGTATTGTCAGCTGTTTGCACAACGAGACTATCAAAAATCGTTCTAAATGCGCGGACAGACACTGCGAGTCCGCTTCGATGCGGATCCAATGTATCCGGTGATGTAGCCAACGCATATGTTAGCTCACCACCTATTGATTCTTTAGTTCCAGCTTTCCCGCTTGTATCTTCACTGTTACTCGTGCTTGCTCCATTGGAACATCCCGCTAAAAGAAGCAAAAAAGCTGTGGCAACCGTTAATGTTTTTGTCCAATTAGGCCATTTCTTCACTTAAATCCACCCCCATCATTTTTTTATTGATTCTTGTACATACCTATTGATCGGGAATGGCAAACCGAGATTACCTCGTAATGTTTCGGCCTCATATTCCGTCCGGAACAGTCCCCGTTTTTGCAGAATAGGCACAACATGATCAGTAAAATCTGTCAGATTGCTTGGAATGCTAGAAGAGATAATAAATCCATCCGCCCCGCAGGCTTCAAACCACTCTTGAATAAGATCCGCTACCTTGGACGGTGTTCCAATAAACGGAGTACGCGGCGTCGCTTCACTTAGTGCAACTTGACGAAGTGTCAGATTCTGCTCTTTCGCCTCTCGTTTAATTCGATCTGTACCACTTTTAAAGCTATTTTGTCCTAAAGCACCCAATTCCGGGAACGGTTCATCTAATGGATATTGAGAGAAATCGTGATGTTCAAAATACCTTCCCAAATAGGCGAGTGCCTTATCGATTGTCATCAAGTTCGCAATTTCTTGGTATTTTTGTTCCGCTTCTTCCTCCGTTTTACCGACGATCGGTCCGATCCCTGGCAAAATGAGAATCTCATCTGGATTCCGTCCGAAAGCAGCAGCCCTGCTTTTAACATCTTGATAAAATTCTTTAGCCTCTTCTAATGAAGGATGGTGTGTAAATATAGCATCCGCTTCTTTTGCTGCAAGATTTTTACCATCTTCTGAAGAACCTGCTTGAAAAATGATTGGGCGCCCTTGTTGTGAACGAGCAATATTAAGCGGGCCTTCCACAGAGAAGAATTCTCCTTTATGATCCAGTTGATGGAGCTTTTCCGGATCAAAAAATACACCGGTTTCTTTATCTCTGACAAATGCATCATCTTCCCATGAATCCCACAAGCCTTTCGTGACTTCAATATATTCAGAAGCGATTTTGTACCGTTTTGCGTGATCTGGATGTTCTTCAATCGATTTACTGAAGTTTAATGCCGTTTTCTCAAGAGGAGATGTTACGACATTCCATCCCGCACGTCCCTTACTAATATGATCAAGTGAAGAAAACTGACGTGCAACATTGAACGGTTCGCTATATGATGTAGACAGGGTTCCGGCAAGACCAATTCGTGAAGTAACAGAAGCAAGAGCCGATAGAATAGAAATGGGTTCAAAACGATTTAAGAAATGGGGAATTGATTGCTCATTAATATGCAATCCATCTGCTATAAAAACAAAATCAAATTTCGCTTCTTCTGACTTTTGTGCTTGATACTTATAAAATTCGAAATTTACACTCGCATCTCCTTGAACTTCTGGATGTCTCCATCCTGAAATATTGCCACCAACGCCATGTATGATCGTTCCCAATTTCAATTTTCTTTGTTCAGACATTTTCATTTCCCCTCTCACTAATCATAATTATTCATATGAAATTAGTATGCTTTATTCATAAAAAAATTAGTTAGTTTGTAAATATGGAGCAAGCACCTTTTCAAGATGAGTGATTCCAATTTCTGTAACCCCTTCATACATACCGTTCTGACCAATTTCAACTACAGGCACATGACGAATACCATATTTAGCTTCTAAAATATCGCGTCGTTCATCGTGATTTGTCACATCAATGGTTTGATAATCCACCTGTTTTTCTTCTAAAAATTGTTTGACCTCTGCGCAATAGTGACATCCTTCTTTTGACCATACAACTACAGTTAATGATTTTGACATAATAAATTCCTCCTCTAACTTTAAATTCTTGATTTCTTAAATGAGCTTTCGGGCTATCAAACAGCTTTGTTACAAAATATACTCTTCTTCATTCTTTTTCTCTTCAGAATATGTCGGACTTAATAATTGAAACGTCCGGAATCGTTCTTCTTTTGTTTGAACCGGTGAATGCAAAATAAACTCATCCACTTGATATGTGTTATGAAGATGTGCTAACTCTTCTTTAATAAATACCGCTGTTCCGGCAATGATATTAGCCTCTTGTTCAGACACTTCATATGGTTCACCTGCTTGACTACCAAACGTCTCTGCTTGTTCCGCTGACTGAACGGTTACCGTGCGGCCGCTTTTGAGATGAACTTTAAATAGTTTGTGATCCAAAGCAAGCTGTTCGGCTTCCGGCTTGGAAGGGGCAGCTATAACGGCAACCGATACTAGAAGACGCCCTCGTTTGTTTCTGGCATGAAACGCATTGGCTGCTTCTTCAAGAACGGAAATGTCGCTGTTAATGAAGCGAGCAAACACAAAATTCCAGCCATATTTAGCGGCTAATTTAGCGCTCTCTACACTTGCACCAAGCAAATAATTTTCCGTTTTTTCCGGCGGAACCGGTAAAGCTTGAATGCCAGCAAGTGAATGGTTTTCGTCGACCGAATTTTCAAGCAATTGATTCAAAAAAGAGAGCCGTTCTTCAAAATCTTTGCCATCATTCACGGTTCCAAACTGAAGTGCTTTTGACGATAACGGCAGGCCGCCTGGTCCTTTTCCGATTCCGAGATCTACCCGTCCTGGAGCTAGTGTAGAAAGGACATGAAAGTTTTCAGCTACTTTATACGAGCTGTAATGCTGAAGCATAACTCCTCCTGACCCAATACGGATCGCATTTGTTCGAGCAAGAAGATAGGAGATTAATACTTCCGGTGAGGAACCTGCCAACTGTTCCGTGTGATGATGCTCCGATACCCAAAAACGCGAGTAGCCCCATTCTTCCGCTTTTTGAGCGAGCTGTACGGTTTGCTGGAGTGCTTCAAACGGTGATACTCCTCTTTGGATTGGACTTTGATCTAGCAAACCAAGCTGATACCCCATATGCACTTTCCTCCTATTTTTAATTCATATTTTTCCGGTATGAATAATTAATTCAGATTCTAAACTATATCCTACCACCCCAAACAGCCAAAAGGCAATACTTCCAGTGATAGAAAGATTTATTCGATTCATTCAAAAAATCTATCAATCTGGTTGAAGTACTCGTTTAGATTCGTTCTCTTTGAATTTTTTGATAGATAAAAGAATATCTTCCCATAAAAAAGGAATGTCCGCCCCATAGTATGTTCCGTGAATATGTTGTTTTAGCATCAGCAAGTGATCAACATTAATTTCTACAAGTTGACCGGACTCCAACTCCCTTTTAATACATAAGTAAGGTAAAAAACCAATCCCGCTGCCAGATTGAATCAGTGATTTTGCTACTTCAAGATGACCGACCTGAAATTCGATGCGCGGTTCAATATTCGCTACTTCAAACATTTTATGAACAAGGTTCCAGTTAAACGCACCACATTCAAAAAATACCATTGGTTCACCTGCTAATTGCTGTACGGACAATTTCGAAGCCGATTGAAGCGGATGGCCCGGTTTTACAACGAGTCTTACGGAATTATCAAGAAGGGGTTCTTGCTGTAGCGCATTGTGTGCGATTTCTTTCATAAACGCCACATCAATTTGTTTCCGGAGCAGCTGATCCATCAAGGCATCATTAGACGCTGAAATGAATTTAAAGCGAATATCGGGATGAGCCTTTTTCCAGAGTGGCAGTGCAAATGGAATAAAATATTGGGACGTAATAAGATTAGCGCCAATAACGACCTCATCCTGATCCGTTTCTTTTTTCAATTTCTTCTTCCCTTGTTGCAGTGTATGGATAATCTGCTCGGCAAACGGAACGAATTCTTTCCCTTTTTCCGTCAACACAATCCCTCGCCCTTGTCGTTCAAATAATTCGATGTCTAATTCCCGTTCCAATGTTTTAATCCGTGCGGTAACCGTTGGCTGTGACAAAAACAACGCCTCTGCTGCTTTATGAATACTACTGAAATGGACAACGTACATGAAAGATTCAATGTGGTCAATGTTCATTTTCTAAGCTCCTTTCCCCGAAGTACAGACAAAAAAGATGCCATACTCTTATAGCGTTTAGAAAGCCAATGCGGATTCATCATTTTCGGCGAAGTGATTTTGGATAAAATATCCATATTACGTATTACGCCTTCCCTTTTTGCATTACTATCTAAATCGTCTGTTCTTTTCTAGACATATAATTTCCTAAAATTCTCATATTCTAGCTTTTTAGGACATATACCCGTTTATCTATGCAAACAGCGATTGAATATCCAGCTATCCACCACTTAATTTCATACAAAATTTGAAGTGGGAGTCTTCTCGCCTGAAATGATAAAAGACTTTGACTCCTTGCATATATACAGCTAAGGAGCAAAGTCTCTAGTGGTCTAGTAGTAAACACAAATAAAAGGTCTACTTGTATTTATATTATTCCGATTAAACCAATTAATCAAGTGTGAATTTTAAAACAACTATTTATAAAATGGAACTTCCTTTCCGTTTCAGATTTATGCTTGCTCTTGTTGCTTTGCTTCAAGAAAAGCAACTTTTACTTTGTTCAGTAATTCTTGATTGGTAAGGAGCTTGTACCCGGCAAATGCCAAAGCTTTAGCACCGGTAAGGATGGCACGATTCCCCTGATCTGACTTCGCACATTCACGGAATTCATTGGTGTGAGCAATTAGATCATCCGGGCCAATTTTAATAAACGGATGAGCAGTCGGCACAACATGGCTGACATTTCCAGCGTCTGTTGAGCCATACCCAGTTGTTTTTCGAGGAATTACCGTCTCTCCCAATTGGGTTAACTCTTCTGCCAATAAGTCATCTAAAACCGGGTTGATGATAAAATTAAAAATTTCATTTTGAAATCGTTCAATTTTGACGGTGCTGCCAGTCGAAAGGGCTGCACCTTTAGCGATATTTTGAATTTTTTCAGATACGTTCTCGCACTTTTTCCACGTTTCAGCCCGAATAAAGAAGCGGGCTGATGCATATTCAGGGATAATATTGGGGGCATCGCCACCGTTTGTAATAATGCCATGAATTTTTACATCGGAGGGCAATTGCTGCCTGAGAGCACCAATGCCATTAAACAATTGAATGACGCTATCGAGCGCATTGATTCCTTGATCCGGTGAAGCCGCTGCATGGGCTGATTTTCCGTAAAAATGAAATTCAAGCGGATCGACAGCAAGAAAAGGGCTTGTCACGCCAGTTTGTCCTGACGGATGGATAATGATAGCTGCATCGACACCATCAAACAATCCTTGTTTGACATAGCTTCCTTTTGCACTTCCATTTGGCCCACCTTCCTCTGCAGGGGTGCCAAATACAATCACTTCCCCACCTGTTTCTTCGAGAACCTTTGCAAGTGAAATTCCAGCCGCCACACTTGTTGTGCCAATGATATTATGACCGCAAGCATGACCGAGCCCTGGCAATGCATCATACTCAGCTAGAAAAGCAATTACTGGACCTTCTTTGCCTGATTTTTTTCTCGCAATAAAACCTGTCTCATGACCAGCAATATCGCGCTCCACATCAAAGCCCGCTTTAATAAGTAAAGCCGTAAGCGTATTAGAAGCAAAATATTCTTGGTTGCCGATTTCTGGATTTGCATGAATCCTTTGACTTGTTTCAACGTACGTATTTGCATGTAGTACAAGATCTTCTTCAATGATCTGTAAGTGAACTTCTTTAACAATAGTCACAGTTTCGTGCTCCCTTCTCTCTTCAAATATAAAAAAGAAGCCTGATAAGTTTTTGTTATCTCTATCAGACTTCTCCCCTGTTTTGATCCGTTTATTTAGCAGCAGGGTTAGACCATGCCTCTTTATAATTGACTAATTCGTCCACCGAAACATATGCCGGAATGGAGCTTCCTTTAAACGTTTCGTTAATGAATTGCTCAACTTTTTCTGATTGATAGAGTTCAACTAACTTCTGTAGTTCTGGACGGTCTGCATTCCCTTTTTTCACAGCAATAATATTAATGTATGGTTTAGCTGTTGCACTTTCATGGAATAAGGATTCATCTAGTTTTAGACCTGCCTCCATAGCAAAGTTATTATTAATAATCGACGCGTCCACATCATCTAAGAAACGCGGTGTATTTCCAGCAGCTACTGCTTCAAACTTCAAATTCTTCGGATTGGTTGCAATTTTATTTAACGAACCATTGCCATCAAAATCTTCAACTAACGTGATCATACCCGCTTCTTGTAAAAGTAATAAGGCACGTCCAAAGTTTGTTCCTTCATTAGGTAAGGCAATCGTCGCTCCGTCTGGCAGATCTTCAAGCTTCTTATATTCTTTTGAATAAATCGCCATCGGGGCAATAACCGTAGAACCAATTGCTTCTAAATCGACCTTTTGCTTTTTAACAAATTCGTCAAAATAAGAAACCGTTTGAAAAGAATTGGCATCAATTTCTCCTTCAGCTAATGCAAGATTCGGCTGGATATAATCATTAAATTTAACGAGCTCGATATTTAACCCTTCTTCTTTAGCGATGCCAACAATATAATCCCATATTCTTGTATCCCCACTGCTTACGCCAACTTTCACTGTTTTTTCGCTGTCTGCACTGCCTTTTTCATCACTATTTCCGCATGCCGTCAAAACAGCAAGTGTTAGTATTAAGATTGCAATTAATAATTTTTTCATCTTTTATTCCCCCAATTATCTTCTTCTGATTTTTTTGGACACGATATTTCCAGTTGATTGCAGTAATTGAACGATAACTACAAGCGCTGCTACAGTGACAATCATCGTCATCGTATCGAACCGTTGATACCCATAACTTAAAGCCAGGTCACCAACTCCACCCGCTCCAACCGCACCAGCCATCGCTGAAGCACCGACAAGACCGATTGTTGCTGTTGTAAACGTAAGTACCAATGAGCTAAGTCCTTCTGGAATTAAAAAGCGAAAAATAATTTGCCATGTCGTCGCTCCCATTGCTTCTGCCGCTTCAATAATTCCTTTATCTACTTCTAAAAGGGAATTTTCTATTAGTCGCGCAATATAAGGCGCCGCATAAAAAATCAAGGGAACGATCGCTGCATTTGTTCCAATTGCCGTACCGACTACTAATCTAGTAAATGGAATCAGTGCAACTAGTAAAATAATGAATGGAATAGATCTTAAAATATTAATAACTGGGTTCAAAACATTGAACACCCACTTATTCTCCAAAATATGACCATTCCTAGTTATGACGAGTAAGATTCCCAGTGGAAGTCCTATCACAACTGAAAATAAGAGAGAGAAGGCAACCATATAAAGCGTATCACCAAAGCCAGTTAACAGTTGCTCCGTAGTAATTTCCATGCCCCATAATGTGTTATTCATGTATACTCACCTCCTGCACGAGAATATTTTCTGCTTGAATAAAGTCGAATGCTTTCTTGATTTCAATCTCGTTTCCAGTCACTTCCATAATTAAATTACCAAACGGCGTTTCCTGAATTTCGGAAATGTTCGCCGATAACACATTTAAATCGACATCAAATTTTTTTGCGATTGTAGATAATAATGGTTTGCTTGAATTCACCCCAATAAAATTAATTTTCCAGATAATCGGATTCCCTTCCACCTGGCTTTTATAGCTTTGCGGAATTTCATCATGAATTACTGTTCGGACAAAGTTTTGGGCAATCTCTGTTTGCGGCTTAGCAAATACGTCAAACACAGAACCTTGCTCAACAATCCTACCGCCTTCCATAACTGCCACTTTATTACAAATTTCACGAATAACCGACATTTCATGGGTAATCAACAAGATCGTGATGTTGTATTCCCGGTTTACTTTCTTTAACAGTTGCAAAACGGCACTTGTCGTTTGAGGATCGAGCGCTGATGTTGCTTCATCGCATAACAGAATCGAAGGATTAGTTGCTAGGGCCCGCGCAATGCCGATTCGCTGTTTTTGACCACCAGATAATTGCTCTGGATAATTTTTCGCCTTCCCCAAAAGGCCGACAAATTCCAATAATTCATTTACCCGGGTATGAATTTCTTTTGCAGGGGTACCCGATAAGATAAGCGGCATTGCAACATTATCAAAAACCGTCTTTGAGTTAAGTAAATTGAAATGTTGAAAAATCATGCCGATTTTCTTCTTCTCCGCCCGTACATCTTTCGGCTTTAACGAGGTCAATTCTTTGCCATTTACCAAAATTCGCCCTTCTGACGGACGCTCTAGTAAATTAACTAATCGGATCAGCGTACTTTTACCAGCACCACTGTAGCCAACAACGCCGAAAATATCGCCTTTCTCAACGACTAAATCGATCCCTTTCAAAGCTTCAACGGTTTGTTTCTTCGATTCATACATCTTTTTCACATTCTGAAATTCAATCATCTGCTCTCCCCCATGTTGTTCCTATTATAAGTTGTAACACGAAAAAGCCTCCTCCATCATTAGACAGAAGAGGCTTACTTAGACAAATAAAAGATTACACTTCTATGAATTATCTAGCAAAGGCTTCTTCTTATCTATCAAACTTTCGTCTGTTGGAATTAGCACAGTATTTTTACAAAAGTAAAAACCTGTTGCCGAGGTATCACAGGGCCAAGTCCCTCCACATCTCTTGATAAGAAATTATCGATATATAATTTTATGTCCTTCACTATATAACTAAATATTTAAAATGTCAATTAAATTCTTAAAAGTCTGTTTGTTCTACCTAGAGGTTAGTCGATAATAAAAGGGCCAGAGCCATTTAAAACGTTTCTGAACCTTATCATATGAACACCATAGCAATACTCTTCACTGATATATAGGTACTATAAAATAAAAAAGACGACCCTTCATATAGAAGAATCGTCTTTTTTTCTTAAAAAATCTTCTGGCGATCTCTTTCATCTTTTAATATTTCTACCGCTTCTCTAAACCGCTGGGAATGAACGATTTCTCTTTCTCGCAAATAACGTAAGGAGTCATTTAAATCTGTATCATCAGACATATCAATGATCCATTGATAGGTGGCTCTTGCCTTCTCTTCGGCTGCTATATCCTCATAGAGATCCGCAATCGGGTCTCCTTTTGCTTGGAAATATGTAGCAGAGAATGGGACTCCTGCTGCGTTATTATAGAATAGCGCGCTATCATGAGCTACATAATGCTCCCCAAGACCCGCTTCCTTTAATGCTTGAGGTTTCGCGTCCTTCGTTAGTTTATAAATCATCGTTGCAATCATTTCCAGATGGGCAAATTCCTCTGTACCAATGTCTGTTAATAGTCCAATCACTTTATCAGGAATCGTATACCGCTGATTTAAGTAACGGAGAGCAGCAGCAAGCTCACCATCTGCCCCGCCATATTGTTCCATTAAATATTTGGCAAGCGTTGGGTTACACGTACTTACTTTCACTGGATATTGTAGTTTTTTTTCATAAATCCACATGATATTCCCACCTCTCTGTGGAAAAGGAGCGGGGCTTCATACGATCAGCGCAGCCCCCACCTTCATTAGGTAATGCAATTCTAATACTTGAACTTTTTCCATCGTAGGACTTTGAAACAGATGCTTATATATGTTTTCTGCTTAAACTTGCCATGGCCAGGGTCCGCTCCATGCCCAGTAATCCTGCTGAGTATTCACACTTCCTTTCTGTAAAGGACCAAAGGACTCTTCAAATTTCTGTTTGATTTGTTTGCTGTACAAGGCAAAGTGATTATATTGTTGAATCGCATTCTGATCTGTAGGATGTGTATCTAGGTATAGTACCAATTCATCAATGACAAAATCGATGGCTTGGATCTCCTCTAATTGCTGATAATACTCAATCGGCATCGTATTAGCCATGACCGCTATCTCCTCCTCGCTTATAAGGATTGTCATAATAATCGTAGAAGACCTTCCAAAGCGTCCCCTTTCTCAAAGCCTCTTGCGGTGTGAACTGTTCAAGATTTGGTGGTTGAAAACCTAAATACAAATTAGGTGGCGTACTGTAATACTTTTCTCCGATTGGCGGACAAGGATCGAATAAACCGCGAAAAGGAACATACGATTTTATCGGCGTAAACCTCTCTCGTTGTTGATCCATTTCTACACCTCACATTATTTTCTCTATTGAATATATGCGCTGTAGGAAAAAGATATCCCGCTAAAAACAAATGGAGAGATGAATGGCAGGAAATGGCGCACTATTGAGAGGAGCCAAGAACCTCACTATTTTCTAAGTAATTTGGCTACAAAACTACATCACTACTCCGTTTCCTCTTTTCGAAGCGCTCGTCTGTAGTATAATAAGCAAAGCTTAGCTTTAGGAGGTTTTTGATTTGAATCAAACAAAGCCATTTATGTATGCTATGGACAATAAACGATATCATACTTGGAATTATCATTTGCGAAAGCATTTTGGTCATAAAGTTTTTAAAGTAGCACTGGATGGCGGTTTTGACTGCCCAAACCGTGATGGCACAGTTGCATATGGCGGTTGCACATTTTGTAGTGCAGCGGGTTCAGGTGATTTCGCCGGAGATCGGGTTGAGCCGCTCGATGTTCAATTTAAGAAAATCAGTGAAAAAATGCATCAAAAGTGGAAAGATGGCAAATATATGGCCTACTTCCAAGCGTATACGAACACCCACGCCCCTGTTAGTGAATTACGGGCAAAATACGAAAGCGTGCTGGATCAGGAGGATGTCGTCGGATTATCCATCGCGACCAGACCAGATTGCCTTCCTGACGATGTTGTCGACTATTTAGCCGAGCTGAATGAACGAACCTATTTATGGGTTGAGCTTGGGCTGCAAACTGTCCATGAACGAACAGCGTTACTTATTAACCGAGCCCATGATTACAAAATGTATCAAGAAGGCGTCGCTAAGCTTAGAAAACGTGGGATTCGCGTTTGTTCGCACATCATTAACGGACTACCACTTGAAAGCTATGACATGATGATGGAAACAACTCGCGAAGTAGCAAAATTGGACGTTCAAGGCATCAAGATACACTTACTTCATCTACTTAAAGGAACGCCAATGGTCAAACAATATGAAAAAGGGATGCTCGAATTTTTAACACAAGAAGATTATGTGAACCTTGTTGTCGACCAGTTGGAGATACTCCCTCCGGAAATGATCGTTCACAGAATTACTGGTGACGGTCCGATCGATTTGATGATTGGGCCAATGTGGAGCGTGAATAAATGGGATGTACTAAACTCGATTGATGCAGAGCTAAAACGCCGGGATAGCTGGCAGGGGAAACTTTATCAGAACGGATTTGACGCATAAATTTAGGATTTGACGTATATTTTTCATATTTGGCGCATAAAACCGGAAGTTGACACATATTTTCGAAGTTTGACGCATAAATCCTAAATTTGACGCAGATTTGGTGTATAGCTCAGAAATGCCTAAATAAATTTTACTATGACAACGGAAGTGAAAAACGGTGAAACTTATGAAGATTCTTCCCTTCGCTCGGTTTCTGCTTCAGACGGCACTTGAACCAGGAGATATTGCAATCGATGGGACTTGTGGCAACGGACATGATACAGCACATCTTGCGAATATCGTTGGTAAAACTGGACATGTGTACGGATTCGATATTCAAAAGGAAGCGATTGTGAATACGACGGAGAAATTACGAGAAGAAGATCTACTGCAACAGTGTACGCTTATCCAAACAGGGCATGAGCATGTAAAAGCATATGTGTCAGAGCAACAGTATGGACAAATTAAAGCTGCTATCTTTAATTTGGGGTATCTTCCAGGTGGCGACAAATCAATTGTCACCGCTGCCGAGTCGACCATTGCTGCGATTGAACAACTACTTGAAATCATGGCACCTAAAGGAGTCATCGTCCTAGTTATCTATCACAGACACATAGGCGGAGCGATTGAACGAGACGCCGTACTAGATTATGCCACGTCGCTCCCCCAGGACAAAGCTCATGTTCTACAATACGGATTCATCAATCAGGTGAATCAGCCGCCGTTTATTGTTGCGATTGAAAAAATAAAGTAAAATCTTAAAGGATGAGAGTCCCCCTAAAGTGCCAGACCCCACACTCTAATATTGTGTAAGGTCTGGCACTTTATTTATGGGAGATTTCCATATTTCCGAAACTCCCATCGCCCGCCATCGTATATAAAAAGTAATACAAAAAGGAGAGATCAACATGTATGAAGCACCAGGTGACATTGTGTTTCGAGTCGGACCAATTTTATTTATAGTTGCTTTTGTTATTATTTTCGGAATTATAGTTTTTGCAGTGATTAAGGGGGTTTCGACTTGGAGTAGCAATAACGATGCCCCTAAATTAACGGTCCGAGCTAAGGTTGTTGCAAAAAGAACAAGCATACATGGTGGAGGAGAAACGCGCGCATATAATCATTACTACATCACATTTGAAGTTGAGAGCGGGGATCGAATTGAATTCCATGTGAAGAACCTTGAATATGGTCAGCTGATAGAGAGCGACATTGGTGATTTGCAATTTCAAGGCACAAGGTATCTTGGGTTTACACGAATCAGGTAAAACTAGATGGATGGGACCAGTACAAACGGGATAAAAAACGAGGTTGGCACGATTAAAACCAACCTCGTTCACATCTTATTCTGGTAACTCTTCATAAGCCAGTTTCTTTATGATTTGTTCATGGCTAGGGTAGTCTTCTAGTAACTCACGCTGCGTAAATAACTCGAAATCTTGATAATCAAACCCAGGGGAGACCATGCAACTTACTAGTGAATAATCTGCAGTCTCAGCTACGTCTGACCCAAATATAGCTCCCTTTGGAACAACGGCTTGCAAAACTTCCCCCTGTCCCACATTAAGACCAAGTCTCACTATTTCGTACTCTCCATTCGGATGGATGATATGTATATTCAAGGGATCCCCAGTATGAAAATACCATACTTCATCAGATTTCAAGCGATGAAAATGAGATGGGTTTCCACTACGGAGTAAGAAATAAATGCTTGTATAATACGGTCTTTTTTTAGTAGTTTCCGTGACTATTTCTCCCTCTGACCGGAGCATTTCTTTAAAATATCCTCCTTCTTTATGGGGGGTCATCGCTAAGTTTCCGATCCAATATTCGGCGTTTTCCATAGTTACTCAAACTCCTAATTCTTTGTATTCTTCCAAAACAAACAAGACAAGGAGGTTATCCCAAACAGTCTGACCTCACATTCGAAACATCGTTTAATCGGTCATGTCTTCATGAGATAAACGATGTTTAGGAAACCCCTTTCTTTTCCCATAGATTAAAGGACATACCCGAGCGTCTTTAATCTCGTTTCCACAAAACCTAGCGCATATTGAAATACATCATCGCGCTCCGGTTCATTAAATATTTCATGATATAAATGCGGCCATTCTTTGTATTGTTTTTCACTGCAAAGATTATAATTAAACCATTCACGAACTGGGCGTTTATCGACGACTCGGTCATCGCCACCCTGCATGAGCAAAAGCGGAATATCCTGAAATTCAGGAATATCTTCAAAGGCTTCTTTCATGTTTTTCGTAAGTTCGCGGTACCATCTGACCGAAACTTTCGTCACGTATAGCGAATCGTTTAAGTCTGACTCCCTTACTTCCTCATTTCTAGTGGCAAGCTCAGGTGATAAGCCAGATTCCACTCGGAAGGTCGGATACGTAACATTCAACCCTAACGAAATTGCAGTCATTAGCTTGGATGGGTGTTTCACTAAACCTAAACAAGGGGACGAGAGAATGACCCCGGCCAAATCCACTTCTTCCTGCTGAAGTAATCGGATCGCAATTAATCCGCCCATACTATGTCCGAGTAAAAAAACGGGCAGTGAATATTGATACGCTTCCTCAATCCAGCTTTTTACTTCTATTAAATATTGATCAAAAGATTCAATATGTCCTCTAAATGCACGGGTTGTCATACCCTGTCCTGGAAGATCTCCCATAATCACATGGTAACCGGCGGACCGCCACATTTGCGATAGCCATTTATAACGCCCGTGATGCTCCATGGCACCATGAACGATGACGATGACTCCTTTTGGGGTAACGTCTGCCTCCCATTTCCACATATGAAAATCTCCTCCTACTATATCTCTAGTTGCTAAATCTTCATTTACACTTTGCTATTCTTTATTTTATCCCGGATCAACAGACTATCATACCCTCATCTTAAATTAAATGTACAAACAATTATCAAGTCTTCTGGCATGATGTGTGAACCTTATTATAACGAAATATCGCAGATTATTGTATAGTAAAAATAATACCTAAAAAACATCTAAACGGAAAGGATATGGTTCAAAGATGATTCTTTACGCTTATAAAGGAAAAAAACCGGAAATATCAGCCAGTGCCTACCTCGCCGATAACGCTGTTGTAACGGGCGATGTAAAAATTGGCGAAGAGTCAACCATCTGGTTCAATTCTGTGATTCGTGGGGACGTAGCTCCAACAATCATTGGAAACAAAGTAAATATTCAAGACAACAGTGTTCTTCATCAAAGCCCGAACAACCCGCTCATCATTGAAGATGAAGTCACAGTCGGTCATCAGGTCACCCTACATAGCTGCAAAATCCGCAAAGGAGCACTTATCGGAATGGGGTCAATCATTCTTGATGAAGCAGAAATTGGCGAAGGAGCTTTCATTGGTGCTGGTAGTCTCGTGCCGCAAGGGAAAGTGATTCCACCAAATACACTCGCTTTCGGACGTCCCGCCAAAGTCGTGCGTGAGCTGAACGATGCAGACCGGAAAGACATGGAACGCATCGTCCGCGAATACGCTGAAAAAGGACAGTACTACAAGAATGAGAAACAGATTGAAGAATAAAAAATCTTATTTCAACGACTCTAAGCACTGGAGTCGTTTTTATTTTATATTTATGTCCAAGCAAAGTTGCCTCTCTAGAATTAGTCTATGATCCAACAGCTCTCGAGGTTCTCCTTCCCATTTACTCACCACTTCTCCTAATTTACCCACCAATCTCAGGAATTGTGTTTCAGATTCCCCATACAAAAAAAGAAACCCACAATGTGGATTCCTCTTTTTACTATTATTGAGCTTGTTCTTTCAATGTTGCTGCTTTGTCTGTACGTTCCCAAGGAAGATCAACGTCTGTACGGCCGAAATGTCCGTATGCTGCTGTTTGCTTGTAAATTGGGCGGCGCAGGTCAAGCATTTTGATAATACCAGCAGGACGAAGGTCGAAGTTAGCACGAACTAAGTCTACTAATACATCTTCAGATACTGTTCCTGTTCCGAATGTATCGATCGCAATTGACACTGGTTTCGCTACACCGATTGCATAAGCCAATTGAACTTCCGCTTTATCAGCAAGACCAGCTGCTACGATGTTTTTCGCAACATAACGAGCCGCATAGGCTGCAGAGCGGTCCACCTTCGTTGCATCCTTACCTGAGAATGCGCCACCGCCGTGACGAGCGTACCCGCCGTATGTGTCAACGATAATCTTACGTCCTGTAAGACCCGCATCTCCTTGAGGTCCACCAATAACGAAGCGGCCTGTTGGATTAATGAAGTACTTTGTTTCAGCATCGATCAATTCAGCTGGAACAACTGCTTTAATCACGTGTTCTTTCAGGTCAGCTTGAATTTGCTCTAGCGTAGTGTCTTCGTCATGCTGTGTAGAGATAACAATTGTATCAACACGAGCCGGTTGATTGTTCTCATCGTATTCGATCGTTACTTGCGTTTTTCCATCTGGGCGCAAGTAAGCTAATGTGCCGTCTTTACGAACAGCAGTCAAACGGTGGGAAAGTTTGTGAGCCAATGAAATCGGAAGTGGCATAAGCTCTTCTGTTTCATTACAAGCAAATCCAAACATTAAACCTTGGTCCCCTGCACCGATTGCTTCGATTTCAGCATCGCTCATTGTACCTTCACGTGATTCAAGTGCTTGATCAACACCTAAAGCGATATCTGCTGATTGCTCATCAATTGAACTTAAAACAGCGCATGTCTCAGCATCAAAGCCGAATTTCGCACGGGTATAACCAATCCCAGCAATAGTATCGCGAACAATACGCGGAATGTCTACATATGCGGAAGTTGTGATTTCACCAGCTACTAGTACAAGACCAGTAGTTACCGAAGTTTCACACGCAACACGCGCGTTTGCATCCTTTTCCAGGATAGCATCTAAAATTGAATCTGAAATCTGATCACAAATCTTATCCGGATGGCCTTCTGTAACAGACTCAGAAGTAAAAAGACGACGTTTTGTTGACATCTTAATTCCTCCTAATTATTGAAATTATGTGTTAGGTACGCAAACGGAGGCTTTTACCCCATCCATCTCATTCACCTTTTTTGTTTTGACGGAGCTCGTTCCCTTATCGGTTTCTATAATAGATGCAGATCTTCTCAGCGTTGTTCATCAGTGTTCCCGAAAAACATAAAAACCTTCCCCGTCATTGAGGAAAGGTTTATTGACTGAATCTATCCTTTCACTCTTATCGTTCAAGGGTTTTTTACCTTGCTCAGGTTAGCACCAACGCCAAAATTATTAAAAGACAATTACTTTTATCTGCAATCAATCTTTCGCAAACTTTCTACACTTCGGCAGGTTGCTGGGTTTCTTAGGGCCTGTCCCTCCACCAACTCGGGATAAGAGAATCCGTACAATTTAAAATAATAACGTACTACAAGGAATAGTGTCAAGATTTTTTTCCTTAAGAATAGTTTCATTTATAGGTTGATTGATTCTATGTATATCGTCTATCTCTTGAATAAAATACCTATTCCAGAAAAAAATGTGTTAAATGCTATAATTAGTATAGACTAATAAAGTCAATGTGTTATACTATTTCTATAAATAAGGGTGAAGGAAGGTATCTCATATATGAATACTGTGGGCATTTCAAATGAGTTACATCAATTATTAGCTGGATCAAATGTAAACGTACAGCTTTCTGTTCCTCAATTAGTTGAGAAAGTTCTTAAACGAAATGAAGGAGTTCTTACATCAACGGGCGCAGTTCGTGCAGAAACAGGCAAATACACAGGACGCTCTCCTAAAGATAAATATATAGTGGAAGAATTAGCGTTCAAAGACAAAATCGACTGGGGTCCGGTGAATCAACCTATTTCTGAAGATACTTTTGCAAGCCTTTACAATAAAGTAATAAACTATTTAAAACAAAAAGAAGAGATTTTTGTATTCAAAGGATTTGCTGGTGCAGATGTACAGCACCGACTTCCAATTCAGGTTATCAACGAGTATGCTTGGCACAACTTGTTTGCCCATCAATTGTTTGTGCGTCCGAATGATGAAGATTTACTCGGTCATCAAGCAGAATTTACGGTTATTTCCGCTCCTAACTTCAAAGCGGACCCTGCAGTAGATGGAACGCAATCAGAAACGTTCATCATCATTTCATTTGAACGACGTACCGTATTAATCGGTGGAACTGAATATGCTGGAGAAATGAAGAAATCGATTTTCTCCGTCATGAATTACTTGCTCCCCGAAGCAGGAATTCTTCCGATGCACTGTTCAGCAAACGTTGGCAGAGAGGGTGATGTTGCTTTGTTCTTCGGTTTGTCCGGGACAGGTAAGACCACTTTATCCGCTGACCCAAGCCGGAAATTAATTGGTGACGACGAGCATGGCTGGTCTTCTAGCGGCGTTTTCAACATCGAAGGCGGTTGTTATGCCAAAACCATCAATCTTTCACGCGAAAAAGAACCGCAAATTTTCGACGCCATTCGCTTTGGTGCTGTTTTGGAAAATGTAGTTGTGAATCCAGACACACGTGTAGCTGATTATGATGATGCTACATTAACGGAAAATACACGTGCCGCTTACCAGCTACAAGGAATCGGTAATATCGTTAATCCGAGTGTAGCTGGTCACCCGAATACTATCATTTTCTTAACGGCAGATGCCTCTGGCGTGTTGCCTCCAATCTCGAAGCTTTCGAAAGAACAAGCCATGTACCATTTCTTAAGTGGCTACACAAGTAAATTGGCTGGAACAGAACGGGGTGTTACAACACCAGAAGCAACATTCTCAACATGCTTCGGATCGCCATTCCTACCATTACCAGCGACACGGTATGCAGAAATGCTCGGCAAAAAAATCGATGAGAACAACTCTAGAGTCTTCCTAGTAAACACAGGATGGACAGGCGGGGAATATGGAACAGGAAGCCGAATGAAGCTTGCTTACACGCGCGCGATGATTCAAGCTGCCCTTGAAGGCGAATTGAATCAGATCGAAACCGTTCACGACGATATCTTCGGTCTTGAAATCCCCCTTCATGTATCAGGGGTTCCAGACGAAGTCCTTCAACCGATTAAAACTTGGTCAAACCAAGCAGCCTACACAGAAAAAGCAACCGAACTTGCCGAGAAATTCAAAGTCAATTTCAAAAAATTCGCCAACGTTTCTGATACGATCAAGAATCTTGGCGGGCCGACTATTTGACTTTGATATAAAATTGAAAGACTAAACACGCTTGGATTTATAAATCCAAGCGTGTTTAGTCTTTCAATTCCACCACCATAATTTCAACAAGGATATAACAAAATCCCATTCCGATTAGTTGAATGCATACAACAAGCAAGCTCTTAATTTTGTTCTAGGTTAGTTAGTAGGTTTAAGTAACTTCCAAATAATTAGAAGAAGCAAAAGAAGAACGATCATCATTCCTAGGTCTACCCCTACAAACAAAATATCGAGATAAACTGCCCTCTTTTTCCGTTTATTAATAATTGAATATATAATCTCATTTTAGTTAATTTTTCTTATTTCTAAACATATAATTCAACAAGGAAATCTTTAGAGATTTCCTAAACTTTAAGGAGGGGTAATTATGAAAACAAGGAGTACCTTAAATGCATTAATCGGTGTCTGGTTTATTATCGCACCTTGGGTTTTTGATTTTTCAGATCAAACAGGAGCTTTGTGGTTAAGTGTAATTTTTGGAATCATTCAGATTATCGCAGCATGGTGGGGACATGACAAACCTGGTTGGAATTCGTGGCAAAACTGGGTTTCAGTAATTACCGGTGTCTGGTTTGTCATTTTCCCATACATCTATTCATTAGCAAATGGAGCGGTTTTGTTAAGCGTGATTCTTGGTTTATTCACGATTCTATTTAGCTTATGGAACTTGGGATCCAATTCAAACTCCAAAGCTGTAGACTAAATAGTATCCAATAACCATCAACACTTTCATATCTTTTCTATAAGCAGAAAAAACACGCTTGGGTTACATTTTAAGCGTGTTTTTATTTTTCTTTATGCATTCAAAAATATCATTATATTAACCAAGTAAATCCAATAATTATTCCAAAGAAAATCTAATCCGAGCATTATTTATCCATTAGCGTTTGATTAAACTTTTTTAACAGTTGCCCAAAGTTTTGACCTTCCTCGTCAGACCAATCGTTTAGCAATTCTTCCAACTTGTCCAATCGTGCTTGTTTGTATTGGATCAATTCCTTTAATCCCAAATCCGTAATCTGATAGAAGTATGATCTACCATCATTGGGATCAGGAGCCTTGCACACATACCCTTTTTGCTCCATAGATGCAGTTTGTCTGCTTACTGTGGAAATATCCAAATGCAATTTATTCGCCAAGATTTTCACTCCAGAGGATCCTTCTGAAGATAATTGATGCAACAGAAGATAGGCAGATTTGTCTAAATTCCTTAAATCAGATGTCATCGATTTGACAAGACGAGCCAGAACCGCCATTTCAAGCTCAATGGTTTCCAGTGCATGAATATTCATTTCTTTACCACCTTATTATTATCCTTCTATATAAACCATGATACCCTACGGTAAACATCTGTAAAAGAAGGATTGACTTCCCGAAATTTAATTGTAAGATACAAGTATATAATTGTACAATACAATCATATATTTATATCAACTTTTTATTAAAGTGACTAATACAAGCTCTGGAAGGAGTCATTAAGTTGAGGCTTTAAAGATGCGCTCCGCTTTCCATGACTGATATTTAGGAGGACTCATATGAAAGCGTATGAAATTATGAATCGTCATGTTTACAAGGTTTTCGAAAGCGATACCATTCGTTCCGTTATCAAACAATTTATTGAGCACCACATAAGCGGTCTTCCAGTCATCAATGACAAAAATGAAATCATCGCGTATATAAGTGATGGTGATATTATGAGACATATCGGCAAGCATAAGGATATCTTTGTAGACTCCTTCTATTATGTGAACGTGTTAAAAGGGGATGACGATGAATTTGAGGAAAGAGCAAAGAAAATACTTGATTTAAACGTATTAAATATCGCAAAGAAAAAGGTGATCACAGTTGACTATCATGAAGATGTTGAAGATATTGCAGCTCTTTTAGGAAAAAAACGGATAAAAAAATTACCAGTCGTCCGTAACAGGGTATTGGTTGGAATCATTAGCCGCGGCGATGTCATCCGTCACTCTTTTCATACAATCCTTTAAGCTTTTCACTATTGCAACATCCACTCGATCATTGTTCAAGTGTTAAATGAGTGAAACAAATGCTAGAAACGATGATCTATTTTACATGTAGAATAGGAGCAGACATATATGACATCAACTACTAAAAAAGTAACTGCTGCTAACAGGAAAAATCGTTCCTCTAGTCAAGATAAAGCAAGTCTTCTTAAACAACCGAAGGCAGTGTGGGCAGTTTTTTTCGCTTGTATTATTGCTTTCATGGGATTAGGTCTTGTTGACCCAATCTTACCTGCAATTGCTAGTAAATTAAATGCCACACAAAGTCAGGTAACCTTACTTTTCACCAGCTATAATGCAGTTATGGCGGTGGCGATGCTTATTACCGGTACGATATCGTCAAGACTTGGCATCAAATGGACGTTGCTTGTTGGAATTATTATTATTGCTCTATTTTCAGCACTCGGAGGGCTCTCCAACGATATCTGGACACTTGTTGGACTTAGAGGTGGGTGGGGGCTAGGTAATGCTTTGTTTGTCGCTACGTCCCTAGCCGCTATCGTATCTCTTTCAATTAGTGGTACCGCAAAAGCAATCATTTTGTATGAAGCAGCAATCGGACTTGGCATTTCAGTTGGACCACTGCTTGGTGGCTGGTTGGGAGCCATGTCATGGAGAGGCCCGTTCCTAGGGGTTGCCGCATTGATGATAATTGCTTTTATTGGTCTTTTTACATTCATGCCAAAGTCCAATAGCCACGATGATATAAAATCGAAAACATCCTTAATGGATCCGTTCCGTGCCTTAAAGCACCGTTCTCTCTTAGTATTCGGTATAACAGCCGCCCTGTATAACTTTGGTTTTTTCACATTGTTGGCTTATGCACCATTCGTAATGGGGTTGGATGCGCATGGATTAGGCTTTGTCTTCCTCGGTTGGGGCATCATGCTTGCTATCACATCTGTTTTCATGGCCCCAAAACTTCAACAGTGGTTCGGGACAATTAAATCTATGTGTCTCATGTTGACTTTATTTGCTTTACTACTGGGAGTAATAGGAATCTGGACGACAACGCAGTGGGTGGTTATAGTTGCAGTTATTATCGCAGGTGCATTACTAGGAAATAACAATACGTTAATTACGACAGCTGTCATGAATGCCGCTCCAGTCGAACGATCTACGGCATCCGCCGCATACAGCTTTCTTCGATTCATAGGAGCAGCTGTAGCACCGTTTATGGCAGGTAAACTAGCAGAAATATACAACCCACATGTTCCATTCGTCGTCGGGGGAATGTTTGTACTTATTTCAGTCCTATTTATTTGGATCAATTACAAACATGTAAGGCATGTGGATGATGCTAAATCTATTCATTGATTTGACCGCCAAGAATAAAGTGAAACTTCAATCAGTGGGGGTTTTCTTCATCCCCACTGATTGTTAGTCCCGTTCTACTGTCGCTAAGATCCTCGCTTTCGCTTCGATCAATCGACAGTACGAACCCGATTGGTTCAACTAAACCTCTGCTCACGCATCGGTAAGTTTCACTGTATCTCACCAATCGGGCTTTTACGGGCAGTTGTCCCCCACCTACGCTTCTTCGATTCCTCTAAGCCTTAAGGTAGGGGGCTTACTGCCCGTTAATGTGGGATAAAAAGGTCAGTTATACTTCGTATATTTTACGGGTAAATGACATAATAAACGATGTATAGTGTATAAGGTTAAATCCTTTTGTACCAACCTCTATGCTGGTATCATTACCTATAAATTTCGCACTACTCTTCTTTCATAATATGTATTCCGTCCGCTCTATTAGAGGTTGTTCAAAAAGTCCGATAAAAAGATTGGCAATTTCTTTGTCGGTCTTTTTACCCTCCTTTTTGAACACCTACTATTAAGAGGGCCCTACCATTGTTAGATACATTTTTCTAAAATTTCCACGCGATTCCCCCAAGGGTCCTCAATATAAATTCTGTTCACTCCTGGATAATCTGTATCGACTATAAAAGGAATATTATTTTCAGCCAGATGGATTTTTAAAGCTTCTATATTTTTTACTTCAAATGCTGGATGTGCTTTTTTGGCAGGAGAGAATGGTTCTTCAATGCCAATATGAAGGTGATAGTTGCCAAATCCAAACCACACTCCACCTCGTATTTTCATTGGTTCAGGTTGTTCGATTTCTTCAAAACCTAACATTCCCACAAAAAACTTTCTTGCTACTTCCTCCGAACCTGGTGGTGCTGCTAATTGAACATGATGAATGCCTGTAAAGCTAAAAGACATCGCTTTCTCCTCCTTCCGCTTTTAGTTACACTCCAATTATATTAAAATCAACTGGGCACTATCACGCATAAGAACCGGCCCCTTACTTCCCATCTTATACCTGAACGGTCAATATTTCTTGTTTTTCCTTCAATTCTTTATTTATGTTTTCTACACATTTTTCAAACTGCGGTTGTTCTTCTGTTAATAGTTTTAGTATATGCTTTCCAATGATTTCTTCTGTATGCTTTAAATCGATGCACTGGCCATTTTCAAAAACAGTCTCTCGCTTTCCATTCATGATTGTTTTTTTTGCCTTTGCTAGCCATGGATACATCGTTCTGACAACAGAACTATTCGAGAGAAAATAGCTTGCCGTATTGCCACCTAGTAAATTGATTTGTTCTGAAATTTCTGAACTGTTGAGCCAAGTAAGAAATTCAATGGATGCTTCCACCTTTTTCGTTGATCTCGTTATCCCTAAAATTCCACCGCCAAGCAGAGGCGTGTTCCCTGGAACATCGGCAATTCCAATTGAATCTTTAATATTACTTTGTGAGACAACAGATAAATGGTTCATAAACCCAATCACCATTGCCGATTTCCCATCAATAAAGGCTTGTACTTCCTCTCCCCACCAATTTGCATCAGTGACCAGAGAATTCCTATAATTATCGTAAAGTAACTTCATGGCATAGATCGCTACTTCTGGATCTAATCGAATATCTGAGGCAGTGAGAATATCACCTTTTAAGGAATAATACCTGAGCAAATATTCAGCTACAATGGTCTCAATGTTTCCTGAAATCATCGACGCACCAGTTAATTTTTTTACTTGATCAAAGTCACTCTCATTGAAAAACATGATTATTTCGTTATACTTTTCAAATGTCATTGGAATTTTAAGTTCTGATTTAGTTTTTTCAAAATATTTTCGCTTTACGATGTCATTATCAAAAACATCTGCCCTATAAAATAACATCTGAATACTAATATCAAATGGAATAGCATATGCAGTATCATTTATATTGACGTAAGCATTTTTGAGAAAGTATGGCAACGCTTCAATAAATTCATCTAATTCTACTTCTAATCCTTGCAGTGGGCGGTAAATTTTCTGACCATACCAGGAATAACCAGCAATATCCAGCCTAATAATATCATAGTTTTTCCACTTTTCGTCGTCTTCAATGATTTGGAAAACCTCATTATAGGATTTTATATCAAGATGTACGATGCAGTTTGTAGTCTTTTCAAAATGCGGAATGACTTTTTTTAGCGCATGCGTTGCTGGTGAATCAATGGTGAGAATCGTAATCTCTGAATGAAAACTTTTATATCGGTCTGGCTCCATTATAAATCCATAATTCGGATAAATATTAGAATGACTTTTATCCTTTAAATGAATCGTTTGAATGATATTCTTCACGACTCGTTCACCCAAATATCCGAAGTCCTGAAAATAGTACATCACTTCTTTGCTGTACATGTTTTTTAATGGTCCGAGCGTTATAATTTTTGGTAAGTTTTGATTTGAACCATAATAAAATGCTTTAACCAATAATTGTGCTTTCGAGACATTTGTTGCAATGATACAGTCGAAGGAAGATTCTAAGACAAGCTTAAACGCATTTTCGTATTCATGGGATAAAGTAGATTGATATACAGTAACATCCTGATTATCTAAATGTTCTAACAACGAAGTTGTTAAATCATGTTCATTTGAAAAGTTTTCTTCCCCAGTAAACAAGGCAATTTTCCCGGTGATATGTTGATCGATAAATGTTGCAATATCAATCCCGACCTGATTAAAATCAAACGTGATTAATTCCTGTGCGTTGGCTATATTTCTATTAATAAAAATGATGTCACTTTTACTAATCGGAATATGATCATAATACTCGTTAGCATCATCTAATGCAGAGACAGTGATAATGCCAGCTGGACGCTCTTTAATAATTTCTTTAATAATTTGTTTTTCCTTTATTGGATTGTCATAAGTACAGTACAGCCTAATCTGATAATCTCTGGAGCTTGCCTCTTTCAAAGCATTTTCGTAAAAAATAGAGTATTCCTCTAATCCAAGACTAGGTAAAATCATAATGATGGTTTGGCTTTTACCGGAACGAAGCAGCTTTGCATTATTATTAAGATTGTATCCTAATTTTTCAGCCGCTTTTAACACAAGCTCCATTTTTTTTGAACTGACATTTCCTTTACCGTTTAAAACATTGGATACCGTACCATGCGATACCCCTGCTTCTTTTGCTATATCCAATATGGTCGCCATCATTTCCACCACCTTTTAAATTCTAGCAATCTTTTATATCTATCTCACGTTTTCAAGTTTTAAAATCTTTTAACAATAGCTAAAAGATCCTCGTATGCTGCCTTATTGGAAATGACCCAATCCCCACCTTTTAAATAATTCACATCACTTCCATCAAATTTGGAGACGCGAAGCCCTAATTCTTTTGCAAAAATCAGCTGAGCTGCTTTATCCCAAGGACCTGCTTTCGAGGATGCAAATGCTGCAAACTTGCCAGTTATTACATGAATACTGTCAATGCCGCCACAGCCAAAATAGCGGATATCAAAAGCTTCCTTAGCCAGTCTTTCCAAACATGATTTGCCGCACCAGTTTTGTACATCAACAGAGACAAGCCCTTCATGTAAAGAAATAGCTGATGGGGCAGGCAGTTTCTTATCGTTTAGAAAAACTCCTTCATTTTCTATAGCGTAATAAACATCATTATTCATCACATCATACATATAGCCTAATTTTCCAATATCATTTTCGTAATAAGAAATAAGGATACAAAAATGATCCTGTTGTTTTACGAAATTTGCCGTCCCGTCAATTGGATCGATTATCCATAAATACTCCGGATTCTTATCTGTGAATTGTTCAGCAGATTCCTCACCTAATATTTGATGAGTCGTATGGTATTCCGTGATTTTCTGAGTAAAGAAATCTTGAACGTTTTTATCAATATTTGTGACTAAATCCTTACGATTCAATTTTGTCTCAATCATTAAATGTTCGGCAAACGAATCACGTATCATATTTGCCGCTTCCTCAAGCCACATTAAAACACGGACATGGATATCTTGGATAGATTTATTCATACTCATCCTCTTTCAGTTTTTTTAAAATCAGTCATTCTTCTTACTAATTTCTTTTCTATAATTATCTAATAGACTTGGCCAATCGGTTTGAATGATATCACACCCTTTTTCAACAAGTTCCCCCCAACCGTAAGCAGGTCCTTTAATGATTGATTGGTCATCATCATACTTTGCATACAATACGTCCTTATGATTCAGTACAATGGCATTTAGCCAAATAAATAATTTCCTCTCTTTAATATCACGGATGATATTATCTTGAAAAAATACACTATCCTTATCTTTTGCAATTAACTCCATACCTGTCAAATTAATATTCTGATAGCTTAGAACTTCATCTATTTCATCTAATTTTTTAATAATTGGCATGTAAGGATACTTTACAGGGTGCTGCTCCAAAATAGATAGGCAACTTTGATTGACTGGGGACTTTAAAATAATTTGATCTGCCATGTCAAACTGATCTAGTAAAGGAAGCAATGCATTCCAATCATCCCAAGAACGGTCTAAATTGAGGATTATGCCAGTGCCTTTTAAGGCGGTTAGGGCATTATCCATTTTTTCCACTTTATAATTGACAACATGTCCGATATTATTACGATAGTTTAAAGACTCAATGAATGCAGAATCCATTTCCCTGATATTTTTTTCCTGCCCCAGAAGTCTACGCTCATTTCCATCATGGAATAAATAAAATTTTCCATCACTTGAGCGAACCACATCAATTTCTAAAATATCTGCGCCGGATTGCATCGCTGCATAAAAAGCAGGGAGTGTATTTTCAATGATATTCCCCATGCTGCTTCCACGATGGACAGCAATTAAAAAGGGCTCCGATCCTAATTTCTCATTTAATAATTTTGTCGTATCATTGTCGTTTTTGTTCCCAATCATGATGTACCTCCATTTTTTAGTTTCCACAATTGCAATTTCATTTCATCGAACTTATCTTGTTATTTGCCTGCCTTTGTTCCTCGGCCATAAACAAGGTAAAGAACAATACTTGAAATAGCCATTAATAGTACCGTGTAGACAAAGGTTAATGCTCTTGTATCCTGTAACGCTTCTGGTGATGTACTGTTTTGTATGGTAATTCCTAATGTCTGATAAAATGGATGACTTAAAAACATCGATAAATTATATTCATCCAACGTTGAATTGAATGTTAAGGCAACTAACGCCAAAGCAGAAGGTAAAATAATTGGCAATAACACCTTAAAGAAGGTCCTTATATTGCTTGCTCCTAAATTCTTTGCCGCTTCTTCCAATGAAGTGTCAATGGAATAAAAGGACGCTTTTAACATTCTTAATACAAAAGGAATTTGAACAATAATATAACCGATTAATAATATGCCTACTGTTCCAGTTAATACTTTGTTAAACATTACCGAATTTGGAATGCTATACGTAATAATCAGACCCATCGCAATTAACACGGAAGGTAACATCCAAGGAATATGAAGAATATATTCGAGAATCGCCGTCCATCTATTGTTATACTTCTGAATTAACCGTGCAATATATAGGATCAACCCTACAACAATAATGGCAGTGAGTGCTGAATAAATGATACTCACAAGGAACGGTTGATAAGCACTCGCATTAGTAAAAACAGTAATATAGTTTTCTAATGTAAAACTGTCCCATGTTAATTTACCTGTGGCAATCGCCTTGGAATCAGTAAACGAAAATAAAAAGATCAGAACAACTGGCAGTGTATAGAGCACAAATAATACATATGCCATCATGTGAATTATGACATTGGCAAATTTATTGTTGATCTTTTGTTTCACCAAACTTGTTTTTACTTTTGAAACGGACATGTAGTTCCCTTTGGATTCTACTTTTGTCATGACTGCAAGCAGAATCATCGAAGCTAACCCTAGAAAAATAGCTAATAAGGCGGCTAAATCTCTGGAACTGACGATACCGGAAAATGTTAATATCATCGGTGTAATCGTTTGGAATTCTCCTCCGACCACTTTTGGTGCTGCAAATGCCCCTAATCCTCCGATAAACTGCAAAATAGTCAAGGCAAAAATGGTTGGTTTTAAAACGGGAAGAATCACCTTTCTTATAATTTGAAAATCAGTTGCCCCCATATTTCTTGCAGCTTCAATCGTTTGATAGTCTACCTTTTGCAATGCATTTAATAAGAAGATGACATAGTTTGATGTACTAGAGAATGTCATAACAAACAAGACGGCCCAAAATCCCTTAAACCAATTTGGGTTCATATCCGGAAAAATGGATAGAAAAAGATTGGTCACGATTCCTACATCACCATAAATAAATTGATAGCCTGCTACTAATACAATTCCTCCATATATTAAGGTTGAATAATAGCCAAGCCGCAGAAACTTCATTCCCTTGATTTCAAAATAACCCATGATAAATACTAGAAACAGACCAACCATATTCACCGTAATAACCAAGGTAATTGCTAAAATAAAACTGTTCCATAAACTTTTCATTGCACGTTCGGAGCTGATCAACTTTTCAAATGGCTCAAACGTAAAACCGCCATCCTGGAAAAACGTCGTGATTAATAGATTAATATTCGGGTAAATCAGTAAGGCGATACAAGCCCAAGATAATACAACTCCGATAGCAAGGATATACAGTTTGTTTTTTAATTTATACTTATTTTGTATTTGCATCATGTCACCTTCTAATAAGTTAAAATATCAGATGTTTGAAATGCGATTTTTTTTCTGCATCCAACTTCATAATCGTTTAAATTATCTTCCATCTCCATATTTGCGATTCGTTGATTGCCTAACTCATAAGTAACCTTAGAAGAAATTCCGTGATACTCATTTTCAACAATTTCTCCTTCTACTATCACATCATATTGTTCGGTATCGACATTTTTAGTTGTCACTTTTCCTGGTCTGATATAAGCTTTTTTCGCCGGATCGATAGCTACATTACATTCATTTTTTATTCGCTGTAAAAATGATGGCTGTAAGAAGTTGTTATCGCCAATAAAATTACAGACAAATTCTGTTTTCGATTGATCAAATATTTCCTTTGGTGTTCCAACCTGTTCAATGTTGCCTTTGTTAAATACTGCGATTCGGTCAGACATTGTTAATGCTTCTTCCTGATCATGTGTAACATAAATGGTCGTAATTCCAAATTGCGACTGTAATTTTTTTAATTCTCTTCTAAGTTGTTTTCTTAGCTTGGCGTCCAAGTTCGATAATGGTTCGTCAAGCACAAGAATTTTTGGTTTTAATACGAGTGCCCTTGCAATGGCAACCCGTTGCTGCTGGCCACCTGATAAGTCAGATACTTTTTTAAAAAGCTGTTCTTCATTTAAATCTACTTTTCTAGCAATCTCCCTAACTTGTTTATCTACTTCATCTTTTTTGTACTTTTTTACTTGAAGTCCAAATGCTATATTTTCATATACATTCATAGTTGGAAACAGTGCATAGCTCTGAAATACCATACCTATTTCACGGCGTTCTATAGGGATATCGTTTATTCTTTCTCCATTAACCAGGATGTCGCCATTTGTTGGTTTAATAAATCCAACTAAGCTCCTAAGCGTCGTTGTTTTCCCACATCCTGAAGGCCCCAGAAGTGTAAAAAACTCTCCTTCCTTAATTTCAAGATTTAGATTGTGAATGGCTGTGAAATCATCAAATTTGATTTGAATATTTTTGAATTCAATCATCTTATTTCCTCCGCTAGTATTAGAAATATGAAACCTTGGTTTTTGATTAAAAACCAAGGTCTATTAACCTGATATACTTATTGAATTTCTAAAGTGATTTTTTCAATCCAAGCGTCAATATTTTCAGTAATGAATTTCCAATCCATATCTTGCTTCTTCACGGATTCATGTAATGCTTTTACCTCTGGATTAGCTGATTTAGCTGCCTCTAAATTCGTTGGCATAGAGTTAAATTCTTTTGCCCATTCTGCTTGTACTTCAGCACTTCCAAACCAGTTAATAAATTCTTCTGCAACCTCTCTTTTCTCCGTTCCTTTCACAATCGCAACTTGTTCTGTAACGTATGGTACACCGATTTCTGGTGATACAATACCTGCTTTCACACCATATTCTTCTTCTCTTTGTTGAATTCCGCTTGAGAACATTTGACCGAATGGAGTGGTTCCATTTGCTAATTTTGCATAGAAAGGAGTACCTTCTGTTGCAGGAGTCCCATTTTCAAAGTATTTCTTAATTTCTTCCCAGCCTTCCTCTGAAATACCAAGTTCACCATTTGAGTCCTGGTGACGTACTAAAATACCTGCAATGACGGTTCTAGTTGTGTCCCCACCTAAATCAGTTGGTACTTCATATAAATCGTGAAATGCTTTGTTTTCCCATAATTCTGGCCAGTCAGATGCAGCTGTTTCTTCCGTGTATAAGTCAGAATTATAGATTAATAGAATGGCTTGTTTCACTAATGAATGATAGTAACCTTCAGGATCGCTTGTCCCCTCTTCTACTTCATTTGCCCAAACAGGGGTGAATGCTTCAAGAACATCTTCATTTTTTAATGCGATATAGTTCATTTCATTTAATCCGTAAACAACATCTGCAATTGGATTTGCTTTTTCTGCAATTAATTTATTTCGAATGTCTCCTCCACCTGCTTCAACGATTTCAATTTCAAATCCTTGTTCAGCAGCTTTTTCCTTCAACCAATCTCCACGACCATCCGATCCAGAATTTGTATAGACTACTAGAGATTTATTTTTTCCTTTCGCAGCTCCCTCGGAGGATTCTTGATTCCCTCCACAAGCTGTTAAAATCATGCTAAAAACAAGTGCAACGATTAATAACCACGTTTTCTTCATGAAAAATGATCACTCCTTTTATTTTTTTGAACGTGTCAATTTCGCCTTGCATGGTTATTATATAAGCAGGTTTTTTTTTAAACAATAGAATTTACAGATTCTTATAAATATTTATACAGGCTTTACAAATAGAAAAAAATGTTGAAAATTAGGGTGAAAAATATAGGTATATTCACTAATTGGAACGTGTCAAATTAAGGTTTTTCTGTTTTGTAAAGATTGTAAAGGTCTTTATTTTACTACCTCTATCCCCCAACGACATTCTCCAGAATTCGACTCTGAAAAAAGCCATTATATCAAGGTGTGAAGCACTTTTTTTATAATGTCACCATGATTTTAACTTCTCACTAAAAGAATCTATCTAAGCCCAATTTTTTTGCCTTCTTTTCATAGACTATTCTAGATTTCTATATAAAAAACCATTTAAAGACACCTGTGTTAATTGACATACATAGTAGTATTTGAGTATATACGTAAGCGACAAATAGTCCCCACCTGTTTAAAGGTCGGGACTTGAAGGATTATTTAGATAACTAATTAAAAGCAAAACGAGAAACTGGTAAAGTTGTTGACCAAGATAGTAATTGATCTAAGACATTTTCATTTGTCATATCCAAATTGGAAGCTGTTCAAACACCATTTGGATTAATCGATCCGTTAAATAGAATCTTCGTTCCTCTTCTCCTTTTTTACCACATTAAGAGATCTTTATTGAAAGGATCGTTTTTATTTTACATTATTAGGAGTACTCCCTGGGCTATTAACTAGCTGTTCTTTTATCCTGCAAGCATACAAATTCATTAAAACAAAATTTTAATCAATCTTTACAAATTATCAAACATTGTTTCAAAGACACACTAAAACAAACAATAAGAACAGCTAAATCTATTTATTTTCTTCGCCAAAAAAGAGGCAATATGCCTCTTCTCATTTGCATATATTTTCACGCCCACCACATATCGCCTGAAGAATCACGAATCAAAACGTCATTTAAGTTTTTTACTGCACGCGAGAAGCCTTCTTCAATGGACATGATCGCATCTTCATGTTCAATGCTAACAACGTAATCATAGTTATATGTACGAAGTGCACTCATCATATCTGACCATTCTTGCATGCTGTGGCCACAGCCGACACTTCGAAACGTCCATGCTCGTGATTGTACGTTTCCGTATGGCTGCATATCTGTCAATCCGTACATATTGACATTGTCTTGATCGATGTACGTATCTTTTGCATGAAAATGGTGAATGGCACCAGCTTTACCAAGGATTTTTATCGCAGCAACTGGATCAATTCCTTGCCACCACATATGACTAGGGTCTAAGTTCGCACCGATTGCATCACATGTTGCTTCACGTAGTTTTAGCATCGTGTATGGCGTGTGAACAAGGAAGCCACCGTGCAATTCAAGACCAATTTTCACATGATGTTGTGTAGCCAGTTCACCGATTTCTTTCCAATATGGAATCAATTTGTTTTCCCATTGCCATGTTAACACATCCCCATATTCCGCAGGCCAAGGAACGACGGGCCAGTTCGGCTGTTTTGCTTCATCGCTGTCACCAGCAGTTCCAGAAAAGGCGTTAACGACTGGAACCTGAAGAAGAGACGCTAGTTTAATCGTTTTACGTAAAACAGTATCCGACTCTTTTGCAAAGGCTTTGTCTGGTGTGAGTGGATTGCCATGACAGCTAAATGCACTGATCGTTAAACCACGTGATGTGACAGCTTCTAAATAGTCATTTCGTTTCTGCTCATTTTCTAAAAGCTCATCAAGTGGGCAATGGGCATTTCCTGGATAGCAGCCTGTACCAATTTCAACTGCATCAAGCCCTGAAGCTTTCACGTAATCAAGCATTTCCTCAAATGATTTATTTGCAAATAATACGGTAAATACGCCTAATTTCATTTCAATTACACTTCCTGTTCCAATGAAATAATTTTTTTTGTTTCCTGTGACTCAAGTGCCGCTAGAATAATCTTTAGTGATTTCAAACCTTCTTCACCAGTGATGAGTGATTCTTTATTTTCCAAAATGCACTCAACAAAATGGTCGATGACATGCGAATTTATCTGACCATCCTCTTCATTCGTTTGAATTTTATCAAGCTTATGATGGATCACTTTGCCATCCCGATATTCTTCAATTAACGAATAGTCTGGATCAGCTTCTAAACGTAAGGTTCCATTTTCTCCGTAGATAACTGTAGAATTGTCATCGCCCGACACATATGCCCAGCTTGCTGTAAGCGTACCGATAATCCCACTTTCTGTTCGTAAAATACAGACGGCATTGTCATCCACTTCTGTATTCTTCTTCGCATTCGTTTCAATAAGTGCGCCTACTTCTGTAAACTCTCCAAGTAAATATCGCATTAAATCTGATTTGTGGACGCCAAGGTCACCCATTGCCCCGATAAAAGCCTGTTCTTTATTAAAGAACCAGCTATCTGCACCATCCACACTCCATGCCTCTGGACCTGGATGACCAAATGTTGTTTTAAAACTGTAAATCTTCCCGAGCTTGCCGCTGTCAATAATTTGTTTGGCCGTTTGATGGGATGCTACAAAACGTTGGTTATGTGCGATCATCAGCGTTTTTTCATTTATATTCGCAGCATTAATCATCGCAACTGCTTCGTCCTTTGACGTTGCCATCGGCTTTTCACAAAGCACGTGTTTTCCCGCATTCAACGCATCAATGGAAACAGGTGCATGTAAATAGTTAGGTAGACAGACGCTGATTGCATCGATTTCTTCCAACTTCAATACCTCTTTATAGTCGATAAATGCTTTAGCGCTGTATTGCGTGGCCATTTTTTCACAACGATCTGCGACAATGTCACAAACCGCGACGATTTCTACCTTTTTATTAGCATAATACTCTGGTAAATGACGAAATTTCGCTATACTTCCACAGCCGATAACACCTACTTTTAATGTACTCATCAACAAGTCCTCCCTAGTGCTTCTTGTTATTCTAAAAACAGCTGCTTACGATAACAAAGGCGGCTGTTCACATGTACTTTCCAGCAAATAATGGCGCCCGTCTTCAGATGAGCGGTGAATTCCATGCATAATTTCAAGCACATGTAAGGCCATCGTGCCATTTGCACGTGGTTGTTTCCCTACCTCAATTGATTTAGCCATATCAGCAAGTCCGATGCCACGTAAATTATCATATGCGTCTCCACCAGGCTTCATTTCCTGCCACTCTTCTTCGCCATGTCTTTTCACTAGAAGTGGCTGATTAAAATGATTCGGATCAGGCAGGCTGATTGTACCGCCTTCTCCATAAATTTCAATGAACGGTGTCCGTGCCGCTGTTACATCAAAGCTTGTTGTAATCGTCGCGGTCGCTCCGTTTACGAAATCGAGAATGCCAGACACATATGTTGGGACCTGAACCGTTATTTTTTCTCCATTTTTCTTCGGGCTTGTAATCGTTCGTTCTGGAAACGTAATACGCGTAGATCCAGTGATTCTGTTGACCGGCCCTAATAAGCTAACTAGTGCGGTTATGTAATATGGACCCATGTCGAACATCGGACCACCTCCGACATGATAAAAAATTTCAGGATTCGGGTGCCACGATTCTGGCCCACGTGACATCATAAAGGCCGATGCGCCTATCGGTTTTCCAATCACACCTTCTTCGATTAACTTACCGGCCAATTGAATACTTCCGCCTAGAAAAGTATCTGGTGCAGATCCTATAGTGACTTGTTTGAGACGGGCTTCATTCATGATTTTCTTTCCATCATCAAATGTAATCGCGAGCGGCTTCTCTGTATACACATGCTTTTCATTTTCGATTGCTTTTAGCGCTACCGCTGCATGAGCGTGTGGAACCGTCAAATTTAATACGATATCAATATCCGGTGAAGCCATCATTTCATCCACACTACCCATATGTTGGATGCCATATTTTACAGCAGCTGCTTTTGCTTTTTCAATATCCAAATCCGTACATGCCACAATAGTAAATTCAGGAAAACGACGGCTGTTTTCTAAGTAAATACTACTAATATTCCCACAACCAATGATGCCTACGTTTAACGCCATACTTTCGTCCCCTTTTTATTTATTCAGAAGATAAGGAAGTTTCTTTTTCAGATACCTAATACTGATTTCCATGCTTTCAAATGGTGTGGTTCGGCTTAGATCCTGTTCGATCACCCACCACTGAACACCAACTTCTTCTCCTATAGTGAGCACCGCTTCAATATCAACCCCGCCAGTTCCCAGCTCTGCAAAAAATTGTTCTCCATCTGTCGTCATATCTTTCAAATGAACGAGTGGAGTTCGATTTTTATAGCGGTTAAGCCACTCTACCGGCTTTTCCCCAGCCTTTGTCAGCCAGTATATGTCGGGTTCTGCTTTCACATGGTCTGCGTTTGTATCATCAAAAATCGCCTCCAGTGCCATTCTTCCATCCGACATACGTTCTAGTTCAAAATCATGATTATGATAGCAAAGGGTAATGCCTTCACGCAGACACGTTTCACCCGCCTCATCTAGCCATGGAATCAGCGTATTATAATCTTCTTCACTTCGTTGATCCGGCATTAAATACGGGCAAACTATATAGGTACTTCCTAATATCTTCTGATCTTCAATCACTTGTGCCAAGTTATGTTTCAACTCGACAAGCGGAACATGGCTAGATGCAGCTTTCAGCCCTAGATCATCCAATAACACACGGACTTCTGTCGCAGTCAATCCTCCTAGTCCAGCAAATTCAACGCCAGCAAAGCCTAGTTCTGCAACTTTTTTCAATGTACCAGCAAAATCTTTTTCACTTTCCTCACGCAATGAATACATTTGAACTGCTATTGGAATCACTGTCATCTTTATCCCCATTTCTACTATTTTATTAGGTGGGTAGACTTTCATGAAAAGAGTTTAGAGTTTAGATTTTATTTCTTCATTGAAAACGGATTCATTTTTTCGTAGTTTTCAGTTATACTACTTTTAGTGAAACGTTTCGATAAACGATAAAAAAAATATAAAAATACTTATATCTCATTACTAAAGCTATCGTTACGATTCTATGAGTTATTATAAATCTTCAGGTAACCGTTTTCAATGGTTTATTAGAAAATTGCCATTATTTATTTCAATACAGGAATAGTAGTCGTTCAATCCATCACGAATGCCTTTTTCCTATGAGATATACATTGAAACTTTTCAGCTAATCAAATACGATATAATACCGTTAAGAAAAAGATAGGGGACGTTATCGTGGTAAGTATTAAAGATATCGCGAAACAAGCCGGTGTCTCGATTTCAACCGTATCCTATGCATTAAATGGGAGCTCTAAAATAACAGAAGCTACTTCAGCACGAATTCGGGAAATTGCAAAGGAATTGAACTATGTTCCAAATGCCGCCGCGCGCTCATTAAAAAAACGCGAAACAAAAATCATCGGTGCTTTTTTAATGTCCGATTACAGTGGTAATTTTTTTGGACCGCTTCTGCAAGGTATCAATGCTACACTTAACAGCACTGATTATGAACTAATCGTCTGCAACGGGATGAAATCTCATCGTTTCCTACCAGAACAAGTGATAGATGGCGCCATTGTTCTTGATTGGAGTTTTTCAGATGAAGAATTAATTAAATATGCTGACATAGGGTGTAAACTAGTCGTCTTAGATCGAGAACTTGAACACCAAAACATTAATCAAGTGATTCTGGATAATACAACCGGATCCGCTTTAGCCGTTCACTATTTGCTTGAAAAAGGCCACCGAAAGCTTTATATCGTTACAGGTCCTGATATTTCTTATGATGCCCATAAACGTCTGCAAGCTGTTAGAACAGCGGTAAAACACTGTGATGATATTCACTATCAGGAAATTAAAGGGGGTTTTTCTAAACTTTCGGGCGCACGCGCAGCAGAACAAATCGTCAAAGAGTACAAGGAACCTGTTGCCGTTTTCTGTTTAAATGATGAAATGGCCATTGGTATGTATGATTATCTGTCAACAACAACGTATCAAGTTGGAAAACACATACATATTATTGGCTTTGATAATATCGAAATGTCCCAATACATCATGCCAAATTTAGCTACAATTGATTATTCCAAACATAAATGGGGAGCGCTTTGTGCTGGCAATCTAGTAAAACTTATTGCCAATGAGCCGGTTACAAACGAGACAATTGATGTGTCGTTAATTAAGCGAGGATCTGTTCAATAAGAATAAGTGTTTTCTCTTATAATATGTACGTTAATGATTCCAATTGCGATTTGGGATCATTATTTTTTTAAACTAAATAGTCTTATATCGTTTAATCTGGTTTCTTTTCTGAAAACAATAAAATCAATGTTGCAATTGGTCCAAGCAGCAAAGATAATAAAAACCAATTTAAACCAGTCCGGTTTTTACCTTGCGCTAATCCTGCATTAATAAGGGCAAGTGTTCCCCAACCAACAAAATATTGATTGTCCATTCTATTTCACCTCAGTAATCCTTGAATTCTCTTTTTCTACTCACCTTTAGATGGCTATTTGTCATTTCTTTGGGCTTATGACGCACATTCTAATTATAGGGGATGTTCAAAAAGTCCGGTAAAAAAGCTTGCGAATTGCTTCAAATCTCTGTCTCTACGGTCCTCTCGAGATGCACGCCTCGAACTTCTCGGCTCTTTTTATCCTCCTTTTTGAACACGCACTTATATACACATCTTCCTAATTTTCATATTATTCAGACAGCAATTGGACAGTCTGACAATCAAAATGTAGACATCACTTATCTGAAGCGATTGATTCCCTACTTTTCCTTATATTTATATTACCATATTATTCTAAACATTCCTGATGATCATGGATACCATTCCAAACGAATTGCTTTTAAACTTTTGAATGGCTGTTGATTTACGATTCATCCTCTACTATACTTGACGGTATTGAAGGAATAGGAGGAAACCCCAATGTTTGATTTTTCTACTTTAGGAGCGTTTATTGCAGTCGTAATTGGGCTCTTTTTAATTCCAGGTCCGGCTGTTCTTCTTACCGCCACTCGCACTGTTCAAGGTGGGCGTAGAGCAGGCGTAATTGCAGGTATTGGACTTGCGACTGGCGATTTGATTCATACTATATTTGCCGCGGTTGGACTTTCCGCCATTTTGATGACATCTGCACTTGCTTTTAATATTGTGAAGTTTGCAGGTGCTGCTTACTTAATTTATCTCGGCATTCGTGCGATATTAGAAAAGCCATCTGATCCTAAACTGCCAAAGGTTTCCCCGATATCGTCTTTAAGTACGTATGGTCAGGCCATTTTAACAGAAGTTCTTAACCCGAAAACAGCTCTCTTCTTTCTAGCATTTTTGCCACAGTTCGTTCACCCTGAACAAGGGACATCTGTTCTCCAATTCTTGTTTCTCGGCCTAATCTTTGTATTCTTAGGTGTGATCTATACGACACTTATCGCCTTTTGCATCCGTCCACTCGGGCGGCTTGTTAAACGGATATCTTGGCTCGCCCGCTTTAGCGGTAAAATTGTCGGAGCCATCTATCTCGGACTTGGTTTAAAGGTGGCGTTTCAAAGTCGCTAATTCGAATTGAAACTCATCAAAAAAACAAACAGTGAGTTAAATATAGATAATGACAATTAACTCTTGAGTTAAAAAGCCCATATCATGATTACCAAGTAATCATTGATACAGGCTTTTTATATTTCTATGCCCTCTTGTTTGGTATTACAGCTTTTCTTACCAACATAGCATCATTTTATTAAGCACCATTCTTCATTAATTTTCTACTTTTGTCCTTTTGGAAATCATATGTATAGATTTTTATATCCTTCATAGGCTCCGTCTGTGTTAAATAAATTGATGCTAAAGTATTTTCCTCTATTTAAAATTTCCCAACTCCCTTACATTCCTTTAGTTCTTCAGTGCGAGATACTTCAACAGTTTCAAGCAACCTAATACAATAGCTTTAGGGGCAATATGCCAAGCAGGAATTATTACAGCAGTCATTGGGGCACCATATTTTTTATATTTATTACGTTCTGAACGAAAAAAGGCATAAGAAAGGCGATCAATTATGACAACATTATCAGCAGAACAACTTTCTCTCTCTTACGGATCAACTCAAATCCTTGATACTATCAGTTTAGAAGTTCCTAAAGATAAGATTAGCGTTATTATTGGGTCCAATGGTTGTGGTAAATCAACCATTTTACGGTCCTTAGCTAGGTGATTAACTCCCCAGGAAGGTATAGTCTATTTAGCTGGAAAAGCGATTCATCAGCAATCTTCCAAAGAGATTGCGAAGAAATTGGCCATTTTACCTCAAGGTCCAGAAGCCCCAGAAGATATAACCGTCAAAGATCTATGTTACTACGGTAGACATCCACATAAAGGTTTATTTTCTAAACAAACTCCGGAAGATCATTCAATTGTAGAACGTGCATTATCGGCAACAAAAATGACTGATTTTGCAGATCGCACATTGGATCAATGATCTGGGGGACAAAGGCAAAGAGCGTGGATTTCAATGGCCTTAGCTCAAGATACAGATCTCTTATTAGTAGATGAACCAACAACCTATTTAGATCTAGCGCACCAAATTGAAATATTAGAATTACTGCGTGACTTAAACATCACTCACGGTCGAACGATAGTTATGGTTTTACATGATTTAAATCAAGCAGCGCAATACGCTGATCATCTCATTAGCATTGTTAAGGGGTAAATTTATCAAGAGGGGCCGCCCAAAAAAGGATTTACCACAAACATGATTAAAGAAGTCTTCGGACTAGAATGCTGTCTTATTGACAATCCTGTTGATCAAACACCGCTTTGCATTCCTATTGGCCGATCATTAAGATCATGATACGTACAAAAACCGTTGCCTTTAAGATGCAACGGTCCCTTTTTATTAGCTTTGTTAAATAATATGATTGATTTTTGACTCACCTAGCTTATCAACAAAGTTTACTAACAGAGCCTTTTTATTAGAAGCATTCATATGTACAATTGAATTTTTCTGTCTAACTATTGATGATCAGATTGTACAAAGTTTGCTTCATCCCGATAGAGTTTTGCTTATCATTTACTGCTTTTTCATTCATTTACATGTTGCTAAAATGATATTACAAATCGATATCAACACCCATTAATTGTTCATACATCCCACTTTGCTCTTCTAAAAAGATATTCGTTTCCCTTCTATCCTTATAAAAGTCACTCCAGATATACGTTTTTGTAAAAGCACTCTCGATTATTACATGGCTACTATGCTCCCATTTCCATCTTTGCTTTTCTTTCCTGATTCTCTTTTGTCATTTTTTCATAAAATTCCTTGTTAATTGGGTACTTCTTCATCGCGATCAATGCAATGATATGAGCAATTAGCGGTGCACCAAAGTACAGTCCTAATATAGACCAGTATAGTGTTGGAGTGACTTCCATCCCTGCTGTATAATGTGCAGCTCCAAGTACAGCTCCTAATAATAAACCACTTAGAGAACTAACCATTTTATCCACAAACGAGAACGCAGTGGCAATCATGCTAGGAATGAAACGTCCGTTTTTCCAAAGCTCATAATCGGCTACATCAGCAATCATTGGAATCTGATTCGTATCAGCCATTCTCTCGGCTAGACGGAAGAAAGAGATTAAAACAACCGCTAGAATAACAGAGCCCGCATCAAATGGTCGAATGACTAAAAGGATGGCCGCAGCAACAATGCTGAGAATTTGGCCAATCACAAATGATTTTTTTAATCCTAAATAGACAGCTAAGCCAACACCGATAAAGGCACCTGCTAAACTAACAAAGGTTGCAGGTCCGTTGACGATTGCCTGAAATTCCGCACCACCCATGACAATCATAAAGAAGTAAGCCGTTGCTGAACTTTGAATGGAAGTCGCAATTTTCGTTGAAGACCCCGCAACTATCAGCATTTGAAGCGCCTTATTACCTTTAATAATAGAAATGAAATCTTTTATTTTAATCTGATTTTCCTTTTTAGTCATATCCTTTACTTCGTAGTAATTTTCATTATCCTTTTTCCAGATACCAGCCATTGCAATGATCGTGAATAAAGTGGTAAACCCTGCAATCATAAAAGCAAAGTTTCTAAATGAAGCAGGATCCTCTACCCCGCCAAAATAATTTAAAATAATCATACCAAAGGAGAAAATAAGAATATCGAGTCCAGTCATGATAACCTGGTCAATCCCACTTACTAGTGGGCGTTGTTTTGGATTATTCGTTAAAACATTTTGAGCACTCTTTGTACAAATCGTAGAACAAGTATAGCCAATGTTCCAAATCACGTAACAAACTGCAATCCATGTATACATGGCAATGTTACTATCTAATTGAAGCCCCCAATAGAGCCCAACCGTAGAGATATTCATAATAATCATGCCCGCAAACATATAAGGTCTGAATTTACCAAAACGAGTATTCGTTTTATCGATCATTAATCCAATCATTGGATCGATAAATGCATCAAAAATACGGGAAAATGTCATCATTCCACCGACAATAACAGCTGATAGCCCTAAGCTATCTGTACAATAATAGATAAAAAACATGAGGTACATAAAGTATTGAGCATTTGTTGCTGAATTGTTAAAAGCAAAAGTGACAAGCTGCCATGGTTTGGCGTTATTATATTGAATTTCACTAGCCATTGAACGATTTGCCATAGGATTTCCTCCTAAAAAAATGAGATTAAAATATTTAATATGGGTACATCATAATACGATAAAAGCGTTTTCACATCTACTATTGTTGGTTATTATGAAAAATCGAATCTATAATGTTCCCGCTTACAAAATAAAAAACCACACTTGTCATACTTATCGATATATACAATAAATAATTTGAACGTTAAGATGGTGTGATAATGAAATGAGAGTTTAGATAAAGGGGAAACGATGGAGAACTTACTAAATGAATTAACGGAAAAGTGTTGGATGATCAAAAGTGCTTTTAAAATGGATGTTGAAGTCATAGATGAACAATTCAGAACCATTCTACACATCTCAGATGACACAGAACCCCTCATCATGACAGAAACAAGGAAGGGGATGTATGCTCATTTTCAAAAAGCACTGATGAAGGCAAAGAAACATAGTTTTTGTTTTCAAACAGATTCCTTTTCCCTTTCCTATTTCGCCATAGCTCTTATCACCCATGAAACGGATAAAGGGATGGTCATAGTAGGTCCTTTTTTAAAAGAACGGGTAACAGATTCTTTCATTTGGCGTGTAATCAAGGAAAACCATTTGGAAAGTAGTTCGTTCAAATCTTTAGAAAGCTATTATAAATCCATTGCCTATATAGGAGAATCATACTTAGCTTTAGGAGATGTTTTAGTGAATATCTATGGACATCCTCCTATAAAATCTCAAATCATCACAATGGTAAGCAATGAAGGAGACAATCCTAAAGAGCTTCAACCACAAGAATTTGATGAAGATGATTTTGATATTAAACTAAGATATGAGATTGAGAAAAAACTTTTACACTTTATTGAGGTAGGGAATACAGAAAAGGCACTGGAAACATTCGTAGAATTTTCGGGAGATTTCTTATACAGGGTGCCTGGAAATCCTTTACGAGCAAGAAAAAACATTGCTTTCAGCTACAGTAGCATGCTTCGGTTGGCAGCCAATAAGGGTGGCGTAGCTCCACAATATTTGCATGGAATTTCAGAACTGTTTGCCATAAAGATTGAGGAAACCATCACCATATCTGAAATAGATCTGTTGGAAGTGGCTATGACAGAAGAATATTGTAATGCTGTGAGAAGCTTTGCGATGAAAGGACATAGTTCGGTGGTCAAACAGGTGCTCATGTATCTCAATCTTCATTTTAGTGAACCGATCAATCTACAATCAGTAGCAAATGAGCTTGGGTTTAATCGGACCTATATAGCAAAGAAATTTAAAGATGAGATGAATATGACGGTCATTGATTATATTCAGAAGAAAAGAATCGATGAAGCAGTCTTTCTCATTGAACAGGGACAATCATCAATCACGGATATTAGCTATATGGTAGGATTTAGCAGCTATAATTATTTCTGTAAAGTATTTAAGGAAGTAAAAGGAATGACCGCAACGGCGTTTAAGAGCGGCAAAAGAGTAGACGTATGAAAGACTCATATGTCTACTCTTTTAAAAGTGGGAGATGCATTTTTGGGTTAGAGACTTTCGCCAAGTCATACCATTGTTGGTTTATAAAAAAGTTTGATCATTGTCTACCTGTGTGCTCAACAATCGCGCCCTTTAATGGAATAACTAAAATATGATGAGATCTTTTAAAACAACTTAAATCTACTTTCACTAAATCTCCCATTAATTTAAGTAAAATGTGTACCAAACGTATTTTAGTAATAAGTCCAATATTTAACGTAGAAGTCGAAAACCTTTATATGATTTCATTTTATTTCTTCGCTGAATGATTAAAGGGAGCAAGTAAAACCATTGGTAAAAACCAATAAAGACTCTGCCAATTGTAAAATCACCATCATCAATTATTTGAATTAGCATGAGTATATGGGTGACACAACGAAAAAAGAGGCCGTCCATTTTTGGACAGCCCCCTTTCCGCTAATTATAAAATTTCTAGTGAAACTCTTTATCATTACATTGGTTACCATCTTTGCTTCAGAGGATGTATCTCCAAAATGAAGCGACTTTCAATCCTTAAAAACTATGAGAATACTGCAATTTTACGTGCGATAGATTCTGTTAAACGAGATGCTACTTTTGGAACAGCCCATTTAATAATTGGGGTTAACACCGCACCCGATAATCCGCCTGCATGGACTTCCACGGTACAAGTCATTGTTGTTTTACCATTAACATCTTCTGCAGTAAAGTGACCGCTTCCTGTAAAATTATCTGATAAACCTTTTAGTTCAAACTTAATATTTGAAGGTTCATGCCATTCGGTAATATCTACCTGTGCTTGTATTGTTTTTTTAATACCTTTCACACTACCTTCAAATGTCCAAATAGATTGATTGTCATTTATGATTTCATGTTCTTTATAGGCTGGTACTGTTGTTGCCCATTTTTCAAGATCACTGACATATTCCCAAACTGCTTGTACATCTATTGGAATTTCTACTGTATGTGTTCCCGTTGCCATTATGATCCCCACTTCCACTATGTATGAATTGTAAATTTACATCTCTACAATATAATTATTACATAAAAAGCATAAACTTACATCTTATAATATTAATACTATGAACCTCTCACGACTAAAGTTGCGAGTTTCTAGAAGTCATTCAGACCGGAAGATACTCGCATTTAACCTAAAAATAATCGTAAAATTCCTGCTTCATCGAGAACAGCATTCCATTACAGAACATCTTACACTCTCTCCGTTGCTTAATGAAACTAAGCAAACAGCAAACATAATGCTGACAGGCACACCCCGCAGTTCCTGCGGTAAAAAATACATACATATGTTAAATTTAAGCCGATTTTGAAAGGCTTAGTAACATGCGAATGCCTTCTTCTTTTATATTTTTTGCTGCATTTTTATCACGGTCATGTTCTGTACCGCAATTTGGGCATACCCAAATGCGGTCAGAAAGGGATAAAAGTATGTTTTTCTCTTTGCAACCATTGCATTGCTTTGAAGAAGCAAAGAAACGGTCAATTAGAATGACTTTTTTATGATCCCAAGCAGCTTTGTAAGAAACAAAAGTTACGAACGTTGACCAACTCACATCAGCAATACTACGAGCTAGCTTTTTGTTTTTAATCAGACCCTTTACATTTAAATCTTCTAAAATGATAACTTGGTTTTCGTTAACGAGTTTACGAGATTGTTTATGCAAAAAATCCTTTCGGGTATTACTGATTTTTAAGTGTAGTTTGGCAATTTTCTTTTGTAATTTTTTATAATTCGAAGAGCCTTTTTTCTTATTTTTTAATTGACGTTGAAATTTTGCTAACTTATATAAATATTTCTTCAAATAACGCGGATTATCGATTTTATTACCATTTGAGTCAATTAAAAAATGGGTTAATCCCAAATCACCACCGATGATTTGTTCATCAGGAATAGAAGACCAATCGACTTCTTTTTTCAATGGAATAATCTCTTCGATTTTTAGTGAAATATGGACTTGTCCACTACTATGAATGGAAACAGTCGCCCCTTTAATTTGTCCGTTAAATTCATTTTCTTGAAACAACTTACGTTGTTTCTTTGAAAATTTAACCTTAACCCAACCAATTTTAGGGAGCTTTATTTTCTGCGCTTCCACATCTAATTTTATATTTCCATTCGTTTCTTTGGTAGAAAAACTTTGTTTAGCATTATGCTTTGATTTGAATGTAGAATATCTATTTTGACCTTTAAAGAAACGGTCGAATGCATCGTCCACTTGTTCCATTGCACACTCTAAAACAAACTTATCAGGTTGTTTTAACCAAAGAAACTCCGGGTGGTCTTTCAGACAATTAAATGATTTTTTGAATTCGCCATAATTGAGGGTTTTTCCAGTATCGCGATAAATTTCTTGTTTTTCGTTTAAATAAAAATTGTATGTAAATCGAGCACAACCCGCGAATTGAACCATTTTTTCTAATTGTTTAGGTGTTGCCATAGAACGGAGCTTTAAACCATAATGATGTAATCGAAGTCCTTCTTCCGCTAGTTCCTTATTACCTTGTTCTACTGTTTTACGCACCATAACAACACTTCCTGTAAGATTAATATAGTTAAATTATAGCAAAAGGAACATTTGTTTGTCTTCAATTTTTCATTTTATTTTAAATAAACTCAAAAAAACGCCCTAACCCATCACTGAAGTAACGGGTGTGCCGTCGTTGGTCATCAATACAGGAATTTTAATCAAACTTTTTTACAAATTATCGAACTTTATTTTAAAGCCACAACCATTTCTATCAATGAATGGATCTGTCCAACTTTTTATCCCACTCTTAACAGGCAGTAAGCCCCCACTCAAGGAAGTCTCCCTTTACCCTTGAACACCAGCCCAGAAAATATTCCAAGTAATCTGTTGTACTTTTTCATATGCCTGACTGTTTTCATATAATAACTGGACATCGAGACCGTCTAATAGCGTGGCATACGCCATCGCACATTCTTCAGGACTTAGACGACAGGTATGCTTAGAAAAGCAAACTGCAACCTCTTCTTTCAGAATGGCCAAATATAAACGGAATTGGGAGATGACATAGTCATAAACCTCCAATGGCGTAAAAGATGACAAAACAAGCATAAATGAAGCATTGGGATTCGTTAAAAAACGATTTTTATGTTCCGTTAAAAAGTTATACAACTGATGTTCGAGAGGTTCTTCTGCATGATCTTTAAAATAGCTCTGAACAAACAATCGTTCTTCTTGTACAACATCTTGATAAACTTCCAAAAAGAGTTCCTTTTTGGTTGAATAGTGATAGGAAAGAGATTGCTTCCGAATCCCGGTTTCTTCCGCAATTTGGGCCATCTTCGTTCCCTCATATCCATATTGGTTAAAATGTTTAATCGCTATCTTTTTTATCTGTTCTTTGCTCATCTTTTTACCTCCATAAGTCAAAATAAAGTGAAACTTCCATCAGTGGGGGCATCCCCCACTGATGGTTAGTTGAACCAATCGGGGATTTACAGGCTGTTTATCCCCCACCTATTTATTTCTTGATTCTCTCACAAAAATTGAGGTGGGGGTTTTACAGCCTGTTAAACCGGGATAAAATGGGAGAGAGTCATAATTCTAGGCTAATGCTCTCTTCTTTTTCATTTGTAAAACGAAAGCAGCATGAATAAGATATAGGAGTAAATATAAGACATAAGTAATGATCGCTACATAGAATACAGCCTCATAGGAAAAGGTTTTTGCCACCGTACCAAGTAAAATAGAGCCTCCGCCGATTCCTAAATCATAAAAATTAAAAAAGGATCCGATCGCATTTTCATGGTCATGTTCTTCCACTAGGTTCAAGCATACAGTTTGAAGAGCAGGAAAAATGGCTCCGAATCCCATCCCATATAGAAAACCAGCCAAGAGAAACCCAATCTCATTTTGGGCCGCGATAAGGACAACAAAACCAGCAATGCTAATCACTCCAGCAGGGATTAATACATAAGCAGGTCCTAGGTTGTCAAACATTTTACCAGAAACCAACCTTACAAGAAGACCTGCAATTGCTACAATGAAGAAAAACCATGCGACATTTTCAAATCCTTTATCGATTGCGTATAAAGTAGTGAATGACATGATTCCACCAGAGCTTATTCCTGTCATAAAAATGAGAATCGATGGAAATAGCACACGTTTTTCGATCAACTTGACTGTAGTGGTTGGAACTTCTACCGTTCTTAATTCATTTGCCATGTTAGGTTTTCGAGAAATGAAAATCGTTGTTAATAGGGCCAGTAAAATGAATGCCGTACAACTCATAAATAAACTCCCGAAATGATCGTTACCTAGGATACTAACCCCCATTAACGGTCCAATCGACATAGCCATCGTCTCTCCCACACCGAAATACCCCATACCTTCTCCTCGACGATCCTCAGGAATATTTTCAGCTGCGATGGTCGTAAAATAGGTAGTAGCTAAGCCAAAACCAAAACCATGAATCACTCGGACAAAAATCATCATCCCAACACCTGACGAAAGGTAGTATACCCCAGAAGATAGAGCACATATTGCGATGCCGATAATTAATAAATATTTTTTATCCATTTTGGTAGCTAGAACACCTGCAAAAGGCCGAATGAGAATCGCTGAAAACACAAATATTCCTGTCACTAATCCAATTTGTGTAGCATCTCCACCAATACGTGAAACAAATAGAGGCAAGGTCGGAAGTAACATCTCGAACGCCCCAAATAATAAAGCATTGGCCAACATGACAAAAATAAAAGAACGGCTCCATAGCTTTACCTTGGAAGTTTGTTTTGTAATAACAGGCATATGAATCCCCCACATTATAAATTATATCTCGAAGATACAGAATTCATTATACCTGACTTTAGTCAGACTACAAAATAAATAATTAGAAGATTCATACGGATTTATTTTGAGGCAAATAAATTTCACTAGGCCCTCCAGCAAAAATAGTAAGTAAACTTTTTAATGTTTTAATGGTATATTAATCTCTAATAATACTCACACGCTATCGAAAGGCTTTTTCCAATTTCTTTAGATGTCCCCCATGTCCAGCTCTTGAAGGGGTGATTACTGAGAAACCATTCTCTACTAATGCCTCAATACCCAAATTCTTTATTACAATTTGACTGCACCCGTGCATGACAAATATGGGTTCCCATTTATCAATAACCGAATATTTAATCGAAATTCCTTCTGTGAAAAATATGTCGATTCTTCGTTCCATAAATCATCCTTCCTTTCTTAAACACAATTATAGATCTTTTAATATTTGCTTTATTTTTCATATTATATTGTATTTGGCAATCAAGAAATGCTGTTTATGGCAGTATGTTTTATGAATGGAAAAAGAGCCTAAATATACAAGAAGTGCATAAAACCTTGCATATTTAGGCTCTTTAATTTTACTTCTTATTGTGTTAAAGCCCCGTTAGTGAAAATACTAGTGAAAAATGTTAAAGGAATTTATGGATTTGAATTTGTTGCCATACAATTCTATAATTGTGTGAAAAAAGGATGAGGATTGTGCCTATTAATTCATTTGAAGATTATCCAATGACATGGAAGCCGACATTAAATCGAGAAGATAGACCGATTTATCAGGCATTAGCTAAGCAGTTAGAATGTGACATTAAAGAGGGACGCTTAGTTCCAGGCACAAAACTTCCACCGCAAAGAGAGTTAGCAGACTATTTGGATGTGAATCTAAGTACAATCTCAAAATCATTTAAATTATCTGAGTTAAAAGGACTGATTAGCTCGACCATTGGTAGTGGCACTTATGTTTCGTATGATGCGATTTCGAACGCTTATTTGCTTGCAGAAGAAAAGCCAAAGCATTTAATTGAAATGGGAGCAATATTACCGGATCGTGTGTCGTATGGACCGTTACATGACTTATTGCAAGCAATGTTACAAGAAGAAGATTGTACGAAATGGTTTGGGTACAGCCGGCCGGGTGATTCGATTTGGCAAAAAGATGCAGCCGTCAAGTTAATGAAATTTGCTGGTTTTGAAACGACTAGAGAACATATCTTATTTGCTAATGGCGGACAAAATGCCATCGCAGCAACACTTGCGAGCCTTTGTCAGCATGGAGATCGAATTGGTGTAGATCACCATACATACCCAGGCTTAAAGACAGTAGCCGCGATGCTTGGGATTAAGCTTGTACCGATTCGGTCAGAAGCAGATGAAATGAGTCCGGAAGCGCTTCTTTATGCATGTAAAAATGAAAATATTAACGGATTATATATTATTCCGGATTACCAAAATCCGATGACTTATACGATGAGCGTTGAAATTCGTAAGGCTATTGCTGAGATTGCCATAAAGTATAATTTATTTATTATTGAAGATGGAACGTATCATTTAATCCAAGAAAAAGTGTTGCCCGCTCTAGCGACATATGCACCTGAGCATACGATTTATATAGCGAGTTTATCGAAATCGATGGCACCTGGACTCCGTCTTGCTTATGTGGCAGTTCCTTTCAAATTCCTGGATTCTACTCGAAAAGCTCTTTATAACTTAAATATTTCCGTATCGCCACTACTTGCGGAGTTAACAGCACGAATAATTGTATCGAATCAATTTGAACACATTGTTGCACTTCATAAAGAGGAAACAAAAGCTCGCAATCAATTGGTCGATCATTATTTAAAGGAGAACTGTTTAGGTGAAACAACAGGAATTTTTCGTTGGTTACGTCTGCCGATTCATTATACAGGTGACCAATTTGAACAAATAGCCGCAGCACAAGGCGTACAAGTTTATAGTGGAGGGCGATTCGCGGTAGGTAATGTCGCACCAGCAAATGCCGTGCGTTTGGGGATTTGTGCTCCAGAAACGAGAGAGGAACTTGAAAAAGCGCTGATTATACTAAAAAAACTAATTGAAATATTTTGAAATGTGAAATAAATATTGTTTGCCATACAATTATAATATTGTATGGCCTTTTTGTGCGTGTTATGATGATTCAAATTAGCGGTAGGATGTCGTACGTGGATACATTAAATTAAAAGGAGCATCTAACATGCACAATAAATTTGCAAAGAGAGCTAGTTTGGTTAAATCTTCTGAAACGCGTGAAATCTTAAAGGTCACAGAACGGCCCGAAGTAATTTCTTTTGCAGGAGGTCTTCCGGCTCCAGAACTGTTTCCAGTCGAGGAGCTGAGCGTAGCATGTGAGGCAGTTTTGAAAGAAGACGGTCCCTCTTCCCTTCAATATAGCATAACAGAAGGATATATTCCCCTTAGGCATGCGATCATCATGCGTATGAATGCAATCGGTATTCAAGCGGACCTGCAGCAAGTAATGGTTACATCCGGCTCCCAGCAGGCGATTGACCTGACGGGAAAGCTCTTTCTTGACGAAGGGGATACTATCATTTGCGAAAGCCCCACATACCTGGCTGCGATCAATGCCTTTAAAGTATACAATGCCAACTTTGTAGAAGTAGAGATGGATGAAGACGGCATGATGATGGAAGCACTGGAGAAACAGCTTCAGGAGAATCCCCAGGCTAAATTTATTTATACCATTCCCGATTTTCAAAACCCGACAGGCCGAACGCTCAAACTTGAAAGAAGAAAAAGAATGATTGAGCTCGCCAGCCAATATGACATTTTGATTGTGGAAGATAATCCATACGGAGCGGTCCGATTTTCTGGAACTCCCCTTCCGCCAGTAAAACATTTTGATACAGAAGGCCGAGTCATTTATCTGAGCACCTTTTCGAAAATCTTCACACCGGGACTTCGGCTTGGCTGGATTTGTGCGGATGAAGTATTTATTGAAAAATACGTGGCATTTAAGCAGACAGCAGACTTACACTCTGACAGCTTTGCACAGCGGATCACGGCTAAATATATGGAACTTTATGATATAGAGGATCATATTGAAAAAATTAAAGCTGTATACAAAGAAAGATGCACAACGATGCTTGCCTGCATCGATCAATTTTTCCCTAAAGATATCTCCTACAGCAAGCCAGAAGGCGGGTTATTTATTTGGGTAGAGCTTCCTGCTTCTGTTGATTCAAGTAAACTCTTTGTGGAGTGCTTGAAAAATAATGTGGCTATTGTTCCTGGCATTCCATTTTTTCCAAATGGTACACAAAAGAACGCTTTACGACTAAATTACTCGAATACACCTGAAGAACAAATCATTGAAGGGATAAAACGTATTGGGGAAGTCCTACACCATGAATTAAATAAAGAGACGATATCTTCTTAATGATTAAGTAAGCACTTTATTTACTCAGTGCTTACTTTTTATATGGCTATGTTAAAGCTCTTTGTTGATTGGAGCTGAAGGCGTGAGACTCCTCCGGGAAAAGCGAGTCATAGGGAGGACAACTATAATTACACTTCTTATTTATAAAGGAAGAGGGGCACATAGTTATAAGTAATAGTTCAAAGACATTAAATAATTAGCCCCATCTTCACTTCAAGACAAAGATGAATTGTTAGAATACTTAATTGTTAAATCCACAAAAGACTTAATTAATTTTTGCTATACCTATGTGAAAGACTGGGGAATTGTAGAAGATCTTGCACAGGATTTTTTTATAAAGGCTTATAAAAACATGAATAACCTTGGAGAGTTCGGACATCAAAAAAAGGTTTATAAGTATAAGCGCGAACCACTGATTTGAGATATTTCAAACAGACTACCATGTGTGTTTAAGTAAGTGGAAAGAGAAATCAGAATTAAAATGATGTGGTGTTTTAACAATGTGATTAAATGATTTCTCCATCACACTTTTTCATTCCCTGTTTCTATATGATAAATATTCTAAAAATCTCTTGGACGCAAGAGAAAGTGATTTTTGGTCTCTCATAGCAATACCAATATTTCTAAAAGCAGGAACTTCTAGCTCTTTCACTATAATTTTGTGAGGAATACGCTGTAAAATCAATTCTGGTAATATACTGATTCCCAGCCCGTTTTCCACCATAGACATAATTGCATAGTCATCCCATGTTGTAAATTGAACTTGGGGTGAAATATGGTGCATCTCAAAAATTTCAGATATTTCTGCTTTCCCCCCCTTTTCCAATAGCATAAACGGACTGTTCAATAAGTCATTGATTGGAAACTTTTCGCAATTAGCAAGCGGATGATTTTGCGGAATCACTACCAGCAAACGGTCTTGCTCCAAAAAGATAGTTTCAAGTTCTACTTTTGACGGTAGCCGCACAAATCCGAAATCAACACGTCCATCTAAAATCCATCTTTCAATTTCTGTATAATCACCAAGCAAAAGTTCAAAATCTATCTTTGGGTAGTCCTTCTTAAAAACTCTAATCATGTTAGGGAGCCAATGAGTTGCTACGCTGGAAAATGTCCCAATACGAATCATCCCAGACTGCATATCGTGTAAGTCTTCGATCTGCGTCATTAAGATTTCATACTCATTACAGATTCGCTTTGATTGTGGCAGTAACTTTAAGCCATCAGAGGTTAAACTGATACCGGCTCGGCCTCTTTCAAAAAGGAAAACCCCCCATTCCGTTTCTAAATCGTTAATCATACGACTAATTCCTGACTGTGTATAGTCCAGTGCTTCGGCAGCTTTTGTGAAGCTACCAAATTCTACTGCTTTGACAAATGCCATATATTTCTGGATATTCATCTCTCTTTTCCTTTCCCATCTGGTTTCTTCATACATATCATGAGAAACATTCGTTTTTGTAATATATGTCAACATGATATGTTATTACTATCAAAAATTCAAGGTAGGAAAGGAGAAGGTATATCACAATGTTTTTTGTGAGTGATATTATGGAAAAGGCACCAGACAGCTATAAGTCTCCGCTACAAGAAATGGTCTATGAATCATTGACAAAGTTACAGATTTCATTTGAACGAGTGAATACAGATGAAGCAATTTCAATGGAGGACTGCATCGAGATCAATCAAAAATTGGATGTGAAAATTGAACAGCAACAAAATCATTTTTTGCGGACTTTGATAGGAGCTTTTTTCTGATATGAATACTTGCACTTTCTAAGCACAAAGTACAGTTTCGGAAAAACAAATCACATGTTTTGTATTTAGTGATTTCCGGCGTACGATGGGTGCAAGCTGGATTCTTTTTTTATCCCGCTTTTAAACGGGCAGCCCCCCCCACCGATTGAAGTTTCATTTTATTTGAAGCATCCGCATAAATCGGTGTAAGTATTGCCACCTTTGCATATTATTGAGGTCTGTGATCGCTTATATTAAAAATAGATTAAGAATCTGCGAAATATAAGCTGTTTCGTAGATTCTAAGGAGTAAACAATGAAATCGAAAATTCAGTTTATATTATCAATGGTCATTTTCGGTACAATAGGTTTAGTTGTTCGATATATTGATCTTTCTTCGAGCGAAAGAGCTTTACTAAGCAGTTTCATAGGATGCTTATTTTTAACATTAATATTCTTTAGCATGAAGAAAAAAATATCATGGAATTTAGTGAAATCGAATGCTTTAATTTTGTTTCTTTCTGGTATTGCATTGGGTGGAAATTGGTTTTTTCTTTACCAATCCTACGACCATACGACAATTGCCAATGCAACGCTAGGCTACTACTTTGCACCTGTGTTTGTGATGATTCTTTCTCCATTTGTCCTTAAGGAACAATTATCTATAAAAAAAATTGTCTGCATTGGTATAGCGATCATTGGTATGATTTTAATTGTTGGTGAAGGCGTAAGTGCATCTAATACAGATGATATTCTTGGACTTTCCTATGGATTAATCGCAGCTGCGTTTTACGCTGCATTATTGCTATTAAATAAATTTATTAAAGATATGGGAAAGTTAGAGCTGACAATCATTCAGCTAGGAATAACTGCTTTACTGCTCATGCCATACGTTTTCTTGACTTCCGGCTTTGGTATTTTTGATGTATCCAGTTCTTCCATTCCATTTATTTTAATTTTAGGGATCGTCAATACAGGGTTTGGATTTTGGTTATTCTTCTCTGGCATGGAAAGATTAAAAGGACAAAGTATTGCGATGCTAAGTTATGTAGATCCCTTTGTAGCGATACTGATTTCCGCAATGATACTGCATGAACAGATGACATTGGTTCAAATGCTTGGTGGTACATTGCTTTTAAGCTCAACATTTGTTAGTGAAATTAAATCAGTCAAATTTTCAAAACGACTAATGAAAACATTAGCTAAATAACGAGAAAGCAACGAGAAACATTCGTTCCTCGTTGTTTTTATTTTTATGCGATTATTAAACTAAACTGCCCCCTTAGTGCAATAAGTACAACTTTACAAATATGTGAAAATATTTATGTGTATACAATTCCTCTCAGAGTAATGATTAATAAACATACTACCGAAACATACATCAATTAATTTCCAGATACAATTATATTAAAACACTATTGAGTCAGGATCTATAATAGTATGAAAAAAAATAGTGGATAGTCTATGTAAGGTTAAACATAGTATCCACTATTCATTATAGTATGGTTAACTCCTGGGTCTGTTTTTTCGTTGGAGTCAAGGACATTTTCAGTATAGTAGTTGAGCCGCTCTACACTTTCGATTGTTTTGCGAACTACAATCGAATAAAGCGTTTACTATCTATCGTTACTCATTAGAACCCTTTTAACCATATTATTCTTTTATTACAAGCTTAAGCGGAGCAGGAATAATTTTCTCAACTTTTTTTCCACTTAACACATCACGTCCAGCATCAACTGCAAGTTTGCCAATTAATTCTGGTTGTTGAGCCACTGTTGCCTCAAGCTTTCCTGCTTTAATTGCATTTAGGGCATCTTCATTTCCATCAAAGCCAATCACCATAATATCTCTACCTGAACTATTGATTGCTTCAATGGCACCTAATGCCATTTCATCATTATGTGCAAACACAGCTTTTATCGTTGGATTTGCTTGAATGATGTTTTCCATAACTGTTAACCCTTTTGTCCGGTCGAAATCTGCTGATTGTTTAGCGATTACCTGAAGATTCGTATCCGCAATCGTATGGAATCCCTTCCCTCTTTCTCGAGTTGCCGAAGCACCAGGTACTCCTTCAAGTTCCGCTACTACAGCATCTTTTCCAAGCTTTTCAACCATATATTCAGCTGCCATTTCGCCACCCTTACTATTATCTGAAGCAACCAAGGTTACGACATCGCCTTTATCTGAAGAGCGATCGAGCGTGATAACAGGAATGCCAATTGCATTTGCAGATTGAACAGCTGATGATATAGCAGCTGAATCAGTCGGGTTAATCAACAGTACATCAACACCTTGCTGAATTAAATCCTCAACATCATTGCTTTGCTTGGCAGTATCATTTTGTGCATCCACCACTTTCACGTCCATACCTAGAGCCTTCGCTTCTTTCACGACACCATCCTTTAAAGATACGAAAAACGGATTGTTTAAAGTCGATATCGAAAGTCCTATTTTAATATCAGTTGTTTTTTCTTTTTTTGCAGGCTTTGCCCAGTTAGGCGGTTCCATTGAACACGCACTTAAAAGCAAGAGTGTTAGTGATAGAAATACGACCAATAATTTTTTCAAAATAACCACTCCTTATGCTGTTTTCTTACGATCCAGTAATACTGCGATTATAATGACGACCCCTTTAACAACCATTTGATAGAAGGATGAAACCCCAAGCATATTCAAGCCATTATTTAATGTCCCAATAATCAAAGCACCAATCAATGTGCCAAATATTCTTCCTTTACCACCCGTTAAGCTCGTCCCACCAAGAACGACTGCTGCAATTGCATCCAGTTCATAGGAAGTACCCGCAGTTGGCTGGGCAGAATTCAAACGTGATGTCAAAATCGCACCGGCTAGTGCTGCTAATAATCCGGAAAGTCCGTAAATCATGACTTTTACTCGTGGCACCTTAATGCCTGAAATTAAAGAAGCTTTTTCATTGCCTCCAATCGCATATGCTTTTCGGCCAAATGGCGTTTTATGCAAAATTATATACAGCACGGCAAAGGTGACCATCATCGTAATTGCAGGTACAGGGATGCCTAAGAAATAGCCTTTACCGAATAATTGAAATAAGACATTCTCTCCAAGTCCTGTAATTGGATTTCCACCTGTGTAGACAAGCGTCAATCCCCTAAAGATAGTCATCGTTGCAAGCGTAGCAATAAATGGCGCCATTTTACCTTTTGTGATTAATAACCCATTGACCATACCCATCATTCCACCAAGTAGACAGCCAATGATGATTGCAATCATTGGATCCATACCAGAAACAATCATGCCAGCCGTTAAGGCACTTGAAAGAGCAAGGATCGCGCCGACTGATAAATCAATGCCACCTGTTAAAATAACGAAGGTCATACCAAACGCAATTAAGGCATTGATCGACACTTGACGAAGAAGGTTTAATAAGTTTAAAGGTTCAAGAAAGTTTGGATTTAGTATCGAAACAATGACAAACAACAATAGCAATCCAAGTAGTGGACCTAATTTTTGCGTCATTGTACTAAGATAATTCGTTTTCAGGGGTTGAGTCCCTTCATTCACTGATTTCATGTTCCAGTCCTCCTGTTGCTAATGTCATAATTTTTTCTTGAGTAGCTTCTGTGCTAGCTAATTCACCACTTATTTTACCTTCATGAACAACGAGGATTCGATCGCTCATTCCAAGTACTTCTGGCAATTCAGAGGAAACCATAATAATCGCAACGCCTCTGCTTGTCAGTTCATTCATCAATTGATAAATTTCCCGCTTCGCACCAACGTCGACCCCTCTCGTCGGTTCATCTAAAATTAACACTTTCGGACCAATTCCTACCCATTTAGCAATGACGACTTTTTGCTGATTACCTCCAGACAAGTTGCCCACTCTCGTTTCTGCAGACTGTGTCTTAACTGTTAACCGCTTGATCAACATATTAACAAAATCCAATTCACTTTTTTCATTAATAATGCCTTTGGGCGCAAAGCTGTACAGAGTTGGCAATACCATGTTTTCTTTTATCGAAAAATCAAGGATTAATCCCTCGTCTTTCCGATCTTCTGTAATAAAACCAATCCCTAATCGTACGGCCTGTTCAGGTTTCTTAATGACCGCTCTTTTACCATTCAACCAGATCTCACCGATATCCAGCTTGTCGAGACCAAAGATCGCACGCATAATTTCTGTACGACCTGCTCCCATTAACCCTGAGAAGCCAACGATTTCTCCCGATCGAACGGAAAAGCTAACATCCTGAAACACCCCTGCCTTAGAGATTTCTTTCACCTCTAACACGGTTTCGCCAATCTTTGAATCTCGTTTGGGAAAACGATCAGTCAGCTCCCTACCAACCATTTTCTTTACAACCTCATCAAAGCTTGTCTCAGGAATCGCTTTCGTATCGACTGTTTTACCGTCTCGCATGACGGTAATTCGATCGCAAATAGCGAAAATTTCTTCCATCCTGTGGGAAATATAAACGATTGATACGCCATCTTTCTTTAATGATGCAATCACTTGGAACAGTTTTTCGATTTCTCTTTCTGTTAAAGCGGCTGTCGGTTCATCCATAATAATGATTTTGGCATCTGTCATTAACGCTTTTGCAATTTCAATCATTTGCTGCTCGCCAACGGAACATGCCCCTGCTTCTTTATCTAATGGAATCGAAACGGCCAGTTTATCAAATTGTTCTTTTGCTAACGTTTTCATTTCTTTCGTTTTCAGTAATCCGAAAGCTGATTTTAATTCCTTGCCAATAAATAAATTATCAAGGACAGTCATTTCGGGCCAAATGTTCAACTCTTGATGAATGAAGGTTATTCCAGCTCGCTCGGCTTCTTTCGGGCTAGCAAAATACGTTTCTTTTCCATCAATTATTATGCTACCTTTATCGAGTGAATGAAGTCCTGTCAACACATTCATTAACGTTGATTTTCCAGCGCCATTTTCCCCCATGAGAGCATGAACTTCTCCAGCAACAAGTTCAAAGTCAACACCAGTAAGAACTTGATTCGTTCCAAATGCTTTATAGATGTTTTCCATTGAAATTTTCATTTACCACACCTCTTTTTAGAAAAATACACCGGATTGTAAAATACAATTCGCAAATGGCGTCACTTCTCCTGTGCGAATGATTACTTTAGCCTGTTTTGTTAATACCTTAAATTCCATATGTGTAACCCGTTCCACATTCGTTTCATGAAAGGTTTTATTCAAATAATCAAAGGTTTCTGGATTTCCATCCACCATTTCAGAGGCCATGATCACTTTTTCAATGACCATGTCCTCTCTTATCACATCAACAACTTCCTTAAAAGATGGGGTCCCCTGTTTTAACGCTAGGTCGACCTTCACTACCCCATCTGGAACCGGCAAGCCGGCGTCTGCTATTACAATCATATCCGTATGACCGAGGTCACTTAAAATCTTTGAAATGTGGCTGTTTAAAATTCCTGACTTTTTCAAATTACAGACTCCCTTCGACAGCAGCTCTTGTTGGCATGCCACCTTGAGCGCCAAACTTCGTAACCGAAAGAGAGGCTGCTCTGTTTGCAAACCGAACACTATCACTAAACCCTTTGCCTTCTGCTAATGCAACAGCAAAGGCAGCATTAAACGTATCTCCCGCACCAGTCGTATCCACAACTTCCACTTGATAAGATGGAATGAGAACTTCCTTTTCCCCATCATGATACCGCACACCATTTTTTCCTTCTGTGATGAAAACCTTATTTGGATATTGCTTTAAGGCTGCATGAATATCGTCACTCCCGAATAGTACGGCTGCTTCAAGTTCATTCGGTGTAATATAAGTGGCTCTTTCTATGACATTTTGGCTTAATGGTCTCGCAGGCGCAGGATTTAATAGAAGTGGAATCCCCAGGCTGTGACATGTTTCGCTCACATACTCGACTGTTTCTTCTGGAATCTCTTGTTGAATAAGAACGATATCAGATGCTCGAATAACCTCTAGCTTCTGTTCGATATACTCCGCTGTTACCATGTCGTTTGCACCTTTGACAACGATAATACTGTTGTCTCCCTCAGCAAGCGTGATGTGAGCGGTTCCGCTTTCCATACCTGTAACCCGTTCCACACACTGCGTTAGCACATTGTTTTTTGAGAAATTCTTAATAATCTCTTTCCCAAAATCATCATCGCCAACCCGGCCAATCATTGTCACTTCTGCTCCAAGGCGACTAGCCGCTACTGCTTGGTTGGCCCCTTTTCCACCTGGTACTGTTTTGAAAGACTCCCCAAGAATCGTTTCTCCTTTATCAGGTCGTTTCTGCGCTGTTACGACCAAGTCCATCGATGAACTGCCGATTACTGTTATTTTAACCATTTTTCTCAACCTTTCTTGTCGTCTGCCTTTCGATAAACATTACAGGCATTTGGATGTTTTTCTCAAAATGTGTTTCCTTATTGATCAATCTTATAAGCAGTTTTGCCGCTTCCTTTCCCATATCATACGCAGGCTGCCTAATCGTAGAGAGTGGTGGAAATAGCAGTCTGCTTAGTGGGATGTCATCAAATCCGATCAGTTGCAAGTCCTCTGGGATTGCTTTTCCCAATCGTAATGCTTCATGCATAACCGCAGCTGCAACCACATCGTTACTCGCAAGTATACCGTCTGTATCAGGGTACTTACCAAATAATTCCTTTGCCCACATCTCTGCGTCTGAAAAAGAAAATGAACTAGTCTCTATCACAGAAAAATCTACGTTTTCTGCACGAAGCTCTGCTATTGCTCCGTTGAATCGATCTTGTGCAGTTTGTAATTGTGCAGGTCCTTTAAGAATAGTAATCCGTTTGCTCCCTCGTTTCACTAACTCCGAGGCAGCTATTCGTCCACCTTCGATTCCATCTGCAAAGACAGATGGATGGTCATTAAAAGTCCTGTCAAGGAAAACCACCGGTGATGAAAGATTATCATAATGGCTACGACCTGTAAGATTCGTTGCCGTAATGATACCTGTTACATTATTTTGTTTAAATGTTTGTATATAATCTATTTCTTTCGGATATTTCTCGTCTATATTGCCGATGATTAATTGATAGCCTTGCTCTTGTATCTCATCCTCGATCCCTCGTGCAAGCTCAGGAAAGAATGGATTTCGAATATCCGGGAGCAATAAACCAATCAATCTAGATTTCTTTTTAAAAAGTGATCGAGCGACTTCATTCGGTTTATAGCTCAGCTGCCCAATGGCTTCGATTACCAGTTTTCTAGTATTTTCATGAACATACCCATTATTATTTAGCACTCTTGAAACAGTCGCTACCGAGACTCCTGCTTGTTTAGCGACATCCTTTATTGTTGCCATTTAGCTTCACCTCATATGTAACCGATTACACATTTAATTTATCATAGTTATTTTGAAAATACAACTATCGGCTCTCTTTTTAGAAAGATAATTTATTGAATTTTACTTCCAAAAATATTATAGATGGAGTCGAGATCAAAGGGTCAAATCACGCACTCTGATAGTCCTCTGATTTCGTCAAACACCGCCTTCAATAGAAAGCTTTCAAACTCTCTATTCCTAAATATTAAGATTCATATATCAATGACAGTTTGTGGAGAATGCAGTGCAGAGTGGGAAGCTGCCAAAATATTAGTTGAAAATGATGAAGAGTAATTTGCAGTACGCTTCAGACACAAACTGTGCAGTAAAAAGGACATGGATTTTCCATGCCAATAGTTGTGTTTTTTTATCTGCTAGCCCCAATATCGCTGATACTGAGGTACGTAAGGAGTTTGTTGGTATTGCGGAATATTATATTGCGGCTGTTGATATTGTTGATCTACATATTGATGAGGTGTATGTTCCTTTACTTTGTTGCAATTCGTGTATGGACCTATATACGTTGTCGGTTTAACTGGTGCAACTGCTTTTTTCCATTGATTTTCATCGATGCAATAAGTATCCGACATGACGTTTGCAGGAGTAAATTTTAAGAGGTCAGAACCTAAAATCACTTCTGGGGTTGGTGCATCAAAAATTGCCAAAAGATGAGTGTCATCAAGTGTAGCTACTTCATAATGCCACCAACCTTGTGGAACGTTTGCCACTTGTCCTGGTGTAATAGTGTAATTGAGAAGTTGTTTTGTGAATGGGTTCAGTATCGATACAGTAGCAGCGCCAGAAATACAATAGACTAACTCAGCTGCATTTTGGTGATAGTGCGGTTCTACGACATTATTAGTACTTAGGAAAATGTCTAGCAGAGACACATTTTCCAATGTATTCAACTGTTGCACACCTAATACGTTAATATAGTTGTTGTTATCTTTTTTGAACAAGGGACTTTTATTTACGTCAAAAGTGTATTGAGTTGATGGAGATGTGTAATCCATATATGAAACCATAAATTTTTTCCACCTTTACATTAGATATAAACAAACCTTCTAGGCATGTTATGTACGTACAATTAGTTTGGTGTGCGTAGTTATTAAAAACTTATTAGTACGCAGTTCGAATATACTATGCAGTAAATCAGAGTGAAATGTTAGGGATTCTTGCATTAACCTGTCTCGCTTGCACAATAAGAACGGATATCATAAAGACAAGACAGTCGTGCTTTTTCAATAAAGCACCCGGTTAACCAGCCATGCAGCGGAAATACCACTGCTGCACTACAGAGAATGAAAATATTGTGAACGGTCCATACTGGTTCTTATCCAGTCAATCCATAGCTCAATAAATTCTGACTCTCTCCATTTTTTTAACGAATGAGAAGGGTCTTCTTTGGTATTGTCTTTTTTCGAAGTTACAGAATTTTATTTTCATGGTAGTTGAATAAAAAAACGCTTTACTCTTAAGTAGTAAAGCAATCGTTTTAAGGAGAATTTCGGATTAAATACATAAATTCTATAGTTATATTATGAACATCAATTTTTGCCTTTTAGAGTCTACTATCACTTTCGATACGGTTCACCGTAATGGCTAAAACTGAAAAAAAGCCAACTAATATAGGATTTGATTAGATACAAGAATCAAATTTGTAATAAAAAGCTCCCCTTCCATAATCATTTCCTAATAAGAAATCAAAAGGGATTTAAAAGGGTTATCATACATGGACAATTTCTTATAATCAATCGTTTTTTAATTCCGAAGACAATAATAATCTCATTTACCAAAACCTTACGTTAGTTTTCATCATTTCAAAAAAAAGGACCTGAGAACTCCCCCACATGCAAGGCAACGAATTTCACTCTCTAACTTTAAACCATAACGGAGACTGATCCTTTGGGTCTCCATTATAATTGATCATTATTTCCTCTCCCTTATGAATATCTTTCCTTGCATAGAAGTCTATCGATTGGTTTTTAATGTTAGTTATATACCCAGCATTAGGAGTGTAAGAGTGATTGTATAATGAACCATATCCTAAAGCGAGAGCTTTACCCTCTTCCCACCAGAAAACATAGTTCAGGAGAATACTATCCCTCATTACCTTCCATTCTTTTTTAGGAATAACAATCACTGGCGCTTCCTCAATTAATTCGTCATTCTTAATATTACGGTTCGCAAATATCCCTCGACCATACTTCCCCGTATTTCTCATAACGATTGGTCCCACAGTATTTCCTCCTTTATGTCAAATCCTTCAGATGCTCGCGAAGATATCTATTCCGATTTGAAATATATCGTAGGATAAGTTCTGGCTCATTATCAAACATATCGATCGACTTCTTTTTATATGGATCTAAAGTTATATAAGGGCGTACTTGCCTATGCAGATTTGTAATGATTGGTTCTAACGCCTCAATTGTAAACGCAGTTTCCAAAATTTCTTCAAGGATAAGACGGTATTGATCACGGAATACCTTTACATCAAGAAGACGTGCAGTGAGTGTATTATAGCCTTCTATAGGAACATAATCGTATTCCATCATTTCCCCATCCCAATCCCTGCCCCATGTTGCATCATAATCCCAGGGAATCATCTCGAACAATCCATTTTCACCATTTCGATATAGTGCATAATTGTGAATGAAACCATCAAAGTTTTGTGTACAAACCACACCACATAGCCACAACAAATATTTTTTTACATCCATGTTTTTTGCAATTTCTTCACCAAAATCGTTCCTTGAAATTGTATTAATTTTATATATGAGCATTTCTAAATCAAGGTCATCCTCAGCTTTCCCTAATTTCCGGTCATACCCGGATAGCAAAGATGATTTTGGTTTACGTTTCGGAGTTAATAAGGAAAAATTAGCATGATAATTCGTTGCGTAAAAGATTGGACCATACGAAAGCTGTCTTTTTTGCAAAAACCATTCATCTACCGATTCAAGCTGTAAATAAATGCCCATAGGCTTTCCATTAAGTTCGATGACAACATGCTTACAATCAGGAGAAACACTCCCAATATTTCGAAAAAAATCAAAGGATAACTTGTTTCGAATTAATGAGGGATCGCGATATTCAGCATTAAGGTGAACTTCGCGCCCTTTAAATTCTTCATTATATGTTCCAAAGTCGATTCTATACGATTTCTTTGGGAAATTACGTATGTGATCTCCTCGATAAGTAATACCAATATCGTATGGAGTGTTGTCTACTACTAGTCTGGCAGGATGAGACTCCTCATCCCAAACGTTATCTTCCAGTTCTTCAAGGTGCCTAGATTCAATAAAAATACTGATTGTAGGAATATTATGTTGCATAACATCATACCTTCTTTTTTACATTCCATCTTATGAGGAAGGGAGTACATTTGATAATAAAATAAAATACATAAAATAGAACAAAGACATAGGACAAATAAAATAAGATTTCATAATATACACTACCTTATATTTTAAGGAGTTTTAGCGAAAGGTGGTTTTATAAATGGGAAGAGCCGAAATTTTAGAATTAATTGAACAAGCAGAAAAAACAGGACTGGATGAATTCTTAACTCGAAATCCAGTAGCAAAAGGTACCGGCACTGGTAGTACTGGCACTGGTGGCACTGGCAAAGGTGGCACTGGCAAAGGTGGCACTGGCACTGGTGGTACTGGCACTGGTGGTACTGGCAAAGGAAAGGGTAAAGGTAAAGGTAAGGGCAAGTAAGGGTAAAGATAACCTTACCCCCGGCTGTCGGGAAATTTACGGCAGCTGTTTTTTTATTTGTTTAAAATCTATACTTTTATAGCCTTAGTATTACGAATATCATAGAAAATTCGCCCTTACTTTTGGTACGGGTCACTGTAGCCTCTAACTGCGAATCTAAAAAAAGAACCTTAAATCCATAGATTTCAAAGGTTCTGTGTTTTATTTCCGATGATATTCTATTATTTTATCTCTGTTTTTCAATCTTTGCCTTTTCAATCTCTTCATCGATGAAAATGTTGCTTAAACTTGTTCATGTAACACCTTTATTTCTACATCCAAAGAATTAACTATAGACTAGCTCTTTTTCGCGTAGACCAAGCGCTTCTGCTGTTGAAGTATGAATTTCGTGCAAAAGCTCTGGATTCTCCATTAGTGACACACCATAAGAAGGAATCATTTCTTTGATTTTTTGTTCCCACTCATGCATATGTTGCGGGAAGCATTTATTCATTACCTCAAGCATAACGTGAACAGCAGTAGAAGCACCTGGAGAAGCTCCTAGTAATGCTGCAATCGAGCCATCGGCTGCAGTAATAACTTCGGTACCGAATTGAAGCGTTCCTTTGCCGCCTTCAACAGTATCTTTGATCACTTGTACACGTTGGCCCGCTACTACTAAATCCCAATCCTCAGATCTTGCGGTCGGGATAAACTCTCGTAACTCTTCCATGCGCTGTTCTTTCGATAACATCACTTGCTGGATCAAGTATTTTGTCAATGCCATCTCTTTTGCGCCTGCTGCCAACATAGTTAAGAGATTATTCGGTTTTATGGAAGTTACTAAATCGAACATTGAACCTGTTTTTAAAAACTTTGGTGAGAAGCCGGCAAATGGTCCAAATAGCAACGATTTTTTATTGTCGATAAAACGTGTATCAAGATGCGGAACAGACATTGGTGGAGCGCCAACTTTAGCTTTTCCGTATACTTTTGCATGGTGTTTGGCAACAACTTCTGGATTATTACACGCCATGAAAATTCCGCTTACTGGGAATCCGCCAATATGTTTCCCTTCAGGAATACCAGACTTTTGCAGTAAATGCAAACTTCCTCCCCCGCCTCCGATAAAGACGAATTTTGCAGTATGGCGTTCGACGCTACCACTATCAACATTACGTACTTTTACTTCCCATAGGCCATCACTAGTACGTTTCATATTATCAACACTATGTTTAAATTTGATATCGACGTTTTTAGTCTTTAAGTGGTCAAACAACATGTGCGTTAAAGCACCAAAGTTGACATCCGTTCCAGAGTTGATTTTTGTTGCCGCTATCGCTTCATTCGATGGACGGTCTTGCATAATTAGCGGAATCCATTCCATCAGTTTTGCTGGGTCATCAGAAAACTCCATCCCTTGGAAAAGAGGATTGTTTGACAGCGCTTCAAAACGATTCTTTAAGAAAGTTACATTTTTATCTCCTTGTACCATACTCATATGGGGCAATGGCATGATAAAGTCCTGCGGATTTTTTATCAGCTTGCTGTTTACAAGATAAGACCAAAACTGCATGGAAACCTGAAATTGTTCATTAATTTTTATGGCTTTACTAATATCTACAGATCCGTCCGGTTTTTCGACCGTGTAGTTAAGCTCGCACAATGCCGCATGCCCCGTTCCCGCATTATTCCATTCGTTAGAGCTTTCCTCTCCTGCATTTTCTAGCTTCTCAAACACTTTAATTTCCCATTCCGGTACTAATTCTTTCAAGAATGTCCCTAAAGTCGCACTCATGATTCCGGCGCCAATTAAAATGACGTCTGTTTTAGTTTCACTACTGCTCATTTTTATCAACCTTTTCCCCTAAAATTAGCCTAGAAGATGTAAGCGCCACACCAAGCTAAGACGCGAACTAGCCACACATCTTTTCTGCCTCAATTATTACCATATATAGTGTATCATAATTATTTTTATTATATGATAATTTAAAATTATTTAAAAGATCGTAAAAAGTGGGAAGTCCGTTTACAGGATCTAGGGAACGTATATAAACCACAGCCTTAACCCAGTCACATTCTAACAGTATTTAAAAGTCTTGCTTTAACAATGAATACATATATAAATCATAAAATTTACCGCAAGCAAACTCATAATTTCTCAATAATCCTTCTCTAATAAAGCCTTGCTTTTCTGCTAACTTTTGTGAGGGTGTATTAGGCGGTTCAATTAACGCTTCTATCCTTTGCAATTTCAAATGTTCGAATCCGTACCTTATTACAGCTTCCAACGCCTCACTTGCTATTCCTTTCCCCCAATAACTTTTACTTAACTCATAGCCAATTTCAGTTCGGTAATGTTGGGAGATCATGTTAAGAAAGCCGCAACTACCAATCACCTCATCTTCCCCTTTTAAAGTAATTCCCCATCTTATTCCAGTCTTTTCATTTAATATCGATTGATACCATAATATTTCATTACTTCTTTATCAGACATATATTTCAAGATACTGTTGGCGTCGCCTTTTTCAACTTTTCTTAATACTAATCTATTAGTTTCAAGTACCGGAAAGGTTTCAATATCTTTGGTCATAATAAGTCACCCCCTATATAATTCTTCAGTTTATTTTTTATCGTTTTCGAGTAAATAAGCTTTTATACTTTTTTTAAGTAAACTGCCGCGTTGGCATAATAAGAATAGGCTATCAAAAAGACAGTGATTGGTTTTCATTAAAGCACCTCTTCGATTAATAGTGAATCTATTACATTCCTGATAAAAGCATTACAAATACAAACAAAGGAAATAAAAGAAATAAAGATCGGAGCGCTACAACAGATGTGTAATTTAAATGAAACAAACCGGTCATATTCAGACCGGTTTGTTTCACTTCTTATTTTTTGTTCCCAGTAATTTTTATCGCAGCAGTGTTATTGTTGATATAGCTTCATCCTGATGATCTCCACCATAGAAGGCTTCTTGAATTTCAATATTAGCCTCGGTTGTAGAACTTGCTCCTTTTTTTTCATGTGAAATTTGACTGTCATCATTCATTTTTTCATTCAACTCTATGTTGGCTTCAGCCGCTTCTATATTATCTAATCCTTCTTTTTTCATTCATTTTTTCCTCCTATTGCCTCTTTTTAGTATGTTACAAAAAGAAAAAAACATTCAATATGCATCTCACATTTCGCAACCTTACTAACGAAAAAATAGAAGTTTTTTATCATTATGTCGAATCCTTTATGTTGCATAAAAGGGGGCAACATGATGAATATACATTCAGGCTACTACCATTCTGTGCATGTAGGAGTATCAGATAACTCGTTAAGTGGATCCCAGTTCTCAACTGAGAGGTTCAAATTATGGTTAAAAGATAACAGAAGAGAATTCCGTGTATTTATAAATATAGAATATAATAATGAAAAAGACCGAATCATTAAAATGACCTTTAAGGAGACATCTCATTAATAATCCAATTACTTAAACCTTGCTTTTGAAAAGTAAATGCTTCCATTTTCCCTGTTAGCACAAGAAGGAAATGTTTGCTCCCCTTATCACGCTATATCACCTGTTAGTTGAAGGAAAAAGTCGTCATTCGTAGCTGGATTATCTCGTTTTAGTTAAATACGCATTTTTCAATTTAGGTAATATTGTTTTTAATTCAATTAAGTCATCTATTACCAAATCAGCCTGAGAAAGTTCATCTTCTTGTGCAAAATCAAAATTACATCCAATTGCAATTAAACCATTATCTTTAGCTGCATTTATATCAGATAGACGGTCTCCGACTACTGCTGCCTTTTTAATATCATATTTTTTTATAATTTTTTTAACTAAATCTCCTTTATTAAGCGTTTGTATTTGTTGGATACTAAATGTTTCAGTAACCCAATTATCTAAATTATAATAACTCACAATTGTTTTTAAATATTCCGTTAAACCATTACTCGCTATGTAAATTGAACAATTATTCTCTTTTAAATAACTGAAAACTTCCTTTACATTAGGATATAAAGCCCCTTTTCCGTTTCTTATGTTTTCAACTAATCTTTCCAGAAAATAAGCATCAGTTTGTTCTCTTACTTCATTGGAGTGATTAGGCAACAAAGCTTCCCATACTTTTGGTAAAGGTACACCCATAATCTCGCGGTATTTATCAATAGGGGTTACTGTATCCCATTTATTTAATGACCGTAAATGATTAAATGTATCATCAAGTGATAATTCCAAGATTTTATCTGTTTGAAATAGCGTTCCATCCATATCAAAGATTAGTGATTCAGACATTATTTCCCTCTCCCTTTTTAAACTTTTTATTAAAAATTTACCAAAATAAAAGAATAAGCAATTATTGTTCTCCAAACAGGTAGTTAATGATTGGGATTATCGTCCCTTTTCCCCATTCACTTCGTTTGTGCAACTCTCACCAAGTACGGTGGACTTGAGATCTTATTTTATAAATCAGATTAATTTATGACCTAACAAGTGCTTGTTCAGGTAATACTTTCCCAAGAACTTGATAAAAATAAGTATTTGGCCATTGAATATCACAAATTTCCTCCCAAGATGCTTCGACAATGAGAACATTTGGATTAGGTCTGTCAATGATTTGAATATGAGAAGGAATATTTTCTACAGCCACATCTCCTGCCAGTGCCCAATAAATCTTGGATACCTTCACACTTAATCCATTTTGTTCATCTAAGAAAATAGGCGAAAAACTATGTTTATTTATATACACTAAATCTTCGATAATGGCACTTGCGGTTGGAAGCATTCCCGCTCCAGGCCCTTGGAGGCTAATGTTTCCTACAATATCTCCATCAATGGAGACTGCATTTTGCACGCCTTCGATTTGATAAAATGGATGTGTTTCATTGACCAGTACAGGTTTGACTGAGCATACGATCCCTTTTTCTGTCTTTTCCATAGAAGCTACATGTTTAAATCGATACCCCAATGCTGAAAAAAGCTCAATTTGCTCAGGTGTGATTGATTGAATCCCTTGTCGAACGGATTCCTCCCAATTAGGGATCTCTCCAAAAGCTAGTTCACTTAAAATCACCGCTTTGTAAAAGGCATCGTATCCTTCAACATCATTTGTCGGATCAGCTTCTGCATAACCTTTTTCTTGTGCTAGTTTTAACGCTGTTTCAAATGGACAGCCGTCTTCTCGCATCTTTGTCAAAATAAAATTCGAAGTCCCATTAAGAATACCTTGCACTTTTTGGATATTATTTACGTTTAACAATTGTCGTAGAGTTTGGATAATCGGAATTCCACCTGCGACTGTTGCCTCAAATCCTAAAGTAACCCCTTTTTCCTTGGCTATCTGTTTTAATTGAGTTCCATGATAAGCAAACATTTCTTTGTTTGCTGTTATAACATGACATCCTCTGTTCATCGCTTGCTGCAAGTACGTAAAGCTAGGCTCTTGACCAACGATCGCATCAATGACAACATCTAGCTGCTCAAGTGTAATAATCTTGTTAAAATCATCGGTTAACAGAACATCAGAATCTAGTGTATGATGTTTTTCTATATTTTTAACAAGTATGGCAACCACTTTTACCTCTTTCCTAAAAATACGCTTAAGCTTTTCCTGATGTGTTTGAATCGTTTTATAAACCCCCTTCCCCACTGTACCGTAACCTAATAATGCAATATGTAAAGCTGTCATGTATATCTCCCCCTTGTCCTATTTATCGATGACTTTAATTGAACATCAAAAAACTCCCCACTGCATATGGACAGAAGGGGAGTTTGAATGTTTATATTCAAGATTTATCCACCCTCTTATCTACGGAATGGTTACCATTCCTCTGAATTTGGCACCGGGCATGATATGCTGGTTGCCGAGGCTTCGCAGGGTCAGTCCCTCCGCCTCTCTTGATAAGAAAAGTTAAAATTATTAAACTATTTATAATAATATAGTACTTTAAACATTTATCGTCAATAGCGTAAAATGAAACTTCAGAAAAAACAATGAATATGAAAAGGGTGAAATCAACGCAATTTCACCCTCTATATGTACTGTTCATGACATTAATTGTATTCTAAACGGAATTCGTTACTCTAAAGCCTACTTGTTTAATTGGTTGAATTCAATGACACCAACTGATAGGTGATTTCAGTTTGGTTGTTTGTCCAAGAAACTTTTTGAATGATGGCTATCCCATTCGTTTCACTTTCGATCGTTTTGCGAACTTCAATTGGAATATCAATTGGGTATAGGCGATAGCCGTCTTTCGTTAAACGGAAAAGATTTTCTTCCTCTCTGCTTTCACGGCCTTTTGTCACGATCATCGTGTTTAACTCCATTGGCATTCCCAAAGCATAAACCTCCCTTCCTTTACTTACTTTTTAGCACATTGCTTTCTCGTTTGGTTTTTCATCCACTGTGTTAGATCACAAACGACTTTTCGGTTGATATTCGGCGGGAAATAGTGGGTAAATTCGTCAAAATACCAACTCCAAACAGGCTTGTCTTTTTCCTTCAATATTTTCTCCAGCCTGTAGGCGTGTTCAATGGACACGTTATTGTCTTTTTCACCGTGAATAATCAGAACTGGTGCAACAAGTTCATCTACTGCAAACAGTGGTGTGCGGTATTTATATTCGTTTGGAACTTTACTCGGCGTACCACCAATAACACGCTTCATCATGCGACGTAGGTCTACACGTTCCACATAAGTTAGAAACATATCAGACACTCCGCCCCATGTGACAACGGAGGCAGCTGATTTACAATAAATTGCCGTCCAAAGGGCCATAATTCCTCCTCGTGAAAACCCGAAAATATGGATATTCTCGGGTTTCACACGTTTGTGCTGTTCGAGTAATGTAAAGCCACTAATCCCATCAGCACGGTCTTCGCCTGCAAAATCTTCATCCCCTTCTCCGCCTTGATTCCCCCGATAATACGGTGCAAACACAATGAAGCCTTCTGCTGCAAATTGCACAATACGACTCGGGCGTACTTTGCCGACATTTTTAATGCCTCCTCGTAAATATAAGAAACCATCATACATTTGATCATCATCTGGCTCAGCAAGAAGCCCCTTCACCTTCAAGCCTTGTGAAAGATACGTTACGATAAACAGACGAATATTCGGATGCGGTGATGGAAACCGCTGCTTCGTTATAATTGTGCCATCCTCCATCATACATCCCCCTTTCATAAAACTCATTTCTCCTTATTGTAAATCAACTCCCCCATTTTATCCTGCATTAACAGGTAGTATATAGACTTTTTTAAGAGATAGTAAGGTAACCTACCTTTTTACATAAATAGGAAAAATGTTAGTTAAGATTAACTGTCGGTAAAAGCCCGATTGGTGTGATACAGTGAAACTTACCGATGCGTAAGTAAAGGTTTAGTTCCACAACATGGGGAGCAAACAGACGAAGACATGAGGACGCAGTGTACTTAGTATGTAATTCATTGATTCGGGTTCGTACTGTCGCTTTATCGAAGCGGAGTGAAGCTTCCTTCCAAAAGTGTTCTTCATTCCATCTTTCAGGTTTTTGAAAGCATAATCTCCTTTTTGATTAAATAAATCAAAAAGGAGATTATGACAAAAGAGGTTCGTTCCTTTAAAAGTTAATCTTCTTTTTTGGGGATGCTCCCTCTATTCACGCAGCCATGCGTTTGCAAGCATTATAGCCCCTTTTGCTGCTTCTGTGTCTGCGAATTCGTTAAGCATCACAAAGTCATGAATGATACCCTGGAAGCGTACTGCAGTTACCTTTACACCAGCTTCGCGAAGTTTATTGGCGTATGCCTCTCCTTCATCGCGCAAAACGTCGGCTTCTGCCGTGATAACTAAAGCTTCAGGAAGTCCCTTTAATTGTTCTGTTGTTGCCCGAAGTGGAGATGCCGTTATTTCTGCTCTCTGTTGTGGATCGGAAGTATACTGGTCCCAGAACCATTGCATTCCATCCCTACGCAGAAAATATCCGGTAGCAAATTGTTTGTATGAATCTGTATCAAATGAAGCATCCGTTACAGGATAGAAAAGTAATTGCTTGCCAATAGCTGGGCCTTTTCGTTCTTTGGCCATTAGTGTAATAGCTGCCGACATATTTCCTCCAACACTGTCACCTGCTACTGTAATATTACTTGAATCCATCCCGTAATTATCGCCTTCTTTAGCAATCCATTCCAAAGCCGTATAGACCTCTTCTATAGCAATCGGATATTTAGCTTCTGGCGAGAGACTGTAATTAGTGAACACGACCGCTGATTGTGATCCAACAACAAGTTCCCGAACTAAACGATCATGTGTATGTGCGTTTCCGAAAACCCAGCCTGCACCATGCGTATATAAAATGACAGGGAGATTTTCTGGGGCATCTTCAGGGCGCAATATTTTAATGGATACAGGTCCAGTTGTTTCTCCCTCAATGACAAGCTCTTCTACTTCAACCGGCTGCTTTTTAACCTCTCCGGACTGTACTTCATCTACTGTTTCCCTGCCCTTCTCTGGACCAAGATCAAACAGGTACGGCGGGTTAGCCGTGTCCTCTACGAATTTTTGTGCAGCAGGCTCCAATACAACTTTTCTATTTTGATTTTGTGTCATCTTTAACTCCTCCTAAAGTTTTATTCGTTTTCATTTTATGTTTCGCTAAATTTCACTGCATATAACATGCCCAGAACGACCTTCATGTAAGGTCGGCCAAAACTCGGCGAATTCGTTACAAGCGACAACAAAATACTCATATGCAACGTCTTACCACCATTTAGTCTAACAGTCACAACACCTCGATCCGTACTAAAACCATAAAACTTCGAACCGATCAGACTCTCAATTCCGAAGGTTAGCAAACCTGTGCTAAAGAAAGTATCACTATCCCTGATACAGTTAGCAAAGAAGGAGAGAGATAGGTATAAACAATCGAATATCCACCAAGCAAGAAAAAGGTGATTGATAATCCAAGTGCCACTTCGCGCTTCTTAAAAAGAGCCAGCTGTTGAACAGGAGGTACAGGTTTCTCCTCATCTCTACCCAAAATAGAAGGATATATAACCACCATCGTAATGAATCTAGGCAGAGCGATTCCTCCAAATGCATCTGCCATCTTCCAAAAGATACCGATAATTAATCAAGATTTTTAAGGTGTGAAAGTTGAGTGTATAATAATGAAAATCGTACTAGATCGTTGTTAATGATGACAGTTATTCGTTTTCCTAAAGCACCCATGAATTTCAACCAAATGTGAAGAACCATAAATTCCACTTCATTTATGTCCGAAAGCTGACCATAAATCAAAAGGTTTGATGTGAAAAAGAGACTGATTGTACGTATCTATCGGCGAAAAGCAACACTTACAACCTGCCTCTCTACTACTTTCTAATGAAAGTACGCGCACAGTTATTATTCCAAAAAAACGTAAATAAGAACAATACGATTCGTTTTCAGTCGAACCGTTACTCCTTTCCGATGGGAACTTATGGATCGCAATTATGCTGGTTTTATGAAGTGGCGCGATCCTTTTTTCTCTCTCTTATAGGCATTCACACATTTTTCACTTCTGCATACGTTATTCTAGGTGAATGACCTACGAATTAGGAGGAATGGAAGATGAAACATTGGGTAAAAGCAGGATTCATGATTACATTGGCCTGTTTATTAATCCTCGCTCTTAGTGCATGTGGCAAGGAAGATCTGACAAAGGTGCGTGTCGCAGAGGTGACTCGATCGATTTTCTATGCACCGCAATATGTAGCGATTGAAAAGGGCTTTTTTGAAGAAGAAGGACTAAGCATCGACTTAAAAACGACAGCTGGCGGCGATAAAACGATGACTGCTTTATTATCGGATGGCGCGGATGTTGCCCTTGTCGGGTCTGAAACATCAATTTACGTGAACGCTCAAGGTGCAAATGATCCAATTGTTAATTTTGCCCAACTTACCCAGACCGATGGAACGTTCCTCGTTTCCCGTGAGAAAATCGATGACTTTTCTTGGGATATGCTAAAAGGGTCTACCTTCCTTGGTCAGCGTAAAGGTGGCATGCCGCAAATGGCTGGTGAGTTTGTACTCAAGAAGCATGGCATCGACCCTCACAATGATCTGACACTTATCCAGAACATTGATTTTGCCAATGTTGCTACAGCCTTCGCTTCAGGTACAGGTGATTATGTACAACTATTTGAACCGACTGCCAGCCTGTTTGAAAAAGAAGGAAAAGGCCATATTGTCGCTTCATTCGGAACAGAATCAGGGCATATTCCTTACACAACATTCATGACCAAAGCGAGTTATATAGAAGAGAAGGGCGAAACGGTCGAGAAGTTCACCCGTGCTGTAAAAAAAGCACAAGATTGGGTGCAGGAACATAGCAGCCAAGAAGTAGCCGAAGTAATTCAACCGTATTTTGAAGACACAGATCTTACATTAATTGAAACCGTTGTGGATCGTTATAAAGCACAAGGCTCCTATGCAACAGACCCGATTTTAGATGAAGTAGAATGGGATAACTTGCAGAACATTATGGATGCAGCGGGTGAGCTTCCAAGTAGATTAGCTTATGAAGACTTAGTGAACACATCATTTGCCGAAAAGGTATCGAAGTAATCATGGACTTTCTAACGATTAATCGTGTTGATCATACGTACTTTTCGAAACAAACGGCAACACAGGCACTACAAAATATTCATTTATCGATCGAGAAAGGGGAGTTTATCTCCTTTCTTGGCCCAAGTGGCTGTGGGAAAACAACCCTGTTATCTATTATTGCTGGTCTATTTCCACCAACAGCTGGCACCGTTTTGCTGGAAGGGCAGCCCGTGCTTTCACGGGATGAGCTTCAAATAGGCTATATGCTACAGCAAGATTACTTATTTCCGTGGAAAACGATTGGGCAAAACGTAACACTGGGGTTAAAGTTATTGAAACATGATAAAGAAACTTCTCTGTCAACAGCGATGAAGTTGCTTCAAGATGTCGGCTTACCTAATGTAGAACATCAATATCCAAGGGAGTTGTCAGGTGGAATGAGACAGCGGGCAGCGCTAGCAAGAACACTCGCCGTTGATCCAAAGATCCTATTGCTAGACGAACCATTCTCTGCGCTCGATTATCAAACGAAACTGAAGCTTGAAGACCTCGTTTCTGAAACATTGAAGGCATATGGTAAAACAGCTGTGTTGGTTACACATGATATCGGCGAATCGATTGCTATGAGCGACCGTATTTACTTGTTTGCGGCCCGCCCTGGCAGAATTCACAAAGTATTTGAAGTCCCTAATGAACTTAGATCGTTAACTCCTTTTCAAGCCCGTAACCATCCAAGCTACTCCTCCCTATTTCAAACTATTTGGAAGGAGCTTGAGAGCCTTGAACATTAATGCACTCCACACCCAATACAAAGCAGCACTCGTCAAAGAGAGGCGGTGGGTTCGTTTTTATCAACTCCTCATCTTCATTGCTTTTTTTTCAGGATGGGAGATTGCTTCACGATTCAAGTGGATAGATCAACTCATTTTCAGCTCACCGTCAAAGATTTGGAGCCTGTTTCTTACAAAAATAAGTGATGGCACTTTGTTTAACCATTTAAGCATAACCCTATTCGAAACAGTACTTGGATTTATCATCGGTACTTTGCTTGGAACATTACTTGCCGCGATTCTTTGGTGGTCACCATTTCTGTCAAGAGTTCTTGATCCTTATCTCGTCATCTTAAATGCGATGCCGAAGGTCGCTCTTGGACCAATCTTAATCGTAGCACTCGGACCAGGCTTCACTTCTATTATCACAATGGGAGCGATTATATCAGTCATTATCACGACCATCGTCGTCTACACCGCATTTAAAGGTGTTGATCCGAACTACCTATTAGTGCTCCAAACATTTGGAGCCAACCGCTTTCAAACGTTTAAAGAAGCTGTACTACCTGCATCCTTTCCAACCATCATCTCGACATTGAAAGTAAATGTGGGTCTTTCCTGGGTTGGCGTCATCGTCGGCGAATTCCTTGTTTCTTCAAAAGGACTTGGCTATTTGATAATTTATGGATTCCAAGTATTTAATTTCAATCTTGTCCTCTTGTCGCTCATGATTATCGCTGTCTGTGCTACAGTGATGTACCAGCTTGTTGAACTGCTTGAAAAAGCGTTAATTAAGCATGACCGCTGAAATGATAAGGCGATTTAAAAGGGCCTAGCCTCGCAGTAATAGTAGTTGCGGGATCTGACCCTTAGCCTTATTTATCAGATTTACAATCCGGTAGAATGTGTCGCAGTCGCTCGATACTTAACGGAATAACCTCATCCCGCATGATAAAACTAAAGCGAGAGTCCGTTTCTAGATGATCTGGAAGTTTATCCAATAATACGGGTCCCTCCGTTTCCAAATAATCGTCTTTTTCAACTAACTCAGTAAGTTCAGCAAAGTAAATCGACTTAATAAACGGTCCACTTACTGCATGTACACGATATTGTCCAAGAAAAAGCAAACTGGCCACCTTCCCGCCTGTTTCCTCGTACACCTCACGTACCGCTGCCTCCTCAATCGTTTCTCCTTTTTCCCGCTTCCCACCCGGAAATTCAAGTCCCCTAACTTTATGCCGTGTTACAACCCATTGCTCGTTCCAGCGTGTTAAAACAAGCACATGCCAAGCATCACCAAATTCATCTTTACAGGAAAAATCAACTTGATGTCCATGATTATCAAAAAATATTTTCATACTTTCTCCCTGTTTCCCCACCTAAAAAAATTAGGTAGAAAGGTTTATTTAAATAGAAAAGAAGCGTTACATCACAATTTTTTCCTCTTTTATTATATTATGTATGTAAATGATCAAAAAGGAGTCGATGTAATGAAGCTAAAATCATTAGCTATCCCTTTCTTCGCACTAGTAGTACTTTTAAGTGGCTGTGGCCAAAAAGCTACACCCGTTTCCGAAACTGGAAAATCAGAAACCAAACCAAACACTGAACAACCTGCACCAAAAGAAGAATCCCTTACTCTTGAGGAAGTATTTGAAAAAACCATTGCAGCAAGTAAAGAGTTGAAGAGTTTAACTGTGAAAATGGAAAATGACCAAACCATTACTTCAAGTAGTGATTCAGAACCAATGGATATTACTTCAACCATTGACATGGATGTCATTCAAAACCCAATCTCCCTCTATCAAGTCATGTCCATCAATATGCCAGGTGAAGAACCAGTGAAAACAGAAAGTTATTTCACTAAAGAAGGTTTCTTTACGTATGAACCAACACAAGGAATATGGATGAAGCTACCTGACGAAATGTCAACAGAACTTCTTAAAGCATCGGAACAGCAAGGCGATCCTGCTGCCGAACTGAAGAAAATGCAAGAATATATTGAAGACTTCACATTTGAACAAGACGATTCTTCTTATATTTTATCACTAAATGCTTCAGCTGAAAAATTCAATGCGTTCATGCAAGAACAACTTTCACAAAGCTTTGGTCAAGAATTAGGACTTGATTTACAAAATGTAAATGTTACTGGATTAAAGTATTCCTATACGATTGACAAAAAAACCTTCAATCCTACAACAATGAGTATGGATATGACATTCAAGACTACTGAACGCAGTGAAGAAGTAACACTCGAACAAAAAACAAACGCAACCTTTAGTAATTATAACGGCGTGAAGGATATTACGATCCCTGAAGAAGTGCTTAAATCCGCACAAGAAATTGACCTTCCACAATAAGTTGATAAAAGAAAAAAGGGTCTAACCTCGCACCCGTCATACAGTTTCATTTAACTGTATGACGAGTGTGAGGACTGACCCTTTTCTAATATGATACGCGTTCTTTTTCAATTGAATGGATTATTGTTTTCAATTTTTACTCTTGGATGATGAAGGCTACATTTTAGCTATCGATCTCTTAACGTGCCTCGGATGCAACTTTTCTTATTTCCTTGACTCGAATTTTCCAATAAAATATCCATTACAGATCCTCCCCTGTCTCTCTAGGAAAAGAGGATAATATCTCCATACTCGCAATATGATTTCTCGCATTCGTATCTCCAAGCTTATAAATCAACTCGTACACTTCATGAAGCGTCTTATCATAAGCATCATTTCCTGGATCATGATGATACTCTAAAAACGGGATGTGCGCACGGTAAAAGTTCCCGATTTCTGTAGAATAATTTTGATCAAAATATTCACGAAGCTGCTTGATTTCATCATCAGTTGCTTCAATTTTATAATTCCAAGGCGAACTTTCACTATCCTGAAGGATTTGTCCATTCGGCAGCCAAATATAATACGTCTTTCGATCCTCACCCACTGTAATCCCCCCTATAATAGTATTATTTTCCCTTTCATCACTCTGCTTCATACATCACTTATTCTTCCATTAAATACAATTAACGTGTAAAATAATTGATTAAGTATCTTTAATTAGGAAAGTCATATACTAAACATGATTTAAAACTTGAAAAAGAGGTGAAAAAATGAAACTCATTGAGGATTTGTACAACCTATACCGTGATAAATTGTCTGGGGATGAAGAAGATATCGATATGCTAACCTTTGCCGTCCTTGAACAGCTTGATCGGAAGGAGATATTCAACTTACTTGAAGAAATGGACGATCAGGAAATTAATAACCTCCTTGGTATTTACATTATTGAATCACTTAAAGGCAAATTTGCACATGATAGCATGAATAATACAAAAGTTACCCATTATCACCCTCGTAATATTCATTGAAAGCATTTTATACATAGAATACAGCCTTCATTCGATTGTGAGGGCTTTTTCGTGTGCCCTCCTCTAAAAAAAGATTGCCCCATAACGAAAGGGTCAGACCCCGCAACGACTATATACAGATTATAGGTAGTATTTTACTACTATATACTGTGTATAGAGTACAAGGTCCGACCCTTCCTGAGACATCTTCTTTAGGCGAGACTTCAAAGAACTATATTATTTCTTCAAATAAGCACGAAGCATCCATGTATGTTTATCGAAGCTTTTTTGAATCCCTACAAACATATCGCCTGTCACTTGGTCCGCGTTTTCTTCTGCCAATTTAATGGCTTTTGAATATTCTTGTGACAATTGCTCAAAATCATTAATAATTGTTTGTATCATCGCTTCTGTTTTTTCTTTTCCAGTCGCTTCTTTAATTGTTGCTAGATCAAGTTGTTCCTTAAGCGTCGCTACAGGCTTTGCACCTAGTGCTAGCAATCTTTCCGCAAGCTCATCCATATGAGCTGTAACTTCGTTATATAGTTCTTCCAATTTTACATGCAAAGAAAAGAAATGTGGACCGTCTACATACCAGTGATAATTATGCAATTTTGTATATAACACACTTAAGTTTGCGATTTCTTGATTCACCAGTTCAACCAATTGATCCACTTTACGGTTTTCACCTTGTTTATATTCAACAATATTATTTTTTGCCATCGTTATCACCCTCCTATTAACTATAATTCCCTTTCTACTTAAGTTAAAACATGTATTTTTTCCTAATGAGCCAAGGTTTAATGTAGTATTTTCCTGTATAATAAAAGTAAAATACTTGTAAAGGAGTATACAGGTGAAAACGATTATAATTATTAGCATTATTATTGTCCTTGTAATCTTAGCGCTATCTGTTTTTACCATTAATAAAGGATACGATTATAAACATACAATTGATCCATCACCAGACCCCGATGAGAATAAAGCAAACAAAACTTCAGATGACAAGCAATAAGAAAAGAGTGTCTCAAAAGCACAGGGTCAGAACCCGCAACAACTAAATGCAGTGTAAACACATACTGTATAGTGCGAGATCTGACCCTTATGAGATACCCTTTTCTTCTTTTTCAGTGGAATATGGACGGTGATTCGTATAATCAGCTTCGCACCGCCCCCTTCATATGATGCAATTTTTAGAACCTGAACCTTTTTCATCGTTTTAGTTTTAGATCAGATGCTCATGGATGTCTTTTAACCGAAAACTTTATGAAGATCCTCTTTACTTTGTGATAACCAGAAATTCATTAATTTCTTCGCGCCTTCTAGGTCATGAAGTTTCGCTTGACCGCATTGTTTTTCATTTGCAGCAGGAATTTCTGTAATTTGTACAGCATCCTTCATTGTGTCTTCAAGTACATCAATGACCTCAGAAACAGTCGGGTCTCCGCTTACGACTAGGTAGTACCCAGTCTGGCAACCCATTGGCGAAATATCGATAATATCGAAGTGATCATATTTCTCTGAATGCTCACGAAGATTAAAGGCAAGCAAATGCTCTAACGTATGAATTACATCCGGCTTCATTGCCTGTTTATTAGGCTGGCAAAAACGAATGTCAAATTTATTGACCACTCCATCGGTCCCTACTTTATGTACCCCACAGTGACGTACATAAGGTGCTCTCACTGCATTATGATCTAATTCAAAGCTCTCTACTGAAGGCATTGTATCACTCCTCTTCCCATTTATATGTATATACTACATCTAATTCCGATTTATTTCATCCATTTATACCGAATTATTCGGAAAATGATTTCCAGCATCTTTTTGAATAAAAATATGATATATTGATACCAATATATATTCTATAGAATGAAGGCTGATTCTTATGTTAAAAAAAATATTAATTTTCGGAATCCAATTTTACCAAAAGATTATTTCTCCTTTAAAACCACCTACCTGCCGCTTCTATCCCACATGCTCACATTACGGATTAGAAGCAATTAAACGGTTCGGCCCCATTAAAGGTAGCTGGCTTACCATAAGAAGAATCTCTAAATGCCATCCATTTCACCCAGGCGGCATTGACCCAGTTCCTGATAAACCTTGCAAACATCGACCTTAAAATTTTTTTCTTGCACTTTTAGCTTAATTAAGGTACGATACATAAGTCAAATCGTAATGATTTCGTTTATATCCATTTTTATTAAACCGTAATGGTTTCGTTTAATACACAAAAATTGATAGTGGGGAGAAAAAAATGAACAAAAAGCTAGGTATCGCAATCTTATTTATATTTGCCACCTTTTTGGCTGGCTGTAGTTCAGCGACTACTAAGCAAGAGGCGCAAACAGAGGATGGCAAAGAAAAGTTAATGGTTTACACAACTGTCTATGCCCTAGAGGATTTCACTAAAAAAATTGGTGGCGATTTTGTAGACGTAAAAACGGTCTATCCACCAGGAACAGACGAACATAGCTTTGAACCATCTCAAAAGGATATCATTGGAATGGCACAATCTGATCTCTTTTTCTACATTGGACATAACTTAGAAGGCTTTGTCAATAAGTCGAAATCGATTCTTGAAGATGAAGGCACAAAGGTTGTCGCAGTAGGTGAAAAAGTCGAAATAGCCCATGATGATGAAGCTACTACTGAAGAACATAGTCATGAACATGACGGTGAAGCTGCTAATGAGGAACATGAGCATGATCATGGTGGCGTAGATCCACATCTTTGGATTGATCCTGTCTATGCTGCACAAATGGCTGAAATTATTAAAGATGAGCTTTCTGAAAAAATGCCTGCCGAAGCAGATTACTTTCAAAAACAATATGAGGCATTATCAGCAAAACTAACAAATTTAGATAGTCAATTTTCTGAAACGATCTCTACAGCAAAAACAAAGAAACTGATCGTATCACATGCAGCCTACAGCTATTGGGAAAAACGTTACGGTCTTGAACAAATCAGCGTATCTGGCATTTCAGCAAGTGAACCTTCACAAAAACAACTGGAAAACATCGTGAAAACTGCAAAGGACAATGGAATTCAATACATCATTTATGAACAAAACATCTCATCCAAGCTAACAAAAATTATCCAAGATGAACTTGGAGCAAAATCATTGCAGCTCCATAATTTATCTGTACTCACTGACAATGATATCAGCAACAAGGAAGATTATTTCAGCATAATGGATAAAAACCTTGAAACGTTAAAAAAGGCTTTAAACTAAATGGAAAAAGGATGTCCGTTCTTTCCTCAAAACTACTAGAAGTGTAAGTGACAAGATACACTGTATGATGAGTGCGAGGTTAGATCATTGGGGCATCCTTTTTATTTTTATAAACCCTTACCTTGATTCCTCCCTTTGAACCAATGTTAAAAAGGCAACCCCATATGCAGAGCTTGCCTTTGTTTTGTCTGAAGGTCATGGGAACGGGTCTTCGCGACTTACTCATATAGTCAATCTACTTAACAGGTATACTTATTTTATCGAGAATGAATCTGAAATTTAGGCTCCGCACCGCCATCATTGTGATGAGGTGAGTATAGCGTGCTTCATGATCTATCCTTCATAGTATCGGTGGCGTTTTAACGTTAGATTAGTTTTGTATGGTTGTTAGCACCAGTTAGCGTTCCACTTCATCCAAACTGCATTTTTGCTTTAACCAAACAATTTCATTTTCCGCAAGTCTTGTGATCTCTTTAACAACATTCTCTGGCAGGCCGCGTCTTAGTAGAATTTCCGCAATTAGATAAGGCTTTGTCATCAGATCATCTCCCATACAGATTCTGGATGCTTATTACCTCCATTATAACTGAGAAATTCTATGAAAAAAACAGTCAGCCGCCTATTTTATGGAACCTTCAAAAAGGAATACAAGAAGTGAACATATATCTCACTTCTTGCCCAACATTTCTATTGCGATTTAAATAATTGCTGATGAACCGTCATGGCTCTCAAGTTCTGTTCATTCACTTCAAAACCAATTCCCACACCATCTGGGACCGTTATAAATCCATTCTCCACAACGATTTCTGGATCAACAATATCATGCTCCCAGTAACGTGTAGAAGACGATACATCACCTGGAATTGTAAATCCGTTAAGCGAGGCAAGCGCAATATTATGAGCTTTCGAAATGCCAAATTCAATCATTCCACCGCACCAAACCGGAATGTCTTTTTCTACACACAGATTATGAATGTTGACAGCCGCAACCCATCCACCAACGCGCGACATCTTAATACTAATCACTTTACCGCTCCCAAGCACTAAGGCTTGTTTAGCGTCATGAAACGAGCAGATGCTTTCATCAAGGCAAATTGACGTTTGGATTTCTTTTTGTAAAATTGCATGTTCTATTAAATCATCATGTCCGAGTGGTTGTTCGATCATTTGCAAATTGAATTCATCTAGCTTTTTTAAATGCTCAATATCCCTGAGGGTATACGAAGAATTCGCATCTGCCATAAGCGGGATATCTGGATAATGACGCCGAATTTCCGATAAAACTTCAACATCCGTAGATCGTTGAATCTTTATTTTATAGCGTTGATAACCGATTGCAGCAAATTCTTCAATCTGCCCAAGAGCCTTCTTCACATCATCGGCTGCAATGACAACTCCTGCCGCAATCGTTTTCCTCATCCCGCCAAATAATTGGCCAAGGTACATTTCCTGTTGCTTTGCATATAAGTCCCAAATGGCTTGTCCAAGACCGGATTTCGCCATTGAATTTCTTCGAATACCAGCCCATAATGTTTCAAGTTCTTTAGGGTGATTCATTGGGTTGCGCAGCACAAGTGGAATTAAAAAATCCTCTAATATATGCAAACATGTCTTAATCGTTTCTTCTGTATACCACGGGCTTGAAAACGGAACGGCTTCACCATAGCCAATTCTGCCATCGCTATCTTGGACTTCAATCACGATTGCTTCCCGGTTTGTCACCGTCTCTAAATGAGTCATGAATGGTCGCTTTAAAGGAGCAGAAATAAGAGAGATAGAAATCGAGGAGATTTTCATAAACTAGTCCTCCAATCGCTTTCTTAATTCTCTTCTCAACAATTTATTCGAAGCGTTCCGCGGCAGTCCTTCGCAAAAAATGATTCGTTTTGGTACCTTATAGGATGCTAAGCGTGTTAAACAATATTCAATAATCTTCTGCTCAGTCAGCTCACTACCCGGTTTACTAACAACAAAGGCAACAGCAATTTGACCCCATGCTTCATCAGAAACTCCCGTGACACCTGCTTCAAACACGTCTGGATGACTGCCTACTACTGCTTCAATTTCAGCAGGATACACATTTTCACCGCCGGAAATGATTAAATCTGACCGACGATCCATGACAAACAGAAAGCCCTCTTCATCCACATAACCGATATCACCTGTATACAGCCAGCCATTCTTAATGGCTTCGTCTGTCGCTTCTTTTCGGTTCAAATAACCATTAGTTACATTCGGTCCTTTTACAACAATTTCACCAGGTTGATTCGGCTCTGCTTCAAGTCCATCCTTTTCAATCCGCAATTGCGATGGAAACAATGTTTTCCCAGCTGAACCAATTTTCTGTAGACTATCCTCAGGTGAAAGAGTGACAATTTGCGAACTCGTTTCCGTCATGCCATATGTCTGATAGACAGGGATCCCTTTATCCTTACATTCTTCAAGCATGTATCGAGGTGCCGGACCACCGCCAAGCAACATACAGCGGAAAGTAGCTGGATACTTATCTCCTCCAAGGTCAGTAAGCATCCTGTTTAACATAGCCGTTACAACCGAAATAATCGTCACACCATTTCCGATGATCATTTGATTGGCCTCTACTTCATTAAATTTCTCAACGAGCACAACCTTCATGCCATAAATGACGTTTCGCATGAAGATGGAAAGCCCGCTAATGTGAAAAATGGGGACCGCGCAATACCAGCTATCTCGTTCTGTCAATCCAAGGTTCAAAACAGAGCCTATTGCACTCCACCAATGGTTTCCAAAGGTTTGAATGACACCCTTCGGATTCCCAGTCGTCCCCGATGTATACATAATGGTCGCAATATCACTCAAATCAAATTCTTCTAAAATAGGTACGCCTTCTACTCCACTAATCGAAGCTAACGCCTCTTTTTCAATAATGGGCAACTCCTGCATGGAAGATTGAATCACATTTAGTTTTTCAAAAAAAGTTTGTTCAGAGACAAGCAGTTTTGCTTCACTATCACGAAGCTGCCAAATGAGTTCAGCCGTAGTTAAACGGGTATTGAGCATAACAATCTTCACACCAAGATAAAAAAGAGCATGAATGATTACGACACTATCCTTGTGATTCCGGATTAATACAGCACAAGAATCTCCCCGTTTTAGATTTTGCGTAGTAAGCTTTGCCGCCATCTCTTCCGCTTGCAAATCAAGCTCGCGAAAAGTAAGAACCTTTCCTTCAAATTCAACAGCTGGTCGATGTGGCGACAGCATAGCTCGTTTCTTCAGCCAATTGGGTAGTCTTTCCGTTGTATTCATGGTGATCTCTTCCTTCTGTAATCAAAATTTAGCCCCCCTTGTTTGTATAAAGGACATGGAGACTTAGGCTTCGCGACTTACTACTATAACCAATCTACTTAGCAGGATACTCATCTTATCGAGAAAGCATCAAAAATTCCGGCTCCACACCGCTACCATTGTGAGTAGGCGAGTGTAGCGTTCGTTCTTAATGATAGATCCTTCAAAAGTAACTGGTTGCATTTTAACATCATTTAGGTTTTGTATACAAAAACAGCTCGACGAGAAAATCCGCCAAGCTGCCATGTCCATTTGTATTAAGGAAAACGTGGGAATTGACCGAAGTCAGGTTTACGTTTTTCTTTGAAAGCATCGCGGCCTTCTTTTGCTTCGTCTGTTGTATAATACAGAAGTGTAGCGTCGCCAGCAAATTGCTGAAGGCCTGCAAGACCATCTGTGTCCGCGTTAAATGCAGCTTTTAAGAAACGAAGAGCAGTCGGACTCTTTTCAAGCATTTCCTCACACCATTGTACCGTTTCAGCTTCCAATTGCTCTAATGGTACAACTGTATTGACTAAGCCCATGTCCAATGCTTCCTGTGCACCATATTGACGGCATAGGTACCAGATTTCACGCGCTTTCTTATGTCCTACAATCCGTGCTAAGTAGCCAGACCCATAACCCGCGTCAAAGCTTCCTACCGTTGGTCCTGTTTGTCCGAATACCGCATTGTCAGCAGCAATCGTTAAGTCACAGACGATGTGTAGCACATGTCCTCCACCAATTGCGTAACCTGCCACCATAGCAACAACTGGTTTAGGAATCGTACGAATTAAGCGTTGTAGATCTAATACATTTAAACGTGGAATATCATCGTCACCAACATACCCACCATGTCCACGTACTTTTTGGTCACCGCCTGAACAGAAAGCTTTGCCGCCTTCACCTGTTAATATAATAACGCCAATGCTAGAGTCATCACGCGCTCTTGCAAATGCATCGATCATTTCAGACACTGTTCTCGGTGTAAAAGCGTTATGTACATGTGGTCGGTTAATCGATACTTTAGCAATCCCATTATATTTTTGGAATAAAATTTCTTGATATTCACGAATTGTTTCCCATTGAATTGTCATGTTATATCCTCCTTTATTATTTTGCTAAAAACTCACTTACTATCTTACCAAACTTCTCTTCATCTTCCACATGAATTGCATGACCAGCATCATTTATTATCTGCCATTCACACTCTTTCATGAGTGATTGCATCGATCTCGCTATGTCACAAAATTTATTATCCAACTCACCTGTGAGAAGAAGAATCGGCATAGATAAGTTTTCAAGCTGATTCCACCAGGAAGGCTGAGCCCCTGTCCCCATTCCAAGTAAACTGTTACAAAGACCCAGTCCCGTATTCGCAAGCCGCTCTTTTCTCACAGCCTCTTGCTTCTCCTGAGGCATTTTCTTCTGTGAATCGAAAAGGGGGATATTCTCCCAGTCATCGACAAAAGACGAAATGCCCTTTTTGACAATTTTATCAGCGAGCTTTGCATCTTGGATTCTACGCTCTTGTCGTGCAGTCTCTGTCTTCAGTCCCGGAGAAGCACTTTCAAGTATCAGTGACTGTACAAATTCAGGAAAGAAGCAAGCAAAACTTAGCGCCAGCCTTCCACCCATTGAATACCCAAGCACATGAGTTTTTTGAATCGATAGTCTATCTAAGATTTCTCGAATATCCTTCGCTGCTTCCAGCATAGTATATCGCTCGGCATTATGAGGAGATTCTGTAGAACCATGACCAATGATATCCACCATAATCAGCTGATACTTCTTTTGCATCGGCCAAAGAAATTTCCATGTTTCAAGGCTACCTGTAAACCCATGTAAAAGGAGAAGAGGTTCACCCTGTCCTATGATGTCTATATGATACTCGACACTTCGACAGACAAGTTTCACTGTATTTCTCCGTTTAAAGCAGCTGCTATTTCCCGGGAAACAAAACTCCACAAATTACGATGGTTTAAAACATTCGTATCACGATTTGTCGGAATCTCGATAATCTTTAATCCAGGTATTGAAAATGATGCAGAAAAGACCTCGTTAAATTCATCCCAATCCTTTATCTTTCGATATGTTGCGTTATAAAGATGAGCCGTGTGTGAAAAATCCAGACCATGTGGAGTACCGAATAATACTTCGAAATATTCTTTTTCCGAAGCTTGCGACAAGAAAGAGAAAATCCCGCCCCCATCATTGTTAATCACTAAAATGGTCAAATTTTGGCCTTGAAGCTTTCCGGCAAGCAAACCATTCATATCGTGGAAAAAGCTTAAATCACCGATCGCAAGTACGGTCTTTTCCTTAACCGTACTCACACCAAGAGCGGTCGAAACAATTCCATCAATTCCATTTGCACCCCGGTTTGCATAGATTTCTACGTTTTTCTTATTTGCAAAGAAAAACGTATCTATATCTCGAATAGGCATACTGTTTCCGACAAATAAATGAGAGTGCTCCGGCATAAGCTCATTCAATTGGTAAAATAGCTTCCCTTCATCCAACTCTTCTTCATTAGCGATGCTTCGGAGCGCATGTTTTGTCGCTTCATTAACCTTCACCCAGCGTTGCAACCAGTCTTGGTCACCGTCTTCAGGCAGCCGTTCGACAATATCTCGGCAAAAGCGTTCTTCTTCACTGTACACCATACGCGTTGCAAGACCGCTTGGGTCCCGATAGCCTGCTCCACCATCAATGACAAAGGACTCGGCTTTCTGTTTTTTTAACCATAACAGCAAAGGCTTCGACACAGGCATTGCTCCAAATCGGAGGATGACATCTGGATGAAAAGCATCCATCACATGCTCATCACGCAAAAAGGTATCATAACAGTCTATCACATTTGAAAACGAATGTTGACCGCTTCGCAACTGTGAAAGTGGATCGGCAAGAATGGGAAATCCTAGTCTTCCCCCAAGCTTTGTCACGGCCTCTTTTATGCCATCATTCTTCATCTCTCCACATATAATCAGCCCTCGTTTAGCTTGCCCAATTTCTTGTGCTATCGCATCCAATTGGTTCATTGATAATGTCAGGGTACCAGGTTCAATCGCTACAGCAGCTTGTTTCTCCTGACGATAATTTCTCGCTTCTGCCAAATTCGGAATAAGCGGTTCTCGCAGAGGGAAATTCAAATGAACCGGACCAGCTGGCTCATTAGTAGCAGTCGCTACAGCTCTTGCACAAACCGTTCGCGCATAACGCACCATGCTCATACTGCTTTCTGGAAGTGCCATCTCGACAAACCACTTCACGTGATTACCATACATTCCGATCTGATCGATTGTCTGCGGTGCACCGACATCCCTCAGTTCATGCGGTCTATCAGCCGTTAAGACAATCAGTGGAATCCGAGAGTAGAACGCTTCTACTATCGCAGGATAATAATTAGCGGTTGCCGTTCCTGATGTACAAAGCATCGCTATCGGCTTTTTCATTGCTTTTGCAAGCCCTAACGCAAAAAAGGCAGCAGAGCGCTCATCCACATTAATATGAATCTTTATCTCTGGATGCTCCGCCAAAAGTAAGGCCAATGGCGTGGAACGTGAACCTGGACTAATTACTACGTCCTTTATTTGATTTTGAGCTAATTCATCGACAAAAGCCGTCGCATACGCAGTTAACGCATCACGATTATTCATGAAGGTTCCCTCCTAAAGCACTTAACATCGGATTAAATTTTATTCCTGTTTCTTCGTATTCACCTTCAGGCGTAGAGTCTTCCAGTACTCCACAACCAGCAAACAAGGAGGCTTCATTACCTTGAATGAGCGCTGAACGTATGCCCACCGCAAACTCGCCATTTCCATAAGAATCAGACCAGCCAATTGGCGATGCATAAAAGCCACGCTCCAGTTCTTCGTTCTCACGGATCCATGCAACGGCCTGTTCTGTCGGAAGTCCCCCCATTGCAGGTGTTGGGTGAAGCTTGCTTATTACGTCGAAAATAGACACATCCGCATCGCATTCTCCGCTAACTGGTGTATACAAATGCTGAATATGCCTATTTTTCATAACTGTCGGATCTTTAGGTACTTCAAGCTTTTTACAAACCAAACTTAGTGCATCCTTAATCATGGAAACGACATATTGATGTTCAAGGAGGTTTTTTTGATCATGTAGTAGCTCATGTTCCAACTTCCTATCCTTTTTTGCATCTTTCCCACGAGCAATTGAGCCAGCAAGACAGGCAGAGAATAATTCATTTCCGTGTTTTTTTACGAGACGCTCAGGGGTTGCACCAATAAAACAATCCCCTGCCGATTCTAAACAAAAAATAAAGCTTCCTGCTTGTTCCTTTTGAAGCCGCCGAAGAACAGCAACTGTTTCAATTCGTTTCTTAAACACAATCCGTAATTCTCTTGCTAGAACAACTTTGTCCAATTCCGAATGCTTCATATGTGAAACGGCTTTTGCAACAATTCTCTTCCAACCCTCAGGATTATCCTCGATTTGTTCCAAATACTCATTTACGCCTACAGCCACATTCGTCAAACGATTTCTAATCTCATTTTCCCGTTCATTTATCAGATCTATGAAGAGATTTGCTTGATCTTCCGATGTGCAAACAATATTGGTCGTTAAATATGCTTGTCCCTTCACAATGGATAGCATGAAGGCAGGAATATAAAACAAACTATCACCAAATTGATCCCAAAGCAGGGAATCCGTTTTATTATAATCAAAAGAATATCCACCAAACACTAACGGACCTGTACCCACTACTCCAGTAACACCTGCTTTAACGGCATTTTTCTGAAGATCAGTCCAGTTCGCTTCAATCCTTCTCACTCTTAAAGCATCCGCCTTCACTTGGATTTTTTCCACTATACCTAAACCAGCAATGGTCAGTTCTTTTTCAGGATCCTGCCAGTAAAAGCGTTCTCCTGCATACCGTTCTCTTCCAGCTTGATAAAATGAAAGGGGGTCTAAATCATCGATTTTCCTTACTACACTGAACAAGACTTTTTGCTTTTGCTGTTTCGCTTTTTGCACAGCTTGCCCAAGTCCATAAAACCATTCAGTTTCATGTGAGATAGCCAAAAAAAATCCCCCTTAATGTCAACATTTTAAAAGCATACAAACCTATTTAAAGATACACCTCATTTCGGCTCAATGTCAATTATTGCGGTCTTTATTCATCGTTTTATGACAACTTTTTTCCTATTAATATATTCTCTTTTAAAAACAAACAAACGTTATTGTTAAGAAAATCACAAATAGACATTGACACACTTAATTTGTTTTCCTACACTTATTCTGTACCAATATTTGATTCGTAATTACAAATGCAAGCTAACTTAAGAGGAGAAGAGAAATGTCTATACAATCTAATTCCGTTTCACCCCAACAAGAAAAACGCAGCTGGAAGATTTGGTGGGAACTGATTCGCCCACATACGTTGACAGCGGCGTTTGTCCCTGTACTCATTGGTACCTTGCTCGCTTTAATAGCAGAGGAAGTAAACTGGATCCTCTTTGCAGCAATGCTAATTGCCAGCCTATTAATTCAAGCAGCTACTAATTTATTTAATGAATACTATGACTTTAAACGCGGTCTAGATACCGCTGAATCAGTTGGCATTGGTGGTGGAATCGTTCGCCATGGAATGACGCCGAAGTTGATCATGAATTTGGCACTCAGCTTTTATGCAATCGCTCTTTTACTTGGCGTGTATATCTGTGCTGTGTCCTCATGGTGGCTTGCTGCAGTTGGTTTAATCTGCATGCTTATCGGTTACTTGTATACAGGCGGGCCCATTCCTATTTCATCTACACCATTTGGTGAACTTTTTTCAGGATTTTTCATGGGCTACGTCATTATACTCATTGCTTATTTCATCCAAACTGGTCATGTTTCAAGCACAGTTGCAATCGTATCAGTACCTAGCCTTATTCTAGTCGGCTTAATTAATATGTCTAATAACCTACGTGACCATGATGGTGACAAAGCAAACGGTCGACGCACGCTGCCAATTTTACTAGGACGTGAAAAAGGAATACGCTTCATGGTTGCCATGTTTGCTATTGCCTACCTATGGATTATTGTAATTGTTGCATTAGGAGTTGTAACACCATGGATTCTGCTAACTCTATTAAGCATCCCTAAGGCTGCAAAAGCAACAAAAGGCTTTGTTGGCAAAACCATTCCGATTGAAATGATGCCCGCCATGAAAGCAACTGCCCAAACAAACACCATTTTCGGATTACTTCTATCTATAGGATTATTGATTAGTTATTTTGTTTAATGAAAAAGTGGATGTCACAAAAGGGTCTGACCTCGCACTCTAAATCAGTATGTAGTGTTTCTTACACTTATTCTATACTGCATTTAGTTTTTGCGGGGTCTGACCCTTTGCTTTTGGGACATCCTTTTTTTCGTTGTTACTATCAAAAGGTTAAAGAAGTCTTTATCAACCTCCTCTTTTTTCATACTCCCTCAACGTTTCTACCAACACCTATTCGGGTAATGTACATATACGATAAAAAAATCTCCTAAGGAGTGAAATAAAATGGCTACTACTAAACAAATTCAAATTTTAAAAGAAAAATTACTTTTAGAAAAAGAACAACTCCAAGAACAAATTCAAAGTGATGAAGAAACCTTAGTGAAAGTGAGTCAAAAAGAATCCGTAGATGAATTATCTTCTTATGATAACCACCCAGCCGATATGGGTACTGAGCTTTTTGATAAAGAGAGAATTATGGCGTTGAATGATCACGCTAAATCCGAAATTGAGAAAATTAACGCAGCCCTTGAAGCTATAAATGAAGGTAAATATGGTCATTGTAAAGTTTGTGGTAATACCATTTCTATGGAGCGACTCGAAGCAGTTCCAGCCACACTACATTGTTTTGAACACGCTCAAACACAAAACACTATTCCAGCACGACCTGTAGAAGAAGATGTACTTATCCCATCTTTAGGAAACCATTTCGAAAATCGACGCCTTGGAAGTGAAATTACTGACAAAGAAGATAGCTTTGCTGAGGTTGCTCGTTTTGGAACTTCGGAGACACCTTCCGACTACAGTGGCGACCATGAGAGTTATGATACTCTTTATAATAATGAAGACGAAACAGAAGGCTTTACAGAAGAATATGAAGCATATATCGGAAATGATGTACAAGGAAAGAATAGAAATGTTTATCCTAATAAAAAGCAATAAACGCTAGATGGATAAAGGACTCCCCATTTATTATGTAAATGAGTAATGAGGTAGTAGACCATTCTAAAAAAGTCAAATAAAAAAGATGCATACGTAGATGTATGCACCTTTTCTAAAGGAGGGATTTGAACCCTCGCGCCGGTTACCCGACCTACACCCTTAGCAGGGGCGCCTCTTCAGCCTCTTGAGTACTTCCCCATATAAAAAAAATGGCTCCGCAGGTAGGACTCGAACCTACGACCGTTCGGTTAACAGCCGAATGCTCTACCACTGAGCTACTGCGGAACAAAAAATATAGGATTATGGTGGGCCTAAATGGACTCGAACCATCGACCTCACGCTTATCAGGCGTGCGCTCTAACCAGCTGAGCTATAGGCCCATTCTTTGGAGCGGGTGAAGAGAATCGAACTCTCATCATCAGCTTGGAAGGCTGAGGTTTTACCACTAAACTACACCCGCAAAATATGTCTCGCTTCGATACCGGTGGCCGGGGTCGAACCGGCACTCCTTACGGAACACGATTTTGAGTCGTGCGCGTCTGCCAATTCCGCCACACCGGCATGATTAAGGCAGCACCCGGATTTGAACCGGGGGTGAAGGTTTTGCAGACCTCTGCCTTACCACTTGGCTATGCTGCCATGACTGGGCTAGAAGGGTTCGAACCTTCGCATGACGGAATCAAAATCCGTTGCCTTACCGCTTGGCTATAGCCCAATAATATAAAATAAATGGGTTCACAACCTTCTTCGGAAGTTCCGAAGACCTCTATTCTATCTTTAAACTACACAATGGTGGAGGGGGGCAGATTCGAACTGCCGAACCCGAAGGAGCGGATTTACAGTCCGCCGCGTTTAGCCACTTCGCTACCCCTCCGTATTAAGCTAATGATGGCTCAGGACGGAATCGAACCGCCGACACAAGGATTTTCAGTCCTTTGCTCTACCGACTGAGCTACTGAGCCACACAATGTATATCAACAGTAGGTGACCCTACTAGAATAAAAATGGCGGTCCGGACGGGACTCGAACCCGCGACCTCCTGCGTGACAGGCAGGCATTCTAACCAACTGAACTACCGGACCAGATTGCGGGGACAGGATTTGAACCTGCGACCTTCGGGTTATGAGCCCGACGAGCTACCGAACTGCTCCACCCCGCGACGATATGAATTGTGTGATCTTTTTTTAAAAAATGGAGGAGGTAGAGGGATTCGAACCCCCGCGGGATTTGACTCCCCTGTCGGTTTTCAAGACCGATCCCTTCAGCCGGGCTTGGGTATACCTCCGAATAAATAGTGGTGGATCTTGTAGGACTCGAACCTACGACCAGACGGTTATGAGCCGTCTGCTCTAACCAGCTGAGCTAAAGATCCTTCATGATTTGGTAGCGGCAGAGGGGATCGAACCCCCGACCTCACGGGTATGAACCGTACGCTCTAGCCAGCTGAGCTACGCCGCCAAATAAATAAGCGTATACAATAATCATAATAATGGTGGAGCCTAGCGGGATCGAACCGCTGACCTCCTGCGTGCAAGGCAGGCGCTCTCCCAGCTGAGCTAAGGCCCCATAATTAAAATTGAAATGGTCGGGAAGACAGGATTCGAACCTGCGACCCCTTGGTCCCAAACCAAGTGCTCTACCAAGCTGAGCTACTTCCCGTATAGAAACAATGCGCCCGGCGGGAGTCGAACCTACAACCTTCTGATTCGTAGTCAGATGCTCTATCCAATTGAGCTACGGGCGCGTATAAATATTATGGTGCCGAGGACCGGAATCGAACCGGTACGGTAGTCACCTACCGCAGGATTTTAAGTCCTGTGCGTCTGCCAGTTCCGCCACCCCGGCACTTACGAAAAGTAGAGCGGAAGACGGGATTCGAACCCGCGACCCCAACCTTGGCAAGGTTGTATTCTACCACTGAACTACTTCCGCGTAATAATTAATGCGGGTGAAGGGACTTGAACCCCCACGCCTCGCGGCGCCAGATCCTAAGTCTGGTGCGTCTGCCAATTCCGCCACACCCGCGATAAATGGTGAGCCATGCAGGATTCGAACCTGCGACCCTCTGATTAAAAGTCAGATGCTCTACCAACTGAGCTAATGGCTCGAAAACAAAAAAAAACCTGGTGCCGGCAAGAGGACTTGAACCCCCAACCTACTGATTACAAGTCAGTTGCTCTACCAGTTGAGCTACACCGGCACTATAGGTAATGGTGGAGGATGACGGGATCGAACCGCCGACCCTCTGCTTGTAAGGCAGATGCTCTCCCAGCTGAGCTAATCCTCCAATATGGTGACCCCTACGGGATTCGAACCCGTGTTACCGCCGTGAAAGGGCGGTGTCTTAACCGCTTGACCAAGGGGCCGCATATAGTTATAGAAAGAATAATAGCCCCTAATTTAATTAGGGGCTTAGCCTGGCAACGTCCTACTCTCACAGGGGGAGACCCCCAACTACCATCGGCGCTGAAGAGCTTAACTTCCGTGTTCGGAATGGGAACGGGTGTGACCTCTTCGCCATCATTACCAGACTAAATTCAGTTAGAAGGTTTATTCCTTCAAAACTAGATAACAAACTTTAGAATCATCATTAAAATATATATTGGTTAAGTCCTCGATCGATTAGTATCAGTCAGCTCCACATGTCGCCACGCTTCCACCTCTGACCTATCAACCTGATCATCTTTCAGGGATCTTACTAGCTTACGCTATGGGAAATCTCATCTTGAGGGGGGCTTCATGCTTAGATGCTTTCAGCATTTATCCCGTCCGCACGTAGCTACCCAGCGATGCTCTTGGCAGAACAACTGGTACACCAGCGGTGCGTCCATCCCGGTCCTCTCGTACTAAGGACAGCTCCTCTCAAATTTCCTGCGCCCACGACGGATAGGGACCGAACTGTCTCACGACGTTCTGAACCCAGCTCGCGTACCGCTTTAATGGGCGAACAGCCCAACCCTTGGGACCGACTACAGCCCCAGGATGCGATGAGCCGACATCGAGGTGCCAAACCTCCCCGTCGATGTGGACTCTTGGGGGAGATAAGCCTGTTATCCCCGGGGTAGCTTTTATCCGTTGAGCGATGGCCCTTCCATGCGGAACCACCGGATCACTAAGCCCGACTTTCGTCCCTGCTCGACTTGTAGGTCTCGCAGTCAAGCTCCCTTGTGCCTTTACACTCTACGAATGATTTCCAACCATTCTGAGGGAACCTTTGGGCGCCTCCGTTACATTTTAGGAGGCGACCGCCCCAGTCAAACTGCCCGCCTGACACTGTCTCCCGCCCCGATAAGGGGCGCGGGTTAGAATTTCAATACAGCCAGGGTAGTATCCCACCGACGCCTCGACCGAAGCTAGCGCTCCGGCTTCACAGGCTCCTACCTATCCTGTACAAGCTGTACCAAAATTCAATATCAGGCTGCAGTAAAGCTCCACGGGGTCTTTCCGTCCTGTCGCGGGTAACCTGCATCTTCACAGGTACTATAATTTCACCGAGTCTCTCGTTGAGACAGTGCCCAGATCGTTACGCCTTTCGTGCGGGTCGGAACTTACCCGACAAGGAATTTCGCTACCTTAGGACCGTTATAGTTACGGCCGCCGTTTACTGGGGCTTCAATTCAAAGCTTCGCCTTGCGGCTAACCTCTCCTCTTAACCTTCCAGCACCGGGCAGGCGTCAGCCCCTATACTTCGCCTTGCGGCTTCGCAGAGACCTGTGTTTTTGCTAAACAGTCGCCTGGGCCTATTCACTGCGGCTTTTCCGGGCTATTCACCCTAAAAAGCACCCCTTCTCCCGAAGTTACGGGGTCATTTTGCCGAGTTCCTTAACGAGAGTTCTCTCGCACACCTTAGGATTCTCTCCTCGCCTACCTGTGTCGGTTTGCGGTACGGGCACCCTACATCTCACTAGAGGCTTTTCTTGGCAGCGTGGAATCAGGAACTTCGGTACTATATTTCCCTCGCCATCACAGCTCCGCCTTAATGGAAACGGGATTTTCCTCGTTTCCGGCCTAACTGCTTGGACGCGCATATCCAACAGCGCGCTTACCCTATCCTTCTGCGTCCCCCCATCGCTCAAACGATGTATAGGTGGTACAGGAATATCAACCTGTTGTCCATCGCCTACGCTTTTCAGCCTCGGCTTAGGTCCCGACTAACCCTGAGCGGACGAGCCTTCCTCAGGAAACCTTAGGCATTCGGTGGAAGGGATTCTCACCCTTCTTTCGCTACTCATACCGGCATTCTCACTTCTAAGCGCTCCACCAGTCCTTCCGGTCTAGCTTCAACGCCCTTAGAACGCTCTCCTACCACGGATACCATACGGTATCCATCCACAGCTTCGGTGTTACGTTTAGCCCCGGTACATTTTCGGCGCAGAGTCACTCGACCAGTGAGCTATTACGCACTCTTTAAATGATGGCTGCTTCTGAGCCAACATCCTGGTTGTCTAAGCAACTCCACATCCTTTTCCACTTAACGTAAACTTGGGGACCTTAGCTGGTGGTCTGGGCTGTTTCCCTCTTGACTACGGATCTTATCACTCGCAGTCTGACTCCCGAGAATAAGTATTTGGCATTCGGAGTTTGACTGAATTCGGTAACCCGTTGGGGGCCCCTAGTCCAATCAGTGCTCTACCTCCAATACTCTCATCTCGAGGCTAGCCCTAAAGCTATTTCGGAGAGAACCAGCTATCTCCAGGTTCGATTGGAATTTCTCCGCTACCCACACCTCATCCCCGCACTTTTCAACGTACGTGGGTTCGGGCCTCCATTCAGTGTTACCTGAACTTCACCCTGGACATGGGTAGATCACCTGGTTTCGGGTCTACGACCTCATACTCATGCGCCCTATTCAGACTCGCTTTCGCTGCGGCTCCGTCTTATCAACTTAACCTTGCATGAAATCGTAACTCGCCGGTTCATTCTACAAAAGGCACGCTATCACCCATTAACGGGCTCTAACTACTTGTAGGCACACGGTTTCAGGATCTATTTCACTCCCCTTCCGGGGTGCTTTTCACCTTTCCCTCACGGTACTGGTTCACTATCGGTCACTAGGTAGTATTTAGCCTTGGGAGATGGTCCTCCCTGCTTCCGACGGGATTTCTCGTGTCCCGCCGTACTCAGGATCCACTCAGGAGGGAACGAAGTTTCAGCTACAGGGTTTTTACCTTCTTTGACGGATCTTTCCAGATCACTTCACTTACCCCGTTCCTTTGTAACTCCATGTTGAGTGTCCTACAACCCCAAGAGGCAAGCCTCTTGGTTTGGGCTATCTTCCGTTTCGCTCGCCGCTACTCAGGAAATCGCGTTTGCTTTCTCTTCCTCCGGGTACTTAGATGTTTCAGTTCCCCGGGTCTGCCTTCAGTACCCTATGTATTCAGGTAAAGATACTGTTCCATTACGAACAGTGGGTTTCCCCATTCGGAAATCTCCGGATCAAAGCTTACTTACAGCTCCCCGAAGCATATCGGTGTTAGTCCCGTCCTTCATCGGCTCCTAGTGCCAAGGCATCCACCGTGCGCCCTTTCTAACTTAACCGAAGTTAATAAAAAAAAGAACTTACTATTTCAATGATGTCTTGTTATTCGTTATCTAGTTTTCAAGGAACAAAGTGTAGAGAGATAATTCTCTCAAAACTAAACAAAGGCAGAAACGTCCATTTATTGAAGTATCTAGTACTTCATTTCATCCTTAGAAAGGAGGTGATCCAGCCGCACCTTCCGATACGGCTACCTTGTTACGACTTCACCCCAATCATCTGTCCCACCTTAGGCGGCTGGCTCCTTGCGGTTACCTCACCGACTTCGGGTGTTACAAACTCTCGTGGTGTGACGGGCGGTGTGTACAAGGCCCGGGAACGTATTCACCGTGGCATGCTGATCCACGATTACTAGCGATTCCGGCTTCATGTAGGCGAGTTGCAGCCTACAATCCGAACTGAGAATGGCTTTATGAGATTCGCTTACCCTCGCGGGTTTGCAGCTCTTTGTACCATCCATTGTAGCACGTGTGTAGCCCAGGTCATAAGGGGCATGATGATTTGACGTCATCCCCACCTTCCTCCGGTTTGTCACCGGCAGTCACCTTAGAGTGCCCAACTGAATGCTGGCAACTAAGATCAAGGGTTGCGCTCGTTGCGGGACTTAACCCAACATCTCACGACACGAGCTGACGACAACCATGCACCACCTGTCACTTTTGTCCCCGAAGGGAAGTTCCTATCTCTAGGAAGGGCAAAAGGATGTCAAGACCTGGTAAGGTTCTTCGCGTTGCTTCGAATTAAACCACATGCTCCACCGCTTGTGCGGGCCCCCGTCAATTCCTTTGAGTTTCAGCCTTGCGGCCGTACTCCCCAGGCGGAGTGCTTAATGCGTTAGCTGCAGCACTAAAGGGCGGAAACCCTCTAACACTTAGCACTCATCGTTTACGGCGTGGACTACCAGGGTATCTAATCCTGTTCGCTCCCCACGCTTTCGCGCCTCAGTGTCAGTTACAGACCAGAAAGTCGCCTTCGCCACTGGTGTTCCTCCAAATCTCTACGCATTTCACCGCTACACTTGGAATTCCACTTTCCTCTTCTGCACTCAAGTTCCCCAGTTTCCAATGACCCTCCACGGTTGAGCCGTGGGCTTTCACATCAGACTTAAGGAACCACCTGCGCGCGCTTTACGCCCAATAATTCCGGACAACGCTTGCCACCTACGTATTACCGCGGCTGCTGGCACGTAGTTAGCCGTGGCTTTCTGGTTAGGTACCGTCAAGGTACCAGCAGTTACTCTGGTACTTGTTCTTCCCTAACAACAGAACTTTACGACCCGAAAGCCTTCTTCGTTCACGCGGCGTTGCTCCGTCAGACTTTCGTCCATTGCGGAAGATTCCCTACTGCTGCCTCCCGTAGGAGTCTGGGCCGTGTCTCAGTCCCAGTGTGGCCGATCACCCTCTCAGGTCGGCTACGCATCGTGGCCTTGGTGAGCCATTACCTCACCAACTAGCTAATGCGCCGCGGGCCCATCTATAAGTGACAGCCGAAACCGTCTTTCCATCTCTTCTCATGCGAGAAAAGAAATTATCCGGTATTAGCTCCGGTTTCCCGAAGTTATCCCAGTCTTACAGGTAGGTTGCCCACGTGTTACTCACCCGTCCGCCGCTAAATCAAGGGAGCAAGCTCCCTATCATTCGCTCGACTTGCATGTATTAGGCACGCCGCCAGCGTTCGTCCTGAGCCAGGATCAAACTCTCCAAAAAGTGTTTGACTTGCTCATTGTTTTTATAGTGTGTACTCACTTCAATTTAAACGTTGGCGCTTTGTTTTGTTCAGTTTTCAAAGAGCAATGCTTGTCGTTCCTCTCGGAAGCGACTTCTATAAGTTATCACAAGCTCGTATACCGTGTCAACAATTATTTTGAAAAGTTTTTCATATTAACTGTTGTTGGCGTTCGTTACTAGCTTAGCGACAAGAAATAATATATCACGGTAAAAACATGATTGCAATACTTTTTTAATCTTTTTCTAAAAAAAGATTACATCACTTATTAATCACTTTTTATATTTAACCATCTCTCTTATTTATTTTCAATTCATTTCTTCATAAATAGTAAAGAATTCACTACGAGTTCGATTCATCTGTTCTTTTATAAGCCTAGTGCTGACGGAATAATCCGTTTGTTTCCACATATAACTTATTATTCCTTTTGTTTGAGATGGAACAGTTGAAAGAGAGACTTCGACTACGAACTCTACCTTCACTCTTATTTTTTCGTGGATGGCCCTTGTTTTCAAATAGTAAAAAAAGCAGTGACACTACACTGCTTTTCTCGTGAAGATAAATAGGTTGGAGTACGTTAGCTTTACTAAATACCCCGCATAAAAGATGATGACGTTTAAACACTGTCGTTTTCTAAGTGGAACGCTCTTTGTTTTTTTTACTGTCATTCAGAAAGTAAATTAATCCTGCAAAGATGATAACCCCGCCAATTATTTGTGTGAGTACAACCGTTTCATCAAAAATAAAGTAAGCAAGAATAGTTGCGCCAACCGGTTCTAATAAAATAGCCATTGAAATAGTTGTTGTGCTGAGCCATTTTAGTGACCAATTTAGCAGAGAATGCCCTAGTAGATTTGGAAAAATAGCTAATAGGATAAATAGAATCCAGTCTGTTGCCGGATATGGACCGAGTGGTTCTCCCTTTGCTAGTACATAAATAAATAAAGTAACCATGCTTATACCGTATACAACAAAGGTGTATGTAATAGAGGTGATTCTTTTTCTTACGGTTTGGCCTACTAATAAATAGGCCGTTATTAAAGCACAGGCTATAAGTGCGAGCATATCACCAAACAAGGCCATTCCACTAATCTTGAAATCTCCCCAGCTGATAACAAGGCTTCCACCAATTGCGATTACACTACTTAAGATCGCTCGCACTGAAAACCGTTCCTTAAAAAAGAAATAGGCGCCAACGAAAGCAAATAGCGGTTGAAGTGTTACAAGAACCGTCGAACTAGCTACGGATGTGTAATTTAACGATTCGAACCACAAGATAAAATGAAACGCTAGAAATATTCCAGCGATACTAGAAAGTAGCCAGTCTTTCTTATTTATACGTTTCAGTTCGTGACGATATTTCGTCAGAAAGAATGGTAGCATGATTACTACCGTGAAAAATAATCGATAAAACGCAATAACGCCTGATGGTGCTGAGGCTAATTTGACAAATATAGCTGATAATGAAATAGATGTTACTGCAAGTAATAATACAAAATAAGGGTTTATTTTAGGTTGAAGCATAGTAATTCCTCTTTTCAGACTTATAATAGAAAGTAATACTGTTAGGTTGTACACTTTTTTAACAATTAGAGGACCTATACGTTTAAGAAACCTTGTATAGGGTATAGCACACCAAATACATAGTAACAGAAAATTTCATATGAATGGTGATGATATGGCCATGGATTGGTTTTTAAACTTAAGTTCAGAAGCACAAATTTTAGTAAAGCTCGGAGTATCGGCTTTACTGGGCTTAGTAATCGGCTTAGAACGGGAAATTAAACGAAAGCCTGTTGGCTTGAAGACGAGCCTAGTTATCTCCATTATCAGCTGCTTGCTTACGGTTGTCTCGATTGAGTCGGCTTATACGTTTACAGGCAGCGATCACGTGAATATTACGATGGATCCACTTAGACTTGCAGCACAAATTGTTTCAGGCATTGGTTTTATCGGGGCAGGAGTCATTCTCAGACGCGATAATAATAGTATTTCCGGGTTAACCACCGCTGCAATTATTTGGGGGGCAGCAGGGATTGGGATAGCAGTTGGAGCAGGTTTCTTTATCGAAGCAACTGCAGGTGTCATTTTATTAATCATTAGTGTCGAACTTATCCCTTGGCTAGTTTCCTTAATAGGACCAAAACAGTTTCGGCAAAAGGAAATTATGTTGAAATTGATGATTCCAAACAAATATGATATCTCCACCGTCATGAAAAAAATTAAAGAGGATAATATTTTCGTTAAAAATATTCGTATTAACGATCTTGAAGACGATCTTCATTATGTCCAACTTCTAGTCCTAGTAGATACAAAACGAAAAACGACTGACGTCTATTATTTTGTGTCGACATTTGAAGAAATCTCAAAAGTAGAAATTGAAAACCTATGATTGAATAAGGAAAAGCGGCTGTCCTAAACAAATGGGCAGAACCCGCACCTTTAAGAACATCCGCTTTTCCTTATACTGAAATATATTCTACTTCTATCCGAAATGGTTTTCCTACTTCTTCTTCTACGTAAAATTGTGCAATATCAACTCTCTCAATTGGAGTTGCTTCTGGCAAGGTTTTTCCTTCATCTACCGCCATTTCTATTGCAATGGCCAATAAATCCTGGGCTGCCTCTCTTGCATCCTCTAGATCATTTCCAGCTGTAGAAGCCGATAATCCCGTTGCTTTCAGATCCGGAAAAACCACATGAATTGTATAATCTTCTTTCATCACTCTTGCTTCATAATAATAAATCACTGGATATTGTGTCATAATTATCTCCCTTCAACGCTCTAGTTCATTATTGTAGCAAAATAAACTTACCACAACATACTTGATATTGATTTTTTTCTCAAATAGCTTTTCTTCTTTACTTATGATACCATTTATCTTTATTAAATAGAGGAAGTGACTGTTCATGATTAATATTACAATCCCTACAGCAGATCTAACCATTAAACAGCGTAAACAAATCGTAGAAGGGGACGAGCCAATCATTCCTGATATTTACGGTTTTATTGACTTTCACCTGATTCCAAGAGATAAAGGTGGAATCTTCACGTTCTTTAACAACGAGGGACAATTACTTTTCGTTGGGAAAGCTAGAAAGCTACGCCAAAGAATCAAGAAGCACTTCGAAGATTCCGTTTCACCGATCAAACTGCATAGAAACGAAGTATCCAGAATTGAGATTTGCTATGTGGAAGATCCGACGGAAAGAGAAATCTACGAAACCTTCATTATCAATGAACTTAAAGCAAAATATAATATTGATAAGGTGTTCTTTAGATAATATAGGGAAAAAGCTGACTGCAAGAGCAATCAGCTTTTTTTATTATTGACTATCGAAATCACATAGCAGTTGTTAGTAAGTCACTCGCTTTTTTCTTCCATCCACCTTTTCATTCACTTTAAGAACGGAAATATTTATTTGTGTGGTCTCTTTATTTCTTGAAAAACACTTGAATCATCCTGTGTTTTCTTTTCATTTTCTATAGCGGGAACCGAGAGATTCTGAGGAGAAAAACTGGCCATCATTTGTTTAAATTGTCCAACTGTAAGCGGTTTGGCATCATCATTCAACTCGTATCCTAAATGTCCATTCGGTTCAATCGTTCCTATTTTAACATCATGAATATTATTAAGACCTTGATTGCGCATCTGCATTTCTAACTGGTCCACCGTAAGACGTAGTTTCCTTAAGGTATCCATCTGCACCATTCCATTATTGATAACTATCTTTGACTTCCCCGTTAAAAACTTCTCAAAACCATTACATTTAACTTGTAAGTATTCTAAAACAACGAGCAACACAACAAACACTCCAGCTGAGATGATTGCTTTACCTACGCTATACCCAACAATCGGGTGCGCAATAATTGTTCCCATCGAAACGATTACCACCGTTTGAGATAACGTCATATGCGCAATGGATTTTCGACCAGCTAACCTTAGTAGAAGAAGGCCAGATATCATCAATACAACCGACTGCCAAATAAAAACAAGATTCATGTATTTCCCCTACCTGTCAGATTCACGGATAGTGATATGATAACCATGTTAGGAATTACTATACTGTTCATTACTGGAACAGCCTGTCCTAACCCAATGTGTCAGACGCCTTTTAGGATATACTCATCCACTAATATTGTTATAAATCAAATGGTTGGATATACTTCATCTGGATTTGGACCTCTATGGCGTCCTTTATTTAATCCATCAATTTTCTTCATATCGCTTTCTGAAAGGGAAAGTCTTAAAGTGCGTGTTCAAAAAGGATGATAAAAAGAGCCAAGAAGTTCTGCGACCGATAGTCTTGAGGACCAGAGAGACAGAGCTTTGATTCAATTTGCAAGCTTTTTCACCGGACTTTTTGAACATCCTCTTAAAGCGAAGCATCTAGCAATGGAAATATAAAAGCCTATGAAATCGGGATGATTTTTCACTAAATTTTTCAGATTTCTTCCTCAAAGCCCTTTACACGGATGATACAATTCAACTTAGTTCCAGAAAGATAAACACAAAGAAAGTTTTCTAGTAAAAACCCATTGACTTTTTCAGAAAAATAGATAAAATTATAAATGTACCTTAACGGGGGCTTAGCTCAGCTGGGAGAGCGTTTGGCTGGCAGCCAAAAGGTCAGCGGTTCGATCCCGCTAGTCTCCATAATAAAAAAGAACAAATGCTCAATCTCATGGTAATCAAGAGATTGAGCATTTGTTTTTTCACCGTTAATATAAATCACAAAAAATTTATTCTTGACCAATTACATTCATTAACCTCTTTTCAAGATATATAATAGAAGAAGATGGAAGGAGGAGTCACTTTGAGCAAAAAGGAAATAACGAAAAAACAGTTTGTTTTTCTTGAACACGAACTAAAGTACCTTGAAACTGGAGGTATTATCTCCAAGCAAGATCATGAAAAAATTTTAAATTCCTACGATGTAAGGGCTGGATTAAGTTTCATTACGATTTTATTAGCCATCGGGGCACTTCTTTTAGGTCTAGGGGTGTTAACCTTCATAGCGAGCAACTGGATGTATTTAAATAAAGGGGTTAAATTACTAATTATTATCGTGTGTCTAATTGGAGTGAATTACGCAGGGGTAAAATGGCAGACACGCTTTCCGAAAACAGCAAGAAGTTTGCATTATGTCGGTATTTTGATATTTGGAGCAGGTGTTTTTCTAATTGAACAGATGTTTAACATCAGTATTAATTTTAACAGCTCCTTTTTATTATGGGCCATCGGAGCGATATTCATTGGCCACTATTTAAAAGATATCGCCATACTTCTTTTCACTTCCGTCCTGCTTTTCATTTATCTGAACGGAAGTATATTCCTTGATGAAACGTCCTATCCGCTTGCCATTCTTGTGTTTTTACCAGCTTTATACGTCCTATTAAAAAAATTCGATTATCCTAAGCTCCTGACCTTTTTGATTAATGCCTTAGCCATCAATACCATCGCCTTATTTCTAATAGAATTTATACCGAAGTTCATTTTTCACAAACCGGATACAGTCATCCTTGCCACCCTATTTATACTGGGCATAGTACTGGTATATATTCCAGTTCCATCTAAATTACAAAGAACCACACATATACAGGGGCATCTTTTGCACGGGATTACAGCTATATTTCTTACCTTTGAATTTTCTTTATGGTTCCCTTTAGCTTATTTTATTTTTCTTCTTTACCTCATCCATAAAGGAAGTTTGACTAGCATTGTCATAATATGTGCGTTGATTTTTAGATATTATCTTGACTCCTTTGACTTCCTACCGAAATCACTTACCTTCATCATCGGCGGTATGATTCTGATCAGTTTTGGCTTCTTTTTTGAAAAACAACGAAAAAAAGGAGGAGATCGTATTGAAGAATAAGCAACTTTTTCAACCACTCATCATATTTTCCATTCCGGTCTTGATTTTATTAGTTTTGGCGACTCCTCCCATCTGGACGACTTTGACCGGAGAAGAAATCAAACTACAAACCACTCCAGTCGATCCGACAGATTTATTCAGAGGTAACTATGTCGATTTACATTACGAGATAGAATCCGTTAAACTGTCACAGCTAGATGACTCGATTATATCCGATTTCAAAAGGAAGAATATTGGTGATTACAAAAAAGTGCATGTACAGCTAAAACAAGATAGTGATGGCCTATACAAGGTCGACCTTGTAACAAAAGAAAAACCTAGCAATGGCATGTATCTAAACGGAAAATTAGAAATTCCATACGAACTAAAAAAAGCTGCAACTATTCAAGTGAGATACGGTCTAGACAATTATTACGCCCCTGAAGAAAAGGCAAAAGAAATGGAAACTGCCGCCACTGCTAAACCTGCAGTAGCCTTGGTAAAAGTGAAAAATGGGCATGCAGTACTGACAAAGATTACTGTTGAGTGATTGAACAAATTTTCAAATTGGATAATACTCGTTATCACTCCCTAATTTAACACCTAATATAAGGTAACTGGTTGATGATATATGATCATTCACTTCGAAAACCTTGAAAGTCAACTACTCCATTCATTACAACTAGCAAAAAGAGCATCGGATTCGATGCTCTTTTTGTCCTTAATACTAGATGAACCTTGGTTACACCTACCTAGACTTGTTGCCCCACTATATATGAATATATATCCATATATCGAACTTTACTTAATAATCCGTTTAGCCCCCATATATCGACCCTTCCAGTATTCATCGCTCATTTTAACAATCTTTACACCTTTTGTAGCGCTCCCGATAAATGCACCATCACCATTATAGATGCCAACAAAAGAGACTTTTCCTTTTTTTCCTGTAGCATAGAATACCAAATCACCTGTTTTTAAGTGTTCTTGCTTAATAGATTCCCCAGTTTTATATTGTTCAGCACTTGTTCTCGGAATCTTCATTTCAGTCGCTGCATCTTTATAAACAAATTGAGTAAACCCGCTTGCATCAAATCCTTCGGGAGTTGTCCCACCATATTTAAAAGGACTTCCCACATAATTTTCTGCTACAGCCGCAACTTCATCGCCATAGTTGATAGATGCTGATGCATTAGCTGGTCCAAAAATAAACGCTACGATCAATGCCACAAGTGGTAATGCTGCAATAAGCCATTTTGGAACTAGTAAACGAAAACTCATCCTTTTTCCTCCCCTAGCTGAAACCGAAACACAATATTAAATGACCACCCGCTAAAGCAGGTGGATTTAGACCACGTATCTATAAATTAAACCTTAGCATTTTTTAAAATAGTAACCAGCATTTCCCTGTTCGGATAATCAGACCCCTTGAATTGATTCATCACAATCTCAATATCATACCCAACTCTAACAATAGAAGTCTGAAAACCACCCTCGTTAATATCAAGAATCATATAAGACGCTTTATCCAAACCATCAAACGGCAAGCCAACACTGCCGATGTTAATGATACATTTCCCATTAATATAGCGGATATATGGTTTATGGATATGTGCATAAACATAAATATCCGCTTCCGCTCCCATCATTTTTTCGACAAGAGTTTCTTCACTTTCATGCGGTAGTACCACTTCAAATAAATTATTTGGTGTAGCATGGAAGGCATGAATATTTATCCCCTCATATTGCAGCTTCAACTCAGTTGGTAGGCTGTTAAGATACTCGATGCTTTCATCATCCAAGTTGGACACAATCCACTCTCGCTCTTTATTCATCATTTCTAAAGCAGGATCTGGAACTTCTCCTTCCCTAACACCACGAACAACCCATTCATCCGCATTTCCTTTGATCACATCTGTATGTAATGTTCGAACAAGGTCCAAAGAACGTTGCGGTTCCGGCCCTCGGTAACAAATATCACCAAGAACAATAACCTTATCAACGTTTCTATCCTTTACGTCATCTAAAACCGCGTCTAAAGCAGTTGCATTCCCATGAATATCTGAAATGAATGCCAGTTTCATCTTGAAATCCCTCCTCTTATTTGTTCAAAATAGGTTCACTTTATTGTACCTATTCGTCTATTCATCATCAATTAATACATCAACCAAGCCTTTAATTCTAAAGGGATTATTTATTTTCAAATTCCATTTTCACTGTCTTTCCACTATTGAAATAATTTGAAAGGATATATATATTGTATTAAACATCACCTTCCAAAGTGGAAATGAAGGCTATGTGACTGTAGATGAAAATGGAATGTTAACAGGGGTTGCATATGGAGAAATAAATATTTCGATAACAGCTACTTACAAAGAACAAATTTTTACAGAATACGTGAATGTAAAGGTTGGGGGACAGGTAGTAACTCCACCCATTTCTACTAGAGTCATTGACGGTATGTCGATCAACAGAAAAACCGATACGATTAAAGTGGGGGCAAATTTTGTTGTAATGGCTACAGCTTTATCAAACTCCCTACCATACGATATCTACAATGATAATATTGTCCTTTGGGAAAGCTACCCTTACAGCGTATGATGCAACAAGAACATTCTCTAAAAGTTTCGATATTACGGTTGTAAACCCACTAGAAGATCCGATAACGGCTGAGAAGATATACTACGTCCCCTTAAATGAGTATGCCATTAAATCCAATAATACAGATTCACCAAACACAACAAATGGTATCCAAAGAGCCTTAGATTATGCTTCAACTAATAGATATAAGAAAATTGTCTTTCCATATAGCACGTATTTAATTAGCCCATCCGTCAGAACCATCTATCCACCAACCGAAATGACGATAGATTTTAGTGACTCTGTTCTTAATATTGAGCCTAGTAAATTGACAGCCACAGGTTATAAGATGTTCTATTTTAATAATGTAACCAATACTAAATTGGGTGAAGCCCATGTATACGGTGAAAGGGATTCAACAACTGTTCAAGCCTCCATTGAAGGCTGTTTAACTGTTCTCATTGAGGTTTGTGTTCATACAGTTGTTGAATTCTGTACGTTTAGTAAATCACCGGGATTCAATTTCATCACTGGCACCAGAAGAAATATGAATATGGGTACTCCGACTAAAAGTAGTTCGATTAGTAAATTTAATTTTGAACTAGGAAATATCGATAAAAACGGAAATATTGACAATAGTGTTACCACCAATTATTACAGATATAATCAATATATGGACGTCTCAGGATTAGGTGAATATTACCTAGTTGGTTATACACAGGGATACCATGGTTATCCGTATTTAAGGTCTAGATTATACTCCATGTACTTTTATGATGAAAACTATCACTTCATAGAAGCACAAATGTATAATTTACAGTTTTATAATTATGACAAACCTGCTAATGCTAAATATGCAAAAATGGTTATCTACCAAGAAGCACCACCGACATCAGGAGATACAGATTTTGGCGGTGCAGTTGCTTTTATGAGAACATTCCATATGCCTAGAAGTGGATTTATAAAAAACTGTACATTTGAAGATAACTTTAGTACAGGTCTTGCGATGTGCAGTGGTCAAGGTTGGCTTATAGAAAATAATACGTTTTCAAATAACAGAGGTAGAATGCCAGGATGCGATATCGACTGGGAAGATGGATGGGAACGCATGGTTGGCGATGTCTTAAAACATAACACATTTTATTCTCCAATTGGCGTGATTTTTAGTGCAGGCGGTAGTTTAGCTGCATGTAATAATACGTTTAATCGCTCAGCTTTAGCCGTATGGGGCAGGACACAAAACTGGAGAATCTTTAATAATATGTTTAACCAAAAAGCAGGACTAGCAAGCCCAAGCTTATCGACACAAGGAGACTCTGTTTTTGCAAGAAATATACTGAAAGGTTTACCCAAATATCCCCCAGGAAAACAGCATGCTGATGCAGATTATAAGGTTCATGATATTGATAATACGTTTATCAATTAACGCTTCATATTGAAATTATGTCAATTACAAAAAGGCTACATTCATAAAGGGCTTGGATATAGGATACGTTATTTCACCTAACCTCCCTCACTGATTCTTCAATAGAAAACGAATTGTTCTGTGCGATTGTTCGGACTACTTCCTACCGACCTGTTACAAGTGTGCAAATTAAGGCAAGACTCTCAATAAAGTGGCAGCAAAAAAACTCCCCCAATAAAAAATAGTTTTTTGCTGCCGTATCTACTATCCACTTGCCAAAAGTACTTCTAAGTAACTTTTTTCTTCATCTAATAATTTCATGTATTCTTCTGTTGCCATTTAATAAATTCAACAAGAATTTTATAATCTTGTACATTCCTTTTATCAATTCCTGCATCTTTTAAATCACAGATAAAATCAAACCATTCCTTTTCTACAGCAGATGCTGTTTCATTAAGATCTTCCTCCCGATTAAGCAATTGTTGGAGACTAACCTGCAAGACACCTGAAATTTTTTCCAGCACTTGAATAGATGGATTTTTATTTAGACTTCTCTCAATATTGCTTAAATACGATTTAGAGATAAAGGCCTTCTCTGCGAGCTCAGATAATGTAAGACCTCTTTGCTTTCGAATTCTTAGAATGTTGTCACCAATCATTTATTTATACCCCATTTATCACTAAATGTTTTAAAACCACACTACTTTTATCTTCGTTCAGTTTGAACCTATATGTAACTTGAAGATTAGCAATCCAATTGATAGAATTATTAATCTTCAAAGTAACTAATTTAAACCTGAACTCTTAAGAAACTTTTCATGCTACTTATGACTCTCGATATATCTTCATCTGGCATATTTGACCCTGATGGAAGACAAATACCCGTTTTAAATAATTGCTCCGATATATTTTCGCTTTTACTATGGGCATAGTAAGAATCCCGCTCAAAAAGCGGTTGCATATGAAGCGGTTTCCAGACATGACGGGCTTCAATATTTTCTTCAGCCAGAGATTGTAACAATGAATCTACCGAAATCCCAGCTTCCTCTTCTTCTATCCTTAACGTCGTCAACCAACGATTCGAGCGGGTATTTTCCAATTGTGGCATAAAGCTAATCCCAGGAATATAGGCTAATTCTTGTTGATATCTTTCGAATATAGCCCTTCTTGCTTCTACCCTTTCATTCAATACTTCAAGTTGCGCCCTTCCAACACCAGCTAAAATATTACTCATGCGATAGTTATACCCGCTTTCGCTATGTTGGTAGTGAGGTGCAAAATCGCGAGCTTGTGTTGCCAGAAAGCGTGCCTTCTTTATAGCTTCAACATCATTAGAAACAAGCATTCCTCCGCCAGAAGTAGTAATAATTTTATTACCATTAAACGAATAAACACCAAACATGCCGAATGTCCCGCTCGCTTTGCTTTTGTAAGTTGAACCAAGCGATTCCGCTGCATCTTCAATAATAGGGACATGATATTCATTACATAAAGATAGGATTTCATCCATTTTTGCACTTTGACCATATAAATTAACGACAATCACTGCTTTTGGCAGTTTTCCATCTCTTAACGCATCAGATAATGCACGTTCCAATGCTTGTGGAGACATATTCCAAGTTTCTGGCTCCGAATCAATAAAGACCGGTTCCGCTCCTTGATAAATAATTGGATTGGCACTTGCAACAAAGGTAAGGCTCGAACAAAAGACTTTGTCTCCTGCTCTTACATCCAGTAGCCTTAATGCCAAATGAATAGCGGCGGTCCCTGAATTGACCGCCGCCGCATCATTAATCCCAACATATGATGCTAGCTCTTTTTCAAATGCATCGACATTTGGTCCAAGTGGTGCAATCCAATTTGTATCAAAAGCATCCTTTATATAATTTTGTTCATTTCCACTCATATGAGGTGAGGATAAAAAGATTCTTTTTTTATGCTTCATTTAATACACCCCCAATAGCATTTTTTTGTACAATTCTAGCTGGAACACCCACTGCCGTACAATTCGCTGGAATATCATGAATAACGGTTGCCCCAGCTCCAATAACAGACCATTCTCCAAGTTGAACATTGGGAATCACAACAGCACCTGCTCCTATGTGTGTCCCTTCTTCTACCGTCACAGTACCTGTCAGTGTGACACTCGGAGAAATATGTACAAAATCATGAATTGTATTTTCATGTTCTACAACTGCATTCGTGTTGATAATCGCATGATTACCTATTTTGGCATCAGCATTAATAACAGCAGATGCCATTACTACCGTACCTCTCCCAATTATGGCACTTGAGCTAACCACAGCTTGACTGTGTATCAATGTGGCAAAACAATGATCTGCAAGGCTCAACTGGTCAGCGATTGATTTTCTAACTTGGTTATTTCCAATTGCAATAACGAACAGTAAATCATCAAAAAAACCAATCATCTTTTGGGCTGCGATGATTGGTCCATAATATATGCCATTGATTACTTTGACATCTTCATATTGATCATCTAAATAGGCGACAATTTCATATTCAATGTTTGAAAAAATAATATCTTCAATGACCTTGCTATGCCCGCCTTTACCAATAATCGCAATGTTCATCCGTTGCCTCTTTTCACAAATGATTTTGTTCCTTTAAATTTATCCATCGTTACATGTCCATCTTGGTTGATTCCTTCCGATTTAAAAACTTTGATGGCTGTTAATAACAGTATTTTCATATCAAGCAAGATGGATTGATTCTCTACATACCATACATCTAGCTTAAATTTTTCTTCCCATGTAATCGCGTTTCTTCCATTCACTTGAGCCCATCCTGTAATGCCAGGTCTTACATCATGCCGTTTCGCTTGTTCTTCTGTATATAGCGGCAAGTACTCCATTAATAAAGGCCTTGGCCCTACTAAACTGATATGACCTTTCATCACATTCACAAGTTGCGGCAATTCATCCAAACTATATTTTCTAAGAAATTTCCCAAATGAAATCAAGCGAATATGATCAGGCAATAACTGACCATTGCTATCCCTCGCATCTGTCATCGTACGGAACTTATATACATAAAAAGGTTTGCCGTACAATCCAGGTCTTTGCTGTTTGAAAATAATAGGAGAACCTAATTTCAACCGGACCAAAATAGCTACGGAAATGATTATTGAAAACAAAATGATGAATAATGATAAAGAAATCAACAAATCAAAAAGTCGTTTCATTTGTACCCATACTCCTCATCGAGATTAAGAGAATTCTTCCTTGATCTCCGATATATCTCTAACATAATTGCCCCTAAATAACGAAGTAACCATTTTGTTTAAGGTTAACTACTATATCTTTTTCTCTATGCTCGTTTGCTTTGATCTATTCATAACAAATATCATTTGTTGTTTAATATCGTTTATTAATTCAGTAGCTTCTAGCCTCTCTGATTCTTGACCTTTTTTGTAAATATTTATTAAGATGTCTTGAAATTGCTGTTGAGTCAGTTTTTCGGAAATATTCATCAGACCTGCCCCCTCCCATAGTCTAAAGATTAAGAAAATTAATCAGAAGATAAAAATCACTTCGTCTATTCCTATTATTTTTTCATCGTAACAGTAATTTAGTTTAATTTAAAAAAATTCAAGATCTTGCTTTACTAGCAATTCCAGTTAGTATACGATCCTCTTCCACGTACCCATTTGGATTATTGAATTGCCATCTCCATGAATCTTCACACATCTCTTCGATTTCTCTTTCAGCAGTCCATCCTAGTTCTAAACTGGCCTTAGTTGGATCTGCGTAGCATATCCCTATATCACCGGGACGGCGAGCCGTAATCTTATATGGAATATTCCTGCCTGATGCTTTTTTAAATGCATGGACAATCTGCAATACACTATATCCATTTCCCGTACCAAGGTTGTATGCTCCTACACCTGTAGATGCAAGTATCTTTTCAAGCGCTTTCAAGTGACCGATGGCAAGGTCAACGACATGTATATAGTCTCTGACCCCAGTACCATCCAAAGTTGAATAGTCATCCCCAAATACGTTAAGCCCATCCAACTTTCCAACAGCAACTTGCGAAATATAAGGCAGCAAATTGTTTGGAATACCATTCGGATCTTCACCAATACGTCCGCTCTTATGTGCCCCAATCGGATTAAAATAACGTAAAAGAGCAACGCTCCAATCATGGTCAGACACATGCAGATCGCTTAAGATTTCTTCTATCATCTGCTTTGTGCGTCCATATGGATTCGTTGCTCCTAGTGCAAACTCTTCATTTATAGGTACTCGTTTCGGCATTCCGTATACAGTCGCCGAAGAACTGAATACAAGCTTTTTAACCCCATGTTCTTTCATAACTTCACACAATCGAATCGTTCCGGTCATATTATTGTCATAATACCGGAGTGGCAGATTAACAGACTCGCCAACCGCCTTCAGTCCTGCAAAATGGATCACGGCTCCAATCTTGTTTTCGGAAAAGATCGTGTTCAATGCCTCCTTATCAAGCAAGTCGGCTTCGTAAAAAGTGAAATCTTTTCCCGTAATCTCCCGAACACGATTTAACGCTTCTGGTTTGCTGTTTGAAAAGTTATCCACCACTACGATTTCGTATCCGGCATTTAATAACTCTACACATGTATGTGTTCCGATATATCCTGCTCCGCCTGTGACTAGAATTTTCATAGTCATTCCCTCCTAGTTTTTAATCGTTCATTCCTTTAAACCGAGATCATTACTTTTTTGGCAATAAAAAAACACCTCAATCCGGTCATTGAGATGCGTGGTTAAGTACCATTTATAACCATTTTTATAAAAAAATAAAAATGTAACGAACATTTATTACTCACCTTCTATGGCAGCTTTTCTTTTATCATAATCTGTCTTTAAAAGCTCATTTTTCGTTACTTCTAAATTAAGCTGTATAACGGTTAGGTTTTTACTGTTCTCTGTTCCCCTTCTGATCACATCCTCTAGAGTGAGCTATTTAACTTACATTTACTGTTGCTTCACCTTCTGTTTGATCAATCTCTATCTCCATTGTTTGATTTGCCTCAACCGCTTGGTTTACTTCATCTGTTTGTACATAAACCGTAAACGGAGAACTTACAATCGTTGTAGCACAAAGTAATAGGAAAACCTTTTTCATGAATACCTCCTCCCTGAAAGAATTGTGATAGATTTTCAAAACACTCAATAGAACCTAAATTGTCTTTTGATCAACCACACTACGATAATCTTTACGAATATTGGAAACCCTTTTGTCAACCAACCGTATGATGGGTTTATATATAGAATTGATAACATATGATGAAATAAGACAAAGTATGAGCAACCAGGCAAAGATTAAAATCGGATATTTAGGAGTAAATGTCAGTTCCGGAAAAATTGACATATAAAAAAACATATGGGTCAGCCATATGTTTGTCGAATGATCACCCAAAAAGGTGAATACCTTTTTTATGAACCTACTCTTATCCATAAGATTAAAAAAACATATAAATGCAATAGCCGTAAAAGGAGCAATAATCATGGATTCGTAAAGAGAATGTATGATTACCAGCATGACTATACCGATAACACAAAGTGTATTCTTATAGGACAAACTGTAAACCTTATTGTGTAGTTTCGAATAAATCTTTTCTTTTGCAAAAATGGATCCAACAATGAATGGCAGTAAGGACGTACCAACTAATACAACAGCGTTTACAAACATATTTAGAGCCGTATCATCACCAAAGTCAAAAACATGTTTTATATGCTGAATATAACTCACCAAATAGATCACACCGGAAAGGAACAGCAATATCATAGAATTATACTTTCTTACTAATTTGACAAGAAAAGGTAATGAAAGCACGAGAATGATATACGTCTGTACGAACCACCATGCACCATTATATGAGTTTGATAATACAAAAAAGTTGAGAAAAAACTCACCTAAACCACCTGGAAAAGCTTCAGTTTTACCTGCAAGGAATCCAATAGCAATAAATATAATTAGTACTATCCAAAAGTTAACAAGTAGTTTAAAAATTCGTACAAAGTTCTTCATTGCGTTAGATTTCTGTTCCCTATTATGAACCATAAACAATCCATATCCACTTAAGAAACAATATATTGGAACACATGCATCCCCGAACAATCCTATGTAGTAAATCAAAGGTACTCCGTTAATTGTTGGAAAGATTTCATACAATCCATCAACCTCTTTCCGACAAAACAAATGAAGAAGCAACATGAATAAAATCGCTACTCCTTTTAGCATTTTCGTATCGCTTTTTGAAATCTCCATGACTCTTGTACCCCTTTCACACCTATTTTCTTCTTGTCTAAAGCAGACTCACATATTCAAGAGGTAATTTCAGACAAACAACAGCCGCTGTACAATCCGCTCATAAAATACGAAGAAACTAAGTTGAAATAAGAAAAACCACTACGCTTGTTTAAAACATATTGGCTTTCCTTTTCTATATCTCACATATTATTTTCTTCAGTGTACATATAACTCTACCCTCATAACATCAGCAATATCCATTAGCTAATGTCAACATTATCTATCATTCTAGTACTTACATTTATATCAGTAGATACATTATTGAATACACATTTAGCTATTGTCATGGCTTTTCCCTTAGTTAGCCAGTGCAAACTAATTTGAGTGTTCTCTAAATAACTATGATTAATAACAGAAACCATTGAATTATCCGTCTTTCTGATAATTGAATTCAAAAATGTACTGCAGTTGTTTACAACATTTCCATCAAAGTTTAAACCAACATTTTGAAAAATACAGTTATCTACATTTACTTTTCTCGTATATTGGGTATTGTTGGAGCCTAGATTTATCTCTCCGCCAAGTCTACTGGTTTTGGCTCTTAAAAAGTTACCATTACTTAAATTACAAGCCTCAAACCCTGCTGTACCTTCTATTACAGTTACCCCTTCCACAATAATAGGTCGTCCAGCATAGTTAGCAGGTGTCCGAATGCTAAGATCATAGTTCTTAACTGTAATATTTCTAACAACCCCACCTGTTAGAAGCACTTGAAAGTTTGGTGATAATGCATTATCACTTCTCCAATCCCTTTCAACCGTAATGTTAGAAATATAACATCTGCCGTAATCATACCTGCTGATATTAAACCCTGCTATTCCAGCATCAGTTATAGATACCGGCAGACCATTCAAGGTTTCAGATACTTGAAAGCTCGTTGTGGTAACATTCACCGTATAATATAGCTTATCTACACTAATCCCAGTCGGAACTCTTCCAACCCATTGTTCAAAACATACCTTGGCACCATTCCCCACTCCATGAGCAGAAGCAAAGGTAAAAGTTCCAGTTGCAACATTTACGGTAGGGGTACCAAAATATCCATAAACGCTGGAACCATAAAATAGCCCATCTTTTATCTGGACGTTTTGAATAATTGCCCCTCTAACATCCAATAGTTTTAAATTACCTTTATTAAATACTGCTCCATTAACAAAATTATCTCCTTCAACCCATAGTTCACATCCAATAAAGGTATTATTGAGATATTTTATATACCATTGATTAGGATAGGAACTTATTCCGCCGACATTACCACCTTCAAATGTATTACCTTCTACTATTACATTTGTACCATCAGCGTTTACAAAATGACCTTTCCAATTCTTATAAACATAATTGTTCTTAATATAGATTCTAGTGTTGAGTTCAAGTCCATCTGTTTTACCTAATGCAAAATTTTGATGAGGAATATTACTTTCGGCCACCATGGACTCAATATCTATACCAAATGATGGAGCAGTCCCGTCTACTGTAACGCCATCATCATCATAGCCGATATGGTGGATTTTATTATTTAAAATATAGATGTCATTAGAACCGCAAAGAGAAATTCCTTGTCTTCTACATCTATGAATATTACAACCATGGATGTAGATGTTTTGTCCCATTTCTTCCTGAGTATATAGAGTTGGGTCTTCATGATATTGTAACCATGCTGTAGAAATGGCATCACCAGTGCAACCGGTAATTTCTACACCTTCTATTTCAATATAATTTGCACCAAACATATCAATCCCATGCCCAAACTCATGTGTATAATTTGCACTATCCACTTTTGCATTAATTTGTGAGATTTGCGCATCGGTTAATGGTGAGGATGAAATATCAATAACAAATATCATTTTATTGGCTAGCGCTGGATCTACTTGAAACCATCCTCTTCCCGTTGGAGCTGATGGAGCAAATCCTCCATTATCTCTAAAACCCACTAACGTACTCGCAGTAACAGTATCTTTATATTGATAAAAACTATATTTTGTGACAGCAATACCAGGGATAGTCCATAATCTAAACTGTTTTAACAATCCGGGATGTTTATATCTATCTACTAGTTCACTGCGAATAAAATTAGCGTTATTATTTAAGGAACCATCGGTATTCACTCCTCCTCTCACGAACTTTACCCCTAATTCGTATATGTGAGTATTTCTATCTCCAACTACCTTTCCTCCAGAAATTTTTGCGTTTTTAGTGCCCTTTAATTGAAATATACTATAGTAAGGTGATGAATTAGTTTCCAACGTTAGGACACAGCCATCAGCCATTTCAAAATGCATCCCACTTTTCATAACAATACATGCATATGTGGATGAGTCTAGCTTTAATTTGTACATGCCACTTTGTAATACTAAATGATTAAATCCTTGAGACTTTGCCCAAACCATTGCATCATTTATTCCCTTTGTAGTAATAAAAGCATCTGTTCCATCATTTTTAATATTCCATCTATCCAACTCAATGACATATGAATTTGAAGCACTTTCTCCATTTGAGATTAAAGGGGCTTTCGGAATCCACTTCGATAAATCACTATCGTAAGCCAGCACATCATTATTAGAAGGAAGATTAGTTGTTAAATCTAAGTCATCCATATCTCCAAGATTAGCATTGATAGCCATCGTCAATTTCCACCTTTCTATTACATTTGTATATATTATGTAACAGAAAATGAAATAGATTGGATTTATCAATTAGATTAAAAATACATTCCCTAACAATGAATACTTATACTTTCAATCAACAGATACTACTTGTCGCCTAACCTGCATCACTAATTTTCTTATTTACCTTAAATCTTCCCATCAGCATTCCTATAATATTTTTTGCAATTCCAAATAAATACTTGAATTCATCTGTTCTATAAAAAATACATACGTAAACTACATTTGGAACAATCAAACAAATCAGAGTTCTGAATATTAGACTCATAAAATCATCTGCTAAAATAAAATGGCATATATAATTTGTTAGAAGGTATGTTCCGATACCAATAATCATATAAAAAGTATATTTTAGAAAGTAATGACTAACAGACTTATGAAACACTTTTTTGTACACTAAATAAGGAGTGGTCCAAAATGGAAAAGCCAGTGCGCTTATAAGAGTTCCAATGAAAACGCCTGCGATACCTATATATTGAACTAAAATAATAGAAATAATAAGATTAATAGCAGCCTGACATAAAGGAATATATCTATCTTCATGAAAGATCCCTGCCGTAGTTTTCACAGTAGAAATTGAATTTCTCATTCCTCTTTCATAAAAAATGAGCATCAATATAATTAATACTCCTTGACTCATTAAAAAGTCTGAACCTAACCATAAAGCGATAAAAGACTCTATTAGAATATATAACGCTATCGTAAAAAATGAATATAGCCAAAAGTTCAGAAGCATATATACCTTATATACACTATAAACTTTATCTATACTTTCGTTTGCTACTAAATTTCCTACGCTATGATAAATATTATTAAAAATTTGATTAATAAAAGTCCTGCTAATTTCAATTAACATATTATAATTAGAATACAGCCCAACTGCGGCGACACTAACAAAAGAAGAGATAATAATATTATCCGTACCAAACACTAAGTAATTACCAATATTTTGTAATGCAATAGCTTTTACATTTTTAATAATACTGGTTTTCGTTTCACTATCTAATTTACCTGACACTTTATTTTTCAAAAACGGGTACATTTTATTTACTATATTGGATAAAATAACAGTTGTCGTAATAGTGATTACACCCTCGATTACTAAAAATAAAATATAATTTTGGGTATAATATAAAACTCCTATCTTAATACAAGTAGATAAAATAGATGATACAGAATATACGCCTGTTACAATATACCCCTTTTGGCAAACATTCAGAAAAGAATTTTTGTGAACAAAAAAATATGTAGAAACTGTGTTGAACAAAAATATACTGTAAATTAAATAAATATTTTCTACATTTGAATCTTTAATAAAATACTCAAGAAAAGGCATGATTGATAATCCAAGCAGCAAGATGATTAACGCTATTACCGTGTAAGCATTTCGGTAAAATTTCATTAGGACATTAATTTTCACCTGATCATTTTCTGCCACTGGCTTATAAAGACTGTATATGATACTAGATCCTATTCCTGCTTCAGCTAATGCTAACATCGCTAATATATTAGTAAGTAATGCGTTTATCCCTAAGTACTCGATACCTAAACTGTTTATAAACACTGTTCTTGAAATAAAGCTTAGTACTGTTATAATAATTTGATTCGCTAACCCTGCAGATATATTGATAATGGAATTTTTTACTCTCATGGAATTCCCTCTACATAAATCCCTTTATACTAAGGGTAGAAATTACATATGGATGAAACAACGTTAGGATATTCAAATTTAGGACACTCCCTCTAGCATAACAATCATTTTTTAAAAAAATTTAAAATTATTCAGATATTCCCCTCATTATCCTAGCTGGATTCCCAGTAACTAAACTTTTATGAAGTCTTATTCAACGAATCCTATTTCACCTATTAATTCCTCATACATTTTATTCTTATCACGATACGAAATATTTCCCCCTAATGTATAACGCCAATCATATATTTTAGCAACATTTTTTAATTGTTTGTTCTTTTTCACGTAATCCTCTACATTAGATATCACTTTAACAGGATTACCAGCTACTACGCTTCCTGCAGGAATTGATTTGGTTACGATACTCCCAGCTGCAACAATTGAGTTCTTCCCAATCCTGACTCCTGGCATTATCAAAGCTCTTGCGCCTATAAATACATGGTCTTCTATGATAATACTGCCAATCTTGGTGTAGTTTATAAGGTCCTTTGTACTAGTATCATGAGCCAATAAATATGCTTGGGGTGCTATTGTGACATGATTACCTATCTTAATCAACCAACAATGAGAGTAATCAAACGTTACACCAGGTTGAATGGAGCAGTTATCACCTATTTTCATTCCCATTTTTATATAATCTTCTAACCATATCTCTTCTAAAACAAATTTCCTAAATCTAACTCTGAGAAAGTTTATTGTTTTTTTTATCATAAAGAATTACGCCACCTTAGAATTGTTATATGAATTTAGCATCCTAATACAAAATCCTTGGGTAAAAGGCAATATATTAAACAACATAGAATATACACCTATATCTTTCGTATCCCCTTGCGAAAAATCAACCGCTCCGTTTCTTCTTGTAACTTTCATTAAATAGCTTATTGCTTTGTTTGCACTGTCTAAGCACTCCTTTGAAAGATCTTCTATTTTCGCTGCATTTAATATAAACCAACCTAATGTAGCGGTAGCTGAAGAATCAGGTCCACACTCACTTCTTGTTACAGTCCAATTCCAATTTCCCTTATCCTGCTGAAGACTTATAACAGCTTTCGCGAACTTTTTTACACGTTCCTCTAGCACAGGTTTATATTGATGATTCTGAGGTAATTCATTCCAAGCATCAATAAGACCTATAGCATACCATCCAAGGCCTCTTCCCCAGCCATATAATCCAAGAGGTGCTTTATTTTCCAACTTATATGCATGGCTAGGTATATAATGTTGTTCTAACATTCCGTATTGTTCATAATCCTTAATTTGTTTTATTGCTAAGTCTATACATTCATCTTTGTTGTATTTAGTTCCGTAAGACACTAAAAAAGGACATATGAAACCTATCGTATCTACATATCTGTAGCTTTTCATAGATTTCCTATATCCAACCGTCCCATCTTCCCCTATATGCTCTTTGATCATTTTCCATGTATAATCTAATGCTGCTTTATATTGATCTGAATCTATAAAATCCAACTTCATAACAGCATAGGCTAGTATAGCCCCATCAACATGTTCAGGTTTGTTAATCCATTGGCCACTGCGATCAAACTTGGAATTCAAGAACTTCATGATTTCATTTTTAACTGCCTGATCATCACTACATTTTAAATATTCTGATAAACCTAGCAATAAAGCAGCTTCTTGCCAATGCTGTATAGAACTTTTCGTATAATTTCCTTTTAACATATCTATTACAACTAACCTTGTATTATCTGTTACCTTAATCTTAGGTGTTTTATTTAACCATTTAACCCCCACATCAGTAATAGACTGATTCCAACTATTTCTATCACCGTATCTTCCTATATGGATTCTACTTACCCAGTCTTTAAACATAGGACAAATATCAATAAGTACAATGATGGCTATTACAATGAGCAACGCAGAAATTATAATCTGTATAAACATTTGCTTACCTCCTCTACACTGCTCTAATGAACTCATATAATTTCTGTATTTCCGACTCAGTACCTAGATTTTCTTTTGATAAATGGTCTATCAATTTATTTCTTAATTCTTTATTATCAATTAATCGTTTAATCCCCTCATATATGGACTGAGGATTCATCTCTATAATTAAGCCATTTTCTTCATGTTGTATTTGGTCTTTAGCTGTACTAAAGTTTGTAACTACTATAGGCTTATGAAGGATCTTTGCTTCATCTATAGCGATAGACTTCCCTTCAACTCTAGACGGTTGCACATAAATATCTGCTTCTCTTATATATGGATATGGATTTTCTTTCATTCCTAACAGCATAAATATTTCTTGGAGATTATTTTCTTCGATCACTTTTTCTAATTTAGCTCGTTCTTCCCCTTCTCCAATAATATACCATTTCAGATCATATCCACTTTTAACTAAGATCTTACATGCTTCTATAGCTAGTTCAAATCCCTTTTGATAATTTAATCTTCCTACAGAAACAAGCTTTATTCCTTTGTACTGTATACCTGCTTTTTCTAACGACATATTATTTATCATATTAGGGGATACAATATTATACATAACATCAATCTTGTGCTTATACATAGGGAATCTTTGTTTTAAAACCTCAGCACATTCCCCCGATACAGTTACTATGTTATCCAATTTGGCAAAATACTTCTTATCGAGAGCAGAATCCATCCCTAATTTATCATAATCAGTATGAATAAATCCTATTTTTTTGTCTGCATTTACCTTTTCTATGCAAAAATAAATTGGATTCTTTTCGAGATATCCAATTGCTACATCGTACTTCTTATTTACGCTATTTACAGATCTTGATATATATTTCCAAACCCTTTGTTCACATCTGGCTCCATTTTTTTCTGTGTTAAATACATATCCTGCACATACTCTCGATAAAGCAATCTTAACCTTACCTTTTTTTATACAGTCCGTGATAGCTGTTTTTATAGACATATCAAAATACTTGTATTCAAAAGGCTCTTCTAATAAATTTACTTGTTTAGGAATCTTACTAAAAAATAATCCTTCATGTTTAAATAAGAACAAATCTACATTATATTGAGAATAATCTATCGTTTCTAATAAAGAAATTAACGCCTTTTCAGCTCCGCCACAGTGTAAATTGTTTATTATAAACAAGATATTTTTCTTCATAAAGTATCACCCTCTAAAGAATCTCGTACAGCTTTTTTACTTCTTCTTCTGTTCCTAATTTTTCTTTATATAAATTTTGCACTAAATCGTTCTTCAAATTTAGATCATTTATAAGGGTTTCGACCCCCTTTGCTATATCCTCTTCATTCATATCAACGATTATTCCATTTGTTCTATCGTTTATTTGATCTTTGGCAGTATCAAAATTGGTTACTACTATTGGTTTGTGAAGTATTTTTGCTTCATCAATTGCTATGGACTTCCCTTCATATCTTGAAGGCTGAACATATATATCGGCATTCTTTATATACGGATATGGATTCTCTTTAACGCCCAATAGTTTAAAGTGATTATGTAGATTGTTGCTTTCTATTAAACTTTTCAATGCTTCCTTCTCGTTCCCATCACCTAACACATACCATCTTACTCGATACCCCTTATTCACCAATAATCTACAAGCCTTTATTGCAAGATCAACCCCTTTTTCATGACTTAATCTAGCAACAGTAATAATATTTGTGTAACTTATATCATATAAGAAATGATCTATTATTTCCTTTGCAGCTAAGTTCTCTATAGTTATAGGCGATACCACATTATATATTATTGTAATTTTATTTCTCAGATGTGGAAAATTTTCTTTTAGAGATTTTGCACATTCTTCAGATACAGTAACAATTTGATTTAATTGTTTGAAATATGGATTATCAAAAGAGTAATCCATGTTTGAGTTTGAATAGTTTGTATGTATCCAGCCAAATTTTTTTCTTGCCTTAACCTTGTCAACCACAAAATATATAGACGATTTTTCAAGATATCCTATAGCCGCATCATACTCTTTTTCTAGAACATCCAATGATTTACTTTGATACTCCCATGTGTATTGTTCTGAAACGGCTGGATTCTTCATTATTCTATTCTTAATAGAGAACATTAACCTCGAGTACGCTAAGCCAATTCTTCCCCTTTTTAAGAAGTCTACAATTGAACTTTTTAGTTCATTTATAAAAATTTTATATTCTCTCGGGAGCGGTAGTACATTTACTTCAGTAGGTAAGGAATTCATAAACACTCCCGTTTTATTAAATAAAAATAAATCGACATTATATAAATTGTAATCTATCTGAGATAATAAATTGATTAGACTTTTTTCTCCACCACCAGCAGATAAACTCGGCATAACAAATAGGAGATTTTTCTTCATAATATACCTCATATTATTTTACTAACTCATGTAAGTATTCAACTGCTTTGTATGACATGTTCTTAGTACGTGGAATAGCATATTGAAGTTTTTGTTTGATTTCATTTTCTTCCCTTATCATTTCATCAAATGCAGATTTTAGCTTTTTACTATCAGAAATTTCTTCTATACCTAACACTAATTTTTCTTCTCCAAATAAATCTTTTGATATTCCTTTTGACTTAACACTGTATCCTAATACCATAGTGGGAATACAGTTTGAGTAAGCAGCTATTGTGGCATGCGTTCTAGCTCCAATAAAAAATCTCATTCTTGCAATATAGCCCTTGTATTGAATCGCACTTAAATGATCTGGTAATATAATAACTCTACCTGTATGCTTAAATTCTTCATAGTAGTTATAAAGAATATCGTAATCATTATTACCAGTTTCTATAACATGTGGTGTAAGAGAAATCGTCATATCAGTAGAATTCAAAATATGATTAATAAGGTCCCTAATTGCAATTTGAGACTTCTTGTTGCGATTCCATACAAGTGGACTAAAATTAAGTCCTACTGTATTTCCATCTTTCCATTCTTTAGGTAATTCCAATTCTTCCTTTTCCATCGTAAATGCAGGATCTGCACATAATTTAACATTAGTCAGTCCTTTACTTTTCAGCATGTCATACGTTAGGGTTTCCCTCGCCAAAATTAAATCAAACAATTTTAAATCTTCCAACTTCCGTTCAGACATATCCTCTTCACCAATGGAACATCCCCATAAGACTAACTTCTTTCCTTTTTCTTTCACTCTTCTATCGATTTCGTACCATCCAGGCTGTTCCCCGTAGCAATAATTGTCTCCTCCTATAGATAAGCAAATGTCCATATCTTTTATATGTTTGATTACATTACTTTCAATCTTTCCCAAGGCATAAGACTCATCATTAAAAAATTTTACTTTAAGTGAGGATAGTAACCAATCATACGAATACCTTTTTATAGTACATTTAGAACTATCATAAATCCCGTCTAATTTATCTATGATCTTATCTGTTTCTGGTTTTCCTGATGCTAAATATATTTTAGCTCCATTTATCTTTTCTTTTATAATAGTAGTTGAGGAACGTACGATAGCCTCACATCCTCTATTTAAACTGCCACCATGAGCAAACATCATAATCTTCATATTTAACTCCTCCAACATCATTTATTTCTGAACCTACTATAAGTAGTAGCACAGTATAAGCCTATAGTGGATTTTCTTTTTATCATATCTATTATAAATTTCTCATATCTCCCTAAAGCATCGTAAACCTCGCTATAGTATATCGGTAATGCTTCCCTAACATACTTATGGCATATCATATTCTTTACATATTTATATCTTTTGAAAAAGCTCATATTTTGAGATGGTGTAAAATAAATATAAACATACGACATTACACTATGTAGCAATTTTACCGACTTAAATTCCTGTATCTGAACCTGATTCATTTTTTCGTCATATACTTCCGGCAATTCCGAAGTATATACCTCTAACGCTCGGTTAAAATAATCTTTTTTTAATATATTTCTCGTAGCACTTCCTTCTACCTCTCTATAATGATAACCAGTATAATCTATATATTTCACAATATTCGCATGACCAAAAAAATAGATATTAAATATTCCATCCTCTCCCAATGCAATCTGATCGGGAAAATGTATATCATAATTTTCTTTTATTAACTTATTTTTATAAATTTTATTCCATACGGTATTCAGATTATCCGCCTTAAGAAAATAAGGTAATAATTCTTGTTCTATATAGTTTTTTTCGAGCACAACATCTATAGGAAATGAATATTTTGTGATCACTTTATGCCCCTTCGTTTCACTTTCAAAATTTGAGATGACTACATCACAGTGATCTTGTTTAGCAGAATTATATAGTATGTCGTACATTTCTTTTTCTATATAATCATCCGCATCAACAAATCCAATATATTCGCCTATCGCTGTACGTAAACCCAAATTTCTTGCAGTACTTACACCTTGGTTTTCTTGATTTATAAGCTTTATCCTACTATCTAGCTTCTGATAGTTCTCAATAATCTCCCTGCTATTATCCTTTGAACCATCATTTATAAATATAAACTCACAATCTTGAAGTGTTTGGCTTAAAAGTGATTCTATACATTGAGTAATATACTTCTCTGCATTATAGACAGGAATTATGACGCTCACTTTTTTACTCATGTTTATATCCCCTCTATACAAATGAAATTAGAAGAAATCTATACGAACAATAGAAAAATAGACATCCTACTACGTATGGCATTCATTCTTATTACGAATAGTAAATTACTTCTCTATTAAGTTATAAAATTTATCTATTTCTGCATGATTTTTATTTACGCTAAGTAAAAGGTTATCCGATAATGCTTTCCGGGATGCTGATGAATCAATAAGTCCACTAATTACATCAGCAATCCCTTGAGCATTAAGTGGTGCAAGCATCCCTGTCTTACCAGCTTTGATTTGTTTCCTAAATGAAGGTATATCTGTTAAGACTATTGGTAAGCACAATGCCTTAGCTTCTTCTACTGCAACACAATGTGCTTCTGTTTTCGAAGGCTGAACATAAATATCACAGCCCTTCATATAAGGGTATGGATTTGACTTTTCACCTACTAATATGAAATGTTCTTCCAAGTGAAGTTCTTTTATTAGTTCTTCTAGTTTCCCTCGCAACACACCATTACCAATCATATACCATTTTATATTGTTCCCTTGCTGAACAAGAAAAGAGCATGCCTCAACTGCCAGCAAAACTCCTTTTTCCTCACCAAGACGAGCTACAGTAGCAATACGTATACCATTGAATTCATCATCATAACCTTTTTCCGCAGCCATATTCTGTAATGTTTCAACCGACACAATATTTTGTATTATACGCATTTTATGGGCATATTCTGGATAGAAAGATTCTAATGATTTACGTGCTGGTTCAGCAACCGTAATGATATAATCAACTTTAGAAAAACATTGATGCTCCAACTTTGGACATGTCCATCCCTGTGATTTACTGTATGAATAATCCATGTGATTATACACGATTTTTTTATCAGCATTGACCTTTTCTGCAACATAATAATTACATAAAAAATCCAAGTAGCTAATTGCCACATCGTAATGTGTTTTAACGTTACTAAGAGAATATTTATATATTGACCACCTTATCCCCGTTCCCATGCCTTTAGACATTTTAGCTAATGTTGATGCTAATGTCTTTCCTGCCAATAAGCGCAGTTTCCTCTGTTTTAAAAGTTTTGGTATAGCTTCTTGGATTGGAACTGAAAAGCAATCGAATAATGGAGGTAAGATGTTCACCTGCTTTGGTACCATATCAAATAATACACCGCTATGGTCAAAAAGTAATAAATCAACATCATACTTGTCATAATCTAATTCTGACAAAAGTGTGAGCAAGCTCTTCTCTGCACCACCTGTTTGAAGATATTGAGTTATAAACAATAATTTCTTTTTCACGGTATCTCCCCTATTAGTTTGCTTCTATTTGTGAAGAGGTTTATTTAAGCTCTATTATTCTTCTTACTACGTACTATTTCTCTCATTCTTGAGACATTATCAGGACCAACCATTCTGCTTACAAATCTCTTTGCCTCACCCCGTAGCTGTACATGCAAAGGAAGCCATGATTTAGCAAAATGATGAATAGTATAACTTTCATCCGTAATATAATTTGCACCATTTATATAATCATACGGGCAAAAAAAAGTACGAGGATAAAATGTGACTCCATTATTCAATACCTGATATTGTCCATTAGGAATTAACCCCTGAGCTAGGCAGCTATTTGTTATAATACTTGTATTAGTTGTCATATCAAATGATCCATCTGGGCGAACAAAAGCTTTATCCTGATAATAGTTTAATAGTTCGCTGATCCATGAATGCCCTTTAACCGCAGCCATTAAACCCGTTGGAACATGATTTTCGTCCTCAAATCCTGAAAATGCTTCATGAGTAAGAAAACGATCAAGAGGTTTTAATACTTCGACATCTGTATCCATATAAATTCCACCATAATGGTAGATGGCATACAGTCGTACATAATCACTGACAAAAGCATATTTACGAGCCTCATACGCCTGCCTAACATATTCATTCGAATGTATATCAAAATTATCTTCATTCCATTCAATAAATTCATAATCACTAAGATGCTTTTCCCAGCTTTTCATACACTTTACAATTTTTTTTGACTTTTCTCCCCTGCCAAACCAGCAATAATGAATAATTTTTGGGATTTTTGTAGATTTATTCAATGTAAATCTCCTCTTCAAAATGAATAATCTCTTTCTTATATCGCCTTATTCGCATCATTTATTTCATTATTATTTAATTTCTTATTAAGTTGTCTTCTATTTTTTTCTCATTGGCTCTTCATAAAAATGATATAATAACGAACTCATTTTTATATAATTATTAAAATAAATTGCCCAATACATCACTTTTATATAATATATTTAGGCTTATTACATTCTCATAAAAGTAAAAAATAAAATAAAGAACTAAAAGAGTATAATAGATAAATCGTTGATCTTTTTTAAAAAAGAGATCAATTAGCCAAGAGATTAATATAAGTTGGTACAAATTAAAGTAAATAGAAAACCGGGCAAATATCCATTGCTGGGTTGAAATAATCATAAAGACTAAACCTAACAATGACATATTCACGATATAATCACTTTTGGGGAATATTTCCCTTAACCTATCCCTACCCAGGTAAGCAATCAAAAGAGGTGATGCACTTACCGCAACTCTGATAACACTTGCTCCTCCTTCATTGAATTTTGAGTAATCACTGTATTGGGAATCCTCAATTGTTGAAAATAACAAAGACATAAATTGGTCAAATCCTAATACAATTAGTACCGAAGTTGCTAAAACAATTAAGGTAGCTTTTGTCCAGGCTTTTATCCTAACCAAGAAATAAATTGGAAGAAGGATCAAAGCACTTTGATGGAAGGTTGATGCAAAAAGGATAATTACTGCGTATCTTTTAAAGTTGCCATTTAATAAATATTTGGTTGCCGTAAAAAAAATAGCAGCTGCGAGTACCTGTCGTATTCCATTCATCGAAACTAATTGCAAACCACCCGTTATGTACACAAATGTGCTCAACTCGAACAGTCTTGAATATTTATACAGTACCAGGACAATCAAAACGTTTGTTATCAGTGCTGTAACGAAAATCAATGTCTGTGGATCTTCAGAGTATTTTTTCAAAATCATCTGAAGAATTCCGAAACCCATATCCTTTTTCGATACAATATAGTCCCAGGTGAAATCATTCTCTACATAGATATCTATATAGTTAAAGGTATCTCCAATATTTGTTCGTAAGCCTGAAACTATAACTAAGCAAAACATAACACCAAAGACTAATATTTTGTTCGGTTTAGGGTAAGAGAACAAACCTGCAGTCGTTACAGAAGAAGGACTAGCAAAGTATCTTCCGAAATACGATAAAATAAATACAATGGCAAGGTTGATCCATAGTATGGTCATGTAAGATATCCTTTCAACAGTAACTTTAGTCTTTTTTTAAAAGAACAAGAACTGTCAAAAGCAATAAATACCTTACTATGCAGTCCTTGTTCTTTTTAAAATAAATAAATATAATAAAAAGCCGAAGGGAAATGCTAAAATGGTTAGTGGCTTTTGTGGTGTTTCTATAAATAGTCTTGAGTTTTTCAAGAGCAAATTACTGGATACGTAATGAACCGCTTGCCTGAATTTAAAAAGCCATCCTCCAAAAGGCAATTTCATCAGTTCTTTCCGATAGAAAGAAAATCCCATTGGATTTGTCCGATATTGCTTTAACATATTCATTGATGATCCATCTGGAAGATATTCCACATGGCACACAATCTCATTCATTAAAAGCATTTCATATTGCTTATCCAGCATATAATATTTATATGCCAAGCCAACATATTTTTCTTGATTGAATATAGGATAGGGAAATTGTTTAGTTAACTCTGTACGATAGACGAGCTTCTTATCTCCCGTTACCCCATATTTGTCATATAAATGAAATAAGGTGGAAGTCTGAACATCCTCTGGTAACTTCGAACCGATTATTTGGTTATCCCTAGTAGCATCAAGGGCAATGAGTCCGCTCACCTTTTCATTCCCAAATTCATTCCAAAAGGAAACGATTTTCCGAACGGCGTCATCTTCCAAATAATCGTCAGAGTCGATACAAACATTAAGTTCAGTTTCAATTCGTTCATATGCCGCATTATGGGCACCGTGCATTCCTTTGTTTTCTTGCCAATAGTATTGGATTTCAATTTCCCCTTCATTCATCCAGCTATTTACTAATTCTTTCGTGTTATCGGTCGAACCATCGTCGATAATAAGCCAAACAAAATCCTTACTCGATTGACGGATAAGACTTTGATAACAAGTATCAAGACAATAGGCTCTATTATAGGTTGGGGTAAATACAGTTAAAGTTTTCATAACTTTCACCCTGAAATTCCTAAATAAAAGTCTTTCATCTCTTGTGCTGTCTCTTTTATTGAATAGCCTTGTTTCAATAAAGAATTCGGTTCGATTTTTCTTTTGTTTGGACGATTTGCAGTTTTGTTCAATTGAGATGCCCAATTCCCCGTAAAATTAATGGGGAGATATTGAATGAGTTGAATGCCCAAATCAACTTCCTTTGAAATTTGATCCGATATCAGACAAGGCAAACCCGCTGCCTGTGCTTCAATAAGTGAAACAGGCAAACCTTCATGAAACGATGGAAAAACAAAAACATCAAAGGCTTGTAGAATTCGATTTATATCACTTCGTATTCCTATGAATTTCACTTTTCCATCTAGTTGCAACTTTGTTACTTTTTCTTGAATTTCTTTCTTTAATGGACCATCTCCAACCAAAATCAAGATGGAGTTTTTGTTATTCTTATAAAAATCCGCAAAGATATCTATCAAAAAAGAGTGGTTTTTTTGATGGGCAAACCTTCCGACATGTCCCAGGACGAATGTTTGAGCTTCAATGGCTAATTCTTCTCTAACCGCATTCCTTATATCTGCCGAGAATGCAAATGGCTCATATTCAATCCCATTTTTTAGAAGTCTGGCGTTTCTTTCTTCACCTGCAAATAACCATTGAGCAGCTTTATGGGAACAGGCAAAGAAATTTGTGGCATTTTGGATGATGAATTTCCCGGCATACCATTTGTACATTTTCGCAGCAAAGCCGCCTTCACTTTGTGTATTATGACTATGTGAAATTCTTATGGGGATCCCGGCCTTTTTTGCTGAACGCAAGACAATTCCGCTCATTTTATCCATGTGAGCGTGAACCACTTTATAATAAGAATGTTTTGAGAAAAATTCATCTAGTCCACTTTGATATTTGAAATGGCCAACATCAGTCAAATAATGAATTCTATGTATGATTCCCCCAAGTTTTTCAATTTCATCATCAAATACACCTTCCCTGGATGTCAGAAAATCAAATTGAACTTTTGACCGATCGATATTCCGATATAAATTCATGATAAGTGTTTCTGCACCACCTCGGTTCATGTTCACAACAACATGTAGAATTCTTAATGGGCCGTCCACGCTAATTCCTCCTTTCCATCCATGTAATACTTATAAATTCCACTTTTAGCTTCCAAAACTTTTTTTGCACTATATTTCTCTTCAATCATTTTTCTGCTCAGGTTACCATATATAAGAAGCTTTTCGTTTTGTGTAGCCAGACTTTGAATTTTTTCGGCAAAAGTATTTGCGTCATTATAAACAAGCCATCCATTATGAGCATTAATAATTAATTCTCTGTGACCTCGGTTATCATTAGCTATTATCGGCAATCCACAGGCCATTGCTTCCATAATATTGACCGGTAATCCTTCTCTTAAACTAGAAGCTACGGCAAGATCACTTATCTTCAATAAACTATCGATGTCTTTACGGAAACCCAGGAAATCTATCATTTCCGAAACACCTAATGTTGCCGCAAGTTCCTTGCACTCTTCCAATAAAGGTCCATCTCCTGCTAGAAGTAATTTGGCATTTGGCACTTCTTTTTTTAGTAAAGCAAGAGCCTGGATCAGTAATTGCTGGTTTTTGTTTCTATTAAACTCTGCTGCATAAAACATGAGAAAAGCTTCCTCATTATAGCCATGTTTAGACCTTAACCCCTTTTTGTTTAACGATGTAATCGGATGGAAGCGTTCTGTATCAACACCGACACCATGAATATGTTTGATTATTTCGGCTTTAAAGTTTCTGTTGACAGCAAGTTGGTAATCCTCGTTATTAATCGTGATAAGACAATCCGTCCACTTTGCAAGTGTCTTTTCAATTGGATAATAGAGCATCCAATTGATCAATGGCGCCCCCTTACAAAAATGGAAGCCATGTGCTGTATACATTACTTTCGTTCCCTTTTTCCTGGTGTTTCGTGCTGCTAATCGGGACAGCGCACCGCCCATCGGGGTATGAGAATGAATGATTTGATACTGGTTCCTATCTATGATGGTTTTTAATTCTTTATATGCTGTAAAGTTTTCCTTATTTATAGGTGACCGATGTATCGGAAGATTAAACTTTTTATCGACAAACGGGAGATCCCTATCACCCGCTGCGGCAATATGTACTTCCCAACCTTGTTCTTTAAACCACTTCAGAATCGGAAGATGAAAAGCTTCGAAGTGGTAATCGACGGTTGCACAAAATAAGATTTTTTTTGGCATTTTTTATCATCACCTATTATTTTGATTGAAGCTATTTAATCAATTCTTTTTCTAGAATGGAAGATAAATAAGTTAATAATTTTGGTCTTAAATCCTCACGTTGCAAGGCAAATTCAATCGTGGTTTGAATAAACCCCATTTTTTCGCCTACATCATACCTGACACCTTCAAAATCATAGGCATAAACGGCTTCGTATTGATTTAATTTGGCAATCGCGTCCGTTAGTTGAATTTCACCACCGGCTCCAGCATCTTGCTTGCTTAATATTTCAAAGATTCTTGGACTCAAGATATAGCGGCCCATTATAGCCAAATTAGATGGTGCATCAGCTTGTGCTGGCTTTTCAACAAGCTGTTCTACACTATAAAAATGTTCTCCAATTTTGTTTGCTGCTACAATTCCATACCTTGAAACTTCATCATCAGGAACGGTTTGTACTCCTAAAATAGAAGCATTATATCGTTCGTATTGTTCGATCATCTGTTGAAGGCAAGGTTTCTCCGCTTGGACAATATCGTCTCCTAATAGCACGGCGAATGGTTCATTTCCTATAAACTTTCGTGCGCACCAAATCGCATGGCCCAATCCTTTAGGTTCTTTTTGACGGATATAATGGATATCCACTAGCTTTGAAGTCTTTTGTACTTCATTTAACAAATCAAATTTCCCTTTATCAAACAGGTTTTGTTCCAATTCAAACGAATGGTCAAAATGGTCTTCAATCGACCTTTTTCCTTTTCCGGTAACAATAATGATATCCTCAATACCTGATTCTATTGCCTCCTCCACAATGTATTGAATCGTCGGCTTATCAACAATTGGAAGCATTTCCTTTGGCATTGCTTTGGTTGCTGGTAGAAATCTTGTACCTAATCCAGCAGCTGGTATGATTGCTTTTCTTACCTTCATTATTAACTCTCCTTTAAATTGTCAGAAGTGATTGTGTGACGTGTTTGTTATTCGCTAAATGAATTAGCTTTTCCCGTAGAGTATCTTTATCTAAATCTGAAAAAGTCGAGATAATTTCTTCAATCTCCTGTAGAAAAAGTTCTGCTGTTTTTCCGATGTAGATTTTTGGGTAAACTTGCATTTCATGTACTTCATCTTCTTTTAATAATTCTTCGAAAAGTTTTTCACCTGGTCGAATACCAGTGAATTCAATACCAATTTCTTCAATAGAGTTACCAGACAGTTTGATTAAGTTTTTAGCTAAGTCCACTATTTTAATTGGATCTCCCATATCTAAAACAAATATTTCCCCTCCTTCTGCTAAGGCCCCCCCTTGAATTACTAATCTGGATGCTTCGGGAATGGTCATAAAATAGCGGACCATGTCAGGGTGAGTAACTGTTACCGGTCCACCTTTTTCAATTTGTTTTTTAAACATTGGTATGACACTGCCACGGCTTCCTAATACATTTCCAAATCTTACTGCAACAAACTTTGTGTGACTATTTTTGTCGAGGTTTTGGATAACCATTTCAGCTAGTCTTTTGGTTGCACCCATCACACTAGTAGGATTGACGGCTTTATCTGAAGAAATCATGACAAAAGTGCCTACTCCATGCCAGCTTGCTGCGTTAGCCACATTCATCGTACCTACTAAATTATTTTTCACCGCTTCTTCTGGATTACGTTCCATTAATGGTACGTGCTTATGGGCTGCAGCATGATACACGACATTGGGTTGATATGTACCCATTACAGACATCATCTTCTTGGCATCCTGAAGATCAGCAATTTCTGTAATAAATTGAATAGTAGAATCACTGAATTTTTCCTTTAACTCCATTTCAATAGAGTATATGCTGTTTTCTCCATGTCCTAATAAAATTAGTTTTTCCGGATTAAAGTTTGAAATTTGTCGGCAAATCTCAGAACCAATTGATCCGCCAGCTCCCGTTACTAAGATTGTTTTTTGTGTAATATATTCTGAAATACTATTTATATCTAGTTCTACTTGTTCCCTGCCTAATAAATCTTCCACTTGAACATCTCGAAAATGATTGACAGATACCTTGCCAGTCATTAAATCTTCTAGCATAGGCAAAATTTGTGTTTTGGCCTTTGTTTTAGCACATTCGTTAAAAATCGTATTTAACTCTTTTTTGCTGAGTGACGGAATGGCAAGGACGATATTTTCAATATCCAATTTTCGTACAGTGTCTTCAATATTTCCAACACCACCAATAACAGGAATCCCTAATATATCAAGATTTTGTTTATTTGGATTATCATCAATAAAAGCTACAGGTAATAAATCAGCATCCTTATTTTTTAATAGTTGCCTGGCCACCATAGTTCCAGCTGATCCGGCTCCAACAATCATTGTTCTTGTTTTATGATTCGTGCTGTTAGAAAAGAAGTCACGCAACATTCTCCAGCAAAATCGTGATCCGCCAATTAGTAACATGTGCATGAGCCATGTTACGGCTAGCAGCCGGAAATAAATCTCCCCAAGAATGATTTTCTGGACAATCGCCGTCAATAGGACAGAATATGTTACTGTTTTTAAAATAATCAATAATTCTCCAATGCTTGCATACTCCCAAGCCTTTTTATATAAATCGAACATTAATGCAAAAACATGGTGACTCATTAATATCGTGACGGCACTTATGACAATCGAGAAAGTAATCACATGGAATGTAGCACTGACTAAAAAACGGCTAATAAAAATAGCCGTTAACACGATACAAGAATCAATTAAGAAAAATAAAGATAATCTCTGCTGATAGGTCATTCTCTCCACCCCTTTTTTAATTAATAACTTTTTTCGAGAGGTGTGAGTCATGGGTTAACATAAATCTTCTTCTCATAATCGCTTGGTTAATTAAATGACTAATCTCTTCTAATTGCTCCTTCGTCGTATCTTGTTTAATATACCGGACAGCTTTTTTTATTGATTTTGGAAGTTTATCTAGATCCTTCATCCTTTTAGCTCCTTTAAAAATAAAGTTTTCAATTATAATTTCTCGTTTTAGAAACGTTATAATTGAAAACTTTATAATAATCGGGGCATTCAACCCCCCCTCACATCACACTTCCGACGACCGGCGTCTAAGGTTTTTTACACCCACAGCATGACCGAGTATCCCCTTTTATAACGGCAAGGAGACATCACCAAACTATACAATTCTATAAAACATCCATTTTGTTCTTAATAAAGAATATTTCATGCAAAAAAAATTATTTATTTACTACTTTTATTTTTTTGAAAAGATCGAAGCTTTTTTCATTTAAAATAGCTCCAATGAATTTCGCCTTAGCGAACCCTAATATTTTTTTTGCTTCAAGTGCTTCCTCATAGCTTGTTTTACCCCGAGCAATTACTAATATTACACCATCACATATATAAGCTAATAGCTTCGTATCCGTTACTTCTAAAACAGAAGTAGAATCAATCAAAACTATATCATAGGATTTTGCTGCCCTTTTTATTAATTGATCCATCATTTGTGAACCGAGTAATTCAACTGGATTAGGAGAAATCGTCCCACTAGTTAATAAGTCTAGCCCGCCTATTCCCGTATTTACGATAGCATCCTCGATGGTTATTTTACCGTTTACAATATCTGTAACACCATTCGTATTTGAAACTTTAAAGATTGAATGGATGCCTGGGTTTCTCAAATTAGCATCAATTAATAAGACGCTTTTCTTCTGCAGAGCGATTGAGACAGCAAGGTTTGCTGCAGATGTTGACTTCCCTTCTCCCATACTTGGAGAAGTAATTAAAAAAGTGCGGCTATTCTGGTCAGAAGTTGAAAATTTCATATTTGTAATGATTGTCCTATATCGCTCAGCAATGATTGAATCAGGATTCGTATAAGCAATTAAATTTCTTTTTTTCGTTGTACTTCCATTTAATCGTTTATTTTGGTCCAATGGTTTCACCTCTCAAATCTAATACACCTTCCTTATTTTCCCGTTTGATATTTTTCTTATTCATTTTAGGAACTGAACCTAAAGCAAATAGTCCCAAAAGTTCTTCAACTTCCTGTTCTGACTGAATTGTATCGTCTAGGGAGTCCAATAAAAATACCAGCCCGATTCCTACTACTAGACCAAAAACAAAGAACATGACAATTGTACGGTTTTGATTTTCATTAATTGGATAGGGATTTACTTTTGCTTCCGAAAGAAGACGAACACCATTAAAGTCTCTAATCTTTGGAATTTCTGCTTTAAATACTGCTGCTGTAGTATTAGCAATTTGAGCAGCCAAGCTAGGATCAGTATCGACTACACTAATACTAGTTACTTGGGAGTTGGCAATGCTTTCAACAGTTATTTGCCCAGCAAGTGCCTCGGGTGACTTTGCAAGATCCAGTTCTTCAATGACTTTCCCCAAGATGGCTGAATCCTTCATAATAACCTGAAGAGTATTCCGATTATCAGCATCTGCTTCCATAATTATCTTTGTAGAGGATCCATATAGCAAAGTCGTTGTGTAATGATGATAAAGCCCTCCAGCGAGGGTGGAGAGTACTGTTATAGCTACAATGATCCAAATGCGTTTCTTTAGTATTTTATATAATTCCTTTAAATCAATTTCCTTTGCTATTCTTTGTTCTGTCCTTTGTGGGATTTTGTTTAAATTCATAGGACCACCTTTTAGTACGTATTTTGGAACCGAACGAAAGCCTTTAGGTATTGCTGTTCTTTATATAGAACGACATGATTAAAAAATAAAATTAATAGTCTATCTATCATTAATTTTTACAAAAATTTGTAAAATAATCGTATAAACTTACAAACGAATAGGATTATATACTTATAATAATTCTTTATAAAGAACGTGTCAACCATATTTTCAAAACTTTCTTTTAAGGGCATATATCAGTAATCCATTTACCTTTTGCTAATGATTTTTTATATCCCAAAAGTTTTATTATCCACCGATAAAGCAACTTTATGTAGATATACTCATATCTTCACATTTATGTTCCTCTATTTTTTACTCGTCCTAGTACTCCTAGTTTACAGAAACTGAATCATGGATAAGGAGGTTTTAGAACAGTTGATGGAGTGCCTCCTTAGCATTGTTACCATGAAATCCAAAGAAATTACCTGCGAGTTTAGCATACTCTATATAAGTTGTTTGTCGACCTGCTCTTGTTGACCACCATCTACTCGAGTCATATCCATTATCGGAAACTGAAGAATATATAAGCTTGATTTCGCTATTTGAAATGGCTTTTGTATAATTGCTTTTCACTCTTCGCATATGAAAGTTTGATGAAACTACAATAGCCGATTGAAATTTCTGCTTAACCATTAAATCTTTCGTAAATAACGCATTTTCCGTCGTACTGCTTGCATTGTTTTCTAAGATAATCGATTCAATAGGAACCCCCATTTTTTGGGCGGCTTCGTATAAGCCATCTTCTTGACCGTTTGAAATCATTAAAAAAGGCGCAAAGCCCTTCTTAAAAAGTTCAACCCCTTTTTCTAACCGCTCTATACCACCGCCGCTCAAAACGATAATGACATCAGATTTCATGGGTTGTTCATTAATAACAAGAAAATCCCCTGCCTCTCTCAGCATAATCATAACTGCAAAGACTATTCCTATCATTATTATGATCAAACGTTTTCTTTTAACCATTATATTTTCCCCTCATTACTCTCTAATGGCTACCTTCTGCTGATTACCTAATAGATTACTAAACATACCTTTTTTATCTCTCGCTAGCTGACTAAATCCACCTTTTTGAATAATTTCCCCTTGATCCAAAACAATCACTTGGTCAGCATTGCGAATGGTTGATAAACGATGGGCGATGACAATAATCGTCATTTTCCCTTTTAGCTGCTCTAAAGCAACTTGTATTTTCGCCTCATTCTCGGTATCTAATGCACTTGTTGCTTCGTCCAAAACAAGAATCGATGGTTGTCGTAATATGGCCCGCGCAAGAACGATACGCTGCCTTTCTCCACCAGAAAGTCTAATACCACGATCACCAATGAGTGTATTAAGTCCTTGAGGGAGTTTTTTGACAAACTCAGCTGCAGAAGAAAAACCTAGCGCTTCCCATAATTGATCATCACTTGCATTTGGTTCAATCATCAACAAGTTATCTCTTATCGTTGCATTAAAAAGAAAAGGATCTTGTGGAACATAACTTATCGAACGTCTTAGTGACAATAAATTATCAGTCGTTAATGTATTTCCATCAACTAGAACTTGACCCTTTTCCGGTTTATTTAGTCCCATTAACAAATCAATTAATGTACTTTTCCCTGCACCGGAAGGCCCAACGATGGCAGTCATTTGGTCAGAAGGAATAGAGATATTAATATCTTTAAGAGTATATGTGGATTGTTTTATGTTATAACGAAAGAATACATCCTGACACTCGATCCCCTTTTCAATATGGATAGGTTTTATGTTCAGATAATCTCCTTCATTTAACTCTTTAGCCTCCCTACATTCATTTTGTAAGTCAATTAGGTTCTTAAAGGAAGGAACAAGCGTCCCTATTTGCTCTAAATTGGATTGGATGCCACTAAATCTTGGCCATAGCCTTGTAAAAATAACGATAATCAACATTAGTTGCGCTGGCTGAGCCTGAAACATCTTTACAGAAAAAAATACAAAACCTACCATTAAAAATGCGGATACAACTTTAAAGATAAATTGAGAAGTAGTTTTTAATTCAATCATTTTAATCACATTTTTCTCCAGTTTCAAACCTAAAGAGCGGACCCATGCCAAATGGGATTCCTCTAATGTATTACTTTTAATGTCTTTAATGCCATTAAAGTGATCGGTAATACCTGCTAGATAAATTTTTCCTAATTGAACTGTTTCTTCGCCAATCAAACTAGATTTTTTTATAAATTTTCGAGAAAGAAAGATAATTGCAAATCCAAAAAATAAAATAGCAAAAGTCATCTTTGCGGACAACCAAAATGCAATTCCAACTTGTATGAAAGTAAAAACAAGCGAGGCAATAAACTGTAGAACTATTTGTGTACCACCACTCACACGAGAAATCTCTGTTATCATTAAATTGATGATATCAGATTTTCTTTTTTTTAAGAAAAATCCCCAATTTGCATGTACTAAAGCCTTATATGTTTCTTCTCTTAGATGCCGTAAATAGCCATGCTGAATTCTAGTATTTAATATTGTTTGATTACGCTGGAAAAAGCCCTGTCCTATAATCAGTAATACATAGATTCCTAAAATAATAGACAAACTCAAATCTTCAGGGATTCCTTGAAAAATATTTTGTATCCAAGAAATTGCTGAATCTTTTTCTGAATGTAGGTTTAGTACTCCAGTTAGGTTTATTAAAGGAATGAGTAGGAATATCCCTACACCTTCAAATAGACCAATTAACATCATTCCTATGAGGTTTAGATAAAGGATTTTTCCTGTAAACGAATGAATTCTCACTACAAAATACCAAACATGTCTCATTTCTACTTCCTCCTATGGTAAGGCATGTTTCCTTGTTTTCCTCCATGCCCATAAAAAAGGACGTAATGGAAAATATAATAAGTGAAGATGTTTAGGTAGGGGGAACGTTTCCGCATCCTCGGGATAGGGATACAAGAAACTCATGACAAACAAAAACTTTTGTCTCTTTGACATTAATAAAAACAAATGTCTCTTATGGTATGCAGCCACATCTTCAGGTACAGGATTAGTATGTAAATTCACCATCTTTTCCAAATAAAAAATGGCAGATTGAGCTAACCTCTTTGGAATTCTTCCCTGAATTAATTTCTTCATTTCTTTATTAATAGAGGTACTTAAGAATTCTGCAGCTAAAACAACCGCCTGTCCTCCTACATGGAGGTACTGGTATTTTTTCAGTAGTTTTATAAGATATATCCATTCAATCTTTTGTTTAACCATTTGATGTACATCTACTAACCAACGTAAACGAGCCCACCCATGTCGTGCACCGTGAGAAACAAGAAATAAAAATAAGTCCTCTCTCCCTAAATAAAAAATAGGATAATTTGTTAACGAACTTATTCTCTTTCGCTCCCACAATTCATCAAAACTTGGTTCCTTCCCAGGAAAAGGATTCAATCTCCAATGAATTTCTAGTTTTACCCTCTTTTGAGGATGGTAGTATGTGACGTGATGATGCCTCCATCTCCAGTCATTCAATACCGTTTGAATATAATCATCTTTCTCATATCCTATCTTCTGAAGAAGTTTATCCACTTTCTCCAACTCATAAATCGGAACAAGAACATCTAAATCCCCACATGTACGAAGAGATAAATCTCCATAAAGGTCTGCCGCGAGTACCGGACCTTTTAAAGCAAGAAGTCGTATCTCATTTCCGTTAAATGTTTTACATATTTGTTCCAATTCACCGCTTAAATGGAGCATTTGGAAGGTATTCCTTTTAAATGCGTGACCCAAGTTTTGAATTACATATGTGGGAATCAAACCTTCATCTATCATTTTTAATTTACCGTATAATAATGGATAAAGACGATGATGCATGACTAGGTCCAGAAATAGCTCCCAATCAATATCATGAAACATTTCCCTTAATTCAGGTAAGCTATTGACATTCTCTATCTTAGTGATTTCAAGAATTAATTTTAATTCTTTAGGAATTTGGTCCAAATTGAGACGGAAATTGTTATCCATGGTTGTCTCCTTTAATACTTTAATTACTAATTTCTTTTGCAAATTTACTAACAACGGTGAACTTATCCATACCTTCAAATCCTGTAATATAGAAGGGACCACTTCGAAGCCATGCATGGGCTATCATTTTTCCATTCTCATCTTTAGCCGTTCCAAAATAAATAGTACTTTCAATTTGGCGTCTTTCCAACATCTTCATTGCCGCAATTGCCTTAACAAGACACATGCTTTCCCAAAACGTATAACGGCTCATAACATTTATCGCGTTTGATACATGCTTTATTATTTTTCTATTATTTTCATTTAAACTTAAGGATGTTTCATTCATTTGCATACCTAAAGAAGGGGCAATCTTTGAAAAGGGCATACTTTTAAGTACACGCGCCCAGCCCAATAGAACAAAAGCTTCAAAGAATAAAAATTTGGTTTGCCTATCGTATGAAAAAAAAGTCATTAGCTTATCCACTATACATAAATCCTTCCCTACTGGTAGTAAATGGCTTTTATTCTTAAACCTCTACTTCGACTTCAATCAAACCTTCGTGATATAAAAGTTCCAGAAAAGGAATTACTTGGTCTCGGCATTCATTATACTCAACAGCGTATTCTGACACTAAAGAATTAATAAGCTCTTTCACTGAGATAGGAGACTTAATCCCATCCCAAATTACACCACCTACAACCCCTAAATTGTAGTATTTTCCTTTTTGTATGCTCATCATCACTTTTTCTCCATCCATATTACTTACAACGTTCCCTTGATTTTGTACGATTAAGCTATCCAAAGAAACCCCTTCTGTATTTAACATTTATCTTTCCTCCTTAAATATAGTGTTTAAAATGAGAGAAACCAATTGATTCGCTGTAAAACAAGTAGTTGGTCTTCTTATTTGATACATATCAATTTGGCTAATGATCCTTGTAGAGTTCGTAAAATGCCAATCAAGTAACCCCAACTTTGAAATTAAAGAATTTCTGTATGTATGGAAGAATAGAGTTTGTAAACGAGCAAGGTTCTCAATCCGCAATATTTCCATATGTTCATTTTCAACTTTTACTAATTCAAATACACCCGCAAGAGGTAACGGTTCTGACAAGAATTGAGTAGAGACTGGAATAGCAAACTTTGTTTCACGTTGATAAATAGGATGATAACCACCCGTGTCCATTCCAAATTCTTGGAGACTTTCCTGCCATAGCTTTTGTTGCGGATATGATGGCGTGACAAATGGAATATTATCTTGGGATAAAGATACAGCGATTACATCATCGGTTAGAAGGTGAAATCCTCTGTTTAAGAAGGCTGAGGCCAGCGTCGACTTCCCCGCACCAGAATCTCCTATAAAGGCATAAGCTTTTCCATTAATAGCAACTGCACTGCCATGCAACGGAAATATTTTCCTTTGCATCAATATAGCACCCATGCAACTTCCAAGAATATACAGTCGAACCACATCTTCTTCATACTCATTCATAGGTGAAATAGTTATTCTTCTTCCTTCTGTAATAGCGAACGTTGCAATATTAGGGACTTGAAACATGATTAGATTTCCGTTAATTACAAATGTATTTTGATTAGTTGATAATTCAGACCATAGCTTTGATAGGTCTCCTATTTTTATTTCTATTTTTATTTCTATTGAATCCACCACGTTACCCATCAGAGATAATTCAGGCAGAGGAATTTCACTAGTTATTGATAAGCCAAAGGCCTTATATACCACTTTATCCTCAACATTTAACATACTTTTCACTCCAAATTTCCTTGTTAAGTAAAAAGCCCTTATATCATATTTCATGTATAAGGGCTTTTAGATGTAAGCCTAAATACTACAGTCTACATAGCTTCCATATTTACGAAATCCAAGCAGTTCGAATGATCGACAAATCAAATTACTAGATAACTATGATCTTTCTCTGTTAATTCTCAATTAACTTTTATGAATTAATTCATTTCCGTCGCCGTCTGTGGGAATATCCCTTCCATCCTCATAATTTCCGTCGAATTTTTTCCCATTAATACCAGCCATTGTCATATTCACATTAAGTACTTCTAATACAGGTTTTTGCCACGCTTTTCTCATGTTATCACCTCCTTTCAAGCAAATTTTTTAATAAAACGGTATACAATTAAACTACGCATTAAGATCCTATAGTCTGGATCAAAGATATCTTCTGGCCTAGCTCCTTCCTCAGCCTTAACTATAGCTGACCTTATTACTTGACCATCTATAAACTCTAAAAGTCTTTTATCTGTACTAAGTTGCTTAACCTCATCTATAAATGTATCCCAATATGGAATCATTCGATGAACCCAATCAGCACCTTGAATTCCCCGACTACGTTGGTTTAACCTAACTTTGTCAGGGATGAATTTTTCTGTAGATTTTCGAATAAGGGCCCGATCTAATCCATTATGCACATAATGCTCTTCCGGTACAGATAAACAAAACCGGACCACACGTAAGTCATTTGTTGGATCACGTTTCCACAATGAGTAACGTAAGGATAGCTTAGAGTCGCATGTATTACCTGAATTCCAAGGAAAAATATCCTCAAAGAGTATTCTTCTTTGCTCATATAAATTAGATGCGGAAATCGATCCTGTTTGATCTATACCATACTCTTTAAGTTTTTCAGAAACATTCGTTCTCTTTGCAAGTTCTGGATTAATTAATATAAGCGGCTTATCTGGTGTCCCTAGTGGAAACATTCGATTAATAAGTGGAAATCCTATCCTTGAAATAATTGGCAAATTACGTAATCTAGCTCCGCCTACATTCTTACTATATTGATTTAACTCTTGAAAGAGTCGCAACCACTTTAGCTTCTTTAAAAGGGTTGCGTAATAATCTAGGGCAGATCCCCAGGATATAGTGAAATTCCCTTTATCACCGTTTAGTAATACCCCAATTCCTTCCTCATGAGCTTTCTCAAACATTCCCTTTAACCAGAAAGAGTTCTCTAAAAATTTATATGGCATTTCCATCACTTCAAGAAAATCGTCGATTTCCGAATAGGAGCTCCTCCCCTCAAAATCGCAGTAATGGTCCGAGATTCCCCCAACATACTCTACCGTTGATTTTATGAATGGTCTCTCATCAGGGATTAATTGTTTAGGTGTAAAATCTACAAAATCACTTGGAGGAATATAACTAAATGTATGTAATATTTTATTTTCCTCACGCATTGCTTTTGCAGCAAAACCCACAACTGCACCTGAATCCAAACCTCCGCTTAACTGCGAACCCACATTACGGTACGTACGTAACCTAGAGGTCACGGATTTTTGAAAGACATCCTGAAATGCTTCTACATACTCTTCATTTGACTTTAGTTTTAATCGCTCACCTGAAGTAAAAGTGCCATATCTTGTAAGCTTTATTTTATCCCTAAATATCATGATGGTATGAAACGGAGGAACTTGCTCTATATTTCTATAAGGCGTCATCGAAGCATCTACCGTATCCATCATTCCAGAGATAGCCAGAAATTCAGCAAGCCAATCTTCATTTAGTTGTTTTTCAACATAAGGTAAGGTTAATAATGGTTCTATAGTCGTACAAAAAGTAAATCGTTGATGATCTCGATAGTAATAAAGTGTGCGGTAGCCCGAAGGATCCCTCGCCCCAAATAATTTCTGTTCTCTTTCATCCCAAATCATAAAGGCATAGTCTCCCACCAAAAACTTCGGTGACTCTTCCCCCCATTTATGGTAAGCGAGTAAAATCAACTGGCTATCCGTGATCTTTTTTCGGTCTTCTCTCTCGACTTGTAATCTCTCAAATAATTCTTCACGATTATCAATAATGGCATCAGCTGTAATGGCCAACTGTCTTTCATAATCGTAGAATGGTAGTTGCTCACCAACTGACTCCGGTGTAATCCATTGTGCGTGGCAGCCGAGGAAGATATTCTCTTTGTACCATGTTTGAACATCGTCAGCCGGATATTTTTGTAAAGCCTTCATTAATCCCCTGCCGTGCTCAATCGATATAGGCTCGTCATTAATATGAAAAATTCCGGTTATTGCACTCATTTTTTCCTCCCGTTATGTAAGCTGCAAGTTAATGGAGACAATGTGGATGGATCACTGTTGAAATGGGTCTCATCAATCCTAAATAATGGCACATCAGATTCTGCCCAATTGACGTGCCCCTTCTTTATTTCCTCGACAATCGCTGATTAGACCTCATTTTAGCTCTTATTAAAGAACATCATGACATCGTTCATCTTATTATTAACTTTAGATAGTTCCTTTGACATACATCTTGTTATTTAACTTTCTATAATTCCAATCCATACTACACATTTTAAGTTCTATATAAAGAACATACAAACAATAAAAAAAGCAAATTATCCATATTAAATCTGCCAAAAATTAATTTATTCTTATATTAATTCATCCATTTAAATGTTCATTATAAAGAAATATCCCTTTTTTTAAAAATTATCATTTTCTCTATAATCTGTCAACTTTTTTCACAATGTTCCGAATAATTATTTTTCAAAGTTTCACTATAAAGAATGAACATTATTTCATAAGAAATTACCAAATAAACAAAAACACCGGTAAGCAGAAATCTTTCATCCACTACTTATGTCGTTGCATAAGTAATATATCGAGCTTTGTTTCAATCCTGTTTAAAGTTTGTAGCAGGGTTTCCTGAATTTCAGACTCTTTTAGATTACTCTTTTGGGCTGATTCGTATATCCATTGCTGCTGATATCTCAATGCCTGGGTAGACGGACTGATATTCTTTCCATTCCTTTCTTCCAACTTCTATCACTTCCCTCTATGTAAAAAAAGTACTATTATATTGATTCCAGCTTTTCTTCTTGAGAATTATGTTATAGTTTTTTTGTAATGAATTTACGGACTTCCTGAATAGATAAGCCTATTTTTTTGCATCTAGCATTAATAAAAGCCATTCTTGATCTATATCTTTCTCCAAGTTATTTAACTTTCCCATCCCCTAGTGCTGTATCCAGATAATCAAAGCATAGTTTTTATTCATTAACCCTACTTATAATCCCATTATTATTTTCTCCGATTGACCATTGTTCTTATTTAAGAAAATAAATTCTTTATTAAGAATACTATATGTCAAATCTCCTATATTTTCAATCTATTAAAAATAATTCCGTCTAAATTTTTCGATAGTTATTCTCGGTGTAGGATTTCATTTCACAGTCTCTTCCGTCCATACGACCTACTCTACCTAATACGAAACTTTACACCTTTCAGTTGGGATTTTCCAAACCCAACCATTTGTGGTTATTAGGTTATCATAATTGTATCAACAGTTTTCATTATACCGGCTATAAATACGGTGATAAACAAATAAATTACCTTATAATTCTACATTTTTCTGCCCTTCCTGTACGATTTATCCTCTGATTTTTTCTCATATCTTTTTCACTTTCTTTTACTGGCGTGAAGGTTTAATTGGCTCAGAGAAAAATCTTTCTGTATAAAGTGTATCTTCAAAAAGGAGGATAAAAAGAGCTGAGAAGTTTGCAGGGCTCATACCCTAACCTTTCGCGTATGCAGGAATTCGAGAGAGCAGAGAGATAGAGCATTGATGTAATTTGACAACTATTTTTACCGGACTTTTTGAACAACCTCTAGAAGAATACTCGTTATCACTCCCTAATTTAACACCTAATATAAGGTAAATGGTTGTTGATATATGATCATTCATTATGAAAAGTCTGAAAGTCAACTACTCCATTCATTACAACTAACTTGACTTGTTGCCCCACTATATATGAATATATATCCATATATCGAACTTTACTTAATAATCCGTTTAGCCCCCATATATCGACCCTTCCAGTATTCATCGCTCATTTTAACAATCTTTACACCTTTTGTAGCGCTCCCGATAAATGCACCATCACCATTATAGATGCCAACAAAAGAGATTTTTCCTTTTTCTCCTGTAGCATAGAATACCAAATCACCTGTTTTTAAGTGTTCTTGCTTAATAGATTCCCCAGTCTTATATTGTTCAGCACTTGTTCTCGGAATCTTCATCTCTGTCGCTGCATCTTTATAAACATACTGAGTAAACCCGCTTGCATCAAATCCTTTGGGAGTTGTCCCACCATATTTATATGGACTTCCCACATAATTCTCTGCTACAGCCGCAACTTCATCGCCATAATTGATAGATGCTGATGCATTAGCTGGTCCAAAAATAAACGCTACGATCAATGCCACAAATAATAATACTGCTATAAGCCACTTTAAAACTGGTATACTCATTCTTCATCCTCCCAATTTGAAACTGAAACTCCTTTTTAAATATATGATGGATTTCCCCTTTGATACTTAGATTTTCTTTTTCTCTCTTCAACTTTTTATGTACAAAACTTCTAAGGTCCGATGGATTATTTCTACTTAGTTCGTTCTTTCTACTACCCTATATAAAAATTCTTGTTCTTCATTTAATTGAACTTGGGTAACTGACTCTTTATTTAGTTGTTTCTTTACCTTTATTTGTTTTTAATTAATTAGCATTGGCTAGTTGTTTTTTTAATTTGCATCAGTTTCAGTGAATAAATTACAATGGAAAATTCCGTTTTATCACATTAGAATCGTCCTTATACACGAACGTCGCTTCTATACCAGAAGCGACTGTTTTTTGTATACTATTTTTTCTCTGATTTATTATCCTTACTTTTTTTCGACTTTTCATCCGATTTATTATCCTTATTCTTTCCTGACTTTTCATCCGATTTATTATCTTTATTATTCCCTGACTTTTCATCTGATTTATTATCTTTATTATTCCCTGACTTTTCTTCCTCTTTCTTTTGTTTTTCTACTTTTACCCCATAACTAATACTACGGATATGAAACATTGCCAAGCGAATAACTTCTTCGTTAAAAATTAGCGTAACGAATTCATCATTAATATCAAAAAGTACACCTTCAAGCCTCTCAGGTCCGCCACGGTTAATGTTCACCCATTGAGACTTCAGATCGCCTAGTAAACTTTTAAATGTAGGAGCAGTTTTATATGACAAACCTTCGGGGACCTCTAGATTAAATTCTAATCCTTTTTTCACATTTTCTGTAATACTCTTGATATGATCTGTTTTATAGTATACAACTCCTTCTTGCTCTGTTAATATCGCTAAATGGTCATCTGTAATGCCTAATAATATTCCTATCCGAGATTCCGGCCCACCTCTATCTACCCTGAGCACTTTACCAATCATATGAGTAAACAATTCCTTATTCATAATGTTACCCCTTCCATATAATCATTTTCACTGTATTTATATGTATCATGCAAGGACATTGTGCCATATTAAATATCTCTATTCTTAGAATATGAATAGGAAATATGTATAGACCCTATCCAAATCCGTTGTAAATTTAAGAATTCCTGTAGGTAGATGAATGCAATAATGACCGAACACAACTACGGCCCAAATTCGGGATAAAATAAAAAAACCAGACTCTAATTAAAGAGTCTGGTTTATATATTGTCAATATTAAGCTTTTTGAACGTTTGTAGCTTGGGGTCCACGTTGACCTTGTTCTACTTCAAAAGTTACTTTTTGACCTTCGTCTAATGATTTGAAGCCTTCACTTTGAATAGCAGAGAAGTGTACGAATACGTCGTCTCCATTTTCACGCTCGATAAATCCAAAACCTTTTTCTGCATTAAACCATTTAACTGTACCTTGTTCCATTTTTGTTGCCTCCTAGTGTGAAAAACACACAATGTATTACTATCCCTGCCCAAAGTGATCATTAAGACGAAAAGTTGAACTTATACAATCCTTTTCACCGAACAAAAATAATTCTTCTTTATCATAACAGGTAATGTAAACAAAAGCAAATCATTTCACATGATTACTCATTCTACTCATAGTTTTTTAACATTTATTCGGAGTATTATTTTCTATTTATTTCTGAAGGAAACCATACCTTGGCAAAGTTATGGATAGAAACATAAAGTGAAACTTCAATCAGTGGGGGTTTTCTTCATCCCCTACTGATTGTTAGTCCCGTTCTACTGTCGCTAAGATCGCAGCATGCGCTTCGATCAATCTACAGTACGAACCCGATTGGTTCAACTAAACCTTTGAAGATCACAAAGGTAAGTTTCACTGTATCTCACTAATCGGGCCTTTACGGGCAGGTATCCCCCACCTAGGTTTTCTCGTTTCGACTCATAACCTTGAAGTGGGGGTTTTACTGCCCGTTAATCTGCGATAAAGAACATCGGCAATCCCTTCCTTATCCATATTCCTCTGTGAGCCATGTAAGCAAAGAGATTCATTTTTCAAACGGAATTCGGCAAAATCATTTAAACTTTACATATAAGTTTAATCGGAAATAATACAAACTAGTAAGTGATTATGCCTATAAACATCATGACAAATCCCTATTCTTTGCTTATTTTTCTTTTACAATCATTTTTCAAATAATTAGTTCCACCTACTTGTAGAAGCTACAACCATTTGAATATGTACGATTATTTTGTTTCAGGCCCTAATCTCCCCTGAACCATTTTGGACGGACACTATTGTTCTATATGTGCATAGCAGGAGCATCTTATTACGAAACCTCCTTTTCCACTGTTATATTCCTTTGAACACTTAGTCATCCATCATTTTACTATCGGGAAAATGTATGCTGAATGTTGTTAAATTACCATTAGACATACATTTCATATAACCATCATTACTTTCTATAATTTTCTTACAAACGTAAAGTCCGATTCCTGTTCCTAATTCTTTCGTTGTGAAAAAAGGCTCGAAAATTGATTCTGTGATTTCACTAGCAATGGCAGGTCCGTTATTTGATATGCTTATCACCAATTCATTCCGCTCAGTGAAGGCGTGTACAATCAGTTTTCTCGGCTGTTCTTTATTCTTTAATGCATCAATAGAATTCATAAAAAGGTTTAGAAAAACTTGTTTTAACCCATTCCTGCTCGCCGTTACATACAAGTCCGGAAAAAATACGATCTCTACATTTATGTTAACATCGATTATACTCGCATAAGTTAGTTGTTGGATTTCTTCGATTAATTCCATAACGGAGATCTGCTCTCTTTGTTCCTCGTTAAAATCAGCTCTAGAGGTGTGGAGGAATTGCGTAATTCTAAAATTCAACTGATTTAGTTCATAATCTATAATATCTAAATATTTAAGATTGGGGTTCTCCTTTTTCAGGAGTTTATTAAACCCCATCACAGCCGTTAAGGGATTTCTGAATTCATGAACAAAACTAGATGATATTTGTCCCAAGACCGCTAATTTATCTTTGTGATTTTCGCTTATAAAAGTATCTTTTTCGTCTATCACATCATTTTTTAAATTTGTATATCTTGTCACGGCATGATAGCTGAATGTATCAAAGTGTTTGTTGATGGCCCCAATGAAAAATTGAGTATCATGGATAGGAAGATTTGCTCCAAAAATACTTCTGACCATGATATTTCTCCCTAAATTAATATTGTACAGAAAGTCTCCAATATTAATATTTGCTTCAAGGCGTTCAGTTGCAATCTTGTAAGCCAATTTCCTAAGCACTTCTTCGGACAATGACCCTTTAATTGTATTCATGACCAAGGAAAACATCTCGTACCCATTTTCTTTAATCTTTTCTTCGTATGGGTCAATTTCATTAACGATCATGGTCTCGTTCCATTCATTTAAAAACAATGATTGATGTTCTTCTAAATATTGGAGTAATACTTTTTTAGTCTTCAATTGTTCCGATGACGATTCCATATTATTGACTACCACATCCTATTGTTAAATTTTAAGTTTCCTGATACTAAAATCATTCGACATAATGCATCAAATTCCTGCACTTTTTACGACATAATAATGTATATTCCTTTGATGTGCCATTTTATTCCTTCTATTTGAATGAAGGGATCTGTGTACATAACTTTTTTTAACCGCTAACTCTTAGATTGGCTGATTACCTTTTACAAAACAAAGACCTTCAACATATTGCTGAAGGTTCCATACGTTCATTCCATTTCTATTTACTAATAATCGTTTCTTCTACTTCTCCTACTTTAGTCTCTTTCATACGGCTGAAAATCGTAGCCAGAATCGGTCCGGAGATGTTATGCCAGACGCTAAAGATGGCACTTGGTACAGCTGCTATTGGTGAAAAGTGCGCAGTTGCGATCGCAGCACCTAAGCCAGAATTTTGCATACCCACTTCGATTGCAATGGCTTTTTTCTTAGATAAATTCATTTTAAAGAGTTTACCGAACAAGTACCCTAGCAAGTAACCAAGTAAGTTATGAAGAATAACAACAGCGAAAATGGCTAATCCAGTTTTGGCAATTTGTTGCTGGCTAACAGATACAACGGCTGTCACAATAGCGACGATTGCAATAACAGATATGAGAGGTAGTGCTTTAGCACTCGCTTGTGCTTGTTTATTAAATAATTTTTTCACAATTAAACCTAGCACGATTGGAAGTATGACAATTTTAACAATTGAAAGAAATAGTCCGCTTGGATCTACTGGTACCCATTGGCTGGCAAGTAATAAAATAAGAGCTGGTGTTACGATTGGTGCAAGAACAGTTGTAACCGATGTAACTGCAACTGATAATGCGACATCTCCTTTTCCGAGATATGTCATAACGTTTGAAGAAGTGCCCCCTGGGCAGCAACCGACCAATATTACACCCACCGCAATTTCCGGTGGTAGCTGCAAACCTTTTGCTAAAGCAAAAGCAAGACCCGGCATGATGATAAATTGGCCCATTACGCCGATAAAAACATCTTTCGGCCTTTTAAAAACTTCTTTAAAGTCGTTACCAGAAAGAGTTAACCCCATGCCAAACATGATAATTCCTAATAAGATCGTAATGTAAGGTGCAATCCATGTAAATCCAGATGGTGCTAAAAAGGCAATTGCGGCAAATATAAGCACCCAAATAGCAAAGGTTTTCCCCACAAATTGACTGATTCGTTCTAAAGTTTTCATAATAACCAGAACCCTTCCGTGTATTTAATATCTTGCTATAGTATAAATCAAACAATAAAAAAATACAATATTCTAAATAATTAAATTTGCGCGAATATTTGTTAGCGGTTTCATTCATTAGACAGGCATCTTCCTTTGAAACACTATTTATTCAAGTTGCGATAAGTTATTCTGGCATACTTTTTTTGAGATGATGCAAACTAAAGAAGTCAGTATTGAAAGGAGTGAATAAGTATGAGTCGCGGTAAACATTTTAACCACAAAGAAAAAGGACATCCTGGAAACTTCCCTGCAAATAGCTTGAGTGAGGAGAAGGAGCACAGTCCACAGTTTGAGCAAGTTGAAGATATTGTTACACATGAAGCCTTTAAAAATCGGGTAAAAGAGGACGAAATGCCTTAGATTACTGCGTATATGCAAATGCTAAAAAGGTCATAATCGTCACCCTCGATGATTGTGGCCTTTTATATTTAAGATTGTAACGATAAAAAGAGGATGTCCCAACAAGGTCTGCCTCACACACTATACACCGTTTAATGAATCATGTTCGCATCTTAAACGATATATAGTAGATGTGAGGTCTAACCCTTTCGCCATGGGACAGCCTCTTCTTTGCTTAAGTAAATTTACTTGTTTTCAGATTCACTTTTTCTCGTACCTTCAGCTAATTGCTCAAAAGAATTGACTTTGCCATGTGGATTTTGCGATTGTTTTCGCTCTCTCCATTGTCGTTCTTCTTGTCGTTTAGATTGAGTCATTTTGATCAGTCTCCTTTACATAAAGTGAAGGCATTTTTATATCATGTATCGGGTCTGGCAAATATAAATCAATGCATGCCTTTCCACTCACCTTGGTTTTTGGATGCCTTTTCTTTTTTCGCTTTATTTTTATGTGCTTGATTAGCGTTTGCACTGCCAAATTCTTGAGAGAACTCTGAATCGGTTTTGCTTGAATCAAATCCTTGTTTGTTCTTTTGATCTGCATCATTTTTCTTTGTTCGTTTTGCCATGGATACCCCTCCTTCTTGTCTTTAGTATGAGAATAGAAGGAAGAAATATACCTTGATTTCAAACAGATAGCCTTACTATATACTCCATATATGAAGGTCATATCGCGAAAAAGAATAACATATTTTAAATAGGTGAACCCCTAAATAGTTTCTTAAATGGGTTGATCTCTAATTTATTGGCTTCCCCATATAAATTACACAATTACAGTTAGTAAGTCTTCATTAGCCCGAACAGTCGCGCTGTTTGTATGGGTCACATCAAGATATTGACTCGTATTAGTTATGACAACAGGAGTCGTTAGTTGATATCCTTCAGCTTTTATTTTTTCTATGTCAAACTCAATCAACAGATCACCATGCTTCACTTTATCTCCGAGTCTGACATGTGATGTAAAATATTGACCTTTCAAATTGACTGTGTCAATGCCGATGAAAATTAAAATTTCTGCTCCATCTTCTGACGTGATTCCAACCGCATGCTCTGTTGGAAACAATGTAGAAACAAACCCATCTGCCGGCGAAACTACCTCTCCTATTTCCGGCTCAATCGCAATTCCTTTCCCTACTGTTTCAGTTGAAAAAAGTGGATCATTAAACATGCTTAAAGGAACAATTGCCCCACTTAACGGGCTGATAATCGTTTCTTTTTTTACACTAATTAAATCTGTTTCGAATATGGACTTAGTAGAAACTTTTTTGTGTTTATCTTCAAATCCAAAAATATACGTAAAAATGAATCCTAAAACTAAAGCAGCCATAATACCGATTACATAAATTCCGATCGGTGTAAATGCCGGAATGGACAATAAACTTGGAAGGGCAAAAACAGACATTTTTGCGCCAAGAGCACCATTAATAGCTCCTCCAACAGCTCCTGCCACTGCTACATAAACCATCGTTCGTTTATAACGTAAGAGGATTCCATAATTGATTATTTCTGTAGTACCTGCCAATGCACCAGGCAAGATTGCTGAACCAGCGAGCGTTTTCAATTTCTTATCTTTTGCTTTTACTAACACCCCAATTGCCATCCCAATTTGGGCAAAAGGTGCGGCAGCAGCCATTCCAATAATCGGATCAGGACCATTCACAAGATTTGCGATAGCAATAGGAATAACCGCCCAATGAAGACCCAAAAGAGTAAGGAAGGTCCAAACGGCCCCTAATACTGCTCCTGTTAAAAGTCCACTTTTCGAACTTAGAAACTCGATAACTGCCCCAATACCCTCTCCGACAAACATACCAAAAGGGCCGAAAACAAGCACCGTTAATGGAACAATAATAACTAATGAGATCAACGGATTGATAAACATTTGAATGTCTTTGTAAATAACCTTTTTTAAGAATTTTTCTAATACTGCATAAATAGAAACAGCAATGAAGATTGGAAAAACAGTAGAGGAATAGTTCATTAACACTACAGGGATTCCAATAAAATCTACATGTTCTGCTTTACCTATTAAATCAGTAAAATGCGGCTCCAAAAGTGCCGCCCCAATAGTACCACCGACATAGGCATTGGCGCCAAGTTTAATTGCTAGCGTAATTCCAAGAAAAATAGGAAGGAAATAAAAAACCGCATGTCCAGCTGAAGAGAGAATGGCATAGGTACCGCTTTCAGTAGACACCCACCCTAGCATAGTGAGCACAGCTAATAATGCTGATAACAACCCTGCACCAGCAAGCACGCCCAATATGGGTCCGAAGCTTCCCCCGATTATTTCTAAAATCTTATTCATCACAGACTCCTTTTCGTCATCTGAATTAAAATCACCCAATTTGTTGATCTCCTTATATAGATTTTCAACAGTGCCCTCTACTTTTACTAAAAAATGTCCGTTTCTTTCTTCTACACTAATAACTCCATCCGTATTTTCCAAGGCAAGTTGATTTGCTTTTGTCTTATCTTTCACCTCAATTATGAGCTCTGTTGCACTGGTGACAAGACTTGACACATTTTTTTCTCCCCCAATTTGTTGAAGGATTTTCATAACAAACTGTTGATCATTCATATGATGCACCCCTTTACTTACTCTATTCAAAAAAGAAAACCTTAAATCAATCAGTCAAACTCTACAATAAGCCACTGTTCAATAAGTTTGCTTTACTAGTAAAAATTCCGTCTTAAATTTTCCTTTTATTTAACTTACCTAACCTAGTCTTTTAAACAAAAATCATAATTCATTGGATATAACAAGTAATCTTTACCACGCAATTTTCTTACTAACCAAGCGAAAACGTTTTCTATTATTTGACTGACTATTGAAATATTACACTTTATTATATCTTTAATTTGTTTATTAAACAAACAAATAGAAAGCGATTTCCCACTTTTATTTTTTCCTCCACCCTATAGACTGCACACATGCTGGCACACAAAAAACGAAGTGGAAAATATCCCACTTCGCTTTTCACTATTATTACTTCATAGAAAGATTCCCAAGAAATGAGGTTCTTCGGAAAGAAAGGACCCCATGTCCCAAAAGAAAGCTTCTTATAAATTGTTTAAAAATTCTCTAACTGCGTCTGGCGTTTTGGCGTTAGCACTGTGCAAATGAGACAGCTTTTCGCCATTTTTAAAGACTAACAGTGAAGGGATTCCCATTACACTTTGTTCCTCTGAAATTTCTGGGAACTCGTCGCGGTCAATTGTAAACCATTGTTTGTCTTGATGCTCATCTGTAATTTCATCAATGAACATATCTAAACGTTTGCAGTCTGGGCACCAAGTTGTCGTAAACACGCCAACCGTTACTTCATCTTGTTTGATTTGTTCACGATATTCTTGCTCAGTTTTGATTTGTTTCATGTTTTCTCCTCCTATGAGTTCATCTATCTTATTATACAATTTTTTCTTTCTTTACTTACAGAGTTTGCTCAAAAAGTCCGGTAAAAAAACTTGCGAATTGCATCAAAACCCTGTCTCTCCGGTTCTCACGTATTATTATATATGCGAAAGGTCTCAAGGCGATCGCTCGCAGAACCTCTCTGCTCTTTTTATCTTCCATTTTGAACACACACTTACGGTCCTTTAGAAAAATTAATAAGGCTTATTGACTGATGATATATTCGTGTACCTACCATTCGGTACATTTAGTAGTTTATCATGCTAATTAAAGGTTTAGCAAGGCAACGAGTATGTGTTTGTAAATACTTTGAATCTCGCTTATTGTGATCATCGAAAAGAACTGTTGCTAGATTCATCTATACTAAGATTCCGTCTGGATTCTCTCTGTTAGATGATAAAGATCTGACTAATAATCTGTTCCTATAGTAGTTCGATGGGATCTGGCTGATAAAGTGAAACTTCCATCAGTGGGGGTTTTTTTCATCCCCCACTGATGGTTAGTTGAACCAATCGGGGATTTACAGGCTGTTTATCCCCCACCTATTTACTTCTTGATTCTCTCACAAAAATTGAGGTGGGGGTTTTACAGCCTGTTAAACCGGGATAAACAGAAAAAAGAAGCATCATTTTCGATACCTACGTTACATTTAGCCCCTTTTTATTCGACTGTGATTTCTGATTTTTCAAAAGTGAATAGTGTAACTTAATATCTCGTAAACAGACGTAGTCCAAAAGGGGCTATCCGTAACTCTACACACTTTATCATTAAAAATAGTTCACTAGTGTCCCCAAAGCCATTCTTATTTTGAATCTACCTGTTTCACATAAATAGCCTGCGAAAAACTTTTGCTTATGCAGCCTGCTAAATCCTCTTCACTCAATAAACGTAGATGCATGGCAGATTTTATCTTCCCCTCATCCGGTTTTTTCTGAATAAGATCTGTTAAATTCAACTCTTCTAATCTATGAACTGTAACTTCTTGATCAAACTTTTCTGTTGTTCTTATTTGTCTTTGCACTTTGTAATCACTTATCATCAGATCACCTTTAACAAGTTTTCCAACCGATTGATCAAAGTGTTGATTAAAGTCATCTTTTAAATCATCTAATTGAGTTTCAATTTCCTTTTTCTTGCGACTTAGCTCAATGAATTGAGCCAGCTTGTCTCTTGTAATCAAGTTATTCTCGCTATTTTTCAATTTTTTCCCCTCATTCCATCTATTGATAGTTCATCATATTGTGTTAAGAGGGGAGATATACCTTAACTTGATCATATTGTTTAATAAAATTTCGTGTGAATGATTTATGTCCTTTTGTTCATAATTCTTCTATTGGATCAACTCATGGCATTTGTCCAAAATAGATATCATAAGCCACCTCATCTTTAAACTCAATGGGTCCTACATCCATACGGAACTTTCCATTTTCATATAATACTGGCGAGGCTTCTGAATGATCTTTTGAATAGCTTTCAACATGAGAAATTTTCATTTCCTTCGGATTCGTGAAATCGATATGAGCGATGCACAGTTGTCATCTTCATCAAAGCCGACGATGTTCCCAGCACAATTGCCAGTTAGACATACTCCATTTCCACATCCGCACATATCATGTATGGAATTCTAAGAAAGAGAAGGTGGAGAGATGGTATACCCTCAAATTCAATATGTACAATTTCCCGGACATCATTATGGAAATCAATGGAACCCTTATCAACCTTGGCAACATCATCAACAGTGGAATCCTTATCAACAAATGCATCACCAACCACATTGGTACCCTCAGCATAATTGGAATCAAGGACATCATTACAATCACGACGGCCATCATCACGGAAACAGCGAATGGGATCATCACGGCTATCCACATATGCAAAACCCCATGTATGGACATAATCCAGGAGAGTATCATACTCATTAATTCATAGTAATAAATAGGCTGCTAAAGGCAGCCTATTTATCTTGTTTGTATAGGAAAGAAATCCTGTACTCAAACAGATTTTACCTGGGAGCGAAATCCCCAATTCTTCTAGCACGAGTAACAACAACGGTAGCCTACCCACGATTGCGTCCTCTTTCTTTCCAGATGTTCATTCATGATTTTTAAACCTATTAAGCATGTGTACCTACTTCCAATTTAAGGTCAAGGAACCCTTGCATAACTTCCACCATATACTCCGCACTTGTCAGCTCTAGTCCCAAATGATACGAATCAACAGCCAAATTCCAACGTTCCATTTTTTCATGATCATTGAAACTACTAAACAGTTGCGTTTCAAATGATTGTTTATGATCAAGTTCGAATACAAGCGACGAGTCTTTTAAATAGCGTAGATTGATTTCCTCTTGACCTGGAAGCATCGAATGGACAAAAATTGGCAGTCTTTTTCTTAATGCTTCACTAATGGTGACACCACCAGGTTTCGTAACGATTGCATCTACCTCTTCATACAACTTGTTCATTTCTGATCTTGATGATAAATAAGGTAATGGTTTAATATGATCTAAATTCCAGGTAATGATTTCGTCATACAGCTTTCGATTATTGCCGCAAAGCACACAGAAGTCGAGTCCTTTCGATTTCTTTAACTCTTCAGATAGCTTTAATATCCCTCCAAGGCCGCTATTGCCCCCAGATATTAGGATCTTTGGTCGACTTACGCTTTTCGGGATACAAGCGGTCGTCATAATTTCTTCATGTACCGGAATACCCGTAACAATCATTTTTTGACTCGGAATTTGATGCTTCCTTATCATGGATTCTTTCACTTCTTGACTAGGAAGAAAATGAACATCAATGCCCTCCTTCCCCCATATATTATTGATAAAAAAGTCAGTGTACACGTTAATAGTTGGGATGTTACATTTCCCTTTTCTTTTTAACTGACTTAGTAAATAAGAAGGGAAACCATGTGTACACACAATTAAATCAGGCTTTTCCTCTGATAACAATCGCTTCATTTTGTTTAAGAATATATGTTGATACCATTTAAAGGTATGTATTTTTGTAGGGGATACATAGAAAAAATTCTTATAAGCAAGATTATACGTTTCAGGCGCATACCGAATCCAATTTAGATAGCCATTGGAAATCATTCTCTCTAACGATTCGTTTGTATAACTCAACAAATCTATTTTTTTAAGAACAACCCCAGTTGTCCGCATTTTTAACATATCCATTAACGCGTCGGCCACTTGGTGGTGTCCAGACTGCATTCGTAAGAGAGGTAAAAACAAGATTTTTTTCATATATGTCATCTCCTAATTTCATAAACAATCCATCCTATTATACATTTACCATAAAAAGACGATCTACATTTTTTAGGACATTCTCCTCTTACAATGTATCATTTTTTAGGGCATGCTAAAATGAATTTTTAATGATACTAGTAGGGTATTTATTCGTTGGATCGACTACCTATTTCTGGATTTTAGCTTCTTTTTAACAAAGTTAAATGAAACATATAATAGAAAAAGAGCTAAGAACAAAACGCCTAAATAGGGCACATAGGCAGGATTAATCGGAAAAGTACCACCAATATAATACCCAGCAACGATGAATGGAACGGTCCAGAGAATCGAGCCGATCAGCGAAAATAAAAGATATCCGCCAAAACGTATATGGGAAATACCCGCAAAATACGGATTTATTTGACGTAAACCCGGAAGATAAAATCCAAACAAGATTGTTTTGTATCCATTTTTCGTAAATTTACTACTCGCTCTCCCTAGTCGTTCGTTGGTTATCCCCACGTACTTGCCGTATTTATTGATAAATGGGAGACCAATGTATTTGCCACATACATACGCTGTAAGCATGCCAATAAACGCACCAGAAATGGAACTTACTACAGCCCAACCAAAACTAAGCTTATGGTGAACAATCAGAACGCCAATTAAAAATAGCAATGATTCTTCGGGAGCAGGAATCCCTACAATTCCCAAAAATAAAAACAGAAAAATAATCAAATATCCGTATAAATCTATATAATGTAACATCGTATCAATATTCATATAACCCTCATCTACTTATAATTCGCTTAGTGTGATAAAACGCCTTCCCTTTTCTGTCATTTCCTTAAGATAAATTTCTAAGTTTTCGAGCATATAGTGCGGTGCTTCTTGATCCGCACCAAATGTTTCGCCACAGTCATGAAGCAGGAGAATAGAGCCTCCTGCCGTCGTGTTTCGTAATTGATCGAGTAATTCTTGTTTACACGTCTCTACCTTCCAATCACCAAAAATATTCGACCACATGATGACCTTATACTTCTTACTTACCCATAATGTAAACAGATTAAAATGCCCCCAAGGTGGCCGATAAAAAGTAACCTTCTCATGTGTGCATTCATTTATTGCTTTTTCCGTTCTCATGAGCTGGTCCTTTAATTTAAATGGGGACATCAACCAGCTTGAAATATGATCGTAATGATGGATCCCAATTGCATGACCTTCTTCATGCATTCGTTTGATGATTTCAGGGTTTCTTTTCACCTTGCTGCCCACTACAAAAAAGGTTGCCTTTACACCATAGCTTTTTAATACATCTAATAAAAGAGGCGTATATTGAGGATTAGGCCCGTCATCAAACGTTAGAGCTATCCTATTTTCCCTTTGGACTGTCTTTATTATTCCCAAGTTGCAGATCCGAATAAGTAGCGTCGGTAGCACTGAATAAACAAGAACAAGTAACACAATAACAATAAAACTAATGATCAAGATCTTTATCACAAAAAAATACCGTTCCTTCCCATTACTATTTATTCATTCTAGATAGCCTTTTTACGTTTTTTTCCTATTATAATATTTTATTATATGTTTTTCTATAGTCACCTGAATCCTGGCTTTTTGGGCTTAATCTATGGTGACAGACATGCTTGATTATATGAAGGACTTGATACCGAGTGATCTGGCGAAGGATGATACGAAGGAATTTCTGTGTGTAAAGTAGTCAAGGTATAGTTCAATATTACTTTTTTTCATATATCGAATACCGCCGTATGATTGAATTTGTGTTCCTTTAGCCTAAACTGGAAAGGAATTCAAGCGTTTTTTTAATGAATGATTTCGGTTTGATGCGTATTCTCCAATATGATCACAATATCAGGGGGAGGCCCACTTCAGTTAGAACTGCTTTCCGAGATATCCATTCTTTAAACTAGAAAAGAGGCTTTAACGTAACGAAAGGGTTAGATCCTTTTTTAGATAACCTCTTTGCTAGCAAATATTATGCAAATAACTTGGTCCATGTGTTACGCCCTGGCATTCCATCTTGTGTAAGGTTTTTCGATCTTTGGTAGCTCTTTACGGACATTTCCGTGTTTGTTCCAAAAATACCGTCTATGCCTCGCGGATCAAAACCTCTGAAGTAGAGTGTGGCTTGAAGAATATACGTGATATTGCCTCTTGTCCCTTTCTTAACAACTCGAACGCCGGCTGTTGTTTTTGGTCCCCAAATTCCGTCAACAACAAGCCCAGCCTTATATTGTTTGTTTAATTCTGTTTGGAAGCCTTTTATTAGGGCCTTTTTTGTGGCAGGCCCAAATTTCCCATCCACTTTCAGTCCAGTTCCGTACCGACTATTTACTGTTACTTGTATGTTCATAATTGTTTTGCTTCCTACATTTATTGGACTTGGTACAGTGGCTGCTTCTTGCCCACTGCCAAAAGGATCTGTGCCGTATCCTCTATATTCATATTGCAGATGGACCTTATCGACAAGTGTCGTCCAATCTCCACCCCACGTAAACCCTAGTTGCTTCGCCTTTGCGATGGCCTTTTTAATTTTTGGCGAGCCAAATCCATTCCAGATGGTCTTACGGTCTTTAACTGGTACGAAGTCCAGCGCTTGCCCTACCAGATGATAGGATCGCATTGTTTGTGAAGCGCCTGATCGATAGTTCCTTGCTTGATCTTCCAATGTTCTTGTCGTTTCATAAATTAACAGGTCAATTTCCTGTTCACTACAGTACTGGTACCATTGTAAGCCGGCTTTTTTTGTGTTGTTTGCTAGTTTGTTAATATTAGCTAAATTCCTTTGATCATATGTCATTTTAAATACCATCCTTTTCCCCCTTTTTCACTATCCTCTTTAAAAATTGAACAACCGGTTCGGACTATTATCTATGAATTACAGCAAATAGCGAGTGAAACTAGTTATTCAACTACTTTATAAGCTGAATAGTCAAAGTCGGATAGACTAGACCAAGAAAAACTTTCATCTTTTTATTAGCTTCTTTCTGAAAACGCAAAACAGGAGCGTTTCCCCAAAGCAAAGGGTCCGACCCCGCAACAACTAAATACAGTATAAGATAAGTGTATAAAACACTTCATACTGTTTTAGAGTGCGAGGTCAGACCCTTATAAGCCCCCCTCCTACTTCTACATATACAAACCAGCGAGCAAAATCCCAAGTGTATCTTCATAAATTTCATCGAACTGTGATAGTGGTAGCGGGTTGATCCCCATGCCAAGCTCTACGGTAAATCCCGGTCTACGCCAATCTTGAATAAACCAATCCTTGAAGCCTGCATAACTATCAATGGTTTGAACTGGTTCGTAGCCGCTTACTCTGCTAAATTCTTTCACGATGGTTTCCGATTCAGGCGGTTCTAAATTCTCAAATCCCCAATAAATGACTTTACCTTGTGTATGAAAAGCAAGGACTCTTTGAAAGTCCCGCTTCTTTGTCAAAGCAGCCATCGCGATTGCTTCTTGCTCTGATAGTGGACTTTCGCCCGGATAGTCTCGTGGTCCAGGACGATCCCTGCGCCGTGCTTTTTCTTTTTCCCACTCTGCCGGAAATTGATCATTCAAGTCGACTCCGTTTATATTCGCTTTCCAACTTTTAAAATCAGTATTGCCGTTATTATATTCAACTACTTTCGTTTGATATGGTTCAATGGATGGTGGTCCTTTCAAAACAAGATTCACTCCATCGGGATTCACCATTGGCACGATCGACAACATCGTTTCCTGATAAAGCGGGAATGTATGAAGCCCACGAATCGCTGCGTTGTTTGTCAAAGACAGTAAATAGTCATTAAGAAACGTCATAATAACAGGTGTCGTAATCCACTCATTTGCGTGAAATGCTCCATTGTAGTGAACCCGCTTATTCCCACTCCCAACTAACACTTCAGGAATTTCATTTCCCAGCACCGAATTTCCAATCGAAGGCATCTGTATGAAAGGATACACATTCTGCAGCCTTGTCAGATCTCTTTTCATTGTTTCATAGTCATAATTTTGTTTCCCCTGCACAAGCCGCCAAGTAATTCGTAATGGAACAAGTATCATCTGGCCGATTTGCAAGGCATTCGGATTTATATTTGCATTCACAAGCTTAATGGATTCAACCGAGATATGCCGCCGATTTGCAATCGACCACAATGAATCACCAGCAACAACACGATAATCAACCGTAACATATCCTGGTATCTTAATCCTCTGCCCAATCGTAAGTTGGCTCGGATTCACATCTGGATTTGAATCAACAATTAATTGGACGTTCACACCGAATAACTGACTATAGCCCCAAAGGGAATCTCCCTTTCTCACAATAACTTCCATAGCTCTCCCCCTCGTTTGACCAAGGCTGCTATATACACTATATGCAATAAAGTAAGAATCAGAATTAGTTTTGCCAAAGAGATCGTATCCTTTGTTGTCCCCCACCAAATGACGAGGAAAGAAGTACGTTATGAATCTATTAGAACTCCATTATGTACACGTCACAAAGTAGATAGGTACTGTACTTCCCGTAGCATTAAAAGAATGTTTAATAAAAGACCTTAAATGGTAAGTTCGGATAACATTTTTAGGAAATTAAGTGTATTGCAAGAGGGCTATTAAAGCTAAGTGGCATAGAATAGAAGATGCGGTATCATAAGAAAAGGGTCAGACCCCGATACAACTAAATACAGTATAAGAGACGTGTATGAAACACTACTTACTGATTTAGAGTACGAGGTCAGACCCTTCTTTGTTTTGAAAATCTTCAAAAACGATGATACTTTTCAAAGATTTCATCTATACAGATTTATTAAGCCGTCACTGCTGAAAGACTTTTTGCTACAGCTGCAACTTTTGTTAAACCTTCAGCGATAATTGTTTCAGCTTGACCTGGCATTGCATTATGACCTTCAATAATAACTTCTTGTTCGATCGCCATACCGAATACGCCACCAACAACATTTTTAATATAATTAGCAGCCATTTCCATAGGTGCTGCTTCTGGTGTTGAGTAAACACCACCACGTGCACTTAGAATAACGGCCTTTTTGTCAGTCATTAAGCTTACTAATTGGCCATTTTCGTCGTATTTGAATGTGAAACCAGCTTGGTATACATAATCGATAAAAGTTTGTAATTTAGCTGGGATTGTTAAGTTCCATAATGGGAATGCGAATACAACTACGTCTGCTGCAGTTAATGCATCCATTGATTTTTGTTTGGCAGCTAAAATACGTTGTTCTACGTCTGTCATTTCTTCGCCTGATTCTAGTTTACCGAAGGCGTTGAATAAATCTTGACCAAAGTAAGGCATATCTTCTGCAAATACATCGTAAGTTGTTACGTTAACACCTTCTACGTTCTCCATGAAAGTTTCATACATTTTACTTGATACAGCATCTGTTGCTGGACGGTTATTTGCTTTTACTACTAATACGTTCATTATATTGTAACTCTCCTTTTTTATCGTTAATTTATTTATCTCGAATTAATAATATATTAAAGTAGTGTAAATGTCAACGAAACACAACTCAACTACAAACTACACCCCAAAGACACGGAATCGGCATCTCATAAGCATTGTTCATTCTTTTTGGTCGTTAACACTTTTATGCCGCTTAATATAGTGAAATACCTTTAAAGTATATCTCCCTCTAAATATAATTTTCCACTTGTTTATACTTCCTTTATTTGCTAAACTAATTAATTGACGAACGTTCGTTAGATTTGAGGTGATAGTATTGAAAAACAATGCAATTAAGGAGGCCGCTCTAAAATATTTCACAATTCACGGGTATGAAGGTGCATCCCTTTCTCTTATAGCTGAAGAAGTCGGCATGAAAAAGCAATCCATTTACGCCCACTTTAAAGGAAAGGATGATCTTTTTCTTCAAGTTTTACGTGATGCGAAACAGACAGAGCTATCTTCAAAACGCCAATATTTCAGTAAAGTTGGTTCAAATAATCCTGAAAAAGATTTATACGGATTTCTACAATTGGTCATCGAACTTTTTCAACAAAGTGAGCAGTTAAAGTTTTGGCTACGCATGTCTTTTTTTCCGCCTGCACATCTTGCACAAGCAATCGAAGCGGAAGTAATCGATATCGAGGAAAAGGTACAGGCGATGTTGGAAAGTAAATTTCAGGATTGGATCAACGCTAAATTAATCGTCTGTGATGCAGCAATAACGCCGACCTTTGCTTTCTTAGGTGTAGTCGATTCCATTATGCTAGAACTTGTATACGGCAATGATGACAAACGGTTGAAGGCTAAATTAGCGGCCTCTTGGACAGTATTTTGGAGAGGGATCTCACATCAATCATTCATACAGAAAGAGGTGTTCATACATGAAGAAACCAATTAAAGAACAAAAGATGGTCTTAATGATTCTTCTAAGCAATTTATTCATTGCCTTTCTAGGAATTGGACTCATCATCCCCGTTATGCCGTCTTTTATGAATATCATGCATTTATCAGGAAGTACGATGGGCTATCTTGTTGCCGTTTTTGCGATAGCACAGCTACTTATGTCACCATTCGCAGGACGCTGGGTTGATCGTTACGGCAGAAAGAAGATCATCATTATCGGCTTATTCCTTTTTGGTGTTTCAGAACTTATCTTTGGTGCCGGCACGAACGTATCGGTGCTTTATCTATCAAGGATTCTAGGGGGATTTAGTGCTGCCTTCATTATGCCAGGTGTTACGGCATATGTTGCAGATATTACTTCCATTCAGGAACGGCCAAAAGCGATGGGCTATATTTCTGCCGCCATTAGCACGGGCTTTATTATAGGACCTGGTATCGGTGGCTTTATTGCAGAATATGGTATACGCGTGCCCTTCTTTGTTGCGGCAGTCATTGCTTTTTTAGCATGCATTTCATCAATATTTATTTTAAAAGAACCGTTAACAAAGGAACAGCTTGCAGAAATTTCTGCTGATACTAAGCAAACAAACTTTATAGGCGATTTAAAAAAATCACTGAATCCGCGTTACTTTATTGCCTTTATCATTGTATTTGTACTTGCTTTCGGTTTATCAGCATATGAAACGGTCTTCAGCCTATTTTCTGATCATAAATTCGGCTTCACGCCAAAGGACATTGCAGCTATTATTACGATAAGCTCAATCTTCGGAGTTGTTGTGCAAGTATTTATGTTTGGAAAAATGGTAGATATACTCGGTGAAAAGAAACTGATCCAATTATGTTTAATTATAGGTGCCATATTGGCGATGGCGTCCACCATGGTCTCTAGCTTTGTAGCAGTACTGGCGGTAACTTGCTTCATCTTCCTCGCATTTGACTTGCTTCGTCCGGCATTGACGACATTTTTGTCAAAAGCTGGCGGGAAAGAGCAAGGATTTGTCGCTGGAATGAACTCAACCTATACGAGCTTAGGTACTATCGTCGGGCCATCCATAGGCGGAATACTATTTGACGTAAACATCCACTATCCTTACCTTTTCGCTGCTGTTATTTTGGTCGTTGGTCTCGGTATTACAGTTATGTGGAAAGAAAAACAAATGGTAGAGGTCTTAGCGGAATAACATTGTAAGAGTTTTAAATAACTTTATTGTAATGACCATTCAACAAATTCAGGATAATCAAAAACCAATGGTCCTGATCAAAGAAGTCGATTACGTAAGGGGCATATGTAACGGCACTATTTTGTAAAAACTGGGACTAATGATATCCTTCTCTATCTCCATTATTTATAGTATAGTAATCTCTAAGTTAGGAGTGAGACAATGAAGAAGTTCTTACTATTCATTGTAGTGCTAGTAGTCTTTGTAGGTGTTGCTGGGTATGCCATTTATTATTACGGCACAAACATGGCCTCTCAAAAATTGATGGATGCTGTTTCAACTGAGCTAGAGAAAAATGGACAAACAGAAGAAGTAAAGCAATTTATCGAAAATGACCCAGAGCTGAAACAATTCGTAGAAGAAGCGGAATCTGTTGACGAAAGTTCATTGCCTTTCACGACAAAAGAAGCAGCGACGCGTGTTCTTGTCAAAAAGGTCGGCATAACTAAACTTCTGGACATAAAAGCGCAAGCTCAAGATGGAACACTATCTAAAGAAGAAGTGCTTACAGACCTTCAAGGAAAGTTATCTGAAGAAGAACTACTTGCTTTAAAAGTTATCGCTTATAAGGAACTTTATCATAAATGAGCGTGGAGATCTGATTAAGGTCTCTTTTTTTGTATGAGGGACATGGGGCCGGGGCTTTGCGACTTACGAATATAGCCAATTTATTTATCAGGTATACTGAGTTGAGAAAGCATCCCAAATTCCGACTCCACACCGCCACCATTGTGATTAGGTGAGTGTAGTATGCTTTATGGTAAATGGTGGCGTTTTAACGCCATATGTGTTTTGGATGGTAATGATGACTTTCATCCGATCACCTGCTTACTTTTTTAAAACCACGCCTTTTTCAACAACAAAATCCCCTCTTGCAACTCTTCATGTGATAGTCCCCCATAGCCTAATAAGACAGTTGGTTCATGACTGTATTTGCCTTTTTCATAATACAGCGAAGTAGGGTAAATCTTCACGCCTACTTGCGATGCTTTTTCCACAAGCTCCGTTTCAGACAATCCATTATTAATTTGCAGAAGAATATGCAACCCCGACTTCTCGCCAATTACAGTTACGCGATCCCCGAAATGCTGCTGAATTACTTCGGTCAAAATATGGTTCTTTTTTCGATAAATGGTTCTCATTTTGTTTAGGTGTCGTTCCCAATGGCCATTCTCGATAAATTGATTAAGGGCTTCTTGGATGATGCGCGGGACGGTATGCTTGTACCCTCTAAATTTTTGATGATATATCTTCAGCAACTCAGGTGGTAAAATCAGATAACTGACTCGAATGGATGGTATGAACGCCTTTGAAAACGTCCCCAAATAGATGACCCTGTTATCCGAATCAAGCCCTTGCAAGGAAGGGATTGGTTTACCGACATAACGAAATTCCCCATCATAATCATCTTCAATAATATAAGCTTGCTTTTCTCTCGCCCATTTCAATAATTCCATTCTCCTTGAAATCGGCATGATCGTGCCGGTTGGAAATTGGTGTGAAGGGGTTACATAAACAATATCAGTATGACTGCGCCGTAAATGCTCGACAGTTACCCCATCATCGTCCAATGGGATTCCTTCAATTTTCCTTTCAAAATCTTGAAATACTTGGCGAACTCTGTGAAAGCCTGGGTTTTCCATCGCGAAGGTTCTATTCTTACCAAGGAGCAAACAAAGTAGCTGCATCAAATATTGTGTACCCGCTCCAATAATGATCTGATCAGGCGAACAGCGTACTCCCCTTGATTGAAAAATAGAATCAGTAATAGCCGCACGAAGATTTCGTTCACCTTGAGGATTTCCATTCATGAATAACTCATGCTGACAGGACGTATTCACAAGTAATTTCCGCCAGACAGTGAAAGGAAAGTGTACCATATCCACTATTCCATGATTAAAGTTAATCTTATATTCTGGCTTTACTTCTGGAATATTGGATTGCTGTGGGGGGATTGGGTCCTTTTTCGTTATAACATCCCCTTCAAACTCGACCACAAAATATCCCTTTCGTAACTCACTTTCTACATAACCTTCTGCGATTAGCTGCTGATAAGCCGCATCCACCGTATTCAAACCGAGGTTCAGATGAACAGCCAGCTTTCGTTTTGAAGGCAATTTCATTCCAGCTTGAATCCTTCCCTCTTGTATTTCTTGTTTAATATACTCATAAAGTTGAAGATACAAAGGGTGTTTTTTTACTTTTTGAAAATGCGGGGTCATTTCAAACATCTCGTTCTCCTAACTGGTTCTATTAAATAGACCCAATCTGATTCTTATACCAGAACCAGTTTTTTATTACAATGCTAACATACTTGCTAAAAAAAGGAGAAGATTCGTATGGAATACATCGAATTAACAGGGAAAAACGTTACACTCTTGCCTTTATCTGAAGAACATTTCGAAGGATTTTATGAAGCGTCCAAACCCATTGAGATATGGGACTGGTTGGTGACGAAGATTTATTCTCGTGAAGATGCTGTCGCTTATATGAATCAAGGATTGCGCGCGATGGAAGAGGAGAAGCAATATCCATTCATTGTGATTGAAAACGGAACAGGCAAGGTTATTGGAAGCACTTCTTATCGAAACATCCAGTTTGATAATGGAAGCTTAGAAATTGGATCAACCTGGTATCATCCGTCTAAATGGAGGACAGCTGTCAATACTGAATGCAAATATTTACTTTTGCAACACGCCTTTGAGACATGGAAATTAGGCCGAATAGAGTTCCGTACAGACGAACGAAATGCACGATCACGTGCGGCCATTCTTCGCTTGGGCGCTGTGGAGGAAGGTAGATTACGTAGAGAAAAAAGATTAACAGACAAAACGATGAGAAACACCATGGTCTATAGCATTCTAAATGATGAATGGCCAAGTGTGAGACAACGATTGCGTGACTTTTTGTCAGAGCATGAAAAGTGATAGTCCTTTTAAAGATCTTGTAAGAGGGGTTCCTTTTGCAGATGTTTAGTTAATTATAGAAAAAGTTGCAAGCAAAATTAAGCAGCTAACGTAGAATGAACAAAAATCAGTCAAAAACAGAGTAATTTAGTCTATATTTAGATTACTCTTTTTTCCCCATTTTCCTTGGTTCAAAGTAAAATCTTAAATAAAGTATGAAGAAATGACAACATAACTTATTTTCTATATGTCTGTCACTTGTAATGATGGAGAGTAGGTAGCTATATTCTTGATTTTACTTCTAAGATTAACTCTTGCAAATTCCGATAAGGAGTATCTGCACAAAAAAAGCTATAAATTTTTATTCAAAATGTTAAATAATATTTTGTTCTTGTTTAGCTATCCATCTCCGAAAAATCAAAGGGGTAGCCCCTTATGAGATACCCGCTTGTTTCCTATCCATTCGATGAAATTTGTATATCCACCAGTCTAATTTTAAAAATTTCAATTGTCTATCTAACTTGGGCGGTGGGCACATTTTTCATTTAGACAACTAGTCACTCACCTTTACAAGATATTTTTACTAGAAGGACAAACACACATTTTAATAAACCTAGTCGCATATCCAGCTATTAATCAGTAGGGATGAATATACATATGAGTAATCGGACATGTAGTATCTAATGTCCAATCATTGAAGGTCAAGTAGATTGTTCATCCATAGCTGCTTTGGTGTTCCTATTGTCAATGTTAATTAGATTTTGGAATCCAAGAAGGGTAAATGTTTGTCCAGCATCGTTTGAATCAGGGATTATTCTAGTAGGAGTACAGACAACATGTCGAAAAAAATGAACGTTAAGGCTACAATCTTTGATTTGGAAGGAAAGAACCAAGGTTATATCTTCTCTAAAAATCGAACCAAAACTCACTCAAAAAACAAGTTTCATCCATCTAGTTTGAAACTCTTTTAGGAAGGACCTTACGTACAAACTTTCTATAATGTTGGCAAGATCCCAAATTAGTTGTCGCTCAATTAGATACTAAGAGATTTTAGAAAGGAAGGTATAATACATTACAATGGATATTCACATCATGATTTCAGTTTTTGTGTTCCTTATCACAACGGCAGTAATCTTATGGAGACCGAAAGGCATCAACGAAGCGTGGCCAGCATCAATTGGCGCAGCGATGATTTTATTAACAGGCGTTGTATCAAGTGCTGATGTTCTAGACATTATCCATAAGATTGGCGGCGCTTCAATCACTATTATTTCAACAATAGTTATGGCTGTTATTCTAGAAAGCTTCGGTTTTTTTCACTGGTCAGCAGCACGACTTGCCATTTTAGCTAAAGGTTCAGGCTATCGGCTATACTGGTACATTCAGTTGTTATGTTTTTTGATGACACTATTATTTAATAACGATGGCAGTATCCTAATCACTACCCCAATTTTAATTCTACTCCTCAAAAATCTGCAGTTAAAACCCCATCAGCAAATTCCCTACCTTTTAACTGGAGCACTTATTGCCACAGCTTCAAGCGCACCTATCGGGGTAAGTAATATTGTGAACCTAATTGCATTGAAAATTGTTAACATGACGCTTTACATGCATACTGCGATGATGTTTATCCCGTCATCGTTAGGATTATTGTTTATGTCATGGTTAATGTATGTAGTGGTAAAACGGAAACTGCCAAAACAATTACCAAATTCAGCATTTGACATTGAACACATATTTTTCACGAAAAACTTTCATCCTTTAAAAGGACAAATTTCAGTCGATTCCAAACGTCAACGCACAAAATTCATGTTAAAGATCTTGCTGTTTGTCTTTGTCATGCGCTGTTCGCTCTTTGTCGCATCTTTCCTTGCGATACCAATTGAGTTTGTTGCGGTATTGGGTTCACTCGTGTTGCTTATATGGAGATGGTACCACTTACGTACAAATCCTATTGATATATTGAAGAAAACGCCTTGGCACATCCTGATTTTCGCTTTTTCCATGTATGTGCTCATTTATGGCCTTCACAACTCAGGATTAACAGCCCTACTTTTATATGTATGTGAACCGATTGTAAAGGAGGGATTATTCCATGCAAGTTTCATCATGGGGGGATTAGTTTCCATATTATCTAACCTTTTTAATAATCATCCCGCCTTGTTGATTGGAACCATTACGTTAACAGAAATGAACCTGGATCCCATCACGCTGAAGACCATATATCTTGCAAGTATTATCGGAAGCGATATAGGATCATTATTACTGCCTATTGGGACACTTGCCTCCTTAATCTGGATGCATATCTTAAAGAAAAATAAGATCAAAGTAAAATGGAAAGATTATCTAAGTGTATCATTAATTGTCATTCCACCAACAGTAATTGTAACCTTATTTTTGTTATATAACTGGATACAACTCGTCTTCGCTTCATAGAGGTACAGACAACATATTGGAAAAATGTATAAGGCTACAATCGTTGATACAGGCTCTTTTCGTAAAGTTTGTTGTGATTAGCAAAACAACAGTCGAGAAAATGTTGATTGTAGTTGATATGCGAGACTCCTGCTTAGAGAAGCGTGTTGAGGGAGACCCCGCATGAGGAGAATTTGGAGACCGCCCACGGAAAGCGAGTACCTGCAACGGAAATCACCCCAGGTTGTTAGGGTAAATATAATTGAAAAGCAACAAAGTGTGCGAAAACAGCCTGGATATAGGAGGAAAGATCAATAAAAATAGGTATTTTCTAAAACCTAATACTCATTTCCAAAAACATGTTTCATCAATCTGGTTTGAAACCCTTTTTAACTATTGTTACACTTGCACCCCTTATTTGGATGCATATACTAAAACAAAATGAAATGTTTATTTAAGTGTCCCCATAGTTGTCATTCCCTTGCCCACAATTGTAACACTATGTCTATTATTCAATCCTAATTATAATGACCTAATAAATTCAATCAATTAAAAATAGGAGGAGATTTTGTTGAGCAGTATGAAGGAATTAATTGGAGATAATGTTTATATAGAATTGACAAAGAAAAGCTATTTTAAAGGAATTCTTACAGATGTAGGTTCAGATATACTAATCTTATATGATGGTCAAAAGTTTTTTTATATCCCTTGGCTTCATGTCCGTAGCCTCCAACTTAATAGTAGTACGGATGACCAGGTTGATAAACCGACAGAGTCGTCATTAGCTGAAGAAACGGAATCCATTTCCTATCGTAAAATATTAACGAATGCTAAAGGAATGTTTGCGGAAATTTCTGTGATTGGCAATCTGACTTTCCACGGCTATATTCTCAGCGTCTTAAGTGATTACTTTGTTTTTTATTCACCAGTTTTTAAAACGATGTATATTTCCCTATCACACTTGAAATGGATTACCCCATACAATAAAAACATTACTCCTTATACTCTCAGTAACACAAGCCTGCCTGTTAATCCTTCTAACACCCCTTTGTTGCGCTCCTTCGAAGACCAACTAAAAAAGGGAGAGGGAAAACTGGTGGTGATTGATGGTGGAGGAGATCCAATGAAAATCGGATTGTTAAAAGGTGTAAAAGATAACCTGTTGGAAATAGCCATTGCAAGTGGAGAAACCGTGTATTTAAAACTTACTCATGTTAAATCCCTGCATTTTCCTAATACAGATCTTTAAATAGAGATTTTTCATAATTCTAAAGGTAGTCGTATTCCATTTCAAAATATCTAAAAAGCCATTCGGAAAATTCGAATGGTTTTTTAGATATTTAAGGAATCAGCATACCCTTATAAGTGTTGTTCCACAGGCAAAGGGGCAGACCCCGCAACATTTAAATACAGTATGAGATACGTGAATGAAACACTACATACTGATTTAAAGGGCGAGGTCAGACTCTTCCTTCTCAACATTTATTCTAAATGACGGCGCTGGAAATCCGCAATGCGGCCATAATCGCTTTCTAATTGACGGCTGACTGATAAATAAATCGACATCAGCTCTTCATACACTTCAACGTTTTGTGCAATTGGTACGAGCTCGTTTGTCTCGCCAATCATTTCTGAAACCACATTTAAGCTATCAATTTCACCTAATGCATACAAACCAAGTACAGCAGCACCTAAGCTTGGGCTTTCAAAGCTTTCGGGTATCGTAACGTTTTGGTTAAACACATCAGCCATAATTTGACGCCATAGCTTTGAGCGGACAAATCCGCCACTTGCATGAATTTTTTTCGGTAGTCCAGCTAACTCTTGCACCGCAAGCAGCACGCTGTATAGGTTATACATCACACCTTCTAGAACCGCTCTTACCATATGATCCCTTGTATGATGAAGGGCAAGACCGAAGAACGAACCTCTGGCATTAGCATTCCATAACGGTGCTCTCTCTCCTGCCATATAAGGATGGAAGATGAGACCGTCCGCTCCAGGTGCAATTTTTGCAGCCATGTCGGTTAGGATTTCATACGGATCTTGGCCAGTCTCTTTAGCTGCTTCAATTTCAGCGCGGCCAAATTGATCTCGAGCCCATCTAAACGTAATCCCGCCATTATTAACAGGACCACCAATCACCCAAAGATTATCCACTAAAGCGTAACAAAATGTTCGACCTTTCGGATCCGTCAACGGTCGGTCACTAACTGTTCGGATCGCACCGCTTGTCCCAATTGATACAGCAAGTACGCCTGGTTCAATCGCATTTTGTCCTAAATTAGCCAAGACTCCGTCACTTGCACCAATGACAAATACAGTATCTTCTGCAATATTCATCTGTTCGGCAAGGTCCTTATGTAAACCTGATGTAGTATACGTTGTCGGTACAAGCTTAGGAAGTTTCTCCTCATCGATTCCAGCTATGCTTAATGCTTCTGCATCCCATGTCAAATCATTGATATTAAACATGCCTGTTGCAGACGCCAGCGAATAATCCATCACATACTCATTGAAAAATTTATAGAAAATATATTCTTTAATCCCTAAATACTTACTCGTTTTAGCAAATATTTCCTGATGTTCATGACGAAGCCACATCAACTTCGTAATCGGAGACATTGGATGAATAGGCGTTCCTGTACGGCGATATAATGCATGTCCTTGTTCCGTTGCTCTTAGCTGTTCTGCATATTTGACACTTCGATTATCTGCCCAGGTAATAATGTTCGTTAGCGGCAGTCCATTAGAATCAACAGCAATAACACTGTGCATCGCAGAACTGAACGATATAAACCCTAACTCTTCTTTCTTAATCCCGCCTGCCTTCATTACTTCACCAATGGCTAATACAACTGCTTGATAAATTTCCTCAGGATCTTGTTCTGCCACCGAGGGAGTCGGACTATGTAGAGGATACCCCTTTGTAAAAGAAGTAATCACTTCTCCTGCTCTGGAAAAAAGAACAGCTTTTGTGCTCGTCGTTCCCATATCAATTCCTATCATATACTTGGTCTTCAACATTTTTCCACCCCAAACCTCTAGAAGTCATTTACTTATCTATCTTACTACACTTATATAAAAAGAAAAAACAAGCCAGCTTTATTTACTGAATTGTTTTTCTTTAAGACGCGCAAGATATGAAAATGTTAGCTCACTTTTTATCCCGCATTAACGGGCAGTAAAAGCCCGATTGGTTCAACTAACAATCAGTGGGGATGAAGAAAACCCCACTGATTGAAGTTTCACTTTATGCGCGATAACAATGCAGGAGTTGATATACTTTCGGTGACACCTCTGACAGATTAAGTTTTTGAAATATCGATAAATCCTTCTCCAAAAACATCACGGACATCGTGAATGGCTATAAATGCACTCGTATCAGTTGACTTAACAATCTTTTTAAGCTTAACGACTTCTTGTTTGCTAATGACGATATAAAGAATATCCTTGGGTGTTTTTGTATAGTAGCCATGTCCAGAATAAACCGTAACTCCTCTGTCCATCCGTTCATTAACTTGTTTGGCAATCTCATCTGGTGCGCTCGAAATAATCGTAACGGCCTTCTTTGGATTGACCCCTTCTATGACAAATTCCATCACTTTGGTTCCTACGTACAACATGATGATAGTCATCATCAATTTCTCTGCCCCAATGATAAAATAGGAAGATAATGCAACAATTAAATCAAAAAACAAAAGACCATAACTGATGCTCCAACCTAGATATTTGTTCGTAATTCTTGCCAATATCGTAGTCCCAGCGGTTGTGCCGCCAACCCGAATAATCAAACCGATCCCAACCCCCGCAAAAACTCCTCCGAAGATTGCATTTACCATCATTTCATCCGAATCAATACTCCAGTCCTTCGTTAAATGGAGGAAAAGCGAATGGAGGATCACCGCAATAATCGTATAGATAATTGTCATTTTACTTAAGAACTTATATCCGACAATCAGTAAGCAACTGTTAAATAGTAGACTCACAAGACCAGGGGACCATTGAAAAAGATAGTATAAAATGATTGTAATCCCAACAACTCCGCCTTCACCCATTTCATTCGGAATCACGAATAAGTTTACTGCTAAAGCAAAAAGAAAAGCACCTAATAAAATGATAAAAATGTCTACAACTTTTTTTTTCATACCCTACCTCACTACTGTTAGAGAATCGCTGTTAATCCACGTTCATAACAAGCCTTCCCCATTATACTCTGATGGAATAAGGGAGACAACAACAGCTTTCCTCACAGAATTCACAGTTTGTTTTATTGCATATTACCGACCAACACCATTATCATAAACAGTACAGACTATTAGTCCAACAAAGTTTAGGGTAATATACGTTAAAAGACCAATTGTCCAACGTGGAACGGAGGGGACCAATATGAACAGTCGAAAACAGCATACGATCAATATAGCCCATCGGCTTTTTATCGAAAAAGGGTATCAAGCTACATCCATACAAGACATCCTTGAAAATAGCGCCATTTCGAAAGGTACATTTTATAATTATTTTTCCTCTAAAAGTGAATTAATGATTGCAATCTTCAATAGCATGCATGAAAAATTGGAAAAAGAACGTAATGAGCTAATGATTGGACAAAGCACTAAAGACACGGATATCTTCATAAAACAAATTGAAGTTCAGTTAATTTCCAACAAAAAAAACAACATATTCACATTGATTGAAGAAGTACTCGTATCAAATGAACTTGAATTAAGACAATCCATTCAACGGATGAAACTGTTAGGTATGTGTTGGCTATATCATCGCTTCATCGATATTTTTGGTGAAGAAAAGAAACCTTATTTGTTAGATTGCGCAATCTTGTTTGAAGGGATGCTCCATCATATGATGCATGTTAATTTTGTTATTAATCGAGGGCATGATGGGTACCAGGTTTCAAATTTGATCCGCTATAGCTTTAACAGAATTTCTAATATTGTCCAAGATGTTTCCACACAAGGTGAACAGATATTCTATCCAGAATTATTAAAGCAATGGCTACCAGATCATAAAGAGGGGCCGCTATCTCTTCAAGAAGAGCTACTTTTGACAATCCATACCTTAAAAAGCACAGCTCAGAAGTATATCCAATCTGAAAATGACAACTCGAAACTTTTCGAGTTGCTAAGCTTCCTTGAACAAGAACTCATGCAGGAACAGGCTCCACGTGAATTTATCATTGAAAGCGTACTTACTTCTTTACATTCATACTCTCATCCAAAGCTTTTACACTCTATTAAGAAATTAAGCAGTCTTATTGAGACTCATTTGGGAAAATGAAAACAATGTTAACGACAGGGGGATCATGATGTTTTCGAGTAGACATTCGTCTTGCCCTCTAGTTAGTTTCAACGCAGGAAGAGGTGAGTAAAGGCGCCGAACTCACCCCTTGACATTTTCTTCACGGAGAAGTCTATAAGGAATAATGCGCAGAGTTAGACAATTAGAATAATGACGTGTATTCTTCTAAAAAGGGATTTTGCTAATAGAATAGTAATAATGATCGAAAGAAAGAATTCCAACGTTAAGGAGCTTATAACATGACTTTCTTTATACGCTTTTTAATAAGTGGCCTAGTTTTACTCGTAATTGACTGGCTATTTGACTCTATATCCATTGACTCCTACGGCAGTGCTTTATTAGCGGTCTTTATGCTCTGGATTGTTAATTTTCTTGTCAAACCTATTTTGCACCTCCTAACATTCCCCATTACCATTTTGACATTTGGGCTGTTTTCTTTTGTGATTAATGCGTTAACGTTTACCCTCGCCTCCCTGCTTGTAAGCGGATTTGAGGTAACATCTTTTTGGGGGGCGCTTGTCGGTTCGGTGTTGTTAGGATTTGCACAAAGTTGGTTAGAAAAAAAAGAGTAAACCTGCGATTATGAAAGGTTTACTCTTTTTTCATCTTGGGAAATGGGATCTGACCTCTATTGTCGTAGGCGCCATCGGCTCGAGGTTTTCTTATTATCCATTATACAAATAATAATCCTGCTGGTGATAGCTTCTGAAACCACAAGATTCATAAAGTTTTAACGCTGCTGGATTCGTTGCCTCTACTTCAAGATAGATAGGATTTCCCTTCTTCTGCTGTTTTAGAATCACTTGCTTAAGTACCTTTCTGCCAATACCTTTTCCTTGAAAGGCAGGAGCAATGGCAAACCCATAAATCCAAGATTCCCCATCACTTTCCTCAACACGAATTTTCCCAACAACTTGATCTTCATACACAATCACAAACGTGTTCAAGCGTTCTTTCTTTATCCGCTTGTAATAGGCAACTGCTTCATGCTGTAAAAACCCAAAGCAATCGACGTCTAATTGAATTTCCATAGCTTTATCTACTTCTGTAGATAAACGGAGTGTAACGCCTTCATGATCTGTAAGCTCTTTTTCCTGCCATTTCATTTGATATTCAGCTACGTCAAATCGGCATGGAAGAGCAGCTAAGAAATCCTTTGCTGATTGGGAATCGGCTGGAGCATTTAACAAGATTGCCCTTGGATCCCGTTTCTTCGCTGTCACAAGTGCCTTCTCTACTAGTTTTGTAAAAATTCCTTGTCTTCGGTAGTCTGGATGAACCATTCCGCATAATTCAATTTTTCCTCCAAAATCATAGATCCCAAGATATCCGATCAACCTGTCACCCTCATAATGGAAGAAATCTTCACCCACTTTTCCCACCCGGCTTCGCAATGTATCCCAGTTTAGTTTTAAAGAAAATTTGCCTTGTTCACACACCTTTTGTAATTCCTCTATTTCTACTAATTGCTTTTCTTTCAAATGAATAATCCCCCTTAGTAAAGTATCCCCTGGTATAACACCCTATTTTTACTACTCTCTTTCATTTCTTTTTAAACGTTCAATCAAGTACTCTATCTCTTTTTTATCCATCCATTCCCTTTCAAACTTCACAAGCAAATAGAGAAAATACCGCAAAAGATCCATAAATACCCAATAAAACCAAACATATGGAAACCACTTCAATATTTATCTTTATCCCTCCATTTGTAAGCCTATACCTAAAGTGAAAGGAATGTGAAAAAGTAAATATAGCTCTATAGAATTATGGAAAAATGAACATGTGTTCGTTTCCGTTTGATAAGAGAAGAATCATTCCATATAGTTTCCCAAGCTATGAAAAAGAGCGCCTATTTTACACAGGCACTCATTCTCATAGCTTAAATGTATAGATCATTTCCTGTAATTCCCCTGCTTGTTTCTTTAGGTAACCAGCAAAGGAGCTAATTTCCTTGATTGATTCTGCTTGTTCTGCCGTCGCCGCTAATACACTTTGAGTTGATTTTGCGGATTCCGCTGCAACATTCGAGATCGTGTCCATTGACGATACAGCCATCCCCGTTCCTGCAGTCATTTGCTGGATAGCAGCTGAAACCTGCTCCACTTGTTCTGAGACAAAATTAACGGATTCTTGAATCTGCAAGAACGAATCTCCAGCACCACTCATCGCTTCAATTCCTTCGCCAACTTCATGGTTCACAGCTTCCATCGTTCCAACAACTTCATTCGTTTCTTTTTGAATATGAGAAATGATTTCACTAATTTGTTTTGTCGCCTGTCCAGATTGTTCAGCTAGGTTTCTCACTTCATCCGCAACAACCGCAAAGCCTTTTCCATGTTCCCCTGCTCTAGCTGCTTCAATAGCCGCATTCAAAGCAAGTAAATTCGTCTGTGCAGCAATTCCTGTAATGACTTCTGAAATCTTACCAATTTCATTCGAACGCTCGCCTAAACCTTGTACCACTCGAGCTAATTCAGTTACATTTGAATGAATGGACTCCATTTGTTTGCTGGCTACTTCAATCGTTACGGAACCAGTATCTGCTTTTTTCAAAGTCTCATCCATGCTTTCTGTCACTGTGACGGCATTGGTAGACACTTGAGATAAACTAGCAGACATTTGATAAATCGTTGCAGAAGCTTGATGCATTCCTTCTACTTGACTTCCTGCCCCTTTGGCAATATTTTCAATTATATCTGTAATTTGTTCAGTTGCTTGATTCGTTTGCTCTGCTCCTTGAGCCAAATCCTCTGTATAAGCAGCCATATTTTTTGATGCCTCTTGGAGTTTAGCAAGCACATTCCCCCAAGAATCCGTAGCTTTGTTGATGCTATCTGCCACCGAATGAAAAAGACCGACTTCTTTCGGATTAAGCCGATTTTGCATCTCACCATCGGCCAATTGCTCTAAAAATTGATTAATTGAGCCAATCGGTATAACAAATCGTTGATAATTGATTATGGAAGACACAACTGCTAATACTCCGCCAACGATCGTCAGACCGACAAGAGTCATCCAAAAGTTAACTCCAGTTAAACTATTCAATTGAGTTACTACTAATCCTATCAAAAACGAGGCCGGGATAACTAAAAGACTAGTTCTAAATACACAATTCAAACGACTCATTAACAACTCCCCTTACATAAGATAATGAATTTATATAAGGGAATCATACTATCATTATGAAAAATTTACTAGAATTAAGCTACTAAATTCCTAATAAATTCGTTTTTTCCGAAAAGTCTATCATGCTATTTAGTATTTTGAATGATACGATTTCATTCCAATAATCTCCCCCTTATTTCTTTCTACGAATTTCTGTAATCTGATTCCCATCACTTGTAACAAACACTTTTTCGTCAATTTTATAATCTACGTTTACACTGCAGTCTAACTCCAATATTTTCCCATTATCGAATTCCATCGCGCAATTATAGCCTTTTCCGTTTTTGGATACTTCGATTACTTTATCCGTTTTATAACCAACAGCTTTCCCATCAGATGATTCTGGATAATACTTGTCCACAATTGTTACATGCTCTACCCGATTTATTTTGTTACCAAATGAAACGTATACTAATATAGCCAAGAAAATAAGTAAACTACTTAGAAGCACTATCTTTTTTATCATTGAATGAAATCCTCACTTTAAAAAATCTTTTACTCTATATGTATCTCAGTTTAACAGGATGTATGACACTTTACCCTAAATTTCCGCGAAAAAAACTAGAAACTATTGGTTAGAAGGTATCAGCGAAATCTAGCTACACCTTGTCGCCTTTCTTTTTGAAATCATTCCCCGATCAACGAAATATCAGTGAAACTTACCGGTATGTTAACAGCGTTTAGTTGGGGTAACCATTCACACAGATGAAGATATAAAGCCATTTTCAATAGCTTACGAAATTTTCTATAAGAGATGCAAAAAAAATGATTTAGCAAATAGTAGAAGGCATATTGCTAGAAGTGCTGGTTTAAGAAAGAGGATAAAAACATCCATGAGTGTCTGCTCTAAAACTAAAGCGATGAAAAAGGTTCAGGTTCTCAAATTGTATCACCTTATGATGGTGGCGGTGCGTAGCTGATTTTGCGAAGCCCCGACCCTTTTTTCCACAAATGAGCCAAGAAGTTTGAGGAGCAATCCTGCTATATAATTATGTGAAGTCCAGAGACAGAGCTTGGTGTAATTCGAGAAGCATCTGAATAGGACTTTTGAACAACCTCTAAAAAGAAAAAAACGAGGCTATCCCCATAACGAAAAGATCAGGCCCCACGTCTACTATATATCGTTTGTATGATGTGTACATGACACAATAAACGGTGTATAGAGCGTGAGATCAAGACCCTTTTTTGGGGATACCCTCGTCCATATAAGAGAATAAAGCGAGTGATTCTTACACTTCTTGTGGCACTGCTAAGCCAAGGCCTTCAGCAATACGAGTACCGTATTCTGGATCAGCTTTATAGAAATGGCCGATTTGACGCAATTTAATTTCTTCTAATTCCACTGGTTCCATTGCTCCAACAATGTTAGCAACTAGACGAGCGCGTTCTTCTTGGCTAAGTAAACGGTATAGGTCACCAGCTTGCGTATAATGATCATCACTGTTATAAGCTACTTGTGCCGCTTGTCCTGATACTTCAAATGGAGTTAATTTTGCCTCTGGTACTTCATTTGGTCCACCAAAGCTGTTTGGCTCGTAGTAGACAGAACGTCCACCGTTTCCGTCTGCAGCCATGAAACCATCACGTTGATGATTACTCACTTCTACTTTTGGACGGTTAATTGGAAGTTGGTTATGGTTGGCACCAACGCGGTAACGATGTGCATCACCATAAGAGAATATACGTCCTTGTAACATTTTGTCTGGAGAAGCTTCAACACCTGGTACAAATGTTCCCGGAGAGAATGTAGCTTGCTCTACTTCAGCGAAATAGTTCTCAGGATTACGATTCAATTCCATACGGCCAAGTTCGATTAGTGGGTAATCTTTTTGTGACCATACTTTCGTTATATCGAATGGGTCGAAGCGGTATGTATCCGCATCTTCTAAAGGCATGATTTGCACATATAGTCTCCATGCAGGGAAATCGCCTTTTTCAATTGCATTGAAAAGATCTTCTGTATAATAGTCTGGGTTTTCACCAGCAATTTTTGCAGCAAGATCGACATCAAGGTTTTTGACACCTTGTTCTGTTCTAAAGTGATATTTCACCCAAACAGCTTGTCCTTCATCATTTACCCATTTGAAGGTATGGCTTCCGTATCCATGCATATGTCTCCAAGTTGCTGGAATCCCACGATCAGACATCAAAGTGGTTACTTGGTGAAGAGATTCTGGTGAATGAGACCAGAAATCCCAAATAGCTGTAGGGTTTTTTAAATGTGTTCTTGGATCCCTTTTTTGTGTATGAATGAAGTCAGGGAATTTAATGGCATCGCGGATAAAAAATACAGGCGTATTGTTCCCAACGATATCATAGTTTCCTTCTTCTGTATAAAATTTAACAGAGAATCCGCGTGGATCACGTGCTGTATCAGCAGAACCAAGCTCACCTGCTACTGATGAGAAGCGGATAAACATGTCAGTTTCTTTCCCAACGCCGTTAAATAGTTTTGCTTTTGTGTATTTAGAAAGGTCATTTGTTACTGTGAATGTACCATGCGCGCCGCCGCCTTTTGCGTGAACTACACGTTCAGGTACACGTTCACGGTTAAAATGAGCAAGTTTCTCAAGTAAATGTACATCTTGAATTAATACTGGACCCCGCTGACCAGCAGTGATCGAGTTCTGGTTATCCCCAACTGGAGCTCCCCAGCTAGTTGTAAGGTTTTTCTGGTTTGTCATTTTGAATCACCTCTAAATTTATTTTGTATACTTATAATAATAATACTTATTATAAAAAAATCAATCCTTTTTTATAATAATTGTAATGTAATATTATTTATTTTAATGTAAATATTCAGAATAAAAAATTTACAAAACACGTATAAGAACGTAATCGAAATTTACAAAAGAAAGCGATTACATACAGATTCATTAAAAACCGAATAAAATTACTCAAGTAAGCGTGATATCACTCCACTATATTATACGTGTTCGTACGATATCACGCCAATAAAAAGACTTAAAAATGTGATAATTCAAAACAATAAATATCCATTTATAATACATGACTTTCGTTACTGACAAAGTTTATTTTTACAGATTTTCCGAGCGCGAAAGCCCATGCAGGGTGTTAGCCCGCCTTTAGACATGGGATGATAGCGAGGCCAAATGCGAAGTACCACATAAATTCTAAGATTTGTGTTGCTTCAAGCATTTGAAAGTACCACTATCTTTCCTGTTGAAAAATACGAACATTTGTACTATGATGAATTTATAAATTGTTCTTCAATAACTTCAACCTTTAACAAGCCTAGTAGAAAGGAGCTAAAACCGATGGCAAAAAAAAGTACACCCACTTATACCATAGAACTTCCGCTTTCTATTCCTGTTTGGCAACAAAATCGTTTGGAAAAGAAACTCAAGATGGCTCGGAATGTCTACAATTCTTGTCTAGGTGAAGCTCTTAAACGACATAAACGTGTGAAAGCGGACCAAAAATATCGTGCTTTGCTTAAGAAAGCTAAATCCAAAGAACGGGATGTGCAGCTATCCGATATACGTTTAGCCTATGGTTTTTCTGAATATCATTTGCACGATTGCGTGAAAGGGGTTCAACATCAATTCAAAGAAAATATCGGCAGCCTTGAAGCGCAAAAACTGGCTACAAGAGCGTTTAAAGCCGTAGAGAAACTCCATTTTGGAAAGGCAAAAAAAGTGCATTTCAAAGCGTTTGGTAATGATATTTCCGTTGAAAATAAGTCTAATACGACGGGCTTGCGTTATGCAAATGGCTACATACTATGGGGCGATAAGCCAACAAAGAAACATCCTCATCCTAAGACTTGGCTTTGTATGCCTATTGCACCAAAAGCGAATGATGAATATGCTCATCTAGCCTTGATGGATAAGACCAAATATGTACGTATTTTGAAGCGTGAAGTACGTGGCAAGGTTCGCTACTTCGTGCAGCTCATTCAAGAAGGCTATCCGCCAACAAAACGAAATCGTAAGACTGCTGCTGATGAAACCAAACGTGTAGGCATCGACATTGGTTCCTCTACGATCGCCATGAACAGTGAAGAAACCGTACAATTGAGAGAACTAGCACCAGAGTGCGAGGCTGATGAGAAGAAACTTCGTCATATTCAGCGGGCTATGGACCGATCCAAACGTGCCACCAACCCTCAAAACTATGATAAGAACGGGATGATTAAAAAAGGGAAAAAGATGTGGACGTATTCCAACCGCTACATCAAACTTCGTGATGAGCGTAAAGAAAGGTATCGTAAAATCGCTGTTCAACGGAAAATGTCGCATGAGAAGTTAGCGAACGACATCTTAACGCTTGGTTCTGATGTACGAGTGGAAATGATGCGATTTCAATCGCTGCAAAAACGAGCGAAGAAAACGACTCGAAATAAGAAAAACGGCAAGATTAACCGTAAGAAACGGTTTGGTAAATCCATCGCTCACCATGCCCCTGCTATGCTGCTAACGATTATTGACCGAAAGCTTGGTTATCAAGGACGGTCCATGAAGAAAATAGATACCTATGCTACAAAGGCTAGTCAGTTCAATCATCTGACTGGTGAATATACGAAGAAGCAACTTTCAGAACGGTGGAATGATGTTGGAGAGTGTCTTATCCAACGTGATTTATATAGTGCTTTCTTAATCGGAAACACAGTTGAAGCGCTCAATTCCGTTGACGTAGACTTATGCAACGCCGGGTGGGAAAACTTTGTTGAACTGCATAATCGTGAGATTGCCCGTTTAAAACAATTATCTAGTCCAACATTGCGTTGGTTTGTCGCATAAATACAAATCTGATTGGTCGTGACAACGCCCAAGAGAAGTCGGAACGAGAAGCATACAAGGGGTTCCGCACTCTGGTGAGCCTGCTTGGCGAAGTGCCTTGCTATACGCAATACGTCCGTTAATGTTCTAGGAGAACATACACCAGTGCTTCGATAGAAACTCTTTCTGTAAGGAAAGATAAGGGTATCGTTGAAAAGTGTATGGGTACCCTAGAACCCCACTGCTTTAGCGGTGGGAGTTGTCAGAACTACCTTTAATAATCAAAAACCCCCACCTCTTGTTAAAAGAGGTGAAGGTTCGTTTTTCCATGTACTAATTCTAAATTTTCCATGGGGAATCCAAGATAATAAAGAATTACACAAATGTATTACAAATAAATAAATAAAATGATCGCAGCTAAAACAATTCGGTAAATCGCAAATGGTGTTAGCTTAATTTTTTCAATTAATTTTAAGAAGAAACGGATACAGATTAGAGCAAAGATAAAGGCGCTGATGAAACCTGCGATGAAAAATGGCAACACATCTAGTGAAAAGAAGCTCCAGTACTTGACAACTTTCAATAAACTGGCACCGGCCATAATCGGAATAGCCATAATGAAAGTAAAATCAGCTGCTGCTCGATAGCTTAGCCCAAGCAGAACGCCTCCGGATATAGTTGATCCTGAACGTGAAAAACCAGGCCAAAGTGACAAGCATTGAATTAAACCTACCCCTAATGCTTGCTTATAAGTAATTTCATCTACCGTTGCTGTTTGAATTCTCGGCTTGATTTTATCGGCTGCAATCATTAAGAACGCACCGATTAGTAAACCAATTGCCACTGTTTTAACTGAGAATAAGTGCTCGTCTATGTAATCTTCAAATAAAACGCCTAGTACACCTGCCGGGATTAAACCGACAATAATTTTCAGAAGACTAAGCCTTTCCCCGCTCGGTCTATCTACATTTTTCATTTTACGAAGACCTAATAAATCCAAAATCCTATCCCAGAAAACAACAGCTACTGCTAAAATACTACCTAATTGAATGACAACCTTAAACGCGTTCGCTATTTCATTTCCAAATAACTCGTTTGATTTAAACAACAAATCATCGACGATAATCATATGCCCTGTAGAAGAAACTGGAGCAAACTCCGTTAACCCTTCAACAAGTCCAAGAACAATCGCCACAAAAATTTCCCACATATTAATTTCTTCCACCTCATTTATTACGGCTTCTATTCACAAAATAAATTGTACCTCCCACTAAAGATAATGTCTAATTAATTTGTTGTTTTTAATCTAATTATAATAAACTGAAACTTCCATCAGTGGGGGGGTTCTTCATCCCTCACCTATCTTCTTTGTTCCTCAAAAGCTTTTTAGGTAGGGTCTTACTGCCCGTTAATCGTGGGATAAGGTGAAACGTCTATCCGTTCATTCATACCTACCTATTACAAAAAAGAAGGGAACTAAAGTCCCCTTCTTTCATCCATTTATATTTAATTATTTGCTGTAACCGCCTAAGTGCTGCTCAGCCATTTGCACTAAACGTTTTGTAATTTCTCCACCTACAGATCCGTTTGCACGCGCTGTAGTTTCGGCTCCTAAATTCACGCCAAATTCACTAGCAATTTCATACTTCATTTGTTCTAGTGCTTGCTCAGCTCCAGGTACGACTAAGTTATTGCTGTTATTGTTATTTGCCATGTTTATCACCTCCTGTTATTAATTATTTGTAAATTTTATTTTTATATGAATGGGAATTTGCGGAAACAATTTTCATCATGAAATGGTTTCTCTATCATAAACTTTTTACAACGGGTATATTTCATAATCCGCTCATTTTTTTCAGGAGGTTATGCACTTGCAAATTCATGTAGTCCAGCGAAATCAAACACTGACGAGCATCGCCGAAGCATATAGTGTGCCTGCTAACCGTTTAAGTGAAGCCAATCAATTGGAAAATCCAGATCGCCTTGTCGTAGGGCAGGCTCTTGTTATACCCATCGTAGGCAGTTATTACTTCGTTCAACCGGGAGATAGTTTATCATCTATATCACAAAAGGTAGGTATTCCTGTTCAAGAGCTTGTACGAATTAACCAGCTATCAGTCAATCAAATACTTTCTGTCGGTTTTCGATTATATATTCCTGCAAAACCAAAAAGAACAGCGGAATTTAACGGTTATGTGGAACCGCGCGGAACGACAGTTAGCCCTAATTTGATAAGTAGCGCCAGAGAAACAGCACCCTACTTAACCTACTTAGCTCCCTTTAGCTTTCAGGCCCTTCGCAATGGTTCATTGAAAGAGCCACTTCTTGATGACTTCCCAACCATTGCCCGAAACAATCGAAATGTCTTAATGATGGTGATTACGAATCAGGAGAATGACCAATTCAACGATGAACTAGCGAGGATACTTTTAAATGATATGACCATTCAAAATACCTTTCTAAATAATATTGTAAATACAGCAAAAAAATATGGCTTTAAAGATATTCATTTTGATTTTGAGTTCCTTAGACCAGCAGACCGAGAAGCTTATAATCGTTTTTTAAGAAAAGCAAAAGCACGCTTTCAACAAGAAGGCTGGTTACTTTCGACGGCGCTTGCACCTAAGACGAGCGCGGATCAAAAAGGACTTTGGTACGAAGGGCATGATTATAAAGCTCATGGAGAAATTGTTGATTTTGTTGTGATTATGACCTATGAGTGGGGCTATAGTGGTGGACCTGCGCGTGCCGTTTCACCCATTGGTCCCGTGCGAGACGTTCTTGAGTATGCCATTACAGAGATGCCTGCATCAAAAATTCTCATGGGTCAAAACTTATATGGCTACGACTGGACACTTCCTTTCGTTCAGGGAACAATCGCAAAAGCCGTCAGTCCGCAGCAAGCCATACAGTTAGCTTTAGAGCACTCAGCCGAAATTCAATATAATTATGAAGAGCAGGCACCTTTTTTCACATACAAAGATAGCGAAAACAAAAACCATGAAGTCTGGTTTGAAGACGCCCGTTCCATTCAGGCTAAGTTTGACTTACTAAAAGAACTGAAGATCCGCGGAATGAGTTATTGGAAGCTTGGGCTCGCTTTCCCGCAAAATTGGCTGTTAATCAGCGATAACTTTCATGTACGAAAAAGAGGCTAATGGTTTGGAAGGTTAGCCTAAACAGGTCTGATCTCCTATACCATACACAGTTTTCATGCCTTACCTATATTTCATATAAAATATTTATAGTAGTTGGTGGGTAACCCTTTTCTTAAGGGATATCCCTTTTTTATGTTTGACTACCGAATATAGACAAGTGAGATTTATGACAACTAATTATTCATTGTTTGGAAATACCTGAGGGCTTTTTGTGGTTTTTATTTTTGCACATGCCTAAAACTTAACGACTTTGTTATGAAAGTCATATCCTATTGTCCATACTGATAAGAGATACAGTATGGACAGGTGGTGTCTTCAATGATTCGATTGAGGAAATTTGATAGAAGTTTTTCAAGTTGGCCAAGTCTTTTCAGGTTACTTGGTGTAATTGCTATTTTTCTCTTTTCATTCGGAATGCTGATTCATTTCTCTGAACCTAAAACATTCCCTACTCTTTATGAAGGAATTTGGTGGGCAATCGTGACAATGGCTACTGTTGGCTATGGGGATTATGCGCCAAATAGCGACTTTGGACGGGCCATTGGGATCTTGCTCATCTTATCTGGAGCAGGTCTTGTCTCTTCTTATTTCGCTTCTGTTTCCGCCATTGCTGCCACTTCAGAGCAAACCTCTCGCCAAGGGAAGAAGAAATTTAATGGTACAGGTCATGTGATCATTGTCGGGTGGAACGAACGCTCTCGTGGAATTATTGAAGAACTTCATGAAAGAAATCAACGCTTACAAATCGTCTTAATCGATGAGTCATTAACAGAACATCCTCTGCCATTGACAAATATCCATTTCATACACGGTAAGGCCACAACTGATACCGTTTTGCTTCGAGCGAATATCGGTCATGCTGATCGTGCTTTAATTACTGCAGATTTAAGGCAAAATGAATTTCAAACAGACATGTTTTCTATTTTGACATTATTGGCCATCAAAGGTTTGAAAAAAGATCTATTTTGTTTAGTGGAAATCTTAACAGTCGATCAACGTGAAAATGCTTGGCGAGCTGGGGCCGATGGGTTAATCGAGACGAATCGCTTTGCCAGCGATTATATGCTCAAAAAATTAGTGGGGGAAATGGATGTTGCTGAGTTATTAGATGATTCGAATGTATCACTAGGCTCAATTGCTTTGAAAAATGAATGGGAACAGCTAACATACAAAGAATTAACGATCCTACTGCTTGAACAACATACAGTCCTGGTTGGAATCATTCGAAAAGAAAAGAAGCTACTCCCTCCCCCTCTTGAAACCAAAGTATCTTCTGAAGATATTCTGCTAGTCATGCGCTGAATGGACGATCAATACGAATCCGGGAAATACTCTGGGAAATGGGGTCTGCCCCCTAAATATTTTGCAAAAAGGCACAGTCGGTCGACTGTGCCTTTTTTGCATTTCTTATTGTTAAAGTCTTTTTTCAAGTTCCGCTTTCTTTTCTTCGAAGCCTGGTTTGCCAAGTAGTGCGAACATGTTCACTTTGTATGCTTCTACACCTGGTTGGTCAAATGGATTGACACCTAATAGGTAGCCGCTTACCGCACATGCTTTTTCAAAGAAATAGGCCAAGTATCCGAATGTGTATGCATCCATTTTAGGGATGTTCACAACTAAGTTCGGAACATTTCCGTCTGTATGAGCAAGCAATGTGCCTTCAAATGCTTTATTATTTACGAAATCAACAGTTTCTCCTGCAAGATAGTTTAAGCCGTCAAGATCATTATCTTCTGCTTCAATCGTCAATTCATGGCGTGCCTCTTCAACTTTGATGACCGTTTCAAATAAGTCACGACGTCCTTCTTGTACGTATTGCCCCATTGAATGTAGATCTGTTGAGAAGTTTGCAGAAGCTGGGAAAATTCCTTTTTGGTCTTTTCCTTCACTTTCACCAAACAATTGTTTCCACCACTCAGAGAAATATTGCAGACCCGGCTCATAATTGATTAGCATTTCAATCGTTTTGCCTTTGTTATACAGAACATTACGAACTGCCGCATATTGATATGCAGCATTATCCGTTAATTCAGGAGAGCTGAAATCCGTGCGTGCAGCAGCTGCACCTTTCATCATTTCTTCAATGTCAGCACCGCTAACCGCGATCGGCAATAAGCCAACAGCCGTCAATACAGAATAACGTCCACCAACATCATCAGGAATGACAAATGTTTCATATCCTTTTTCATTTGAAAGGGTTTTAAGTGCACCTTTCGCTTTATCAGTTGTTGCAAAGATCCGTGAAGTTCCTTCTTCGACACCATATTTTTCAAGCAATAGCTTACGGAAAATACGGAATGCAAGAGCAGGCTCTGTCGTCGTACCAGATTTTGAAATCACATTGATTGAGAAATCTTTATCCTCAAGCAATTCCATAACATCCTTCATGTAAGTAGAAGAGATATTATTGCCGACAAAGATAATTTGCGGCGTTTTACGTTGTTCTTTAGATAACGCGTTATAGAAACTATGTTGCAACATTTCAATTGCCGCACGTGCGCCCAGATAAGAACCACCAATTCCGATAACAAGCAACACATCAGAATCAGATTTAATTTTACTTGCTGCTTTTTGAATACGGGCAAATTCCTCTTTGTCATAGTCAACAGGAAGGTCAATCCAACCTAAAAAGTCATTTCCCGCTCCTGTTTTTTCGTGCAAGGAATTGTGTGCCGCTTTTACTGCATCTTGTAAATATGTAATTTCATGTTCTCCAAAAAAAGACAATGCTTTGGAATAATCAAAACGTACATGTGTCATCATCGTTCCTCCATCTATTTAGATTACTCTTTCACTTTAACGAAAGCTTCCCTGATAATCAAGACTTCAACCTTAATGAAAGCGTAATCAAACCAAAAATTTATCTGAATGTTTTTACAAATGAACAAATCCTAAAAAATCAACCATGCTTGAACGGGTCTTCAGAATGTTTGTTCAAGTAAGAAGCACTTACAGAGATGCCGTCAAAATCGCTAATACATCATCACGATTTAATGATTTGAACTTACCAAACTCTCCATATACCATCGCTTTGTCTACCATAGTTTCAATTTCAGAATCATCTATGTCATAATCCGCAAGTCTCGTTGGTGCACCAAGGCTTGACCAGAATTCACGAAGCTTATCAATGCCCAAAAGAGCGGTTTCTTCGTCTGTCTTGCCTTCTGGATCCACGTTGAACACTCGGACAGCAAGTTGTTTAAAACGGCTGACATCAACATGTAGAACATGCTTCATCCAGTTTGGAAACAGAATTGCTAGTCCGCCTGCATGTGGAATGTCGTAAACAGCTGAGACACTGTGCTCAATATTATGAGATGCCCAGTCCCCTCTGTATCCAACTCCTAAAGATCCATTTAAGGCAATTGTGCCACTGTATAAAATCGTTGCCCGATGCTCGTAATTCTCTAAATCCTCCAATAGCTTCGGCGCTGTTTCCATTACGGTGATTAGCAGTGATTCACAAAAGCGATCCTGCAACGGTGCATGAGCGGCTGGATGAAAATATTGTTCAAACACATGTGACATCATGTCAACGATTCCATAGACAGTCTGATCTTTCGGTACTGTGAAAGTATTCTCTGGATCAAGAATTGAGAATTGCGGATACGTCATAGGGCTTCCCCAGCCATATTTCTCTTTCGTTTCCCAATTGGTGATAACTGATCCAGCATTCATTTCAGAACCAGTCGCAGCAAGAGTTAGAACGGTTCCAAAAGGAAGCGCTGCTTGTACTGGTGATTTTTTCGTCACTAAATCCCATGCATCCCCATCATACTTCGCACCAGCTGCGATTGCCTTCGTACAATCAATCACACTGCCACCGCCAACAGCAAGGATAAAGTCAATCTTATGTTCCCTACAAATCTCTACGCCTTTACGAACTGTCGAAATACGTGGATTCGGTTCCACACCAGCTAGCTCAAACGTTTTGACGTCGATTTCATTTAAAGTCTCCATCACCTGTTCATATAATCCATTCTTTTTAATGCTGCCCCCACCATAAACAACGAGTACCCTTTTACCAAATGACGGAATTTCCTGTTGTAACTGACCAAGTTGATCTTTTCCGAAGATAAGCTTAGTTGGATTTTTATATACAAAGTTCTCCACTCAATCCCCTCCTTTTTATACTCTTATTATCTACAAGAACTCCGACAATTACAAAAAATACGATTAGAACTTTATAAAGTTAAGGAGGCTACAATAATTCGCACTTGTAATCACTACAAAAGCTAAATCTGCTCCCTAAAAAAAGTAAAAGCCGGTTGATCCAATTGGACCACCAGCTTACTAAGTCATTATTTCTTGATTAAATCTTCGCGTTTAGATTGTTCAATCCACTCTTGAAGTTTATCTTTCAATGTGTTGAAGCCTTCAGAAGAATCAGTGTTAGTTGAAGTTTTAACAGCTGCTTGACGCTTTTTAGGGGCTTTATTAGCAGGAGCTTCTGTACGTTCAGGAGCCTCTTCAGTAGCACGGATGGAAAGACCGATTTTCCCTTTAGCTTCGTCAATTGAAAGAACTTTCACTTGAACCTCATCGCCAACCTTTAAATGGTCATTGATATCTTTAACATATCCATGAGTAATTTCAGAGATATGAACTAAACCTTGTGTAGATTCATCTAAAGCAACAAAAGCACCATAAGGTTGAATACCAGTAACTTTACCAGCAACAACTGCTCCAATTTCGTAATTTGTAGACATTGTAACACTCCTATTTTTAAGTAAATTTTTTCTCTTTACATGCAATAAGAAATTCTATCATAGATTTCGAAAATAATCAAAGGGAACAACCTTCCATTTTCAAAAAACGAACCCTTTTTATCCCGCATTAACGGAGAGTCAAGATTCCCATCACTTTATTTAAAAGTTGCCTCTTTCGTACTACCTTTAAACACATTATCGAAGGGGAATTGTTGGAAATAGACTATCTTTTAAAAAAAGTCTACACATTTCGACAATAAAATAGTACGATAATAAAATTAATCGTTAGTTTTACGTATTTTGACGATAATAAAAGCAAAAAGGAGTTACACATCTATGGCAAAACCAGAACAATGGACATCTAAGATTGGTTTTATCCTTGCAGCTGCTGGTTCTGCAATTGGATTGGGAGCTATTTGGAAGTTCCCTTATATGACTGGAACAAATGGAGGCGGCATGTTCTTCTTGCTCTTCATTCTATTCACTTTATTAATTGGAGCACCTATCTTAATCGCCGAATTTATTATCGGCCGACATGCCCAAAAAGATGCAGTATCTGCTTATAAATCTATCGCTCCGGGTAAACCATGGGTTCTCGTTGGATATGGTGGAGTGGTCGCTTCTTTTATCCTGCTTTCATTTTATAGTGTTGTTGGCGGCTGGATACTTTCTTATATTATTCGAAGCATAACGGGTTCCCTTTCAGGATTATCTCAAGATGAATACGGACAGTTGTTCGAAACGATCATTAGCAACCCTTATGAAACAGTACTAGCCCAACTTGTCTTCATGATATTAACGATTGTTGTAGTAAAAGGCGGCATACAAAATGGCATTGAAAAGGCAAATAAAATTATGATGCCTGCACTTTTTATTCTTTTTCTTGTGCTGCTGATTCGTTCATTGACACTTAAAGGAGCCTACGCTGGTGTTGAATTTCTCTTAAAGCCTGATTTCTCTATTTTAACAGGACAAACGGTTTTAATGGCGTTAGGTCAAGCCTTCTTCCTACTTAGTGTCGGGATTTCTGTCATGGTAACGTATGCCTCTTATTTAGGGAAGCAGGAAGATATAACAAAATCAGCATTATCCGTTGTTGGTTTGAATATTTTCATCTGTCTTCTCGCTGGACTGGTCATTTTCCCAGCTGTCTTTGCACTCGGATTTGATCCTGCGAGCGGACCTGGACTCGTCTTTGTAGTCCTACCTGCTGTATTTAATGAAATGGCCTTTAGTAGCTTTTTCATGCTCATATTCTTCATCCTGCTTGCGTTCGCGACCTTTACTTCAGCTTTCTCAATCCTTGAAATCATTGTCGCAGCGTTGTCAAAAAATGACCCAACGAAACGGAAAAAGTCTTCTTGGCTAGCTGGTATTTTTGTATTTATCTTAGGTATCCCAAGCGCGCTTTCCTTCGGTGTGCTCTCTGATATTACGATATTTGGCAAATCAATATTCGATACGGCAGATTACCTTGTAAGTAATATCGCCCTTCCAGTAGGGGCACTGTTCATTTCACTATTTATCGGCTATCAAATGAAACGAATACATGTCCAAAATGAACTAGAGCTTGGTTCTACCCTTTCATCTAAAGTATTTAAGATTTGGTATTTTATCATTCGGTACATCGCACCAATCGGAATTATCCTTGTTCTACTAAGTTCGCTTGGTATTATTTAAAAAGGCTGTTTTCGCATACTTTGTTGCTATTTACCAAACAGGGCGGATTGGTTGATTTTCGCTCCAGTTGCTCGCTTTTTGCGGGGCGGGTGGTAAGCCTCCTCAGCGTAAACGCCTGTGGGGTCTCACCTTGTCCTGCTTCCCCCGCAGGAGTCTCGCACTTCCGCTCCAATCAACCAAAAGAGTCTTTTAAAAAAAGAAAAAGGTCTCCAAAAAAGGGCAAACTTGCATTCCATCAACGTTTTTCAGGTTACTTACACCTCATAAAACAGTTGATAGACTTTGCAAGTCTGCCCTTTTACTTATGGGAGATCCTATCTTTTTACTTATATTTTTCAACAAACCGACTCATCCGCTTGATTGCTTCTTGAAGTTGCTCTAAAGAAGAGGCATAGGAACATCGGATATGTCCTTCTCCACTCTCACCAAACACATTCCCTGGAACTACAGCAACTTTTTCTTCAAATAAAAGCTTCTCAGCAAATTCTTGTGAAGACAATCCAGTTCTCTCAATGGATGGAAATGCGTAAAATGCACCGCCTGGAATATGACAATCTAGTCCCATTTCATTGAACGATTTCACAATATAATTTCGACGCTGACGATAACTTTTCCTCATCTTCTCTACATCATTCATTCCGCTACGCAGTGCTTCCAAAGCTGCATATTGAGCCACTGTCGATGCGCACATCATTGTGTATTGATGGATCTTTAGCATCGCCTCGGTAATGTCCTTTGGCGCACAAACAAATCCAAGACGCCAACCTGTCATAGCAAACCCTTTGGAAAAACCATTAATTAAAATCGTTCGCTCCATCATGCCATCTATAGCTGCTACTGACGTGAAGTCATCATCATAAGCAAGCTCAGCATAAATTTCATCTGAAATGACCACTAAGTTATGCTTTTGAACGATTTTTGCAATTTCGATTAATTCTTCTTTCCTAAGTTGGGTTCCTGTCGGATTATTAGGCGAACACATGATAATCGCTTTCGTATTTGGTGTAATGGCTTCTTCAAGCTCAGCAGCTGTAAGCTTAAACTCATTTCCCTTCACTGTTTGGATCGTTTTAGCAACACCACCCGCCAACGTCACAAGTGGGCTGTAGGCAACAAAGCATGGCTCAACAACCAATACTTCTTCGCCAGGATTTAAAATTGCTCTAAGCGCAATATCAATGGCCTGACTCCCCCCGACCGTCACAATAATTTGTGAATCTGGTTGATACGAGACAGCAAATCTGTTTTTCATATATGAAGCGATTTCTTGTCGTAGTTCTATTAATCCAGCATTTGCTGTATAAGATGTACGACCTTCTTCCAACGATAAGATTGCAGCTTCCCTTACATTCCATGACGTCACAAAATCTGGTTCGCCAACACCAAGCGAAACAACACCTTCCATATTCACAGCCAAGTCAAAAAAACGACGAATTCCCGACGGTTTAAGATCAGCGATTGTTTTCGATACAAAGCTTGTCTGGATCATGGTGACACCACGATTCTTTTGTCTTCCTCATTAATTGGCTCAAAAATCGTTCCATCGTGTTTATATTTTTTCAAAATGAAATGAGTGGTCGTGGAAATAACTGAATCCAAAGTAGATAGTTTTTCCGATACAAACTGAGCCACTTCATTCATCGATTGTCCTGTCACAACAACGGACAAATCATATGCGCCAGACATTAGATAAACCGATTCTACTTCATTAAAACGGTAAATTCTTTGGGCGACTTCATTAAAGCCAACACCTCGTTTTGGTGTTACCTTTACATCAATCATGGCCGTTACTCCATGATAAGCGTCTACCTTCGCCCAATTGATGATTGACGCATAACAAACGATGACATTCATATCTTCAAGCTTTTGTACAGTATTTGCAATTTCTGATTCATCCGCGTCAACCATTTTCGCTAAGTCATTAAAGTCAATACGGCTGTTTTGTTCAATGATTTGCAGTATTTCCAGTTCTTTTTCCGTTAAATGCATAAGTACAGCCTCCTTTAGTCTCATTCGAGAACTATGTATAAAGATAAAGTGAAACTTTCATCAATGGGTGTAGTTCCCCACTGATGGTTAGTCCCGTTCTACTGTCGCTAAGATCGCAGCAAACGCTTCGATCAATCGACAGTACGAACCCGATACAATGAATTACAAACTAAGTAAGCCGCGTCCTCATGTCTTCGTCTATGTGGCCCACTTCCTGTGGGCCTCAACTATACCTTTGAAAACCACAAAGGTACGTTTCACTGTATCTCACCAATCGGAACTTTACGAACAGTTGTCCCCCACCTATCTACTTTGTTCCTCAAAAGCTTGAGGTGGAAGTATTGACTTTCCGTTAAGTGTGGGATAAAGATTCTGTTATAGCAGAATTCTTTAATTATTATAGCAAATTAGGGTAGAATTTGTTATATAAAGTGAATTTGCCTTTCCGTTAATGCGGGATACAGTGAAATTTTCATCAGTGGGTGCAGTTCCCCACTGATGATTAGTCCCGTTCTACTATCGCTAATATCTCCGCTACTGCGTAGATAAAGCGATACTACGAACCCGATTGGTTCAACTAAACCTTTGAAGATCACAAAGGTAAGTTTCACTGTATCTCACCAATCAGGCTTTTACGGGCAGTTCCTCCACCTATACTTCTTCGATTCCTCTAAGTCTTAAGGTGGGAGTACTGCCCGTTAATGCGGGATAAACAACACACACTTAAGCATAATTATAGACAAATTTCCACAAATTTAACAAAGAGAGATGAGCTCCTTGAGAGAAATAACTGAAAAGAAAAAGTATGGGATTGATCTGTATTGTGAATCTATAAATAGAGATGCGGATGCAGTAACACTTGTGCTACTGCATGGTTTCTTATCCTCATCTTTCAGCTTCCGAAAACTCACTCCTTTTTTCCAAGAAGACTACAATGTACTAGCTATTGATTATCCTCCCTTTGGAAAAAGTGAAAAGTCTTCTTCCTATACGTATTCTTATCAAAATGTCGCCTGTTCGATTATCAATTTTTTGGAGATGAGAAAACTGAAAAGGGTGATCTTGATTGGTCATTCTATGGGCGGCCAACTTTGCTTGCAAATTTGTAAGCGTAGACCTGATCTTGTCGAAAAAGTTGTGTTACTGTCAGGTTCTAGCTACTTAGCACCGATGAGACCCTCAATAAGGAAAGCGACTTATCTTCCTTTTTTTCCACTTCTTATACGCTGGTATCTTGGAAAGTCGGGGATTGAGAAAAATCTACACAATGTCGTATATGATAAAAAGATGATTGATGATGAAATGAGAAACGGCTATTTAGAGCCTTTTTTACAAAAAGGAATGTTCCAAGCGCTCGGGCGAATGGCGCGGCATTTTGAGGGAGATTTATCTAAAGATGACCTACAAGCGATTAACACGGATTGTTTGCTAATTTGGGGTGAACATGACCAGGTTGTTCCTCTCTCAATCGGAAAAAGGTTACAGACTGATCTGCCTCATGCAAAGCTTATCGTTCTTAAAGAAGCAGGTCACCTAATACCGGAAGAAAAACCAGAAGAAGTGTATAACTACATTCACGAATTTTTAAGCACATAATACTACAAGAGGATGTCCCATGGATCGGCCTCGCACTCTATACACAGTTCATAGTGGTACCGGAACTGTATAATGGTTGCAGGGTCTATACCTTGTAATGGGACACCCTCTTGCATTATAGCGTACAGCTTTCATTCCCTTTAATGCTACGTAGCTGTTCAGCTATTTTCAAGCAATCGTTAAAAGTAAGCTGTTGTTCAAATGAAAATTCATAAATCTCTTGTATTTTACCAGCAAGCTCAGAGCTACTCTCGATATCGCGCATTGCCAGAAGCACATCCGCAATTTCAGGTTCGTAAAAATCTTCGCCTTGCTGAAATGGGTCCCAATTTCGTAACACTTCTGCCATTGCCATATTCACTTGTTGTGTGTTCATCCAATTATCACCTACTTCAAAATAGTCTGTACATGTTATTATAGTATCATAAAGTGAAACTTCCATCAGTGGGTGCAGTTCCCCACTGATGGTCAGTCCCTTTCTACTATCGCTAATATCTCCGCTACCGTGTAGATAAAGCGATACTACGAACCCGATTCAATGAATCACAGACTAAGTACGCCGCTTCCTGCGGCAACGTCTGTGTGACCCACATCCTGTGGGCCTCAACTAAACCTTTGAAGATCACAAAGGTAAGTTTCACTGTATCTCACCAATCGGGGTTTTACAGACTGTTTTCCACTTCCAATCACTCTTTTTCTTGTCTCAAATCATTTATGTGGAATAGTACAGCCTGTTAAACCGGGATAATTTAAAATTTAGAGGTGGATTTGATGAAGCATTCAATTTTCGATGAAGTGATTGATAGACGAAATACAAGTTCAGAAAAATGGGATGCATTAGCATCCGTTTACGGGACGAGCGACGCGCTACCAATGTGGGTAGCCGATATGGATTTTCCTAGTCCTAAAGAAATTCAAGAGGCATTATATTCTCGAATTAACCATCCTGTGTTCGGGTACACATTTCCTTCACACGCGATAGACAGCGCAATCCAGAATTGGTTGAAAAATCGCCATGATTGGCAAATTGAGTGTGAATGGATTGGATATAGCGCCGGTGTTGTTTCTGGAATTGGAACCGCCATTAGTGCTTTCACAAATCCTGGTGATCAAATATTAATTCAAAGCCCTGTTTACAAACCTTTTTTTGATATGATAGAACATCTTGATCGTAAGGTTGTCAATAGTCCTTTATTATTCGAAAACGCAAGATTTGAAATTGATTTTAACGACTTCGAAGAAAAATTAAAATCCGGAGTCAAGCTATTCCTGCTTTGTAGCCCACATAATCCAGGCGGTCGAGTTTGGTCAAAAGACGAACTAATAAAAATCGGCGAACTTTGCGATCAATATGACGTCCTAATCGTCAGTGATGAAATTCATGCTGACTTAGCACTGTCACATAGCAAGCACATTCCCATCGCTTCTCTAAGTGAGAGTGTAGCAAATCGCACCATTACCTTAATGGCTCCAAGTAAAACATTTAATATTGCCGGGCTGCAGGCTTCGCTTCTCCTTGCCAGCAATCCCGAGCACAAGAAACAAATTGAAAAAATTCAAATTAAAAATGCCTTTCATGGGGTAAATCTGCTTGGATTAACCGCAATGGAAGCAGCCTATCAATATGGCGGACCATGGTTAAATGAATTACTTCCTTATATTGAGGAAAACATTCAAGTTGCCGAGTCTTTCATCGCAAAAGAACTACCTATCCTTACCGTTATGCATCCTGATGCTTCTTTCTTAATTTGGATTGATTGTCGCGGCCTTGGCTGGACAGATGAAAAACTGCAAGATACTTTACTAAAAAAAGGAAAACTTGCTCTTGAACCTGGTCCGAAATATGGTCAAGGTGGAGAAGGTTTTGTGAGAATGAACATTGGATGTCCACGTTCAGTCCTTCTTGAAGGACTAGAAAGATTGAAACGAGCATTAACTTAAATAGATAAGGCTTTTGTTTCAAGTTGTTATCTTTGAAAATAATCTACGCAAATGAAAAGGGCTTGAAAATCAAGCTCCAAATCTTAGATATTCATGATTATATTAGTGGTTACTTTGATTCGGCATACTCTGGCCAAGCGCTATCATGAACCGTATTAGAAAAAGAGCAGTTGCCAACTAGTACAGTTGTAGCTGCTCTTTGACGCATAAATAGATTATTTTACCTTTTCTTCTACTATCATAAGCGTATTTTTACTCATTTAAAGCGATTCATCCAAGTGAATCAGCCATGAACCACATTGCAAAAGAAAAAGCCAGGGTTCTCTACGGCACTGACTGTCTCAAAAATGACAGTCAGTGCCCTATAGAGTAGCTGGCTTTTTCTATATATTCATGCTACAGATATCATTTTTTTATTACACCACAAGCAATTCGATCTCCAGCATTCCCCGCCGGCTGACTCATGCCGTCGTCCGCTGATGCATGAATGACGATGGATGTTTTGTCTTTAGTCAGAAGTGAATTTTTTCCATCTTTAAGCGTTGCATTTGGAGCATCCAATTTCACTTTCGTCTTTCCATCATCTTTGACAATTAAATTTGGTAAATCTCCCGCATGTGCTCCTTTCGGATGAAGCAAACCATGTTCTTTTTTATCTGGGTTAAAATGATCACCAGCTGAAATAAAATCAGGTGCCTTACATGAACCTTTGTTATGGATATGAATGGCATGCACACCAGGCTCCAGTCCCTTTAAATCAATATCTAGCGTAACACCTTTAGACTTCTCCTGAACAGTAATTTTCCCAAGTGAGTCTCCATCTACATTTCGCATCGTTACATCAATTTTCTTGGGACTTTCCGTTGCACAACCGGCTAGCAAAAGCATCATGATCATCACACTCATTCTCGTTTTCAACATACTACCTACCTCCCGCCCATTCCGTTTATCCCATCTATTTTTTCCTAAAGTGAAGAAGGTATACTAAAAAACTTGCATCTGAATACTTTGGATGATTACATCCCCTTTTTTACGAATCGTTTTAGACTAGTTACCTCTATTTACAACAGATATATGTAAATCGCGGGAACCCGAAAAATTTTCTGACTATAAAGTGACCATAAATTAAGACTCTGCTGCGAATGGAACACTTTACGTGCCAATATTAAGATTTGCGTGCCGGATGGACCTCTTTGCGAGCCAGAATCAAAATTTGCGCGCCAGATTGAAACCTTATCGTGCTAGAATCGAGATTTACGCGCAGTAATGTTCTATCACTTTAAAGGAATTAAGCGCAAAAGCATAATGGCTTTTACGCTTATCAAAAATCAGTCTTCTTCTACATAAGGGTCATGTTCATACTGCGGCAAGTCACCGAATGTAGTCATAATCCCTTCCTCATCTAAAGCAGCCTCATATTTTTCGTGTTGCGAGTTCGGGTACACCGTAATATTCTTGCCGTCCATATCAACGCCGACAAAGTTCTCATAATCTTCCACATAGCCGATATTTTCTTCTGACTCAACATACATATCCTCATAATCATCGGGAGGATAGGCGAAGTCAGATGGCGATTCTGAAGTCCCAAAACTGGCTACGTCCTGCCAAGTATCTTCCGCATCATAAATCACCGATTCATTCTGGTCATCATTATCGAATTTCCCAAATGGAGGGGTTAATACTTCTTCCTCAACAGGGCGATTATGGGAAGTATTCTGGGAAGGTGAATGCTCCTTACAAAATGTTGTTGTCGGAATCGCTTGCAATCGATCAAGTGGAATCTCAGCTTGACACACTTCACATTTCCCATACGTTCCTGCTTCCATCGCATGGATCGCGTGATTAATTTCATCTACATGCTGACGTTCGTGTTCATAGAGCGCGATGTCTTTTTCTCGCTCATATAATTCTGTGCCTTCATCACCTGGATGGTTATCAATACTCGATAATTCTCCTGTTGAATCATGAGCAAAGCTTCTAAGCAACCCGAAATTTCCATTATCACTTAATCTTTCTTCTAGCTCCTGTTTTGTCTGCTGTAATTGCTGTTTCAATTGGTTTAATTGTTCTTTTGAAGGCATATACTCCATCCTTTCTTGGTTAGACCAAATGGATTTCCTTCTTGTAGTATTTCCTAAGTATTGCGCTTCACTAACGGAAGTTTCTTCCCTTTAAAAATAGTAAGCAAAATATATGCAGCATAGTGATTAGTCAGAAATATTTGTAAAATTTTTTAAGTATTCAAATAAGTATTTAGGCCAAAAAAATGGGTAAGTTATGTGTAGAGCAATACCAGCTACTTCATTTGACAATCAAACTACATGTAACTATAATGGTTACATAGGTGGTGAATACGATGATTAACAGTCGCTTTGCTGTTGCCATTCATATTCTTTCCCTTATTGCATCTGGTCCGCGTGAAAAAGTTACTTCGGAATATATCGCCGGCAGTGTGAACACCAATCCAGTTGTCATTCGCAGAATTACAGGAATGCTAAAAAAAGCAGGGCTTCTTCAATCACAAGTTGGAACGCCAGGGGCTGTCTTGACCCGAGATCCAGTAGAGATTTCGCTTTTAGACATTTATCTCGCCGTTCAACAAAAAGAAGATTTATTTTCGATGCATGAAAATCCAAATCCACAATGCCCTGTCGGTAAAAACATCCAATCTGCTTTGGAAGATACGTTTCATACAGCGCAGACTGCAATGGAAAAGGAACTGGCAAGCAAATCGTTACAAGATATCAGAACGAGGATGGCCCTTTGATTTAGAGTCAACCTCTTTTTCACCACCAAGTTGTAACAAAATCAGTTACAAATAGACAATTACTAGGAGGAATCATAATTATGAAAATAGGAATAATTGGAGCAACTGGAAAAGCAGGAAGCCGTATTGCAAAGGAAGCTTTAGAGCGAAATCATGAAGTAACAGCCATCGTTCGCGACGCTGCAAAGCTTCAAGTAGAGGGAGTAGCTATTTTAGAAAAAAATGCTTTCGATTTAACGACTGATGATGTTAAAGGTTTTGACGTTGTAGTTAATGCTTTTGGTGCACCATTTGGAGAAGAGCATTTACATGTTGATGCTGGAAACGTTCTAATTGAAGTTTTAAAAGGAGCACCAAATACAAAATTATTCGTAGTCGGCGGAGCAGGTAGCCTGTTTGTTGATCCAGATAAAAAAGTCCGTGTCATTGATACGCCTGACTTCCCAGATATGTTTAAGCCTACTGCTTCGAATCAAGGGAAGAATCTTGAAATCCTGCAAGGTACGGATTCGATTACTTGGACATTCCTCAGTCCTTCCGCATTATTTGCAGTTGGCAAAAGAACAGGAACATATCAAGCCGGCAAAGATCACCTTCTCGTAAACTCAAAAGGAAATAGCTATGTAAGCTACGAAGACTATGCTGTAGCTGTACTTGATGAACTTGAAAATCCTAAACATGTAAACGAACGCTTCACTGTCGTTTCTGAAGAAGCATAAGTAAAAAAGGATGTCCTATAAAAAAGAGTCAGATCTCTTAACTACTGAGGTCAGGCCCTTTTTAGGAGATCCTTTGATTATTTATCCCGCTTTAATGCATCGAGTTTTTCTTTAAATGTTGATTCCTACGCGTTACTTCTTCTTCTAATTCCTTCGTTTTTAGCGCTTCTTTTTGTGACTTTTTGATAATCCACCTCATCGTAAAAGCACAAGCAATCATGAATATGGTGAACGAAATGACAGCAGGAAAATATTCTGACTTATCTTCTGGAAAATAAAGAAACAAGCCAAGTACAGTAGGTAAAAGAACGCTCATTGATTACATCCTTTCTAAAATACCAATTCTTGTATCTTAATTATAACAACTACCTTTCCATTTCGCGACTTAAATTGAATCGATTTGTAAGAAGGCTTCAGTTAGAACTTTAAATCGCATAATATGCGTCAAACCAATATGTAGCATAAATCTACTAAGTTATTTTAACAAATGATAAAGTAAACGTTCTCTATCTTCAAAAAACTGCTTCATGATCACATAATGATCGGTGTCTTCAAGCTTTGTTTCTCTCAGTCCTTCTTCTGTCATTTTGATAATCTTTGCTTGGGGGTAGGCCATGATAATGGGTGAATGGGTGGCAATAATAAACTGTGAATCCAATTGAACGAGCTCCTGCATTCTTGATAGTAGAGATAGCTGTCGGAGCGGAGATAAGGCAGCTTCAGGCTCATCTAGTATATAGATTCCTTGTCCGCTAAATCGATTCGTAAATGCAGCGAAAAATGATTCCCCATGGGATTGTTCATGAAGTGACTTCCCGCCAAAAGAGTCGATAATTCTCGGTCCGAAGCCACCTATATCCAATTCTTCAATCGTGGATGCGACATTATAGAACGTTTCAGAACGGAGAAAAAATCCGTCTTTCGGCTTTCTCGTTCCTTTCACCAGTCTTACATATTCGTACAAATTAGAATGAGACTCTTTCGTAGAAAAATTAAAATTAATCGTGCCACCTTCTGCATTAAAACCGAAAGCAACAGCAATCGCCTCCAATAAAGTTGACTTCCCCATGCCATTTTCCCCGACGAAAAATGTGACATTAGGATGAAGCTCGACATCAGTCAACGGACGAACGGCCGGTAAACAGAACGGATAAATATCAAATGAAGGAACGGCATCTCTTTTTAACTCAACTCTTCGAATATAACTTTCTAGAGGAAACATGGCTATGCTCCTTTTCTATTTTTAAAAGTTTACTTGGTTTTTTTTCATGAGGCTATAAAAAGTGGTTATCAAAAAAAGAAACGAGAGACAAATGCCTCCCGCTCCATAAGATTTACACTAATTTAATCGATTGAATCACGATGTCTTCAGCTGGTTTGTCACCGTATGTCGTTTTTGCATTAGCAATGGCATCAACTACATCCATGCCTTCGACAACTTGTCCAAAAACAGAATGCTTTTGGTCAAGCCATGGAGTACCACCAGTCGCCATATATGCTTCGATGATTTCTTCTGGGTAGCCTGCTTGTTTCATTTGTTCGCCCATTCTGCTGTCAACATGTTGTGCTTGAACGATAAAGAATTGACTTCCGTTCGTGCCTGGTCCAGCATTCGCCATCGATAATGCACCGCGAAGGTTGAAAAGTTGCATAGAGAACTCATCTTCAAATGGAGCACCCCAAATACTTTCTCCACCCATACCAGTTCCTTGTGGGTCTCCACCTTGGATCATGAAATCTTTAATGACACGGTGGAAAGCAATTCCGTCATAATAACCATTCTTTGCATGTGTTAAGAAATTCTCAACTGTTTTTGGTGCTAATTCAGGGAAAAATTTAATTTTGATATTTCCTTGGTTTGTTTCCATAATGGCCGCTTTTTCATTTTCTAATACTTCAGATGTTAATTGTGGATAGTTCGTCATCTAAAATCCCTTCTTTCCTATAAAAAATCCGCCCATAATCATGAATCTATTATTATGTGCCCTCAATTGTACACTTTACACGAATTCATTAGTAAAGTGCAAGCGACTTGCCGGCAATGATGGATTCCGACTAAATCCGACATTTTTATACTCCTTGAAAGGATTCAATCTACAACCTGTCCATTTATTCAATTATGATCTGTTGTTACACACCAAGATTCTTACTTAAGATCTTCCTTCCCCATTATTTGAAAGCCTTCTCTGAATTTTGTATGATAAAGAGAGAATGAGTAAGAAAAGGGGAATTGAAATGAGCGAAGAGCAATTTGCAGTTGGGGACAAAGTGTCTGCGATTTATCGCACAGGGAAATATATTGGAGAAATTACTGAAGAGAGGCCAAATGCATATCTTGTCCGTGTTCTTGCTTGCGCCAAGCATCCTATGCAAGGTGATTTACACAACCCAAAACAAGTGGATGTCGCCCTGTTTCATCAGCGCCGAGCACTTGCTTTCCGTGAACAGATGAATGTACCTAAGAATATGGTTAGAGCGTACACGAATGAAATTCCCGATTATAAAGAATCACTGCACCAATCCGTTGATTCGATGAAACAGAAGCTGTCTGAGACCCAAGACGAATGGAATCAAAGAAGTCTGCAACATATCGAAGAACTGGAGAAAGACTATTTTAAATAAATGCCTAAAAGCCAAATCAATTCTCATGATTTGGCTTTTATAATACAAGTTTATTTAAAACTTTAGACAAATCAATCCGATCTCCAATCGTTGTAGGCTGGTGATTCTTCATATAGCTTTTATCTTTTTCTACTAATTTAAAAATATTATACGTTGTCATCGCATCATCAAGTGCACGGTGGTGCCTTCCTGTTCCTTCTTTTCCATAAGCCTGTACCGCTTTCCACAAACCCGTTTGATTTTGATCACCAAAAAAGCGTTTGTACTCCATTGATAAGTCAATTTGCTCCCCGGTAAAAGGAAACTCGACTCCCGCTCTTTGACAATTATTACGCAATACCTTCATATCCATATTTCCCCATGTGACAATCTTTGTTGGACATTTTTGATCATAACTTTCTAATAATGCAACAAGCTCAACAAAGTTAATGCCTTGATTCACCTGACCTTGCGAAATATGAAGAAATCTTTTACAGCGTTCTGTTAACTGCGAAAACTTATCCGGAACAACAAACGAAGAAAATTGATCACCCAATCCATCATTTATTACGGAAACAAAGCCAACCTCAATAATTTCCGGATAAAAACCAGCAGGCTTCCCCTTCCCCTCTGGCATAGTAAACTCAAAATCAATGAATAAGTATTGTTGCATGTTCTGTTCCATGTCTTCCATCCCCCTTTTCTAAAATCTTATTGTAATATTATAACAGAATATTTAAACAAATTACGTTTTTTTCTTTCAATAACAATGTTCTACATCTCTCTGAACAATTCCTCTTCCTATTTTGTTAGATCATACCTCACTGCTTGTTCATCCATCCCCTACCTATTTTTTCTCGTTTCTGTCACAAAAATTGAAGCCGAGGTATTACAGCCTGTTAAACCGGGATAAAGTGAAACTTCCATCAGAAAGGGCTTTTTCATCCCCCACTGATGGTTAGTCCCGTTCTACTGTCGCTAAGACCTTCGCTTTCGCTTCGATCAATCGACAGTACGAATCCGATTGGTTCAACTAAACCTTTGAAAACCACAAAGGTAAGTTTCACTGTATCTCACCAATCGGGGGTTTACAGACTGTCTATCCCCTACCTATTTTTCTTGTTTCTGCCACAAAAATTGAAGCGGGGGTATTACATCCTGTTAAACCGGGATAAAATAGCAATTATATTCTATACGAAAATATATTAGCTAGAGAGCTTTTCTATGCGCATGTTTCTACGCAAAGCCCTAAACCTTTTATCGCTTCCCAACCTCTCTTTGTTCGCGTTTCTTCTTATTCGCTCGAAAGGCAAGATTTCAAAATAAGTTGAGAATTCTGGAGTAGATAGTGCTACAGTCGTTATACAGCATCATACGCATCAGCTTGTCTCGTTGATTGGGGGAAAGAAAGAATTATAAAAAAATTCTTTCCTTCATGCGTATCAAAGTCAGCGTCAGCCACGATTGACCATAAAGCCAATACTCGTCTATTTGCCTGAACTTGCGGAAACAGATGATGCGTTGGAAAGCTAAAAGGAACGCAGTTTGCGCTCCTTCTTTTTGCTAAGGTCATATAAGTCTTAGCTTTTCTGATTAAGAGAAATAACTGCCAGTGTGCAGCGGGAAACGGAAATAAGCTGTTCTTCTTCATCACGAATTTTAATGTCCCAAACCATGGTCGTTTTTCCTCTATGTAGAATATTTGCTTCAGCTGTTACTATCCCTGAGCGTTTTCCTTTTATATGATTGGCGTTGATTTCAAGCCCAACAACAGCTTCTTTTGATTTGTCCACAAGCTCATAGCCGCCAATACTCGCAGCGGTTTCAGCAAGTGCCACGGAAGCGCCTCCATGAAGCAATCCAACTGGCTGCCACGTCCTTTCATCAACCGGCATCGTCGCAATGACTTTCCCTTTACTCAACTCTGTTATTTCAATCCCCAATGACTTCAACAACGACTTCTCAATATTAAATTCCATATAGACTTTAGCCTCCTTTTAAAATTGATAGGTAATTATTCTATTTCTCCTTATTTTACACGCTTTAACAGTTTTAGGGCATTTGAAATGATCTTTTACTCACATTCATTACTTGTCTGTAATGAGAATTCCGATTCCAAACTTCCTTTGTGCGGATCGGAAAATAGAGCGAGCGCTCCTTTTCTTCCACAAACACAATTCGACTTTTGCACATATTGTGTTAATTCCGAATCACCAGCATCTCGAGCCTCCCTAATCAGAAATCGTCAAAAAAACCTGGCCTAAACAGTTCAAAATCTGTTCAGGTCAGGTTCCTTATTTAGCAATAATCTCTTTTAGTTCAAACCAGCTTGTTAGCCTTGGGATCTTCAATTCCCGATTATAGCTGTTGTCAATCGCATATACTTTTGTCGGGACATCCAATAACGTTTCTAGCACAGCTGGTTTATCATCAAAATAATAATCCAATTGTAGATCCTCTATAATTCGGATCTTTTCTCCGTCCTTCATTCCGCAAAAGAAATGACCTTCTTGAACTGGGAATTGATTTTGGATAAGCCAGTCTTTGGTCCGTTCGCAATGTTCAGCATTCCGTGCCGTAATATAGAAGACCTCATGACCGTCCTTGGTAAGCTGTTGCAACGTTTCAACCGCTCCATCAAAAGCTGGACAGGTTGTATAGTAGATTTCTTCTGCTAAGCTATTCCACATCGCTGTGCCTTCTTCTGCGGTTAGTCCAAACGGTTCATGAATTTCCAATGTGTTCAAAGCTTTAAAAGCCGCTAATTCCACATCTTTGTTCAACTTTTTGTTATATAAATGAAAGGCATGCTCTCGTAAATTGATTAAAGTATCATCGATATCGAAGCCAAATCTCAACTCTTTCCCTCCTCATATAATCATCTGTCTGAGAATCGGCAAAAAACGGTCAGTAAACTCGTTTTTGCGGCTACATCCCCTTTTCTTTTATTGCTTGAATGTAGGATAAGCCGTGATGCATAAATCATCACCGATTTTATCAATGTGGTGGAAGGATAGGTCTATCGCTTCATCCATCGTTTCAGCATCGACGCCCGAAAAAGGAGTGAGTGAATGTTTGCCAGCAAGAACCTTCGGCGCTACATACACGATATATTTATCAATCAAACCTGCTCGTAAAAAAGAGGCATTGACCTCTCCGCCACCTTCAACTAAGACATCGGTAACACCTCGACGATAAAGTTCGTTTAATAAATACTCCAGGTTCAATCCCATGTCAGTTAACGGCACATCGATGAGCTCAACACCCTTCTTGATTAAGGCCGCTCTTTTCTCAGCATCTGTTCCCTCTGACGTGACAATCCACGTCTTTGCCTCTTTGCAATCTGTCACTTTTGCTTCTAATGGCGTACGCAATTGGCTATCCACAATGATGCGGATTGGACTCTTGCCTCCTTCAGGCAAGCGAGTTGTAAGCGAAGGATTATCTGCTAATACGGTACCTATCCCAACCAAAATCGAATCGACTTCATTTCGTAATTGATGAACGGAACGGCGTGCTTCTTCTCCAGTAATCCATTGCGAATGGCCGGTGTGAGTGGCGAGCTTGCCATCTAGCGTCATAGCCGTTTTAGAGATGACGAAAGGTCGTTGTGTTTTCATATTGTGAATAAACCGTTCATTTAGCAGCAAGGCCTCTTTCTCGAGAACGCCTACTTCAACTTCTATTCCTGCATCTCTCAGTAATCCAATCCCTCTTCCTGCCACAGATGGATTCGGATCTTGAGTAGCTACGACCACGCGGCTTACTCTAGACTCTTTAACCAAATTGGCACAAGGTGGTGTTTTTCCGAAATGTGAACAAGGCTCAAGTGTTACATAAAGAGTTGCTCCGCATGCATAGTCCCCAGCCATCTTAAAAGCATGGACTTCAGCATGGGGTTCTCCTGCTTTTCGATGAATTCCAGTGCCGACGACCACGCCATCTTTCACAATAACCGCCCCGACAACTGGGTTCGGATTCGTCTTTCCTTTGGCCGTGGCTGCTAAATCAAGCGCCAACTGCATATATTCTTGATCTGTTTTCACTTTATCAGCGCTCCTATATAGCAAACGTATTCTCTTGTGGAATATGTCCTGATTTTTTTATTTTTGTATCTAAATAAAAGCTGTTTGTTTCTGTCAAGCCGCCCCATAATGGGATATGTTCAGCCGCAGCCAAACCATGCTCTCGCAATGCTTGTAGCTTTTTCGGATTATTTGTGATGAGGACGACTGGTTTATCTCTCAGTTCTTCTAGCACTTGTATGGCCCCTTCATAAGAACGCGTATCATCTTCAAATCCTAACGCATGGTTCGCTTCTACTGTATCTAAACCTTCTTGCTGCAAGATGTAAGCAAGTGATTTCGAGAACAGACCGATGCCTCGCCCTTCATGATCAGCTAAATAAAAGAGAGCGCCACTACCATGTTCTGTTATCATTTTCATCGATTGATGAAGCTGATATCCACAATCACATCTTTGACTTCCGAAAATATCGCCGGTATGGCAGATGCTATGCATTCTAACTAACGCATGTTCAGACTCTTTGAAATCCCCATAAACCAACACAGAAGATTGTTGAGAGGAAGCTAAATTAGCCGTTGCTAACGATTCAAGTACATCTTCTTTCGTTTGAAACTTATCATCAAGCTCAATCCATGTGTACCACTGGAATACAGCTGAAAAGTCACCTTGCTCTACAGGAAGATTAACCGGTCCTACAAGACATATTTCTCTTTTACCTGGATTTTTGATCATTTGCATTTTATCTATTAATATTTCTTTAATTTGTGGCGTAATAATCATATCGATCACCTGACCTATTAGGATTTTTAAATTCCTTACTTTTTGTAACTAGGTATTAATAATATCATAAACCTATCACATTTAAAATACAAATAATGATGCTCTTATTTTTAAATTTTTCCTTTTTTTGTTCAAATCATTTATTTTTTAAAATTTTACTTGTAGCAGTATACCATTTGTATTTACTTCATATGTTAGGAAAAGAAGATCTTGAAAGGAGAGGGTTTTTTGACAGAAAATCATGATGAGTTTTCTGATGCCTATCGACATTCCCATCATCATGATATATTTCGCCAGTTTCCTTCTGTTAATCCGGACTTGCTCATTCAATCTGCAAAAAATTCACAGTCCTTACTACTTGATGCACAGAAGGTTGTAAACTCTTTCGCCATGTCTCGTCCATTTTCAGAGCGGCTTATGGCAGAGCGCAGCAATCAAAAACGGCTACTGTCACAGATATGATCCGAAAAACCGGCGTAAAAACAATGCCAGAAACGACCTATAGCCCTGATGGAATCCGTTTCGATTTCCACCCAAAAGCCAATGATAACTGCTGTCATATTATCGTTAGCTTGAAATGGTTGAATTTTTAATAGCAAGGCGTGTGAAACCACAGTTTCACATGAATGAGCCAAAAATCTTTTTAACAACAATATTGTTTAACATAACGAATAGAACATGAGGAGGTTTCTAAAAAAAGACGGATTCATATAAAGTACAATTGAATCCGTCTTTTTTCATTTTGAACACTAAGATTTATACATATATGAGCCTATTTTTTATTATATCAGCGGAGTATACAAGCATTTAAGCCGTTTTGCTAGCATGGAGTAAAAAACCGGAAGCAAAGGCTTCCGGTTTTCTTCAGTCTTCTTCACCAAATCGTTCTACAAGTGTAGCCAACGTTCTTGCCATAACACCTGTTGCTCCAGCAGTGCCTAGGTCATACGCTGAATTGGTTACAGATGTTCCAGCAATATCAAGATGTACCCAAGGCTTATTTTCAGCAAACTCGCCGATGAATGCTCCACCCATTATCGCATGTCCTGCAGCACCCGGTGAATTGTTCAAATCAGCAATCTTACTGTTTCGTACGCGTTCTTTGTCTTTTTCCGTAATGGGAAGGCGCCACATTGGTTCTCCTGTTTCATAAGAGGCTAATAGTACTTCCTCAAAGAATGCTTCATTATTCGTCATAGCTCCAGTCATATCCATACCAAGTGCTGTGATCACCCCACCTGTTAATGTAGCGATATCAACAAGGTAATCAGCGCCTTGCTGTAAGGCATATGTTAGTGCATCTGCTAATACAAGCCTTCCTTCTGCGTCTGTATTCAGAACTTCGATTGTTTTACCGCTCATGGACGTAATCACATCGTCCGGTTTAAAGGCGTTTCCACTCACCATATTATCGGTGGATGGAATGACTGCCACAACATTTTGCTCCGGCTTCAATTCACCGATGATTTCCATCGCTCCAAGAACAGCCGCTGCACCGCCCATATCCGTTTTCATGCCGACGATACCGGCTTTCGTTTTCAGGGAATAACCACCTGTATCAAAGGTAATTCCTTTCCCTACTAGACCGATTACATCTTTCCACTCATCTTTGCCTTGATATTTTAGAACAATCATCTTTGGCGGTTCAACAGATCCCTGGTTTACAGCAAGGAGAGCCCCCATTCCAAGCTTTAGCATCTCTTCTTTTTCAAGAATCTCCACTTCAAAATCATACTGTTCCCCAAGCTCACGCGCATAATCAGCAAGATCTGTTGATGTTAATAGATTTCCTGGCGTATTCACAAGCGTACGTGCTGAATTCGTTGCACTTCCATATACTTTCCCGACTTTTAATGAAGATAAGACCTCATCTCCATCCTCTTCACTATAAACGGTAAAGGACTCAATTTGTTTTTCAACGGAGTTTGATTTTTGTTTATACCCTGCAAATTGATAAGTCGCAAGTTCGAATGCCTCACTTAATGCATGAGCTACATCTAGGACATCGACTTTCTCTGTGACAAACGTATCTAGCGCAGCTGCTGCTGTTGTCATTTTCGCATCCTTCAACGTTTTAAATGCTTTTCCAAAAGCCTCACGCAATGCTTCAAAGGTCAATTCCTTTTCTTTCCCTAGTCCGACGAAAATTAAGCGTTTAACGCCAACCTTGCCTAATGTATGTATTTTAGAGACGGATTTCTTCTTTGCCGAAATCTCTCCATCCTTTACCAATTCCGTTAACTGACCATCTAACAGTTGATCTGCTGTAAGTCCTATTCCTTCTAATTTAACCGGCTTCTCGAACACACCGATTAATAAACACTCTTCGTGCTGATCGAAATTCAATTCATTTTTCACTGTAAACATGATGACCACTCCTTCTGTTATTCTATATTATAACGAATTTTTCAATCGGGTTCGAACGAATCCTTTCTGTCCTTAACACATGCTTGAAATTTATGTGATTAACTTTTAGTATATAAACACAAAGACAGGAAAATTATAGAATCATATCACTACGTATAGTACATCATCTAATTTTTCAAGTAAAACTAGAATTACACTGCAGGGTTAGAACCGTTTTAGGGAAATATAGAAAATACAGAGTTACCTGAACTATCATTTCATTAAAATTGCATGCGCATTATGTTAAAAAGTACTCTTTGAAAAGAAAGTAGGCGGACATACATGGAATTATTCTTTAATTTCCCTCTCGTTGCATCTCTTATCGCGATCTTCTTTGCTCAATTTATTAAAGTACCTATTCACTATATTGCACTGCGCAAGCTTGACTGGTCTTTGCTTACTTCTACAGGTGGAATGCCCAGTTCTCACTCTGCTGCTGTGACAGCACTTGCGACAGGTGTCGGCATTCAGTCAGGCGTCACATCTCCAATTTTCGCTGTCGCATCTGTATTTGCGATCATCACGATGTTTGATGCAACAGGCGTTAGAAGACAGGCCGGTGAACAAGCTGCTGTTCTCAATAAACTTGTTGCCGATTTCAATGTTTTTATTAACGAAGCCAAAAACTGGCAAAATAAAGAAGAACAGCATAAACAGCATAAATTAAAGGAATTACTTGGTCATAAGCCCATTGAAGTTTTCTTCGGTGGACTGACTGGCATCTTCATCGCCGTTATTTTATACTTTTTCGTATTTAAATAAGAAACACATCCTCATGATCTAGTTTGATGGGAAACATATGTAAAATAGGGAAATCAAATGAGCCTATCCAAACTAAACTAGCGTAGGTCAATCAGTGTCCATGGAAAGGAAGTGTCTCATCAAATTGATTGGCTTATGACTAGAGGAGCGGGCTTCTTGGAGCTAACTTCTGTGCCCCCCCCCTAAAAAACAAAAAAACCCAGCTAATCTTTTTAAGAACTGGGACTTTACATATATGATTTAATTCGCTCTATCTTTCTTAAATTGCTGACGAAACACTTGGATGGTCTTATCTTCATTAAGTGAAGTCAGAGTATCCTCAGTAAGTACACCTTCTCCTTCTTTCACAATGTATACATCCAAAGTCCTTTTACCCCAATTTTCATAAACTTCCGAAACGGTATCATAATACAAATCTAGCTTGTTTCCTTGTATCGCACTTCCCGTATCTGCAACAACCCCATAGCCGTATCCTGGGATCCATAAAATCGTTCCAATCGGGAACACATTCGGGTCTGCAGCAATCGTTGAATATACATCACGCTTTACTTTCACACCTGAATACGTGATGCCATATAGAGGGTGTCCCGGTTTTTTTCCTGTCGATTCATAGCCCGCTGTATAGCCTGTAGCAATCATGGTTTTGACAGGGTATTGACTAAAGTTCATTGTATCATCTAAAGTTTGCGGTGCTCCTGTTTCCTCCGTAGCTTGAATCATCTCATTTGCAGAAACCAGCGCTTTATTTACGATTTTTGCTTCTACACCTGTAACATGATAAAACGTAGCATGAAGTGCAGCTACAAACAAGAAGATAACTACTACTCTTCTCACTAACCCTTTTATACTATTCATATAATACTCTCTCCTTCCACACCATATATTTCTTTCCCGAACGGAATTGAAATATTCATGTAAGAGGAAAAATCTTGATTAGCTGCCACCTTAACTAGGCATCAGACATAGAAAACTAATATAGCGTTAAACACCACCAGTTACTATGAAGGATATATCATGAAGCACGCTACACTCACCCAATCTCAATGGTGGCGGTACGGATCCAGAATTTTGGATGCTTTCTCGTTAAAATCAATATACCTGATAAATAAATGGGCTATTTAGTAAGTCGCGAAGCCTAAGTCCCCATGTCCTTCATGTAAAAGCAGGCTGCCCAAAAGGACAGCCTGCTTGTTTAAAACATTTGATAGCCTTTCTTTCTCAAGACCTTAATGATAACCCCAGCCAAGATTGCTCCTACTAGTCCACTTAATAATATCGTTATATCAGCTGCATAAAGAGCAGTCAACTTCTCGCCTAAGCCGCCAAAAGCAACACCCGGGTGTCTGAAATACTCAATCAGCTTTAATTCATTAACAATATAAATGGCTATAATCGGAAATATGACGACCATAATCCAAGAAGAGCGGAATAACATATTTAATAAAAAACCGATTCCAAAAAACAATAAAAAGAAAAGAACAACAGAAATAATTAATGTAGGAAGTGCCATATTCTTTCAAATCCTCCTCAAAAAGCCTCACTATAAGTGTACTTAATGAGACAAGACACGTCAATGAAATACACCACGAAATATATGAATTGCGCAAACACTCTGATTAAACCGTTAGACAGGATTACACAAGTTTCATATTCTATTCACTTTTTTGAAACTAAGGATCGTTTGACAAAAACCACACCCTATCTAAAAAGTCATTTCGCTTGTATTTTTCACCCAAAATTAATATGGCGTTAAAACGATACCATTTACTATGAAGGATGTATCATGAAGCACGCTATACTTACCTAATCTCAATGGTGGCGGTGCGGAGCTGGAATTTTGAATGCTTTCTCGATAAAATTAGTATACCTGATAAATAAATTGGCTACATTAGTAAGTCGCGAAGCCTAAGTCCCCATGTCCTTCATACAAATACACGTTTTACTGGATAATTTCCCGAACATTCCATCTAAGCTAAGCAAATATCATGCTGTCATTTAATCATTTTATGTTAAAATATTATCATGAAGTTGATACTCTAATCGGAGGGATTCATTTTGGAAGAAAATCAAAAGGTTTATGATATTACAATAATCGGGGGCGGCCCTGTCGGTTTATTCACGGCATTCTACGGCGGAATGCGACAAGCCTCTGTGAAAATAATTGAAAGTTTACCACAACTAGGCGGACAGTTATCAGCCCTATATCCGGAAAAATACATCTATGATATAGCTGGTTTTCCAAAGGTACGCGCTCAAGAGTTAGTTGATAACTTAAAAGAGCAAATGGCGAAATTCGAACAAACGATTGTGCTCGAACAAGCTGTGCAAACCGTGGAAAAGCAAGAGGATGGTGTCTTCAAGTTAACAACTGAAAATGACGTCCATTATACGAAATCAATCATTATTACAGCTGGAAACGGGGCGTTCCAACCGCGTCGAATCGAAATCGAAGATGCCACTCAATACGAAAAAAGCAATCTTCACTACTATATCAATGATTTAAACCATTTTGCAGGCAAGAAAGTTGTCATTTTCGGTGGTGGCGATTCAGCAGTTGACTGGGCACTCATGCTTGAACCAATTGCTGAAAAAGTAATACTTGTTCACCGTCGCGATAAATTCCGCGCACATGAACACAGTGTAGAAAACTTAAGGAATTCGAAAGTCGTAATCAAAACACCATACGTACCAGCTGAGTTAATTGGTAACGGCAGTGAAATTACTCAAGTTGTTCTACAGGATGCGAAGGGGGAAGAACGTGAAGTTTATGATGTGGACGCAGTCATTGTCAATTATGGCTTTGTATCCTCCCTTGGACCTATTAAAGATTGGGGCCTTGACATCCAGAAAAATAACATCGTCGTCAATTCCAAAATGGAAACAAACATTCCTGGAATTTATGCTGCTGGTGACATTTGCACATATGATGGTAAAGTCAAGCTAATTGCAAGCGGATTTGGCGAAGCCCCAACTGCTGTTAACAACGCGAAGCAATATATGGATCCTAAAGCAAAAGTTCAACCGATGCACAGTACTTCTATGTTTGAATAAGAGAGAATTACCAATGAGACAGGTTACTTACCTGTCTCATTTTTTATAAAAAAAAGCTCCTAACCATTTAATCAGTTAGGAGCCTTATCTATATCAATATTGTTAACAGTTTTCAGGTGTCCCAGCATTTTTCGCCGTTTTAAATGAAGACCCACAGCCACATGATGCGATTGCATTAGGATTTTCAATTGTAAAACCACCACCCATTAGGGATTGTTTATAATCAATGACTGTACCGTTTAGGATTGGGCTGTCTTGTTTGTCGACAAGAATCTTTATTCCGAACTGTTCAAGCTCGTCGTCTGCTTCACCAGCATCTGGCTCAAAGCCCATTCCATAAGTAAGTCCCGTACAGCCGCCGCCTTTTACAGCAACTCGTAAAAACGAACCTTCTTCACCGTTATGTTTCATCATTTCTTTTATTTGAAAAGAAGCTGCTTCTGTAATGATCACAACTTGACTCATGTTTTCCCCTCCTTTTCCATTTCACATGAGAATTACTCTATAACTAGTATATACTATCAAAACCATTATTCTCAACTTCTCAACATTGTCATAGGAAATTAGTACAGCTTAATTTCTGTTTATCCTCTATAATAGGAATATAAGACCACACATATAGAACTACTTTTTTCTAATTAAAGAGGTGAGCATTGTGGAGACGATACAACCATTATACGATAAACAATTGAAATGCCTAGTGTGTGAACATTCATTTACATCTAAGAAAATCCGCTCACGGTTCGTGAAAGTAAACGCATACGATACTGACTTTTGCCCTTCATACAGTGACGAAGAAAGCAATGCTCTTTATTATAATATTCACGTCTGTCCATGTTGCGGCTTTTCCAGCTCAGATGATTTCTCAAAGTATTTCCCTCCGCTTACTAAGGAAGAAATCCAAACAAAGATATCCGCTCACTGGGTTCCTCATCACTTCGGCGACAAACGAACGATTCAAGATGCAATCAGTACATATAAATTAGCTGGCTATTCTGCTATTTTAAAAAAGGAAAAGCACATCACAACAGCTGGAATTTTCTTGCGCCTTGCTTGGCTATTCCGAGGTAATAAAAATCATGAGCAAGAGATCCGATTCTTAAAAATCGCGCGACAAGAATATATGGAATCCTACTCAACAGATGACTTTAAAGGTACACAAGTTTCCGAAATTCGGATTCTATATTTAATCGGGGAGCTGTCCAGACGTATATCTGATGTCCAAACAGCAGTTAAATATTTTTCCATCGTCATCGAGCAGCAAAGCAGGGCTGTCGAAACAACCATTATAGACATGGCCAGAGAACGCTGGCAGGAAATTCGGGAACAGCGAGATAATAACCAAGACCATGAACTAGTCAACTCTTAATAAAGTGAAACATCAAGCAATGGCTCCCAGCTACGCTTCTTCGATTCCTCTAAGCCCTTTAGCTGAGGGACTTAACTTTCGTTCATGCGGGATAAAATCAAGAAGTAGAGCCCGTCCACAACAAGACGGGCTCTACTTCTTGATTGATCTATATGTTAAAAGAATGGATTCTCTTCAATATGTTGATAAATATTTTTGACCAGCTCTTCATTCGTTTCTCCTGTGACAACTTCTCCATCTACCAGGGCAAACATGGAACGCGCGCATTTTCCACAGAAATTAAGGCAACCGTACTCAATGACATCTAAATCCGGGTCCCTCTCTAATTCCTCCATTGCTTGCTGCGAACCGCTTGCCAAGTTGCTGACGCAAAATTCAATTAGCGGCTTCATTCCCTCACCTCACTGTTACTAACAGATTATCCTACTCCTTATTTTAAAATTAGTCAAACAAAATACAATGGTAAATCCCCTTTAATTAGGACGATGCTGTTGTAGTTTTATACCAACTTCGATATAATTTTTATTGGTATGTAAACTTTTTCGACAGCATATATACGAAAAAATAATTAGGGATATGTACGCAACGGTGGCAAAGTGGAGGAGAAGGTGTTCAAAAAGGGTCGTACCCTTTTTGGGCATCCCAGACAGCTACATAAATTATTATGTAAAACAAACAAAGGGGATATTCACAATGAAGAACTTAGTTATACTTGGCGGTGGGTATGGGGGACTTAGAATGCTACATAGGTTGCTGCCAAATCAACTGCCAGACAATATGTCCATTACACTTATCGATCGCAATCCATATCATTGCTTGAAAACCGAATACTATGGACTTGCTGCAGGAACAATTCCTGATCACCATATTCGGGTAGCTTTTCCTGAACACCCTCGTCTACATTCCGTCTACGGTGAAATTCTTTCAGTAGATTTAGAGAATAAACAAGTCATGCTAAAAGATCAAGAACCTGTTTCTTATGATGACTTAGTTATCGGCCTAGGTTGCGAAGATAAGTTCCATAATATTCCTGGAGCAGATATACACACTTACAGTATTCAGACAATAGATAAAACACGCCAGACGTATCAAGCCTTAAATAACTTGGGGAACGGAGCAACCGTTTCCATCGTTGGCGGTGGGCTTAGTGGAGTGGAATTAGCAAGTGAGCTAATTGAAAGCCGTTCTGATTTACATGTTCGGTTATTTGACCGCGGCCCGCATATTTTGTCAGCCTTCCCTGAACGATTAAGCACGTACGTGGAAAGCTGGTTTAAGAAACATACAATCGATGTCGTTCATCATTCAAATATCACAAGAGTTGAACCGAATACTCTTTATAATGGGGATGAGCCTGTTCATAGTGATGTAATCGTCTGGACAGCCGGTATTCAGCCGAGCAAAATTGTCCGCGACCTTGATGTTAAAAAGGACAAACAAGGGCGGGTTATCCTTACACCACAGCATTTCCTTCCAAATGACGACAGCGTTTTTGTAGTGGGTGACTGCGCGAGCTTACCGCAAGCCCCAAGTGCTCAATTAGCCGAAGGCCAAGCGGAACAAATCGTTACGGTTTTAGTGAAAAAATGGGCAAACGAGCCGCTACCTGAAAGCTTCCCTGTCATTAAATTAAAAGGAACACTTGGCTCACTCGGTAGTAAACATGGCTTTGGTCTTGTCGGTGAACGCCCAATCACAGGAAGAATGGCGCGATTATTAAAATCAGGGATTCTATGGTTATACAAATATCATAATGGTTAATCAGTTGATGTAGAGAATGTCCTAAAACGAAAGGGTCAGACCCCGCAACCAAATACAGTTCATATTAAGCGTAAGTGCTACTATGAACTATGTATAGACTGCGTAGTCAGACCCTTTTAGGATATCCTCTATTTTTCTCATGCTTCTAGCGCTTGATATCCATACCTCTCCATTTCCTTTACAATTGCTTTAAGGCGTGGATTTCCTTCACCGACAATTTCATCACCAATGAGAACAAGCGGATAAAATAAGTCTTCTTCTACAATCCTTTCGGCCATTTCCTGACGTTTAGGATTCTCTTGCTGTTGGAAGATGTCAATGTAAGTAATGGCGAATGGCTGTCCTGGAAATTTCCGGGATAGCGCTGCTTCCAGCCATTCATAGGTGTCCTTTGATGACGGCAGATTTACACAGCTTGCACAGATTCTTTCCGCTCCATACACTTGTATTTCAATTAGCTTGTTTTCCATATCGATCTCCCTTTCCATGTATTCTTACTTTCATTTTACCTGAATTTTTAAAAAAGGGAACGGAAAGGTTACAGCTTTATAAAGGCGTGTTCAAAAAGAAGGATAAAAAGAAAGTCTCTCCCTTCCGTAATTAGGTATACGTGAGAACTTGGCTTGCTCAGAACGTGCTTCATTGTAGCAGAAGGTCATTAATGCGCTTCGATACAGTCCGCAAGCTTTTTTCCGGACTTTTTGACCATTCTCTATAATCTTTCCGATGGATTTTTTCATATCATACTATTATAATAAGGAGTATGAAAGGAGTCGATTGTAATGTCTGAACAAACGATGGAAGTTCAAGTACAAGAAGTACTTGATAAACTTCGTCCGTTTCTTCTTCGTGACGGCGGTGACTGTGAACTTGTCGATATAGAGGATGGAATTGTTAAATTACGTCTGCTTGGTGCATGCGGAAGCTGTCCGAGTTCTACAATTACCCTTAAAGCCGGTATAGAGCGTGCTCTTCTTGAGGAAGTTCCAGGAGTAGTTGAAGTAGAACAAGTATTCTAATAGTAGGATTAAAATAAAAGCTGACACCTCTGCATTGCGCATGAACGGTAGTCAGCTTTTTTAGTGAATCAATATTTACTTATCCAACCCAAGCAGGTTTTGTATGTTCATCCTCTAAAACCAATGTTTTACTTCCTTCGTTATCAATATCCAAAACTTCAACATCGAAATCAGGAAATTCACTTTGAAGCGATTTCTGCACGTTACAAGCAGCATTTTCTGGAACTAGACATAGCACCGTTGGTCCAGCACCGCTTAATGCCGTACCATAAGCACCGATTGCTTTTACCATCGCTTCAATTCGTGGTAGATGCGGCACTAAGTGAGCTCGATAGGATTGATGAAAACGATCCCGATTCATCATTTCTCCAGCTAATGACCAATTCCCCGACAATACAGCTCCTAGAAAGACATTGGCTGCTGCGCTCCCATGGATGGCATCTTTAAACGCTAATTTGTCTGGGAGAGCATTTCTAGAGTCTTCTGTCTTCAACTCATAATTGGGAATAACAGCGATCACCTTGATACCTTCAATTGGAAACGATAATACATCTGTGGCGTCATCGGAATGCCAGCCGACGACCAGTCCTCCCATTACCGAAGCAGCCGCATTGTCTGGATGCCCTTCGATCATGGAAGCATGTCTCGATTTCTCTTTAGTTGACAGGCCCAATTCTGCTGCAAGATTGGCCAGTTCGATTCCTGCAACGATTGCAGAAGCACTGCTTCCCAAACCTCTTGCCAGTGGGATTTCACTAGTGATTTCCAATCTACACGGTCTGAGCTGTTTGCCATAATATCCAGCCACTTCTTTTGCAATGGTAACGATATAATTTGTCTCATCACTTGGAAAAATGCTTAGTTCTTCTGACAATGGAATAACTTCCCACTTATCAGAATATCGGCCTTGAATATCTAAATATAAACCGAGCGCCATGCCAATTGAATCAAATCCAGGTCCCAGATTTGCTGTACTTGCTGGGACCCGGATGTAAAACATTTCACTTTCTACGCTCATGATTGAACCAAGCCTTGTTGCAAATGCTCTAAGATCACTTTCTCATCCATTGGCAACAATTGTGGTTTAATCTCACTATGATCAACTGCAACATTTGGATCTTTCAATCCATTTCCTGTTAAGACGGCAACAATTTTGCTGCCTTTTTTTATTTCACCGTTCTTTAATTGTTTGATGATCCCTGCGATTGAAGCACATGAGGCCGGTTCAGCAAATACACCTTCAGAACGTGCAAGTAAGCGATACGCCTCAAGAATTTCTTCATCTGACACTTCATCAACTTTTCCATTTGACTCATTTGCAGCCTCAACTGCGAATTTCCAGCTGGCAGGATTGCCGATACGAATCGCTGTCGCAATCGTTTCCGGCTCTTTAAAGATACGGTCATGAACAATAGCAGCTGATCCTTCTGCTTCAAATCCACGCATTTGTGGTAGACCTGTCTGCTTTAGTTCGTTATATTCTTTAAAACCTTTCCAATAAGCCGTAATATTGCCGGCATTTCCAACAGGAAGAGCTAAGATGTCTGGGGCAGAGCCAAGCACATCACAGATTTCAAATGCTGCTGTTTTTTGTCCTTCAATTCTGTATGGATTTACAGAGTTAACAAGGGTAATCGGCGCTTTTTCACTAATGCTTCGAACAATTTGCAAGGCGTCATCGAAGTTCCCTTCAATAGAGACGATTTCCGCACCATACATGACAGCTTGTGCAAGTTTGCCCATCGCGATTTTTCCTTCTGGAATAACAACAATACATCTCAAATTCGCACGTGCTGCATAGGCAGCTGCGGCAGCGGAAGTATTTCCTGTTGATGCACAGATAATAGCGTTACTGCCTGCTTCGACCGCTTTAGCAACCGCCATTACCATTCCGCGGTCCTTAAACGACCCAGTCGGATTCAAGCCTTCGTATTTCACATACAGTTCAATCCCCAATTCCTTCGAAAGGTTGTCACATTTAATGAGAGGCGTATTCCCTTCATGAAGGGATAAATCAGGGGTGTCCTCAGTCATAGGTAATAATTCTCGATATTCGCTTAATAGCCCTCTCCAGCTCATTTGCCATTCTCTCCTTCAACACGATATGTGCTTTTTATTTCTTTAACCATTTCATAATCATTTAGTTTCTGTTGGATTTTTTCAAATTCAGTTAATGTTGCGTGATGCGTTACGAGTACAATTTCAGATGATCCTTTTTCATTTAACGGTAGCTGAAGGATTTTATCAAAACTTACTCCGTGCTCTGCGAACAGCATTGTGATCTTGGCTAGTACGCCCACTTCATCCTTCACATGTAATCTAATGAAGAATTTCGCATGAATTTCAGATGGCTGTTTCATTGTCTTCGGATATTGTGGTGCAACTGCACTTCGACCATTCACACCAAGTCGCATATTCTTTAACACAGCCACCAAATCAGACACAACGGAAGTAGCTGTTGGAAGGCTTCCAGCACCTGGACCATAGAACATCGTTTCACCGACAGCTTCGCCATACACATAGACTGCATTATACTCATTATGCACAGATGCTAACGGATGATGCTCAGGCAATAGTGCTGGTTGTACGCTTACTTCAACCTTTTCACCATCTCTTGAAGACAAGCCGATTAGCTTCATCGTATAACCAAGCTTCTTACTGTATTCTAAATCTTCTTCAGAAATTTCAGTAATCCCTTGCACGGTTACATCCTCAAGATCAATCGTCATCGAAAATCCGAGCGTAGCAAGAATCGCCATTTTTCTGGCAGCATCCAATCCGCTCACATCTGCTGTAGGGTCCGCTTCAGCAAATCCCAATTCTTGAGCTTCCTTTAATACATCTTCATAAGCGCTTCCGTCTTGACTCATTTTCGTTAAGATGAAATTCGTTGTACCGTTCACAATTCCCATCATTTTCGTAATTCTGTCAGAAGCAAGTCCATCTGCAAGCCCACGAAGAATCGGAATTCCCCCGGCAACACTTGCTTCATAAAATAAATCACATTCATTCGCAGTTGCTTCTTTTAATAACTGTGAACCGTATAAAGCCATTAAATCTTTATTGGCTGTAATAATATGCTTTTTATTTCTTATTGCCCGAAGGAGATAATCTTTCGTTTCTTCAATGCCTCCCATAACCTCAATGATGACATCAATTTCAGGATCGTCTAAAATATCATTTACATTAGACGTTAATACGCTCTTATCTATAATAACCTGACGTTCTTTCGCAGGATCATTCACAAGGATCTTCTTAATAGTGACTGGGCATCCAATTTGATGCATCAGCTTATCTTGATGTTGTTCAATAATCTTTACAACCCCAGATCCGACCGTACCGAGGCCTAATAATCCAATTGACATTGCTTTCATACGGCTCCACCTCTTATGTTTTTATCAAAAATACATTTGTGTTTGTATAGTAGACATTATACGTGTTAATTTTTATATTTACAATAGTTAGACAACGCTTTTTTTTATTATTCTGCAAATTGTTCTTTTAGTCAAAAAAAATACACGAAATAATGGTATCTTAAAGGATCTGGCCCTTTAGGACACCATCTCTCGTGATGACTAATAATGTTTTATCCCGCATTAGTTAACCGGCACCTTTCTCCACCTCAAGGCTTAGAGAAAATGAAGAAGGGCAGGGGGCCCACTGATTGAGTTTCACTTTATGGATTCACAATCGTTTTAGGCTGCTCGCCGCAAAGGACACGTGCAATATTTTCTATACAAAGCATAATCATTTCTTGACGAGTTTCTACACTTGCGCTACCGATATGCGGCAGTGCAACGACATTTGATAATGTAAGTAGCGGATGGTCTGGACCAATCGGTTCCTGCTTAAACACATCTAAACCTGCACCTGCTATTTCACCCTTCACAAGTGCCTCGTAAAGAGCTTCTTCATCCGCGACCGCACCTCTGGCGACATTAATAAAGATGGCTGACGGCTTCATTTTCTTAAATGCTTCCTTATTAAACATTCCTGCTGTTTCATTTGTTAATGGGGTTAGGCAAACAATGAAATCTGCCGTTGTAATTAACTCATCAAAGCCTGTGTAACGAGCCCCTAGTCTTTCCTCGGCTTCTGCATTTCTGCTACGATTATGATAGAGAATATCCATGTCAAAGCCTGTAGCACGTTTGGCAACAGTCTCGCCAATTTTCCCCATGCCTACAACCCCAATCGTTTTATGGTGGATGTCATGTCCTGCAAGCAGTAGCGGACTCCAGCCGGTCCATTTCCCTTCTTTCACGATTTCAGCCGCTTCAACAATTCTTCTTGCCGTCGCCATTAATAGGACAAACGCTAAGTCTGCCGTCGTGTCTGTTAAGACATCAGGTGTATTACACACAGTGATTCCTTTTTCAGTTGCAGCTGGGACATCAATATTGTCATAACCGACAGCAAGATTTGCGATGACTTTCAAATTTTTCGCAACATCTAGTAATTCTCGGTCCATTTTATCAGAAAGCATGGTCAGTAATGCATCTGCTTTCGCTGCTTCTCCCAGTAAAATGTCTCGTGGGACGGGTTGTTCCTCATACTCCCACATTTTCACTTCGAAGGTTTCCTTTAATCCTTTTAGTGCTTCCGATTCAATCTTTCTTGTGATAAAAATATAAGGTTTCGTCATTGAATTCATATCCTTCTCTTTTATATTTTCCTCAATCATATCATAAGAGAATCATAGAATGGAGAAAATTGTAAGCGCTTCTCACAGCCAATTTACATCTGGGAGCCGAAGCTGCTTGGAAGGAATATGGGCGATCTCATAAAAGCGGCGAAGGAATTCTTCGTAGTAAGTAGACGTATTAGCCATGGTCTGAATCTGTTCCTCCAATTCATTTGCTCTTGCCTCTTTTGGACTTGAAAAATACTCTTCTACCACTTCATAATAATGGATGGGAAACATCAAACGTGAATAAAGCAAACGCGCAGAAAAGCTTGAAAGCGGTCCAATCGTTTGATAATCGCTCATAAAAGTGGAAATACCCGGCTGATACGTATGTTGATTCTGTAAATAGTGATGCCGAATCCATTCCGCGACATCTCTGCTTCCATGGTCAAATATCCAATCAAACGGATTTTTTATACAATATTTGCCATCCCATGTCTCAGATGTAAATCTGTCATAACAAACCGTACCGCTATCACTGGCAGTGGGGGTATCATCCATTTCGGTATCAACCAAATATTGAATCGCCGTTTCACCTAATGCCATGTAGTAAGGGAATGTGGCAATAAACGCCTCCTCAAACGGATTATTTGGATGAGCCTTCAATTTCTCATTCCAAATTTGCTCCAGCTGATCAATCCGTTGTTCCCACAGCTCCTTCCACTGACCGATTCTCGAACAAACTTTAATAGGCGCAGGGATACCGCGCGCTCGATAATGGAATTTTGCTACCTTCCTGCCGATCTGATGACTTCTCGGTTCATGTAAGGTTCTGGCCGCTACGAGCACAAATGGCTGTTCTTCTGCCTCTGATACATAGCTCCCATGATTCGCCATCACAAACTCTGCTATATACCGATCTCCCTGATTGACTAATTGATCAGCCATCATTTTTCTTTCCTTCAACTCTTCTTGATTCACCTCGCCAAGCGGAATAATACTGTAAATGGTTGGGCCCGATATAAAGGAAGGATATTTCCCTAAAGCTTCTTCACGTTCAGGATGAATACCATACGATTCAAAAATAATCTCCTCAATCATACGATCCGCACCTTTCATTTATCTGATTCTCATTTCGTCTATGGTTTAAAGAAAAGCATAGTAACCGAGAATTCGGGCAATTTAAATGTACGATAAAGTGAAACTTCAATCAGTGGGGTTTTCTTCATCTCCGCTGATTGTTAGTCCCGTTCTAGTGTCGCTAATATCTCCGCTTTCGCTTCGATCAATCGACAGTACGAACTAAGATTCAACGAACTCAGACTAAGTACGCCGCGTCCTCATGTCTTCGTCTAAGTGAACCACGTGGGCGCAAACTTTACCTGACCAATCAGGCTTTTACGGGCAGTTATCCCCCACCTTCGCCTCCTCGGTTCCTCTAAGCCTTGAGGTGGGATTTGACTTTCCGTTAAAGAGGGATGACAAGTAAATATGCCACTTAACTTATATATATGAAGAACAATCGGTTTTCTGAATGTTTATTAAATTCCGGAATAAACATATGTATACATAGCTACTGAAATCCAGACGAAATGGGGGATCTGTAATGGATGAAGTTATTAACGTATCAGAACAGACAGCAAGAAGATGGTTAAAAGAAAGAGGAGTGAAGATTGAAGATATTGCGGAGCTTGTAATGTATTTACAAGCAAGCTATCATGAAAACCTCGAGATGAAGGACTGTATTGAAAACGTGGAACGCGTCATATCAAAACGCGAAGTTCAAAACGCAATTCTGACTGGCATTCAACTGGATGTCCTTGCTGAAAAAAAGATGCTTGAAGAACCGCTACAGAAAATTGTGGAAATAGATGAAAGCTTATATGGCGTAGATGAAATCCTTGCCTTGTCTATCGTAAACGTATACGGTTCAATCGGCTTCACGAACTACGGGTACATCGATAAGCAAAAACCAGGTATTCTAAAAACTTTGAATGATAAAAGCACAGGAAAAGTTCATACGTTTCTCGATGATATCGTCGGTGCCATCGCCGCTGCTGCTTCAAGTAGATTAGCACACCGAGCCAAAAATGGAAAATAGTTGGTGTTCTTCAAGGTATGTTCTAAGAACAAATAAAATAAAAGAAGCTTGGACGTAGAATTACATACCCAAGCTTCTTCTTTTTTAAAATTTCCAGTCATCCAATGTATCAATAACATGTGTCGGTTGTTCTTGATAATCTTTCAATAATTCTTTTGTCGTAACGCCAGTATGTACTAACAATGTATCAATCCCTGCATGAATGCCAGCAAGAATATCGGTATCATAATTATCGCCAACCATGATTGTATCTTCCTTATCAACACCGAGAACCTTTAATGCTTGTTCAACAATAATGGATTCCGGCTTGCCAATAACAATAGGCTGTACCCCTGTTGATACTGATATAACTGAAGCTATCGAGCCATTTCCCGGCAGAAGACCTCGTTCAGTTACAAGTGCTGCATCACCATTTGTTGCAACAAAGGTGGCGCCATTCCGTACCGCTAGACTTGCTTTTACGAGTTTTTCATAATTGATATTTCGATCAATACCCATCACGACAAAATCAGGGTTTTCATCAGCATGAGTGAAGCCTTTTTCTTGAATTGCCCGCAAAAGCCCCTCTTCGCCAATAACATAGACAGAGGCCTCTGTTTGACGTTCTGCAATAAAGGTCGCAGTCGCCATCGCACTTGTGAATACTTGATCCGCTTTTGTTTCAATCCCGAAATCACAAAGCACTTGAGCCACCTGCGCTGGCGTTCTAGATGAGTTATTTGTCACGAACAAATAAGGTATATTTCGGTTTTTTAAGCCTTCAATAAAACCGGCTGCTTCTTTAATCTCTTCAGTACCTCGATAGATGGTGCCATCTAAATCAATCAGATAGCCTTTATATTCTTTTTTCATATAATCCCTCTCGTTCTTCATTTCTGTTAATTCTTGAATGCTGAAACCGGGCCTAATTCATTTATTACATAGTTTCTTACGACTTTAGGGTATTCGATAAATGCTTGAATATTTTCGTTAAAAACGGTGGCCACCGTTTTCGTGTCTGCTACTAAATAATCCTGAACGAGCATTTTTCTAAGCGGAAGAATTTGTTTAAATTGATAAGCCGTTTTTTCATCTATTACTTTTTCATCTAATAAAATATCGACGATGTCTTCATAACTTCCTGGATCACGCATAATGAAGCCATCAATAATTGCATTTCCTGTATCTAATATAGCATCAATAGAAGTCTGAACAATTCGGCAAAGAGCAAGGCCTGCAAGTTCATTATCCCAATTTGATTGTTCTCTGAAAATGCGAAGCCGTTGTTCCAAATAAACTAAATGTTTTTCAATTTGCTCTCTGTCTACAAAATACAAAGATATTCAATCCTTTCTAACTGAAAAGGCCACCATGTCCTCTTCGCTATTCTTGGCGTAAACATAATTTTCTATGTATGATGTGCTTTTTATCGACTTATGCGAGATTATAAACACCTTTTGAAAAACTCCACACTAATATCTGTAAGTATCTTAACCAAACAACTTTATTCTAGTTAGATTTCAACATGATGCAAGATGATACTACTATAATTTTATCATAGTTCACACAATTGTTGTATGATGATCTATGTTTGAAAAAAGTACCTATTAAATAGTTATTACACTACATCATGTTTTCAAATGAAAAGGACATCCTAAGGTTCACAGTGAAGTAGAAAGGATGTTGGATATGAACGATAAAAAGCGTTTCCATGAGATCGCAAATGTGGAAAAACAAAAGAATGATTTACTTCCTGAAGAATTACCTGAAGGGCCTTATGGTGCACCCCGTGGCGAGATGACACCTGTTGAAAACAAAAACTCACCATGGGAAGAAGGACAGCGCTATACAAGTGCCTTCAATTACGAAAACAAATCGCTTCATGAAGGCCTGCCCCGTCAAATAGACGGTGCCCACCCGCCTCATGACGATCCTAACAAACACGAACAACCTCCGTATTCTACAACCCCTGATTAGAGAAAAAAAGGCTGCTCCCTAACGAAAGGGTCAGACCTCACATCTCCTATATATCGTTTATATGACGTGTAAATGACAATAAACGGTGTAAAGAGTGTGAGGTCAGACCCTTTTGGAACAACCTCTTTCCATTTTGACCTTACTCTAGTTCTTATTTCACTTTATTTTCTTCAAAACAAAATATGGACAGCCAAAATTACAGTATTCATACAGGTATTCGGTTAGTGTACTAATCTTTGTATCAAAGGTGGCTTTTTGATTATCGTCTTCAAAGAAACCGCGCAGACGTAATTGTCCATATCCCCAATCGCCTACAATATAATCATATTTAGTCAGTATCTCACTATATCGCGCTTTAAACGCTTCTTCATTGTAGCCATCTCTTCGTTCTTCTACAATATCATAGGCTAAATTATTGATGCTTATCATCCATATCACCTCTTTTTAGTTCAGTTCCTTCTTAAATTATACCTGATTAGCCATCAATTACTAAGCGAAATTTAGAGGAATTTGCCCATCCTATTTCTTAGGGGGTGTTTTTATTGAAAAAAGCAGTTCTAGCGTTAAGCTTATGTTCTGTTACGTTATTTGCAGGATGTCAAGCTTCCAAACAACAAGGGAGCGAAGTAACCGATAACATCTCAAATCCGGTAAAAATCAACGCACCAACCAAATTCTATGATGAAGATTATAACAACAGCACCTATCAAGGATCTGATTTTGGCTTTACTCGAATGGACAGTACAACGATTAACGGAAAAAATATTGCAAACGTTGCGAATGAAAAGATGGCCATTGATCGGGAACAATTGGCTAGTGTCATTACTTCGCTTGCAGCATCACTTCCAAATGTGAAGCGTGCAGCTACGCTTGTTACAGATGAGGATGTTCTTGTCGTATATGAAACCCATTCATCAGACCGATCAGAAACCGCTGATCAAGTGAAGCGAACGGCTATGTCAGTTGTTCCTCGCTATTATCACGCATATGTAAGTGATGATTGGAAACTTGCTCAAGATATTGAAAACTTCGCTACTTTAGGTTCCAATGATAAACATATCGACTATACCATTGATAAAACGATACAAGATATGCGGAAATCACCACAAGGAAAAGACTATAGTAAAGGAGAAAATGAAAATGGGGAAATGATCCATCAAAAAGATGAACGTATGAATACAAATCGATAACATCTTCATCTAAATTCAAAAAAGGCCGTCCCAAAAGGGTCTGACCTTACCTCTTTACACCGTTTAGTACGGTATATAGTATCTGTAGAGTCTGACCCTTTCGTTATGGGACGGCGAATTATTTCGCTTCAAGAATTTTCTCGCCTTTTGCTTGCACATGTTTTGCAGCAGCATTTACTTGCTCATCTGCATGATAGGAAGAACGAACTAATGGTCCCGCTTCACAATGACTGAAACCTTTCGTAAGAGCAATTTGTTTCAATTCGTTAAATTCTTCAGGGCTATAATACTTTTCTACCTTTAAATGTTTTTTCGATGGCTGTAGATATTGACCGATTGTCATAATATTAACATCATGTGCACGTAAATCATCCATCGTTTCAATGATCTCTTCTTTTGTTTCGCCTAGACCAATCATAAGGCTCGATTTCGTTGGAATTTCCGGATACATTTCCTTCGCTCTCTGTAATAATTCCAATGAACGGTTATATTTAGCACGAGCACGAACTCGATCCGATAAGCGACGAACTGTCTCAATATTATGATTTAGAATATCCGGCTTCGCATCCATAAGGGTTTTTAAGTTCTCATACAATCCCCCCATATCTGAAGGCAATACTTCAATCGTAGTAAATGGGTTTTTTCTACGAATGGCACGCACTGTTTCAGCAAATACAACGGAGCCCCCATCCTTCAAATCGTCGCGAGCAACAGCCGTAATAACAACATGCTTTAGGTTCATCGTTACCACTGAATCTGCAACACGTTCCGGTTCTGCCAAATCCAATTCAGTTGGAAGACCTGTTTTAACAGCACAGAAGCGGCATGCTCTTGTACAGATCGCGCCAAGAATCATGAAAGTCGCAGTCCGACGAACAGCCCAACATTCATGGATATTGGGACATTTTGCTTCTTCACACACTGTATTTAGGTTCTGCTCTCTCATCATTTTTTTTAAGCCAGTGTAATTTTCATTCGTGTTCAGTTTGATTTTCAACCAATCTGGTTTACGAAGATATTCTTCTTTTGTAGTCATGAAGAGGTTCACTCCATTTCTTTATTAGATAAATTGGGATACATTCCCTACAATTGTCACGATATCACAATAAAGCAAACGGATACAACTAAATCACTCAACTGGGAAAAATTAATTAAATTAATTCTCTAATATTTCAGCAAACTAACGATATTCATTATCATCAGAAGGGAGAATTAGAAAGTGAAGCATAAAATCTTGCTATCATTTCTGTTGCTTTCCATGCTCAGTTTTCCTGGAGGCCACTCTGCTGCTTCATCGACAGCAGCTTCAGAAAAGGAAGTGTTGGAAAAGCGGTTAGAGTTATTTAAAAATATGGAGACTGCTGTCCAACTCCCATGGTATTATCTTGCTGCTGCCGATCAATATGAACGTAGCATCCGGCTGGCAAGAAACGATGCAAAATCTGTAAAGGGGAACATCTCCATTCAAATAAATCCGGCCCAATGGAGTGGTGCCTTAAATCCAAATCAAGCTGACACGAACCCATTTTCCATCTCAGTATTCAATGGGATAGGAAAAGACGGAAATGGGGATAATGTTGCCGATCTCACGAATGATGAAGACCTATTATTTACATTCGCTAATCATCTATTGGCGTACGGAACAGATGAAGATAACATTCGAATTGGATTGTGGAACTTTTATAAAAGAGATAAATCTGTCGGGATCATAATGGGCAATGCAAAGTTATTTAAGAAATTTAATCGAATTGATTTACAAGAAAAAGCATTTCCTGTCCCAGTAAAGACAAATTACACCTATCGCAGTACATGGGGAGTTGCGCGCGGGTGGGGTGGGCGAAGAACCCATGAAGGGACAGATATCTTTGCCAACTATAGTTTACCGGTACGCGCTACGTGCTTCGGGATTGTTGAAATGAAAGGCTGGAATAAATACGGAGGATGGCGAATTGGTATTCGTGATATTAATAATACGTATCATTACTTCGCTCATCTAAATGGCTTTAAAGATGGAATCAAGGTTGGAGATATCGTTGAACCCGGGCAAGTGATTGGTGGGGTAGGTAGCACAGGCTACGGTCCTCCAGGAACTTCCGGAAAGTTCCCTCCCCATCTTCATTTCGGGATGTACAAAGATAACGGAAAAATCGAATGGAGCTTTGACCCAACACCACATCTACGTGTATGGGAACGCAAAGAACTTTCAAAGTAAAAACACAGAATTGCAAGCACAAATCAAGGAACTTCCACAAGCAAAAGATGAGCAATCTAAATAGAAAAATAGGTTACTCCCCATCAGATTGTTCATCTTATGAATAAAAGGGGGCTGCTTGCGCTGGATGTTGACAGACAAATTCAAGTATCAAACACTAGGCTAAACAAGAACAAAAGCGGAAAACGTCTGATAAAGTGAAACTTCAATCAGTGGACCCGACCTACACTTCTTTGATTCCTCTAATCCTTAAGGTCAGGGACTTACTGCTCATTAATGCGGGATAAAGCCGCCCACCACTCTATTTCTTACTAAGTACTTGTCCCACACTTCCCATCATTCATCTACTAAACAGCTCGTGATCAACAAATGATTATGGTCTTTTAGATTACAGGTGTATGTATGTTCAAGTTCTATTCCATTTTCTTCAATGATTAGGAGAATGGGTCGATCACTTAATCCGACATTTTGCGATGAGACGACTCCCTTTCGCCCATCGTTCAATTGTACGGTTAAGCCATCTGGATAAATCGTAACGGAACGCCGAAATGCTTCGATAATCTTTGTTTCAAATTGAGTGCCAGAGCCTGCATACAAAACTTCTAGGGCTTCATGCGGGAGCATCGCTTGTCGATATATTCGATTGGATGTGATTGCATCAAATACATCTGCAACAGCAATAATCTTAGCAAAATAATGGATATTGTCTGCACATAATCCACGAGGGTATCCTGAACCATCCAACCGCTCATGATGCTGATATGCGCAATGAGCAACTAAAAGTGGGACTGAATGACTTTTTCTAAGCAATTGAAACCCAAATTCCGAATGTTGTTTGATTATGGAGTATTCTTCTTTCGATAATGCAGCTGGTTTTTTTAATATGTCTGGCGATACCAGCATTTTTCCAACATCATGAAGAATTGCCCCCAGACCGAGCATTGCCATTTGCTTAGGCTTCATTTTCATCTCCTTAGCAATCGCTAAAGTATACAATGTCACATTCATGGAGTGGGTAAAGATATAATCATCGTGAATATATACATCAGCAAGCAATGTCAAAAGTCGCTTGCTACTTTTGATTTCGGTAATAATGTCTTCGAGTAATTGACTAAATCGTTGTGTTGCTCCTTCAATGACAAACGAACGTTCATGTATATTCATCGACCTAACATCAAGAAAAGTATTCTCAATGGTCTTAACAGTACTTCTCCTCAATTCGTTGGAGATGGTAGATTCCGCTTTAATATCCTTGGTCCGCTCATCTTGAACATAAACGAAAGAAACATCCAACGAGAGTAATCTTTGTTTGATTTTGTCGGATATTTCACAGCCTTCGCCAAGCAGAATCGTTCCCCGGTCATTAAAAATACTTTTACCTAGCCGCATACCTGGCTTTAATGCTTGCGTTTTTAGTAACCTCATAACATATTCTATATCCTCTCTATAACTGAAACATTGAAATTTTCATCCAAAACTAATATGGCGTTCAAACACCACCATTTACTATGAAGGATATATCATGAAGCACACTACACTCACCTAATCTCAATAGTGGCGGTGCGGAGCCGGAATTGTGGATGCTTTCTAAGGTAAAATTAGTATACCTGATAAAGTGAAACTTCAGTCAGTGGGGGGTTCTTCATCCCCCACTGATTGTTAGTCCCGTTCTACTGTCGCTAAAATCTTTGCTTTTGCTTCGATCAATCGACAGTACGAACCCGATACAATGACTCACAGACTAAGTACGCCGCGTCCTGCGGCAACGTCTGTGTGGCCCACTTCCTGCGGTATACCTTTGAAAACCACAAAGGTAAGTTTCTCTGTATCTCACCAATCGGGCTTTTACGGGGCAGTAAAACCCCATTGATTGAAGTTTCACTTTATAATCCATATTGTTTTTTATCGGTCATACATCCAGTTTTTTAAAGTAACCTTCTAAATTTTTGTTTATCTTTTACAAATAGAAAAGGTCGACTAAAAACAAGGGTTAGACTCCGTACTGCAAGATCTAGTATTAGAAAAATATGTATCCATCCTAATACAGATCATTTTGTAGGAGTTAGGCCCTTTTTAGTCGCCCTCTTTCACACTACTATATATATATATCACCCATGCATGAGCAGTAAAGCATCGCTACCCTTCATGCCAATGGAAATTCCTAATCTTTCTGCCTCTAGCGTTACCGATTCTAATGGTGCCGTAAGCAGCTGTTCAATTGTACGTACACCTGTCGCTCGGCCAGCAATAATTTTACGGGCACTCAGTTTTTCATTAAGCAGGGCTACATCTAGCGCACCACACATGATATATCCTGTTTCTGAAGCAACAGCCAGTAAGTCTGTTTTCGGCAAGGCTACAGAAATGCCGATAAATGTCTTACCCGCTATGGTAATAGGAGTTACATTCATCAATGTAATCGCCCCCTTTCATTCATCATACTGTATGAATAAAAGAGCCATTATGTGTTATTATCCAAGATTATTCTTTACTAATTTCCAACCTAGAAGATCTCTCAGAAATTCTGGCATGAAATATTCTTTTGCTTCTGTCCGCTGTATTTGCGGAAAAAAGTGACCAAACGTAAACATATCAGGAATCGCGAGTTTATACGTTTGATCAGTTTGTAATTCATTTCCATTGATCATGACCTTTTTTATAAGCCCTTCATCATTCCTCACAAAATCAATTCCTTCATACACCATCATGCCCATTATTGTCCCTCTAAAGCCTAATCCTTTTAGCTGAATATGTGGCCATTCTTCATCTTTGGATTGTAAAAGTATTTCTTTCAATTCTGCGCCATTTAATTGAATCACACAAGGATTAATAGGATGTGGGCAAACCCGATGAATATCCCCTTTTGTCACAGGCCCTTTCGGCAATGCTTCCAGAAGAAGTCCAGCATTGAGAAAAGCGCAGTCTGCTCTTGTCCAGTCTTTTAATGATTCACAAAGTAGCTTTGGTAGAGGCGATGGTTTGAACCAGTCATTTTCAATGGGTTCTAATAGTGTTGTTACCACTTCTTCAAGCTTCAACCCGCCGGCATCATGTAAGTTCAAAACCCATTGCTCCTCGTTCGGTGCTTCTTCCAACTCATTTGTATCATATAATCGCGCTGCTTTATTCATTATTTTTTTATTTGCATCCAACTTGATCTCAACATGACCGACAAATTGCCCGTACTTCCCAGCCCCGCATAGAAGCGAGTTCCCTAATATTCTTCCGTGGTGAAGAACATGATGGGTATGGGCACCAAGAATCACATCCACTTCAGGAAATTCTGCTGCCATTCTTTCATCGTCATGAATGCCTAAATGGGAAAGGACGACAACCAAATCCGCTTGATTCTGAATTGCTTGAAGCTGTTTTTTTAATTCATCAAAGGGCTCATTAAGATACCAGCCTAAAGTTTCGTAAAATTTTTGAAAATAGGCAGTGATTCCAATTAAAGCGATTTTTGTCCCATGATTGGTAGTATGGATGAAATATGGATGCGCCCAATCTGGACGAATTCCCTTTTCATTATATAAATTGGCTACTAGAACTTTAAATGATGCTTGATCATAAAGAGTGGATAACGCTTCATGTGGAAGCGTAATGCCTTCGTTATTCCCAATCGTCACATAGTGATAGCCTGAGTCATTCAGCAAACGTACATTGCCTTTACCAAGTGTCCCTTCTGTATAGGGATGCCATCGATCAACATGGTCGCCAATGTCCAGTAGGAGCGTGTCTTCGCCAGTCTCTTTGTGAATATTTTTTCTTTTTTGTAAAAAGTGAGCGATACGAGGCCAATTTTCAAAATGGCTATGGACATCATTTGTATGATATAAATGGATGATCTCTGACAATTTTTTTCCCCCTATGTATCTAAATATCCCTTCGAACAATTTAAAACCCACCGTTGTCTATTGCTTGCTTTCTCTAAAGATATGCTCTATTTTCTTAGGAAAGTAAGAAAGAACTTGAATATGTTCACACCGTGCATGACTTTAAAATTCATTATATGTGGGCAATTTAAACTTTTCATTCAAAATAAATCCAGCTGTTTAGGGGCTAATCCACCATACTCAATTCCGAGCAAGTCAATCATTTGTTTCGCGTTATCTGCCGCGTCTCCACCTGAATTATTATTAAATAAAACATACACATCTTTAGCCGTTTCTTCAAGTTTTCTGAGCCTACTTACCCATTGTTGCAATTCTTCTTGATTATAGCGATATAAATAGCGGACTTCACGCCAATTTTGTCCGCCGCTTGCCTTTTGCCAGCCATGGACATTTCGACCGTGAAAACGAACAAGTGCTTTTGTTTGATTAGTCGTTGCGAGAACAAGTGGTACCGAACCAGTTCCTGCCTGAGGCTCATCACAGACTGTATGAATCCATCCTTCTTCTTCCAAAAACGTGAGTGTCTTATCAGACATCCCCGGCGTAAACCAACTTTGATTGCGAAATTCTAGAGCAACGGGAACCTCACCCATTTCCGCTTTGCACCAGCGTAAGTAATTCACATTTTCACGTTTACATTCAAACCAAGGCGGAAACTGAAATAGGACCATTCCGAGTTTATTCGCTTTTTGATAAGACTCAAGAGAAGCGTGAAACGCATCAAACATTTGCTTTTTAGTCTCATAGCTATTTTCCCCGCGCAAATGCCCTGTCATCCCTTGATAAGCTTTTACAACAAACTGAAAGGAATTAGGCGTCTCAGTGACCCATTTATCACTATTCCGCTTAGGCTGCACCGCATAAAACGACGAATCGACCTCAACCGTCGGAAAATGCGCCCCATATTCCCGGAGCCGATCACGCTTTGAAACTCCATCGCCATACAAACGATCATGATCCCCCCAACCAGTCACACCAATATAAATCATCGAACCCCTCCTTTTAGGGGCCAGACCCCATTTCCCAGTTTATCCCGCATTAACGGGCAGTAAGCCTCCACCTCAAAGATTAGAGGAATTGAAAAAGCATAGGTGGGGGATAACCCCCCCCACTAATTGAAGTTTCACTTTATTTCCCGAAAGAAAAACCTGCCGAATGACTCGGCAGGTTTAGTGGTGTTTAGGGTGTGTTATCCGATTGAACCTTCCATTTCAAACTTAATCAAGCGGTTCATTTCTACGGCGTATTCCATTGGCAGTTCTTTTGTGAACGGTTCAATGAAGCCCATAACGATCATTTCTGTAGCTTCTTGCTCAGAGATTCCACGGCTCATCAGATAGAATAATTGCTCTTCTGATACTTTAGAAACCTTCGCTTCATGCTCTAAAGAAATATTGTCATTTAAAATTTCATTGTATGGAATCGTATCAGAAGTTGAACTATTATCCATAATTAACGTATCACACTCGATGTTTGAACGAGCACCTTCCGCTTTACGTCCAAAGTGAACAATACCGCGGTACGTTACTTTTCCGCCTTGCTTCGAAATTGATTTGGATACAATAGTAGAAGATGTATTCGGTGCCAAGTGTAACATTTTCGCTCCTGCATCTTGGTGCTGTCCTTTACCTGCGATTGCAATCGATAATGTCATACCTCGTGCGCCTTCTCCTTTAAGAATAACAGCAGGGTATTTCATCGTTAATTTAGAACCAATGTTGCCATCAATCCATTCCATCGTCGCATTCGCATCACATACTGCTCGCTTCGTAACTAGGTTGAATACGTTGTTCGCCCAGTTTTGAATTGTTGTATAACGACAGTAAGCATCTTTCTTGATGATGATTTCAACAACCGCACTATGAAGAGAGTTTGTTGTGTAAACTGGTGCTGTACAACCTTCAACATAGTGAACGCTTGCGCCTTCGTCAACGATGATTAGCGTACGTTCGAATTGTCCCATGTTTTCTGAATTGATTCGGAAATAAGCTTGTAGTGGTGTATCTACTTTGATGCCTTTAGGTACATAAATGAATGATCCACCAGACCAAACTGCTGAGTTTAGAGCAGAAAATTTATTATCAGATGGCGGAATTGTTTTTCCAAAATACTCGCGGAAAATATCTTCATTTTCTTTAAGTGCTGAATCTGTATCTTTAAAAACAATGCCCATGTCTTCAAGATCTTTCTTCATGTTATGGTAAACAACCTCTGATTCATATTGAGCCGAAACCCCAGCTAAATACTTTTGCTCTGCTTCAGGAATTCCTAACTTATCAAACGTTTGTTTAATTTCCTCAGGAACTTCATCCCAAGATTTCTCAGATTTCTCAGACGGTTTTACGTAATACGTAATTTCATCGAAATTCAAGCTGTTTAAGTCGCCGCCCCATTGAGGCATCGGCATACTGTAAAAAATCTCCAATGACTTTAATCGGAAATCAAGCATCCATTGCGGTTCTTCTTTCATACGAGAGATTTCTTCGACGATTTCTTTTGTCAAACCACGTTTTGACCGAAAAATCGATACGTCTCTATCCGCAAAGCCATATTTATAATCACCGATATCAGGCATTTTCTTAGCCATAGCTCGTTTTCCTCCATTTCAAAATGGCAGAGGCTGTCTCATTAGAGTCTGACCCTACGTTTGAGACAGCTTCTTACTCACTGTGTTTATTTTAACAGACTGCAATTTCCTTCTTCAAACAAATAATGATCTAGAAAAGGCTAGTGCAAATACAAAATCTGTAAGGTCTCGATTCATTTCACTTTATTCCTCCAAGCCCTTTTCCATCGCTTTCCAAGCTAATGTTGCACACTTGATTCTAGCAGGAAACTTCGAAACTCCTTGAAGAGCTTCAATATCACCAAGGTCTAGAGTCTCATCATATTCTTTCCCTTGAATCATTTCGGAAAATGTTTTTGAAAGGTTGAGTGCTGTTTCAATATCTTTCCCTTTTATCGCCTGAGTCATCATCGAAGCTGAACTCATTGAAATCGAACATCCTTCACCTTCAAACTTCGTATCGGCAACTTTCCCATCTTCCACTTTCAAAGTCAAACGGATTTGGTCGCCGCATGTCGGGTTATTCATATCAATGGTTAAGTTTCCATCTTCCAAAACGCCTTTATTACGTGGCTTTTTATAATGGTCCATAATGACTTGACGATAAAGTGTATCTAAGTTATTAAAGGACATTACTGAAATACTCCTTTGTTTTGACAAGCCCTTTTACAAGCTTATCAATATCTTCTTCGGTGTTATACAGGTAGAAACTGGCACGAGCCGTTGCTGATACATCGAGCCATTTCATCAGTGGCTGTGCACAGTGATGACCTGCACGAATGGCAATTCCGTCCATATCGAGAACAGTTGCTAAATCATGTGGATGAACATCAGCAACATTAAAGGTTATTACTCCAGCACGCTTCATTGGATCAAGCGGACCATAGATAGTTATACCTTCAATCTCTGCCATCTTTTCTAGTGCATAGGCAGCCAAGTGATGCTCATGTGCTTCAATATTTTCTAAGCCAATTTCAGTAAGAAAGTCAATAGCCGCTCCTAGACCAATGGCACCAGCGATAATCGGGGTACCCCCTTCAAATTTCCAAGGAAGCTCTTTCCATGTAGATTCATATAGACCTACAAAATCAATCATCTCACCGCCGAATTCGACCGGTTCCATCTTTTCGAGAAGCTCTTTCTTACCATATAATATGCCGATACCAGTCGGTCCGACCATTTTATGACCAGAAAAAGCAAAAAAGTCACAATCTAAATCTTGAACATCTACTTTTACATGTGGTGTACTTTGGGCACCGTCCACCACCATAATCGCTCCATGCTGATGAGCAATCTGAGCAATTTCTTTAATCGGGTTAATCACGCCCAATACATTCGAAACATGCACAATCGAAACAATCTTCGTTGCATCTGTTATCGTTGCTTTTACGTCAGCTAAAGAGATTGTTCCATCAGGTTGAAGCGGTACATATTTCAGGACAGCTCCAGTCTGTTTGGCAATCTGCTGCCATGGAATGATGTTACTATGGTGTTCCATATAAGAGATGACAATCTCGTCACCTTCGGATAGATTGGCACCACCATAGCTTTTCGCTACTATGTTTAAAGAAGTCGTTGTGCCTCTTGTGAAAATAATTTCTTCCATCTGTGAGGCATTAATGAATTTGCGAACCTTTTCACGGGCTCCTTCATACGCATCCGTAGCTTTTGTTCCAAGTGTATGAACTCCGCGGTGTACATTGGAGTTGTAGCCGCGGTAGTAATCTTCAATGGATTGAATCACTGCGCTTGGCTTTTGGGAAGTTGCAGCACTATCGAGATAAACTAGAGGCTGATCATTAACTTCTTGATCTAAAATTGGGAAAAGCTTACGAATTTCGTATGGATTCATTATCTAACTTTCCTTTCAATTACCTCAACTAGTTGCTTCTTAACGCCTTCAATTGGAAGAACATTTACTACGGGTGCAAGGAAACCATGGATGACCAAGCGTTCTGCTTCAGTCTTTGGAATTCCTCTGCTCATTAAGTAGTATAATTGTAGCGGATCTACACGACCAACTGATGCAGCATGTCCTGCCGTTACATCATCTTCTTCAATAAGCAAAATTGGGTTCGCATCTCCACGAGCTTTTTCACTGAGCATCAACACACGTGATTCCTGCTCTGCATTCGCTTTTGTCGCTCCGTGTTCGATTTTCCCAATACCATTGAAAATGGTCTGTGCAGCATCTTTCATTACGCCGTGCTTCAGAATATATCCTTCAGAACGTTTTCCATAATGAATAATTTGCGTTGTAAAGTTCTGCTTTTGTTCTCCACGACCAACGACAACTGATTTCGTATCTCCGAATGAACCATCACCCATTAAATAAGTTGTGTTATCAGAAATAGTATTGCCATCATTCATTAATCCAAGCGCCCACTCAATTCGAGCATCACGACCTGCTACACCGCGTCGGTTCACATACGTAGTAAACCCTGAAGAAAGAGTATCAACAGCTCCATACGTAACTTTCGCATTCGCATTAGCAATGACTTCTGTCACAATGTTTGCAATTCCAGATGCTGATTCTACCGTAGAAATGTAGTTTTCAACATACGTTACTAAGCTATTGTCATCCGCTACAATTAATACATGGTTGAATAACGTAGCATCTGCATGATCTACTAAGAAAATAGATTGAATCGGCTCTTTTATCTCAACATTTTTCGGAACATATAAAAACGCTCCACCGTTCATTAACGCAGCATGGAATGACACAAGGCGATGCTCATCAGTATTTACGCCGTCTTTCATGAAGTACTTTTGTACAAGTTCTCCATGTTCGCGTACTGCTGTGAAGATATCTGTAAAAATAACGCCTTCTGCCTTCAACTCTTCAGACAATCTAAAAAATGCAGGCGTATTATTGCGTTGGATATATAAGTTTTTGCTTTCTTCTAAATCAACAAGCGATTTCACAGCTTCTGGAAGGTCATTCAATGAAGTGAATGCTTCACTTTCAACAGTATGAGATTTGAAAGATGTGAAATTCCATTTATCTATTTTTGTTTTATCAGGTCTTGGCATCGGCAGATTTTCCAGTCCTGCAAATGCATGAACTCGAAGTTCTGTCAGCCAAGCTGGTTCGTTGTTTTGTTGCGAATAAGAGCTGATATACTCTTGTTCAACTGGTAATTTTGTTTCGGTAGTCATGGCAAATCCTCCTACTTACGCTTCTTGGCCAACAGTTTCGTCTTCAATGCCTAATTCGTCTTTAATCCACTCGTATCCTTCTGCTTCAAGGCGTTGTGCAAGCTCAGGACCGCCTGATTTAACAACACGTCCTTGCATCATAACGTGAACGAAATCAGGAGTGATATAATTCAATAGACGTTGATAGTGAGTGATGATCAAGCAACCGAAATCTTCGCCACGCATATCATTGATCCCTTTTGATACGACTTTAAGAGCGTCAATATCTAACCCTGAGTCAATTTCGTCAAGGATTGCAATTTTTGGTTCAATCATCATTAATTGTAGAATTTCATTACGTTTTTTCTCTCCGCCTGAGAATCCTTCATTTAAGTAACGTTGCGCCATATCTTGATCCATTTCAAGGAAATCCATTTTCTCATCCATTTTGCGAATGAATTTCATTAATGAAATTTCATCGCCTTCTTCGCGGCGTGCGTTAATTGCTGAACGAAGGAAGTCTGCGTTTGTTACACCGCTGATTTCACTTGGATATTGCATAGCAAGGAAAAGACCAGCTTGGGCACGTTCGTCAACTTCCATTTCAAGAACATCTTTGCCGTCAAATGTAATACTTCCACTAGTTACTTCATATTTAGGGTGGCCCATGATTGCTGAAGAAAGTGTAGACTTACCTGTTCCATTAGGTCCCATGATCGCATGGATTTCTCCACCTTTAACTTCAAGGTTAACACCCTTTAAAATTTCTTTTCCTTCAATTGAAACATGAAGATCTTTAACCGTTAATGTTGAACCTGACATAGTAATACCTCCGTGATCTAAATCCTATTTTATAGCTAGAAAGTAAGATACCTTCTTTTCTATGACCGTTAAAATGATTCTCACTTTATTCTCATTATAATCTTATATCAAATTTAAACTGTAAGCAACTAATTAAGAAGCTTTTCTACTATAAGGATAGTATTTTCCAATGCACAATGCAAGTAAAGCCCATTCCTAGAAATTTCCTACAGGCACCCCATTATTTTTCCCATAAAAAAACAATAATTCGATTCTTATAAAGTTATTATAATGAAGACTATGTAAAGGTGGTTGATAAGGCTACCCCCAAGAGTCTGCCCTTCCGTTATGGGACATCCTCATCATTTTCTTGGCAATAATGTTTTCTACAGCAATCAAAAAAGACCGGCCGAAGTCCATTAAATGAACTTCGGCCGGTCTTTTTCCTGTCTATTCAAATGGAATTATGAATGAATCTGGCGCTGCAGATTATTCACGATTCGGTTGCCTTCTTCATAATCCCTCTCTCTTCGTTCCTCGACCTGGAGTCGCACATCCAATCGCCTGCTATACTCACTGTAGCCTACCCCATGTGATTGTTGCATCGCCTTTTCCATTTCGCTCGTTACGTTTAACTCTAGAGAGTTGATAATGAATCATCCTTCCATTTTTTATTGGATTTTAGTGTAACATCTTAGCAATTTACTTTTCAAAATCCATATACTCGGCACAGAGTCGATTACACTTGATCAGCTTAGGAATACAACTAATATCCTTACTATTACGGACCATTGCTATGTGATATGTATATCATCCGAAGTTTCATTTGCAAAATTCACAAAAGAGAAGAAGGGTGTCCCAATGATCTCACCCCTACCCTAACAACAGTTTATAAGTGATTTAGCCACTTACTTTAAACTGTATATAGTAGTCGAGGCTTGACCCTTTTGTTTGGGACACCCTTCTTCACACTATTTATTCAGCAGGTAAAACTGCACCTTTATACGTTTCAGTAATGAAATCTTGAATTTCTTTTGAGTGTAGAACTTCTACTAATGCTTTAATGTCTTCACGTTTCTCATCACCAGTACGAACGGTAAGGATATTAACGTAAGGATTATCTTTCGATGATTCAACAACAATTGGATCTTTTACTGGATCAAGTCCTGCATCTAATGCATAGTTTGCATTTATGACTACAGCATCCCCTTCACCATTATTAAAGACCTGTGGAAGTAATGCAGCTTCAATATTAGGTTGGAATACAAGTTTCTTCGGGTTTTCAACAATATCATCAATGGTTGCTTTTGTCTTGCTTATACCTTCTTTTAACTTAATCAAACCATGTTCTTGGAATATAGATAGAATTCTTCCTTCATCTGAAACAGCATCTCGCATGATGATTAAGCCGCCTTCAGGAATTTCGTCTAAGCTTTTGTACTTTTTGGAGTAAATTCCGATTGGCTCAATATGAACGCCGGCAGCATTAACGAAATCATAGCCTTTATCTGCAATCTCTTCTTCTAGGTACGGGATATGTTGAAAGTAATTGGCATCAATTTCTTTTCCAGCCAAGGCTTTATTTGGCAAAATAAAATCTGAGAAAACTTTAATTTCAAGATCGATTCCTTTTTCTTTTAGAATTGGTTTTGCTTGTTCAAGAATCTCTGCGTGTGGAATATTTGAAGCACCGACTACAAGTGAAGTTGATTTGTCAGCTGAATCTGTGGAACCATTTCCGCTTTCTTTATCATTATTGGCAGAGCCACATGCAGTAAGACCTAATAGTAACGCGGAAGTAATTGCTAATGTTGAAAACCATTTTTTCTTTTTCATTCTCTTACCCTCCATCTTATCTTTTGTCTAATTTTGAAGTTATATAATCTCCAATAAATTGGATGACGAACACAATAAGTAAAATAAGAATCGTCGCTAACATCGTTACATCATTTTTGCTTCTTTGGAATCCTTCTTTATAAGCAAGATCTCCTAGTCCACCTGCACCAATTGCCCCCGCCATCGCTGTATAACCGATCAATGCAATCGCAGTAACCGTAATACCTGACACAAGTGCAGGCATGGATTCTGGTAGTAGTACTTTAAAAATAATAGTACTCGTTTTAGCCCCCATGGATCTTGCGGCTTCAATTACACCCTTATCCACTTCTCTAAGGCCAATCTCGACCATCCTCGCATAAAAAGGCGCAGCTCCGATAATTAATGCTGGGAGAGCCGCCTTTGCACCTAGCATAGAACCTACCACAATAATCGTAAACGGAATTAATAAGATTATCAGAATAATAAATGGGATTGAGCGGAAGATATTGACCACCGCAGAAATAATCACGTTAATAAATTTGTTTTCCCATATCTGTCCTTTAGACGTCAAAAATAACAATAATCCTAGTAAGATACCTAATATAAAAGTCGCAAGTAGAGCTATACCTGTCATATATAGTGTTTCTTTCGTAGCTAGCCAGATATTTTCCCAGATAACATTCGGTAACCATTCATTAAGCATTCGAAATCACCTCCACGCCAACCTGCTGTTCTTTGATGAATTCAATCGCGTGGGTGATTTCTTCATCACTACCATCCATATGAATAAACAATGTGCCATACGATCCATGTTGAGTTTGCGAAATTTTCCCTTGTACGATATTAACATCCAATTGAAAATTACGAATAAGCTTTGTAATTAGTGGACTTTCCGTATTTTCGCCGACAAAAGTTAATTGTACAACCTTGCCTTGTGGATAGTGCTCTAGTAAATGTTCCACAGTGTCCTTCGTTTCCTCAGGCTCCGTTACTTGTTGAACAAACCGCTTTGTTATTTGTTCAGCAGGGTTCCTAAATACGTCAAGAACCGGTCCTTGCTCAACAATTCTGCCACCTTCCATGACGGCTACCCGATGACAGATTTTTTGGATGACATGCATTTCATGAGTAATAAGTACAATCGTCAACCCTAATCGTTTATTAATATCGACCAAAAGTTCTAGAATCGAGTCAGTTGTTTGCGGATCAAGTGCAGATGTCGCCTCATCACAAAGGAGTACTTTCGGGTTATTCGCTAAAGCACGTGCTATCCCAACCCTTTGCTTCTGCCCGCCGCTCAATTGTGAAGGGTAAGCATGTTCTCTGCCCTCTAAGCCGACTAGCTTAATTAATTCATTGACTCGTTTTTGGCGTTCATTTTTCTTTACACCTGAAATTTCAAGTGGAAACGCGATATTATCGTGTACAGTACGAGACCACAATAAGTTGAAATGTTGAAAAATCATGCTGATCTCTTGACGTGCCTTTCGCAAGTTACGACCTTTAATGCTAGAAATCGCATTTCCTGCTACTACGACCGAACCCGTGGATGGGGTTTCCAGACCATTCAGCATTCGAATGAGGGTGCTTTTTCCAGCACCACTATACCCAATAATTCCAAATATTTCACCTTTATTAATCGTTAAATTCACTTCATCAACAGCTTTGATTGGCTTTGATTGCATGGATTTAGTACTGAATACCTTACTAACTTTCGACAATGTTATCATTGAACTCACCTCTTTTTGCAATAAACCCTATGAACCTACTCATGTTGTTTGTAAAAACCTTCTACTAAATAAGATTTCACGAACTGCTCCATTCATGCATTGTTTATTTACATAATTGGAAATTAAAAATGCCTTTCCGCATGAGCAGAAAGGCATTGTGAAAAAGACCTTTCTCTCATCTCCCAAAGCAATCAGCTTTGCGTGAATTGGCACCTTTTCAAAGCATTAGCTTTGCCGGTTGCCGGGCTTCATCGGGCACATCCCTCCGCCTCTCTTGATAAGAGCAAACAAGTATAAGAAATTGACAAATCATCAATTAAAGTTCATTTCGTTTTCGTTGGAATAATACCATGCAAAAAGATAGAGTGTCAATGTATTATATTTCTATTTATTGAAAAATCGTTAAAAAACTTGGCAACAATCGATTTAGATAAAGTGAAACTTCAATCAGTGGCGGTTTTCTTCATCCCCTACTGATTGTTAGTCCCGTTCTACTGTCGTTAAGATCGCAAGCAAGCTTCAATCAATCGACAGTACGAACTAAGGCTCAACGAACTCAGACTAAATACGCCGCATCCTGTGGGCCCAAACTTTACCTCTGCTCATGCATCGGTAAGTTTCACTCTATCTCACCAATCGGACCTTTACGGGCAGTTGATCCCCCACCTATCCTCTTTTAGCATGCTCAGAATCTCGAGATGGGGGTCTTACTGCTTAAGTGTGGGAAAAATTATTTTACCGCAAGTGAATGAATGCCTGTAGCTTTTTCAATCGCTTGTTCAAGATCATCGATTAAGTCTTGGGCATTCTCAATTCCGACCGATAAACGTACCAAATCCTCGGCTACACCTGATTTTTCAAGTTCTTTGACTGAAAGTTGCTGATGCGTCGTGCTCGCAGGATGGATGATTAAACTCTTCGCATCTCCAACATTGGCTACATGGGACCATAAGCGAATCGAGTTAATGAGATTCGCACCTGCTTCTCTGCCACCTTTAATGCCAAACGTAACAATGGAACCTGCTCCTTTTGGCAAATATTTGTCAGCCAAGCTCTTATCAGGATGATCTTCATTACCAGGATAGTAGACCCATGAGACAGCTGGATGATTTTGCAGATAGTCGATGATAATCTTTGTATTCAAAATATGTTCCTTCATCCTCACATGCAATGTTTCCAGCCCAATTGCGAATTGGAAAGCACTCTGCGGACTTAATGCTGGTCCAAGATCTCGGAGTAGCTGCACACGTGCTTTGGTAATAAAGGCGGCTGGGCCAACTGCTTCTGCATAAACGATTCCGTCATAGCTTGGATCTGGTTCAGTAAAGCCTGGGAAGTTAGGTGAGTTATAATCGAATTTCCCTGCGTCTACAATGATCCCGCCCAACGTTGTTCCATTTCCAAGCAGCCATTTTGTTGCGGAATGAACGACAATATCAGCGCCAAAATCAATCGGTCTGCAAAGATATGGCGTAGCAAACGTGTTATCGATAATGAGCGGAACGCCTGCTTCATGTGCAATGTCAGCCACCGCTTCAATATCAAACACACGCAAACTTGGATTGCCGATTATTTCTGCAAAGACTGCTCTTGTTCGTGAAGTAATCGCATCTCTGAAATTTTCAGGATCATCAGATGAAACAAATCGGACCTTTATCCCATATTTCGGAAGTGTATTGGCAAATAAATTATATGTACCCCCATATAAAGTTGAAGCTGCTACAATTTCATCCCCCGCACCAGCAATATTTAAAATGGCTAAAGTGATTGCAGCCATTCCGCTCGATACCGCTAAAGCGCCAATTCCACCTTCCAATAAGGCCACTCTTTCCTCAAATGTTGTAACTGTCGGGTTATGAATTCTTGAATAAATGTACCCAGGTTCTTTTAACCCGAACAAATTAGCAGCATGCTCCGTACTTTTGAACGCAAAAGCATTACTTTGGTAAATCGGCAATGATCTTGCTCCAGTTACCGGATCTGCCTCTAAGCCTCCATGAACACTCAATGTCTCAAAGCGATAATTGTTTTTTTCTTCTCCCATGTAAATCCACTCCCTATACTTCATTTTTACGATCCTATTCGCTCCGCAATGATAGGTATATGAGAATCAAAAAAACCACTTCTTTAAGAAGAGGTTTATTATAAACTCTCCTTATCTTCCAGAGCTAATACTCTGCTGGAATTAGCACCGTGTATGAATTACATACCGGTTGCCGGGCTTCATAGGACCAGTTCCTCCACCACTCTTGATAAGAAATTAATTTAATTTTCGGTAAATTGTTCTTGTGATAAATATATCATGAGCAATAATGCCAGTCAACCTCATCTTTCTTTTATTTCACAGCTTTTTTCACCCCACGATCAGACGTTACTCTCTTTCCTTCGACAAACCTTTCATCAAAAAACATTTCTTGTCACTATTTCCCGAGAAATAGAAGCTTAAAGAGTATTCCCTTAATAGGATCCGCAATGAATATGTAAACGGTTCTCATCAAATGAATAGCAAATACCCGAATAATGGATAGCAAGCTTCTCCATCATTCGGGCATTAATCCATAGTATAGAAAATCATTCTTCATGATTCTAGCTCCTTTAAGAGAGCATAAAGATACGGTACTGATTGAAAGGCATAAACTTTTTCAATCAATTGTCCTTCTTTAAAAAGCAGCAAGCAAGGAACACTTTCTACTTTATATTGCGTCGAAATAGCTGGGCTATAGTTCATATTCATCTTACCGCTTTTTAATTCAGGATAAAGCTCTAACGCAACAGTAAGCATTTTTGAAGCGACCTGACAAGTTCCACACATCGGGGTATACAAATATAAACAAACCGTCTTATCCCGTGGAATCGCGTCATTTAATTCTGTTTCATTCCATTCTTGCACAGTAACACTCATCCTCTATTCTAAATATTTCACTTTCACGTCTATTTTGGCTGCAAGTAGCATAGTTGAAAGATGTTTTAGCGGAGCATCCGCTACTTGACGATACATTTTGTCTATATAAATATGGGAAGCGTTTGGCATTTCACGCATCAGCTGTTTCCGAAGCTTTTCTCCAGATTTATCTGCATCAACGAGAATATATACATCCTTGTCTTCCAATTCTTCCACAAGTTCATCCAATCTTACTAAAGAGATTGTTCCGTTTGTACAGATAATCTCTACATCTTCGTTCAAAATCTTTTTTACTTGACGCTTATCAGAAGTTCCTTCGACAATAAGAATTTTTTCAACCTCAGACTGCATGAACAACATCATCACCCATCTTGAGTTCTCTCAAAATACTAGAGCCTACCTGTTGCCCGAATAATAAACAAGGAAGACCGTTGCTACAGCCTTCCTCATTTAACATCTTATCCTTCGTTAGTCATTTCTTCGTATGCCTCTGCTGTCATTAGTTTCTCAATTTCAGTGCGGTCAGACGGCTCGACTACAACCATCCAAGCCTTCTCATAAGGAGACTCGTTTACAAACTCAGGGCTATCATTTAGATCCTCGTTCACTGCAACGACTTTACCACTGATCGGTGCATATAATTCAGAAACTGTTTTTACAGATTCAACGCTACCGAATGGCTCGTCCGCTTTAATTTCGTCGCCTACTTCTGGAAGCTCAACAAACACAATATCACCAAGCTCCGATTGCGCAAAGTGTGTAATTCCGATACGAACCGTTTCGCCCTCTGTTTTTACCCATTCATGTTCTTCTGAATAACGTAATTCTTTTGGTGTTGTCATTAATAAATCCCTCCAAGTATGTAGTAGTAACTCTCTTATAGTATATAAGTAGATTTTTCAATTTGGAAGTACAAACTTCAGATCCAGTTCTTCTCAAATTCTTCTTCTTTAAAACCTACTGTTACTTTCCTGCCATCTGTAACAATCGGACGTTTTATTAACATCCCATCAGAAGCCAGAATTTTCAGCATTTCTTGTTCAGATGCCTCTTTCAAACGATCCTTTAAACCCAATTCACGATACTTTTGACCACTTGTGTTGAAGAATTTCTTTAAATCGAGACCACTGTTATGGAACAACTCTTTCACTTCAGAACTTGAAGGCGGATTTTCCGCGATGTGGATGTCTTTGTATGTAAGTTCATGTGCATCAAGCCACTTCTTAGCATTGCGGCAAGTTCCGCATTTTGGATACCAATAAAATGTTAAGGACATTTTCTCACCACCTATTGATAGAATACCCTTTTTTCAATAGCAACACAAAAGATTCAGCAACGAAAATAGAAAAAGACTCCCAGAAATACTGAACACTGGAGGTGCTTAAACTCTAGGTCCGAATCGGGAGTCCTTTCTCATTTCTAAATTTATCCTGCATTAACGGGCAGTAAAACCCCCACCTTAAGGCTCAGAGGAAGCCTAGGTGGGGGATAGCTGCCCGCAAAAGCCCGATTGGTGAGATACAGCGAAACTTACCTTTGTGGTTTTCAAAGGTTTAGTTGAGGCCCACAGGATGTGGGTCACACAGACGTTGCCGCAGGACGCGGCGTACTTTGTCTGTGATTCATTAAATCGGGTTCGTAGAGTCGCTTTATCTACGCTGCGCGGAGATATTAGCGACTCTAGAATGGGACTAACAATGAGTGGGGGATGAGCCCCCCCACTCATTGAAGTTTCACTTTATAACACAAATTTTCCTGCTGCAATTACTTTAACAGAGGCTTCACGTTTTTTGGCAATAACATTGATTGGCGTGTGTCTAGTTAATTTGCGAAGGGAAGAAAGCATGATACGCAATGGGTCACCGACTTCTACAGCAATTAATGTTTCTTTTGCATGCTGCTCGATTTCATTGAACGCTTCTTGAACGAAGATTTCTGTGTAAAGAACTTTTTGCTGGTTCTTTTCTATTCCAGTTGTAGAGATTGCTTTTTCTGTACGTAAAAGCACTGATTCAGCGGCATAAGTAAGAGATGCAATATCAGCAATGTTCACTAGAATTTCTTGCTCTTCTTCAAGCTTAGGTCCGAATTTTTGTGCAGCGAGCCCTGCAGCAAGCAACGCGATTTTCTTCGCATTTCTTACTAGCATTTTTTCTTGTGCCAATGGTTCATCACCTGGTTCCTCAGGCATCATCATCAATAACTCTTCTTTTAGAGTTTGAGCTTTTTGAAGGATAGGCAGCTCGCCTTTTAACGCTTTTTTCAAGAATGTTCCCGGTACCAATAAACGATTGATTTCATTCGTTCCTTCAAAGATACGATTAATCCTGGAATCACGGTATGCACGTTCAATTTCGTATTCTTGCATGAAACCATAGCCGCCATGTAGCTGAACGCCTTCGTCCACAACATAATCCAAAACTTCAGTCGCAAAGAATTTATTTAATGAACATTCAATCGCGTATTCGGCAATGGATGCTGCAACGGCCTTGCCGTCTTTTACCTCTTCATCAGACAGCTGACTCATTCTTTGTTCAAAAAGACCAACTGTACGGTAAACAGAACTTTCTGCTGCATAAATTCTCGAAGCCATTGTCGCCAATTTCTCCTTTGTTAAGTTAAAAGAAGATATGACTGTTTTAAATTGTTGCCGTTGGTTCGTATAGCTAGCGGCCAATTCGAAGGCACGCTTAGCTCCACCGACTACACCTACACCTAATTTATAACGTCCGACATTTAAAATATTGAAAGCAATAACGTGTCCACGACCAGCTTCACCAAGAAGATTCTCAACTGGCACTTCGGCGTCTTCTAGGATCAACGTACGTGTAGACGAACTCTTGATACCCATTTTCTTCTCTTCAGCACCGACAGATACACCAGTGAATTCACGCTCAATGATAAATGCTGAGAATTTTTCCCCATCGATTTTTGCATATACAATAAATACATCCGCAAAAGCTGAATTGGTGATCCATTGTTTTTCACCGTTTAATACGTAGTGAGTTCCTTTTTCATTCAGTTTTGCTACAGTTTTTGCTCCTAAAGCATCTGAGCCTGAACTCGGCTCAGTCAAAGCGTAAGCGGCAATTTTTTCACCCGTTGCAAGCAATGGCAGATATTTTTGTTTTTGATCTTCGTTCCCGAAAAGAACGATTGGCAGAGATCCAATTCCGACATGCGCACCGTGTGTAATTCCGAAACCACCTGCACGAGACATTTTTTCAGCAATTAATGCTGAGCTGACTTTATCAAGACCAAGTCCACCGTATTCTTCTGGAACATCCGCTCCTAGTAGTCCAAGGTCACCGGCTTGTTTCAACAATTTTACTGAACGATCGAATTCGTGCTTCTCTAAATATTCAACTTCTGGTACTACCTTATGAATGACGAAATCCTCCGTTGTTTTTGCAATCATTTTTTGCTCGTCTGTGTAATCCTCTGGGGTGAACATCTGATCATACGTAATGTCTTCTACTAAAAAACCGCCGCCTTTGATTAACTTTTCAGTTTCGTTAGCCATCTTCTCGTGCCTCCTAATTTGATCATTGGGTCAGACCCCTCAATTAATCAATCTGGAAATTCCACTTAAATTGCCTTATCTCCGGAAGGTGACTTCGGGGTCAGACCCCTTTTTTCTACTGCACACAAGTTATTATCCGATCAATTCAAATACTCCAGCGGCTCCCATTCCGCCACCGATACACATTGTTACTACTCCAAATTGCTGATTCTTTCGTTTCATTTCATGAAGCAGGCTTAGTGTTAATTTTGCACCGGTACAACCAAGTGGATGGCCCAGGGCAATTGCACCGCCATTTACGTTCACAATTTCTTCATTTAGACCAAGCTCACGGATGATTTGGATCGATTGAGAAGCAAACGCTTCATTCAATTCAAATAAACCAATATCTGAGAGCGCAAGCCCCGCTAGTTTTAATGCTTTAGGTATCGCCGCTACCGGACCAATCCCCATGATTTCAGGAGGAACGCCAGCTACTGCAAATGAACGGAATTTCCCTAATGGAACCAAGCCATATGAAGTTGCTTTCTCTCGATCCATGACCATAACAGCCGCCGCTCCATCACTTGTTTGTGATGCATTACCCGCTGTTACGGATCCCGTTACTGAAAAGGCTGGTCGTAATTTGCTTAGAATATCTATCGTGGTCCCTTCACGTACACCTTCGTCTGTCATAAATTGATAGCTTCTTGACTCTGGCTTTAAATCTGCACCAACAGAATGAATCGTCACGTCAACAGGAACAATCTCATCAGCAAATTTTCCGTCCGCAATTGCTTTTGCAGCTTTTTGATGGCTACGAACTGCAAAAGCATCTTGGTCTTCACGAGAGATGCCGAATTTCTTCGCTACTTCTTCAGCTGTATGCCCCATTCCCATATAATACTCAGGAGCCGTTTCGGCGAGCTTCGCATTCGGACGAGTTACATGTCCCATCATCGGCACCATACTCATTGATTCTGCTCCACCGGCAATGACTGTATCGCTAAACCCGAGCATGATTCTTTCTGCACCATAAGCAATACTGTTCAAACCACTTGAACAATAGCGATTGATCGTAATGGCCGGTACAGAATGGGGCAAGCCGGCCAGTGCACCGATGTTTCTCGCCATGTTTAAGCCTTGTTCAGCTTCTGGCATGGCACAACCAATGATTAAATCATCAATGTTCCCTTCGTAATTGCCAGCACGTTTCAATGTCTCTTTTACAACAAGAGCACCTAAGTCATCCGGGCGTGCTTTTGCAAGAGAGCCTTTTTTCGCTTTCCCAACTGGCGTTCTTGCTCCAGCTACTATTACCGCTTCTCTCATGAGGACCCTCCTTACGTAAAATGAAACTTCAATCAGTGGGGTTTTGACTTTCCGTGAATACGGGATACATGTAAGCCATTATTCCGCAACGCTAAATGAACGATTATCAAGATTAGTTGCGTAGCGGCTTTCCTTTAAGAAGCATATGTTGCATTCTCTGTTGAGATTTCGGTATAGAAATTAAGCTTAGGAATGCTTCTTTTTCTAAGTTTAATAAGTATTGTTCATCCACTTCTGTACCAAATGGCACCATCCCACCTGCAAGAACAAAGGCAAGCTTTTTCGCAATGACCATGTCATGCTCAGAGATATATCCTGTTAGACGCATCGACTCAGCTCCTAGCAGAAGGGTTGCATATCCCGATTCGCCGACCACTGGAATTTTTTCCTTTATTGGTGCCATATAGCCTTGTTCATGTAATGCAAGAACAACTTGCTTCGCATCATAAATTAAGTGATCTGGATTCACACTAATTCCATCTGTGACATTCAAGAAATTATTTTCATGTGCTTCTTCTCCTGAAGAGGAAACCTTTGCCGTCGCCACCATTTCAAATACTTTATTTACGACTTTCTGTAAATCAACTTCCACACCTTTTGGTAAACTCTTTACCGTCTTATAATACAGTTCCTTCGCTCCACCGCCGCCTGGAATTAAACCAACTCCCACTTCAACAAGACCCATGTATGTTTCCGAAGATGCCTGAATACGAGCCGCCGGAAGACACACTTCAGCCCCTCCACCTAATGTCATATTAAACGGTGCAGCAACAACTGGTTTCGGGCTATATTTAATCTTCAACATGGCTTTTTGGAACTGAGTGATGACCATATCTAGTTCAAAAATATTGTCATCTTGGGCTTCCATTAGCATTAATGCGATATTTGCTCCGACACAGAAGTTCTTCCCCTGGTTTCCAATGACAAGACCTTTGTAATTTGTGGCTACTTCCTCAATTGCAAAGTTAATCATTTGAATGATATCAAGTCCTATTGCATTGTTTTGTGAGGTGAATTCTAGCAATGCCACACCATCACCGATATCGATTAAGCTGGCGCCAGCGTTCTTTTTGATAACCCCTTTTTGCTTTTTCACTTTTTTCAAATTGATTGCTTTAGGATTTTCGATGAGTTGCTTGTATTCGCCATGATGGAAGTACAGCGTTTCACCTTGTTCATTTTCTTTGTAAAAGTGAGTGAATCCGTTTCTGAGCATTTCTTTTACCCATTCTGGTACAGGAACGTCTTCTTGCTCTAATTTCGTAACGGACTTCTCTAGTCCAATCGCATCCCATGTTTCAAACGGACCTTTTGACCAGCCGAATCCCCACTTCATCGCTTGATCGATTGCTTTGATATCGTCTGCAATTTCACCAAGTTGTGTAGCAGAGTAAGTAAGTACTGGGGTTAATATTTTCCACAAGAGCTGTCCGGCACGATCATCCGAATAAATGAGCGCCTTCATTTGATTTGAATAACCTTTTGCCTGTTTGCTCATTTCAGTAGAGGCTGTTTTTAGTTTCTTTCTCGGTCCGTATTCCAGGGTTTGCGGATTAAGTTCAAGAATTTCTTTTCCTTTTTTCATGAAAAATCCCTGGCCACTTTTGCTTCCCAGCCACCCTCTATCAACCATTTTTGTTACAAAATCAGGTATCCGAAAGACTTCCTTCTCTTTACCATCCACCTGGTCATAAACATTTTTTGCTACATGAGCAAATGTGTCTAACCCCACAACATCAAGTGTGCGAAACGTTGCACTTTTTGGTCTGCCAATCATTGGTCCTGTGATGGAGTCTACTTCACCGATACTGTAACCGCCTTTTAACATTTCTTGTACAGTTACGAGTAAACCATATGTTCCAATTCTATTAGCAATGAAATTGGGTGTATCTTTCGCTTCAACAACCCCTTTTCCAAGGACATCTTCACCAAACTGTTTCATAAATAAGAGTACCTTTGGATCAGTCAATTTTGTTGGAATAATTTCAAGTAGCTTTAAATAACGTGGTGGGTTAAAGAAGTGAGTGCCTAGAAAGTGCTTTTGAAAGTCTGACGAACGCCCATCCGCCATAGCTTCGATCGAAATGCCTGATGTATTGGAGCTAATGATACTACCTTGCTTTCTATATTGATCCACTTTTACGAAAATGTCTTTTTTCACTTGCAGGTTTTCAACAACAACTTCAATCACCCAATCCACTTCAGCAAGCTTTTCTAAGTCATCTTCAAAGTTACCTGCTTCGATCAATGCAAGTTTGCTTTTTGAAGTAAGCGGTGCGGGCTTTTGTTTTAATAGCTTTTGAATAGACGTTTGGCTGATTCGATTTCTCACCGCTTTATCTTTAAGTGACATTCCTTGTTTCTTTTCATCCTCTGTAAGCTCCCTGGGAACGATATCTAAAAGATAAGTTGGAATTCCTACGTTAGCAAGGTGTGCGGCAATCCCTGAGCCCATAACCCCTGACCCTAGAACAGCAGCCCTTCTGATTTGTCGCACCAAATTCAATCCCCCTTATTCAAATGTCTTGAATGAATACTCATTCATTTTTTCGTTAAAATAAGCGACCTCTCTCCTACTTTAAATATAGAATATTTCAGAAAATTGCGCAATCTTTAATGGCTAAAAACGTCATTTTTTCATTCAACAAATGGTGACATATTATTTCTCTAACCACAAAGAATAACGAGGTAGGAGGTGATTCGCAAATGGTCAAGCGTAAAGATAATCCATCAAAGGCAGCAGTAAGTGCGGCGAGCGTGAAAGGAAACGCAGGTCCTGGCGTTGAAGGACATGGACAAAACAAAGTGAACAGTACAAACAATCAATTTAAAAAATAAAGTGAAACGTCCATCCGTTTCATCCTCCACCGAGGGCAGTTACGTTTTACAGGCTGTTTATTTCCTTCCTATTTTTTCTTGATTCTTTTGCAAAATGGAGTTTTGGGATTAAAGCCTGTGAAACCGGGGTAAATTCGTTATTCTCCATGGTATGTAACGCTCGTAACAACGGTATTCTTTAGAAAAAACATCATTTTAAGGAGGTGGATATGATGCAACAAAATATCCAAGGAAACCAACCACAAAGTAATGTACCTGTTGGAACTATGAAACAGCCACCCAAAATGGTTTCAACGAAAGATAGCCTTTATTTAAAAGATATGCTGTCCTGGAATTTACTTGCTATGAAGAAAGCTCATTTCTTCGCCGCTCAATGCCAAGATCAACAAGTCGTGCAAGCCTTGAATAAATATGGCCTAATGCATCAGCGCCATTATAATACCATCCTTACACATCTTGATCCAGCCAAACAAAGTCAACAGCTCCAATAATCATGATGAAAGGAGATATGCAAATTGGCCAATCAAAATAAAGTACAAAACCCTGAAGCTCCCATTCCAAAGACACCGCAAATGAATGAACGTGATTTCGTTAATGATATGCTAAGTACAGAAAAGTATTTAAAAAGTTCTTATGGAGTGGCATTGAATGAATTGAGCAATCAGACTCTGTATCAGGATATTCAATCCATCTATACTGAAGTCGAGACAGCGCAAAGAGAGCTCTATTACTTAATGTTCGAAAAAGGCTGGTATACTCTTGAAACAGAAGACCCTCAAAAAGTCGGTCAAGCCTACCAACAATTCAGTGGCTATAAGAACCAATTCCCTTATGATGCTGGAATACAATAAAGTGAAACTTCAATTAATAGGGGTCTTACTTCCTGTTAATGCAGGATAACATTTATACAGAACAAAAGGAGAAGGCTAAGCCTTCTCCTTTTGTTCTCGATAGTCGTCGTTCAGTTTTTTTATTTCCTGAATCAGCTTAACCATTTCTTGCTTTGCCTCTGGATAAGTTGAATTCCAATGCTTAGCAAGGGCAGGCATCGATTTAGCAATATACGAATAAAGTGCCCAGTACCGGACTTTTTCCTGAAGTTCAAGATCACTTTCTCCAGTAAGAAGTTCCGTATATTTCTCAATCAAACCATCAAATTGCTCAGTAAATTGATCGTTCATATCAATACTCCTTTGCAAGTGACTTTATCCTGGTTTAACAGGCTGTAATCCCCCACTGATGGAAGTTTCACTTTATGTTTTTTCGAGTCCTCGTTGGTGCCTAACGCTTGCGTTCCTCTTATTTATCGGTAGAAAACATGTATTTCTTATAATGATATCGAATACTAAAAATTAAACCCATCGCCAACATATTCCCCATTAACGAGCTTCCACCATAGCTAATGAAAGGAAGCGGAATACCTGTAATCGGCAAAACGCCAATCGTCATGCCAATATTTTGAAATACATGGAATGTAATCATACTAATTACCCCCACACAAATATACGTATAGAAGTTATTCTTCGTATCCATTCCGGATTTCGTAATGTGATAGATCAGCAAGAAAAACAAACTAACGACAATACTGGACCCAAGAAAACCAAATTCTTCGCCAATCACACTAAAGATGAAATCAGAATGACTTTCCGGTAAATACACTTCTCTAGCACCGATTCCACCTTCTAATGCTTTCCCTGTCGTTTGGCCTGATCCGATCGCAAGCAGCGACTTCGTTAATTGATACCCTGTTGAACTGGCGTAATTATAAGGATCTAACCAAGAATAAATCCGTCCAAATTGATATTGCTTAACTCCTAGGTATTTTACTAAAACATCAGGTTGCCAAAGAACGAAATAAAATATCGTTCCTGCAACGGCTGCCCCGCCTGCAAAAATGGGGGTTAGTATCTTCCATGAAACACCTGAAACAAAAATGACGCCAACTAAAATCGCAATTAAAACAAGAGATGTTCCTAAGTCAGGTTGTAGCATAACTAACATAATCGGCGGCATCGTTACAAGACCTAATTTCAACAACAGCCAGAAATCCGTTTTAAGCGTCTTTATTAGATTTTTTTCATGATGAGTGGTCGCCACATTGGCAAGTGCTACAATCAAAAACGTCTTCATGAATTCAGAAGGCTGAATCGAACCTAATTTCGGAATGATAAACCAACTCTTGGCTCCATTTCTCTCTGGAACTAACGAATCTGGAGCGATCACTAGCAAGACAAGTAAAAGAAGCCCAAAACCATAAGCATACCAAGTTATTTTCTTTAATTGATCTGAATCAAAGGTAATGATGGTTGCAACAATGCCTACACCAACCGCGTACCAAAACACTTGTTGTATTAAAAAGTTATTTACATACTGCCCAGATGTCTGCGCGCTGTATATCGCAATACAGCTCGTAATAAACAGAAGAAATAGTATAAAAGCTAAGGTATAATCAATTCTGGATGAAACTTTATTTTTTGATTCCATATAACTCTCCCCTAAGAAGGATTAAGGGAACTATGATCCATAGCATCTTTTTGAGAAAATAATCCCTTTCGTACATCTATCCATTATACTGTAAACAGACAAAATCACAACTATATCGTATATTGGATATTCCCCCACGAAGTCCCAACTTATCATCTTTCTGCGCTAAGTCGCCTTCTCCTCATGTAGATGGTTACAAGTCCCTGACTTGGCGAAAATAGAAAAGCCAATCCAAAGATCACACCCACAACACTGACCATTCATCCTGCTATCGAAGCATCTAGCATCACTGCTGTGTAATGGCCCATTAATAAATAGTAAAAGAAAACGACCGGGATTCCTATCGCGCAAGCCAATCCAGAATCAAATGCCTTGTTCTTTACAAAAAAAATCGTCGTTACAAGTGCGAATTCGAAATGGAAGTTAAACTAAAAAACCTGTAAACATAATGGTCCAAGTTTTCTCTTTGTTTGCTCCAATATATTGGGTCTTTTCATCTATTCTTGTCTAATTATTACTTCCCTTTCAAAATTAAGCATTGCTTGTCCATCTGAAATATACTATACTACAATCATATTTAATTAAATATTCCCATTCACCGATGGGATAGAGGCTGCAACTTATAATAGTAAAGCGGACGAGATTCAATGAAATTGATGACTCCGTTTGAAAGGATAAATTGCCGAAGTTTGGATAAATCATTGACTATCCAGGCTGGCGATGTTTCCGAACAGGAACATCACTGTCACGTTTAGTAACGTGGAGGGCTATCTTCGGAAGGATTTAACGGACTTATCAAACAGCCGTCGATCTTTTTCGACTGCTGTTTTTTTATTTGTCTAAAATACGATGTAACCTTCCATTTGAGCATCTGATCCCAACTAAAACGATGAAAAAGGTTCAGGTACTCAAATTGTATCACCTTATGAAGGTGGCGGTGCGGAGCTGATTTTTGCGAAGCCCCGCCCCTTTTCCACAGAAAAGGAGTGTATAATATCATTGGCGAATTCATCCAAAGCATCTAACCCTACTCAATTAAAGAGAACTCTTAAAGCACGCCATCTTATGATGATTTCTCTTGGAGGATCAATCGGAACTGGGATATTTTTAGCAAGTGGCGGCGCTATTTCTACTGCTGGTCCAGGTGGAGCGCTGCTCGCCTATGCGGCTGTTGGAATCATGGTTTATTTCTTAATGACAAGTCTTGCCGAGATGGCAGCCTACATGCCAGTAGCTGGTTCATTCAGAGTGTACGCCACGAATTTTGTTGATCCAGCATTTGGTTTTGCTATTGGCTGGAACTATTGGTATAACTGGGCAATTACGATTGCCGCGGAGCTTGCTGCAGTTGTACTTATTATGAAATTTTGGTTTCCAGAAAGTCCTTCAGTTATGTGGAGCGCACTGGCACTTGTGATTATGTTCGGCTTCAACTATTTGTCTGTTAAAGGCTTTGGAGAAGCGGAGTTTTGGTTTGCACTGATTAAAGTTGTAACAGTCATCATCTTTATTATTACTGGATTTTTAATGATTTTTGGCATAATGGGCGGAGAATCAATCGGCTTTACAAACTTCACAATCGAGGATGCACCTTTTAATGGCGGATTCTTTGCCATTCTAGGAATCTTCATGGCAGCGGGTTTCTCCTTTCAAGGGACGGAATTACTCGGCGTAGCTGCTGGAGAAAGCGAAGAGCCGGAAAAAAATATTCCAAAAGCAATTAGCACTGTATTTTGGCGAATCCTTCTTTTTTACATTTTATCTATTTTTGTCATTGGGATGATTCTTCCATACACAGATGAACGATTATTAAGTGATGCGATTTCTGTAAGTCCATTCACACTCGTTTTTGAACGCGCAGGATTTGCCTTCGCTGCATCCGTCATGAACGCCATCATTTTAACATCCGTCTTGTCTGCAGGTAACTCAGGCATGTATGCTTCTACTCGTATGCTTTGGGATTTAGCACGCGATGGTAAAGCACCCAAATTCTTAGGGAAATTGGATAAAAGAGGTGTGCCGGTCAATGCTTTAATCGCCACCACTTTAGTTGGATCACTAGCTTTCTTAACGACTTTCTTCGGCGATGGTGCCGTTTATATTTGGTTGTTAAACGCGTCAGGGATGGCTGGTTTTGTTACTTGGCTCGGGATTGCCATCAGCCATTACCGCTTCCGCAGGGCCTATATCGCACAAGGACACGACATAAAGGATCTTCCATATCGAGCAAAGTGGTTCCCACTCGGTCCATTATTAGCACTGTTTCTGTGTATTTTCATTATACTAGGTCAAAACTACCAAGCCTTTACGGGAGGCGGGGTCGATTGGAACGGAGTACTTGTTTCTTATATCGGTTTACCTCTTTTCTTAATCGTTTGGCTCGTCTATAAAGTTAAAAACAAAACAAAATTAATCCCTTTAAAAGACTGTGATTTTGAAAAAAAGTAAGAAAAGAAATCCAAAAGGGTCGGACTTCACACTATTGATGTGAGGTCTGACCCTTTTTTGTATGGGACAACTTCTTGTCCTATAAGTCAAGGTATTTAATATGCTTACATCACTTCATAAGCAGGTGAATGATGCCAGCTGCCTTATAAACATCAGTGTGCAGACGGGAAAACACGTTTCATCGTTTCAGTGAACTCATCGGCAAATCCTGCAATTGGATGACCATTCCTCACATCAGTCGAATACCCTTGCATACGATTAATGAAGTCAGGGTTTGAAGACACGTACACGTTTTCAATCGTTCCATCAGCTGCCCTTACTTTGTCGGCAATTTTCTCCTCTACATTCTTCGCTAGCTCATTGCTTCCTTTGTCCGATAAATCAGCTGCAACATAGGCACTGTTTCCCATCACCATTACTGTAGAATGTTTCACTTCTTTTAGCTTATCGACTTCAGCAGAAAGGTTGTTTCCCTCTCTAATATCGTTATTATTTGTGACATTCCTTGTGTTATAGTTGACATTATTTCTTACATTTTGGACTTCATTCGGAAACCTGGCTCTGTCATAATTTACGTCTGTCGGATTATTTACGTCTGTCGGCCGATTCACACCTATTTTCTCACTACCCTGATTAGTATTGTTGGCTGTACATCCTCCAACAAATAATGTTGCTATTATTCCACCCGCGATGATTGCGTTCTTCATATCCATCACTCCTTTTTCGTTATTACAAATTTAGTGTTCGTCAGAGAAGATGAAATATGTAAGAACCCGAACAAATCACCTGCAACAATTTTTTCCATGTGAAATACTGGTCCTGTTACCTGCATCGGCTTACTTTTTAACCAATTACGATCCGGAAAACAAATTTTCGTGCTAGATTTACCTAATTATGTGCCAGAATGGAGGGTTTACGCGCCAGAACTAACGCTTTTCGAGCGGGATTTATGATTTACGTGCCAGTGCCAAATTTTCATTTATTTGCATACAAAACCTAAAATGACGTTAAATGGCCACCAGTTACTTTGGAAGGATCCCTCATTAAAAACGCTACATTCACCTAATCACATTGGTGGCGGTGCGGAGCCGTAATTTTGGCGGTTTCTCGATAAAATGAGTATACCTACTAAAAGAGTGGCTATATTAGTAAGTCGTGAAGCCTTGTACCCATGTCCTTCACACAAAAAAACAGGCAAGAAGAGTATTATTCTTCCTGCCTGTTCCTTTATTCTCCAGATGTTTCTTGAGTAGATGTTTCCACTGTATTTTCCACCGGAGTTTCTTTATCTTCTTCATTATTATAATTATAGTCAGAAGGTTTAATTGGTGTGAATCCCTTAGGTGTATAGAAGCGTAATAAATCTCCATTCACAACCTTATCGGAGTACTGAAGTAGTTTTTGCGCAAGTTGTTTATCCGCAGCAATCTCTTCCGTTTCTTCGATTAATTCCCCTGTATTCGTATCATAGTATTTTCCTTTGAGAGAAGTTACAGATGGTGTAATAAAATCTCCATTTCGGAATGGAATCAATTCGTGATGATCTTTAGACAATAAATCTGTACCAAATTGAACATTCTCTTTCGTTTCTACACCTAGTAAATGCATAAGTGTCGGCATTAAGTCAATTTGTCCGCCATACGTATGATTGACTCCACCCTTGACACCTGGTGCATGAATCAGTAAAGGCACACGTTGTAGTTGTGCGTTTTCGAATTCCCCAACTTCAGTTCCAAGTACTTGAGACATAGCTCTCATATGGTTTTCTGAGATTCCATAATGGTCACCGTACATCACGATTACGGAATTATCATATAAGCCGGATTCCTTTAAATAGGTAAAGAACTCTTTAAGTGCTTCATCCGCATATCTGGCCGTTTGGAAGTAATTATCAACTGACTTATCACCCGTTGTATGAGGTGCGATTGTTGTTAAGTCTTGGTTTATCGAATACGGGAAATGGTGTGACACCGTTATAAACTTCGAATAAAATGGCTGTGGCAATTTATCAAGCATCGGGATTGACTCTTGAAAGAAAGGCTTATCCATCAAGCCATAGCTCATTGTATCTTCTACATTCATATCGTAATAGCTTGCATCGTAAAAGCGATTAAACCCAAGCGCTTTATAAATTTTATCGCGGTTCCAGAAAGTCTTATAGTTACCATGAAAAACAGCAGACGTATACCCTTCTTGACCTAAAATAGCTGGTGCAGCTTGGTACGTATTTTGATCATGTGTCGTGAATGCTGAACCTTGTGGTAAACCGTACAATGAATTTTCAAGCATAAACTCGGCATCAGATGTTTTACCTTGACCAACCTGATGGAAGAAATTATCAAAATACATAAAGTCTGTGCTATGCGCTAATGAATTTAAGAATGGTGTAACTTCCTCTCCATTAAGCTTGTAATCAATAAGGAAATTCTGCATCGATTCCAAATGAAGATAAATCACATTCTTACCCTTTGAAGCACCGAAATATTCTGGGTTTGGCTCAGCATACATCGCTTTTGTAAAATTGACAATCTCAGCAATGTCTGTGCTGTTTGCCGTTGCACGCTGTGCATATGTTCTCGTATTTTGTACTGCGTCATATACCATGTAATTGTACATGCCTAAATATTTAACAATATAGTTACGGTCAAATGTTCTAGTAAGTAGTTGCGGACGGTCTTTTTCCGCTAACGCAAGGTTTACTGAGAAAATAGCAAGTCCAGCAAGGAAGACCATTGCAACCGTACGACGTTTCATTTTAATTTCACTTGGTTTGATTGCTTTAGAATAATACAATACGATCAGGATGATTGTATCCAAGAAATACAAAATATCATACGGGTTGAATAATGCCATTACACTCGGACCTAAGTCACCAAAATTTGATGCTTGAGTAAGTGTTGGTAAAGTAATGAAGTCCGTAAAAGAACGGTAATAAACGATATTAGAGAATAAGACGGCTGATAAAATGAAATTTAACCGAATCACCCATTTATATGTCTTTTTCCCCTTGGCCAACAATGCTATTCCAAAGAATAGGATCGCTGAACTAATCGGGTTAATGAGTAGTAGAAACGATTGAAGTTTGTTATCAATCCCTAAATTAAATTCCACCTGATAGCCAATATATGTTTTAATCCAAAATAATGTAACTGCTATTATGAAGAAACTAAGAAGTTTAGTTTGTAAAATGCTTTGACCCTTTTTAAGAAAATTTTTCATGTTTCACCTCTATTAATCTAGTAATCTGAGCCTTAACCGATGATGCAGATTCTGATTATTTATCTTGATAAGTAAATGACATTTTGAGCATAGAATACATAGTATCACTTTCATTCAATAAGTCAAGATTAGTTGAGTGATTATCCTTTTATTCCCATTCACATTCTATTGTAAAGAAATTGTAACAATTCAGTATAGACAATGAAAGGTGCTAAATACTCATTATCATATGAACACGATCCGAAAAAAATAACAAATTAATGCTGATTGCCAACGCCACAAATACTACTATAACGGACTTTCACTTGAACTTCCATTAAATATCACTTTTTTTCATTTCCATATTTCCCAAGTACAAATGCAGTCTCATTCCATCCCTATTTCACTGCGGTTCCAGATGCTTTTACACTGCCTTTACAAAGTTCCGAATGAAAAGTAAATAAACTCAGCATCTAACAGAATGAAAAATGTAACAGTATTCCTGATTTGAATCCTTTTATTATATCACAACCCCATTATTTTTTCCACTAAATTACAAACGTTAAACAAGACTCAAGTACTTATTTAGGAACTTTGATTAAAATCGGCTGTTTCCTATAGCAAACGTCGAAATCTGCACAATCTATGCTAAACCGACAAGTATATGATGAGGGTAATCTCGATTAGAAGTTGGTTTCTTGTGGGGGGTGGTGCTGTTTACGCTTGATATGGACAGGCAAATTGAGGATTCCGCTTAAAAACTTCGTCCTGTTCCCTTTGTATCAAAAAAAGTCCTGTTCACAACAAAAAAATAAACTAAGTTTGTCTTACGTGCAAAGGACCAGACCCCGCAGCTACTATAAAGGATTAGGTGCGTTAAACTAACGCTTTATCCTTTATAGGCTACGGGGCCGGTCCCTTTAAGACATTCTTAGTTTTTGTTTTTTAGAATTATTTAAGACCTTCAACAATTTCATTCACCATTTCCTGAATGGATTCAAGTCCACCGCCTGATAGGTCTGGTACTTATTCTACTACAGTGTAGTTACCGTGCTCCATATTAATAATATAGTCTGGTTTTGGTGGTTTACCACCATGTTGTTTAATCTTCTCTTTGTGACCAGCAATATGCTCCGGACTCTTTTCCCAAGCTTTCCAAGCCTCTTCAGACTCCCAGCGGATAATCATAATTACTTCTTCTTCCCCACGACGTATATTTTTTACAAGTAGCTCACGGCTAATAAAACCTTCTCTTTGTTCCACTAATGATGGGCCTTGGCCGGGTTTCTTTTTAAAACGTTCTAATATCTTTTCTGAATTTCCTTCAGTAATTGTCCACTTACGAATTTGAACAAACATCTGTCTTCCCCCTTAATTATAGTAAAGGCTGTCCCATTTAATGGACAGCCTGCTCTTTTGAAGTCAAATATTTATGTTAATCTTATTTTAACTCGTCTAAGATTTCTTGAATTTTTTCCATTTCAGTTGGTACGCCACCACTTGCGAAGTACCAGTTACCACCATAAAGGTAAACAATTTTGCCTTCTTTGTAAGCACGAGTTTGTTTAATAATGTCGTTTTCAACATCTGCTTTAAGCGCGTCATTGTCTTCAGCGTTGCGGTCAATAACTAATAATACTTCTGGGTCAACTGATAAAATTGACTCATAACTGAAATCAGAACCATGTGAACTAGACTTAATATCTTCAGTTGCTGGTTTGAATCCAAAATCATTATATACATAAGCGAAACGAGAATCTGGACCATTATCGAAACCAGACATTTTCTTCTCATTGTACATAGCTACTAATGCATTTTCATAACCAGCAGCTTTTTCTTGAAGTTCTGCAACTTTTGCATCTAGATCTGCATTTAAAGTTTTAGCTTCTTCTTCTTTACCGAAAATTTGTCCTGCGAGTTCTGCACCTTCTTTAATACCGTTAATATAATTTTCGTTATCAGATCCAATGAATATTACGTTTGGAGTAACTTCTTTTAATTGATCATACATAGGAGCTTGACGACCAGAAATGAAAATTACATCTGGATCAAGTGATGCTACTAATTCGAAATCGATTTCTTTTAAAGTACCTAAGTCTGCATATTCGTCAGAAGAATATTTTTCTTTTAAGTCTGCTGGTAGATTTGATTTAGGAAGACCGACAACGCCCTCCACTCCTAAAGCGTCAAGATTATCTAAGAAACCAAAGTCTAAAGTAACAATACGTTCTGGCATTTCTTCTAAAGTAACATCTTCAAACACCGTTTTTGTTCCTGCTTCTTTATCTTCTCTTTCACCAGTTAAAGATGCAACTGTCATTGGGAATGCAGAAGTTTCAGTAGCTTTTTCTGTTCCTTCAGTTGTCTTTTCTGTATTAGTTTCAGGTGTATCTGTTTTTGCTTCTTCATTTGATCCACATGCTGCTAAAACTAAAGATAGTAAAGTTGTTACAGCTAAAATTTGCCATTTTCTCATTTTTTTCATTCTCTCCCGTTCCTTTTATTATTGATACTGATAATCATTATCATTATAACATGTAAAAATTATAGGTCAACGCATTTTTAATTTATTTTATCCAACTTTATTCAAAAAAAATGATTTAGAAAAGCATGCCAAATCACCCTTTTCTAAATCATAAGTTTACTAATGCGAATTAAAGAATACACAAATACGACACCCGTCCTGTTCTTGGACTGGTATATCCATATCATATATTTCCCGCAATGCAGCAGTATTTATAATTTCATTTGTTAGACCATCTTTCACAACACGTCCATCTTTAAGAGCAACGATACGATCTGAATATACTGATGCAAAGTTAATATCATGTAATACAATCACAACGGTCTTATCTAATTCATCAACCAACTTACGTAAAATTTTCATAATTTGAACAGAATGTTTCATATCCAAGTTATTTAACGGTTCATCTAATAAAATATATTCTGTATCTTGTGCAATAACCATTGAAATAAACGCACGCTGTTTTTGTCCACCAGATAACTCATCTAAATATTTATCTTGGATATTAGATAAGTTCATATATTCTAATGCTTGATCAACAAATTTTTCGTCTTCACTAGTAAGTCGTCCCTTCGAATACGGGTAACGACCAAACGACACTAGCTCTCGAACTGTTAAACGAACATTTAGATGATTAGATTGTCTTAAAATGGCCACTCGTTTTGCAAAATCATTAGATTTCATCTTTTTAACATTACCTTTATCTAAAAGCACTTCACCTGTATCAGAATCTAATAAACGACTTACCATAGATAATAACGTCGATTTACCTGCACCATTTGGCCCAATAAAAGAAGTAATTGCTTTCGGTTGAATCGTTACAGTTACATTTTCTACTACGGGCTTTTTGCCAAAATGCTTTGTTAAACCTTTGATTTCAATCATCCTGCTGCCCTACTTTCTTTTAGCAATAAGTAAATAAAGTAAATACCACCAATAAAGTTAATAATGACACTAATTGTCGTATTTAAATGGAATACGTGTAATACTAAAAACTGTCCGCCTACTAATGCAATAATACTTATTAAACTGGATGCTACAATTAAAACTGAATGCCGATATGTATTAATAAATTGATAGGCTACGTTCGATACGATTAATCCTAAAAAGGTAATCGGACCAATAAGTGCAGTTGAAGTTGCAATCAAAATCGATGATAAAATTAATACTTTTAGCACCATTTTATCGTAGTTTACACCTAGATTAATTGCCGCATCACGACCTAAAGACATCACATCTAAATCTTGCAACATTCTTTTACCATAGATGAAAGCTGCCCCTAATATCACCATCGAAAGATACAATAACTCTGACTTAACGTTATTAAAGCTTGCGAATAATCGGCTTTGTAAACTTAAGTATTCAATGGGATCTATTACTACTTGGAGGAAATTCACTAAACTTCCTAGTAATGTCCCAATAATCAACCCTGCTAGTAAAAGTAGATAAATTGGATATTTATCTGCTCGGAATAAGAAGCGATATAAAATTAAAGCAAAAAGAATCATTGCGATAATTGCGATACCGAAATTTAAATACCGATCTACGACAAAAATAGAAGCTGAACCTAGAGCGAAAAAAATAACGGTTTGTACGACTTCATACATGGAGTCAATCCCCATGACAGAAGGTGTTAGAATTCGGTTATGCGTAATTGTTTGGAACATGATTGTTGCGTATGAAATCGCTATCCCGGTGATGACCATTGCTCCAATTCGTACTAAACGACGTGGAAAGGCATAGTCAAAACCGCCTCGAATATTATAAAATGCAAAAAGTAAAATGAAAATTATCGCAATTACCGTTAATATAATTATTTTCGTACTATTTTTTCGCATATGCTTTCCTCCTAAATAACATTACTAAGAAGATCGCACTACCAAATACTGCGACTGTTAGGTTTACTGGAATTTCATAAGGGTATACAATTAAGCGGCTAAGAATATCACATGCCAGCAAGAAAACCATTCCTAGCATGATTGTATGTGGAATCGATTTACGTAAATTGTCCCCCATATAAATCGATACGATATTTGGCACAATTAACCCTAAAAAAGGAATAATCCCAACAGTTAGTACGACAGTAGTAGAAATGATAGCTACTAAAACTAAACCTAAATTTAAAACCATTTTATAACTTAGTCCTAAATTTTTTGCAAAATCTTCACCCATTCCAGCTACCGTAAACTTATTAGCATATATGTAAGCTAATATGATGGCTGGGACAGCTACATACAATAATTCATAACGTCCAGATACGATTAAAGTAAAACTACCCATGAAGAATGCTTGAACGTTTTGTAAAATTTCCGCTTCATAACCTAAAAACGTCGAAATCGCCGATAAAATATTCCCGTACATAATCCCGATTAGCGGTACGAAAATTACATCTTTAAATTTAATGCGATCAAGTAATTGCATGAAAATTAGCGTTCCAACTAAAGCGAATGCAAAACTGAATATAATTTGCTGAAAATACGTTACATTTGTAAAGAACAGCATTGAAATAATAATACCAAGCTTAGCTGCATCTAGCGTACCCGCCGTTGTTGGCGATACAAATTTATTACGGCTTAAACTTTGCATTATTAATCCTGCAATACTCATCCCCGCCCCCGCTAGAATAATTGCCATTAAACGAGGCACACGACTAATTAAGAAAATTTGTGTTTTATCAGAATCCCAATCTAGAAGGTCGCTCGGCTTAATATCAATTGCACCAACAAATAGCGAGATAAACGAGAGAAGGATTGCAGCGATCATTAACATCCACAGTCTCATTTTTATCCCCATATTCTATTTATTCTCAAGTATGTAAAACAATGAAAATGATTCTCAATCTCGAGTACATATAAATTATAAGCACAAAATTGCCAAAAATCAATAATTATATAAGTTCATTTAGGAATAATGCCGTTTAGAAAAGAAGGAGGCCGAAATATCTACTTCCTTCTATTAATAATAGGAATGATTTTCGGGACGCTTCTCTCAAGCTTGTCTTCTTTCATACGACGCCAATTGAACGTTGGTTGACTTAAGAATCGATAAATAACGTCCTTGGCAGAAGTTTTCCGCTTTCTTTGAATCAAGAAGAGAGAACCAATTTTTATGTTGGAAAATCAAGCAAAAGACTAGCTGGAATAAAAATGCATAACTGAAACCAAAGGATTTTTTAATTCCTTCTTGTCGTAAAAGCTTATTGATTTCAAGATCAGAAAAAACAGAATTAAGTTCTTTTGGTAGTTGATTGTTTTGGTTATTTTAGTCTATCATATAGCGGGCACCTCTTCTATTTGGTAGTGTTTTCTAGTCAATTACACTATACCAAAGAACTAGGTGTTTTTCATTTTTACTTAGGTTGTCAAGTAATATATGAGATAGACCCTTAGCTCAATAATTCCAACGATTCATTAGCTATTTCCTATACTAAACTTAACCGTTAAGTTTAGTATGAAGCACTACTAATTCTTCGGCTAGTGCAGCCAGTCTCTGTTTCACATCACCGTTCACAATCACGTTTTCGTTATTAAAGCATTCATTGCTTACAAAGACATTTTTCGTTGTAACATGCGCTTTAAAGTATGAAAGAATCGGCCGCAAATTATTTTCTGCTACAAGCATATGCATATTGGAGCCTGCAGTAGAAACATAACCGACAACCTTTCCTTCAAAAACGGTAGTTGGCAAATGATCAAACAGATTTTTTAAAGCGCCTGTTAAGGAAGACTGATAGACAGGTGTCGCAATAACGAAAAAATCAGCTTGCATGATTTTGTTAATGACCGTTCGTGTGTCCTCATTGTATGCATCAAAAGGTCTCCCATCGACAAACTCCACTTTATAGTCTTTTAAATCAAGAAGCTCTGTCTCAATATGTGGATGTTGGCCTGCTTTCGTTAGCACCTCATTTACAGAAATAGCTGTTTTTGCCCCGATTAATGCCCCTGATATACCTAATAATTTCATGATGATCCTCCATCTTCTGTTTTTTAGTCTCATTTAGCTAAACTGGTATTCCCTTTATTATATTAACCCAAAACAGTATGAATTTTTAATTTTTAGCCTTTTTAGTAGTTAAAGGAAAATCATCAAAGTATCACGATAAGATTTAGGATGATATAATACAAGCTATAGTAAACGTTCCCTGAAAAAAGCTTAATATAAAGGAAGAGATTTTATGTTGGCATTTATCAGCAAATTATTTACGAAAAAACCAAAAGTCACACTTGAATTCTGCCAAACGAACCTGGATCGTTTTTTAGAGGAAGAATATACAGAAGAGTATGGAGAATTTCTAAAAAGTCCACAAGTTTCCTATAAAGAGTATGAATGTTTAAGCGAATGTAAGCTGTGTAAAAAGTCTGCTTACGCGAAGCTGAATGGTGCCATGATTACAGGGATTGATTCTGGTGATTTACTGGCTCAGCTGAAAGAAAAAGTGAATGCCCACAAGTAAAAAACTAGAATTTCAAGAGCTGTTTTTCAGACTAAAATAATCGATTCATTACCAAAAAGAGCAAATGCCTAGGTTCTTCTCGCATTTGCTCTTTGTTTTGTGATGAAAAGATGAAGTTAGCTTTGCAGGAATATCGATTTAGGTATTTTGCTAGTCGCTTTGAACCTCTCCCCCCGACTCAGCTCATTGAACCTTTTACTAACCAGTATTGCTTTTTTCCTAATCGCTTTTCCTTTTCACTCATTATAAATATAAGTTTTTTCATAACAAGTGCGTGCTAGTCATATCGTTAAATAGTGTATTCATGCAGTCTTTAAAGGAGTGAGTGTAATGAATCAGTATGTAAAAAATGAAATCGACCGTCTGATCATGCGGCTACGGACTGACCAGCAAGAAGATGGGTCTTGGCACTATCCATTTGAAATCGGCATTACACCTGATGCGTTTATGATTATTTTATTAAAAGCACTCGACATACGGGACGATGAACTCATTCAAGCTTTAGCAGCAAGAATTATAAGCCGTCAGGAGAAAAACGGCGCGTGGAAGTTATATCATGATGAACAGGGCGGGAATGTTTCACTGACAATAGAAGCCTATTATGCATTGCTTTTATCTGGTCTGCATCATGAGAATGATGAGCATATGGAAAAAGCGCGACAATTCATTGTTACTAACGGAGGGTTGAGCAAGGCCAGCTCGATTACAAAAATTATGTTGATACTTACCGGTCAATTGAAATGGCCGCTTATCTTTCCGATTCCAGTCGAAGCTGTATTGCTTCCCCCCACCTTTCCCATTAGCATGTATGATTTATCCGTATATGCGAGGTCAAACTTTCTCCCACTCCTTTTATGCTCTGATCATAAATTTCAGATCCATATTACTTCAGGGCCTAATTTGAAAGCATTGCTTCCCTCCCGTTCCGACGATCTTTGGGAAGAATTCAGATGTGAGGAGGGCCGTTCCTTGGTTCAAACGATTTACTATGGTGTCAAAAACCTAATCGGGCTTCCTTCCCTACTGCATAAAATGGCTGTCGATGGTATTAAAAAGTATATGCTTGAACGAATTGAGCAAGACGGGACTCTTTACAACTTTTTTAGTGCTACATTTTTTATGATTTTTGCTTTACTCTCACAAGGCTATTCAAAAAAGGATCCGATCATTCTAAAAGCCGTTGAGGGCTTAAGAGCCATGGCGACTTCTATTGATGGACAGCTGCATATTCAATTCACAAGGCCTGAAATTTGGAATACGGCACTCATTAATTACGCCCTTCAGGAAGCTGGATTAGAACCTGATAATCCAATTGTTCATAACGCAAATCACTATTTGACCGCCCGGCAGCAAGCTAAATACGGAGATTGGCGTCTGCATAATCCTCATGCTCTACCAGGTGGATGGGGCTTTTCGGACGGCAACACGATGAACCCGGACATCGATGACACAACGGCAGCACTAAGGGCGATATATCCATCCACCCCCACTCAACCATATATAAAAACTGCCTATAATCGTGGGTTGGCCTATGTGCTTTCGACACAGAATGATGATGGTGGATTTCCTGCCTTTGAAAAAAATGTTGATACAAAGTGGTTGCAATTTTTGCCAATCGAACAAGCAGAATTTTTCCTTACAGACCCTTCCACACCTGATCTAACTGGACGAACACTTGAATTTCTCGGTAATTTCACCAATGGCAAACAAACCGCAAGCGCCATCAGAAAAGCAGTAAAATGGCTGTTTCACTCTCAAGAAAAAAACGGATCTTGGTATGGTAGGTGGGGAATCTGTTATATTTACGGAACTTGGGCAGCATTAACAGGCCTTCGAGCTACAAGCATTGTGAGTAATCATCCAGCCATTCAAAAGGCAGCGAAATGGCTGATGAGCATTCAAAACGAAGATGGTGGGTGGGGAGAATCTTGCACAAGTGATATGGGGAAGAAGTATATTCCCCTAGGTGCAAGCACCCTTACCCAGACTGCGTGGGCCGTTGATGCGCTAGTATCCATTTCTCCTACAGCTACACCTGCCATTGAAAAAGGTATCGCTTATCTTATTGGCGAAGGACAAAGCCAGAACTGGACCAACGACTATCCAGCGGGCCAAGGTTTGCCAGGTTATGTGTATATGCATTATCACAGCTACCGGTTTATTTTTCCGCTACTTGCCCTCAGTCATTATCAAAATAAATATGACCATTCTTAAATAAAAAGGTAAAAGTCGAGAATATGCGTCAAAGTATAGATCTCCTAACGAAAGGGCCGGACCACGCACTCGTCATACTCAAACCTCTTTCTACACGAATCGAAGCTTGAATGACAAAGCAAAAAGGATGATAGATAAGAGTAACTCCCCAATTCCATAATGACTTGGTTCGTTATTCTTCTCCATCATCCTTTAACACATCACTCATTTAAAAATGCTTTTAATGCTTCTTTATTCTTTTCCATCTCAATTTCCAGGACCAAACCTACCGAATGCCTTGCATCTTTTGCCGTACCATCGATTGGTATCATAAGCTTTTGAATATCTTGATTACTATCTGTTAAAAACGAAGTGCCCATTCCCAATAGATTGGCGTAACTAAGATTCGTTTGGATGTACGGCTGAATTGTTCCAATCATTCTTGGTAGTTTGAATACCCCTTGAACGCTTGCCATTTTATCAGCCAGTATTTGCATAACCTTTTGTTGTCGTTTGACACGACCAAAGTCACTATCCGGACCACCGCGCCATCTGACATACCCGAGCAATTGATCGCCATTTAATTGTTGAACGCCTGGTTTTAGTGTCATATCTATTCCTTTTGACATTTTCTGCTCCACATCGATTTCAACTCCTTTAGGGAAAGCGATATCAATTGTTTTAGCAAATCCCTTAAAATCGATAATGGCGTAATATTGTAGATCGACATCAAAGTTTTCCTTGATCGTCTTTCTTAATAATTCGGTTTCTCCAAATGCATATGCTGCATTCAGTTTATTCTTTTTATGTCCAGGAATATCTACATAGATATCCCGCATGAGAGATACTAACTTTGATTTTTTTGTTTCTGGATTATATTGAGCAATCATAATTGTATCTGTTCGGGACTTTTCTTTCCCCCTTGTATCTACTCCAAGTAGAAGGATATTAACCCGCCCCAACTGATCTTCTACACCCTTGAACTCAATATCTGACTTTATGTTCCTGTCAATTTCAGCTTCAGACTTCTGTAATGCCATCTTATATTCAAAATATAAATATCCTGCTCCAGAAAGACCGATGAGAACGAGTAATATAAAAATCGATAAAAAGACTTTCTTCTTTTTCTTCCTTCGATACTTGCTTGATCTTGTCCCTTTGTTTGGTTTTGTCATGTTTGTACGCCCTTTTCGTTTGATCCACTTATTAACAACTCATTGCAGTAGTCAAACCAAGTTAGTAACCCTAGAGAAAACAGGTAAGTAATGTGACACTTTTTACTTTTCATCTATTAGGGGTATTATCACACGATCCCTCTATAAATATTACAATTATTTTCTTTAATCTATCCAGATTGAAACGGGAATTCCAAAAGAAAGGGTCAGACTCCGCAACAACTAAATACACGTAAGATAAGTGTCTTAAACACTACATACTGTTTTAGCGTGCGAGGTCAGACCCTTATGAGACACCCTTGATTCAGTTATTATTTGTCATTCCAGTGCTGATCAATAAACTCATCACGCCCAGATTGTTTGCGATCTTCTTTATAATGCTTTGGATTCTTCTTATGGAAATCTTGATGATAATCTTCCGCTTCATAAAACGTTTGAGCTGGTAGGATTTCCGTTACGATCGGCTTCTTGAATTTGCCGCTCATCGCCATTTCTTCTTTTGACTTTTGAGCCAATTCCAATTGTTTCTCGTCATGATAAAAGATAGCCGCTCGATATTGATTGCCGCGATCTTGGAACTGGCCGTCTGGATCTGTCGGATCAATTTGCTGCCAAAACAGTTCCAACAAACGCTCATAAGGGAAAAGCTCTGGATCGTATGTAATTTCAACCACTTCATAATGACCAGTCGTGCCTGTTTTTACTTGCTCATATGTCGGATTTGTAACATGTCCACCAGAGTATCCAGAAACAATTCCACCAATACCAGGTAATTCTTCAAACGGTGTCACCATACACCAAAAACAGCCGCCTGCAAATGTTGCTTTTTGCATAAATGATGTCCCCTTTCTATTTTGCGTAAATATAATCATAACTTATTTGCTCCATGAGAAAGAAATCTAATGCCCGGCCTATTTTTACTTCCTTCAATTAGAAGCTAACCTTTTCAAAATGCTCGACGATAGGAAAAGGATCATAATAATGATGCAAAAGCTTCTTCCATTCCTGATATTCTGCAGATTCCCTAAAGCCTACAGTATGATCCTCTAAACGTTCCCACGTCACTAACAACAAATATTTCCCCTCTACCTCCAGGCAACGCTGCAAACTGTGAGTAACATAGCCATCCATCGAGGAAATAATCTTGGAAGCTTCACGAAAAGTTTCTTCATATTCATCTTCCAGTCCTGGTTTAACTTGTAAAAAAGCTGCTTCTAAAATCAATACGATCGCTCCCTATTTAAGGTGCTATAACAATACTCCCATAAGCACATCCATATATGTAATTTCACTCAAAGAAGATAAAAAAATCAGATAATTCACCACTAATTATAGCCCATGCTTGGATCTTGGTCTATTATGTTTTGGAATAGCTCCAAGGGCTCATCATATCTTATTTAAACCAACCTTTTTCCTTAAATCGAGAAATCGCCTCAATCCGGTTACTCACATCTAATTTATCAAGAATGACAGAAACATAGTTACGTACTGTTCCTGTTGTAATAAATAGTTCCTTGGCAATTTCTTTCGTATTCTTCCCATCAGCAATCAGACCAAGCACTTGCTTTTCTCGTTCGGTTAATGGATTTTCCTCTTCGAAGACCATATCAACGAGCTCTGATGCATAGATGCGTCGTCCATCCATAATGATTCGAATCGAACTTGCTAAATCTTCACTCGGACTGTCTTTCAATAAATATCCACCAACTCCAGCCTTTCGCGCGCGTTCGAAATAACCAGGGCGGGCAAACGTTGTAAGAATGATGATTTTGCAAGTATGGTCCTTTAATTCTTCGGCTACATCCAGCCCGCTTTTCGCAGGCATCTCAATATCCATGATGCAAATATCAGGTTGAAGACGATGAACAAGTGCCAGTGCCTCTTCACCATTGCTAGCTTTTCCGACCACTTCCATGTCTTCTTCCAAATCAAGTAAAGAACCTAGTGCGCCAAGTAACATGCGCTGATCCTCTGCAATGACGATTCGTATCATACCATCTCCTCCTGTTCTGCCTTCTTAATTCCGTTCGGTACTCGAATATAAAGTGTCGTACCCTCAGAGGATTGGATTTCCAAGCTGCCATTTACAAATTCCAGCCGCTCCCTCATCCCTTTTAGGCCATTTCCTTGAACAAATTCAGTTTTTTCAATGCCAACCCCATCATCCTGTACTTTTATAAGTAGCTCTGTATGCAGTTTCTCAATAGACAATTTGCACCAAGACGCTTTGCTATGCTTCACAACATTATTTACAGCTTCTTTCAAACACATGCTTAACACATTTTCTACTAACAAAGGCGTATTAGGTAAATTCGTATCTCCTTCCATACTAAAATCCATTTGAGCTGCTTTTAAAATTTGCCTGATCCTCTGAACCTCATCTTCAAGCTTTGTACCCCGCATTTCGGAAACCATTTCCCTTACTTCATTTAATGCCGTTCGAGCGGTCTGACGAATATCATTGATTTCATTTTTGGCAGACACAGGATTAATCTCGATTAACCTGCCGGCAAGATCGCTTTTCAAACCAATAAGGGAAAGCTTCTGTCCCAACGTATCGTGCAGATCACGGGCAATCCGCTGACGTTCTTCAATTTTCACCAACTCAGAGATCCGCTTGTTTGCATCTTCTAATTTCACTTCCAGCTCTTCACGTTTGTTCCTGGTATATGTGCTAACTGGGAGCAGGATGACGCCAATTACACTAATCACAATAAAAGGAATCTGCGATACGAATATGTCCTTTTGAAAAATAAACCCTAAACTAACAGCGGCAATGGTTGAAACAATATGAATGATATATAGGGTGAGAAATCCAGCTTTACTTTGGACATTCCCAATGAAATAGGCCAAAAATAAGGAAAAATAGATATAGCCAAATAGAGCGGTCATCGCCACGCTAATCACGATTTGAATAGCGACAGTGACGTATACCGGCCACCCCCTTAATATAAACGCAAAACGATAGGAAGTAAAAAACAGGATAATCATCATGATTCCAAAGAAAATGACAAATAATGACGAGGACTTAAAAATAAAGTAAAAAGGAAGAATACAAAAGATAATCCCAACATATGGGCTAAGGCCAGTATTTTTAGGAAAAATATGATACCATTTCTGCATTAGATGCCTCCTACATGTATTGTTCATTCTAGTATATACTACAAAATTAACAAAAAACCATTCTTTGGCGTACGGAATGGTTTTTTGAGTGGATAAGGGGCGGGCTTCGCACCGCCACCTTTATACAGTGAAACAGTTTATCCCGCATTAACGGGCAGTAAAACCCCCACTGATTGAAGTTTCACTTTATAGTACCTGAACCTTTTTTATCGCCTGAGTTTTAGGGCAGGAGCTCATGGATGTATTGTGTGAATCTTATTTTTCTTGCAAGCTTTGCTGGTCTGGATTTACTTTAGCCGTATCAAGCAAATGCTTAATTTCTTTAAAGCTAACGAACGCTTTATTCTTTTGATCAAAAAGTCTAAAACGAAGAGACTTTAAACTTGTCCCCAGTGTAATCGTCGTTGCCTTTTGCAATGGCGGTGTCGATTCATGAGCTTTTTCTAAGTTATAGTTCGGAACTCTTGGAGATAGGTGATGAACATGATGGAATCCAATATTCCCTGTTACCCATTGCAAGATTTTCGGCAATTTATAATAAGAGCTTCCATCCACTGCCGCCTTCACATAATCCCACTCTGATTCATTTTCAAAATAGGAATCCTCAAATTGATGCTGTACATAGAACAACCAAATTCCGAGGGACCCTGACACAAAGAGAATCGGAGCTTGTACGAGAAGAAAAGCCTGCCAGCCGATTGCCCAGCATAGAAGTGCATAAATCGCTACAATTGAACCATTCGTTACATACATATTCAAACGCTCTTTGCGTCTTGCATCTTTTCGATTAAACCGATTAGACACGAGAAATAGATAAATCGGACCTAATCCAAACATGACAATTGGATTTCGATAGAGCCTGTACTGCAAGCGGCCCCATGGAGTGGCAGCGACATATTCTTCTACTGTCATGACCCAAACATCACCTGTTCCGCGCTTGTCCAGGTTACCGCTTGTTGCATGGTGAATGGAATGACTTCTTTTCCATTGTTCATATGGAAACATCGTGATAATCCCGCTAATCGTGCCGAGGATTGTATTGGCCTTTTTACTTTTGAAAAACGAGCCGTGGGTACAATCATGGAAAATGATAAAGATTCTTACTACAAACCCGGAAGCTAGTATGGCAAACACAAGTGTTAACCAATAAGATACCGCTAAGCTTTGATAAGCCGCAAACCAAAGTAAAAAAAACGGCGGGAATGTATTAAAAAGCTGTTTTACACTTCTCATCATATCTGACTTCTCAAATGGAGCAACATTTTTTCTTAGTTCTGCAGTCTTTTGTTTACTCATGACGTCCTCCTAATACCGATTAGGCTTAACATTCAGCCCTCTTATATACTTATAGTAGAATATAGCAGCAGATAATGATAGGCATAAACGTCAAGTGGTCTATATGACAAATGTCATGTACACCATGCGCAAGTGCCGAGTTCATAGGAAACGGAGCTAATTATGCTAGGTACTAAAACTTGAAACTTTGTTTTTTTAATTAACCTATTCTTCTAATATAGAGTAGGATTTCCCAGTTGTATTCTCAATTATTCTTTTTTTACATTAAAAATGGAAGAGTTCCGATGCTCTTCCATCCAATTTAGGGATTTTGTTAATAGATCTACTCATTTCATCTGATTGTCCATTACTCTTTCCAACTGTTGCTTTTTAGAAATTCCTTCATAATTATAAACTACTTTGACATTTTACATCCGCTATTCCTCTGTAAATGAGAACACAAATGACCCCAGAAGAGCAGCTTCTGAGGTCGATAATTTTACAGTCTCGTATTTAGTTATTAATATACTTTTCGTATACTTCACCAAAGTCTTTCGTATGGTACTGCTCACGAACAGAAGTTAACCACGTAAAGCCAAAGTCTGTTAAATCTCTGTATGTATCTGCTAATTTATTGTCATCCGTTCGTGAGTTTTGTAGAATACTTACTGCTTTATCTAAGCTTTGCGATGCCAGATCGATATAGATCTTATTTTCATGAGTGATTTCAGAAATACGTAAAAGTGATTTATATAAATCTTTTAATTGTTCAATTTGGTCTTTTTTTACATCAATATCAAATTGCTCTTTTCCTACTTTAAATTTGATTTCAACATCTAAATCAATTTTCCCCGCCGTTTCAAGGAATACATCAGATATGATGTATTGGGAATACGGATATCGCTTCAATGTTCTTTTAGAGGAAATCGCACTTTCTCCATCCACATGAACGATCGCCAAGTTCGTAAAGCAGTACTCATCCATTTTTGTCTTAATTAAAAAATAGATCTTTTCATCATCTTCATGCATGATATAATCGTCGGCATCTGTTTTGTCATAATCCGAAGGTGAAATAATTGTTCCGATATCTGATAAACCTAATGCGTCTGAAGCAATTTTTTTAAACATCGTACGAACTCCTCCCAGTAATCAGTATTCCGTTTAATTTTAACAGGAGATTGAAGTGATGTGTATTTTTTCAGTTGAATTTGAAAGAATTATACGAACCGCGGCTCTAGGCCATGAGCCACTTATAACCCAAAGAGCAGCTTTCAAAATTCATATTTGGAATCTGCTCTTCTTCATCTATTTTCCCTTAATTAAGTAGTCTTCCCTGAATTTGACGAGGTTCATCCAAATGAATATAGACAATTAAAAGGAGGCAAGAGAGTCTATTCTCTTGCCTCGCAGTGTATTTAACTTCTTTTTCTAAAAGACAACCCTAGTGATAACAATCCTACAATTAAGGCCGCAATAGAAAGGTATAATGGTGCATTGCTCGAGCTTGATGTAGTTGTTTCTTCAGACACCTGTTCTTTAGCTCCATTGTCTTTCGTTATAGAATCCGTTGATACGTCTCCATGTCCGTGATCATGACCAGATCCAGCACCTGGGTTTACTACTGTCACAGAAGCTGGTTTATCAGCATCCGGTGCCCCAACCCATTCGACTACACTACCATCTTTGTACGTTTGATATGCTTTCCAAACGATTTCTGTCGCATCATCGGCTACTTTTCCTTGCATATTAAACTGTCCAAAGTCAGTTGGTGTTAAGCCTTCTCCTTCTGCTGTCCACGTAACACTCGTAATTTTGTCCGACGCATCTTTTTGAACTTCATATTGCCAGCCTGCTTTTGGCTCAAAACGAGTGATATTTACCTCAGCTGAGAATTTCACCTCAATTTTAGTTGTTGGAACCTCTTCGTTTTCAGACGGAACTCGGACTGTAAACACTTCATATTGCCCTTGTGAAGTTTCCTTTGGCTGAACCGTAACATGGGCACTTGCCATACCGGCAAATAAAGAAAATACAGCAATCATCATTACCGTGAATATTAATAATTTTTTCATCATAAATTCCCCCCATTTTTATATTAGCTTTTAGTACACAATAAAATCTTGACTAAATACATGCTCATTATCCTCTGAATCTAATATTCGCGTCTCCACAATCCAGTTCCCAGCAAAAGGGAGATATTGGCCATCTACCATGTATTGAACATCCATTGATTGGTTTATCTCGGAAAAAGGTACTTGAATCGGAGCGACATCAGGATTATCCTGGTATTTTAAAAATAGCTCAATCCGTTTAATCGTTATACCCTCTTCATGAGAGTTTGCTTTAACCATGAAATGATTCGTACCGGGTACCTTTGGTGAAATTGTTGTTGTGAATTCGATATTCTTTTCTCGTTCATGCCACACTAGCGGTTCGTTTTGTGGCATAGGGCTTAAGTGAGTAAAAATCCCCACTATGATTAAAATGATGATCATCAAACTAAAATCGACTTTCAACAATTTCTCGACAGCATCTTCCTTCGCCTTTTTCATGATATATCGTAAAATAACGCCCGTTACGATTACCAATAAGACTAAGGCGATTTTGATTAATAGCATAATTCCCCATGGCGTATAGAGTAGATAACGAACTTCCGGTAAAAAGATCAAGGTTGAAGCAATTCCCGTTACGAATAGAACAAGGATACTTATTAACGCTACTTGAGAGAACATCGGTAAAAATCGGCGAACATGCTCTCGTTGCTTGTTCCAAAAGACAAGGATATAAAATAGCCCCCCTGCCCATATCGCAGCTGCGAGTAAATGGATGATATCTATTGAAATGGTACGAATCGGTGGATCAAAGGCCATGGCATGTCCGTTTATACTCTTTACCGCAAGAATCATAAATACCCACAATCTATCCAACCAATTAAAACGGAATAAAAGTACAAAACCCAAAAGAGATAATACCATGGATAGAAACCAAGATATCCCGATTGTCGTACCCGTTAATACGGACCAAATACCACTTAAAGTCCAACTATCTAACAGATCTATAAATTGCATAAACCCCATGCCAATGGTTGTGGTCAAAAGCATAATTTGCAAATAGATAGCCCACTGTCGATAACTTGTCCTCATTTCTGGACTGTCTGCTTTTTTCAAAGTGCCCCATATAATCCAACCAGTAGCAAGGAGCAATACAATATAATAAAGAACCCTTACTATAGAATTATAGATGCTATACAGGGAAGATTCGTTATCGGCTTTATCTACATCAAGTTGGTTCATATTGCTTTTTAGAACTGTTCCTTCACCTATTGAAATGACATAAGACCCTTTTACTGGATGACCATCTGCTGATAATACACTATATGATATGGCGTAGTTCCCGTTAGGAAGAGTCGGTAAAGCTTGCTTTATGTATTTTTGGTCTTTACCAATCTCTGTTTTACTTTTACTAACTAGTTCGCCATCTTCATTAAATACTTTTATCGAATAAAGTTCTTTTTCAAGTCTTTCATTAAACATCAGATCAATTTCTTTTGGAGAAGACTTTAAGTGACTATCTGGGGCTGGAGTCGCTTTTTCTAGCAATGCATGCGCAAAAACTCCTTGTGGAACCGCAAAAATAAAAAATATCACACATACTATTAAAATATTTCTTAGAACAGTCTTATTCATACTAACAGCAACCTTTACTCTTTTCCCTTTGTTTAGCTTCTTTTTCCATCGCTTCTGTAAATGTTACAACGTTTCCGCCAAATCCTCGTGCAAACCTTTTTGCATGTTCACTTTGATTAAAGGAAAGAAATTGAGGCTGGCAACAACCTAAATCAAGAGTTGTATCCAACACAAAATAAGCATTCCTAGCACTTATCGTTGTATTTGTAAAAAAATCATCACACAATATCTCAAGTACCTCATTATCGAGCATTTGGTTACGTATGAAGCTACAATGCATACAACACGTGGTTTCCACTCTATTTTCTGTTAGAATTATACGACAAGAGAGTCTATTATTAATAGTTTTATAACAAACCACACATTCATTTCGATTCGATACGTTTGTGTCTTGATTAGCCAAACTTATCCCACCGAAGGTTTTGACTATAAATCCAGATTCAACCATCGCTTTTATATCTCTATGAATGGTCATATCTGAAACCTGAAACTTTTCGCTTAACTCGGATATCTTAAGCGTTTTGCGACTTACGACGAGTTCTTTAATCTGTTTCTGCCTCTCACTCGCTAACAATTTATCACCAACCTCTCCCATTAACTTAATTACTCCTTTTATACAAACTCAACAAACTATAACAATTTCAAACAAAATCTAACATTTTTATTTATAGTATACATGCATGATAAGCACCCAACAATCATTTAAACCTTATTTTTATGACAATTGTATGACTTTCCCTTATTCAGGTGGGATCATCTTATATCATTTCCTACTAGACGGAGCCGCGCCAACTTCTCTACATAAAATACATTCCGTGGAATAGAAAGACGATTTTATCCTTAACTTGGGATAAAATCGTCTTTTTAATCTAACGCCAACCAATAGTGAAAGCGGGTCCTGGCCTAGCCGTTAAATACGTACATTAAAGTATTATTTTATTGTATAGCGCTCTTCGATTTTATAAAATTTCCAAATAAAAACTGCTACACCCCAAATAATTAAAAACGCAGCAACTAAAAAATAGCCTAAATTCCCAAAATCGATTGCTGCAAGATCATTCCATAATCCACCTGATAAATGTAGTTTTTCGGTCGTAATTTGTGCTAGTTCAACGATCCCAACCGCCAGTGCCGCAACAACAGAAATCGCTGTTACTGTTAAATTATAATAAACTTTTCGAACAGGTTTATTATGTGCCCAAGCATAACTCTTCGTCATCATAATGCCATCTAACGTATCAAATAAACTCATACCAGCGGCAAACAATAATGGAAGTGAGATGATACCAAGTACAGGTAAACTATTTTTCGCTGCACCAGCTGACATCGTCAATAACGAAATTTCTGTTGCTGTATCAAACCCTAAACCAAATAGGAACCCAATCGGATAAATATGCCAGCTTTTCGTCACCACTTTAAATAGTGGCTTTAAATAACGAGTAAAAAAGCCTTTCGCCTCAAACATTTTCTCTAGCTCTGCTTCGGACACTTTTTCCGCCTTCAATCGACGGAAAATTTTCCATAATTGAATAAATAACATTAAATTTAATATCGCTAAAAATACTAGAAAAACACCTGATACGGTTACTCCGATAATGCCACCTATATCTTGCATACTAGACATGTATTTTGCGACAAACTTTACAGATACAGCAGTTAGTACAGCTAATAAAAAGACAACAGTTGAATGCCCTAATGAGAAGTAGAACCCTACTCCTCTTGAATCTTTCTTTTGTGCAACTAATTTACGAATCGTGTTATCGACTGCAGCAATATGATCAATATCAAATGCATGACGAATACCAAAAACATACGCTGCGATTCCCAAACCGATAAAGGTTGGATGTGCAGGTACTACGGTAAATAACGCGATGATTCCTAAGACATGAATTACTAAAACACCTAACATATACCGATTCCAGATAAACCCTTTCCAGTCTTTTCTTTTCATGTCACAAACGACTTCCTTCCCTATAGCTAGATTAACAAGAAATACCCCACCTATTTTTTCTTGATTCGCTAAATAAGCATTTAGGTGCGGGTATTACTGTTAAACCGGGATAAAATAATTTCAATTAACCATTATACTTGCTCTACTGGTGCCACTGTAAATTTTCCATAACCGACACCTTTTAAACTTGTCAATTTATTGCTGAGCTGCTGAATGTCTTTGGCTTTTCCCTTTACTACGATGAGCTCAAGACAGCTGGCATGATCCAAATGGAAGTGTGTAGTAGCCAAGATAAAATCATGCATATCATGTTGGACTTTAGTGAGTTCTTCTAGCAGATTTCTTTGATGATGGTTGTAGAATAAAAGGATGGTTCCTGCTACAATTTGCTCTTCCTCTTCCCATGACTGTTGAATTAGGGCATCACGAACAAGGTCCCGAACGGCTTCAGAGCGGTTTTCATACCCTTTCTGTTGAACTAAGTGGTCAAACTTTCGAAGTAAATGACCTTCCATGGAAACGCCAAATCTTTTTAGTGTAGAATCTTCCACCATATACTCCCCCTATTGTTTATCCCATTCTTCAATATTCCATAACACTCCAGAACCATGATGTCCTAATGTACGGGTGGTAATGCCACTTACTTGTTTATTTACACCATATAACGCATCTAAATAAACAAGAAAGTTAAAGGCCGGATCTATTGCTAATTCCTTTTGGAACTGCTCATAAAATTGTATTCGTTTCTCTTTATCTGGATTGATCCGCGCGTCTGTTAATAGCTGATCAACTTTTGAATTTTTGTAAGCAGTCAAATTATTAAGACCATCACCAATTTGGCTGCTATGGAAAATACGGTATGTGTGATCATCAGGATCAAATGGACTGCCCCAACCAATTACAAAGGCATCTACTTCATTTAGTTTTATCGCTGACCAGTCCAATGGTTTTAAAATAACGGAAACCCCGAGCGGCTTCAATTGCTCTGCTACAACATTAGCAAGTGCAACTCGAACAGGATCACTTATCGGTGAAACAAGATCAAACTCCAATCTTTTTCCATCTTTAACACGGACACCGTCGCTCCCTTTTTTCCAGCCCGCTTCTTCTAGTAATTGATTTGCTTTTTCAGGTTGATAGGTGTACATGTCTTTTTGTGGTGCATTAGCCCAGGATTTCTGTAGTGGACCGTATGCTGGCTCTCCTTTATTAGCTAGCATACCACTTACAATTGCCTCACGGTCAATCCCTAAATTCATTGCTTGGCGAATCCTTGCATCCTTGAATAAAGGATTTCGGAAATTATACATGACGGCCCGGTAATCCGCTGTTGAAATCGTCTTTACAGTAAAATCATCATTTTCTTTTACACTTGCAAGTTGATTAGGTTCCATGAGAGCAAGATCTATTTCTCCAGTTTTTAATTGTAAGGCACGTGTATTAGCGTCCGGTATTGGTTTAAAGACGACCTCATCAAGTTTTGGTTTCACGCCATAATACGTTTCGCTACGCTCGACCGTAATCGTATGATCATTTGCCCACTCTTTCAGCTTAAAAGGGCCATTCCCAACTGGATTTTGGTTAAAATCCGTTGTGTTAATATCTTCATCTTCCAATATATGTTTTGGTACAATACCGACTTTCAGCTTGTCAAGCAAAGGCGGGAACGGATTGCTTAAGGTAATTTGCACTTGATTTTCTTTAAGAACATTAACGGCCTTTATTTCATTGAAATCACCAGAAATCGGCGAATTTGTTTTTGGATCCCTGATTTTATCTAAGGTAAATTTCACATCTTCAGCTGTGACAGGCTTTCCATCTTGCCATTTTGCATCATCACGAAGAGTAAATGTGTAAATCAACTGATCGGGTGAGATCTTCCAATCCGTTGCCAAGTCAGCAACAATTTCATTTTTCTCTGTCGGTTTAGTAAGGCCCCGGAATATCAAGCTATCAAGCTCACTATGTTCTTCTTCATTTAAAATTGGATTCACTTGTTCGATTTCCGCCTCTATTCCATAGACGAGCTGTTTGGTTGCTTGATGAGATTTATCTGTAGGTTTTTCTGCCGATTTGTCCCCAACACAACCTGCTAATAACAGCATACTTGATACAAATGTTGATATAAGGACTGCTTTAGTTTTTTTGAATGTCATATTCATTCTCCTCCATTGTACTTTTTTCTTCTAATCGATTACTAGGATGCAAAATGAGCATCGATGATAATAAACTTTTCGTATAGACATTTATTGAAGAGACCAGCTCAATTGCATGTGCCTCTTCAACAATTCTCCCCTTTTCCATCACAAGAATACGATGGCAAAGTGCCATTGCTGCGCGAATATCATGTGAGATAAATAGTATAGCTGTTTTTTCCCTTTGATTTATTTCTTGCAATAGCGAAAGCATTCTTGCCTGAGAACTCATATCCAGACTGGCAAACGGCTCGTCTAAAATGAGAAGTTCCGGCTGTAGGAGAAGTGCCCTTGCAATGGCAACACGCTGCTTCATTCCTCCTGAAAGCTCGTAAGGGTAAACTGAAAGGATATGTTCATGTAACCCGACCTTTTGTAACACTTCCTTGATTTTTTCTTTTTTATTCTCACCATTCTCTTTCCAATAATCCAGTCCTTCTCCAACAATCTTCTCGACATCCCAGCGAGGATCAAATGACGCCAGTGGATCCTGGTGTACCCATTGGACTCCTTTTCGAAAGGGAGAGGATCCATGCCAGATAATTTTACCCTTCTCGTATGATTCCAACTGTAGCAATAAACGAGAAAGCGTGCTTTTTCCACTCCCACTCTCACCAATTAATCCAACAATCTCTCCTTTGTGAATAGGAAAGCTAACATCGCTCACAGCTTGTACAGAATGTTTGTGGAACCATTTCTTTTTGAAATAAGCTTTCCCTACATGTTCTACTGTAAGGAGTGGCCTACTTTCGACTATTTGTAGCTGTTCCCGTATATTTGTAAGATTCCGGTGGTGGTGCAACAATTGCTTCGTATGTTCATGAACTGGATGATCAAATAAATTCATGACTGGTGCGGTCTCAATAACCGTTCCATTTTTCATCACAACAACATGGTCTGCCATTTCAGCAACCACGCCAAGATCATGTGTGATAAAAAGAACGCTGCCCCCTGTACGAGTGCTCCAATCCTTAATTAGACGTAGGACATCCGCCTGAATACGCAAGTCTAATGCTGTTGTTGGTTCATCCGCAATTAACAACACTGGATCAAGTGCTAAAGCAAGTGCGAGCTGAACACGCTGTCTCATTCCCCCGGAAAGTTCAAACGGATACGATTCATAAACATTCTCTGCATTTTGCAGCTGCATATCTTGCAATAATTGAATGGCTCGCTCTTTTACTTCTTGCTTCGAAAGATTCGTATGGGTGGAAAACAACTCTCTAAAGTGCTGCCCAATCGTTTGCATGGCATCAAAAGTAGCATATGTATCTTGAAACACAAATCCCACTTGGGCTCCGCGATAAACCTGCTGTTGCTTTTTACTCATAGTAAGCACATTTTCATGTAAAAATTCTATCTTACCGGAAGAGATGGCGATTCCTTTTGGCAATAAGTTAAGCATCGCTTTTGCTGTGATACTTTTTCCAGAACCACTTTCACCAATAATGGCGACAATCTCACCTGCTGGCACAACAAATGCAACATTATCCAAAAGCTGCTGTTCCTTGTTTGACTGAAGACATACAGAAAGGTTTTCAACTGTTAATACATGTTCCTTCATGATCTCCCTCCTTTCTTTAATTGTGGTAGAGCAAAGCGGTCTTGCAACACATCACCTAAATAGGTAACGGCCAGAACGGTACAAGTAATTAATAGGCCCGGAAACAAAGCAATCCACCATGCGCCTGATAATAAATAACTTTGCGCCCCCATTAACATATTTCCCCATGACGGTTCATGAGGTGGTATGCCAATCCCTAAAAAACTCAGAGTTGCCTCTGATAAAATGGCATGACTCACTCCACTAATGGACATCACAATAATCGTCGGTAAGCATTGTGGCAGTAAATGCCGAGTTAACAATTGAGAAGATGAAGCTCCAACCACAACCGAAGCTTGAATGAAAGTCTCTCCTTTCAAAGATAAGATCTCTGTCCGGATTAAACGGGCAATCGGCATCCAACTTGTCATGCCGATAATAACCACAACTGAAAGTAAACTGGCTGGGATCAATACTTGAATCCCAATCATAAGCAAGATGCTCGGAATACTTAGGAGTGCATCAAGTATCCTCATCATAATGCGATCAACCACTCCGCCCAAAAATCCACTAATAACCCCAAAGCCTGCGCCAATCACAATTGCCATCATCATAGCCGCCGCTCCGACAGTAAGTGATATACGCCCCCCGTACAACAATCGTGTCAATACATCACGGCCCAGTTCATCCGTTCCAAATAAATGAGCAGCACTTGGTGGTTGCAAAGTTTTCGCTAACCCAATTGAAAGAGGATCATATGGTGTTAAGACTGGTGCCAAAAAGGTCACCAAAAGCAAGATTAATAAATAACAAAGTAGAGCATTTACAAACCACTTTCTTTTCCCTCTCATCTGCCTTCCCCCTTCAACAGATGTTGCCGCATTCTCGGGTCAATCCATGCACAAATGAGATCAACCACAAAGCTACCAAGAATAACGATACCCATACTCAGCAAAATGACAGCCATCAAAACGGGATAGTCATGGGCAAGCGCTGATTTTAATGAAAGACTCCCAAGACCTGGCCATGAAAACAGTGTCTCTACCACAACAGATCCGGCGATTGTAAGCGAAAGGGACATCCCCATAAAAGACAGATAAGGAAGTGAAGCATTTGGAAATATATGCTTCCAAAGAATCGTTTTCTCAGAAATGCCACGTGCCCGGAGAGCCCAAACAAACTCTTTTTCCTGCGTGACAGCGACGTGGTTGCGCAATATACGAATATAATACCCAATATGAGATATACCCAGAACAAAAGCTGGCATGATAAGATGCTTCAACCAATCCCCTATTCCTTCTTGACCTAAACCAGCTGTTGGTAGCACACCTAAATAGACGGAGAAAAATAACATGAGCATTAAGGCAAACCAAAAAGATGGTAGTGACATGAAGATAAAAGAAGCAACGGTGGTCGCATGATCTAAAAATGAGTAGCGCCGGAGCCCAGTTATGACTCCAAAAAAAAGAGACAGGACTACTGTGAAAACCGCAGACGCCAATATGAGGATAATGGTCGGTTCAATCGCATGAGCAATCATGATTTTAACTTCTTCACCCGTCGTGTATGACCGCCCCCATTCTCCTTGTAGCACACCGATAAACCACTTGGCATACTGAGTATATAACGGTTCATTCAAACCAAGATTTTCAGCAATACGTATCTGATCAGCCTGGCTCATTTTTTGAATCTGATCCCCATACATGGCGGCGGCAGGACTTCCTGGCAGTATTCGAATAAATGCAAAACAGAGAATACTTCCAATAAGAAGCACCACCATCGCCTCAAATAATCTTGAAACAATATATCTAGTCATAAGCCCTCCCTTTTTTCCTTATGCAAATCAAAGAGCGGACTGCTTTGTCTTGCATTCATGAAATTGATTACCAATTTTTATAAAAGTGACACATTTTTAATATTACGTAACACGAATGTACCTGAGTGGCAAATTACTTTTTGAGAAGATCCCCCTATGTACTCTTTTATGATAAAATTCCTCTGTTTCTGATACTCGATAGCATTTTGATACGTCACAGACAGAATACGGAAGAGACTAAAGCAAAAAATGCTGGTACTTAAAAAATAAAGAAGGATTGGCGGTAGCCAGATATACTATCGAAAAAACTTCATTAAATAACCTCATCTTAAATTCTAGTAGCTAACTGCTGTCATTTTCTTAAACTGTATACTAATGCTGCTGTATTTTCACTTCTATCTTTTCTGTCTGTCATCCTCAATTCATATGACTACTATGCGCAAAACATATAGCTAATTTGGTCCTTTTAGGTATTCGCGTTTTCATCCAATTTTTTTCTGAATTAGTAAAGAGACTTCCCTGATGCCAAAGAGTTCATTCTGAGTAACACGATTATCCAAATTTGTAACACTGACATACATATGAAATGGCATTTTAAAAACACCAATACTTATATTATAATCTTTACCCTCACTATGCAAGTTTTATGACAGTCTTTTTTTAAAATATTCTACAATGTCATCTGGTCGGTGTGTCAATTACTTAACAATCTAATCATTGATAATTCAGGTGATACTAATTTCTCAATATGTAAAACCAAGCGACAGTATGGGAAAATTGTTTTTTAAAAGTATGACAGTCCAACCATATAATTTATTATCAAAATAATAGTAGTACTTTTCAGTTAACAAAAGGGTGAACCCAATTGATTATAGCGAAAAAAGAGCAAACGAAAGTATCTTTATACTCAACGTAGGTAAAGATGATAGAAGAAAAAGCGAAATCATAAATGGAGGATTATCAAATCATGTATGATGTTGTCATTATCGGTGGCGGTCCATGCGGCTTAGCTACCGGCCTTGCTCTACAAGAAAAAGGGATCAGTTATGTCATTATTGAAAAAGAAGCAATTGTGAATTCCATTGTTAATTGTCCATTGGATATGCGCTTCTATAGTACTTCAGATCGTTTGGAAATAGGAAATATCCCTTTCTTATCCCAAGAAGTTCGACCGACACGAACAGAGTTGTTAAAATATTATCGACTCGTTACAGAACGACAAGCTATTAATATTAAATGCTATCAAAAAGTTGATCGTGTAACGAAAGATACAGATTCTTTTACTGTACATACCGTTGATCGCAAAGGAACAAATAGTTCTTATCAAGCCCGTATGATTGTTATCGCTACCGGAATTTTTGATCACCCGAAAAGAATCGGCGTTGAAGGCGAAAATATGTCAAAGGTTATGCATTATTACAAAGAAGGGCATTCCTTCCATGGACAAGACGTAATCGTAGTTGGCGGGAAGAACTCTGCTGTCGAAGCAGCAATTGACCTGTATCGCAGCGGGGCGCGTGTTACACTTGTCCATCGTGGGGACACTGTTTACAAAGGGATTAAACCATCTTTACTTTTAGATATCCGAAATTTTGTCGAAAAGGAAAAAATAAAATTTTATCCTAATTCCAGTGTTGAAGAGATCAATGAAACAACAGTTTGCCTACAAACTCCAGAAGGTCCAATCACGATTCCAAATGACTATGTATTTTCACTGATTGGGTATCAACCAGATACAACGATGCTTCAAAACATGGGGATTACAATTGATTCTCAGACACTAGTTCCGACCTTTAATCCAGACACTTATGAAACAAACGTTAAAAATGCCTTTCTTGCAGGTGTTGTAACTGGAGGCACTACAAATCGTGTTTATATTGAAGATGGACGATTCCATGGATTGAAAATTGCGGCGGAAATTGAACGGCGTCTAAAATAGCATCGTTTACGAAGGCAATAAAACAAAAGAGCACCGCAACTTCTTCGATTCATGCGAAATAAATTTACAGTTTTTTTCTTTTCATTCTAAGTACATAAAAAAGCCAGATTACCCATAGGATAATCTGGTTACATCACTTTTACCCGATTATGTTTCTTCACCCATATCGCAGCAACAATAATAAATACTAGCAGAACCGCTTGTGGGATGATCGTTTCAAATGTAGGATAAATACCTATCGATTGAATAAATATAAATGACTTGATAGGATTTGTAGGTATGACATTCGAGATTTGTAATGCATGAATGCTAACACCAAGAATTTTAAAAGCAAAGAAATAAATGAGCAGTGTAGCAATGATAAAGAACAGACGAATAGGTATTTTGACACTATAACGAATGATGATATATCCAATTACAATCAATAAGAGTAAAGCAGAAACGATTCCTAGTAATAACTGGCTCATGCTCATTTCTGGTGCCATTCCGGCATAAAAAATGATGGTCTCTGCCCCTTCTCTGAAAATTGATAGAAAGCTAATGAGACTAAAAGAGAATAAGCTCCCCGTTGCAACTGCTTGTTTCATTTGTCGATCAAGATACTGATTCCAATTTCTGATGTTCGTCTTGTTGTGTAACCATGCTCCTACCGTTAACATCATTAGTACGGCGACGATCCCTGTAATTCCTTCAATATATTCACGACTTGAAGCAGCAGTTATTTTTGAAAAAATAAGATTAATGATGATCGCTATAATTCCACTTGCGAAAACCCCAGCTGCTACGCCTCCCCAGATCCACTTTTGTTTATTTGCTTGATTTGTGGTCTTAAGGAATGCCACCAATGTTGCAATGATCAAAAGTGCTTCTAGACCTTCTCTCAATAAAATAAGCGCTGCATCCCATGCTGAGTAACTAGTATTCTCCATAACCAAACCAATTCGATCAATAAGATCATTCATCATCGATTCAGCCTTCTTTGTATCAATCTCTTTGGAGCTGATTATACTGATAATCATTGGAACATTCATTTCAATGTCATTGTACAACTGGTTATTCTTTGTTCGTACTTCTCCTTCAATCATGGGCCATATCGTTAAAAATTTGTTGAGATCAGAAATAGCTTCGTTAAATTCCTGGCTTTGAATTTTCTTTTCGGCACTATTTAATAAATGTAAGCCATCATTCAACTTATACGTATCAGTAGACTTTTCTTGAATATTCCCACTTAAAAAGTTATTTATCGCTGTCTTTAAATCATTCAATGCCACCAACGCTTTTTGCTGATTCGGCGGATCTTGAGTGATCGCAATCCGCAAAAAGGCTGACTGCTTTTCGATCTCTCCGTAGGAAACGACACTTTCATTACGAACTATGAGCTCATTGGAATTCCATTTTGAAAGGAAAGCTTTATACTCCTCGTTCGCTTTGGTAAAGTTGCCTGTTTCAACGGTTTTTCTGATGTTTTCTACCATAGGAAATAGCTGTTTTACCTTCTCTTTTTCCTTCTCATTGTTTACTGGATTTTGCTCAGTATCATATTCTTGAACAGCTTTTGATAAATCAGAAAGTGCTTGATTCACCGCTAACTGATCTTGCTCTTTTAATAGGGAATTTACTGTGGTCAATTGGTGATCAACCTTTTTTGCAAATGCACTATCTGATTTTTTAATCGATTGCCACTTTTGTTCAAATTGTTTCATCGAGTCAGAAACGGACTCCCAATCAGCATCCTTTGTATCCATTAAAGCATCACCAATAAAGATAAATAACTCATCATGATTTTCCGTTGCTAAAGCTGAAGGTATTTTTACAAAACTAAGCAACACGACCATTAATAGTAAGATCCAGCATTTTTGAAAAATGACTGAGCGCATAGATATTCCTTCTTCCATGGAGATTGTAGACTAGAATAATGTTTCCCCTATGAAGCCACCTATTGACGTTCCTGGTAAACAAGCAAAAATGGCACTTCCTTTGTGAACCGTATATTCATTTAATTTATCCATTTTCGCAAGACGTTGCTGTACCGGAATAAATTGTTTACTAGGCTCGCGTTGAAAACTAATAAATAATAATCCTGCATCAAAGCTCCCTGTTTTAGCATCCATTCCATTTGTATAAGAATAGGGTCGACGAAGCATCACTTGCTTTCCATCACCTCTCGCTAGCCGTACATGAGCGTTTTGTGGAATCACAAGTTTTCCACTATGATCCTTCAATTCAAGATCAATGGGATCCATTTCTAATTTCTGACCTAATGGTGCACCACTATCTCGATAGCGTCCGAAAGTTTCCTCTTGGTCCTTTAAAGTCGAGCGATCCCACACTTCAATATACATCTGAATTCTTCTTATAATTAAATAGGATCCTCCGGCAAGCCAATTCGGTCCATCACCAGATTGGACCCAAATGTCCTTGTCCATTTGCTGTTGATTCTTGATATCAGGATTTACAATTCCATCTTTAAATCCAAATAAGTTACGCGGCGTTTCTTGTTTTGGATCAGATTGCTTTGAACGTTGAAATCCTTCTTGTGCCCAACGAATTGTTGCTTTTCCTCTTGCAATGCGGACTAAATTTCGTACAGCATGAAACGCAACCTGTGGATCATCCGCACATGCTTGAACACATAAATCCCCACCGGTCCAATCTTTTTCCAAAGAGTCAAACGGAAAATTTGGTAAATCAACTAATTCCTTTGGCTGTTTATGTTTCAGACCAAAGCGATCCTTTCCATCCAAAACAAACAGACTAGGACCTACTCCAAAAGTGACTGTTAAATTCGCAGGTGAAAGACCCATCACTTCACCCGTATCTTTCGGTGGCATGTAATGATTCGTAGATCGTTCTCCAACTGGATTTCCAACTGTCATCAGCGCAACCGCTTCTGTCCATTCCTTAAATAACTGTTTTACCTCTTCTTTCTTCGTAGTTATCACGTCCATGGAAACGAAATATACATGATTCTGCGCTTCTGTTATAATCCCAGCTTGATGTTTCCCGTAAAAAGGAATGGCTTCATTTTTATCGACTTTTCCAACCTTAGATGGTACTTGATTCGTCATAGCAAAGACACCACCAAGACTAGAAGCTCCAATTAGGACCCCAAGGCCACCTATGCCTGTATATTTTAAGACATTTCGACGTGTCACTTGCTTATCCAAAAATGTAGGTTCCATATCTTGTTTCTTGGATGAATCGGACAATTTTATCCCTCCATAACAATGCCAAGCTGTGATAATGGTTCAGCTAAAGCATCAATCGCTTGGCTTAACTCTTTAATCTCGGAATCCTGTAATTCTGTGTAAAGAATATATTTATCATTTTTTTTGTGTTTTTCAAGTAATTGATTGACTTGGTTAAAATGCTCACCAATTTTTTCCGAAAGAGCTTGATCTTTTTTCTCTAATTCAGATTGCAGTAATTCATAGATTTTCTCAGCTCCTTGGACATTGGCAGCAAAATCATATAAATCAGTATGTGAATAACGATCTTCTTCGCCAGTAACTTTTGAAGTGGACACTTCATTTAATAAGTCCACAGCACCTGTAACAAGTACATCTGGTGTTACTTCGACCGTTTCAACTTTTGCACGAAGTAGCTTTGTATCCTTCAACAATTGATCGGCATATTCTTCATAGCCTTTTGTTGTGTTTTCTTCCCACAAACCCTTTTCGATTCGATGATAACCGGTCCATTCTTCTTCCGGAACATCGCCTTCACGTGCGTCGATTTTCGGATCGAGGTCTCCAAATACTTCAGCAATCGGTTCTGACCGTTCATAATACATCCGCGCCGTTGGGTACAATTCTTTCGCTTTTTCAATATCTCCACTTTTTACTGCTTCTGTAAACTCTTCTGTCGCTTTAACAAATTGACTGATCTCTCCTATCGCAAAGTCTCGATAAGCCTTTGTTACATCTTCTAAATTAGTAGCTGAAGAAGCGGTTTCATTTGATTTAGTATCTTTTTTCGAAGATTGTTCATTCGCTGAACAACCAAATAAAAGACTCATAGATATTAATAAAACGGAAGATAATCCAAACATTCTCATAAACTATATTTCCCCTTTTTATCATGTATTGAAAATCATTCTCACTATATTATACAGCCGCGCTACTCATTTTCAACTTTTTTTTGATAATTACCAATACTTTTATAAAGATATATAACAATCACAATTTTTTTATTACTCACGAAGCAGTATGGCTTTCTTCATATCCTGCCTATATATTTTTTGATATATATATATCTACCTTTTGTACTTTGTTGCAATAACAATATAATAGTTACAATATCATGTTGTGTATACTAAAAATAAATTTGTCTTTTAACATAAAAATTCCTCCTAGTGTTCAAATAAATAATGGTTAACAAACCATATTTATTCAAACACCTAGGAGGAGCTTTTTATTATATCGCAATCAACGATCCTGAACTATAAAACTAATTCACGCTATATTATTCTAATCCACCATGAATCATATCTAAATTCCATTTCATCATTTTCAGGTAACTATCGCCATCTTCACCTGGTTTTCCTGTTGAATCGGTAAAAACCTTACCTTTAATCTTAACTCCGGTTTCGCCTGAAAGACTTTCCATGCTTCTTGGATCCACACTTGTTTCTACGAATAATGCAGGTATTTCCTTATCCTTTACAATATCAACGATTCGTTTCATTTGATCTGGTGTCCCTTGGTTTTCCGTATTGATTTCCCAAATATATTGACCTTCAAGTCCATAAGCAGCTGAGAAATATTTGAATGCACCTTCACTTGTCACTAAAACACGTCGATTTTTTGGAATATCAGAAAATCGACTAACTGCATCATCATGTAGCTTTTGTAGTTCGCTAATATAATTTTCAGCATTTTTTTCATAGGTCTCTTTATTATCAGGGTCTTTTTTTACTAAAACATCACGAGCGTTCTCAGCGTATTTAATCCCGTTTTCTATATTTAGCCAAGCATGAGGATCTTGTTCTGATTCCTTGCCTTTGGAAGTTAAATATTGTGGTTCAACTCCCTTACTTAATACATAGACGGGTGCATCTTTTCCGTTCTTATCTGTTGTTTCTAGCAGTCGATCAAACCAACCATTTCCCGTTTCTAAGTTAAGCCCATTAGAAAATACGATATCAGCATCGGCTGTTTTTTGAACATCTCTTGGCAATGGATCATACTCATGTGGGTCCGTTCCAACAGGAACAATGCTGTATATGTCGATTTTGTCACCGCCGACATTCTTAACAATATCGTAAAGAATGGAGTAAGTTGTGACTACTTTTATTTTATCATCTTTATCTTTCGTTGATGTGTTCGCTTTAGGTGAGCATCCACTAATTACGAATAGTGAAACTAATAATAATAACCCAATTTTTTTCATTACGTTCTCCTCCTTATTTTTAACTTTTTACTTATCCCGCATTAACGGGCAGTAAGAACCCCATCTCAAGGTTTAGAGAAATCGAAGACAGAGATGAGGATAACTGCCCGTAATCTAGTTGCGGCCCACAGGATGTGGGTCACACAGACGTTGCCGCAGGACGCGGCGCACTTAGTCTGTGATTCATTGAATCGGGTTCGTACTATCGATTGATCGAAGCGAAAGCGAAGATCCTAGCGACAGTAGAACGGGACTAACAATCAGTGGGGATGAAGCCCCCACCGATTGAAGGTTCACCTTATCTCTTAAGAGAGTGACTTATCTCGAAGTACAGATTTCGCCTTTTTTGCTCTAATGGTTCTAAACAGCACGCCTTGCTTAGGCGAGAATATAAATGCCAAAGCAAAGAGAAATGTACTTACCAAGACGATTGCCGCTCCAGAGGCTACGTTGTAAATAAGACTTAAAAACAAACCGAAAATTGCTGATATTGCTCCAAATGCTGCTGACATGAAAATCATGACTGATAAGCGATTTGTCAGTAGATAGGCTGTTGCAGCAGGTGTAATTAACATCGCAACGACGAGGATGACCCCTACAGTCTGTAATGAAGCGACTGTCACCATCGTTAATAATGTCATTAAGAAGTAGTGAATTAATCGATTGGGTAGCCCGTATGCTGCTGACATAGTTGGATCGAAAGAACTTACAAGCAACTCTTTATAGAAGGCGTAGACCGCTGCAAGAATGATAATCCCAATAACTAATGTGATCCACATGTCAGAAGAACGGACGGCCAGCACATTGCCAAATAATATATGATAAAGATCTGTCGAGCTTTTGACCAATGATATAAGAATAATCCCAATCGCAAAAAATGCTGTGAAAATAATGCCGATTGCAGCATCATTTTTTATTCGGCTATTTTGACTGACATATCCAATTCCAACGGCAGTTAGTACTCCGGTTAACACTGCCCCAAAGAAGAAGTTAATACCTAGCATGTAAGAAATAGCGACCCCTGGTAACACGGCATGTGATATAGCATCTCCCATCAATGCCATTCCCCTTAGAATAATAAAACAGCCAATCACACCGCATATAATCCCGACCATTACCGAAGTTAATAAAGCTTTTTGTAAAAATGTATATTCCAATAATGCATGGATAAACTCCATTAGACGGTCACCTCATTTTGTTTCATAAATGTAAGTTGTGATTCGTAAGCTTTCATCATAATTTCAGGACGAAATACCTCACTAACAGGGCCTACATCAATCAGCTCCTTATTTAATAATATAAGTTCATCAAAATACGTATTTGCTTTACTCAAATCATGATGGACTACAAACACGGACTTTCCCTCGTCACGTAATTCTTTTAAAATTCTCACGATCGTTTCCTCACTTGTTATATCAATCCCGACGAATGGCTCATCTAGGCAAAATAAATCCGCTTTCTGTGCTAACGCTCTCGCAAGGAAAACACGCTGTTGCTGTCCACCGGAAAGCTCGCCAATTTGCCGCTGGCTAAATTTCTCCATTCCCACCTTTTCTAAACAGTGGTAGGCCCATTCTCTATGTTTCTTGTTTGGACGGCGAAATACGCCTAAACCTGGGTAAGTTCCCAGAAGAACTGTATCAATCACTGATATCGGGAAGGTCCAATCCATATCACTTCGTTGTGGAACATAAGCAATTTTTTTACGCATCTCATTGATTGATTTACCAAACACTTCAACTGTACCTTGATCTTTTGGAATAAGTTCAAGCAAAGATTTAAGTAATGTAGACTTCCCTGCTCCATTTGGTCCGATAATTCCAACCAATATTCCTGTTTCAATGGTGAAGTTTATATCATGTAAAGCTTCCTCGCCATGATATGAAACATATAAATTTTGAACAGACATTGCATATGTCATTTTGTAGACAACTCCTTAATTCATAATGTCTATAGAAGGTTTTTCCCAGTGTCATAGATTATAGCTCGAGTTATTTTTTTAGACCAAGCATAAATATTTAACTCACCATCAAATTTGTTTCCCTTAGGAAACTTTTATACTTTATATCATATTATGCTCTTGTCATTTTGTAAACAATAATTTGATAATTTAAAATTAAATAACGTATTATTGTTTACAAATTTTTGTTTGAGCGGTATGAGATATCTATTTTGTTGACAATGGAAGCGATTAATTAATGACAAACTTTTAAGATTTCACATTATAAAAGCGGATGTTTCTAAAATGAAAAAGAAATTACTTCAGTTAATAAGAAAACATAGAAAAAGTAAATCAAAAAAAGGGTCAGACCCATCAACAACTAAATACAGTATAGGGATAAGCGTTCCTACCTACTGATTTAGAGTGCGAGTCAGACCCTCATGAGATACCCTTTACACCTCTTGTATTTAATTATCTTTCCTTAGGCCGCATTTTGGAAATAACAATACATACTAATTTTGTGAAATTCGTTTAGGATAAATTTAAAAGTTGATAAAGCCTTTTAAAAATAATTTCCATTAGTCTGAATGAAAATGATAGTTATTATCAATACTATAGAAAAGAAAAGGATGTCCAATATAGATCACCCCCACGCAACTACGATAAACAATTTTCACTATAGTGTAGGATAAACTGTTTATTGCTTGCTAGGCTAGACCCATTAGGACATCCTTCCAAACATTAATTAAACTTCAGGTACAAATGTTTTGCAATCCGTTTCTTCACTATTGGATGCGTGTTTGCCCTTATTACTTACTACGTAAATAGATTCTGCTTGACATTGGTTTCCAGAACTCCAAAACTGGCAGTTATTTACCTCACATAGAACATCTTGAGCCATGGTATCACACCCCCTCCTTTGTTATCATTCACAAAATCGAGAGAGTTAATACTACTGCGTAAACTCACTTTGGATGATCGCCCATCCAATTTACTCCTAGACCATAAAAAACATCCATGAGCGACTACACGCAACCCAACGATGAAAAGAATTCAGGTTCTCCAATTGCATCACCTTATGAAGGTGGGTATCTGCGCTGATTTTCCGAAGTCCCTTCTCTTTTTTCATCTGGCTTTAGTTTAGTGCATCCGCAAACCTTTTTATTCCTTCATTTATATTCTCTTCATTCTCCCTAGCAAAAGTGAATCGTGCATAACATTTTTTAGTTCCCATCATAGACCCGGGAACATAGATAACTCCTCGCTTTATAGAATTTTCCAATAATTTCATTTCATCCACATCTCTTTTTAATTGGCACCAAATATGGATTCCACCCTGAGGAATCATAAACTCCACTTGATCTTTTAGAAAATAATTAAAACTTGATACAATTTGGTTGCGCCGCTTTTCTAATTCCTTCACTAATTTTTTGAGATGAGAATGAAAATGCTCTGATTCTAAAAAATCATTAGCGATCCATTGGGTAAAGCTAGCATGTCCAAAATCAATTTGTTGTTTAGCATCAGATAATCTCTCTATTACCGATTGTGGTCCTATAATCCAGCCAATTCTTAAACCTGAAGCTACAAACTTCGATAAAGAGCTAATATATAGGACATTTCCGTGTTTATCCAGAGATTTTAATGTTGAAACTTCTTCTCCTTTAAAAGACGTTAAACTATACGGATCGTCTTCCACAACAGGAATTCCATGTTCTGATGATATTTCTAAAATCGCTTTCTGCTGACTCTCTTTTAGCAAAGTTCCAGTTGGATTTTGAAAAGCTGGGTTTAAAAATATCATTCTTATACGATGTTTTTTATGTAATTCCAGTAATTCATTGGGATCTATACCATCGTCATTTACTGGTAAATAGAAAATTTTTAAACCTGCTGATTTAAATATTGGGAGATTATAATGATAGGATGGATCTTCAATCACCACTGCATCACCAGGCTTTAATAAGCATTGAACGACTAGGTGTAAAGCTTGTTGTGCTCCAGAAGTGATAAGTATGGATGATGGATTTGTTTCAATATTTCGGAATTCCTTCACATGCTTTGTAATGGTAGTCCTTAATACTGCATTACCCTGTGGATGATCATAACCTAGCCTACCGATAAAAGACCGAGTTGAAGTAATTTCCCTTAGGGCGTTCACCGGAAAGAGGTCCTCCGATAATTCACCACTGGCTAAATTAATTAATTTTTGCTCTTCCATCTCTTTACGTATTCTTTGAGTAACCGGTAGATTAGGTAAAAATGAACCTGCTTCAATGTATCTGTTCCAACTAGGTATACGTTTTTTAGTTATCCCCCATATATCCTTACTGATAGTGGTACCACTTCCATGATTACGTTGAATGAGACCATTTGATTCAATCTCATCATATGCGGCTACAACAGTACTCCTATTTATATTTAGCTCTTTCGCTAAGTATCTCTCAGAGGGTAGGGGTTTATCTGGGGGAAAAGTTCCATCAGCAATGCCATTCTCAATATACTCAGCAATTTGTTTATAAATCGGCTTTTTAGCTTTTCGATCAATGTTCCAGTCCATTTATTTGCATCCCTTTTAAAAAACTCTTTTTTAAATATTGTACCCTAATTCCCCTTACTTTTATCTTAGATTCAATCATTATAAATAACCTATTGAGTCATCACGACTAATAGGTTATTTACGTTAATTTCTACTAAACGGAAAAACTAATATACGCACCAAGTGCAATGATAGACAATAGAATAACGATGACATATATGAATGTTAAGTTTGTAATATTTTTTTAGTAGAGCCACTATAATTTTTGTTACTCTTACTCACTGCCCATACTGATCCGACAAAAGCAATCAACATTTTCATAGTCCACTTCTTTATTGTATTTTTATAAAGTGAAACTTCAATCAGTGGGGGTTTTACTGCCCGTTAAAGCGGGATAAAAAGTTCTATCAAAATGCCCATATATAATATTTCATCTAATTCATCACTATAAAATAATTTGTAACACTTGTACCCATCCACTTTTCAATTAATTTTACCATCCACTTGATTGTTTACACCCTTTCCCTTCATCTTTAGCTATTAATAAAAGCCCATATATCAAGTTATTTAAAGATTTTAGAACCCGATTAAACAGCTAAATATCCGGTTAAAAAAGTTTTTCTTATTTGAACAATTAGTGACACATCTCATATTTAATTGCATTTTAAAATTGGTGTCTTTATTATAAAAATCAATAATAGTGAATCAGTTAAACGATCAAAACGATTTCATTTTCACTGGAGCTAAAAAAGGAGTTAATATAATATGACATGGACTGTTGTTATTAGTTTAGTAATTGGATTTATTCTCAAATTTTTACTTAGTCCTCCAAGTGCAATGGTGGGATGGGTCATAGGTAAATTTGAACTTCATCCAAACCTTGATTCAAAAGAGGTTACTGTAACATTTAACGGAAAGAATTTAAAGGAGGAAGAAAAAGTTAGATTTACTAACTATTTTAATGAAGCTAACTTTTTAAAAAAATATTATATATTTCCAGGCAATGAAAAATTATTTTTACATCCAGAGACTAATGTTACTCCATTTGTCATCAACGTAAAAAAAGGCAAAAAAGATGTTAATTTCTTTGTTTATAATTACGATAATCACGTTGATGTAGTCAAGCAGTACAAAGAGAAAGTTGTTTCTTATAGTCTTAGTTCTGATAATCTACAAACATTTACTATGTCAACTAAGGGATTAGCATAAATGTAATAAAGTGAAACTTCAATCAGTGGGGGTTTCTTCATCCCCCACTGATTGTTAATCCCGTTATACTGTCGCTAAGATCGCAGCGACAGCTTTGATCAATCGACAGTACGAAAACCCGATTCAATGTCTGTGTGACCCACATCCTGTGGGCGCAAACTTTACCTCTGCGCAACTCTCGGTAAGTTTCACTGTATCTCACCAATCCTTTTACATTAAAAAGCGAGACGACTGGTACAAAGAACGTCTCCTAAGATCGCTCACGTCCTGTGAAAAACAGAGACATGCCATCATCCTGTGGCAGTCCGACAAAGCAGCTGTAATACGGCGTGGCGTAGTTTGCCACAGAGTACTACAGCTTATGATCTCAGACGGGCTAGGAGCCGCAACTAGATTACAGGCAATTGTCCTACGCTTCTTCGATTCCTCTAAGCCTTGAAGTGGAAGTCTTGACTTTCCGTTAATGCGGGATAAAGCCTTTTAAAAATAATTTCTATTAGCCTGAATGAAAATGATAGTTATTATCAATACTATAAAAAGAAAAGGATGTCCAATATAGATCACCCCCACGCAACTACGATAAACAATTTTCACTATAGTGTAGAATAAACTGTTTATTATGTGCTAGGCTAGACCCATTAGGACATCCTTCCAATCATTAATTAAACTTCAGGTACAAATGTTTTGCAATCCGTTTCTTCACTATTGGATGCTTCTTTGCCCTTATGACTTACTACATAAATAGAATCTGCTTTACATTGGTTTCCAGAACTCCAATACTGACAGTTATTTACCTCACATAGAACATCTTGAGCCATGGTATCACACCCCCTCCTTTGTTATCTTTAACAAAATCGAGAAAGTTAATACTACATATAACGCTTTAAGTAACTTTACATTTATTCAAATCATTGTTAAATAAGTCCAAAAGTTGCATCTATAACCTTTTTAGAAAGTAGCCACTTTAAGAAAAATTACCTCAGGCTTCACAATAAAAACGGACTTGCCATAATCGGCAAGTCCGTGTATCAATTCGTATTTAGCCACCAACAATATGTATTTGGTGGAGACGGTGGGAATCGAACCCACGTCCAGACATAACGGCACTTAAGCTTCTACGAGTGTAGTCGACATATTATTGATTCGCTTACTCATTTGCCTATCGACAGGCGGCAGAGCAGCTAGTCTGATTGGTCTCTTCCTTCATCCTCAGACGGTGGAATCCGGCGTAGCCCACTTAGAGTGAGTCCCTTACCCTACCACATGGGCCATGGAGGGAGGAACCGCTATCGACTGTTATTAAGCAGCGAAAGCGAAGTTGTTGTTTTGTTTGCCAGTTATAGGCGTTGACGTTTTAACGAGGCCGATCCCCTCGACTCGCAACCTAAGCTCGAACTATCCCTGTCGAATCCGTAGCGTCCCCAATATAAGAATGGAGCGTACGAGAGATGAATCAAAAGCTTTTTGCTGATATTCAGTTGTCATCTTCGGTACAAGATTTATTATAGCAGATTCCACGAGAAAATCAATTGTAAGGTTTTGCAAATACCTACATCTTTTGCCGATCTCTAAATGCACGTTCAATGTCTCGTTTCGCTTCTTTCCTTTTCAAATCTTCACGCTTATCATATTGCTTCTTCCCTTTACCGAGTCCGATTAAAACTTTGGCAAAACCATTCTTCAAATATACTTTCAAAGGAACGATTGTGTACCCTGTTTCCTTCGTTTCTCCGATCAGCTTATTAATTTCTTTACGATGAAGTAGTAGCTTTCTCGTACGGAGCGGATCATGGTTATAACGGTTTCCCTGCTCATAAGGGCTGACATGCATATTGTGTAAATAGAGCTCTCCTCTTTCAATCTTCGCAAAGGAATCTTTAAGATTCGCCTTGCCAGCACGGATGGCTTTAATTTCTGTTCCTTGCAGCACAATTCCTGCTTCAAACGTTTCTTCTATAAAATAGTCATGATAGGCTTTTTTATTTTGTGCTAATTGCTTTCCTGTGCCTTTTGGCATCTTGATCTCCCCTTTAAGAAAACTAGTCCGTGTCCCAAAAGGGGCTGAACCTGCATTCCATACATAGTTTTAGTGTTATTCAGCTGACAATGTATAGTTGCAGGCTCTGACCGTTTTTGGGACAGCTTCCCTACATTTTATCCCGCATTAACGGACAGTAAAACTCCCTCTGATTGGAGTTTCATTTTATCTCTTTTTCGGTTTCTTCTTCCGTTTAGCAGCCGGAGCATTTTCGAAGAATTTTTTCTTCTTTTTCGGTTTACGTGCAGATCCAGATCCTTCACTGCTCGTTGCACTTCGTTTTCTGCCGCCTTGACTACTACCTCTACGGTTTCCACCTTTACTATCGTCTTGATGATCGCCGTTACGACGCCTGCTGGTACCTGCATTCGCTTTAAAGATTTTCTTTTCTCCAGATATACGCGGACGGCTATTAATCATACCAAGGATTTCAAAGTCCACTGCACGTTCATCTTTATTTACATTCGCCACACGAATGGAGATTTCATCACCGATTCGATAAACTTTCGCTTTGCGTTCCCCAATCATCGCTAGCTGTCTTTCATCGAAGCGATAATAATCGTCAGACATCGCACTGACATGGACAAGTCCTTCGATTGTATTTGGCAGCTCAACAAACATCCCAAAATTCGTTACAGAACTGATAATTCCTTCAAACTCTTCGCCAATTTTATCAAGCATGAATTCTGCCTTTTTCAAATCATCTGTTTCACGTTCCGCATCTACTGCACGGCGCTCACGTTTCGACGTATGGTCAGCAATTTCACCAAGCTGTGCATCCCATTTCGCTTGTGTTGCGTCATCCATTTTCCCTTCAAGTAAATAAGTCCGTATGAGTCTATGGACAATTAAATCCGGGTAACGACGAATTGGCGATGTAAAATGTGTATAGAACTCTGTAGAAAGTCCAAAATGTCCTAGGCTATCTGGGTCATATTTTGCTTGTTGCATCGACCTTAGCATGACGGTTGAAATAACCATCTCTTCAGGCTTGCCTTGTACTTCTTCAATAATCGATTGTAATGCTCTTGGATGGACCGAATTCGCACTGCCCCGAACAATATAGCCGAAGTTTGTAATAAATTCAAAGAATCGTTGTAGCTTTTCTTCCTTAGGATCTTCATGGATCCGATAAATGAACGGAACCTTCAGCCAATGGAAATGCTCTGCAACTGTTTCGTTTGCTGCTAGCATAAATTCTTCAATAAGGCGCTCTGCAACAGACCGCTCGCGAACGACAACATCATTCGGATGTCCATCTTCATCAACAAGAACTCTCGCTTCTTTAAAATCAAAATCAATTGCACCACGTTCCATCCGTTTTTTACGCAGAATCGCAGCTAATTTTTCCATATTTTGAAACATCGGAACGAGCGGTTCATAGCGTTCCATTAATGCTTCATCTTGATCGACAAGAATTTTTCTTACATCATCATATGTCATTCGTTCGGTTGTTTTAATCACACTTTCAAAAATCTCGTGATTCACGACTTGACCCGCTTCATTGATTTCCATTTCGCATGATAATGTGAAACGGTCGACTTTCGGATTCAATGAGCAAATGCCGTTTGACAAACGATGTGGAATCATGGGAATCACTCGGTCTACTAAATAAACACTCGTCCCTCTTTCAAATGCTTCACGGTCAAGTGGCGAATTCTCGGTTACATAATGACTGACATCCGCAATATGTACACCAAGCTTATAATGGCCATTCTCAAGCTGCGTCACCGTAACAGCATCATCCAAGTCTTTGGCATCGGCTCCATCAATCGTTACTAGTGTCTCATTTCGCAAATCACGACGATTACCTATTTCGCTTTCGGAAATGGCATCAGGAACGGCATGGGCTTGTTCCAAGACATCCTTCGGAAATTCGAGTGGTAATCCGTGCTTGTGAATAATGGATAAAATATCAACACCTGGATCATTTTTATGTCCAAGTATTTGAATAACTTCTCCTTCAGCACTCGTTCTACCTTCAGGGTACGATGTTAAACGAACAACGACCTTATGACCTTCCACTGCACCGCCAGAAACATTTTTAGGAATAAAAATGTCATTCGCAATTTTCTTATCATCTGGAATCACAAAGCCAAAGTTCTTGCTTTCTGAATACGTCCCGACAACTTCTGTGATGCCCCGTTCGATAATTTTTTCAACCGTACCTTCTTTTCTAGAACCTGAACTTTCTGTTGCTACTCTTACTAAAACAATATCGCCATGCATCGCATTTTTCGTTTCGTTCGGCGGAATGAAAATATCATCGCTTCCAGGTTCGTCCGGTGTGACAAATGCAAAACCTTTCGCATGCCCAGATAACTTTCCGCGGATTAAATTCATTTTTTGCGGCAGGCCGTAACGATTGGCACGTGTGCGGATGATAAGCCCTTTTTCCTCCATTTTCACAAGTGCTTTAACAAAGTTTTTGAAGTCAGCTGAATCTTCAATACCTAATGCTTCTTCTAACTCCTGTACTGTTAACGGCTTGTATGCTTCTTCTTTCATATAAGAAAGAAGCTTATCCATATAATCACGGATTTGATCTTCCATCATAATCTCTCCTTAGCAGAGTAATTTATTATTAATTAAAGGTTATTTGGACCAGTCTAAGCTTTCTAGAAACTGATATACGTCTTCATGAAGCTGTTCCTTCTCTTTATCAAATGTAATGATATGACCAGATTCTTCATACCATTTCAGTTCCTTTTTATCTGATTCCACTTCATTATAAATAATATTGGCACTATCTGTATTAATCATCGTATCATGTCTACCTTGAACGACGAATGTCGAAGCATACACATGGTCGATATGGTTCCGAACATCTGCCATAAGTGCTCGTAATGCTTCTAGCGTGTTCATCGGCGTCTTCGCAAACTGTTCCATTTCCATTTCAATTTGTTCAGGTGTTTTTCCTTCATGTTTTTTAAATTCTCTTGCGTACGCCAAAACACCTTGATACATCTTTTCTTCACTCTTTAAATACATCGGTGCACACATCGTTACAATACCCTTCACAGGTACAGTGTAACCTAATTTCAGTGAAAATACCCCTCCCAAGGATAGGCCGGCAACCGCAATTTCATCATGACCTTGAGCTTTTAGAAAATCATATCCCATCATTACATCTTTCCACCAATCAGAAGGACCCGTTGAAACAAGTTCCTCCGGTGGAACGCCATGCCCTTTATAATGAGGAGCGTGGCTTGTATACCCCCGTTTTTCTAAATAGCGCCCTAGCATTCTCACATCTGAAGAATTCCCTGTAAAACCGTGTAATAAAAGAACAGCACGCTTTCCACCTTCAAAGTAAAAAGGCTGAGGTAACTTCATTTTCATTGTGTAAAAACTCCTTTATTCTTAATCAATACACGTCATTTTTCTTTTAATCAATCGATTGATTAACATGTAGATAGAACGGAAGAAACTCCATTTATCCTTATATGTACTACCTTTTATGTTTTTAACTAATCGTTTGATTAAATCGTCCTATTAAATATTAAAACAAAAAAAGCAAATTCCAGCTATTCGAAAGACTCTAATTGGGTAGTATAAGAGTATGAAACTAATTTATGCTTAGTTTCACCTACATAGAAAAAATTACCATTGTTTCTTTCCGTAAAAAAAGCCTGGCCATTAAGCCAGACGATTTCTGAGATCTTAAATTATAATCCAACGTACGTTACCGCTAGTGTCAAAATAAAGAATAACACAGATAGCACAATCGTTAATCGATGTAAGACTAAATCTAGACCACGAGCCTTTTGTTTCCCAAACAACTGTTCAGCACCACCGGCAATTGCACCAGATAATCCAGCACTTTTTCCTGATTGAAGAAGAACACTTGCAATCAAACCTATTGAAACAATAATTAAAAGTGTTACCAATACGGTATGCAACATGAATTATACCTCCCGAAACAATTAAGCATTACTTTAACTTTACCACATTGTCGGCTTCTCTACAATAAACGAATGGAGAAAAGGACAAGTAAACAATCATCTAACGAAATGAGGGATTCTATGTTTCATAAGCTCATCCGACTATTAGATATGATCGCTCTTTTCTTTTCTATTATCGCCGTATATGCCATCTTTCACTCTGGTAGTATGAATATCGTAAATATCCTATTTATCGTGATTTCGCCCATTTTGCTTCTTTTATCAAAATTCAAAGGAAGTCGAACCTTATTATTTTTTGCCTATGTTTGCAGTTCAATCTTTTTCCTGTCCGTTTTGTATAATGGCTTTTTCACTCAACAGGATTTTTTTCATTCCGGCCTTTTCGCTGTCGGTATTAGCTTATTAGCGATTGTCTTTAGTATCATCGCTGCTGTCATTGGTTTTGGGACAAGCACTTTAACGATTGTTTGGCTGACGCTGCACGGGCTTGTTGCTTATGAAACCTTTCAATTAGGTGGCTCAAGTGGCCTTTTAGACGCCTTCTGGTCACAAACAACGATTGAAACGGCCATTTCGGAGGATTATGCATTCCTTCTCATGTTTGTATGGATTGGGTTGTTTCTTGACAAATACGAGAAAGCGATTGTTCGCGAGTACATTTCCAGGTAATAACACGTACTTATTGTTTCATTTCAATTAATTTTATGTTATATAAGTATAATGACCAGTTAAATTGGAGGCTTTAAATATGTCAAAAATCAGCATGACTACCATGCTTTTATCAGCATTTTTACTCGTAACTAGTGGTTGTTCACATGATAACGATTCTATGGTTAAAGAACCTACAACAGAAAAGGATAAGCCAGTTCAAGCAGAAAAATCTGATACTTCTTCAACCAAAGGCACGGCTAGTGCCGAACAGAATCCAGCCGTACCTGTTACCGTTATGGACCCTGATGCAATTCCTGTTCTAGTGAATAAAGAGAATATACTTCCGGATGACTATAAGCCGTCAGACTTAGTTTATCCAGATGTTCGATTCACTTTTACCGAAAAAATTGAGAAGCGAATGATGCGAAAAGAAGCAGCTGATGCGCTTGAGTTACTATTCCAAGCTGCCGACGAACAAGGAGTACCACTTGCAGGTGTATCTGCGTATCGTTCTCTAAAAACACAGACAAGCCTATTCAATCATTATGTTGAGAAAGATGGACTAGAAGCCGCTTTACTTTATAGTGCTACCCCTGGAACGAGTGAGCATCAAACAGGACTAGCCATTGATGTCACATCCTCAGATGGATCTTGTGCAGCAGAAGATTGCTTTGGAGAAACAGACCAAGCACAGTGGCTGATTGACAGTGCAGCGACCTATGGATTTATCATCCGCTATGATGAAGGCAAAGAATCCATCACAGGATACAAGCATGAGCCATGGCATCTTCGTTATGTTGGCAAAAAATTGGCTCAAGAATTAGCCGATCGAGGCATTGCGTTAGAAGAATATTATCAATCTAGTTTGGCTGCTAAGTAATTAAGGACAACAACACTTTATTCAATCAACAAAATAAATACGTTTAATAAAAACTCACTTGATGTACAAGTGGGTTTTTACGTTTATTAGATTTAGAAAGCAGGATTGATACAATAAAAGGAACAGCTACAAATCCTAATTTATAGATGACATGCTTAAGTTATCGCATCTTTTAGTCACCTCACAATGTTCTCTGTTTGTTCCCTGATTTTATGATGATGTTTACTCCATTTGCTGTTCCACTATATATGTAGTTTTTCAATTTAGATACGTCTACTTCAGAGTTAATCGTAATTGTGTTTATATCTTTTGCTTTGACTTTTATTTTATGTGGCGTATTGTAATTCATTAATGCTACCGTTCCATCAGAATCTTCCGGGTCATACTTATCATAGAATTCAACAGAGAATTCTACATCTTCATTACTCCTATTTTCAAAAGTTAAATTACATGTTCCTTGTAAGATCGTATCTTCCTTCGTATCGTACTCACAACTTCCACTCTGGCTATTATAGGATATAGCATATATGTCATGAGCAAGTGTTTTTTGATAGGCTTCTATGATAACTGGCGGAAGTGTGTTTAATATTATAATTGCTAACAATATCATTCTCTTATGATATTTTTCTAAAGATTTCACTAAAAAGGTCATACTCGTTATAAGCAGTAGCAACGGAATTAATCCCATAATAAGTATTCCATTATTGAGTTTGATAGGAATTTTCAGGGATGATAGGATCGATTCACCAAATGGATATGCATTAGGGTATGGAAAATTAATAATTAAAAGCAACGTATATAGAATGATTGATATGTATAAAAACTTTTTATTCTTGATTATTTTGATCACTTCCCATTGTTTTACATAATTATAATACATCTCATATCGGAAATAAATGGATTTTTAACCATATACCTACTAATATGTATCATCCTCTTTAATCTTGTATACAGTACTTACATTAATAATCACTAAATCCCCATTACTTTTAAAAACCAATTTAATGTCCATTAAAACATTTACAGAAGTTCTATTTCCCTATCCCTTTTAACTTTGTAACGCCACTTATGCTTAACTTTTCATTTTTTGTTGATCTCACAATAAATATTTCTAGTATGGGCATATAAAAAACCTCCTATCAGTGTGTTTGACTACACATAAATAGGAGGTTAAGCAATAACGTTTGTACGACAAAGTTCATGTTACTGTATGGCTAAATTCAGGTCGTACAAATATACGGTGTACGACTCAATTCAGCCATAAATCTTTCAACAGCTATTATTTTTTCAAGTTATAGAAAGATTTAATCCCAGCGTATACAGCTAATTCGCCAAGTTCGTCTTCGATGCGAAGAAGTTGGTTGTATTTAGCGATACGGTCTGTACGTGACATAGAACCAGTTTTGATTTGGCCAGCGTTTGTTGCAACAGCGATGTCAGCGATTGTTGCATCTTCTGTTTCACCAGAACGGTGAGAAACAACAGCTGTGTATCCTGCGCGTTTTGCCATTTCGATTGCATCAAATGTTTCAGTTAATGTACCGATTTGGTTAACTTTGATTAGGATTGAGTTAGAGATTCCTTTTTCAATTCCTTCAGCTAGCTTCTTCGTGTTTGTAACGAACAAGTCATCCCCAACTAATTGAACTTTTCCGCCAATGCGATCAGTTAATAGTTTGTGACCTTCCCAGTCGTTTTCATCTAAGCCGTCTTCGATTGAAAGAATTGGGAATTCGTTAACTAGCTCTTCATAGAAATTAACCATTTCTTCAGAAGTTAAGCCAGTACGGCCTTCGCCAACAAGATCGTATTTGCCTGTTTCTTTGTTATAGAACTCAGAAGAAGCAACGTCCATTCCAAGGTAAATATCATCGCCAGCTTTATAGCCTGCTTTTTCGATTGCTTCAATAATCACTTCAAGAGCTTCACGGTTTGAACCAAGGTTTGGAGCAAATCCACCTTCATCACCAACTGCTGTATTCAAGCCTTTAGCAGAAAGAACTGATTTCAATGCATGGAATACTTCTGCACCCATACGGATTGCTTCTTTGAATGTTGGCGCTCCAACAGGAAGAATCATGAATTCTTGGAAGTCTACGTTATTATCTGCATGAGAACCACCGTTAATGATGTTCATCATTGGAGTTGGCAATTGTTTCGCATTGAAACCACCAAGGTAACGGTATAAAGAAAGACCTACAGATTCTGCTGCTGCATGAGCCGCTGCCATAGAAACACCAAGAATTGCATTCGCACCTAGTTTTCCTTTGTTTTCTGTTCCGTCTAATTCGATCATTGCACGGTCAATTCCAGCTTGGTCTGTTACGTCAAAACCAATAATTGCTTCAGCGATAATGTTGTTTACGTTATCTACTGCGTTTTGAACACCTTTTCCAAGGTAACGAGATTTGTCTCCGTCACGAAGTTCTACAGCTTCGTGCTCACCAGTTGATGCTCCAGATGGAACAATAGCTCGTCCGAAAAATCCAGATTCCGTCATGATTTCTACTTCTACTGTTGGGTTCCCACGTGAGTCAAGTACTTCGCGTCCGTATACGTGTTGAATGAATGGCATAATAATTCGCTCCTTTTTTTTACAATCGTTTTATTTTGAAATGATAGATGTTCCTGTCATTTCAACAGGCTTTTCAACGTTAAGTAAATCAAGCATGGTTGGTGCTAGATCTCCCAAAATACCGTCCGTTCTTAATGTTACATCATTTTTCGTAACAATGACAGGAACAGGGTTTGTTGTATGTGCGGTCATTGGATTTCCTTCCAGTGTAACCACTTCATCAGCGTTACCATGGTCAGCTGTAATGATTGCCGTACCGCCTTTTGCAAGGATGGCATCAACAACCTTTCCAAGACACTCATCAACCGCTTCAATCGCTTTAACAGTTGGCTCTAGCATACCTGAATGGCCAACCATATCAGGGTTTGCAAAGTTAAGTAAGATTGCGTCAAACTTATCTGCGGCAATTTCGCCAAGTAATGCATCCGTTACTTCATATGCGCTCATTTCAGGCTGCAAATCATACGTAGCAACTTTAGGTGAGTTGATTAAAATCCGCTCTTCCCCTGGGAACTCCGCTTCACGTCCACCACTCATAAAGAAGGTAACATGCGGATATTTTTCCGTTTCTGCAATGCGCAACTGGGTCAGATTATTTTGTGAAAGCACTTCACCTAACGTGTTATCAAGGTTCATCGGTTTGAATGCTACAAAGCCGTCTACTGATTCAGAAAATAGAGTTAAGCAGACGAAATGAAGATCCTTAGGATGTCCAGGTCCACGATCAAATGAGCGGAAATCTTTATTCGTAAACGTATTTGACGTTTGGATCGCACGGTCTGGACGGAAATTGTAGAAGATCACAGAATCTTCATCTTGAATCGTCGCAACCGGTTTTTCATCATCACTGATAATAACGGAAGGAAGAACGAATTCATCAAAAATTCCATTATTATAAGAATCCTCTACACATTCCTTAGCAGAACGGTAACTAGGTCCTTCTCCGTAAACCATGGATCGGTATGTTTTCTCAACACGTTCCCAGCGTTTATCACGATCCATACTGTAATAACGGCCGGAAATCGTTGCAAATTGACCGACACCAAGCTCTTTCATTTTTGCCTCTGCGGCTTCGATATAGCCTAATGCAGATTGTGGCGCTACATCGCGGCCGTCTAAAAATGCATGAACATAGACTTTCTTCAATCCTTCATCTGCAGCAATTTTAAGAAGAGCAAATAAATGTTCGATATGGCTATGTACCCCGCCGTCAGAAAGCAAGCCGAATAGGTGTAGACCTTTATTCTTCGTTTTCGCATCGTTAATCGCAGCAAGGAATGTTTCGTTTTTCTCAAATTCTCCGCTACGGATCGCCACGTTAACGCGAGTTAAGCTTTGATAAACAATTCGGCCTGCACCAATATTTAGATGACCTACTTCAGAATTCCCCATTTGGCCTTTAGGTAACCCTACTTCTTCCCCACTAGCCGTTAAATGGGCATGCGGATATTGACTCCAATAACGGTCAAAATTGGGTTTGTTAGCAGCAGACACAGCGTTTCCGGCTGTTTCTGTGCGGCACCCGAAACCATCTAAGATGATAATCGCAACAGGAGATTTACTCATTTTTTCCACCTTCTAATAATTGCAAGAACGAATTCGGTTCAAGACTTGCACCGCCGACTAATGCACCATCGATGTCAGATTGAGCCATATATTCTTTAATATTCTCAGGTTTCACACTGCCACCGTATTGAATACGAACAGCATCAGCTGTATTTTTCGAAAATTGACTTGCTACAACTGAACGGATATGCGCACATACTTCATTAGCATCTTGAGCCGTTGAAGATTTCCCTGTACCGATTGCCCAAATTGGTTCGTAAGCAATGACCGTGTTTTGCACTTGTTCTTCTGTCATACCTTCAAGTGCTTTTGCAATTTGATCGCCTACTAAATCGTTTGTCTTACCGCTTTCACGCTCTTCTAATGTTTCACCACAGCAAACGATTGGAACAAGATTATGTTTGAAAGCTGCTAATGCTTTTTTATTCACTGATTCGTCTGTTTCATTGAACATTTCACGACGCTCTGAGTGACCGATCACGACATAATTCACACCGATATCGCTAAGCGCAACAGGACTGACCTCACCTGTAAAAGCACCATTCTCTTCAAAGTGCATGTTTTGAGCTCCGATTTTCACTTCTGTTCCTTTTGCTGCTGTTACTAATTGATCAAGGAAAAGTGCTGGAGCACATACTACTGAATCCACTTTATCAGAAGAAGGTACAAGGGTTTTTACTTCCTCTATAAAGCTTTTCGCTTCAGATAATGTTTTATTCATTTTCCAGTTTCCTGCAATAATTGGTTTACGCATAGTAGTCCCGTCCTTTCTTACGAATCTTATTTATCGTTTAATGCTACGACTCCTGGTAGTTCTTTACCTTCCATAAACTCTAGGGAAGCACCGCCACCCGTTGAGATATGTGACATTTTATCAGCAAGCTTGAATTTTTCAGCTGCAGCAGCAGAGTCGCCACCACCAATGATGCTGTAAGCAGATGAATCTGCAAGAGCTTGTGCAACTTGTTTTGTTCCATTTGCAAAGATGTCAAGTTCAAATACACCCATCGGTCCATTCCAAATAACAAGTTTAGAGTTGCTAATTACATCAGCGTAGATTTCGCGTGTTTTTGGTCCGATATCAAGTGCTTCCCAATCAGCTGGAATTGAGTCAATCGCAACTACCTTATTGTTTACATCCGGACCGAAGTCGTCTGCTACAATTACATCGACAGGCATATATAAATTAACGCCTTTTTCTTTTGCTTTTTGGATGAAAGATTGAGCAAGCTCAATTTTATCTACTTCAAGTAGAGATTTGCCGATTTCATGACCTTCAGACTTAACGAATGTGTAAGCAAGACCGCCACCGATAATTAAGTTGTCTACTTTTTCTAGCAGATTTTCAATCACACCGATTTTATCTTTAACTTTCGCACCACCAATGATTGCTGTAAACGGACGTTCAGGATTAGAAAGAGCTTTACTAAGTACTTCTAATTCTTTTTCCATTAGCAAGCCAGCCACAGCAGGTATATAGTTTGCAATGCCTTCTGTTGAAGCATGGGCACGGTGAGCAGCGCCGAATGCATCATTTACGTATACGTCTGCAAGCTCAGCGAAGGATTTAGCCAATTCTGCCTCATTCTTCTCTTCACCAGGATAGAAACGGACATTTTCTAAAAGTAGAACGTCTCCGTCTTCCATTTTTGAGATCTCTCCAGAAACAGCCGGACCATATGCTTCGTCTGTTTTACGGACGTCTTTACCTAATAATTCGCTTAATCTCTTAGCAACAGGAGTTAAACGTAATTCTTCTACTACTTGACCTTTTGGACGTCCAAGGTGACTAGCTAGAATTACTTTCGCTCCTGCATCAATTAGATGCTGGATTGTTGGTAATGCCGCACGAATTCTTGTATCATCAGTAATTTGACCATCCTGCATCGGTACGTTGAAATCAACTCGGCAAAAAACTCGTTTACCTGCTACGTTAATATCCTTAATGGATTTCTTGTTCATGACCAAATAGCCTCCTTTAATTTTTGAAAAGCACAAACGCCTTAATCAGCTTCCGGAAAAATAGGGACTAAAACCATGAAGGCGTTCTTTGCCTTCTTTTAGGCAATGGTCTTTTTCACAGGATGCTAGGCGGTGGAGCTAGACAATTTCACTTGCTTTTATCAGTCAAAAAGGGAGAGGGCATAATCCCGTCTCCCCTTTTCACTGTTATTATAGATGTTTTTCGCTATTTTAGCCAAATATTCACAGGATTAATAATGTTTAATTTTTGTAAAGATTAAAGACCTTTTTTAGCGATGTAATCGATTAGGTCAACTACACGGTTTGAGTAACCAGTTTCGTTATCGTACCAAGAAAGTACTTTAACCATGTTACCTTCCATAACCATTGTAGATAATCCGTCGATTGTAGAAGAAACTGGAACACCATTGTAGTCAGTAGATACTAATGGAAGATCATTGTAAGCAAGAATACCTTTTAATTCGCCTTCAGCAGCTGTTTTCAATGCATTGTTTACATCTTCAGCTGTAACGTCTTTATCAAGCTCAGCAACAAGGTCAACAATTGATACGTTTGGTGTAGGAACACGCATAGCCATACCGTTAAGTTTTCCTTTAAGTTCTGGTAATACAAGAGCTACTGCTTTCGCTGCACCTGTAGATGTAGGAATCATGTTCTCAGCTGCTGCACGTGCACGACGGTAATCTTTGTGTGGAAGATCAAGAATTTGTTGATCATTTGTGTATGAGTGAATTGTTGTCATCATTCCACGTTTGATTCCGAATTGATCGTTTAATACTTTAGCAAATGGAGCTAAGCAGTTTGTTGTACATGATGCATTTGAAAGAACGTGGTGGTTAGCAGCATCATATTTATCTTCGTTAACACCCATAACGATTGTGATGTCTTCATCAGATGCAGGAGCAGAAATGATTACTTTTTTCGCACCAGCTTCAAGGTGTTTTGCTGCATCATTGCGCGCAGTGAAACGTCCAGTTGATTCAACAACTACTTCAACACCAAGATCTCCCCAACCTAATTGTGCAGGATCGCGTTCTGCTAAAACTTTGATTTTATGTCCATCAACTACAAGGTAGTCTCCGTCAACTGATACAGTTTCTGCAAGTGTTCCGTGTACTGTGTCATATTGAAGAAGGTGTGCAAGCATGTTTGCATCTGTTAAATCGTTGATTGCCACGATTTCCACATCCGAGTTTTTTAATGCTGCACGAAGTACGTTACGTCCAATACGACCAAATCCGTTAATACCAACTTTTACTGCCATAATAAAATTTCCTCCTTTATAGTTGAAAAAGAATTTATTAAAATTATATAGTAAAGGGAAATTATCCCTTTATTAACTGTTGTGCCGCTGCTTCATCCGTAATTAATACCGTCGTCTGCGGGGCTCTTTTCATATAGGCTCGGATTGCTCTCACTTTAGATTCCCCACCCGCCACGGCAATTACCCGTTTAGCTTGGTCAAGATCCTCTAGCTGAATACCAATCGTTTGTACTTTGTGTACTACTTCTCCATTTTCATTAAAGTAATATCCAAAGGCTTCACCTACTGCGTCCCGTTGTTTGAGGGACTTAATAATCTCAGCCGGGGACTTCCGTCTCTCCGCCATCGCCGTTGCGTCGCCAATTCCATGTAGAACAATGGTAGCTGATTTGATTAATGAAATAACATCTTTTATCATCGGTTCCTTCATAAATGATTGATAAGCTTCATCACTGACTTGATCGAGGAGATAGAGCACTTTATAGGCAGCATTTGTTTTTTCTGCCATTTTCGCAACGATCACATTAGCCTGGTTTTGAATTTCTTCGCCAAGGCCTCCTCGTGCCGGAACAAACAGAATATCTTTCCCGTTTGAATCTGGGGTTAACATCTTAGCCACTTCAGCCATTGTCGAGCCGCCAGTCACTGCAATGATATTTTTAGCCTTCCATTCCTTTTTCATACGGGCAGCTCCCGCTTTACCAAGTTCACTTTTGACCCATGATGATTGATCGCTGCTTCCAGCGACGATGATGACTTCATTAACATTTAATATTCGCTTAAGTTTTTGCTCCATTTTGTCTATGCCCGATATTTCCCGCATGACACCTTCTAATTGCTCGAGAATTTCTACACCTTCAGCAGAAAGCGTCATTCCAGAGCTGAAAACCTCAATTAGGTTTTGATTTTTCAAGAAATCTACTTCACTGCGAAGCGTTCTTTCTGTCAAATCCAGACTGTTCGCTAAGCTACGGCGCCCTACAGGCTGCATGAACTTGATATAACGCAGGATATCATATCGTTTCTGCATAACCGCTAACAAATCGGGCAATACTTTCTTTTGTATGTCGAGCAATGGATTCATCGTTCGAAAACCCCTTGAGAATAAGTTGTGGACTATTTTCGTCCCGGTTAGACGTTTTACGTCCCACTCGGTCCAAAAAAAATCTTTCCTGCTATATGCTTATTCTAGCAGGAAAAAAAACGTTCTTCAACTTATATGCTAATTTTTATTTTTCAAGCAATAACAGGCCATTAAAATGGCAAAATGAATCCAGTTTATTTTTTATATAAAGCGGAACCTCAATCAACAAGGGTCTTACTGCCCGGTATGCGGAATAAGGTCTAATTTACCTTTCAGTTGACTTGAAATTACTACTTAAGTTTCTTTTCCACTTTACAAAACTGACGTAATTTCCTTTCGTCAACTTGGCCATACTGTACAATTTCTCCTTGCCATTCAATAACTGGAATCATTAGTCCATACCGTTCAGTTAGCACATCATCCGTATAGATATCGATTTCCCTATAATTGAAGTTAGTATCTTGTTTTATTCGCTCTAGAATCGTCTTTGCCTTATCACATAACGGACAATTGTTTCTTGTGTATAAGATCCATTCATTTTGTATCATGTACTATACATCCTTTTCATTCATATCTTTTCCGTTTTACGGAAGAAGGGGTCCCCAGTTGTTCACGGTATTTCGCTACAGTCCTACGTGAAAGAACGAATCCATGCTCATCTCGAAGAATTTTTGCCAGCTCTTGATCAGAATGTGGTTTTTGTTTATTTTCGAGTTCTATAATTGACTGTAATGCATTTCTCACCTTTGTACCTGATATATCTTCTTGTTCCGTTGATTGCAGAGCTGAGCTAAAGAAAGACCGCATCTCAACCGTTCCAAATGAAGTTTGGACATACTTGCCACGTACCACACGACTAACTGTCGACTCATGGATTTCAAGGCTCTCTGCAATTTCCTTCATTGTCATCGGTTTAAGAAAGCCTAAACCATGAAAAAAATACTCAGGCTGCTTCTCCACGATCTTTTTCATGACTTGTAATATAGTTTCCTTCCGCTGAAGAATTCCTTTAGACAGCCATTGATACTCCTGCCACTTTTCTTGTAAAAAGCGATTTACATTCGGCTCATGATGGTTCTGCATTTTTTGCAAATAAGATTCATTCACATGAAGTTGCAGCGTATTCCCTTCGTACTGACCAACACAAAGCTTGCCATCTTTATATTCAACGACAACATCAGGTACAATATAGCTCGGCTTCTCAGAAGTGAATATGGCGCCAGGACGTGGGTTTAGCGTTTGTATATAATCAAATTCATCTTGAATCTCTTTTAAAGAAACTCCAAGTTCTTTCGTAAGCTCTTTCCACTTTTTATCAACAAACGGCAAAAAGTATGTACGAAGCAGCTTTTCCGCTAATGGTCTTTCGCAAGCTTGACGGACTTGAATCAGCAGGCATTCTTGAAGATTTCTGGCACCAATCCCGTGTGGTTCGAGCTGTTGCAGAATATCCAAGGCTTTAAATACAGCGCTTACAGATAGACCAACCGAAACAGCTTCATTTTCCAAGCTTATCCGCAAGTACCCATTTTCATCCATGTTACGAATAAGATGGATAAACGCTTTCAATTCTATTTTATTTAACACATCCACACCGATTTGGGCAAGCAAATATTTTTCAAGAGAAGGAGCTTCATCACCAATCTGTTCAATCCAATTAGAAGATATCCCTGTATTCTTTACCTGATTTCTCTTATATTGATCTCTTGGTAACTCGTGGGAAACTGCTGATGACTCAATCGTTAATAAAGGATTTTCCAGCCACTTTGTCTCTAAATAGACTAACAATTCTTGCGTCGAAAACTGAAGTAATGCAATTGCCTGGCTTAACTCTTGCGTCATTGTCAATTTCATAACCTGTTGTTGATAGAGTCCCGGCTTCATATCCATATCTCCCTCTCCCTTTACCATTTTACACCATAAATATGCAAGTGAATAGTGAAATGAAATGGAAACGCTTACGAAACAGATATCCTAATACCCCAAGACCATCTCGGCTTTAGAGCGAGGAAGTAACTTGCGGCTAAACCCTATAATTCACTTAAAATCTACTCATTCTATATCTATTCAAAAAAAGAAAAGGTCAGACCGCATACCTACAAAATACAGTATAATACGATATACTGTGTGTAGAATATAAAGTCAGACCCTTATGAGACAGTCTTTTACTAATGACGCCCTCGGCAGGAATCGAACCCACATCTCAAGAACCGGAATCTTACGTGCTATCCGTTGCACCACGAGGGCAGAAATAATTTTTCAACAAATTTTATTATATGCCAGTTTCACATTGTTTGCAAGTGGTAATACGGTTTAAAGTACAGAAATTTGGGTAGTATGGATAACGTGGAAACAGAACTTAACATCCGAGCTCTAGATATCATAATTTGAGCTATAGAAACAGCTTTTTGGTTTTTGTCGAACGAAACATCTTCCTTTCGATTTGTTTTGTTTGACCTTAATTGACCATGAAGTGTATCATACATATATTAAGGATTTACCTATGAGATATAACTTTTACTTAGAGGAGGAAATTAGCATGAATTTAATTCCTACAGTTATTGAACAAACAAGTCGCGGGGAACGTGCATATGATATTTATTCCCGTCTATTAAAAGACAGAATCATCATGCTTGGTAGTGCAATTGACGATAATGTATCAAATTCAATTGTAGCTCAATTATTGTTCTTAGAGGCAGAAAACCCTGATAAAGATATTACATTGTACATTAACAGCCCAGGAGGAAGCATTACCTCTGGAATGGCCATCTATGACACCATGCAATATATCAAACCTCAAGTTTCAACAGTTTGTATCGGAATGGCCGCTTCTATGGGCGCTTTCTTACTAGCAGCTGGTGAAAAAGGCAAACGATTCTCTCTTCCAAACAGTGAAGTGATGATTCACCAACCATTAGGTGGAGCACAAGGTCAGGCAACTGAAATTGAAATTGCCGCAAGACGCATTTTGTTCTTAAAGGACAAATTGAACGAAATTCTTTCCGAACGTACAGGCCAACCAATAGAGGTTGTTCAAAAAGATACGGATCGCGATAACTTCATGACAGCTGAACGAGCATTAGAATACGGATTAATCGACAAAGTCATCACTCGTATAGATGACGTTAAGAAAGCTCTAGATAAATAATTGTACTTAAAAAACGCCGAAGCATTTAGCTCGGCGTTTTTTTAGAAGCTACCTTTATATTGAGTTTTCTAAACCCCAATAAGAGGGTGTCTCATAAGGGTCGACCCTTTAAATTAAATATATACCACCATTTTCAAGAATACAGATACCAATATGTTTGATTACATATACAAAAAGATGCCTAGCACATGTGAATTTGCAGCATGAAAGGATATTCTCCTCTTTACCTGTAAATCGGCCATGTTTCTAAGCACCTTCATCATAACAACTTCAGTAATTTCCGTTGTTTGATTAATCATTCTTTACGCTTCTTGCTCAACAAATTGTTGAAGGGCACAAATGGCTTCTTCTTCATCTCTACCATCCACAATTAGTTGAATGATCGTTCCAGACCCAATTGCAAGACTCATTAACCCCATAATACTTTTGGCATTCACTTTTCTTCCATCTTTTTCAAGGAATACGTCTGATTTAAAACGGTTTGCTTCTTGTACAAATAAGGCAGCTGGCCTTGCTTGAAGACCTGTCTTCAGGCGGACCTCCACTTGCTTCTCAACCATATCTTTTCCTCCTTCTTTATAACTTCTGGGCTACGAGACCTGCTCCGCCTCTCATTTTATCAGCTATTTCATCAATTTTTCGTAAGCGGTGATTAATTCCCGATTTGCTAATATTCCCACCTGAAACCATTTCCCCAAGCTCTTTTAACGTAACATCTTGATAAGCCACTCTAAGTTCCGCAATTTCACGGAGTTTGTCCGGTAAAATACCCAGACCAACCGTTTCCTTAATATATCGTATGTTTTCTACCTGCCTTAAGGAGGCACCAATTGTCTTATTTAAGTTCGCCGTTTCACAGTTCACAAGCCGATTCACGGAATTACGCATATCGCGAACAATCCGGACATCTTCAAACCGCAATAACGCTGAGTGAGCACCAATAATATTCAGGAACTCTGCTATTTTCTCAGCTTCTTTTAAATAGGTGATATACCCTTTTTTTCGTTCAAGGGTCTTCGCCTTGAGACCAAATACATTCATCAACTCACAAAGTGCATCATTATGCTCTTTATAAATGGAGTAAACCTCTAAATGATACGATGATGTTTCCGGATTGTTGACAGAACCCCCCGCTAGAAAAGCACCTCTTAAGTAAGCACGTTTACAGCACTTCTTGGCAATAAGTTCTGGTGCAATACTATGATAAAATTCAAATCCTTTTCCAACGATTTTTAAGTTAGACAGTATTTCCTGCCCTCCAGAAGATAAACGAACAATGTAGACATTGTTTTTCTTCAGCTTCATTTTCTTTCGAACAAGCAATTCCATCTGCACATTATAGTTTTTCTTTAGGAGCGTATAGATTCTTCTGGCAATCGCTGCATTTTCGGTTTGAATATCTACAACAAGTTTTTTATTCGAAAACGAAAGCGATCCATTCATTCTAATTAAAGCGCATAATTCAGCTTTTCCGCAACAATCCTTTTCTTCTAGTGTTGTTAATTCTTTTTTAGTTTCCGAAGCAAAAGACACAGATTCTCACCTCCAATCAGAAAAACTGTCACCGGTCCTTGGCTACAAAATCTAGTTATTTGAACAGACTCTTATTAACCATGAAGAAACAAGACAGGCATAAGGGAAGCAGTCAAGACAATCCTTTTTTAAGAATGTTCGCTTTCTTTAATTTCGTTTAATAACATTTGATAAAGCATACGCGCTACTTTTTTTGTATCGTGCCGAATGGAGTTTCCTTCAAAATTAAAAATCTGCCCTTGAACAATCTTAACTCCAAGTTTTTCTAGACTCTCAACATCAAAAACAACCGGCTTTGCAAATTCCTCTTTATAGCGATCTTGAACATTTTGTGGAATTTCTTGATTATTTACAAGAATACAATCGATAAATGAGCAATTCATATGAGAGTAAATAGCTTGTATATGGTCACTAGCTGTATAATCCTGCGTTTCTCCTGCTTGAGTCATCAGGTTACAGATATAGACCTTCTTCGCTTTTGATTTACAAACTGCTTCACCAATTCCTGGTACAAGTAAGTTTGGTAGAATGCTTGTATATAAACTCCCAGGTCCTATGACAATTAAATCAGCCTGCTTAATTGCCTGTATGGTTTCTCGGAGCGGTTTAATTTTGTTAGGACTAAGGAACACGCGTTTGATTTTTTTCCCAGAGAACGGGATCTTTGACTCACCGCTTACAACCATTCCATCGACCATCTCCGCGTGAAGAACTACACTTTGGTTAGCGGATGGCAACACCTTCCCTCTTACATTCAGTACTTTGCTCATTTCTTGGACTGCATGGACAAAGTCCCCAGTAATCGAGGTCATAGCGGCTAACAATAAGTTCCCCAGCGAATGCCCCGCTAGTTCATTCTTACTTGCAAAACGATGCTGGAACATTTGTTCAACAAGAGGCTCCACATCTGATAACGCAGCAAGAACATTTCGAATATCTCCTGGGGCCGGAATATCCATTTCATCGCGAATTCTGCCAGAACTACCACCATCATCCGCAACCGTAACAATCGCCGTGATATCAATTGGGTAGTTCTTCAGTCCGCGAAGTAACACAGGAAGACCTGTACCGCCCCCAATGACAACTACTCTTGGCTGCTCAATTTCATTTGGCATTACTTTTCTCCTTAATAATCTTCTTGATGTCACGATGCGTTACATGAGTGACATAATCTTTCCGGAATGTGCTAGCCAGATACTCAGCAAGCGCAACGGAACGGTGCTGACCACCCGTACATCCAATTGCAATGATAAGCTGAGATTTCCCTTCCCGCTTATATTGAGGAAGCATAAACGCAAGTAAATCTATCAATTTTTCTAAAAACCTCTGTGTTTCTCCCCATTTCAGCACATAACTTGACACTTCTTCTTCCAAACCAGTCTTTGGTCGCATATGTTCGATATAAAATGGATTAGGCAGAAAGCGGACATCGAAAACAAGATCCGCATCAATCGGGATACCGTGTTTAAATCCGAAAGACACCACATTGACAGTAAAAATCACTTTCTTGTTAACTGAGAACTCTGTTAAGATTTTTTCCCTTAATTCTCGTGGCTTCAGCGAAGATGTTTGATAAACGATCTGTGCCCGTCCCTTTAACACTTCTAACAAACCACGTTCAATTTGAATTCCTTCTAGCGGAAGACCCAATGGCGATAGTGGGTGCGTACGCCTCGTTTCTTTGTAGCGTCGTACAAGCACTTCATCATCTGCATCAAGGAAAAGGATTTTCGGAGTTACCCAAGATGTTTCAGCTAAGTCATCTAATGCTTTGAATAAATGATCGAAGAATTCTCTGCCGCGTAAATCCATAACCAACACAACTTTATTCATTTTATTTCCAGATTCTTTCATCAGTTCAAGAAACTTGGGTAGTAACGTGGGTGGTAAGTTATCAACACAAAAGAAGCCTAAGTCTTCAAAACTTTGAACAGCAACCGTTTTTCCAGCTCCAGACATGCCTGTAATTATGACTAATTGCGTTTCACCAATTTGTCCTATTCCCAATGTAATCCCCCCAAAGTTTTCTATTTATTCAACCCGGATCAAGCCGATATGAAAGCAGCTTGAATTCAGGTGTATACGTAAAGGTGGCGTAGATGATTCCGCTTCCACGAGTCATATATTCCAATATATGGTAGTCACCTTCAGCCATTGGAAGATTCTTCATTTCATCAATAGCAATCCAGCTTAGTTCTCCTTCGTCACATGAATCCACGTTAATTCCATCTGATTCGGTAGCGAAAAAGGTGAACATCATCCACTCTTCTAAAACTTTATCGCCTTCTTTAATGATAAACGTAAAAATCCCTTTAATTGCTGGGTTTTTTAAATATACGCCTGTTTCTTCACGATATTCCCGAATACAGGCATCACGAACAGATTCACCAGCCTCCATTTTGCCTCCTGGAGCAACCCACCAGCCTCTTCTCGGTTTTTTTAAAAGAAGTGTTTTATTGTCCCTGACTAACACACAATTTGTGACACGTTGCACGTTCTTCACCTCAATCGACTCTAATCCAGTATTTGTCTTGTACAAAAATTTATAAAGTGAAACTTCCATGCTATGTAAAACTACACATAGCAGAAGAAATGAATTAGACAGCTCTGCGATACATTTGTTTAACTTCTATTATACTATTTTTAGATACGAGCTACAATGAACAAGAATCAGGAAATTATTTTCCATACTTGTTACATACAAAACTCCTATACCGTTAAAACGTCACAATTTACTGTGAAGGACCCATCCTGTAGCACGCTATACTCGCCTAATCACAATGGTGACGGTGCAGAGCCGGAATTTGAAGTACTTTCTTAATAAAGTAAATATCTCTGTAAAGTAGATTGGCTATATGAGTAAGTCGCGAAGACCCGTCCCCCATGTCCTTCGACAAAAAAAAGACACAGATGTTAACATCTGTGCCATCCACGAGTTTATATTTATAAAAGGGGGTCAATTACTACCCTAACTATAACCAAAAGATATTGCATCTATGTTACAGCATGATTAAGACGGAATTACGAATTGTAAAAAGTTCAAGACTTTACTTTCAGCTTTTCATTCAGCATCTCCACATAATGTTGGGCGCTTTGTGCAGCAATGCTGCCGTCACCTGTAGCCGTAACAATTTGACGGAGTGTTTTTTCACGAATATCACCTGCTGCAAAGATGCCAGGTACTTTCGTTTCCATCGTTTCATCAGTCAAAATATACCCACCAGCATTTGTAATACCTAGGTTTTCGAAAGGTTTAGAAAGAGGGTTCATACCGATATAAACAAACACACCATCCGCATTTAATTCCTGTTCTTCTCCATTCGCAGTCGAAACAAGTGTTACACTGCCTACTTTCCCGTCTTTTTCATGAATCTCTTTCAAAGTGTGATTCCAAATAAAATCAACCTTTTCATTAGCAAACGCACGGTCTTGAAGAATTTTTTGAGCACGAAGCTCTTCACGTCTGTGTACAATCGTAACCTTGGAAGCAAAACGAGTTAAATACACACCTTCTTCGACCGCAGAATCGCCCCCACCAATAACGAACAATTCTTTTTGTTTAAAGAATGCACCATCGCAGACCGCACAATATGAAACCCCGCGTCCGCCTAATTCTTTCTCACCTGGCACGCCAATTTTCTTGTATTCAGCACCTGACGATAGAATGATTGCTTTTGCTTTATATTCCTTTGAGCCAGCAAGTACAGTTTTGTACTCTTCGCCATCGACGATTTCCTTCACATCACCATAAGCATATTCAGCGCCAAATTTCTTGGCATGATCGAACATTTTTGTAGAAAGTTCCGGTCCTAAGATCGTCTCGAACCCTGGATAGTTTTCCACTTCTTCCGTATTAGCCATTTGGCCACCTGGAATCCCACGTTCAATCATTAATGTTTGGAGATTCGCACGAGAAGTATAAACAGCTGCAGTCATACCAGCAGGCCCAGCACCGATAATAATTACATCGTATATTTTTTCTTCAGTCATAGTTTTCACTCCCGATAATCATTACATTTAGTATTTCCTATATACTTACATCCTATATAACAAATAAAAATACGTCCAAATTTATGCTCACTGAAGTAAGCTATTCACCAATTTAACATATTTTCCAAGAGTAGAAACTGAGATCAAGTGCTTAGCGGCAATTTCCTGCTGACTTTTCTTTTCATTACGTAACCTATACCAAGAATATTCAACAGCTGCAGCCCATCCTGTTGGATTCACAAGTTTAATTTCACTTTTCATCGCTTCTACAAACACCGAAAACCAGGTTAAATAAAGGCCTGCCTCCATGAGCTGGATTGGATGGAAGTGTGCATACAGAATTTCCGCTGTTCGATCGGCAAATTCAATGGCCGAGTTCTCTTGATTTGATTTCTGCCGTTCCACATACTCCATATATTCTTTTTCAACATCCGTAAGAAGTGGATTATTACAAAGAACTGGATGCTTCAGAATATGGTCCTTTTTAACCGAGTGCTTCGTTAAAAAAAGAGCAAATATCCGTTCCTCTAGATAATCACTTTCGAAGCGTTTCAAGATTGAAGGCAAATGATCCTCAAATCCATTAAGAGAAGCATTCATATCTCCCCACGGTTCAAACCCTTCCTTGTCAGGGTTTAATTCTAATACCTTTTTCCAGGCCTTTTTGGCGGTTTGCTCATGACCTATTTGATAGGCAGATACAGCTAACCAATAATAAAAGGTATCATCACCATCATGTCCTTGCCTTTGAAGTTGCTTCAACCATTTATACGCGAGGTTATATCGCCCGATTAGAGCAAATGTAGAACCAAGTTTGATGCGGTGCTCCGTTAAAATCGGTCGGACCTTTTCCAAAGCCATGACCAGTGCATCTATCTTATCTTCACTTTGCTGATAATGATGGAAAACCAATAGATTACATAGTGCATGTAAATTTCCAGGGCTTTTTTCCAACACTTCCTCTAACGTTTCAAAGGCTCTATCTATTTCTCCAAGATAAAAATAAGCAAGCGCCAAATTATTATACGCTGACCAATATTCTGCGTATTCTTTAATGGTTTCTTTCAGCACTCCAACGGCTTCTTCAAAGTTACCTGCTTCTAAACATTCACGAGCTTTTTCCTGTTGGTAAATCAAGCCGTCTTGATGAATCAAACTTTCCTCGGTTTCACCTGATTCTAATGTAATTAAATCCAAAAGATCTTCCGCGTCTTCGCTGAACTCTCCGTCTTCCTCTTTATCCAGATAAGCATTTGCATGGCGATAAGCTTCCTGAAACATGCCAAGATGCGCATAATTATTTGCCAAAAAATAATGGCATTCCGTCATAAAAGGGTCCATGTCCCCAAGAATGTTTTCAAGTAGAGTATTTGAATAACTATATTCGCCGATTTCTGTACATGTAACCGCAAGCTGACATGCAATCATCGTTTCTGTAGGTTCCAATTCAAATGCACGCATAAGAAACTTTTTAGCATTATATAAATCACGTCTGTGATAAGCTTTTAAACCTTTAGTAAAATAATATTCTCCTGTCGGATGAAAGGAGAAAACTTTAGCTTGTTTATTCATTTTAGAATCTTTGCCCATGGAATCCTCCATCTAGTAGTTGTTTAACCTTCATATTATAACATACTGGAAGAATCTTGGCATCTCGTTGCGATTGTAAGTAAGAATAACCAAAAAGGGGAGAATTTCAAAGAAATCCCCGAGCGTTTGGCCAAAATTAACACGAAGCCGTTCACTGTATTTTTTTAGACATGAAAATGAGAAAAGTATACATGATACCTTTCCCATTTTACATTTATTCTTTTTTTGCATGTCTTTGTTGTAAAACGGTTAACACATCTGCAAATGGCAGTTCTTGTTCTTGTAATAAAACGAACAAGTGATACAAAAGATCTGCGGATTCAAGCGAAAGTTCATCATGATCTCGATTTTTTGCTGCAATTATAACTTCAGCTGCTTCTTCCCCAACTTTTTTCAAAATTTTATCGACGCCTTTTTCGAACAAATAAGTTGTATAGGAACCTTCAGGCATCGTTTCTTTTCTCGTTCCAATCAGGTTTTCTAATTCCAATAAGAAGTTTGCATCAGGTTTTACTTGAGTGGCTATGTTTCCGTTCTCAAATAACGTTTCCGTAAAGCAACTGGTCGTACCGGTATGACAGGCTGGACCTGATGGATTCACCTTGACGATTAGTGCGTCTTGATCACAATCATACTTTATTTCAGTAATAGTTTGTGTATTTCCACTTGTTTCTCCTTTATGCCAAAGCTCATTACGCGAGCGGCTGAAGAACCAGGTTTCACCTTTTTCCATAGAAAGTAGCAAAGACTCTTCGTTCATATACGCTAGTGTTAACACTTCTCCTGTTACGGCATCCTGAACGATAGCGGGAATCAAGCCTTTTTCATCAAATTTTATTCGCTGATTCATCTTACAACAACACCCTTCTGTTTTAAAAAGCTTTTCACTTCTTTAACGGACGTTTCTTTATAGTGAAAAATCGAAGCAGCAAGCGCCGCATCTGCTTTGCCTGTTGTAAAAGCTTCTTCAAAATGAGCGGCAATCCCTGCTCCTCCAGAGGCAATAACCGGGACCGATACCGATTCGCTCACTGCCCTTGTCAAGGCAAGATTAAAGCCTTGTTTTTCACCATCATTATCCATACTAGTAAGAAGGATTTCCCCAGCGCCACGGTTTACCGCTTCTTTTACCCAAGCAATGACTTCCCAATCCGTTGCTCGTCTGCCTCCATGCGTATAGACACGCCATGAACCGAGCGACTCATCCCATCGTGCGTCAACAGCCACTACGATGCACTGTGAACCGAAGTAATTTGCACCTTCTGTAATTAATTCTGGACGTAGGACGGCAGATGTGTTTAATGAAACCTTATCAGCACCCGCTCTGAGAATTTGTTTCATATCTTCTAGGGAATTAATGCCGCCACCAACAGTAAATGGGATAGCAAGACTTCCGGCAACAGCCTTTACGACATCAACCATCGTTTCCCGCCCTTCATGCGAAGCGGAAATATCAAGAAATACTAGTTCGTCAGCCCCTTCTTGATCATAAAATGCAGCAAGTTCGACGGGATCGCCTGCATCTCGTAAAGATACGAATTGAACGCCTTTAACCACTCTGCCCTCTTTCACGTCCAAGCATGGAATAATTCGTTTAGTGAGCATTTAATCACGCACCTTTTCTAATGCTTCCTTGACTGTAAACCGATTCGTATAGAGCGCTTTACCGACAATGGCTCCAATAACCCCATGATTTTGATATTCCTTTAACGTGATAAGGTCTTGTAGGCTGCTTATTCCACCTGAGGCAATAACGCCTTTGCCAGTCGCTTCTGCCATCGCAACAATTCCTTCCACATTCGGGCCAGAAAGCATGCCATCTGTTGCAATATCCGTTACAATAAACACTTCTGCCCCGCAATCAGCTAATGCTTTGCCAAGTTCAATTGCTGTCGTTTCTGATGTTTGGAGCCAGCCGTGTGTTGCGACTTTACCGTCCTTTGCATCGATGCCGATTGCAATCTGCTTGCCGTATTTACTAAGCATTGTTTTGGTAAATTCCGGGTCTGAAACGGCTGCACTACCAAGGATGACACGTTGGATGCCGCGTTCAAGATAGTGGACAACGTCTGTTTCTGTCCGGATTCCACCACCAATTTGTATTTTAGCACCTAGCTCTTTCGCTGCTTGAATCACATACGAATCATTGATTCTGCTCCCTGCTTTTGCTCCGTCGAGATCGACCATATGTATCCACTCTGCCCCTTGACTGGCGAAACTTTTTGCCATGTCAAACGGTGAATCACCATAAACAGTTTCTTGATTGTAATCGCCTTGAATTAAACGAACACATTTCCCACCGCGCATATCAATGGCAGGGTAAATTGTGAAATTAGACATCTTATTGCCTCCCTTTCACTAGTGACAAGTAATTTTTTAATAAGGATATGCCCATTGAACTGCTTTTTTCCGGGTGAAACTGCATACCGAATACATTTCCTTTTGTGATAATCGCCGGCACGTCCACATCGTATTTTGCAGATGCAGCTACAACCTCCGTTTCATTTGTCACTGCGAAGTATGAATGAACGAAATATACATAATCCTCTTCAAGTCCTTTTAAAAGAGGAGAATGATTGTTGAAAGTTAGTTTGTTCCAGCCCATATGCGGAACTTTATAGGCATGATTTTTGGAATCTATCCCAGAAAACCGCGTGACTTTCCCTGGAATTAGTGACAAACCTTTCGCGGGTCCATTTTCTTCACTTTCCTCGAATAATAGCTGCATACCTAGACAAATTCCTAATAGATATCCACCGTTGTCTACGTGTTTCTTCAGAAAAACATCTAATTCCTTATGCTCAAGTAAAATCATGGCATCTCTAAACGAACCAACACCTGGTAGAATGATTCCTTCTGCCTTTGCCAGTTCGGCAGGGTCATCTGAAATAAAAAACTCTACGTCTAAACGTTCGAGGGCTTTACTAACACTAAACAAATTGCCCATGCCGTAATCGACAATGCCAATCATTTATAACAATCCTTTCGTAGAAGGAATTCCTTTTACACGTGGATCGATCGTTGTCGCTTCATCAAGGGCTCTTCCGAGAGCTTTAAAAATTGCCTCAATGATATGATGCGTATTTTGACCATAATGAACAATTACATGTAGATTCATACGGGCTTCAAGCGCTAATTTCCAGAGAAACTCATGAACAAGCTCGGTATCAAATGTCCCAACCTTCTGCGCGGGAAACTCTGCTCGGAATTCTAAGTGTGGACGGTTGCTAAGATCGACAACAACCTGTGCCAATGCTTCATCCATAGGCACAAATGCATTTCCGTAGCGCTTAATTCCACGCTTATCACCGAGGGCTTCGATTAATGCCTGCCCAAGACAAATCCCAATATCCTCTGTTGTATGATGAGCATCCACTTCAATATCACCTTGAGCATCAACCGTCAGATCAAAATGACCATGCTTCGTAAATAAATCCAACATATGTGTCATAAATGGCACACCCGTCTCAATTCGAGATACACCCTCACCATCCACCGTAAACGCAAGCTTCACATCCGTCTCACCAGTCTTCCTCACAACACTACCAACACGTTCCATACGAACCTCCTCCTAGGGGTCAGACCCCATTTCCCAAATCTATTTTCCTTGCGCAAATTTAAGTTTATCAACGCCTTGAAGTGGCCCGTTTAGGGGTCAGACGCTATTTCCCACGTGATTCTACAGCTCTGGCATGTGCTTCGAGGCCTTCGAGCCGGGCAAAGGTTGCAATTTTTTCTGCGTTTTTTCTAAAAGCTGTTTGACTGTACATGATGATGCTTGATTTTTTCTGAAAGTCGTCCACATTTAGTGGGCTTGAAAAACGGGCTGTACCATTTGTCGGGAGTACGTGGTTTGGTCCGGCGAAGTAGTCACCGACTGGCTCCGTACTGTATCTCCCTAAGAAAATGGCACCAGCATGGCGTACTTGAGCCATGACTTCCAGTGGATCTTTCGTGATAATTTCAAGATGCTCTGGTGCAAGTGTATTAACGGCTTTAATCGCCTGATTCATATCCTCGCACACGATAATCTTCCCATAATCCCGGATAGATACTTCGGCAATCTCTCGCCTCGGCAACGAGGACAACTGTTTTTCCACCTCTTTTGCCACCTCATCAGCTAAACTTCCTTCTGTGGTGATCAACACGCTACAAGCTCTGGCATCATGCTCGGCCTGTGACAGCAAATCTGCTGCTACTTCTTTAGCAATAGCTGTTTCATCGGCGAGGACCGCAATCTCACTCGGCCCTGCAATCATATCGATTGCTACGTCTCCGAACACTTCTCTTTTCGCTAACGCTACATAAATATTTCCAGGCCCGACAATTTTATCGACTTTTTCAATTGTTTCTGTTCCATATGCAAGTGCCGCAACCGCTTGTGCACCACCGATTTTATAAATTTCCGTAACACCTGCGATTTTCGCTGCTGCCATAACCGACTTAGACAGCTTCCCATCATTCCCTGGAGGGGAAACCATTACGATTCGTTCCACGCCTGCTACTTTCGCAGGGATCACGTTCATTAATACTGATGATGGGTACGCAGCCGTCCCCCCCGGTACATACACACCAACCGCATCAAGTGCAGTTAGTTTTTGTCCGAGCATTGTTCCTGTTTCATCTGTCGAAATCCACGAATTCTTTAGCTGTTTTTCATGAAAAGAGCGGATATTTACTGCTGCTTCTTCGATGATCGATCGCTCATACTCACTTAGTCCATCTGCCGCTTCATCAATTTCCTCCATCGAAACAGTAAATTGTTCAAGCTTTACACCATCGAATTTCTCTGTGTAACGAGCAACCGCTTCATCTCCAGACTTTCTAACTTCATAGATGATATCCTGTACGGTCTTGCGCTGTTCAGCCGTCCCTGAATCTACCGAACGCTTTAATGAGGCGCCTTCTGTAAATCGTTCTATCTTCATCACTCCACCCCCTCACTGATTTACTATTTCTGCAAGCCGATCGACAATTTCCGTAATTCTCTTTTCTTTTATTCGATAGCTCACCGGATTTGCAATTAATCTTGAGGTCACATCGGCAATTTTTGCATATTCCACAAGTCCATTTTCCTTTAATGTTTGCCCAGTCGACACAATGTCCACAATTCTTTCTGCGAGCCCAATTAGAGGTGCTAGTTCAATCGATCCGTTCAACTTAATAATTTCTACCTGTTCACCTTGTTCACGAAAATAACTGGAGGCCACATTCGGATATTTACTGGCGATTTTCGGCGTGATATCACTGATTTTTGTATTTGGAAGTCCGGCTACCGCTAAATAGCAAGCACTTATTTTCAAATCCAGTAATTCGTAGACATCCCGTTCTTCCTCCAACATAACATCTTTCCCTGCAATCCCAACATCCGCAACACCATGCTCCACATAGGTGACCACATCCATAGGTTTTGCCAAAATGAATCGTAAATTCTCGTCTTCTACTTCTAAAATGAGTTTTCGTGAATCATCAAATTCTGGAGGGAGACGGAAGTCCGCTTTTCGTAATAAATCTACCGCTTCTTCAAAAATCCTACCTTTTGGCATCGCAATCGTTAGAAAGCTATTCACTTCTTGCACCTCCATTTCCGATATACAAATGGACCTCATGAAATGCCTTAGTAAATGCATCAACATTCTCTAGCGCATTAATTTCTTGAATCGTTACGTTGATCCCTTGTTCTCGTTTTTCTTTGGCAAATATGAGTGCTTCTTTTCTCCGTTCAGGACTAAAGACGACACATTCAGATGTTTCCATTTCTTGTATTCCACCTAGCGCTTCGGTCAAACGATCCATTCGGATGGCAAATCCCGTTGCAGGAGTGTTCCAACCGAATTTTTCAAGAAGGCTGTCATATCGACCTCCGTTGCCAATCGGTGAACCGACCTGATTGGCATATACCTCGAAAAGAGTGCCCGTGTAATAACTCATATGACTGACTAGCGTTAAGTCAAACGAGATAAATTCTTCGATTCCAAATTCCTTTAGTTGCAGAGCCAACTCTTTTAAATCTTGAAGCGTTTCTCTTCCCGTTTCACGTTCAAGTAAGGTAGCAGCTTGACTCAACGTATTCTCTTCGCCTCTTAAGGAAACGAAATCAATTAATCGCTGCTTGTCAATCGACGATAATGGCAGTGACTTCACATGCTCACGATAGCCTACATAGTTTTTTTCATATAAATATTTCCGTAAAACTGCTGCTCGTTCTTCATTTCCTAAAATACTAATAAATAATTCCTGTAAAAAGCCAATATGCCCGATTGCTATTTTAAAATCTTTGAGACCTGTAGCTTTAAGCACATCTACAAGCAATGAGATGATTTCTGCGTCAGCACTAATGGATGGATTACCAATGAGCTCGATTCCGATCTGTTCAAACTCTGCAGGGCGTCCACCTTCTCTTTGCTGCGCCCGGTACACATTGGCTGAGTATGCAAGGCGTAATGGGATCTGTTGCTTTAATAGCTTAGATGCTGCAACTCTGGCAATTGGCGTTGTCATATCCGGTCTTAGAACAAGTGCGTGTCCTTGCTGATCCAATAATTTAAACAATTGCTGATCTAAGATTGCTGAAGCCTCTCCGATTGTTTCATAATATTCCAACGCAGGCGTTTCAATAAATTGATATCCCCACTTCTTAATCTCAACGCTCATGCGATTTCTTACCAATGCTTTCGTTTCATATAACAACGGAAGCGTATCTCGCATGCCTAGTGGTTTTTCAAACATAAACGGCTTGGTCACAACAACACATCCTTCAAGAATTATCTTCACTCTTATTCATTCTCGCAAAACCAACCAAAATTTGCTATGTAAGTATACAGATAAAACAGAATCCTTTAATTCACTACCATACTACCGAATTGAAGTTACCCATATTTTACCCTTCAAATAGCAACACGTCAAGCACAACATTTTGGGGTCATACCCTATTTCCCAACTTTTCTCACATCCTGAACCCCCTTGTAATTCATAGGTTTACGCAAGGTATCGCAGGGTTCAAACCCCATTTCCCATAATAAAAGGGCCAGACCTTGCAATGACTATATGCAGTTCAATTTAAGTGGTTGTACCACTCTGAACTGTGTATAGCTTGCAAGGTCTGGCCCTTTTCGGACATCTTTTATTCATTCATTTGATTCAAATTTCCAATTGATTCGTTCTTTCTTCTTTCGTGTAAATGACGCGCATGGGGTTCCCACCAACAAAAGCGCCTTCCGGTACATCTTTATGAACAAGCGTACCAGCCGACACAATGGCTCCATCACCAATGACAACTCCTGGTAAAATGGTTGAATTGGCACCGATTAAGACCTCATTGCCAATCACAACCTCACCTAGCCGATATTCCTTAATTAAATATTCATGAGCCAAAATCGTCGTGTTATAGCCAATGACTGTATTTCTGCCGACTATGATTTTTTCAGGAAACATACAATCCAACATGACCATGAGAGCAAATGACGTTTGATCGCCAACTTTCATTCTTAAAAAAACACGATACAGCCAGTTTTTCATTCCTAAAAAGGGCATGTATCTGGCGAGCTGAATCACACTAAAATTCTTCACAACTTTCCAAAAAGGAACCGTTTTGTAGACATGCCAAAGCGAGTTTGCACCTTCTACCGGGTACCTTGTTGTCCGCCTCATAAGCCTTAGTCCTCTAAAATCGTGATTAAATCTGACATCTTCTCAAGAACATAATCCGGATCGTATTGCTCAAGATGCTCCCGGCCCTTCGCCGACCAAGCCACTCCTGCTGTTTTCGTTCCGGCATTTTTTCCAGACAGAATATCGTGATAGTTATCACCAATCATGATCGACTCTTCAGGTGACGAACCCAATAAAGCCAATGCCTTCTGAACTGGTTCAGGATCCGGCTTCGCTTTTTCCACATGATCGAGCGCAATAATCACCTCAAAGAATTCAGCCAACTTCGTCAACTGCAAGCCTTTTTTCACAACGTCACTTATCTTCGTTGAAACAATCGCTAATTTATAGCCGCTCTCCTTCAATGTCTTGAGCGTATCATACACCTCATCAAACTCCGTTACTAATAAATCATGATGCTCCAAGTTGTGCTTCCGGTAATGCTTCACCATCTCTTCCACACGTTCCGGATCAATACTATGAAATGTTTCATATAGTGGCGGACCATTAAAAGCAATGACGTCCTCGCGTTTATACCGGTCAGGGTAATAATGATTTAATGTATCCAAAAATGAAGCAACAATTAATTCATTTGTGTTAATCAATGTTCCATCTAAATCGAATAATAAAGTTGTAATTTTACTGTTCATAAGCTTCCTTCCTTTGCGTAAATTCCGATCGATTCCAAATAAACCCGATAATCATCGTTAACAGAATAGCTGTTGTTAGCCTGATGACCAACAACGGCCATACCGGAATCCCAAGCGGAATAAATATTAATGTATCCTCAACCACAGCATGACACGACACTAGAAAAATAAAAGCAAGCGTCATATCCTTTTTACTTACATTATCTTCTTTTGCAGCTTGAATCATGACACCAGCTCCATACGCCAATCCGATTGTGAGACCTGCCACCATCGTCATCGATGTATTGGGCTTCATCCCTAGAATCTTTGTAAATGGAGCCAAAACCTTTGACATAGCATCTAGCCACTTCAAATCTTTCATGATCTGCATGATAACCATTAATGGAATAACAATGAAAGCTAATTGCAGTACCCCAGATGCAGCCCGTTCCAATCCATTTAATAGAATCGCCCATGCACCATTGATTTCCACTGTATCCGGACTAACAAACCCGTATTTAGCAAGCTCTGATCCACCTTGCCAAACTAGATTAATAATAACAGCAGCAAGTAAAGCTAAGCCAATTCTAACTGTTAAGATAACCCAAAGTTTTACACCAACCTTCGCTGCAACGCCCGATTCAATAAACAAATTGTGACTAAACGATAACATGATGGCAATAATAAAGACTTCTTTCACCGATAAATCAAGCGTTAAAATCCCGGCAATTCCTGCATACAAATTTAAAAAATTGCCTAATACAAGAGGAATCGCAGCTTCTCCCGGCAGTCCAATCATATTCATAAAAGGAGCAATGAAATCGATGATCCATTGTAAAACCGGTGTATATTGAAGCACGGATACAATCAATGTAACTGGGAAGATCACTTTACCTAAAGTCCAAGTAGTCTTTAACCCTACCAATAGACCCTTTTTTACCGAATTACCAATCAATTCCTTTCACCCCGATTCGTTCATTATGCCTCTAAGTATTTTTCATCGGCATATCCCCGAACTCTTCTATAAACCCAAAGGCCGATTGCCACTACAATTAATACGATTGAAATAACTTGGGCAATGCGTAGCGTTTCTGTCAGCATTAGACTGTCCGTCCGCAAGCTTTCAATGAAGAATCGACCCACTGAATACCAAATGACATAGGATAAAAAGATCTCCCCTCGATGCAAGTTCGATCTTCTTAAAAATAGCAATAACACGACACCTAATAAGTTCCAAAGCGACTCATATAAAAAGGTCGGATGATAATAAGCTCCTTCTATGTACATTTGATTAATAATAAAATTAGGTAAATGGAGATTTTCTAAAAAGGCACGCGTCACTTCCCCACCATGCGCCTCCTGATTCATAAAATTACCCCAACGGCCAATAGCCTGCCCTAAAAGAAGACTTGGAGCCGCTACATCTACAAGTTTCCAAAACGATAATTTCCTTACTTTTGAAAAAACAATAGCCGTTAATACAGCACCAATGATCGCTCCGTGTATCGCGATTCCACCGTTCCAGATTTGAATGATTTCACCCGGATTTTGTGAATAATAATCCCACTGAAAGATGACATAATAAATTCGCGCACTAATAATTGCAATAGGGACAGCAAACAGTATCATATCAATAAAGGTTTCCTTACCAATCCCTCTTCTGTCCGCTTCCTTAGTAGCAATATACAAACCTAGAAGAACACCAAATCCGATAATGACCCCATACCAATGCACTGCCAAAAAACCTAAATCAAATGCAATAGGATTTAATGGCTGTATATCTTGCTCCATTACATTCCCTCTTTTCTATTCCAAGAAATTTTCATCCAAGATTACTTACTCCATCAGTTGGAATGGCTCTTACGTGGATGAAGGTTTACATTAAAATTCTTCGTGCCCATTTCCAGAAATCGTGTTATTCAACCGACTTGAGAATATTTCAGCTGCATTGACGCCCATTCTTTTCAAACGGAAGTTCATCGCGGCCACTTCTATAATAACAGCTAAGTTTCTTCCCGGACGTACAGGAACCGTTAATTTCGTTACTTCTGTATCAATTATTTTTACTTTTTCCTCATCAAGGCCGACCCGATCATACTGCTTGTTCTTTTCCCAAAGCTCCAAATTGATAACGAGGGAAATTTTCTTATTGCTTCTTACAGCACCTGCACCAAACAATGTCATGACATTAATAATACCCAGTCCGCGAATTTCAAGTAAATGCTCAATCAGTTCCGGAGCATTGCCAACTAGTGTATCCTGATCTTCCTGACGAATCTCCACGCAGTCATCCGCAACTAAACGATGTCCTCGTTTTACTAACTCGAGTGCAGTCTCACTTTTACCCACTCCACTTTTCCCAGTAATCATCACGCCGACTCCATAAATATCAATCAGTACCCCATGGACAGCGGTTGTCGGCGCAAGTTTACTTTCAAGAAAATTAGTCAAGTGACTAAATAGCCGGGTTGTCTTCATACCCGATCTCATCACTGGGACCGATTGTTGTTCAGATGCAATGATTAGCTCTTCCGGAACTTCATGCCCACGGCTAATAATAATTCCAGGTGTAATATCCCTACACAAGTTTTCCATTCTGCTTGTTCTTTCCGACGCGCTCAGCTTTTCAAAGAAAGACATCTCTGTCATTCCAAGTAGTTGAATCCTCTCAGCAGGATAAAAATCGAAAAAACCTGCAATTTCCAAGCCAGGACGAGAAAGGTCACTTGTAATAATAGGACGGTTAATCCCTTCTTCACCACTGACTAATTCAAGATTGAATGTATCTACCAAATCTTTTACGCGTACTTTTGCCATGTATCATTATCCTCCTTGGAGTTAAATTATTTCACTTATTAAGGTAATCTTTATTTTAGCATTTTTCTACTAATATCCAAACAAAGGATTTTTAAAAAGCCACTCAATCAAAAAATATCCTTGCTAAACTATAAAGAGGATGCCCCTTATTGAAAGAGATTGACCTTGCAATGACAATATACAGGTCAAATGAAGCCTAAGTACTACTTTGAACTGTATATACAATGCGCAGTCATACCCTTTGGGACACCCTCTTGTTTTTAACCGTAATAAAGCTTCATTTTACGATACTGAAATGCCTCCCGTTTTCGTATCGGCAAACAAATGAAGGACAGGTACAATATGCTTAGTCGTTTTGAATTTCAACGCTTTTTGAATGACATCATTTTTCTCTTCGATAATTTGAATCCCATCCAAAGTTACATTGAAGTTACCAAGATTCGATTTCAGCTCACCTTCAACAGCAATTCCCGTAGGCAGGAATACATCCAGCTTCCCGGTTACTGTTTTGACGGAAATATATTCACAATTCGGTTCTTCAACACGACATATCACTTGACCGGCGAATGATTGAGCATCAAGGTTTTTATAAATTCCATCAACATGAATCGAGCCATTTAATGTTTCTGTCTCGATTTTTTCTATAGTAGCTTGACGAATAGAAATATTTCCATTTCCCGTTTCAGCATCTAGTGTTTTCCCTGTCACGCCCTCGATCGCAATTTTTCCGTTGGCGGTCTTTACTTTAAAATGATTTGCTTTTAAAGACTCGCCAGAAATAGAACCGTTAAACATGCGGATATACACTTCTTCGTACTCTTTATTCGGGATATACAGAGTGACGTCAGCCTTTATCGATTTCTGTAATAAATGGAAACGTAATTTCTCATCTTCTACTGAAAAATGCACGTCTTTTAACAGCGCTTCTCTTGCCTCATCCTGCATTGCGCCGCGATAAACCTTCGCTTGACATTCGATTCTAATTTCATCATTCGACCATGGGATAATTTTCGTTTTTCCATTTGCGATATCTATCTCAATTTCTTTGAGGGGTGTTTGATCATGGGTAAAAATATGTGAAATCTCGTGTGAAGCACCAAAATTGAAGTCAAAATCCGATTCTTTAATTTTTTTCACGGCACTCTCTACGAATTCAAAGATTTTCTCTTTTGAAGAGCTAATTTTTTTATTAAAATAATCTTGTTGTTTATTGGTACCTTCTTTATCAAGCACGACGGTCGATAATTCATTGACCAACACTTGTTCTTTCTTCTCCGATTCTTTACTCGCCAGATCTAATTCCTCTAAAATCTTTAAAGCTTCTTCCGTTGATAGCTTCCCATCTTGAACCATTTGCAGAATTCGCTTTTTTTCTTCATTCATTTCGTTTCCCTCCAATTTCAATCTATTATGTCACACGTTTTCTCGATTTTCTCACAAAATTAGGCCGGGATAAAGTAAACATTTCTCTTTTCCAGTGAATGATTATTGAAGCAATCAGGTAGTACTTTCAGTCAAAAAACTGAAAACACGCTTACTAATTAATACGCCTACCATTCATGAAAGTTTCATCACTTACAAAATTTAACTTTGATAATTTTAAACGACATAAAGTGAAACTTCAATTAGTGGGGGGACTGCTCGTTAATGCGGGATAAAAATTAACGATTTTAAAGAAGGGTGTCCATTGAATTGCATGTTTGCACCCCTTTTTATCAATCGTTTGATTAAGCTGATTATCGTAAATCCTGCAAAATTCACCCTTTCACACCGACAAAATATTCACCTATTTCTACGCATATATCCCTTGAAATGCGCTGTCCCCTTCATTTTAATCAATCAATTGATTAAGAATAAAAAAGAAGTCTTCAAATATTTCCTTCACTCACTAAATCTCCACACTACCATTCGACAATTACAAATGACATAATAATCAACGAATTCCACATAATATGTCGCTAGCAGCATATCTTTTTTCTCCTTTTAATCAATCAGTTGATTAAGCGCTTTTCTACAAAATTCTTCTTTTAAATACGAAACAAGCAAGCCAAATTGGCTTGCTTATACATGTTCATGCTCTTTTTCCTCGATTCTCTTCTCCATTCGGATACGGTCTCGTTCAAGTATAGGTTTTAGATATTTCCCTGTATAAGACCCCTCTACCTTAGCGATATCCTCTGGTGTACCAGTTGCGATAATCGTTCCGCCCTTATCTCCGCCCTCAGGACCAAGGTCGACCAAATAATCGGCTGATTTAATGACATCTAGATTATGTTCAATGACAAGAACGGTATCTCCGTTTTCAACGAGGCGCTGAAGAACGCAAAGAAGCCTAGCGATATCATCGACATGAAGTCCTGTCGTCGGTTCATCAAGAATATAGAAAGAGCGGCCGTTTGAACGACGATGGAGTTCAGAGGCTAACTTAACCCGCTGTGCTTCTCCACCCGAAAGTGTCGTTGCTGGCTGACCAAGTTTAATATAACCTAAGCCAACATCTTGAATCGTTTGTAGTTTTCGGCTGATTTTCGGGATATTTTCAAAAAATTCAACGGCTTCTTCTATCGTCAACTCGAGGATATCCGCGATATTTTTGCCTTTATATTTCACTTCCAACGTTTCACGATTATACCGTTTTCCATGGCATACTTCACAAGGGACATACACATCAGGTAAGAAATGCATTTCAATTTTAATGATTCCATCGCCACGACAAGCTTCACAGCGACCGCCTTTGACATTAAAACTAAAACGGCCTTTTTTATAGCCGCGGATTTTCGCTTCATTCGTTGTCGCAAACACATCTCGAATATCATCAAAAGCCCCTGTATATGTAGCAGGGTTTGAACGTGGCGTTCTACCGATCGGTGACTGATCAATATCAATGACTTTATCAAGATAATCGATACCTTTGATTTCTCGGAAAGAACCTGGACGAGCTTTTGCCCGGTTCAATTTTTGCGCTAACGATTTATGAAGAATCTCATTCACTAACGTACTTTTCCCAGACCCCGAAACACCAGTAACAGCTGTAAATGTACCAAGAGGGAATTTCACATTCACATTTTTAAGATTGTTTTCTTTCGCTCCTTTGATTTCAATATAACGACCATCACTTTTGCGACGTTCTAATGGCAATGGGATAAACTTTTTCCCTGACAAATACTGCCCAGTTAACGAATCGGGATCATCCATTACTTCCTGTGGCGTACCTGCTGAAACAATTTTCCCGCCGTGAGCACCTGCTCCCGGTCCTACATCGATCAAATAATCTGCAGCAAGCATCGTATCTTCATCATGTTCAACAACGATAAGCGTATTGCCAATTTCACGCATATTCTTCAGTGTTTCAATAAGGCGATCATTGTCTCTTTGATGAAGACCGATTGACGGCTCATCCAAAATATAAAGAACACCAGTTAAACGTGAACCAATCTGAGTTGCAAGCCTGATTCGCTGAGCTTCCCCACCTGATAGTGTACCAGCTGCTCTGCTTAACGTTAAATACTCCAAGCCGACATTGGCAAGAAAGCCCAAACGTTCTTTAATTTCACGCAAAATTAAATTGGCAATCGCTTGTTCCTTTTCCGTTAAATCTAGATTTTCAAAAAAATGAACGGCTTCTTCAATCGAATAAGCAGTTGTTTCACTAATCGTTTGCTTTTGGATGAGCACCGATAGGCTTTCCTTTTTCAATCTTTGTCCTTTACAAGTTGGACAAGCATGTTGCGCCATATACTTTTCCATCTGGTCGCGGACATAATCTGAGCTTGTTTCTTTAAAGCGTCGTTCCACGTTATTCAAAATACCTTCGAAGTTTATATAGCTTTCATGCAACCGGCCATAATCATTTTCATAACGAAAGAGAATTTTTTCTGTTCCAGATCCATATAAAACCTTATCCAGCAAATCAGCCGATAAATCTTTAACTGGCGTATCCATATCAATTCCGTAATGATCAGCAATGGTTTTCAGTAGTTGAGGATAATATTGCGAACTTGTCGATTCCCAAGGTGCAAATGCATTCTGATTTAACGTTAATTCTTCATTCGGAATGACGAGCTGCTTATCGACTTCAAGTTTCGTACCGAGACCGTCGCAATCTGGGCAGGCACCAAATGGGCTGTTAAAAGAAAACATGCGTGGCTCCAATTCTTCAACAGAGAACCCACAATAAGGGCAAGCATGGTGTTCGCTAAACAAAAGCTCTTCTTCCCCATTAATATCGATCAATACTTTTCCTTCACCAAGCTTTAAAGCACTTTCCATGGAGTCAGCAAGGCGCGCGGCTATTCCTTCTTTAATCACGATCCGGTCGATAATGACTTCTATCGAATGTTTTTTATTTTTCTCAAGTGTGATATCTTCCCCTACATCTAGGATCTCGCCATCTACCCGAACTCTTACATAGCCTTGCTTTTTAATGTCTTCAAAAATTTTAGCGTGAGTCCCTTTTCTTCCTGAAACAACTGGAGCAAGCACTTGCATTTTTGTCCGATCAGGGTATTCTAAAATCCGGTCCACCATCTGTTCGATCGTTTGGGACGAAATTTCAATGCCGTGATTAGGACATGTCGGCCTACCGATGCGTGCGTAAAGTAAACGTAAATAATCGTAAATTTCCGTCACCGTTCCAACTGTTGAACGCGGATTACGACTTGTAGTTTTTTGATCGATGGATATCGCCGGTGAAAGACCTTCAATTGAATCAACATCGGGTTTATCCATTTGTCCTAAAAATTGTCTAGCATAAGCAGAGAGAGATTCGACATAGCGCCGTTGCCCTTCTGCGTATATCGTATCAAATGCAAGCGATGACTTCCCTGACCCCGACAATCCGGTAAGGACGACAAGCTTGTCTCTCGGGATTGTGACGTCAATATTCTTTAGGTTATTGGCTCGTGCACCGATAACCGTTATTTTTTCCAATGCCATTGTCTTGTCACCCTTCCACTTTCAACTCGATTAAAAGATCACGAAGCTGTGCTGCCCGCTCAAAATCGAGGGCTTTAGCTGCTTCTTTCATTTCTTTTTCCGTATTTATAATTAGCTGTTCTCGCTCCTGTTTCGTCATTTTAGTGAAACTAGGTGCTGTATCGTATATTTCCGTATCTTTTGCTGCATGGGTCACACGAATGGAACCACGAACCTCTTTTTGAATGGTTTGTGGAGTAATATTGTGTTCGATATTGTACTGTTCTTGAATTTCACGGCGCCGCTTTGTCTCACTAATGGCCAATTCCATCGAATTCGTCATCCGATCAGCATACATAATCACATGGCCGTTTGAATTCCTGGCTGCACGGCCAATTGTTTGAATAAGTGAACGTTCCGAGCGCAAGAATCCTTCTTTATCGGCATCCAATATCGTCACCAAAGATACTTCTGGAATGTCGAGACCTTCCCTTAGCAAGTTAATCCCTACAAGTACATCATATTTCCCCATTCGTAGTTCACGGATAATTTCAATTCGATCTAAAGTCTTTACCTCAGAATGGAGATACTGAATCTTAATTCCAATTTCTTTTAAATAATCCGTTAAATCCTCAGACATTTTTTTCGTCAGCGTTGTGACAAGTACACGCTCGTTTCGTTTGATGCGTTCCTGAATTTCACCGATTAAATCATCAATTTGACCTTCAATCGGTCTCACCTCAATATTTGGATCTAATAAACCAGTTGGTCTAATAATTTGCTCGACCATCTCCGGTGTATGTTCCAACTCAAACGGCCCAGGCGTCGCGGATACAAAAATCGCTTGATGGACTTTCTCCTCAAACTCTTCAAATCGAAGCGGTCTGTTATCTTTAGCAGAAGGCATCCGGAATCCGTGATCCACCAACACTTGTTTTCTCGCCTGATCACCGTTATACATTCCACGAATTTGTGGCAAAGTTACATGCGATTCATCAATAACAAGCAGAAAATCTTCTGGAAAATAATCAATTAATGTATAAGGTGTTGCACCAGGGGGCTTCAATGTTAAATGTCTAGAATAGTTCTCAATTCCCGAACAAAAACCCATTTCACGCATCATTTCAAGATCATATCTTGTACGCTGTTCAAGGCGTTGGGCCTCGAGAAGTTTGTCTTCCTTGCGTAGCACGACTAACCATTCTTCTAGTTCTTTTTCGATATTCTCAATCGCTACCTTCATTTTCTCTTCACGGGTAACGAAATGGGAGGCTGGGAATATTGCGATATGATCGCGTTCAGCGGTAATTTCTCCCGTTAACGCGTTCACTTCACGTATTCGATCAATTTCATCACCAAAAAACTCCACACGAACACAGTGTTCGTCACGAGAAGCTGGGAAAATCTCAACTACATCACCACGTACACGGAAAGTCCCACGGTGGAAGTCTATATCATTTCGTTCATATTGAATGTCCACTAATTTATGAAGCAGTTTATTTCGGTCAATTTCCATACCTGTGCGGAGCGATACAACCATTTCCCGATATTCTTCGGGAGAACCGAGACCGAAAATGCATGAGACACTGGCGATAATAATGACGTCTTGACGTTCAAATAACGCAGATGTAGCAGAGTGACGCAGTTTGTCAATCTCATCATTAATGCTTGCATCCTTTTCAATATATGTATCCGTGGATGGAACATACGCTTCCGGTTGATAGTAATCATAATAACTAACAAAATATCCAACAGCATTATTCGGGAAAAACTCCTTGAATTCACTATACAGCTGCCCTGCAAGTGTCTTATTATGAGCAATGACTAATGTTGGTTTGTTAATTTCTTTGATTACATTTGAAACAGTAAATGTTTTTCCCGTTCCAGTTGCCCCAAGCAATGTCTGATACCGTTTCTCGCTTTCTACTCCTGCAATTAATTCCTTAATTGCAGCAGGCTGATCTCCTTGTGGTGAATAGTTGGAGACTAACTCAAATTGATCCTTCACTAAGCAATCCTCCATTCTATAGAAGTATTTCTCATATGCAAAACTTTTCCTTGTCTATAAGAGGATGTTCAAAAAGTCCGGTAAAAATAGCTGTCGAATTGCATCAAAGCTCTGTCTCTCCGGTCCTCACGTATTATTGCATACGCTCCGGTCCTCTCGAGATGCGCTCCTCGAACTTCTCGGCTCTTTTTATCCTCCTTTTTGAACACGTACTACAATGAATTTTACATGTTTTTACCGTTAGGCTTTCGTCTAAGTCATTCATATCTATTTATAGCCCTTTATTGAAGCTTTCTATACACATTCTACCACAATGGACTACTAAGAAACCAATAATAAGCGAACGTCCATTCGACACTTTTTTCGATAATAAAGTGAAACCTCCATCAGTAGAGTATTACAGCTTGTTAAACCGGGATAAAAGTGCAACAGCTTTATTCGACAGAGAGCTAGATTAAACCAATCAATCTCGATTGTTTTATAATTAGAGAGGTTAGCCATTACAAAAATCACATGGCGCAAATTTCACCATGTGTCTACGTGTCTAGATAATAGGGGAGTAAAAATGAAGATAGCGGTACCTCGTCCTTGCTTCATGATATTCGTTTTAACATTTTTGTTGAATACCAAAACCCGACTGTTAAAGAAAACGCGTCTATGATAATCAAAATCCATGTATGTGTATATCCTTTATATGCCGAGGCTGCAATCAAGGCAACCGTCAATGCAAGACCAACAAAACGATTAAACGTCACTCTTGAAAATAAGATAACAAGTAAGCCAGGAACGATTAGAGCAGATAAAAACTTAACCATTCTTCCATCTCCTTACAGTCCACTGTGATTTTACAGCAAAACCCATTTACTATTTAAGTAGTTTCAGTTTAATTCATTTATCGGATAAAATCCATTGGTTTACGATATTAGCTATCATGATACGCTTCATGAACAACTTGAGGTTTTCAGTCCACAAATAAAAGAGTCACCCCCCATCCAGTTTAAACTAAGTGTGTATAACACTATAAACTGTAAATAAAGTCGGGGCTGACCCTTTTTAAATATCCTGTTTTAAGTCTTCATTTTTTAATATGGTTCTGCGTCATGTCCTTTTTCGATTGCTTTTTCAGGTGCATTTTCTCCAACTTTATTTCCAAGGGGCTTTTGACTGGATCCTTCCCTTGGAGCATTCGCCAAGCCCTCCCGTAGACGGCGGCCGTATTCCTCATCCGCTTCTTGGGCAAGATCAATCATCTTGGCTTGTATTCGGCGATCTACTGGAGCGAGTCCTGAAACAAGGTTAGAGATCAGCTCATCCTTCTCCCAGTCGTCAAACATTCGATACGTTTCACCTGCTTGCTTCGTATTGCTTTGGCGATCAATTGATTCTCTCACAAGCTTTCCTTCGATATAAGGGGTGTATTCTTTCCCTTCTTGCTTTGCTTCTTGCAAGCCGCCAAGGAGTGAAGGCTCGTAATTGATATGTGGGTTCTGATTCTCCCCGAGGTCAACTCGATATTGCATTTGACCACCGCGTTGATTTGTTGCTACCCTTTTCTTAGGTGCATTAATTGGCAGCTGCAAATAGTTTGCACCGACACGATGACGCTGTGTATCAGAATAGGAAAATGTCCTGCCTTGAAGCATCTTATCATCCGAAAAATCAAGACCATCAACCAAAACACCCGTTCCAAATGCTACCTGCTCTACTTCAGTAAAATAATCTTCTGGATTTTTATTCAGAACCATTTTCCCGACCGCAAGCCATGGGAACTGATCTTCAGGCCATAATTTCGTATCATCTAAAGGATCGAAATCCAGTTCAGGATGATCATCATCGCTCATCACTTGGACAAGTAGCTCCCATTCAGGATATTCACCACGTTCAATTGCATCATACAAGTCCTGTGTAGCATGGTTGAAATTGGTCGCTTGAATCTCTTCTGCCTCTTTTTGCGTTAAATTTTTAATTCCTTGTTTAGGTTCCCAATGGTATTTCACAAGAACAGCTTTTCCTTCATTGTTCACCCATTTATATGTATTAACACCTGACCCTTGCATCATACGGTAATTAGCTGGAATGCCCCAAGGTGAGAAAACGAAAGTGACCATGTGAAATGATTCTGGTGAATTACAGCAAAAATCAAAAAACCGTTCATTATCCTGCAGATTGGTAATTGGGTCTGGCTTAAAAGCATGAATCATATCAGGAAATTTAATCGCATCACGAATAAAGAAAATTTTCAAATTATTACCGACCAAATCCCAATTTCCATCTTCGGTATAGAACTTTACCGCAAAGCCACGTGGGTCACGCAATGTCTCCGGCGAGTGAGTTCCATGAATAACGGTAGAAAAGCGAACAAACAAAGGCGTCTGTTTTCCCGCCTCTTGAAAAAGCTTAGCCCGCGTATACTTCGAAACAGGCTCGTCCCCCGCTTTTCCGTATGCTTCAAAATACCCATGTGCACCGGCACCGCGACCATGCACGACCCGTTCCGGTATTCTTTCCCTGTCAAAGTGACTTATTTTCTCAATGAAATCATAATTTTCTAAAGTTGTCGGTCCACGATTGCCAACCGTTCTCATATTTTGATTATTCGTCACAGGATGCCCTTGACGATTCGTTAAACCATCTTCTGTTTGATTTGGATCTTGTGATTGATTGTTTGCCACACTCTTTCCTCCTCTAAAATGAACTACTATCAACCTTCCCTATCCACAAGAAAATAATCCCAATTAATAATATTTTCATTTAAAGGATTTGTTAGTTTTTTGTAAATGCCGTTGACAATCCAATAAATTGAATTTATAATTTATCTTGTATTAAATTATCTCGAATTAAAAATATATAATTTCATTATAATTTCATTATAATTTATTGGGGAGGAATTTTAACATGACAAAAACAAAGTGGGCAATTGACGTAAGCCATAGTGAAGTGGCATTCTCTGTTAAGCATATGATGATTTCTAAAGTGAAAGGTTCTTTTAATCAATTCGATGCAGTAATCGAGGCAGATCCAGTTGATTTAACAACTGCAGATATCACATTCACAATCGATGTTGCTAGCATTGATACCCGAAGCGAAGACCGTGATAATCACCTTCGTTCAGCTGACTTTTTTGATGTTGAAACATACCCAACATTAACGATTAAGTCTAAAAGCATCACAAAAACTGGTGATGATGAATATGCACTTACCGGAGATGTGACACTTCACGGCGTTACCCGCGTGGAAACATTCCAAGTTACATTTGAAGGTGAAGCAAAAGATCCATGGGGCAATGATAAAGCAGGGTTCAGTGGTTCTGGTAAAGTGAAACGCAGTGATTACGGCTTAACTTGGAATACGGCCCTAGAAACTGGCGGCGTACTTGTTGGCGATCAAATCACATTAAACTTCGAAATTCAAGCTGTGAAGCAAGCTTAATTATTTTAAACTAGAAATTAACAGGTTTATCCCATAACGAAAAGGTCAGACCTCGCGCCCATAATACACAGTTCAAATGAAGCGCAAGTTTCATTATGAACTATGTATTGAGTGCGTGATCAGACCCTTTTTTATTATTCATTTCTATCCCGCTCTCCTTCTATCAATAGTCTTCTTAACAAGAAAACAGCTTGCAGACAATCCTCCGCAAGCTGTTTTTCAATTATTCAATCATAAGAACGTTCTAACTCATCTATCAGTGATCCTACATATGAAACGGCGTTACTAATTGCATCAGGCTTTGTCATATCAACACCTGCATGACTTAACAGCTCTTGCGGTTTCTTTGTTCCACCTGCACGTAAAACATCGAGCCATCGATCAACGACAGGCTTTCCTTCTGCTTGAATCATTTGGACGACGGCTGTTGAAGCTGTTAATCCTGCGGAGTATGTGTATGGATATAAGCCCATATAATAATGCGGCTGCCTCATCCACGTTAAGCTGGCCCCTTCATCCAACTCAACTGCATCACTCCAGAATTCTGTGAGCACTGCCTTTTTGACTTCAGAAAGCATGTTTGCAGTCAGTGCTTTTCCGTTTTCTGCAAGCTGGTATACACGGCGTTGAAATTCCGCTTCAAGTAAATGAGTAACGAAATTATGATAATAGGTTCCTAGCAATTGAAGTACAACCCAACGTCTCATTTGCTTATCATCCGTACTAGCAAGCAAATGCTGGCCAAGTAGCAATTCATTCATAGTAGATGGAGCTTCAATGAAGTATGTAGACGGCCTTGTATTGAACACTCTTTGGTTTTTATTTGCCAAATAGAAGTGCCCGGCATGACCCAATTCATGAGCGAGAATAAATGCACCACGCATCGTATCTTGCCATGTGACCAAAATAAATGGATGAGCACCGTATGGACTCGAACAAAACGCCCCCGTTGACTTTCCAACATTATCAGCAAGATCGACCCATCTTTCCTTTAAGCCCTTTTTCATAATTTCACTATACTCAAGTCCCATCACTTTAAGTGCACAAAGAATCACTTCACTTGCTTCTTCATACGTTGTTTTTGGATTGAACTCTGGATCAAGCGGTGCTTTTAAATCGCAGAAAAGCAGCTTATCCAGCCCCAATACCTTTTTCTTCAACCGGGCAAATCTGCGCATATGTGGAGCAAGTTCTTTTAAAATCGTGTCATGCTGATTATTATACATATCAAGTGTAACTTCTTGTGGTTCTAACAACATATGTGTCACTGATTCATAATTACGCAAACGAGCGAGCGTCACTTGTTTCGTAACTTCTGTAGAATACGTAGCTGCAAAAGTGTTTTTATACTGTTCTAACGTGTTGACAAAAGAATCATATGCTTTTCTACGAACCACTGTATCTGGTGAAAATTCATAACGATCTTCGAACAACGCAAATGATACAGGCCATTCATTTCCTTTCTCATCTTCAATCGCTGCAAACTGCATATCCGCTAACTTACTCATGCCATAAATTTTATATGGTGCCGCATGAACTTCACCTAGTGCCGCCAACACTTCTTCCGTTTCTGGCGAAAGTCTATGTTTCTTCGTTCCAAGCAAATCCGTCAATTCTTTGCGGAAAGGCTCCAGCTCTAAATTTTCTTGTATATATTGTTCCACTGTGCCTTCAGATAATGCGAGAATTTCAGATTCAATGAATGAAAGAGCCGCATATACCTTTGTAGCTAAAGAGGCAAATTTAGCAGAATTCGCTTGATTATCAGGATCTGTTCCATCTGTTGCAATACGTAATGCAGCATATGTTCCTGCTTTTACTAACTTAAGAGTCAGCTGTTCTTGCCAAAGCAAACAATCCAATAAAGCTTGTGATCCAATATGAATCGTCCCCTTATATGTCACCGCTTCTTCGATTTCACTCTCAATCGTAGTTAACGCTAATTCCCATGCCTGGTCAGACACAAATAGAGCATCTAAATTCCATGTTTGCGCAACAGGTATTTCAGAGCGCTTATATCGTTTTTCAACCGTCTTTTCCATGCATAATCTCCCCCTACTTGTATGTAAACCTAATTATTCTCATCTTATACAATTGGAAATTTTTATAAATAAAGTGAAACTTCCATCAGTGGGGAGCTTTTTCCATCCCCACCTATTCTTTCTTGATTCTCCCACAAAAATTGAGTTGGGGATATTACAGCCTGTTAAACAGAAAAAAAGGTCTATTTGGAATGGTATATACATTTTATTAGACCTACTTGAATGTAGAGCATGGATGCTTCACTTGATCATCTAGGTGAATATCATTTGCGAAAAGGCATTTTGAGTAAACATAAGATGGGGCTAGTAGTTCGAAATATTCGTACGTTTAACAAGAATGATTATTGCGAGTATTTATTTGTATCACGGGGGTTCGATTATTTTTAAAAAAAGGTATAATTCAATGGGCAGATGTTCCTCATATATCAGCCTGTTTCTGAAAATCCAGAAATATCATAACGTTCTTCGTCCATAATCAGTTGCATATAGGCTAATCTCGCTAATAAGAACGTCAATAGAAAACAAACAGTGATAAACATAATCTTTAATCCTTTTTTCGCTTCCATTTCCATCATCTAAAATATCTCCTATTATTTTTTAGAAAAAACGGTTGAAATTAAAAATAGAATACAAGTTACAGCGAATATAATTGTCGTTATTGGTTGTGGTACAAGAATGTAGAAAATTGTGCTACATATTAAAATTAAACCACTTACTTCACTAAGGAATTTTAACGCCATCTGAATCGATTCCTTTCAAATTTCTATCTTAACTATTTCTTTCATAGAAAGTTGTAATCTACTATAATATAATTTACTTCATTATACATAGGTATGCTTCTTTGCACCATGTAACAAATATCACATTTTTCTAACAATTTATAGAATTTTCTGTTTTCTTTTAAAAATAAGATTAAATATAGTCTTTCAATGAGTTTTGATATCTAGATTCAGGTGCCTTTTTATTTTTCTCTGTGGAAAAGGGACAGGGCTTCGCAAAATTAGCGCAGCTACCCACTTTCATAAGGTGATACAGTTTTTAGATCCTGACACTTTTTCATCGCTTTAGTTGGGAGCGGATGCTCATGTATGTTTCTTATTAGGAGGGATCTTTGATGATCAGTCAATCATACAAAATTTTATTAAAATCGATCGGAATGGAAACAATCGCAAATTATAAATACTTGCAAGAAAATAGTGAAATGATAGTGGGTCGCTCAAATCATCAAGAAAAAATCGATTTTCCTATTTTTAATAAACTGGTCTCTCGAAGACATTGTAAAATATATTTGCAAAATGGCTTTATTTTTATCGAGGATTTGCAAAGCAAGCACGGAACCGAATTAAATGGTCAAAAATTAACTCCATTTAAATCTTATCGAGTAACGGAAGAAGATTCACTCACGATCATTAGTGGACTGATTGAATTCCAGATCGAAAAAAATAACGACGAAACGATTGAGTTTTATGTAGGAGAACGATTTAAGACAGTCAAAACAGTGCTCAATGATTCTATGCAAACCATTCAAATTAATAATGAGTTGATTAAAATGGCTCATAAAGAATTTACCTGCTTTAAGCTTTTATTCAATCGTATTGGGGACATTGCAACAAAGGAAGAAATTATGAAAACCGTTTGGCCTGAGCGTAACAAGACACTAGATTCTCCCGTAACGGATGAAGAAATTTCTTCATTAATTTATCGAGTACGGAAAAAAACCAGCCATCACTATACAATTAAATCCATTACGAATAGAGGCTATTATTTAGAAGGAATGGAGTGAAAGTTTCTCATAAGGGGCGGACCTTTCGCATTAAATCAGTAGGTAGTGCTTCATACACGATTCTTCTACTGTATTTAATTTTGTAGGGGTCTGACCCTTTGCTTTTGCGACGCTCCTTACATGGGGTTCCACGTGAAACTATGCCTTCACTATCTTCTACCATTACTTCAAGGAAAGATCTCGTTATCTGCTTTTTATGTTCGATGGGCTGATAGGGCTCCGTGCTTGATGACATGAAAATTGTGATCTTACCTTTTTTTCACACTTTGAAGTTATTTGCTTAATGAGCTAGCGGCTCCATTCTTCACATCCGACATCCACCCAGCTTCCCCCATTCCCCTTCCCGAAAAACGATACTGGCATCTGGTATATATAGTACTAAGAACAAACAAATGAACAGCCTTTCTAAGGGTTGAGGGAATGCGTATACCCAGAAAGAAAACTTGTTCCTTTATCCTGCATTAACGGGCAGTAAAACCCCCACTGATTGAAGTTTGACTTTATTAAGGATGATTTTGGGATTTTTATAGACTATTTCGCTATTCATCATCGTTCCTTGGTGGTTAAGCCTTGGCGCTCCATATCTAGAAGCTGGGTTTTCATTTCCAAACCACCTCGATAGCCGGTAAGGGATCCGTTCTTGCCTACTACACGATGACAGGGGACCGTGATTAACACGGGATTAGCTCCGATAGCCGTTCCCACCGCGCGTACGGCTGCTGGTCTTTGAATATAGTTTGCGATATCTGAATAAGACTTCGTCTGTCCGTATGGAATTTCACAAAGTGCATTCCACACAGCCAGCTGAAACTCTGTGCCGTTGTAATCAAATGGAACGGTAAAACTTGTACGTTTCCCTTCGAAATACTCGATTAGCTCAACTGCATATGGTTGAAGTTTTTCTCCGTCTTCAACAAGAGGACTACCCGGAAAATGGCGCTCGGCCCACACGGAGAATTCTTCAAATGGCTTATTCTGTGAACCAACGAAACAAAGGCCTTTCGAAGTTGCAGCCAAATAAATATTCCAATCCTTATTTTTCAGCAATGTCCAATAAATCGTCGTTTTATTTTTTGTTGTCATTTTACGATCCCTCCAATTTGTGTACGATATTAGGTAACTTGCGATATTTTGTTGGTGTATGTCCGGTTTTCTTTTTAATTGTGGAGAATTAACGAAGGTAAAATTAATGAAAATGACTACCTTTAAAGAAGTGGAGAAAAGCTTGATTAAGATACGTGGAATTGGTCCATGGACGGCCTATTATGTTCTTATGCGCTGTCTACGATTTCCTAACGCTTTCCCTATCAATGATGTTGAGCTAATCCATTCTACGCTACCTTTTATGTATGGCGTGTCCTTATTAGAGGATGTTCCAAAATCCTATAACTTGGGACTAGTCACTTTAATGTAGGAAAAACAAGACTAATTTAAAGGATTTCTCTATTAACCTTAAATTAGTCTTGCTTGCTATTTTTCTAGATCATTTTCTCTGACAAAAACCTTAATAAATCTGCTGGCAGCGGGAATGCATTATCATTAAGATGAAGTTCAGTAAGCTCTTCCTCAGAATTTTCTAAAGCCTTGATTCCGCTGATTTCATTATGAAGGTTTTCCATTTTCTTATCTAATTCTGTAGCAGAATTAGCCGCATCCTTTAACTCTCGAATGAGCTTGTCCGGTATTTCTTTATCATATTTATAATAGATTTTATGCTCTAAACTGGCCCAGAAGTCCATTGCAATCGATCTTATTTGAATTTCGACAAACACTTTCTCCACTCGATCAGACATAAACACAGGAATTTTAATAATAAGATGTAAGCTCCGGTAGCCATTCCCTTTAGGATTCTTAATATAATCCTTTGTTTCAATCACTTCGATGTCCGCTTGACCACTAATCATTGTGGCAATTTTATAAATATCCGAAACAAAGGAACAGGTGATCCGAATGCCCGCTATATCTTTAATATTATTCTGTATCGTCGGTAGTGAAAAAGGATAATTTTTTCTATGAATCTTATTTAAAATACTCTCTGGTGATTTGATTCGTGAATTTACATGTTCGATTAAATTGTAATCGTGAGTATGATGAAACTCCTGTTCTAATATATTAATTTTCGTCATCATTTCTTCTAATGCGAACTTATACACTAACATAAATTTCGTCAGTTCATTTTTCATTTGTTTCAGCTTGTCAATATCCATATAAGATGTATTTCCCATTTGTTTCTCCTTTTATATTGAAACGGATAGTAAAAAAAAGCGCTTGCTTCTTGTTTAACCTAAAGGCTAAACCATAGAGAGATTGGCTACTTGCGGACAGACAAATCAAGTGATTCACATAATAAATTACGTATAGTTACCTAAACAGCTAGATAAACGGACCAAAACTCCTCCGTCTCAATCCCTATGCATTCATTATATCCAAAATCAGCATATTGCGTCCAAGATTAGTATCTTTAGATAGTCACTGATAAGATAATAAAGTAAGGAAAACCGCCTATTCATTACGCTTAAATAGCTGATTTTCCTTTCTTCAGCTATGAGGGAATACCTATTTCTTTTCATGGATACTATCAAAATCATAATCAAATCGCTGTTAGTGTTCGAAATGTTGAAAAGGCTGCAACCCTTTTTGCTGACCAAGGAATTGAAGTTCGTTACAGGGATTATGATGACCCCACATCTCTTGAAAAATCATTTGTTGGAGCTTCTAAGTTGCTTCTAAAATCAACACCACAAGGCAACTCTGTAGCACGTATTCGCAAACACGTTGATGCCATTGAGGCAGCTAAAAAAGCAGGAGTAAAACACCTTCTTTATACAAGTTTTGCTGCTGTTGATAAAGGGGCATTTCCTCTACTTGGAAATGTTCATTCAGCAACTGAATATACTCTTCGTGCTTCAGGTCTTTTAACTACGATTTTACGAAATGCTTTTTATCAAGAAGTGTTTTACATAAAAATTAAACAACTTTATTGTCGCCGATCACTTGAAAATGACCAAAAAGCCTTAGATACAATCTCTCCAAGGTTTTTTACCATCTTCATGTCTTTCGGTTTTTTGGAAACATAATTTCAAAGGAGGTCCCCTTCCCTATTTCACTGTACACTTTCACTTTTCCGTGATGTTTGTCAATAATCCATTTTGCAATAGAAAGTCCTAGACCAGCTCCCGCTTCTGTTGTTCTCGATTTTGCCACTTGATAAAAACGATCAAAAATTTTCGAAATATGCTCTTCTTCTATACCAATTCCATTATCCTGTACTTTTAGCTGTATGGATGAAACTGACTGAGAACAAGTGACAACAATTTCTCCACTCTCATTTGTGTTCTTAAGCGCATTATCCAACAGGATAACCATCAATTGGTATAGACGCTCCCTATCTCCCACAAAAGAAATGGAAGACGGCACATCCAATCGAAGTGTTTTCTCTTGATAAATAGCTATCTCAGAGTAATGTTCCATTATTTCATGCAGCAATGTACTCAGGAGGAATTCTTCTTTTTCTATTTCCAACTGATCTGAATCAGACCGAGCTAACGTAAGTAAATTGACAACAAGCTTGGACAACCGGCGGCATTCTTTTGATATGATCGATATTTCTACTGCCTTATCTTGTATAGTAGAAGATGGGAAACGCCATAGTAAATCTGTCTTTGCTTGAATAACCGCTAAAGGTGTCCTTAATTCGTGAGAAGCATCTGACACGAACTCTTGCTGCTTTTGCCATGCTTCTTTAATAGGAACCAGCGCTTTTCCTGCTAAAAAGAATCCGACGCCGACAGCACAAACACTTCCAATACTGCAACCAATGACTAAAATTAAAAGTAAATTGCTGAGCATGTCTTTTTCTGATGTAATGTTTCGCACAAATTGTACCGTTATTTCTTTCGATTCTAAATACCCCTTTACCGCAATTGTCCTAAAGTAAAAACCTTCTGCTTGTACATCTTGAAGTTTATTTAATCCTTTGGGACTAAATTCAGCTTGATTATCGGTAAAAACAGTGGGATTTCTATCTAAATTAACCATTTCGTTGCTTTTGTTCCAAACTAATACGACGATTCGAGGATCTCTAGGTCCCGTTGGCAATCCACCCGGTCGCTCTATCGGTCCCGGTTGTTTTATTCGTTCTACTGCAGCAAATAATTCCGTATTGACATCTCGATATAAGTGAGACTCGACATATGAGTAAATAATAGTTGCCAGTACACCAATTAAAATGATAAAAACTAATGAATTTAATATAGTAAGTCTAATACGAGTCCGTTGAAACATGTTTATCCCCTACTGTTCTTTCAGCATATATCCGATGCCGCGTACCGTCTGAATATCCTTATGATAACCGAACGGCTCCATCTTTTTGCGAAGATGATGAACAAATACTTCTACAATTCCTATCGTTGTATCCGAATCAAATCCCCATACCCGATCATAGAGCTGCTCTTTTGTTAAAATGACGCCTTTATTTTGAATCATAAATTCTAGCATTTCATACTGTTTTAATGTTAGCTTCACGGGGAAGCTGTCAATGACAATATCTTTTTCTTTGCCAAACAATTCAATTCCGTGATATTGAATCGTTTGATTCGTAGTTAAGCTGCCACTGCGTCTCAACAGTGCTCGAATTCGTGCATGCAGCTCTGGCGCTTGAAACGGCTTGGTTAAATAATCGTCACCTCCAAAGTCCAATCCTCTTACTCGATCTTCTAATGAGTCTTTTGCTGTTAAAAATAAAACAGGCGTTTGAATTTGTTCGCTCCGTATTTTTTGTATGACTTCAAAACCATCCATTTGTGGAAGCATAACATCTAGTACGATAAGATCGTAAATATTTTGCATAGCCATAAATAATCCTTCTTCTCCATCTTCTGCACAATCTACTTCAAATTCTTCAGATAAGATTTGTTTAATAGACTGCAACAAAGATCGATTATCTTCCACAACCAATATACGCATGGCATCTCATTCCTTTCCCATATAATAACAAAACAAAGCGGTCGCTGTACACGATCGCTTCGTTTTGTCTATTCATAGCGAAGAGCTTGAATCGGATCTAGTTTAGACGCTTTATTCGCCGGAAACACACCGAATACAACTCCAACTACTAAAGAAAACACAAATGATAACAACATGACAGGCACGGAATATGCAATAGTTGTGCCCGTTGCTAAAGTGAATATTTGGGCACTTATTACGCCAATTCCTACTCCTATTACCCCACCTAATGAACTTAATACAATCGATTCAATGAGGAATTGAAGAAGAATATTTCCCCGTTTTGCTCCAATTGCTTTTCTAATTCCAATTTCCTTTGTACGTTCTGAAACGGATACAAGCATAATATTCATAATACCAATACCACCAACGATAAGGGAAATAGCAGCACTTCCGCCTAGCATGAATGTCATTGTTTCATTGACAGATGATGCTGTTTCCATTAAATCTTTTTGACTGGATACACTGTAACTATCAGCATCTCCAACAATTGAATACATGGTTTGTTCAATAAAGCGTGATGTGAAATCAATCATATCTTCATTTTCTACCTTCACATATACTGACCCGATATCAGTAGTAGTTGCTAAGCGTTGCCCTGTGCTAAGTGGGACAACAATTGTACTATCTCCGCTAGTTCCTAATGAACTGCCGACAGATTCCAGAACCCCAACAACTTTATAGGCTGTTCCGTTCACCTGTACAGATTCTCCAACCGGATCAGCTAATCCGAACAAGTTTTCAGCAGTGTCTGAACCAAGTACTGCTACTTTTAAATGATTCTCATGATCAAGGTCTGCAATGAAACGCCCTGATTGCAGCTGTAAATCACGGATATTTAAATAGGAAGAAATTGTTCCTATCATAGACACTTGTGCGTTTGTTTGTCCAGTTTTTACAGTCACTCTTCCTGAAACAGTTGGAGCTATCGCTTCTACACCATTAACATCCTGAATCTGATTAGCATCATCTTCTTTAAATGTAATATCTGAACCAGAAACACTTACAGTTAATACATTTGTACCTAAGCTGCCAATTTGATCTTGGACTTCTTTCGTAGATCCTTGTCCTATTGCAACCATAACAATAACAGAAGATACACCAATAATAATACCCAACATCGTCAGAATTGCTCTTACTTTGTTTCCCTTAATACTCTTTAGTGCCATTCTGATTGTCTGCAAACCACTCACCCCCACTCTCATATAACTGACCATCATGTATACGAACAACACGGCTAGCTTGTTTTGCTACTTCTAAATCATGCGTAATGAGAATAATGGTATGCCCCTGCTCATTTAATGAATTTATCATTTCTAAAATTCCCCTACTCGTTTCACTATCTAGTGCTCCAGTCGGTTCATCAGCTAGCAAAATAGGAGGGTGCCCAGCCAAAGCGCGAGCAATGGCGACACGTTGCTGTTGCCCCCCTGATAACTGGGTTGGTAAATGATTCGCTCTATCTACCAATCCTACTTTTTCTAAAGCTTCTAATGCGATTTTTCTTCGTTCCGCTGTTTTCATTCCACGATAAATGAGAGGAAGCTCTACATTCTCAACCGCGGTTAACTTTGATATCAAATTGAAATTTTGAAAGATAAATCCTATTTTTTCATTTCGAATGGCCGTAAGTTGTGAATTCTTCATTTCCCCTACTTCTTCACCATCTAACAAGTATTTACCTGAATCCGGTCGATCTAAGCATCCAATCATGTTCATAAATGTTGATTTTCCGGAACCCGATGGACCTATGATAGAAATAAAGTCACCCTTTTGAATATCTAGAGTTACGCCTTTTAGAGCCTTTACCGTTTCGCCGCCAAGTTCATACATTTTCTTCATACTATTTATTTGAATAATCGGCTCTATCATAGTCATCAGTTCTCTCCTTGTCTGCCGCCTGATGGAGCTCCTCCACCTGAAAATGCTGGTGGTGTTCCGCCTCCATTTCCTTCTCTAAAGTTGCCACCTGGCATCATCATTTCTCCTTGGGCAGCATTGCCACTAGATTGGACTCTTGGTATTTGAACAGAATCTCCTTCTGCTAACCCACTTGTAACTTCTACATACGTATCATTGGAAATTCCAGTTTCTACTGATACTTTTTTTGTTGATTGTGTTGAATCATTTGATGTTGTAGAAACAAGTACATATTTTTCACCTTTACTTGAATACACGGCTTCTACTGGTACATATAATGCGTCTTCTTTACTTTCTATTGAGATACTAGCCTCCGTTGACATACCAATTTTCAAACTTTTTGGATCTGTGATTTGGACGGTTATATCAAATGTAGATACTCCGTTTGATGATGTTCCTTCCGTTGCTACTTTTGTTACTTTTCCTTCAAATGTTTCATCTTTAAAGGCACTTGCTGTTATTTCTGCCGCTTGGCCGACTTGGACTTTTGTAATATCTAATTCATCTACACTAATTGTTGTTTGCAATGTTCTGTACTCTGTTATGTGTGCAACTGTCTCTGAACTTTGGACAGAATCTCCACTTGCAATTGAAAAGCTTGTGATTGTCCCGGGAACCGGCGATTTCAAGATACTTCCATCGACAAAGGTTACAAGTGTTGCACCAGCTGCTACAACATATCCCTCTTTCACACTAACAGTATCCACTACCAAGCTACTACTTGGGCTATCCGAACTTACACTGTTATCTCCTCTTGTTATAGGTGATATAATTTCATCTTCATCTTCCATACGAAGAAGGATTGTACCTTGTGAAGCCCCGCTGTCACTTTTCACACTAACTGTTGTGATGTCTCCATCAAATGGAGCCGTAACCACCTCACCATTTTTAAACGTTACAAGTGTGTCACCTTTATCTACTGTATCTCCAGATGCTACACTTACGCTATCTACAATAAGAATTGTATTTATTGCTGTAACATCTTGGTCTGTAATGGCTGTAACCGAACCTGCACCAGTAACTTCTACCTCTAATTTTCCCTTTTGTGCTGTTGTTGTTTGTACTGCAGCCGCAACATTTTGAGACTGATCTTTTTTACCTAATAAGAACCAGCCAGTCGCTCCTCCAATTACAACGATCACTAATGAAATAATAATCCACTTTTTCAAATTTCTATTCTCCTTTCTATTATTGAGTTTGTTCGGACTGATGTTGCTCCTGTTGGAGGTTGCCATCGCCCGGGAATATATCGCTGCCCTCTCTTGATCCCATTTCGGAAAAGTCAGGGCGTATACTTTGCTTATAAACGACATATCCCACCCCAATAGCACCGCATGTACTTATCACCAGATTCATAATAAGTAAAATCTTCATGAAATTTTGTTTGAATTCCAATTTTTATTCCTCCTCGTTTCCTCTTGATACACTCATTATGAATTTCTTTCCTTAACTTTTCCTTAAGTAATGAAGAAAACGTTACTAGCTTCTCTCGTTTACAATCAATTACATAGTTCCTTACAAACAGCAGTTTTTTCTGTTTTACGAGTTGAAGTACGGTGATGTTTTTGAGCTCTTAGCAAAACAAGCGAACAATAAAAAGAGGCTGCTCCAACGAACCAGACCCCACATCTTCTAAAGAGCATTTATCTAACGTGTACTTGACACGATAAACGTTCTTTAAACTGTGAGGTCAGGCCCTTTGGGACACCCTCTTAAAAAATATATCCAACTCTATTTGAAACATTACTAAATCGCTTGGCTACGCTCTTTTCGTCCCTCTTCAATAAAGAGGATCCCCAACTCGTAGTGCTCGCCTTCGAACAGTGCGCGTTGGATGAAACGAATTTGCCCGTTATGTCCGACAACCTCCATCTTACAATGCGCGCGGTTTATTTGTAATGCCCCGTAAAATTCATGTTCATTACTTACTTGTGATCCATTCATTTTCGTAATAATCTCTCCCATTTCCAAGCCCATTTTATCCGCTGGCGTATGTGGAATAACACCAAGAATTTTAACGCCGATCTTGCTTTGGGAAAAATAGAACGGAAGCTTACGATCATCCACCTTTGAAAAATAGTGAATCAATTCACGCCCAAGCATCGCAAGGACAACTGCTCCAATGGACAAGTATGGATACCAGTTTCCAAAAACGGCAATGGTTGTGACGATGATAGCAAGAAAAGTAACCTTTCGTCCTTGTGCTCGTATCACGATTTGTGGCAGACTACCTTGGATCGTTTTAGCAAATCCGATTAACACTGGAATCGCAATCGGAGTAAAATGGAGCTCTCCGATTGAAAACACAGGATACCAGTCAATCGGTGCTACTAACTCTCCTCCTGGAACAAGGATAAATAAAGGAAGGAGCCAAATTTTTCTCGCTTTATATGTACCAACCACTTGCCCTCGTTTCGATACCCTCAAATTGGGAGAGGGCTGTTTACTACCATTTTTACTAATCAATATACCTTCAGCCAATAACAACAAACCAAGCAAAACAGCCAAGCTTGGATACACAGGCTGATCAAGACTTTGAAATGCCTCTGAAAAAATAGGAAATTCAATTTCTCTTCCTGCTAGAAAAACAACTGACAAGAAGGAAAGACCGACGATATAGGCTGGGGAAAGCAAACGTACTTGGAACGTCAATGACAACAAAATAGTAAATGCGCCCATTAAAATAATGGCAGCAAACGGAATAACGACCCCAGATCCTAACGTTAAGATGGAAAGAAGCACTCCTATTAATAGCCCTATTGGCAAAAGCTGACGAAGTTCCTGAAATAGACTATTAATTCGAATGGTAAAGTCGCGTCTTTCCCTTTTCACCCGAAGGTAGCCAACGAACAGGCTAAGAATAATCGATACATAAAAAACAGGATGCAAAAAAAACATGCCAATCCCTTGCAAACTAGCAACTAACCAACCCACTATCAATATACCCGCACCCTCTCTATCTTCCCCGATAATATGTTAAAAACGGTTTCTAACCTGAAATGTCTATTTGAAAACAGATTTGTAAGTTTTTTTACACTTTCTCCTATTCTACCAAATATGTAGCCCTTCTGCCTATGAATACGAAGAAAAGTCATCATGGACCTTTCATTACTTCCGATTTTATATACGAAACCCGCGTGTAACGATTATTTTTCCGCTCACAAAAAAGAACCCGACCGAAGCCGGGCTATCCTTACATTATTGATGCCTTGCCATTAATTTTAAAGCGGTACGAAGCTGTAAATCATTTTTCTCATCTTTTTTCTTTTTCGCAACTGCCTTTTCTAAGGCTGCGGCTGTTTTACTATTAATATTGCCACTTACAGTTAAGTCATTGGTATTTTGAAAAGCCTTCACAGCTGTTTCAGTTTTTTCATCATAATACCCGTCCGCTCTGCCCGTCGGATACCCTAATGATGTTAGAATTTTTTGGGCGTTTTTTATCTGTTCATCATTCATATCTCGTTTAAATATCTTTTCAGCAGTCAATGGATGAACATTGAAATAGGATGGTTGATGCACTTCGATTGTCGGCGTGATTCCTTTTTGATGTATCCAATTTCCGTTTGGCGTCAGCCATTTATATAACGTAATTTTAATATTGCTTCCATCCCCCATCGGAATCGCCTTCTGCACCGTGCCTTTCCCGAAGGTCGTCTCGCCAATGAGCGGATATCCACCAGCTTCTTGCATAGCGCCAGCCAAAATCTCTGCGGCAGATGCACTGTCTTTGTCCGTCAATACAGCGATTGGATAGTCTTTTTTCTTTTCATTCCCACTAAATACTTCTTTTGTTTGTCCCGATCGATATTCAATTTGTAGATATGGCTTGTCTTTCGGAAGCAATTCACCAAGAATACTTTCCACACTTGTCAAAAAACCGCCTGGATTGCCACGAACATCTATAATCAAGCCACTGATTTTTTCTTTCTCAAGCTCCTTTAACTGCTCTTTAAAATCAGCGGCTGTATCTTGAGAAAAAGAAGTGATTTCAATGTAGCCAATATTTTTGCCATTCTCACTTTTCACACTTGAAAAAACCGTATCAAGAGGAATTTCGTCACGAGTGATGGCTAACTTGATCGGATTCATGACACCTTGGCGCTTAATTTCAAGATTTACGACGGTCCCTTTTTTACCGCGAATTTTCAACCGTGTTTCATTTAAATCCAGCCCTTCAATCGAGTCACCATCAATGCTAATAATCTGATCTCTCGGCTTCAACCCGGCCTTATCAGCAGGAGAATCTTTGTAAGGGGAAACGATGATTACTTTATGATTCTCCATTCCTATTTCAGTCCCAATCCCATCAAATGATGAATCAAGCGCTTCATCAAATTGCTTTGCCGTTTCCTTATCCATATAGACGGTATACGGATCTTTCAAGGTAGAAAGCATTCCCTGTATCGCGCCTTCCACCAATTGGGTTTCACCCACTTCCTCTACATATTGCTGATAAATTAAATCATAGGCCCTTTCTACCTTCGCCCACTCTGTGCTATCATAGGCTGCCGGCTCAGCCCCTAAATCTTCCACTTTATTCCCCCACAAATATTGGTGAACCTCACTGTTTGGATTTGCAACATATCCTCCCCCAACTGCCCCGATCGTTAATGATGCTACCATCGTTACAGGAAGGGTCCATTTCTTTGCTATCTTCATTTTCATATAAGCCAATCCCTCTCTATAAAAAAGGTTATAACATAATCTATGAAAAAAAGGACAAGATATGCGCACCAAAAAACGAGGTTGTCTTAAACAAAGTCTGACCTCACACTATATAAACAATATATAGTAGATGTGGGATCTGAACTTTCGTTATCAGACAGCCTCGTTTCAGCTTTTTTATTCAATTATTACTGTATTACATAGAAAGATAGTTTAATGGATTCACAGCATTCGATTTCGCAGCATTCCAAGCACCTTTATGTAGTTCGAAATGCAGATGTTGTCCATACGAGTGACCCGTGTTCCCCATATAGCCAACTTGCTGGCCTTTTGAGACAACTTGTCCAGCACTTACACTCATCGAGTTCAGATGTGCATATAGGCTTGTAAAAGTTTGTCCATTGATGGAATGTGAAACCATGACGACATTGCCATATGAGCTGGACGTATACGCACGTATTACGACCCCATCTGCTGTTGCAACAACTGGCACTGTACCACTTGCAGCAATATCAATCCCGTTATGTGATTTCCCCCAACGTCCGCCAAAGCCAGATGAAACATATCCCGCGCTCGGTCGATTAAACGTGCCAGACGAAACGGTTGGAGCACTTACTGCCGAGTTTGAACTTGAGTTTGAACTTGAGCTTGAACTTGAGTTTGAACTTGAGCCTGAACTTGAGCTTGATATTGAAGCCTGCTTTTTCTTAGCAGCCGCCGCAGCCGCTGCTGCTTCAGCTGCCGCTTTCTTTCTCGCCGCTTCCATATCAGCAAGGCGCTTTTGTTCAAGCTGAATCGCTTGTGCAACAGCTGTTTCCTGTGCTTTAAGATTAGCCGCCTCTTCTTCGAAACCAACTATATCATGCTCTGCATGCTCTTTTTGTTTATGAAGTTCAGCTAATAACACTTCTTGCTGATTCTTTTGTACTTGAAGTTGCTGCTTAATATTTTTCAATTCAGCAAGCATTTTTTCTAAATCGGATTTCTTCTTTTCAACAGCAGATTGTGCTTCTTCCAGACTTTTTTTATCCTGCTCATGCTGTTTAATAATATCCTGATCCGCTTCGACGATTGTTGCGACAGCACTTACTCTGTCAATAAATTCACTAAAGCTTGAAGCCCCGAGAAGAACTTCTAAATAGTTCAAATTGCCGCCGCCCTCTTGATAAGAAACCGCACGTTCCTTCAAAAGCTCATTTCGTTTCGCAATTCGATCTTTCAGCACGACGATCTCTGCTTTTAGTGACTCAATTTCGGCATTCGTTTTATTAATTTCAGCTGTCTTCTCGATAATTTTATTCGCATTAGCTGTCATATTCTTTTCAAGTTGATCTAGTTGTTCTTCAACCGTCAACTGCTGTGATTGTAATTGTTTAATTTCTGATTCTGTTTTTTGAATATTCGATTGAACATCCGTACGTTTTTCTTGAATCGTTATTTTCTTATCTTTCATATCTTGCAATGATTCCGCATACGCGCTTGGTACAGCCAAGAGGCTCCCAAGCCCTAGTATGATTGTTGCACTCATCGTGATGATTTTATTTCTATGCACTTTTTCTGTTCCCCTTTCTTCTCTCCCTTAGACTTTGATATCTTTTGCTCTATTTAGCTAGGATTCTCTGTTTTGGTGCGTATTAGATAAGGTCAAAACCGGATTTGCACAGGACTTGCGCGGTTTTAACAGAAAGTCATTCATAAACTGTGATGAAATTCGCGAGCTTTTTGAACACGCACTTATACTTTTAAAAACTTCCGAACAGACATCAAACTGCCCCATATTCCAATTAGTCCGCCTAATAGAATAAGAATCGCTGAAATCTGATAAATAAATGGACTTAATGGTAGCAATTCGAAAAATGGAATATTAATTTTCGGTGAAACGTATTTAAATAGATTAGAGTAGAATACGCCAATTAACCCAATTGGAATAATGGACCCCAACACACCAAGCCATAAACCTTCAAGGAAGAATGGCCAGCGGATAAAGTTATTCGTTGCCCCAACTAATCTCATAATCTCAATTTCTTTTCTTCTTGCTATAATCGTAATTTTAATTGTATTGGAGATAAGGAACATCGCCGTGAATAACAATCCGATAATCAATACGACACCAATATTCCGGGCAATATTTACTACATTAAATAAATTATCGACATATTCTTTTCCATATTTGACGCTCTGAACATATTCAAAGGTTTCAATTTCCTTAGAAACCTGGCCTACATCCTGAGGCGTTTTCGTTTTCACGACTAATACATCACGAAGCGGATTATCCTGTTCAAATAATTTAAACGCCTCGCCGTTCTCACCCATGCCTTCAATCATATTCGTCAATTCTTTTTCCTTTGGAGAATATACGATAGAATCGACTTTGGCGATTTTCTTAATTTTCTCTCCAAGTGTTTTTTGAATTTCTTCCGTTGCAGCCGGGTCGATATGTACCCGTATTTCAACATCATTCTCTACATTTGATGCGATGTGGTTCAAGTTCATCATGATGACAAAAAACACACCAACTAATAGCAATGTTACCGTTACTGCACTTACAGAAGCAAAAGTCATCCAGCCATTTCTGACCAAACTTTTACCGCTCTCTCGAAAGTGCCGTTGCAATGTATTAAGCTTCATAGCCGTATTCACCTCGCAAATCATCGCGGGCAATTTTGCCATTTTCAATGGCGATTACACGATGTTTAAGATTATTAACAATGTCTTTGTTGTGGGTCGCCATAATAATGGTTGTACCACTTTTATTTATTTCGTCAAAAATATTCATAATTTCCCATGAGGTTTCTGGGTCAAGGTTTCCTGTCGGCTCATCAGCAATAACGACCATTGGCGAGTTGACGATTGAACGGGCAATGGAGACACGCTGTTGCTCCCCACCTGACAGTTCAGTAGGTAGCATTCGAACTTTATGCTTCAACCCAACAAGATTCAATACTTCCATTACTCGCTTTTTAATTTCATCTGGGGTCTTCTCAATAACTTCCATCGCAAACGCAACATTTTCGTAAACCGTCAATGTCGGCAGTAGCTTGAAGTCTTGAAACACGACGCCGATATTACGACGGAAAAGCGGTACCTTTGTATTTCTAATCTTCGGCAAGCTCAATCCATTCACAACAATATTTCCAGTTGTCGGAGACTCCTCCCGATACATCATTTTAATAAAAGTAGATTTCCCCGCACCACTAGGACCTACTACATACACAAATTCACCAGCTTTTATTTTAACGTTGATTCCGTTTATAGCAACGACACCGTTCGAATACGTTTTATAGACGTCTGTCATTTCTATCATATAAATAACCACCTAACTAGCTTTTTATTTCCAGAAAACTTATGAATCTATGGACGAGTTTCTCTCGCTTCATTTCGACAATTTTTGTGAAAAAAACCGAAAAAATAACAGGAATCAATCCTGTTACTGTACAAAAGCCATTATACCATCAAAGTTTGTCAAATCCGAAAAAAAAATGTTACAGTTTCATTTCAATGTAAATTTCCAGTTCCATCTGCTGAATAGGTAAATTATGGATCTTACTAGAATAACAACGAAAAACGTCCTGCACATACGCAAGACGTTTTTGATCGCGCTCTTATTTTTTTTCAGAAAGCCATTGTGCAACCTTTGCAGCTTGGTCTCCTTCGATAATTTTAGCAGGCATACCTCCGCTTTTCCCTTCTATAATAATAGTTTCAATTTCTTCTTTAGAAAGTGTCTGGCCGATCGTTTTAAGTTCAGGACCAAATGCCCCTTCAAGATTCGCACCATGACAGCTTGAACATTTGTTTTTATAAATATTATCTACTTCACCAGCAGACGTTGTTGTGGTTTGGCCTTCATTTGCTGGTTTATTCGCGTTGTCATCAGATGAACCACATGCAGAAAGAGCAAGCGTCGTTCCTAGCAATAATGTAATCAATTTTTTATTCACTATAATGCCCCCTAGTTAAATTATCCACTTCACCAATATTATACCAGCATTACGCGTGTTTAAAACCCTCCCCCAACACCTCCGAAGCATCCATTACGATCACAAAGGCTTTGGGATCAACGTCTTTCACTAATTGTTTCAAATTCGTGAATTCTGATTGATCAATTACACACATGAGAATTGGACGTGAATCATCCGTATATCCTCCTTGACCCGATAACCTCGTGACACCGCGGTCAAGCACGTGAATAATTTCATGTCTCACTTCTTCTTCGTGATTCGTAATGATCATCGCCATTTTGGAACGTCCAAGACCAACTTGGACTAAATCAATCGTTTTACTCGTCACGTACAACCCAATTAATGCATACAACCCTTTTTCAATATCAAAAACAATCGCTGCACTCAACACAATTAATCCGTCAATTAACGCTACACAAGTACCTAAAGAAAAATTCGTATATTTATGGATAATCTGAGCCGCAAGATCTGTACCGCCCGTTGAAGCCTTACCTCTAAAAACAATGCCAAGACCTAAACCGACCCCAATCCCACCGCAAATCGAACCGAGTAGGGCGTCCTGTGTCCACGGATCCCAATCCTTTGTTAGGTAAACAATAAATGGTAAAATCAATGTTCCAACCAATGACTTCGCCCCAAACTGCATGCCTAACAACAACAAACCACTGATAAACAACGGAATATTAAAGGCCCACTGTACATACGCTGGCTCCCAGCCGAGCGTCCCAGTCAAGATCGTACTAATTCCACTGACCCCACCCGATGCAATTTGATTTGGCAAAAGAAAGACGTTAAATGTAATCGCTATGATGGCTGCCCCAACGATTACAAGACCATACTCACTCAACTTCTCAATCACCGGATGCTTCGGTTCTCGATATCTTTTTCTCATTTATCAGGTACTCCCTTCACCCTCTTTGTCCACGCTTATTCATCACGATACAAATCGTTCAAAGTAGTATAGCACCGGGATCTAACCCCTGTAAATGGTACTCCGATAAAGCAAGAAAGAGGGAGAATTCGCTGCAGATCTTTATTAGTTTTTGCAATGCCAAGTAAATTAATCATTAGATTTCACTATTCGTGCTGAGTTCTTATCCCTTTTTTCGAGAATTATATGAGCGCTTCGGAAATACTAGCTAAATTCTTGGTATTGAAGAACAGAACTACATTCCAAAATTAAAGAAACAATAAAGTGAAACTTCCCTCAGTGGGGATTCCCCCCCCACTGAGGGTTAATTGAACCAATCGGGGATTTACTTCAAAAAGCGAGGCGACTGGTACAAAGAACGTCTCCTAAGATCGCTCACGTCCTGTGAGCAACAGAGACGCCATCACATCCTGTGATAGTCCGACAAGCATAAGATGGAATACGGCGTGGCGTAGTTTGCCACAGAGTATTACAGCTTATGACCTCAGACGGGATAGGAGCCGTAGCTAGATTAGGCTGTTTATCCCCATCTATTTATTTCTTGATTCTCTCGCAAAAATTGAGGTGGGGGTATTACAGGCTGTTAAACCGTGATAAATTATTGTACGAAACCTACGGGAGAACCTAAGCGGAGAGGACTATGTCCAAGGTGGGTGGTTAATGCTTCAAAAAAAACAGGCCCACTAAACAGTTTTCACTGTTCAATGGACCATAACTTACTCAAACTTATAATTTTGAACGTAGATAGGCATCAATGAAGGCGTTGATATCGCCATCCATGACCGCTTGCACGTTTCCAGTTTCCGTACTTGTACGGTGATCTTTCACCATGGAGTATGGGTGAAATACGTAAGATCGGATTTGGCTTCCCCAGCCAATTTCTTTTTGTTCGCCGCGAATTTCATCCAATTCAGCTTGTTGCTGCTCGATTTCGCGTTGATATAGTTTTGCTTTTAGGAAGTTCATCGCTTGAGCACGGTTTTTGATTTGTGAACGCTCAGATTGACATGTGACTACAACACCTGTTGGGATATGTGTAATCCTAACAGCAGAGTCCGTCGTATTAATATGCTGACCACCAGCACCGGTTGCACGATACGTATCAACTTTCAAATCTTCTGTACGAATTTCTATTTCAATGGTGTCATCAAATTCCGGCATGACTTCACAAGAAACAAAGGAAGTGTGACGACGGCCAGATGAATCGAAAGGAGAAATACGGACAAGACGGTGAACCCCTTTTTCCGCTTTCAAATAGCCATAAGCATTATGCCCTTTGAAAAGAAGAGTCACACTTTTAATACCAGCTTCGTCTCCAGGTAGATAGTCGATTGTTTCTACCTTAAAGCCTCTTTTTTCACCCCAACGCGTATACATACGCAGAAGCATAGAACCCCAGTCCTGAGATTCGGTCCCACCAGCTCCTGGATGAAGTTCAAGAATGGCATTATTTTTATCATATTCTTCACTTAGTAACAGCTGAAGTTCATATTCATTCATTTGTTTAGAAAGCTCGACGATTTCCACTTCAAGGTCTGCTAGTAGCTCATCGTCGTGTTCTTCTTTCACAAGCTCATAGGTTAATTCAAGATTTTCATACGAATCATTGAGCTCTGCCAATTGATTGACCTGCTCCTTCAATCCATTCGCTTCATTAATGACGACTTGTGCCTTTTGTTGATTGTTCCAGAACTCTGGATCGCTCATAATATTATCTAATTCAGCAATACGGGCTTCCTTCTCTTCTAAGTCAAAGAGACCCCCTAAAGTCCGCTAATTTCTTAGCTGTATTCTCAAGCTCATGTCTAATATCTGCTAATTCCATGCAATTCACCTCTTAATTATTTTCAAAAAACGTAATCAGTCTCTACAACTATATGCAAAAAAGGACAGATTCGCAAATTGTATTTCAAGTTTCTCTCTTGTTACTTGTTCAAATGGAAAAAAAGAGGCGGTAAACCCTGGACTAAACCGACCTCTTTTTCTAGCCTATTTACTCTACATTCCCGTGACAGTTTTTATACTTTTTACCGCTTCCGCATGGACAAGGATTATTTCTTCCGATTTCAGGCGATTTACGAAGTGGCTTTTTCTTAACCTTTTCTGAGCCTTCTTTTGGATTGACAGCATGCCCTTTAATGACTTCCTGACGCTCCAGATTATTGCGAATTTCTGACTTCATAATGTATTTCGCAACGTCATCTTCAATGGCCATCACCATTTCCTCGAACATCGCAAAGCCTTCCTGCTGATATTCGCGTAATGGATCAATTTGACCATATGCACGAAGATGGATTCCTTGACGCAATTGTTCCATCGCATCAATATGATTCATCCATTTACTGTCAACGGCGCGCAAGACGATTACCTTTTCAAACTCACGCATTTGTTCAGATGACAATTGCTCTTCTTTAATATCATACTGTTCTTTCACTTTCGCAAGCATGTAATCCGCTACTTCAGCTTCATCTTTTCCATTTAGATCAGCTTCTGTTACTTCACCCTCATCGAACAGATTGCCCTGGGCATAATCGAGTAAGCCTTGATAATTCCAATTTTCACCGTCCGTACCTGGTGCAAAGAGGGCCACATTACGATGAATACTCGCTTCAAGCATGTTTTCAGCGATATCGCGTAAATTCTCACTATCCAGAACATCAAAACGTTGCTTATAAATGATTTCACGTTGTTGACGCAGCACATCATCATATTGAAGAAGCTGTTTACGTGCATCGAAGTTATTCCCTTCAACGCGTTTCTGAGCGGATTCCACAGCACGGGATACCATCTTACTTTGGATGGGCTGTGTATCGTCCATCCCAAGTCGTGCCATCATCGCTTTCATATTATCTGACCCAAAGCGGCGCATCAATTCATCTTCCATAGAAAGATAGAATTGCGTCATACCTGGATCCCCTTGACGACCAGAACGTCCGCGAAGCTGGTTATCGATCCGTCTACTCTCGTGTCGCTCCGTACCGAGCACGACAAGACCGCCCAGTTCTTTCACACCTTCACCAAGCTTGATATCCGTACCACGACCAGCCATATTCGTTGCAATTGTCACAGCACCTTGTTCACCGGCCCCAGCAATGATTTCCGCTTCTCGGCCATGGTTTTTCGCATTCAATACATTATGCGGAATCCCTTTTCTTGATAAATACTTTGAAATAATTTCAGACGTTTCAATCGCTACTGTACCAACTAGAACAGGTTGCCCCGCTGTATGGCACTTTGCAATCTCTTCGACTACGGCACGGAATTTCCCATCCATAGACGCATAAATTAAATCAGCACGGTCATCCCGAACAATTTCACGATTCGTTGGAATCACGATTACATTCATATTATAGATATTACGGAATTCTTCTTCCTCTGTTTTGGCTGTTCCCGTCATTCCGGAAAGCTTTTCATACATCCGGAAATAGTTTTGAAACGTAATCGTCGCAAGTGTCATGCTTTCGTTTTGAATCTCCAAGCCTTCTTTCGCTTCAATGGCCTGATGAAGTCCATCACTATAACGACGTCCTTTCATTAACCGCCCAGTGAATTGGTCAACGATAACGATTTCGCCTTCTTGCACGACATAGTCGACATCAAGATGCATACTAGCATGAGCTTTTAAAGCTTGATTAATATGATGGTTCAACACAACATGGTTAATGTCGAATAAATTTTCAATATTAAAAGCCGTCTCAGAGCGGTTAATCCCCTCTTCTGTCAGCTGAACCCCTTTTGTTTTTTCGTCATACGTATAATCCTTTTCCACAGTTAGCGTGCGTACGAATGCATTCGCTTGAATATATAACTGAGCTGATTTTTGTGCCGAACCCGAAATAATTAATGGGGTACGAGCTTCATCAATTAGGATTGAGTCCACTTCATCAATGACAGAAAAATGCAAAGGACGCTGCACCATTTGCTCTTTATAAAGAACCATATTATCACGTAAATAATCGAAGCCAAGCTCATTATTCGTGCTATACGTAATATCTGCATTGTACGCTTCTTGTTTTTCTTCTTTGGACATGCCATTTATATTCAAACCAACCGTCAAGCCCATGAACTCATAGAGCTTGCCCATTTCTTGTGCATCACGGCTTGCCAAGTATTCATTGACTGTAACAACATGAACACCTTTCCCAGTAATCGCGTTCAAATAAACAGGAAGAGTGGAAGTCAACGTTTTACCTTCCCCGGTCTTCATCTCAGAAATATTCCCGTCATGAAGGGAAATTCCCCCCATTAGCTGGACGCGGAATGGATACATCCCTAACGCTCGTCTCGCCCCTTCACGAATCGTCGCGAATGCCTCGATAAGCAAATCATCGACCGTTTCTCCTTTTTGGTACCGCTCTTTGAATTCTTCTGTTTTCCCACGCAGTTGGTCATCTGATAAAGAAGCTGTTTCATCCGCTAGCATCTCAATTTGATCAGCCAGCTTCTCAAGGCGCTTCAATTCTCGTTTATTCGGGTCAAACACTTTATTTAAAATATTAAGCATTCAAAAACGCTCCTCTTTATATAGAAGTCTTTATCAAAAAAGTAAAAAGTACTTAGGTTTCATAAGATTAAATTAACGGATATCCCGGTTTACAGGCTGTAATACCCCCAACACAATTTTTGTAAAAGAATCAAGAAAAAATAAGGTGGAGATAAACAGCCTAATCTAGCTGCGGCTCCTAGCCCCTCGAGGTCATAAGCTGTAATACTCTGTGGCAAACTACGCCACGCCGTATTCCAGCTTATGCTTGTCGGACTATCACAGGATGTGATGGCGTCTCTGTTGCTCACAGGACGTGAGCGATCTTAGGAGACGTTCTTTGTACCAGTCGCCTCGCTTTTTGAAGTAAATCCCCGATTGGTTCAACTAACCATCAGTGGAGAAAAACACTGATGGAAGTCTCACTTTATTTTACCCATTATATTTCATAGTAAATAGGTGCACCCTTAATATTACCATGTATAAAGTGTAGGTACAACTTCACGTTATTATGAAAAATTATAGATTAACTACTATGAAAACTGTTAGAATGGATACTAACAGCTTCAGAATTAAAAATATCTTCAGAAAAGTTTTTGGGGTGTGATAATATGATCGGTGATCGCGTAAAAAAACTGAGACAAGAAAATAGAATGTCCATGACAGAACTTGCAGAAAAAGCAGGAGTTGCCAAGTCCTATTTAAGCTCCCTTGAAAGAAATCTACAAACAAATCCATCCATCCAGTTTCTTGAAAAAATCGCCTTAGTGCTGCAAATTCCTGTTGACTCTCTCATATATGATGAGCCAGCCAAAGATGGCCTTGACGCGGAATGGATGAACATTGTTCAAGAAGCGATGAAATCTGGCGTATCCAAAGATCAATTCCGTGAATTCATCGAATTCAATAAATGGAAATTAAAGCAAGAGGATTGAAGCCCTGTTTCCATGTCCGGCCTAAAAAATAAACCCCTTAAACGAACTGGGCTTTCGTAAAAAACCAGTTTGTTTAAGGGGTTTATACATTTTAAATCATATGATAGGTTGGTTCATCTTTTTTATTTTCGATTGCTTTTTGCTCCAAGAAATGAAGGACTTCCTCTTTCCTCAGTCCTAGTTCCTTAGCTTGTATCATTAGCTCGATCCATTCTTCATAAACGGTTACATCCTCCAACCCAATCCCTCCTAAAATACCATGTATTTCAGGCAGCCCAGCCATCGTAGCACAATACCTTAGACCCGCGGCTTTGCGTCCCTACTTTTCAATAGGTTTGCCCTTTTCTGTGTAAGCACTTTCCTTTTTCTTGATTATACAGAATTTTTTGTATTTTTGATGTAACTTTATGAAATTAAATTGAAATATATTACCTTAATTTTTTTCATTTTTTGACAATATACAACATAGATCGACTAACTTCTACATAATCCAAATATAAATAAGTTGGAAGCTAGATCATTTAAAGTATTTTTATCGTCATCTAATTCGGCCTTTTATACTCATGACATATAGTCTAGATCTTTCGCCATTGTACCTTCAATTTCACCCGCGACTGGGACAAATCCACTAGCCTTTATCACTCTACTAAATGAAGCACTTCTTTCTAGCGATACGTTTTTCGCTTTTAAAAAACGTATCTACACAATATATTCATTAATGTGATCATAACGAAAAATCCCTTTGATGAACTGCCCCGTAAATGTTAGACACCAAACTAACATTTACGGGGTGTTTTTATGTCTAAATATACAGTAGAGGATAAGTTAAAAGCGGTAGAACGTTATTTAACTGGAAAGGAAGGCTATAAAACCATTGCAGAAAGCATTGGTACAGTGAAATCACTAGTCATTACTTGGGTTAAATTATTTGAAGCGCAAGGGGCAGAAGGTTTTCAGAAGGGCTATACAAGTTACTCCAGTCAGTTTAAACTAGACGTACTCAATTTTATGAACGAAACGGGCGCGTCTTTTCGAGAAACGGCAAGCACATTTAATATTTCTGCTCCCAGTACCATTTATCAATGGGATCAGTTGCTGAAAACAAAGGGATTGGACGCGCTAGAACCAAAGAAAAAGGGGCGTCCATCTATGAAGAAGAAAACAATTAAAACGACACCAGCTGAGGGCTCAGTAGAAGCGTTACAAGCGAAAATCGAGCGTTTAGAAGTGGAGAATGCTTACTTAAAAAAGTTGAATACTTTAGTTCAAATGCAGGAAAAATTACAAACCAAATCAAAGCGCAAGTAATTTTTGAACTAAAGGATCCGTATGGCGTTGTGGATCTAGTTGAAGTCGCAGACATTCCACGCAGCACTTATTATTATTGGGAGAAACGATTAGACCGAGTGGACAAATACGCCGATATAAAAGAGGCAATTAAGAAGATTTATCATGAACATAAAGGTCGCTATGGGTATCGTCGCATCACAAAAGAGCTAAAGAAATATGGTTTTATTCATGATCCGAAGACCATCAATCGTTTAATGAATGAGCTTGGCTTAAAATGCATGGTCCGTATGAAGAAGTATCGTTCTTACAAAGGGAACGTGGGTAAAATCGCGCCGAACGTATTACAACGTGATTTTAACGCAGATAAAATGAATCAAAAATGGGTAACAGATGTGACCGAATTCCATCTTTTCGGGGAAAAACGTTATCTGTCGCCTGTCCTCGATTTATGTAATGGCGAAATTATTGCGTACAAAGTCATGAGCCGCCCTGTCTATCAACTCGTGGGCAATATGTTAGATGAAGCAATAAAACGTCTTAAACCGGAAGACAAAGTCATTCTTCATTCCGATCAAGGCTGGCATTATCAAATGAAGAAGTATCAGAAAACATTACAAGAGCACCGAATTACACAAAGCATGTCTCGTAAGGGTAACTGCTTAGATAATGCCGTTATCGAGAATTTCTTCGGCTTATTAAAGTCTGAATTGCTGTACCTGCAAGAATTTGAAAGTATGGCTCATTTTGAAAGAGAATTAAAAGAGTACATTGAGTACTACAATCACAAAAGAATGAAGGCAAAATTAAAAGACCTGAGCCCGGTAGAATACCGAACTCGGATCTTAAAAGTTGCCTAAAATATTTGTCTAACTTTATTGGGTCAGATCAATTTTTTCATCCAAGAAAAATAGCACCATATACTAAAGCACCAGCGATTACATAGGCAGGATGCACATTCAATTTACCAAGTAACATATAACTAATCGCACCAATTACTAGTGTCTGAATCCAACCAATTCCTTCATATGCGGTGAAAAAGAAATCATACGCCATCAACCCTAGCAACACAGCGATGATAGGACGTACGACGACCGTCACTCTTTTCACCCTTGGGGATTCTTTGTGTCGCATCAAGATGCTAAGCAGTCCAAGCATTAAAATGAGTGAAGGGGCTACTGCAGCGAATACCCCGACAACGGCGCCGAGGATACCTGCCTGCTCAAATCCAATATAACCGGCCATCTTGGTCGCAATCGGGCCAGGCAGCGCATTCCCTATTGCAATCACTTCACTGAATTCGTGAACCGTAAACCAACCATATCGGTCGACGACTTCCTTTTCAATTAACGGAATCGACGCTGGACCACCACCATATCCGAGGATGCCTGAAATGAAAAATGCCCAGAAAATCTGTAAATAAATCATGACTTTTCTGCCTCCTTATCAGGTCTAGAAGCAGGATCTTTCTTAAGTAATGCCCCAATAATCAGAGAAATAATAATAATAGCAGGGTGCACATTCAGCAGTTGCATGAACAAAAGTCCAAGCAAAACGAAGACAATAGTCCACAGCCAACCCATACTAGATGAGCCTGATTTTTTTAAAAACTCTACAGTCATGGTTAGCAGCATCACAGCGACAACTGGAACGACCGCTGCTGTCATCCCTGTGACCCATGTTTGATCTTTATAAGCATTCAAACTTGTTAATAGCAAAATCATTAAGAGAATTGTAGGGACGCACGATGCAAGTATTCCGTTCAACAAGCCCCAAATGCCGCCAACACGGTAACCAATATAGCCTGCAAGCTTAGGCGCAATCGGACCAGGAAGTGCATTTCCGAGTGCCAAGATATCACCAAAGTCTTCATTATTCATCCATTTATATTTCTCTACTACCTCTTTTTGCACAAGCGGAATGGCTGCCGGACCACCGCCAAACCCAAGCATCCCTACTCTAAAAAAAGCCATAAAAATATGTAATTGCTTCATATCCTTCACCTATTTCTACTAATCTATCTTCCAAGCCGCAAAGGCATCGCATCAAGTCCATTTTTGCAATACATGTACTCCCTTGTGAAGCTTATGGATGATGCAAAAAAATCCATTATCACGACTGGCCCTCTCATATCGTATTTACCTTTTATCCCGCATTAACGGAAAGTCAAATCCCCGACCTCAAGGCTTAGAGGAATCGTGGAAGCGTAGGTGGGGGATGAAGAACCCCCCCACTGATTGAAGTTTCACTTTATATTATACAGAACATTTTCTAGGTTTGTGAAGTTACCTAAAAAACAAAAGTACCAACTTCTGATCTCGAACAGATGATGCCTTAAGCAAAGAATCATATTTAACCATTTAAACAGAAAAGACCTGATTCTCTCTTAAGAAAGAATCAGGCCTTGTATAATTTATTATTAGAGGTTGTTCAAAAAGTCCGGTAAAAATAGCTGTCGAATTTCTTCGTCGCTCTGTCTCTTCGGTCCTCACGTATTACTGTATACGCTCCGGTCCTCGAGACTGTCGCTTCTCGAACTTCTCGGCTCTTTTTATCCTCCGTTTTGAACACGCACTATTAGCTCGGTTCAATCAAACCATAGCGTCCATCCTTACGACGGTACACAACATTTGTCGAATTCGTATCTGAATTCGTATAAACGAAAAAGCTATGACCAAGCATATTCATTTGCAGGATTGCTTCTTCACTATCCATTGGTTTCAAGTCAAAACGCTTGTTACGGACAACCTCTAACTCTAGTTCGTCTTCTTCAATCAGCGTCGTTCCACTTTCTGGAAATACCGGAAAAATATCGGTTGCATTCGTACTTGTACCACGGAATTTTCGGTTTACTTTTGTTTTATGTTTACGGATTTGCCGCTCCAATTTGTCAGTAATCAGGTCAATCGCTGCATACATATCAGCATTATCCTCTTCTGCACGAAGCACTAAATTAGTCATTGGGATCGTTACTTCCACTTTAGAGGTATTATGATTCACTCGTAAATTCACCATTGCCGTTGCATCTGGTGTATGGTTAAAATACCGTTCCAATTTTCCAATCTTTTTCTCTACATATTCCCGTATTGCTGGAGTTACCTCAATGTTTTCACCACGAATATTATATTCCATAAAGTGAGTCCTCCTTCTAAAAACTATACTATATAGTTCTACGATACCCTATGCATTCCCTTCACAAACAAATCGTTTTGCTAAATTCGTGAAGAGACTTTAGAAAATTGGATGAGTAGTGGGGTTCGTATCCATCTTTATTATAACAATCTTTACGTTAAATTAACACTGAAGAGCATCGAAAAATTTTAGATAATTCTATATATTTATACCACTATTGAAATATATGATAAGAAGGTATATAGTAACTACTATCGCTCAAAAAGGTATATATTGTAATAGTTTTACACATTTTCCCTATTTAATATAAAAGTAGAATGTACTTTCTAATTTAATTTAAAAGAGGTGCTAATATGGATCTAGCTATATTTGAAGGTAAGATCAAGAATGACTCGACCTATATAATTCAGCAAATTTCTCGCAAATCGAAAGGATCAAATATCGAGAGGAACAGACATAGAAGATGGAAGCGTCTAAGAAAATGATGAATCAATTATATGTGCCAACTGTAGAAATAGATGGTAAAATTCATCTAGTAAAATCGCAGAAGTATTGTGAGTGTCATATACAATATTGCTATTTTGAACAAAACAGAAAAGATCGAAGAAACATTAAATTTAAGCCACTCATAAAAATTGATTGCCAACAATGTAAAAACTCCTTATTAGCAGTAAAACCGAATCTAGTTTCTGTATGAGCCAAGTAGGATTTAGCAATCTTTCGTGATTGATTTCACAAATATATTCATAAAAAACATCCATGAGCGTCTACACGCAACCCAACGATGAAAAAGGTTCAGATTCTCCAATTGTATCGCCTTATGAAGGTGGCGGTGCGGAGCTGATTTTGCGAAGCCCCGCCCCTTTTTTGGACAGTTTAATTTTTTTTATCGTAAAAAACTCCATCAACTAAGAGATGATCGTAAGGATTTGAGTACCTAGCCGACGTCTGTTTCTTTTCATTCAGTTGTCTAATATCGCGCTGAATCGCTTTTTTTTGCAACAACAGGAGCTCATCGACCTGCTGATTTAAACGTACAACTTGGCGACCTAATTGCTGTTCTTCCTCGGTGAAAGGTGGTTGGATACCATGAATCCACCCTTCCCGCTCCTCAAGCAGTTCAACAATCCGGTTGATCATATCATCACGTTCTACGATCAATGAACCGTTTAAAATGGAAAGTAATTCAACCGTACTATCATTGAATTTCTGAAGCGACATTAAGCTTGCCCGCTTTGGGTAAACTGACTTTTTCGGTTCATTTGAATCGCTTCTTTCCACGTATCACGGAATTCCTTAACTAGTCCCTCAACCTCTTCTATTGCGACAAGGTCATTTTTCATATTTGCTTCGATCAGGCGCCGATTCATGAAATCGTAAAGAGTCATCATATCCTTGGATACAGCCACATCCATATTTAACGTGACCATTAACTCATGAATGATATTTTGTGCTTTAAGGAGGTTCTTATTTTTCTCTTCAATATTTCCTTCTTCAATGGCCTTCTTCCCAAGCATCATGAACTTCAAGCAGCCATTATACAGCATTAAAGTCAGCTCACCAGGAGACGCAGTGTTCACAGAATTTTGTTGGTAAGATTGATATGGATTATTGATCGCCATATGTATAAACTTCCTTTCTATCTTGGTTTAACTAAAGTATTGCATTAATGAAGCACTTTGACTGTTCGCTTTTTGAATCGCTTTTTCCATGGCCGTAAACTGACTATAATAACGAGATTCCAATTTCGTTAATTTCTCTTCAAATGTAGAAATTCTCGTATCTAAATTGTTAAGCAGCTTGCCGATTGTAAAAGTGTTATTAACAGAACTCGCTTTACCAGCTTTTTCGGTAATGGTTGTCATAGCTGTTTTAAGATCACTTCTTAGGCGACGGGCTAAACCTTGCTCACTTTGCTTATCTCCATTCGCCATAAATAATTGATAAATCGCATTCGGATCTTCCGAAATTGCTGCACGGAGCTTATCTTCATTAATCGTTAGCTTTCCACCATCCAAGTAATTACTCGTCGTCGAAATACCAATCATTGCAAGTGCATTAACTCCGGCTACTCCGCTTACTGAAGTATATAAAGAAGACCTCATCGTTGTTAACAGACTCTTAAGAGTAGAATCATTTTTTAACGTGCCGCTTTTCGCCTTTTCTTCCCAGAGCTTAACTTCATCTTCAGTCAGTTCCTTCTTTTGTTCCGCTGTCAAAGGAGCGAAGGAGCGATACTTTGTTTCATTTGTTTTATTTTTAATTTTTTCAATCATTTCATTGTATTTTTCGACAAATTTTGTGACGGTGTCTAGGATTGCGTCGACATCGGCGGTTGATGAGAAGGTTACTGGATCGGTTGTTTTCTTTTTTAAGGTTATTTCTGCACCGTTAATCGTGAAGGTGTTGGAGGATCTCTCTATCTTTAGACCATTGTAGGTTACAGAAGCATTTGTACCTGCTGCCCCCCTACCATTAATGGATGCTCGATAACTGTTTATATCCATTTTCATTGTGTTCGTAAATAAGGTACCCTCTAATTGGATTTCAGCTGCACCTTTTACATCACCGGTATTTTTAGCAGTCATGGAGAATTTTTTTGACTGTTGATCATAAAAAACAGTCACTCCTGATTCTGCATTTATCTTACTAATGATACTCTCTAACGTATCTGTTGAATTGATCGTAAGTTTATACGGTTTAAGCGTTTCATCTGAATTTTTATCAAAACCACCATCTTTATTTATAGCTAGAATTGAAATTTCCTGAGATTCTGTTATACCAAAATCGGATAGTTTCTTTTTTGGATCATCTACTACAGTAGTACCATTACTTCTCATAGTAGCTGCTGTTGCCAGATCATTCACTTCAATTGTTCCCGAAAAGTCCGTGGTAGAATTAATATTTCTAACTGACAAAGCATCAGGATTTGAAACCGTCACTGTTTTCTTAATAAACGATTTTTGCATCCCAACTCCATCACTAATCAGCTTATCGAGCTCTAATAATGCTGTATTCATCGACCGATAATCATCCCGCTGCCATTCTGTATACTGCTTCTTCTGGGTTAATTTATCCATTGGTATCCGCTCAGCTTGCATCATACTTTTAACGAGTTCATCAATATCCATTCCACTTGCTAATCCACTAACACGTACCATGATTCATCACCTACTTATATTTTTTCATCAACCATCATACCGACAAACCCCGTAATAGCTGTATAGACATTCAATAATTTTTCTGGCGGAAGTTCGCGAAGCGTTTCATCATCGATAACCCTAACGCAATACTCATTTAACTTTTCGTAAATCTAAAAACCGAACAGTAGTATGAGTAAGCTACAAAAATACTTTCAGGCCCCCAACAACGTCCTGAATCTACTTTTTAGAAGGATCCTTCACTTCTTTTACTCTATTTTTCACGATAAGTAATCGTATCAATTTCTCTTTGATAATAAAAACTGACTCCGTCTGAGATGGCTGTTCAAAGCTGTGAGGAAAGGGCATTCGTAGAAAGACCCTTCAACATCACATTTGCCTCCAATATTCATATAGTTATCTTATATATCGGAATGAAGTAGAGAAATTTTAGGTTTATATGAACAATAAGAAGAGTCTGACCTCGCACTCTTACAGTTCAGAGTTGTAGTTACGATTAATTTGAACTGTATATTGGAGTTGCGTGGTCTGACCCTTTCGTTTTTGGACACCCTCATGTATAAATATTGATCAACATGCCTTTAATTTCACCAACAAGGTTCAGGATGTTCGAACCGTTTTTCTCTTTTTCAAGCACTTCATTCGTAAGCTCGATCACTTTCTTATCCACTTCTTTAACAAGCTTATAAATTTTCGTAGAACCTCTTTGATTGAAGCCGCGCTGTTCTTGAAGCTCGAGCCCATTTTTTACGGCATCGTCCATGAAGTCTTTAATCATTCGTTTATATTTTCGGAGATTATCGACGGTACTATTTTCTGCGAGCTTGTTTCCCTGTATTTCAAGGTCCGCGACTTTCTTCGTTAATCGTTCATAATTCATTTCGTGACGTCTCTTATCTATCACAGATTGAAACTGAATTGAACCTTTCGCGACTTCCTCAGTTGATGTCAGCTTTGAAGGCGTGGCTCTTGTCACTCGTTGGATTTCCATATCGATCACCTTTTCTTCTATATAAACACATCTAGTATTTTTTCTCTATTTCTTCTAATAAAAGCAAAATCTCAGCAATAGCTGCATAAAGCTGTGGTGGAACAGATTCGCCAAGGTCAATATTTAGCAATGTGCCGATTAACGATTCATCTTCTTGCATGTGAATATGATTCTGTTGCGCTAACTCTATAATCCTTTTGGCAACCTGTCCCGATCCTTGGGCAATAATTGTTGGCGCCGCTTCTTGATTATTCTCATATTTTATCACCGCAGCAGTTGGTCCATTCATTGTCCGGATCTTTTTCGGATGAAAATATTGTGCATTTCTCATATTGAAAAATCAAAACCTTTCTCTGGCTGTAAGGCTTCACGGCTGTTCAGTTTATCAATTGGCTTTTCAACCTTACTTTCTTCTGTTGTTTTCACCCCGATTGCATTCAACTGATACCCAATGTCGCCAAAACGTTCTTTCGTAATTTCAGTCATACCGCTAACAATATGTTGAAGTTCCTCTTTATCACTCTTAAAAGTAAGACTGACCTTTCGATTTGTCGCCGTCAGAACAACGCCGATTTCACCTAGCTTCTTCGTTTCAAGTGAAAAAACTAAATTGCAATTCTCCCAGTCTACCTTATCACCATTTTTGCGTGAATTAATATAAATCTTCACATTTTCGACTTGCTTATCCATTACATACGGCAACTGAAAGAATAAATTTTGCAGCCCGGAAGAATCCGGTTTATTCAGTAACTGTTGGCCAGTGATTTGATGGACAGCCTGCTCAGCCTGTTGCTGTACTTGCGGTTTAACATCCTCTCCCCGCATGACACGTAACAAGGCTGCTTTTACATTCTCATTATTTTGATTCGGATCTTGATGACCAGATTTAGTCATCAACGTAACGGCCGATTCCGTTTCATGCGTTAACCCAAGCTTACGGACCATTTCGTATACGGTTCTTGATGATGAACCTGTTTCAGGAAACGGTTGAACTGTTTGTTGAATCAAAGTGGCTACTTGTTTTGTCGAAGAAGGTGTTTCAATTTGAGACCTTTCCGTCATAAAATGCTGCATTTTTACATCTGATGGCTTGAAAATAATCGATTCTACATGGGCTTTCACTTCTTTAACGATTTGCTGTGCCCGAGCATATTCACCTTGTTCTAGGAACTTCTTCGCTTCTGCTAATTGGGAACTTGCGGATAGTAATTTCTTTTCCGTCCCCATATCCGCATATAAAAGGAAATCACTCTGTAATATTGCTTTATCTAGTTTATGAATCGTCGACTCCACAACTTGCTGAATACTCGATGACTGTACATGTCGGGGTTCAACCATTTTTGTGATCATATCTAAGTTTCTATTAACCTCTTGACGTACTTTTTTAAAGTCGATGGCCATTTGCGCCAATTTTTCCGTTACTTCCGTCACAATAACGTTTTTAGAATCTACTTTTAGACTTTGAATAGCTTCATTTATGAAGTACATTTCTGTTTCAGAGAATTCTTGCGTGTTCATTTCTAGTTCTGGCATAACAGGAGAAATTGCTTCTGTCGAACTCACCTGAGCCACCTTTTTAGGATTAGAAGTCACTAGCTGTTCACTACTTGGGGGCTGAATATTTGTTAAAAAATCCTCGTTAGACTTTTGATTGATTTGAGTAGCCGTCAATCCTGTTGATTGATTCTTCATGATAAGTGGCTCGGTTTTCTTATCTACCTCATTAACAATCTCTTGCATTGGAGCGTCCACCTTATCCAAAATCGATAATAATGTATCAGAAATGGCTGGACCGTGTAATGCTTCATGGACAGATTTCAGAGTTAGATGTGTTAGCAGAATTTGTTTCTCCGCTATGATCCTCAACGTCGCCATTTTTTGGTCGATTGTTCCGCTGTCACTAGTCAAATAGTTTTTAATAGTAGCCATATTTTCTTTCGTCACAACAATTCCTTTGTCTGTAAACATTTTTACCGCTTCACTCAACTGCTGTTTAGGTTGTTCTTGAACATTTCCAAGCTTTCCTTGCTGGTTACTTATTTCAGAAGTCTCCCGTTCGGAAACTCGTACAAGAAATTTCCCTTCATCAGTCTTACCTGTAATTTCAATCGAAATACGGTTTTCACTCGGGATTTCTCCTTCAAATTTCACAGTAAATAGTTTTCCATTCACAGAAACAACAGCTTCTTGGTCACTCAACCGTTCTTTCACAGTCACTTGTACTATATCCCCGATATGTTGCTTTGCCGATTTCCCACTGATATTTTGTAATAGAAGATTGGCATTTTGAAGGATTTGCATATCTTTCACACTCCGCTCGCATTCACTTACTTATTGTATCGGCAGAGTTGAAAAAATTTTTACCACCTCATAATTTTCCGGAAACAACAGTAAATATGACCCATATTCACATATTTTCGTTTATTAATTTATTCAAAATACCCTATTAGTTCTTAAAAATGACATGATAAAAATAAGTCTTATCACCTAATTTCACCATTATCCTATTTTCGTCGCACGAAACATGTTATATTTTTTCTATTCTTTTAATAAGGAGTTGTCTGGAATGATTAAGGAATTTAAAGAATTTGCGATGCGCGGGAATGTGATTGACCTAGCAGTCGGGGTTATTCTCGGTACAGCTTTCGGTAAAATTGTTAGCTCACTCGTTAATGATATCATCATGCCATTAATTGGGCTTTTGCTCGGTGTAATAGATTTCACTGATTTATCATTTAAAGCAGTAAAATACGGAATGTTTATTCAAACAATCGTTGACTTTATCATTGTAGCTTTTTCGATTTTCTTATTTATCAAGCTGTTCAACAAACTGTATACACGTAAGAAAAAAGTCGAAGAAGCTTCACCATCATTAACTAAAGAAGAAGAACTATTGACAGAAATCCGTGATCTGCTCAAAGCAAATCAACGAGAAACGATGTAATACAATGCTTATGATTAGGTAACACAGGCAAACAATATGGCCTATGAAGGAACGAGCCTTCATGGGCCATTTGATGTTTTCAAAGTTATCCCCATAGACGTTCAGATTAGTGTTAGTGAATAGATGTCGCTTAGTTACTCTCCACCTTTAAATGTTTCAAAACATTATATCCAAAGAAACACACCCCAATAACGGTAAGTACTCCGCCAATCGTAGCAATCGGGAAGAATACTTCGCCACCTACGCCATAAATCGCCAAAGCAATACAAATCATCATGATCGGCAAACCAATATTGTGCAACCAGAAATGAACTTTTGCCGATGTTGTTTTAGCAAGCTGAGGAAAAAGATGATAAAAGATACCAGCCAATGAAAGTGACATCCAACCCAATAAATTAATGTGAACATGGACCGTTTTTAATGTAAATTCGTGTGTTGCAGACATGTACAATCCGAATAAAATACCAATCAAAAAATAAACGACACCAATCTTTATCAATTTTATTCCCATCATAACCACCCCCTATTACATCATATACAGGCACCTAATAAATATTCTGAATAGTTCTTTGTATCCAAAACTTTTTTCACATTCCTTATTGATCCTGTTTCGAATATTCGTGATGCTGGGACCATGCAACACCGTTCTTCAACAATGTGATTGGTTGATGAGTTTTATTACGTAAATAGATTTATCTGCCGCAAAACTTTTATTAGCTGAATGTTCTAGCTTTCTTTTTAGATAGTGGTTTAGAACCCTATACTATATAAAAATGGCAGGTATATAAATAAAACTGTAGAATAAAGGTATTACGTATAAACTTTTCTTAAAATGGGGTGCATGTAACATGATTATTGTCACTACAGAAAATATCGCTAACTATAAAGTAACCGAAATTAAAGGACCTGTTTTCGGATTAACGGTACGAGCACGAGGCCTCGGGAAGGATATTGTCGCTTCCTTAAAAGGGCTGATAGGTGGGGAAATTAGCCAGTATACCGAAATGCTTGAAGATGCCCGCAAGCAGGCGATGGATCGAATGGTGGAAAATGCAAAAGTGATGGGGGCAAACGCAATCATCATGATGCGGTTTGATTCTGGTGAAATCGGCCAAAACATGAGTGAGATCGTCGCGTATGGAACAGCCGTCATCGCAGAACAGGAATAAAGCAAATGGAATGGATTCTTGGCTTTTATGGTATCCAATTAATCATTGTCGTCATCATCATTATTGGCTCCTGGTTCATCTGGGACCGCCGATTCAAAACCAAACATGGAACAAAAATCCCCGACGGCTTCATCCGAACAAAGGAAGTATCCATTGATCCAACAACGAAAAAGAAGTTGGTCGTGTACTTTCATCCAGAAACGGGTGAGCGGTTTTATAAGGAAGAATAATGCATTAAACATCCCTTTTTCTATACGAGAACGGGATGTTTTTTTATGCGGCATTATGAAAAACCTTGACTAAATTCGGTAACTCTATTCTATCTTCATAAACAATTTTTTACTCCTAATGCAGAACAGGATATAGCTGTTCTTCTAAAGAATGGAACTCATTCTTTAATTCATTCAGCTGACCATTCAGCTTCTCAATTTCAATTGGAGAAAGCGTATGTTCTAAAGCATATTCAGCGATCCTTTTCATTTCATGAAGCTTCACATTCATCTCATCTAAGAGACGAACTTGTTCCTCACTCCATTTAAGCTGCTGTTCAAGGAATTTCTTCTGTTCTAGTTGGTCTTGATTCATCTCGAATCCTCCTAGTTATCAGCTTTTTTATACATATAATAGTTACAAAATACTGGATGGTACTAGTTCACTGTCCCTGTGTCCTTTCGGTTGGCTTGCTTTGCCGCTATGCCTTTCGGTCACTGAATAGACTATATCCTCATCCATGTTTTCATGGAACTGGGCACTTCGACCAAAACATTTGCTGTCCTATAAGATTCACGGTCATTGCATTTACCTTAGACCGTTTTCTCTAGTCGTTGAACCCTCCTCAGAGTTTCCTCACAGGAGCTTGGCTACCGATTATCCATTGTTACATTTTCATCATTTTCATATCTTCACGCTTACCGTTTCCAGTTACATTGTGGTTGATGAAGCTTTAGAAAGTTCCAGCAATTCACCCAGTTGTAATCTAACTCGTTACCAAGCTAGACGCCCTTCGAATCAATTATCTTAAGAGTTGTATCACTGAAGCAAAAGAACCGTCCCTATACTTCCTTGCTATTCAATAAGTTCTGCCATTAGTTTTGGTGCAATAATTTCCTTTTCCAGTTCTGTTATATGAATTTCCCCTTCGGAAATAATACCATAAACTGTTACATTATCACCCACGACATGATTAACGGGACCCGGAAATTCAACAAGGAGAATATCTTCTAAACTAGTAACATCTGAATCCTTAGTAACATAAAGTTCCATATGAGTGTATGATTCAGTTGGTGAGATTTGACTAATTTCTCCTGTAAATGTTGCATATTCTCCCACGTATATATTTAGATTATCTTGTACGCTCTTGTAATCAAGAGGTTGTGCAATTATTTTAATTTGATCAGGTGTTCTTAGTGATACTTCTAAACGTCCCTCTTCTTCCTTTTTTAAACGTTCTTGTTCAATTGCTTGTTGATTCCTCTGAATATTTTCGATTATTTCTTGATTTTCTCTTTCATCCTCTTTGGACATCTCTTGGCGTTCCCAGTAATCCTTTTCTGTGAAAATTGCCAAAACCAATCCAATAATAAATATAAGAACAGTTATTCCTGATAAGCTTATTAGTTTAATAAACTTTCCAGAATTCCCTTTAAAAAATGCAACAATAGACAAGATTAGAAATGAAGGAAAACCTATTATAGCGAATAGTAACATTAAATTCCCAAAGATATGTACCATTTTATCCCCTTTTGATCCTTTCTCTAATAGCTCCCACTGCCAAGCCTGTAGTGGACTTCCACCATCTAGCTGTTAAACAATGCCGGGCGCACTAAGAAAAAGAGACCCTAGCAATACTAGAGTCCCTTTCAAGTTAAAATTAACGAAGAAGTTGTAGAACTCCTTGTGGTTGTTGGTTCGCTTGCTTTGCGACTGTATCTTTCGATTACAGAATAGACTATATCTTCATCCATGTTTTTTATGGAGCTGGGCACTTCGAACAGTTTTCACTGCCCTACGGATTTCATTGTCATAGCTAACGCCTTAGACAGTCTATCCTAGTCGTTGAACCTTCTCCAGAGTTTCCTCACAGGAGCTTGGCTGCTGATTATCCATTGTTCATCCTCATCATTTTCATACCCTCACGTTTACCGTTTCCAGTTACGTTGTGGTTGATGAAGCTTTAGGAAGTTCCAGCAATTCACCCAGTGATGATCTCATCCGTTACCAAATGAGACGCCCTTCGTTCATTACCTTAGAAGTTGTAAAACTCCTTGAGGCATTGAATTTGATTGAGCCAACATTGCTTGTGCTGCTTGAGAAAGAATTGAATTCTTGGTTTGTTCCATCATTTCTTTCGCCATCGTGCGAACATTTACTTTCATAAATGACTAGACTATATCTTCACCCTCAACATGATTTGTTAGGGGTCGGGCACTTCGGATTCACAATGCTGATGGACATTGTTTCACCTATGGATTTCATCATCATAGCTTTCGCCTTAGATGGTCTATCCTAGTCGTTGAACCTTCTCCACTCTTTCGAGTCAGGAGCTTGGCTGCTGATTGCCCAATCTTTTCTTTTTTCAGGACCTTCACGCTTGTCGTTTCCAACTACGTTGTGGCAAGAAAAGCTCTAAGGGGTTTCCAGCAATTCACCCGATCATACTCACTAGCCGTTACCAGCTAGGACGACTGTACTTGTTACTGCCTAAGCAACTAAAGTATAATCTACGTCACGGATACGAGATTCCGCAGCAGTTAGGTTTTCAGAAGATGTGTTTAAGTTGTTGATTGTGTGTTCTAAACGGTTTTGGTATGATCCAAGTTTAGAACGCTCAGCAGATACACTTGCAATTGATTGATCTAACACCGCTATTGCAGCAGTTGCATTTTCAGATGTTGAAACATCAAGAGCATATTCAGTTTTTTCATCGTTAGTTCCGTCTGTAATTTCTGCAGTTGCTTTGTAATGTGCTGTTAATTCATTTCCTTGGCCGTCTACTACAGTTTTTGTATCCGCAGTTGTTGAAGATGAGACTCCAAGAGCATCTGCTCTCATATCAGTAATATCTACACTCATAGATTGACCAGCATTGGCACCGATTTGGAATTTCAATGAAGAATTTTCAGCATCTGCACCAGCAGTTTTAGTTGATCCTGTTGATAAACCTGTAGCTTTTGCAAAGGCATTATCAGTAATTTCAACAGAACCTTCGCTTCCAGTTTCACCACTTGTAATTGATAGTTTTCCATTTTCAAACGTTACAGAAACGTCTTTTGCTGTTGTAGAAGCATTGTTAATTTGCGTTTGTAATTCATTAGCTAGGTTCATAGTATTCCAATTTGCATTCGCTAAAGTAAACGTAATATCTTCACCATCTACTTTAAGAGCCACTGTGTTATTAATATCAAGTCCATCAGTTTTTGTTTGCTCCGATACACCTAATTTAGAGAGAATGTTTCCTGCACCACCCTCGATTGAAGCATTGCTTGTGGAACCAGTTGATTGACTAGTTAAAACAAGTTTATCATTTGAGAAGCTTGCAACTACTTTTCCTGCACCAAATTCATTAGCCAAGTCTAAATTAAGTTGAGTAATGAAGTCACCCTGATCAGTAGCATCACTTAAATCATAGTTACCAGCAATCGTTTGGTTAGTACCTTTACCAGATAGTACATTAGTTAAAGAAACATCCTTTTGGACACCATCCACTGTTACTGTCAATGAGTTATTTCTATCTTGTGCAGCATTATCTGTTATAGCCCCTGGTAAACCAGTAGACGTAATATGAGTTAACGCATTACCACCATCAATTGTCATTTTATCAGTTTTATTTGCTGTTGAAATGAAAAGATTACCATCATTGTCAAAACCAGTAGTTATTGCAGTGCCCGTACCAAAAGCAGTATTTAATTTTGAAGCGATATCAGCAGCAAAATCATCTGCAGAGCCAGCCCCACCTGAACTATAGTCGACTTCTGCAAGTGTAACTGTCTTTGTTGTTCCATTAATTGTTACAGTTAATTCATTATCTGCAGCAGTAACGTCTGGACCAGAGTTAAGAGCAGAAGTAGTTGTATAAGGTACATCACCAGTAGCACTTGGGTTTTTCCCTGCTTGAAACTCTACAACACCATTAAACGCAGCAGTATCCCCTGTTACAATACCATTAGTAGCGCCAGTAACAATATTTACTGTAGAACCAACGTTTGTACCTTTTACGTTTGAAGTCACAGCTTCTGTAACATTTACTTTACCATTCAATAATTTTTTCGTATTAAATTCAGTAGTATTACCGATACGGTTAATTTCAGAAGTTAACTGGTTCATTTCCTTTTGGATTTCACCACGATCATCTGTTGTATTTGTATCGTTCGCTGATTGAGTAGCTAATTCACGCATACGTTGCAGAATATCATGTGTCTCATTTAATGCACCTTCAGCTGTTTGAATCAAAGAAATACCATCTTGAGAGTTCTTAGACGCTTGGTCTAATCCGCGGATTTGTCCACGCATTTTTTCTGAGATTGCTAGTCCAGCTGCATCGTCACCAGCACGGTTGATACGAAGACCTGAAGCTAATTTCTCCATTGATTTAGATTGTGCACTTGAAGCACTTGATAACTGACGATGTGTGTTAAGTGCTGTGATATTATGATTGATAATCATGTTTTGTTTCCTCCTTGAGTTTTAAGTTCCACGTCCTTGTGGGATTTGACGTTAGAAGGTAAACAAGTCGGCCGCCTGTGTCACATTCTAACGCTCTACTAGTAATATCGTCACTTGAATTTAATAGTTAATAGGATTTGACACTTTTTTTGCTACTTTTTCTTAAAATAGTCACTTAAGCTAGTAAGGAGATTTGATTCAGCTTTTGTCGCTTCATTATTTTCTTGTTGAATAGCGAGATATATTTCCTTGCGATGAATGTCTACTTGCTTTGGAGCATTGATGCCGAGTTTGATTTGGTCCCCTTCGACCGCTAATATGGTAATTTCAATGTCGTTGCCGATCATGATCGATTCATTCGGTTTTCTAGTTAGGACTAGCATTATTTTACCTCCTGTTTGGAAGATGCTATAAGCATTTCACGGATGGAGTAGTTGCTTGTGTTCATAATGAATTGTTTTCCTGATTGGTTTTTCATATTTAAGATGACCGGGGCCTGTAGATTTGCTGTTGTTTCATTGAATGGATCTCTTACGGTTAATATGACGAATAATGCGACATCTTGTTCTGACTCAATTTGTAGTTCCTTTAATATATCTTGTGAGAGATTTGCTTCATACTCTTGATAAAATTCAAATGGATTACTCATGATAAAGGCGACCTGGCTTGTTTGTGTCGATTGCAGGACGATGAGTGGTGTTCCTTCTAATGGCAGTAAGGTAAACTTCTTCTCATCGATAAATCCGGGAATGCCACTTGCAAATGTAAAGATATTTTTTTCTTCGATTTCTACTTCATCATGAAATTTTGTCTGTATTTTCATTTATCGTTACCTCGTTACATCTGGAAATAGATTAATGAAATCAATATCCAGTGAATTTTTTTCCTCTACCTCTACATGTACTTCTCCAGGTGTATATTCATGAATTGGTTTTTGGGCCTCTGCACTTATTATCGGTTTTTGAGGAGTTGCTTCAATTTGAACGTCTGCTGGCCGATAGTCGATTTGCACGCTGAAATGGGAAGGAATCCAGCCAATATTAAATTGTTTTTGGGGCTTTGAACCGTTTTCTTTTGCAAGAGAAGCGAGTACATTGCCACCTTTTTCGATATGTCTTAGTTCTTGGCCTTGGCTTGCTCTTCTCGCCATTCCATCGAGCCAGTCTTGATAACCGAGCTGGGCGAATTCTTCTACACGCTTAGACACGCTCTTTAAATCCATATCTTCTCTTGCTTTTGTTTGATCAATGGAAAGCTTGCCTGGTGTTGTTTGGATTTCTAGAATCGCTTTTGGTTGTTCGATCGACTGAATTGCTTTGGGCTGTTCCATTTTTTGTACAGAATCCTTTATAGTTAACCCTGTTTTTATAAAATTGGACTGTAATTGTATCTGTGGTAGCTGCATAACTTTCACGTCCTTGCTATGAGAAAAGGGTCAGACCCCGCAACTTTATTTACAGTTTAGATGAAGTGTATGTAACACTATAGACTGTCTATAGAGTGCGAGGTCAGACCCTTTTGAATTTTTATCTTAGAAAATCAATTAATGATGGTTGAATGACCCGGGAGCCAACGCTTAGGGCGGCGCTGTGAATGCTTTCTTGTGTCGTTAAGTCCATAATGGCTTTTTCAATGTCAATATCTTCGTTTTTGGACATGATTTTTTTTGCAAAGATTTCTTGCTGACCTAGGCGATCTGTCATTAATTCAATGCGATTTTGTTTAGCGCCTACTTGGGATCGGGTTGTTAAGAATGAGTCGATCGTAGCGTCGATATCATCCAATAGATCACTAATATTCGGATCATTTCCATCTAGTGCATCAATGATTTTCTGAATGCTGCCATCTTGTTTAAGTGCATCCCCAAATGTCTTTGAGGCATCGGTATTCATTGGAATGTGAATGCCAGAGAAAACCTCGATATTAATCATGCCCGCGCCATATTGAATATTTCCAGCAGCATCTTTTATCGTTGATGGCTTAATATTAGTATCCTGGCCGTTAAAAATATATTTTCCACCAATTTGCGTATCACCAATCGTAATCAAATGTTCTTTTAATTGCTCAATTTCTTCCTTAATACTTTGGCGTTGGCTTCCTTCATACGTCCCATTGCTCGCTTGAACGGTTAGCTCGCGAATTCGCTGAAGGGCGCTAGTTGCTTGATCTAAAGCATCATCTGTACTATCAATCCAGTTTTCCGCTTCATTGATGTTGCGGGAAAATTGCTCAATTTTGCTTACGTCCGTACGATAGGTCATCCCCATCATCGCCGCCATCGGATCATCGGACGGTTTTGTGAATTTTTTTTGCGAAGATATTTGATCCTGTAGCTTAGCCATTCGGTCATAGCTATTGCTAAGGTTGTGAAGCATATTATTGGATAGCATCGATTGTGTTACACGCATAATCTTTTCACTCCTTATCTACCGCCAGTGCCTAAGCCATTGACAATTTTATCAAGCATTTCATCCATCATATTAATCACTCGTGAAGACGCGTTATAGGCCTGTTGAAAGCGAATCATATCCGTCATTTCTTCATCAAGAGATACCGCACTAACGGATTGACGATTATAGTCGACAGAGTTGGCCAAAATCGTCGAATTCGAGAAGTTTTTGGCGACTCCTTGAGAATCAACGCCCATTGCGCCGATGATACCTGCATAAAATGATGTGAGACTCCCTGGTAAACCAAATGTGTCTGTTTCAGGGGAATATTTACTGAAATCCATCTGGATTAAATCTGCTAACTTTTTCGCATTTTCATTGTCTGCGGACGCTCCGCTCGCCGCTCCTGCTGCGATTTTAGAAGAATCTTTTAAAATTGCAGCATTGACTGTAATTCCTTGTGCGAAACTCATTCCTGCCTTAAATTCAAAAAATTCATAAGCAAGGTCTGGATCTTTAACCGGTTTTCCATCCACAATTATTACGTTCTCATTCAAAGCGAATCCTTCACGATGAATTTTATTAAACTCATCCACAAACGCTTTTGTCATCTTATTTAAGTTTTCAAGCATGTCTGGATAATGCCCTTTAGTGACAGTTGTATTTGTCGTTGGATCAGTATGTAAATAGCCATAGCTTTCAATCAATCCTGCAAGCGCCCCTGAAAAATTCGTATCTTTAACAAATCGATCGCCAAACTTTACGCCATCGACCATTTTTGTCGTATTGTCGAAAGAAACTTCTACTTTGTTAATCCCAAGAATCCCTGATTTATTCACACTAACAAGATTCACAGGTGGTGTATACGATTTTCCATCTGTTGTGATCAATTCAATATTATATAGGCCTTCAGCAATCGGTTTCGCATTGCCATAGTCCGCCGGAATCACACTTGTAACTTTAATATTAACGAGCTGGGAAAGGCTGTCCACTAATGAATCGCGCTTATCATACAAGTCATTCGGCATAAGGCCATTCGGCTCTACTTCACTGATTTGTCGGTTAATCTCACCAATATTATCAAGAATCGAGTTGATTTCCGCTTGCTTGACACCGATTTGGCTGCCCATATCGGCTTGCACGCTTGTTAATGAGTTATAGTAATAATTCAATGTGTCAGCTACCATTTCACCGTTTGCCGCAACTACCGCACGAGCACCTGAGTTTTCTGTGTTGGCCGTTAAGTCCTGTAATGATTTCCAAAACGTATCAAGTGTCGCTTGCAAGCCAGCATCTGTCGGTTCATTCATGATTCCTTCCATCTTGACAAAAGAGTCGCTGAGCGTACCGTAATAGCCTACTTTATTCGCTTGATTCCGGAATTGCACATCTAGGAAACTCTCGCGCACTCGTTGCACGGACTCCGCCTGAACACCCGTACCAAGTTGCCCCGCTACCATTGGGCTATTCATCCCAGGTGCAGGGAAAGCTTGTGTTTGCGCAAAATTAACTCGCTGCCGCGTGTATCCAGGTGTATTGGCATTGGCAACATTTTGCGACATGGTATATAAAGCGCTTTGTGAGGCATATAAGCCACGCTTTGCTGTTTCAAGACCCATAAAAGTTGAGACCATATTATAGAAACCTCCTTTTCTATTAAACTACTGAATAATTATGCCTGCGAATCAAACATGCTTTTCGCTTGGCTGCTTTTATTTTGCATCGGTTTTTCATAATTATATTCTTGCGGCCTCGGCCGTAACATATCGAGTGAGACATTGACATATTGTAATGATTGGTAGATGAGCTGCTGGTTTAGAGCGTTTTGTTCTTTAAGCGTGCCTGCTTCATCCATAAGCTCAGTTCGCAAACGTTCAAGTTCCTGCTTCTCAAAGTCATCAACCATTTCGATCATTTCCACTAATGTCGCTTTTTCCATTCCAGAACTTCTAACCTCTAAAAACTCCTGAACAGCAACATCTCTTTCTTGATCAATCATCGCAATCGCCTTCACATATTTCTGTTCTTCATTCAGCAAGGCAGCGAGGGCATCCATATCACTTCGCTTGATGATGTCGGTTTTTCTTGATGCCAGTTCATTTAAGCCTTTGTGGAGCTTAATCAATTTTTCTAACGCCGTGATAATGTGTCCAGTAGACATTATATGATTCCCTCCTCTGCCTCACGTATTGCCGTTCATTATTTCTTAAAATAGTAATCCAAGATACTTTTTGCTGTATCTTCTGCGTTCAATTTATATTGACCCGCTTCGTATTGTGCTTTTAATTGCTCAACCTTTTTTTGTCTTTCCAAATGAATCTGGGATGTTTGCTGAAGTTCTTTGGCTGTGGAGGATATTTCAATCTTGTCCGTTGCTTTAGCGGAAGATGTCTTTGCACTGTCTACTTTAGGTTGTTGACGATTATATGGGTTTACTCCCGATGGTCCAAACTGATTAATCTTCATCTCGCACTCCTCGCTTTCGGCTTATTGATGACTCCCTTTTTTCTATTATCGGTTAAGTTTTTGGTTTTTTTATTTTTTTCGATTGACAATCTTTTCATGTATTTGTCGAATTTAGGCTTTTATCATTTTCCGAAAGAAGACTCCCTCCACAATCGTATGAAGGGTGTAACCCAACGATAAGGGGGAAATGAATTTCGGTTAGGCATTAGCCTAAAGGCTCTTCTATTTGCTGTTTTTCCGACTCAAGACAGAACAAATGTTTGTGTTAATGTGTAATTAATGGTAAAATGTAAATAGGAGGTGAATCGTATGTTGATGAATAAGGCCTATAAATTTCGCATCTATCCAAACAAAGATCAAGCCATACTAATCAATAAAACGATAGGTTGTTCACGTTTCGTGTTTAACTTCTTTCTTGGTAAACAAAAAGAAACAGATCTCTATTGGTACGTCACGGAAGAAATGAAACAAAATGGCCAACTTCCTTCTAATGATTGGAAAGGTACATACTTGAATAAATACGAAACGGTTAAATACCTTCCTCAATTAAAGCAACACTATCCTTTTTTAAAAGAAATAGACAGTATTGCCTTGCAAAAATCTGTTGAAAATCTAAGTGATGCCTATGATCGTTATTACAAAAAGCAGAATAAACAACCTCGCTTTAAGTCGAAAAAGAATCAGGTTCAATCTTATACAACAAAGTATACGAACGGAAATATTGCTGTTATTGAAAACAAAATTAAGTTACCTAAACTAGGGCTTGTTCTTTTTGCTAAAAGTCGAGAGGTAAAAGGACGCATTCTTAGTGTTACCATTAGACGAAACCCTTCTGGTAAATACTTTGTGTCTATAGCAACCGAATCAGAAGTATCAGAGTTACCTAAAACAGAGTCAGCAGTAGGGATCGATTTGGGAATCAAAGATTTTGCGATTCTTTCAGATGGGACGATCTATTCGAATCCAAAGTTTTTCCGTACCTTAGAAGAAAAGCTAGCCAAAGCACAAAGAATCATGAGTAGACGGACAATAGGTGGTTCAAATTGGTACAAAGCTAAAATCAACGTAGCACGCATCCACGAAAAAATGGCAAATGCACGAAAAGATTACTTAGATAAAGTTTCCACTAAGATTGTCAAAAACCACGACATGATTGGGATGGAAGATTTGTCCGTATCTAATCTGCTTAAAAACCACAATCTTGCCAAAGCCATTAGTGAAGTAGCATGGTCACAATTCAAAAGGATGATTGAATACAAGGCGAAATGGTACGGGAAACAAGTCGTAACGGTTGCAAAAAACTTCCCTTCTAGTCAACTTTGTTCATGTTGTGGCTATAAAAATGAAGACGTTAAACATCTTGGATTACGTGAATGGGACTGTCCAGAGTGCCATACCTATCATGATCGAGATATAAACGCAGGGAAAAATCTTAAAAACGAAGCTGTAAGACTTCTAACCGTAGGGACTACGGGGATCGCCTAACCCATAACTGATCGATAGATTGGTGTTCTTAGGAATCCCCCACTTCAAATTTCCGTTAGAAAATTAAGTGGTGGGTAGTTCAATAACTTACCTTATACATGTAGATGGATTTCTATTCATCCATTCTACTGTAATAGGCACTTTGGCGCTCACGTTCCGTGATTTCTTGTTTGCGTTTTTCTTCTTTATCAACCTCTGCCAAATCGGCACGAATCAAGTTTGTACAATTGCCACAAATTCTTCCCTCTTTAATCATTGTCCCACATTTTTCACACGGATATCCGAGATTCGGAAATTGTGACAAACGCAATCTACCCTTTTTGACAAATTTAATAAGCAACTCTTCTTCAACACCTGTTCCGTCCACTACTTGCTGCATTGTTGCAGTACGATTGGCGGCTTTGCGAATATATTTATAGACGATATCAAATTTAGCTTCTTCTTCTTTATAACACGTATCACATACATCACGAAACTTTGATTTCACGAACAATGTATTGCAATTTGCACAATTCGTTAATTCCATCTTGCTAATCCCCTTTCAGGAAACCTGCACTCTTTGCCTCTTATATCGACTGAAATAGGACAAATATTAAGGGGTTCGTAAAAAATATCAATGTGTAGCTGATCCCAACTAAAACGATAAAAAAGATTCAGGTTCTAAATATTGTATCATCTTATGAAGGTGGCGGTGTGGAGCTGATGTTGCGAAGCCCGCCCCTATTCCTATCTAGCAAGTGTGAGTGACCTTATTTCAGTTGCACCCGCAAGCCTGAGCGCTTTAGCCGCATGTCTTAGTGTTGATCCGGTTGTGTAAATATCATCGATTAGGAGGATTTTCTGTCCTGCTACCATATCGGGATCGATGATTTGAAAGACTTGTGGCAAATTAATCCGATCGCGACGAGATTTCTTTGATTGTTTTTCTGAATGAATTCTCGTAAGTGGCTGGATACATGTTTGCCCTGCAATTATCGCTAAGGCTTCTGCTTGATTGAAGCCTCGCTCTAGCAGCCGTTCTCTGCTTAGAGGAATGACAGCAATAGAATCAAACGCTAATTTCGGAAGCGCAGCCTTTACAAAAGAAGAAAATGCCTCAGCAATGGCATAGTCGCCACGATATTTGAATTTAGCGATGCTTTCTTTCATAAAATCATTATAATGAAAAAGCGACCGATTTTCCGTTAAAAATCCTTGCCATTTTGGATCCTGTTCCCAACGGTGGCAATCTAAACAAAGCGTATCTCTGCGGAACTCAGCTGACAAGACTCGGGAGCAGATTCTGCACAATTCACCGCTGATCGGATCAAGCTTTCCGAAACATTCCACACAGATCAACATCTCCGGTTCCTGCATCAGCAAATTCTTCCACGATACCTTATGTGTTATTTCTTGATCACATAACAGACAGAGTCGTGGTTTCAGGATGGCCAAATCAAACATCAAGCAACCCTCGCTTACTTGCTTCACGGTTCATATTTTCAATATGCAAAACAGCTTTCACCATTTCCTCGCTTTTTCCATAATGAAAAAGAGTAATATTTCCGCTTGGATGGTCCGCACTTCTTCCTACACGACCGGCAATCTGAACAAGCGCACTTTCTGCAAATACTTGATGCTCTGCGCCAATGACCGCGACATCCAATTTATGAATCGTCACACCTCGTTCTAAAATCGTCGTTGTTAGCAATCCAGGAACCTCTCCATTACGAAGCTTCGTGACCTTTTCCTTTCGCTCAGGGTCTTCTGAATAAACAGCAAGTAGACGGGGTTCGATTTCTTGAAACAGCGGCAGGCTTTCTTTCATTACTTTAATGCTCGGGAAAAATAAGAGAATGGGGATATTGCGTTCAATTCGATCACGAACCCAGGATTGGATGTGTGGCGGAATTTGCTCTTTCTGAAACTGCTTTTGCCAATTGCCGCTCCATTTCATTGTAGGAACGGGAATCGGCTTTCGGTGGTAGCGTGCTGGAATCGTCACCGCTTGAAGTGTCCCTTTTCGATATTCTTGTTGCATCCTTCTCGAGAGTGTTGCGGTTAAATAGATCGTAGCAGAGGTTTGTTTTTTTGCCTTCTGTACCGCTTGCTGCAGGGAAGTGTCCATGGAATACGGAAAGGCGTCAACTTCATCGATAATGATCGTATCGAAAGCATTGGCAAAGCGATAAAGCTGGTGTGTTGTCGAAACAGTGAGGGGGGCGGCTACATGCCTATCTTCACTGCCGCCATACAGAGCAGCAACTTTCACATTTAGAAAAGCTCGTTTAAGTCGTGGCGCAAGTTCGAGCACCACGTCTGTTCGTGGAGTGCAAATACAGACCCGTTTACCGCTTGCGATTGCTGATTCAATTCCTTTAAACAACACTTCCGTTTTTCCAGCTCCGCAAACTGCCCAAATCAGAACTTCTTCATTTTGTTCAACTGCGGCAACTACTCGATCTGACGCTGTTTTTTGCCCATCAGAAAGTGTACCGTCCCAAGCCATTACTTTAGGAGGCATTGGAAAATGGAGTTCAGGTCCTGTCCATGAATAAAGCTCGGAACATTCACTTACACGCCCCATCATGATACAGGAACGACAATAGGTGCAGTTTTTTTGACAAATACTGCAGGGAAATGTGTAAAATAGCTGTTGATTTCGATTACTACAGCGCGAACAGCAATATTTACCGTTTTCACACAAGACGCCGGCTTTTGTGGCAATATAACCTGCTTTGATATGTTCTGTAAGCAATTTAAGAGGAAAGGGAATTTCAGCAGCAAGTAATAATCGACCCGATAAGTGTTGCTGCAGTTTCGGGGAATACGGGGTGGTAGTATGAGGGGAAAGCATTAGGGAATGACCTCCTATTTATTTTTATCATCTTTTATATTCGCTACTCGTGATATGGATTCCTGCAAAAAATGGGGGTTCCCCAAAATCAGAAGAGCCAGACCCCGCAACAATTTTATACAGTATAAAATTATTGCGGGGTCTGGCTCTTTCCATTAATTCGGTTGGAGGATTCTTTGTTGCAAAAGTGTTTTAAATTCTTCATTTGGAACCGGACGACTAAATAAATACCCTTGAATTTGATGGCATTCTTCTTTTTTAAGGATGTTTAATTGCTGGAGCGTTTCGACTCCTTCTGCGACTACCTTTATTTGCAATCCTTTTGCTAAATAAATAATTGACTTTGCGATAAACATATCTTGATCACTATGGATCATATTTTGAATGAACGATTTATCAATTTTTATCACATCAAACGGAAATTGAGTTAAATAAGCAAGAGAAGAATAACCTGTACCAAAGTCATCTAGCGAGATAGTGATTCCCATTTTCTTTAATGCATTCATCGTGTTTTTCGCCGCTTCTTTATTGTTCAAACAAGAGCTTTCGGTCAATTCAAATTCGATATCTTGTGGATGAATACCAGCTTCTTGAATCGTTTTCTCTATTGTGTGCAGCCAATCTTCTTTCATAAAATGGACAGCGGAAATATTAATCGAAATCGGCACCGTTGATAGTTGTTCTTCTTTCCATTCCCTTACCTGGTTACATACTTCTCTCAAGACCCAATCATCGATATGGACAATTAAGCCGTTTTCTTCGGCAATTGGCAGGAATTCCATCGGTGATATGCGTCCCCACTCTGGATGGTTCCAACGAATCAGCGCTTCAGCACTCAGCATTTCACCGGTGCTACTATCGACCCGAGGCTGATAATGCAGCGTCATCTCGTTATTTTCCAATGCCTTTCTTAAATCTCGTCCTAAGCTATACGATTTATAAGACTCGATGCTGCTTGATCGAGAGATAATATAATACTTACTTTCCCCTTGTTTCTCCGCTTTGTTTAACGCAATATCAGCATTGCTTAATAAGTCTGAGCTATCTATACCATTATCCGGGAAAATACTAATTCCGATCTTTACAGTGACATATAATTCATAGCCATTTATCAAAAATGGTTCAAGTAAACCGTCGATGATTTGATTAGGAATTCTTTCAAGTGATTCAACCGATTCCAAGTCAGCGACTAAAACACCAAATTCATCGCCTCCGAGACGTGCAAGCATATCATTTGCTGGTACGAGTGAAGCAAGACGAGTAGAAATTTGACATAATAATTCATCACCACTTGGGTAGCCGATTGTATCATTGATATATTTAAAATGATCAATATCAATAATCATGACAGCAAATCTTTTGTCGCTATTCGCGTACTCACTAGCAAGTCGTTGTATTTTATCATTAAATTGTCTTCGATTTGGCAGTTGTGTTAAATGATCATGATAAGAAATATGCTTCACTTTTTCATGTAACAGATGTTGCTCTGTCATATCAGTAATGAGACCGTCTAATTGAATAAACACTCCGCTATCATCTAAAGTAGGAATCATATAATCTTGAATCCATTTAATATCACCGTTCTTATGAATGATACGGTATTGATGACGAACGGTGTTTCCTTTTGCTAACTCATCGTGTAAATCCATATATTGTTGCCAATCCTCAGGATGAATGATCGTTGACCATGAAGTATTATACTTCATATCATCTGCCAAATAGCCGCAGATTTGTTCAATCCCTTGCGAATAAAGGATAAATTGTCCAGTCTGCATATTAACAGACCAAACCCCTACATCAAGATTATTATAAACTTTGGAAAACTGCTGTTCTTTTTCCGTAAGCTTGGACTCAGTATGCTTACTGTTCGTAATATCTTGAATGAACCCGATTACACGAACCGGAAGACCCTTTTCTCCAAAAAGGACTTCTATTTGCACATATACATGACGAATGGCGTGATCTCTTCTCACAACTCTACATTCAAAATGAGCACTGCCATTGTTTAATAAACTTTGCCCGAAGGCCCGTTCAAGTTTCGGATGATCATCTGGATGGACAAACTCTAGAATTTGCCGATATGTTGGCGAAAAGTTTTCCTCTTCGCTAATGCCTAGAATCAAACGTTTTTGTTTCGAGCAATACGTCTTATTGCTCATCATATCGTAATGGAAACTGCCCATATTGCCGATTTCTTCAATGGTATTAAAGCTTTCTTTTGACAGATAAAACTCTTTTTCCTGTTCCTTTAGATCCGAAATATTTTTTATAATCCCATACACTTCCACGCCATCAGGTGTAGCGATCGGAACAAGGGTAACATTCGTATAGCGAGTGTTACCATTCTTGCAAAGGACTAAGCAATTGAACCTATTTGTTTGACCTAAGAGAGCTTCTTCGAAATATTGTTTTTGTTCATATGTATAATCTTGTATAAAACTATCTAAAAATGGTCCATCGAAGTCTTGTTCCGTATAGCCAAACTGCTGGGCAAATGCTTCGTTATAGATTAGTAGATTCCCACTGACGTCCAATTTGATAACCGCATTCAGGTGATCGATAATGAGAGAATGAAAGTCTTCCTCCCTGGTCATTGAATTCATGCTAGTTCCCCTGGTTTTCCTTTGAAAAGACTCTTCCATTTCAATAATCCCTCTCATTCTGCATCTCATTAATGATCACCACAAAAAAGGTCCCCCAAAAAGGTGGACATACGATTTTCAATAAAGATATATGTCGATTTCCATGAAAAAACAGTTTAATCTTGGCTTTACGTTCCTACAACGTTATTATCATACGTATCACAACAAATAGAATCTACCTTTTATGTTTTTATTTGTTAATAATACCACACTTTTGAACTGAATAATTCTGTAAGATAAGCAAAATCGAGGCTGCCCTATAACAAAAGGGTCTGACCCACATCTACAATATACTGTTTATATAACACAATAAACGCTGTATAGAGTGTGAAGTCAGACCCTTTAAGGCAGCCTTGATAAAGAATTTTTATTACACTTTAAATCTCCCAATTTGCGCTTGTAATTCTTCAGCCATGAGAGAGAGCGTGGCTGCGGATGATGTGATTTCTTCCATCGATGCCAATTGTTCCTCCGTCGCGGCTGCTACATTTTGTGTGCCTGATGCCGCTTCCTCGGCAATTTCAGCTAATATTTTTTCTGATTGGAGGACTTGTTCAGACCCTGCTGAAAGCTGTTGGGAAGCAGCAGATACTTCCTGTAATTGCGCCGATATCTCATCAATAGAATAGCGAATTTGCGCAAAAGATTCCCCCGCTTTATTCACTACGCCAATGCCATCAGTCACTTTGCTAGTTGTTTGTTCCATTGATTGAACAGCAAGGTTTGTCTCATCTTGGATTAATGTAATAAGGCCAGAAATGCTCTGAGCCGATTCAGCAGATTGTTCGGCTAGTTTGCGTACTTCATCCGCTACTACAGCAAACCCTCTGCCATGTTCACCTGCTCTTGCCGATTCGATCGCAGCATTTAATGCGAGTAGATTCGTCTGCGAGGCAATATTTGTGATCACTTCTATGATATTGCCAATCTCTTTTGAACGTTCACCTAATCCTTTTACAATTTGTGCTAATTGCGTAACTGTCAGATTAATTGAATTCATTTGTTCGATCGTCGTTTGAATCGCTTCATTCCCTTCCACGGCTTTTTGTGAAGTATCGACCGAATTGGCAGATATACCTTGGCCATGAGAAGCAATCTGTTGAATACTTAACGCCATTTCTTGTACGACCTTCGAACTCTCTTCTGTGCTTCTCACCTGCTGTTCTGCTCCTTGTGCCACTTCCTGAATGGTGTTTGCAATTTGCTCACTCGCTTTACTTGACTCTTCTGAACTTGCTGTCAATTCTTCAGAGGCAGCAGCTACTTGTTCAGAAGTGATATTCACCTGCGTCATCAACTCTCGTAACTTCAATATCATCTTATTAAAAGAAAGCGTTAATTGGCCGATCTCATCTTTGGAGCGATAGCTTCCTTCAACGGTTAAATCGCCATTTTCCGCACTTTCCATAAGTGTCTGCATTTCTTTAACCGGATTGACGATCATCCGAGTAATAATAAATCCAACCACACCTTTTATCAAAATAGTAAGAATAACGATAATGATAATAAAATTCTTACTATCTTGAGCGCTTGCTGTATTGCTTTTAACTAGGTCATCCGCATATTTCTCCAAATACACGCCTATTTCATTCATTAATGAATTGGACTTTTCACGTGCAGGCTGTACGTCTTGCTTGTATTCTGTATACGCTACACCCTTATCACCTGCAAGTGCCAATTTAAATACATTCTCTACCTCATTCAAATATCTCTGATACTCGGTCTTAAATTGAGAAAGTTGTTCCACCTCAATTTCAGATAAAAGACTTTTATCTAACGCCTGTATCAACGTTTCATTATCCTTCTTTAACGCGTCAATTTGATCTTTTAATACCTGTATCTCTTTTGTATTGGATGTAAGCAACAACTCGAGTGTACTATTATCAATCGCCCTTGTATTTATGCGAATTTGACTTTGCCATTTCACAGGAAGCAGAGCATCCCAATACATTTGATCTGATTTTTTATCCATTTGATTCAAATTATAGAATCCAGTACCACCAATCACACCAAAGATGATGAAAGAAATAAGTATTAGTACGAACAGTTTCCTACCGATTGCAGCATTACGTAATCCCATGATTCCTACTCCTTTTCTGTACCTTTTAAAGTTAGTTTCAAATTCATTTGAGCAAAAAAAAAACAGAGTCCAGCTATACCTGTACTTATTTCAGATAGTCTCTCACTCTATTAATAAACTATTATGACAATTTAGTGTGTCCTATTTATTTAGATATCCTTTTCCTTTTGGCAACCTGGCGATCCTTGTCCACAAGTGACTTTAGACCCACGGCTTTGCGTCCTCCCCTTTCGATGAAGTTTGCTATTTTCTAGAATGGTAAATCTTACATATCTATTGATATATCGAAATTATACCATGGCCACTACCAATAAGACAGAATACCCACTCAATTTTACGAGTAATCCTTTCGTACTAGCTAAGATGTAATAACGTAGTTCGATATAACTCTACGAATATCAAGAATTAAACCACTAAAATGAACTAGATGACATTTTTTTCAAAAGATATTCATTCGATTACTCATAATTATGACTGATTTATGCAAAGTTATAGCAATATGAAAAAAAGAGTCCGGTCCCAAGCCTATTTCACGCGGAAAACCTGAGCTCCCTGTACCGTAGATCAAGATTACAAACTGAAAAATGAGATGTACGGGCCAGAGTGAGCTCTTTTCGTGCCAGATTTGATATTTACGGGCCAGAGTGAGCTCTTTTCATGCCGCATTCAAGATTTACGTGCCGGAGTGAGCTCTTTTCGTGCCAGATTCAAGATTTACGTGCCGGAATGAGCTCTTTTCATGCCGGAGCTAGATTTTCAAGCCAAATTGAACCAACAAAAAACGCCCACCCCAACAGAGGTAAGACGTTCTTATACCTTATACCAACCCATCGCCATCGATCCTTCACCAAGATGTGTGCCAATAACTGGTCCAAAATAGCTTATATCGAATTCAACATTTGGATATAACGCTTCGAGTTCCTTTTTCCATTCTTTCGCTTCTTCTTCACGTTTTGCATGGATAATCACTGCTTTAAACGTACCACCTTGAGCCAAATCTTGACCAAGTAAATCTGAGATTCGCTTCATAGCTTTTTTCCGAGTGCGGATTTTTTCAAAAGGAACGATTACTTTGTCTGAGAAATGAAGGATTGGTTTGACTTGAAGAAGACTGCCAATCAATGCCTGTGCACTGCTTAAACGTCCGCCACGCTGTAATTGTGCCAAATCATCCACCATAAAATAGGAGCGTACTGATTCCTTGATAACTTTCAATCGGGCAAGAATCTCGTCTGGACTTTTTCCATCTAAGGCCATCTTAGCTGCTTCGAGCACATAGAAACCTTGTACATAGCAGCTGATTTCAGAGTCAAAAGCGTACACATCCAGACCCTCAACCATATCTCCTGCACTAATCGCGCCTTGATACGTTCCGCTAATTCCGCTCGATAAATGGATACTCACGACTGCATCATACTCTTTCGCTAATTGCTCATATTTCTCGATAAATAAACCTGTTGGTGGCTGAGAGGTTGTCGGGAGCTTGTCCTCCGTTTTGACTACATTGTAAAAATCATCCGCCGTTATATCAATTTCTTCACGATACGCCTCGTTACCAATCACTACGTGAAGCGGAACCATATGTATATGAAATTGTTTACGTATTAGTTCTGGGATATATGCGGTACTGTCCGTAACAACTGCCGTTTTCATAAAACATTACCATCCTTATTTCATTATTCTCGTTTATACTTAATTACCGTTTTATCCCGCATTAACGCGCAGTAAAGCTCCTACCTCAAGGCTTAGAGGAATCGAGGTAGCGGAAAAGTCCGATTGGTGAGATACAGTGAAACTTACCGCTGTGATCTTCAGCGGTTTAGTTGAACCAATCGGGTTCGTACTGTCGATTGATCGAAGTGGTAGCGAAGATCTTAGCGACAGTAGAACGGGACTAACAATCAGTGGGCGATGAAGAAAAACCCACTAATTGAAGTTTCACTTTATACGATACCGTCTCTGCTCGCATTATAATGTTGTGTTACCTTTAACAGAAAGTCGTCAAAACAAATGTGGCCCTGCAATTTTAAGTCTAGATCGTGAGCCCTTGGATTTGGATTGCGAGACATAATTCCCCGCGCGTGAAAGTCAGATTTCGAATCGCGGGACCTCAATTAGACGTAATAGGTTCTTTCTTTTGTCCTGTCTGAACCCCCCCAAGCAAAAATCGCCCAGTCTTAATCGTTGTAACATCGATTAAGCTAGACGATTTCCTTTGGTTTCCTCCAACATTTCAGCTGTGGACATCCAATCATTACTTTACTTCACTTCAACCCAACCGTTTTTAATCGCTGAAATGACAGCTTGTGTACGGTCATTGACATTCATTTTTTGCAAAATATTGCTGACGTGGTTTTTCACAGTTTTTTCACTGATAAATAGTGTTTCACCTATTCCACGGTTACTTTGGCCATCTGCTAGAAGCTGAAGCACTTCACATTCCCGACGCGTTAATAAATGAAGTGGTTTTCTAATTTCAGGAATATATAGGGAAGATTCTCTCTCTGTCATCTGCTCAATAGCAATTCGACGATATTCTTTCACTAGATTGTGAGTAACTTTCGGATGTAGGTACGATCCGCCATCTGCCACTACTTTCACCGCTTCTACTAAAGCATCTGCGTCCATTTCTTTTAACAAATACCCTTGTGCCCCAGTCTGAAGTGCATGGGTGACATAATTTTCATCATCATGAATTGATAGAATGATAATCTTCACATCTGGATAGCGCTCAATGAGTAATTTAGTTGCCTCCACGCCGCTTACTTGTGGCATATTAATATCCATGATCACCACATCTGGGCGGTGCGTTTCTACTAAATTCATCGCTTCACAACCGTCATCCCCTTCTGCAACTACATCAAATGCAGATTCAAATTCCAGGATTTTTTTTACGCCTTCACGAAAAAGCTGATGGTCGTCTATAATGACAATACTTGTTTTCAATCGTGGTTCCCCCTTTGTTCTCTTACCATATCTAAGTTTAGTATTCTATACGATCATTCAATGGCACCTTTACTGATACGAGTGTCCCTATTCCTTGATGCGAATCAATCGTCATTTCACCTTCCAACAGCTCGACACGTTCCTTCATCCCCATTAATCCAAATGAGCCTGCTTTTTGAACATTAGAATCGAAGCCAATTCCATCATCCCTCACCATAACGATGACCATTTCTTTCGTCATCGATAGCTTGACTTGAATGCTTTTCGGTTTCGCATGCTTCAACGCATTTTGAATGGATTCTTGCACGAGACGAAATAGCGCGACTTCCATATCAGATTGCAGTCTTTTTTCTTCGCCTAAGTTTATAAACGTCATTTGTATACCGTGGTTGTAGTCTTCAGTCGTTTGTAGGTATTTTCTTAGGGTAGGTATTAACCCTAAATCATCAAGTGCCATTGGACGTAAATCATAAATAATTCGGCGCACCTCATACAGTGCATTTCTAACCATCACCTTCAAGTTTCGAATTTCGATGATGGCCTCGTCGCCGCCTCTTTCCCGATAAATACGGTCAATTAAATCGGATCGCATCATGACGTTTGCCAGCATCTGTGCCGGTCCATCATGAATTTCACGGGAAAGCTTCTTACGCTCTTCTTCCTGAGCCTCAATGATTTTTAAGCCAAAGTCCTGTTTACGTTGCGCATCTTCAAGCGCTGGAGCCACTTGTTTCAAATCACTCGTTAAGTAATTTAAGACAACTGAAATTTGTGAAACAAGATGCTCGGCCCGATCAATCGTCTGTTCAAGCCCCCGCAACCTTCTTTCTAAATCATCCCTACGCAGCCGCAATTGTTTCTCAATTTGACTGTTCACCTGTAAATCCGCTTGAAGCTTATGTGCAACCTCATAAGCATCACGAACTTGTTGTTCAGAAAAATCATTGAAATACTCGCTCACTTCTGAAAGACGCTTTCTTGATAATCGGGCTTTTTTTTCGAGAATATCGCATTCTTCTATCACGATCGCAACCTGGATCTTCACTTCTTCAAGCTCCTTCGTTATCTCTTCAAAATCACGAAGGCATTGCTCTTGTATTTCAAATATCTCAACTTTGCTGTCTCCAACAGTCGTGATCATCGTTTCAACTATCATGTCCAAAGCTTTTACATCCATTTTTTTCAAGGACATTTAGATTCCTCCGATTACATCCAGCCTTTTGGTTGGTTTATCCTATACTATAACGCCAATTGACAGACTTTCACTTCATTGAATAATGGGTATCTAATACTTAGTAGTAATTACCAAGGTCGATTGTCATGCAAAACCTAAATGGCGTTAAAACACCACCAGTTACTATGAAGGATCGATCATTAAGCACGCAATATTATTCTGATCCTATATGCGTTCTTGTAGCTCGAAGCCATTTTGACTTCCCCATTGTAACAAAGAAATACACCGATTTACTATATCTATTATCCTAATCCATCCTATACAATAGAAGCAAACCATGAATGACTCCATTATACCTAAAAATAGGATAGCCGGATAAGGCATTGTAACAGAAACCCTTGCAGCTCTAAGCTTTAAACACCAAAATCTTGCCTTAAAAAAATCCAAGCTTGCTTTTTCATACATAATATTCTTTTAAGCATATCCTTATTATCTAGATATAGAAAAAGCTATAGAACATTAGACCTTATTATACCATGAAGAAAACGGCCTAATATTAAAGTTTCTTTACATACCTTACTATCCCATGACTTTTAAGAAAAAGGAACGACTTCCTTCATATTATTATGCAATCATCTGCCCACCGAAAATTGCAGCCTCATGGCGAAAGCCTTATAATGAAGGAAAAACAAGCGACTATTTTTTAGCAAAGAAAGGAGCTATTATGCTACAATCCTACCTTACTGTAAAAGGAAACGGGGAACATGAAATCATCATTGAAAAATCCCGCTTCATTTCTCATATTGCGCGTACCGAATCAGAAGAAGAAGCTCAAGCCTTCATTCAACATATTAAGAAATTGCACAAAGATGCTACACATAACTGTTCTGCCTATTTAATCGGTGAGCATGATCAAATCCAGAAGGCACTTGACGATGGTGAACCAAGTGGTACAGCTGGAGTTCCTATTCTTGAAGTATTGAAGAAAAAGGGCCTAAAAGACACCACAGTCGTTGTTACTCGTTATTTTGGCGGAATCAAGCTTGGCGCAGGCGGTTTGATTCGTGCCTATAGTAAATCAACATCTGAAGGAATTGATGCAACTGGAGTTGTCGAAAGAAAGCTTATGCGGGTCATTGGCACATATATTGACTATACATGGCTTGGTAAACTGGAAAATGAGCTCCGTTCGTCTATTTATGAAGTAAAGGAAATTCATTATCTTGAGAATGTAATGATTGAAACATATGTAGAAGAGACTGGCAAAGAGTCATTTATGTCTTGGATGACAGAATTGACCAATGGCCAGAGCCGGATGGAAGAAGGGGAACAGCTGTACCTTGAGCGAGAAAAATAACACTTTATTTTTTAATCCCTTCCTATTTCCTGCTATAATTCAATTTACGAAACAGTAAAAAAATTGTAGAATGTTGTAGAGTATAGTTTCCTAGATATACTTCAGTCTGGATACTACCCACGAAGGAGAAAGTAATATGTCAAACCAACGCTTATACAGGGTTACCAAAAGAAGGCGCAAGCGGAAGCGTAAAAAGCTTGTTGCATGGTTCTTGGTTCCAATTTTATTACTAACTATCACTGGCACTGCCTATGGCGCATATTTGTACAATAAAGCCGCTTCTACTCTTGATAAGTCTTTTGAGTCAATTGGCCTCTCCTCTAAACGTGAAGCGAAGGTCAATCCAAAGGTAGACAATACATCCATTCTATTTATTGGTGTGGATGATAGCGAATCGAGGAATTACAAGGATTCAGCAAGATCTGATGCCTTAATCCTTGCTACATTTAACAAGAAAGATAAATCTATTAAACTAGTAAGCATTCCACGTGATTCATATGTTTATGTTCCAAAAAAAGACCAGTATACAAAAATTACCCACGCACATGCATATGGTGGTCCTCAAGTCACCGTCGAAACGGTTGAGCATCTTCTTGATATTCCAGTCGATTACTATGTTCGTATGAACTTCTACGCATTCATTGACGTTGTAAATGCGCTAAATGGAATAGAAGTTGATGTCCCATACGAATTACATGAGAAAAACTCAGCAGACAAACATGATGCTATTCAACTTCAACCAGGATTGCAGATGCTAGATGGAGAAGAAGCTTTAGCACTAGCACGTACACGTAAGCAGGATAGTGATCTTTATCGAGGTCAACGTCAACAAGAGATTATTCAAGCCATAATAAAAAAAGCAACAACAGTTAACGCCGTTACGAAATATCCTGATATTATTGATGCAGTCGGCGGTAACATGAAAACAAATTTAACTTTTTCAGAAATGAAGGCATTTGTTGAGTATGCAACTGCTGGTAATAACCTAGCCATTGAAAACCTTCAGCTTGAAGGAGAGGATAGCAGAGAAAATGGCGCATATGTCTTCAAACTCGATGAAGATAAAATAGTAGAGTTGCAAGATGTACTTAAGATGCATTTAGGTCTAACAAGCAACTCGAGCGTCAATGCCTATGCTGAAGAAACGAAAGAAGAATAATTAAATGGCCATCTCCTAATGGATTTGGCCATTTTTTTGTGCGAAAGAAAGAGTCTGTCCTAAACTATAGGGGCAGACTCCTTAACAATTATAAACAGTTTATAGAATGTGAGGTCAAATCCTTTTAGGTAACCTCTTTTCTATTAACGATCTTTCATTTCATTATTTTTTGAGTTAATTAAGCGTAATAACGGCTGATATTCTTTTCCGATCAAACCTGTCTTTTCAACAATAATTTCAACAGCTAGCAATAGGATTGCAACCATAAAGATCGCGCCCCACGACGTAGCCATCGAGAAAATAAAAGCAGATAATCCACAGCATGCAGCCATTGCATAGATGAGTAAAACCGTTTGTCTATGCGAAAATCCTACTTCAAGTAAGCAGTGATGCAAGTGGGATTTATCCGGTGCCGTCAATGATTTTTTGTGTTTAATTCGACGAATAATCGCAAAAAATGTATCGGAAATTGGAACTCCGAGGATAATAACCGGTACAATCAAGGAAATCATTGTGATATTCTTGAAACCCATAAGGGAAAGTACCGCAATCATATATCCTAGAAATAATGCCCCTGTATCACCCATAAAGATTTTTGCCGGGTGGAAATTATAAAACAAGAAACCAAGTGTACTTCCTAAAAGGATTAATGCAATACTCGTTACAAAAAGATCTCCTTTTAGAATTGCCATACCTGAGATGGTAATTAAAGCAATCGATGAAACACCTGCAGCTAATCCGTCGAGACCGTCAATTAAATTGATAGCATTCGTAATGCCGACCACCCAAAGGATCGTTAACGGTATGGCCAGTATGCCGAAATGAAGCTCGCCTCCGAACGGTAAGTTAATATAATCGACTTGGACACCGCCAATGACAACAACACCCGCCGCAACAATTTGGGCAATAAATTTGATTTTAGCTGAAAGTTCGAATAAGTCATCGAAAAATCCAGTAATTATTATAATAAAACCGCCAATTAGAAGCGGGATCGTTATGTTTGTTAAGTCATCATTTGGTCTTAAGAAAACCCAGCCGATGAGAAAACTAATATAAATTGCCAATCCGCCTAGACGTGGCATCACTTTCTGATGAACTTTACGATAGTTAGGCTTGTCTGTAGCACCAATTTTAATTGCAAATTTTTTAACTAAAGGTGTAATAAGTAACGACGCCACAAAACACAGTACCAAGGTAAGGTAAGCCATGAAGTACCTCCTTAAGAAATATCATATCCTTTTTAAGATAAAGAATTAGTAAATAAGAACAATTCATTTATTTGGTAATCCAAAATATTCTGTCTTGACGTATTTCTCTTTTTTCCTAGTTTATACAACAAAAACTGATATCATCTATCACATTCTACTTCAATTCTAATAAACTTACAATCTATTTTACTTTTATATTACTACTGATACTTAGTTCCCATCTTTAAACTACTCTATTCAAATAAAATTCATGTCATTTATTTTTAGAAATTGGGGAAACATATATTCAACGGATTCTTTTAGGATTATTCACAAGGTTACTCCGTTCACCAACTAGCCTACCGAAAGGTGTCTATTTGGTAACTCTCGAGGGGGGAACTACAATTATCACCAAAATAAAACTCCCGAGAATCGGAAGTTCTATTTTTTTCTTACTCGAATTTTATTGACTATATTCTGCCACTCTTGAATCCTCAAGGCAATCGATAATCCGATGAAAGAAAGAACTAATAGGAAGAGTCCAAGTGTCGCATTAAATATGGAAGTGAATGAATTGGAATAATGCGAAAGAATGAGAAAAATCATAACTTGAAATAACGCTAACACCCCCATTCTAACTAAGCTTCCATCCAATCTTATATTCAGTTTCAGTTTAGATGGGCCCGCTAGAATTAAGAGAAAAAATTGAAAATAAGCGCTAATTGTAGTGCCCCACGCAATGGCCGTTGCGCCGAATTCTTCAATAAAAAGAACTATAATTAGGATATTAACACCAAACACAGCTATTACACCGCTCAGTACTGGTAGAAACGCTTTTTCCATTGCATAGTAAAACCTAGTCACATAAACGTTTGCTGCATGAGCAAACATTCCAAGTACAAATATTTTAAGAAGACCACTTGTCATCACGGAAGATTCCTTGTCAAAAGATCCGTATTCAAAAATAAGTGTAACGACATCCTCCGTATAAAAGAAAATAAATAAAGTGACTGGTATCATCAAATACAGAAGATAACGTAAGCCATCATTGTAGATGTTCTCAAGTGATTTTGTTTCATTGTTTGCTACTTTAACAGCAATTAATGGATAAATGACCGTCGTTACTGCTGTCATTAAAACGGCTTGAGGCAGCTGGGTCAACTTTGATGCATAGTTTAGAGCAGATAAGTATCCTCCCTCTAGTGAAGCTGCAAAAATTCGATGCACTAAGAAATAGAATTGTAACGTGGCACCACCTAAAAGGATCGGGACACTAATCTTCAAAAAACGCCAAGCATACTCAGGATGATTTATTTTAAATGAAAATCCGATACGGAAATCGTCCTTCTTTAACTCTGCCCATAAAAGCACTGCCATTACCACTGAACCGATTACAGCTCCCCATGCATACCCCATCTCTGCAAATATCGGAAAAGCAATAAGCGCAATTACAACAAAGAGTACGTTATTTATAAGCGGTGCCATGGCTGTAGCGCGAAATCTGCCTTTTGTATTCAGAATTCCCGAAAAGTACATAGAAAGTACCAAAAATACAGTGGATACACTCATAATCTGAAAAATTGCAGAAGTCGTCTTTAATTGAGAATCGCTTAATCCTGAAAAAAATAAATTCATCCAGAACAATGGGAATAGAGAAAAAACAAAACTTATCGAAGCCGCTATTAGGAACGTATAGGTAAAAATCACATTAGATAACTCAGCTTTTATCCCATTATCATCCGTTTTGCTATAAACGCTAATAAAGGCGGTCGTGATTGCCCCGCCTACTACAACATATAAGAAGTTTGGAATCGTATAAGCAACAATGACACTATCAGCTATTTCTGAGGTGCCGAAGTGGTAACCTATAACTATTTCTCTCACAAATCCAACTAATCTTGAAAGTAAATTAATAACAGCCACTGCTCCGATAATTGCAAACAAACTTTTTTTCTTCACAGTTTCACCTGGCTCCCAATTCTGAATTATATCCCATCGACAAAGTCTTTAATTATGGAAAGGATCTGTCCTCTTCCACTTTTAAACGGAACTGGCTGAAAAGTTTTAATTTGCTTTAACACATCTCCAAGATCCACTCCCTCTGTCCAAGAGAGAATATGTCCTGCTTGATAAAACTGCTTCACAATTTCAAGCTGATGATCGTCATTGTGTTCACCATACTTTATCAGCCTAGGTGCTGCAATAATTTTCTTCCCCATTTTCACGCCCATGGTAATGGATCCAGTTCCCCCATGCGCAATAATACACGAAGCATCCTGATACAATTTCTCCATTTCTTTATAGGACATAAATTTAATCAACTTCAAGTGCTTTGTTTCAAATTCAGTATGTCCTAATTGAACGATAACTTCCTCTTGAATATTGTGTTTGATAATTTCAGCTTCAATCGCTTCTAATAGCCTGTTAAAAGGGAGCTCATGAGTTCCCAGCACAACAAATATCAATAGATCGAACCTCCATAGACCGCCTTTGGATAGTGTTTCTTCATCCCTTCCCATTGCACGATGAACAGATCGGAAATAGGATAAATTAATCTTCCTGATATAGTCGGGGTCGTCGTTTTAGCAAAGCTCTCAATAAAGATTACCTTTTTGCCAAACAATTTCGCAATATAACACATCGGCACGGCAGTATGGGCACCGGTTGTAATAACGACATCTGGCTTTAGCTTCCAAAAATAATAAAAAGATTTCACCGTATTAAAGGAAAGTTTAAACATGTATTTAAATAAGTAATTTCGCGCACCATATACTAGAAACGAGATAGGGTACTTTTTTGCCAAATCTTCAGTGATCACTGACTTTTCCGTAATAATATGGTATTCATAGTGCTCAAATAACGGCTCCAGCTGTAATAGTTGGGTTAAATGCCCACCTAAAGAAGAGATAAACAAAACCTTTTTTCTTTTTTTATGTTTTTTACCCATATCCTACCCTCCAGTAGGAAAATAAACTTCTTGAATAACACGTCTCGTTAATTTTTCCTGGTCATTTTCCGCAGCTTTTTTTAATCCATTTGAAGCAAGAGTATTCGCATATTCTTTGTCATTCAATACTTTCATAATTCCAAGGGATAATGCTTCCGCATTTTTAGGAACTATTAATTCCCCATTATGGTCTTCCAAGAGATATTTTAACCCTCCCACGTTCGAGGCAACTACAGGCGTCCCACAAGCCATAGCTTCAAGGGCGACTAATCCAAATCCTTCGATATGTGAAGGTAAGATAAATACATCCGCGGCAGACATCATTTGCGCGATATCCTTCTGTGGCATCGCATCTAAATGCTCAACATGCTGAGTTAATCCTGAACCCTCTATTTCCTGATCCAGAAGCGCTTTAAAGCGCTCGTCTTTGGCTGCGCCTATTAAATAAAGCTTTAACGAAGGGTATGCCTGTATCATCCCCTTCACTGCCTCAATCAGTTCTAAAAGTCCTTTTTGCTTAATAATATTCCCTACAAATAAAAGCGTAGGACTATCTGTCACCGAAAGATTACAAGTTTTCTGCGCTAACGACTTTTCAACTGGTTTAAATACGGTTCTATTCACTCCCATATTAATTAAAGAGAGGGATTGTTTCTCTACACCAAACTCCCTATGTATCGTTTCATGCAACTCTTCGCCCACAGCAATCACATGATCGGCATTGGTAAGAGTCTGCTTCGTAATTTTAAAAAGAGTGGCATTCTTTCTTGCCATCTTATCGATGTCTCCGCCGTGAGAAGTGATGATTAATCTTTTTTTCCAGATTTTCTTGTAAAACATGCCTAAAAAACCACTTGGAAAAACATAATGAGCATGAATAATATCATACCTAAATCCTTTAAATATTAAATTGATCATAACCTGAAAAAACCAAAAACCATATTTCTTTGCGACATTAATCTTTCCGCTGTTTGGATTATCGATTGCAATTACATCTACATGCAGCCCCTCAGCCTTTAGTGCCTGCACTTGATTTTTCACAAAAATCCCAAAGCTTTTATGCTTTTCAGTCGGATACATATTGCTGATAACCAATACCCGTTTCTGCGACATGAATACCTTACTCCTAACGAATAATTTGATCTAGCTGGGAAAAACCCTTCTCTGCTTTCTTGAGCTGCAAAGAAGATAGTTGTATAAATTCCTTTTGGGACTTGTCCCAATCCTGTTGCAAAGCATGAAGCTTCGTGCTAATTACATCAGGCTGAATAAGTGTCTCGATATCAATGTAAAGGTCTTCCCTGTCTATCTGTTTCATAAAATTTTCCACCTTTTTATGGTAGCCAATTCCGATAACCGGTGTGGATGAGGCAACAGATAGAATTAAAGAATGCAATCTGGTACCGATGATTACGTCTTGTTTCTCACAAAGTTCAATAATCTTTTCTGGATATATATTTTCACGCATCACATTCACATGATCTTTCTCTGTCATTTCATTAAAAATATCCTCTGTTACTTTAACATCTTGAGGGTATTTTGTAGAGAAAAATGTTACTTCAACACGATTATTCGAAATCAGCTCATCTAAGTTAGCCGCCATTCCTTTCACATAAGCTTGATACTTCGCTTCATCCGGATTCGGCCAATACTCTTTACTAAAGTAAGGAACAGCAGTTACACCGATTCTCTTAATTTCATTGGTCCCCATTCTTACACTTTTAGGTTTCAGGTAAAATGCGGGATCACCTATAATAGGAATGTCTTTCTGAGCGTTCATTTTTTTTAATAACTCGCAAGATTCATGATCCCTCACCGAGATAGACGAACTGCTCCGAATCATCAATTTGATTAGCGCGGCCCCAATCTTTGTACGTATCGGACCTGCTCCTACGCCGAATATAGCTATTTTACAGCCATGGATTTTCCCCGTCACGGCAAGGCTTGAATAGAGCGGCATGTCCCGTTTATACATATCCATGAGAATTCCGCCGCCTCCAAATATAAGAACGTCAAGTTCCTTGACAATCTGTCGACGTGATTGCAAAGTTGCTGCAATGGTTGAAAGGATATTGTTCTTCTTATGAATAAGGTATTCAGAACGAATTCCATACCGTTCATACGTATTCTCAGGCTGGTTGCTGAAAATAACTAAATCTTCCCTTTCAACTCCATAACGTTCGTTTAATATGGTTAAAATTCCTTTTAAAATGGCTTCATCGCCGTTATTGTCATGACCGTAATTCCCTATTATTCCAATTTTCATGTAAACACCTATGTCTTTTCATTTTCTATCGAAAGATAACTATAAATCAAAAAATAATGCATGCTTGCAATTCAATCTATCGCAAAAACAGCATATGTGTATTATAGCAATATTTTAGAAAGAATAAAAATAACAACTATTAATTCGTCTTATTTTTCCAATAGCTTATTTTTAGAAGGAGGTGCTATGCTAGTCATCAAAATCCAACTGAAATGAACATCGTGTTTATACGGAAACATCTAGTATGAAGATTGCCTTAGTTCCAATAAGATGGCATGAGTACAACACGATTATAGTCTTTCACAAAAAAAATCCATTTTTTCCACGTAAGTAAAACAGCTAATTAAGTTAGCGTAGCCAAAAAAAGACGGCTTATAAGACCGTCTCATTTCAGTAAAATTGATAGTATCAATTACTGTAATATTCTTTTATTCCTTTATAGACTGCCTCTGCATAAATATCCTGATATTGAGCAGATGTTAGTTTCGATAAGTCGCTGGAATTGCTAATGAAACCTAATTCAACTAAGACACTTGGAATTGTATGGTTTTTAATAACGTAGAAGCTACCATCTTTTACTTTCCGGTCATTCATTTTAGCCATAGCTACGATTTGTTTTTGAATATCGGTTGCCAACTCCTTACTTTCCGCTGCGTTTTCCCCGCCGGAATAGTAGAAGGTTTCTGTACCTTTTGCACTAGCGGTTGCAGCATTTACATGAATGCTCACAAATAGCTCAGCATAGTTATCTTTTGCAATTTCAACTCGATCAGGCAAGGTTGGATACGTATCGCTTTGTCGCGTCATGATGACCTTAGCTCCATCCTTTTCGAGATGCGCCTGAACCTTTTTTGCCACATTAAGCACTATAGATTTCTCATTATATTTTCCATTTACGGCACCTGGATCTTTTCCGCCATGACCAGCGTCAATTACAATAATTCGATTACTTAGTGGACCATTTACGCTTTTCATTTTCAGATAAGATTTATGTACATAGCCCGTCTTCTTATTGTACGTTACTTTTGCCCAATATCCGTTAATACTGTGGACATTTACAACGTTACCTTTAGAAAGCTTTGAAACAATAGCCGAAGATGATGAAGTACTGTTTCTCATGTTTAACGAGCTAACCGTAACTTTTCCACTTGCAATAACTCCTTGTACCGGAGCTTGTTTTTCCACCACTTCAACTTTAAATTTGTCATTCAATCCTCTACTAAGAAAGGCTGAAAACTGCCCACGGTTAACATCGGAATTAGGATCGAATCTGTCATTATTCCCATTTGAAATGCCATTATAATACAAGGCCTGAATAAATTCATAAGCCCATTGAGATTTGGCTACGTCATTGAATGCCTGCACCTTACCAGCGGCGGTCTTTGTATCAAGATCAAACGCAATGGCAATGATTTTACCCATTTGCGCTCTTGTAAGGGGATCATTCGGATTGTATTTACCGTTCGATCCGGATATTAATCCTAATGAACGTGCACTCTCAATCCATCCGTACGCCCAATGATCTTTAGGAACATCGGAGAATGAAGCTTTAGCAGGCTTAACTTCAGATTTTCCACGAGCAATGACTAACATTTTTGCGGCTTGTGCTCGGGTTACTGTGTTCCCTGGTCGGAATGCTTTACCGTCGCTCTCTGAATAGCCAGTAATAATTTCCAACCCCGTCAGGTAATTGATTTCTTCAAAAGCAAAATGATCAGACGGGACATCTTTAAACGTTGCTCCTTCTGCATAGGCAGTAGTTTGACTTCCAAATAAGAAAAATCCAATGACTAGATAGCAACAGATTGTAATAACTTTTCGGCAATTCGGCACTTAAAGTTGCCCCTCTCTTTTTTTATAAAATTTTCTAACTTAATAGATTGATAATTAAAATTGGTCACTTACAATATGAGAATTAATATGCTCCCTTAATAACCTAATCGGCCAGCATCAATGGGACAGCATGGTTTTGTGACGATATTTTCATAAAGCTAGTCACAGGTACTGGTTGATTGCCGACATAAGGGGAGACTTCTGGTGAAAACGAAGGGTTTTTCATATATTTTATGTATAAAAGATTCTTATTACTGAATTAAAGAGTTAGCCAGCTGAATTCTGAGCTCCATTAGACCTGAACACGTACCCGACTTTTATTTCTGCTTTCTCTACCAATTTTCCAGTACTGTTATCGTAAACCTTTGTGTCCTTTGTTACTTCAAAATAGGTTTCCACAGCGGCTACCTGTCCCCCGCCTATTTCCCATATAAGCATGACGATAGGCAAAAGAAATACGACCATCCATTTTTTCTGCATTATTAAATCACCCCCTACTATTTGTACCATATATTGGAGATGATTTTATCGCTTTTTATAGAAATCTCAAAAAAAATGGCGAATTTACAAAGTTTTAATAATTTCCCGCAGAAAATAGGGGAAATTCGTCACTCTATGTCTTTCTATCTATTAAATAGTAAACTAAAAAACAATAAAGAGAAACTGACGCTCCAATCTACCTAATAGTATCGGTCAGTTTCTCTATATCTGAACCCTTTTACCTAAGAACGAATTGATTATTTCGTGAAAATACGATATAGGAAGGCGCTAAATTGCGCACGCGTCACAAAATTATTGGGATTAAAAGTTTTTTCCTCATTGATCACAGCGATTTGATTGGCAGATAAAGCATGGATTTCTTCAAATGCCCAGAAACCCAGTGGCACGTCGCTGAAAGTTTGTTCTGGTATTCCCTTAAGCTTATACGCTCTAGCCAGAATAGCAGCCATCTGAGCCCTTGTTAAAGTTCCATTCGGGTCGAAATTGATCATATCACTTTTCCCAGTCATCACATCTGCATTGGCAACAGCAGAAATTTCCTTGAAATACATATGTGAAGCTGGTACATCGCCAAACTTCATCGAATTAGATGATTCAAGTGGAAGATTTAACGCACCTGCCATAATCTTAGCAGCATGTGCACGTGTTAACGTCGCTTCAGGCTTAAATTGTCCATTGCTATACCCTGTTATTAGTTTCTTATCGCTTAAATAATTGATTTCTTTAAATGCCCAATGTTCAGCAGATACATCTGTATACTTAGGCTTTACAACAACATCCTTGACGGTAACCGGCAGTTTCTTCACAGCCGATCCGTATGTCCCTACGATATACCCTTCACCTTTTTTGGTCGCAATAAATGTATTGCCTTCCATTCTCCCTACGTCACCTTCAACCGAATAGTGAACAAGACTCGCATTAAACGGTAGCAAGGTTAGATTTTCATCTAATGCATAATCATGCTGAAGTGTAATCGAAGAACCTACCATTACCGCATCATTAGATGATTTTTTAAACTCAAATACTTTTGCTTCTCCATAAGGTGCTGTATTCACGGCTTGCAAAACAGTAGAAACAGATCGTTCTGCTTTGTCAGATGGCTTGTTCACCAAGGTAGCATATATATTACTCGGTTTTCTCACTACCATTGTCGTTGAACCACCACCATCTAGGTTGATCGCCCGGTCTGCGCCGATGGAAACTAGATACTGAGCGAATTCCGTTAGATTCATTCCCCGACTGTATCCTGTTTGCCGTCCATCAACAGTCACGAAGAACACCTTTTTCCCTGTTTTATCTAAAGCTACTGCCGTCCGGGGAGCTCTTTCTTTTGCCCGCGCACTACTTTGGCTGATTGTCATGTCAACCTTGCCGTCTTTCACAATCATCGGCCCGCTAGCAATCATACTTTTGGCATTCTTCCATTTATCTTCAACATTTATTACGAGATTGATAGATTGTCCTGGTTTAACTGAGGCATATTTAGCAGCCTCTTCCCCACCATGAATGGACAGAACATATCCATTTTGAGGAATATAGGAACCGCCTCTTCCATAAGGCATCACTTCCTTCACAATTCCTGTGATAGTTTCGCCAAAATTAAAGCCTGTATCCAATGTCTTTGATACATTTTCAACGACAATTTCCATTCCAGATGTATTCGTTCTCGTAGAATCGTAGCTCCAAGCTGGCGTGTATAAAATCGTTTCTTTTGCACCACGCTCTTTATTGATTGAAGAAATAGGCTTGCGCCCTCCTTCAATCTCGACATACGAATCATATCGGAACACATCAATTTGTGGAGATCCAGCCTCAGTGATTCCAAATGCAGAAGGCACACTCATATATTCTCCCGATCCCGTAGATATTACCCCAAGAGTAGATACTAGGTTATTTTGAGCAAACAAGTAGGCAGGCATTCTGCTGGAAGTGTGGAAGAATGAACCGTTAATCGCCCCAACAACATTGTGGCCTGCGTACGTATTAGCCTTCGCTCTCGCTGATGTCGTCCCAAGCTTATTGACCGGACTCAGAATACTCGGTTCAATGGTAAGATTCGGCCGGTTTAAATCGATACTCATTACTCTCGCAGCCTGCTCTAGTGAATTGATCTTAAATCGATAATCGGCATAATCAACTCCAGGAGTTACCGTATATGATTCATTCGCTGTAGCTGCATTTGCATGAATGATAGGAAGACCATGTATTAACAACATCGAGATTCCCAAAACTATGAATAATTTTCGTTTCTGCACTTCTTCGTTTCTCCACCTTTCAACCTTTCAATCTTTTTCCATTCTAAGAAACTATTAAATGTTTATCAATGATTTTCATAGATTACATTCTTGTTACAGTAAATAAAAATCTACCAATCCATGAAAAATATAGTAGAATCAATACAACAAATCTAATAACCTCCCTGCATTTACCTCTATTGGAATTTATATTTCGGGTTAAATCCGCCCTCTTAACAGGTAATATTTCCCACTACATATTTGCAATTTTTGGTCGATATTCAGGGTAGGTACAAAATAACATAAGGAGATTATTAAATGATTAAAAAAGCAAGTTTACTACTTACTTTATGTACACTCTTAATCTTTTCAATTTTGAGCCCCTTACAAATTGAAGCAGCAACAACAGAAAACTCTGCAACTACTTCTCTATTTACAGTTGTCACAGATTCCGCAGTGGTGATGTCGGAAGATGGAAATGAAGCCGGGCTTCTTTTTAAAGGAGCTCAATTCTCAGGTATGGATGACAATGATGATTTTGTGTCATTTTTCATCGGAGAACATTCCTTCACTATTAAAAAAAGCGCATTAGAGAGAGCAGAGGGCGATATATCTCTCAATGCACCAGAGGTGACTGACGAGAGTAAGATCAGATATGTAAAAGCAGATAACGGGATTGATTTATTTTCTGTGGATACAGAAGAAAGAACCGCTTCTTTTCCAAAGGATTCTATATTTCCACTAGTTTCTGAGGAAGAAGATTATTATTTAGTGGTACTTGGATCTGTGACATATAAAATCACGAAGGACTCAAGTGTTACATTTTCAGAAGAAGATCTACAATTAGATAGAACAGAAGAAACTGTAACAGAACCAGCTATAGACGAGGAACAAGAAACCATAACGGAACCAGATATAGAATATGAACAAGAAACCGTAACAACGCCGACTGTAGAATCGGTTCCTAAAGAATCAGTAACTCGTGTAGAACAAATAGAAGAAAAGGTAACAATGCAAACTGACAAACACTCCGATGTGACGGTGAGCAAATTCCAAGCAGCAAACGAAACACCAAGCTTTACTGCTGCGACCAAGTACTTTAAGCCCAGTATTGACCAATTGGTTGTATACGACAATAGCACAGGTAGCTTAGTACCTATGGGGTATCTTGTGAAGAATCAGACATATGAAAGAGACTCTTCCCTCGGTGCCAATTGGCATAAAATCAAATTTGGCAGTAAATTCGGATATGTACACCTTCCTTCGACTGTACCAGGAAATAAAACAGAGCTTCCGAATCCTGTTAAAGAGTCAGAAACAGAGCGAATGATTACAATGAAAACAAATGCGGTTGTTCAGGACAACTCAAGCGGTGCACTTGTCCCAATGGGAGTAATCAACAGTGGGGTTTCATACCCTATTACAGGAAAAATGGGCAATTGGTATAAAGTGAACTTTTCTGGAAGAGCAGGCTTTATCCATAGTAATCAAGCAACTGAAGCTTTTAGTTCAAGTGATAAATTTTTCCTTACAACCAAGGATACTCCTGTCTATGACAATAGCACCGGAAGTCTTGTACAAATTGCAGAACTTCCGAAGAATCAAGTGTTTAGCAGATTAGGTGATTTAGGCGAAAATTGGCATAAAATTCAATTGGGTAATAAACCATATTATGTAGCAAAAATAAATACCACTCCTGATACGGGTGCATCAATTAAAAACAAAAATACCGCTGTCACTACATCAACAGCCTTCGAAACGATAAAAGCTGTCGACGTGTTCGATAATTCATCAGGCAGTTTAGTAAAATTCGGAACACTTTCAAAAGGTATAAAAGTTAATATTTTAGGGACGATGGGTAATTGGTATAAAATTGATTTTGGCGGACGAATCGGGTATGTTCATCAAAGCAATACGAAGATACCTTTTCAAACGACCGATCAATATTTCGAAGTGTATGAAGATGATGTGATAATGTTCGATAACTCATCAGGCGCACTAAAGCCTGTAGCTGAATTACAAAAAGGGCAGACTTATCAGCGTATCAAAGAATCTGGAAACTGGCATGAGGTCAAGTATGGTAACGGAGTAGCTTATGTTTTGGCTCAACCTACCAAACCATCAGCAAGCACCGCAGCCAAGAATTTCAATACAGCAAACCTAAAAAATAGTGACAAGGATTTCATTACTAGAGAGGACACTGCTGTATTTGATAACACAAGCGGCAAGATGGTACAATTTGCGACCATTTTGAAAGACGAAAGATATCCGATTATTGACGAAAGCGGGTCTTATTGGAGGATTTCACTCGGTAATCGAATCGGCTATGTGGAAAAGACCTCCGTTATCGTCGGACCAATCTTTAAAACAACCCAATATACAAAAACATTGCAAGAAGTATTAAATATTCAAATGACAAAAAGCCCTCAAACGGATTTGTACCGTAATGACAAAGCGTATGTTCATAAAGACTACGTAACAGTTACCAGCCCGATTACAATATATCCGGCTACAGGAGTTGTAAACACGTCATCTCTTAATATTCGTGATGGAGCTGGAACAGACTATCGTATTGTCGGCAGTTTGAAACAAAACACAACAGTTAAGATTAACGCTTTACAGGGCAATTGGTATGAAATTACATACGGACCGTGGAAAAATGCGAAGGATGCAGATGTCATACAATATTTAGATCCTAATAAATTTTCACAAATCAGCTCCGAATATTTCCAATTCCTGGTCCTTTCCCAAAATGCAGGAATCAGCGCGACGGAGATTAACCAAAAGATTCTTTCTACTAAAGGAATCCTAAAAGACAAAGGAGCATCCTTTGTTCAGGCAAGTCAGCTCTATAATATTAATGAGCTGTATCTTATCTCTCACGCCTTATTAGAAACAGGAAATGGAACTTCAAATCTTTCTACTGGCGTTTTAGTAAGCAGTGTAGATGGAATCCCTGTGACACCAAAAATGGTTTATAATATGTTTGGAATCGGCGCTTTGGATGCATGTCCGCTACAATGCGGTTCAGAAACGGCTTATAAAAACAGCTGGTTCACGCCTGAAGCAGCCATTACTGGTGGGGCGAAATTCATCTCGGAAATGTACGTCAACCACCCTACTTACAAGCAGGATACCTTGTACAAAATGAGATGGAACCCGCAAAATCCAGGAACACATCAATACGCAACCGATATCGGTTGGTCTGTTAAACAAGTAAACAATATCAAGAAATTATATGATTCAATAGATGCGTATACACTCTACTTTGATTTTCCAGTTTATAAGTAAACGGTAATACATTGTTCCACAAGGATCCCCTTCTACTTTGAGGACGCGATTCTTGTGGAATTTTTTTGCCGAAATTATAGTTTCCAGAGTTGTTAAATTCAATGAAACAAAGGAGTTGAACAGTTTGCCAGCAAGAATAAGCGCAATGCTCATTTTATTTTCCCTATTATTCGTTGGGTCAGCGCTAGCAGGTGAAAGGGATGAGTGGATTTTATATTTTCAATCTGAAGAAGAAGCCGACACATTTGCCGCAAACGAGCAAGAACATATTTTAAATCAAGCCGGTAAGATTATTAAAGCACAATACTCAGAGAACGAACTTCTACAGATAAGAGAACAAGCATTAAAAATTGAACCAAATTATTCAAAGAGTGTCGCAGTGGATCCAATCGTAAATGATCCCTCATACTCTCTTCAATGGGGATTAAACAACATTCATTTCGATAAGGTATTTCCTACTTTCAATACGGTTCATAATCATGTTATTGGCAAAATGATTACAAACGGTAATGAACAATTTACTTACCAAGAAGCACCCTTTTCTTCAAATGTTTTTTCCATTCAACTCGGTCAGGAAAAGCTCTCTCGTCTAAGCGTTGAATTAGATATTGTTGAAGGACCATGGACGCTATCTGTTTATGACTCAACCGGAAAATTAGTATCGGCAAATGAAGGAGAACTACAAAAACTGGATGTCTTTTTACCGAAGGATACAGCACTACATACCATACAAGTGAAAATTGAACCAAACCAAACATGGAGTAAAAACCCTACTATCCTGAAAGTAACTGGTGTTAATCATTTATTGATTGCTGTCATTGATTCTGGAGTGAGTATTCATGAAGACTTTTGCAGTAATATTCTCTATTCACTTGGTAAGGACTATGTTGAAAATCTGAAATGGCCTGAAGATTTATTTGGTCACGGTACCCATGTAACCGGAATTCTAGCAGCCTGTAGTGATAACAACAAAGGCGGCACCGGAGTTCTCGGGAGAGCAAATGTCGATATTCTCCCCCTTAAAGTATTAAATAAAAACGGAATTGGCGACGACTTTGAAATTTCATTAGCAGTTAAAGATGCGATAAATGCTGGTGCCGACATAATTAATCTCAGCCTTGCAGGTAGGGGCCAAACATCTATATTAAAAGATACAATCACAGAGGCGGCACAAAAGAACATACTAATCATTACAGCTGCGGGCAACTGGAATACATCTACCGACAATGTGTATCCTGCCTCTTATGATGGAGTGATTACTGTTGCTGGGGCATCCCCGTCCATGACGAAAGTGCCCTCTTCAAACTTTGGTTGGGAGGTTGATATTAGCGCACCTGGCCAGGATATTTATAGTACACATCTAAAGAATGGATATTCATATATGACCGGCACCTCAATGGCTGCCCCATTCGTAGCTGGCGCAGCAGCCCTCATTAAGCTAAAAAATCCAAACTATGATGCTGTACAAGTACGGAATGCGTTAATCCACTCCGCCACTGACCTGAGCATCAAAGGATATGATATCGAAACAGGCTATGGATTACTAAATCTCGAGAATGCCATCCAGACAAAGGATACTAGTTCACTTAGCTGGTTATCCTTAAATAACGGACAGCCTCTTAATAAACTAAATGAGCAAATTCTTGGAGTCAGTGCAAATCTTGAAGGAAAACAGCTGATATTATTTGCTAACGAAGAAGAGTTATATGCAGCACCTGCACTACCTTTACGTAATTCTATTAGTTTTGCAGATTACGAGCCAAATAAAAAACACACAAGGATTTTCTCTGTGATTATGGGCGAAAATAAGAACATACTAGATTCAAATTATATCAATGTTTCACACCCGGAAATCACAGATAAAGTAGAATTCTCAGATGTTAATTCTCTCCACTGGGCATATAATGATATTATTAAAGGTGCCGAGATCGGGCTTATAAACGGATATGAAAGTGGAAAGTTTCAACCGAACAGCCCTATTACAAGAAAGCATACAACAATGATGCTGAATCGTCTTTTTCATTGGGAAATTTCAGGTTCCTTGCAGAGTCCTTTTAACGATGTATCCAAAAGTCTTAAAGCGGATTACTTGTCTTTGCTGGCCGCACATAACCAAGGGGTGATTAACGGCTACAAAGATGGTACATTCAAACCAAATAATTCATTGACCCGAGGACAAATAGCATTGATTCTAGCTCGCTCCCTCGAACCAGATGGGTTTACATTTAAAGGGCGGATCTATCCTTTTAAGGACATTAAGAGCAATGAAGAAATTTATCAAGCTGTGCAGCTTTTGGTTGAACGAGGTATTATTACCAAACAAGAGTACTTTAACCCCGGGCAATCCATTACACGTGCCCAATTTACCGCTATGCTCATGAGGACCTATAAATCTATCAATTGATGGATAAAAATTTTAATTGTTTGAGTGATGGTGATTCCAGGTTGGTGGGAATCCCCTTTTAAATTAGTTTACCCGCCAACTCATCTGAATAAAATGGGATTTTTTCACTACCTCTATCACTCATACTTTGTTCTTGCACGAGAAACACAAGCCCAACTACCTATATTAACCAAAATATACAAATGGTAAAATTTAAAATATATCGAATCTTTAAGGAGGGTTATCGTTTGAAAAGAATTCTTCCCGCATTTCTTGTCTTACTTCTATCCACCTTTTTTACTTTCCCGAATCTAGCAAGTGCTGCTAGATTCTCCGATGTTCCGACTAACTTCTGGGCACATGATGAGATTCATTTCCTTACAAATGAAAAAATCATCACCGGCTATCCTGATGGAAGCTTCAAACCTGTACAAAGCATTACAAGGATTCAAGCAGCAAATATTATCATTAGAACATTACATTTGGACACAAATAATCGTCCAAATCCAAATTTTAAAGATATGCCTTTAAGTCACCCTTATTACAAGGCAGCTGCCACTATTGCTGACGAGGGAATCATGACTGGCTCTAATGGCAACTTTAACCCTAACGGAAAGCTTACAAGAGCACAAATGGCAAAAGTGCTTACGATAGCATTCTCATTAGATTATGTTTATGAATCAAACTTCACCGATGTTAAAAAATCAGACTGGTCGTATCCTTTTATAACCGCACTGGCCTCAAACTCAATTACGACAGGAGTAGGAAACGGAAGGTTTGAACCAAATACACCGATTAATCGTGCTCAATTCGCTGTATTTATGGCAAGGGTCATTGAACCTGACTTCAGACCAGGAATTCAATTCTCTGCTGATGAAGTGTCATATACGTATAATAAAGATGGAAGCCTGTCCATTAAGTTAAATATTACGAATAAATACAGCTATACCGTCACAAATATTAGAAGCCAAATCGCCATTACAACGGAAGATATAACTGTTGCTGAAAAGGTATTCAATTTCGGATCTGGAATGACCCTTAAAGCGGGAGAAAGTCGAAATATCACGCTTACGTTTGAGCCGAATAAAATAAAAAATGCAATAGATCTCCATTATTTCTATATTTATTCTTTAACGGACTATAGCTATAATACAGCAAAATAATGACAAAGAGAGGATGTCCCAAACCTCGGGACATCCTCTTTTGTTTAGTTTCTTTACTCAACTTGAGCCAAGAATTTAGAAACCACTTTGGCAGCTTGTTCACGAGTTGCATGATTATATGGTTTATACTCCGTACCATACCCTTGAATAATTTCTAATTCATAAGCCATGCTGATAGCTAATTGTGTTTCTTCATCTAAGTTACTAATATCTTTAAAAACAGCTTGTTGACTTGATTTTGTTTCCGTTTCTTCATTTTTCATTTTCCAATCATATGCGCGTTTAATCATCAACGCCACTTGCGAGCGGCTAATAGGTTTATTTGGCTCAAATGATGCCGAACTCACACCTTTAATAAATCCATTTTCGTATGCTGCTGCGATTTCTATCTGTGTTGCCTCAGCAACAGTTGATAGATCGGTAAATGGAGCTTGCTTTGTTGCTTTAAGATCAAATGCTCTTACAAGAATGGAAGAAAATTGGGCACGAGTCAGGTTTTTCAATGGAGAAAACGTAGAAACCGTTGTTCCTTTTACTAAATCTTTCGTATATAAGTCTGCAATATATGGATGTGACCATGCATCTTTGCTTACATCCGTGAATGGTAGATAAGTGACGATACGGTTTTCAATCCCTGTTTTAATTGGACTATGTTCTTTAATATATTCAATCACAACTTCATCAAGTGCACCATACTCATTTACAAGGGGACCGCCTTTAAGCATTGTGTAATCATCTCCGCCTGAAGCTAAGAAATCATTTGTAGCAACTGTGTACTCTTTCGATAAATCTACAGTGGCTCCTGCAATCTTTAGATTTTTCACCCGATTCCCTTTTTCTGCTTTTACATCAATTTCAAATGTTATGCCTGAAACATGTGGGAAAGCTCCCTTTACATTTGGATAGTCGCTTGTACCATGCTCCAACGCTGCTTTCATTTCAGCACCGGTGAATTTCTTTGTTACAAGGAAGTTACCAAACGGCAATACATCTACTACATTCCCCTTTGTGATCGTTCCCTGTTTAATCGAAGCTCGAATTCCCCCACCATTTGTAATCGCCGCATCGGCGCCAGTTGCATGAACCATTGCATCAGATAAGAGATTTCCTAAGTTTGTTTCACGTGCTCGGACTTGAGTACGTTCTCCCTCTAGGATTGTATCCGCCTCACCAATCTTTTCGGACAAAATAGCTTCTTGTTTTTTCTTAATATTGTTAATTAACATTGAAATATCAACATCATCTGGAAGGTTAGCAGCTTCCTCTTTTGTAATTAAATGAGCTTTTTTTCCTGTAATTGTTTTACCTTCTAGCGTTAATTCAACAACACCTAGATTCTTTGTATACTCACCCGCACTGACAATTAATGTATCTTTTCCAGCTTCTTGCCCAGCTACTAATGTAGAATGACTATGTCCATCAACAATCAAGTCAATTCCAGGAGCTCCTTCAGCTACTTTTATTGATGTTTCCGTACTTGAAGCATCAATTCCAAGGTGTGTTAAGGCAATGATAATATCTGCCCCTTCAGCCTTAAGTTCTTTTACCATTGCATTCGCTTCTTCCACTGGATCAGCAAATGTTAGTCCCTCAACATTCTTCGGGTGTGTCTTATACGTCGTTTCAGGTGTTGTTAGTCCGAAAACCCCAACTTTTATATCCCCAACAGTCTTAATCATCCACGGTTCCAATAGTCTTGAATGATCTTGTGTATGATACACATTTGCACTTAAAATGGGAAAATTAACGATCTTTTCAAGTGTAAGTAATCTCTCAAATCCATAGTTAAAATCATGGTTCCCAGCAGCTAATCCATCATAACCAATTTGATTAAAGATTTCCGCAATGCTTTCGCCGCTTTCCAATGTTGCAAATGGTGTTCCGTGGAATGTATCTCCCGCATCAAGTAATAACGTATTCTTTGGATTCTTTTCCTTAAGCTGTTTAATGAGACTAGATAGCTTTGCAAAGCCCATGCCCCCGTCTTCTGGCGTTACTTTCGCATGGGTATCATTCGTATGTAAAATGGTAATCGTTGTTTTTGCATCTGCCGCATAAGCAGGTTGAATGGTTCCAAACGTTGACAAAAGTAATACAAATGCAAGTAAAAGTGCTATATTTCTTCTCATATTCATCCCCCTATTGTTTGGTTTGCATGCTCGTCCATTATAATACATATTGTTACAAAAATAACAATGATATTTATATTTACATATTATTTACTCACAAAATAAAAAAACCGCTCATTGAACGGTTTTTTTGGTTTGTTTATTCAGTTTCATCTTTAGTCTAGCAGAAAAATGAACAATCCCATATCCAAAAATAATCGCTAGAATCGGATAGATGATAAATCCATATCGCGGTAGGGTTAAGAACATATTAGAGAATACAATATAGATCAAAACTGCGAGACAAAGCATATTGATAACGCGTTGCTTTCTTAATAAAAAGGCAAATAGGAGCGCCCCAAAAGCAGTTACGATATTCTGCCATTTATAAATGGACAGTAAATATTCAGGAAGATATCCATGTAAAGGTCCTACCCCATCTGGATTCCCATCCGGGCTCATGAATAACCACAATGTTTTTCCTACTGTGAACCAAGAGAAATACAAAGGAATATCCTTACTAAATCCTTCTTCAAACAATAGCTTTGCATATTCTTCTTGAGTGATGCCAAGTTCTTTTGTTTTATTAAGCAGAATATTGAAATCCTGCAGCTGAAATGCATTCATTCCCGCAAGAAGCGGACCGCCTGCATGAGATGAAAATAGAATGAATTCATGTAATACTATAAGATTTCTAATTACCCAAGGAGCAATAATGACGAGCGGTCCAATGCACCAAATAAAGCCGATTTTAACCGCCTTTTTAAAACCAAATGTATAAATAACAATTCCCCATGCTAATAACAGCAACGGGGCGGGCGTTGCTCTGAACATTAGCGTACAGCATGCTATAATTCCGAATAAAGCATATAAATAAACCTTGTCCTTCTTCAATGCAATGATAAATAAATAAATGGTTAACATAAACAAGAAAAGAGTAGGAATCTCTGTTAAGGCTGCCCGAAACATGTGTAGAGGTGAAATATGTGTTGCATAGATTAAAGAGGCGATAATACTGATGCTTCTCTTTTTGAACAAGCTCCAGCTAATCAAATAAATCAGTGAAAGAACACCGATATTTAACATCATATTAGACAATCTGTATAACATGACGTGATTTGTATCGAATAACTGAGCAATTTTAATAATTGCTACTAAATAGAAAGGCTGGCCTGGTGTTACATATGCATTGGATACGGTTGTATTATATCCGTATATCCCCTCATTTATAATTTGCCATGCCATCTTTGTATAAAGATACGCATCTCTTGAGCCGTATGTCGATATCCCTTCACCAAACCGCTCTGGTTCATTAAAAACACTACCAGGATGTTTGATAAAGAATAGGATATTTACTAGTAAATAAGCAATGAATAGAATTACAAACCATTTATGACTTTTTAAACATCCAATCAGTTTATTCAAAATAACTCCTCACCATCATTTTGCTATAAAATAGACACCAAATATAATAATTAATATGCCAATCCATTGGTTCGTCGAAATATTTTCCTTAAAAATAAAATAAGACACTACCGCTGCTAGTACATAACACAACGCTTGAATCGGGTAGGCGACATGTAACGGGAGTTTAGAAATAATCACTAGCCATAATCCCGTTGCAATCACATACAACACAGCTCCACCAATAAAAAACGGGCTGAAAATCACTTGAATAAAAACAGAAGCACTCCAATTTGTTACACCCGAAACAGCAAGTTTCCAAAGAAATTGACCGCTAACCAAAAAGATAATATTAATTGCTACTAATAAATAAACCATTATTTATCCTTCATTTCTGATTTTAAGATCGCATAATCCTGAATCAATGCTGATAACTTTTTATTTAAATCTGAAACTCTTCTTGTCAAATCGAAAATCAATATGATCATGAACAGGATTCCAAATAAAAATAAAATGGAAGGAGCGTAATCTACTCCCAGTATGTTCGCTAGAAACTCTAATAATTCTTTTGAAAGGGATAGGATGGCCATGATCACACAAACAATAAACCAAAGGATAGAGTATTTCGTTTCAATAATACCTTTGCGTAAAGAAGCAATCAAAACGATAAATAAAACACAGACGATTCCGAATGATACATAACTGATCATCTTACTGCTCCTTTTTCTATTTTTCTAACCAAAATAGACAGACTGACTTTCAACATATAGTAGACGGATTTCCAAGGTGTGATTGAACTTTCCCCCATCTCTCTTGCTACCATTTCGACTGCAACCTCTTTGATTTTCAACCCTTTTTTATAGAGCATAATAATCACTTCGGGCTCTGGATAATCTCTTGGATAGTCCTTTGCGAAAATAGAAATGACCTTTTGATTCACACATCTAAACCCAGAAGTGGAATCGGTCACTCTTACTCTTGTCAGTAATTTGATCATTTTCTCAAAGTAGAAGATTCCTATCCGTCTTTGGAAGCTTCCCCTATAGCTCGTTTTCTCGACAAATCTCCCGCCAATACATAGATCGCATTCGCCTTCTAAAACTGGCTGAATAATTTTCTGTAACTCCGTGCTCTTATGCTGTCCATCGGCATCATACTGAATGGCCAAATCGTAATGGTTCGAGTTGGCATATTTATATCCAGTCTGTACGGCACCGCCAATCCCTAAGTTCAAAGGTAAATCAATCAAGATCACCTCTTCCATTTCACGAACTATCTCTCCCGTTTTATCAACGGATCCATCATTTATCACACATATATCAACTTTGGCCGAAAGTTCATGATGTCTTTTAAAATCAACTAGTTCTCTTAATGTCTTTGCAATCGAGGCTTGTTCATTGTACGCTGGTACGATAATTAAAATCTTCTGAGCGCTTATTTTTAATCACTCCTTCAATATTTATAAACAATATGGCAAGTAGAATCGAACATGCTAAATTAGTATTCCTAAAAAAAAGATAAATGAAAACACCAATAGGGTGGATTATCCTTAAGCATAGTCCACCTTAAACATTATAATATACTTCCTTCGTTATTTTAACAAACTTCAACAATTAAACAGCGCTAACTTATTCCAATTTCTAGATGACTAAGTCGCGTCTTTTCCCCTTTCTTTTCCTATAAGTAAGTTAGTTTTGAAAGGACCATCAGTATTTTCTGCTAAAACAAAAAGAAACAAGTACATTTCGAAGATTTGCTTCCCCCCTCAAATGCACTCATTCCCCCTTTTGGAGCATCATAAACTAGTAATATTATAAACTCTTATAACCCATAATTCGATTTTTAAAGTATGAATTATTAATAGAAGTGATCGTTACACCTTGACTTGAACTTGCATGGATAAATTCATTATTCCCTAGGTATATTCCCATATGTGAAATAACGGATTTACTATTTGTTGTTGTATCAAAAAATATTAAATCTCCTGGTTGTGGTGTTTTTACATTCTTACCCATATCAAAATAAGTAGAGGATGAAACTCTAGAAGTCTGATACCCAGCTTTTTTAAATACATAATAGATGAAACCGCTACAATCGAAGCCACTTGGCGATGATCCTGCCCATGAATAAGGTGTACCAATTTGTTTCTTCGCTATGTCAATTAATGCCGATAATTGCTGATTTGTTACATCACTACTAGGGTCCGCTACTTGTTGAGATTCAGAAGCTGATGTACTATTTTTCGTAACTAAAGATTGACCAATATAAATAGTATCTGAATTTAGTTGATTAGCGCTTACTAATTGATTAACAGTCATTCCGAATTGAGAAGCAATCTTAGATAGAGTGTCCCCGGCTTTTACGGTGTATGTTGTACTTCCAGCCTGGGGCTGTGCTGGTTTAACAGTATTTACATCAGAAACACCATTACTTGGCTTAGTAACATTGCTCGTTTCAGAAGACTTTGTAAGTTGGAGTACTTGTCCAGGGTAAATTGTGTCGGAGCTCAAATTATTGATTGTCTTTATGTTGGATATGGTAGTACCATTGTTATTAGCGATCTTCCAAAGACTATCTCCGTTCTTCACTGCATAAGATTGTATATTTTGAGTATTGTTCGTCTCTGTACTTGGCAATTCTACAACTGTGCTATTCTTTGTCTCTGAGATGATAATCTTATCTCCTGGATATATTACTGTAGAAGGCAAGGCATTTAAGTTTTTCAATTCACCAAGTGTAATTCCATACTTGTTCGCAATTTTTATTAGACTATCTCCAGAAACAACAGTATGTATAGTAGGATTCGTTTTATTAAAGGTTATGAGCGATGTAGATTGAGTATCTTTTGGTTTCGATTTGTGATCAATTAACAAAACTTGGTCCACATAAATAGCATCAGATTCTAGCTTGTTGATTTCTTTCAAATTAGCTACAGTCGTTTTCTTAACCTGGGCAATTTTATATAAACTATCTCCCTTTTTGACTGTATATGAATCCGCAAATGCAGACGGTGCGACCATTGAGGCTATCACGGCAGCTGTCGAGATAGTAAATATGGTTTTCTTCATTTTTCCCCATCCTTTTAACAAATGATTTACCCCAATTTTAGCAATCTTTCGCCAAAAACATCATTACAATTATATTACAAATGATGAAATGTAGTTATTCTTGTAGAAAAGGTAAACAAGTGCTTGGTCAAGGCCCGAATTATGTCGCCTGCTTGAATTCGTGCTCGTTCAGCTGATCCTTCTAGAATGACAGATAAACACCCCAACTCAGCTACCGTCTTCATTAAGGACAGATAACAATGATGCCTACCAAGAAATTCATAAACCTTTGAAAGCCTCCTAATGACATATATGCCGAATACAAATCAAGGTATTAGACCATTTCTTTACTTATTGGTTTCGTTAACACTTCATTATTCTTTCAAATTTAGGGCTTGATCCAGTGACACTTATAAAAACAGAGCGCCAGTGAAGCGCTCTCTACCTATATAATCGTTTTCTATATTTCTGGACGGTCCCTGGCACCGAGGAATTAGAGGTGATTTTATGAGAAGTATACATGTATAGATAGCTGGAGTTGACTTTCAATTCTAGCGAGCTCTCTTTCATTACACACGGTCTTTCCCCAAACATAGTCTTGAGCCTTTTGCATAGTTTTCAACAGATCAAGTATTTCATTATGGTGTTTCTCATTTCCATTACGTAATTCTTTTTTAGAAGCATCCATTGAATCTTGAATTTTCTTATCCATATTACCAGTGATTGTTATTAAATTAGCTAACATTTCTTCCATTCTTTCGAGTCTTCTCTTATCCATCTGTTTCCCCCCCTTTTGACCTGATAATATGTATAGAGTAGGTGCCTGTCATTCCTTCAAAGTTTCAGAACTTATCGAAGGAATAGAAGGAAATGCCGGGCACCATCCAGAAATATGGACAACAAAAAGTCAGAAAGCTATAAAATTAGCTTTCTGACTTTTTCCAATAGATGTTGATAGATTTGCACCAGATGTCATATTTCATCCTGACTGTCTACATTTCGAAATTGTGACACTCTAATTACACTAATTGATTTCTAGATAACACCTGACACCTTTTCAAATTACCAACGTGATGTTAGCATTTTCCGTCTTGTATAAAATTCGACTCCATCAGATCCATTTGCATGCAGATCACCATAGAAGGAGTTTTTCCAACCTGAGAATGGGAAGAAGGCCATTGGTGCTGGAACACCGACATTGACACCGAGCATCCCCACTTCGATATTTTCTCTGAAATAGCGGACATCGCTTCCGTTTTGGGTAAATAGGCATGCACCATTGCCAAAATCAGATTGGTTCGTTAATTCAATCGCTTCTTCTAAACTTTTAACTCTTACAATCGAAAGAACAGGAGCGAAGATCTCATCCTTCCAAATTTTCATCGATGTTGTTACTTGATCAAAAATAGTAGGTCCAATGAAGTAGCCACTTTCATGATACGATTCATCTTTACGGCCATCTCTAATGAGGACGGCCCCTTCTTCGACCCCACTCTCGATATAACCGGCAGTTCGTTCTTTATGTTCCTTGCGAATGACAGGTCCTAAGAAGACATCTTCTTCTAGTCCATTACCAATCTTAATTTCGTCTGCTGCTTCTGTTAGCCTTTTGATTAGAGGTTCTACGACTTCATCTACCGCAACGACAACAGAACAAGCCATACATCTTTCCCCAGCTGAACCGTAAGCCGCTCCGATAATCTCTTTCACAGCCACGTCTAAGTCAGCACCAGGCATAACGATGGAATGGTTTTTGGCACCTGCTAATGCCTGAACACGTTTACCATGCGCAGAAGCCGTTTTATAGACATACTCTGCTACAGGTTGAGAGCCAACGAATGAAATCGCTGGTACGTCCTTATGTTCAAGCAGACCATTTACTACATCATGTGCACCATGAACGATATTTAGGACACCATCTGGTAGACCTGCTTCTTTAAACAGCTCTGCCAAACGATTGGCCAATAATGGCGTTCTTTCTGAAGGCTTAAGAACAAATGTATTGCCAACTGCAATCGCAAGTGGGAACATCCAGCATGGAACCATCATTGGGAAATTAAATGGGGTAATCCCGCCAATTACGCCAACTGGATAACGATACATGCCTGACTCAATGTTTGATGCAATGTCTGGAAGCTGTTTACCCATCATTAATGAAGGAGCACCAGCAGCAAACTCGACGCATTCAATTCCACGCAGTACTTCACCGTATGCTTCTTTGTAGCTTTTTCCGTTTTCTTGCGTAATCAATTTCGCTAGATCTTCCCAGTTATCTACTAATAATTGCTGATATTTAAATAAAATTCGGGCGCGCTTTGGCACTGGTGTTTTACTCCACATTTTAAATGCTTCTTTAGCAGCTTTTACTGCCGCTTCTACATCTTCTTTGGACGAAATCGGTACTTGCGTTAATTCTTCTCCTGTTGCTGGATTCGGTACCGTTTGATATTGATTTGTTTTCGCTTCTACCCATTCACCGTTTATATAGTTTTTTAATACATTCGTTATTGTTGTTGTCATGTTAGATCTCCTCTCAAATTTAGATTTCTTTTAACACCACAGATGGCTCGTACTCCTTTTCCTTTTATACTATTGATACGATGCAAGAAGTATGCCAAGTTATGAAATACGGTATATCAGCAAAGAACAATCTGTTTGTGTAGGCATAACACGACAAGTGTAGATTATATGTAGTGATACCGCTACATATCATCGATTATTGGATCTGATACTTTTTTAATTTCTGATAAAGAGTCGTCCGATGAATGCCTAAGAGCTTGGCTACCTTTGCCTTGTTCCCACCAATTTCTTTTAAAATCTAAAGGATTAGCTCTTTTTCTTTTTCATCCCCTATTTTCTTAGCTTCTTGAATGAAGGACGGTTTATTAGAGCTTGTCAGTACCCTTTTAGATGTAGAGCCATAGTCTTTTTTCATAGATTCAGGCAGATAATAGGTTTCAATGGTTGAGCCGTCTATAAAGATAACTAATCGTTCAATTGTATTAACCAGTTCGCGGATATTTCCCTTCCATTCGTATTGAATAAAGCAAGAAACAGCTTCTGCCGTAGAGGTTTTGATAGGCGTATGATAGGATATGTTTCACACACTTTTTTTAAATAGTAGGAGAGCAGAATCGGAATGTCTTTTTTTCGCTCGCGGAGTGGTGGAATATGGAGTTGGATAATATCGAGTCGGTAATAGAGATCTTCACGAAATTCTCCTCGCTTTACCATGATTTCCTTGAGTAAAATGAGAAAGCAATTTTCTTACTGTCAACATGCCAACCAGCTTTTCCTTTTCATCGAAAACTGGCACAACATCCACCCGAAGCCTAATGATCACATCACTCTCTTCTTTCAGTATCTGCCCCAATCGAATACAAGAAGGATTCGGCTTCATCCAATTTTTCACTTGGAGAAACTCTTCTGTCCGAAACTCGTTATCGTTTCTGTTAATCAACTCTTCTATACACACTGGAACCCTCCCCAACCTAATTTCAATACTTTTAATAATCAGATATATATAAAAGCATACCCTCTATGGTAAATAGAGTAAAGAGTATCAGGCTCCTATTGCCCATATTTCCGGATGATGATTGATACCCTGCACAGGTAGACAAAAGAAAAAAGCTCTGTAAATTTACACTACAGAACTTTCTTACTTTATATATGCTTAATGTTTCATTTAAGTAAGATGCTTTATTTAAATGAAAAAACAGATAGCCAAAATAGGATATTTATTTAAAATCATCCGAGCATTGACCATGGGCACCAATCAAAGTTATTTATTAGCAATCATTGCTTGAACTCTTGCCAATACAACGGCAAACTGAGCTCGGTTGGTTGGATTATTTACACCGAATGTACCATTAGTATGACCCGTCATAAGTCTGTTATCAGTAACGGCATTAATATAAGGTGTTGCCCAGAAGGATGCAGTGATATCCTTATAAGAAGGAAGCGAATCATCACCTTTTAATTGAAATCTAATAGTAAGAACTTTAGCCATTTGTGCACGAGTTAACGGTGAATTCGGGTTAAAATATTCAGCTTTTGTAAATACACCTGCTTCTACAAGTTTTGCAATGGCCATATAAGCAGGATGGGTTTCAGGTACATCTTTGAATCCAGGGTTAGCAGGGATTGATTTAGTCATTGGAATGCTGTTATATAGGAGGCCCGCCACCTCTGCTCTTGTAATCGCCTTTTCAGGATAGATATTTCCTTTTTCATCTACATTGAATAACTTGTTTTCCAAGAGCAGGTTCAATTCCTTTTCAGCCCAATGCCCTTTAGGTAGGTCTTTTGCCGTTATCTTAGCCTTTGTCATTGTTTCTATTAAAGCATCACTCATTAATTTATAACCTTCTCGGTTCGGGTGAATATTCGACGGGTTTGGAAGAAATCTCTTTGTATCGTCACCAAATTTATCATAGATGGACACAAATGTAGCACCTTGAGAGGTTGCTAATTGGATTGTTTGATTAAGCGTTTTTGTCAATTCAATAAGTTGAGGCTTTTGCTCATCAGAAAGGTATGGGAAAGGAAAATAATAACCCATGACATAAACAGATGCATTTGGATTAAGTTGTTTGATCGTTTGTAGAATCATTGTGTAGTTCTTAGCAAGGGTTTCAAGAGTAGACTTTACAGCAGTTGGATCCATGATGAGGATATTTTTCTCTGGGTCTATCTTTGCAATTTTCAATAAGTCATTAGCACCAGCAGAAATCGTAATAATATTGGATTGTTTAATAGCTTCTCTTAAATCAGATTTGGTTGCTAAATCATCCAATACATCCTGCGTTCTGTCACCAGGAACAGCAAACCCTTTTGAATACGAACCTAACATATTTTTCATCTTAAAGTATTCAGCAGCTATATCGGAATATCCAATACTGATCCCATTCTCAGGCGTCACACCTGCCGCTAACGAATCCCCTAATGATAAATAACGGATTGGTTCAACACCAATTGCTGATACAGATGGGGTGACCAATCCCAATAGTAAAACAAAAACCAATACCAAACTCCATGTACACTTTTTTAAACTTTTCATCAATTTACTCCCACTCTCCTTTTCATCTTGTATTCTCGTATATGTAAACCTAGGTCTTCATTTTATATGTAAATCAACCACTTGTAAATTAAGAATTTTCATAATATTAAATATATTTATTTCAACTATAATTCCACTTAAACCCTATCTTGAATCTACTATTAGGATGGACATCACCAAAGAGGATGACCCTGATTCTAGATAAATATTAAATTACCTTTGTTTTTTATAAGGATGTGATTCCCCATAAACTATATGAAAAAAGAGAGGTAGATAACCATATGAATGGCCCTCTACCTCTCCTTCATTTTCTAGATGTCACAATGTGCACATCACATTATTGAAGTGGAGACAATTGAATGACAGGAACTGTAAGATCTTTTCCTGCAACTGTTAGTTCACGTGCAGCAACTACATTGCCATTGTGATAAACAGCTAGTGTATATTTACCATCCACTAATGCTAATTCTGCAGTTCCATTAGTTGTTGTGAATACATCTTTCATTGAACCGTCTTCGTTGAATACAACTACATAAGCACCATCAACGTTTGCATTTGATTTATCCACTACACGGAAATTAACTTTACTTTGTGCAGCTACTTCATCTACTACGATGACAAGCTTACCAGCTTCACCTGTTGCTAGAGTTGCAGTCGTTTTTACATCAACAAACTTATCAGAAGCAACGTCTACTGCAAGATTATATGTTCCGGCAGATAGGTTTTTGATTGTTACCGAATCTGTTGTACTTGAAGCTTCTTCCCAAACACCGTATTCTGGAGATGTCGGATCCACATAAGCGTCAGTTAAATCAAATCCTTTACTTGCAACATTCACGGGTTGTCCTTTACCATCTACTACACTAATTTTTAGAGTAGCATTTCCACCTGAAGTTAGGTTATAGTTGGCTTTCGTTAAGTTTTTCCCTGCTTCAATCGTTTGAGTCGTTTTCAATGTTTCAATTCCAGATCCACGTACAACTACATCGTACGTTCCAGCTTTTAGACCTGATAAGCTATAAGATCCTGTAGCAGTAACTGTAGCGTTCGCAACTTCTTCACCGTCTTGGTCGTAATAAGTAACTGTTGCATTTTTTGCCGCAGAAAGAGACCCACTTAAACGAGCAAATCCTGAAACGTTACCAGTTGTTACAACCTTTTCCAATGATAGAGTAGTATCTGTGTTTTGATTTTTAGAAATCGCTACTTTAGAAGCTAAAGAATTCTCAATGAAAGTATCTGCTGAAGCACTTACAGTATAATCACCTGCTGGGATTCCAGTAAATGAGTACTCTCCATCTGCATCAGTTGTTACAGTAGCAACAATGTTGCCAGAAGCGTTCACTAATTTTACCTCAGAACCTTTAATTCCTGTTGTACCATCGTTCACTACCCCGTTTAATGCTCCTGCAGGCATAGCTCTTCCTTCAAACGTTTCATTACCATCAACGGTAATAGCAAACTCCTTCGCCACTACATAATCTCCAGAAAGTTTTACCGTATAAGAGCCAGGTGCAATTCGATCAAATGAGAAAGCTAATGCTGCATCATTGTTTCCTTCTACTCCAGCAACTGTTTTTGTTGCAATTACTGTTTTTCCACTTAATAATTCTAATGTGTATTCTGCTGTATCAGCATCAGTTGTATTTGCTCCAAATACATCACTTAATGATTCAGTACCGATAGTTGCTGCAATTGTGTTTCCTTTTTCAAGTTTTACATTATGAGTAGCATTTGTTCCTTCTACTACATTAAACTCTGTATAAGAAACAGCAGAAGAAGCATGGTCAACTACTATATTATACGTACCACCTACTAATTTAACACCAGCTACACTGTAAAGCCCATTTGCATCTGTTTTATCTGAACCAACTTTAACTCCATTCACATCATAAATGGAAACATTTGCATTCTTCATTTTAGCTCCAGATGCATCCGTAACAGTCCCAGCAATATCCATCGCTGCAATTGCATCAAGTTTGATTCCTTTTAATGAATTGACTACTTTTTGATCATCTAAAGTAATAGTTTGAACAAAATCTTTAAATCCAACTTTACTTACAGTTTGGCGGTATTCTGTACCTAGGATTAAGTCTGGGTCAGCATCACTTTGTCCAATACTGTAAGCTCCCAACTTCGTTGAAGCTGCTGCTACTGCTTCCCAAGTACCTGTTTTATCATTATATTTTTCAAGAGTTACTGAAGCTTTATCAACTGCAGCTCCTGTTTCACTATCAATGACCATACCAGAAACTTCAATTTTAGAAGTATCAATTTTTGCATCTACGATATCTTTGTTAAGAGTAGATACTTGTTCTTCTAAAACTTTAACGTCTGATACTGTAACTGTTTCAAATCCTTTTGCTTGGATCGTAACTTTTTGTGTACCAGGTTGAACGTTTAGTAGTTTATAGTAACCCTTCGCGTTCGTGATAGCTGTTTTTCCTCCCACAGTTACTTTCGCACCCACTACAGGAACACCTGCGTCAAAAACGAATCCAGCAACACCTGAAGAAATAGTCTCAGCATTTTCAATTGCACGGATCATGAATGAAGCAAATTGAGCACGATTAATATTGTTTAATGGGTTAAATTGAGCTACGTTTGTAATTCCATTTTCAGAAAGAATGTTAATGTTTTCACGGTGAACTTCCCAAGCTGTAGCGTTATCTGTCACAGCTGAAGTTTTGTCAGCAAGATCTTCTAATCCGAATAAACGAACTAGCACAGACGCCATTTCTTGACGAGTAATGCTTTTGTATGGATTGAAAGCGCCGTTTGAACCATTGAATACACCAGCAGCACGAACAACTAGAGCCGATTCAGCAAGCTCAGCATTTTCTTTAGCAGATACGTCTGTGAATTGTTTAGTTCCAGTCGTATCAACATCTCCAAGGTAACGAGCAATGATGATTGCTACTTGACCACGAGTGATATCATTGTAAGGCATAAACATGCCGTCTTTTCCTTTGATTAATCCAAGTTTTACTGCCTTTTCAATATTAGATGCATGAGTGTCGTTTGCATCTACATCCGGGAATGTACTTGATGCACTTGCCACTGGTGCAACAGCAGATGCTACCAATGCAACAGTTGCTGCACTTGTTAAAAATTTACGCATATTTGAATTCTTACTCATTATGTAGTTCCCCCTATATATAAATACCAAGATAGTAATATGGTAGTAAAAGTATGGATATAGTGAACCTTATTTACCTTTACTGACAAAATTTATACTAACACGTATGTTATTTTTATTAATAGAGGATAAACATGGTATGGAATGAGAATTTATCCACAAAAGAAGGATTATTATGCAATTTCGCTCCTATTTATTGGTTATTATTGTAATAAAAAAACTATAAATCCACAACTTACTAGACGATTCCCAGAAAGAAGGCACTTTTCAAGACATTGTGACTAGCAGATGCCCCTCTTCACATTATATCTATAGGACTCTAAGGGTCACTTTTTTCAAATAGAAATAGCCCTAATTCCTTAATAAGATATAGAGCATCAATAATGAAAAGGAAGAGATTCGTCCAACTACAACTATTATCTCTATAAAACTTTCAACAAACTTTGTGAAGTGGCTTCTCAATTGCTCTTTTTTGTTCATAGATGTTTTGAGGTCGTGAAAGTAATATAGAGGCATTCTTCGTGAATTCCTTAGTCTCCCATCCACATCCATCGCTTCCAAACTACTCGGTTCTATGAATCTCTCTCATTACGGAACAACTAAAGGGCGGGTATATGACCTATCGTTTGAAGAGGAATAGTTCGGTACAGGGGGGTGGATTAATTATCGACTACTTCAGATCAAACATTAAAAACCTCTGCAGGAAATCTGCAGAGTCAGCTTGCTTTTTCTAGATTAGATTGAGCACTACCCCAAATTTCTTCCGCCCATTCTGGGTGGTCGACGAATGGATTACGGTTGTGTTGCCATTTTTCATAAATTACGTCGTTTCGATGCTTCTCGAAGTCATCGACTGGATCAAGTTCATTCCATTCCAGTAGTGTAGAAAGCTTGCCGTGCAAAGGCTTTGGATAAGTATTGACTGTATCTGATAGCTCTAAATCAAGCTCTCCATTCCCTTCATAACGAACAGCCATGTAAAATAGCATACGTGCAATGTCACCTTTTACGTTGGTTGGTGGTTCCCATGAGTCTGAGTCGTAATAGCAAGCGCATCCTGAATATTTAGCTCCACCATTGTCGAAATCAAGATGGCCTCTCGCGCTATTTACTTGCACATCTGTCGGACGAAGGTGATGCACGTCTGTCCCTGGTCCTTTACTTGTTCCAAAGTTACCATGTGATTTGGCCCAAACATGCTCCCGATTCCATTGTCCCACATTGCCACCATTTGCATTTTTTGAAATCGACTTTCCTGAATATAGCAGTATTACGTTGTTTGGATTATTCGGATCCTGGTCTGTGTCTTTTAAAGCATCCCATACTTGAGTATAAGATAATTGCGTATGACCCTTAATAATATGGTGTAAAGTCGTTTTTAATTCTGAACCGGTTTTGCCTGCTGCATTTTGATAATATGGTTCAATTGTCTGTACACTAGATACTGTCAGAGAAAACCTAGTCGTCATTTCCGCTTGATGATCCGTTGCTTTAACTGCAACAAGATACGTTCCAGCTTCATTTGTCGGAAGCGTTAAGATGGACCCATCAACCGTACCAATGCTAGTTGAAAAAGTTAGAGGATCTCCATCAGGATCCATAAAATGCTCACTTAAATCAATGGTAACCTTTGAACCTACTTGAACTTCAACATTTTCGAAGTTTTTTGAGACAATTGGCGCCTGATTTACTTTAGGAGCGAAAGGAGAAGGAATTTCCTCCCCTTTTGAATTGTAAAACTTAATGCTATTTGCATCAACGCCCTCTTTTAATGTCCATTTCTGAACGTTTTGAGCACCTATTATTTCTTTTACTTTGCTATTTTCAATGATTACTTCTTTTACTTCCGCTCCACTAAAATCAACAAAGATATCGTTTACCTTTGAGCTAATCGTTACAGTAGCATTCTTTAATCCCGCCCCTTGTAAAGTAGCTGAATTCTTAAGCTGAATTCCATCTTTAACAATTGCATCAGCTTCTACATGAACTAGGGAGTCTTCTGCGTCGACTACTAGTTTCTTCGTTTTAGAACCAACAATATTGTAAATCTTTTGTACAGGCTCTTTCCCTTTTAAGTCTGTTTGGATTAATACTGGGTCGTGGTCACTTGCTCGTCCATGCTGTTCCATAAAGGATGAGTTAATGTGAACAATATCGACTTCTGTATAAGCTGCCATATTATTGGAGACAAGGATATGATCAAGTACTTGTGAGTTGCCTTGATATGTGTAAGAATAACGATTCTTGAACGGTACCTTTTCAATCATATTTGTTAACTCGTCACCTTTTAACGTGTTAAGTGGTGCCGAGAATTCAAAATCATTGAAGTCGCCAAGTAAAACAACATTTGCTTTTGAATCTTGGGCTTTGATGTCTTTTACAAAATTATTGACGATCGCTGCAATTTTCATTCTTTGTACTTCACTTGATAGGACTGGTGGTTGGTTTTTACCAAATAAAGGTTGGTCGCCACCTTTAGAGTTAAAATGGTTTGCGACAACGATAACTTCTCGCCCTTGGAATTTAAATTGGGCTGCTAATGGTTTTCTGCTTGATTGGAAAGCTTCATTAGTAGAATCAATTCTGCCTGGATTTAATGTAAGTTTGCCTTTTTTATACGATACAGATTCAGTTGCACTGCCTGACTTTTCTGACGTTAGTTTTACGCGATCTGGATTATATAAGAAGCCGACACGGATGTTTCCACCTGGTGCGCCACCATCTTTTTTATCAACAGGCGCCACATCAATATATTGATACTTTGGCCCGCCAAGTGCTTTAATTTTGTCGGTTAAAACCTTTGCACTTTCAGTCGCATTCGTAATCCCGCTATCTATATCACCATCATTATCTTGCATTTCAGTTAATCCGATAACATCAGGCTCTTTCAGATTCGTAATAATCGATTCTGCTATTTTTTGCACTTTTGAATCAGGCGTTTTTGTTGAAAAATTCTCGACATTATATGAAGCAATGGATAGTTTCTTATGGTCCTTTTTCAATGAAGTCACTTCACGTGCCGTTTTTCCGTCCACTAGAGCTGGTAACTGATCTTTGTTCGTTAAAATTTTATAGTTGCTAAAGCTATAGCTAACTACACCGGTAACCGATCCATTGAAAGAATCACCTGTTTTGACAACATAGTCTTTATCATTGATTAAAAGATGCATTCTTTCAGGGTTCGCGTCCGTTTCTGTATACTTTAATCCACCAGCTGTCGTGTTTGTTGGCAGATTGCCTGGGATAACGACAAGTTCACCATATTGTTGAGGTGCTGCAATTTTTGGGTTTTCAATTTCTACGAGCATTCCTTCTAAACTTTCGTAAAAATCGATTCCATCCACTTCTGGATTAAAAACGGACAGTCCGTCGCTATCAATTTTTTCTATCGGCAAGATTCGATCTTTTCCAATCACGACTGGCTTCGGTAAAGCTTGTCCACTTGCCATAGTCGTAATGGAAGCTGCGTTAATTTCTGTAACGGATAAATCTGTTGTTGCTTTATCCGCATATCCTGCAAGAACAAATTCCTTTACTTGACCACTAACTTTAACCATATCACCTACTTTTAGCTGATGTGCCTTTTTATAGATTAATATCCCTTCAGATGTTCGGTCATTGTTATCAGGCTGTTGGTCTTGCATGTAGAAATTATTAGCATCTACAACATAAGTAATAATCCCTTCAATATCTGTTACATTTTGATCTTTATAAGGTGAATCGTGTTCTGCACCTTGAATGTCATGAATTCGCGTTTGACCTTTTTGAATCGTATAAGTAAAAGTAGATACAGGACTCTGTACCTCATTTTTACTAGCAAAGGCTTTAATGGTTACATCTTTCGTTACAACAATGGGTTCATTGTACAGTTTGCTGTTTGTAGTTGGTTCTTGGCCATCGGTTGTGTAAAAAATACTTGCGCCTATTGTTGCTGTGGATAAGCTAACCTTCGTCCCAGCCGCTACATCCCCAGAAGATATACTAGCTTCTACAGCAGTAACTTGAGATGGATTTTCTTCATTTCCCTCAACAAATTCCATAGCAGTTGGAGACTTTAACCCTGGCAAACTGTTGTATGTAGCCAAAGTTCCTGTAATTTTCACCTTTTCCCCCAGTTTACTAGGGTTTGAGTGCAAGCCGAATGCAGCACGATACGCTGCTGGAAGCTGAACTGAAATGACTTTATCGATGCTTGTTTCATCAATACTGTCTGCTATAACAAAATTGTAATCATCTCTAAATTTACTAGGATCACTCGTAATTGATTTACTTCCCATCGTATATCCAACAATATAACCTTGAACCGTTTCCGTTCCTGTATTATTGGCAATCGCTTCTGCCACTGTAATCGATTCAGCAGCTTCTGCCTTAAACCCAGTTGTTGGAATAAACATACTTATGATTAAAGCGAAAACTAATGTAAGATTAAATAGTCTTTTTAAGCCCATCCGTTGTTTCATTTTATCCGCTCCAGCTTATTATTTTTTCCATACCGAAAGAATACATCTTCTGCATCAATTATGCTTTTGGATTTTACATACTCCCTCCTTCCCAACTATGACTCTTTCGACCACAACATCTAAATCTGTAAGTATGACATCGGTATACTCGTAATGGCTTTCTATTCGCGTTGAATGTGGCCTCCCCATCAGTAGGGTCACTTTATATTTATTTCCCCAGGAAAAATATATCATCACTATGTAAACAGAGTATTAATTTTTGTTAAATTGAGGAAATATGACCATATTACATCATAAATATTAATTCAATACAGGAGGGAAGTCTGAGGTTGGTGAGACTTTTCAGAGTTTGGTGCAATTCTTTATTTATCTCCATTAATTTAAAGAATTTCTCTTAATCTAGTAGTCTTCATTGTACTAATCATGCAACTAAAAAAAGTCATGGATGCGTAACCAGCAAGCCATGACTCTTTTCATAGTATTTAATTACTTCCTAAACTCCTCACTTAAGATCCGTGTGAAAAATGCAGAAAACTGTGCTCTTGTTACAGAATTATTTGGTTTGAATGTGTTATCGCTATAAATATTAGTAATATTATTTGCTGCCAAAGCTTGAACATACTTCAATGTAGTCGGATTGCTTACATCAGTAATTTTTCCATTGTAAGTACCCGTTAAGTTATAAGCACGCACTAAAGCCATTGCCATATCGCCTCGGTTTAAGGCGCTATTTGGATTGAAATTCGTTGATTTAGGGAAAATACCCGCATTCGTTACAGCTGCAATTTCCTTGTAAGCATGAAATGAAGTAGGGACATCTTTATAACCAGGATTAGAAATATTATTCACATTCAAGTTCAATGCTCTGCTAATCATGATTGCTGCTTGCGCTCTTGTTACATTATTATTAGGTTTAAATGTGTTATTGTTATATCCACTAATTATACTTTTATTGTAAAGGAAAGTAATCTCGTTATAACCCCAGAAATCAACATTTACATCTTGGAACTTTCTGGAGGATAGTACGAAACTATATGGCTTCTTCCTTGCTGATGTATAGTCTGAGATTTTCAGGTAGTAAGTGCCAGCTTTGAATCCCATCGTCTCAGTAGTATTTCCTGTTGCGAATGAACCGTAATCCGTGCGGAAGCTATATAGTCTATCTCCTTTATCGGTATAAACTTCAGCATACCAAGAAGCATCTTTCGAATTCGGCATGCTTAAAGAATAGTTTCCAAGTTTACTTACTTTGAATTGATAATAATCAGAATCACTATAAGAACCTATAACACCTTGATACTTATAGTTGTATTGAATTAGATCTGCTTCTAGAAAGGAGTTATTTTTTTCTTGTTCAAAAAAACTACTTTGATCGTATCGAATATCCAGTGAATAAGGCACCTTCCTTGCTGAACTATAACTATTTATCTTGATATAATATGTTCCAGCAGGTAAGCCAATTTGATCGATTGTATTACCTGTAGCAAACGATCCGTAATTTGTTGAAAAGCTATTTAATTCCTTCCCTGCGCTATCATAAATTGTATTTTCCCAAGATGAAGTAACAGAGTTCGGCATGCTCATAAAAAGATTTCCTGGTTTACTTAGTATGACTTTATAGTAATCTGAATCATTATAAAACTGCAGCGACCCTTTATATGTATTATTTACATTTGCTAAAGTAGCTGTCGTTACATCGTTATTGGGTTCCTGCTCATACAAGTTACTAGCAACAAAGCCAGCAATAAATGAATAGGATACATTAGTTGCGCTTGTATAATTGTTTATCTTGATATAGTATGTTCCAGCTGATAAACCTACCTGGTCATTTGTTTTACCTGTAGCAAATGAACCATATGTTGTATTAAAGTTATTTAACTCGTTTCCTTTGCTATCGTATACACTAATTTCCCAAGATGAATTAGTCGTGTTTGGCATACTAATTGTTAAATTACCTGGCTTATTAACAGTAAAGCTGTAATAATCATTATCATTATACTCGGATAGAGTACCAAAGTATTCCTGATTTACCGTAATGGGTGTCGCTTGCTGAATTGTATTATTTGGTTCAACTTCATAATTGGACGCAGCAAGGATATGTCCTCCTCCAATCACTGCATTCATTAAAACGAAGAAAAATACTACTTTCTTAAACATCTTCTTCCTCCTAGTCACTATTATTTTCATCATGACTATTATACTACCAAAAAGGGTATATATGTTATTTAATTTGACTTTTTTGGTACCATTGGATCTATTTAATATTTTTGGATACTTAAACCAATCACTAAAATTATATTGTCCCGTTAGAAACTCTTCTATTTAGATAGCATTCGATAAATTCCTTATCATTTCTTTAACTGCACATCCCCAAATAAACCTTCTAATAAAAATTTAAAAATTCTTAACACTGCATTAACAAATTATAGTTAAAATTTACTAGAATCAAAAAAAAACCTTCGGAGGTATTGCAGTGAATGTAAAGAAAGCGTTGGTCACGGGTATTGCGGCAGCTGGAATTCTATTTTCAGCTGGACAACCATATAACGTGTTAGCTGAACAGCCACCTTTTTTCCAATATAAAGGAGATAATCTACCAGTTACGCAAATTGCACAATACGATAGCCTTTCTGGTGAGGGCGGTACGGAAATTTTAGCTTATGATGAGAAGTTGAATCGGGCCTTTGTAACAAATGGAGTAGAGTCTGGAATGGATATTCTATCATTTGAAGCGTTAAAATCCGGAAAATTCACGAATGTAAAATCAATAAATCGGATCTTATTAAAGGATTTTGGAATTAAAAATGTAAAAGATATTACGAGTGTAGCTGTTCACCCAACAGATAATTTAGTAGCCTTATCTGTTGTAAGTGATCCTAAAACGGATCCAGGCTATATCGTGCTGTTAACAAAGGATGGTACATATATTACAAAAGTCTTGGTAGGCTCTTTACCAGATATGGTAGCTTTCACCCCAGATGGAACGAAGCTTTTATCTGCAAATGAAGGTGAACCAAGTGATGATTATTCTGTGGATCCTGAAGGAACGATTTCGATTATTGATCTAACAGCTGGCCTTGAAAAGTTGACTGCAAACACATTGTCTTTTAATGATGTCGAAATCGATGATCAAGTGCGATTAAGTTCAAAAGGTACAGTCACACAGCAGCTTGAACCAGAATATATAACGATTACACCAGACAGTAAGCGGGCTTACGTTTCTCTTCAAGAAAACAATGCAATCGCTACTCTAAATCTTGAAACCAACACGATTATGCATGTAAAAGGGCTTGGAATCAAAGATCATTCAGTTCCAGGTAACCAATTAGACGGAAAAAGAAATAATAAAACAGAATTAGAAAACCTTCCGCTTCTTGGATTTTATATGCCCGATGCAATTGATACTTTTTCTATAGGTGGAAAAGCCTATATTGTAACACCAAATGAGGGAGATGCTCGTGATTATGAAGCCTATTCTGAAGAAGCGAGCATTGGAGACATAAAGGATAAAATTAAATTAAATGCAGACCTTTATGGGGGCTATACCCAAGAGGAGCTTGATCAATTAGTTGCTGACGGTCTTCTCAATGAACTAGCCAAAACAAAAATTACATTAGAAAACGGTTTAAAAGATGGAAAATATGAAGCCCTATATTCCTACGGAGGTCGCAGCTTCTCCATTTTTGACGCTGAAACCCTGGAACTCGTTTATGACAGCGGGCATGATCTTGAGCAAATAACATCTGAAGCAATGCCAGAGTTTTTTAATACCGATAACGGGGAAATCGCCTATGATAAACGAAGTTCAGCAAAAGGGCCAGAACCAGAAACGGTTGTAACGGGTGTAATTGATAACGTCACGTATGCATTTATTGCTCTTGAACGCGTTAGCGGAATCATGGTGTACGACTTAACCAATCCCAAAAAGCCTGAATTCACTACACTCATTTCAAGTCGCGATTTCAGTGAGGATGTCAAAGGTGATGTATCTCCTGAAGGATTGAGATTCATTCCAGCCGAAACAAGCCCAACTGGAAATCCATTACTTGCAGCCACACACGAAGTATCAGGCACAGTAGCCGTTTATGAGTTTGGCGGAAAAGATGTCATGAAGCCTTATAAATTTTTAGATGCAGACAAAACTCATTGGGCTTATGAATACATTAACGACCTCTATCAACAAGATATTATTAATGGAGTATCAGAAACAAGCTTTGCTCCTCAAAAAAATACAACAAGGGCTCAATTTGCTGTTATGCTTTCTCGCACTCTAGCATTACAAACTACTTCTAAAGATAAAGAATTCAAAGATGCTCCAGATTGGGCTGAAAAAGAAATCCAAGCACTATTTGAAGCAAAAATCATCACAGGAAAAGAAAATGGAGATTTCGCTCCTAACGAAATAGTTACAAGAGAACACATGGCTGCCATGCTCATACGTGCTTATGAATATAAAATGAGCACCAGTATTGAAGTAGCAAAGGAAAAGGTATACCAAGATTCCGAATTCATTAGTGAGTTTGCTAAAGAAAATGTACAAAAAGTGAATCAGCTTGGAATTATGCAAGGAAAAGCGAATAATACGTTTGCCCCAAAAGACGCATCTACCCGTGCCCAAGCAGCAAAGGTACTTTCTTTATTATCAAAAAAGATTAATGAATAATGAATAGAGTATATTAAATGACAAAACCCCGAATATTGGACAAAGTCCAATATTCGGGGTTCGTTTTATTCTACCGCTATAGCCGCTGTTAATAAACCAGAGTCCTCGACCCCTTTGTAGCGAATATCTATTTCGAGGGTGATTTTGTTCAATGACGCCGGTAAAGAATCGTGACGAGATGCGCCCTTGTGCTCTACGCGGTGAAATTCCCCTTGCTCGTCTGAAATGTGAAAGTGCTGCAACTAAACAGGCCTTTGACCTCAAGGGCTTAGGCTACTTGGGCTGGATGCGGACAAACAAATGAATTTATCCACATAATAAATTTCGTATAGTACGCTAAACTCCCTAGTATCTTATGATTCTACTATTTCTATAAACTCCGACAAGCTGGTACTTTGATATATTCCATATCGTTTTAATTGAAGTACGTCATCTCCAACATTGACCGGCCCTCTAATCGTTGTAACAGCACTATTGAAACCTAATTTCTTCAATAACATAATCGTGCTATCGTTATAATGACCAAACGGATATGCAAATGAATTTGCATGTAAAATGGATTTGTTTAAACGAATATCAGCTTCCACAACAGCCAAAGGCTTTGTTATCACATCAGATTTATTATGGATATCTAGATTATGAAGATTATGTGTGTGGGCTTGATAGACAAATACATCCCCCATATTTTTTATATCTTCATTTGAAAAAAATTGTAACTTTTTAGGGTTAAACAGTTCGGTAGGGTGGTTATTCCGGCTTGTGATCACATATTCTGTTGCCTTCATCCCATATTGTCTTAATATAGGATATGCATTTTCCCGAACAGAAACTAGACCATCATCAAAGGTAATTACTGTTGCTTTAGCAGGAAGGTTGATTTTCCCTTTTACATATTTCTCTAAGTCATCCATTGATACCGTTTCAAAACTTTGTTTGTGAAGGTATTCCATTTCTTTTGAAAATTGCTCGCTTGTAATTGTTGTGCTGACCCCTTTGTATACACCAAGATCCTTTTCGTCAAGAATGTGATGATACATGAGAATAGAAATGCCCTTATCTACTTTTACACTCGAACTGTGAACATATCCATAACGCCCGCCAATATCAAGCATGAACCAATTGCCACTTTTCATGATATAAGGATACCGGTGGTTTTCTTTCAACGTAGCAAATGGAACTAAGGATCCACTCGTATTATCATACACCGGAATATTGTCATATAATGGTACAAAATTCTTATTGGTCGATTTATAAGCTGAACTACTATTTTTATAATTGATAGTCTTGACTTGCTCAACACTAGCTTTCGATAAATAAGCATAAGAATTCGCCCATTTTACCTTCCACCAATTAGCTCCTTCCTGCTTTACTATCTCCAGTTGCTGTCCTTTAACCAATTTCCCAATTTCATCTAAATATCCTCTTCGATTATCATATAAAGGGGTATCTTTATTCGCTTTAATATAGATTTTTGTTGTTGCCGCGGGGCTGTTGGGTACAGGATTCTTTGTATCAGATTTCACTAGATTCGCCTGAGCATTGTGAATATAACCCAAACGGCCATCTATATCTACTAAATACCAATTTCCGCTTATTGAAATAACTGGGTAATTCTGTCCCTCTTTAATCACTGCAAATTGTACTAGCTTTCCAGTTGTATTGTCATATACAGGAACGTCTACCCTCATAGTAATTTTTGTCGACGAATTTGTATATTTCTTATTCCCATTTATATAGTTAGCAGAAGCAATGGGGAATACGTTTCCCTTTACTATATAAGCATCGTACCCGCCAAAATCAATTTGCCACCAATTTGCCCCATAGTCCTTTTTCACCTTGAATTGTTGGCCCTTCGTTAAATAACCTACAATCTCAAGGTTTCCTTTTCTTGAATCGTATACAGGAGTTTGATCTTTTTGCACTTCTACAAATTCAGTAGCCGCATATGTGTAGTGCGGATTAATAAACATAAAACACCACACAAAGATTATTCCCTGTACCACTAAGATAATTTTCCTATTCATTTTTATTCCTTTCAATCAATGTTAGTATCTAATTCACTATATTTTTTCCTCTTATATCTACATTTTACTACAAATTACCAGCTTTAAAAGTGTTCTTTCAAAACTTATACTAAAAATGACACTACACATTACTTTATACCTATTTATTCTTCTAATATAATCTCATTTTCTAAGTAAAAACCAAAAAAACGAATAGACATACTAACATCGGATAAAAGAGGAATATACTGCTATAGATCGCCGAAAGCTCTATTAAAATACCTACTTTTTAAAGGAATTATTAACAAATAGAAGAATAGCATATTAGAATTTCCAGTTTATTGGATGGTGCCTGACACCTTATTTCTTTAAATCGAAGTATATTTAAGGGTATTCTAATAAGAGAGTGAATGACCAAGGAGGGATTTCAAAAAAGTGAGTAAACCTGTTGTGGAAGAAATATATTATATTCGTGTAATTGCTTGTCTCAGTGTGGTTATGATTCACGCCATTACGATGGTTACGGGAAACTTCGAACTTCCTGAAAAGACAATTACTTTCTATAGAACTATTCAAATGTTGCTTCTTTTCGCAACACCTATCTTTATTTTAATTTCTGAATTTTTATTAGCTTATTCATACTCTAACCAGATTCCTAAGGGGTTCTTTAAAAAACGCTTTATGTTCATATTGATTCCCTATCTTTCATTGTCAATTATATATGCACTAGTTGATAAAGTAATCTCAGGACCGTCAATACTTGGTATCTTAAAACTTACCTATAAACACATTTTTCTTGCAAGCTGGCATGGATATTTCATTCTGATCATTTTCCAGTTTTATATACTTCATTATATTTTCGTGAAATTTTTACAAAGAACCCCTGCATCCATTGTTTTATCTGTTACTTTCATTATCAATGCAGGGTACCTTTACTTCTTTACATTTGTGCCACCACTAGAGGGCATTAATCACTTTTGGTACGACAACTCAAGATTACCCTTTTTAGGATGGCTGTTTTATTTTTCTTTAGCCTATTACTGTGGGAGATATATACAGGGATTTAGAATTCTATTAAATAAATATAAATATTGGGTAGGAGCATTCTTGTTCGGCTCCGCAAGTTATGTTCTATATTTATATTTTTCTGGCACATTAACATGGGTATCATCTAAGCGTTTTGATATGTTATTCTATACAGTCGCTGTATTTTTATCCCTTTTTTACACTTGTCAGAAAATAAAACATTTACCTAAACCCGTTCTATTTCTCAGTAAGTATTCATTTGCTATATATCTTCTTCACCCAATGGTGCAATATCTCTTGAATTTATTTCTGCCCGATACTATTCATATTGGACTGTACACAATCTTAGTTTTCTCTACAGGAGTGGCAGGTTCAATCTTTTTGGCCTATGTGATTCATAAATTGCCACTCGGACATTTTTTCGTTGGAAAAATAAATACAGTACGATCTTCTGCCTCAGATAAATTGAAAAAAAGTGAGCGAACACTATCCGTATAATCTTTGTAACCGCTAGTTTCAATAACTAGCGGCTACATCTATATCTATTCAATTTCAACACCTAGACCACTTTCATAAATTTCTCCAAATAAATTGGAGTTATTGTAGAACATAAGCAGCATATCGACCTTTTCCCTTTCAGTAAAGGCCAACACGCTTTCTTCTTTGAAATAACGCAGATCTATAATTGTTGTTTTACGAAAATGTTGAGCTAAAAAAGGTTGGATAGGGTTCGCATAAGAATCCTTTAATACAAGAAGATGTAAATTATTGTTCACTTTCTTATTTTCAAATTCAATGATTGGATAGTCCGATGTAAACAAATTCGTATAACGAATAACCTTCTGATTTAATCCTGTACCGTAAATGTGTGATAATTCTTTGCTCGCATTTCCTAATCTATCTTTTGCAGCAACCGTAATCTGCTCCATCGGTGGCACGTAATAACAGAGGTTCTCTCCTTTTGCCGAAACAAGTTGATACAGTTGCTGATTTAAGCTACCTAAGTAATCTTTTCCACGTAAACAGGATTTTGTTAAAGAGGCTTCTTCCAACGGCCGCTCATCAAACACTGGTGATTCCTCAGCCATCGATTGGATGGTTCGTTTGTAAGCTTCAAATGCCCCTTCGATATTCCAGTGATGATCTGTTTTAAAATAAAACTCACTTAATTGATCGTTCGAAAAACTTTCAAGAAATTGTTTTTGCATATCAATGACGTGAATGGATTTTGGTCGATTTTGAATAAAATATTTTGTATTATCATACCCATAAATATGATCAAAGTAAGGCGGAATTAAGTGCAGTAATATATTTGATTTATGAGGAACAAGTGACATAAACACCTCTGTTTGAGGAGGGATCTGTTCCATGAATTTTTCTAAATATTTAACAGTACGATCAATTTTACTCATACGGAATTCTTCTGCGGGCGGTGTAAATAACCATCCATTTTCCCCTACCACAACATTATTCACTTTTATTTTTTGTTGCTTCAATTCAGTATTCGTATATGCATGAACAAACTGATCCCGGCCGTAGAACTGATCAGTAAAATACGTCTCAAATTCCTTAAAAAACTCACCTGACAAGATCGTATGTCTACTTATCTCAGGGAATTTAGCCAGCGTACGATTTTCTATCACTGAAATTGTACGATCAGGGGTAAGGATGCTCATGATTAAAAATCCAAAAATAATGACAAAAAAGCCGCCAATCATTATCACCTTATTTATTTTATTCACCTGGTTCCCTCCCTTCTAAAATCTAAAATAAATAAATGGATTATATGTAGAATTAACAAGCATCATGACAGAAATAAGAAAAATTGTAATGTAGGTGATTGGAGACAGTACATGTGCAACAACTGAATACCATTTAGTTGAATTAGCTGGAAGGAGCATACTGATCCATTTTACGACCGGCATTGAAAATACAAGTCCTGTAACCAATACGAGCCAGTAATCATGTAGCATTCGTTTACCTTCTAAACTCCACCATGGTGATTCTCCTAGGCCAAACATCGTTTGTACATATTCAAAGGAGTACGAAAAGGAGTCCGCTCGAAAAAATACCCACCCAATCAGAAAAATTAAAATGACATATAGATGACGAATGGGTCTCCACCAACTAGACAGCCATTTCATTAAAAAAGCTTTCTCCAGCATAATGATGACACCGTAATAAACTCCCCACACGATAAATGTCCAACTTGCACCGTGCCACAAGCCTGTTAGCATCCAAACTATAAACAAATTCACATACACACGCCAAGAGGAAACACGGTTACCACCTAAAGGAATATACACGTAATCTCTAAACCAACTTCCTAATGTTATATGCCACCTTCTCCAAAACTCAGAAATTGAGGTGGATATGTAAGGATAATTAAAGTTTGGCGGGAAATGAAAGCCAAACATTCTCCCTAGCCCAATAGCCATTTGTGAATATCCCGAAAAATCAAAGTAGATTTGTAGCGAATAAGCGATAATGCCAATCCACAAAAGAGTAACACTTGATCCAGCAATATCCTTAGTAAAGACATCATCCGCAACAGTTGCTAATTGATTAGCAATCAATACTTTTTTCGCTAAGCCAATAATGAATATTTTAATTCCTTCTACTAATGCATTGGAATCAACTGTTCGTCGTTTAAGCTCTATCGCGATTAAATTATACCGTACAATCGGACCCGCAACGAGTTGTGGGAACAAAGCTATGTATAAAGCTAAATCTAAAAGACTCCTTTGCGCCTTTACTTCTTTTCGATAGACATCAATTAAATAAGATATTGCTTGAAACGTATAAAAAGAAATTCCTATTGGTAACTTCACATCTCCAACCGATAGGGACAAGTCGAACCACTGATTTATACTCTCAATTAAAAAATGAATATATTTATAATAAAAAAGAATGGTCAAATTCACCAAAATCCCTGTTGTTAACCAAAAGCGACGGATTGAAAGTCTAGATCCTCTTTGTTCAATCAACAAACCAAATGCATAGTTCATAACAATTGAAACCATCATTAATAGAACAAGTTTTGGCTCGCCCCATGCATAAAAAAACAAACTAAATAACAGTAGGCATACATTTTTAAATCTTGGATTTATAATATAGTAGAAAAAAAGTACAAGTGGCAAAAAAACGAATATAAAAACTAAATTACTAAAGACCAAGGGATCCTTCTCCTTTTTAATAAAGTACAATCAAACGTTGACTATAACATAAGAATCAATCAAAAAAGTATCATTCAACATTATATCACGACACAAATATACCAGCTGTTAGGTCTAGTTCTCTCTCTTTTACTATTTTTTATACCCATATACGTATTCTCCGTATCACACAAAGTCCATCCATTATTCGGGATTCCGTCGTATTCTCCCAATATAGCTGCTATTAATAATTCCTTGACAAATATCCAACCATGAAGATCAACAGCCCTAGCCCTTAGAACAAACATACAAGCGATTATTAAGGAACTTCATTAAGATCCGACACGTTCTATGTAAATCCGAGGGGAAGGCATTTTGCGCTAGACATCAAAACTCTTTACAAAAAAGGCTGCCCTATAATGAAAGGGTCACTATATTTCGTTTATATGAAGTGTATATGACACAATAAACGGTGTATAGAGTGTGAAGGCAGACCCCTTGGGACAACCTGTCATGATTCTACTATTTTTATAAACTCCGACAAGCTGGTACTTTGATAAATTCCCATTCGTTTTAATTGTAGTACATCATCTCCAACATTGACCGGGCCTTTAATCGTTATGACAGCACTTTTGAAACCTAATTTTTTTAATAATTGAATCGTAGCTCTTATCGCAATAGGACCGCGTAATGAAGCATGTCTAACCGTATTCCTACGAAAATGCTTATTGTCAAATAGTGCCCCAAGATCTTCTTCAAGTTAGTAAATATATCCACCGAAACCCCATCAACACAAAGAGGCCAATGGTCAATAAAATGGAAGACTACGAGTACAGCAGTTACCATCATTACAAAAATGATACTTCCTCTCCTTATCCATTCGTTAACCTGCAAGATCTACCAGCAAGCTTCCGCCTTTTTAAAGAGAAACAGCCTGGATGATAATGCCCCTCAGGCGATGTATCAACAGCGCTCAAAAAAAAATCAGAAAGCTAATTTAGTAGCTTTCTGATTTTTTTATTTCCAAATTTCTGGATGGTGCCTGGCACCTTATTTCTTATTCAATAGATAAATTACTTTTGCAGCTTGAGCACGTGTTGCTGTATTAGCAGGCTTGAACTCTTTTCCATATCCTTGGATTAATTCGAGTTCAAATGCTTTTTGAATAGCAGCTTTCGTTTCATTGCTTAAAGCTGTAACATCTGTGAATTGTGTTTGTTTTGAATTTGTTCCTTTTCCATTTTCCACTTCATAGGCTCGGATTAGCATAGTTGCCATTTGTGCACGTGAAATTGGTTTATTCGGCTCAAAGGTTGTTGGCGTGGTACCTGTTGTGATTCCAGCTTCAAATGCAGCTGCTACTTCTTTCGCTAGCTCACCAGAAACATCTTTGAACGGTGCCCCCGCTTTAGCTGTTAAGCCTAAAGAACGAACGAGAAGGCTTGCGAATTGTCCACGGGTAATGTTACCAGCTGGGTCAAATGTTGTTGCTGTTTTTCCTTTGATGATTCCATTTGCAGTGAGACTATGGATATATTCGCCAGCCCAATGGTCTGCTGGAACATCATTGAATGATACTTTTTCTGCTGCTTTACTTAGATCCAGTTTGAAAATACCAAAGCCTTTTTCATCTGTTTCGCCTGTATAGGTAATATTGCCAGTTGATTTTGCCAGTTCAGCCGCTTTTGAATTTGATAAGAATGTAACACTTGCATTGACTGGAGTAAACGTCCAGTTATTATTTACTGACGCATCAATTGTTTTATTTTCCACTACATAATTCATCATGGCTTGACGGTTTGAATCAGGAGCTTTTAGTACCGTATTAACGCCGTCCGGATTCATGAGCTTACTTCCTGCAGCACGATAGTCATTTGTTGCAACGATGAATTCCATGTCATTTGTTACCGGCTTACCATCGTATTTAAGGTTTTTAATCCGATTGGCATTCGCATTAATTAGGTTTTGCCCTTTGTCATATTTCGGTAAAGATGTTACATCCACTTCATACGTTACACCATCAATGACATCAAAGTTATACGTAGGGAAATCGTTATTAATGATCATTTGCTCTTCTGTTTTTGATGGATCAATGGTGTTATATTGACCCGCTGACCACTCTAACCATTCTTTAAGAGTAGTACCCGTTACTTTAACAGCATTCACTACGTTATTATCAAATTGGTATAGGTCGGCAATATTCTTCAGCACAAGGGTTCCTGATTTCACATTCGTGAAATTATCGACCCCGCCATAACCCGCTTTAAATGGAGCTGCTGCAGAAAGGACCGGTAATGTTTCATACTCGGTACCTTTTAAAGCATTTTCAACATACCAAGCTTGTGCTCGATTTAATATTTCCATCGCGGCGTTGTCTTGAACCAAACCGAAGTATGTATTCAAATCACCTACCAATTCTCCAACTGGGCTTTCCATATACTTAATTGTTGCATCGTGTTCGGTTTTAACTGAATCCACAATAGCCTTGTCAGGTTCAGCTGTTTGCTCGCCAGCAGTAATCGGTTTTAACTCCGCTTTTCCATCTGTAACGTCCCATTTTCCGCCGGCTTTTTCAATTTTCAAATCAATTAACCCGATGTTATTTCCCCATGACCCTGGCATTACTGTAGGAACTCCGTTAATGGTTCCTTTCGTGTTATCAATTCCATTCTCATCTTTGAAAGAAGGTTTCGCTGCATTTGGGAAAGATAAATGCTGGTGCCCTGTTAAGATAGCATCAATTCCTTCTATTTCGCTCAAATAATAAGCAGCGTTTTCTATTCCTTCATAGTATTCTTTCATTTCACCACTTTTTGGATCATATTCAGCAATACCAGAGTGGGCAAGAACAACTACAACATCAGCGCCCGCTTCTTTCATTTGCGGGATTACTTTTTCAGCAGATTTGACAATGTCTTCTACTACAAGCTTACCATCTAGATGTTTGGCATCCCATTTCATTATTCCTTGTGGAACAAATCCAGTCACACCCACTTTAATCTTATGTGTTTCTCCATCTGTATCTTTTACATCACGCTCTAGAATTTCGAAAGGGGTAAAATAGTTCTTGCCTTTTTTATCATAAACATTTGCGTTCACATAAGGAAATTCAGCGCCTTTAATTGCAGTATTTATAAAATCCAATCCATAGTTAAATTCATGGTTACCTAATGTTGCAGCATCGTATCCTAATAGATTCATAGCTTTAAAGACAGGATGAACGTACCCATCCTTCATTAATTGATTACTAGCTACATAATCTCCCATTGGGCTTCCTTGAATTAAATCGCCATTATCAAACAACAAGCTATTATCTGCTTCCCCGCGCACCTGTTTGATTAATGTTGCGGCTTTTGCTAAGCCATAAGCATTTGTAGCAGCCCCTTGATAGTAATCATAGTTCATAATATTGTTGTGTATATCTGATGTTTCAACAACTCGCAAATTCACAATATCTTCGTTCATAACTTCCGCATATGTAAGTGTTGGTACAACTTGTGGAATAATTAGTCCTAATGCTACCACTGCACTCGCTATTGTCTTTTTACCGATCATCTTCTTCATGATTACTCCCCCTGGAAATACATTTTCAAACAATTGAATATTATCATTATATTTCCATAAAGTCTATAAAATTTACTATTTTTTACAATCAATTAACAATACAGTAAGAATACCCTGAAAATAAAACAAGATAGCAAACTATTCGTTTAGCTTTCTATCTTGTTTTATTGTTGGTTGTGAATGAGACGAGTAACTCTGTGGGTTGAAAAAATCCACTTTCAATAAGTGAAAGTGGATTTTTTTCTATTGTCTATTTCGTATGCCTGGGAAGAATCTAATGAAGTAGCTTCCTGCAAAGCTTGCGACATAGGATAGGATAAAGCTACCGATGAAGACTCTAAATATACTTACAGCAAGAGAAATGTCAATGGATTTTGTGCCTTCTCCAACAGCACTAAGCATTCCATCCACATGAACGCCAGAAGCAGCTGCTAATGATGTAGAAAAAAAGCTATATACAAGACTAAGTATAGCTAAAGACTGGAAAGATGCCTGGTTCGATTTTGCTAGCGAGTAGCCAGCAAATATGAGTAGCAATATCGGAATCAGAATAGCAAGCTTCAGATAAAGATCCATGTCATAAAGGATCATAAAGTAATCATAACTAGCCGTATCTTCATTTAAGAGCTCACCTGAAAATGAAAAGCCTGAGAAAATTGAGTACATGATCCCACCGCTTCCTCCTTCAGCGCTCATTTTGAAAGAAAGAGGCGAAAAATGAAGCATGCTGTAAATGATCGACGAGAGCTGTACACCCATATAAGTAGCAAACCAAGTCGTCTTCTCCAACATTTGACTAAGTCCAGGAATGTCAATCCACTCAAGAACTAAATTACCTTTTAATTCATTGAGTTTACTCGTAAGGACAATAACCAAGATGATGGAAAGAGTAACAAATCCGCGAACAAATGCAGCAAATCCTTGATGAATTGCACCGCCATATGGGACGAGGTTTTCCAGATGTTTGGTCGTCTGACGGAAATTAATGCTAAACAGCATACCTAAGAAGCTGAATATCATTCCAAATAGAAGCCCTTTAAAGAAAGTAGCAATAATGGAGTAAGATGCATCAACTGTTAATTGTATGCTTTCCGCCATTTGAAGATCATAATTGAATCCGCTGAATAACGAAAAAATGCTAAGTAATACGCTATAAATAAGTCCGATACCAATAGCTCCTGAAAGAAATTACGAGAAATTGAATATTGTAGAATAACAGTACTCTATGATAATGTTAAATTGGAAAAAGGAGGTGAAAAAGAATTGAGGAATCAGCTAAAGATATACATATTATTCTTTGTAATGGTTATTGCTTCTACTTTATTCAGTACCAATGCAGAAGCTAATAGTGAATTAACCAGAACCGTTAATCAACAAATATACGGTACCAATTTCTCCATGGCAATCCGTGATTTGAATACTGGAGAACTTGTCTATGAGTACTATGGGAACAATGGCATTAAACCAGCTTCAACTCAGAAACTATTAACGGCCGGGGCAGCTTTAAAAGTTCTAGGGGGAGACTATTACTTCTCAACACAAATGTTAATGGATGGAACGGTTCAGAACGGAATTTTAAGCGGGAACATTTACCTTCGAGGTGAGGGTGATCCCACTTTACAGGTAAAAGACTTTGTTACCTTTAGTAATACGCTTAAGAAAAAAGGGATTAAACAAATCAACGGGAATATCTATGGGGATGATACCTGGTTTACAGGGGAACGACTATCTCCAGGCGTTCTACCTGAAGATGAAACCCATAACTACGGTGCCCCAATATCCGCATTAACTACGTCACCAGACAATGATTATGACGTGAGTACTGTGATTGTTACGGCTAAAGCTTCAAGTATTGGTTCTGTTCCAAGCATTTCGGTAGAGCCCAATCTAAGTGGCCTTAGACTTGTTAATTCTGCGAAAACTGTTAAAAAGGGAAGTAAAAATACGTTAAAGATTGAAAGAAAATATCGTACCAATCAAATTATCGTTTCTGGTAACCTTCCACAAGGCAGCTCCAAAAAGGAATGGGTATCGATGTTCAACCCTACATTAAGTACATTGTATTCTTTCAAAAATACGCTTGCCGTACAGGGGATTAAATTCGGAAATGGCTCCAAAGTTGATTACGCAACTGTACCAAGCAACACTGTATCCCTAGGGACAGAACGCTCACAACCACTAAAGCAAATCATGCCAACTTTTATGAAGCTAAGTAATAATGGGATTGCTGATATCTTAGTGAAAACAATGGGCAAAAAAGTTCATCATGTAGGAGATTGGGAACATGGACTAAAAGTAATCACAGACTATGGCCAGTCCAGCGGATTAGACATGAAACAATGGAAATTCCAAGATGGTTCAGGTATTTCTCATTTCAATAGGGCGACTGCTATTCAAGAAACCCTTTTACTTGTTAAACAGCCGAAAGAGTCATATTACTATAGTGCCTTTTTAAATAGTTTGCCAAAAGGAGGCCAAAGTGACCGTTTAGTTGGCGGAACTTTGCGAAATCGTTTCACAGAAACAGCCTATAAAAATCGTGTAATCGCAAAAACAGGAAGCCTAGACGGTGTTTCGACTCTTGCTGGCTATGTACAGGCTAATAGTGGGAAATGGTATACCTTTAGTATATTAGTAGAGCATAATCGTTCAAGTTATACCGGTCCGATTGATACTGTTGTGAAAAAAATGATTGCGACTTATTAAGGTGCCAGGCACCATCCAGATATCTGGAAAATCAAAAGTCAGAGAGCTATTTTTAGCTTTCTGACTTTTTTTCATTAGTTGTTGATTATTGTTGCCTTAGCTTCATCATCATCCTGGGTTTCTACGAATAGGCAGTAGTTTGTAAGGTTTCTATCCTTAAAAGTTTGAAAGGAATCGGGGAGGTCTTGCAGGTTGACGAATGAAAATGGCGAGGGAGTAGCATATTTGTAATAGTGGTAGCTACTGTACTCGTAGTCTTCCATTTTATTGACCATTGGTTTCTTTGTGTTAATTGGATTACGGTGGACATATTTACTGACTTGGAGAAGGTCTTGGGGTGTTAATATAGGAGAACTTTTAAAACGCTGTTGAAAGACATGCCCGACGTGATGATATCTTCGATTATAGTAATCCGTGTATCGTTTATTGAAAATAGCCATGACTTTTGAAATGGAGTGAATTTCGGATTTCAATAAGAGGTGGTAGTGATTGGTCATCATGCAATAGGCACAGATTGAAATCGGAATGTCCACATGAATCATCGCTAATATTCGAAAAGCTTCCATCATATCAATAGGATCATGAAAAATATTTTGCCGATTGTTCCCCCTAGAATAAATATGATGATAGGCATGGGGAATCCACTCTCTTCTTTTTCTTCCCATACTCTTTTCCTTCCTTATTGTATAGAATGTAGTTTCCAATCTATTGCTTCTTTTAGAGATTCGTATGAAATACCATTTTCCTCTGCTAAATCACTAATCGTTCTTGCTACTCGAACGAGTTTAATTTGTGTGCGATTACTCCATTTTTGATCCCAGCAGATTTGTTGCAGGTATTCCATGTGTCTAGGAGCGATGGGACTATACTTCTGAATTCCATGGAAAGACACCCGATTATTCAGCACTCTTTCTCCATATCGTTCATACTGCCGTTCTCGCGCCTTGACTACTCGGCTTTTAATTATTTGAGAGCTTTCACTAGATTCTTGTTCCCTTTTCAAAGAAACACTTTGTAAATGCAAATAAAAATCCATTCTATCAATGATCGGTCCAGATATTCTTTGTCGGTAAGCCGCAGTTTGTTTCGGTGTACAAACACAATATCTTTGTTGAGATCCCGCATATCCACACGGACAAGGATTAGTGGCTGCGATTAGAGTAAAATCAGCTGGATAAGTGACGGTTTGTCTTGCGCGGCTAATCGTAATTCGACCGCTTTCAATCGGTTGACGGAGCATATCGAGTGTTTTTTTCGAAAACTCTCCCATTTCATCTAGAAATAGTATGCCGGAATGAGCAAAAGAGATTTCACCTGGCTTAGGGTAAGTGCCGCCGCCAAGTAAAGAAACAGCAGATGCAGAATGATGAGGATTGCGTATGGGGCATTGCTTTATTGACGGAAGCTCTTCTCTTCCTAATTGGTAAAGTCCGTACAAATCTAAAGCTTCTTCAGGAGATAGATCTGGAAATATGGAGGGGAAAGCTTCAGCTAGCATACTTTTCCCACACCCCGGCGGTCCACTTAGTAATATATGATGCCCACCTGCAGCTGAAATTTCTAATGCCCGCTTTGCACGTGAATGTCCAATAATGGATTGAAAATCTAATTGCTTCTCTTCTACTGCTTTAATAGATTGATCATGCTCGTTATCAATTGTAGGGAATAAAATTTCTTCAGCGGTCATTTGGCCTTTTAAGCGAGAGATTAATACAGGAATGGAAGAGACTCTAATCAATTCTGTTCCAAATTTGCGAGGGAAAAGGTGGGTATTAATAGGCGGAATATAAATCTTTTTAAACCCTAACTTCATTGCATTCGTAATAACTGGTACGATGCCATCAAATGTCTCAATATCCCCTTTAAGAGAAATGGCACCAATGATACAAATATCTTCTGATATTTCTTCCCCTAATTCACCGATCGCTTTCAATATCGCAATAACCATAGCGGCATCATAACCAGGTCCTGTTTTTTTAAACTCTGGAGGAGATAGATTCACCGTAATTTTCTTGGTATGAATATCCGCATTCTGTTCATATAAGGCACTCCATACACGTTCTTTTGATTCTTTTACAGAAACATCAGGTAAACCGACAATCACAAATGACTCCCTGTCCAGCCTAGCGCTCACTTCAACTTTCACACGATAACCATCCATTCCCTGTAAACCAACAGTCATTATCGTAGATGTCAATTTCTCAACTCCCTTCCCAATCATACAGATTTTTCAGATAAAACTACCAACATAACTATTATACAACACCATTTGAACTGAAGGAACGACAAAAAAGAACAAACAGCAAAAATTCAACTTAATAGCTTGCTGGTGCAGCCTTATTTATTTCCGGATTTCTGGAAGGTGCCTGGCACCTGCTTTCGCAACGCACAGGCACTTTCCTGCTTTCCTGAACAAAACAAATCCCAATCCTTCGAGCAAACATCACCTTATAAAGAAATATCCTTCATCATAATATAACCGGTTCTCCCAGCATAATTTACTTGAGCCCAATCATCATCAGGGGTTGTGTAAATAAACCTCACTAATGCTCCATAAGGTATAGTTGTTATCTTACTAGAGTTTGAACTTGGTGCTGTTCTTAAATTCAAACCATTGCTACTATTAACAATCCCATAATCTACAGCATTAATGTTAGGGCTTATATATTTTGATTGAATATAGCCCTTTATTATTTTACCAGTAGTATTCTTATGAACTATACTTATCCAATTATTAGGAACAAATTCTTTTACTATAACAGTATTGTATTCTCCGTCAGGTCCATCTACCGGTTCTTTAGCCCAAACTTTTATTCTATTAATTTTTTTACCATTGGGTTTATCATAAACATCAACAGCATTATCTAAATAAACCTCATAACTGAATGAAGAGGAATTAGACTTAAATCTATCCTCTAAATATCGAGCCATAAACAGTGCGAAATGCTGGCGACTTAATTGAGTATTAGGCCTAAAAGTACCATCACTATAACCAGTAGTAATTCCATGCCCTGTTAATGCAGATACATACTGATAAATCTCATTGTCATAGCAATTGATAACATCTATATAACCAGCTGGATAACCATCATGTAAATCATAAGCAAGCGTCAAAATCTTCGCCATCTGGCCACGCGTCAAAGATCCAAAAGCATCAAAATATTTCTGTCCCTTAGTATTCGTCTTTCCACTAATAATCCCTAACTCAACAGCCTTCGCTATCTCACCATACCCATAACTTCCAGGCTTCACATCAATAAAACCCGGATTACTAACATTAGAAAAATCCGTAAAACCCTTCTCTCTCAAAATCATTTGAACGGCTTGCAAACGTTTAATACTATCATTTGGCTTAAAAATATTGTCATCAAAACCCTTTATAATTCCTTTAGAAGTTAAAAACTCAATCTCATCTTGATAATTTGTAACATCTTTAAAATTGCCGCTAGCACTAACCCACTGAACATTAGCAACAATCAAAAATGTCATCATTACTAAAGAAAATATTCTTCTAAACAAAAAATCCCCTCCCTATCATCTAGTTAACCATAACATCCCTTCAAGCCTAATTTCCATATTTTACGATAATGAGGACTGTATAAAGTTTCTTGATATAATCGGAAAATATAAAGAGAAATCAGAAATGGTAGTATATGCGTGATGCTTAATGAGTAATCATGTATATCTATCTTTAATAGAGGGCAATGAGGCGATTTCAATTACAACGAAACGTATAGGTGTAAGTTTTGTCTGATACTATAACTGGAAGTACAAAACAACAGAACATCTTTTCAGGATTGGTTCGGAGAGTGACAGTTGCACCTTCCTTACAAGCTTTTGACCTTCTTTTCTCCAGATTCCTGGATGGTGCCTGGCACCTTCTTTTCCCTCCATCCTTAGGAATCTCAAGTTCCGTCAATTCCCTCACTTTCTTTAATGAATTTCTCACCAAAGCATTATTTAATCCCTATTTATGACGATAGAAAATATATAGACTGAAAATCCAAATATGAATGAGGTAAATCATGTTTCTTAATAAGATATTTAGTAAGAAAACGAACAACACTGCTTCCAAAAATGAACGGAAACAAATTACAGTTCTGAAGGAAAAAGGTGACTCTCCGAAGAAAAATAATGAACGGACTGCCTTAAGAAAAGGTGAACTTGGAGAATACAAAATTGATATTCAATTATCTCAAATGCCTAAAGAATATATGTATTTAAATGACTTATTAATAAAAAATCCCAAATCTAAAACTGGTTATTCCCAAATTGATCATGTTGTTATAACTCCTTATGGAATATTCGTAATTGAGACAAAGAATTATCAAGGAACAATTTATGGAGGAAAAGATCGAAAAACTTGGTTAATTAATGGGAAGTTTAAAATGATGAATCCATTGATGCAAAATTTTGGTCATATTAAAGCCTTAAAAAATGTGATTGAGGAGAAATATGACCCTTATTTTATTTCAATCGTCTCTTTTACTAAACGATGTACATTCAAACTTGGGGAAGAATTGAGGAAGATAAGCTCAGATGAATTAGTGGTTTATGATATTGAATTGACTGAATTTATACAAAGAAAAGTAGCTGTCAGGAAATTATCAAAATTACCCATTTTAACGAATCAAGAAATTAAGAAAATCAATAAGTCTCTTTTGAATGCAAATATTTCGAACGTATCCATTAGAAAACAGCATGTGGATACTATCCAGGAATTGAAGAAAGACGATGATAAAGGAATGAACAAAGATAAGTGTATCGTTTGTAATAAACCAGTATCCGAAAAAGTGAAATCATTCTGTATATTAAATAAGGAATTCCAAGGGGAAATTTATTGTTATGAACACCAGAAGAGTATATAAAAGGAATTAGAACATTATATAAACAGAATTACTAAAAAAGTAGGTGACTTATGGAAAATATTTTTCAAGGTGTAGAATTTAATGAACTGGAATTTATAGGACCCTTGCTAGTCTTGATGGTTACAATGGTACTTTTCACATTAATCTTTAGCCTAATATTCAAAAAGTTACTCTCTAAAAAAGTTTTCAATTTCATGCTAACTGTCGTTTGTATATTTGCAGCATACGTCTGGGCTGTTCCAATGGAAATGGGGTTCTATAATAGATTCAATTAACTTTTCATAATAACCCCATCTATCTAATGCAAAGCTGCTTTTCTCGATGTGGATTCATCTTTAATAGAGGATAGATATAATTAATACATCACGCAAACATAATGATTACACTTAATTAAGGGAAGAAAACTAGGAATACTAAATTTATTGACAATAATATTCCTAGTTTCAAAATCAGCTCTGATTAACTACAATTGATTCTTCTCTCAATGAACCTCCCAAATACAACTTGTTTCCTCCTCAAATAGCAAAATAATATAAACTTTTTTTCTATTTGATTCGGTTATCTACTAAAAAAACTCCGCAGAGATCTCTCTCCACAGAACATTCCAGTTTGACGTATTTCCATTTTATTGGATGGTTCCTGGCACCCTGTTTTCACTACAGCTCAATGGACCATACAACAATTTAGGAATGCAACGCCATATGGTGAAGTACCTAAATATCTCATTCATGATAATGACACCATTTTTCGCTCCAAAGCATTTCAACGGTTTTTATCATCATCAGGAATCACCTCAAAGAAAACGGCCTATCGTTCACCGTGGCAAAACCCATATGCAGAAAGAGTAATCGGTACAATCAAGCGTGAACTATTAGATCAAATCATCCCACTTAACCAATTACACTTACATAAACTACTTCACGAATACATCCACGACTACTACAACACCGATCGAACGCATCAAGGAATCAATGGTAAAACACCCATTGCTTCACCGGTGTATCTTCCGACATCAGTAGAGAAAACAAAATTAGATGCGACACCTGTGTTAAACGGCCTTTATCATACTTACAAAAAAGTAGCTTAACACCTCACTATCTATTTTTTAAAAACCTTCATAGAAAGGCTTATTTGGCATGCCTCTCTTATTTGATTCTTTTATTCTCATCGTATATGCCCTTTACCTTTTGTCTAAAATGAATCTAACACCCTCGAAAATAAACGAATCATCCTATAAAAATAGGATGATTTAACCGTGGATTGAATTTTTGAAGTGGACAACTAGCTGTTTCACCAGGGGATCACCCTCTTATTCATAGTGATCGAGGCTTCCAGTATACATCTCATGGATTTAAACGCAGGATAGATAAAGCAAGAATGACACAAAGCATGTCGCGTGTCGGAAGGTGCATTGATAATGGGCCGATGGAATCTTTTTGGGGTACCCTCAAATGTGAAAAGTATGATTTACATAAGTATGATACGTTTGAAGAACTTTGTCTTGCGGTGAATGAGTACATACAATTTTATAATCATGATCGATTACAAAAACGACTAAACGGCCTCAGCCCTATGGAATATAGAGCTAAAGCCGCTTAAATCATTTTTATTATTTCCCCTGTCTACTTGACAGGGGGCAGTTCATTTCTCTCCACAGGGCTTTCCTTTCATCTAGCACTTTCGCGCTTTAAGGGAGCTGGGGTCTTGACCCCAATTCCCCTAAATCAATATCCCATAATAAAAAATGAAAAGTGTCCCATAGATTTATATTCTATGGGACATTACTTATATCAAGAAAAGATTTATGGCTACCAGTTTATCTTGACTAGCATTAATTATTATGGAAGTGTAATTACTGTAGTTGCTACAGTTTCTCCATCCTTAGATACGAACTTAACTGCGTATTCACCAGTTGCTAAAGTGAAGTTATCAGCATCAGCACCGTCAAATGTTAAAGTACCAGCAGCAGCAGCTGTTGTAGCACCGTTAGCTGCAGTACTTGTAAAGTACCAAGTACCTTCTTCATCTAGTGCTTTACCATATTGGTCTTTAGAAGTAAATACAGATGCAACAGTAGCATCTAAAGTTTCAGCAGCAACGATTGAATCTAACTTAGGAGCAACATTAGTTACAGTTACTACAGCTGAACCAAGTAGTGTACCATCAGCACTCCAAGCTTTGATTGTTGAAGTTGCATCAGCAGCATTAGCAGCAAGAGCACCTTCTACAGTTAAGCCATTGATAACAGCTACATTTTCATTGCTAGAAGTTAAGCTAGCAATTTTACCAGCAACTAATACAACTGATTTTCCATCAGTAGCTTTACCAATTAACTCAGGAGTTGCAGCATAAGAGGCATTGTTATAAATAGTACCAACTGGAGCTAATTCATATGAAGTGATGTCTTTAGAAGCAACAGCAGTTAAAGTGATGTTCTTCACAGCACTTGCTGAACCATCAACAGCTACTTTAAATACTTTTGTACCGGTAACAAGAGCTTCAACTTCATTTGTAGTTACGCTGAAGTTATCATTTGCAGCTTCAACTTCTGTTACTGTTACTGATGAAGGTTTAAATGCTCTACCATATTGGTCTTTTACAACTACGTCATCAAGAGTAAGTGTTTTTGAAGCACCAACTTCAAATAGAGTTTCAAAGTCAACAGAAGAAATAGTGTTTGCAACTGCTTCTTCTTCAACAGCGAATGTTACAGCAGCTAATTCTTTGTTATCTGCAGTTTTAGTAGCAGTAACTTTAAATGCAGCATTTTTAGTTACAGTACCTTCTAATTTACCAGTCTTAGGGTTAATTGCGAAACCGTTAGTAAATGTTAGTCCAGCAACATCCTTATTAGGAATTACTTGACCGAATTGGTCATGTACCACGATATCTAATGATGCTTTCTCACCATCTGCAACTAGAGCAGTTGGAGCTGAAATTGAAACAGTGTTTGCATATGCTTCAGCTTCTACAGTAACTGAGAATTGAGCAGTAGTTCCGTCAGCTAAGATAGCAGTAATAATTGCAGTACCAGCTTTAGTACCAGCATCAACTGTTAACTTTTTGTCAAGGATTTCTAAAGAAGCAACATCTACTATATCTGAATCAGATGATACCCAAGTGATGTTTTCAGTTAAATCTATCTCGTATGCAGCACCATATTGGTCTACAGCAGTATAAGGTACAACTAAGTTATCATCACCAATAATGATTCTAGCCTTATCCTTAAGTGGTGCAACTTGACCAAATGATAGAGTAGCTAAATCAATTGGATTTACAAAATTCACATCTGCACTAGCAGTTAATCCTTCGTAAACTGCAGTTACTTTGAAAGCATCTCCAGCTTTTAGCTTATTGCTAGTGTTTGTGATAGTGAAATCACCTTTTAGGTTTCCTCTTGCATCAGAAGACGCACCTTCAGTTACAGCAGAGAAACTTACATCAGCAATAGATTCAGTAGTATTAACAGTTAATTTTGAAGGGTCAACAGTAGTAAACTTAGTACCATATTGGTTAAGTACATTTAAGTATACAGTTGCAGTACCAGCAACATCAACTTTAGAAGTTGTTACTTCTACCTTGCTTGCTTTTTCAGCTTCAAATTTAACGTTAGCTGAAAGTGCTTCAGAAGTTAAACCTTCAACAACAACAGTATAATCAGCAGGGCTTAGCTTGCTTAATACAGAAGTAATAACAACTGTATCTTTAGCATCATTCCATGCAGTAGTTACATTATAATTAGCAAGACCTTTTGTTAATTTAACAACAGCTTTGCTAGTGTCTACAGCTTTGTTGAATTTAACTTCAACTTTATTAACGTCAATCGCACTTACACTTTTAACTTCAGGTGCTACAACTTTAGTAGTAGCATCAATTGCGCGGATCATGAAAGTAGCGAATTGAGCACGTTGAACATCACCAGTTGGTTTATAAGTAGTTACGTCAGTAACTTTATTTTGTGCAAGGATGTTGATGTATGGTCTCATTTCTTCAGTTGCTTGATCAAGGTCTGTAAACTTAACTTCATGATCATTTGCTTTCAAATCAAATGCATTAACTAAAACTTTAGCCATATGTTGACGTGAAATAGGTTGAGCAGCATTTAATGCACCGTTGCTACCAGTGAATACTTCTGCTTTTTTAACTACTAGAGACGCTTTGTACAATTCGCTATCAGCAATTGTAGCTGGAACATCAGTAAATGGTGTTACATCAGTTAAAGCTTCTTTAGTGTTGAAGTCTGGATCAATGTGACGAGCAAGTACTTTAGCTACTTGACCACGAGTAATGTCTGTATAAGGTGCGAATGTACCATCTGTTTTACCTTTAATTAAGCCAAGTTCTACTGCTTTTGCAATATTCTCCGCATGTGTGTCAGTTGCGGGTACATCTGGGAATGATTTTGTTTCTGCTGCTAATGCAGGAGATACAGCTGTTGCTACCATAGCTACTGAAAGAGATGCAGCCATGAATTTACGATAAGATTTTGGTTGGTAAGCCATTGAGAAAGTTCCTCCCTTTATTGGATAAAAATTTATTAAAGCTATTTTAAGAGATTATGTATTTTAACTTATCCCCTAAAAAAAGACTTCGTAACAATTATTACAAATTTTAGTATAGAATTTTATAGATTGATTGTCAATCCATTCTTCATAGTGTAAATTCTACCATTCTATTATTCACCATGTTTGGCAAACTCATCATATACTAAACCTTATTCTACAGGAAATCCCATATTATGCAAGGTGTTTCTTTGCTTTATTTAGTAATTATAAACAACTTTACATTCTATTTCAAACCTGAATAATTTATTCCTGTATATTAATAGTTTTTTGATGCACTATTCTTTTTCGATAGACTTTTTTCTCTTACTCTCCTAATATTCTCGTTTGTTACAAAACTGTAATGTTCGCTAAGATAGGAAGATGCTAAAATATTAGTATATTATGTCGATATTAACAATAATTACTCATTTATTATAAGGAGGACGTATGAAAATAAAGATTTTTGTCAGTGCATGTCTGCTTTTCTTGCTACTAGGCGCTACGAAAAGTGTACTAGCTGCCACAGTAAATTATGATCAACTACTTCCAATTGCAAAAAAATATATCGGAGTGCCTTATAAGACGGCAGGGAATAATGAATTCGGATTTGATTGCTCAGGATTTATACATAAGGTATTTAGCGAGATGAATATGAAGGTTTCACGAACGACTGCGCAGCAATTTAAAGAAGGTGTTGCTGTGGATAAAAAGGATTTACGAACAGGTGATCTTGTTTTCTTCAATACAAGTGGCAAGGGCGTCTCCCATTCGGGTATATACATAGGAAATAATGAATTTATTCATGCTTCCTCTTCTAAAGGCGTGATGATCTCAAGTCTGGACGATCCTTACTACTGGAAAGCAAAATATATAGGAGCAAGACGTGTTCTTGATTACTCACTTTCCGTTGGAGAATTTCATGACGTGAATCAACAGCATTGGGCCTATCAAGATGTGAATAAGCTTGCTACAAACGACATAACCATTGGCTATTCAATGAGCTACTTCAAACCACAGGATCAAATATCACGAGCTGATGTCGCGACAATGATTGCCGAAGCGTTTCATTTAAAGGCGAATGACCGCTCATCTACATTCCCAGACGTTCCTTCCACGCATTGGGCAATTGGCGTTGTCAACGCTGTCTATAAAGAAGGCATCTTTAAAGGGAATGATAATAGTGAGTTCCGTCCGAATGATTCGCTAACTCGTGGTCAGATGGCCGCAATCCTTACAAGAGCTTTTAACCTAAAGTCATCCGCTACGAAGAAGAACTTCACGGATGTCCCTGCCACTCATTGGGCATATGATGATATCGAGAAGCTTGCAGCATCTGGTATCACAACGGGCTATGAAGAAGATCATACATTCAGGCCGAATAATTACGTAACTCGTTCGCAATTTGCTGCGTTCTTATCCCGTGCTATGTATCATTAATAGATTCAAATAGAAAGGCCGCTAATCATATGATCAGCGGCCTTTCTATTATTCTTTTTCTACTAATTCATACGTTCTCTTTAGAAAATGCGCGAACTGTGCGCGTGTAACCTTTTCTTCTACACGGAATGGATTGACGACTGTAATCTTATTAAAGTACAGCGTATTAATATCTTCATAGTTATGGGCATTCCGTGGTACATCAGAAAAGCTCGTTTCAATAGTTGGCACTGCATAGTAATCTTTAAAGGTTCTGGCGAGCACTGATGCCATTTGACTTCTTGTTAACGGATCATTGCCCCTCATTTTACCACCTTGGCCCATTATATTATGCGCTTCTGCAATAGCCATATATTCATAGCCTAGGTCTCCTGGTTTAAGATCGGTTGCTTTTACTTGGTACCCTTTTGGAAGCTTAAGATCAAGAGCCTTTACGATCAGTTGGGCAGCTTGTCTTCTTGGCAGTTGATTACTTGGTTTGTACGTACCATCTTCATAGCCATTGATGATTCCTCTTACTTGTAGATAAGCTACGGAAGAAGCTAACTCCGCGTCTTTAATATCAGAGAACAGAGTAAGAGATCCTGTAGCTATGTTAGAAGAAGAGATATAGCCTTCGAATCCATTGCCTTTTACCTGATACATCACATATTGGTTATTTGGGTTGATTGTCGTTTCGTATGGTCCACCAGTGATTTGCAGTGGTGTGTACTCGATAAGCTTTTTCATCACTTTTCCATCGACACTGTCTCTCAAATTCGCTCCATCTTTAATAAAAGTGTAAACCGCTTGTCCATTTTTAAGATTTTGCGTGGTTTGTGTACTTTTGCCATTCCCCCATGTGTATCCTGAATCCTTAAACACCATAATATCCGTATTCGGATAGGAAATGTTGATGGATGCCGTTGGAGTCGTTGCTAGTGGTGTTAGGCTGTAATTCCGAATGACATCAAACACCTTTTCCTGATAAGGCTTTTTCGCCTGTGGAATCGTTGGGTCATTTCGTTTCGATGCCCCATTATACGCAAGAATAGCAAAATACCAGTCTTCAATTTTGTCCTTCTCATGTTTGTTCACTTTCGGTAGATAAGGAAGGTTCCATTTCTCAAGAAGAATATCCGCCCCTATTTCGATATTGTAGCCGATATCCCATTTCACTTTTTCTTTATTAATGTCTTTCGATGCATATTCCGCATCTGTCATAGTAATCTGCATCATTCCAATTCCGCCATCTTCGGTGATGATCGGCAGGCCGTTTGCATCAAATTGCTTCATTCCTGTTTCCGCAAATGCGATGGCTTTGAGAATTTCAGCAGGTATGCCTTTCTGAACGGCAACTTCCTGAAGTATTTTCTTTGTTTCAGGGATTGAAAGATTCGCTGCTGATTTTGCACGAACTGTATCAAGTGGGGTTACCTCTTTGTTTACGTCCGCGGTACGGATAGCAAGCGTCTTCGTTCCAATGTTAAAGCCCTCTTTCTTATATTGAACGGCGTTTGCTTTATACGTCTCTGTTGTTTGACTATTAAGCAGCATTCTTGAGTTCTGTGGAACAGAAGACTCTGTCAGCCAAACAGGATTATTATTTACTTCGATTGAACCAAGCGGATAGCTTTCATAAATGAAGCCGTCCTTCTCAGCACGCACATATTGCTTGCCGCTTTTCAGACCGTTTGAATACAGCTGCACGTTATAATTTCCGTTGTTGCCTTTTTTATAACCTGTCACATATAGCTGGGAAAGGGCCTCCACTTTATAATCGCCCTTCAGTTCTGTGCTCCAATACGTTTGAAGTCCTGTGTCATCAAATGGTGTACGGAGGCCCATATTACGTTGAATGCTCGTTTGCAACGCTAGCTCTGATCCGAACAATTGAACATAATCCTCGGCCATGATTTCCGGCAGACTCCATATATAGCTTGCTTCATCATTTTCTTTAACTTCTCCGCTGTGAATGAGTGGGTAGCCCGACACTTTCCTCGCTTTCGCATACTTCGAGGTCATCCATTCCTTCGGAAGCAGCCTTTCTCTCTCAAGCAGTTGATAAAACGTAAAGTGATGTCCATACTCATGTGACAATGTGTGGGCCATGGAAGAAACGGTTGTATAGGTGTTACCGCCAAATAAATAAATCGGCCGGTCCTTCTCCAACGTCACACCAGTAGAGGATGAACGATATGTAACATAATATTGACCAAGTACACCTTCACCCGCAGGATAATCCGGGAAGATTGCGACTGTTCCTAAATAAGCAAGTTCATTTCCGTGCTTATTTCTTAATAGTTCTGCTTCCAACTCCTGCAGTTGCTTCTTCGTATTCCACTTTATGCTGTAGCTATTAATGGTTACACCGCTTGCTCCTTTATAGCTTTGGATGAGCGGATAGGTATCCTCGTAATTAACCTGCGCTTCCTTCGTTTCTACTAAATCGACTACATGGGCTTGCGCTTCCCCAACCCACGAAAATATAAACGCTAAGACAAATAAGCTACAAATATTTTTCCATATTTTCAAAGTATTCCAACCTCCTATTTACCAATTATAGCATTTTACTATTCTTATAAGAAAGAATGGGTGACTAAACTCGACAATTCTATACAGAAAATCTGCATGGTGTTAAAACGCCATCATTTACTATGAAGGTTCAATCATCTATCACGCTACACCCACCTAATCACAATGGTGGCGGTGCGGAGCCGGTTTTCGGGATGTTTTCCAATAAAATAAAGTATATCTTCTTAGTAAATTGGCTAATTTAACAAGTCGCGCAGCCCCGCCCCATTTCCCCAAACAAAAGAGGCCCTAAAGTAGCGGCCTCACTTTATCATTATTTCATTTGAACAGATAGCTGGTAAGGAATATTACTTGTTCTTCCTAAAGCTTCACTCACCTCAAGATAGTATGTTCCTTTTGCTAAGTCCAGAGTATATTCTTCATCGAATCCTTTTCCATAGTAATCAATGGCAGCGACTTGATTTCCATTTGCATTAAATATTTTCAGAGCACCATCAAGAACTGTATCTGTTTTAAGGATTGCCGTAACTTGGCTTTTCTTGGCTACATCAAGTTTGTAGTAGTCTTTGTCACCAAACGCAACACCCGCATTGAAATAACCTGTTGCATTTAAGTCATTTTTTCCTTTTTTCAGCGCTAGTGGCTTAGAAGGTATATTGTTCTTCACAACTGAAGTCCCATCTTCATCAGCACCCTTTGCATCATTCACTGTAATTGTGTAAGGCAAGACAGATGTAACTCCATATTGCAAGCTTTCAACAACGATAAAGTAAGCAGTATTTTTCTTCGTCTTGAATGCAGCATTTAGATCTGTGTCCGTGCTGTAGAAATCAGGTCCGAAGGTAACAGCTTTTCCATACTCGTTTCCATCCAACTGCAAATTTCCATTTGTATCTTCAATAACCGTTGCTGCGACCCAAAGATCGTTTTGAAGGACTTCTGGTAATTGTTGCTTCTTCTCAGCTGTCAGCTTCTCAGGTGTAATACGCAAATTGGACAGTTTCTCCGCACCTGTATTCTTCACATAATAAATATCAAGGTCATTTCCATAAATTAAATGATTCTTGACAGTTTGTCCTGTTTTCAATACTTTAGCACGAATAAATTCGCTTTGATCAATATCATTATCAACCGGTACATCCATAAGCTTCTTGGATTTCATTGTATAAGGTGATCCTGAAATCATACCGGATTCGTCTCTTAGTTGTACGTAGTAGGTTTTTCCTTTTTCAACGGCAAGAGCTGTATTGAATGATGTACTATTGCTTTCACTATAAAAGTATCCAGTTTCCAGTACAGGATACATATCATCAGCCTTTTCGTCGTACTCCAAAATGGTGATAGCTGGATACTGAGCATCAGCCATGTCAAAGTTTAATTCAACAATCTCATTTGCGTCAGCTGCAAGTTTGAAGAAATCGGAATCATCTTGCACTTGCAAATAACCTTTGACCTCTTTACCAATTTGGTATGGTAGGGCGTTTTCTTTAATAATCTCCATATCTTCTTTCTCAAACCATCTGAATTGCTCGATGTCTTCAGCAATCGTTTCAGCTGTCTTGAATTGTGCTTTCTTAGCGGTTTGATATTCTTTTGCCGACATATCTTCAGAAGTATATTCCTCTTCCAAAGTAGGCTGAACTGGGTAGTTGTCTTCGTCTTTCGGAAGTGTTGCTCCTTCAAGTGTCAGAGTGTACGGAATTACGCTTGATGCTCCTCCTTCTGTTAAGGAAATAAGATCAAAAATGGAATCAAACGTGATGAAGCGGAAATCAGGTGCTCCTGATATTTCGACTACATATTCCATACCTGGCACAGCTTCAAACACTAAGCTTTCTCCTTTGCCTGAACGATTTTTATCGACTCCAGCAATTGGATAGGCACCATCTTCAGAAAACCCGTCTTTAGGAGGATCGGCTTCGAATTCCTCTTTGAAATAAACAGCTACTGATGAATTCACACCTGATACGCCAGATAGATCCAGCTTAACTAACTCTGGTTTTTCCACTGAAAAAGTAAAGTAATCCTTGTCTGTTTCATTAGTTTCAGCTAAGAACGTAAACGGAGCGTTTTCATCTTGCTCAGTTGAGTACGGAAGCGCTGGGATATTCAAAATGTTATCGATGCTTGAGTTGTCTTTAGGCAACTCTGTAACTTTTTCTATTTCAAGCTTGAATGTTGACTTTCCAGATGATGAATAGTTTCCGTTCACATCGTGGGCCGCAATATATAAATCCCCAGCTTCCTCAGCTTTAAACAAATAACCTTCTTTATCGCCTGCTTTTACATCATTCACTTCTATTTTTGCTGGCGCCTTTTTGTCCTTTGGCGGTACCGCAGGCGCGAAGTCAAATTCTAAGCCATAATCATAATCTGCAGATCCAGAAAGTACCGTTTGAACAGCTTCCCCTTTTTTCAAGGTGATTTTGTACCAGTTCTTCTGGTTAGGTTGGGTGAAGGATGCGGATTGAGACTCTTTACCTTCTCCTTTTAGTACTATCGCTGATTTCTTTGCCTCTTCATCGGGAAGTGTCACTGTTTTCGGAAGGTTCTTTAAATTGAATTTTAATGCATCAGTCAGATTTACAAGTCCGTTGCCGTATTTAAGGTCATAGCCCTTTGCTCCAAGATCCGTGGCTGTACTTTTTAAGATTGCTTCAATCTCAACTGGCTTTAAATCAGGATATTTCGATTTCAGTAAAGAAACAGCTCCTGCAACGATTGGAGTAGCCATAGATGTTCCACTCATATTCGTAAATGATGAGCCTTTTGTATAGTCATACACAGAGCTGAAGACATCTTCTCCCGGTGCAACCACGTCAACAGATGGACCGAAGTTCGAGAAATACGAAAGTGCATTCTTACTATCCGTTGCTCCAACGCCGATTACCCCTTTAAATGATGCTGGATAAGCATATTCATCGGTTGCTTCATTCCCTGCAGCAGCTACGATGGTAACGCCTGCATCAATCGCTTTTTGAACCGCATCCTTCAACAAGTCACTTGGATAATACGTGCGCAAGCTGAGGTTAATGACATCTGCTCCCTGATCCACCGCATAAAGAATTCCTTCTGCAACCGAATAGTCGGAGGCTCCCCAGAATCCGCCAAAGACATCAACGGGTAGGATCTTCGCTTTTGGGTTTATTCCGTGTGCGCCAATGCCATTTCCTTGAACACCGGCAATGATTCCAGAAACATGAGTAGCGTGTTCTTCAGCAAGCGGTTGATTACCTGGTTCGTTCACATTATATGGAGCCAGTAGTTGAGAACGAAGCTCTGGATGTTTCGCATCGATTCCCGTATCAATGACTGCTACTGTCACTTCATGGTTTCCTGCTAGTTTAAGTGCCTCATCTATTTTTAATAGGCTTAAATGATAGCTGTCCTTTTTCTTCGGGTCACCTGTTGAAGCAGCAGTTTGTAAGTAAACGCTCGGAGTAGCTGAAACGACTCCTTTGACAGAAGAATAATAGTGAATCACATCTGCCATCTTTTGTCCCTTGGATAGCTTGACCACATCATAGCCAAGTGAAGGAAGAGACTTCTGAACCTTTACCTTTGCTTTTTGGTGGATTGCTTTCCCCAAGGACTGCTTGTATTTAATGACAAGTGTATCACTGCTGACTTCCTGCCTTTTCTCTTGGAGTTTTTTATTAGCTAATACATTTTCTTCTGATAATTTACCAGAAACAGGCTTGAATTCTCCTGATTGAATTTGGTCAACTGGTGATACAACTGAAGCCGAGACCGCACTTGGTACGATTAGTGCTGATGCCAGTCCTAGACTTAGCCCAACTTTAAGCTTTTTCCCCATATTTAAATCCTCCTATTATTCTATTAATCGGAAAATAATACGTTATTATTCCGCTATTTTTTATGGTAAATACTATCTGAACATGTATTATTTCCCTATTTTAGTCTACTCTATTTTTCCTAAATATTCTATTTATAATTATCGAGATTTATTAAAATGGTAAAAAATAGCCAGTGGTTCTTTTCTTCCTAATAATGAAAGTATATGTAAAGAATGCTATACTAATTTCTAGTAGATAAGGTTCATAGATTAGGAGCAGATGATATGTTAGATTATCTTAAAACTATAGTTGGAGATACACAGTCCAAGAAACTTAAAGGCTATTATAAAATCGTCGAAAAAATAAATTCACTTGAATCCGAATATGAGAAACTGTCCGATATAGAACTTCAGAATAAAACCACATATTTTAAGGAACAGCTTGCGAATGGAAAAACAGTCTTCGATATTCAGGCTGAAGCTTTTGCAGTTGTTCGTGAAGCGGCCAAAAGGGTGCTTGGTCTTCGTCATTATGATGTACAGCTTATTGCCGGTATGGTTTTAACAGAAGGCAGTATTGCAGAAATGCCGACTGGTGAAGGAAAGACTCTGGTAGCATCGCTGCCTAGTTATTTACGAGCACTTGAAGGCAAGGGTGTTCATGTGATTACGGTTAATGATTATTTGGCTAAACGTGATATGGAGAATATTGGACCTATCCACACATTCCTAGGCTTGACGGTTGGGCTAAATCTTCCGTTGATGCAACCGGACGCAAAGGCAGCGTCCTATCAAGTGGATATTACGTATGGAGTGGGAACCGAATTCGGATTCGACTATTTACGTGACAATATGGTGTACCAGGCCGAAAGTCGAGTTCAACGTCCCTTTCATTTCGCAATTGTCGATGAAGTAGACAGCGTACTGATCGACGAAGCAAAAACCCCGCTCATCATTGCCGGAAAAAATGGAGTCAGCTCTCAATTAAGCTACCTGTGTGCCCGAATTATGAATACGTTCAAAAAGGATAAAGATTATACCTTCGATCCAGAAACAAAGGCAACCAATTTTACCGAAGAAGGAATATCTAAACTTGAGCAAGGCTTTGATATTGATAACCTCTATGATTTAGAGCATCAAACTCTATACCATTACGTCATCCAGGCGCTTCGTGCAAATGTGATGTTCAAACGTGATGTCGATTACATTATTAAAGAGGGCAAGATTTTACTTGTTGATATGTTTACAGGACGTCCAATGGAAGGAAGATCACTGAGCAATGGACTTCACCAAGCGATTGAAGCAAAAGAAGGCTTAGAGGTAACAGAAGAAAATAAGACACAGGCCTCTGTAACGATTCAAAATTATTTCCGCCTCTATCCTATGCTTTCAGGAATGACCGGGACGGCTAAGACTGAGGAAAAAGAATTTCAGCAGATCTACAATATGGAAGTTGTCCAGATTCCAACCAATAAGCCTGTGCTTCGAGAAGACCTGCAAGATCAGGTATATGTTACAACTAAACAAAAATACAAAGCTGTCGCAAAGAAGGTAAAAGAAATTCACCAAAAAGGACAGCCAGTACTGATTGGGACAACTTCAATCCTTCAATCGGAAAGTGTCGCTGAGTATTTGAAGGCAGAAGGATTGGTATTCAAGCTCCTAAATGCAAAAAGCGTTGAACAAGAAGTAAGTTTGATTGAGCAGGCTGGACAAAAAGGGATGATTACCGTTGCCACCAATATGGCAGGACGCGGTACCGACATCGCACTGGGAGATGGCGTAGCAGAACTAGGCGGCCTCTATGTAATTGGTACAGAACGACATGAATCACGCCGAGTGGACAATCAGCTGAAAGGGCGTTCCGGTCGTCAAGGAGATCCTGGCCGCTCTGAATTCTTCATTTCGATTGAGGATGATATGTTCCTTCGTTTCGCCATAGATGATGTGGCCAAATTGAAGAAAACCTTGAAAGCGGATGAAAACGGCTTGATTTTGAACAAGAATATACTCGAATTCATCAATCGCACGCAACGAATTTGTGAAGGCAGTAACTTCTCCATTCGTGAATATAATTTAAAACTTGATGATGTGATGAATATCCAGCGAACTACAGTGTATGATTTGCGAAATAAAATCATTGCCGGAACGGACCTTCTTGAGCTTTCCAAAAAAATGATTCAATCCTATGTGAATGAAGAATTGAATAGAAGCTGTCCTGATGACGAGCCTGTCGAGAAATGGCCAATCGCCGAGATGAAGGCGAATCTTATGCTTACTCTGCCAATTGAGACTTTTAAATGGCCGGAGGAATCTACTAACAAAGCCGCTCTCGAGGAACCAGTATTATCCGTCTTGCCAGAATACCTCAGCCAATTCGATTTCGTTGAAGAAGATGAGCCATTCATTCATACTTTAAAAGCCACCTTGCTTTCAGCAACAGATTTCCATTGGTTGAGCCATATTGAAGCAATGGAGCATCTTAAAGAAGGAGTAGGCTTAAGAAGCTATAGTCAGGAAGATCCAATGCGTGCGTATTCAAGAGAAGGATTCGAATTATTTTCCCTTATGTATTATCAACTGGAACGTGATGTCAGCATGCGCTTGTACTCTCTATACCAGGCATTACAAAAAGATTAAATTTTTGGAAAGGATGATTGAAGTCATCCTCTCCCTTTTCATAGGAGGAAATAGCAGATGGGTTTCTTTAACCGAGGTAAAAATCAACCAGAAAAAAAAGGAGGCGACTCTACGTTTTCTTCTGAAGAGCTATTAGGAAGCTCAACGGATGGATCAGTAGAGGAGCGTACTGTAAAAACGGCTCTCTTCATTCATCCAGCTATCGAAGTAAATGTTGAAGATAAATATTATCTGCAATTTTTAAATAATGAATTACCATTGCTTAAGGAAAATCAGGTTTCTTTATCAGGGATTGATTTAATTTCAGATGGTGCCACTATTCAAGTATCTGCTTTTATCCGCAATAGCTTGACTAAGGCAATCCAATTCGAGAAATTACCTCTTCTACTTCTAGGGGGAAATGAAGAAGTCCTTGCCCGAAATGAATTTGACTTATCTCAGCTAGGAGAAATCCCAGCAGAAAGCAGTGTTCCATGGAAATTCTCGTTTCCGACTTCTGAGTCAACCCCGGCCGATATCCCACAAAGTGGCTGGAAGCTTGCCTTTGAACTGAAAAAACCTCATACATTGGAACTTGAAGAAAGCTGGGAAAAGAGTCTCGGAGAAGCGGAGAAAAACAAACTTCGTGATATGATCAACAGCTTAACTCCTCCAAAATCAGGAGAAGTAAATTTCATGGGTCTGCAGGCACAGCAAACGCCAGAAGGAAACCTTCATATTACGATGCTGATCCGTAACGGCAGTGATAAATCGATTAAGCTAGAACAAATTCCGTTAATTGTCGAAGATGCAACAGGTGATGTTATCGCAAAAGGCGGTTTCACACTTGAGAGCTTTGAAGTAAGAAATAACACTAGTAAACCTTGGACGTTCATCTTCCCGAAAGAACTTGTCCAAAAAGAAGAACTTGATTTATCTTCGTTTAAAGCTTATCCTCCGCAAAATTAAATTTGTGAATGGAACCGGAAAGGTTCACCATATATTTGGTGAACCTTTCCGGTTATTTGTGGTGCGGGATACTAAAAGGGGAAATCGCCAGTCTTATTTAGTGCATAAACCCTACGCTTCAAGCATTACATACCGGAAATCAAATTTGCGAGCCGAAGGGAAAGTTTATCAACTCAAGACAGAAGCCCGAATTAATCTATGCGCTATTCCGAGAGCACATCAAATATATGGATTATGCTTAGCTTCATTTTTCTCGAAACTGAAAAACACCTATTTCTATAAATAGGTGTTTTTCAAGCATGGGCTACCAACCGATTGCTATTCATTATAGGAAAAGGAAAGAATTCTCTCATTGAATATATTTTACCACTTATAAAGTATTTACTCAACGGATATTTCGTATTATTAAGCGTAGACTACTAAATTTTTCTAACTGTCTTTTCTATGCTCGTCGAGAGAATTGCATAGCCAATCATCAGGATAAAGATCAAGTCCAGTAGGCCTGTATGAATGGATAATGTAAAGATTGCCGTGACAAATCCATAAGCTGCTGTTTGATACGACTTAATTCCTGATCTTCTCACTTGATTATAGAGCATGGATAAGACCAGACCGTAAATGGCAAATCCAATGATGATTCCGATATATCCAGCCTCCACATACAGCTGGCCTGGGAAAGTCGGAGTTGTTGTACGTCCAGGTCTTGTGATGTACTTTCCTTCATCTACCGTTAAAGAGTTAACCATTTCTGTCACAACTGTTCTAGGCGATTTCTGTTCTCCAGGAAGAACCGTTGAAAGGATTCCAGCATGCAGACTTCCTTTTGTGTAACCATGTATATCGGTATATTCCATAATTTTACTTAACACAATATGTCCAGTAACCATTTCACCATTCAAGGCACGGACCCATTTGGGTGTTTTGTTAATTTCCCTGACTAAAGCAAGATTATGATTCTCGCTTTCTTGAGTTATTTCAACATCAGGACCTTTTCGATTATTGAATTGCTTGGTTGTATCTTCTGAAACAACACGGAAGAAACCAAACAGGGAGAAAAGCAGTCCAAGGACAACTAAAACTGTTAAGAACCATGAAAGCTTTATTTTTTTGATAATGTAATGAAAAACGATGAATGATGTCAAGAACATCACAGCAATCGGTGTCCGATACCCCATCAAGACGAAGAGGATGAACACAACTAATAAAATAATGCCATAACTAAATTGCTTACGTCGAGTTAAGTCCTTTTCTTTCAGGATCTTATCACATAGTAAGAAGATCACCGCAAACCAAAGCAATGCACTCATGAAGTTTAGCTTAGGATCAAGGTTTCTGCGGATAGATTCATCCGAAATTCCAACTTGTCCAGTAAACAGCATGATTAAATAGCATACTAAGCCGATTAACCCAAGTGCCCAAAGGAAGTAAATCGTTTTTCCCTTTAGGAATCTTGAAAGTCCAAACGATGGGAAAACCCAGTCTTTCTTATCAGCAAGATAGACAGCACCAAGGTATACGACAAGCCCGATAAATAACGGGAAAAACACATTCCGATTCACATCAAAATATGCAAATCGGCTAAAATCAAACAAGCTTACGAAAAAATATAACACATAAATAAATGGAAAGAAGAAATATGGTGAAAAGGTATCAATCTTATTCAGTTTTTTGAAAAATGTAAGTTTATCCTTCATATACGTACTCCTATATAACTTTTTTTGCTTTTCTTCCTTTGGCAAGGAGTTCAATAAATGAGCTTGTCCGCAATGCATACAGAACAGCAAAGTACAACCCTGCCCCCAAGATGATCATAATGCCTAAGAAAGGAATATTATGCAGATTCTGTATCCAATCTATTTTTTCAATGTACCATAGACTTGCAGCCATAACCGCAGTTGCCCCTATGATTTTCACATATTCTTTTCCGATAAATGGTAGACTGAATCCACCGGAAATTTTATATAAAGTAGAAAAAGTGATGGCAGAATAGATAAAACCAACTAACGAAGCTGAAACCGCTAATCCTACAGGTCCATACATCTGAGATAGGAAGTAATTCGATATAATATTAATAACAATTGAAATCAGCCCTATTCTCATCATATAGTGCCCTTTTTCTAACGTATAAAACCCTTTAGCAATGACGGCTTGGATACTGTAAAATAGGACAGATCCCATATAGAACAATGCATACGTGCTTGTTGCCTTTGTTGCTGCAGCATCGAAAACACCACGCTGATACACCACCTGAACAATCGGTTCCATCAGGATAATCATTCCTACAACGGTTGGAGCTAGAAAGAGGAACATATAAGATAAACCTTTTTCAATCCCTGTTTTAAATAATGGTGAATTCTTGTCTGAGCTCGCTTTCGCAAGAATTGGGTATATAATTGTGGCAATCGTTACCCCAAAGATTGCTTGCGGAATATTCACTAGCCGGAACGCATAGTTCAAGCTTGATACAACTCCCGAGCCAAGCGTTGCCGCAAAGATAATATTAACCGTTAAATTCACTTGACCTACCGCAATGGTTAATCCCACTGGTACGAAAATTTGATAAAAGGATTTAATTTCAGTAAAATCCATCTTTTGTTTCCAAGCCAAGAATTTCCCTGGGGTCAGATACACAATCTTCATCAGGAAGGAAAATACCGTTCCAAGTAAGTACCCTAAAGGAACTGCATAAATTCCAAGTGATTCATGAAAAATCCAGGTCGACAGGATCGTGGTAAACACAACGATTGTTTGCGAAAAGGTAGAAAAAGAGAATTTTCGCTGTGAATCGAAATAGCCTTCATAAACAGCATTCACGCCAACCAATGCGATGGACAGGAAGTAGACCCCAGAGGTCCAAATTGCAATTTCCATTCCAAATTCGTAGGATGCAAAATCCGGATAAAACCATTTCATCAGCAATGGTGTAAGGAGAATACCTACGATAGAAACAGCAAGAGATATCCAGAAAGTACCTTTAACGATATTGGTTAAATGCGCAAAGCCACGCCCCAGTTTATCAAATTTGAAATAGCTTGGTAAAAATGCATCCTTCATCCCCGTCAGCATAAATAAAACAATGGTGTTCGGTATGGTCATAGTAGCAAAATACACATCGGCCATATACGAATTGCCGAAGAAACTTGCAATGACTAAATCTCGTATCATACTGGAAAATTTAAGTAAAATAGTAGAAAGCAGAAATACAATACTTGCAAGTTTAAATTTTGACATAAGGATCTAAGACCTTCTTAATGCCTTTAGCAAAAATTGGGGAAGAATAAGCTGCCTCTTCCAGCGCCAAGGTTCCTTTAACAGCCTATATAGCCACTCTAAACCGAACTTTTGAAATATTGCTGGGGCTCTCTGCACTCTGCCCGATATGACATCAAAAGATCCACCTACCCCCTGATAAACAGAAGGATAGAGAGTGTTCATATTATTAACAATCCAATATTCCTGCGTTGGGCTGCCAAGTGCTACAAATACGATGTCTGCTTTCGAATCATTAATTGTTTGCTCGATTACCTGTTGATCCTTTTCATAGCCATTGATTGTGCCGACGATTTGAATCGCTGGAAATTGTTTTTCGAGCGACATCTTTGCCTCGTCTGCAATCCCTGGCTTTGCACCGTACAAAAAGATTTTCTTATTATGCTCTGATGCTGTCTCACAAAGCTTTAGCATCATATCAATCCCTGTAACCCGTTGACGGATCTTACCGCCCTTCATTTTGGAAGCAACGATGATTCCGATGCCGTCGGGAATTTGATAGCTTGCCTGGTTCAACAAGTTACGTAGCTTCTCATCTTCTTGAGCCTTCATGATTTTTTCAGGGTTTATGGCCACAATAAAGGACTTCTTATCAGATTCTATATCATTTAACAAAGAGACAGTAAGCTGTTCATAATTATCCGAACAAACATCCACCCCTAAAAAGTTTTCTTTCATCATATCACCTATCCAAAGTGAAGTTACCTGCCTTCGCTAAATAGCTTAGGCAAGTGTTCGGTTTTTGGAGTCTCCTAGTACATATACTTCAAAACCTGCTTGCTCCCATTCCTTGCGGTTCAGGAAATTCTTAGCATCAATGACGACTTTTGTCCTGACAACATCTGCTATTTCCTGTGGGTTGATGTTCTGGAACTCTGAATGCTCTGTTAACACAAGAATAATATCTGAATGTTTCAGTGCTTCTGTCAGATCCTGCGTTTGATAATCAGCTATATTCACTTTCACATGCGGATCATATGCCACAACATCTATTCCGAGCGTTTTTAAATTTTCTATTACTTCCAATGATGGGCTTTCGCGAGTATCATCAATATTCGCTTTAAACGCTAGACCTAATGCCGATACTCTGCCATGCTGAATCTGCTTAGAGTCAAGAATGTCCTTTGTCTTTTCAGCCGTGTAATGCGGCATTGAATCATTGATTGTTCTTGACAAATGAACAAGTTTTGCAAATTCAGGCTGTAATTCGACTAAGAACCAAGGATCAACAGCAATACAATGACCACCTACACCTGGTCCTGGCGTATGGATGTTCACGCGTGGATGGAAATTGGCCAATTTAATAGCTTCCCAAGCGTTCACGCCAATTCGTTCACTGATTTTCGCTAATTCGTTCGCAAACGCAATATTTACATCACGGTACGTATTCTCTATAACTTTCACCATTTCTGCCGTTGTAGCATCTGTTAGGTGAATGGTACCTTTTACAAAGACACGGTAAAGCTCTTCCGTCATTTCCGCAGATTCTTTGTTAATTCCGCCTACAATTCGATCGTTATTAACCAGCTCTTCAAATACCTTCCCTGGAATCACTCGTTCAGGTGAATGAGATACGAATAGCTCTGTACCAATATTCAAACCTGTTTCTATTAGAACAGGCATCATTACGTCCTCTACTGTACGTGGAGGTACTGTAGATTCTAGAATGACTAGATTTCCTTTTTTAACAAAAGGCGCAATAGCCTTTGTAGCTGAACGCACATATTCAAGATTTGCCGTCTTATCTTCATTGATTGGAGATGGAACAGCAAGAATAAAAACGTCCGCTTCTTCAGGAGTAGTTGATACGGTAAAGTTCCCATTGTCTATAGCTGTATTAAGGCGTTCCTGTAAGCCGTTTTCTTCGATATGAAGCTGTTTATTCTTAATTAAAGAGACAGCTTTTTCATTCACATCAACCCCATGTACCTTTAATCCATGGTTCGCAAACATCACAGCTGTAGGTAAGCCGATATATCCGAGTCCAACGACACAAAGCTTCTTGTTCATAAATAGTATTCTTCCTTTCATGTCTTCCGTAATATAACGGAATATATATCGCCTGGAATTTTGATTACTTATATTCTCTAAACAGAAATTATACCTTATCTATTTTAATGTTGCGAAGGGAATGTTCTTCGTGATCATCCATTTACCACCAAATCCGGGTAGTTTTTCGCCATAAGGAGATGAACAAATCTATTTTAACATAATGCAGCACACACGTGGGCGACACATAAGGATTATTTTATGTCCCATGTTCAGATTCTGGTTTCTCCAAAAGATGTATAGCTCTTCCAATCGAGTGATATTCGATGTTGTAGGCTTGAATATCTGATTTAGAATAACAATTTCTTCCGTCAAAAATAAGCGGGGTTCGCATGTATTTCTGATAGTTATCTAATGGATAGTTCCTAATTTCATTCCATTCTGTTGTAATGAATACACAATCTGTATTAAGGATTGCCTCGTCGATGCTATCAAAGTAACTGATGGCTTCGCCGAACTTCGCATATACATGATTTAAGGCAATTGGATCATACACTTTGATTGTCGCATGTTCCTTAAGAAGATCTTCTATTAACTCAATAGCTGGTGCTTCTCTAATATCATCTGTATTTGGTTTAAAGGCCAGTCCGAGTACTGCAACAGTTGCCGAATTTAGAGGTATTTGTACTTCCTTCGCTTTTTGAATTAAACGCTTCTTTTGTATATTATTTACTTCAATGACGGAATCTAAAATACGGAAATGATAATCATATTCGTTCGCAACTGTTTGGAGTGCCTTCGTATCTTTCGGGAAGCATGAGCCACCAAATCCAATTCCAGCATTGAGAAATTTATTCCCAATCCTGCTGTCCATTCCCATTCCCTTTGCGACGTCTTCGATGTCAGCTCCCGTTTTTTCACAGAAATTCGCTACTTCATTGATAAAGCTGATTTTTGTTGCCAAAAATGCATTCGCAGCATATTTGATTGTTTCAGCACTTCGTAAATTTGTTTTTACAATCGGTACTTGGAATGGTGCAAATATCTCTTCAACACGGTCCGCTGCCAGATGGTTGTCAGAACCAATCACAATTCTTTCTGCGTGGAAGGAGTCATGAACGGCTGTTCCTTCACGTAAAAACTCAGGATTTGAGACAATGTCAATTTGATACTCAGGACTAACCCTCTCTTTAATGACGCGTTTAATCCACTCATTTGTACCGACTGGAACTGTACTTTTTGTTACGATCACTACAGAACGGCTGATATACTTTGTGATCGTTAATGCCGTTTGTTCCACATAACTTAGATTTGCAGATCCATCTTCACTTTCTGGAGTCCCTACTGCGATAAAGATAAATTCAGCCTTACTATATGCACTTACTGGATCAGTCGTGAAACGCAGGTTTCCACTTTGAAGATTTTTATTGATTAATTCTTCAATTCCGGGTTCATATATTGGAGATTTACCGTTTTTAAGCATTTCTATTTTACTTTCTTCTATATCATAGCAGATCACATTATGACCAACTTCTGCTAAACAAACTCCTGTCACTAAGCCCACATAGCCTGTTCCTGCAACTGTAATTTTCATTTTCATTTTTCCTTTCATTCCTTAGCATTGCTACGGGAAATCTGTGAAAAATACGATTTCACATGTGACTTTATAATTTCAGACTTCTTAAGTATTCAGTCAGTTCTCTCTTGAGGTCTTCTCTTTTTAAAGCAAAGTCAATCGTAGCCTTGATATAGCCCATTTTATCTCCTACATCAAAACGTTCGCCTTCAAAGTAAAATCCCATAACCTTCTGGATATCGACCAATTTCCGTATTGCATCTGTCAACTGAATTTCCCCACCAGCTCCTGGTGGAATATCTTTAAGGATTTCAAATATCTCTGGTTGCAGGATGTACCTTCCCATGATTGCATAATTTGAAGGAGCTTCTTCTTGTCTCGGTTTCTCGACAAGGCTTTTCACTTGCATTAACTGATCACGTATCTCAGCCTCTGGTTCAATAATGCCATATTTAGATACTTCTTCATTCGGCACTCGTTGAACACCGAGAATGGAGCACTGATGAATTTTATACATATCAATTAGCTGTTGCAGGCAAGGAACTTGAGCTCTGACGATATCATCCCCCAGCATCACGGCGAATGGCTCATTTCCAATAAAGCTCCGGGCACAAGAAATAGCATCTCCTAAGCCCCTTGGCTCTTTCTGTCTAATATAATGAACATTCGCTAGGTTCGTAATCTGCTCTACTTCCTTAAGCTTGACCCATTCGTCACGCTTAGCCAGCGTTTCTTCTAATTCATAAGATTTATCGAAATGATCTTCTATCGCTCTTTTGCCGCGTCCACTTATAATGATTATATCTTCAATTCCAGACTGAACGGCTTCTTCTACAATATATTGAATGGTTGGTTTATCTACGATGGGAAGCATTTCTTTGGGTTGTGCCTTCGTCGCTGGCAAAAATCTAGTTCCTAAACCAGCTGCCGGTATAATTGCTTTCTTAACTTTCACTTTCCCACCCCCACATTCTAACAATGTCTATTTTTCTCCATAACTACTCTATTATAACTTAATTAAAGAAACATTAAAAAGACAATTCAATTACAAAAAAAAAGAGTAAGTATAGCTTATTAAAGAAAATGGACCTTCGATTATTACGCCCCCAATTACCTTTATGAACGGTTTATTAACCAATTAAGAATTTACAAGTCTGGGATAAAACTCCGGAAAATTAATCATACGCCAATTTGCATTATACTTTAAGTGGGAAATAACAGCAAAAAAAGAGGGTCTGACCTCATAGATTAGCATGTTACATCCAGTTAATATGAACAGGATGTAGTTGCTGTGGGTCTGACCCTTTGATTTTGAATTTGTCTCCTTATTCTTCTGCTTGGTTCAGATAGTCCACCCAAACCGGTTTCATCTTATCCACCACAAGATGGCTGCCACCTCTGCCTTTGACATTTTCCATCATCCAAGTCATCAGCAGCCTCGGGTTATTTGTGTTATAGCCTACGAACCAGCCATTTTCAGTACCTGTTGATTCTTTGCTTTGCTTGATTTCGGCCGTTCCTGTTTTTCCAGCCAGTGGAATGCCTGTCTCACTAAGTGAATGGGCAGATCCGGCACGGCTTGAGATAACTTGAGTGAGCATTTTTGTCATTTGTGTAGCTTGATCTTTAGAGATAATATTTTCTTTCCAATAAACCGGCTTATCATTGCCATCGAGAAACAGCTTTGGCGCAACCATGTTTCCTTCGTTCACAAACGTCGTATGCGCTAACGCTACATGTAAAGGACTCATCAGTACCTGCCCTTGACCGTAGCCGCTGTCGGCAAGTCTGCCTTCTGAATCAATTTTTCCAATTTGCGACGCTTTAATGGCATATTCAAATGGGATGGTTTCTTCAAAGCCAAAATCCTTTAAGCCATTTGTAAACTTATTTGTACCAAGTTGCAGTGCTTTTTGAGCAAAGTATATGTTGTCAGAGTATACTAATGCGGCGGTCATATTGATGGGTATACCTGGTGTGGATACCCTCGTTATGCTATGATCTTTCCAATTCGCTTTCTTCCATGTCCTTCCTTTAATTTCAATTGCTTCATTTGGATCGACACCGTTTTTCATGGCAATCGAAGCAGTGAGCGCTTTAATGGTCGAACCTGGAGAAAAGGTTGCACTAAAGCGATTGATGAGCGGCTTATTCGGATCACTTTCCAACGCTTGCTGTTTCGCCGCCGTCATTCCGAGCACGTATTGGTTCGGATCAAACGATGGGCTGCTAACAAGTGCGAGCGTTTCCCCTGTTATCGGATTTAGTGCTGTTGCTGAGCCTACTTCTCCCTTGTATTGGGTAAAAATTTGCTGTTGTAGCTCGACATCGATCGTTAGGACGATCGTTTCGCCTTCTTCAGCTTTCTTTTCAGCGATGATCTTTTCCTGACCTCTATCTGTCTTGACGGATATTTTGGCGCCAGGTTTTCCTTTCAATCGTTCCTCCAGGATTTGCTCAAGTCCTCTTTTTCCAATTACATCGTTTGCTATATAGCCTTTCTTTTCCCATGTTTTCAGCTCCTCAGCAGTAATTTCACCGATATAGCCAATAAGATGAGCGGTTACTTCTTTGTATGGATACACACGGCCTGCCACTTCATTCAAATGAATTGATGGAATGTTTGCAAGGGCTTCCTTTAATGCGGTATCTTCAACGGACACCTTTTTAAGCGGTACAAAGTAGTTCGGTTTTATCCAGGATTGATTTAGCTTTTTTTCTACTTCTTCTTTCGACATATTTAGAAGTTGGGACGTTTGTGTGATGATTGCTGATTGATCCGTCATTTCTTCTGGAACGATGCCTACCTCCACAACAGAACCATTCATCGCCAAATATTGTTCATTGCGGTCGACAATTTCTCCCCGAATGGCAGGATAGGTTGCGATGGACACTTTCCCCCCTTCTTCAAGCTCAGGAAAGATATAAGTAGCATCCCAATTTATATACCAATTCTCTTTATCGTCTTTCCCTTCTTTGACAACTATTGCTTTATGATTGAAATCTACTGAACCAGCCATTGTATCCATGCTGACGGAAAAAGGTAGTTCAGTCTTTTTCAACTCTTTATCATCAGTGGATTCTTTCGGTTTTTTGTACGTAACAGTTAAATTGGCTACTTCAATATCCCCATAGATTTTTTCGTATCGTTCTGTAAAATCCTTTACATCTATGGCTTTCTTCGCTTCTGCGGACAAATACTTATACATTTCGTCATATTTTTGTTCATTCCAAAGCTTCACATATGCAGCGAACCGATCTTCCGGCGTGGGACCTTTGTTAGAACACCCTGCTAGAATTACAAATAAAATGGAAATAAAAAGAATTTTTTTCATTCTTTCCTCCTTGAATTTATCGTATAGCTGAATTATCTCTATTTTCATTATAAAATATTTTTTCTGGGACTGCTAGAAAGATGGTTGACTTAAAAAAGGCAGCTCCCTTATGTATAGAGAGCTGACCTATTTATTAGAAGATTTTATTATTCCGACTCTTATGTTCCCTAATCCATTCTTTCAGGAAAAAGACACCTAATATTAACGAGATAATCACGCCGCTCATTGTCACAAAAGAGACAAAAAGCTCAGATGGAGTATAGGACATAAACTTACTCAACGAAAAATTTTCTTTACCGTCTTCAATGACCAGATTCATTCCAAAAATCCCTGATATCACTGTATAAATGGTAAGGATTTGCAGCAAGGCATTTTGACGTTTTCCAGAAAGTTTATCCTGGCTTTGGTACAAATCATTCAGGGTTTCCTTTACATCTTGATAGAGCCGTTCAATTTGGAATATATCCTTCGACATCTGAGAGATTTCCCTTCCTGTTGTTGTACTGTTCACTTCCGGAAAATAGAATTTTGCAGAAAAGTTCGTAATCATGACAATTAGTTCTTCCGTTCTGGATTGGTCTTTCTCAATATCAATCAAGGAATGCTGATGAGAGAGCTTTAGCAAGACAATTTTATAGTAAAAAAAGAAAAGCAACGAATAATAAAGTTGACCGTACATTTGGCTAATCAGCTCTTCCTCCATATCACCAGCTGTCTTTGTTAAACAAACGAAATGATTCTCACTTGTAACATAATAGGTTTCTTCCCCCCAACGGTCATACACATGACTCGTGTAATACCGGTCGATATAGTCCGGATTCAAGACACCGAGATAAGGGTTTCCACTAGAATCGTAGCCGTTCAGTTCACCTGCTCTAAATAGATTGACTTTCGAAAGCTCACTATCTTCTGTTATCGAAAGATGCCCAAGAACATACATCCGCTCGTCGACAAAAAAAGGCAGGCTCCCAAAGTATGTATCTTTGATTTCATTTTCATCGATATAGCAACTCATATCTTGAAGCAATTTATTAAATATGAAATCCTTCACCTGTTGATAGTTTTCTTCCTCACACCCTATTTTCGCATTTTCTTCATTATTCGAGATTTGCTCAAGCACTCGAAATCTGTCACCGAAGAACAGTACATCTGAATAGGAAAGACCTTCTGGCAAGGTGACCCGGATATTGATTAGCCCAATATGGAATGGACAAATGAAAATATCTATAGAATCCATGATGAAATCTGTTTCAAGGTGCTTGGAAGAAAATTCACATGCAAGATTGGTTCGTTTCGAAAACCGGCGGAAGCTTTCTCTTCTTGTATCCGTTTGTGGAAATAAAATAGGTTCTATATTTGGCAGAAAAAACCTTTCAAGCGAACGATGTGATACATGGCTTTCTCCATAATAGGCATGCTGCTGTTCAGCATTATTTAAATCGAAGAAATCGAAGTCCTTTTCTATTAATCTATTTGCAAATTCTTCAATTCTATGTTCCTCCAGTATAAAAGGAAAAATAAATTGAAACTTTGCTTTTTTCACATTAGGAAAATCTGTTTCTTTGTTTAGCACCGTGATTTCCCCTCCAGTATTCATCTATAATCTACTGTACCCAGAGGCAGTATGATTGAAACCGGTTACTATATCTGCAATTCATAGGGAGTAATTTGGATGATTAGCAACAAAGAAATAGTTGGGTCCCTTCGGACGGATTGCCCCCACAAATAAAAAAATCCTGCAAACAGGCAACCGTTTGCAGGCAACTAAAGCATCCTTTTCCGAAAGACGCTTCATGCTTAGGTACTAGAAACTGAGGGTTTCCAGAAATTCAAGAATCGGACTATTACAATTTCCAAATTACATTCAAAATTTGAACAATTGTTCATTATTAATGCAAAACAAACTTGTTTTGCTAAATAGCGAATACTCACATTCATTTAAGCACTTTTCTCATTAGGGATAAAACTGCAATTTCCAGCGTATTTTGCCATTTAGGGCGTTTTTCATCGATTTAGGTAGTTTTATAACTGATTTTCGTATATAAATATAACCATAGGAATATTTTCTGTGAAAAATGGCTTAGGGTTGAGATAAGCATTCCAAAATAGGTAATTCGACCAGCTAAAAAAATTAGTATAAGAGTGGTGGTTTAGAAATAAAAGACACTCTCCACAGGGAAAGTGCCAGTAAAAATTTCAATCTATCTTTTAGGGGATGTTCAAAAAGTCCGGTAAAAATAGCTGTCGAATTTCTTCGTCACTCTGTCGCTCCGGTCCTCGAGACGATCGCTCCTCGAACTTCTCGGCTCTTTTTATCCTCCTTTTTGAACACTCACTTTTACTATTAATATTCTGACGGTAATTCGAAAGTTCCTACTGATCCACCTGAAGTTCCAGTTGAAACGCCGATAAAGCTTAAGCCCGCTACTACAAATAATGCAAATATCATCCCAACTATCTTCTTTTTCATAGGTACTTCCTCCCTTTTCCTTAATTATTATTGGATTTTAATAGAAATAAATTCTATATTTATATTTAACCACAGACATAAAAATCGGGATTTAGCCTTGTCGCCGCTTTAATTTAGAGAAACCATGTAAAACTAGCATGATTTCTTCCGTATTTGTATAGAAATATAACTCTAGGAATATTTACATAGGGGGTAGCATGGATTTTTTAGCAATCGGACATAAAATTAAAGAACTTAGAAAACAAATGAAACTTTCACAGGAAGAGCTTGCTGAAGGAATTTGTACACAGGCACAGATTAGTAAACTTGAAAAAGGGGACGTTTTCCCCTATGCTTCAACGCTATACTTAATTTCCCAAAAACTCGGTGTTGATGTAAATTATTTTTTCGATATGGGGATGACGCCTCGCCTCGATTATGTTAACGAGGTAATAAATCAATTAAGAAATGCAAGAAGGACGATGAATTACCAAGAGATTAGGGACATCGTTGTGGCAGAGGAGAACAATCCGTTATTCAAGCAACATAAACGCAATTATCAACTGCTGTTGTGGCATAAGGGAATCTATCATTACGAGTTATATCGCGATTCTGCCAAATCTATCAATATTTTAAAAGATGCGATTCTGTTGACCCAAACTTCGAATAAAGTGCATTCAGAGCGAGAAATTGAAATCTTGTTGAGCATCGGCGTTATTTTATTCGAAGAAAAGCAATTGAAGAAAGCACTCTCTACCTATAAGGATGCTTATCAATTCATTAACACCATTCCTTATCTAGTTGATAATACGGTGAAAATACGGATCTACTATAATACTGCTCGAACTTTGACACGGTTACAGGATTATGAAAGGTCCAATAATTTCTGCCTCGATGGTATTGAATGGTGCATTCAGAAAAGTAATCTTTATTTATTAGGAGAACTACACTATCATACAGGTTATAATTACGAGCTCTTAGGTGACCTTATTCTTGCTGAAAAGTATATGGAAAAGGCAAATTTAATCTTCAACCTCCAGAATGACACACGCTTCACCTCTTTTATCTCACAGAAATTAGATAACTGGAAAACTCTTTAATCTCCCCAACCAGGCCGAGAACATAGCGGTCTGGTTTTCACATCAATTCAATTACACCAAAACACAAACTCCCCCCTAAAAATTCACCCTAAAATGAAGTATAATGATAAGATGAACTCGGGAAATGGGGTCTGACCCCTCATGTATGATGAACAAACCCTTGCTACAACTAGGATTATTGATGTAGATTAATTCTGGGAAATAGGGTCTGACCCCCGCGCGTAGCTGATGTAGTTGGCCGGGGTTTGAAAGTAACGGAGGATTTCATTTGTGATGATGTGTCGGTTTGGAGTGCCTTTGGCGTATGCAGAATAGCTGCTCCACTTATATTGTTCTGGTTTTTGGACGATATTGGCTTTAACGGGGTTAAGATGAATATAGCGACTGGTGCTTGTGAAGTGTTCGGGGAAATCAATCATCATGGCATGATAACGTCCTTGAAATACGTGGCCGTCAAGATTGTGGCGTTTGTTAAAGAAAATGGCATAGCGTGAGTTTAACTTTCTCATAATATTTCCAGGAGGGTTATCTTTTGTTTCCAACAATAAATGGAGATGGTTCGTCATTAAACAATACGCATGCAAGTGAAAAAAACACTTCATTCTAGTCTCTTCCAGATAATGCAGATAGTTCAAATGATCAATATCATCATAAAAAGAGGAAGAACGGCTAAGTTCGCCACGTCCTTATGTCTTCGCCGTCCTGACCCGCATCCTGCGGGCCTCCGACACGTAATATGATCGCGCCAGGAAACCACACTCTGTTCTTTCTTGGCATATTCATAATCAATCTTTTCAAGTTTGGGAAATAGGGTCTGACCCCTAAAGTACCCTTGATTAAATACTATTATATCAATGTTTTTATTCAATTATTATTTTGGGAAATGGGGTCTGACCCCTTGGAGGTGCTGTATGGACGATTTGTTGTTTTTGGCGGAGGAGCTTAGCCGGTTGCTTCGTCCTTCGGTGGATGAGGATCAGTTGACGGTTCGTGAGGGACTTTCTCTTTACCGTCAGGGGTTAGTGAAGGTGACTTCTAAGGAAGAGAGCTCGGTTTATGCTGTTGTTCAGGACGGAACACCAAAAGAGGTTGAATTCGATATGCTATTTTGGGTTGCATCTGAATGCACATGTGATCATCAATCGATCTGTACGCACAAGATTGCGGTGTTTTTTCACTTGTACGCGAGCATTTCTAGTCCAGCGGATTGGGTCCTTAACTGGTCTCAAAGCGACAAGAATACAAAAACTCAAGCAACGCTTCCGGTTAAACCTGCTAGTACCCTACTGACAGAATTAGAACCGTTCGAACAAAGCTATGATAGCTGGAAGAATTTCACGAGAGAGTCTTTCACAGAACTAATTGAAGATCGATTCACAGAGAACTCTTTTGTCATGGAAAATCATATCCAAAACTACAAATCAAAGCTTATGTCTAAAGCTCCTAGGGAATCGAATTGGAAATTACTTTATCAATTCATCACGTCCACGTTCACTTTACTGAACACATTCAAGCTGATGGCTGAACATCGAAACCAACCCTATACCATACGGGCCTTTTACCAGCTAGTCGACGATTTATTCGATTCTTTGCATTCGATGATTTACCGCTTAGCAAACCGATCACGTCCATTCGCCTTTGATTCCTTTATAAGCAATCTATCCGAAGATACAATCGATTTATTACGGGGCAATGAAGGCTTGGAATATGAAAAAGTCGATTTATATCGTGAACTATGGACCCATTTATTCTCGAAGAAAGCACCTCGAAAAGTAGAGTCAGAACGAATCGAAAAGAAGCTTTCGACGTCAACTTTAAGTGATATAGAGCGCTCGACTCACTCCATTGCTGCTATTCACCTCTACGTACTGGATAACCAATATGACAAGGCGATACCATTGTTGCAAAATCTCACATTTAACGATTGTCCTTATCTATATTATTGGATGAAACAATTTGCGGACCAGGACACACATCAACGCAATTTGCCTTTTATCGAATTTATTATCCGAAATCTGAATGATTATTTAACAGATATAAATGATTATTATGCTTGTAATGACCATGTTCGTATCTTAGCGAAACCGATCTATGCTTCTTGCACGAAATTGAAACGCTTTGATTTACTTGAAAAATTTTACCGAGAAGCGCTTCCATATAGTTATTGGGAATATTCGATGTTTCTTTTTGAACAGCAAAATTATAAAAAGTGGACGGATTTAATCATTTATTCTGGCGTAACACTTGATGCAATCGGCCAAGACATGATTAAAACGGTTGTAGCGAGCGACCCTAAGATTATCCTGCCGCTTTACCACCATGCCGTACAGCAAACCGTTTCTTTAAAAAACCGGGCTGCCTACAAACAAGCCGTTCGGTATTTGAAAAAAATGCGAACGATCTATAAAAAGATGAAACAGGAGAATGTATTCGAGAATTACTTGGACTATATCTCTCTTTCCACAAAACGATTGCGGGCTTTTCAAGAAGAACTGCAAAGGAGTAAGCTAATCGATGGATAACCGAAAAACATTAAAAGTAAAAATTGCAGCAATCGGAAGCGGGAAATACTCCATTGCCATCGTCACCCCTGAAAATACCTATGTAAATCCCGAATCTGTTCGTAGGCTGTTATTCTCTTGGGATGAAGCAAGCTTCTACGGCACTAGACTGACTGTTGATACTATCGATACCATTCCAGTATTTATCGTCAATGCCTGGGTCCTCCTGAATTTATTTTCTAAAGAAGGATTTAACTCATTTATTGATTGGGAATGGTCAGAGCTCTCTTCTCTATGTCTCTCAGCAGCACCTGTCCTTCATGAATCGATTGAAAAAGGTGTGCCCGTACCTGACTTTACTAGCCTGCAACATGAACAGGTCGGTTGGACATTGCCAGAGGAAGTACTAGAGGAATTCGTACCTGCCTTTTGGGAGGAAAAAGTCTACACAGATATTCACGCTGAAAATGAAGAAACGAAAAAGGCGTTTATTGAAGCATGGTATAACGATGCAGCCAACGCTTATCTTTCCAGCTATTCAAGCCTAAAAAATAAATGGGATGAAGCACTTACTGCTTTAAAAGACACTCGACTTACAGCTGACGAATTGCAAACCTTTTTTGATGAAGAAAGCTGGAGTGCTTGGTTAGGAATTGAAGAAGATACTAAACCTTTCGTAATTGGGTTGAAATTAACGGAGCCGATTGACGGAGTAGGTCCGTGGAATTTGACTACCTTTTTACGTTCAAAAAAAGAAGAAGACGTTGTGATTGATTATCCAGCTAAACGATTACCACGCGGCTGGAATAAATATGTCAGTGAAATCAAACGAACCGTCGAGCGCTGGGTTTCCGTTATTCCATGGCTCAGGACTGCAACGAATGGCTTCAAAGAGGAACTAAGTGAGCCAGAAGCTTGGGATTTTCTAACGGATGCTAGTGAAAAGCTGTTATTTTTAGGAGCTGAAATCCTGCTTCCTTCTTGGTGGATGGCCTTAAAAGAGTCTTCCCTGAAAGTCAAAGCGAGAGTAAAAAGCTCTTCAAATCGCGGTCCTTCGTATGTTGGAATGCAAGCCTTAATGGACTTTGATTGGCGATTTTCCTTGAATGGAGAAGACCTTTCAGAAGCCGAATTCCAAAATCTCGTAAATGAAAAACGTCGCCTTGTCTATATCCGTGGACAATGGGTCAAACTGGATCCGCAATTCATCAAACAAATTCAAGAACTCATGGAAACAGCTAACGACAAAGGCTTACAGTTAACCGATTTACTGCAGCAGGAGTTCATGAATGAACAAGACGAAGTAGAAGATGATGATACGAATCAAATGTTGCAAATTCAATTCGAATTAAATCAAGAGCTTCGTAAAATGGTCAGCCGTTTACGTGAAACGAAGAACATTCCGATTCTACCTGCACCAAAGACCTTCCATGGTGAGCTCAGACCTTATCAATCACTTGGTATGAGCTGGCTTTTATTTTTGCGGGAGCATGGCTTTGGCGCTTGCCTAGCAGATGACATGGGTCTTGGAAAAACTGTGCAAATGATTACCTACTTACAGCACGTAAAAGAACTGCAACATAAGGAGAACACCTCTGTGACTGATGTGGAAGATCAAGAAGGAGCTGTTATTCCTCTGGCTATTGTGGAAACCCAAGAAAATGAAGAAGATGTTGAAGGAAGCACAACCGAAGACGTTTTGGATATTCAAAAAGAAGCGATTCCGGTTCAAGCCTCCCTTATTATATGTCCAACATCTGTCCTTGGTAATTGGCAGCGGGAACTAGAACGATTCTCACCAAATTTAAAGGTTCACCTGCACTATGGAACAAATCGTGTGAAAGGTGAAGCCTTTGTTCAGACAATCGCAAAATATGATATCGTATTGACTTCATACGGCATCACTCATCATGATTTTGATGCCCTCTCATCCGTTTATTGGAATACGATTATTCTTGATGAAGCGCAGAATATTAAAAATGCCCAAACAAAGCAATCTCGTTCTGTTCGGAAGTTTAAAGGCCACCATCATGTCGCTCTTACCGGTACACCGATGGAAAACCGATTAAGTGAATTATGGGCAATTTTTGATTTTATCAACAAAGGCTATCTTGGATCACTTAAGCAATTCTCGGATAAATATGTCGCTACGATTGAACGTGAAGATCAAAAGGACAAGATTAAAGAGTTGCAACGCCTGATTACACCATTTCTGTTAAGAAGAACGAAAAAGGATAAAGATGTTGCCCTTAATCTCCCGGATAAGCAGGAACAAAAGGAATATGTTCCTTTAACAACGGAACAGGCTTCACTCTATGAGCAGCTTATTAAAGATACCTTTGCAGACATTGAAAAGCTGTCAGCGTTTGAGAAAAAGGGAATTATTCTGAAGATGCTAAACAAATTGAAGCAATTGTGCAACCACCCTGCTTTATACTTAAAAGAAGATGCTACATCAGATATTATGGCAAAAAGCAAACGCTCAGGTAAACTCGAAAAGCTAACCGAGCTGGTTGATGCTGTCCAGGAGAGCCAGGAAAGCTGCCTCATCTTCACGCAATATATCGGGATGGGGAATATGATGAAGGAATTATTAGAGAAGCGGTATAACATCGAGGTACCCTTCCTAAATGGCAGCGCCAGTAAAGCGCAGCGAGATACGATGATTGCCAGATTCCAGGCAGGTGAATTTCCGATCTTCATCCTATCGCTTAAAGCGGGTGGAACTGGATTGAACTTAACCACAGCCAATCATGTTATTCACTATGATCGCTGGTGGAATCCTGCTGTTGAGAACCAGGCAACCGACCGAGCCTACCGGATTGGTCAAAAACGTTTTGTCCATGTCCATAAGCTCATTTGCACCGGAACCCTTGAAGAAAAAATTGACATGATGATTGATAAAAAACAAGCTTTGAACGACGAAATCATTAATAGTGACAATTGGATTACCGAATTATCAACAGATGAAATTCGAGATCTTGTGTCCTTGCATTAAAGAGTAGGTATGAACTCGCAATATTTTTCTCCTGCATGAAGAATTGCCGGATCTGACTATATTATTTAAAAAGCAGCCTCTTTTTACTTTTCGAGGCTGCTTTTACTCGTTGATTTACTGCCTTTTTTCACGCAATGTTCCTGATTACGACTAAAGTCAGAGAAAAGAGTCGAGCCTGAACCAATCTCACCAGCAAAAGTTAGAACGTTCGGTACTGCATTTTAAGATTCCAGGCCGGACCCTGAGCTTTACGAGCCGATATGTGCTCTTTGTGAGCTGGAGTCGAGATTTTCGTGCCAGATTGGATACTTTCCGTGCCGGATTCTTCATTTGCGTGCCAGATTGAGCACTTTCCGTGCCGGATTCTTCATTTGCATGCCAGATTGAGCACTTTCCGTGCCGAAATGAAAATTACACGAAAAACAAGTTTTGGTCCGAACTGAAAATAGAAACAGAGTTCCTCCATTCATCCTGTATAAAAACGCAAAAAAAGACTGCAAAATGCAGTCCATAATCGAGGCTCATTAGAGGAATCAATCTCATTTTTCGAGGTTAATCGGGGTTTGTCCTGCGAGGAATACTAGTATCAGCAGTCCTTTAGCATACTTGTAATAAAGGTTTTTCTATATAATTAAACATGTATAAATCATTTATTCTCGAGTATAGTAAGTCGTTGTTGAAGTACTGCATATTGTTCCGATAAATAGATATATTGCATGTTAAAACGCTTTAGGCGAGATTCCATTTCTGCGAGATGACTTTCATTCTTTGAAGTTTTGGCTTGAGTCTTGGCTATGTAGCGAATTAAATCGCCCATAATTTGCTCGATGCGTTCTATTTGCTGTTGATTGTAGTGCGAGGATGCAACTGTAAATGGATAAAGCGTCTGATTGCCTTCCTTTAAAAATTCACTAAATTGAAAGCTATTTCTTGTCATATTTCACCTCAATAACCGTTATGCTTTAATATGTTCAAATTCTGATTGCTGCTTATTTGCTGGTTTCGGGCCAAGAAATCTTACTGCTTCTGCGACTACCTCTGTTACATAGACTTTCTTTCCTTCTTGGTTATCATATTTTCTCGTTTGAATTCTTCCTGTAACCCCAATAACTGAGCCCTTTTGACAATAATTTGCTGTATTCTCAGCCGTCTTTTGCCAAAGCGTACATTGAACAAAATCTGCATCAAAATCTCCTGCTTGATTACGGTAATTTCGGTTTACCGCCAATACAATGGTAGAGACTGCCCTACCTTCGGCTGTATAGCGCAGATCAGGATCTCGCGTTAATCGACCGACTAAAGTTACTTGATTAATCACATTCTCATCTCCTTTCAATCTATTTGTACCCATCATACATAAATTTATTGTAAAAGAAAAACCGCGAAATTTGCATTTTGATACGCCTTTTTTGTTGATTATTATTGATATCTCGCTTAAAAATCCTATTTTCGACGCACTTCTACAGCAAAAACTGGATTTTCAACATTTCCCCACTTTTTTAAAGTCGAATCGTATTTAGATTATGATTCGTTCCTCATTTTCAGATATGTTATAATAAGCAAAAATAAGGAAAGTCTCTATGCATAAGAAGAATGGAGGAATGGCATGAAATCATTCAAATTAATTTCACTACAAATTGTAACTGAACGGAATGAACTATTTAATGTGGGGCTTACAGATGGATTGATTATTAACAAAGAAGATGATTTAAATACGTGGATTCTCGAAGCCTTTTTATCTAAACCATATTTCGATAAAATTCAGCATGTACTGCCTTTATTGAATGGCGAAGTGACTGTTCAGGCTGTCATTACAAAAAAAGAGAATGGCCCTGCTGCGTTTGACACTGTCCTCCGTTCAATAAAAGAAGTTGATGGCCATGTTAGCATCGTATTTGAAGGACATTTGCAAAGAGCCCGTAGTAAGTATGCAGAATTACTTCTTGAGGATTTAATCGACAAAGGCATTTCCGGCGAGGATTTACTTACGGAATTCAAAGAAAAAATCATTTCTCAGCCTCCATTTATCACTACTAAAAAATCATAAAGTGCGTGTTCAAAAAGGGGATAAAAAGAGCCGAGGAGTTCGAGGAAAGACAGAGCTTTGGTGCAATTCGCAAGCTTTTTTACCGGACTTTTTGAATACCCTCATAAAGAATGAAACTCCCCACGGGCAAAAGTCAATGAAAAAAGCAAAAGCAAAGAGTTCTTTGCTTTTGCTTTTTTCATTGACATATTGTTGACATGTCTCATTCGTTCAAATTTGCAGAGGGAATTTACGAAAGGATATAAGTGCTTCAATATGACTTTTTTATTTGGAATTTTTCAATTCCCTCGTGAGCTTCTCGATGACAAAACGAGCTTCCGCGCGACAAGTATAATCATATTCTGTTTTCGTAAGTTTTTGCAGTCGTTCTATCTCTTCAATTTGCTCTTTCCTCGGTTTTTCTGAAAGGATCTTATTAATCGTTTCATTAATTTTCACCGCTAATTCCTCATGAAACTCCGAATTCGCTTTTATATCATTGCTTACCTTATCATACCAAGTAGCTGATTTATTTAAGTATTCTTTCCATTCGCCCATGTATGCTTCATAATCAAACTGTTTTTCATTCCAGTTGATTTTGTTCATATATTGCTCAAAAGCAATTGAAATAGAGCGAGTTATACTTATTTTTACTCCTGGTGAAAGATCTTTTAACATTTTATAAAATGGACCTCCTACATTTAGCTCCTCTGCTCTTGCTAAAATCATATCAAATATCGCCAGTAAAAGGAATCATTTATAACAATTAAATTATTTTCGTTATAGAATCGAAACAAAACAGGCGGAGATTACCACCTGTTTTGTCTATGAATAAGAATTACTTGTTATCTTTATGTTTATTTGTTTCATTTAAATTTGTATCTGGTCCATTTACGTTATTATCATTATTCACATCATTGTCTGGGTTTACATTGTTGTCTGGATTCACAGGTTCATTTACATTATTATCTGTCGGGGTCTGTTCAGGAGCAGGATTGTTATTGTCGTTCGTCGCACATCCCGCTAACATCATTATTGATAATAATGAGTACCCAAGCAAAGCTAATATTCGTTTTTTCACCATGTTGTATTCCTCCTTATGTTGTGAGCCATATTCTAATGGTCCTTATTTAGAATACCCGAAAAAGGGAATTTCTCTCGTTTCTATAAAAGTAACATTTACCAGATTCTCTTGTGGAAAAAAAAGAGAGCACGGAATGTTTATCCGTACCCTTTGTTATTCTACTATTATGTTTTATCTCCAAAGGCAAACATAATATCTGTTTCACAAGCAATTTCGCCATCGACAGTGGCCACTGCTTTTCCTTTGCCAATGGAACCGCGCATTCTCGTGATTTCAACTTCAAGTTTTAATTGGTCTCCTGGAACGACTTGTCTCTTAAAACGACAGTTATCAATTCCAGCAAAAAAGGCTAGTCTCCCTCTATATTCCTCCTGCTTAAGCATCGCTACTGCCCCTACTTGAGCAAGTGCCTCAACAATAAGTACGCCAGGCATGACTGGATACTCAGGGAAATGACCATTAAAGAAAGATTCATTTGCTGAAACATTTTTCAAGCCTACTGCACGTTTTCCATCTTCCACTTCAATTATGCGATCCACTAATAAAAAAGGATAGCGATGCGCAATAATTTCTTTAATTTGATTAATATCAAGCATTCCTTTTTCCTCCTTATAAGAAAAGCCATCACCAGTTGACCTGGATTAGCCCTCTATTTCTCGCTGTATACTAAATCAAAAATGTGAGTCCAGGTTGACTTTTTAAATACATCAACCATTGCTCCGCCACCCATCATACTATAGCCGACAATTGATCCGGAGACTACTGATACAACAATCAATACTGTAACAAGTAACACCCTGAACCAAAGCGGTAACAGTCTGATTCGAATTTTTCGTTTCGTCTGTTCCTTATTTTCCTTTTTCTGTTTAAAATCGTCTCTGGTTAAAGTTTTTTCTTCCATGCTTGTGTACAATAGCTCCTTTTTATCCCGGTTTAACAGGCTGTTATGCCCCATAATAATCAGCGATTTGATCTTTATTGATGGATGTTTCACTTATCTGATACTGTTTACTAATCCTTGCATTTGATCAGCCATTGTAATCGCTCTTGATTGGAATTGATATTGTCGCTGAACCATAATAAGATTAGACATTTCCTTCGACAAGTCTACATTAGAGCTTTCCAATGCTCCTTGTGTCATAGAAATCTCGCCGCGCAAGCCGCCTGTTAATGATGTCAAAATATCTTCTGCATTCATATTCAATTGGTTAAAATTTGAGGGGAGTGCTAATACATTACCGCCTAGCTGCTCCATAAATTGCGGCTTCTTAACAGACACAATGCCTAACTCAAAGGTTTGTGTTCCTCGATCACTCGTCTCTATTTTAATCTGTCCATTTTCAGACATGCTAATATCTGTTACATTCCCGTTTATAACAATTGGGCGGTTGAATTCATCAAGAACAGAATTCCCATCACCAGTAACAAGCATAACCTGATGATCATTTCCATCTACAGGTGTCATAAAAAAGGCTCCATCACGTGTATAGCGTATGTTTTCTCCACTTTCATCTGAAACACGTACACTAAAAAACAAATCTGGCTTTGTAAAGGCGGCATCTAGGCTACGATTCGTCGTTTTTAATGAACCTTGTGTCAGGATAAGCTGTGATTGACCAAGCTTAGCCCCTGTTCCTTGGCGTATTCCATTTGGCGTCAAACGGCCGATTTCCTGAGACGCGGTTGTTTGATTATTGAATTGCTGTACAAGCAAATCCGTAAAATTTGCTTCTTTCCGTTTATAGCCTGTTGTATCCACGTTTGCTATATTACTGCTAATCGTATCCAATTTTAACTGAAGCTGAGAGAGTGTATTAGTTGATGTAATCATCATGCGATTCACTATATTTCCCCCTTATTCTTTAGAGCCTACCAATTTCATTGACAGCCTTGTCCATACTTTTATCGTATGCTTGTAATATTTTCTGATTCGCTTCAAACGTACGATAAGTAGTAAGCATGTCTGTCATTGTTTGCGCCTGATCGACGTTAGACCCTTCCAAATAGCCCTGCTTCAAATTAAACGATACACCTGCAGTGTTATAGGCGTTATCAAGCATTGCTCCTTCTGCACGGAATAATCCGTCTCCCTCTTTAATGAGTTGGTAAGGATCCCTTGCGAATGCGATTCCAATGCGGGCTACTGGTTGGTTGTTTTCTATAATCATGCCTTCTTCACTGACGGAGAAGTTCTCGCTATTCACGCGAATTCGGTTATTATTGACATCCTGCACATAATTTCCACTAGCTGTAGTCAAGTATCCAGCGCCATCCAATGTAAAGTTCCCATTTCTCGTGTAACGCGCTTGTCCCACACTATTTTCAACAACAAAGAGAAGCGTGCCTGGTTTGCCACTTTCCTGGTTCAACGGAAGGTTCCCATTAACAATCGCCAAATCGGTCGCTAATTGGGTTTCTCGGATGTCACCTTGCGTATACAAGGGCGTCGCCTCTTGCATATAGACACCTGTACTGAGAGAGCCCACCTGTGAATAAATTGGTAAACTGATTTTCCCGTTTGGTGTTGTCGCTTTTTGACCCATTTGTTGCATAAGCATTTCAGGGAACGACCTCACGCTTGCTTGGTCTGTTTTAAATCCAGGCGTATTCGCATTTGATAAATTATTCGTCAACATTTCCGCACGCCTTTGTTGAGTAAGCATTCCGGAAGCCGCTGTGTAAAATCCTCTGAACATCATTGATCACCTCTGATATATACAAAATCTAAAATGGCGTTCAAACGCCACTAGTTACTATGAAGGATAGACCATGAAACACGCTACACTCACCTTATCACAATGATAGCGGTGCGAAGCCTGAATTTCGGATGCTTGTTCGACACTATAAGTATACCTGCTAAGCAGGTTAGCTATATGTATAAGTCGCGAAGACTAAATCCCCATGTCCTTCATACAAAAAGCTGAAATATTCAGCTATCTGGATTTTTTTTCAAACAGTCTTATGGTTGTTGTTCCATATGTCTATTTACTATATCGGAAGGTTTCTAGGGTAACTTAATACTAATTATAGTAGGACTGCTTGAGGCATTAAAATCGTCAATTGTAAAGGAATTGGTTAAAAAAACTTCGTAGGTTTTATAACTCGATTTCGAATAAGAAACAGGAACCGAGAATCCTCAGTCCTGTCCAAATGAAGGTACAAAAAATGTGCGCTTCTATTGAATCAACCAAATTTATGGCGTGGTAATTTATCCATATTATCCAGCATAATTCCCGTTCCAATCGCTACACAGTCCATAGGATTCTCTGCGACTAGTACTGGGACTTTCAATTCTTCTGCTAGCAATAAGTCAATTCCGTGCAGAAGGGCTCCGCCACCTGTAAGAATAACGCCGCGGTCAATAATATCTGCTGATAATTCAGGTGGTGTGCGTTCTAGAACGCTCTTAGCACCTTGGACAATAATAGAAACTTGTTCACGCAGTGCCTCTTCAATTTCCTCAGAATGAACAGTAATTGTCCTAGGCAATCCAGAAACCATATCACGTCCACGAATATCAATTTCTTCCTTCCGCGATCCAGGAAAAACAGTTGCGATCTTTATCTTGATATCTTCTGACGTTCTTTCACCAATGAGCAGTTTATATTTACGTTTGATGTAATTCAAAATTTCATTATCAAATTTATCGCCCGCCATGTTTATGGACGATGAAGTTACAATGTCCCCCATAGATAGGACTGCGATGTCTGTTGTACCTCCGCCAATGTCAACGACCATATTTCCGCTTGGCTGGAAAATGTCCATACCCGCTCCTATTGCCGCCACTTTCGGCTCTTCTTCTAGGTAAATTTTCTTACCTCCGCTTTTTTCAGCTGCCTCTTTAATGGCCTTCTGCTCAACACTCGTGATATTAGTTGGACAGCAAATTAGAATTCTTGGTTTCGATAAAAATCCTTTAACATTTAACTTATTTATAAAATGCTTAAGCATCAATTCAGTTACATCAAAATCAGCAATGACTCCATCCTTTAACGGGCGGATCGCAACGATGTTTCCTGGTGTACGACCAACCATCTTTCTAGCTTCTTCACCGACCGCTAATACACGGTTCGTATTTTTATCGATGGCCAATACGGATGGCTCATTTAACACAATTCCTTTACCTTTGACATGGATCAGCACATTAGCTGTTCCGAGATCTATTCCAATATCCCTAGCAAACATGATTTAAATCCTCCTTGAATCCTCATAAAAGCCTACTTACTCCTAATTGTTTATTTTAACATATTGAAAAGGTGGAAGGTAGGTCTATATCCTTGAAATGGGAATTTTTTTTACGCATCACAAAAACCGGGATTTGTTGTCCTACCCCGCTTCCCGTGGTTCTTAAAAGGTAACACTTTTTACTAAGCATTTCCCTTTTAAACCACCGAAACTGAATTAGGGTAGCAAATACCGGTTTTATTTTACATAAAGTGAAACTTCAATCAGTGGGGGACTTTATCCCCACTGATTGTTAGTCCCGTTAATGCGGGAAAAGCTATCTTTTCAATATTTCCTCTTCGCGCTCTGATCGCTTATATTTCAACTTTGTTGCTTCTCCACCTCGAAGATGACGGATAGATTTATGATAATCCAAAATATCCTTCACCTCATTGGCCAATTCAGGATTAATTTCAGGTAATCGCTCGGTTAAATCTTTATGGACTGTACTTTTGGATACACCAAACTCCTTCGCAATGACACGAACAGTTTTTCTTGTTTCCACGATATACTTTCCTATCTTGATAGTTCTTTCTTTGATGTAATCGTGCACACCACTCGACCTCCCTAAATTGGATGTGAGAAGTGTGAAATGAGATTCGCTTTTGGCTTAAAAACGACCGTTGCCCCGGAAATTATCAATTTATATATCTTCAACTGGATTTATCATTAGATTTAAACGACTACTCACCTCAAACACTCTCTTTGTATGGTTTGTATCAGTTTATTAGTACGGATGAAGATATATGCACACTTTAGAACAGCTTCCGGAAATATTTATCGTAATTTTCCAAAAGTTAATGCGTGCTTTCAAATTATTTCCCGAGAAATTTGTCAGAAATAAAGGGATTTTGTAAAAGAAGAAAGGGCTAAGATAGCCCTATAAAAAATCCCCATCTTTATGATAGGGATCTCACCAAATTTTCAGTTGTTGTTTACGGGCGTACCATTTTGTTTTGATTCATTTAGTTTAACGAACTCATGTATGGAGTGAACAAACTCCACAGATAGAAATTTCAACCAACTATCAGTGGGAGATGCAAAACAACCCTACTGATAGAAGTTTCACTTTCAGCCTTCTTCAGTGTTACCCATTTCAGAATCAGAAGGATCTTCTTTTGTATGATCGTCACTAGATTTTGCGTCAGATGGGTCTTCAATTGCTTCAGAATCCGAATTCGCTGGATCTTCTTCTTCACTTATACCACTTGGGTTTTTATCAGCAGCTTCTTCCTTTTTTTCAAGGGATGCCAACTGACTTCCGAAAATAGCATTTGGATTTAAAGCAACATTATCTTGGCGGATTTCAAAGTGGACATGTGTTCCAGCCTCTTCATTCAAGAGACTCCTACCTGCTTTGGCAATTACAGCACCTTGTTTCACTTTGTCGCCAACCGCTACTTTAATGTCTGTAATAGATTGATAACGAGTAATCACACCATTTTCGTGTTCAATTTCTACTTCATTTCCAAGCAAAGAATCTTCTTTAACTTTATTTACTTTCCCGCTTAAAGAAGCTACAACATCGAATGCACCACCGTCTTTAGCTGCGATATCCAGTCCTTTGTTTTGCATAACACGATTATTATAAAAGACTAATGCAGCAGCACGTTTTTCTTTGTCAGCCTCTTTGTCATAGAACTCTTTCTTAATGATCGCGAGTTGGGAATCCGCTATCGGCATGTTAATTTTTTCAAGATGGCTGTTTACTTCAATCGCAGGCTCTTCCATGTTATTGCCTAATCCAGTTGCCTCTTCTTTATCTGTTGAGTTGTCAGCTGAATCGTTAAAACTGTTTTGTGCCCAAATGGCACCGGCCAAAATCAATGCGGCACTTGCGATATAAATTGCTGGTAATGCCCAACGTTTGTTCTGAATACGTCGGAGAATGGACTTTTTGGAAGTTGGTTTGTTTTCTTCCTCTCTCATAATTAATCACCTCAGCAATCATTCTGAACAGATTGCTGCAATTATATACATCTGCCATAAAACTTTTTTAGATTTATTTTTTGTTTAACTTGAATTTTTTATGCATGGGAATTATTTCATTCCTTTAAAGGTATGGGAGTGGGGCTTCGCTACTTGCTAAATATCGCTAGTCTAATTAGCAACTAACTGATTTTATTATAGAAAGTAATTCAAAATTCAGCTTCGCACCGCCACCATTGCGAATAGGCAAGTTTAGTCTGATACTTAATTGATTCTTCATGGTGAATGGTGCCGTTTTGTAAGTTAAGAAATATATTTTTTGTGGAATTTTGGACTGTCCAAACCAAAGTACCAAATCCCTAGATGCAACATTTTTTGTCTGGTAACTTTGGCGAAAGAGATAAGAACGCAGTAATCTTGCTGTTCTGCCTTTTTCAAGTCGCTTGTGCTTTGTTCTTTCCCAATAAGAAAATTCTTGATACAATGACAACAATCACTTACTAAAGGAAGTATTCATTCATGAGAAAATTCTTGAAGCTATTCTTGACGGTTCTGCCGTTTGTTTATATGGGAGCTATTTGGTATATGTCTAGTCAGCCTGATGATTTAATTCTCGATCTTCCATCCTCTTCTATCGATCGTTTCATCAAGGAAGCTCTTCATTTGGTTGAATTTGCGATTCTTTATATGTTGTTCGCTGCTGCTCTTGCTGCTCATAGTAAATTAACCAGCTCCTGGAGTATCCTAGCTGCCATTTTAGCGTGTTTGTATGGTGTTTGTGATGAAATACACCAATCCTTCATACCTGCCCGCTCAGCAAGCCTTATTGATGTTGTCAAAGATGTAATTGGCGTGTTAGCTGCTTATTTCCATGTACGCTATCACTATTTCAAGCATCATCGTGGTTTTCTTACAATCATTGAAAAAATGACGAAAAAGGCTGTCTCATAAGGATTTGATCCTTGGCTTTTGAGACAGCCTTTTTTTATTTCATTGCTATTTTATCTCACGATTATGAGGAACAAAGAAGATAGGTGGGGGACAACTGCACGTAAAGGTCCAATTGATTGGTTTAACTAACCGTCAGTGAGGGAAATTTTACTTTCTCTGATGATTTTGATCTTAGCCCCTTTAGCTCTGACTGAAAAGCTTGTGCGGCCAAAGATCTAATTACCAATAATATTGTTTAGCCTAGCCTTACTTTTTGGCTGTGATGGTATTCAATATTGCGTTCGAAGGCTGAATCGTAACACCTTGATAATAATATTTTACAATTTCATCAGATTTTTTCCCTTCTATAGCCATTCCATTCGCACCGTACTGGCTCATTCCAACTCCATGACCGAAACCCCTCGTCGTAATGATAATGTTCTTGCCTTTTCGCTTCCAAGTAAAGTCTGTTGATTTTAAGCCCAAGCTATCACGAACTTCCACTCCAGTTAGCTCTTTGCCTGCTATAACCACCTTACTTACTCGGTTTCCCTTTGTACGAGCCTTTACAGTACCGATTTCATTTCCTGCTGGCAGTTTAACACCTAATCTTTTTTGAAAATCAGCTACGGATATCGTTTCATTATTATAAAACTTCGGTGATGATTTATCCCAAGGACTTGCCACACTTTTTAGATACGGATAAGCACTTGTCCAAATATCTTCTGAATTCTCGGTATATCCATTGCTCGTTGAGAAGAAGGACGCTGTGATCGGTTTGCCATCATACGTTAAAATTTGCCCTTTTGTCGCATTTACCGCATCTTTAATCTTCTTGATTTTCCATGTATAATCGGAACCCCACGATTTCTTCAGCTCCGCATCATTTCGATACACCTGATGCAATTCCGTATCTGTCACATCGGCTCCCTTTGGTACTCCAACAACATTATCTGCCAGCAACAAATCCACAATATACGTCCTCGCTGCCAGAGACTGAGCTTTCAATGCTTCTAATTCAAAATCCGCATACATTTCTGTTGCCACCACACCGACAACGTATGATTCTAACGGAATCGTTTGAATCTCTTCTTCGGCAGATCGATACACAGCGACATCTACACCTGGCACCTCTGTTGTGTCGACATTTTCTATGGGTTGCTCCACAGCTTCGGATAATTTACCACCCTCTTTATCTTTTGAAAATGGAAGCACAAGTAATGCAGGGATCATAAGTGTAACAAACGCTACAGTTAAAAATAGTGTGATGATCGGCTTAAATGCTCTCAATATTCCCGGGCCTCCCTTTGTATGCATTGAAGGTGGAATTGTAGCAGAAACGAGTCCTCTATCATTTTATCCCGGTTCAACTAACTATCAGTGGGGACTTGCATCCCGCTGATAGAAGTTTCACTTTATCTTTCGAATGGGAGAGTCCTACGTTCCCACACCTCCCCTTCTCTCATGACAAATATATGGGTTGGGACAAGCAATTATGACCTTTATTTTGAAACTACCTTAGTATGTTCATAGCTTATTAGCACGTAACTATGCACTGTTTTCTAGAAGTTTACTTATACCGATACGAAAAAATATTTTCCCTTCATAGTGCTTTCGTTTTGTTCCATTCTAGTGGGTATTTTGATCAAATTGGGGGGTAAAGTAAAACCTAGGGAATCATCGCTTAGCTTAGCAGGGAAGTCATAAAGTTAGTGGAAGAGAAGCTTCCATCTGTGGGGTGTTACAGCCGGGGGTAGATTAAGCCAAACTCATTTGCAAGCATTGGACAACAAAAAAAGAAGCTGGACTTCACATTCAAAGTCCAGCCACCATTATCAGTTATGCATTCAAATCTGCTGCAATGTTTTTAATTTCAATTGTCTGTTCGTCGTTTACACGTTCTACATCTGCCCCTAGAGCTGCTAATTTACCGTGGAAGTCCACATAGCCGCGGTCAAGATGCTTTAATTCCGTTACACGTGTTACCCCTTCAGCTACCAAGCCTGTTAAAACAAGAGCCGCTGCAGCACGTAGATCGGTAGCTGCTACTTCTGCTCCTTGAAGATTCGATGGTCCATTTATGATGACCGATCTGCCTTCAATTTTAACATTTGCATTCATACGACGGAATTCTTCAACATGCATGAAGCGGTTTTCGAATACTGTTTCTGTAATCATGCTTGTTCCCTTAGCTTGCAATAACAATGCCGTCATTTGTGACTGCATGTCAGTTGGAAATCCTGGGTGAGGCATCGTTTTAATATCGATAGCCTTTAAAGAGTCTGGACCAATTACACGTAATCCTTCATATTCTTCGTGAATTTCGACACCCATTTCTTCCATTTTTGCAATCAAAGAAGTGAGATGTTCTGGAACTGCTCCTTTGACAAGGACATTACCACCCGTAATTGCAGCAGCTACCATGAATGTACCAGCTTCAACGCGGTCTGGAATGATTGAATGTTCAGCACCGTATAACTTTTCTACACCTTCAATTTTCAATGTACCTGTTCCTGCACCTTTAACCTTTGCTCCCATTTTATTCAGGAAGTTAGCAAGGTCCACAATTTCTGGTTCCTTGGCAACGTTTTCGAGCACAGTTATACCTTTTGCAAGTGTTGCAGCCATCATAATATTTTCTGTTGCCCCTACACTTGGGAAATCAAGATATACTCTTGCCCCCTTGAGTCGGCCATTCACTTCAGCTTCAATAAAGCCATTTCCAACTTTCACTTTCGCACCCATTGCTTCAAAGCCTTTTAAGTGCTGGTCAATAGGACGCGAACCGATTGCGCATCCACCAGGTAATGCTACACGAGCACGCCCATTCCTTGCTAGTAAAGAACCCATAACCAATACAGAAGCACGCATTTTTCGAACATATTCGAACGGCGCTTCATCTAATAGCCCTCTAGATGCATCTACAGTAACTTCATTATTATCAAAGGCAACCTCAGCATTCAAGTTGCGCAATACTTCATTAATTGTATATACATCGGAGAGCGTTGGAACGTCCTTAATAATACTTTTTCCATCACTAGCCAATAGTGTTGCGGCGATAACCGGCAAAACGGCATTTTTTGCTCCCTCTACTTTAACAATTCCGCTAAGCTTTCTACCGCCGCGGACGATGATTTTTTCCAAGAGTATTCCCCTCCGCGTCCAATTTCTCTATATTAATATTCAAACGTAATGATGGGTGTGCCAACTACAAAGGTTGTTTTTTCGCCCAATCCATCTGTTCTTAACGCAAGTTGCAAGTTCATAGCTTCATGTGTCAATGTTTCGGTAAACATATTAGATTTTGCAGACACCGAGATAAAATGAGGCTCCTTTATGCTTTCCATTTCCTCTGCCTGAAATAAACCTAATAGCTTTATAGATTCCGAGGTTAAAACCGTATCAATATTATCATTGAATGTCCCTTTAACACAAGTGAAATTTGCCGGTTTCCCTCGAAATATGACTTTTTTCCTGTCTTGGAAATCCCCTTCAATAAAGGAGGAATAATCTGCATTCCAGCTATGACCTTTAGCCTCATAAATCATATAGCTTACAATATCAGATTTTTCTTGAGTAGACATTAAATGAAGCGATTCTGTTAAATTTGTTTGTGGATCCACATATGTCGCAGTGGCTGTCCATTTCTCCTCTTCAGCTGTAATTGTCCAGGTGAAGTCAGGAAATGTTCTTTGAAGTTTCTTCACTTCTTTATTGAAGTCTTTCCTTGTTTCAATCATCAAAGTTTTTTCACGTGCATATACAGACCAATCGCCTATTTCTATATTTATGTTCGATTCTAGCTGTTCGATTATTTTTTCTATATCTGACTTATTCTTAGCTACACTTGTACTATTCCCAAGGAAAATCAGTATAAAACCAAGAAACACGATGTATGTTAACGTTTTTTTCACTTTGAATCCCTCCCTTTGGTACCATCTTTTCCGGTAGGGAGGTAAGACATACTTAAAATGTATCGTCAGTAATTGACAAAATTTTAAAACATCAGTGTTACTGATTAAACATATATGGAAGTTGCTGCGAATAAAAGAGGTAATCTAAGAAGAAATTGCTTACAGCTGATCCAATTGCAACTGTCAAAAGTGTGTAAAGAACTCTTGCCTTCAATACGGAGTTTGCTTTTAACAGCTTCTCGAAATTTAAAGCTTGGAGAGCCCACCACGTTACGGCAATAAAAAACAGGTGTGAAACAATTCCAATCAGCGCCTGTTGGCTAAATGCTGAAAACATACATAATCCTCCTTAAAAAAACACCCAGTCCCTATTATAGCACATAACTGTTTAGAACTTGGAATTTAAAAGGAAATATGACCAAAAATCTTAAAAAAGATTCATAGAAAAAGAGAAATTTTGCGTTCTTTTGTAACTAAAGTAAAACTTCAATTAGTGAGAGGTTTCTTTATCCTACGCTCCTTCGATTTCTCTAAGTCTTGAGGCAGGGGTCTTACTGCCCATTAAGAGTAGGATAAAGCACCAAACAAACATATGATGATGTTAAAAAAATAAGGGCTATCCCATAGCGAAAGAATCAGACCCCACATCTACTAAATATCGTTTATGAGACGTAAAATGAAACTATAAACGGAATTTAGAGTGTGAGGTCAAACCCTCTTGGGATAACCACTTATTAAGTATTATTTAGTTTCTGCAATATTAATCCGGTTGACTGCACGTTTTAACGCTATTTCAGCTCGTTTTATATCGATTGAATCAGGGTTTTCCTGCAATCTCTTCTCTGCACGCTCTTTAGCCGATTGTGCCCGGACAAGGTCGATAGTTTCAGCTCTTTCTGCAGATTGAGCAAGAATCGTAACCACATCTGGACGAACTTCCAAGAAGCCTCCATTAATGGCAATATAGTCTGTACGGCCTTCTTTTTTAAGACGGACAGCAGCTATATCAAGAGGAGCTACCATAGGAACATGGCCGGCCATGATTCCTAGTTCCCCGCTCTTTGCCTTTGCGCTTACCATTTCTACTTCTGCATCATATACTGGGCCATCGGGAGTAACAACACTGACTTTTATCGTCTTCATTTCATACCCTCCTCGGTCCCTTTATTACGCCATTTGCTTTGCTTTTTCAATAACTTCTTCAATTCTTCCTACTAAACGGAACGCATCTTCTGGAAGATCATCATACTTACCTTCAAGGATTTCCTTGAAGCCTTTGACCGTTTCTTTAACCGGTACGTAAGAACCTTTTTGTCCAGTAAATTGTTCTGCCACATGGAAGTTTTGTGACAAGAAGTTCTGAATTCTACGAGCACGGGCAACAACTAACTTCTCATCGTCGTTTAACTCATCCATACCCAAGATGGCAATGATATCTTGTAGTTCTTTATATTTTTGCAGTGTGGTTTGAACTTGACGTGCTATTGCATAATGCTCAGCACCTACGATTTCAGGGCTAAGTGCACGAGAAGAAGAAGCCAATGGATCAACTGCTGGATAAATCCCCATTTCAGACAATTTACGCTCAAGATTCGTTGTTGAATCTAAGTGAGCAAAAGTTGTTGCTGGAGCTGGATCCGTATAGTCATCAGCCGGTACATAGATTGCTTGAATCGATGTAACAGATCCTACGTTTGTTGAAGTAATTCGTTCTTGTAATTGCCCCATTTCAGTTGCAAGTGTTGGTTGATAACCAACCGCTGAAGGCAGACGGCCAAGAAGGGCAGAAACCTCAGAACCTGCTTGTGTGAAACGGAAAATGTTATCGATGAATAACAATACGTTTTGTCCTTGCTCATCACGGAAGTATTCAGCCATTGTCAAACCAGTTAAGGCAACACGCATACGTGCACCAGGTGGCTCATTCATTTGTCCGAATACCATAGCTGTTTTCTTAATAACACCAGAGTCACTCATTTCGAAGTAAAGGTCATTTCCTTCACGAGTACGCTCACCAACGCCTGCGAATACAGAAATACCACCATGTTCTTGGGCAATGTTGTTAATAAGTTCTTGAATTAATACCGTTTTACCTACACCGGCACCACCAAATAGACCAATTTTCCCACCCTTAACATAAGGTGCAAGAAGATCTACTACTTTAATACCTGTCTCCAAAATTTCTACCTCAGTAGAAAGTTGGTCAAATGTAGGTGCTTGTCTATGGATTGGATCTCTACGTGCTTCTACAGGAATAGGTGCATCAAGATCAATGTTTTCTCCTAATACGTTGAAAACACGTCCCAATGTCACATCTCCTACAGGTACGGAAATCGGAGCCCCTGTATCAACAGCTTCTGCTCCACGTGTCAATCCATCTGTGGAAGACATCGCAATTGTACGAACTGAATCATCACCTAAATGCAAGGCAACTTCAAGAGTTAAGCCAGTACCAGACGATGTATTTTCAATTCTTAACGCATTATAGATCTTAGGTAGCTGTCCGTTATCAAACTTCACGTCAACTACCGGACCCATAACTTGAGTAACGCGTCCAATATTCATCGTTTTCCCTCCTGTCATTATGTTTGACGACTATCTATGATTGTAGAACAGGAAGCAATCGTCTAGGCTTACCTGGTCCATCTATTTTTAAAACACTTTAGCTTATTCTAATGCTGCGGCACCGCCGACAATTTCAGTAATTTCTTGCGTGATTGCTGCTTGACGCGCACGGTTATATTGCAATGATAAGGAGTCGATAATCTCTTTCGCATTATCTGTCGCGCTTTTCATCGCAGTCATACGTGCCGAGTGCTCACTCGCTTTTCCATCTAGTAAGGCTCCGTAAATTAAGCTTTCTGCATACTGAGGTAGCAATACCTCAAGAATTGCTTCAGGATCCGGTTCATATTCATAAGAAGTTAACGACCCTGAAAGTTCGATATCTGTCAGTGGCAGAATTTTCTTTTCCGTTACCTCTTGAGAGATGGCACTGACATAGTGATTGTAGTACATATATAACTCGTCACACAATTCATTTTGAAATAAATTCACTGTCGATTTCGCTATATCACTAATGTCTGAAAACGATGGTTGGTCAGGCACTCCAATTACTTCAAGCTCCACGTGCATTTTCCGACTGACAAAGAAATCACGGCCAACTCTTCCGATGGCAATAATGACATATTCATCGGCTGATTTGTGGCGTTGTTGAATCGTTTTAAAGACGTGACGAAGCACACTGCTGTTGTAAGCACCGGCCAAACCTTTGTCCGCTGTAATGACAACATAACCAGTTTTCTTAACTGGTCGAGTCTTAAGCATCGGATGTGATGCATCTGTACTTCCGCTAGCAATACTTGTTACGACTTCCTGAATCTTCTCCATATAAGGAGCATACCTTTTCGCATTGGATTCAGCACGGTTCCATTTTGAAGCAGAAACCATTTGCATCGCTTTTGTAATTTGACTAGTCTTTTTAGTCGAGTTAATACGAGACTTTATATCGCGTAAAGAGGCCATTCATTCTCACCACCCTTGTAAAATTTAATTAGGCCGATTATTCAGATGCTACAAAGTTCTTTTTGAATTCGTTGATAGCAGCTACAATTGCATCCTCTTCAGGAAGGTTACCTGTCGTACGGATGTGGTCTAATAAATCAGAGTGAGAACGATCTAGGAATGAATAGTATCCCTCTTCAAAACGAAGAATGTCCTTTACAGGAATATCGTCTAAATGTCCACGAGTTAGAGCAAACAGAATCATAACTTGCTTTTCAACTTTGATTGGCTTGTTAAGATCTTGTTTAAGCACCTCAACTGTACGTGCACCACGATTTAGTTTCGCTTGCGTTGATTTATCAAGGTCAGAACCGAATTGAGAGAATGCTTCCAACTCACGGTAAGAGGCAAGGTCAAGACGTAGTGTTCCAGCAACCTTCTTCATCGCTTTAATTTGAGCCGATCCACCAACACGGGATACAGAAAGTCCTGCGTTAATCGCCGGGCGTACACCAGAGAAGAATAAATCAGACTGCAAGAAAATTTGTCCATCCGTAATAGAGATTACGTTTGTTGGAATATAAGCAGAAATATCGCCTGCTTGAGTTTCAACAAATGGAAGTGCAGTAATTGAACCAGCACCTAATGTATCGTTTAATTTAGCCGCACGCTCGAGTAAACGTGAGTGCAAGTAGAATACGTCTCCTGGGAATGCTTCACGACCTGGTGGACGACGAAGTAGCAAGGACAGTTCACGGTATGCAGATGCTTGTTTTGAAAGATCATCATAGACAATTAACACATGCTTGCCTTGGAACATGAAATGCTCACCCATTGATACACCCGCATAAGGAGCCAAGTATAGTAGTGGAGCCGGTTGAGAAGCAGACGCCGTTACAACGATTGTGTAATCCAACGCGCCATGCTTACGGAATGTTTCAACTGTATTACGTACAGTCGATTCTTTTTGTCCGATTGCTACGTAGATACAAATCATATCTTGGTCAGATTGGTTCAAAATCGTATCAATCGCAACAGATGTTTTACCTGTTTGGCGGTCCCCGATAATTAACTCACGTTGCCCACGACCAATCGGAACAAGAGCATCAATCGCTTTAATACCTGTTTGTAGTGGTTCATGAACAGATTTACGGTCCATAACACCTGTAGCTGGGCTTTCGATTGGACGGGTATGTGTCGTATTGATCGGACCTAGTCCATCAACTGGTTGTCCTAATGGATTCACGACACGGCCAATTAATTCTTCACCTACTGGTACTTCCATAATCCGTCCTGTACGACGAACTTCACTGCCTTCTTGAATATCTCTAAAAGTTCCAAGAATAACGATACCAACATTGTTCTCTTCAAGGTTTTGAGATAACCCCATTGAACCATTTGCGAATTCTACGAGCTCTCCTGCCATTACATTATCTAAACCGTGAACGCGTGCAATTCCGTCCCCAACAGAGATGACAGTACCAACGTCGCTTACTTTAATTTCAGACTGGTAGTTTTCAATTTGCGCCTTTATCAGCGCACTGATTTCTTCAGCTTTAATGCTCATGAATTTCACCCCTAACTGTGAATATTAGCTTAATAGTTGTCTGCTAAGGCGTTCAAGCTTCCCGTTAACACTTCCGTCAAAAATACGGTTGCCGATACGAAGTTTGATCCCGCCAAGAATGCTGCTGTCAGCAATATTAGTAATTTTCAATGTACGTTTTCCCACTTTGGCTGCGAATACGGAAGATACAGCCTCCCTCTCGCTATCAGTCAGTGGACGAACTGTATATACTGTCGCTTCTGCTACTGATTTTGCTTCATTAGCCAGTTCAATAAATTCACGCGCCATTTCTGCGATTGAATCCGTACGATGACGTTCAATCATAATGAGAAGCGTATTTTGAATACTGGGAGAGACGCTTGAAAAAGCTTGTGTAATTACATTTTTCTTTGCTTTAATTGAGATTTTAGGCTGCGTAAGGAAGGCTAAAAGTTCCTTATCAGAGCTAAAAACCTCTTTGACTGCTCGGAGCTCTTCTTCTAATTGATCAAGAAGGTTTTGCTCTTGTGCAATTTGGAAAAGAGCTCTCGAATAACGCTTTGCTACCGCAACATCGCTCATCTCTCTTCTCCCGCCTCTTGAATATAATGATTAATTAGTTTCTCTTGATCTGCTTCAGATAGTTCTTTTTCAATAACTTTAGAAGCAATTAAAACAGACAAGGATGCGACTTGTTCGCGCAATGCAACGACAGCCTTTTCCTTTTCTTGTACGATTTCGCGTTTTGCTGATTCTTTCAGGCGTTCAGCTTCTGTACGTGCTTGAATGATAATATCTTCACGCTGAGTCTCACCTTGTTGTTTCGCGTTTTCAATAAGCTGAGTAGCTTCTACGCGAGATTGTTTCAATAGTTCACGTTGCTCTTCTAAATACTTGCTTGCTTCTAGTCTGCTTGCTTCTGCAGCATTGATTTCAGATGCAACATGTTCTTCACGTTGAGTCATGATGCCCATTAGAGGACCAAATGCATATTTTTTAAGCAAGAATAACAAGATGATAAACATTGCCAGTTGGAACAAGGCATCTCCACCGTTAAACTTGCTTATAGATAATCCCAATACTAAACCGCTTGTTAACACGCTTGGTTCACTCCCTTCACGAGTTTCACTTATAATGAGGGTGTCTCAAAAGAGTCTGACTTTAACTTGAGACAGCCTCGTTTATTTTTTTATAGTATTTTCTTCAGCACTATTATGAATACTGAATATGGACATAAAGGAAAGGCGAAGGTTCACATGAAACGAACTTCGCCATTTTTGAACTTTTTAATGGTTCTATTATTGACCTAATACCATGAACGCGATAACTACAGCGATAATTGGCATTGCCTCTACTAGACCTACACCGATAAACATCGTAGTTTGTAGCATTCCACGAGCTTCTGGTTGACGAGCGATACCTTCTACTGTTCTTGAAACGATTAAACCATTACCAATACCTGCACCTAGTGCTGCTAAACCGATTGCGATTGCTGCTGCAAGAAGACCTACTGAACCTACCATTATTAATTTCCTCCTCGAGATATATAATTTTGCAAATTAGTTCTTATGAACTTATAATTAATGGTCTGAACTGACTTTATGAGACAGATAAACCATTGTTAACGTAACGAAAATAAACGATTGAATTGCACCTACGAAAATACTATATCCTTGCCATACCAATGTAGGAATGACGGCTCCAAGGGCGCCCCAAATACCACTCATAGCAAGTGTTCCTGCTAATAAGCCAAGCAATACTTCACCAGCAAAGATATTACCATACAAACGTAAACCGAGTGTCAGAGTATTTGAAAACTCTTCGATTAATGTCATTGGGTTTTTGTATGCTTTCAAGTATCCTTTGAAGCCTTTCATTTGTATTCCATAATAGTGCGCTAAACTTAGAACTAAGACTGCTAAAGTCAAAGTTACAACAGGATCTGCTGTCGGTGATTTCCACCAAAGTACGTGATCATACGTGATCGCAAATGGAAGACCAAGCATATTCGATACGAATAAATACATTATCAACGTCATTCCAAGTAGTTGGAAACGGCCACCCGTTTTCCAGTCCATTGAACTATTAATCATGTTCTTAATAAAGTCCATGACCCACTCCATAAAATTTTGCATACCAGTTGGTTTCATTGCAAGTTTACGAGAGCCAAGTGTAGCGATAATGAAAACAATAACGCTTGCTACAGTTATCATTAAAACATTACTTAAGTTAAAGGTTAAACCTAAAAAATCTTGCGTTGGTGCCCCATGATTCAACTATATTCACCTCTCTTCCCACTACCGACGTTTTAAGTGGATAAAAAAATCTATAATAATGACAAGATAAGCTGTCATCAATCCCAATACTACACTAATTAAATGAAAATGTTCTGGGTATTCAAGTGCAATAATAACAGCCAAACCAGCTGAAGCAAATCTGGTCATTGTTCCGAGAGATTTAACCTTTCTCCCTTCGGTTATTGCTTGATCAAATTTTTTCATCTTTTGATTGACTAGCCATAAATTGTACAAACTTAGGCTAGTTCCTAGCAAAAGTCCCCCAAACACAGTTTGGTAATTTGTAAATCCCCAGCCTAATACAAAAGCCGCCAAAAGATAGACCATGTATTTACTCTGCCTTTTAAAAACGATGTTTATTTCTGGCATTTTTTGTTAATCTCCCGAGAAAATTTTCCTTGCTGTTTTGGAGCATCGCAAAAGTATGTATTGCATGTCCAGTGAGAAGAACCGATTGTGATAAATTACGGCTTGGTGTCAGGCGTTCGGTTTGGCATCTTCTTATTAAAAATGCTCATATACAATGAACCGACAAATTGTGAAAGAATCGCTGACATTTATGCCATTGCCGTATACGGGCTGCGATATTTGACGCATATTGTGCATCCTTGCGGTCGAAATTTGTGGAGGATGTGAATAATATTCCGAAAGAAAAAGACAAAAAAACCGTCTTGAGACTCTGAAACCCCTACCATTTACACCCTTAGTTAGCATACAATAGCCTAACAGGTTATGTCAATGTGTGGTTCGTGAATTTTGTCACAGAACGGTAATAGTTAACGAATTGTTCACATTTGTATTTTGCCTTTTTGTTGACTTTTTCAAAAATACATTTTTCATTCAATTATGATGGTCGTTTCAATCTGATCTTCCTTCCCAAATTTCCTTGCAAAAATTATTGCTGTATACAATCCTGCCACCGGAAGCTTGTCTTTAGCTAATTCCTTCTTAAATAAACCTTGCGGTGCGTCTTTCGCCCAATCCAAATAGCCTACAAAACGAAAATTATCTGGATCATAAAGTGCAATCCCCACTTCATCAGCACCACGTGGTAAATACATTTCATAGCGATACATTCCTTCTTGATCACCGGCGCTGAATTCAAATCCCATTACTCTTGGATAATTCGGTTCCTCCTTCACATAAAGAAACGGTAAACTGATTTCCTTCACGCCTTCAACCAGTTTTAAGTAACCATCATAAATTCCCTTTTTCATAAGCGCTGGGTTTATTTGTAATCCTAACTGGACTTGTTTCTTTTCTCCTGATTGAATAGAAAAGGATGCTGGTAAGTCCCATGTAATTCCCTTTTCTTTCATCGGAATCTGAAATGAGTAATTTTTCTTCTCCTTGCTGGTGTTTTCAATGACGAGTTTCTCTTCATGTTGGTGAATCCCTTCTTTCCTTGTGAACATCCCAAACGAAAGAGAACTTGGGTAAAGAAGCGTATCTGCCTTTAAAGCTTGATCAATTTGCAATCGCCCTGCCCCTTGCTCGAATGTACGATACAACTTCCCCTTCTTATCCAACAGTGGTTTGGACGTACTCATTAGGGCAGACTTCACTTGATCCGGTGTCCATTCCGGATGTGCCTGTAGGATAAGCGCACTTGCTCCAGCTACATGTGGAGCAGCCATGCTTGTTCCCTGCATCTCTAAGTATCCTTGTGGAATTGTACTATTAATCGCCACTCCCGGTGCTAATAGATCCGGTTTAATATCCCAACTTACTGTAACCGGCCCTCTTGAACTGAAATCCGCTAACTGATCTTGTTCCTTCTTATATTCAAACTGCACATTCCACTGCTTAGACCGAATCTGCCTCTTTACCAACTCTCCCGACTTTTTTGAAATAGAAACTACTGGTATACCCAAACCTTTTGTCACACTGCCGATAAAATTCCCCTCTGTATTGTTAAAAATAATAACGGCAACCGCTCCTGATTTCTTAGCATTGATGACTTTTTCAGAAAATGATATGCTTCCCCTCTCTATCAGAGCTATTTTCCCTTTCATTTGTTTTAGATCATCTCCCCTTCCTTTCCCCCCATTCATTATTTCTTGTGTGAAACGTAGCTTCCAAGGTTCCGTCCCTTGCATAGGCATTAACTGAATCATTTTCTTCCTCGCTCCTAGCCCTACTTTCATATATGGGACAACCATTGGAGGTGTCGATGCCCCGACAGAAATTGCTTTCTCTGCAGTTCCTGGTGAACCAACAGTCCAGACTGCTGGACCTGAGTTTCCATTTGAAGTAACCGCGACGATCCCACTTTCCACCGCTTTATTTAGCGCAATTGAGATGGGCAAATCCGGACCATTCACATCATTCCCCAATGATAAATTAAGCACATCCACTTTATCTTCAATCGCCGCTTCAATCGCCCCTAATACTTGTTCAGTATTACCAGTCCCACCTGGACCGAGCGCTCGATATGCAATCACTTCGGCTTCCGGAGCTACACCTTTCATTTTCCCATTGGCTGCGATAATTCCCGCTACATGCGTTCCATGTATCGTCGATTGATCACCTTGTCCTCTCGTTTCCATAGGGTCTTGGTCTCCATCGACTAAATCACGGCCTCCCTTATACACTTTTCGTAGATCAGGATGTGTATAATCAATGCCGGTATCAATAATGCCAACCTTTACACCTTTTCCCGTGATTCTTTGTTTTTTTTCATCAAAAAAAGACCTAGCTTGATCGGCGCCAATAAAAGGAATGCTTGAATCAGCTTGAACACGATAAATCGAAACCTCTGTTATCGCAGAAATTGCATATTCTTTTTTAAGTTGCAGAATTTCTTCCTTTTTCCCTTTAACGGAAAATCCTACGATGGCGTGTTTGAATACTTTCCTAAGCTTGAGCGACGGATATTTTGTCAGTATTGCTTGAATGTCAGTAGTAGATATAGGCTTTTCTAACAGCACAATCGCTGTCATACTTTTGGATTCAATTTGTTTTGGCAATGGCGGTAACTGTGTTGCGTCTACTGACGTTACAGTTGTACAAATAAAAATGAGTATGATTAGTAAAGAAAAGCATTTTTTCAGCAAAAGCGACACCCCTTTCACTTATGGTTTCACTTAAACTCAAGTCTATGCATATGGGGGATGTCCTTTTTCAAAGTAGAGGGTTTTAGATGCAGAATCAAAAAAAAGATCTGTTCTCGCAACGACTATACACAGTGTACACTTCATACTGAATATAGAGTTCAAGATCAGACCTTTATAAAATACTAATTATTTCCCGGCACAAACGTTACTGGAGCTTTGTCAGTTTGTTTGAAGTAAAAACGAATGGCTTCTGCTATCCTTGCTGATGTATGTCCATCACCGTAAGGATTGTGAGCTTTCGCCATCTGTTGATAGGCTTCTTTATCTGTTAACAGTTCAGTTGCTAGATTATAGATGGTTTCTTCATCTGTTCCAGCAAGCTTAAGCGTACCTGCTTCAATTCCCTCAGGACGTTCCGTTGTATCCCGCAAAACTAGAACTGGAACACCAAGCGAAGGAGCTTCTTCTTGCACTCCACCTGAATCAGTCATGATCAGATATGACTTCGCGGCGAAGTTGTGGAAATCAAATACATCTAACGGTTCAATTAAATGAATGCGCGGGTCGTTTCCAAGAACCTCAGCTGCTAATTCTCTGACAACTGGATTCAAGTGTACGGGATAAATGACCTGTACATCATCATGCTCATCAATGAGCCGTTTAATCGCACGGAACATATTGCGCATTGGTTCACCTAGATTTTCACGACGGTGAGCCGTTAATAAAATGAGACGGTCATCGCCAATTTTATCTAAAACGGGGTGTGAATATGTCTCTTTCACTGTTGTTTTTAGTGCATCAATGGCTGTATTTCCTGTAATAAAGATGAATTCATCATTTTTTCCTTCATTTGTTAAGTTCTCAGCTGCTTTTACAGTTGGCGAAAAGTGCAAGTCAGCGATCACTCCTGTCAGCTGACGGTTTGCTTCTTCAGGAAATGGTGAATATTTATTCCATGTCCGCAGTCCTGCTTCCACGTGACCAACTGGTATTTGATTATAAAAAGCCGCTAAGCTTGCCACAAATGTCGTTGTCGTGTCACCGTGTACTAAAACGATATCTGGTTTTACTTCCTTCATCACTCCATCAAGACCCTCGAGGCCTCTTGTGGTGACATCGATGAGCGTTTGGCGATCCTTCATGATATTCAAATCGTAATCTGGTTGGATCGAGAAAATTTCTAATACTTGGTCAAGCATTTGGCGATGCTGCGCCGTTACCGTAACAATCGATTCAAAATGTTCCAATTGATTTTGTAATTCAAGAACTAATGGAGCCATCTTGATCGCTTCAGGCCTTGTACCAAAGATTGTCATAACCTTAATCTGTTTTGACATGACTGCCACCTCGTTTTATCTTATTTTGTTCCGAACAATCGATCTCCTGCATCGCCAAGTCCAGGAACGATATAACCATGGTCATTTAGCTTCTCATCAAGACCAGCAATGTAAATATCTACATCCGGATGTGCTTCTTTCAATAATTCAACGCCTTCAGGAGCTGCAATTAAACACATAAATTTAATGTTAATCGCTCCACGCTTCTTAATAGACGTAATCGCTTCAATTGCAGATCCTCCTGTTGCAAGCATTGGATCAACAACTATGCATTCTCTTTCTGCCAAGTCACTCGGAAGCTTCACATAATATTCTACTGGTTTCAATGTTTGGGGATCACGGTATAGACCAACATGCCCTACTTTAGCAGCTGGAATTAAGTTCAAGATTCCATCGACCATTCCGATACCTGCTCGTAAAATAGGAATAATTCCAAGTTTTTTTCCTGACAACACTTTTACTTTCGCTTTACTAACTGGTGTTTCAATTTCTACTTCTTTTAGTGGCATATCTCTCGTAATTTCGAATGCCATTAAAGTTGCAACCTCATCTACAAGCTCGCGAAATTCCTTCGTTCCTGTTTGAACATCTCGTATAAAAGCCAACTTGTGTTGAATGAGTGGATGATCGAATACATATACCTTTGCCATTAAAGGTTCTCCCCATTTCTATTTCCGGATTTTTTCTTTCCCCTTTTAAAAAGTAGGAAATGTAATTATTCACCAATTTCCTATTGCTCTCCATTAATTGATTTTTGCGCACAGGAATGGTGACGGTTTTCTTATTGCCGGAAAGCCATTTCGACAAAAAAAACACACTTCTAACCATTTTACAGAAAAATATATCTAACTTCAATTATGAATAGAGAAATCATGTGCTTACATTTTTAAAAATCAGCATATTTTTTAACATGTACCGTGAATGAGTTCTTTATCCTTTTTACGCACGAGCTGATTTTAGCACATGGATCAAATCCTAAAAAGGAGGCTGTCATAATGAAAGGGCCTAACCTCACATTGCTATATTTCGTTTAGTAGACGTGTAGAGAACACGATAAACGACGGATAGCATGTGAGGGCAGACCCTTTTCGACAACCTCTTTATGAATTATAAAGAGGGATATAAAGTATATTTTCCAGAAAGAGCTTCCACTCGTTGTTTCGCTTCTTCCAGTTTTGCTTCGTCTTCTACATTTTTCAGAACCAATCCAATAATTGAAGCAATTTCATCCATGTCTTCTAAACTAAATCCACGGGACGTTACTGCCGCAGTCCCAATTCTGACTCCACTTGTTACAAATGGACTTTCAGGATCGAATGGAATCGTGTTTTTATTTACTGTGATTCCAATATCATCTAATGCCTTTTCAGCCACTTTACCCGTCAATCCAACTGAACGTACATCGATCAATAGTAAATGGTTATCCGTTCCACCTGATACAAGCTGGATTCCTTCTTTTATCAAAGCGTCACCGAGGCGTTGTGCATTATCAATGATTTGCTTTGCATATGCCTTAAAATCATCTTGTAGTGCTTCGTCAAAAGCAACTGCTTTCGCCGCAATCACATGCATTAATGGACCGCCTTGAATTCCAGGGAAGATGGACTTATCAATCTTTTTCGCAAATTCTTCTTTACAAAGAATCATCCCACCGCGAGGTCCGCGTAATGTTTTATGGGTAGTTGTTGTAACAAAATCAGCGTATGGAACTGGATTTTCATGTAATCCAGCTGCAACTAACCCTGCAATATGTGCCATGTCGACCATTAAATATGCTCCGACTTCATCAGCAATTTCTCTGAAGCGTTTGAAATCAATGGCACGCGGGTAGGCGCTTGCTCCAGCAACGATTAACTTCGGCTTATGCTGGCGTGCTTTTTCAAGTACATCTTCATAATTAATCAGATGATTTTCTTGATCTACTCCATACTCAACAAAGTTATATTGAACACCACTAAAGTTCACAGGGCTTCCGTGCGTTAAATGTCCACCATGAGAAAGATTCATACCAAGAACCGTATCTCCAGGCTCAAGAATCGTGAAATAAACAGCCATATTCGCTTGCGCTCCAGAATGAGGCTGAACGTTTGCATGTTCGGCACCAAAGATTTCTTTCGCACGGTCACGAGCTAAATCTTCGACAACATCCACATATTCACATCCACCATAGTAGCGTTTACCTGGGTACCCTTCTGCATACTTATTCGTTAATACAGATCCCTGGGCTTCCATGACAGCTTCACTTACAAAGTTCTCTGAAGCAATTAATTCAATCTTGCTTCTCTGTCGACCTAATTCTTCTTGAATAGCTTTAAAAACCTGCTCATCTTGATTCGCTAAACGGTTCATTGTAATCCTCCTCTTAATCCGTGATTGTCAGTATGTATCATAGATTGATGAAAAACCTAATCTACTGAACTACTAGTTTGAAAAATTTCTCTTTCATTTTACCATGTTCAATAAGTGAGTGGTAGTGTATCTATTTAATTTTATCGAACATTATAGACTTTTTTTCATTAATCGTTCGTGTAATATACACTCTCCATAATAAAAACACTCCTCTATATTGACAAGAGAAGCGCTTTACTAAAATTACGAGCAACTTTGGTTTTCTGAAGTATTATTATAAACAGCGCGTTCACCGCCAATGAGTTTTGGACGAGTTTTTGCCATTGTAACATGTGCGTTTCCAATTTCTTTTACAGAAGAACGAATTGGAACTGCGACATGTTTAAGATGCATCCCAATAAATGTATCTCCAATATCAATACCAGCATCTGCCTGAACATGCTCAACAACTATAGGATTCGCTAGCTGCTGATACGCAGCCGTTGCCATTGCTCCTCCGGCTTTTCTAACAGGAACTACTGATACTTCCTCATACCTTCTTGATTCTGCAGTCTCTCTATCTAAAACAAGCGCTCTATTTAGATGCTCACAGCATTGAAAGGCAAGTTGAACTCCTATTTGTTTCTGAAATACCCGCAATTCAGTGAAGAGCATATTCGCTACATCTAGCGTACCTTCTGTCCCAATCCGTTTGCCGATCACCTCGCTTGTGCTACAACCTATGACAAGCAACTGCTTTTCTGTCAAGCCTGCCTCTTGTTGAAATTCTGCAAGCAAAGTTCTGAATTGGCTTCTGATCAACTCTAATTCTTCATATACCATGAAATACGCTTCCTTTCAGAATGATCCGTTTTTATCCTCGTACTCAGAAATTTTCCCAATTCGATTCGCATGACGACCACCTTCGAACTCTTCTACCAACCACGCTTTGGCAATTTCCCGGGCAAGTCCTGGACCAACGACACGTTCTCCCATCGCAAGCATATTGCTATCATTGTGCTGACGTGTCAGCTTTGCACTATAAACGTCATGCACAAGTGCACAACGAATCCCCTTCACCTTGTTCGCAGCGATGCTCATACCAATTCCAGTTCCACAAATCAAAATGCCTTTATCATATTCTCCATTCGCTACCTTTTCCGCAACAGGGAGTGCGTAATCCGGGTAATCGACAGATGTTTGACACTCACACCCAAAATCATCATAAGGAATGTCAAGCTCGTCCATTAACTTTTTTATTTCTTCACGGATTACCATTCCGCCGTGGTCTGATGTGATTGCTACTTTCATTGGAATCCTCCCCAGGATTTTTTACTTTTATTGTGTCATAAATGAAAGAAAAGATAAAGGTATCTTTAACGTAAAACAAAGAGGCAGATCCTGTAATTATTATTTATCGTTTACATGAAGCGTAAATTAAACTATAAACAGTTGTTAGAGTGCGAGGGTAGACCCTTGCTCCGGAAAAAGGAGGACCCATTAGCGAAGGGGCGATTTCCACAACCATTATTCACCATCCGTTTTTTGTTATCCACCAACTTTTTTAATTAACCCTTCGATTAACACCTGAAGCTCACTGAAGGTTTCCTCATACATTTCTCGTGAACCACCGTACGGATCGAAAACATCGCTATTATTAGGGTCATCGAGCACAAATTCTTTCAATGTAAAGGTCTTATCTGAAGATTTTGGGTATGAAGTCGTTATTATAGATTTATGCCCTTCTGTCATCGTGAAAATATGTGTAGCCCAGTCAATTTCAATTTTTGTTAAAAGAGTAGAAGAATGAGCCTGATGTATATTTTGATCTGATAAAATATTTTTTGCATGATCTGAAGCCGGATGGCCTAATGAAGCATATATACCAGCCGACTTCACTTCTATTCCAAACAGCTTCTTCGCTCTTAGTATCGCTTCTGCCATAGGGCTTCGGCATGTATTTCCCGTACAAACAAATAATACTCGAATCATTAAGTCAGCCTCCTTCAATTCCATTATAGTGGACCATTCTCTAATCCTAAAACCTTGTTTCTATATTCCCTAAGATAAAAGTAGCATTTTATCCTAATGGACGTCCATGACAATCCGAACAATATTTTGACATTTTATACGCGAAACATAAGGATATGTTTTAATATCTAGCAAAGGCTGACTTATACAGATAATCGCCTTGTTGTAAGCGACGGAAAGGATAACAAAAAAAGCCAGATTTCAAAAACTCTCTGACTTCGGCTCGTTTATTCATGATTAAAAGGACAGCAAGAGCTTTAAACCGAAAGCACATAAAATGCTACCGCCCAGCACTTCACTGTAAACTCCGAGCAATCCTTGAATTTTCCTTCCTGTTAGTAGACCCAGCCAGGTAAGCAGGGTAGCTGCAATTCCAAAGCAGAGAATGGTTAACAAGGTCTTCGCTCCATAAATCCCCAGAGTCAGACCAACAGAAAGACTGTCCAAGCTCACACTAATGGCAAAAATGAATAACCCTTTCCCTACCGGAGCAAGGAGAGGAGCGTCTCCTCCTCGTATTCCTGATATACACATCTGAATCCCGAGAATGAGAAGTAAAATTCCGCCAGCATAAACAGCAAACACACCAAAATGCCCCGAAATAAACCGGCCAGCTGTCATACCTACTAGAGGCATACATATATGAAAAAGGCCTACTGTCAAGCCAATGAACAATATTTGTCTGAGCCTTAGCTTGAACATCCCCATCCCAAGCCCGACAGAAAAGGCATCCATTCCTAATGCAAATGCCATAAGCATTAAAGTTACCAGCTCTCCCGTAACTACACTCACTTTCCCTACCCCCTCGGACGTGCCTACTTCATGTTATGCATGTCCAAGGGAAAATAGAATGAGAAAAGCGAAAGTGCTGCAAGTCTTTACTTTTCCTTGATTAACTGATGTCCTGCTGCTTTATGCAACCGGTTCATAATAGCTTGACCAATACCTGTTTCTGGATATACTTCTGCCAAAATCAGATCTACATCGAGATCGTTGAATGTCCGTAATGTATCATATAATTTCGCTGCAATTGAATGTAAATTAGCCAGAGAACCTGAACAAACGAGATAATCCGCTTGATAATGATCCGAGTGCTCTTTGGGCACCATCACCGCAACCTTCTTGCCTTCTGCTTGATACTGATCGACTAGCTGCTGAAAAAATTCCCGTTTACCCTCAATTAAAATAAGCGGTGCATTTGGCGCATAATGGGTATATTTCATTCCAGGCGACTTCGGTGTAACTGCTTGATTTTTAAGTGCTACATCTTCGGTAACCGGACCAATAACAGCTTCAATTTCTTCTTTTGTCACACCACCAGGTCTAAGAATGACAGGTACCGGTACTGTACAATCAAGAACGGTCGATTCCACCCCTATACCGGTAGGACCGCCATCGACTATACCTGCAATCTTTCCGTCTAAGTCGGCCGAAACATGTTTTGCCGTTGTTGGGCTTGGTTTTCCTGATGTATTAGCACTTGGAGCTGCAATCGGCACACCACTCGCACGGATTAATTCAAGTGCAACGGGGTGATCTGGCATTCTGACCCCCACAGTTCGCAAACCTGCTGTCACACTATTTGGCAAAACACCTTCTTTTTTTTCAAGAATGAGCGTGAGAGGACCTGGCCAGAATTCCTTAATTAAGATTTTCGCTAATTTAGGAATCTCTGCTGTAATTTCATTTAACTGTTCCATTGACGCAATATGAACAATTAATGGGTTATCATTAGGACGACCTTTTGCTCCAAATATTTTCCTTACCGCTTCATCACTTTTAGCATTCCCTCCTAATCCATAAACGGTCTCAGTCGGGAAAGCAACAACCTCATTTTCAGCAAGTAAATGAGCTGCCTCTATTAGTTGTGGATAACCTTTTTTCTTATCCACAGTTTTATCCACTATCCACAAAATAGTTTCCATTATTAACACCTTCACCTTTTTTACATTATGTTCTATTTCTCATTAAAAGAATCTTATTATTTCACCTTTTATTAAAAAAGTTACTTTGAAAGTATAAAAGATGACTGTAAATAAAACAAGTGTTATCCACAAAATGTGGATAACACTTGTTTGTTTGTGAATAACTTTGTGGGTATGTTGATTAATTCAAAGAATTTTCTGCATAAACCACCGATTTCCCTGTTGGATTAGCTTTTCCACATGTGGAGAACTTTTTATCTCTTGTGCTATATTTTCTTTTCTTTCAAAACCAAACGCTTCAAAAAACGCGAGCGAGCTTTGTTTCTCTGTCACAAGATAGATTGACGCTAATTCGCGACTCTTAGCTGCAAGTAACATACATTGAATAAGCTCTGAAATTTTCTCTGTAGGAAATGCAGGTGAAATCACAAAGGATCGTAGCAATCCGGAATCTCCGATGGGTATTAATCCAATGGTTCCCAAGATTTCACCTTCATCATCTTTAGCGACTACAAAGTAATGATATTGTTTCTGTAAATCTACCTCTCCTGCATTAGCTTCCGATAAAAACCGCGCCAATTCTGGAATGTCCATTTCACTTACTTGATAGAATATTGTCATACGTATCGCTCCTCTAGCTTTTTACTAGGTATATGATAGAAACCCTAAACTAGAACTCCGAGTAAGACACAAACTGAAAAGCGACTTGATCAACCTAAAGAGGCTAGCATAGACCAAAAATGGCTCCAATAACAGAAGAACGCAGTTGCAATTTAATTGGCAACGTCGTCAGCCCTCCCCCTTCATACAAACGGTCAAAATAATTGAGAAAATAGCTCTGCAAAAAATGATTTTACGATAATCGGTTCTTCTTCTTGACCATTGTAGATCGAGTCCTGTTTTACAGCTACTTGAACTTGTTGTGAGTCAGGCTGCTTCTGTAATTCTTCATTATCGTTAAGAAGACTCTCTGTTTCTTCTTTATTCTCAATAAGACCCCGTGATTCCTCTTTATCCTCAATGAGATTCTGCGCTTCTTCTTTCTCTTCAACAGGACTCTGCGTTTCTTCTTCCTCTTCAACAAGACCCTGCGCTTCTTCTTTCTCTTCAACAGGACTCTGTGTTTCTTCTTTCTCTTTTTCAATCAACTCAATAGAACTTTGCGTTTCTTCTTGTTCTTCAATAGGTTTCTGTGATTCTACTTCCTCCTCTTCAAAAGGTGTCTGACTTACTGCTGTTCCATTTGAAAAATCAAGAAAGCATAAGGGCGGGAATAACACACACCACCAATTAGCTCCTTCCCCTGCTCCCAATGTAATGACAATGGCCTCATATTCGCCTGCTGGATATAAATATTGGCCGTACAGCTTCGTTGGAAATTCAGCTTTACCGAATTTAACCGAGACTGTTTGATTCAAACCTTTTTCCGCTATGATTCTTTCTGCTATTTTCTGGATCTGTGGAATATTAGATGAAATGGTTGTTCTTGCTTCGTCTAAGGATGTTAAATCTTCAACCCAGGTAGTGATCTCCTTATTCACTTCATCGCGGATGAGTCGTTTGACTACTTGATCTGCCTCTAAATCACTATTAGCAAGAATCCTTAACCTAATCGCTTCGTCAGGTATCATCTCGGTTTCTTCAACTGTCGCCTCCACTTTAGGCATATATAAACTTACGATCGTTCCAATCGTTAAAATTAATAGATAGATAAGTGCTAAATTTTTTCTCATCTTTATCCTCTCCCCTCACAAAAATAGTGTCGCCAGAAAGGGGGGGGTTTAAACTATATATCTAGAAAAAAATAAAGTATCGATTATCCTAACTTTTTAAAAGTTTAATAGAATCCATTTACACTATAGAAAAAGACCCGTTTATCCACCGCAACGGGGGAAACTGGTCTTTAACAGAAAAAGTAGAATTTATAGGCACCTTTTGTTTTAGAGTTCAGCAAAAACCATTCGATCCTTGCCATTAATATCATATTCAACACTGACTAATGCTTTGGGAAATGCCTTTTGTAACATTCCAGCAACTGAATTACCTTGTCCTGCACCGAATTCAAAGCCGATGAGTCCTGGTTTTTTCATAACACGGGGGAGCTCCTCCATAAACCGACGATAAAAGTCCAAACCATCCTCACCCGCGAACAAAGCACGGTGTGGTTCATGTTCGGTTACAACGACTGACATCGTTTCTTTGTCGGCTACGGGAATATAGGGCGGGTTGGAAAGAAGGATATCGAACGTTTGTCCCTTTTCAATAAATGGCGCTAATAAATCTCCTTGTACCCACTCAACCTCTGCCGATAAAGTATTTCCATTTGTTCTAGCAACATCCAAAGATGGTTTCGCAATATCTGTCGCAGTCACAAGCAATTTAGGACATTCTAGCTTCATCGTAATGGCAATTGCACCGCTTCCTGTTCCAATATCTACAAGCGTGAGCGGCTGTTCTACTGGAAACATTTTTTTAATTTTACGAAGTGCATGTTCAATTAATTCTTCCGTTTCCGGTCTTGGAATCAGAACTTCTTCATTCACCTTAAAGGTTCTGCCGTAAAATTCCTCGGAACCGATTATATATTGAACAGGCGTACCCGTCACATGCTTTTGTACAGCTTGAAGGAACGAGTTTTTGATATGATCGGGGAGTTCATCATGTAAACTCGCAAGCAACTGTGACCGATTTACTCCAAGATAATATTGTAGTAAAATCTCCCCGGCATTCCGATCTCGATTATTCTCCACTAGAAAAGAAGAAGCCCAATTCAGGGCTTCGTATACTTTTTTACATGACTTAATCATCCGCATTTTGCAGCCTAGAGGATTGGTCCTCTACAATTAATGCATCAATTACATCATCAAGCTTACCTTCCATGATTTGATCGAGCTTCTGAATCGTCAAACCAATTCTATGGTCTGTCACACGATTCTGCGGGAAGTTGTACGTGCGAATTCGCTCTGAGCGATCACCTGTTCCAACTGCCAACTTACGGTTTTGATCGTACTCAGCTTGAATTTCCCGGTTAATTTTATCATACACACGAGCACGCAAAACCTTCATAGCTTTTTCTTTATTTTTGATCTGCGACTTTTCATCCTGACACGAAACAACCGTATTGGTCGGAAGATGTGTTAATCGAACAGCGGACATCGTTGTATTTACACTCTGTCCCCCAGGACCACTAGAAGCAAATGTGTCGACGCGAATATCTTTTTCATGGATTTCAATTTCTACTTCTTCTGTTTCAGGTAATACAGCAACCGTAGCTGTTGATGTATGAATTCGGCCACCTGACTCTGTTTCAGGAACACGTTGAACGCGGTGTGCTCCATTCTCAAATTTCAATTTAGAATAAGCGCCATTTCCGTTAATCATGAAGATAATTTCCTTGTAACCGCCTAGTCCTGTTGCATTGGCATCAATGATTTCAGTTTTCCAGCCCTGCATCTCAGCATATCGGCTATACATGCGATATAGACTTCCGGCAAATAACGCTGCTTCATCTCCACCAGCCGCGCCGCGGATTTCCATAATTACGTTTTTATTGTCATTTGGGTCTTTGGGAATTAAGAGAACTTTTAACCGAGCTTCCAACTCTTCAATATTCGATTCAAGTTCATTCAACTCTTCTTTAACCATCTCTTTCATATCCGCATCAAGCTTTTCATCAAGCATTGCTTTCGCTTCTTGATATTGTTCCCGAATTACTTTATATTCCTTATACGTAATAGCGGTATCTTGAATATCCGATTGTTCCTTCGAGTATTCTCTAAGCTTATTTGAATCATTGATCACTTCAGGATCACTTAATAATTCATTTAATCGTTCGTATCTATCTTCAACTGCCTGTAGTCGATCAAACACTCTTTTCACCTCATAATTTCCAAGGAGGATGTCCCAAAAAGATCTGATCCATATGTTTTGGACACACCATCCATTGATTCGCCTCTTTAGCTTTTTAGTTTATCCATTTCATGTTAATTATAGTATAGGATAATAATCAACGTCAAAGACAATCGGGTAAAGGATGCTCGAATCCGGTAATTTTAAATTAATGATCTCGTTTTATATCAACATGATAACGCGGTAATGCTTTAATCAGAAGACGATGAATTCGTTTCTTTTCCTTCTTCCATTCTGATTCTGTTTTAATTTCCCCATGATCTTCAATGGTCACAACCATCGAAAGCCCATTTACCCAGACACCCGTTGCCTCATAATCCGTTTGGGCCTCAACTATTTTACGAGCCTGCTCGATATCATCTCCATTAGAAGGAGCTATGTTCGATACACGATACGGAGTATTTAACAGTTGATCAGCAGGCTGATTACTATAATGCCCATTATCACTCGTTACCTTTTTTAGATTACTCGTGCCTACTTCATTCGTATTATTCTTATCTCCCGCATTATTCGACAAGCCATTACAGCCTGTTAATAATGCGATGATTACAAAAGACCATATTATTTTCATACGGAAACCCCCTTTGATCCTGCCCTTTATAAGGCTTGGTAATAGGCTTCCCATATTTAGCGCAAAACATAGGTGAAAAAGGGTCAGACCCCACATCTCCTATATATCGTTTATGGCATAAAGATGACACATAAAAGATGTATAAAGTGTGAGGTCTGACCCCTCGGACGACTTCTTTATTATTTTGTATGATTCTTTACAATTCTTTTCATCTTTTCGGACTTATCAGGTACCATATGATGATGTCTACATCTAGGCTCATACGCTTCAGAAGCTCCCACAAGTATGATAGGTTGATCATAGGCAGCTGGAAGTCCATTCACAAGTCGCTGAGTTCTACTTGCTGCTGAACCACAAACCGCACAAACAGCTTGAAGCTTTGTGACAGATTCCGCCAATGCCATCAAAATCGGTACAGACCCAAATGGTTCGCCCCGAAAGTCCTGATCCAATCCAGCCAGAATAACACGATAACCGCTGTCCGCAAGCTGCTGGGCAACATCTACAATTTCTTCGTCAAAAAATTGTACCTCATCAATCGCAATGATATCTATTTTTTTATCGAGATAATTAAAAATCTCAGTAGAATGCGAAATTGGTTTCGCCATAACAGATGATCCATCGTGGGACACTACAGCTTCTTTCGCATAGCGATTATCAATAACAGGTTTGAAAACAGCAATACTCTGTTTCGCAAACTGAGCTCGGCTGACCCTTTTAATTAATTCCTCCGATTTCCCTGAAAACATACTTCCACAAATCAATTCAATCCAGCCAGATTGTTTCATTTCATACATTGAAACAGTCACTCCCCTTTCCAGCTATTACCCTTCCTTCCGACCAATTTCTCACGATCACTTCGTCCTGATTCTTGGTCCAAAAACCTAATCTATAAAAACAGAGTTAACAACCCTGTCACCTTTCAAATTCCATCAAACGGATTATATTAAAGCCCTTTTTCAGGCAATCTTAGTAAAAAGACCATTAATTCGCAATAAAAAAACAGGCAAGGACGTACACTTGCCTGTTTCGGAAGTTTTCATTATTACTGTTGTTCTGATTTGATACCGTATTTTTTGTTGAAACGGTCAACACGTCCGCCAGCTTCAGCGAATTTTTGACGACCAGTGTAGAATGGATGACATTCTGAACAAGTCTCAACTTTAATTTCTTCTTTGATTGAACCAGTTTCAAATGTATTCCCGCAAGAGCAAATTACTTTTGCAAGTTTATAATTTGGATGGATTCCAGTTTTCATTCTTTTCATCTCCTTCTGCCCTGAATCATTCTGAAACAGAGTTATAACTTCAATGTGAAGATAAGTAACCCTCACATAATTTGTAAAAACACATGCACTTATTATAACAACTATAGTCGAGATATGCAACTACTTGTTACATTTTACTAAGAGTAATGTATAACGGGAACGTCAACGCTAGCACATCCACACAGGACCGAAAGCCATTATGGAGAAAAGCTAGACCACTTGATCTGAACACCGTTATTCAATATAAAACTCTTCTTATCGTTTAAGAACGCTTGGATGCAGCCAAGCCTTTTTTCATCTCTTCTTCCAACTTACCGAAAAATTCTTCATTGTTCTTTGTTTGTTTTAAACGGCGCAAGAATTTCTCGACGAAATCAGGTGAGTCAGACATTGTTTTGCGGATTGCCCATAGCTTATCAAGGCGGTCTTTCGGAATTAACAACTCTTCCTTCCGTGTTCCAGAACGTCTGATATCAATTGCTGGGAAGATTCTTCTCTCAGCTAGCGTTCGATCCAGATGAAGCTCCATGTTTCCCGTACCTTTAAATTCTTCATAAATGACGTCATCCATACGTGAACCAGTATCAACAAGCGCTGTTGCAAGAATGGTTAAACTTCCACCTTCTTCAATATTACGCGCTGCACCAAAGAATCGTTTTGGTCGATGGAAAGCTGCTGGGTCAATCCCACCTGAAAGGGTACGACCACTTGGCGGAATCACAAGATTGTACGCTCTAGCAAGACGAGTAATACTATCCATCAGGATAATAACATCACGTTTATGTTCCACAAGTCGCATTGCGCGTTCAAGAACTAATTCTGCCACTTTAATATGGTTTTCAGGTACTTCATCAAACGTTGAGCTGACTACATCCCCAGCAACCGACCGTTCAATATCCGTTACCTCTTCAGGACGCTCATCAATTAAAAGCACGATTAATTCTGCTTCTGGGTGATTCGTTGTGATTGAATTAGCAATTTCTTTAATCAGCATCGTTTTACCCGCTTTTGGTGGCGCAACAACCAAACCACGTTGTCCAAACCCAACTGGAGCAAGCACATCCATAATTCGAGTGGACAAATATTTCGGAACCGTTTCCAGCTTAATTTGACGATCAGGGTATAGCGGGGTCAAACCAGGGAAATGCACACGTTCCTTTGCTGATTCTGGGTTATCACCATTGACAGCTTCAACATGAAGCAAGCCATAATAACGTTCGTTCTCTTTAGGAGGTCGTACTTTACCAGATACCTTATCACCATTTCTCAGGTCAAATCGGCGAATCTGTGAAGCGGAAATATAAATATCCTCTGAGCTTGGAGAATAGTTAATCGGACGAAGGAAGCCGAATCCCTCAGATGGGATGATTTCAAGTACACCTTCCATGAATAATAATCCATCTTGCTCAGCTTGTGCTTTTAATATCGCAAAGATTAGTTCTTTTTTTGAAAGCTTGCTGTAATACGATACTTTGTATTCGCGAGCATGTTCGTACAAATCTTTTAATTTCATGTTTTCTAAATTCGAAATAGTTAAATTCATTTTGGCACCACACTTTATATAATTAACGGTTACATCCATATCATACATAGATTATACGGATGGGAAATAAATGGCAATAGGAAGAGTATCCTTTTTGCTAGAAGATAATGATTGACATCTTTACTTGTAAAGAAGAATAAAATAGAAGGCTCATAAATTTGGAGTAATAAATAGATAGTTGATTGAATGTAAAATGTTTATAAAAACAACCTTTATTGTACTTTCTTTATTTTAATTAATCAACTTAATTTTTTTGCAGAGAAAGCGAGCAGTGAAAACCGCCCGCTTTTATTGAAGGGTTTCTGAAATCCACGAGGTAGAATTGGTTAACGCATGACCAGGTTCGGTTTCTTTTTCAAGCTATGACGCCCTTCGACAAAGCGGACTGTGCCAGATTTTGCTCGCATGACAACAGAATGGGTTTCGCCATAATTCCCTTTAAATTGGACACCTTTTAATAATTCTCCATCAGTGACGCCTGTTGCAGCAAATATTGCATCGTCCCCACGAACAAGGTCTTCCATTCTTAACACAGCATTGACATCAATACCCATCTTCATACAGCGTTCAGCTTCTTCGTCATTTTGCGGAAGCAGTTTCCCTTGGATTTCTCCCCCAAGGCATTTTAAGGCAACAGCTGAAATGACGCCTTCAGGTGCTCCACCGCTACCAAATAAAATATCAACACCAGTATGATCAAATGCTGTATTAATTGCTCCAGCCACATCACCATCATTAATTAACTTAATTCGCGCTCCAGCATTACGTAATTCTTGAATAATCCTTCCGTGTCGCTCGCGATTTAACACCGTTGCTACAACATCTTGGATATCTTTATTCTTTGCTTTTGCGACAGCTTTTAAGTTGTCAAGAATCGAGGCATCGATATCAATTAACCCTACCGCTTCAGGACCAACAGCAATCTTTTCCATATACATATCAGGGGCATGTAGTAAATTACCATGATCTGCAACAGCTAATACCGCAAGAGCGTTCCACCCGCCAGATGCGACAATGTTCGTCCCCTCTAAAGGATCTACCGCCACATCTACACGAGGTCCATAGCCTGTCCCAAGCTTTTCACCTATGTATAGCATTGGAGCCTCATCCATCTCTCCTTCACCGATGACGACCGTCCCTTTCATGGGAACTGTATCAAATACATCTCGCATAGCGGTTGTGGCTGCATCATCCGCTTCCATTTTCAACCCTCTACCCATCCAGCGTGCTGATTCTAATGCCGCTCCTTCTGTCACACGAACAAGTTCCATTGATAAGCTTCTTTCCATCGCGATTCCCCCCTTAATGTTACAAAACATATTCTTTTATTTAAATTAGTATAACACATTCGAATAAGCATTGTAACACATTGAACAATAGGGATATTGTTAATTTTTAAACTGTTCAATTTCTTCCACAGTCATTTCTTCGCGCCAAATCGTTGCCCCAAGCCCTGATAACTTTTCAACAAGATGGCTATAGCCTCTGTCGATATGTTCAAGGCCTGTTACTTCCGTAATTCCTTCAGCCATAAGCCCCGCAATAACCAGCGCCGCTCCAGCACGCAAATCACTTGCCTTTACTTTCGCCCCTTGGAGTTGGGCAGGCCCATTAATAATGGCAGCACGTCCCTCAACTTTAATGGTTGCATTCATCCTACGGAGTTCATCGATATGCTTGAATCGTGCTCCATAAATCGTGTCTGTAACCATACTTGAGCCAGTTGTTTTCGTTAACAATGATGTGAAAGGTTGTTGAAGGTCTGTAGGAAAACCTGGGTAGACAAGCGTTTTGATATCGACGGACTTTAATTGAGATCCAGGAGAGACGAAGATTTGATCATCTCCTGTTTCTATATTCACGCCCATTTCCCTTAGTTTGGCAATCAAAGATTCTACATGTTGGGCAATGACATTATCAATAATGATGCCTTTTCCAACCGCTGCAGCCATAATCATAAATGTACCAGCTTCGATTCTATCAGGAATAATTGTGTGTCTGCATCCGTTTAATTTTTCAACACCATCAATTCGGATAACATCTGTGCCAGCTCCTTTAATTCTCGCGCCCATATTTGTCAATAATGTCGCTACATCAATGATTTCCGGTTCTTTAGCTGCGTTTTCAATGACTGTTCGGCCTTTCGCAAGTACCGCCGCAAGCATAATATTAATAGTTGCTCCCACACTTACAACATCTAGGTAAATTTTTGCGCCTCTAAGTTCATCTGCTCTTAAATAAATTGCGCCTTGCTCATTCGTAACCTGAGCACCGAGCGCTTCAAATCCTTTAATATGTTGGTCTATCGGACGAGGACCTAGATGACACCCACCAGGCAAACCAATAACAGCTTTCTTAAACTTCCCAAGCATGGCTCCCATCAAATAATAAGAGGCACGTAATTTCTTCACTCTCCCATTTGGCAATGGCATTGAAATCATTTTTGATGGATCTACAGTCATCTCTCCATCCCGAAAATCAATCTCGCCACCTATCTCCTCAAGAAGCGCTTTCAACATTTGAACATCCGATATATCTGGTAATCCCTCAATTGTAACAGTAGAATCTGCTAATATTGTTGCAGGAATGAGGGCAACGGCACTATTTTTAGCCCCACTTACTCGAATACTCCCTTGTAACGGGTACCCACCTGCAATCTTAAGTTTTTCCATAATAAACTCCCTTCTACGCTAGCACTGGAGAAAATTTCACCCAAAATTAATAATGGGATATTTTACCATTTCATACATATGCTTTTCTTAGTTTCACTTTACTAGTTTGCACAAAAATTCAAAAGTCATGTATACAAATTTAAAAAAACTTTTTAGTTAAAAAGCATGGAAGATTTAGTCTGGATCGGAATGCATAGCATCATAGAAAACGTTTACACACTTATCTTACATTCCAATATTTGAAATAGCTCCATTCCTTTTTCTATTAAAGAACGGTTCTTAACCTATCTTCTATATTGGGCGTTTTTGAAATAACCCTCCTATACGTGTAATTTCATTGTTTCCTCTAGTTTATATGATTGTGAAAAAAATTCCAACTGTTTAGTGGAAAAGGGGCAGGGCTTCGCAAAAACAGCTCTGCACCACCACCTTCATAAGGTGACTTAGTTTTTAGAACCTGAACCTTTTTCATCGCTGGATTAGGAGCAGAAGCTTATGGATGTTTTGCACACACATACGAGAAGATAGCTATTAAAAATGCGTCTTAAAGAAGAATCTACGTTTGGGATCAAAAGAAATCCCTTTTGTCTTTTTAAAAATAGACATTGTTAAACAATATTGTTATTAATACAATTTTGGTTCATTCACGTGAAATTGCGATTTCATAGAGCTAGAGCTATAATAAGCCTAAAAATAAAACAAGGGTTTCTCTTCCATTTCACATAGTATGCAAAATAGAAGAGAAACCCTTGTTCACTTTAAATTAAAGCTTACGCTTGTCCAGCAGAACCGAATTCGCGGATTTTGCCAATAACTACTTCTTTAATCGCTTCACGACCAGGTACGATGTATTTACGTGGATCATATGCTTTTGCATCGTTGTTCAATACTTCACGAACAGCTTTTGTGAAAGCAAGTTGGTTTTCCGTATTTACATTGATTTTAGAAGTTCCTAAAGAAATCGCTTGTTGGATATCTTTTGTTGGGATTCCAGTTCCACCATGAAGAACTAACGGAACTTGTGTTAAGTCACGAACTTCTCCCATTTCTTTGAATCCTAGGTTTGGTTCACCTGAGTATTCTCCATGTACAGAACCTAAAGCTGGAGCAAAGCAGTCAACACCTGTTTGTTTAACTAGATCTTCACATTCTTTAGGGTCAGCATAAATAACACCATCTGCAATCACGTCATCCTCTTGTCCGCCAACTGTTCCAACTTCAGCTTCAACAGAAACGTCTTTTGAATGAGCATATTCAACAACTTTCTTCGTTGTTTCAATATTTTCTTCGATTGGGTGATGTGAAGCGTCAATCATTACAGATGTAAAGCCAGCATCAATGGCTTCTTTACATTTATCAAAACTTGAACCATGGTCTAAATGGATTGCAACTGGAACTGTAATCTTCATATCTTCTAATAGGCCTTGAACCATCATAACAACTGTTTTAAATCCGCCCATATGACGCGCCGCACCTTCTGATACTCCAAGAATTACAGGTGATTTTTCTTGTTGGGCAGCACTTAAAATAGCTTGAGTCCATTCCAAGTTATTAATGTTAAACTGACCAACTGCATATTTACCTTCAAGAGCTTTGTTAAGCATTTCTTTCATTGATACTAAAGGCATAATCATTTCCTCCTACAGTAAATGTTCTTCTACTTACAAATACACTTTAGAAATTTCCACAAACCTTATAACTTATTCAAGAATGTGAATGTCTCCTTATCTCCCTAAGCATATCAAGTCAAACAAAAAACAGCAACAATTTCCGCATACGTAAGAATATTCAGTTTTATTGCAGGGGATAAAACGATTTCACAAGAAGCGCAATCATCTTGAAAAGAGTAATAATTACGAAAAGTAATTTACTCACCATACAAAAATACTATATATTAAATCGTCGCTATTCTATAGTTTTCACACAAAATCTCATTGAATTTGCCATTTAAATAGTTTCAGCATTAAGATGACGCGTCCTTTTTTCCTTCAAAAAGGGCAGGCGTGCATCTGTGAGAAAATAGAAAAGTTTCATTTAGCTTTTATCCATTTATCAATTCAAAGTCAATTAGTTGGATTGAATGAGTATATGTTCACGCACTGCTTTACGAATATCGTCTATATCAAATGGCTTTGCAAAATGAGTAATTGCTCCTAAGTCCTTCGCTTCTTGAATCATATCAAGTTCCCCATAAGCAGTCATAATGATGACACGGATGTCAGCATCTATTCGCTTCATACGCTTTAGTATTTCAATTCCATCCATACCAGGAATTTTCATATCCAAAAGAACCAAGTCTGGTGAATGATTCGTAACGATATCAAGTGCTTGCACACCATTTGCGGCCTGAAATGTATCATACCCTTCCTTATGTAACACCTCATTTAATAATATTCTGATACCGAATTGATCATCGACAATAAGAACTTTCCCTGCCATACTCTCACTTCTTTCTGAATAAAATTATTGTATCTATTTGACTAACCATCAGTAAGGTATTACAAAAGCACAAAATTTAAAATCGCCTTTGTTTGAAGAACCCCATTAGTAAACATTTCCTTTTATTTGTTATTGCCGTTTCGAATACTTATCTGTTTTAGTATTTACAAGCTCTACCTTTTTACTATTCAAAGTATTGTATTATAGTCAGTTGATGTTAGATATGGTTCCTTCTTTACAATTGTAAACTATTCACTCAAATTAAAATACTATATTTTTTTAAAAAATGGTAAATTCAAAGAGACCTTAAAGTATTTGATACTGCTTTAGTCAATGAAAAAACGTAATTAACTTATTGGCTTCCTTTCAAATCAAAATACTTTCCCTTATAATTAAATGCATTCAGTTTGTGAATATAGCGATTGAAAGGAGGTTTATCCATGTTAAAAATGTTCTCCACCCAATTAACTGGATTATATAAAAAGATGCTTGATGAAGAAAGCTTCAATTTTGAAGATGGTGCAAGACTTCTTGCTCAAGCGGCTATTAGTGATGGCACGATTTATCTCAAAGGTTTCCAAGAGATGGGAGGCATTCTTTCAGAAGCTTTTTACGGTGCAGAACCTTTCCCAAGTGCTAAACCTTTTGATGAAAGTGTTTCGTTAACTGTGGCCGATCGCGTTATCTTGTTTACGAGATATTCCACCGATGAATCAGCCATACAGCTTGCCAAAAAACTGCGAGACCAACAGATTCCTTTTGTAACAATCGCCACTTCCTTAGATGCTGATGGAGAATCCATCGAGCACTATTCTGATGTACACATTAATTTACGGTTGCAAAGAGGGTTAATTCCAGATGACTCAGGAAACCGCGTCGGTTTTCCGCATTTAACGATCGCTTTGTTTGCCTACTATGGAATTAAATCTACACTTGAAGAGATTCTTTTGGAGTATAACGAAGAATAAAGTGAAACTTCCATATTAAATTAAGTAAAACGAGGGTATCCCAAAAGGTCTATCCACGCACACATAGTTCAGAGATTCTTCTGGATATGGCGGTTGCTGACTCTTTCATTATGGGAAACCCTCGTTTTTTTACATTATTTATTATGCTTTCAAAGACATTTCCACAAAATCACGGAATAGTGGTTGTGGACGATTTGGACGAGAAATGAATTCTGGATGGAATTGAGAAGCTACAAACCATGGATGATCTTTCAATTCAATAATTTCAACAAGGCGACCATCTGGGCTCGTTCCTGAGAAGACAAATCCTGCTTCTTCCATAGCTTGACGATAATGGTTATTGAATTCATAACGATGACGGTGACGTTCATAAACCACTTGTTGTCCGTAAGCATCGTAGGCTTTTGTACCTTCTATTAGTTTACATGGATACAGTCCTAGACGTAATGTTCCACCTAAATCTTCCACGTCTTTTTGTTCTGGAAGAAGATCGATGATAGGATGCTGTGTATCCTGATTAATTTCCGCTGAGTGTGCTCCTTTTAGACCAAGCACATTACGAGCAAATTCAACGGAAGCTAGCTGCATACCTAAGCAAATACCAAGGAAAGGTTTTTTCTGTTTACGAGCAAATTCAGTAGCTGCAATTTTCCCTTCAATACCACGATCACCGAATCCACCAGGTACAAGAATCCCATCAGCTTTCCCCAATAGTTCTTCGACATTTTCTCTCGTAACATGTTCAGCATTAACCCAATCAATTTCAACATCTGCATCATGCGCATAGCCTGCATGCTTCAATGCTTCAACAACCGAAAGATATGCATCTTGAAGTTCAACGTATTTCCCAACAAGAGCAATCTTTGTAGTTTTTGAAAGGGACGTAACTTTTTTAACAAGCTCTTTCCATTCTGTCATATCAGCTTCTTTGCAATCCAACTTCAAGTGGTCACAAACGATTTGGTCCATGTTCTGCGCTTGAAGTGCTAAAGGAATGGAGTAAAGGGTATCCGCATCTTGACATTCAATAACTGCTTTTTTATCAATATCACAGAATAAAGCAATCTTATCTTTCATGTCCTGAGAAATTGGCATTTCCGTACGACATACGATGAGGTTTGGCTGAATACCAAGGCTTCGCAACTCTTTTACGCTATGTTGAGTCGGTTTTGTCTTTAATTCTCCCGCTGCTTTAATAAATGGAACAAGGGTACAATGAATATACATCACATTATCACGACCGATGTCACTTTTGATTTGGCGAATAGCTTCAAGGAATGGAAGCGATTCGATATCGCCCACAGTTCCGCCGATTTCTGTTATAACAACATCTGCATTTGATTCATTTCCTGCTAAAAATGCACGTTCTTTGATTTCATTCGTAATATGAGGAATAACTTGTACCGTTCCACCCTGATAATCGCCTCGACGCTCTTTTCTAATAACAGTCGAATAGACTTTACCTGTTGTCACATTACTATGTTTTCCAACATTTATATCAATAAAACGCTCATAATGACCTAAGTCAAGATCGGCCTCAGCACCATCATCGGTTACATACACTTCACCGTGTTGATACGGGCTCATTGTTCCTGGATCCACATTGATATACGGATCGAATTTTTGAATGGTTACACTTAGTCCTCTGTTTTTCAATAATCGTCCCAATGATGCTGCCGTAATCCCTTTACCTAGCGAAGAAACGACACCGCCTGTTACGAAAATATACTTTGTCATGTTGTATCCTCCTTCAACTTCTCTTACATAATTGTCGCCTATGTTAATTTTTCTTACATCCTAAAGTCCATTCTTTTAGATTTCCCTTTAATTGCAGGACCATTTATACGAATCCATAAAAAATAAAAAAATGATGTTTATTTGAATGATTCATTCAGCAATCCATCATTTTACGTAGCTTTGTTTTCAACAGATAGAAAGTTTATGTTTTTTAAAACCTACCATTCTGTCTAACGCAAGCAGCCTCCGAGATTGAAACAGTGCTTCCCTTCCGCTTTCTAATAAAAAAACAAAACGCTCCGCTTACAGATGTAAGGGAGCGATATATTTATTATCCTGTCCTTTTTTAAGGAGCCCAAAAATGATTCTACAAATTCCGCTAGAAAAAGTCAAGGAAATCCCTATTCTTTTTCTACTTCTTCATCAAGGTCTTCTTCCTCATCTAATTCAAGTTCATCTTCGTCTATTAATTCTTCATCAAGGTCTTCTTCCTCGTCTTCGACTAAATCATCGTCAACATCCTCATCAAGCGGATCATCAAGAAGATCATCTTCGTCCTCATCAAGATCTTCTACATCTTCTTCAAAACCTAAATCATCCTCATCCAGCTCTTCAAAATCATCCTCGATGACTGAAGCTTTCTTAGCCTTTTTCTTTTTCGGCTTAACAACATGGACAACCTCATCTTCGATTTGATCAACCGGATACCATGTTTTCAATCCCCAGCGATTTTCACCTAAACAAGTAAAGCGTCCATTAACATTTAAATCCGTATAAAATTGTGGGATTATACTTTTAATTTGTTCTTTCGTTAATCCTTTCAAAGCAGCCAATTCTTTTACTAAATCATCAAATAATAGAGGGGCATTTTTTTCTACAAGCAATTCATAAGCCACTTCAAGCAATGACATTTCTAATAATTCTTCTTTTGAGTATGATTTTAAACTCAAGTTCGGCACTTCCTTTCTCTATATCAAACACTCTGTAAGTGTCCTTTCATATAAAACAAATATGGCGTTAAAACGCCACCATTTACTATGAAGGATAAATCCTATTACACGTTACACTCATCTAATCACAATGGTGGCGGTGCGGAGCCGGACTTCGGGGGACTTTCTTAATAAAATAAGTATATCCGCAAAGCAGATTGGCTATATAGTAAGTCACGAAGCCCCGCTCCCATGTCCTTTAAACAAAACTAACAAAAGATATTCATACATCATTCTGTATCGTCTATTGCTCTTCCTGCTAAACATACTATCCATTATAAACAATACCAGGAGGTTTATGCTAGTTAATCTTAGATTCTATGCTTATGACAGATCTTTTGGAAAAGCAAGAGAACCTTATAAGAGGATGTTCAAAAAGTCCGGTAAAAAGTAGCTGTCGAATTGCATCAAAGATCTGTCTCTCTATACCTGCACGTATTACTGCATACGTGCAGGTATAGAAAGATGCGCTCCTCGAACTTCTCGGCTCTGTTTATCCTCCTTTTTGAACACACATTATAATTGGGAACCTTACCTTTTTAGCGATCAATCATTACCACTTTAGCATATTTCCCTAAAAAAATTCCATCATGAATACAGACATAGATGGGATTTCCCTTGCATTTTTATTTACATATTTCTTCTATATTGGCCACCCACCTCATACAAGGCACGGGTGATTTGTCCGAGGCTTGCATATTTCACACATTCCATCAGCTCGGCAAAAATGTTTTCTCCATTCATGGCTGATTTTTTTAAACGTTGTAACGATTCTTCAGATTGATCGATGTTACGTTTTTGGAAGACACGAAGGTTCTCGATTTGACCTTCTTTCTCTTCACTGGTAGCTCGTGCTAGCTCCATCTTATTAAGTTCTTCTGCGCTTTGTGGATTAGGGTTCAAGTACGTATTAACTCCAATGATCGGCAGTTCTCCTGAATGTTTCTTCATTTCATAATACATCGATTCATCCTGAATCTTTCCGCGTTGGTATTGAGTTTCCATGGCACCGAGAACCCCACCGCGATCATCTATTCGGTCGAATTCCAAAAGAACGGCCTCTTCAACTAAATCAGTAAGCTCTTCAATTATATAGGAACCTTGAAGAGGGTTTTCATTTTTGGAAAGCCCAAGTTCCTTCGTAATAATCATTTGAATCGCCATAGCCCGGCGAACTGATTCCTCAGTAGGTGTCGTAATCGCTTCATCATAAGCATTTGTGTGTAAAGAATTACAATTATCCTGGAGCGCCATCAGTGCTTGTAAGCTCGTGCGAATATCGTTAAAATCAATTTCCTGTGCATGTAGCGAGCGACCAGATGTTTGGACATGATATTTCAATTTCTGACTTCGTTCATTTGCCCCATACTTATCACGCATAACCGTTGCCCAAATTCTTCTCGCTACCCTGCCGATTACCGTATATTCCGGATCCAACCCATTCGAGAAGAAAAATGATAAGTTCGGAGCGAAATCATCGATCCTCATGCCTCTGCTTAAATAATATTCTACATACGTAAAGCCATTCGCCAGTGTAAAGGCTAATTGCGAAATGGGATTAGCGCCAGCTTCTGCGATATGGTAACCGGAAATTGAGACAGAATAATAATTCCTCACTTTCTGATGAATAAAGTATTCCTGGATATCTCCCATCATTCTTAGGGCAAACTCCGTCGAGAAGATACATGTGTTTTGACCTTGATCTTCTTTGAGAATATCAGCTTGAACCGTTCCACGTACTGTTTGGAGTGTATACGATTTAATTTGTTCCATTTCCTCTTGCGTTACTGTTCTTTTTAGTTCGATTTCTTTCATGACAACTTGTTGTTCAATGGCTGTGTTTAAATACATCGCTAAAATAATCGGCGCTGGACCATTGATGGTCATTGATACTGATGTGGAGGGATGGCATAAATCAAAGCCTTGATAGAGCTTTTTCATATCATCTAACGTACAAATGCTAACTCCACTTTCCCCTACTTTTCCGTAAATATCTGGTCGATGATCAGGGTCTTCACCATATAGAGTAACGGAATCAAAGGCTGTGCTAAGTCTCTTAGCATCATCATCTTTAGATAAATAGTGAAAGCGTCGGTTCGTGCGATCAGGTGAGCCTTCGCCCGCAAATTGACGTTTCGGATCCTCTCCCTGCCGTTTGAATGGGAAAACTCCTGCAGTATAAGGAAACCTCCCAGGAATATTTTCCAAATAAACCCAACGAAGAATTTCTCCATAGTCAACAAACTTAGGCAGAGATACTTTCGGAATCGATAAGCCTGATAAACTTCTTTGGCGTAGTTCAGTAACAATTTCTTTATCACGTATTTTTGTAGTCAGCTTATCTCCTGAATACTTTTCTTTTAAACCATCCCATTCAGTAAGGATTTTTTTGGATTCTGCCGTTAATTTTTCTTCTGTTTCGATACGCAATTCTTCAAGAGCTTTCCAAACAGTTTGGCCTGTTTCTTGCTGGTTGACTGCATCAATGGCTCCTTCGAGCTGAAATAAACGACGAGCTACTTTCGCCTGTTCTTCCGTGCGATGGTAATAATTCCGGACTGTATCTGTAATTTCACGTAAATAGTAACGGCGATTATTGGGAATAATCATGTTTAGTTTCTTCACGTCAGCTTGCTTTGAAAAGCTAGTCGTCCATAAAGTTCCTGTCTTTTCATTTACCTTCTCTATTAATGCAGCAAATAGGGCATTTGTTCCCACATCATTAAATTGAGAAGCAATGGTCCCAAAAACGGGCATCTCTTCTGTGTCACGGTCAAAAAGCATCCTGCTTCGTTGATATTGCTTTTGCACCTGATTTTTGGCATCCTCTGAACCCTTCCGTTCAAATTTATTGATAACAACCAAATCTGCATAATCAATCATATCAATTTTTTCCAATTGAGAAGGTGCTCCAAATTCACTTGTCATTACATATAAAGAAACGTCACAAACTTCAGCGACTTGGGCATCACCTTGCCCAATTCCGCTCGTTTCCACGATGATTAGGTCAAAACCAGCCGCCTTGACTACCGAAATCGCATCACGGATAGCTAATGAAAGCTCTGTCTTGGAATGGCGTGTTGCAAGGCTTCGCATATACACGCGATTAGAGAATATGGCATTCATTCGTATACGATCACCAAGTAAGGCACCACCTGTTTTCTGTTTGGTTGGGTCAATGGACAGTACAGCCACTCTCTTTTCCGGAATTTCGTTAAGGAAACGACGAATTAATTCATCGGTTAAAGAGCTTTTTCCCGCTCCTCCTGTTCCTGTCATTCCAATAACCGGTGTCAATTTATTAGATGTTTTAATTTGTTCAAGGAGGCGCTCCGCTGTTGCCACTGTTTCATCATTCATCGCCATCTTGTTCTCAGCAAGAGTAATGTACTTTGCAACAGCAACCGGATTCCCCGTTCGTAATTCATCAAATTGATCTGGCTGAGACGCTTGAATGGTTGAGAAATCACATTCTTTAAGTAGTTTATTAATCATTCCTTGAAGCCCTTGGTTTCTTCCGTCTTCAGGGGAAAAAATATGACAAATCCCATAATCATGAAGTTCTTTGATTTCTCGGGGAATAATGACTCCGCCACCACCACCATAAATCCGAATATGCGGTGCTCCCTTTTCCTTCAACAAATCATACATATATTTAAAGTACTCTAAATGGCCACCCTGATAGGATGTAACAGCAATCCCCTGAACATCCTCCTGTATCGCCGCATTTACTACTTCCTCAACTGAACGATTATGGCCGAGATGAATCACCTCAGTACCGCTTGATTGCATGATTCTTCTCATAATATTAATCGTTGCATCATGTCCATCAAACAAACTCGAAGCTGTCACAAAACGAATCGGATGTTTCGCTCTATAAATCTCAATTGTACCCATTTGCTTCCCCCCTCATCGCAATAGGTTATCATGTTTTTACATTCACTACCGATGGAAGCTTTCTAGTTTATTTGGTTAACATTCTTGATATCACGAGTTTTTGAATTTCTTGAGTGCCTTCATAAATTTGGGTAATTTTCGCATCTCGCATATAGCGTTCAACTGGATAGTCTTTCGTGTAGCCATAACCACCAAATACTTGTACTGCTTCCGTTGTCACTTTCATTGCAGTATCACCCGCAAATAATTTCGACATAGCTGATTCTTTTCCATACGAAAACCCTTCCGATTCAAGCCAAGCAGCTTGATATGTAAGGAGACGGGCAGCCTCCACACTGGTGGCCATTTCCGCAAGCTTAAAGCTAACTCCTTGTTGGGCTGCAATTGGTTTTCCGAACTGGACGCGCCCTTTTGCATATTCAACAGCTGCATCGAGTGCACCTTGAGCGATGCCGACAGCTTGTGCCGCTATGCCATTTCGACCACCATCTAGCGTCATCATGGCAATTTTGAACCCTTCCCCTGCTTTTCCTAGCAAGTTTTCTTTTGGAACCTGGCAATCTTCAAAAATAATTTCAGTAGTTGGCGATGAACGAATCCCCAATTTCCTCTCTTTTTTCCCTATGCTAAAACCTGGAAATTCTTTTTCAATAATGAACGCACTCGTACCTTTTTGTTTGGACGTAGGATCGGTTAAAGCAAAGACAATATACGTATCCGCAATCCCGCCATTTGTGATGAAGATTTTAGAGCCATTTAACACATAATAATCACCATCTAATTTAGCCTGTGTCTTCATGCCTCCAGCGTCCGAACCAGCACCAGGTTCTGTCAGGCCATAGGCACCAATTTTCTTTCCTTCTGCCATCGGACGAAGATATTTCTGTTTCTGTTCTTCAGTACCAAACGAATAGATCGGCCATCCTGCAAGAGATGTATGAGCAGATAGCGTAACACCTGTTGAAGCACATACTCTTGAAAGTTCTTCAACCGCGATACAATAGGCCAAATAGTCGCTACCGATTCCACCGTATTCTTCAGGCCATGGAATGCCAGTCAAACCCAGTTCAGCCATTTTATCAAACAGCGTCCGATCAAATCTTTCTTCTTCATCACGTTCTGCAGCAGTTGGTTCTACTTCTTTTTTTGCAAAATCACGAACCATTTTTCTGATCATGTCGTGTTCATCCGTTAATTTAAACTGCATGCCGTTATCCCCCTACAAATGTTTGTAAATCACGATTTTTTGAATTTCACTCGTACCTTCGTAAATTTCTGTCACTTTTGCATCGCGAAAATAGCGCTCAACGGGGTATTCCTTCGTATAGCCGTATCCACCAAACACTTGAATGGCTTCTGTCGTCACATCCACTGCTGTTTTTGAAGCAAATAGCTTAGCCATCGATGCTTCTTTGCCACAAGATAAACAATGTGAACGAAGATAAGCTGCTTGGTAGACTAATAGTTTGGCTGCTTCAATTGCTGTCCCCATTTCGGCAAGCTTGAAACCGACTCCTTGTTGTGCTGCAATTGATTTCCCAAATTGAACACGTTCCTTCGCATACGCTACAGCATGACTAAAAGCACCTTCTGCAATGCCCAGTGCTTGTGCGGCAATACCAATTCGACCTACCTCTAAATTGGCCAAGGCAATTTTGAATCCGTCTCCTTCTTTGCCTAATAGGTTTTTTGCAGGTACCTTCGTATCCTCAAATGTAAGCTGTACGGTTCGTGAACCCATCAGACCCATTTTATGTTCATCTTTGCCAATGATTAGACCTGGTGTGTCTTTATCGACGATGAAAGCAGATACCCCTTTACTCCTTTCCTGAGGGTTAGTGGAAGCAAACACAATATACACATCCGCTTCTCCGCCATTTGTGATAAATGCTTTTGAACCGTTCAATCTATAAAAATCTCCATCTCTTATTGCCCTTGATTTCAAGTTAGCAGCATCGGAGCCAGCACTTGGTTCTGACAAACAAAAAGCGCCTAAATATTTTCCAGTTGCAAGCATGGGAACGTATTTTTGCTTTTGCTCCTCGTTCCCGAAATAGACGATTGGATTTGTTCCGACTGATGTATGAACGGATAAAATGACGCCCAAGGCTGGGCTTACTTTGGAAATTTCATGAATGGCAATAATATAAGAAATAAAATCCATTTCAGCTCCACCATATTGTTCAGGTATCGGAATTCCCATTAATCCAAGTTCCCCCATTTTTTGAAGCACTTGTCTGGGAAATTCACCGTTTTCCATCCGCTCTACAAAGGGAGCAACCTCTGCCGCCGTAAAATCTCGAACCATTTTCCGCATCATTTCTTGCTCTTCATTAAAGTGGAAAATCATCTGTACTCCCCCTAGCTGTCACTAAATACTTGTTAGCTATATTCATAAAAGCCACGTCCTGACTTTTTACCAAGCCATCCTGCTTTTACATACTTACGAAGTAGCGGGCATGGGCGGTATTTGTCGTCACCAAAGCCATCGTGGAGCGTTTCCATGATAGATAGGCATGTATCTAAACCGATAAAGTCAGCGAGCGTCAATGGCCCCATTGGATGGTTCATGCCTAACTTCATGACATCATCAATCGCTTCCTTCGAGGCCACACCTTCATATAATGTATAAATAGCTTCATTGATCATTGGCATCAAAATTCGATTGGATACGAATCCAGGAAAATCATTCACCTCAACCGGCACCTTTTTTAGCGATACAGCCATTTCTTCAATCGTTCTATATACTTCATCATCTGTCGCCAGACCGCGGATGATTTCAACAAGTTTCATGACGGGAACTGGGTTCATAAAATGCATGCCAATTACCTTTTCAGGACGTTTAGTCGCAGCTGCAAGTTCAGTAATGGGGAGTGAGGACGTGTTGCTAGCAAGAATCACATGAAGAGGTGTAATCTGATCAAGCTCAGTAAATAATGATGCTTTAATTGCCATATTCTCCACTGCCGCTTCAATGACTAAATCAACCGAAGCCGCACTTTGTATATCAATAGAGGAGGTTAGCCTTTTAAGCGTATCTGTTTTTTCCTGCTCGGTAAGCTTTCCTTTATTCACTTGTTTAGTCAAATTCTGCGTGATAATCGTGATTCCACGATCTACGAAGTCTTGCTTTAGATCATGTAGGATGACTTCATATCCGCTCATCGCACATACTTGGGCAATTCCTGAACCCATTTGTCCGGCTCCAATGATCATTACCTTGTTAATATCCACAGCTACTCCTCCTCATCTCGATTGAAGACTCTATTATGCTTGACTTGGCACTTCTATTAAAATGGCATCTCCTTGACCGCCACCGCTGCAGATTGCGGCAATTCCTAGACCACCGCCGCGTCGTTTCAGTTCATGCATAAGTGTAATGATGATGCGTGCACCGCTCGCCCCTATAGGATGACCAAGCGCTACCGCTCCACCATTCACATTCACCTTTTCTTGATCGACATTGGCAATTTCCTTACTAGCAAGCGCCACAGCTGCAAATGCTTCATTAATTTCAAATAAAGCAATTTCATCAAGTGATTTCCCTGTTTTTTCCAATAATTCATTAATTACGAAACCTGGGGTTTTTGGGAAATCCTTCGCTTCTACCGCTACTTCTGCATGACCAAGAATATAAGCAAATGGAGCAATGCCTTCTTTCTCTGCCCGCTCTTCACTCATTAATACAAGTGCTCCTGCTCCATCATTTACTCTGGGAGCGTTTCCTGCTGTAATCGTTCCTTCATTGTTAAAAGCAGGTCTGAGCGTTGCTAGTTTCTCCATGGTTGTATCTTTTCTTGGTGCTTCATCGTTTGCAACCGTTAACGGCTCACCTTTTCTGTTAAGTACTTGAACCGGTATAATTTCTTCTGCAAGTGTTCCATTGGCAATCGCCGCTATTGCTTTTTGGTGACTTTGAAATGCCCAATGATCCTGATCTTCCCGTGATAATCCCAGCTCTTTGGCTGTGCTGTTTCCGTATGTGCCCATATGTACACCTGTAAAGCTCAAGCTTAAACCATCATGAATCAATACATCTTTCAATTCTGAATCACCCATTCGCAATCCCCATCTTGCATTTGGCAAAATGTATGGCGCGTTACTCATAGACTCCATCCCACCCGCTACAATGACTTCTTCATCTCCAAGCCTTATAATTTGATCAGCAAGTGTCACGCTGCGTAGTCCAGACGCACAAACTTTATTAATCGTTTCTGTTTTCACTTCCCAAGGTAATCCTGCATGGCGTGCTGCCTGCCGAGAAGGAATTTGTCCCTGCCCTGCTTGAAGTACATTTCCCATAATCACTTCATCAACTTGGCTACCATTAATCCCAGCTCGGTTAAGCGCCTCTTTAATCGCGACTCCACCAAGCTCTGAGGCTGTTAAACTACTAAGACCTCCGCCAAATTTACCAAAAGGTGTACGAGCACCACTCACAATCACTGTTTTTGCCATTTTAAATTCCTCCCAATCCCTTTAATTAAATTTTTTCATAACTAATTGAATCCTCGCTCATAAGAAAAGTGCAAGCGCCTTGTTCGCCTTTCGGTTGTAAGCGCTTTATAATCTGGTTTATTTGAACTCGATAAAAATATTGAATAAAACTTCTTTACATATATCAGTTTCGATAAAGTGAGACTTCAATTGGGGGCACTTCCCCCCATCCTTTTATCTCTTGATTATCTAAACAAAATTGATGTAGGGGGTTACCTTAAACTAGGATAAAAGATTACGCGCTCTCAATAAGTTTGAAGCTCTACGCATTAGATAACACTGCTTTATAAAGGTTTATATTATGATACTACTCCTTGCTGATTCCCTATGACTGATCGTTCCAGCAATTCCGCTACATCATAGGTTTTTACATCTTCTTCTACTTCTTTCGCCTTCGTTCCATCTGAAAGCATCGTTAAGCAGTATGGACAGCCTGAGCTGATCACGGATGGTTTCACAGCGAGTGCTTGCTCTGTTCGGGCGATATTGATCCGGTGTCCGGTTTCTTCTTCCATCCACATCAAGCCGCCACCTGCTCCACAACACATCCCGTTTTCTCGATTCCTTTCAATTTCAACAAGGGTAACGCCAGGGATTGATTTTAAAATCTCCCGCGGTGGGTCATACACTTCATTGTAGCGACCTAAATAACAAGAATCGTGAAAAGTTATCTTCTCATGAACCGGGTGCTTCGGCACAAGTTTCCCTTCTTTTACAAGCTTGGCAAGCAGTTCTGTATGATGATACACTTCTGCGTCCAATCCGAAATCAGGATATTCATTTTTGAAAATATTATAGGCGTGTGGGTCAATTGTGACAATTTTCCTCACATTATGTTTCTCAAACTCTTCAATGTTTTTCGTTGCAAGCTCCTGAAAAACGAATTCATTTCCTAAACGACGTGGCGTGTCCCCTGAATTCTTCTCTTTGTTGCCAAGAATTGCAAATTTCACACCAGCTTCATTCAGTAACTTGGCAAATGATAAGGCGATTTTTTGGCTGCGGTTATCATAAGACCCCATGGAACCTACCCAGAATAAGTATTCGAATTCTTCGTCTGCTTTCTTCAATTCCTTTACAGTTGGAATATGGACATCAGCGCGTTGCTCTCTCCAGTCTTCTCTTTCTTTCCTGTTTAAGCCCCAAGGATTTCCTTGACGTTCAATGTTTGTCATAGCACGCTTTGCGTCTGGATCCACTTTTCCTTCTGTTAAGACAAGATAACGTCTCATATCGATAATTTTATCCACATGCTCATTTAATACTGGACATTGGTCCTCACAGTTCCGACAAGTCGTACAAGCCCAAAGCTCTTCTTCCGTAATTACTTCGCCAATCAAGCTCTTACTGTATGTTTCAGCAGTTGCTGCTGTTTCTTGTGCTCCCGCTGTTCTTGATGCAATCGCAATCTGATTTCCTTCTGTTTGCCCAAAAACAAATGTCGGCACCCATGGCTGCTTGCCTGTAATCGCCGCTCCAGTATTGGTTAAGTGATCACGCATTTTCACAATAAGATCCATTGGCGAAAGCATTTTTCCTGTTCCAGATGCTGGACACATATTCGTACAACGGCCACATTCCACACAAGCATATAAATCAGTAAGTTGGTACTGCGTAAAGTCTTCAATCTTCTGAGCTCCGTAATAGACCTCTGCTTCACCTTCCTCTGGTTCTTCTTCAAAATTAATGGATGCAAGCTTCCCCGGATTCGTTAAGCGCATAAAGAAAACATTCACAGGTCCTGCAATTAAATGCGCATGTTTAGATTGTGGGATATAAACAAGGAAGGTCAATATAATTAGCAAATGCAGCCACCATGCCATGTAAAAACCTACCGTTGCAGCTTGTGGTCCTATCCAACTGAATAGGAATGCAACTGCTGAAGCGACTGGCTCTGACCAAGTAGCTTCATGCTCGTTCCAGACCATCGCCATTCCATTACCTATTAACACAGTAGCCATAATGCCGCCAATAAAAAGGATGACGAGCATTGCCTTGAAGTCACGTTTTAGGCGTACAAGTTTCTCGATATAACGGCGGTAAAATGCCCAAATGATCGCGATAAGTACGGTTAATGTGACCATTTCCTGAAGGAATGTAAAGGCAGGATAGACTGGGCCAAAAGGTAAATGCCAACCCGGTTTCAAACCTTTGATAATAAAGTCGACTGCGCCAAATTGCACTAAAATAAACCCATAAAAAAGCATGACATGAATCGTACCGCTTTTTTTATCCTTCAATAATTTCTTCTGTTTAAATACATATACCCAAATATTCAATAGCCGCTCTTTAACACGGTTATCAAATTCTACTTTTCCCCCAAGCTTCACATAAGCTGTTCTCGTTCTAAGTAAATAAGCAAAAAGGCTCACCGAGTAAACGATTACAATCACTGTCGCGACTAAGTTTAACCAGAGTAAACCATTCATTTCCACAGATATAACCCCCTTCTGGTGAATTGCCAATTTTAATATGTAGAATACATCTGCCCATATTCTGTAATAGATTACCTCCATTATATAATGAATGACCATTCAGTCAATGATTTTAATTTATAAATTATGAATTTTCCAATTATTATAATCACCTTCCCTATTTATGAAAAATTCTATTCACTTTATTAGGCTTATTCAATGAGTATAAATGGAAATTATGCGTAAACTAATGAGACGAGACTTGCCACATTTGAGGAGAGAATATGCTTTGAAAATTGTTATCGTTCTTTTACTGTTACTGTTATTTGTCCTCTGTTGGTTAAGAATTGATTTTAGACGAGGACAAAAGCATCATATGCAAAACAACTACAATCGAGTATATCCAAAACGCCGAGGAGAATTAAGGCTTTATACAGATGGAACTGATTTATTTGCAGAATTATTCAGAGATATTCATCAAGCTACCAAACATGTTCATGTTCTTTTTTACATTATAAAAAATGATCAGTTTAGCCAACAATTCTTGGACGTATTGATGCATAAAGCAAAAAGCGGAGTTGAGGTAAGACTTTTGATAGACTGGATGGGGAGTAGAGCTATTTCAAAGCGAATGGTAAAAGAACTAAAAAAGAACGGCGTTCGCTTTTCTTTTAGTTTTACACCAAAGTTGCCATACCTTTTCTATACCTCTCAAAAAAGAAATCATCGGAAGATCACTGTCATTGATGGTGAGATTGGCTATTTAGGTGGTTTAAATATTGGCAAAGAATATATCAATCAAGACCCTAAATTGTGTCCTTGGAGAGACTATCATCTTAAATTGACTGGTGAATCCATTCAAGATTTACAATATGAGTTTCTAACAGACTGGTACACAGCTACAAAGGAAGACTATCGGAAAAGTGATCATTATTTCCCACAGCAGCAACCTGGCACTATGCAACATACGATCGTTCCAACTGAAGGGTTCGGATTGGAAGAAACATTTACACGCTTTATTCACAAAGCGAAACATGAAATTATTATTGGTACGCCTTATTTCATCCCGAGCATTACATTGCTTGAAGAACTGAGGAAAGTGCTGCAAAAAGGCATCAAACTAACCATCATTGTTCCCTTTGTTTCCGACCATCTATTCGTGAAAGAAGCTGCCTATCGTTATTTTCGAATTCTGATAAAAGAAGGGGCTCACGTCTTACAGTTCCAAAATGGGTTTTACCATTCAAAAGTCTTATTTATTGATGATCATCTTTGTGATATTGGCACAGCAAATTTCGATAAACGCAGTTTGTTTTTAAACCATGAAGTCAATTGTCTGATCTATGATCCGTCATTTTTAGCTGAAGTGGCAAAGAAAATACAGGATGACATATCGAATTCAACAACGCTAGCAGAATGTACGCTAACTCGTCCGACTTTGGTGCAATTAATCAAAGAACGGATTGCCTATACGATTTCACCCTTTTTATAAGTTTTTGAATGAAGAAAAGATTTCTCATGAAAAGAGGATGGCTCGGGGCCATCCTCTTTCATTTTTTCTTTACATTTTCTCTGGTGCAGATACGCCAATCAAAGCAAGTGCGTTTTTCAGTGTAATTTGCACAGATTTAGCGAGTGCTAAACGTGCTTTACTACGGTCAGTATGCTCCACATCTAAAACTTTGTCGGCATTGTAGAAGCTGTGAAATACAGAAGCTAGATCAAAGATGTAATTCGTCATTCGATGCGGCATCCGTTTTTCAGCTGCTTCAGCAATGGCTTGAGGGAATTCACCAAGCTTTTTCAAAAGTTCAATCTCTTTTTCTGTAGATAGTAGCGAGAAATCTGCTGATTGGTCTAAGCTGATTCCTTGCTCCTCTCCTTGACGCAAAATGCTAGAAATACGTGCATGTGCGTATTGTGCATAATAAACAGGATTGTCATTGGATTGTGAAACGGCTAAATCCAAGTCAAAGTCCATATGTGTATCCGCACTTCTCATCGCAAAGAAATAACGTGTTGCATCAAGACCTACTTCATCAATCAGGTCGCGCATTGTTACCGCTTTTCCAGTCCGCTTACTCATTTTCATTTTCTCGCCATCTTTATATAAATGGACAAGCTGAATAATTTCTACTTCTAATTGGTCACGACGGTAGCCTAAAGCTTCAATCGCTGCTTTCATACGCGGAATATATCCGTGATGATCAGCTCCCCAAATATTAATCAGTTGCTCAAAGCCACGTTCTAACTTATCGCGGTGATACGCAATATCTGGTGTTAAGTATGTGTAAGAACCATCCTGTTTAATAAGAACACGATTTTTATCGTCACCTAATTCTGTTGAACGGAACCATGTAGCTCCATCCTCTTCGTAGATATGGCCTCTTTCTTTCAACGCAGCAAGACCTTCATCAATTTTTCCATTCTTATACAATGACGTTTCGGAATACCATACATCAAAGCGCACACGGAAGTTTTCTAAGTCCGTTTTTAATTTTCCCATTTCATATTTCAAGCCGTAGTCACGGAAAAAGTCAAAACGTACGCTTTCATCCACTGTTACGTACTGATCACCGAACTCCTCAGCAAGTTTTTTGCCGATTCCAATAATATCTGCTCCATGATAGCCATCTTGTGGCATTTCTTTTTCAAGACCTAGAGCTTGGAAATAGCGTGCCTCTACAGATAATGAAAGGTTATTAATTTGATTACCGGCATCATTGATATAGTATTCACGTGAAACATCATAGCCTGCTTTTGCTAGGACATTACATAAGGTATCTCCTACTGCCGCTCCACGTGCATGTCCCAAATGAAGGTCCCCCGTCGGATTAGCAGAAACGAACTCAACCTGGACCTTTTGTTTTTTTCCGAAGTCACTCTCACCATATGAATCTCCGGCTTCTAAAATGACCGGGATTAATTCGGTCAAATATTGATTGTCCATATAAAAATTGATAAAACCGGGTCCAGCAATTTCAATTTTTTCAATCGAAGCTTTATTACGGTCGAAGTTTTCAATTAAACTTTCCGCGATTGCACGAGGCGCCTTTTTTGCTACACGGGCAAGTTGCATCGCCATATTTGTTGAATAATCGCCATGTGTTTTATCTTTCGGAAGCTCTAATACGACATTGGGAATTTCCTCTTTTGTAGCTAGCCCTGCTTTTATTACTGCATCTTTTATTTCTTGCTTTAGTTTTTCTTGAACTTGCTGCACGATATTCATTGATTATGCTTCCTCCTTATATGTTAATGTCATTTCATATTGACCTGGCTCTGCCCCTTGCATCTGCATTTGGTAGGAAATATCAAAACGGCCTTCCTTCGCCATGTCATTCCATTGATGATGGGCGTATTTTGTTTTTGTAACCAGTGCCAGCATGCCATACATGCTTTCGTAATGGCCGTTTGTCATTTCTCCCACGCGGAAAAGCTGACGCATCTTAATCGCTCCATTCCGTAGAAGCAGTATTTCATTATCTTTATTTTTAATGGTTGTCTGAACTTTCCCCGCTTCATTTTCCTCAGCATACTGTAAATAGAACGAGGAGTTTTTTTGAAATTTTGTCCCAAAGGTTATCAACTCATACGCCTCGGTTTCAGAACCAACAGTAATTTTCGTTTTAAGTGTCACCTTCACTGATTGCTTTTCCAGATCATGAAGTGCCAATTTTCTACACATCCTTCAGTACCTAATAGAGGTTGTAAAAAAAGGCCGGTAAAAAAGCTTGCGAATTTCTTAGCTCTTTTTATCCTCCTTTTTGAACACGCACTAATAACCTTTTAAGTATAAATACTCTTTCAAAAAGATTCAACCTGCAGAAGAAACAATATCGCTTTAAAACGGCAAGAACTAGTTTAGAGGGTGGCTTTACTTAGCTCTAAATTACTTACATTTTATTTGGTAGATCTCAAGAATAAGTTAACCACTCCTTGTCTATTCCTTTATAACAGACAATTGATCTATTTTAAAATTCATATGACGGATATATCTACAGATCTCATATTTTTTCAATTTTACACTAAAAAAAGAGGATGACAAAATTGTCATCCTCTACGATTATTTTATCCAACCGAGAATCATTTCGCGAATAAGCTTGCTAGCTGTGTTCACTGTTTGCTCAGAAGGATCATAAATAGGTGCTACTTCCACTAAATCACAACCTACCACTTGGAGCTCTGAATGGGCAATTTCATGAATCGATGCCAACAATTCTTTAGCTGTTATCCCGCCACAATCTACTGTCCCCGTTCCTGGTGCGTGCGCTGGATCAAGAACATCAATGTCAATTGTGACATAAACTGGACGACCAACAAGCTCAGGCAACACCTTCTTTAATGGCTCTAATACCTCGAATGGAGCAATTTTCATACCATTTTCTTTTGCCCATTGAAATTCTTCTTTTAAACCGGAGCGAATGCCGAATGAGTACACATTACTTGGACCAATCAATTCAGCCGATTTACGAATAATTGTTGCATGAGAAAGTGGCTCACCCTCATAGTCCTCACGTAGATCGGTATGAGCATCCATATGAATGATCGCCATGTCTGGATATTTCTTGTGCATTGCCTTAATAATTGGCCATGTTACAAGATGCTCTCCGCCCATTCCGATAGGTACCTTACCATCTGCGAGCACTTTATCAACAAACTCTTCAATCAGCGCAACACTGCGTTCTGGATTACCAAAAGGCAATGGAATATCACCGGCATCAAAAAACTTCACGTCTTCTAATTCACGATCTAAATATAAGCTGTATTCTTCAAGTCCAATAGATACTTCACGTATACGCGTCGGGCCAAATCGTGAACCCGGGCGAAAGCTTACGGTCCAATCCATCGGCATGCCGTAAAGCACAGCTTTGGACTCTTCATAATTTGGGTGACTCTTTATAAAAACATTTCCTGAATAAGCTTCATCAAAACGCATAGCTGTGCCTCCATTTTTGTTATGATCTAACGCAAGCGAACAAGGCGCTTCCGCTTTTCTTATTGTCTAGCTACAGCGCCTAGCCCTTCTATGGTCTAGCCAAGCAATCTGATGGGGAGAAACCCACTCCCCACAGCTTGCTTGGCTTATGCTTGTCAGAGGCCCGCAGGATGCGGGTCAGAACGGCATTGCCACAGGACGTGGCGCTCTTAGCCGTTCTTCCCCTTTCAAGGCGCTTCCGCTTTTCTTATTACTTTATTAAGTCTTGAACAAATTTAGGCAGTACGAACGCTGCTTTGTGAAGTTCTTTAGTGTAGTATTTTGTTTCGATTTCATGGAAACGGTCTTCTGACACTTCAAGTGGGTTGTATTTTTTAGAGCCGATTGTGAATGCCCAAAGGCCACTCGGATAAGTTGGAATATTTGCCACATACAAGTTCGTAATTGGGAATATTTCTTTCACATCACGTTGAACGTCGCGAATTAAATCTGCTTTAAACCATGGGTTGTCCGATTGAGCAACAAAGATTCCATCTTCTTTTAAAGCTTTCGAAATGCCTGCGTAAAATCCTTTTGTGAATAAATTTACAGCCGGGCCAACAGGTTCTGTAGAGTCCACCATAATTACATCGTATTCATTTTCACTTTGGGCGATATGCATGAAGCCATCTCCAACTTGAACATCCACACGCGGATCCTCAAGCATCCCAGCAATACTTGGTAAGAACTTCTTAGAATACTCAATGACTTTTCCATCGATATCAACAAGTGTCGCTTTCTTCACGCTTGGATGCTTTAATATTTCACGGATAACGCCGCCGTCTCCCCCGCCTACTACTAATACATTCTCTGGGTTAGGATGCGTAAATAATGGAATATGAGCCACCATTTCATGATAAACAAACTCGTCACGTTCAGATGTCATGACCATATCATCAAGTAAAAGCATATTGCCCCATTCTTCCGTTTCAATCATATCAAGCTTTTGAAATTCTGTTTGTTCTGTATGTAGTGTACGATTTACTTTCATCGTAATGCCGAAATTCTCCGTTTGTTTCTCAGTAAACCAAATGCTCATGTATTTTGCTTCCCTTCTATGCTTTTTCATTCATCATTCCCGTGACCTTCTGAAGCTACTCATTAAAAATAAGCAATCCTGTGAATATCACTAGTAGAGGTTGTTCAAAAAAACCGGTAAAAATAGCTGTCGAATTGCATCAAAGCTCTGTCTCGCCGGTTCTCTCGAGATGCGCTTCTCGAACTTTCCAGCTCTTTTTATCCTCCTTTTTGAACACGCACTAGTATTACGGGATATGCTTTTTCTTAAAATATTGTTTTAACAGTTCTATGTGTCTAACCTTATTCCTGTTACGCTCAGGTCATAAGTTTATGTTAGAGTCACTAGTTTTTGTAGCCATGGACTGGTGACTTTTTTTCTTATTTGCTAGAAAAAAGTATAGACCAATCTAGCAGAAATGCAAGCAGAATTTCTGTTTTAGTCATTGAGCATGTTTAAAATATGCTTTTTTTTTTCATACTGTTACATAAAGGAAATTTCAGCAAGTAAAAATTAAGGAGGTGTAACTCTTGGAACTTATTACAGGGCAACGCTTTAAACAAACACGTAAGTATATCCGGGCGATTATTGTGATTTCTGCAATGGCTTTTCTTTTGCTATTTTTATTTCTTTTTTCCATATTAATTTATGCCAAAATTCTTGGGCCACCGCCGATTGCAGTTCCCCAATCTACCATTTATTACAGTGATAATAATCGGGTCATCGGCGAAAGTAGCCATGGACAGAAACGATATTGGGAGGGGCTTTCAGGCATCTCTCCTGATTTAATCGACGCGACAATTGCTGTCGAGGACCAACATTTCTATTCCCATCACGGCTTCGACCTTAAACGGATTGCTGGTGCAGTAGTTGCTGATATTCGCGCCATGTCCAAAGTTCAGGGAGCAAGCACCATCACACAGCAATATGCACGAAGTTTGTTCCTAGAAAATGACAAAACATGGAGCCGGAAATTAAACGAAGCATTTTATACAATCCGCCTTGAATTGAATTATTCAAAAAAGGAAATTCTTGAAGGCTATTTGAACACAATCTACTATGGCCATGGTGCATATGGTGTCCAAGCTGCTAGCCAATATTATTTTGGTAAAAATGCAAAGGATTTATCGCTCGCGGAAGCAAGTATGCTTGCAGGCATTCCAAAAGGACCGACACGCTATTCACCTTTAAAAAACTTGGATCGAGCTAAAAAAAGACAACAGATTATTCTTGCATCAATGATTAAACAGAAGTTTATTACGAATAATCAGGCGACTCGAGCCCGTAGTAGCTCACTCCTATTCAAAGGAGAACATCTAATTGTTCAAACACAAACGGCTCCCTATTTTCAGGACGCTGTAAAACAAGCTTTAAAATCACAGCTCCAGCTTGATGAACGGACCATTGAGCTCGGGGGCCTGCGCGTGTATACAACCTTAAATGAGCGTCAACAGCAAATCGCAGAAACATCATTTGCTACCATAATGAGTACAGAATCAACCATTCAAGGTGCACTTGTCGCAATGAATCCAAAAACGGGTGCAGTACAGGCACTTGTCGGGGGCAGAGATTATCAGACTTCTCCCTTTAATAGAGCGACTCAAGCGGTCAGACAACCAGGCTCCACGATTAAACCTTTACTATATTATGCAGCCTTAGAAAATGGCTATACGCCGTCAACCATGTTGAAAAGTGAAAAGACAACGTTTAAATATGATCATGATCAAACAACCTACTCGCCTAGTAACTATAATCATCAATATGCCAATGATGAAATTACACTTGCCCAAGCGATTGCTCTTTCCGATAATATCTATGCCGTGAAGTCTCTCTTTTATCTCGGCTTGGATTCCTTCATTCATACAATCCATCGCTTCGGCATCACGTCCGATATGAAAAGTGTTCCTTCGCTTGCTCTTGGTACGTCTGGGATAAAAGCGATTGAAATGGTGAACGCCTACAGCATTTTGGCAAATGGCGGTAAAAGGGTAACACCTATTTTTATTAAAAAAGTGGAAAATGCCAAAGGAGAGGTTATTTTTGAGCAGAAGGATGTTGCTGAACAAGTACTTGATCCTGATCAGACCTTTGTCATGACCCAAATGTTAACAGGTGTATTCGATGAAAAATTGAATGGTTATGCGAAAGTGACAGGCAATTCAATTCGTTCCAAGCTGACACGCCCTTACGCAGGGAAGTCAGGCAGTACGAGTACAGATAGCTGGATGATCGGCTATACGCCACAGCTCGTTTCAGGGGTATGGATCGGCTATGATAAAGAAAATAAGCTTGAGAAGCCTGTCGAGAAAGGCTATGCCAAACGAATCTGGGCTGATTTCATGGAGAATAGCTTAAGCAATCAGCCTGTGCACGAATTCAAAGAAACCAATCAAGTCACCGGCGTCTACATTGACCCGAAAAGCGGCAAGCTTGCCACTTCTGATTGTCCTGTCGCTCGGTTAACATACTTCGCTTCAGGCACAGAACCGAAAGAATTCTGTCCGGGTCACGGCAAGGACAGTGAACCGTTAGAAGAATCCACACCATCGGAAAAGAAAAAACCTTGGTATAAACGGATCTTAAGATTTGGGGAATAAGCAAACAAAGCCTTGAATGGCGTTAAGCCGCCACCAGTTACTATGAGATCTATCATTCAAAAAACCTCGAAGCCAAAATGGCATCGAGGTTTTTCGTGTCCTAGCTATAGTGGTTTTACCCAGTTTTAGTTTACCTATTTTTTTCAATTTCGACAAGAGCCAGATTCGTTTTAAAAAGAAATTGACTACATTTATCCCGGTTTAACAGGCTGTAATACCCCCACCTCAATTTTTGCGAGAGAATCAAGAATTAAATAGGTGGGGGATAAACAGCCTGTAAATCCCCGATTGGTTCAACTAACCCTCAGTGGGGGATGAAAAAAACCCCACTGAGGGAAGTTTCACTTTATTCCGCGTGAAGCCCTTGTTTTAATTCAACAGATGAATGTTTCCACATCTGGGTATTATGGTTTTTCAAAAATTCCGCTAAAATGCCTTTTGATTTTTCATCCATATGCTCGACAATAATATGCCGTTTCATCGATTTATCCATATAGTTCACATGCTGTGGAAGTGATTTATATCCTCGGCGAATGGCGCGGTCCACCGTCATTTCGCATGCCGTAACGCCAGCATACAGAGGACCTTCTTGAGTCGCTTCAATGGTTACCCAGACGAGCCAGTACGGTTTGCCGTTTGGAACCTCTTCTTTTGTTTTCAAGAATTTAATTCCTCGCTCTACCGTACTTCTCGCATGCATAGCCCCAATATCCACTTCTGCTGTTCCTTCTTCTATGTCAATGATGACTGGCGCGATATTATCAAGTGTCATAACACCAGCGCCAAATCCGCCATGTCCTTCTGTCGGGTCATTTTTAATAATATTAAATCCTAACTTCTTCTTTGGTTGTTCTGTCATCTGGTTCATACCTCCTCATTTATACAGTATCTCTTTAAAAGAATAATAATGAAAAGAATTCGCTCATGCTCTGCAAAACAAACGGAATGAGGGTCGTAAGAACGGGGCTGATCGTATAATCGCCTAATGGGGTTATCACCAAGATTAAAAAGATCAATGCCCCATAGTTTTCATATTGCGCCATTTTTGCCCTCATGTCTGATGAAACAAGATCCTGAATAATCCGGTATCCGTCAAGCGGTGGCAATGGGAGTAAGTTGAATACAAACAGGACAATATTTAAATTGATCAGCATTTCCAAAAAGTCCACAATGAAAAATGGTGTATTCGGTTCAAGTCCTAAGGCATACAGCCCAAATAAAATAAAATAGCCAACCGTCGCAATCAGGAAATTGCTGAATGGCCCTGCAAAGGACACGAGGACCCCTGCTAGACGTGGCTTTTTAAAGTAAAATCGATTCACCGGAACCGGACGCGCCCAACCGAAGCCGACAATGAGGATAAGTAATGTTCCCAATGGGTCGATATGGGCAACAGGGTTTAATGTCAGCCTTCCTTCTTTCTGGGCGGTCGAATCTCCAAATTTATAGGCTACAAAGGCGTGAGCAAATTCATGCACCGTAAACGCTATCAGCAGAGAGGCAATGACATAGGGAATCTCTTCAAGTGGATATGCTAAAAATCGTTCCAAACTATTTTCCTCCATTGTTTAATACCCATTAGTATACAGCAAATTATCAAATATGAAAAAGAGTTAGATAAAGTGAAACTTCCATCAGCGGTTTTTTTCATCCCCACTGATGGTTAGTCCCGTTCTACTGTCGCTAAGACCTTCGCTTTCGCTTTGATCAATCGACAGTACGAACCCGATTCAACGAACTCAGACTAGGTACGCCGCATCCTACGGCAACGTCTGAGTGACCCACAATCCTGTGGGCCTCAACTAAACCGCTGAAGATCACAGCTGTAGTTTCACTGTATCTCGCTAATCGGGGATTTACAGGCTGTTATCCCCCACCTCTACATTTCTTAATTCTCACGCAAAAATTGAGGTGGGGGTATTACAGCCTGTCAAACCGGGATAACGGAAATCATAATAAACTCATTTCAGCTTAACGAGCCTTTTATTTCTAAATTTTCTTGCAATTATCACACCAATATGGAACACTAAAAGCATAAAGATTGGAGGGCTATACTATGCCATATGTAACTGTAAAAATGCTTGAAGGACGTACTGAGGAACAAAAGAAAGCACTCGTGGAAAAAGTGACGATTGCTGTTTCAGAAACAACTGGTGCGCCAACTGAAAGTGTAACAATTTTCATCGAAGAAATGTCGAAAAATCATTACGCACAAAATGGTGTCCGCTTTAGTGATAAATAAAAACATGGATGGCATTTAGTAGGTAGGCTACTAATGCTACATATTAACAACTTTTTGAACATCCTATTTTAGAAAAACCTTCTTATCACTATAAAGGCTAAGCTTAATTAAAGCTTAGCCTTTTCCTTTAATCTCCTAATATATTCATATGCTTCGTCAATTTCTTCATGCGTGTACTTTTGCTTACTTTTCAAAGTAAATACTTTCTCCGTTACTTCATCCTTTTCAAGTGTATCAAAATAAAGCACAGTCGAAACAAGTTCCAAAAAGCGTGCATTTTGCTCATTCATGTCACAGAGGCATGGCTCTAATGTAGGCATGTCCATTTCATGCATCGAAAGGAAACTTCTGCCTGAATCTGTTATCGAGTAGCAATATTGATAGTAGCCTGCTTTCTTTTCCCTTACTTCATTCAAATACCCCATTTCACATAATTCCTCAACTCGTAATGTTAGCTCTTCTGAATAAGGGCCGTAAAAGTGAAATTGATACTTTTCCTGAAACGGAAAGGAAAGCTTCTTGGCAATATAAAGCATTTTTTGTAGTTTTTTTCTTCCATTTATTTCACCTGCAGAAGAAATGGCATGAATAATCTTGGCATGATCCTTAAACAAGGCTCATCACTCCTCATTCTAAATGTTCCTTTGCTATAATAGGTTGTTCAAAAAGTCCGGTAAAAAAGCTTGCGAACTTCTCGGCTCCTTTTTGAACACGCACTATAAAGTTATGACAATTCAAGCAGCTCACGGATTTGCCGCTTCACGTTCTTCTTCGTTGATTCATCGCGCAATAAATCGGCAGGGAAATATAATTTATGGTCCGTTCTTCTTTTACCAGAAATCGCATCAACAATTTCTGATTCACGGGACAACTCCCTGATCTCGCCATTATTTTTCAACAAATGAATTGGCAAACGTTCTTCCTCTTCACCCGGACGGTAAAAGTCATAAGGCAAATCAGAAGAGGAATCGACGACAAGATAATACTCCGGATCAATGCCTGCCTTTTTAAATAAACGGTTCAACTCCATCAGTTTGTTCATTTCGTCATTGGATGGATGAAATTCGACATATTTAAATAGTTTACGATTCATAAAGCGAAGGCACAAGTCCCGCAATATGCCATCTTCTTCCACTTCCCAAACTTGGAAATAATAAAGAATGACCGCTTCATCTAATTTCAGATAATCCTCTACTGTTACATTCCCATCGAACAGGGAACGAAAATGGACTGGTTCCTGTTTAAACGTATAACCCGCAACATATAAATGCTTCGCTCTATGTAGAATTTTCGTCAAAATGACTTCAGCACTTCGCGATACGGGGTGAAAGTAAACCTGCCAGTACATTTGATAACGACTCATAATATAATCTTCCACCGCATGCATTCCACTTTGTTTAATCACTACTTGATCTTCACGTGGACGCATCACACGCATAATCCGTTCCATATCAAAATGACCGTAGCTAACTCCGGTAAAATAAGCATCCCGTTGCAAATAATCCATCCGGTCTGCATCTATTTGGCTCGAAATCAGACTCACGACCAGCTTATCTTCATATGTCTTCGCAATAACATCCGAAACTTTCTTTGGGAAATCAGCGTCAATTCTGCGAAGAACGGCATTCACTTCTGTATGCCCGAGAATAATCTCTCTCGTAAATTCCTCATGATCCAAATCGAATACCTTTTCAAATGCATGAGAAAATGGACCATGTCCTAAATCATGAAGCAAAGCAGCACATAAGGAAAGAAGCCTCTCCTCTTGGTTCCATTCAGGTCTTCCTTCAAACACATCATCGACAATTCGGCGCACGATTTCATACACACCAAGCGAGTGATTGAGGCGGCTATGCTCTGCACCATGAAAAGTTAAATAGGTTGTGCCGAGCTGTTTCACTCTGCGCAATCTTTGGAACTCCTTTGTACTGATTAAATCCCAAATCGCCCTGTCCCGCACGTGTATATAGCGGTGAACGGGATCTTTAAATACTTTCTCTTCACTAAGCTTTTCACGGGAATATTTCATGGACTGCCCTCTTTTTCACATGAATTTTTGTGTCTAGCGCAAGCGCTTTTGCTTTCTGATTCTATTATTATAGCTTGTCTTTTAAAAAAAATCCTATATGTCCTATTTTCCACGATTGAAAAACTCGAAGTCCTATATACCCCGCTCTTTTCCTTTAAAACCTTTTGAGTAAAAAAAAGAGGTCCATGCTTCATTCCGTTACCAATTCTCTAGAATTATGCACTAGACTTTGAGTAATCTTCTATTTAATTGCAGCGGAGGATAGGGATGGCATGAATAGATATTTTTTGTCTATTCCTCAATTTTTATGAAAAATTTTATTTCCATTCAAATTCCTCGCAAATAATAGCCTGAAACCTTTCCCTAAAAAAGAGAGGCGTTCATCCTTTTTGAACACGCACTAGTAGGTATTTTAACATGTCCATCTGCAGTTCTAAAAGCGTACATTCAGTGACAATTTATTCAGAAATTGAGTTTTACATAAAAGCAGACTCCAATCATCTTTATACACCGGAAAAAAACTAGTATCCTTTTAAGTTCTGTGAATAAGTTCCCTAATCCTTGGTAATAATGATGTTAATAAGAGGTAATCAAATTTCTATAAACTGTATTAATATGTTACCAATTTTACATGTTACCAGAAAGGAAGTAGATTAGGATGAAGGTTCGTCAAGATGCTTGGACAGAAGAAGATGATTTATTACTCGCTGAGACTGTGCTGCGGCATGTGCGTGAAGGCAGCACCCAATTGAATGCTTTTGAAGAAGTCGGTGATAAGTTAAATCGTACGTCAGCTGCCTGTGGATTTCGTTGGAATGCAGTCGTTCGTCATACATATGACAAAGCGCTGCAATTAGCAAAAAAACAACGCAAACAGCGAAATCGAATGTTAGGAAAAGAACAGGGTGGAAAAAAACGCCTGCTTTATACACCACCCGCTCCTACAGCAGACGCAATTGGGTTATCTGCTAAACCCATGAAGACGATAGCTCCAGAAATATCTGTAGAACTATCAGAAGAAATAGCAGCCCCAATGCAGACTAGGGAAATAGCAAAATCAAGTTCATCTCTAACACTAGACATGGTTATCTCATTTTTACAATCTATGGATGACTCAACACTGCATGTAGAACTACTTCGGGCTGAAAATGAAAGACTAAAGCTTGAAATGAAAGAATTGAGACAACGAAATAACGCCTTAGAAAATCAAATGAATTCACTTGAGCAAAATAGCGGGCTCATGCAAGAAGACTACGAAACTTTAATGAATATCATGAACCGCGCTAGAAAACTCGTGCTTTTAGAAGAAGACGAGCGCCCTGCTACTAAATTCAAAATGGATCGTAACGGAAATCTGGAAAAAGTAGCTGAATAATTAGCCATTTAAATAGATACGTATTTGTGGAGACGGTAGGCAACACACGTTTATATTTTACGTGTAATGTAGCTTAGTAATTTTTTAAAAAAGAGGATGCCAGGAAAAGGGGACAGACCATACAACTACTTCATTCATTTCAGTTGAAAACTTTATCACGATTCACTGTATATAAAGTGTGAGGTCATACCCCTTTGCATCCTATTTGTTGTATCAATCTTCATCTAGCTTGTCGTTTCGTTCTTTCACTCTCACTAAATATCCTTCATATATAGCTAGCTCTTCTGGCTGAAGATGTGAGGAGTAAATGCTTCCACTTGTTTGCTTTAAGGTTTGCAATAGACTCATCATTACATCCTGGATGGTTAATGGTACATGTAATAGTTCCGATAATGATGCCATCACTTCTGGTTGAATATCAGGATAGGCAAACTTTGTAGCCACGTCTCTTTTTGCTTGTGCATAAAAGCCACGAATAAGCTCTGCACGCTCAGCTCCACTTCCATTTACACATAAATAGATTTGAACAGCGACTCCATTACGAATTCTCCGTTGGGAAATACCTGCAAATTTTTTATCATTTATACTAAGATCATAACTTCCAGGGCAATACGATCCAATAATTTCTTTTGCTTCAATGCTCACACCATATTGGGAGAACATCGTGCGAATCAAGTCAAGCATGGCATCATATCCACGGTTGATTTCGATTCTTCGCTCCGTTTCTGGAAACACAAGCGAGACATTTAGCACACCCTCATCAAGAACAACAGCAAGTCCTCCTGAATTCCTTACAATGACCCGATAGCCTAAGGCATTTAAATATGATATTCCACTGTGAAGGAATGGAAGCCTTGTATCTTGAATTCCGAGTACGATCGTTTGGTGATGCAGCCACGCTCTAGCCACAGCTTGGGAACGGCCACTGCCGACAGAGGCGCATAATGTATCGTCCATTGCAAATGACTGTAATGCATGAAAATTGGGGCCAAGTGAAGATTGATCGATGATTCTCCACTCCGGCTGAATGATTAAAGATTCTTTTTCACTCATTTAAACGCTTCCTTTTTATCATCATTTAAATCAAATCAATTATACCATTAGCTTTATGTTTTAAAAAAAGGGCATGTGAAAACAGAGGGGTCCCAAAGCAAAGGGTCTGACCCCGCAACAACTAAATACAGTATATGATAAGTGTATGAGACACTACATACTGATTGAGAGTGCGAGGTCAGACCCTTATGTGACATCCCAGGAATAACTATTATCGTTCTATTGCTTGACCAGCAGTAATCAAGGCCAATTTATATACATCTTCTTCATTACATCCACGAGAAAGATCATTCACAGGACGATTCAAGCCTTGTAGAACCGGACCAACCGCTTCGAAATTACCAAGACGCTGTGCAATTTTGTATCCAATATTACCTGCTTCAAGGCTTGGGAATACAAATACGTTCGCATCACCTTGTATTAAAGAATCAGGCGCTTTACTTTTCGCAACAGAAGGGACAAATGCGGCATCGAATTGGAATTCTCCGTCAAGAATTAAAGCCGGATTCAACTCTTGGGCGATTTTTACTGCTTCCGCAACTCTTTCCGTTTCTGGTGAAACCGCTGATCCTTTTGTTGAGAAGCTAAGCATCGCAACACGTGGCTCAATATTAAACATTTGAGCTGTTTTTGCACTTTCAATCGCAATTTCAGCTAAATCACTGCTATCTGGTGCAATGTTGATGGCACAATCTGCAAACACATATTTTTCTTCATCGCGAACCATGATGAATACCCCAGAAGTCTTTTTAACTCCTTGTTTCGTCTTAATGACTTGTAAGGCTGGACGCACTGTATCTGCAGTGGAATGTATTGCACCGCTAACAAGGCCATCTGCTTTATTCGTATGCACAAGCATTGTACCGAAATAATTTTCATTCAATAAAATTTGACGTGCTTGTTCTTCAGTTGCTTTTCCTTTACGTGCTTCCACGAAAGATGCAACAAGTTCGTCCATCATTAAGTATTGAGCAGGATCATAGATTTCTACCTCTTCAAGGGAAACACCTAGATTTTTGGCTGATTGCTGTATTTTTTCAATATCTCCAATTAGGATAGGAGTCAATAACTTATCTGCTGCCAAACGAGCAGCGGCTGTCAAGATTCGTTCATCCAAACCTTCTGGAAAAACGATTTTTAGGTTTTGTCCTGAGACTTTTTCTTTTAATGTATCAAATAAATTACTCATGCTTTTTCCTCCTGTACGAAATGACTTGTATGAACCGACATGATTTCTAATGAACTACGGCTGCAAACATTCATTTTTATTGTTATATAATTAGCATACCCTGTTAGCCTGAAAAATTCTAGAAACAGGCAGTCTGACATCGCTTACATTTATAAAAAAATATTATTTTGGGATAGTATGCGTTATCATTTTACAAAGATGGTATAAAAGAGGGGTAAGATGGCAGATCATGACTAGGATAAATATGAACGAATTTTGAACGTGTTGAGCTAAATTTGGACCATATCCGATTCACAAAATTTCCTTTAAATTAAATTATGATATAGTTAATATATAGAAAAAAACAAGGCGACAATTCGCCAAAATTTAGTATGAAGCGGGTTCTCGTATTGTGAGCGTATACAACACTAGTTGTATTTTTCCAGTTAATCGTTCTCCCTCTGTTCTTCATACACAAAAATATATAGGAGTGATACTCATGAGTGAAGCTGCACAAACCCTTGATGGCTGGTATTGCCTGCACGATTTCCGTACAATTGATTGGGCATCTTGGAAAATGATCTCTAATGAAGAACGCCAAGAAGCAATTTCAGAATTTAACCGTTTAGTTGACAAATGGAATACAACACAAAGTAATAATGAAGGCAGTCATGCACTTTATACAATCGTTGGTCAAAAGGCAGATTTCATGATGATGTTTGCACGTCCAACAATGGAAGAACTTAACGCAATTGAATTGGAGTTCAATAAATCGAAGCTTGCTGAATACACAACCCCTAGTTATTCTTACGTATCTGTTGTTGAACTCAGCAACTATCTTGCCGGTGAGTCGGACGAGGATCCTTACCAAAATCCTCACATTCGTTCTCGTTTGTACCCTATTTTGCCTAAATCGAAGTATGCTTGCTTCTATCCAATGGACAAGCGTCGCGATGGTAATGACAATTGGTACATGCTTTCTATGGAAGAGCGCAAAGGCTTAATGCGTTCCCACGGTTTGATTGGCCGCAGTTATGCAGGAAAGGTGAAACAAATCATTTCCGGTTCAGTCGGTTTTGATGATTTTGAATGGGGCGTTACTTTATTCTCAGACGACGTCCTGCAATTCAAAAAAATTGTTTATGAAATGCGTTTTGACGAAGTAAGTGCCCGCTATGGCGAATTCGGTTCTTTCTTTGTTGGAAACATCCTTTCCGAAGAAGAAATTTCTACATTTTTATCTGTATAATCAATTAGAACATATAGAAGGGCTGACTTCCCATACATATCTGTAGTAGATAAAGTTTGAAAGTTGTCCCAAAAAGGTCTGATCTCACACACTATACACCGTTTATTGTGTTAATTACACGTTATCTAAAGTGAAACTTCAATCAGTGGGGGTTTTGACTTTCCGTTAATGCGTGATAAACGATATATAGTAGCTATGAGGTCAGACCTTTTCGTGATAAGGCGGATGTTTTTAATTGTTCCTTTTCCTTTGAATTCCCACAATGATTTGCTCCCCACAATGACTCAAACTTTTTTGTCATAAACTTGCCCACGTTACCGTACACATGAATTAGTGATGATGCAATTGTTACGTTAAATTCCCCTATAACCAATAACATCAAGATTAAATAGTAAAACAACCATAGAGAGGTGATTAGGTTGGCAGTCATCAAGCATAATGAGGCAGATGTAAAACTTTTAGCCCGTCTGTTACGGGCTGAAGCTGAGGCTGATGGGACTCAAGGAATGCTGTTAGTTGGAAATGTAGGTGTAAACCGGGTAAGAGCCGAATGTCTTGATTTTAAAAATATTTCAAACATGAATAAAATGGTCTTTCAAAATCCTGGGGGCTTTGAGGCCACTCAGAAAGGGTATTTCTATCAACGGGCTCGTCAATCAGAAATTGACCTTGCTAGAAAAGTAATTAAAGGCAACCGCTACCATCCAGCCCGAAATTCGTTATGGTTTTTTAAGCCTCCTGGGGCTTGCCCTGCACAATGGTATAACCAAGACAATACTGGACGATTTAAGTCACACTGCTTCTTCCAGCCAACACAAGCGAATTGTCCAAGCGTGTATAGTACGTATTAAAAGAATGGCTACAGAGGTTGTTTGTTTACACCGATCCCTTATGTCTTCACCGGCATAACTCACTTCCTCTGGTCAAAGAAAATAAGGAGTATACCACGAATTTTCGCATCGATCTTTTTCACAATAAGCAAGAAGACAGCACGAAAAGAGCTGTAAGGATCTTAATTGACGAGTCACTCCGTATTTCAAAAAGCATGTACTTAGTTTCATGTCTAATTTCAGATATTTGGAGGGAAAATGATGAATCAGCCTACAAACCAAAATCAATTTGGAAATTACCCATTTCCACAAGGCTATCCCCAACAATATGGCAATGTTAATCCAACTCAAAGTCCGACTGGCTATCAACAGGGACCGTATCAACCTATTCAAGCACCATTACAAGTACCGGTTCCACCAAGCATGCCAGCCGGCGGTCCACAGGTTCCAGGAATGCTATCAGTCGAAGAATCTTATATTGAGAACATCCTAAGACTTAATAAGGGAAAGTTAGTAACCATTTATACAACCTTTGAAAATAACCGGGAGTGGAATGCGAAAATTTTTAAAGGAATTATAGAAGCTGCCGGGCGTGACCATATCATAATCAGTGATCCCCAAACAGGACTTCGATACTTAATACCAATGGTTTATTTAGATTACATCAGCTTTGAAGAAGAAATTGAATATGAATATCCCTTTGGATCAGGTCAAGCGAATATGGCGTCCTATCCACCTAGATAAAGCGAAACTTCAATCAGTGGGGGTTTTACTGCCCGTTAAAGCGGGATTAAAAAGGCACAAGGGGCTTTGGCTAACCTCAGAAGCAACTTCAGGGACAGGCACTTTAGCCACTCACTAAAATTCATGGAAAAGGAGTATACTTTTCGCCTTTCCGCAAAAAAAAGAGGCTGTTACAAGATTCAATCCTTGTGGCGGCCTCTTTTTTTGTTTATACATACTTCACTGTTGCAACGACTAGCAACACCCAGGCTACAAGGAAAGCGACTCCTCCTAGAGGGGTAATCGCACCAAGAACTTTAATTCCCGATACACTCAGTACATACAAACTGCCTGAGAATAAAATGATACCAGCAAACATGAGCCATCCTGACCAGTTCATAATAGGACTAGAAATTTTTCCAAAAAGAATTCCGATAATTAGCAAGCCTATGGCATGAAACATTTGATACTGAACACCAGTCTGCCATGTCGCTAAGTATTTATCGGAGATTTTCCCCTCTAACCCATGAGCACCGAAAGCACCAAGGGCCACAGCTACAAAGGCATTAATCGCACCTAAAATAATAAATAATTTCATCCCAAACACCCCTTTTATTTAAAAATCAAACAAAGAATCTCCATTTGCATCCGCTATTTTAACAGGTTTCATTTGTGTTATGGATGAAACAATCGGGACTTGTGGCTGAATCGGCTGGGTGAATAAAGCTTGCGGCTGCACTGGAATATGGCCCGCACTTAAATGTGTTGCCGTTTCTTCCTTTCCTTCATGCAAGACATCGCATAATGCTTGAATCGCAAGCACATAGCCACTTAATTCCGCTTTAGATTCCGCCTGCTTTGCTTTTACAACCAGCTCACCCATTTTATCTAATATTTTCCCAGATGAAACTTCCATCTTCTCACCTCTTTATTTATCTCGGTTTAACAGGCTGTAGTCCCCCCACCTCAATTTTTGAGAGAATCAAAAAAATAGATGGGGGATAAATAGCCTGTAAATCCCCGATTGGTTCAACTAACCATCAGTAGGGGGATGAAGAACCCCACTGATGGTTAGTTTCACTTTACGGCTGTCCCCTAACGAAAGGTTCAGACACTTTTGAGACAGCCTCTGCTGTTGCTTAGCATATCAAAAAATGAACATCTGTTCAAAGTTTACTTCTTACTGGTTTGCAAGCAGACTTCGGTGAAAACTTCATACAAGCTTCACCCGATAAGCGGAATACTTCTAATGATGGAAGATTGGCACTTTTAAAGGAAAATGATCTGCACCCTCTTGGAAAATGCGGATCCCACGTTACATAATAATGCTTGCAAGCCAAACAATTTATTCCTTTTCGCTGCATAATCTACAATCCTTTCACAAAACTCCCTGTTTCATGTGGAATATTGTCAGTATTTATCCTGATTTAACTAACCCACTTTTACAGGTTTTAAAATTGAACTAAATAACCTTATTATCTATTTGAAATTTGCCAATCAATTTCTTGTTCCCCTAGCTGTTTTAGAAGCTGATTGGTTTTTGAAAATGGTCGGCTACCAAAGAAGCCCCTATTTGCAGATAATGGACTCGGGTGAACCGAAGTGATGATAGGATGCTTCTTTGTATCAATTAACGGGATTTTACTTTGTGCAGGTTTTCCCCATAAAATGAAGACCACTGGTGTCTCGCGTTCATTTAATAGTGAAATAACTTTATTCGTAAATAGTTCCCAGCCTTTTCCACGATGGGAATGTGCTTCCCCTTCTCTAACTGTCAATACAGTATTCAAAAGCAGTACCCCCTGCTCTGCCCATTGAACAAGGTTTCCGTGATTTGGGATTGTACAGCCAATATCCGCATGCAATTCTTTATAAATATTTTTTAAAGAAGGCGGAATCCTCACTTCTGGTTGAACAGAGAAACTAAGACCATGTGCTTGATGTGGTCCGTGATATGGATCCTGACCTAGAATAACCACCTTTACCTTCTGAAATGGCGTAAGTGTAAGCGCGTTGTATATATCCTTGGCTTCTGGATGGATTCTTTCATTCCTATATTCTTCTATCAAAAACTCTCGTAGCTCTTGATAATACGGCTTTCTGAATTCCTCTGCCAAGAGCGGCTCCCAATCATTGTGTAGAATCTGACTCTTCATTGTCTAAAAGCTCCTTTCTACAATCTACTTTTCTCTATTATACGCTATGCTAACATTTCCTTCCTCGTTTTATCAGGCGTTTAAAATTTGTCAGGTTTCTACTCTACCCATTTATGGATATAAGGGTTAAATGAACTTATTAATGTTAGGGGAATAGAGAATGAAAAGAAGTTGGTTTTTAAACAAATGGATGTATGGTGTGTATATGATTCTCCTAGTTATTACAATCGTGATTGTGTACAACAGCTATAAACCACTGCCAGAGGGGGTTTCCTTTGAGGGAAAGGTACATCGTGTTGATGACGTAAATTTCATATACGATTTGTCATACAAAGACAAAAGCGGCCATGCCCAGCATGAACAGCGGATATTCAATGATATCTACCAAGCCATTGAAGACGCTGATGAATTTATTGTAATCGATATGTTTTTGTTCAACGGATTTTATGATGGAGATATTCATTTTCCTAAATTAAGTAAGACTTTAACGGATAAGCTTGTTGCTAAGAAGCAAGCCAATCCTCATATTCAGATAATCTTTATTACAGATGAAGTGAATACAACCTATCAATCGTATCAATTAGAAGAAGTAAAGAAAATGAGAGAAAACGGGATTGATGTGATAGTGACCAATCTAGATCGTTTACGAGATCCGAACCCAATATACTCTGGCTTTTACCGCACGTTTCTACAATGGTTTGGTGAGTCGGGATATGGCTGGATTCGTAATCCACTGGCGAAGTCCGCACCTAAAGTTACCGCTCGTTCCTATTTACGGCTACTTAATATTAAGGCCAATCACCGAAAGTTGATTGCCACAGAGAAAACAGCGCTGATCACATCTGCTAATCCCCATGACGCAAGTGGCTATCATTCGAATATCGCATTTCAAATGGATGGCAACATTATTTCGGATTTTGTAGAGGTTGAGAAGGCTGTCGCACGCTTTTCTGGAGGACCAAAACAGTTTCCAATCTATGAAAAAACTTCGATGGAAACGGGAGAAATCGGTGTTCAGCTCCTGACAGAGGGAAAGATCTACAAGCATGTTCTCCAAGAAATTGATGCAGCAAAAGATGGAGATCATATCTGGATGGCCATGTTCTACATCGCCGACCGTCCCGTAGTAAAGGCCCTTACAAAAGCTGCTCAGCGTGGCGTTAGCATTCATTTAATTCTCGATCCGAATAAAAATGCCTTTGGCAGCGAAAAAATGGGACTGCCCAATCTACCAGTTGCCGCAGAATTAGAGAAGCTAGATGAAAATAACATTCATATTCGCTGGTATGACACGGAAAAAGAACAATTTCATACCAAATTAATGCTCATCCAAAAGCCTAAAAAAAGCATCATTATCGGCGGTTCTACTAATTACACCGAACGGAATCTAGATGATTACAACCTTGAAGCTAACGTCAAAATCATCACTCCTGCTACTGCAGAGGTTTCCAAAGACGTAATTGCTTACTTCTGGCGCCTTTGGAAGAATAAAGATGGGATATATACGGTTGATTATGAAGAATATCAGGATAAACTTCCTGTGTTTAAGTATATTACTTACCGTATACAGAAGATTTTCAAATTCACAACTTACTAATTTTCAATTTCCTTTAATTAGTAGGTTTCAACTCTAGCAAAAGCGGCTATATATAGAACATAACCATACAGAAACTTTTACAGACACTCATTTTAAAAAAACTAAAGGAGGAACTATACTATGAATCAAGTATATGTTGTAGAAAATGGCGTACAAGCACAGGAAAGAATTAATCAGTTGGTAACGACAGGGTTTTCTAAGGAAAACATTTACTTATTTGCTCATAATATAGACCGCTCAGAGCATTTAACTGAAGCTACAAACACAGAAGAAGTCGGTATGAAGGAGCAAGGCCTCTTAGATACCATTGGAAATCTATTTAAATCCCGAGGAGATGAGCTTCGTAACCGCTTCGAGAATCTTGGCTTAACTGAGTCTGAAGCGTCTCGGTATGAAGAAGAACTGGATAAAGGCAAGGTAGTTGTCATAGCAAGCTCAGACGTGAAATAAAGTGAAACTTCCAAACACTAATTAAATTCAAAAGGCCTGTTATTTTCCAAAGAAAGAGCGGAAAATGACAGGCCTTTTTCGCACTTTTCTCTAACTAATGTAAAGGAAACCTTTTCTATATACTTGGCTAGAGTTCCTTTTCCCTTAAATCTAAATTTCCTTAAACAACAGGCACAAATCTCTTCGTGTTCAAGCATTTCCTCGTTTTACTTTTCAGCGTTTATGCTATACTAATTAACAGAAATTAAAAAAATATTTTATCTACTTCCCTGGGGGGTCACTCAATCATGACGATGAAAAAGGCACTTTCTATCGCAGGCTCGGATGCTAGTGGTGGAGCTGGTATACAAGCAGATTTAAAAACACTTCAAGAGCTGGGCGTATATGGTATGACTGCTTTAACAGTTATTGCTACGATGGATCCAAAGAATAACTGGAATCATAATGTATTTCCACAGGATATTAAAGCTTTAGAAGCTCAACTGGAAACGATCCTTTCCGTTGGCGTTGATGCAATGAAAACAGGTATGCTTGGAAGTGTAGAAATCATTGAATTGGTCGGACGTACAATCGATGAAAATGGATTGAAAAATGTCGTGATTGATCCAGTTATGGTTTGTAAAGGAACAGACGAAGTGTTACACCCTGAAACAGCCGTTGCACTTCGCGAAATCTTAACACCAAGAGCAACTGTTATAACACCTAACTTATTTGAAGCATGGCAATTAGCACAAACAGGCCCCATTCAAAAGATTGACGATATGAAAGAAGCAGCTGTTAAGATCCATGAAATTGGTGCTAAGTATGTATTAATTAAAGGCGGCAGCAAGCTTAATTATGAAAAAGCAATCGACTTACTGTATGATGGAAAAGAATTTGAAATTCTTGAATCAGAGAAAATCGAAACAGCCTATACACACGGAGCTGGCTGCACATATTCTGCTGCCATTACAGCAGAGCTTGCAAAAGGAAAATCTCCGAAAGAAGCGATTTTCACAGCGAAGGAATTCATCACTGAAGCGATTCGTCATTCATGGAGACTTAATCAATATGTAGGTCCTGTTATGCATGGGGCTTACAAAGAATTCAGCAAAGCGAGCAAAGAATAAGAAGATGATCGATCTACCCGGCTCATTTTGCTGGACCTATAGAAGGCTTCCTCATTTCGAGGACAAGCCTTTTTTTCATCTAAATGGTCCTTACCACAAGCTATAGTCTTATCATTTCACTTTTTGCCGCTATTTTTGTAAGATGGTGTGTAAGATACTAACATGTAGACGGACGAGATCATACGATAATTCGCTCCGACATAGGAGGAAATTAGATGAAACCAATTGAACGTGATGAAGTGCAACGCGCGATTGACACTTTCGCCAAAAGAGATGTTTTTCTTCATCTTGAAACGACAAATGGGGCGTATGCCTCTCACCATGATGAATCGTTTTTTTCCGCAGGTGCTTATATTCGCAATGCCAAAGTTCAGTACGAACATGGAAAGATTGTTGGCGATGACCCGTACCGCGTCGGACTTAAACTTGAAATTGGCTGGGTGTATGCCGAAGGACTCAATCATTTTGAAATAGATGAACAAGGAAGGCTGCTGTTAGCTGGACTTGATTCGACAGGAAAACTTGCTGTTGCTTTACAAATCAGCCTGCAGCCATTTGAATGAGAATAGGAGATGATCGCTTTGGAAAAAGAGAAACAAGTACTAGTCGTATTTCCACATCCAGATGATGAAGCATTTGGCGTTTCAGGAACGATTGCTTCATATATAGAAAGCGGTACGCCTGTTACATATGCCTGCTTGACTCTTGGTGAAATGGGACGTAATCTTGGAAATCCCCCTTTTGCTACTAGAGAATCACTTCCTAAAATTCGCAAAAAGGAATTACAAGATGCTGCGGATTCACTAGGAATTACAGATTTAAGAATGCTTGGATTACGTGATAAAACCGTTGAATTTGAGGATGATGGCGAACTTACTGACAGAATCTCTTCCCTTATACAGGAACTAACACCGTCACTAATCATCACGTTTTATCCCGGCTACAGCGTTCACCCTGATCACGAAGCTACTGCTCGGGCAGTCGTTCGCGCTGTAGAAGCATTACCGGTCAACCAGCAGCCAAAGCTTCAATGTGTGGCCTTTTCAAACAACTGTGTGGCTGAACTGGGCGAACCTGATATCATCCATGATATTACCCCAGTACAAGACAAGAAGATAGCCGCCATGAAAGCACACCGTTCACAAACCGAAGCCATGCTTGCCACATGGGCTGAAAAACTTGAGGTTGAAGATCCTGAGCTGCTTGGCTGGATTCAAAAAGAAAGACTCTGGACTTATCAATGGCCAGAGAAATGAGAAAGAGCCAATAAAAAAGAGGGTATCCCAAAGCAAAGGGTCAGACCCCGCAACAACTAAATACAGTTTAAGATAAGTGTATGAAACGCTACTTACTGATTTAGAGTGCGAGGTCAGACCCTATGAGACGCCCTTTTTTTTGCTTTAAAATGGACACGTTATGATCCTCCGTGCAATTCTTTCTTTATTTCCTTACTCCCGTTAATATGATAAAGATTCACCACACACAAATAAGTGTTTGAATTAATTTGCTGAATTTGCAAAAAAATCGCTTGCCCATGGGCAAGCGATTCAAAAAGGGGGAATTTCTTTGAAAAAATCATCGTACTTCTATTATTTCACTAATTCCTTTTTTTATTCACCTAACTTCAAAAAAATTATTGTTTATTTGTATGCGTGTACCTCTTGTTTCCTCTTAGTTGTTTTTTTCCCATGTAAAAGATAATAAACAAACATACATGCAAACCCTACTAATGCCATACTCACGTATAGACCATTATAACCGATAACTGGGATTAAGAAGCCTAGAGTAAAAGGTCCGATTCCTATGCCTAAATCGACGAACACAAAGAAGGTAGATGTGGCAAGTCCCATCTTATGACGAGGGGCATTCTTTATCGCAATAGCCTGAGCACTCGATTGGAAGGTTCCATATCCTACACCAATTAGCGCACCTGCTGCTAACAGCATAAATCCATGGTTCGCTTGACTCAGAACCAGCATCCCGATGCCAAATAAGATCAAAGAGGGATAAATGACGAAATTCTCTCCTTTTAAATCAAACCAACGTCCTGTGAATGGCCGAGAAGCTAATAAGAAAATGGCAAACACAACAAAAAAGAAACTTGCAACATTCACTAAGCCAATTTCTTTGGAATACGCGGTCATGAAAGTTAAAACACTTGAATAGGAAAACCCTACAATACACATAACAAGAGCAATCGGTATTGCCTTTGCTTCGAAGAAATCGCCAATTTTGACTCCTTTCAATGTATCCCTTTCCATCTGTGTAAGTTCAACTTTTCTAAACTTCATGAACAAGGTCGGAATAAAAGCAATGACAGCAAATACCACACATGATGCAAAAATCATGTTGTACGTTCCATGTTGGCTAAGAAACAACCCTAAAAACGGTCCAACGGCCATGGCAAGGTTCATACTCATTGCAAAGTAACCGGTACCTTCTCCTCTTCGTTCATTCGGAATAATGTCCGCTGCAATCGTTCCTGTTGCAGTTGATGCAAATCCAAACGCAATCCCATGTAACAAGCGGTTTGTTAATAAAAGGGCTAAGCTATCCGTTTTGAAATATACTAATGTTGTAACAAGAAAAAGGGCCAATGCTCCATATAACATGTTCTTTTTCCCAATCAATTCAATGTATTTTCCGGCAAACGGTCGTACAGCCAGGGCTCCTATAACGAAAATACTAGATGCAAGTCCTGATTGGCTCGTAGTCGCTCCGAATTTATCAATCGTGTAAACAGATAATGTGACCATTAATAAATAGAAGATCATAAAGATAAAAAAATTCGTTGAAGAAATAATTAAGAAATCCTTCGTCCATAATTTTGGTTTATTCATATTTTTATCACCTTACTTCTCTAAATTGACACAAATCTTTGTAAGTGTCTGAAATACTTCTTCCTTTTCCTGCTCGGAAATACCATCCAAGACTTTATATTCAAATTCAGTTACTGTTTCCCTACACGATGTATACACTTCTTCTCCTACTTCTGTTAGCTGAACTCGTTTTACACGGCGATCCTTCCCAGGAACCTGTTGAATGAACCCTCCTTCATTTAAACGTTGGACTGTCCGTGTAATCGTTGGTTTTTCCACATTTAAGTATTCACCGATTTCAACAAGTGTGGAAGGACCTTTGGTTTTTAAAAAATAAACAATGCTCCATTGTGAATGAAAAAGACCATATTGAAGAAGCTGCTCATTTAGTTTCTTCGTAAACAGCCTAGAAATCTGCAGATATTGGTGAAAGAATTGATGATTTGGGGTCAATTTTTATTTCCTCCTACAATAAGTTACCTAGGTAACTATACTCCTGTTTTATAAAAATGTCTAGTCTTATAGGCATATTATCCAGTGTCTTTTAAGAAAATGAGAATAAAAAAATGCCTATAGCGAAGGCATCTTTTTATTCTCTCGCGGTTTCCTTTCAGGCTTTGTTAACCATTTGTACTTCCTTTAACACGTCTTGAATTGCTTTGGCAACACCATGTTCATCATTTTTTGCTGTAACAAACTGACATAACCTTTGGATTTCAAGTGGAGCATTTCCCATTGCTACTGAGCGACCAACTCGCTCAAACATGGACACATCATTGAAGTTATCGCCAATCGCCATCGCGAACTTAATGGATTCTCCCTTTTCATCCAAGTAGTTCTTAAGAGCAATTCCCTTTTGTGCGGATTCACTGGAAATTTCAAGATTTTCACGTCCTGACGATGAAACGGCAAGACCTTTGAATTGCTTAATTTCCCCAGCCGCTTTACCTAAAGCAGTAAGGTCACTTGAAAAAACGAGCATTTTATGAATGGCAACGTCTGGCATTGTAAATAATTTACGATAATCCGTGATTGTTTTTACAAGTCCCATCTTTAATCTGTTATTGGCACGTTCCCTAACTTTCATAGGATCAGCATCAGGATTTGCCGTTAAGATAATATCAACTAAAACCGCAACAGAAACTTCATAGTCTTTCGAATAAACACCATTGCTTGTGTACACTTCAAAATAAAGATTTTCCTTTTCGAGCCATTCAATCGTTTCAAGTACCTTTTCTGTGCTCATCGGATTAGACGTCACAATCTGCCCATCTTTTGTGTAAACAGCTGCACCATTCGCAGCAATAATTGGCAAATCAAGCTTGGCTTCATCCAATGCAATACGAGCTTCCTCGTAGGATCTTCCAGTTGCCACGATCACTTCAATGCCTTGGCGCAGTGCCGCTTCAATCGCATCCTTATTCTCCTTGCTCACTTCTTGAACTTTATTCAATAATGTTCCATCCATATCTGTAGCTATCGTTTTAATCAATTTATCCACCTCATACCAATCATTTTTTTGCTTCCTTAGATCTCGTTAATCGACATTCTTACCTCGTGATGCTACCCAAATTTCATACCATTGTTCTCTGCTAAATTCCAACGATAAAGCATGAACTGCCGCTTGGATTCGTTCCATTTTTCCTGAACCGACAATCGGCATGATTTTAGCAGGGTGGTACATAAGCCAGGCATACGCGACTTCATCAATCGTTTGTGCATTCATGTCAGCCGCAGCTCGTTCAAGGGCTTTGCGTACTCTAATCGCCTGTGTGTCTTCACCTGTGAACAGCTTCCCCCTTGCAAGTGGTGACCAAGCCATTGGAGGCATATTTTCCTTCATACATTGATCAAGAACCCCATTTTCAAAATGCTCTCGATATAGGGCGGACAGCTCTATTTGATTGGTGATGAGCGGTACATCTAAATATGCGTTTAGCATGTCCACTTGTGAAGGCAAGTAATTCGATACACCAAAATGCTTCACCTTTCCTGCTTGCTTTAACTTCCTGAATGCTTCTGCTACCTCTTTTGGATTCAGCAAAACATCTGGTCGGTGAAGCAACAAGACGTCTATATAATCTGTCTGAAGATTTTTGAGCGATTGCTCTACTGATTCAATAATATGTACTGTACTGCTATCATAATGATTCAAATGAACGCCATTATCTTCATTAGCTAGCTTGATTCCACATTTCGTAACGATTTCCAATTTCTCACGAAGTTCAGGCTTTAGAGCCAATGCTTCTCCCAAAAGAGCTTCACATGTATAATTCCCGTAGATATCGGCTGTATCAATAGTTGTAATACCAAGCTCTAAGCATTGTTCGATTAGTTCTATTCTTCTCTTTACAGAATAGTTCCAATCAGCTAACCGCCAATGACCATGAATAATTCTCGAAAAAGATAAATCGCTATGCAGCTCAATACGCTCCACTTCGTCCTCACTCCCAAGGTATGATTTCTTCCAGTTTAGCAAAGAACAGGAAGAAATCACACAAGGATGACTCATAAGGCAAAAAAACCCTTTAAGTCATCCTCTTCTAGCATTATATAAACGGCTGGGCAATCTGATCGACCTTGTCACGGATACTATTATGAATACGATCTATTTCTGAAAAATCCATGGCACGTATATAGATATCTTCTAGTTCATCATGTAAAGATTTCGCTTTTGCTAAAGATTGAGTCGCTTCATTCATTTTCGTGCGGTATCTAGTTGAAATATCCTGGATTTGATCGCTATAAATTTCATCAGTCCCAGGAAGAATCGCTTCTTGATAAATATCAACAATCACATCACCTTGGCGGCTCGGAAAATATTCATGGGGAGCGGTGCTGTCGAAAATAGCCACGCCAATTTCACGCATAATGACCATATCGAGGCTATTGGGATCAAAACCACAATGATAGATTTCAACGTCAAAACCACGCTGCTCTGCTTCAAGCGCCAATTTCTTGAGCATCGTTGATTTTCCTGACCCTGGCCGCCCTTTTAGAAAATAACGCTTTGCTATATCTTCAGTTAAGTTCGGCACATAATCGACCGCACCTATTGGCGTAGCTGCACCTAAAAACCGGTGTCGGATTTCTGATGTTTTGTTAATAAACATTTCTCCAAAAAAGGTATCCTTCAATTTTCCTGTTAGCTGATTCACTTTCTGAAAGTTTAGGTTGGCGATGTAGATCTCTTCCCACTCATCATGGACCGCCAATGCGGAAGCAAATAAAGAATAAGCATCTTCAAAAGCAGCGCTAATTTCACTTGATAACCTTATAATTTCTTGCTTATTCTGGCTAAGAATTTGGGAATCCCAGGCTGTTCCAAGATTTACATATTCTTCAATCGCGCCTGGTGCTTTAGGTTCTATCACATGTGGTGCTGTACCATCTACAATTCCAACCTTTAAATCTGTTACGATAACACCATCAATCGATTCTGGATCTGATGAGCAATGCAAAAGCTGGATATTAAACCCCTTTTCCACCCATTCCTTGCCCACTTTCTTCATCAACGTAGACTTCCCAGTCCCTGGGCCACCTTTTAAAATATATAATCGTTCTAAACCATGCAAATTAGATTCATATAAACTGTGAAATCCTCTAGCTGTATTTCCTCCAGCAAAATAATGTGTGGTTTTTCCAGTCACCTAATCAACACTCTCCTTTATCCGTGATACTTGAGAGATATCTATGCTTTCTACGTCAGCATATGCACGAGATGTGGTTTGGGTGAACGCCTATCAAAAAGGGTATCAGAGCACGTAGCCCTTTATACATTACTAGTTTAAACGTATGTGACACGATAATCTGTATATAGAGTTCAAGTACAGACCCTTTTAGAGGACATTTTCTTTAGCTAATTAACTCGACAAATGTCGCTTCAACCGTTTCAGCAAGCTTTAGTGGTTCCACTTCCATCTGCACGCCAATCTTTCCAGCGCTGACAATCATCCTATCTAAATTCACCGCGCTTTTATCAATAAAGGTCGGGTACAACCTTTTCATCCCGACCGGTGAACAGCCACCGCGGATGTACCCTGTCCACTTTTGTAGCTCTTTGACAGGAAGCATTTCCATTTTCTTCACTCCTGCTGCCTTGGCTGCTTTTTTCAGATCAAGTTCGCCACCGACTGGAATGACAAAAACAAATGAATTCGATCCGCTCTGCGAAACGAGCGTCTTAAAAACGGTATTAGCTTGTTTGCCAATTTTATCAGCTACTGCTGTTCCATGGATTTTTCCATCTTCGTTATCATATGTAAGAATTTCGTACGCTACTTTATTACCATCAAGGATTCTCATGGCATTTGTTTTACTCACACGCATTATGGACATCCTTTCATAATTTACCCTACAAAATAAACCCCTGCTAATTTTCTTAATTCCGCTTCAAGATGATCTGGGTAGGAAATAAGGAAGCAAGTCGAAGGTCCTGCAGATGTTTCAACGTTGATTTGATTTTTAAGTTCATCAGGAATATCCGTATCACTCAACTTTCGCCATTCATGGGCAATACCCTTTGATCCGACCGGAAACACGACTACATCTTCGTATTCACAAATTGCTTTAAACAAAGAAAGTGGGGCAATACGGTCTGCCTTCTCGATCACCTCATGACCAACAAGGGGTTGTCCGATAATAGCCACCTTCCTCATCCGATTAATTTCGACTGAACCTTTCCATTGACCGATTACAATCAATCCAAGAGCAGATTGCACTAATAGAAAATTACTTTCTGTACTTCCTGTAATCGGAATATCCAAACCTAGCTCTTTTTGTCCAGCGAGCACTCCTGTACAGATGTCGTCCCAAGCCGCTTCACCGCAAAAGTTCTGAACGGTTACCGCAATTGGTTTGGCACCTGCTGCCATGCATTCCATTACCGCTACCCGAAATGAGTAATAGGCTGTCACTTCATAAGGAACTTTTACAATATCTTGTTCCTTCATGCCAATACCACCGCTATTATCACATGAAATAATTAATGTTTCAGAATGAGATATCGGCAATTTTAAAACGTCCCTCATTCCTTTGCACCTTCATTCATCATTTTTTGCAAAATAGGTGTTAATCGCGGCAGCAAAATAAGGGACACACCTAAATTAATCGCTGTTGCAATGGTCAGCGATGGAATTAAAGCCACAAAAAATGACCAGCTGATGATCATAATGAATGGCAAGGGAGAAATAAATGCATTGCCAATAAAAAATAACAGACTTGCCCCAACCTTATTGCCCTTTCGATACAAAATGCCGAAGGTCCAAGCAAGTAAGGCCATTTCTAACATAATAATGAAATGAAGGGGACCGAGCAACATTCCACCTATAATAGCTGAAATGAAATGCCCGAGCCCGCCAACAACCGCACCCGCAACTGGACCGAGTAAACAAGCTGCTAGTAACGAAGGAAAACTGTCTAGTGCCACGCTGCCAATAACACCTGGAATTTTTATAAAAGCACCTGCTACCGATAAAGCAATAAAGATGGCAAGGACGCTCATTTGTTTAACATTCATTTCAATCCGTTTGCTCCTTTTTCTTGGTGTTGTGGAACACTTTCGCACTTCTAACGTACTCTACATCTTTAACCGCAAGGCGAACATTAATCGCCCGTGCAAGTGCAAAGAAATAGTCAGACAGTCTATTTAAATATTGTAGTGACAAAGGAGAAACAGCGGCCCCTGATTTCACAAGCGTTACAGTCAGCCGTTCAGCCCGACGCACAACGGTACGAGCAATATGAATCGTTGCGGCTGGCTTCGTTCCCCCTGGTAAAATAAACTTCTCAAGTGGCGGTGCTTCTGAAATATAGGCATCAATACGCTGTTCTAAATACGTAATCGCTTCTGCTGTTAGCTTTTCTGGTGCTTTATCAGAAATCGTTGCTAAATCACCGCCACAATCAAATAATTCATGCTGGATCTTCTCCAGGTCTTCTAAAACATCCGCGAACTTTGTACGATCTAATTCCGCCATAGCTAGCCCAACGTAGCTGTTCACTTCATCAACCGTTCCATACGCTTCCACTCGAAGGTCATCCTTATCCACTCGGCCGCCAATTACGCTGGTTTTCCCTTTATCTCCTGTACGTGTGTAAATATTCATGCTTTCATCCCCCTATTTTAATTGTTGATTTAAGCCATACCAAATGATATCGACGCGGTTTGATAGGACCGTCAAGTCTTGATAGACCCAACCTGTAACATCACGCCAAGTTCGGTCTAGTTTGTTCATTGGGACAATTCCCTTTGAAATGTCGGTTCCAATTATAATGATTCTTCGATCTCCTTGCTCCCGCTCCCAGTCGTGCCATGTTTGAATGTATGTCTTCCAATTCGCACGAATGTTTGAACCATCGCTACTCTCTACATCATTCTTTATCCACATCTCAATTCCTTCTAATACAATCTTTTTTTCTAAAAAATCATTTGAACGAACCGGGAGTGGGTGATTATAATAAGCAGAAAGCCATTGGGTTTGTTCATGTAACGACCTTACCCATTTTCTTTTTCCATTATAGGTACCGCCTGTAACGAAGTGCATCTCTCACCCCTCCTCAATTGCTCGTAGCTTTCCCAGTAAAGCTTATAGCCACAGCCATATGGAATACTCCAATCCCAAAATACCTTTTGCTCGGGAGCATAATGGACGAGCAGATTGCGAATCACTCCACCATGTGTAACAACCGCAACATTTCTTGCTTCCTTCTGCATCATATCCTCTACCACCTCGACCCAACCTTGATGTACTCTTTGACTGAAATCTTGATAGCCTTCCCCATGTGGTGCTTCTATTTCAAACGGGCGCTCAAGCCAGCGCTTATATTGAGGCGAGCTTAATAATTGCTCATAGGTTCTTCCTTCCCACTCACCAAAATTCATTTCACGAAATTCCCTCTTTAAAATTGGCTCACAATTTGGAAATAAGATGTTTGCAGTTTGGATGCATCGATTTAAATCGCTACAGTACAAACAATCATAATTTGAATAGCTTGATTGTAATCGCTCTAGTTCCTGCAACCCTTCTGTTGTCAACCGTGAATCTGTCCATCCTACATATCGCCTCTTAACATTCGCCTCCGTCATACCATGGCGAAGTAAGGCAAGGCCCACACCGTCAGCCATAAAAACAGCTCCACTCCTTCTACCGATGCTCCCAGAACATCGCCTGTGATTCCGCCGAACCAAATTGCGGTTTTCCTGCGGATCAATAAAAAGAGAATACAAGCTACCGCTATCATGATTAAACTCATATAAAGTAAAGACAAGCTTATGTAAAATGCCATAATTAATAAGACAATTAGATACAAGCCATATATATGTATACTACTTTTTTTCGTTGCTCTTTGAAAAAACGCCGCCAATCCATCTTGTTTAGCAAGCGGCGCTGTATAGAGCAACATTCCCATCACCATTTTACTTATGGTAGGAATTAAGGCAATTAAGAAAAAAGAACTGAGATTCATTCTTGAAATGATTTCATAAATAAATAGAAACCTTGCACTTAATAAGACGATCACGGATAAAACACCAAACGCTCCCGTTCGCGGATCGCTCATAATTTCAAGCCGCTTTTCTTTGTCCTGATAGGAAAAAAACGCATCACTCGCATCCATCCATCCGTCAAGATGAAGGCCTCCTGTTAGAATAATCGTCAGCAGCCAAACAACGAAACTAATCGCAAGTAAAGAGAAGGGCGTCCACTCCATGAGTGCAAAGAGACTGCCGCTGACTAGCAAACCGAGTGTCAGTCCCGCAAGTGGAAAGGTCTGAACAGCTCGATGAATGGATGGTTCATCCATGGGAAGCTGCTTTTTGATCGGAAGCGCCGTGAAGAACTGAAGATTAATCAAATAACCGATTAGTACGCTCATTCTTTACTTGCTCCCTTTCATCATGAGTGGAATACCTGATTCAACCAAATAAGCTTGATGTGAACGAGCAACAAGTTCCTGATGCAGCCTGCCGATTGTTTTTTGATAAGCACGCACGATTTCACTGCTTGATAGAGGCTCTAGGAGTACTTCATTACTAACCACAATCAAACTGAAGCAATGCTTTCGTATTGTTTCAATACTTCCCATCATTTTGTCAAAAACATTTTGGAGACGGCGCTTACTTAGTTCCGAATCGATTGAAAACAACTCATTATCGAGCCAAGTAGTCAAACAATCCAACAAGACGATTGTCTGTTTATTGTAAAAAGGGATGGAGTTGTCGATATCTCTAGGGAACTCACCAGATTGCCATGGAACAACACTGTTTTGACGAGATTGCTGATGCAACTCAATCCGTTGCTGCATTTCTTCATCTTGTCCTCTGCCACAAGCCAAATAATATAACAAGGTTCCAGTATGAGCTCGCGCCAGCTCATGGGCTGTTTTTTCCGCAAACGTGCTTTTCCCACTACGCACGCCTCCAGTGATAAAAAAGACGGGTGCCTTTTCCATTTCAACCATCCCTCCAGTCACTATTTTTCATTGCAAGCAGCGTACATTCATACACACCCCTGCTAATTAATATACCTAATGATTCCATAGATTCACCATGCCGGATGTTTGTACCCCGTTGCGTGGCAGCAAGTAAGATGCTGTCTTTTGAAGTTTCTATTCCAAGCGTGTTAGTTTCCGCTCCATAATCATGCAACACCTTCAGCTTTGCTTCCGTTGCGGTAACAAGGCTCTGAATAAATGCTTCTTCCGGTAAATACCCGTTCACAAACACCCATGTATGGATGCTAGGTTCTCTAGTTCTTTCAGATTGAACGATATGAGGTGTATGAACCGGATTTCCTTTACCTACCGTTACCACGATGAAAGTTGAGATATCATTGCCTTCATAGAAACGTACTGCTGCTGTCTTCACATCAACATTCGTCATCATGCCCATCGTCTCACTTGGATTAAATCCCTTTGCAGACAAGTACTCTATCATTTCCTCGAGAGAATCATGACAATCATAAGTACACTTGACACAACGGTTCACAAATGTTTTATACCAGCCGTTAATAGCCCCCGTTACTCCAGAAGACAGCGTCTTAAGTGGAAACGGCGCTTCCAATGCAATCCACTCATCTTTTGTTTCTAAATATCGCTCATTAACCACCAATGCCTCCTGTTCCTCGGCAAGATGAGACGGAACAATGAATAATTGCGGTTTAGGAAGACTTGGATGTGGGCGATTTTCAATTTCCGTTTGGTATACTGCTTGAATTCGTTCTCGTTTCAGCACTTCATTCGGTTTATCATTGATCTGAATCCTTCCTTTTTCCAACAGTAGCAATCTATCACAGTAAAGACTAGCAAGATTTAAATCGTGGAAAATAGAAATAACAGTCAGATCTTTTTCCTTCGTCCACTTTTTCATCAAGTCGAGTAGCTCCTTCTGATAGGAAAGATCTAAATGATTCGTTGGCTCATCTAGAAAAAGAATTTCCGGTTCTTGTGCTAATGACTGTGCAAGCAAGACGCGCTGTTTCTCACCACCAGAAAGCTGTTCAAAAGGGATTTGTTGAAATTGAGTAACACCCGTCTGTTTCATAACCTTTTGAACCACTTCTTCATCTTCCGTTGACCAACTCTGCAGTAAGCCTTTCTGATGCGCATATCTGCCAAGCGAGACCGTTTCTTTTACTGTATAGGAAAAAGCCTGTGTAGAATGCTGGGGCAAGACTGCAATTACTCTAGCCAGTTCCTTTGTACGGTAATCCTGCAGCCTTTTTCCATTAAGCATGACTTCTCCACTATGATAAGGTAATATGCCACTCATCATTTGGAGTAGCGTAGTTTTTCCACTTCCATTAGGTCCAAGTATTCCAAACAGTTCTCCTCTGGCAACCTCGAATGTAAGATTTTTCAAAACGGGCATTTCCCTCGTATACCCACCTATCAATTCAGTAACAGTTAGCATATTCATCACCTTCCTTCTGTCCTGCGCCGTTTTAATAAGATCATGGCAAAAACAGGGGCACCAATTAACGCGGTAATAACACCAATCGGTAATTCAGCTGGGGAGATAATAATCCTTGATACAAGATCTGCCAGGATTAAGAATCCACCTCCAATGATCATCGACAATGGCAACAAATGCTTATGATCTGGACCAACAAGCCGTCTCGTGAAATGTGGAATCACCAAGCCAACAAAGCCTATTGTTCCTGAAACAGCCACGGCAGCCCCTGTTAATAGCGAACCTGCGATCAAAATCAGTAACTTTCTTTGTTTCACGTTCACGCCTAAATGCTGTGCACGATCTTCTCCAAAGGATAAGGCATTCAATTCACGTGCATTTAGCATAAGGATCACAGCACCTACGATAAAAAACGGCAGAATAATCCCCACATAGCTCCAACCTCGCATGGAGACACTCCCTAATAACCAGCCAATAATTTGACGTAATTCTTCTCCAGTCATAGCAATCATCAGAGAAATAAACGCACCTAAAAACGAACTAAAAATAACCCCTGTTAAAATAATTGTTTCTACCTTCATTGAGCGGTCCACTTTCTGTGCAAACAACAGTACAGAGAAAATCGTCAAGAACGAAAACAAAACACTTAATAATGGCAAAGTAAATAAATCGATAACAGGTAGTGAGAACCCGAAAAATAGGGTTATAACCGCTCCTACAGAGGCCCCAGAGGAGACACCAAGTGTATAGGGATCGGCCAACGGGTTACGCAAAAGTCCTTGAAACGCTGCACCAGAAATAGCAAGAGACGCTCCTACCAATCCAGCCAAGACAACACGAGGTAAGCGTATTTTCATCACAATATTCGAAAACATTATATTTGCTTCAGTTGACAGTGGTAAATGGAAAACCTCCTTGCCAATAATTCGAAAAAGCTCAGACACAGGCACTGAAACCGAACCTACTGAAATCCCAACAATCATCGAAACAGCAAGAAACGCAAATGCGAGTATATAAGCTAGCTGTCTGTTATTTTGTAAAATTTTTCCCCTTTTTGAATTTCCCAAATTCCACTACTCCCTTACCATACATTTTTAGAGGGAATAAATAAAAGATCAGCCTCCTAATTTCTTTTTAGGAAGTCTGACCCTTATGAGTCAATCGTCTATATTATGAACAGATGTCCCCGTACGTCTGCCACACACCTTCCCATATCTTTATACAGCGGCGGGACCGCTTTGGCACTTTTCTTTTAAGTCCTAGATCAGACACCTATTCTGTTTATGTATTTTGTTTCTATCCATCTATTATACACAAATGAACGAGAAAATTAGTCAGAAAATTATTACATTGTGAGTCAACAGACAATCATGTTTAATCATCCTCTGACACGACTACTCTTTATTCTTTTCTCTGCTCCGATTCTAAGTATTTTATTAGCTCTTCGTCATCATCAGTTCGAAACACTTCTTGAGTATAGTCAAAAATAATATAGGTGGGGGTGCTTTCTATTTTCAATTCAGGATATTCGGATGGCAAATTCCCATCTGCCTCTATCCTGAGAATAGGGTTCAAATCATACTTATTTTCATTAAAATTAACAGGACTAACACCCGATTTTCCAAGGATAATCAAAGCACTGTTTTCATATTCCCTTGGCAATAATCCCTGATAAGAAACGAGTTGCTTAACATCCAGTTTAATGGAATATGTCGCCTCTTTCCCATTTTTCCACTTTGCATGGATGACATAGGATTTATAACCGACCCAGTTGTCCAAGGCATACTCTCTGAAACTGACTGTGTCCCAATCCTCCGTCCTTAAATAATCCTCTTCATTCCCAAAGCTATCCATCTCTGAAACAATGAAACTTTCAGGCTCTTCAGCGAAATCAATTAAAAGTTTTGTTCGAGGGTTAACCTTAGTAATTGGCTCTTCTTTTTCGCCTTTCACAATTATGATCCCGTCCCTTTCAAAACTGCGAACCTGATAAGCGACCTTGTCTCCATCAACTGTCGCGAGTAACTCTGGAGGTGTATGAAGTTTCTTTGTTTTGGCTTTATCCAGGGTGTATAATAAAAGAGCGCCTCCGAAAACAAGGACTACTATTAACAATAGATTTTTCTTCATTAGATTTCCCCCAAAGTTTGTTTGATGAACTCTATTCGAATTCCTTGAGGTTATTACTATTGGCGCAATTTTTTTAAAATGAGGGAAATATAAAAGTATTCTTTCCCATTTTATCACAGCGTAAATACTAAATAGTATGATGATTCAAATAATACCTAAACAATCCCCCTATTTATTTCAAAGTGAGTACAATTTTCTTTAGCGCATAATCCTTGAAAATTTTTCTTATAACGACTATAATATATCAGTCACAACTATTTATATGTCCCAGTAGCTCAGCAGGATAGAGCGACAGCCTCCTAAGCTGTAGGTCGTAGGTTCGACTCCTATCTGGGACGCTAACTGTGTATAAACCCTGTTATAATGCGGTTCTCCCGTGTTGTAGCAGGGTTTTTTCTGTTAATATAACCGGTAAAAACGGTAAATTGTATGTAAGATAAAAGCACTTCTGTACGTAGGAAACAGTGAAGTTCTGATTCACTATTATTTTTCTATGTCTGGAGGTGCTTTTTTTCATGAAAAAACACGTTATTAAACAGCGGGGTACACCGTTAAAGGAACGGAAAGTGAACTAAACAATAAAAGCACCTATCCAAGCTGTGATCTGGTAATAAGTGCTTTACGTTTTATTTTAGAGGTTTTTTCAAATAGCGATAAATCGTCGTGCGAGACACGCCCTCTTTTTCTGCAACATGGTGTCCTACCAACAAAATGCGGAAAACATACGCTAAGCAAATTTCGACATGAAGAAAATTAATATGTTGATAAGGCGACAGGCATCGTCAACTATGGTGAATGCCCCCCTTAGATGGAGGTAGTCGTTTTTTTGCAATTTCATTTTGGGAATAGTCTTCTAAGAAAGTAAAAGCTACTGATGGTGTCAGCAGCTTTCATTTATCAGGTTGTTTATTTGATTTAGTTAAACATTCTTCAGATTAACTTAATTGCTCTGTTCAGACGAGTTGGAACTCAAGTATGTGTGTATTTCAGATCAAAATAGTTGCATTCAACTTTCATTTTACTATTTTTGAGGCAAAATCAGCCTGATAATCACGGAACGTTGGATTTTCTCCACAGACCATCAAGCCTTGCCCCCAGTTCACGTGTACATCGGCAATCGGTTTATCCGACGGATCACGATATTGGAACAATACGTTTCTACGCGGCCGGTCACTGCGATTACTATCCGAGCCATGTATCGTTAAATAATTAAAAAACAGAACGTCGCCTGCTTCGGCAGGGCACGGAGTCCCTATGGAAATCGGGTATTCCTTATGATTTAAGTAGTGACGCCCTACATGTGGGATTGATCCTTCTTTATGAGATTTTGGTATAACCCTTAGACATCCGTTTTCCAAGTCTGCATCATCAAGATGAACACTAGCTGCCAACATGGTATGACTTTCATGTGGAAAATACGGATGATCCTGATGCATTGGAAAGGCTGCTCCCTTTTCAGGTGGTTTAACCAGCATTTTGGAGTGATGTAATTGGACATTCGGTCCGATAAGCTTTTGCAAAATAGACACCATACTTGGATGGATAATGGCTCTAGAGAACGATGCATCATGATAATGAACGTCATGAAACCCTTTTAAAACAAGTTTTTTTAGTTCGTTTGGTGGGATGTGCTCCCCTTGCCATGCATGATTTCGATCATGTTTTGCATTTGCTGCACGTTGAATAATGTCTTCAACCGCATTTTTCATTTGCTCTACTTCATCTTTAGTAAAAACCCCTTTAACAAGTAAGTATCCATTTTCTTTGTAAAAATCAGCATCTTTTAAAGTAATCATAATATTTTCCTCCCTTAACATTGATAGTATACTTGTTATAATTTTAAAAAATTTATAGAATCCAGTCTTTATCAGAATAGGCTACTTTTTTGTCTTATGAAGACATCGGAGGGATATTTTTGGTAATTCAATCATGTAAACTCATTGAAGGGATTTTGACTCAATATGCAATGGACCCACTTGGAGAAGAAATTGCCTTTAAGGTGCATTATTGGGGAGTTACCCCGAAGCATTTTAACACCCCGTTACATAGGCATTCATTTTTTGAAGTTTGTTATGTACTAAATGGAGAAGGAATTTATAAAGACATGGATGGACAATATCCGTTAAAGAAAGGGACAGTATTTTTATCCCGTCCGAACGTTCAGCACCAAATTTTAAGTGAAACAGGACTTTTTCTTGTATTTGTTGCTTTCGAGATTTCACATGAAAAACCAAAGGATGATGCCATTAGCATGTTTAATCGGCTGGCGAAAACAAATAAGATTTGTGTCAATGTTGCTGATGATTCCCCAACTGCCTTAATATGGAGGGCATTAGTAGATTATACGTCAAACGGCGGTGTCAACGATTTTAATTTAATTACTAATATGGCACACACACTCATACTGTCCTTTAACTCTATGTTTTCCGAAACTATTCAAAGAAGTCGAAGTCAAGAAAAAATGTTTAGTTCTCCAACACATTTATATCAAGCAAAGCTGTTCATTCGTGATAATTTATCAGAACCATTGAAGCTAGAACATGTCGCCAACTATCTTCACATTTCTAAACGTCATTTATCAAGGCTCTTTTCTAATGAACTTCGTGAAAGTTTCTCCAATTATATTCGCAAGGAAAGGGTAAAGGAGGCAGTACGCCTGCTTGAAACAACAAGCATTCCTATTAAAGAGATAGCTGATGTTACCGGCTTTGGATCAGTGCATTACTTTACGCGCGTATTTACTGCGGTGATGAACGTTTCACCTGCTAAGTATCGCTATGATTACGAAAAAAGCGTTCAAAAGAGGGAAATTTTGAATAATAACTAAAACATGATTCATTCAGTAAATATATACGATCGAAAACTTCGTATTTAATTTTTGAACCTTTTGATAAATATTCAGTAAGGATTTCAGGCGGGGCTCGAGCGGCAGAAAATCGTAAGTATGTTGAAAACAAACTAGTAAAGCTTGTATAATAAAAATCGGAAACATTGCTTCGGAGGCGTCAGACACTTTTATTTAGTATTTACGCTTGGTATACGGTAAAAGCATGGAAATTTCCGTTATAGTAGGATTTATAAACAGTTCAATCCTATTGTAAAAGAAACTGAAATTTAACAGTGCCTCCTAATCTGTAGGTCGTAAGTTCGACTCCGATCTGGGACGCTAAAAATAAAAAAAAACGTCAGCCCCATACATATCAAGGGATTGGCGGTTTTTTCATTGAATAAGAATTCACTCATTATAAGCCCACTTTTAGAAAATGGGGTCGGTTTGAAGTAGATATAGGATCTGACTCTTTTATTATGGGCAGCCCCTTTTTTATTGGAAAAGGATTCAATTATTCTACCTCTATTTTAACTGAATGGGGACGAAATAAAAAATATTGCTCTGTTTTTATATACTCCTAACATGTTATACGTGATACAGTAGTTTCAGCAAAAATCTGCAAAAAAACTATTTAAGAAATACTTCAGTAATCTCAATGGATATAGTTATAAAGTGAATTAGGAAGCTGGAGTGTGGGGCTACATAGATCGTACCTGATGCCAAATACGGGAGGCTTATGTTAAAAAGAGGCTTTCTAAGTTCTGTAAAATTTTTTGACGTAAATTGTAGCACTTGCTGAATGAATAAAACAAAAAAACTAACCCAAGTAAGATTAGTTTTTACGCATCTTAGAGGATTTGAATCCTCACGCCGATTATCCGGACCTACATCCATAGTAGGGGCGTCTCTTGAGTACTTCCTCATATAAAAAGATGGCTCCGCAGGTAGGACTCGAACCTACGACCGTTCGGTTAACAGCCGAATGCTCTACCACTGAGCTACTGCGGAACAAAAAATATAGGATTATGGTGGGCCTAAATGGACTCGAACCATCGACCTCACGCTTATCAGGCGTGCGCTCTAACCAGCTGAGCTATAGGCCCATTTTGGAGCGGGTGAAGAGAATCGAACTCTCATCATCAGCTTGGAAGGCTGAGGTTTTACCACTAAACTACACCCGCATATATAAAATGGCTGGGCTAGAAGGATTCGAACCTTCGCATGACGGAATCAAAATCCGTTGCCTTACCGCTTGGCTATAGCCCAATAAGATAAAATAAATGGGGCGACTGATGGGAATCGAACCCACGAATGCCTGAACCACAATCAGGTGCGTTAACCACTTCGCCACAACCGCCATAATGTAAGATGAATTTTGAGTTGGCAGGGGTAGTAGGAATTGAACCCACACCGAAGGTTTTGGAGACCTTTGTTCTACCTTTAAACTATACCCCTATAATGAATGGTGGAGGGGGGCAGATTCGAACTGCCGAACCCGAAGGAGCGGATTTACAGTCCGCCGCGTTTAGCCACTTCGCTACCCCTCCGTATTAAGCTAATGATGGCTCAGGACGGAATCGAACCGCCGACACAAGGATTTTCAGTCCTTTGCTCTACCGACTGAGCTACTGAGCCAAACAAATTATATCAACAGTAAGTTTATCTACTGAATAAAAATGGCGGTCCGGACGGGACTCGAACCCGCGACCTCCTGCGTGACAGGCAGGCATTCTAACCAACTGAACTACCGGACCAGATTGCGGGGACAGGATTTGAACCTGCGACCTTCGGGTTATGAGCCCGACGAGCTACCGGACTGCTCCACCCCGCGACGATATAAATTGTGTGACCTTTTAAAAAAATGGAGGAGGTAGAGGGATTCGAACCCCCGCGGGGTTTGACCCCCCTGTCGGTTTTCAAGACCGATCCCTTCAGCCGAACTTGGGTATACCTCCGTAATAATTAAGAATTTATCTGGAAAATGCTCATAATTTTATAGCGGCAGAGGGGATCGAACCCCCGACCTCACGGGTATGAACCGTACGCTCTAGCCAGCTGAGCTACGCCGCCAAATAATGAAACGTACACGATAATTATAATAATGGTGGAGCCTAGCGGGATCGAACCGCTGACCTCCTGCGTGCAAGGCAGGCGCTCTCCCAGCTGAGCTAAGGCCCCATAATAAATATTTAGACACATAGATGGTCGGGAAGACAGGATTCGAACCTGCGACCCCTTGGTCCCAAACCAAGTGCTCTACCAAGCTGAGCTACTTCCCGTATCAAGGCGTACCTAAAAGGAGTCGAACCATAACCTTCTGAATCTGTTAGTCAGAAGCTCTATCCAATTGAGCTACGGGGAATTACAAAATGGAATCTGCCAATTCCGTCGCGCCTGCTAAACTAATAGTGAGCCATGCAGGATTCGAACCTGCGACCCTCTGATTAAAAGTCAGATGCTCTACCAACTGAGCTAATGGCTCATACAAATTTGAAAGTGGTGCCGGCAAGAGGACTTGAACCCCCAACCTACTGATTACAAGTCAGTTGCTCTACCAGTTGAGCTACACCGGCACTATAGGTAATGGTGGAGGATGACGGGATCGAACCGCCGACCCTCTGCTTGTAAGGCAGATGCTCTCCCAGCTGAGCTAATCCTCCAATATGGTGACCCCTACGGGATTCGAACCCGTGTTACCGCCGTGAAAGGGCGGTGTCTTAACCGCTTGACCAAGGGGCCGCATATAGTTATGTACAAAATAATAGCCCCTAATTTAATTAGGGGCTTAGCCTGGCAACGTCCTACTCTCACAGGGGGAGACCCCCAACTACCATCGGCGCTGAAGAGCTTAACTTCCGTGTTCGGAATGGGAACGGGTGTGACCTCTTCGCCATCATTACCAGACTAAATTCAGTTAGAAGGTTTATTCCTTCAAAACTAGATAACAAACTTTAGAATCATCATTAAAATATATATTGGTTAAGTCCTCGATCGATTAGTATCAGTCAGCTCCACATGTCGCCACGCTTCCACCTCTGACCTATCAACCTGATCATCTTTCAGGGATCTTACTAGCTTACGCTATGGGAAATCTCATCTTGAGGGGGGCTTCATGCTTAGATGCTTTCAGCATTTATCCCGTCCGCACGTAGCTACCCAGCGATGCTCTTGGCAGAACAACTGGTACACCAGCGGTGCGTCCATCCCGGTCCTCTCGTACTAAGGACAGCTCCTCTCAAATTTCCTGCGCCCACGACGGATAGGGACCGAACTGTCTCACGACGTTCTGAACCCAGCTCGCGTACCGCTTTAATGGGCGAACAGCCCAACCCTTGGGACCGACTACAGCCCCAGGATGCGATGAGCCGACATCGAGGTGCCAAACCTCCCCGTCGATGTGGACTCTTGGGGGAGATAAGCCTGTTATCCCCGGGGTAGCTTTTATCCGTTGAGCGATGGCCCTTCCATGCGGAACCACCGGATCACTAAGCCCGACTTTCGTCCCTGCTCGACTTGTAGGTCTCGCAGTCAAGCTCCCTTGTGCCTTTACACTCTACGAATGATTTCCAACCATTCTGAGGGAACCTTTGGGCGCCTCCGTTACATTTTAGGAGGCGACCGCCCCAGTCAAACTGCCCGCCTGACACTGTCTCCCGCCCCGATAAGGGGCGCGGGTTAGAATTTCAATACAGCCAGGGTAGTATCCCACCGACGCCTCGACCGAAGCTAGCGCTCCGGCTTCACAGGCTCCTACCTATCCTGTACAAGCTGTACCAAAATTCAATATCAGGCTGCAGTAAAGCTCCACGGGGTCTTTCCGTCCTGTCGCGGGTAACCTGCATCTTCACAGGTACTATAATTTCACCGAGTCTCTCGTTGAGACAGTGCCCAGATCGTTACGCCTTTCGTGCGGGTCGGAACTTACCCGACAAGGAATTTCGCTACCTTAGGACCGTTATAGTTACGGCCGCCGTTTACTGGGGCTTCAATTCAAAGCTTCGCCTTGCGGCTAACCTCTCCTCTTAACCTTCCAGCACCGGGCAGGCGTCAGCCCCTATACTTCGCCTTGCGGCTTCGCAGAGACCTGTGTTTTTGCTAAACAGTCGCCTGGGCCTATTCACTGCGGCTTTTCCGGGCTATTCACCCTAAAAAGCACCCCTTCTCCCGAAGTTACGGGGTCATTTTGCCGAGTTCCTTAACGAGAGTTCTCTCGCACACCTTAGGATTCTCTCCTCGCCTACCTGTGTCGGTTTGCGGTACGGGCACCCTACATCTCACTAGAGGCTTTTCTTGGCAGCGTGGAATCAGGAACTTCGGTACTATATTTCCCTCGCCATCACAGCTCCGCCTTAATGGAAACGGGATTTTCCTCGTTTCCGGCCTAACTGCTTGGACGCGCATATCCAACAGCGCGCTTACCCTATCCTTCTGCGTCCCCCCATCGCTCAAACGATGTATAGGTGGTACAGGAATATCAACCTGTTGTCCATCGCCTACGCTTTTCAGCCTCGGCTTAGGTCCCGACTAACCCTGAGCGGACGAGCCTTCCTCAGGAAACCTTAGGCATTCGGTGGAAGGGATTCTCACCCTTCTTTCGCTACTCATACCGGCATTCTCACTTCTAAGCGCTCCACCAGTCCTTCCGGTCTAGCTTCAACGCCCTTAGAACGCTCTCCTACCACGGATACCATACGGTATCCATCCACAGCTTCGGTGTTACGTTTAGCCCCGGTACATTTTCGGCGCAGAGTCACTCGACCAGTGAGCTATTACGCACTCTTTAAATGATGGCTGCTTCTGAGCCAACATCCTGGTTGTCTAAGCAACTCCACATCCTTTTCCACTTAACGTAAACTTGGGGACCTTAGCTGGTGGTCTGGGCTGTTTCCCTCTTGACTACGGATCTTATCACTCGCAGTCTGACTCCCGAGAATAAGTATTTGGCATTCGGAGTTTGACTGAATTCGGTAACCCGTTGGGGGCCCCTAGTCCAATCAGTGCTCTACCTCCAATACTCTCATCTCGAGGCTAGCCCTAAAGCTATTTCGGAGAGAACCAGCTATCTCCAGGTTCGATTGGAATTTCTCCGCTACCCACACCTCATCCCCGCACTTTTCAACGTACGTGGGTTCGGGCCTCCATTCAGTGTTACCTGAACTTCACCCTGGACATGGGTAGATCACCTGGTTTCGGGTCTACGACCTCATACTCATGCGCCCTATTCAGACTCGCTTTCGCTGCGGCTCCGTCTTATCAACTTAACCTTGCATGAAATCGTAACTCGCCGGTTCATTCTACAAAAGGCACGCTATCACCCATTAACGGGCTCTAACTACTTGTAGGCACACGGTTTCAGGATCTATTTCACTCCCCTTCCGGGGTGCTTTTCACCTTTCCCTCACGGTACTGGTTCACTATCGGTCACTAGGTAGTATTTAGCCTTGGGAGATGGTCCTCCCTGCTTCCGACGGGATTTCTCGTGTCCCGCCGTACTCAGGATCCACTCAGGAGGGAACGAAGTTTCAGCTACAGGGTTTTTACCTTCTTTGACGGATCTTTCCAGATCACTTCACTTACCCCGTTCCTTTGTAACTCCATGTTGAGTGTCCTACAACCCCAAGAGGCAAGCCTCTTGGTTTGGGCTATCTTCCGTTTCGCTCGCCGCTACTCAGGAAATCGCGTTTGCTTTCTCTTCCTCCGGGTACTTAGATGTTTCAGTTCCCCGGGTCTGCCTTCAGTACCCTATGTATTCAGGTAAAGATACTGTTCCATTACGAACAGTGGGTTTCCCCATTCGGAAATCTCCGGATCAAAGCTTACTTACAGCTCCCCGAAGCATATCGGTGTTAGTCCCGTCCTTCATCGGCTCCTAGTGCCAAGGCATCCACCGTGCGCCCTTTCTAACTTAACCGAAGTTAATAAAAAAAAGAACTTACTATTTCAATGATGTCTTGTTATTTGTTATCTAGTTTTCAAGGAACAAAGTGTAGAGAGATAATTCTCTCAAAACTAAACAAAGGCAGAAACGTCCATTTATTGAAGTATCTAGTACTTCATTTCATCCTTAGAAAGGAGGTGATCCAGCCGCACCTTCCGATACGGCTACCTTGTTACGACTTCACCCCAATCATCTGTCCCACCTTAGGCGGCTGGCTCCTTGCGGTTACCTCACCGACTTCGGGTGTTACAAACTCTCGTGGTGTGACGGGCGGTGTGTACAAGGCCCGGGAACGTATTCACCGTGGCATGCTGATCCACGATTACTAGCGATTCCGGCTTCATGTAGGCGAGTTGCAGCCTACAATCCGAACTGAGAATGGCTTTATGAGATTCGCTTACCCTCGCGGGTTTGCAGCTCTTTGTACCATCCATTGTAGCACGTGTGTAGCCCAGGTCATAAGGGGCATGATGATTTGACGTCATCCCCACCTTCCTCCGGTTTGTCACCGGCAGTCACCTTAGAGTGCCCAACTGAATGCTGGCAACTAAGATCAAGGGTTGCGCTCGTTGCGGGACTTAACCCAACATCTCACGACACGAGCTGACGACAACCATGCACCACCTGTCACTTTTGTCCCCGAAGGGAAGTTCCTATCTCTAGGAAGGGCAAAAGGATGTCAAGACCTGGTAAGGTTCTTCGCGTTGCTTCGAATTAAACCACATGCTCCACCGCTTGTGCGGGCCCCCGTCAATTCCTTTGAGTTTCAGCCTTGCGGCCGTACTCCCCAGGCGGAGTGCTTAATGCGTTAGCTGCAGCACTAAAGGGCGGAAACCCTCTAACACTTAGCACTCATCGTTTACGGCGTGGACTACCAGGGTATCTAATCCTGTTCGCTCCCCACGCTTTCGCGCCTCAGTGTCAGTTACAGACCAGAAAGTCGCCTTCGCCACTGGTGTTCCTCCAAATCTCTACGCATTTCACCGCTACACTTGGAATTCCACTTTCCTCTTCTGCACTCAAGTTCCCCAGTTTCCAATGACCCTCCACGGTTGAGCCGTGGGCTTTCACATCAGACTTAAAGAACCACCTGCGCGCGCTTTACGCCCAATAATTCCGGACAACGCTTGCCACCTACGTATTACCGCGGCTGCTGGCACGTAGTTAGCCGTGGCTTTCTGGTTAGGTACCGTCAAGGTACCAGCAGTTACTCTGGTACTTGTTCTTCCCTAACAACAGAACTTTACGACCCGAAGGCCTTCTTCGTTCACGCGGCGTTGCTCCGTCAGACTTTCGTCCATTGCGGAAGATTCCCTACTGCTGCCTCCCGTAGGAGTCTGGGCCGTGTCTCAGTCCCAGTGTGGCCGATCACCCTCTCAGGTCGGCTACGCATCGTGGCCTTGGTGAGCCATTACCTCACCAACTAGCTAATGCGCCGCGGGCCCATCTGTAAGTGACAGCCGAAACCGTCTTTCCATCTTCTCTCATGCGAGAAAAGAAATTATCCGGTATTAGCTCCGGTTTCCCGAAGTTATCCCAGTCTTACAGGTAGGTTGCCCACGTGTTACTCACCCGTCCGCCGCTAAATCAAGGGAGCAAGCTCCCTATCATTCGCTCGACTTGCATGTATTAGGCACGCCGCCAGCGTTCGTCCTGAGCCAGGATCAAACTCTCCAAAAAGTGTTTGACTTGCTCAATAGTTTTTATAGTGTGTACTCACTTAAATTAAAACGTTGACGTTTCTGCTTTGTTTAGTTTTCAAAGAACTATTTGTTTAAGACAGGATATCAATATATCATCTCATCTTCCATTTTGTCAATTACTTTTATAAAATATTTTTATATCGATAACCAAAAACAAAATAATTTAAAATCCATACTCGTTTCGTTATCTTCTGTAAGATTTCACAAAATGAAAGTGTCTAATTTGCTAGAACTCTTTAGCAACAAATTAAATATTACTATTTCACAATACAGAAGTCAACAACTATTTCACAAAAATTATAATTGAATGAAAAAAAATCTGCGGTGCTTTAATTACTCCGCAGATTTTTCCATTCATTCATTTATCAAACTTCAACTTAGCTAATGCATCAGCAAGTGCAGTATTAATAGGTTCCTCTTTTTTATTCTGGTGTTTAAGATACTTCGAAACGTCTTGTTTGTTAGCTTTTTGGTTGTTATTTTTCCCTTTTCTCTTAGTAAAAGAAGATAGTTTTTCATGATATCCGCATTTGCAGACGAAGGTTTGTGCTTCTCCTTGACCACGCATTTCCATTTTCTTATGACATTGTGGACATCTAGCGTTTGTGGCACGAGATACACCTTTTCGATAGCCGCATTCACGGTCCTGACAAACAAGCATTTTGCCTTTTTTCCCATTCACTTCTAATAAAAGCTTGCCGCAGTCTGGACATTTACTTCCTGTGATATTATCATGCTTAAATCTCTTATCGCTGTTTTTGATTTCTCGGACAATATTTTTTGCATATTCTCTCATCTCACCAATAAAGGCTTGCTTCGGCAATTTCCCTTTGGCAATGGCTGTCAGCTTTTGCTCCCATTGCGCGGTTAATGCAGGGGAACGTAGCTCTTGCGGGGCCAAATCTAGCAGTTGCTTGCCTTTTGATGTAACATGAAGTCCTTTTCCTTTTTTCTCTATTAAAAAAGAATTAAACAGTTTCTCTATAATATCAGCTCTTGTAGCAACGGTCCCGATTCCACCTGTTTCCCCTATTGTCTTAATCAATTCTTTGCTTTCCCCTGACATAAAACGTGCTGGATTTTCCATTGCTGAAAGCAAAGTAGCTTCATTAAATGGTTCAGGCGGTTTTGTTTCTCCTTGCGTTTCTTTAATAGATGAAATAGAAAGGATATCTCCCTTATTTATGGCTGGCAGTAATTGTTCAGCAAGACCATCGCCCGCTTCCTCATCTTCAAAATGAGAATCATATACATCTTTCCACCCCGACTTCAAGACCACTTTTCCTTTGGCCGCAAAGTTTTCCCCGCCAATATTAACTTTGATCGTTGTTTGCTCATATTCAAATGGTGGCATTAGAACCGCTAGAAACCTTTTGACAACTAAATCATAAATTTTTGATTCCTTATCACTTAGCTTCCCCGGAAGCGGTGTTTGCTCGGTCGGAATGATGGCGTGGTGATCGGAAACTTTACTATCATCCACAAAGGATTTATTTGCTTTAATCGGACTACGCAGAATTTTAGCCGCAAATGGAGCGTAAGGTTTAATACTCACTGCTTGAAGCCGTTCCTTTAATGTATCTACTAAATCTGATGATAAAAAGCGTGAATCCGTTCTTGGATAGGTTAAGACCTTATGACTTTCGTACAATCTTTGCATGATCGATAATGTCTCTTTTGCTGAGTAACCAAACTTTTTATTCGCATCTCTTTGCAGCTCTGTCAAATCATATAACTGTGGAGCAAATGATTTTTTATGTGTTTTTTGTACATCCACCACTTCTGCTTTTTTATTTTTCACAGCAGTAAGTACATCCTCCACCTTTGCTTTATCAAAGGTCCGGATATCATTTGTCTTGCTGTCCTGCCAGACAAGACGGAGCTTAGGTTCAGTTGTTACAGTTACACCATAAAATGGTTTTGGCTGAAATCTTTTAATTTCTTCTTCTCGTGTACCGATCATCGCCACTGTCGGCGTCTGCACCCGCCCACATGATAATTGGGCATTATGCTTTGTCGTTAATGCACGTGTCGCATTCATGCCGACAATCCAATCCGCCTCAGCACGTGCAACGGCTGAAGCATATAGATTTTCATATTCCTTCCCATCACGCAGCTTGTTAAAGCCATCTTTAATCGCTTTATCTGTTACAGATGAGATCCAAAGACGCTTCACAGGCTTTTTTACATTTGCCTTTTCTAGAATCCAACGAGCAACGAGCTCCCCCTCACGACCGGCATCGGTTGCAATCACAACATTCTTAACATCAGGACGGTTCAGCTGGGTTTTGACAGCTTGAAATTGTTTGCCTGACTGCTTAATCACGACCAACTTTAATGCAGGCGGCAACATTGGCAAATCTTCAAGCTTCCATGCCTTATATTTTTCATCATAGGCTTCAGGGTCTGCATGGGTCACTAAATGTCCGAGTGCCCATGTTACAATATATTGATCACCCTCAAAAAAGCCATTCCCTTTTTTGTGCGCATTCAAGACCTTTGCTATATCTCTTCCGACTGATGGCTTCTCAGCCAGCACGACAGTTTTACTCATAAAAAAAACACCCTTTCAAAATTCCATAATAAGAAAACGTAAAACCTGTTGGAAACCTATACACTTTCTTATTTTTCCTTAAAAAGCTTTACGTTTATTATCTCACAAAATGGCTTGAAGGGCGAAACATCGATTTCCTGGGAAATTTGTCGATAAATCCTTCACTACGAATTCCCATTCAATTCTTCTTGGTGAAGCATAGCAATCTATCAAGGATTTTAGTATGATAAAAAATAGAGTTTTTTACTTTTCATTGGAGGTTCCAAAAGAAATGAGTTTACTTTCTATAGATAAATTAGGCCATTCATTCGGTGATCGTACACTATTCAAAGACGTATCATTCCGCTTGATGGCTGGTGAACATGTTGGGTTAGTCGGTGCAAACGGCGTTGGAAAATCGACCATGATGAACGTCATCACAGGACAGTTGATTCACGATACTGGACGCGTGGAATGGACACCTGGTACCGAATACGGATATTTAGATCAGCATACCGTCCTTACAAAAGGAAGAACAATGCGTGATGTGTTGCGTGATGCTTACCTTCCTTTATTCGAACAGGAAAAGTTATTGAATGAAGTAACGGAAAAAATGGGGACTGCCACTTCAGAGGAATTGGAAGATCTACTCGAGCAAATGGGGACGATTCAAGATAAGCTAGAAGCTGGCGGTTTTTATAATTTAGATATTAAGATTGAAGACGCTGCCCGCGGCCTTGGTTTGGATGCCATCGGTCTCGATCGTGACGTCGCTTCCTTGAGTGGTGGCCAGCGAACAAAAGTATTATTAGCTAAGCTCTTGCTTGAACAACCCGAGGTCCTTTTACTCGATGAACCTACCAACTACCTAGATGTAGAGCACATTCGCTGGTTAAGCAGTTACTTGAAAGAATATCCACATGCCTTTCTTTTAATTTCCCATGATACAGAATTTATGAACGGGGTAGTGGATATAATTTTCCATCTTGAATTTTCTAAGCTAACTCGATATACAGCTACTTATGAAAAATTCCTTGAACTTGCTGAGATTAATAAAAATCAGCATATCAACGCCTATGAAAAGCAAAAGGATTTCATTAAAAAGCAAGAAGACTTCATTGCCAAAAATAAAGCTCGTTACTCGACATCCGGCCGTGCGAAAAGCCGTCAAAAGCAACTTGAACGAATCGAACGAATTGACCGTCCTGAAACAGCTATGAAACCAACATTTGACTTCAAGGAATCACGCGGTAGCGGTCGCTATGTCTTCGAAGGCGAGAATCTTGAAATCGGCTATGATCACCCACTACTTCCGAAACTAACCATGACGATTGAACGCGGCGAAAAAATTGCAGTTGTCGGCATGAATGGGGTTGGAAAATCAACATTATTAAAAACCATTCTCGGAAAAATTGAACCACTTAGTGGAAAACGGATCCTCGGAGACTTCCTGTTCCCTTCTTATTTTGAACAAGAAGTGAAGGCTGGGGACACAACGCCGATTGATGAAATTTGGAATGCTTTCCCTGGCTTAGAACAAGCACAAGTTCGTGGCATTCTTGCACGCGTTGGTTTGAAAAATGAGCACATCACACGCCCAATGAATCAGCTAAGTGGTGGAGAGCAATCAAAGGTACGTATTTGTAAATTGATGATGAACGAAAGCAATTGGCTTATTTTTGACGAGCCGACAAATCACCTAGATGTTGTAGCTAAAGAAGAATTAAAACGTGCGATGCAAGCATATAAAGGGACTATTGTCCTTGTCTGCCATGAACCTGATTTTTATGAAGATTGGGTGACAAAAGTTTGGAATGTAGAAGACTGGGTAGATAAAAACGAAGCACAGGCTTAATGTTTATAAAAAAGTAAAGGGTCAGACCCTTAAGACACCCTCGTTTTTTCAACTTAACAAAAGGGGCTCCTCCTAATTTTAAGGAGGAGCCTGCATTACTACTATCTAACAGACTCTGTTGTTTTCAATTGTGCCCCTAAAAACTTCGCCAACTCAAGCATGCCATACTTTCCAGCTGCCTTCTCAGCGTCTGAATTATAATTAGTATTCGTATTCACATCGTATGTAAATACCTCACCTTTTTCATTGCGAATAAATTCGATGCCAGCAACGGTAATTTGATTTGCCTTTAAAAATTGTTCGTATTTTTCAATGATTGGCTCTTCAATACCTTCTACAATCTGGAATTTCGGCTTTTCTTCGACTTCCTCACCCACTGGGCAGAATAGATCACCGATTTGACAAGCATCAGCTGGACAAAGTTCAAATCCTTCTGAAGTATCCACTTGAACCGCATAGACAAATTTTCCACCAACAAACTCACAACGCGTGATAAATGGTTCTGGAGCTTTAATATATTCTTGAATCAAGGTAATACCATCTACGGGTTCTTCGAATGCTGCCCCATCCAAATATTGTTTTAATCCGTCTATAGAATGGAATAATTGAACACCAAGCCCTTTTCCTGCCCGGTTATGCTTAGTAATAAACGAAGCTGTACCGATCTTTTCAGCTGCAGCAAGAATGTTATCTCTACCAATTGCCGCAATCGTTTTCGGCACCCTGATCCCTTGTTTTCTTAAAGCGGTATACTGATTAATCTTGCTTAACTCTAAACGTAATGCACGCGTGCCGTTAAATACAGTACGATCATGTTCTTCTAACCATGATAAGACACCTTCCGTTAATTCTGGAGCATAACGATGACCTCTCGTATGAGAAGAAGCACTCATTCGACTATAAAATATTCCTTCCGGCGGAGCTTCCGTCAAATCGACGATTCCTTCGTCAAGATGCCACTCCTCATATGGCAATTGAAGTTCCTCTAACCGTTTCGTTAGATGGGCGGTCCACTCGCCATTTTCATGAATAACGTAAATTTTACTCATTTTACTGCCTCCTAAGTTCATCTTTGTCTTTATACTTGAATTTTTGTACGTTTTTCTTCAACCAGCGGCATTACTTGTTTAGCAAATCGCTCCATCTCTTCAAGCTGAGGAGAAAATTGCAGCAATAACAAATCAACGCCCGCTTCTTCAAATGCAAGAATTTGGTCAGCAATTTGGGCAGGGGTTCCAATTAGATTCGGACGCAGCCCACGATTTGAAACAGAGTAGTCGAATAACTTGACCTGTTGCTCAAGCTGTGACTTGCTTATAAAGTCATTATATCCAGCATAGGCACTTGATTCTTTCACATCCGTAATTCGCGCTAGTTCTTCCTGGGCTTGTTCTTCTGTATCTCGGCATACGACGTAAGCAGCCATTCCGAAGCTTGAAAATGGTGATTTCCCTGCTGCTTCTCTTTGCTGCTTCATTCCTTGAATTTTCACAGCAACTTCCTCAACTGTGCCACCATGCATGACATATGCATCACACTGATTGACAATTGTCTCTTTGCCACGTGGACTTTCTCCACCCGCATAAAGAATTGGATTCGGGCGCTGTACAGGCTTCGGATGCAAATGAGTATTGGCAATCGAATAATACTTCCCATCATATGAAAATGTATCTTCTGTCCATAAACCTTTAAGCACCTCAAGGAATTCCTCTGTGCGCTCATAGCGTTCATCATGGGCTGTAAAAGCTCCGCCATACTGACGAGCCTCTTCCTCCCACCACGCAGAGACAACATTCAATGTAAATCGGCCGTTTGAGATTTGATCAATATTCGCCGCCATTTTTGCCGTTACCGCCGGATTATGAAAACCAGGTCTGACAGCTGTCATAATTTCAATCTTATCCGTCACAGCTGCAAGGGCAGCTGCCGTTGACCAAGCTTCAAGTGAATCACTCTCAGGACCTTTAATATCATTTAAATTGAGTTCAGCGACAAGGGTTGTATCATAGCCCCACTTTTCCGCAGCTTGTGTTACCTTTTTCGCATACTCAAAAGTTGGGGGCATCTTCTCATCTTCTACATTCCGTAACCATCCGCCGAATATCGGCAGCCAATAACCATATCTCATTTCCCTATCTCCTCTATGATTAAATTATGGGCTCCTTCTTTGATAAGACAAAAAAACTTCTCCGATAAGAAGAAGTTTGCGATTGCATTCCACCTTATCTGCCAGAGCCATTACTCCGCTGGAATTAGCACCGTACTGACAATTGTCAACGGTTGCCGGGCTTCAAAGGGCCAGTCCCTCCACCTCTCTCGATAAGAACATATTAAATTATATTAATAATTAGAATAATCTTATATTATACCTTTGGTATTCGTCAAGACATATGTTTGCACAAATCAGAAAAATGCAATACCATTTATAAAAAAGAGGATATCCAAAAAGGGTCAGACCCTTTTTGGATATCCTCTCGCCGCTCTTTCTAGTATCCTTTAAAGGGCATATCGACTACGATCCGCCACTTACTGCGTAGGAAGTCAAAGACACTATGCAAGTTAAACAAAAATGCAAACAATAGACCCTTCCTATCGGCTTACTTGACCATACGTCATACAAAGGATAGATTACTCAAGGTCTTACTATTGTTTATCCCTTTTCCGCTACAAGCGTATACGTTTTTGGTAATCCAATATCATGCATCTTATGATTCGGCTCTTCTTCAAGCACTTTGATAACGAGCCCTGATTTACCAACTGCAGTGACAAGCTCCCCTATTGTCCACTTCCGCTGTACTACTTGTAATAGTTTTTCTTGTTCGCCATCCGGCATATGCTTGGAAAATGCTACATTATTTGATTCAATCGTGGGATCAAAATAATTACCCATTACTTTATGCTTTTTTCCAGATGAAGTAATTAGTTTAGTAGAAATCGGGTGAAACTCATGTAAAATAAAGCGCCCGCCCGGCTTTAGGATTGCTTGAACGATCTCCATTAACGGTGCTAAATCAATTAGATAATGCAAAACGCCAAGCTCCATCAAAACTAGATCATGATCATTGTTAGCATGGTCCCCAGTTATCGACAGGACATCCGATATAATATAATCCACTGAAACTTGTGCTGCTTCGGCCAATTCCTTAGCAAATGCAGCATTTTCCCGCGAAAAGTCTACAACCTTAACCTCAGCCCCAAGTGCAGCCATTGCTACAGCCTTCACTCCATTAGAACCCATCAGATGCATCACTTTCTTCTTTCGTAAGTCCCCCATATACTGGTAAAAAGGTTGCAGACGCCATTTTGGATTATAGAGGATTTTCGACGCAAGCTGCCCAGGCTCTCCGTAGCGATTCACTAAGGCAACATAATTATTCTGATTCCACGCAGCTTCATTTCCTTCGGTAAAACCTTGCTGAATCCCCGCTAAATGGGCATGAATAGGTCCACTGAACACCGCCATCTCTTCATCATAAAAATAACTATAGAGAGATTGGCACCAAAGTTCTACTCCTTCAGTGACTATTGAAATCCGATACGGGTCGGTTTTTATCGTCGTATTATAATTGCAAACCACAGTAACTAACTGCTCTCCCATACTAAATTGAAATGACGCGCTCTCAGTCGTCTTTGTAGGATGAGATGGCGAAAAGCCCTTAAATAACTGATGGGCCTCATTGAATAAATCCCACTGTACATCAACTGTTATTTCAAATGGTTCTTGTACTGAGACACCTTGAATTAGCAGGGCCGCAGCATAAGTAAATTGATACGGAATACTCTCCCCTTCTAATAAACGACCTACCTCTATTGCAGTTTGTATGTTTGATGATTTCATAAATCCTCCACATTTGCATTTTCTTGTTTTACATCTAGGATAAAGACCTAGCTGCACTTACTTAAAAAGGTGTACAAAAATCCCGCTATATAGCACTGGCCGTACTATCTAATTGGAGTTGAGTTTACTTTTTTAACGAAGAGTTCTTCATACTGGTAGCAAGCCAATGAACGCCCTTCACTTCTTACTCCACCAAAGAATGTTTAAAGGCGTAAATAACCGCCTGTGTACGATCTTGAACATCAAGCTTACTTAAAATGCTGCTCACATGCACTTTGGCTGTTTTTAAAGCAATAAACAGCTCATCTGCAATCTCCTGATTTGTTTTCCCCTGAGCCATTAGTAGTAATATTTCCATTTCCCGATTGGTCAATGATTCATGAGCAGCTGTTTCTGGTTTCTTCCTCATCTTCGCCATCATTTTACCGGTAACTTCTGGTTCAAGAACGATTTTACCATGAAATGTAGAACGTACAGCGTTGGCAATTTCACTCGCTTTTGAGGTTTTTAGCATATAGCTTGTCGCTCCTGCTTCTAAAGCAGGATATACTTTTTCATCATCCAAAAAGCTCGTCACGATAATAATTTTCGCCTCTGGCCATTGTTCAATAATTAATCTCGTTGCTTCAATTCCGTCCATTTCCTTCATAACCAAGTCCATCAAGATAATATCAGGTCGCAATTCAAGCGCCATTTTCACACCTGTTGCTCCATCATCCGCTTCGCCAATCACTTGAATATCTGTCTGTGCCGATAAATAAGCCGAAACGCCAATTCGAACCATTTCATGATCATCGACAAAAATAACATTAATCATCTTGCTCACCTCCCGCATTTAGCATCGGTATTTTCACTTCAAGTCTTGTTCCTTTATCCAAGAGGCTAATCACCTTTAAGGTTCCTCCCACTTCAACTGCCCGTTCATACATATTATTCATGCCATATGAGCCAGCTTTACTCGCTTCTATGTCAAAACCAACTCCATCATCGACGATTCTTAAAATCAACAAACCATCCCGCTCAATCAATAAAACCTCTAAAGAATTCGCCTTTGCATGACGTAATGTATTAGAAACAGATTCTTGGAGAATCCGAAAAAGATGATCTTCAATCCCTTTTTTCAACGGAATGGGCTCAAGCTTCCACTTTACCTTCATTGGCACTTTTTGCGATAATTCTACAAGCAATTCTTCGATCCCTTCTTGAAGTGATTTATCATGAAGCGGTACAGGACGTAAATGTAATAGCAACGCCCTCATCTCGAGCTGCGACTGATGAATCATACCCTCAACCATTCTCAGCTGTTTAGCACTGCCAGTATCTTCATCGCCGTTTGACTCAGTAATAGCCGACATAAGCATTGATGCGGCGAATAGTTGTTGGCTAACAGAATCATGTAATTCGCGCGCTAATCGGTTTCTTTCTCTTACAACCATCTCTTGAATTCTTTTCTCCTGGTCTTCCGCTTTATCATTTGCTAGCTTCTGTGATAATTTCGTTTGTTCGGAAACTTGGTGATGCACTCGGACAATTTGTTTAGATATCGCCGTTAATTCCTGAACAGAGTAATTTTCATTACCGGCTGGCGGTCGTCCTTGTTCTACGAAATAGAGCTCGTCACTAATCTCTTTTAACTGCCGCTTCCAAGACAAACCTGTTATAAAACCACATCCAATCCCAATTAGGACAATCAAGCTAATATAAAACAAGATAAATGGTAGATCCATCACTTTTGTTTCCCACAACATCCCCCAATTGTTCAAAGGGAAAGAAAAAAATAGGCCTGCCGTTAACACAAGACCAATCAAGAATGCTAAACCCATAGAAGCTGCAATTTGCCGCGTTACAATATTCATACTCGCTTCACCTCGATATCACCTACGACAACCGAAGTGATGAGATGGATTCTTTGGTCTGCCGTTTCAAATTCTGTCGTTTGGTAAGAAAGAATTTGGTTGTATACCTTTGTTTCTTGTTTTTGAAAAATGGATGCTCTTCCAGCAATGACAGAATGATGGAGCCTGACCTCTGTATCGTATGGGATAAGGACTTGCAAATTACCAACAAAGCTTTGAATAGAGATGACCACTTCACCTTTTGGAAGGATTGTGTGACTTAAATCAATAACCGTATCGCCAATTCCACGTTGAATATTAATATTATTCCATTCATATACATCATCCGAGGTTTTCTGGTGACCCATCAGTTTATTTTCAAACAAGTACTCTTTTTTCAATAAAGGTTCTGACTCAATCTGTTCCTTTTTTCGTTCCGGTTCAATCAAATACGGTTTTACCCACTCTGGGTTTTTCTTCGATTGGAAATACACGAGCAAGATATAACCAAATACAGCAAAAACAAAAAATTTAAAAATCATCATATTTAACACAATAACAACTGAACTGACAATCCCAATTAAATATAAAATTTTCCCCATAGAGCGCGGGGATAGTTTTCTACCGATATACAGACAACCCGTCGCTAAAGCAAGCGAGTAGATAAGTCCTCCATCAAAGAAGACGAGTTCAGATATAAGAAGGATGATACCGATGAGAAATATCCAGCCTAAGTATTCTGTTTTCAGTTGTTTAAACAAGGGATCTCCTCCTTTAGCTGTCTCGTTCGATTCTATTAATTTGCTGTCATCCGCCACCTATTTAGGAGATGAAGGTTTTTCAACAATTTAAGATAGAATGAAAGGCGCAGAAATCTACGCCTCTCTAGAATACCATGAGTTTTATATGAAGGAAAAGGGGACGAATTGTCATTAACTTAAAGGGCGTAACTAATTAAAGTGGATTTCCCCATTCCTCCTCTATATTTAGATGGTATTTTTCTATTCTCACAAACGTGATTTATGATATTGATTGTGTATCTTTATTTTTCATATCCTTTTCCAACTGAATAATCTTTGCATCAATTGTGTTGCGGTGATAAGAAGAGTTAATCCCGTGTTCAAGCCGGTCCAAGTAGCTCTCCATTTCTTCAAATTTTGCAATCGGCTTATTAGAATAAACAGTTGTATCTAAAACGGTATTAATACGGTGATGAGCACGTGCGATGTTTTCACGCCCCATTAACTCCATACGCTTTATACTCATGTCTTTTAGTTTATGCTTCATTTCACGATACTTTTGCTCAAGCTCACTTAATTGCTTTTCATTTTCATGAAGAGCCTCTTTAAGACGTACAGCCCGTTCTGCGTATTGTTGACTTTCTATATCCGCAAAGTTTTGCAACTCACTTTCTCCTGCCTGTTCTGCAATCCCCGCTTGGTGCTTTCGCTTTTCTGCAAGATCTGTCGCTTCTTGAAGTTCTCTTTGAAATTCATTTTTTAATAGATATTGACGTTCTACCATTTTACGTACTTTTTCAGTTTCAGCCTCACATTGACGCAAGTACTGATTCAATAAAGCAATTGGATTTTTTTCTTCCTTTTTATCTAATATTTCATGAAAGTCTGCTGAAATAGTTTGCTTAATTCTTGAGAATAAGTTGGTCATTTGAATTCCTCCTAATAATTGGGGCGTGTTCTCCGCCACCTTGTTATCCCTAGCTAAACTAGCAACTTTAACGTATTTCATTGTTTACTTTTGCGAATGATGTCGTAACTATTTTTCTTATTTGTTTAAATCTGCCCACTGCTTTTCAAAGTTTGTAAAAGGATCATTACTTTCTTCGATGATCGTTTCTTTAGATTTATTCCATTTGCGGTACACTACAAAGAGAATGTACGCCGCAACTAGCCCTAATACTGAAGGGAAACTTGAGATAGCAAAGCTTAGAGCAATTAATAGGACGATCACCCAAGCAATTTTTGCAAATACTGATTCTACACTTAGTAACTGTTTACAACTGTAATACAGAATTCCTAAAGAGATAGCTAAACCGATGAGTGGCCCTACATTCGCCAACAAAATGAGCGCTGCAATCGCCCCCACTATCAATAATCCGATTTTTTTCATTTCGTTTTCCTCCTTTCGTCATTTCGTATTACTAGCATATCTAGTTTTCAAATTTCCCATAACCAGCTAGAGGTATATTTTCAAGTACGTCTTAAGGCGTATATTTTCTAGACAAGCCAAAGGGGTGTACAAAAAAAGGGCCGATCCCATACCTACTAAATACAGTATTAGATGCGTATGTTCCGCACTATCTACTATATAAAGAGGACAAGATCAGACCCTTATGACATCTTTTTTACTATCTAGACCGCCGATTGCTATTTCCTTTTGATGAAGAAAAACGAGTAGAAGCTGTTGAATCTTGAGAACCCCTGCCTTCGCCCCCACGTTTTCTTCCGCTTTCTTTCTTCGTTCCTTTACTCTCTATTCCATGACGTTTGTTGTAATCCTGACGCGCATTATTTCCTTGAGAGTGTTTTGGCTTACGTGGAGCTTCTGTTGCTTCATTCACTTTAATTCCTTCTATTCTTCTTCGCTCCAATTTCAAATGTATCCCTTTTTCAATTTCCATCAGTTCTTCCTCATCCTTTGCAGCGACAAAGGTAACTGCCAGACCATGTTCGCCAGCCCGTCCCGTACGCCCAATCCGATGAATATAGCTTTCTGTATCTTCCGGAATATCATAATTAAACACATGGGTAACCCCTTCAACATCCAGCCCCCGTGCAGCGACGTCTGTAGCTACCAACACTTGTATCGCAGCATCACGGAAACTCTTCATTACCCGTTCTCTTTTCGCCTGGGACAGGTCACCATGCAATTCATCCACGTTGTATCCCGCACTTTTCAATGCATCGTGCAGTTTAGATACTCTGCGCTTTGTTCTGCAAAAAACAATCGCCAAGAATGGACGCTCTTCATCAATCATTTTAAACAACGTTGCCTGCTTGGCACGGTCTGTTGTTTCGATGACAACCTGGCGAATCTCTTTAACGGTCACACCTTCACCTTTAACCGATATCGTGACTGGACTTTGCATAAAACGCTTCGAAAGCTGCTTCACCTGATCAGGCATGGTCGCTGAAAACAATAAGGTTTGTCTTTCAGTCGGAAGATGCTCGATAATTTCTTCTACCTCTGGCAAAAAACCAATATGAAGCATTTGATCCGCTTCATCCAACACAAGCTTGTCAACCTGTGAAAGATCGATCGTTCCACGTCTCATATGATCAAGAAGTCTCCCCGGGGTCGCAACGACAACAGAAATACCTCGTTCAAGCTTTTTCATCTGACGCTCTACGTCTTGACCCCCGTAAACAGCCAAAACACGTAAGTCTTCAATATTGTCTGCAAACTTCTGAAGTTCCGCAGTAATCTGCAGCGCAAGTTCTCTTGTCGGCGTTACAATTAACGATTGAATATGTCGAGCCTCGAGATCTACTGTTTCAATAATAGGAAGTAAAAACGCTAATGTTTTTCCTGTTCCCGTTTGCGCCTTTGCTATGATATCTTTTTTTGCTATAATTTCTGGAATTGCTCGTTCTTGAATCGATGTTGGTTCATGAATCCCATTTTGGTTCAACATCTTTTCAAGCGCTAAACGAATCCCAAGTTCCGTAAATTTCATTTTACACCTGCCTACTCTCCGTACATTTTTAGTAAAATACTTATGCCAGTATACCATTTATTTAGAACGATATTGTCTTATGAACAGCATACATAAGCATTATTTTCAGGAAACAAAAAATGCGTTACCATGCATCATTGTAGTTTAGAAAAAATAGACCTTTTTGAAATCTTGACTATGATTACCTCAAATATCGTTCCCCTTTTTAGCCCACCTTAAAACAGACAAGATAGTTTCATTTTACGAGGGAGCATGATCATTAAATGAAATATTACAAGAAAAGCAGAACCGTTGGCTTGATTACTTAACTTGCTAACTCTAACTTAGGCTAGCATAAGTATCCATTTGCTGTTATCATTTCTGTCGTGTTCATAACCTCGTTTTTTTCTTATTTATTAGACTAGTCATCTTCACTGACAAAGCCGATTACTGCCATCGTTATTTTCCAGACAACAAGGAAGGTGCCCCATAACATAAGGCCTGCCCCCACCCACTATCCACAGTTCAAATTAAGTGCATAACTGTGGATAGTGTATGAGGTCAGACCCTTTTGGGGCACCTTCATTATTTATTCATTTGCGCAAGAAAGTCACCTAATAAATTATCTAGATCTTCTTCTTGTCCACTTTCTTCATGGGATTCTGTTTCTTGATTCATCTGGCCCCAATCGAAGTCATCCAAATCAAGTTCAGTGTCCTTTTGCTGATCCTGTACATCTTCCTCGATCATCTCAGGCTCTATTGAAGCAGCTGGTTCTTCTTGTAAATACAAGGCATCTTCAATATCGAGTGCGCCGCTATTCAAAGAAGCAAGCAGGGAAGTTGCACGAAGCGGATCCGTTAAAAGTTGGTATACAATACTCCCGAGCAAAGCTTCAGAGTGCGCATGCTTCAACCAATCCCGTTGTGCTTTACTTAATTTATGAGGCAGAGGAATCGCAACCATTTCTTGATCCTGAAATGCTGTACGGCCCACGCTTTCCATTACATATTCTGCAATAGTGCTGGAAAAGTTGCGTTTTTCTGTCTCCTTTAATTTTTGCAATTGCCTTAATGTGTGATCTGGAGCATCAGAAGGGATTCGGAAGGTAAGGGCTTGTCCCCTTTGAATACTTGAAGTTGGTTTTTTCATTCATTACACCTATTTATTTGATCCTGCTTTTTGCTCTTGCTTCTTACCTTCTATTTTTGGGTTTTTCCTTACAAAGTCGGTTATCAATTTATAATACGCATTAGACATCATCCAGATGCTTTCTTTCTCATCTTCAAAGAAATCAATGTTATAGCCATCTAAATGGTTATTCAATGTTTTCAAATAATCCTTCAATACGATGGATCCGCCGCCGATAAAATAACAAATTTCTGTTTGCGAATTTTTTTGCCAAACATTACGTAAATGACGGTATTGTTTTTTTGCAAGTTCACCAAGAATTCGATCAGTAATATCATGAACACTCGTTCTTGATCCACGAACCATAATGTGATTACGATCGTTTTTCTTTGTAATAATTTCAACTACATCACGTCTACTATCAAGCTCAACTCCGTGTTTTTTGCGAATTTCCTCACGAATGGCTTCCAACGCCTCTGCTACACCAAGATTAAAGCCTTGCGCTTTATCGTCATCAACTTTGCGATTTTTAATCACAGCGATATCTGTAGATAATCCACCAATATCCTGAATTAATATTTGTTTGTCAATTAAGTCTCTATTAATGACGTTTGAATTGTTATCCATCACAAGGTTAATATACGCCGCAAACCCTTCTGGATACACCTTCACTTCATCAAATTTAATATTTACTTTCACGCCTTGATATTTAGGCGTTATTAAAAACTCTACTTGATGGACAGAGCCCAGAAGTTTAGAACGGTACCCTACATCTTTCCCTTCTTTCACTTCACGAAGAGGTAATCCTGTTCCAAGGGTATAGTTTGCATCGATTACATTATTTGTTTTTCTGAACACAGCTGCTTGTTTTTCATTGACTGCATCGAGCGCTAAAGCAGCAAACAACATAACAAGTGTTTGATCTTCCTCTGATTTGCTACTTCCTGGATCTAATTCAAAAGGATTATCACTTTTTGTTGCCAAATTTCCAACTCGATAAATCGCATTGTTTTCCAGAAGGGCAGGGGAGTGAATCCTAATGTGGATTCCTTCAACTGGATCTTGTTGATTAAGATCCTCTATTCCAATAACAGGTCGGTCCTCAATATCACGAGCAATAACGTTCGGGATATATAATTCTGAATCCATCTTTCCAAATATAGCTTTAATTGCATCATTTCCTACATCGACTGCAGCGATTCTTGACGTACTCATCTAATCAATCCCTTCTACTCACTCGGAGTATGTAATGTGGATATTCTATCTATATAAGAATATGAAAGTTTAAGAGATTGGTCAATAACCCAATAGATGCAATTATATTTTTTTGTATACATTTTTGTACACAATTCCCTTGAATGCGCACACATACCTATACACCAACATGTATACACCTTTGTATACATGTAAACATATTTCGTATACATGTGTACGTTTTTGTTTACATGTATACGAAATTGTAAACAATAGCCCTTTTCTTATAAACACGGTTAATATTACCAGAGCCAGGTGAATCGGAGAGTCTCTTCCACTCCTCCTTGCAGTTTCACTTTGCCCGTTACGACCTCTCCCTTTTTGATCATAAATATTGTCTTAAAAAGTAATGTGTATAATCCAATACATCCGGGCATGGTAATAATTGGGCAGTATTATTCTTTCCCTTAGACGAATTTCCGCTTGTGTATAGGAAAGTTTCACGCAATTTTACACACTTTAATTTAATGAACTAGGAGGCAATATTCCATGCCAAACCAAAATAAACATTATCAAGATTTACCTCAATACCCTGAACCTTATTGGCGAGACCATCTCTCCTTTCCGAATTTCCCAAAGCTTACACAAAATATAGAAACTGATGTCGCCATAGTTGGCGGCGGGATCTCTGGTATCACAGCCGCATACCTACTTGCGGAAAAAGGGATACGGACGGTTCTAATCGAAGCAGGCTCTATTTTGACAGGAACGACCGGACATACTACCGCGAAGATTACTGCACAACATGGTTTAATCTATGATCAACTCATTACAGATCACGGTGAAGAAAAGGCGAAATTATATTATCAAGCGAATAAAGAAGCCATGGATTTCATTAAGAAAACAGCTGAAACACATGATATTGACTGTGATTTAACTATGGAAGATGCATATGTTTATGCTGAAACAGATGAATATGCTAGTAAAATTGAAAGCGAAATGAAAGCATATGAAAGGCTCGGAATTCCTGGTGAATATACGAATACCATTCCTTTTTCCGTTCCATGTCAAGCAGCAATCATCATGAAAAACCAATATCAATTCCACCCATTAAAATATTTAACTGGTTTGATCCCTCTTATCACAAACGCTAACGGGGCAATTTTTGAACATACGACAGCTATGAAAGTCGAAGATGGGGAAAAACCAGTGATTATTACAGACAATGGAGCAAAAATAGTATGTAATTACGTGATCACAGCTTCACATTTTCCTTTTAATGACGAAATGGGGCTTTATTTTGCGAGAATGCACGCAGAACGTTCTTATGTATTAGCTGTTAAAACGAAGAAAGATTTCCCTGGTGGGATGTATATTAGCGCAGACACACCATCGAGAACATTCCGTTATACCACTTTAAATGGGGAAAAGCTTGTTCTTATAGGAGGAGAAACCCATAAAACGGGGCAAGGAATTTCAATGATGGAGCATTACGAGGCTGTCCATGACTTTGCAGAAAAGTATTTTGGAATTAACGACATCCCATACCGTTGGTCAGCCCAAGACTATGTAACTCCTGATCATTTACCATTTATCGGGCGTATAACGTCCAATCATCCAAACGTACTGGTTGCAACAGGTTTTGCCAAATGGGGAATAACGAAAGGAACAATAGCTGCAAAAATCATGACAGATGCGATCACGAACGAGGATAATCGCTACGCAGAGCTCTTTAGCCCTTCACGTTCACACTTGAAAGGTGCAGCAAATATCGTAAAAGATAATCTTGATGTTGCAAAACACTTAATCCAAGGGAAATTCGCTATGGTGTCTAAATTGCCTGAGGAGTTAACAAATGACGAAGGAGCCATTGTAAGGGTTAATGGGGATAAGGCAGGCTGCTACCGCGACACAGAAGGAACTTTGCATATTGTAGACTCCACCTGTACCCATATGGGCTGTGAAGTGGAATGGAACAGCGGAGAGCGAACATGGGACTGCCCCTGCCACGCTTCTCGATTCTCGATCACAGGCGAGGTTTTAGAAGGACCAGCAGTTGAACCGTTAAAACAAATTACATTGGAATAACCCCACGGCTTAAGAATATGAAGTCTGACATGTATCACGCTAAGTCAGGCTTTTTTATTCTTTTAAAAAAGGCATGTTCCCCTGGCGATAATCGTATCTTAATAGATAGAATTATCTCAGTAAGGATGTGTTCTCACATGAATTACGGCTCTTTTCCTCCTTTTCAAGGCGAAGCCGATCAGCATTTACGTGAATGCTCAAACAAATTAACCGTCATCGGAGAAGCAACTATTCAAGCTTCTCCAGATCAGGCAATTATTACGTTAGGTGTGATTACAGAAAATAAGGACCCTATCTTGGCGCAACAGCAAAATGCTACAGTGATGGCCAAAGTTTTAACAGGATTAACTGACCTCGGCATTCCAGATGACCAAATTAAAACAAAGGAATACCGTATGGATCCTCAATATGACTATCTGGACGGTAAAGAGATTTTCAAAAATTATAAAGTGCATCATATGATCGAAATACGAACAAAAAATATTGACCGGGTTGGCAACATCGTCGACACATCCATCAAAAATGGCTCCAATTCTGTTTCAAATATTCGTTTTTCATTATCTCAGCATGATATGTATTATAATCAAGCACTTGCACTTGCCTTACAAAATGCCAAACAAAAAGCATTAGCATTAGCGAAGGCTGCTGACGTTACTTTGCAACAAATTCCCGAAACCATTGAAGAAATCCCAGCTGGATCGACGCCAGTTCTTTATCAAACCAGCTTTGTAGCAAAGGCTGCCTCCACACAGATTCAACCTGGTGAATTAGAGATCAAGGCAATTGTAAAAGCCATTTATACGTTTCACTAACCTTTAAAATACAACCGTTTTGTTGTGATGAACGATGATCCGATCCTCAAGATGCCATTTGACTGCACGCGCCAATACTCTTCGCTCGATGGAACGGCCGATTTTTTTCAGGTCATTCGCATGATCACGATGATCAACTCGATCGGTGTCTTGCTCAATAATCGGTCCTTCATCGAGGTCGTTGGTCACATAATGTGAGGTCGCTCCAATTAGTTTGACTCCACGATCATAGGCCCGTTCATACGGTCTTGCACCGATAAATGCGGGTAAAAAGGAATGGTGAATATTAATAATTCGATTTGGGTGAGCTGAGACAAATTCTGGAGTCAAAATTTGCATATATCTTGCCAAAACAATCAAATCCACCTCATATTCCTCGAGAAGCTTTAGTTGCTTTGCCTCTACCTCTTTACGAATGTCCTTATTAGCAGGTAAATAATAAAACGGAATATGAAGAGATTCAACGATTTCACGAGCATCTTCGTGATTACTAATAACAAGTGCAATATCTGCCAGTAAATCTCCACTTTGCCATTCCCAAAGCAATTCCAGCAAACAGTGAGGCTCTTTTGAAACAAAAATGGCGATTTTCTTAAGATCACTTACATTGGTATATGTCCATTCCATTGAAAACCTCTTTGCAATCGGTTCAAAGGCTTCTGCCATCCCCTTCGCCTTCTTCTCTAGATCCGGACATTCAAATTCGATTCTTGTAAAAAACGTACCACCATTAGGGTCCATCGAATATTGACTTAATTCGACGATATTCGCTTCAAATTCTTGTAAAAAAGCAGATACAGCTGCAACGATGCCTGGCCGATCGGGACATTTTATCATGAGTCGACCTGTATTTTTATTATTTTCCTTAAATGTAGGTAAGTGATCCTGAGCAAATGGTGTCATTGTTATTCCAACTTTCTTTACTAGATTTGCTCTATTATACTTCATTCCTGTAGTTGCACAAAGTGAATACTTGTAGAACAGGCAAGACAAATGGCAGGATGTGTGTACTAGTGCGCCTTTTTGGGGAAACTTAATCAAAAACAACGCTATCAAAATAAATGATCTGTTTTGCCTTTCCCCACTCTTCTAGTATCATTCTACATTCAGGGTATTCCCTGCTTATTTGGAAAAGATATGAATAGGGAGTATGTACAATCATAATTGGTGCAATCGATGGAAAAAAGTCTGTATTTATGGTATATATGAAGATAAAATTAAATGTAAAGTATACGAGTTTATATATGAAAGAGGTCGAACTTAATTGGAACATAATTCTTCAAATTTTATTAGGAATATTATTAAAGAAGATTTAGAGACAGGAAAGCATGAGCATATCATCACTCGCTTTCCACCTGAACCTAACGGATATTTACACATTGGACATGCTAAATCGATCATTTTGAACTTTGGTGTAGCCGATGAATTTGGCGGAAAAACCAATCTACGTTTCGATGATACGAATCCGCTGAAGGAAGATATAGAGTACGTGAATTCCATCAAAGAAGATGTAAAATGGCTCGGCTACGACTGGGATAACCTCTTCTTTGCTTCCAATTACTTCGATGAAATGTACGAACGTGCTGTGTTATTAATCAAGAAGGGCTTAGCCTATATTGATGATTTAAATGCTGATGAAATTCGCGAATATCGAGGTACGTTAACGGAACCTGGGAAGAATAGTCCGTATCGTGACCGTTCAATTGAGGAAAATCTGGACCTTTTTGAAAAAATGCGCAATGGTGAATTTGCAAACGGCGAAAAAGTTCTCCGTGCAAAAATTGATATGACTTCTCCGAATATTAACCTTCGTGACCCCGTCATTTATCGAATCGCACATGCCGAACACCATAACACAGGCGACAAATGGTGTATCTATCCAATGTACGCTTTCGCTCACCCGCTTGAGGATGCAATTGAAGGTGTGACACATTCCATTTGTACCCTTGAATTCGAAGACCAACGTCCACTTTATAACTGGGTTGTTGAGCAATGTGAAATGGCAAGCATCCCACAACAATATGAGTTTGGTCGTTTGAACCTGACCAATACCGTAATGAGTAAACGTAAACTGAAGCAACTTGTCGATGAAGGTGTTGTGGACGGATGGGACGACCCTCGGATGCCAACCATCTCTGGGTTAAGAAGACGTGGTTACACACCTGAAGCCATTCGTGCTTTCTGTTATGAAATCGGTGTATCAAAAGCATATGGAACAATTGACAGCCAAGTTCTCAATCATTTCGTTCGTGAAGATTTGAAGCTAAAAGCACCACGGACAATGGGAATCTTAAAACCGCTTAAAGTGGTCATTACCAATTACCCAGAAGGCCAAGTAGAGTGGCTTGAAGCAGAAATTAATCCAGAAAATCCAGAAATGGGCACAAGACAAATTCCATTTTCTCGTGAGATTTATGTGGAGCAAGATGATTTCATGGAAAATCCACCAAAGAAATACTTCCGCCTTTTTCCAGGCAATGAAGTTCGCTTAAAGCATGCTTATTTCATTAAATGTGAGGAAGTTATTAAAGACGCAGAAGGCAATGTAGTTGAGCTTCGTTGCACATATGATCCGGAAACAAAAAGCGGCTCTGGATTTACTGGTCGCAAAGTAAAAGGAACCTTGCACTGGGTGGATGCTGCTCATGCGATACCAGCGGAATTCCGCAATTATCAACCATTAATTCTTGATGAAGAGCCTAACGAAGAGGAAGAAGAAAAAACATTCCTTGAGCGTATTAACCCTGATTCTCTTGAGATTCTACAAGGGTTTGTAGAGCCCAATATGAAGGATATTCTCCCACAAGATAAGTTCCAATTCTTCCGTCACGGCTATTACAATGTAGATCCGAAGCACACAACAGACGGACATCTAGTCCTGAACCAAATCGTTGAATTAAAAAGCTCGTTTAAACTATAAAATAAAAAGAAGAGGATGTCCCAAAAGGGTCTTGACCTCACCCACTATATATCGTGTATACTCTGTCATTGACGCAGAATATAAACGATATATAGTGGATGTGGGGTCTCCCTGCTTGTGGGGCAGCCTCTTTCCTCTTCTATCTGAGCATGAAATGACTACAATCTTATTCTTCCAATTTTAACCCCTGACTGCTCTAAGGCAGCCGATATATACTGAGCCATCTCCACTGCATGCTTCCCGTCTCCATGGATACAAACCGTGTCTGCTCGGATTGAGAAATCTGTTCCTTGAATTGTTTTCACCTTATGCTCTCGAACCATCTTCAGCACTTGACTAACCGCAAGCTTAGGATCTGTAATTAATGCATCAGCTTCTTTTCTAGATGTTAACGAGCCATCCTGTTGATACGTTCGATCAGAGAAAACTTCCGATGCAGTACGTAGACCAATTTTCTCTCCTGACTTTATGAGCTCACTACCAGCCAACCCAAACAATATAAGCTCTGGATCTATCTGATAAACAGCCTCTGCGATAGCATCGGATAAGGCCGCGTTTTTCGCTGCCATATTATAAAGAGCTCCATGCGGTTTTACATGCTCAAGCTTTCCCCCCTCTGCTTTTACAAATGCAGATAGTGCACCAATTTGATACAAGACAAGGTCGTTTATCTCTTGAGGGGTCAAGCTAATTTCCCTTCTACCAAAACCGACTACGTCTTGGAAGCCTGGATGAGCACCAATTCCAACATTCTTCTCTAAAGCTAGCTTCACTGTTTTTCTCATCGTAGAAGGATCGCCAGCGTGAAAACCGCAAGCAATGTTGGCAGAGCTAACATAATTTAGTATTTCCTCATCTCTTCCCATCCGATATGCACCGAAGCTTTCACCCATATCACAGTTTAAATCTACCTTAAACATTTTGGCCCCTCCTATCCGTGTAAAAGCGAAATGCCTATTTTTAATTGTCTGATCTGCTCTTCTCTTTCCAAATAGATCAATTGAGACTCTTTGAGGGAAATTAGTTGAAATTGTAGCTTGTCTCCTGGCTTGGCTTGTGCAATAGCTGGTAAATCAACCGTTGCGATTTGAGAAATTTTCGGATAGCCGCCTGTCGTTTGCCGATCTGCCAATAAGACAATCGGGTTACCCTCAGCTGGTACTTGGATAGTTCCAAATCCCACCGCCTCGGAAACCATTTCTTCTTCAGTAGCCAAGGTGAGTGAGTTCCCTTTTAATCGGTAGCCCATCCGATCAGATTGTGAGGTCACCATAAACTCTTCTTGGAAAAAGGTCTGTTTGCTTTTTTCCGTAAACCAGTGATATTGGCGGCCTTCGATGACCCTGATTGGTTGTTTGCCCATATTACAAGACGAAATCATCGGATCAATCTTCCACGTAGCTTCGATATAATCCCGCTCATCAAGCTCAGTGGATAATCGTTGAATAATCCTTTTACTGCTTGAACTCATTCCTCCCATACTAAGAACATCCCCAGCTTTTAGCGCTCGCCCGAAAAAGCCACCTATCCCTGCTCTTAAATAGGTGGAGGCACTACCCATGACTGTTGTAACTTGAAAGCTACCTGCTACCGCTAGATACGCGCGACAGCCCGTTTTACACGGACCGAATGATAGTATACTCCCCTTGTTTACAAGAATCGGGCGCCACAGGTCAATTGAACATCCATTAATTTTTGGAGATAAATTCCCGCCCGTAAGCGAGATAAGGGTAGTTTCGGTAAATTCAATAACCGGACCTGTTAATGTAATTTCAAGAGTTGATTTACTTTCATCATTCCCAACTAGAAGATTGGCGATTCGATGTGACAACTGATCCATCGCACCACTTACAATGACCCCATACTTCTGCGATCCATACCTGCCTAAATCCTGAACGGTCGTAAGAAGGCCTGGTTTAATGATTTTTATCATCCCTATCCTCCCAATCGATGTATTCCTGATACGTAATTTCTTTAAATGAAACTAAATCCCCTGCCTGCAATAAACTAGGCGGATTATTGAAAGGACGGAACAATTGAATCGGTGACCGACCAATAATCTGCCAGCCTCCAGGAGTTTCAATAGAGTAAATACCCGTTTGTTTACCTGCAATCCCAACTGAACCTGCTGGAATGGTTAAGCGAGGTGTTTCCTTCCTTGGCGCAGCAATTTTTTCAGACATACCGCCCATATATGGAAAACCTGGCGCGAACCCAATCATATGTACGTTGTAAGTAGCTGTTTTATGAATCCTAACGACTTCTTCAACGCTAAGTCCATTATGTCTAGCTACAAAATCCAAATCAGGTCCTAATTCACCCCCGTAGCAGACTGGAATTTCTACCACCCTCGGAAGCCGAACTTCTTCCAACACTAACCCCGCAATTCCCTCTTTCAATTTCTCACATGCCTGTTCATATGGGTAACGACCATCCTTAATAAGTTCATGATGCCCAATATCATACAACACAGTCACAGACGTAAATGCCGGAATATACTCAATCATCCACTCAAATCGATTTTGATCAAGAAAAGAAACAACTGCACGGACTTTCTTCTGTATATCTAGAGAAATTGTATTCCCTAGTTCAATCATAATTCCATTGTCTCCAAATGGCTGTAATTGATTGTCCATGTTCCACCTCCAGCTAAAAAAGAATCGTTTTATTTTCTACCTATATTACTTTGAACTCCCTTTATACTTATCCTATCCATGTTACTCATTATTTCATATGAAATAACAGAAGCAAGTCACCGTAGCCTTCTTTTTTCATTTTCGCTTTCGGGATAAATCGTAAAGAAGCAGAGTTAATACAATAGCGGAGTCCCTTTGGACTAGGGCCATCTTCAAAAACATGGCCTAAATGCGAGTTAGCTTCTTTACTCCGCACTTCCGTTCTTGTCATGCGGTGGCTTACGTCTATGCTTTCCTTCACATATCCGGAAAGAATCGGCTTAGTAAAACTTGGCCATCCACAGCCGCTGTCATATTGATTGCTTGAACTAAATAAAGGCTCTCCCGAAACAATATCAACATAAATCCCTTCCTGCTCATTATCCCAATATTCGTTTTCAAAAGGTGGTTCCGTGCCATTTTCTTGAGTCACAAAAAACTGCATAGCAGACAATCGGTCCTTCAGCTCCGTTTTATCCTTTGGCCAGTGCTTCTTAAGAAAAGGTTCACGACCGCTTCCTTGTCGATATAAAGCATATCGAAATGCATTCTTTTTGTAAAAATCCTGATGATATTCTTCTGCTCTATAGAAAAGCTCAGCCTTCTGGATTGCAGTTACAATCGGTTCTTGAAACCGGCCACTTTCCGTTAATTGCACTTTAGACTTCTCAGCCTCTTGCTTTTGATGTTCATTATGATAAAAAATGACAGATCGATATGCTGGTCCTCTGTCAAAAAACTGCCCGACTGCATCTGTTGGATCGGTCTGCTGCCAATATAGCTCTAATAATTTTGTATAGGATATATTAGCAGGATCATACGTAATCTGGACTGCTTCTACATGTCCAGTGGTGCCTGACTTCACTTGTTTATACGTAGGATTTGGTTCATGTCCTCCTGTATAACCGGAAACGACCTGAAGGATTCCCTCTATCTCATCGAAAGGAGAAACCATACACCAAAAACAACCACCAGCGAACGTTGCTAATTCTAATTCCCTTGTATTACTAATATCATTCATCTGCATCACTCCTTGTTAATATCAGTGAAACTTCCATCAGTGGATATTACAATTTGTTAAACCGGGATAAAAATACTCTACTCTGGTTCTCAGGAGTTGTCTCAAAAGAAAAAGGATCCGACCAGGGAACAACTATATATAATATAAAGTGTATTTCACATTTTATACTATATAAAGAGTTCGAGATCAGACCCTTATAAGACCACTCTACCACATGAGATTATAGGATAAAGCTGACGATTACTGATGTTAATACACTGACTAATGTCGCACCGTATAAAAGCTTCAAGCCAAAGCGTGCAACAACGTTTCCTTGTTTTTCATGAAGGCCTTTAACAGCACCAGAAATGATGCCGATTGAAGAGAAGTTCGCAAAAGAAACAAGGAATACAGAAATGATGCCGATTGATTTTTCACTTAAGCTAGATGCTACATCACCTAAAGAAAGCATTGCTACAAATTCGTTTGTGACCAATTTAGTCGCCATAATGCCACCAGCTGTTACCGATTCTGAGGCAGGCACACCCATTAGAATTGCAATTGGCGAGAAGGCGTAGCCGATAATAGATTGGAATGAAATCCCAAAAACCATCTCAAACAAGCTATTCACGACGGCCATTAAGGCAACAAAACCAATTAACATTGCAGCGACAATAACCGCAACCTTGAAACCATCAAGAATGTATTCACCCAGCATTTCAAAAAAGCTTTGCTTTTCCTCTTGAACGACGAGGATATCTTCTTCTTCCGTCACTGTATACGGATTAATGATGGATGAAATAATGAAGCCACCAAATAGGTTAATAACGACCGCCGTCACGACGTATTTGGGATCAATCATTGTCATATATGCTCCTACAATTGACATTGAGACCGTGGACATCGCTGAGGCACATAATGTGTAAAGTCGATGAGCCGGCAATTGTCCGAGCTGTTTTTTCAACGTAATGAATACTTCAGATTGTCCAACAAGCGCTGATGCTACAGCATTGTATGATTCTAGTTTCCCCATGCCATTCACTTTACTAAGTGCCCATCCAATCCATTTCATTATGAAAGGAAGAACTTTAATATGCTGTAGAATTCCAATTAATGCAGAAATAAATACAATTGGCAGGAGAACATTTAGAAAGAATGGCGCTGCACCCTCATTTGCAATTCCACCAAATACGAAAGTAATCCCTTCATTCGCATAGCCGAGTAACGTCGTGAATCCTGTTGCGATTCCTTGTATGATATTGAGACCAATTTTAGTGTTCAATAATACATAGGTTAAAATTAATTGGATAATGATCATCAGGATTATTGGTTTAATTTTCACTTGTTTACGATTGTTACTTGCAATCCAAGCAAGACCAAGAACAACAATTAAGCCTAAGATTGAGATTAAATAATTCATTTTTGCCTCCACTAGGTAATATTTTAAGGTTGAACGTCTGACTACTTATTAAATATATAAGTCTACATTTACAACTTATATCATGCCCAAATACGCAACATATTTTTCATTAGTGGAAACGTATTCAAAAATAACATCGTTTCTATGTAAATAGCTACAATTTGTTCAATTGATAAGACCATTAAGCAAAATTCATTATACCAAAAATATATTAAGGGAACAAGGAATACAAAATAAATACTCCTTCCATGGACGGATATTAACTTACTATTCCTCGTCATATTATTTAAATATATAAATAATTACAAAAGCAATCGCACCGTTTTCCAACAGACAAATTAAGTTATCCTAAAAAGTCCTCATCCTACACTAAGTCAACAAAATAAAAAAAGGGTCAGATCCCGCAACAACTAAATACAGTACAAAATTCGTGTAAGAAACACTTCATACTGATTTAGAGTGCGAGGTCAGACCCTTATGAGATACCCTTTCCTCATGTATCTATAAAATTTTACTTAAAAATGCTTTTGTCCGTATATGCTGAGGATGACTAAATAGCTCTTCTGGAACGTTTTCTTCCACCACATAGCCACCATCCATGAACATGACTCTATCGCCTACTTCACGGGCAAACCCCATCTCATGAGTGACGACGACCATTGTCATTCCCTCTTTGGCAAGTTGTTTCATGACATCAAGTACATCGCCAACCATCTCTGGATCCAAAGCTGATGTTGGTTCATCAAATAACATAATTTTTGGATCCATTGCAAGCGCCCTTGCAATTGCGACTCGCTGCTTTTGTCCGCCAGAAAGCTGGGCTGGATAGCAGTCTGCCTTTTCCCTCAAGCCTACTTTATCCAATAGTTCATACGCCTTTTGTTTCGCTGCATCTTTGTTCTTTAACCGAACCTTCATTGGCGCCAGTGTGATATTTTCAAGCACCGTTTTATGCGGAAATAAGTTAAACTGTTGAAACACCATTCCGACTTCTTCACGAACTTTATTGATATTCACAGATTTATCTGAAATGATATGACCATTCACAATGACCTCTCCATCAGTAATATCTTCAAGTCGGTTTAGGCAACGTAAAAACGTGCTTTTTCCCGAACCAGACGGGCCGATTACACAAACCACTTCAGTTTCTTGAATATCCGTACTGATATCTTTCAAAACTTCAAGATTTCCAAATGATTTCTTTAAATTTTTCACTTGAATAATGCTCATCGTATTTCAAATCTCCTTTCCAGGAAATTGGCCAGTAGGGTTAACGCGTAAATAATAATGAAATAGATAACCCCTACCATTAGCCAAATTTTAAAGGATTCGTAGGTTGCTGCTTGCTGGATTTGTCCACGCTGTGTTAAATCGGCTATACCAATGATCGACAAAAGTGAAGTATCCTTTAAACTAATAATCGATTGGTTTGTAAATGTAGGTAACATCCGACGAAATGCTTGGGGGAGAACGATATATCTCATCGTTTGTGTACTTGTTAACCCGAGTGACCTCGCTGCCTCCGATTGACCACTATCAACGGACTGAATGCCTGCCCTGATGATTTCAGCAAAATAAGCCCCGGCATTTATAGCGATGGTTACGATCCCCGCAGTTGTTTTGTCCATCGAAATCCATGGGATCGTATTCAATCCAAAATAAATAAAGAATAATTGTACGATGACTGGCGTTCCACGAATGGCATTTATATAAGATTTAGCAATCCAGTTCAGCGGCTTTATCGGTGCCAAACGTAGCAATGCTACAATTAAACCAATAATGAAACCTAAAATAAGAGCAATTACAAAAATATATATCGTAACCTTCAGCCCGTCCATTAAATAGGGAAAGGCATTCCTAATTACATCCATAGCAGACTCTCCTTTCAAAAAAGGGCACGAGCAGTTTCGCGCCCCAACTAACTATAATTCCCTCCACTATTCATTCAGATATTTATTAATAATCTCATCGTATTTGCCACTAGCTTTCAAATTAGCTAAGCCTTTATTCATTTTCTTTAATAATTCGTCATTTTTTCCTTTCAAAACAGCAATCCCGTACTCATCCCCGTTTAAACGATCACCGACGACTTCTAGGTCAAGAGTACTTTGAGCAATTGCATAAGCGATAACAGGATAGTCTTCAATTAGCACATCTGAATTTCCATTCGCCACATCTTGGAACATTGCTGGGCTGTCATTGAATTGAACCAATTCAAAGCCTATTTCTTCTGCTTTTTCTGTTGCAAATTTAGCTCCCGTTGTTCCTTTTTTCGCAGCTACTTTTTTACCAGCAAGATCTTCAATTGATTTAATACTCGTCTCCCCTTGCTTAACGACCAATGTCAAACCGGCTTGGAAATATGGCTCTGTGAAATCAACGACTTTCTTCCGATCATCCGTTATACTCATTCCGGCAATTGCCACATCAAGCTGACCTGCCTGCATCGCAGGAATAATCCCACCGAAATCCATCGGTTTGAAGTCAATTTTGAAGTTTTGATCTTCAGCAATAGCATTAATGAGATCAATATCGATGCCTGTGTAGTCTCCATTTTCTTCATATTCAAACGGTGGATATGTAGTATCAATTCCTACTCTATAAACCTTATCCTTGTCTTGCGTATCTCCTTCTCCAGCATTACCAACATCTTTCGTGCCACATGCCGCCAATACTAGCACTATTACAAATAACAAACTAACTAACTTAAATTTTTTCATCGGACCTTCCTCCTAATACATAATTTTTCCTAACAATTATGTAGCTCTTCGTACAGTACCCTATGTCCTAATACCCCTCCCCTAATCATATAAAACTATGATTATTCTTATTCATAATTATTAGAATAATCAAATAATTAATCACAATTATAATCCAAACTTTATATAAAGTACATGCTTATAAATATTCACAAGGAGAGAGTATATAAATCAAGCATAGGATTTACATGGCAACAACGCACCTAAAGATGATAGGAGGAGTAAAGCTGGGGTAATATACAATGTTCCAAACCGAAAAGACGATTTGAAGCATTCGGGGATCTTAAAAATAATTTGACATTAGATAGTCGGGACTGTTCAATTAATCTTAAATTTTTCACCCGTCCATTCGCCAATTTCTCTTAGCAAAAAGACTAAGGTAGGGTCAGATACACTCTCCTATATATCTTTTATTGATAAACTTAAGAGAGATATCAGACCCTTTAGGGACCTATTGTACTTTATACCTACTATTTAAACATACTTTAGACATAAATAAATAACTTGGCCCTGATTGTTTTTTTATAGATACATCGGTGCCTGATAAGATACAAATTGGTAAAAAACTGGCCCATTTAAACCATTTATAAAGTGGGTTAGCAATAGGTACCACTTCAAAGCCAAGACGATTCACACCTTTGTCCAACGAAGTAATACCGATGATGCCTTTGATTTGATCCACTTGATGATGTTTTTGAATATAAGACACCAAGTCGGGTAAAGATTTTCTGACAGCCTGAACAATGAACCGGCCTCTGTAAAGATTACTTTTCGTTTGTCCTAATTCTTTTAAGAGAACGGCATTATGCAGATGAATTTTGACTAATGTATCGTTTTTGTTGATCTGTGTCCCGTCAGAAAGTACAACCATTCTACCTTTGTAACGAGTGAGCTTGACACGTAAAAAATTTTTCTCTGCTTTTCCGTTATGAATGCAAGTCAAATTTGATAGATGATAATATAATGGGTCGATCATATTCCATGCAATGATTAAATAACTTTTCATTCCCTTTCATAAACCTCTCTTCCCTAACGAATGACTACTATTTCTCCAAGTTAGCCTTCCAAAGAAAAAGGGATCTCATTCACATTTATATAAAGTCAAATTTACACCATCAAACTAGTAGTACTGCCTGCAAATCTAGGGTAAAGTAAACCTCAATCAGTGGGGGTTTTCTTCTTCCCCACTGTTTGTTAGTCCCGCTCTAGTGTCGCTAATACCTCCGCGTAGCAAAGGTAAGTTTCACTGTATCTCACCAATCGGCCATTTACAGGCAGTTATCTCCCAACTACGCTTCTTCGATTCCTCTTAGCCTTGAGGTGGGGGTCTTACTGCCCGTTATGTGGGATAAAAAAAGAAGAGGTTTCTCACCCCTTCACAGTCAACCTTTAATTTTTCGTGACAATGACATTCCCATTTTCTGCTGCCAGCATTATAGAATGAATTCCACTGCCAAGCTTCGCCGTTCCTTGTCTTTTTTCTTCCGATTCGTTTGCTAGAGTAGAAATTTCCCAGTCAATATTTCCTTTGATTTCCCCATAATTTGTGGAGGCATCCAGTGTAATTGGCTGCTCTTGTGAAATATCCCAAACAATATCTCCACCAGCTGATTCAATGATTGAACTTCCTGTAAGAACACTATCTGTCAGCATCACATCTCCCCCACGAGTCTGTGCAAACAACGCACCGGTATAAGCATTCGCAGTGATATCTCCATTAGACGTTTGCAGTTTTGCTGGTGCCTGGATATTATCAAGCCCGATAGAGCCCTTGCCTACATTTACTTTCACCACCGCCTGCTTTGGTACGGATATATGCAGCCTCCCTGTTATTCTTGTCAGATCATTTAGTTCAAACTCAGAATCTAACAAGTCAAGATACACTTTATCTCCAATTTGTTTCAGTGAAAACTGCTCGCTGACTTTATTCTTTAGCTGTTTATCACTTTTTACATTTGCATTCAATTTTCCTTCTATCGTCACTTTCTGTTCATCTGTTCCTGTTATAAATACATCTTCGTTCGGTAACGAAATGATCACTTCCTGAATCGTCGATGATGACGCAAGCTCTTCTTGCATTTTGTAGGATGAAGCTTGGAAGCTGAACCCTAGTTCATCCATGGCTGCTTTTCCAAAACTGAAGACTAAGGATGCCCCGCCAATTAGCATTAATAAAATAATACTAAGCCAATGGATACCTAGCTTTTGATCTTTTCTAAAAAAATGAAGAACGAGAATTTCCACACCAAGAAAAATACAAATGATCGGCCATGAGTAAACTAGTATTTTTGCAAACGGAATGGATAAGAAGGATTGCAGGAGCCATAGAAACCCAATGACGATTAAAAGAGCACCTGCTGTAATCGAACCAATCTTCCAATTCCTCATTGCGCTTCCTCTTTCCTACCACGAAGAAGTTTAAATCCGAATCCAACTAAAATGGAGGCTAAGATGACTTGTTGCAGGAAATTATAAGGAATATATTGACTGATTTCACTCGGTAGCCAGTTCATGAACATTTGCATAAAACTAATCAGACCAACTACTATTAGAATCCACCCAACTATATTCTTCTTGCCTTGGAGAACATCCCATTGCAGTAGCATTTCATCTTTTCTTTCTCCAGTTTCAATAATCATCCGATAATGATTTAAGGCATCATAGTATGCATAAAAAACAAGCACTGGCAGGAATATGGCAAGACTCCCGAATGATTGGGCGGTAATGAACACTCCCCCGAAAAATAACAACATTAATTGCAGGCCTCTATTCATCAAGCCTAGATAAAATTGCCCAAGTCCCGGTAAGAATGATAGGATATATATCCATTTCTTTGGCTGTTTCATTTATTTTCTCCTCCGCTTTTCGATTGTATTTCCAAATTGATTTTATTAAGAGAACTTATTCCCTTTTCTAAAGAATGATTGGCTTGCTCTACTGTTACTGACGAAATCCCTACTACATGATCAGAAGTATCAATGATATAATCGACAATCTTCAGTTGAGAAAATAGGATGGTCGCCGCTGCTGCAAGGATAAAGTGTAGATAGGTACTGCGTTTGTTTTTCCGTGCAGATTTTTGCTTTTCCGTTTTCTCAATCACACCCATAACCTCAAGCGTTACATCAACGGATAGCTGAAGAGATGGCTCATTCCATTCCTTAGTTAATTCTTCAAGTATGAAAAACTCTTCCTGACACTGACTACAATCGATTAAATGATTTTCTAGATTTTCTATTTCTTTGCCGGAGAGTTCGTTTTGTATATATGCGATCAGTTGTTCATCAGTGATGTGCTTCATCAAAGTTCCTCTCCCTTCCCCTGTTTCTTCATAATAAGCTTGGCTCGATATAGTCTAGATTCTACGGTTTTGACCGCAACATTTAATGTAGAGGCTATTTCACGATAAGACTGCTGTTGAAAATAATACAGATGGACAACTTCCTTATATGTATCTGGGAGTTTTTCCATATAAGCACGTGCAAGTTCTTTATCTTCTTTATCAAGAAGGAGATCTTCCGGTGTAGCCCCAAAAGGAATATCATAAAGATTTCCCTCCCCTTCACAGGCTACTTGTCTAATCTGCTTGCGCCGATAATCAAGAGTCTTACTCATCGCAATCTTGTAGATCCATGTAGAAAGACTAGAATCACCTTTGAACTGAGAAAGAGAGCGATACAGCTGAAGAAATACTTCCTGGGTGATATCCTCGGCATCTTTTGTATTCTTACTTACTTTATATGCAACCGCAAATACCCTAGTTTGAAAACGTGTTATTAGCTCACGAAATTGATCCTTTTCTCCAGCTATGATTTGCTTCACAAGCTGTTCATCCTTCTCCACCTGCATCACCTCTTTTCTCTCTATCTATTTAGACGTACAATTATGTAAATACCCTGCAAGATTTTAAAAAAATTGTTTTAAAACAAAAAAAAGACCGAAACAAATTCAGTCGTTTTCCATATAAAAGGTATTTATTTATAAATAAAGAATTTTAATCCTTCTCCAAAGTGCCTGTTACTTTCCTTCGCCTTATAACCTTTTGGTATAACTGATTGATTACTTCTGAAAACAGTAAGCCCATCGCAATGGCTCCCGAAAGCATGATTACCTTGGCTGCCAGTTGAATGGCCATATTATAATCATTTTCAACAAAATGGCGCATGGCGTCATAAGATAACCCGCCTGGAACAAGCGGAATAATCCCTGCCACACTAAATATTATAACCGGCATTTTGTACAATTTTGCAAAGAACTGACTAATAATAGCCACAACTAATGATGCCACGAGAGTAGCTACAATACTACTAACATCCCGGGAATAAAGAACATAATAGACAGACCATCCTGCCATTCCGATAAAGCCGCATTTCACTAAAGATTCTTTTGGGGCGTTAAAAATAACCCCAAACGCTGCTGACGCAATAAAACTAGTAATAAACTGTGTAATCATTTACGTCTCCCTCGCATTATTAGTGCGTGTTCAAAAAGGAGGATAAAAAGAGCCGAGAAGTTCGAGGAGCAACCGTCTCGAGGACCGGAGAGACAGAGCTTTGAAGCAATTGGCAAGCTTTTTTACCGGACTTTTTGAACAACCTCTATTACAAAAATATTAAGGCAACCGCAATCCCTGACCCTATGGCTGACGCGGTCAAAAATGCTTCGGCTCCTTTAGCAATTCCTGATACTAGATGACCAGTAATCAAATCCCTCACTGCATTTGTAATGAGGAGACCAGGTACAAGTGGCATAACTGCTCCAATAATGATTTTATCTACATATGTACCCCAGTTATACGAAACAGCGATAAACGCAAAGGTACCAATGATTAAGGATGCAATAAACTCAGCAAAAAATTTAATCTCCAACAGTTTGTGTAGATAAACAAGAGCTGAAAAGCCAAGACCTCCAGCAAAGCATGCTACCAAGAAGTCCGTCCACAGACCCTGATACATGATCATAAAACAGCCGCTTGCAATAAATGCAGCAAAAATCTGAAGCCATATCGGAAAAGCAAAATTTGAGCTCTCAATTTCCTTTAACTTTACCAGTGCTTCTTTCGCTGTTAATTCACCATTACTTATTTGCCGGGAAACACTATTCACAATCGTTACCTTATGAAGGTCCGTGGAGCGATCTGAAATTCGGATCAACTTCGTCGGATCATTTCCATCCATTGAAAATATAATGCCTGTAGGTGTCACAAACGAATGACTAGAGCTAATTCCATAAGAAGCAGCAATCCGAGTCATCGTATCCTCAACCCGATACGTTTCGGCACCACTGCGAAGCATAATTTTCCCTGCCAATAAACAGACCTCAATAATCTCATACGTGGTCGTTGTGCGTATTTCCATTGACATCTCTCCAAAACCTAGTTTCCTTAATAGTATCGCTATTTTCATGAAAATCAAATGGCTAGTTAATTAATAACAAAAGAAATAAACTAGAACCTGTACATTTTGGATTTGTATTTTTCATCTAGTGCTGATATTTCAACAAATCATCATGATCATGATACTACTTCTCCATACATTTTTCACAAATAAACTGACCCTCATTTTGTAAATAGGCTTTGATTTCAGTAAACCCTTTCCTTGCAGGGTATTTCATTTGAATATAGACTTCTTCATTACCTTTAATCCCTTTTCCACATTTCGAACATTTTGGTTCAATCTTAAACATGTCTATCCCTTCTCTATCTGATTTCTATTCGTTAGATCGTTCTCTCATGAAGGTAAAGTAGTACCGGATATTTCCTGAGTAAAAGGCGAAATCAGCTTCCCTCTCTCCACCTAATTCATTTAATACTGCATCATTTTCTAAATTAGCTTTAAAAGATCCTCTACATTCAAGTTTAATTGTTTTGTACTCATATTTAATCATTATTATCCCCTTCTATCTTTATTACGAAGATTCTGGTAAAAGGATTCACTAATAAATGGATTCGACATAAAAAAGCATGGCAAGATGACCATGCTTTTTAACAGCTATACAGTTTGTATAAACTGATCAACTACCTCGTTAAACCTGTCTGTTTCTTCAAGAAATGGACAATGGCAGCTATTTTCAAAGATTTCAAGTTGTGAACCTGATATATTGTCCTTCAGATGTTCACCAGCTGCAACAGGAATAACTTTTTCTTCTCGGCCGAAGCAAAGCAGAGTAGGTACCTTGATACTTGGTAGAAACTCACGATAATCCACAATCGACTGATCAAATAAAATGGCACTCGCAATAGATTCAGGCATCTTTGTTACTTCTTCAAGCATCCAGGCTGCTTCATCCGGTTTCAATTCAGCTTTAAACATGGAAGTTAGAAATCCTGCCAAAAACTGAGAACGATTCGTCTGGATTTCCGTCATGAAGGCACTTAATGTTGCAATATCGAAAGCTCCAATGTCAAAGCCGGGCCATTTAAAGTCTGAAGCCAGCTCATCGACTATGATCGTTGAATGAATATTTTCTGACCCAAACTGCTTCATATAATCCCATACGACGAAAGCACCCATCGACCAACCAACAAGCACAACATCCTTTAAATTCAATTTTTCAATAAATGTATGCAAATCCTTTGCATACGTTGCTACTGTATTTCCATGGTGAATATGTGAAGAGCGTCCATGACTTCGAAAATCCAGAAGGATCGAGCGGTAATTCTCTGCAAAAAATAACTGCTGCTTTTCAAAAAAGCGACTGCTCATCCATACACCATGCAGGAAAATCACCGGTCTTCCTGTCCCTTTTTCTTCATAATAGATGTCAATTCCTTGCTCAATCGTTAAATAAGCCATCAAAACCCTCCCATTCTGAGGAAAAGGGGCGTGGCCTTCTAAAAAGCCAGCTCCACGCCGCCACCTTCATTAGGTGATACAATTTGAGAATCTGAACCTTTTTCATCGCTAAGTTGGGAGCGGATTCTCATGGATGTTTTTATTAAAAAAAACTGGAAATAACTTACTACAACACTTCGAAAATAGATTGTAAAAATGGAATTTACATATGATAATAAACTCTATGTATCTTTATCACCTTTCATGAAAGAAGGATTGGATGTTTTGAAAAACTTTTTTTCTAATTATAAATCATCTCTGACGTTACTTATTGCCATCATAATTGGTGGTATCGCTGGAGTTGTATTTGGAACAAAGACATCTGTTGTACAACCATTAGGTGATTTGTTTCTTAATCTAATGTTTATGATGATTGTTCCTCTCGTATTCTTTAGCATAGCAGCGGCCATCGCGAATATGGGCGGTATGCAACGCCTTGGTAAGATTATGGGGAGTATTTTCATTGTCTTCCTTGGGACAGCAATCATTTCTGCTCTTCTGGCCTTTTTGGGAACAAGTATTATAAATCCATTAGAAGGCACAGATACTTCTGCTATTAAAAATTTAATGGCGCAAGCAGAAAAACCAGAAACTTCATTAGAAGATATATCTGCACTTAGCCAGCTTGTAAATACCTTTACTGTTTCTGACTTTTCTTTACTGTTATCACGAAGCAATATGCTTCAACTCATTGTTTTCTCTGTTCTTTTCGGTCTTGCTACAGCATTGGCAGGTGAAGTGGCCAAGCCAGTTGCTGCATTTCTAACAGGCGGAGCAGCAGTAATGATGAAAATGGTCAAGATCATCATGTATTATGCTCCCATTGGACTTGGCGCCTATTTTGCAGCAGTGATCGGTCAGCTTGGACCACAGATTCTTGAAGGGTATGCCAGAGGATTTGTTCTTTATCTCGTATTAACTCTTGTGTACTATTTCGGATTCTTCACGTTATATGCTTATTTTGCGGGGCGCAGTGAAGGTGTTAAGACTTTCTGGAGAAATGCATTTACACCATCCATCACAGCCATCGCTACCTGTTCAAGTGCTGCCAGCATTCCAGCAAATCTTGAATCTACCCGCAAGATGGGTGTACCAAAGGATATCGCCGAAACAGTGATCCCACTTGGCGCAAACATGCACAAGGACGGCTCTGTATTTGGCGGTGTATTGAAAATCGTCTTCTTATTTACTTTGTTTGGCAAAGACATGACAAGCCCTTCAAGCATTTTAAGTATTCTTGCTGTCTCTTTCTTAGTCGGAGCAGTAATGGGTGCAATCCCTGGAGGTGGCATGATTGGCGAAATGCTGATCCTTAGCATTTTTGGCTTTCCACCAAGTGTTCTGCCGATTATCGCCGTAATTAGTACGATTATTGATGCTCCTGCGACCCTCTTGAACTCTACAGGCAACACTGTATGTGCCATGATGGTCACACGACTTGTTGAAGGGAAGAATTGGTTGAAGAAGTCTTTTTCAAGAAGTGAAACCGTATAATGTATGAAAAGAGGATGTCTCGAAGGGTCAATATCCTTCGAGACATCCTCTTTGTTTCTTAATGAATTTCGAACGCTACATATTATGGTGAAAAGTGTTCCACGTGAAACAAAGTTGTCCTAAAGGAAGAGCCCGACCTCACACTCTATACACCGTTTAGTCTGTCATTTACTTGTATTATAAACCATATATTGTAGGAGTCTAACTCTTTCGTTACGAGTTATCACTTCAGTTTTCTAATGAAAACAACCTTCAAATAATTTCCTTCTTTGAATTCCTTAATCGTATTATAATCATCTGGTAACGAAAATTGCTCTTCTATTTTATATGTAAATCCACTTTCTTTAAATGCTGCGTCGATGAAACTTTTGAATTTTTTCATATCAAAGGAGCTACTGTTGGTAGAGGCGACTATTACTCCCTCATCCTCTGTGATTGCGATTGTATCCTTTAGTAGATTCTTGTAATCCTTTGCTGCACTAAAGGTAAATTTCTTTGATTTAGCAAAGCTTGGTGGGTCAAGGATCACCATATCATACATTAAGTTCTTCTTGATTGCATATTTAAAATAATTGAACACATCCATCACAACAATATTCTGTTCTTCAGGGTTAATACCATTAATGCTAAATTGCTCACTCGTTTTTGGCAGGCTACGATTAGCAAGGTCAACACTTGTTGTTTTAATCGCTCCACCCACTGCTGCAAAAACAGAAAAAGCTCCTGTATAAGAAAACATATTCAGCACTGTTTTCCCTTTTGCATATGTATCGCGAATGGTTTTTCTGACTTCCCTTTGATCAAGGAATACACCAACCATAGCTCCATCATTTAAATACACAGCGAAATTCACACCGTTCTCTTTAACAATCAGCGGAAATTCAGGCGCTTCTCCCATGACGAAATCATCTTCGTCCATATACTGCCCCTTCGTATCGAAGCGCTTCTTTTGATACACTGATTTAACCACAACACTATTAAGCAGGGCTTTTAGCACAAGCTCTTTAAATGAGTAAATTCCCGCACTATACCAACTCAACACAAAATGACCATCATAATAGTCAATGATTAAGCCGCCAATGCCGTCGCCTTCGCCATTAAAAATTCGAAAAGCGGTCGTATTAGGATCTTCAAAAAACGATTTTCTTAACGCAATCGCCTTTTGCAGCTTTTTATCAAAAAAGGACTGGTTCACATCTTCCGATTCACTATGCGTAAGAATCCAGCCAATTCCTTTGTTTTGAATGCCATAATATCCTTTACCTAGAAATTGCCCTTTCTCATCTGTTACTCTGATGATCTTTCCCTCTTCTTTGAGGTCTTGGCTGTTTATCACAGCATCTTTTTCAATTAACGGATATCCTTTAGCTATCTTATTGATGAAGTTGTTTTTAATTTTTATATTCATTTGTAACATCCTTTAAAATAATTTTCACGCTTCTTTCTATCATCTCATGCATAGCAGGAAAAATGCAAAGTGGTTTAAGCATTTTATTGGCATTACCAGATATCTTTTTTGAAAAAAAAGAGAGAATGTCTCATTAGGGAAAGCCCTTGAAACACTCTCTTTTCTTCATATCATTATATTTGTAAGTCACACATCTATTCACAATGGGATAGTCTTTTACTGAATTTCCATTTTCAAGTCGCCAACTTTTACCCAGCCAACTATTTTAACTGCTTTATATAAACCAAGAGTTATTGCAATGGGCAAGACAACACCTGTTGCCATGTAAATTAAAAAGGCACTTACTCCTTGTGTTGATACGATATTGATTGGTGCGATCAATGAATTCAATCCTAATCCAGCAATCTCATAGGAGACTTGAAAGTCAAACCCTAGTGTTGCAACGGGTGCACAAATGATCGCTGCCACAAACGGTGGAATAATAAGCAGTGGGTTTTTTACGATATTTGGGAACTGAACCTTTGGTGTGATTAATGATTGCGCCAAAAAGCCACCCAAATCATTTTGTTTCATCGACATAACCGTAAATCCTACAAACTGAATGGTACAGCCAATTAAAGCAGCCGCACTTGAAACAGGATCTAACTGCAATGCCATTGCAATGGCTGCAGATGATGCCGGTGACATTAAAAGCATACTAAACACTAAAGATATGACCATCGGAGCAATAAGCGGTGACCCTTGAACCGATGCTGTAATGGCTACGCTCAATTTTTGTATTAGTGGTGTCGTAACTGCCGCTAGACCGACACCTGAAACACCACCAACAAGAATGGCTGCAAATGGAATGGCTACCATATCGAGTTTCGTACGTCCAATAACCCATTTGCCTACAATTGTTGCAACAACCGCGGCTAATACGGCACTGATTGGCTGACCTGTGACAATGGTAAACGCCCCTTCAGCCGTTTGATGAATGGCCGCCCCGCCAATCGTGCTACAGGCCATTGCACTAAAGATGACCAGTGTATTACCGCCTAGCTGATAGGCAATTCCAGCACCAAGTGCAGGAGCAAGTAACATTTTCGTTGCTCCTCCTATCGTAACAAATGCTTCCCAGCCGAGTAGCCCACCAAATGATTCAAACAAGAGCCCGATCCCAAGTGTCACCAATACCGCATTAGCTATTCCCGCCGAAGCCTTACTTACATGTTCAACCCAATTCCATTTCATCTTGTTCACTCTCCCGTTTTGCTTATATTCTAGTTGGTATAAGATAAATAATTAGCTCGTTTATTTTGTGAGTGAGTAGTAAACGTATCATACCAGTGTACCTTGTTGAATAACATGAACAATAGAACGAAAACATTCATTTTATATACGGTCACTTCAATCCCATTTAACATAGTAAGAAAATATAATTCCTGTTGTTTATATCTATGTTTCAAACGACTAAAATCTCCCTAATATTGTATATCAATATAATATTATAATATTATAATATTCAGAAAATGTAAATAATTATTTTTCTTGACAACGCTACCAAATTTATAATCTAAATATATTAATATGAACTTTAATAGAAAAGACCCAAATATGAACTGCCCCGTAAATGTTAGACACCAAACTAACATTTACGGGGTGTTTTTATGTCTAAATATACAGTAGAGGATAAGTTAAAAGCGGTAGAACGTTATTTAACTGGAAAGGAAGGCTATAAAACCATTGCAGAAAGCATTGGTACAGTGAAATCACTAGTCATTACTTGGGTTAAATTATTTGAAGCGCAAGGGGCAGAAGGTTTTCAGAAGGGCTATACAAGTTACTCCAGTCAGTTTAAACTAGACGTACTCAATTTTATGAACGAAACGGGCGCGTCTTTTCGAGAAACGGCAAGCACATTTAATATTTCTGCTCCCAGTACCATTTATCAATGGGATCAGTTGCTGAAAACAAAGGGATTGGACGCGCTAGAACCAAAGAAAAAGGGGCGTCCATCTATGAAGAAGAAAACAATTAAAACGACACCAGCTGAGGGCTCAGTAGAAGCGTTACAAGCGAAAATCGAGCGTTTAGAAGTGGAGAATGCTTACTTAAAAAAGTTGAATACTTTAGTTCAAATGCAGGAAAAATTACAAACCAAATCAAAGCGCAAGTAATTTTTGAACTAAAGGATCCGTATGGCGTTGTGGATCTAGTTGAAGTCGCAGACATTCCACGCAGCACTTATTATTATTGGGAGAAACGATTAGACCGAGTGGACAAATACGCCGATATAAAAGAGGCAATTAAGAAGATTTATCATGAACATAAAGGTCGCTATGGGTATCGTCGCATCACAAAAGAGCTAAAGAAATATGGTTTTATTCATGATCCGAAGACCATCAATCGTTTAATGAATGAGCTTGGCTTAAAATGCATGGTCCGTATGAAGAAGTATCGTTCTTACAAAGGGAACGTGGGTAAAATCGCGCCGAACGTATTACAACGTGATTTTAACGCAGATAAAATGAATCAAAAATGGGTAACAGATGTGACCGAATTCCATCTTTTCGGGGAAAAACGTTATCTGTCGCCTGTCCTCGATTTATGTAATGGCGAAATTATTGCGTACAAAGTCATGAGCCGCCCTGTCTATCAACTCGTGGGCAATATGTTAGATGAAGCAATAAAACGTCTTAAACCGGAAGACAAAGTCATTCTTCATTCCGATCAAGGCTGGCATTATCAAATGAAGAAGTATCAGAAAACATTACAAGAGCACCGAATTACACAAAGCATGTCTCGTAAGGGTAACTGCTTAGATAATGCCGTTATCGAGAATTTCTTCGGCTTATTAAAGTCTGAATTGCTGTACCTGCAAGAATTTGAAAGTATGGCTCATTTTGAAAGAGAATTAAAAGAGTACATTGAGTACTACAATCACAAAAGAATGAAGGCAAAATTAAAAGACCTGAGCCCGGTAGAATACCGAACTCGGATCTTAAAAGTTGCCTAAAATATTTGTCTAACTTTATTGGGTCAGATCAATACGGGTCTTTTCTTACTAATTCATTTTCCATATCCATTAGGTTTGCAAAGAAATCTACTGTAAAATCATAAAATAACTGTTCAGTAGGTAAGAACCGACGTTCCTTTGAAATAATAATTCCAACATTTCTCCTTACTACAGGTTCAACGATTGGGACCTTGACTGCATCGTGCGGAAGGCTATCCATTAAGGTAACTTCAGGTATTAAAGTAATCCCAAATCCTGCAGCTAGCTCCCCATAAAGCGGCACAATATCTTACACTTCAAAAACAACCCGTGGTGTAAACCCAATTGACCCGCATGCCTTAATAAAGATCTCACGTAAGACACGCCCTCAGGAAACAAAATGTAGCCTTCTCCCTGTAACTCCCTCCATCAAATAGAAGATCGATTCGTAAGTGAATGTGTAATTGGCAGGAGAGCTATAATTCCATTGTCAAATAACACTTCGCCCTAACCCTTCTTCTCATCATGTGACAAAGGACCAAGAAAGACTATTTCGATTTCCGCCATTGCTATTTCAGCTATATAAGCCGCATTATGAATTGTGCTTGATTAAAATAAAATCTTGAATTTGCCCTAGTTTCATAATGTAAACCATCTTTCATCTCAAAAAGGCATGATTTTTATCTATTATTCAGATTGTTAAGGTTAACCGTAAGAGATAAACTATATTCAAAGCAAAAGTAAATTATTTAAGGAGTGATACATCATGGTGGTTCAAGAACCATTACACGGTCAATTACAAGCAGCTGAAGAATATGTAAACAGCGTATTTGAGCTAGTTAAAAAACGTAATCCATATGAATCTGAATTTCATCAAGCCGTTAAAGAAATCTTCCTCTCTCTTACTACAGTATTCGCAAAATATCCTCAATATATGGAACACAACATACTTGAAAGGCTTGCAGAGCCTGAGCGAATGATTACCTTTAGAGTACCGTGGGTTGATGATAAAGGAAAAGTTCAAGTAAATCGCGGCTTCCGCGTTCAATTTAATAGTGCAATCGGTCCATACAAAGGCGGACTTAGGTTTCACCCGACTGTGAACGCAAGCATTATTAAATTCCTTGGCTTTGAACAAATTCTTAAAAATTCATTAACAGGTCAGGCAATTGGTGGCGGCAAAGGCGGCTCTGACTTTGATCCAAAAGGAAAGTCAGATCTTGAAGTTATGCGTTTTACACAAAGCTTCATGACAGAGCTTTATCGTCACATCGGTCCTGATATTGATGTTCCAGCTGGGGACATCGGCGTTGGGGCAAGAGAAATTGGTTACTTATTCGGTCAATACAAACGCATTCGAGGCAATTATGAAGCTGGAGTACTTACCGGCAAAGGAATTGGCTATGGAGGAAGTCTTGCCAGAACAGAGGCAACTGGATATGGTGTCGTTTATTTCGTACAAGAAATGCTACAGAGCAAAGGATTGAGCTTTGAAGGCAGTACAGTTGTAGTCTCAGGATCAGGTAATGTATCAATTTACGCCATTGAAAAAGCCATTGCGCTTGGAGCGAAAGTTGTTGCATGCAGTGATTCAAATGGATATATTTACGATGAAAAAGGCATCGATTTAGCTACTGTAAAACAATTGAAAGAAGTCGAAAGAAAACGACTTAGCGACTACACAGATGTTCATCCGCATGCGATGTACTTTGAAGGTAGCAAAGGCATCTGGACTGTACCTTGTGACATCGCCCTACCATGTGCTACGCAAAACGAATTGGATGAATTTGACGCAGAAATTCTTATTTCAAATCAAGTAAAAGCAATTGGAGAAGGAGCAAATATGCCTTCTACATTAGAAGCAATCGACCTTTTCCACACTAAAGAAGTTCTCTTTGCTCCAGCAAAAGCTGCGAACGCTGGTGGAGTAGCTGTTTCCTCTTTAGAAATGGCACAGAATAGTTCACGAGTTTCTTGGACATTTGAAGAAGTCGATGCAAAACTGCAAACGATTATGAAAAACATTTATGAAAATAGCTTAAAAGCATCGGAAGAATTCGGTGAACCTGGAAACTTAGTCCTTGGATCAAACATCGCTGGCTTTATTAAAGTTGCGGACAATATGATTGCACAAGGTGTTATCTAATTCGAATCGATTTATGTTATACAGCCCAAAACAGATTATCCTGCTTTGGGCTGTATTTATTTAGCGTGCAATTTTATCAGCCGTTTCAAGTACTCTATCAGCCTATTCACAAATAAAGGATGTTCCCCCTATCTGAACACTTATGAAGTTGTTATTAATCGCTGCAAGGATATTTGAAGAAAAAATAAAAGAGGTTGTCTCATACCGTTTAAGACGTGAACATGACACAATAAACGGTGTATAGAGTGTGAGGTCAGACTCTTTTTTAGACAATCTCTTCTGTTTAGATTACATCGTATTTATTTTCACAGTAACCTTAAATAAATCTCCATCAATTTCAAGATCTAAATCACCGCCATGCATATCCATAATGGACTTGGCAATGGCGAGCCCTAGTCCTGATCCCTCTGTATGACGCGACATATCGCCTCTTTTAAATCGTTCAAACATTTCATCGACACTGTCGCCAAGCTCATACTTTGTCACATTTTTAAACGTAATCACGGCTTGATTATTCATTTTTCCAACGGAAATATAAACTCTTGTATGTTCCATTGAATACTTCAAAGTGTTACCAATCAGATTGTCAAACACCCGCCATATCTTCTGGCCATCAACAACGGCATATACAGGATGATCTGGGCAATTCACACGAAATTGTAGCTTTGAATTCTTTATGGCTTCATCATGTTCGGCAAGCGCTTGCTGAAGAAGCTGAACGATATCAGCCTGTTCCTTATTTAGATTAATACTGCCACTTGCCATTTTTGAAGCTTCGAAAAGATCTTCAATCAATCCTTGCAACCGCTTGGATTTCCGATTGACGATTTCAATATAAGCATTCCGATCTTCGTCCGTTAGATTCGGATTCCTCAACAACTCAGAATAAGTAATAATCGACGTAAGCGGTGTACGTAAATCATGACTAACATTCGTAATTAATTCTGTTTTTAGCCGTTCACTTTTGGCCTGTTCAGTCTTTGAAGATTTAACCCCTTGTTTCATCGTGTTAATATCTCGAGCTAAGCCAGCTAGTACAGATTTCCCTTTCACCTGTATCTCACCGTTCATATTTCCATTTACAAGCTCATTCGTATGCTTAATGATCCTATTAAAATAACCGATACGATTAAATATATACAATACGGTCGGCAGTCCTACAAGTAATAAACCTAGGATATAACCGACAATAAGCGAAGGTTCCCAAACAACGGCAGCAAATGCAAAACCACAGGTGAAAATAATGAATAGGATAATCATAATCCGGACCCCGACACTTTTATAGAGAAATGACTGCTGCAATGCTCTAAACAAACGAGATAGGAGGGATCGTTCCCATTCAGCTTTTAGATGATTGCTACCTTTTTTATAGGTATTGATTAGTTCAACTGCCTGGAGCATAACCAACACAATCATACATATTGTAATGGTATAAAGCCCAAGTACATCGATTACCCAATCGATGCTATTATCATACCCATACCCATAAGAGCCTAAATTGCCATAACTGCCAGGTTTCATATTGAAGGCCAAAGTTGGTAAAGCAAACGTCATAGTAATTCCGAAAATAACCACCCTGAGATCTACTGGAACCCGCTCATAATAATTTAGCCACATAGCTCCTGTCATCCGCTGAAACGGCCTTATTTTTTTATAAAAATAGAGGCATAAAAAGATAGATAGAACAGTAAGCCCAAGAACTATATAAAAATAAGCTTTATCAATCTGAAAGTCTTTGTAATCTTGAATCACTGGATTTGTTGCTGGAATAGATTTCGAAACAGCTATTTTCCCCTCAAACTGTTTATCGGCTCCTATTCTTGGAATATCAGATAATAATTCTAATTCTGAATCATAACTTCCTGGTGTTAAATAATCATATTTATTGGAAGGAAATGTCCGTACATACCGCATACTTTTATTCGTAAAAATCTCATTGATATTGTCGTTTCCATCCATATTCACATTTGTGAACACTTTACCAGTTGAAGTATCTTTAAGGTAGTACCGGAACACATCTTTATCCTTATTTAATACATTACGATAATTCAGTTCGCGCTCTTTGAAGTAACGATCTACCTGTTGCTCTTTTTCCTTGCGAATCTTAGCTTCTACATATTCATCACTATTAAAGTTTTTCGTTATGTCTGCTATTTTTCTATCACGTTCTTTTGTGTAGGCTTCAGCTGATTCCTTATTTCCTACAACATTCGCATCAGAAATCCGACTCTCGTATTGATTTTTAATTGTTTGAATCTGCTCAGACAGGCCCCCATACTGATAACGATGTTCTTCAATTTCCTCAGGTGCCACAACAAGATCCCTTTTTACATCATCTGCTGTTACGTCATTTAATTCTAGTAAGTTAAGAGTATCGACAAACTGACTGAAATGATCTTCAAAAAAACCCGTTTCATAATAATCCTTGTTTATATACTGTCTTCCTTGATCAGCAATAAAAAATACCCCTTTTAAACCAATCACAAATAGTACCACCCATATAATTAATGGATAACTATTTCTCCATCTTATACCCAATTCCCCATACCACCTTTAAATATCTTGGATTTTTCGGATCAATTTCAATTTTTTCACGGATTTTTCGAATATGTACGGCAACTGTATTTTCCGCATTATAGCCTGGTTCTTTCCAAACACGTTCATAAATGTCTTGAATCGAGAAAACCCGTCCGGGATGATTCATCAGTAGCTCAACAATTCTATATTCAATCGGCGTCAACTTTACTGCCTCTCCATTGACCTCTACAACCCTCGCTTCCGGATCCAGAGTCAGTCCGTTTAAATCGATGACCTTATTGCTGTCTTCATACGTCCCAAGTGTCACATACCTACGGAGCTGCGATTTAACGCGAGCTATTAACTCAAGCGGATTAAAAGGCTTTGTGACATAATCATCTGCACCAACTTGAAGCCCCAATACTTTATCGGTATCTTCGCTTTTGGCACTTAAAATAATAATCGGGATATTCTTTTGTTCACGAATTTTAAAAGTTGCCGCAATCCCATCCATTCTTGGCATCATCACATCTAGGATAATCAGATGAATCGGCTGCTCATCCAGCTTTTCTATAGCCTCAATACCATCACAAGCTTGAATGACTTTAATGCCTTCATATTTCAAATATATTTCGATCGCATCGCGAATTTCTTTTTCATCATCTACTACCAATACAGAAAATAGTTTTGTCATTTTTTTCACACTCCTTTCTTTACTATAGCAGAGTTAGTTTGAATTAATTTACATTCTAAAGGGTAAATCTTAACATTTACTTACTAGAATTCTTAAGAATTTCTTAAGGTTTTAAAGTGGCACTATCTAGGGTAAAATTTGAGGTAGCTTGGTTAATACAAAACCTATATGGCGTTAAAACGCCACCATCTACCATGAAGGATTAATCGTGTATAACGCAACACTCACCTAATCAAAATGGTGGCGGTGCGAAGCGAATTTAAAGGTATTTGCTCATTAAAAGAAGTCTACCTACTAAGTAGATTGGCTATATTAGTAAGTCGCGAAGCCCTGCCCCATGTCCTTAATACAAAAAGAAGTGTCGAGACGGGGGATAATCATGAATCGGAATCATACTATAATGCAGTTTTTTGAATGGCATATTGAGGCAGACGGCACACATTGGAGAAGGTTGGCTGAAACTGCGCCGAAATTGAAGAAAAGTGGCATAGACTGTATATGGATTCCTCCTATAACAAAAGGACAAACAGTTGAAGATAACGGTTATGGGGTATACGACGTATACGACCTTGGCGAGTTTAACCAAAGAGGAACGATACGTACAAAATATGGCACGAAAGATGAATTACATAAGGCAATCGCTGCCTGCCATGAACACGAGATCAGTGTCTATGTCGATCTAGTCATGAACCATAAAGCGGGAGCTGATGAAACGGAAGTATTCGAGGTCATTGAAGTCAACCCATTCAATCGAAAGGATGAGATTTCCGAGCCATTTGAAATTGAAGGCTTTACTAAATTCACTTTTCCAAATCGGGGTGGTCAATACTCCCCCTTCACTTGGAGCTCTGAACATTTTAATGGCACCGATTACGATGCCAAAACTGGTAAAAAAGGCATCTACCGCATTTTACATAAAAAATGGAATGACAAAGTAGCTGATGAATTTGGAAACTACGATTATTTAATGTTTGCGAATATTGATTATGAGCACCCTGATGTGATCGAAGAGATGATTTCATGGGGGAAATGGCTAATCGATACCGTTGAATGTGATGGGTTTAGATTAGATGCCATTAAACATATTAATTACGACTTTATTCGAGACTTTTCAGATGCCATGCTTGAACATACGGAGGGAAACTTCTATTTTGTCGGAGAGTTTTGGAACCCCGATTTAGAAGATTGCCGTGCCTATCTAGACCATACCGATTATAAAATTGATCTCTTTGATGTGGCTCTTCATTACAAACTATGCGACGCTTCCAAGGCTGGCAAGGAGTATAATCTTGCAACGATATTTGATGATACACTTGTCCACTCCCATCCAATGAATGTCGTAACTTTTGTTGATAATCACGATTCACAACCTAACGAATCCTTAGAATCATGGGTAGAAGATTGGTTCAAACAAACAGCCTATGCATTAATCTTGCTCAGAAAAGATGGCTACCCTTGCGTCTTTTATGGCGATTATTATGGCATTGGTGGGCCTGAACCCATCCCAGAAAAAAAAGCAGACATCGATCCCCTTCTCTTTGCTCGTTACCACAAAGCATACGGCGATCAAGAGGATTACTTCGATCATAAGAATATCATCGGCTGGGTTCGCCGTGGCGTCCGAGAAATTGAACATTCTGGCTGTGCTGTTATTGTTTCTAATGGTGACAGTGGCAAAAAAAGAATGTTCGTTGGCGAAGACCGTGCTGGTGAAGATTGGATAGATCTGACGAATAATCGGCAAGATAAGATTACGATTGCAGATGACGGCTTTGCAGAATTCCCTGTTACAGGCGGAAGTGTATCGGTTTGGGCGTTGGCTGAAGTGAGTTCAGACGATGAATAAAACTAAAACTCTACAGCGAATTGGATTTTTTCACATAAAACCTACATGGCATTAAAACACCACCATCAATCATATAGCACACTACACTCACATAATCACAATGGTGGCAGTGCGAAGCTGAATTTCAAGGTACTTTCTATAATAAAATAAAGTATACCTGCTAAGTAGATTGGCTTGATTAATAAGTAGCGAAGCCCCATATCCATACAAGACAAAAGGGGACAGATTTTGTCTGCCCCCTTTTGTCTCTCTAAAAAGAACTTCCCTTTGCATCTGCAATCTTCCGCCAGTTTTCCAGTTCAGGATGCTCATACCCCATGATCTTATAATAGCAGTATGCAAGCTCCTCTGATTCAATCATAAACGATTCAATGCCTTCTTCCATATATCTGTCAATGAACGGTTTTGCTTCATCCGTTAATTGATGGGCTAATGCTTCAATGAGAAATGCTGCATCTTCTTCATACTCTAATGCATCGAAGGCTTTCTTCAGTTCTTGTGCAGCCAAATCTGATTTAATCGTCCCAAGAATGGACGTTCCGTAAATAATGGCATCCGGATTTTTTACATAAGGAGAAACCTCATTCACCACTTGGTCGCTTTGAAAGCTGATCAATACATCTGCTGTAACTTCCAATAAAATATCATCTTCTCTTGTCAGAAGGCCCGCCAGTAGTGAAATATACTCTTTTTTTTCGAGCGCTCCAATTAAATAAACAGTGAAAATCCCTGCAAAATTGAAATAGTCTTCATTCAAATTTTCATTTAATGTATGAGCAAGCTCAGCATCCGTAATCCACCCTTTGTTTGCAAGAACATTGGCTGTATGCCTTGTCTGTTGAAAAAGAGCTTCATTATATTCCTGGGAATGATTTAGTGCATCAAGTAACCGGCTATACTCCGGCCATACTTGGCGCTCATCTCCATGCAGAAGAATATCATATAATCGAAAGACATCCTCAGGTAAAAGAGCAGATAACTCTCTTTTGTACTTCATCGCTAACTCCGGCTCCACTACTGTAAGTATCTGCTGATACATATGTAGCTGTTCTGGGGCTCAGCTTTTGCTCCTTCAATTAGAAACCTTACAGCTTCTTCATTCAATGTATGCTTTTTTAACTCCATAAGCAGAGATATAGAATGGGAGTCAACCATCCCATTAACCAATTTTGTCGTCCACTCTTCTGGAACACGTGGAAAATCACGCAATACTTGTAAAATGAATTCCTTGATATGAACATCTTCGCTCATTAGATGAGGTTCAATTTTTTCTAGAAAATGCAATGGTTCTGCTCCCTTCAATTGTAAATCGTACTACAGTTATATCATAAGAAGTGTAGAAAACCCACCACTGAACATTCGTCTTTTTTTCAGTAGGAAACGATGAGCAGGACACAAGTTATAGGATATTTTTCGGCAGGACACTTCCATTCATTCTCAATGTGAAACTTTGATTAGTTAAGTGAAGGTTGTTTCATGAACCCTCTATGTGAACGGGTGAGCTAATCGTGATAAGATAATCATATCTATTCAAAGGAGCTGAACTAAAATGAAAAATGAAATCATCAAACGCTTTACTACTTATGTTAAAGTGGATACCCAATCAAATGAAGAAAGTCTAACTTGCCCTTCAACACCTGGTCAGCTGACTCTCGCACAAATGCTTGTTGAAGAGCTAAAAGAAATTGGCATGACAGAAGTGACGATGGATGCAAACGGATATGTGATGGCAACATTGGCAGCAAATACAACGAAGAGCGTACCAACAATCGGCTTCTTAGCACATATTGATACAGCAACAGACTTCACAGGAAAAAATGTCTTGCCGAAGCTCGTTGAAAATTATGATGGAAATGATATTCACTTAAACGAAAATCTACATATCACCCTGTCACCAAAAGATTTCCCTTCTTTGTCAGACTATAAAGGTCACACGCTCATTACAACAGATGGCATGACGCTTCTTGGCGCTGATAATAAGGCCGGGATCGCTGAAATTATGACAGCCATGAGCTATTTGATTCAGCACCCTGAAATCAAACACGGGAAAATTCGTATTGCCTTTACACCTGATGAAGAAATTGGACGCGGTCCTCATAAATTCGACGTTGTTGCTTTTGATGCAAAATACGCATACACAGTAGACGGTGGTCCACTTGGTGAACTAGAATACGAAAGCTTTAACGCAGCTGGCGCTAAGATTACAGTGAATGGTACCAATATCCATCCTGGTACAGCAAAAGGTAAAATGGTCAACTCGATGAAAATTGCTATGGAACTACAAAGCAAGCTACCAGCTGAACAAGCTCCAGAGCTAACGGAAAACTACGAAGGTTTTTATCACCTGCTTTCATTTCAAGGAGATGTTGAACAAACGAAGCTCGTTTATATTATCCGTGACTTTGATAAAGAGGAATTCCAAGCGAAGAAAACGAAACTTGAAAACATCATAAACGAATTAAAAGAAAAATATGGTCATGACAGCATTCTGCTCGAAATGACGGATCAATATTACAATATGAGAGAAAAAATCGAACCGGTCAAAGAGATTGTTGATATCGCTTATGAAGCAATGAAAAAATTAGATATCGAACCAAGGATTTCACCAATTCGAGGTGGAACTGATGGATCTCAGCTATCTTATATGGGACTGCCGACACCGAATATTTTTACTGGCGGAGAGAACTTCCACGGAAAATACGAATTTGTTTCAGTAGACAATATGATGAAATCTGTAAACGTAATCGTTGGCATTGCTGAGTTATTTGAGGAAAAGGCGAAGTGAGATAAAAAGGGTGCCGCAAAGGGATCTGACCTCGCACTCTATATAAAATTCATAGGAATACTTACGCTTAATTTGAACAGTATATTGGGATTGCGGGATCTGACCCTTTCACGAGGTCAGCCCCTAAAGCATCCTCCTTTATTTTGCACAATATAAGATGCCGTCACCAGTCACTTTGTCTATTTTAAGTCTTCATGCACGATCGCTGGATGAAACTGAAATTCCTGAAGATTAATGGAGCCATCTAACAAGAATTCAACCCCCTCACTTTGCAAGGAAAGCTTTTGAATCTGAAAATGCTCATCATCTTTCATGGAAATCTTGCCTTTTGAATTTATGACCCGATGCCATGGAAGATGATGTTTTCCACTCATGGAGTGAAGGATTCTGACAACCTGTCGCGCCCCTCTTGGACTACCTGCTAATTTAGCAATTTGGCCATAGGTCATGACGTTTCCTTCTGGGATATTTTGAATAATAGTAATTACCTTTTCAGTAAATGGCTTCATGTTCATCCTTTCATTTTTACTCTGTTTAACCATATTTTAACCTTATCTATTAAGAAAGAGTACGAAAACTCTCTTAAACAAGTATAATTCGCTTTATATGAAATGGTCTGATTATTATTAACCTTTAGTGTATACATAAAAAACTTATAATGAGATGGAAAAGGCAAATTTCTATCGATTACCTATCTCGCGTTTGAATGAATAATAAAGGACGGGTGACTATGTTTAATCTAGCACCATTAATGCTTGAAAAGGTCGGAATTATTGTTATTGTTGCTTTTCTATTCTCTCAAGTGAAATCGTTTCGCCAAATTGTACAAAATAAGCACAAAACAAATGAAAAAGTCATGCTCATTTTGCTTTTTGGGGCATTCGGAGTCATCAGTAATTACACTGGAATTGAAATTCATCATAATACCATTGCGAAAGCTGAGTGGCTATCAGAAATAGACCCTGAAAGTGCGCTGGCAAATACAAGAGTGATGGGTGTTGTTATTGGTGGATTACTCGGTGGGCCAACGGTTGGTATAGGAGCAGGTCTAATTGCAGGTGTTCACCGGTATACACTTGGTGGGTTTACAGCTTTTTCTTGTGCACTCTCTACAATATTGGCTGGAATTGCTGCTGGGTATTTTGGCAGCAAACGAAAACAGAATGGGAAAAAAATAACGTCTACTTTTGCTGTCTTGATCGGAATGACATTAGAAACTGTACAAATGTTAATCCTTTTAATGACGGCTAAGCCGTTTGACCATACACTGAATCTTGTTCTAATCATCGGGCTTCCTATGATTTTCGTTAATGGATTCGGCACATTGTTGTTTATGTTCATCATTCAATCGATAATACGTGACGAAGAACGGGCACGTGCAAGCCAAACGAACCGAGCCTTTCATATCGCCGACCAAACCTTACCTTTCTTTCGACAGGGTTTAAACAATCGTTCTTGCATGGAAATATCAAAAATTATGCTGAGGCTAACAGATGCCGATGCGGTGGCGATAACAGATGAACAGCAAGTCCTTGCCCATGTTGGGGAAGGTTCAGACCATCATATACCTAAAGCACAACTTGCTACAGGTTTAACCAAACGAGTCCTTGGAAGCGGAAACATTTCTGTGGCAAGGTCAAGAGAAGAAATCTTCTGCTTTCATAACCATTGTTCATTACAGGCAGCCATCGTATTGCCTTTAAAGGTACAAAGTAAAACAGTAGGTACATTAAAGATGTACTTTACCCAACCAGATAAGTTAGATCGGGTACAGCAACAGTTAGCAGAAGGTTTAGCTAACTTATTCTCCACACAATTAGAGCTTGCAGAGGCAGAAAGACAAATGAAGCTGTTGAAAGATGCAGAAATTAAAGCTTTACAAGCACAAATTCACCCGCATTTTTTATTTAATAGCCTGAATACAATCTCCATACTATGTCGTACAGATGTACATAAGGCTCGAAAGTTACTTCTTGATCTAAGTTTATTTTTCCGGGGCAATTTACATGGTGCGAGACAGATGCTCATACCCTTAGAAAAGGAATTAGAAAATGTCAAAGCCTACTTGTCATTAGTACAAACTCGTTTTCCAGACAAGTACGACATTAACTTTCAAATAGAACCCGGTCTCGAGAAAGTACTTATTCCGCCATTTACCTTGCAACCGATCGTTGAGAACTCCATTCATTACGGCAATGGAAAAGGCAAGGGCAAAGGACACATCACCATCCAGATTTTCACCCAAAATAATACCATGCAAATTATTGTCACAGATAATGGGAAAGGAATTCCTGCTGAAAAAATTGAATTACTTGGTAAACAAATCATGCAGTCAAGAAAAGGGACGGGCACTGCCATTTTTAATATTAGTCAGCGCTTAAATGGCATTTATAATGGCCAAGCTAGTTTAACTATAAACAGTGAAGTAAATCTTGGGACAGCCATTACGATTGCCATCCCGCTTGATAGTAAAGGAGTTTTCGATCAAAATGTTGAAAGCCTATATAGTTGACGATGAACCATTAGCAAGAGATGAATTGAAATATCTACTCATTCGAAGCAAACAAGTCAAAATCTTAGGGGAAAGTGATTGCCTCGAAGATGCAGTTGTAGATATTCCTAAGTTAAAACCAGATCTAGTTTTCTTAGATATTGAGCTTGCCGAAGATAACGGCTTACAGCTGGCCAAGCATTTACTCACTCTAGATCCAATCCCAGCAATTGTCTTTGCGACAGCCTATGATGAATATGCCCTACAAGCCTTTGAATTAAACGCACTCGACTATCTATTAAAACCCTTTGATGAAATTCGCATTCAAAAAACGCTGGAGAAAATCCAGCAAATGCAAAGAATTGGTGCGAAGGAAAACACCATTTACCCTTCTTTGAAAAAAGACCACACTGGAAAAATTGCTGTCCTTTTAGAGGAAAAAATTATTTTATTAACATGTGCTGACATTCATTATTTAGAGTCATTTGAAGGGAAAACCATCATTAAAATGATGGAACACACATATAAAACCAGTGAAGCACTGGTTGTTCTAGAGAAAAAGCTAAACGGAGGACAATTTATCCGAGTTCATCGCAGTTTCATTGTGAACATGGACCATATTATAGAAATAGAACCTTGGTTTAATTCTACCTATCATTTAATCATGAACGACAGCTCCAAAGTTCCTGTTAGCCGCACCTATGTAAAAGAATTAAAGCAACTACTCGGTTTTTGAATATTTTGCATTTCACCTTTCCATTTTTGCAACTCAACTTTCTATTTTTGTATTTCAAATTGAAAATGCTCTAATTTATGTTTTCATTTAGTATGATAGCAGTAGAGGACAAAGGAATGGGGGAACAGGAAAAATGAATGCGATTACAATCGTTATTGGCTCTATCTGTATACTCTTAATTGTATACCGTTTATACGGTACATTCATGGCAGCAAAAGTCTTAAAACTTGATGATTCAAAGCCAACACCAGCCCATAAATTAGAAGATGGGCAAGATTATGTACCCACAAATAAATGGGTTACGTTTGGACATCATTTTGCGGCGATTGCTGCAGCGGGTCCTTTAGTTGGCCCAATATTGGCTGCTCAGTTTGGTTATTTACCTGGATTACTTTGGTTGCTGATTGGGGCAGTAGTCGGTGGAGCTGTCCATGATATGGTTGTTCTCTTTGCTTCCATGCGTAGAGATGGAAAATCCTTATCAGAAGTGGCAAAAGAAGAGCTTGGTCCTGTGGCGGGATTTTGTACAGGCTTAGCGATGTTATTCATTATCACCATTACAATGGCAGGTCTATCATTAGTTGTTTTGAGTGCATTAGAAAGAAACCCATGGGGAACATTCGCTGTTGGAATAACAATTCCGATTGCAATGGGGGTTGGTTTGTATCATAAAAAAACAGGCAACTTAAAAGGTGCGACAATTGTTGGCTTTGCTCTTATTATGGCTGCTATCATCTTTGGGCCAAACATCCAAGGCACAGCCTTTGGCGATTTATTAACATTTGAAAAAAGCACACTTGCTCTTATTCTCCCTATCTATGCCTTCTTTGCTGCGGCTTTACCAGTCTGGTTACTGCTGGCGCCTCGCGATTATTTAAGTACATTTATGAAGATTGGTGTATTCGCAGCATTAATTCTTGGCGTATTCTATGTAAACCCAGGTGTTCAATTCCCAGCATTTACGGAATTTATTAATGGCGGTGGACCCATTATCGCTGGACCGGTTTGGCCATTCATCTCCATTACGATTGCTTGTGGAGCAATCTCAGGCTTCCATGCATTCGTTGGTTCTGGTACAACACCGAAAATGATTAATCGTTGGAGTGACATTAAAGGTGTCGCTTTTGGAGCCATGCTTGTTGAATGTTTAGTAGCGATTATGGCTTTAATTGCCGCAGTTTCCCTGCAACCAGGAGATTATTTCGCAATCAACTCAACACCAGAGAAATATGCAACACTAGGAATGGAAACGGTACATCTTGATAAACTGAGTGAAGAAGTTGGGATGGATCTCGAAGGAAGAACGGGTGGAGCCGTTACACTTGCTGTTGGGATGACGTATATCTTCACGGAAATTCCAATTTTCGAGAAAATGGCGTCCTACTTCTACCAATTTGTTATTCTATTCGAAGCTGTTTTTATTTTAACTGCCATCGACTCAGGAACACGAGTTTCACGTTATCTTATCCAAGATTTCCTTGGAGACTTCATTAAACCGTTAAAACGGACAGATTCACTACCTGCTAATATTTTTGCAAGTGCGCTAGCCTGCTTTATCTGGGGATATCTCCTTTTCTCCGGTGATATTAGTTCCATCTGGGCGCTTTTCGGAGTATCGAACCAATTAATGGCTGCTATTGGTCTTATTATCGGTGCAACAGTGGTCCTCAAGATTGCAGACAAGCGTTGGTATATGTTGACATGCCTAATCCCACTTGCTTACCTGTATGTAACGGTTAACGTAGCAGGATACTGGATGGTTACGAATGTTTACTTAAATACAGAAAATGCTGGCTACAGTGTATTAAATGGCGCTCTTTCCATCATTATGTTAGTCCTTGGTCTTGTGATCATTATTTCCTCCATTACCAAGTGGATTCAACTATGGAAAATTCCGCAAACCGTACTTGTAGAACGTTCCAAAACGGAAGCTTCCTAATAATAAAGTAGCCCCCCATTTTAAACAACCTAAAATGGGGGGCTACTTTATTCTACATTTACTTTGTTTCCAACACGAAAGTGCTTAATGCAGGCACTGTGATCTCATTGGATTGGATTTTCGCTAATGCTTTTGTCCCGGCTTTTTGCCCGTTTACAAGCAGAGAATATTTCCCTTTGTTTGGAATACTAAAATGGATAGCCTGCTTGTTTGCATTATGAACAACAGTTAGTTCAGTTTTTGACTTTTTTTCCGGACTTGTTAAAGTATACGCAATAACATTTTTCGGCGCCTCTAAGAAGGTTAAATGTTGTTGGACTTCCTCCGCTGTTCCAAGGCGAAACGCCGGATACTTTTCCCTTAACTGAATAAGTCCTTTCATATACTCAACTTCCTGGTAATATTCCGCTTTCCGCTTCCAATCAAGTTGATTGACAGCATCTGATGATTTATAGCTGTTATGGTCTCCACCTTTTGTACGCATAAATTCCTGACCAGCATGAATAAATGGAATTCCTTGTGAGGTTAAAATAATTGATGAAGCAAGCTTGTGCATTTGTTTCCGCTCCACTTCTGAGGCTTCAGGATTCGTCAATGCAAGCTTATCCCAAAGGGTGTGGTTGTCATGGGCTTCTATATACGTAACAACTTGCTCTGGATCAAGATAGCTGTCCATGCTTTTTCCAGCGATACCTTTCTTAATCGTGTCCTCTAGTCCCGATTTACCGTTTACAAAACCTGCGTCACGCTCTTCAAATACGCTTCCCTTTAGGCCATCGCGAATACGATCATTGAAATGAGCGATTCGCGGCATCGCAGCTGCATTCTTTTGGTTTGCTTTCTTCTCAGCAGCAAGCGGAGTATTTAGGTCCCAGCCCTCACCAATAACAATGATACTTGGGTCAATTTTATCCAAGGCCTTGCGTATTTCGTTCATCGTTTCAACATCATGGATCCCCATTAAGTCAAAGCGGAAACCATCAAGATGATATTCCTTTGCCCAGTAAGTGACTGAATCAACGATGAACTTACGCATCATTTTTCGTTCAGATGCTGTATCATTGCCAACTCCGGTTCCATTCGCTAATGTTCCATCTTCATTATAACGGAAATAATAACCTGGAACTAGTTGGTGGAAATTCGATTCACTAACGGAATACATATGGTTATACACAACATCCATGACAACGCGAAGGTGCTGTTTATGAAGGGCTTGAACCATTTGTTTTACTTCCTTAATTCGTACCTTTGGTTCATATGGATTCGTTGAATAAGAGCCTTCTGGTGCATTGTAATTCTTCGGGTCATAGCCCCAATTATATTGCGGCACATCCAGCTTTGTTTCATCAACGGTGTGGTAATCATACATCGGAATAAATTGAACATGAGTCACACCCAGGTCTTTAATATGACTAAGTCCCGTTTTCACACCTTGCGGGCTCTTTGTACCAAGTTCAGCGACTCCTAAATATTTCCCTTTATGCTTAATTCCACTTTCTGCTTGGATCGATAAATCACGAATATGCAACTCATAAAAAATAGCATCCTCCGCTTTTTTCAGAGCTGGTTTCTTAGTCGACCAGTTCTTTGGATTTGTACTTGTTAAGTCCACGACCACACCTTTATCACCATTTACCGTAACAGCACGTGCATACGGATCGACTGCTTCGTTCCACTTATCGCCAATCTTCACTTTATACGTATAAATCAAGCCATCTTGGTTTCCTTGTATTTCAAGTTTCCATGTTCCTTTTTCCGCTTGCTTCATAGTTATTTCTTTACCAACTTGATCATCCCAGTTATCATACGTAACAAGCTTAGCCTCACTAGCTGTAGGGGCCCAAAGACGAAAAGCTGTCTTCTTTTTGGCGTACACATTCCCTAAGTCATTTCCATCGTAATAAAAGAGGGTATCAAACTCTTCTGATCGAATTGCAGCCCCCATCTCCACATCAGCGGTTCCGAATAACTGCTTCGATATTTTATATGTTTTTTTCAAATCAAGATCATCTTTCGTAATTATTTTTACCCTATTTGTCGTCGTTTCATTTTCTTTATAGGCTTGAATTTCTTTAATTTGTACTCCCCCCAATGTAAACCCAGCAAATTTTCCATCATTTAATGAAAAAGGAAAATTGGTTTCTATCGTAATTTCGTTCATTTTATCAATTTTTGCACTGACGATTTTTGGCGTACGATCTATTTGCGATACATCATAATACACCCGTTCAACCCCTTGTGTAATCCAAATTTCCCCTGTGCCATCTTCATTGAACTTCGTAATAAAACGATCATTAAATTCCCTATTTGCCCAAGCATCTTCACCCTTGCTTTGACGAAGAATGAAACCGAGTTTCTTAATTCCCTCTTCATCCGATATGGTCAACTTAGCAATCTTTCCAAATTCATCTTCATCTGTAAAAGCTATCTCATGTCCATCTTTTCCGTTTGGCCACACCCATAGATTCCAACCTTGATACTGCTGGTCATAGCGGAAGTAGTGAATGGTCACGTCTATATGTTCATAGGAAGGGAAATCACGATATTCTCCATCTGGTGGCTCCATATACGTTCTAGGATCACCTGATTTGACCCAAACCTCTACCTCGCCACTACTAACGTCTATCCAACGGTCTTCTTCTCCATCCTTTTCCCATGATTCTGTACGAACGATAAAGCCAACACGTTTTGCGTCACTAGGTACCTCGATTTCCGCAATCTTTCCAAACTTATCTTCGCTGGTAAACGAATAGGCCTTTCCTTCTCCACCTTCAGGCCAGATCCAAAGTTCCCACTCTTTCTTGTCGTTCGCTGCTTCTTGATAATGAATCGTTACTTTCGTTGTATCCGCGTCAGCAAACGCTTGCACAGAAAACCCTGAAAAAATCATGGTTAGAATAAGTAATATAACCGTTAATGATATTTGTACTTTTCTTACCTCCATTGTTATCCCCCTTTCCTAATTATTAGAATATTCTATATTATCATTATAGTCAAAATGGCATTGTTTGCATATGGCGATTTTAAAAAATACTTGAGAGTACATTCCATTTTTTCTTGAATCCGTTAAGTAACCTTGTTGTTATTTGAGAAAGCTGAACTAGTGTTATAAGCTATAACGACTAGTAGAAGCGCAAGACAGACTTCTTTATCGGGAGGGATGACAGTGACAACAATGAAATATGAATGGCGGAAAAGGGATAAAGAAATTTATCTACCTAAAAACAAACCAATATTAGTAGATATTCCACCGATGAAATACTTTGTGTTGAAGGGAAATGGCAATCCTAACAGTGAAGCTTTTAAAGAGGCTGTTCAAACATTATACGCATTGTCATATGCTATTCGAATGATGCCGAAGAAAGGATTTACAACGGAAGGCTATTTTGAGTACACGGTATTTCCATTAGAAGGAATTTGGGATTTGGATGAAATCGGAAGACAATTAGATCAATTGGATAAAGATCGATTAATATATAAATTAATGATACGGCAGCCTGAGTTCGTATCACACGAACTCTTTATAATGGCCAAAAATGTCGCAGAAAAAAAGGTATCGGAAAAATTGTTAAATCAAGTTACATTTGAGGAAATTAAAGAAGGATTATGTGTGCAATGTATGCATATAGGGAGTTATGATGACGAACCAAGGACGTTTGCCATGATGGATGAGTTTAGTATAGAAAAGGGTGTACATCGTATTGACAAAAGACACCGAGAAATATACATAAGCGATGCACGAAAAACATCTGTTGAAAAATTAAAAACAGTCTTAAGATTTAAGGTATCGAACTAATTACTTAGTAGTGCACTTTTCTAAAGCTCTCAGGGAATTTGGCGTCACGGTGAACATTAAACGATGTCATTGCATTAAGATAGAGGGAGGGTTCCAAAAGGGTTAGGCCTTTTTTGAAACCCCGCTCTGACTGTTTGATATTTATTGAGAAACAACTGGTTCTATTTTTAGATCATCGTGTTTAACAAGTGCATGCTTCTCCCATTTTCGGCTCTTCCACCTGAAAAACATGATAAATGCCCGTGTCCACTCATCAGCTGCAATCGCAAGCCAAATCCCCGGTAAACCAAGATCAAGATGGAAGACAAAGAAATATCCTAGAGGGAGACTCATTCCAACCATTGAAAGTGCACCTATCAAGACTGGATATCTGGCATCTCCTGATGCACGCAATGAATTGATTAGAACGATGTTTATCGTACGACCCGTTTCAAGAAGGATGCTTAATAAGAGGACACTTGCACCCATTCGAATAATCTCAGGGTCATCAGAGAACAGTCCCATCAATGGTTTTCGAAGTAGAATAACAATTACTACCATAGAAAACGTAACGGCCAATGCCCACTGGACGCTTTTCCACACCCGAAAGTACGCGTCATCTTGCCGATTTCCACCGACATAACGACCGACTATAATTGCTGTTCCCATCCCAATTGCCATAGCAAACAAGTAAATGAACATAGAGATGTTTGTAGCATATTGCCTTGCTGCTAGCGAGCTAGCACCGAGATAGGTTGCATAATATAAGAACACGATTTGACATGCTTGATACATAATTTGCTCAAAGGCAGATGGCAAACCAATTTGTAGTATTTTACGAATGTACTCCCATGATAAAGTGAAATAATACTCCAGCCTCACGCGAACTTCCATCACTCGATACAGAAGCCAAAAGAATACAAGCAGCGCAAGAAATCGGCTAATGACTGAAGAAATAGCCGCACCTTGAACACCTAACTCAGGAAAACCAAATTTCCCGAAGATGAGTGCATAATTTCCTAGTATATGAATCACGTTCATCCCAAGTGAAACAAACATCGCTTCCTTCGTGAAACCATGAACGCGAATAATGGCAGCCAATGAATTAATAATTGCTTGTAGGAAAATGGCTCCTCCAACAATCTTTAAATAACTTTGTGCATAAAAGAGAATATCACCTGATAAGTTCAAACCTTGCATCATTCTCTCACTATAAAAAACAAAAACAATGCTTATCATGATACCGACTATTAAATTAAGGACAACTGCGATTGCTGATATTTTAGCGGCTTCCATAATTTTTCTTGAACCGATATACTGAGCAATAACGATGGCAGCACCATTACCAACCACTTCTAAGATAAGGATGGCAATATGGAGATATTGATTGGCAGCACCTACACCAGAAACAGCATCATCAGAAATTGCACTCAACATAAACGTATCGACAATCCCCATTAACATAAATAGAAAAATCTCTAAAAAAATAGGCCATGTAAGAGAGAATAGATTAAAATCCTTCTGCATCTTCGTTGAATTTTTAACCAAAATTTCACCTTCTTACTCTATATACTGTTTAAAACAAATAGTATCGTATCACAGTTCAATTACAGATACACCTACTTTTTGAAATGTTTCCAAAAAATAATTATTTCTACATTAACTCACACCCTTTTTTGTAGGAATAGGGTAGAAGTTGAAGATTCTTACGTACTTCCTTGTGCAAAGACGTGTATTTGCGTTATCTTAGAATCACAAATCTAAATATAAAGGTGTGCGTACTTTTGCGAATTAACAAATATATTAGTGAGTCAGGGATTACATCAAGACGGGGTGCCGATAAGTGGATTGCTGAAGGAAAAGTGACAATTAATGGTGTAACAGCTGAGCTAGGCAGCCAGGCTGAGCCAGGTGATGATGTGCGAGTGGATGGGAAACCGGTTATCATCGAACAACAAAGTGTATACCTTGTTCTCAATAAACCAGTAGGCATTACGAGCACGACGGAAAAACATATTAAAGGAAATATTGTTGACTTCGTGAACCACCCATTGCGGATTTTTCATATAGGGAGACTTGATAAAGATTCAGAAGGGTTAATCTTGCTCACGAATGATGGAGATATCGTAAATGAAATTCTACGATCTGAAAACAAACATGAGAAAGAATATATTGTACAAGTAGACAAGCCAATCACCGACTCATTCTTAAAGAATATGGCTTCAGGCGTAGATATATTAGATACGACGACTCTTCCATGTAAAGTCATTCAACTTTCTAAAAACAGTTTCAAAATAATACTGACACAAGGCTTAAATCGGCAAATTCGCCGTATGTGCTCTGCTCTTGATTATCAAGTAGTAAGTTTGCAGCGAATTCGTATCATGAATATTAAGCTTGGTGGGCTTGCAGTAGGACAGTGGCGTGATCTCACTAAGGCTGAAAAGGAAGAATTATTTTCTGAGCTCAACTACACGCCTCGAAAACGATAATTCTATAAAGTGAAACTTCAATCAGGCTTTTACGGGCAGTTATCCCCCACCTCCTACGCTTCTTGAATGCTTCTAAGCCTTGAGCTGGTGGTTTTACTGCCCGTTAATGCGGGACAAAAAAAGGGTGTCCCAAAAGCAAAGAGTCAGACCCCGCAACAACTAAATACCGTATAAGATAAGTGTATGAAACACTACATACTGATTTAGAGTGCGAGGTCAGACCCTTATGAGACTCTTTCACGATTATGACTTAGGTATATTACATGTAACAACTATTTCACGATCTATCACATGAAACTTGATCTGTCCATCATATCTTTTGACAATTTCTTTTACAATAAATAACCCCTGTCCTCTTATCTTGCCTGCCTTTTCTTTCTTCGTTGAAAAGCCTCTTTCAAAGATATTCTCTATCACTTTTTCATTCATAGCAGGTCCAGTGTTTTTCACTTCAAATAGGTATTGGCCGTTACTTACATTACAGGCTACTTTAATTCTCCGATCGGGTTCTGGAAGTTCAATTGTGGCCTCAATCGCATTATCAATTAAATTAGACAGAATTTTTATCAAATCAGTCGACTTAATGTTTGAAAATGAATCATTGGATATATCAAACTCGATTTCTATTGTATGGTTTTCTGCGGTAAGCTTTTTTGTTTCCATTAATACAGATAAACCTGGGTTGTTTACATTCAAGTTAATATTTTCAATCGCATGTACTTCTTTAAAGAGATGTGCTAAATACTCTAGAGCTTTTTCATGTTTGCCTAGCTTCAACAAACCATGGATGACTTGGATATGGTTAGAAAAGTCATGTCGTAAAGACTGCACAGAAGCGATTAAGGAACGGAACTCCAATTGATATGTTACTTCTGTTTCGCCCACTTCTTTTTTTAACTCCCTTTGGTACCATTTTTCGATGATTAAAAAGGACAAAAGCAAGACTACTACGAACAATCCGTTAAAAATCAGCATATTTGCATTATTCTTTAATACATTGTCACCGATATGATTGAGCGCTTCTGTACTTATATCAATGGCTAGAAAGCCGATAATCTCGTTTTGGTTATCAATAATAGGCGCCCCAACGGTAAAATATTGTCCAAATACTGGATCATTAATAACGTTCGTATAAAATGTTTCCCCCTTATATGCTTGTGCAACCTGCTTTTCTGGAACGGTACACACCAATCCTATTTCTACATTCCCTGAATTTGGCATCCCTGCTACCATGACTCTCGATATTCTAGGATTATCGACCGCTAGTGAATAGAGATGCAAAACACCAATCTTTTCTCTCACGTCATCAAAGTACTCTTTAAGCGCATTATATTCTTTCCCTTTTACTGGATTTTCAAGAAACTTCTTGTACAACTCTATATCCATAGAAGCAGCGATGCTCTTTGCTCTCTCCACATTGTGGACAGCAATCGATTCTTCTATCGTCTTTTTAATAGTAAAATAAGATGCAAGTATATTCACACCTGTGAAGAATACGACTAAAAATAGTGCCAATCCAAAAATCAATTTTACTTTTGTTTTTTTCATATGAACGTTTTTTCCAACCTTTATTATGGATTTCTAGAGCAGATAAAGTGAAACTGTCTTATATTAACTTAATGATATCGCACGTTTATTCTACTATATTTTAAAAGGGTTACATAAAAAGAACGCTTTTCTAAATATCCAAGGGAAGGTAAAACGCAATAATGGAAGGAATAGTAACACCTATCCTTCCATTGAAATATTACATATTTCCCCAACGATAGAGTGAAACTTCAATCTGTGGGGGTTTTATTGCTCGTTAATGCGGGATAAATCCCCTAGTAGGGCGTTAGCTCGCCTTTAGCCATGGGGATGGTCAGTTAATATACTTTTCGCCGACAAGAATGTCCATAATTTCATCTGTCGGAATGATGAATTCTACTGAGCCCATATAGCCTGGTGCTACCTCAAACTGATCAAAGACAATAACTAACTTGTGCTGTTTATTAATGTAAAATTTTTGATTTCTATCAATTTTTTCAAATCTTACCGGATCGTCTTCACTAACCCAATAAATTTTATTCGGATCTGCTTTCATCTGCTCAGCTATCTGAGCCTTGATATTTTCACTTAGTACATCTACATAGCTGTCATTTTTAAATAAACTTTTTAAGGTGAGTAAGACTTGATTTTTTTTATCTATTGTATCGAACTGCATTTCCGTAGAAGAAGATGCCTGAGTAATGACGTTATAGCGGCGAATTGAGAATATAGTATCATTGTCAGTCAGCACTTCATACCCACTAGTGACAGCCATATTTACATTTTCTCCTTCTTTAAGTTCTGCCAACGTGTTTGTAAACTCTTGATACAATTGCTTACTTTCTTCAATATATTTTTCATTCAATGAAGCTTCCAGACCTGAATTGTCCAAACCGGAAATCGCGGGTACTTTAATATCCACACTTGCATGGTTATCCTTCTCTTCTTTCCATTCCTGGAACGTAATTACGTCAATGACCTTGCCGATAATCGGAATATCTGACATCGCGTTGGCAGCTGAAGGACTCAAATTGACCGTTGTCATTAACAAAATAGCGGCAGCGACTGTACCTATTGACCATTTATATGCTACTTTCTTCTTTTTAGCAGGAGTTTGAAGCGCACGATTGATAACATCATCCAACTCCTCTGGAATAGGTATGTCCATATAACGATCTTTTAATTTTTCTAATTTCTTATCCATTTTTCTATGGCCCCCTAGGATCGATTAATCCATTTTAATACGCAGTAATTCTAGCGCTTTATACAATCTCGTTTTGATAGTATTAATGTTTTCTTCTAAAATTTTTGCAATTTCTTCTAGCTTAAAATCCTCAAAATAACGAAGGATGATGATCGATTTATATTTAACTGGCAATTCGTCCATCGCCTTTTGTAAGTCAATATTTTGATAGTCATCCACATGGCCTTGAATAAAAAAATCTAACGTATCTACATCGGTAAGCGTCACTTTCTTTTGTTTGCGTAAAAAATCCAATGCCGTGTGAATGATAATCTTATAAAACCAGCTGTTAATCGACTGAGTATCATTAATCTTGTCGACAGAGATTAATGCCTTTTTAATCGATTCTTGAATAATATCAAGGGCGTCATCTTTATTTTTTACATAGCTAAAAGCTAGCCGATAGTAGTTTTCTTTTTTTTCAGTAATTGTTGTGATAAGTAATTGACGGATATCCTGAATCATTACATGAAAGAGCTCCTTTTCTTGAAGTTGGTACGTACCATTTGATGTTACATTGGATAGACGTGTGAAAATCTAAAAAAGTTTGTACCGTCAATAAAAAAACATTAGTAAAGTTTACATGTTAAAAAAAGCAAGAAATTTGTAGTTTCTTGAAACAAATCTTTTCCTCTAAACGTCTATCTGATAGACTGATAGTATAAGGGGACTCGTAATATGAAAATCAAAATGAACCAATTAAAAAGAATTAAATTTAAACGTATTTTTACGTTATTAGTATGTATATTCGTACTAGTATTATCCATAAGATATGTTATTTCTGAAAGAGCGCAGGCCACAGTAAAAAAAGAGACAGAAATTTTTACAGATGAAAAGTATCCGACAGTAGAAATGCAAACATTGATTAAAGACCAAACTCATGGGGGATATTCAGTTAATTATCCAACATTACAAATAAAAGAGATTGATCACACCTTAAAGGCTTATGTAAATGAAGAGATCGCCAACTATCAGCAAGCGATTGCACAGAAAAGAATCCCAAAGAAAACATCAACTGAGTTAACAATTACATACGATATCACTCATTATAGTGAACAAACGATAACCATTTTATTTAATGAATATCGATTTACTGGTGGTAAATTAGGAGAGCCGTCAATCCAAACATTTACCTTTGATCTTCCATCACAAAGACTGATTTCATTACAAGATATCTTCTATGAAAATAGTGATTATCTGAACAGTTTATCGATGATTGCTTTTACCGAATTGAAGAAGAGTAAAAAACTTGCAGAATCAGAGACTTTAAAAGCGAAAACTGAACCGAAGCTTGAAAATTTTAGCCAATTTTCTATACTTGGAGATACCATCGTCTTGTACTTCCAGCCATTTCTGGGATCAAATGGGTATTCTAAAACACAATCAATTGCTATTAAAAAGGCTGTATTTGATTCCATTCTTAAAGATTCTTACAAGAACACCAAAACGAACAAAAACAAGATTAAAGAAACTCCACCCATTCATATTGTGACGGAACTTCCAAAGCCAAGTGGAATTGACCCTACTAAAAAGGTTATCGCCCTTACCTTTGATGACGGTCCAAGTAAAGAACCAACAGCTTTAATCCTCGATGCATTGAAAGAATCTAATAGTCACGCCACATTCTTTGTACTTGGAAGTCGCGTTCAATACTATCCAGAAATCATTCAAAGAATACTTGAGGAAGGCAATGAGGTTGGCAATCACTCTTGGGATCATCCGCAGCTGACCCGCTTGACCGAAGAACAAATCAAACATCAAGTGTTGGACACCCAAGCAATTATTAAAAAAGTAAGTGGGTATGAACCCATTCATATTCGTCCGCCTTATGGAGCGATTAACGACAGCGTTCGTCAATACATAGGAGGAATGGGCGTTTCCCTCTGGAATATAGATCCGGAAGATTGGAAAACACGAAACAAAGATCATATTGTTCAGTCAGTATTAAGCAAGGTTGCGGACGGTAAGATTATCCTCATGCATGATATTTATGCCACAAGTGCCGAAGCTGCCGTCGAAATCATTAAACAGCTTAAAGCACAGGACTATCAATTAGTGACAATTTCCGAGCTCGAGGAAGTGAAAAAACAGCGAAAAGAGGCTATTCCAGGTAAGGGATGATCAAGGCACATGCTTCCAAGCCAGAGCCTGTACATATTCCTGCCAAACTATGTCGCACGATAAAGTAGTAAAGTCAAAAACCCCCGCCCAGGTTTTATTATAGGCGGGGGGTTTTTGGCTTGTTTAAAGAAGGTGAATGATCGTACAAATGCCCTACATGATATGGACTATATTTCGGGTAGGGCACACTCTATGAGCAATAAGAGTCAGAAATTTCAAACGTGAACCTTTCGTATTAAAATTTCATGAATCTTTTTCTCTAGGTTATCCGTATTAGCTAATGAAGCAATAGGACAACTAACTTTAAAAGGGGATGCTTTATGGGTAACATCTTTCTATTTACACTCATTATCGGGATCTTGTCTTCACTTATTCTTTTACCTATTTACAAACGTGAAAAATCAAGTAAAAAAGAGGATAGACAGCCAAAAGTTGTTTTTTTAATAGCTGTGGTGATCTTGTTAGTACTCATTATGTTTTCATTCTACTATCTAACTAATCTGGATAGAAACCTATCTTCTTTATGGCTGTTAGCAATTCTTATTACCGCTGTGGGAGCAGTACTCGCAACTGGTAAGGAAAGAATAATTAAAGCCGTTCTATTCGTTGGATGTCTCATCATCGCAGCCTACTTCCTAACGGCAGGTCTGTTTAATGCAGATGAAAAATATGACAAGGTAAAAATGGCAGAGGAAACAGAAATCAAAACGTTCGATGAGAAAGCAACACCTGCTAGTGTTCCACCACAATTTGCACGCAATAAAATGAGAAAGGCATTTGGCCAAGTCCCAAATACAAGCTATTACGAGCTTGGAAGCCTACAAATCCAAAAGGTAAACGAGGATTATGTCTATATTGCGCCTGTTGAATTTTCGGGAATTTTCAAATGGTGGAAAGGAGAACAAACTCCTGGCTATTTTACTTTAAGCGCTACTGATTCTACAGCTAACCCTAAATTCGTAAAGGAAGAAATGGTTTTCACTCCTTCCTCTTATTTTAATAAAAACATTGAGCGTCATATTCGGATGCAATATCCAAAACATATCTTTTATGGGGATGCACAATTAGAGATTGACGATGAGGGAAAACCTTATTATATCCGTTCGTTCGGCGAATTTATTTCTGCCCGTAATGGATTTTCCGTTAAAGGTCTTGTCGTAGTAAATCCTAAAGATGGTGAAACAAAAGCGTATAATTTAGCTGATGTTCCCGAGTTTATAGATGGTGCTGTTTCACCTGAAGTAGTCAGCTTACAAAACAGCTATTTTGGGAACTATGTCCATGGATTTTGGAATAGTAAATTTGGTAAACAAGACGTGAAACTCCCTTCAGACGAAGGAACGGAGTCCAATGTAACGCCAATCTTCAGTGAAGATGGCGAAATGTATTACTTCACTGACTTCACAAGTCCAAAAGAAGGTGTGGATTCCATGCTTGGTTACTCACTTACTAATTCAAGAACTGGAAAAGCGACGTACTATACGGGTAACCTTGAAGAATCGTACATGGATTCGCAGGGAGCATTGCAAATTATCGAAAAGAAATTCATTGAAAAGAAATGGCATGGGGAGATGTCTGTTCTTTATAACTTTTACGGTGAAGCAAGCTGGCTAACACCTGTACTTGATTCTAACGGTTTTCTGCAGAATTACTTTATCGTATCTGCAGCTAATCCGGAAATTTCCGTATATGGAGTCACTCCCAATGAAGCATTAAGACAATATAAGACAGCCTTGCAAAGAGGTGGAGGAACGGTCGACGGAAGCTCCAAAGCAGAGGAAAGGCAATTAAGTGGAACCGTGATACGAGTGTATAAAGAAAGGGCTGGAGACTTTACTGTTGTTTCCTTTTTATTAAACAACCACCAAAGCTATGTCATTTCCTCTGAAAAAAGCCCAAAATCCATCTACTTAAAAGAAGGAGACAAGGTAAACGTTACCTACTTAGAGACCGGTGAAGAATTCTTGCCTGCGAAAGATCTAATGATTGAGGGACTGGAATAACCTTATTCTATTAGAAATGCAAAACACGATGAAGTGATTAAAGCCTTCATCGTGTTTTGCATTTCTAATTTAGTTGACTTAATTTGAAGCTTTTCTTCTTTCAGCTAAATCAGTAGCAAGTTGGATCGTACGTTTCTTATTCAATGGATATAAGAATGTTAAAATTAAGAACACGATTAGAAGGATGATCGCCGGCACTAAAGTAGCTAGTGTATGAATACCATCTAATGCACCTTGCGTTTGTGCTTCACGAGTTGCATCATACCCAACAGCTGCAATCGCAAAACCACCAACACCACCAGCAATTGCTTGGCCCACTTTACGAGCAAATGAATAGATAGAATATACCGTTCCATCTTCACGTAAGCCTGTTAAGTATTCATGGTAATCAATCACGTCTGTTACGAATGCCCAAACTACTAAATTAAAGAATCCATATCCAAACATTGCAACAGTTAATAGAGAAATAAATTGAGTAGCAGATATGTTAGGTAAGAAGTATAGAAGAGCATATACAACGGCTGCCAATAACACACCTGCTGCTGCTACTTCTTTTTTACCAAACCTAGCAACTAATGGTTTCACCATTGGCATAGCAATAAATGTAGTGGCTGTTCCAAGAAATCCTACGATACTTAATGCTGCAGCCGTACCAAAATAATCTTTAAATAAATACACGTTAACTGCGCCCATAAGCATGAAACACACTAAAAATATTAGAGCTGAGGCAAGAAGCCAAATTAACGGTTTGTTCTTCATAAGACCTTTTACTGTTTGGCCTAAATTACCTTTTGGCTTTTCAGTTTCAGATGCGACAATACGTTCAGTCGATAATTTATAACATGCCATATAACAAGAGATAGAAAGAATACCAAAAATAATGGCTCCCATTAGAAAACGGTCTGAATCTGCCTTATTATCTACAAATAAGATCAATGGGCCAACTACATTAATAATTAGACCTGCCATCGCACCACCCAAAGCTCTGAAAGTGGATAAAGATGTACGTTCAACAGGATCACTCGTAATGACAGACGCCATTGAGCCGTAAGGAATATTAACAGTACTGTACAAAGTTCCCCAGATAATGTATGAGACAAAAGCATATGCCAGATAAAACCCGTCAGACATACCTGGAATGTGCACAAACATTAATACACCTGAAATAACGAGCGGAAATGACATTCTGAAAATCCACGGTTTAAATTTACCATTTTTCCCTGATTTTCTTGTATCAATGAAACGACCCCATGTAATATCCGCTACAGCATCCCATAATCGTGCTACTAAAAAGAGTGTCCCTACAGTGGCTGCATTAATATGAAAAACGTCTGTGTAGTAAACCATTAAGAATGAAGCAACAAGAATAAAGAAGAAATCATTCCCGAAATCACCGAACAAATAACCAAGTTTATCTCTCATACCAAATTTTCTGTTTACCCCATTTGTTGTTCCTGTTTCTTGAGCTAGTTTCCTGGCAGCTTGACCCATCTCTTACCCCTCCATTTAAAAGAAATATTAACCAACAACCCCTATAAAATTCCCAATTTTCAGTTAGTAAATTATAAATAATTACCAAATCAGGAACTAACCACACGCAGATTTACCTTCCCCAATGAGGAATGTTGTATGCTCCGTGTTTGAAAACCCTTTCAAGTCTGTATAAAAAAATTTAAATGCATCCCGAGATAGGTAGGTAATTAGTTTAATAAACTAATTAACTACTGTATAAGTAGAATAGCACCCTCCATTCCTTTCGTCAATAATATTTTTGTAAGCGTTATAAAAATTATTTTTCAACAAAATAATAGTAAATTTGTTTATCGTTTATAGTTTGTTTATGAACGCAATATGAAGCAAAAATACGCTCTCCGCTCTTTACAATGATAAACAGCTTCATATCCAAATGCTTCCGTAATAAGTAGCTAGAATAGAGCCTTACTGATAACACCCCCATTTGAAAAGACGATGTTAAATCAAATCATTGATAACATGGTTTTTGACTTATACGGAGGAAACGATATGCCACTCCTTTAAAAAGGACTGATTATTAATTATTTACAGCAACACGATGAGAATCAGCCCTTTTAACTGGACATCTTAATATGACCACCTACCTAATCATTTGTTGATTTAAATCCCTATTCCGCTTTTTAAAGATTTCATTATGTGAAGAGACCATTGCACTTTTACTAGCGTCAGGTTGTATAAATTGTTTAGCCCTGTTAACGGCGTTTGCTGCATCTTGGAAAGCACCAGCAATTAAATGGACTTTCCCCTCGTATTGTAGAATATCTCCACAAGCGTATAGTCCATCTATTGAAGATTCGCTAGTAGCATTGCCTGCAATATAATAATTTTCTGCTAGAGCAATATTTAATTCACTATTTTCAAGTAGTGCCGCATCACGTTCATAGCCATGATTAATAATGACTTCATCAATTGGCAAATATGAAACCTTTCCTGTTTCAGAATTAGTCAGTTCGACACGTTCAATGACTTCATGATTCTCACTAGCCATTAGTTTTGTTATTGACGTATTATAGAAACAAACTGCAGAACTTTGCATTAATTGTGTTACTTGTGCTTCGTGGCCTGCTAATGCATCCTTCCTATATGTTACATACACTTTTTGGGCAATCGGCTCTAACTCATTGGCCCAATCGATTGCAGAATTACCTCCACCTGAAATGATCACTGTTTTATCCCTGAATCGTTTTAAAGACTCTACTGTATAATTTAAATTGGTTACTTCAAATCTTTCCGCACCTTCTAATTTTAACTTTTGCGGATTCAATATTCCACCCCCAACAGCAACAATCACTGTTTTCGAGTAATGTGTTTGGCCAGAGGAAGCTTGTAAGACAAAAATGCCATCTTCATTACGGCTGATCGACTCTACCTTTTCATTCAACACAACTTTTGGGTTAAAGGTCAATCCTTGCTCAACAAGTTGTTCAATTAATTTTGCTCCTGGTATGGGTGTCAGGCCTCCAACATCCCAAATCATTTTCTCAGGATATACATGAATTTTCCCACCTAATTGGGGTTGATATTCAATAAGCTTCGTTTTCATTTCTCTAAGTCCACTATAAAAGGTTGAGTAAAGCCCCGCTGGCCCTCCTCCAATCACGGTCACATCAAATAATTCTTGCTGTTCCATCCCATTCACTCCTCAACACTTAATTATTAATGATTATCATTCTCAATAAAGAATACATCCTATTCTTTACTTTTGCAATAAAATAATGGTTGACAGTAGAAATAGATAGATTTATATTAGGTATGTATTTGAAATTGATAATCATTATCATTAGATTAAACTTAAATGTTCCAAAAGGAGGTTGCAATGTGGCACGCCTATATACAGATGACCTAAACATTGGTTATGGGGAACGGTTAATTGTAAAAGATCTCAATATAGAAATTCCAGATAAAAAAATTACTACCATCATTGGTTCCAATGGCTGTGGAAAATCAACACTATTAAAAGCTATCACTCGAATTATTCCACATCAATCTGGAGCAGTCGTGTTAGATGGAGGAAATATCTCAAAAGAGAGCACGAAAATACTTGCAAAAAAAATGGCGATTCTGCCGCAAACACCAGAGAGTGCAAGCGGATTAGCAGTTGGAGAACTAGTATCGTATGGCCGCTTTCCTTATCAAAAGGGCTTCGGTCGCTTGTCGAAAAAAGATTATGAAGTCATTGACTGGGCACTTGAAGTCACAGGAACGAAGGAGTTTAAATACCGTTCGGTAGATGCACTTTCAGGCGGTCAACGTCAACGTGTTTGGATTGCTATGGCTCTTGCTCAAGAAACCGAAATGATTTTTCTAGATGAACCTACAACTTATTTAGATATGGCGCATCAGTTAGAAGTTTTGGAACTTTTGCAAACACTAAATAAAGAACAGAAGCGTACAATTGTTATGGTCCTTCATGACTTAAACCAAGCTGCCAGATTTGCTGACTATATTATCGCATTGAAAGATGGTGAAATCGTTAAAGCAGGAAGTTGTGAAGAAATTATTACCCAAGATGTATTAAGAAAAGTATTTCAAATCGATGCTGAAATTGGCAGAGATCCAAGAACAAATAAACCAATGTGTTTAACTTATAATTTATTAAAAGGAGATTCATATCATGAAGAAACTATTCTTTCCGATTACCCTACTACTATTGCTAGTTATTAGTGCATGTAGTAATAACACAACACAAGATGAGAGTAAAAAGGATGCAAATCAAGAAAAAAATCCAGAAACCATTACATACGAATCTGAAGATGGGCCGATTGAGGTTCCTGCTGATCCACAGCGTGTAGTTGTGCTTTCCAGCTTCGCTGGGAATGTAATGTCATTAGGAGTTAACCTTGTAGGTGTCGATGACTGGTCTAAGATGAATCCAAATTTTGAAGAAAAACTTAAAGGCGTTGAAGCAGTAACAGATGAGAGCTTAGAAAAACTAATTGAATTAAAGCCCGATTTAATTATCGGTTTAGACAATGTTAAAAATATTGATAAGTTAAAAGATATTGCTCCAACTGTAGTATATACATACGGTAAAGTAGATTATTTAACACAGCATATTGAAATAGGCAAACTGTTAAATAAGGAAAAAGAGGCACAAGCTTGGGTTGATGATTTTAAACAACGTGCACAAGCTACCGGTGAAGAAATTAAAGCCAAAATTGGTGAAGACGCAACTGTTTCTGTCATTGAAAACTGGGATAAACAGCTATATGTTTACGGCGATAATTGGGGTCGTGGAACGGAAATTTTATATCAAGAGATGAAATTAAACATGCCAGAAAAAGTTAAGGAAGCAGCCTTAAAAGATGGTTGGTATGCATTATCGTTAGAAGTACTTCCTGAATTTGCTGGTGATTATGTAATCTTCAGTAAAGATTCAGATACAGACAATTCATTCCTAGAAACAGATACGTACAAGAACATTCCAGCTGTTAAAAACAATCATGTGTTTGAGGCAAATGCTAAAGAATTCTACTTTAATGACCCACTAACTTTAGAATTACAATTAGACTTCTTTAAAAAATCATTTCTAGGTAACTAAATTTTAGACAGAGGATATCCCATAAAAAAAGGGTTAAACCCTATTATTGGGGCATCCTCTTTCATTTTCCTGCATTAACGGGCAGTAAGCCCCCATTGATTGGAGTTTCACTTTATAAAAGGAAAGATGAGTGACTAATGAAGAAGGATAAACAGCGATCCATTCAACTATTATTTAAATTTTTAACTGCCTTATGTTTATTTGTTAGTATGTTTATCGTATCCATCGTATTTGGAGCTGCCGATACTACTATGAAAGATGTTTGGTTCACACTTACATCTAATACCACTAGCAGTGCTATTTCGATTATCCGAGAAATTCGTTTACCGCGGGAAGTTGGAGCCGTTTTTGTTGGAGCAGCATTAGCCGTCTCTGGCGCTATTATGCAAGGAATTACAAGAAATCCACTTGCTGATCCAGGTTTACTTGGTCTATCAGCAGGAGCGAATACAGCTTTAGCGATCACCATTGCCTTTATTCCTTCTGTCAATTACTTCGGTATAATGGTTGCTTGTTTTATGGGAGCAGCTGTAGGTTCCTTCTTGGTTTTTGGGATTTCCACCATGAAAAAAGGCGGCTTTTCTCCACTCCGAATTGTTTTAGCTGGGTCTGCCATTTCCGCCTTTCTATATGCAATTGGCGATGGGATTAGTATTTATTTTAAAGTGGCAAAAAACGTTTCCATGTGGACGTCTGGAGGACTGATCGGAACAACTTGGGGGCAACTTCAAGTTATTATTCCTGTCATTTTAATCGGTATTCTTATTTCCATTGTTCTCTCAAGACAGTTGACGATTCTTAGTTTAAATGAAGAAGTCGCTGTTGGGTTAGGTCAAAAAACAACACAAATAAAAGTTATTCTTTTTATTGTCATTATTCTTCTTGCTGGTGCTTCTGTTGCGCTAGTTGGAAATATGGCCTTTATCGGCTTAATGATCCCACATATTGCTCGGGCAATAATTGGCACAGATTATCGCTATATTATCCCCATGTCAGCCATTCTAGGAGCTTCTTTTATGCTTCTGGCTGATACACTTGGACGAACTTTGTATTCTCCTTATGAAACACCTGTATTTGCCATCGTTTCAATAATAGGTTTACCTTTCTTCCTATTTATCGTTCATAAAGGGGGCAAGGCTTTCTCATGATTCAGCCAGCGTTAGTCAAAAAACAAAGAATAATTTTATGCATTTTCCTATTATTGATTTTAATAACGACCATAATAGGAATGGGGTTAGGCTACGCCTCTCTTTCCTATGATCGCCTTATTCCAACCATAATAGGTCAAGGCACATTTAAAGAGGAATTTGTTCTATTTTCTATTCGGCTCCCTCGAATTTTTATTACATTATTAGCAGGTATGGCACTTGCTTTATCTGGTGCTATTTTACAAGGAGTCACTCGAAATGATTTAGCTGACCCCGGCATTATAGGAATTAACTCTGGAGCAGGTTTGGCAATCACGATTTATTTTTTATTTTTTTCAATAGATGTTGGTTCATTTGTGTATATGCTACCATTAGTCGGGTTTGCTGGTGCATTACTAACAGCCTTCTTCCTATACATCTTGTCATATAATCGCAAGGTAGGTTTGCAACCAACGAGGTTCGTATTAGTCGGAGTTGGTTTATCCATGGCTCTTTCCGGAGCAATGATTGTACTTATATCAGCTTCAGAACGAGAAAAAGTCGATTTTATTACGAAATGGTTAGCCGGAAATATTTGGGGAACGGATTGGCCTTTCATTTTGGCTATGCTTCCGTGGTTAGTCATTCTCATTCCATTTACTTTATACAAAGCAAATCGTTTGAATATCCTTGGATTAAGTGAGCCAGTGGCAATCGGTGTTGGTGTTTCTATCGAAAAAGAACGTATCGTATTGCTTTTAACAGCCGTTGCTTTAGCTGCTTCTGCCGTTTCTGTTACAGGTGGAATTGCTTTTATTGGCCTTATGGCTCCACATATTGCCAAAGCATTAGTCGGCCCACGAAATCAATTATTTATCCCAGTTTCTATTCTCATGGGCGGTTGGTTATTATTACTCGCTGATACTATCGGTCGTAATATAGTCGACCCTGATGGTATTCCTGCAGGTATCATGGTCTCGTTAATCGGCGCTCCTTATTTTATGTATTTACTATTAAAAAAATAAAAAAAACGGAAATTCTACTAGTAGAATTTCCGTTTTTCCATTATTATTTTAAAAACTATAGATTCACAAGAGGTCTATGATTTTGAAATGAAACTTCTGTATCCTCTTGTCTTGTTTCTTCACTTAACGATTGTCGACTTTTTCAGGATAAAGATCATGATTCATCAAACGGAAGTTCGCCATCTCTTCGTACTTGGTACCTGGTTTCCCATAATTGCACCATGGATCGATGGAAATTCCACCACGTGGTGTAAATTTCCCCCAAACTTCAATATACCTTGGGTCAAGTAATTTTATTAGATCGTTCATAATAATGTTAACGCAATCTTCATGGAAATCACCATGATTACGAAAACTAAAAAGATATAATTTTAGCGATTTACTCTCGACAATTTTTTGATCTGGAACGTAAGAAATATACATCGTTGCAAAATCAGGCTGGTGTGTCAGTGGGCATAAACTAGTAAACTCCGGACAATTAAATTTCACGAAGTAATCACGATTCGAATGAAGATTATCTACTGCCTCTAATACCTCCGGGGCATAATCAAATGAATATTGTGTATGTTGATTACCTAATAATGTCAAATCCTTTAAACCTTCTTCATTGCTTCGGCCAGACATAAAAAAATCCCCCTTGTAAATGGTTTCCCGACACTGTTTTAAAAGAGAGCTTCGCTAATCATTCTATTGCAACTAAAAGGATAAAACATAAAAAACCATGCCCAGTATGGACATGGTAAATTCCCATGTATCCATAGTTTTTTATAGAGGGTATCAGCTATGAACCTCTCCCGCTTACGTACGGGAATTCTCTTTCATATCATAAAGAACACTTGGCAAAACGTCAATTGAAACTTTATCGCAGATTAACGGGCAGTAAAACCCCCACCTCAAGATTATGAGTCGGAACGAGAAAACCTAGGTGAGGATAACTGCCCGTAAAGGCCCAATTAGTTGAACTTTATATCGTTTTATTATAGAAGGCGGGTGTACAACATAGTTAATATGCTCAAAGAAAGTTTCTGGAAATTCATAACACACGTTTCTACAAAAGTGCAAATGCTATTTTCAATTCTAATGAGTCTGAAGATAGCATCAATATTCCATCGATTATGTAGTATATGCTACAAATCCTATGATATAAGGAGGAATTGGTAGATGTAGCGGACTTTTAGTAGTCTAAACACCAAGCAACCGCAATAATGACGTTTGATAATTTCCTAGTTATATTGATATATTGAATATAGAATGTAGCGAGATGATGAATCTGTGCATAGCAGCCAGAAACTAATTTGTGAAATAATACACAAAAAGGAGTGGATACGTATGAGATCTGTCAATGTAACAGATCACAAAGTGAAAGAAGAAATGAAAGATGATTATTCATTAGATAGAGTGCCACGGCAACAAAGGAATATGGGTTGGTTAAGTATTACAAATATTACCTTTGGTATAGCAACAGCCATTTTTTATTTTCAAATGGGAAGCGTTATGGCGCTTAAATTCGGAGCCATTAATGCCATTATATCCTCCATATATGCGATAATCGTAGCCGGTATACTCGGAACATTCATTGCTTATCTTTCAGCAAAATCCGGTATGAACGTCAATTTATTATCCAGAGGGGGCGGATTTGGCTATATAGGCGCATCATTAACCTCGTTCATTTATGCAACAAACTTCATTATGTATTGTGCGTTTGAAGGCTTGATTTTAGTTTCAGCCATTCATACCTTCTTCCCGGTCATTCCACAATGGGTGCTAATCGTTCTCTTCGGAACAATCGTTATCCCTTTGAATTGGTTTGGTATAAAACAATTGGATAAATTACAAAAGTGGTCTTTACCTATTTTTGCTGTTTTTTTGGTAACCGCAATCATTGTATCCATTTACACACCGTCAGTATATGAAGGGAGTTTTTGGACATATATGCCGGATGGCGTTCAAGTCGGGGGTAAAGCTTTATTGCTTTGTATCGGCATGCACCACGGGATCATGGGTTTGACGGCCCTTCTTGCTTCGGACTATGCCCGTTTCCTTAAACCAAAAGATATCAAAGTAGGATCGGTTGCGATTGGATTTATTCCACAGATTTTCTGTTTTGGTGTCATGGGTGGTCTTGGCATATGGTTTGGTGTTCGTCTGGGCGAACCAAATCCAGGGGTTTACATCGTACTGCTTCTTGGTATTGGAGGAGCATTATTCACCATGCTAACCCAATTGAGAATTAATGTGACAAATATATATAGCAGTTCCTTATCATTGTCTAACTTCTTCGAAAACATCTTTAAATTTACACCTGGCAGACGATTCTGGGTTATTGTATCAGGTATATCCGCGATCATTTTAATGCTATTTGACATAGTGGATCATTTGGATACAGCTATGACATTCCAGGGAGTCTTTTTATTGGCTTGGGCTGCCATATTAGTCACTGACGCCATGGTTGTGAAAAAATTACTGAAAATTGGACCTGGTTATTATGAGGCACGGCAGAGGTATTTATATAAATGGAATCCCGTTGGAGTCGTATCTTTACTAATTGCAAGCGGCCTAGGGACAATAGCAGCATCAGGATATATGGGAGCGTTCTTACAAAGTACTGCAGCCTTCTTTGCGGCGATTCTAGCAGCTATACTTACAGTCATTATAGCAATTTTCACAAAAGGAAAATACTATTATAAAAGCGAACCTAATGACATTCACAAGGAAGATCGTATTGCATAAAAATTTTTATTTAATTAGTAAGTTGAGTTTTACAGTCTCCTAATTTTTTATTCTTGTTCTCCCCGGTATCCCCCCTTCCGGATAGCCTTTTTATTGGGCACTTGATTTGTCTCTCGCTATTTTCTCTCTACGTTTTATCCAAGTTGAGACTTGGAATCGATTCAGGGGGGATATACAAGTAAAAAGGTGCTTAAAGTATGCAGGTTAAAAGAGAGGAATTATGTTGTCAGATTCCTCATTATGCTCAGCTAGCAATCTTTTTCAGGTTTACTCGTAAAGTCCTATCCTTTAAACCACCATTCAATTCTTTTGCATAAGAGTCAAAGGGAGTAGCCAAACTGACTAAGTCTGGCTACCCCCTTTTGGTATCTAAAAGTCCTCGAGGCTCCAACAATTAAATGGTTGAAATACTAATTTAGAGAAATACTCTTTATAGAGGTAGTTCAAAAAGTCCGGTAAAAAAGCTTGCGAATTGCTTCAAAGTTCTGTCTCTAAGGTCCTCACGTATTACTCCATGCGCTCCTCGAACTTCTCGGCTCTTTTTATCCTCCTTTTTGAACATGTACTTATACTTATTTATTTTCTATGATCTCAACAAATTTCGTTGAAGCTGGCGATAAGGGTACACTTTTCAAAAAACAGACACCGATATTTCTCTTCGGTATTTCCTCCATTAATTGAACTTCATACACTAATCCATTATTTAAATACTCTTGGGAAAATTCTTTTGTCACACATGCAATTCCTAAATTTATCTTAGCAAACTCCAATAATAAATCATGGGAGCCTAATTCAAATTCTGGCGAAATCTTAATACCTTTAGATATCATAAAATCCTCAACATACTTTCTGGAAACCGATTTCGGTTCGAGTAATATTAAGGGCAGCTTTACTACTTCATTAAGGCTTATTGGCTTAGATAAGCTATTCTTATATTTCTCCCCACAAACAAAAATATCGTGGACATCAATACATGGAATAAGTTCTAATGTAGAATCATCAAGGGGGAAATTACAAATTGCTATATCAACCTCTCCTGATTTTAAAATAGAACAAATCTCTAATGTTGTGCCATTAACAATCTTTAATTTAATATTAGGATATTGATTATGAAAGGCTTCTAAGTAAGGAAGTAAATAATACCTAGATATCGTATCACCTACACCTATCTTTAATTCTCCTGTCGTTAAATTTTTAAACTCTAAAATCTTTTCTTCCCCAACATCAATTAAATTAAGTGCCAAATGAACATATTCAAATAGAAGACTGCCCTCGTTTGTTAATGATACTCCCTTTGGGGTTCTATTAAATAGACGAATATCTAATTCTCTTTCTAACTGCATGATCGCTTGACTGACAGCTGGTTGTGTCATATAAAGGTCTTTTGCTGCCTTAGAAAAACTCTCACTTTTCCCTACCTTATAAAATACTTTATATAAATCTAATTTACTTACCATATAAGCACTCCTTATACCCACCATTCGATATATCCATTTTACTTATATCACTAAAACGATGTATAGTACAAGTAGGGACATACTATAAATTAACTTTGTGAGTTTAAGGAGCGATCATTTTGGAAAGAGTTGTAGGAACAGTTGTAAGAGGTCTTCGTTGTCCAATCATCAATCAAGGGGATAACATTGAAGAAATCGTTGTTGATAGTGTGTTAAAAGCTGCAGAAGTGGAAGGTTTCAACATTAATGATAAAGATATTGTTACATTAACAGAATCAATCGTAGCTCGTGCTCAAGGGAATTACGCGACGATTGATCATATCGCTAAAGATGTTAAAGCAAAATTCGCAGAAGATACTATTGGTGTTATTTTTCCTATCTTAAGTCGTAATCGTTTTTCAAACTTGCTCCGCGGTATTGCAAAAGGAGCAAAAAAAATTGTTTTAATGCTTAGCTACCCATCTGATGAAGTTGGCAATCACTTAGTTGATATTGACGTTCTTGATGAAAAGGGAGTTAACCCTTGGACAGATGTATTAACAGAAAAACAATTCCGTGATCATTTTGGCTATAATAAACATCCTTTTACCGGCGTTGATTATATTGAATATTATAAATCATTAGTTGAAGAGTGCGGCGTTGAATGCGAAGTGATCTTCTCAAATAATGCGAAAACCATCTTAAATTACACAAAAAGTGTTCTTACTTGTGATATTCATACAAGATTCAGAACGAAGAAAATATTAAAAGCAAATGGTGGAGAAAAAGTTTATAGCCTTGATAACATATTAGCAGCGCCTATTGATGGCAGCGGATGTAATGAAGCTTATGGTCTGCTTGGCTCTAATAAAGCAACAGAAGATAGTGTGAAACTTTTCCCACGTAACTGCCAACCTGTCGTTGATAACATACAGCATATGCTTAAAGAAAAGACTGGAAAAGATGTTGAAGTCATGGTCTATGGAGATGGAGCATTCAAAGATCCTGTAGGAAAGATTTGGGAACTCGCTGACCCAGTCGTATCACCTGCTTACACATCAGGGCTTGATGGAACACCTAATGAAGTAAAGTTAAAATATCTTGCTGATAATAACTTTGCTGATTTAAGAGGCGAAGAACTTCAACAAGCGATCTCTCAATACATTAACAATAAAGGTTCTGATCTTGTAGGAACAATGGAAGCACAAGGTACGACGCCTAGAAAACTTACTGACCTAATAGGTTCTCTATCTGATTTAACTTCAGGAAGCGGCGATAAAGGTACACCTATCGTCTTTATACAAGGTTATTTTGATAACTATACAAAATAATACGAATGATTCATTGATTAGATAATTATATAAATGAAATAAGCAATACTAACCTTCACTAGTATTGCTTATTTAAATTCTATGCAGTCAAAAAATATAATTTTTTATACTCGTATAACTTAGTTACTGTATGCAAGAAAGATGTAGCTTTACTTTCCTTGTTTCTCAACAGTTATATAAGCTTGCCTCGGGTGATTTATTTGATTTGGATATTTCAACCTTACTGTCCCCTTATTTAATAGCTTTGCTAAATAGTTATTTCTTAATCCATCAGGCGTTCTCTCTAATAAATCTGCCAGTTCTTTTATCATTAATGGCTTATGGGCACAAAGTCTTACGATCATCTCTTCCATTACGCTCGGTGATAAGCGCTTTTTCCTTCTGGCAAGTTCTGATATTTCCCATAATATTTCTTCTATTTCTTTTGGAGAAGATACGTTTTTTTCTTCCTCTTCTGATTCATTTGTCGAATTACTTACCGCCATATTTGTTTTTTCCTCATTTTTCGCATGCACTTCACTATTATAGGAGTTCAAAACATCATCAAAAGAGAGCTTTTTATTATTATAGGAGTTATTACCACTATTACAGGAGTTATCCTCGTTATTATAGGAGTTATCTTCTCTATTGTAGGAGTTCTCGTTATTATTATAAGAGTTATCCTCGTTATTATAGGAGTCTATATCTCTATTATAGTAGTTAACATTCTTATTAACGGCTTCGATTTCACTATTATAGGAGTTACTCTTTTCATTTTCGGAGTTCTCAAAGACGTCAAAGTTCTCCATTACCAGCTCATCTTCTTCGGGAAATAAGGGAAGATCTTTTTCAATTGTTGCCTCAGATTGTTCTTCTTCCTCTAATAAATTTAGAGTTACATGTAACGTAAGAATCGTACGCTCTGACTCTGAGTCTTGGATCAGATCAAAAGCATCATTCCCATAATGCCTCCATGTCGTTTCAATGCCCTTTAATCCGGAACCGGTCCTTTTACAAAGCCCAATTAAAATAAACATTTTAAAGAGATTAGGGTTACGAAGGTTGCTTATATTTCCCTCTAATGCTTGTTCTACTGATATACGAAAAAGACCAGGATTTGAGAATCGAAATAAGGCCTGTTCCTTTTCAACTACAACCCCACCTTCTCCATAGTAATCAGAGTGGACTAAAGTATTTATCAATGATTCATATAAGCAAGATATAGCAACGATCTCGTCGGACTGAGTAAAATCATTACTTTTATATGAAGTATTAAAATCAGCAACTAAATTAGTACTTGCTTTAAAATAAAAGTCAAATACATTCCCCGACCAAGTTCCATCCTGTGAAGTAAAACGTTGGGACCACCCCTCATTTAGTGTTTCCTCTAAGCTTTCTCGATACTCAAGAAAATACTGGGGCAATACCTCCGTAATAATCCTTTCTTCACTGAACATCAGTAAACCGGCAAGAGTCAAGCCTTCCTTATTCGTGTTTCGCACCTTTCCCCATGCACCAATTTTATATAAAAACTCCTTCATCTCCAATCCATTCCAAGGATGATCTGGCTTAATAGCAGAGAATTTTTCTCGGTACTTTTTAATAGACTCAAAATTTAGTTCATTTATGCCATAATGTTCTAAAATTAAATTATCCTGTGGAACGGATGAATAATCAGGTGGATGATGTACATTTATATTCACATTCAATCTCCCTCTTATACTCAATTTATTTCTTTGTTACTCTTATTTTATCATCTTTTGTCTAGTCCTTCTCTCCTATATATAAACAAGTAGGATTTCCCATTATATAAAGTGAAACTTCAATCATTGGAGGTTTTCTTTATCCCCCACCTACGCTCCTTCGATTCTTTAAGCCTTGAGGTGGGGGTTTTACTGCCCGTTAATGCGGGATAAATTGCTAAAAGGGAGCATTCAAAATAAAAGAATAGATTACATTAACCTATTAGTATATTAATATACTTTAATTCATCCCAACCTGCTTCCCTTTTAGACCGCTCAGAAGAGTTGTTTGAATGATAGCCAAACGATTTTGCTACTATGCCTCTTGACAAGGCTTAATGAGAATGTAGGCTACATAGTCGTCTCAAAACTGCTAGACAATCCAACTCTCTCTGCACCCTTCATTTCCATCCTTCTCCAATTTAGTATCCCTTCGCCTATAACTGTTCCATGTGAAACATTATAGGGAAGATGCGCATACCGCACTCCATTATTGGCATTGATTCAAGCAATTTTTCAAATCGATTTATAACTACAACTTCTTCAATATATCTATACCCATCCTTTAAGTGAGCCTTTATGTCCTCTATCATTAGGAAACCGTTCTTTTACTTCTAGCCACAATTAGTCGCTGAACGTGAACTTTTCCGTCTTGATTTATCCAAGCAATTTTAAGATACAAAAAACGGCTTCCATTTGGAAAGCCGTTTTTGATGTTTGTTATCTATCAAAGCTTAACTCCTCACAAAAGATGCCTGTTACATCGGTAAGAAATAACCGTCTTCATCAAACTTCATTTCATGCAGATCCTCTAGCACTTCGATGTTTTCTTTATCTTTTAGTTCATTAAATATAACCTCAGATACGTATAGCTCACCAATATGAAGAGTATTGGGGATACGTACAATTCTTGCCTCAACAGACGCAACGCCCCAATTTGCACGTAGAGCTGCTTTTAATGCCTCTTGGTCATTATCAAGAACGATCGGAATTTTCGCTCGATCTAAAAATGTACTCGTTACAACATTTTCATTCATTGCTTGATAATCAATTTTTTCAAACAAACGTTTAGTCGTTAAATCAGACAAGCCAATACCAAGGGCATTCCCATGGCTAGCCTCACTTATATTTGAAGCGATGACATATTTAATACTTGGCTTTTTCGGCTCTTCTACTCCCAATACACGAATTCGTCCGATAATATTTGTATCCATACCCGTGCCACTATAATTTTTACCAATTTCATCTACAACTAAAATATCCATTTCTTCTAATGGTAAGCTTGGCATCATATCAAAGGCTTTTACCAACAATTCTCTTTCACGTTCTTCAATTCGTTCTGGCTCGATCGCTTCTATAATTGCCGTTTCCTCATGTGCGTTTTCAACAATAGCGATACCAAACAATGTGTTTGAGTTTTTAATTGCTACTTTTCCAACTTCAGGCATCATATCGCGAATTCCTTTAATGCCATATGTGTGTAATGCAAGTGCCTGCTTATGCTTCCCAATTCCAATAGATGCCATTTTTAAGACACCACTCTCGATGTCTTTCTTAAAATCTGTATGTGGCTTAACACGCCCCATGATGATAATTCCATCTGCATGATAAGCATGTTTATCAAGATATACAGGAATACCAGCTGATGTGACACCAATTTCAACAACTTCCATAGAAGAACGAATTTCACAGCCCGTTGACTCTTCGGTAACCCCTAATCCATCTAGCACCTCAACTTGTCCTTCAGCTGTCGCTCCACCATGGCTTCCCATTGCAGGGACAATAAACGGCGTTGCACCTAACTTTTTAATCTCATCAGCAACACTTTTGACGATTAATGGTATATTTGCAATCCCGCGGCTTCCAACTGTAATCGCCACTTCCATATCAGGCTTAATTTTACCCTCTGCTTTCACATGCTGAAACTGCTCTGTAATCGTTACAGGGATATTATTTAAACTGTCTACTTCGAATTTTTGTCTTATTTTTGCAATTTTTGGGAAAGACATCATTCTACACTCCTTTCAAACTAAACAACTCTTTATACATATGTGTGCAAATTTAATAACTGTATATTGACACTCAACGTTAATTTCATTGATTGCATCAATAAGCCCAATATGGGTGATCACATGAATAACTCTTAAGTCAGGAGCAGATAACATCATTGCGAAATCTTTCATATTTGTTAATTCTGCACGCAATAATAGTTTGTATTGGTTACGTCTTTTTAATTCGGCTCATATCGTCTATTCATCATTGCATTATAAGTTTTCTATTTGTCGCTCATTTAACTTCTGCAACATACCACTTTTTCTTAAACTGCTCCATATACAGTTTTATTTCCAAACACTAAAAACGCTTACAGCAGTAATGATAAATCAAAACGTTGCATTTAGCAATTTTTTTAAATAATTTTTTATAAATATTTATTACGTTGTTATTTGCATCATTTTATACTTCGCTTTGTACACAAAAAAAGACGCAAGCTGCTATTTTAGCTTGCGCCACAAGGTAGAACGGTTAATCCCTAAACGTTTTGCTGTTTTTGATTGATTTAATCCTTCCTCTTCAAGGACTTTAGTTATCACTTGTTTCTCTATTTCTTCTAATGTGCCACTTATATCGATATGTGTTAATGCGTCATTCCTTTCTTGCTGTTCTAATCGTTTAAAAACTGTTTCGACTTCTTCTTTCTCGATATAATAAGAATGCGATTGTAAAAATAATTGTTCGATTACTTGTTTAAGTTGTTCTACATTTCCTGGCCAATCATAGTCGGTAATCTCTTCCAAAGCATCTAGCCGAATCCCAATCACTTCATTTCCATACCTTGGACGCAACTCTGAAATAAATACATGGACTAAATCCTCAATATCTTTTCTGCGTTCTCGAAGTGGTGGTATGTGAATTTTTAATTGAGATAATGTATGATACAAATCACGATGAAATGTGCCACTTTTGACCTTTTCTTCAATATTATCCTCAGAAGACACTAGCCATTGCGTCTTTTTACCATTTTCATTCTTGAGTATATGATATAACTCCTTTTGCATATAAGAGTTCAATTTATCGATATTTTTTAAGTACGTAACTCCATTGGCGTATTTTCGAATAAAGTCTTCGTTCATTAGATTTTTCAGTTGTTCTGCACTTAATAAGTCACAATTCAATATGATAAATGGTTCATTCATTGTTTTCCTTTTTAAATAAATGGAGTGGGCAGCTAATTCCTTTCCGTTCCCCTTTTCCCCCGATATCCACACAGGTTCTTCACTTTTACTGTATTGATCTATTTGCTTTAACACCTTCTGAATCAGTTCACTTTTCCCAGAAATAGGGATATGAGAAGCGGATGTATGAAATTCTATTGCATTTAGGTTCGCGTCCCCACCCTGTACAATAGTTTGATTAGGAAGTCCTTTTTCAAAATATAATACAGTAGCATCTTCTTTAGGACATGCTGTTATTGTCCAAAATGACTGATTGATGTGAACTGTTTTTGTTTGCTTTTCACGTGTTAAGGCAGCTTCTTGTATCAACTTTTGTACATCTGTCGAATTCTCTAATTTCATCCAATGAAATTCTTTATTGAAACGGTCATTTCCATAAATAATTTTCTCTTCTCTATTAATAACCCCGATTGCCTGTTCGTTACAGTCGAGAATAGATTGCAATAATGAAACATCCTGTTGCAGCCGCGAGAATAAGCCATATGACCTTCTCGTTTCTTCTAATGCATCAATAATAGCTTCCTTTCCGGATGTGATTAAAACGCCTGTTAGACCTAATTGCTTAGCAGTTTGAACCGTAACCACATCTCCGATCACCACTTCATAGCCAAGTTTTTTTAAATTCGTTAATTTTTCTTTAACCTCGGTATCTTTTGTAATCGTTAATGTTTTAATGTCTAAATCAAGAAGCTTACATATCGTAGCAGCACCTTGTGTAATATTCGAGAATCCAACAAGAGCGGCTTTACCTGAAAATCCTTTTACAAGTGTTAAAATACGTAATACATCATAGCCAGACACTTGAATGTCAATCACTGGTATAGATACAGCCTCTTGAATCATTGAAGCTGTACCGCCACGGCTGATTATGACATGGTAGCCATTATTTTCAGCATCCTTAGCAATAGCCACTCCTTCATATAAATTACCTAATTCAATTTGTAATTGAATATCTTCAACTTCTTGACCGATCTCTTTCATCATTTCAAACAATCCCTCATAAGGGACAATTGCCAATGCTTTAATCATATTCCTCTTCACCTTCTGTTTCAAAAATAAATATAAATATTTCCTAGTAATGCGTGTTCAAAAAAGAGCCTAGAAGTTCGAGGAGCACATCTCGAGAGAACCTGCACATATACAATAATCCGTGAGAACCAAAATTTTTGAGCAACCTCTAGTAATAGCTTACCTTTTTTGAAGTAGTATAAAAAAGCCCTCTCAGGCTTAAGGCAGAGAACTTCCCAATATCTATTTACCTCTCAGGAGGGATTTTATTATTTGGCTCTCGTAAAAGAAATGTTGCCTTTTCCGTTTTGGTCGCAGGCAAGCGGGTGTTTGCCTTGTCATGCTTTTCAGAAAGATAGAGACGCTCCTGTGCAAATTCATTTAACCATCTGCAGCAATCTTTCTAAAGATGGCGGTATAAAGGCAACATTATTTGAGGAAACTATTTTTCTCTCCTGTTTTGATAAATTTCCTTTAGTTATGACTCGTTATTAACACTTTATTCATGCTGCCGCTTACATAGCCTTTAAGATCAAGGGTAACATATTTGTAGCCAAATCGTTGAAGATTTTCCATAATATCTTTATGATTTGTTAATACTACCTGCATATCTTGAGGCTCCACTTCAATCCTAGCAATCTCTTGATGAGTTCGAACGCGCACTTGTCTAATCCCTAATCCTTTTATATAAGCCTCAGATTTTTCAACCTTTGTTAGTTTTTCTTGTGTAATTCTTTCACCATATGCAATTCGTGAAGAAAGACATGCGAACGAAGGTTTTTCCCAAGTAGGCAAGCTTAATTGTTTTGAAAGTTCACGAATTTCTTCTTTATAAAGATTCGCCTCTTGAAGCGGTCCACGGACGCCATGTTCTTTGGCTGCACGTACTCCAGGACGATGTTCACTCATATCATCAGCAATTAAACCATATACAACATTTTTAAATCCCTTCTGATGCATGATCGGAACGATTTGTTCGAACAACCCATTTTTACAGAAATAACAACGGTTCCGGTCATTTTCTGCGTAGCCCGGTATATTCAGTTCAGAGGTTTCAATAACTTGATGTGTTGCACCAATCATTTTAGCTAGCTTCTTAGCTTCTTCTAATTCACTTGAAGGGTACGTTTCAGAATCAGCCGTAACAGCCAAGACTTTTTCAACTTCTAAAACATCAACCGCAACTTTTAATAACAACGTACTATCAACACCACCAGAAAAAGCAACAACAACATTGTCCATCTCTTTTAAGATTTCTTTCAGTCGTTCATACTTCTCATTCATCCTAATTCCACCTATCTCTATATTTTTCAAACGATTTTTAATGTATGATTCGATAAATTTATTACTGCAAAGTCAACCCGTTTTCATAAAAGTGAAACTTCAATCAGTGGGCGTTTTACTGCTCATTAAAGCGGGATAAAGATTTTTATCGACCCTAAAAGGGATTTGTGCATTTTGCAACACCATTTGATTATAAGCGAATTTCTACTAAAGTAAAAGTAGTTAGTAAAGCGATTTCAAAAATATTGCATGAATCATTTGACTTGTAATACTATTCACCGTAAAAATTCGTACTCAATACATAAAAGGGATTCGGAATAAAACTATTCCGAACCCCTTTTCACTTCTGTTATTTTAAAAAACTAAATCTAATAGTAAAGTACATGCTAATCCCGATACAGCAACAATGGTGGAAAGTACCGTATAAGTTCCAAATGCTTCTTTCAAAGTCATTCCCAATGATTCTTTAACCATCCAGAATCCAGCATCATTAACATGTGATGCAATTGCACTACCAGCTCCTGTTGCAAGTGCGACTAGTTCTAAGTTAACGTCAGGGATTGTAGCAAGCGATGGAAGAACCAACCCTGCAGTTGTTAAAGTTGCAACTGTTCCCGATCCTAAGCAAATACGTAATATTGCTGCAACAGTCCATGCAAAGAAAACAGGTGACATAGCAGATCCTTCAAATATTTTAGCGACATAATCACCAACGCCGCCATCAATAAGGACTTGTTTTAATGCACCACCGCCACCAATAATTAAAAGTAGCATACCCAAGGAATTAATCGCTGAAGAACAAGAATTCATCAAGTTCTTTATCGGAACATTTCTTCGGAGTCCCATTGTATAGATTGCCAGCAATAAAGAAAGCAACATAGCAAACGAAGAGTTACCAATAAAACGAATAATGCTTACAAACATATTATCAGCAAATCCCATAGCTGGTTGAATCATATCAACCGCTGCACCTAAAGCCATTAAAATAACCGGAAATAATGCTGTAAATACACTAATACCAAAACCAGGTGTTTCTTCTATTTTGAATGTTTTTTGAATACCAAAAGACTCACTGCCTTCTCTAGTAAACGCAGTCGGTACAATTTTTTTAGCAAGCTTAGGATACAAAATACCCGCCAATATAACAGTTGGTATCGCAACAATAACTCCGTAAATTAAAACTAAACCAATATTTGCACCATATTCTGCAGCTACTGCTGTTGGGCCTGGATGCGGAGGCAAGAAAGCATGTGTCGCTAATGCAGCAGTAACCATAGGAAGACCTAAGCGTACAATAGAAACTTTTAATTCTTTTGCGATTGAGAATATAATTGGAACTAATAATACAATTGTTACTTCAAGAAATAACGCAATTCCTACAATAAATGAAGCAAATAAAACTGCCCATTGAATTCTTTTTTCCCCAAATTTGTCAATTAATGTTGTGGCAATACGATTGGCTCCACCTGCATCTGCAATTAACCTACCAAGCATTGCGCCCATTCCAAAGATTAACGCAATATGACCAAGCGTCCCGCCTAAACCGCTTTCAATTGATTTCATAACATCCGCCATAGGCATTCCCAACGCTAAAGCTACGATGACTGAAACAATGATTAATGAAACAAATGTGTTTAATTTGAAGCCCATAATTAAAATAAGTAATAATAGTACCCCTATTGCAATAATTACTAACGGCATAATATCCTCCTGATGTAAATTTTATTAGTTTTTTATAAATAAAAATGCTGCAATTTGTTTCTTTTACACATGACGATATAGATATGTTCCTACATACAACATTTCTGTACTTTCACCAAATGACTAAAACTGTTCCTGAATTATATTAACTCCTTTACCACACTTGCAACGGCTTACAAAAAGAGGCAGAAAAATAGAAGGAATTAAGACCATTAATCCTTTTTTTCACTTATTCATTTAGTTTTCTACAAAAGTAATCGATTTATAACAGAAATCGTTCTATGGAAGTCTGTCATCTTATCGACAATATGTCCTTGGTCATGGTAAATAGATAATATTGCATCATATTTTACATTTAATGCTTAGAATAATACAGAATTTGTTGGAACTGTTGGTTATCGCATCATCTTGTGAACTTAAAATATCTTATACTCTTCGAATAATCTTGTCAAGTGGACAAATTGGATTAATTCGTTTATTTTTTCAACTATTATCATTTATTAATCACAAGTCATGTAATTTTATTTCGTTTCATTTTACGATAGGTAGGGCTTTCCTGTCCGTTAATATAGAATAAAAAAAGACACAACCTGATTAAAGTTGTGCCCAAATGTCTTTTATCTATATTAATACTTACAATATAATCAAATTGTATTTCCCTGCCAATCCCTTATAACAAGCTGTTGGATCAAAGCTCCCAGTATACAACAAAGTTACTGGATTTTGGACTGTCACATCCTCTATTTTTGTACTTCTGGAGCAGGGTAGTCAAAGCCCTTCGTATCCACTTCGATCTTTTTCATTTGCTGATCTTCTAACGGCTTATCTGCAGAATCTCGTTCAGCGGCAACGATCGCATCTACTGTTTCCATACCCTTTATTACTTTCCCAAAAGCAGCATATTCTCCGTCAAGATTTAACGCTTCTTCCACCATAATAAAAAATTGGGATCCCGCAGAATTTGGATCACTCGTCCGTGCCATTGAAATGACACCACGTTCATGTTTCAGATTATTTTCAAAACCATTTTTAGAAAATTCACCTTCAATAGAATATCCTGGTCCACCTGATCCATTTCCTGAAGGATCTCCTCCTTGGATCATAAAATCGGGGATAACCCGATGAAAAACAAGACCATCATAATAACCTTCTTCAACTAAAGAAATAAAATTAGCTACCGTATTAGGAGCTCTAGAAGGCTCTAGTTCAACAATAATTTTTTCATCATTGTTCATAGTAATCGTTACGATTGGATTTTCTTTCACAGCTGTTGAATAATCCGTTTTTTCATCTGATTCCTTTACCGTCTTCCCCTCTGATCGTCCACTTTCTGTTGATGTCCCACAACCCGTCAAAACAAAAGCTACCGCCATCAGGCTAAAGACAAAATAAAATACTTTATATCGCATGAACATATTCTTTTTCAACTCCTCTATATAATCAGTTTATTAATTATATAACTATAAGATCATTCACGACAACTCATTAAAATGGGCATTGCGTGAAAACCCTAACCTCCCAATTCAGAAAAACCTTACTTATGATACGGTTTACCGTAACGAATCAAAAGGAGGTTTCATTGATATCAATAACAGGATTTGTGACTTTAGACTTCTCCATTAAATGAAACAAGTCGTGCGATTCCCATATGATTATGAGTCGCACGACTTGTTATTCTTTTACGCTTTTCCGTCTGGCAAATGTGCACCGTATTTAGGAAGAATCGTATCCTTAGTATAAACATCAACTTGACGAAGTGTTTCAACGATAGTCGGCATATCCAATGCCTTTACAAGTTCATTAATCGCTTGTACACCCGCATCTGCATGAACTTCTCTTTCTTCGGGTGTTTTCAAAAGCGGTGTAGCCATATGATCAGATGGTTCATCAAAGTACGAACCCACTGCGCCGGATTGATAAGCATACTTTCCTAATGCATTACCTGGATTCCTACTCATTCCTACTAACATATGTTGAATATCATAAGTAACAGAATGAGATTCAAGTACATTCATTGGAACATCCTCTAATCTACCTAAAACCTTATAAGCACCGATCGTCATATCATGGAATGCATCCATCAGATTGAAATTGGCTGCCTCTGCTGCTTTTAATACATCCATATACAAAACAGGCACTTTTGTTTCATCAAAGAAATCACGAACCATACCACTTAATGTCAAATATGCTGGACCATGACTGGTAATATAAATTTGTCTTCTAAAGCCTTGGTTTAATAATGATTTGGCAATCTTATCTAAATAAGCCATTCCATCTTTTATGCTCATTTGAATCGTTCCCCGACCAACAATTGTTCCACCTGGGAAGAAATAAGGTAAGTTGTGCAAAACAAGCCCATCTGATGCTTCAGCCATCTTTACAGCAATGGCCTCCGCTAAAACTGTTTCAGAGTCCAGCGGTAAAGCTCCATGGGTTTCCGTTACTCCAACAGGAACATATATAAGATCATTTCGATCTAAATAATCTTCGACTTCCCCATTTGTCATTTTTGAAAGAAATCTAGTACGCATATAAACCACTCCTACAATTTCATTTTATATGGATTCACTATAAAGGGGACTCCTAATTAAGACGCTCTTCTTTCCTTTAATGTTGCATACATTTCATTTGTTCTCTTTGCATTTAGGTTATAGATTAAACCTACGCCGATCGACATGATAATGAATGCAATGATTGGCATACCAGTGTACATTTTTAATACGCCTTCTGCTACTGCTGGTGATTGAGATTTTGCTCCAGCAACAAAGCCACCCCAACCTAAAGCGTAACTTCCAATAGCAGAGCCTAATCCCATCCCCACTTTACGAGAAAAGGAATATAGGGAATAAAGTGTTCCTTCATAATGTTTTCCAGTTTGAAGTTCTGCATAGTCGATACAATCTGTTACAAGAGCCCATACAACCATAACAAAGACAGATGAACCGATTGTAGCAAGGTTATATAAAGCCATGAACACGTATACATTTTCAATCGTAACCAATGTCAATAATAGTGTTGCAGCTAAACTGAAGATTGATGTAGCAATAACTAAATTTCTTTTATTAAACTTTTCAACCAGTTTAGGAACAATAGCGAATAATACGAGTGTGATACCAATGCTAATGAAAGAGTTAATGGCAAAAGCCCCCGGCATATGATAACGTTCTGCAAAGACAATGGGAGCTAATTGGCTCGCACCATTTATCATAAGAAGTGAGCCAATTGATGCAACCATCATACCGATTAACGGTCTATTTTTAATCGCTACTTTAAATGCATCCTTAAAACTATAATCGGATTTTGTTCCGGCTGGTTTATCATCACGAATACGTTCTGTTGTTAATCTTACCAGGCCTGTATAGGCTAATACCGATAAAATACTAAACACAATGGCAATTTGGAAGAATGCTTCTGGAATTATAGATCCCGACTTATCATAGATAAACATTGGAACGAAAGATAAGAATCCAAGTCCAACAACCATACCACCAATCGCACGAGCACGAGATAATTTTGTGCGTTCAACGGGATCATTTGTAATAACAGACGCAAGAGAACCATAAGGAATGGAGTCAGCTGTATAAGCAACACAAAAGAATAAATAAACGAATACTACCCAAACATGAATTGCTGTAGATCCCCAACTTGATACATCAGTAAAAGATAATAAACAAGAAGCTGCTAATATCCATTTAGAAATACTAATATAAGGTAAGAATTTATTACCCGATTTCCCTAATTTCCAACGGTCTGGAAGAGTTCCCATAATCACATTACAAATTGCATCAAAGACTTTACCTAATAAAAACATAGTTCCCATAAAGTAAGGGCTTACACCTAATGCATAAGTACAAAAGATTAAGAAAAACCCGCTTATATATAGGTTAACGAAACTTCCTCCAATATCTCCTAGCGCATACCCTACTTGGTCTCTTACTCCAAACTTCTTCATGAAATATCCTCCTCTTTACTTTTTATAAAGCTAATACTATCCTTATATAGCTTTAAAACTTTTTGTTTAACTCCTTTGTAATCGCTTATATTATCAGTTAACAAAATGTATTCCTTTACTACATAAAGCAGTTTAAAATATGTCCCTAGTTGTATGCGCTTTCCTTAGTGCTTGAATACAACTATACAACGAATAGCAAAAACACTTTTGTACTACAATTGCGCGTTTTTATAGTATAATTGCATGATTTTCCTATCCAAAAAGAAAAAATAAATAGGCGCATGATTTCTCATGCACCACTGAAAAGTCCTACTATGTACATAGACCTTTTATTCATCATTTCTTCAGCTTCTTTTTAAATTCAATCGGAGTTACCCCTTCTACTTCTTTAAAGAATCTAGAAAAATATTGAGAGTTGCTAAACCCAACCATAATGGCAATTTCAGTCATGGAAAGATTAGAGAACAGGATAAGTTCCTTTGCTTCCTTTATTCTTCTCAGATTTCGGTAATTACTAATGGTGATTCCCTTTTCTTTCTTAAATGCACGCATTAAATGTGAAGGATGGACATGTAATTTCCTTGCCATTCCCTCCATTGAAAGATCCTCCGCAAAATTCATCTCTATATAGTTTTCTGCTTGCTTTACAATTGTTAAGTTGTCACCTTTAGATTTTCGAATTGTAGGGTCGGAATATTCTCTTACCATATTTGAATGAATCTGATCTAGTTCAGAAATAGTCTCGGAATGCTCGACCATAATTGCATATTTTTCTGATAAAAAGTGGCTTTGCAACGGGCTTAACCCTCCCCTTTCAGCAGCATAGCTATAAAGGGTATTGTGGGATAATAGAATATTTTTATAGGACCGTACTTTATTATTTGGGACTCTGTTAAGAATGTTTAATTGGTCATCTCCAAATTTATGAAGCGCATCCATTTCATATTCAGCTATCAAATCCCTGTCACCAAGTTGAATTCCATGAAGTAATTTTTCCCTTAGCTTATGAACAGCATCAATGTATTCAGGCGTAAGTCCATTTCGACCATTATTTGAATTTGGAGTATCTGTTTGATGGTGTTCCTTCATTTATCATCCCTGCCTTATGCATTTTGCCTTAGGATGATCGTATTATATCATTCTTTGTGACTTTTTGTATTTGCTTCTATTCTCTGTGATAGTACGTAAGAGGGGCTTTCTAACAAAAAAACCATTTTTCTTCACAAGCTTAAACAGTAGCTCTATTCTTTAATAGCTATTAATGCAGCGCAAAAGAAAATTAAAAAATAATTGGGAGATAAGTTCATGAAAAAGTGAAATGGATATGTAGCAGAAGTAATCAAAAAAATAGTCCGTGAAGGTAAAACTTATTCAGCTGATGACGTTTTAAAGTTGATTGAACAAGGTTAGCTAGACAAGATATTCTATACTAAAATATCTTGTCTAACCTATTTTTTTGCAATAAATTTTGTAGCGCCATAAAACGTGATAGATCGTAATTAGAAGAATACATCTATGATCTCTTAACTATAGAAAATAAAGGGTAACTGGCACTGCTTATGGGTAGAATACGCATAATCTCTCTTGTAAACCTTCTAAGACTTCTTCTGGCACTTCTCTGACCTCGATATCCCCACCTAGGAAAAGTAGCCAATTTGTTATTTCAGTCAATTCTTCGGGATTATTAACATTGATAAAAGTCTTTAGAATGGCTGTGGTTTGGTAGGGATTCGTATAGGAAATTGTAACTTTTAAAGGATGGTATTTTTTGAACTGGGCAATCGCTTTTGGACCAAGTTCAAAGACAAGGTTGATTACTTCTTCCTGCTTACTTAGTTTTTCTAAAATCTTTTTCTTACTTAATCCTTTTTTCGTCGGGTAGGGTTTGACATTGATGAGATCATCGACAGGAAAAATCCGCTTCTTTTCATCCTTTAAGTCAAAGCCTTCAATCAGCCAAAGTCCTTTTTCATGATAAAGGTGCAAGAGATAAATTGGATACGACTTTATTGCCTTCTCTTCTTTGATGGTAATCAATAAATAGCTATCCAAAAGAAGGTTTTGGATGAGTTTTTCTAACATAGGATGGGGTAGGTCTGACAGATCAAGTAGGTCGGGATTATTGGGGTTGGTCCCTTCAAAAAGCAAGATTTGATTTAAAAGAACAAGGTCATCTTGCTGGTTTTCTGAGAGGAGGCCTAGTAATTTTTCAGCTAAAGACTGACGACTCTTTAGATAAGGGAGTTGTTGATTTCTTGTGGCCATAAAGGCAATAAAAAGAGCTTTAATCTCATTATCGGTAAAGCGAACAGTGGGCAGGACAGAGTTGTTCATGACAAAATAACCCCCATCCCTTCCAACTTCAGCGACAAGTGGCATCCCCATGGCTTCAATTTCTCTGATATCTCTAATAGCTGTCGAACGAGAGATGTTAAATTCTCGCATGATTTCAGAAATTGTAAAGTGGGCACGGTTGTTGATATACCGCATGATGATATTAATCCGTTCAACTTTTTTCATCGGGACCTCCTAAACAGTATCACTTTTTGACATGATTTAAAGCTATTATAAACCCATCAAGTGAAAAGACAAATCATTTGATTAATTAAAAAAAGAGGAAGGTTTTGAATATGGCAGATTATACCCTAGAAGAAAAAGACAGCTTTATCGTTTTAGGTATTGGAACTGAACTTAAGAGCGATTACACAGACTTTGCTGGCATAAACAAGGAAAAGGCAGACTTTTGGTGGGCCGTCAAACAAGATGGAAGGTTTGACACTTTAAAAGCCATAGCCACAAATGACTACATTTTTGCTGTGAATGAAGCAGTGAATAACAAGATGATGCATTATGCTGGCGTCATGACCGAAGCGTCGGTACCAGAAGAATCCAGAGTTATCCAATTCCCCAAGGGAGAATACCTAGTTGTTAAAGGGGAAGAGAAGACGGCTGATGAGTTGAGTAATAAGCTTGCTGGCATTGCCTTTGGTCAAGTCTTGCCAGAAGCAAGGAATTTTGCCTATGTTGGTGGGCCAAATGCAACGGTTGAGATGGGGCAGCGAAACGGCTTGATATTTGGTGAAATGTGGATTCCCGTTGTTAGGAAATAAAGAGATAAAAGGTGGGATGGAGATGTCATATATCGTTGATTTTAAAAATGTGTCTACGGTTGGTTTAGAGTCTTCACCTGTAGCAGAAGCGCTTGCTGGTTTACGTGCTAATGAAGCCCGTTACTTTATGAACAAATACAAGTATGAATTTACGGTTGTACCAGCTAGCGAAAGCCAGGAGACCCTTGATTATGTGAATCGAATTTTGAAAGAAGAACGTGATATTGAGTTTGCGGCTAAACCTTTAGGAACTTCACGTTTTCAAGTGGAAAACATCAAATTTGCCTACGTCATTTATGAAGATGGTCTTGTGATCAACGTCATGTATACGGTTGATGACTCTAAGAAACGGGCTGTTGGTTTTAAGCTTTCTGAGGGGATGGAGGTACCAAAGGAGTTAGAAGAGAAGTTTAAGTTTGCTAGGCAGAAGTCTAAACTAGCTGGAACAATTCGGGGCTCGTTTTTTGTAATTAAAGGAGAATATTAAAGTAAGCAAAAGCGCTAGTGGAGGAATTCAGTCATTTTTTTGTATTTAGTCATTCCTTTTCTTCATTTGGATAAGAAAATCCTGATTGAACAAAAAAATTAAATTCATCGCAAGAACAAAAACAGCCATTCATGCAACAATTGCTTATCTACGCATTCAACTAACAAAACAGCACCTCTTCACCAAATTAGAGGGTGCTGTTCCTTTTTTCGCAAAAACCTCACTTACTTATGATGCGGTTCACCGTAATAAATCTAAATGAGATCTCCCTTATTTTTATACGAACCATAAAGCCCTCCCCTAATTCAATACTTATCGGCTCTTTAAGGGCAGCTATCCGCCACCTATTTTCTTTGGTTCTCTTTAATTCTTGAGGTAGGGTTTTTCTGCCCATTAATGCGGGATAAAAAAAGACACAACCCTATTAAAGTTGTGCCCAAATATCTTCTATCTATTAAAATTAATCTTCTCTTCAAATTGATTTAAAGTTATTGTTGCTTCACTTGGCTTGGTTTCGGCAATAATCTTGCCATTTCTGAAGGAATACCTAACCGTCGCTTGCTTACGAATCGCCTCATATTCGTTCTCTGCAGATAAGATGATGAAGTTAGCTGGTTTACCTTCTTCGATTCCGTAATTCTCTTCAATGTGCAACGTTTTGGCACTATTACTAGTGATCAAATCGATTGAATTTACAATTTGATCATAGCCCATGAGTTGTGAAGCATGAATCCCCATATGCAATACTTGAAGCATGTTCCCTGTTCCAAGTGGGTACCATGGGTCAAATATGTCATCGTGACCAAAGCAAATATTTAGTCCCGCTTCCTGTAATTCTTTTACCCTTGTTAGTCCTCTTCGTTTTGGATACGTATCAAATCTTCCTTGAAGGTGAATATTCACAAGCGGATTTGATACAAAATTAATGGAAGAAAGCTTTAATAAGCGGAATAATTTATACGTATAGGCATCATTATAAGAGCCCATTGCCGTCGTATGGCTCGCTGTTGTGCGAGTACCTAACCCACGTTTGTAGGCCTCAGCAGCTACAACTTCTACAAATCGAGACTGTTCATCATCAATTTCATCACAGTGGATGTCAACTAATCGATCATATTTTTCAGCAAGGTCAAAAGCGAATTTTAACGACTCCACTCCGTATTCTCTTGTAAATTCAAAATGAGGAATGCCGCCTACAACATCGGCGCCCATTTTCAATGCTTCCTCCATCAATTCTTCCCCATTAGGATATGAAAGGATGCCTTCTTGTGGAAATGCAACAAGTTGAAGATCTACATAGGGAGCCATTTCTTCCTTTACTTCCAACATTGCTTTTAAAGCCGTTAATTCTGGATCTGTTACATCTACATGTGTACGGACATGCTGAATTCCTTGAGCAATCTGCCATTTTAAAGCCGTTTTTGATCTTGTTTTTACATCATCAATCGTTAGCGTTTCTTTTCTTTGCGCCCATCTTTGTATACCTTCAAACAAGGTGCCACTTTTATTCCACTCTGGTTCTCCCGCTGTTAACGTTGTATCTAGATGGATATGCGGCTCAATAAAAGGTGGAAGGACAAGAGACCCATTAACATCGATGATTTCTTTTCCATCAACATCTCCTAGTATTTGAGTAATTTTATTAAACTTACCATCTTCTATAAATAAGTGCCAAAGTCCATCTTTTCCTCTAAGCTTTGCGTTTTTAATGATCACTGATTATCTCACCTTTATCACGTATTTTACTTATTGATACTTCTTGTTGAGGCATACATTTCATCACAACAACATAAATAATGGCAGACCCTAATAGTGCATTAATTGGAGGGATACCTGGCGCAAAATTTGCGACTGCAACTCCACCTACCCATGCAAATATAGCGATCCAATTTACGGCTTTAAATTTCATCGTTTCAAATGGTTGATATTTCCCGCGCTTTAGTAAAAAATAGTCTGCTAAAATAATGGCCCCTATCGACGGTAGCGTGGAACCCAAAATCGTCAAGAATCCAACAAAATTGTTATAAAGCCACATCGCTGCTATTGTTCCAACGATTCCATTGAAAACAACAACTTTATGTTTTGGTAGTTTTGTAATATTGGAAAACCCTAGTCCAGAAGCATATAACGCGCTATCGTTTGTCGTCCAAATATTCAAACCGAGGACAATGATGGCAGGAATCATTAACCCTTGTAAAAACATCACGTCCGAAATATCAGCTTTATTGTAAACCATAGCTCCGACTGCACCAAATAAAAACATGAGCGAATTCCCAAGAAAGAACGCGATAATATTAGCAGTCACAGCAGAACGTGATGTCTTAGCAAAACGAGCAAAATCGGGCGTAAGCGTACCAGCGCTAATAAAAGATCCTATACAAATGGTTAATGCTAATGCAGCGCCCATTGCCTGTGTAGGTTCATAAGCGAATAATTCTTGAATTCCCCCAACTGTATTAGTTGCGTCAAACATGGAATAACTACCGAAAATCGCAATTGCCGGAACAGCAATAAATCCCAAAATGGTTAAGGTCTTCATCCCAAAAATGGCCGATACCGTCATTAACAAACCAAAAATCACTATTAATAGATAAACATTGGCCCCAGTCGCTTTTGCAACAGGTACTGCAAACATCGCAAGTCCAACACCAAACCAGCCTACTTGAGTTGAGGCTAGTAAAAATGAAGATAAATAAGAACCTTTTTCACCAAAAGCATATCGAGTCAATAAATGAGTTGATAACCCCGTTTTTGCTGCAATATAAGCTAATGAACCTGTATAAAGCCCAAGTACAAGATTACCTGTTAACACAATCCATATAAACTGGATAAACGACAATCCTGTTCCTAATGTTCCTCCAGACCACATGCTCGCTGAGAAAAAGCTAAGTGAGAGCATCACCGCAAGTATTTTCCAAAATCCATTTCTATTCGCCTGAGGTACTGCCTGTAACGTGAATTCTTTATCTACTTTTGACATACCAATTCCTCCAATAAGTTAGTAACTGGTACCGAAGAAGACTTCGATAATTTTAGGAGATTAGGGAATAAAAAAAGCTTCTTGCCATTTCTGACAAGAAGCTTTTTTGCACACTGGACCATGGAGAACCTACATACATAGGCTACCAAAGCAATGTTCATTATTTCCGCTGTCCTTGTCAGCCTCACGGGACTGAATTAAAGGTACCAGTATTTAATTAAACATATTATTACAGGAAAACAATATGTTGTCAACTGATTTTTAGGTGCTATCCCCCATACGGTCCTCAATCTCTACTATTTTTAACAGATAACATCAAAACCTCATTTATTTATGATACGGTTCTCCATAGCATATCTAAATGAGGTTTCTCAAAAAAGCGGGGACTGGCAAATAATTTTGACATGAAAGAGGCTCCCCCCATGAAGGGATACTCATACATCGTGTTTATTCATTTTTGATTTTTTACATATGCGTTAACAGGCGATCCTTTTGGTCAAGGAAATATGCCATCAGTTTCTTACATTGAGGAATAGAAAATCCTAGAATTGGACCTAATCCAAACGCAATAAACACTGTTCCAATTCCAACGGGCCCCCCTAGCATCCAACCAAGAAGAAAAATGAGTACTTCAATTCCGCTTCTAACCAATGGGATACTCCAACCCGTTCTTTCAACAATTAATAACATAAAGCTGTCTCTAGGACCTGCTCCAAAATCAGCAGAAACATATAATCCAATACCATACCCAATTAAAACAACACCTATGATAAAAGCAATTGTTGCTCCTGCTAAACTATCAATGCTAGGTAAAATCCAATTAAAAAGATCAATAAATAATCCTAGAAACAACATATTCAGAAAAGCCCCTATTTTTGGCCATGCCTTATTGAAAATTGAACTGACCAACAAGAGTAAAAACCCACTTATTATCGACCAAGTTCCAATAGTAAATCCAAATTTAGTAAATAGACCATAATGAAAAACATCCCATGGTCCAATCCCTAAATGCTTTCCTTCAATTGTTAAAGATATGCCAAATGCTAACACCATTAATCCAAAAATAAAAAAAGACCAGCGTAGAATCCATTCCTTTTTCATAACCGCTCCTCTATCTTATATCTTATTTTTTTATTAATATAACATTAAATTTGGACAGAAGTTATAATCTATATTTTCTGAAATATAACCAAAAAATCGTATCTTTAATTTTCTTATTAAAGGAGAATTATGAGGTCTTATTCGTTTTAACAACGGAAAAGCTGACGAGGGCAATATCATATAGCCTCGTCAGCTTTTTCCTTTTGAAGATAAAAAGATTTCTCCATTTGTTATGGTTATCTAAAAAATCACCAATAAGAAGAATATATCTAAGTTTGACTCTTGAATAGATTTTACCTAAAATCCAAGGAGGAGAACATTAAATCAACTTATATAGTTTTAAGAAAAAACTCATTTACTTATGATACGGTTCACCCCGATTGATCCGATAAGCCCGATACACCTGCTCAACCAAAATCAATCTCATCAATTGATGCGGGAAGGTCATTTTTGAAAAGGAAAGTGCATCGTCAGCACGTTGCATCACTTCTTTGCTTAGACCCAATGACCCGCCGATAATAAAAGTAATTTTACTTTTTCCATAAGTCGCAAGCTTATCAAGTGTGTCTGCCAGTTCTTCAGAAGTTTTCATTTTCCCTTCGATTGCAAGCGCTATGACATGGGCATCGGGATTGACTTTAGCTAGAATTCTTTGTCCTTCCTTTTCCTTAATTTGCGACATTTCAATTTCACTTAAGGTTTCTGGCGCTTTTTCATCCGGCAGCTCAATAATTTCCATTTTTGCATAGGCAGACATTCGCTTCATATATTCGTCGATGCCCTGTTTTAGATATTTTTCTTTTAGCTTTCCTACAGTTATAATTGTTATATTCATGTTATCCTCACTTTACAAACAACTTACAAACACGTTATCCACAAAAGTTATCCACATATCCACATTTACTATCCACATCTTGTATAGGAATATTAGTTCCCTACTATATATACTGCCGTGTTTTGACAATATTCACAGGTTGTTGATAACCTCAATTCACTAGGTACACTATTAAGAGTCGGATACGTTTCTTCCTCTACTACCACAGTATCCAGTGCCATATCAACATGATCATCACAACAATAAATCATTCATTTCTCTCCCTTATATCGACATTATTCATGTTTAATTTCCTAATTCGCTTATATGAACTAGTTATCCACAAATCTGACGATTGCATTCACTTTATTGCTACTTTTCCGCTTATCCACATGTTATCTTAACAAAAAACTGAAAAAACACAATAAAAACGGGGTTGCCTCAAAGGCAAAGTGTCAGACCTTTGTGAGACTCCCCCATTTTTCATTACATTTGTTGTTCTACTGACAAATCCATCGTCGTTTTCAATTGTTTACCGTTGCGATAATAGGTTACGTCTAACTTATCTCCAATTTTCTTTTCGTTATATAAGTATTTACGTAAATCAACAACATCGGTAACTTCCTTGCCATCCAATGCAACAATCACATCAAACTCCTCTAGTCCGGCTTTAGTTGCCGGTGAATTGGATTGAACACCGGTAATAGCGACACCACTTGTTACATCTGTAGGTAGCTTCAATGTGTTTTGCTGATGATATTGTGAGATTTCTTCAACCGATGCAAGGCTTACTCCCATAAATGGTCGTTTTACCTCACCAAACTGTTCAAGGTCATGAATGATTGGGATTGCTGAATCAATAGGAATAGAAAGACCAATCCCCTCCACTGCACTTTCTGCAATTTTCATGGAGTTAATTCCGATGACTTGACCTTGCATATTAATAAGAGCTCCTCCGCTATTTCCAGGGTTAATGGCTGCATCTGTTTGGATAACCTCTGCGTTCCAATCAACCTGGCCATCCTCATTAATATCCACTTCAATCGTACGCTCTAAACCTGAAATGATTCCTTGTGTTACAGACCCTGAAAACTGCAGACCTAATGGATTCCCAATGGCCACGACTGGTTCGCCTGGTTTTAAAGTAGACGAGGTCCCAAAATCAGCAACCGTTGGAACATTCGTACCATCGACTTCTACGACAGCCAAATCCATCCACGGGTCACTTCCTTTCAACATGGCTGGAAGCTTTGTTCCGTCCACTAACGTTACTTCTAGTTCCGTTGCATTTTCAATAACGTGGTTATTTGTCACTATGTAGGCTTTTCCATTTTCCTTTTTATACACAACACCCGATCCTGTTCCTGCTTCACGATTTTCTTGATTTCCCCAAAATTTAGATTGCTGGATATTTGTAATCCCAACAACCGCTGCACCGACCTTCTCTACCACGCCCGTTACAGCTGACGTAACATTAACAGATACTTGCTGCTGGACTTTCTCTGTTTTCCCTAGTCCGTTCACTTTTTCATTTTGATTCTGCCCATTAGAATTTGGATAACCTTGTAACATGAAGAAAACGAGCAATGCCCCGACAACTACTCCTGCGAGCGTCGATAAAAAGTATCCTCCTGGACGTCCTTTTCTTTTTTTGTTTCTGTTTTCATGCATATGATCATCGTAGTATCCCAAATTTGTTCAATCCTCTCTTCCTTTAAAGATTAAATAAATGCATACACTAGTCTTTGTTTATCTCTTCCATTATACTCATTTAAGACTAAAGATAAAAAACTTTTCCTTCATTCTGCATTCCTACCGTTTTAAACCTTCCAGGAACACCTTACACAAATGTTTCATCAAAAAAAGGAATGAAAAGAGATCATCCCTTTTTCATTCCTAAACAAGTACTATTTCAGTTGGTTTTTTCGGGTCCGTATCATAGAGAGAGAATTGTTCTCCAACAATGATTCCTTTTGTTTGCAATGTTTGCTCAACAGACATACGTGCGAGATCTTTCATATTGTTATCAAGGCTTAGATGTGCCAGATAAATTCGTTTTGTCCGATCCCCTGCAACATCACTCATGGCAATTGCTGCATCTTCATTTGAAACATGCCCAAAATCGCTCAAAATTCGTCGTTTAATACTCCAAGGGTATTTACCCATTCTTAGCATTGACACATCATGATTGCTTTCAAACACGTACATATCAGCATTATCAATAATACCTTTCATTCTATCACTCACATAGCCTGTATCTGTAATTAAGACAAGCTTCTTATCACCTTGATGGAACACATAAAACATAGGCTCCGCTGCATCATGGGAAACACCAAATGATTCAATATTTAAGTTCCCAAATGTTTTAATTTGTTCCATTTCAAATGTGAACTTTTGCTCAACCGGTACTTCGCCAATTATTCTCTCCATTGCATTCCATGTACTCATATTCGCATAAATCGGTAATTTATATTTACGCGCTATGACCCCAAGGCCTTTAACATGATCGCTATGTTCATGTGTAACAAGAATGCCTGATAGCTTGGACATATCGCGGCCAATTTCACTGAATAATGCTTCCATCGCCTTGCCACTCAAGCCAGCATCGACAAGAAAAGAATGCTCTTCTGTCTCGACGAAAATAGCATTTCCCGTACTCCCGCTTGCGAGAACACTAAAATGCATACTCATACCTCTCACTCCAATAATATTTTTTCCTCCGTATTCAATTCAATTACTTCTCCATCAAATGCATTTACGAACAAGTCCTGTTTGTCATCTACAATAATTCGCCAAGTAGGCACTAACAGAAAAGATGAAGAAGAAGAGTTTGATTGTAAAGAATTATAATAACCAGACTGAAAATTGGTTATCTCACTATCTGGTGGAATATCTCCTTTTAAATAGAGAGCTTCGATGGCCTTTATCGGAAGGATCATTTCTTTCGGTTCATTAAATTTTTCAATATCTTCTAGATACGTTTGTTCGTATGAAATGATTTCCTTATCTTCATTTAAAAATAGCGTTACCTTGCCCTTACTATTATTATAAAAGATCTTACTATCAAAATCCTGATAATAAACAATTGAATGACTTGTTTTATCGTATGTCCAATAGCTATAATCTTCGCCATGATAGATGTTTTCCTTCATGAAAAGATCAATTTCACTCGTTTGTAATTTTTCACTAACTTTGGTTTTATTTTTAAACGTGCCTACTAGTTTCGTTCTTTCCACATCTGCGATCAAAAGATCTTGGTCTTTCAAAGACTTCAGATCATCCTTTTTAAAAACCTTCGTTTTCGCGACTAAATAATTTTCCTTTTGCTTTTGTTTAGGCATAGGAGTATACGTTATGTTTTCTTCCTTTAAAAGCTCTTCAATAGGAGTTTGAGACATGTAATCATATTTATTATCATTTTTCTTCCCCATAAATTGATCCAAAAGAAAAATATCAAGAATGAGAAACACCATAATGAATATGGTCTTCGTTCGATTCCAGTCCATTATCGATCCGCTCCTTTTTGCTCAAAAGGTAAGAGGATCCACGTTCCTCCATATCGGTAATACCAGGCAGGTTCCAAGATGACACTTTTCGAATTAAGTGTAGACTTGGTCATTCGATAGCCAATTTCAACGTCTCCATTGAAATTCCTGATATTTTTCAAAACTGTTATCGCTTCTTCACCAGAAGGAAGTAATTTATCAGGCGCTTCAGGATAACGGAAATCTAGATAAAAATACGGACGTTGATATTGATAGATTTCTCCATTCCCCCAAACCTGTTCAATTTCTGCCATTCCTGCTTCGTTAAATACTGGAAGTCCATTAACAAATAAACGAAAGACTACCCTTTGTTCCTGTTGCCATAGCTCAGAAAATCGAAACGAGCTTTTCCCCCAACCTGCATGGTCATTCACAAGGTCAATGCTTTGCTGCAATAATTCACTCGTACTACTAAATCCGTTTTTCTTTTGTGATGGGTTGATGAAATTAATCATCGCTAAATTACGGTCAACAGATAATAGCCGGGTCCCATCAGTAAATTCTTCAACCTCAGAGACATACTCTTGGCGAACGGATGTGGGATCAGTAAATAAGGCATACTTAAAGTTATTAATATTCATATATCCTAGTTGATAACTATACTGCTTCATAGGCGTGGGGTCTTTTAAAAGATAGATTTCCTTTGTCTTATTGACCTGGTACGTTATATATTCAGGATACTCATTCGCATCTTTATAGTACATTTCATAAAATATACGAATACTTTCTCCATTGACGATGGTTTGAATAACTGTCTTGTTTTCTGTTGAAATAAAGTAAATCTTTGCTTCCTCCATATTACTATTTGCGGAAGTAAATATAATTTTATCAAAAGAAAACTCAGGAACCTCACTCATTTCAACATTAAATACAGACTTATAGAGCTTGAATGGTATTTGATCAGTAAAGTTAATTTCTGTATTCGCCTTTGAATGGACAAATGTTAGAAATTCTGTTTCACTGACTTGATGAGAAATATCTTCAAAACTGTATAATGACCAATTCAAGAACGAGGACTGGATGTTATTCATTTTCTCTTCATCATTCATTTGGAAATGCTGCTCTCCCACATGTAATAAAACATTCTTTGGTTTCACAACATCCGCAATACTTTTTGTATCACTTAATACTTTAAAATACTCACTCTGATCTGTCTTTTTTAGAGTTGGCTGATAGGTCCAAATTTGCCAAGTTAAATAAGCGCTCATAAAAACCAATATCAATAGAATGATGCTTTTCATTCTTTCAAAAGTCATGACCAATCATCCTCTTGCTCCAGCTCGTAAGGAAGGGTGAAGTAGATTGTTGTCCCTTTTCCTTCCACACTTTTAGCCCAAATTTTCCCGCCATGGGCGACAATCATTTCCTTCGCAATCGCCAAGCCAAGGCCAGTTCCTCCAAGATTCCTTGATCTAGCTTTATCCACTCGATAAAATCGCTCAAAAATCTTTTCTAAATTACTTTTAGGAATCCCAACACCTTCATCACTAATGCTGATAATAATAGACTTTTCCTCGTCCTTAACCCTGAATGTAATCTGACCACCTTCAGGTGAGTACTTGGTAGCGTTTGAGATAATATTATAAAGAACTTGGGTAATTTTATCTTCATCAATATCAACGAAGAATGATTCTTTAGGAATGTATCGTTTAAATGTAATCGTCTCTTTTTTTGACATTTCAAGACGGTCAATTAGGTGGTTAAAGAAATCATTAAAATTCACCCAGCCGCTTTTTAATTTATAATCACGACTGTCCATTTTCGATAACTGCAATAAGTCGTTAACTAGTCTAATCATACGCTCTGTTTCATTTTGTGTTACGTTTAGAAAAGAAGGTGCAATCGCTTCATCTTTCCATGCCCCTTCCGCTAATGCTTCCAAATAACTGCGCATTGTTGTTAACGGAGTTCGTAATTCATGGGAAACGTTGGCCACAAATTCACGGCGTTCTTCTTCAATTTTTTCCTGCTCAGTAATGTCATGAAGCACCGTAATAAGCCCATTCACAAAACCTGTTTCTTTTTGAATTACAGAAAAATTTGCCCGGAGAATATACGGTTGTTTCGGCTTGCTATAGTCTAAAATGACAGAATCACGCTCTTCTAGTAAATCCTCAAACGTATAATCTTCTTCAAGATCCAATAATTCAATGATAGGTTGATTTAGTACTGTTTCACGTGAAACATCCAATAACTTTGCTGCAGGTTCATTAATTAAAATGACTCGTCCCCGACGATCTGTCGAAATGACACCATCAGTCATATAGGAAAGAATGGAAGATAACTTTCTCCGTTCACCTTCCGTACTAGATTGTGACTCCTGCAGTCTTTTCGTTAAATTATTGAAGGTAACGGCCAACTGGCCAATTTCATCATCCCCATACACTTTAACTTTTCTTGAGAAATTCCCTTTCGACATCGCAATGGCTTGTCTACGCATATCAGTCATCGGTCTCGTAATTGTTTTTGCCAACCAAACACCTAATAATGCAGTGATACTTAAAGCGATGGCTGTCCCAGTGATGAAAATGTGATTAATTTCATTTAATTGATCGAAAACATTTTCCATATCTGCACTTACATAAACTGCACCAATAACCTTTTCATCAAAGTCTACTGGTATGGTTAAAACCCAGACACGCCTATTTGTTTTCGGATCATAAAATACATCCTGATCCGGAGCTCCTAAAACAAGAGTCCGTTTAATAATGTCTTCCGTCGTCTTTTTACCAACAATCGACTGATTACCAGGGGCAGATGTCCCAAGTACACGTCGACTGCGAAGCTCTATGACTTGAACCTCGGTTATATTATTTGAAGATTTATCGCGATCTTTTAAAATTGTGTTAATTGCTTCTTCAAGGGTGGGGTCATCATCGTTTCTTTCCTTGACCATTTCTTCACTTATACTATACGTTAGAAGATTCACATGACCACGTATAGAACTCTGAAAGTTATTAACAAGATTGTCTTCTAATTTCCCAATAAAATAAACGCCAATAATTTGCATGGCAACAAAAATAAGTAGTAGATAAATGACTACAAATTTCACGTGAATGGAACGAAGTAAACCGACCTTTTTCATGTTACTTACTCCTGTTCAGGGTTACGAAGGTAATAGCCTACCCCTCTTCTTGTTACAATCCAGCCTGGGTGGCTTGGGTTATCTTCAATTTTTTCACGAAGACGTCTAACCGTAACATCGACGGTACGCACATCGCCAAAATAATCATATCCCCATACTGTTTGTAACAAATGCTCGCGCGTCATCACTTGACCAATATGTTTTGCCAAGTAATGTAGCAATTCAAATTCTCGATGAGTTAATTCAATCGTATCGCCGCGTTTTGAAACCACATAAGCATCTGGGTGAATAATGAGTGTTCCAACCGAGATCTCTTTCGATTGTTCTTCAGGATTTGCAACTGGAGCCGCTTGCTGGCGTCTTAAATTCGCCTTCACTCGGGCAATGATCTCTCGTGTACTAAAAGGCTTTGTCACATAATCATCTGCTCCTAGCTCAAGCCCCAATACTTTATCAATTTCGGAGTCTTTTGCTGTAAGCATGATAATAGGTGTTTCATATTTCTTGCGTACTTCTCGGCAGACCTCCATGCCATCTCGCTGGGGCAACATAATATCTAATAAGATTAAATCTGGCTGAAGTTCTTCTACCATTTTAAGAGCCTCATTGCCATCATAAGCACAATAAACATCAAAACCCTCTTTTTTTAGGTTAAATTGTAGAATATCAGCAATTGGTTTTTCATCATCAACAACAAGAATTTTCTTTTCCATAAACATTTCCCCTTTATCTACAAATTGTGTCTCAATATATATACATGTACCTTTTATTAATTAAACAAAAGATTTATCATTCATCTATTTATAGAAAATCTATTAAGTTTCTCTCTACCTTACTTTATCATTTTATCATAATGAAATCATCCTATTCCTACTATCACCCCTTATTTACCAGATTTTTTCCTGTTCTTTCTTTTCTACATAAAAAGTCTTCGAATCTATAATCCGAAGACTTGTAAAAAAAACGAAAGTATCCGTTTCATTGTTTCATAAAGTGAAACTTCAATCAGTGGGGTGTTACTACCCGTTAATGCACGATAAAATCTAGCGGGTCAACAAGACCGCCATTTTTTAAAATCTCAAAATGAAGGTGGGTGCCAGTTGAATGGCCTGTTGAACCCATGATACCAATTTTAGAACCACTTTTAACGGTATCCCCTATCTTCACATCCACCAATTCAAGATGGGCATAAATTGTTTCGTACCCGTTATTATGATTAATCCTAATTTTATTACCATAACCACCTGATACTCCAGCTTCAACCACAGTACCGTGATCAGCTGCATGAATGGTTTTCGTAGTTGGTTGCGCTATATCAATACCTTTATGTATTTTCCCAAAGCTGGGGCCCTGTTCACTAGAAATATACCCTCCATCTGCAGGCCAGATAAAAGAACCTGTTCCTCGTGATGGAGTTTGCTTTATTCCTTTAACAATTCTCGATACTTCCTCAGCCTCTTCTTTAGATGAAAGATGCGTAAACATCTCATCAGTAATAACATATGCATAGGCTTCTTCTTTGCCCTCGAATTGTTTTATTACTTCCCGTAGTACCTCATCACTCGCCCTATCAGTATTAAATACTTGCTCCTCTATTAACTGATTTTTATATAAAAAATTTGTCATACTACTTCCAACTTCATTATGCACATAATCTTGATCAATCAGGAGCGTCCCATCCGCGTCTATGGCAGCTTCAGAACCTTTTGGAATAATGGTCATCACAAAAAGAATGATATTAGCCATTATTAATAAAGCGGGACATGCACTCTTCCTACTTAACATATCCTTAATCCTCCCTATTGCCATGTAACTCAATTCATTAAACATTTAAGTTGTATAATGAAACTCCAATCAGTGGGGTTTTGCTGCCCGTTAATACCGGATAAATCTAGATAAATTGGACTAGTTTCATTTTCAACTACTCTACCATACTATTAAATGAAACATGGGATAGACTCCGTAATGTAATACAAATGTATAATTTTTGACATAGTGTTACAAAAAGATAACTTATAGCTAAAATGAGTTCAAATCAATTCATAAAAACAAGGCACAAAAAAACACCCCAAAAGGAGTGTTATGAAGTGGCTCAGGACGGAATCGAACCGCCGACACAAGGATTTTCAGTCCTTTGCTCTACCGACTGAGCTACTGAGCCATATTAATAATCCACTAAAGTCTATTGCAGATCCAAAGCTTTTCATTTTCTAAAAAATAAAATGGCGGTCCCGACGGGAATCGAACCCGCGATCTCCTGCGTGACAGGCAGGCATGTTAACCGCTACACCACGGGACCATATCAATATAATCATGTTAAGCATACTATTGAATTCTTACAAGCTAGCTGGACTTGCCAGCTACTTGATTTACTTCAATAGCCGATGACCCCTACGGGATTCGAACCCGTGTTACCGCCGTGAAAGGGCGGTGTCTTAACCGCTTGACCAAGGGGCCGTATTATGGTGAGCCATGCAGGATTCGAACCTGCGACCCTCTGATTAAAAGTCAGATGCTCTACCAACTGAGCTAATGGCTCGTACAAAAATCTCACTCATTTGTGACGACGCTTTTGATAATATCACAGTTTCACCTGTTAGCGCAATAGTATTTTATTTTTTTTTAAAAATGTGACCTTTAACGTTTCACATATTGTAAATAGGACATTCATTTGAGCTCTTTAAAACACTAAGGTGGAGACCTAAAAAGGCCTCCACCTTAGGATTAGACTATTCTAAACGCCAAGGACTTCTAACGATATTTGTTTGATTTCGGTCTGGACCTACTGAGAAGGTCGTTAGCGGAATACCCGTTAGCTGAGAAATCCGCTCTATATAATGACGTGCATTTTCCGGAAGTTCGTCCAGTGACTTGCAGCTCGTAACGTCTTCAGGCCAGCCTGGTAGTTCTTCATAAACAGGCTCACATTCCCCAATCATTTTCAGACTTGCCGGGAATTCATGTATGATTTGATCTTTATATTTATAGGCTACGCAGATTTTCACTGTTTCAATCCCTGACAACACATCAATTGAATTAAGTGAAAGATCCGTGATTCCGCTGACACGGCGAGCATGACGAACGACTACAGAGTCAAACCAACCTACCCGGCGAGGTCTGCCCGTTGTTGTTCCATATTCACGGCCCACTTCACGAATTTGATGACCAATTTCATTATCTAATTCAGTTGGGAAAGGACCATCACCCACCCGGCTTGTGTAAGCTTTACATACTCCAACCACATGGTTGATTTTTGTTGGTCCAACACCTGAGCCGATTGTTACTCCTCCTGCTACTGGGTTTGATGAAGTAACGAATGGATAGGTTCCTTGGTCAATATCTAGCATTACCCCTTGGGCACCCTCAAATAAAACACGTTTTCCTTCATCCAACGCATCATTCAAGACTACTGAAGTATCACAAACATATTGCTTAATTTGTTGACCATATTCGTAATATTCTTCAAAAATATCTTCTAGTTTGAAGCCTTCTGTTTCATAAAAACGTTCAAGCATGCGGTTTTTTTCCTCAAGGTTAGAACTGAGTTTTTCTTCAAATACTTCTCGGTCAAGTAAATCTGCCATGCGGATTCCGTTTCTTGCTGCTTTGTCCATATAAGCAGGGCCGATGCCTTTTTTCGTCGTGCCAATTTTATTTGCACCTTTGCGCTCTTCTTCCACTTCGTCCAATTTCAAATGGTAAGGAAGAATGACGTGAGCACGGTTAGAAATCCGCAGATTATCTGTTGTAACCCCATGATTATGCAGATAGGCTAATTCTGCAACAAGTGCTTTTGGATCCACAACCATCCCATTGCCAATCACACAAACTTTCTCACTGTAGAAAATCCCAGAAGGAATTAAATGCAGTTTATATGTTTGACCATTAAATTTAATCGTATGCCCCGCATTGTTCCCGCCTTGATAACGAGCGATGGCTTCTGCATTTTGAGATAAAAAGTCTGTGATTTTCCCTTTTCCTTCGTCGCCCCATTGCGTTCCCACTACTACTACTGATGACATATTAGAAAAGCACCTCCAAAGGTTCACGTAATCCCGGATTATGTACCGGTCTCTTATTCAACAAACCTATTTTAACATTAATTGTCATCACAGTCAACTTTAACACGAACATTAATTATAATTAAAATTAAATCATTCGTTAATAACAACGATCATTCTCTTATTTTCTCCATTAATTGTTTGAATATACGGTTTTAGATTAAAAGGATGTCACAAAAGGGGAAGACACCGAAAAAGTAATTCTTTTTAAAATTTTTGAAGATCTTCACCAATATACAGATAATAAAATAAGCTAACGACCAATATGTAGTAGGTCATTAGCTTATTTTCCTTTTTAAATGGACTTTTTCAGTGCCCTCCAAAAGGGAAGGGTCCATTTCACAATAATTACGTACAATAAAATACGGGAATGAACTCAAATGCACTGTGCATAAAGTGCAATATCCAAATCTTATCTACTATCACTATTATCACTATTATCACTATGCCCCTGGTGGCATGCCAGCATCATCCATACGCCTCTCAAGGTTAACGAACTTATTATATTCCTTTACGAAAGCAAGAGATACGGTTCCTACTGGACCATTACGTTGTTTAGCAATGATAATTTCGATAATATTCTTGTTTTCCGATTCTTTGTCATAATAATCATCTCGATATAGGAAAGCGACAATATCCGCATCCTGCTCGATACTTCCTGATTCCCGAATATCAGACATCATCGGTCGCTTGTCTTGTCTTTGCTCGACTCCACGAGAGAGCTGAGAAAGGGCAATGACTGGCACTTGAAGTTCACGAGCAAGCGACTTAAGGGAACGAGAGATTTCAGATACTTCTTGTTGACGGTTTTCACCAGAACGCCCATTTCCTTGAATTAATTGAAGGTAATCAATCATAATCATCCCAAGACCGTTCTCTTGCTTAAGACGGCGGCACTTGGAGCGGATTTCACCAATCCGGACACCTGGAGTATCATCGATATAGATTCCAGCATTCGATAAGCTTCCCATTGCCATTGTCAGCTTACGCCAGTCTTCATCTGTCAGGGCACCTGTTCGTAAGTTCTGGGCATTGATATTTCCTTCTGCACAAAGCATACGCATCACGAGCTGTTCAGCACCCATCTCAAGGCTGAAAATCGCAACATTTTCGTCCGTTTTCGTTGCGACATTTTGAGCGATATTTAGTGCAAATGCTGTTTTACCAACAGACGGACGAGCTGCAACGATAATTAAATCGTTCCGCTGAAACCCAGCAGTCATCCGATCAAGCTCAGCAAATCCCGTTGGAATACCTGTAACATCGCCTTTTCGATTGGTCAGCTCCTCTATATTATCGTAAGCTCTAACAAGAACATCTTTAATATTTTGGAAGGCTCCCGAATTTTTCCTTTGGGCAACCTCCATAATACTTTTCTCAGCCTCGCCCAACAGACTTTCCACTTCATCTTCCCGGCTGTATCCTTCTTGAGCAATATTGGTTGCCGTACGAATTAACCTTCTCAACAGTGATTTTTCTTCTACAATTTTCGCATAGTATTCGACATTGGCTGCAGTAGGGACTGAAGCAGCCAGTTCACTTAAATAAGAAACGCCCCCGACTTCTTCTAGAGTTTTTGCAGCTGCCAGCTCTTCGGTAACTGTCACTAAATCGACAGCCTTTCCCATATCATTAAGCTTAAGCATGGCATTAAATACCTTTTGATGTGAAGATCGATAAAAATCTTCAGGTATTAAAATCTCCGAAGAAACTGTTAATGACGAAGGCTCCAAAAAGATGGCTCCCAAAACAGCCTGTTCCGCTTCGACATTTTGTGGTGGTATCCGATCTTGAAATGCTTCATTCATATTTTGGCCTCCTTTTTTACAAAGTTCTTTTACAAATTTATTTAAATAGCATGGCTATCGTACAATCAGAATCATTCCATTAAAAAAAGAAGATTGAACGTAAAAGCCCGATCTCCTTTTTTGTGGAAAAAGGGCGGGGCTTCGCAAAATCAGCTCCGCACCGCCACCTTTATTAGGTGATGCAATTCGAGAATCTAATCTTTTTCACCGTTGGGTTTTAGATCAGATGCTCATGGATGTTTCTTATCTATCTCTATTTTATCAACTTTTTATCGATATGATAGTGCTAAAATTAGTTAATTTCTTTTACTGAAACTGTTAGCGTCGCCGCCACTTCATGGTGCAGTTTAACTGGTAGTTTCGTATGGCCTAAAGTACGGATACCATCATTAAGATCCATTTTTCGTTTATCAATCTTGATGCCATGCTTCTTCTGAAGTGCTTCAGCAATTTGTTTTGTTGTAATTGAGCCGAATAATCTGCCGCCTTCACCAGCTTTCGCTTCCAGCTCGACTGTTAGGTTTTCGATTTTTTCTTTCAATTCTTTTGCTTGTTGTAATTCTCCGGCTGCAAGCTGATCCTCTTTATTTTGTTGAGCTTCAAGTGTTTTTGTGTTTGCGTTATTCGCTTCAACAGCTAATCCTTGTTTTAAAAGAAAGTTATGTGCATAGCCATCTGCAACATTTTTAACTTCCCCTTTTTTTCCTTTTCCTTTTACGTCTTTTAAAAAGATTACTTTCATTGTCCTTTTCCTCCTTCTAAATATTCATCGATAGCTGTTTTTAATAATGATTCAGCTTCATCAATCGTACCCGTCACTTGAGCTGCTGCGTTAGTTAAATGCCCTCCGCCATGAATCATCTCCATAATGACTTGCACATTTATATCTCCGAGTGAACGAGCACTGATACCAACCACGTCATCTGAACGCTTCGCAATGACAAAAGAAGCAACGACTCCGTCCATCGTAAGCAATGTATCAGCGGTCTGGGCGATTAATACTTGATTATGACTTTCGTCAGGTTCACCAACTGTAATGGCAATGCCCTCCTTATAAAAGGAGACCGTTTCAATGAGCTTCGAACGCTCAATATACGTATGAACATCTTCTTTTAAAAACTTCTGAACGAGTACTGTGTCCGCTCCCTGGGTACGTAAATAAGATGCCGCATCAAAGGTTCTCGAGCCCGTGCGAAGAGTGAAGCTCTTAGTATCGACGATAATGCCTGCAAGCAGGGAAGTGGCCTCCAGCATATCCATCTTGCTTTTCTTCGGCTGATATTCAAGTAGCTCAGTCACAAGCTCTGCCGTTGATGAAGCATACGGCTCCATATAAACGAGCAAAGAATGAGAAATGAACTCATCACTACGTCTGTGATGGTCAATTACGACCACTTGATCCATTCTGTTCAACAATCGTTCATCAATGACCATTGAAGGTTTGTGGGTATCAACAATGACTAGGAGTGTTTCATCCGTAATTATTTCAGAGGCATCCTCTGGTGTAATAAACCGTCCATATAAATCAGGTTTCGTTGTTTTGATTTCCGCTATTAATCGTTGAACACTTTTATCGATATCTTGAAAGTCAATTACGATATAGCCTTCACGATCGTTCGTCTGTGCAACCTTTAATATACCTATAGCTGAACCAATCGCATCCATATCAGGGCTCTTATGCCCCATTACAATAACCTTATCGCTATCAAGAACGATATCCTTCAATGCATGGGAGATGACCCTCGCCCGCACCCTTGTGCGTTTCTCCATTGGGTTCGTTTTGCCTCCATAGAACTTAACTTTTCCATTCGGCAATTTAATAGCTACTTGATCACCACCGCGTCCTAACGCCAAATCAAGACTTGATTGAGCAATTGATCCTAACTCAGGCAACAAAGATACACTGGAACCTACGCCGATGCTTAAAGTAAGCGGTACATTATGTTTCGAAGTTGATTCGCGAATTTCATCCAGTATAGCAAATTTCCCTTTTTCCAGCTGTTGTAAAATACTTTCATTAAAAATTCCAATAAAGCGATCTGAAGAAGTCCGTTTTAGTAAAACCCCATTATCATTTGCCCATTTATTAAGTAAGGAGGTAACCATGCTATTTAAACTACTTTTGCGTTGATCGTCCATTCCCTGAGTCAAATCATCATAGTTATCGAGGAAAATCACCGCAATAGCTGTTCGTTCATCTTCGTACAACTTTTCAATTTCAATTTGTTCTGTGACATCAAAAAAGTACAACAACCGTTCCTCAGGCTTATGCACAATCCTGAATTTTCGATTATTAAGAGTGATTGTATCGCTCTCCAATTCCTGCTTAACCAACGGAACAATCGATTCCGCTACATCATACAGCGACCTGCCCGTTAAAGAGTCTTCATCAAAGCAAGAAGCTAAGTACGGGTTCGTCCATTCGATATAATACTCATCATTCATTAGCATAATCCCAATTGGCATTTCGAGTAGTGCCTCTTCACCGACCTTTTTTAAACGATACGATAAGGTTGAGATATATTCCTCAGTTTCACGTCGATTTCGCAATTCCACTTGCAGGACAAGGCCGAACAACCCAATGAAAAGCAAAAAGCCTATTGCCGCAGCCCACCAATTGTAATATGCGAGGACCCCCAATAAAAGAATGGCTACCGAAAGCAGTCCATATAAACGGGATAGGATCTGGTACTTTTTTAAATATGATGGCATATTTTCAGCTCCTAAAAGCATCATACATTTTGCTCGTTTCAATCATTTTATGCACGTTATTTCTTTTTAGCGCTATTTTGTCTCAAAGGAAAACCTAAATCGATAATACCCAAAAATCTAACGATAAATTGAAACACTGGGTTCATAAATAAAAGAATAGTGATGATTATCGGTATGACCTTTGACCATCCTTGTCTATGTGACCAAAAAAAGACAAACGATAAACCTTGCAACAAGACAAAAAACTGCAAGATAAATAAAAGATTGGAGATTACGGTAAATACGAAATCACCTTGATTAGGATTCGTAGTCATCGCTATAATCATTGTAATTAAATAATACCATAAAATACTTTCGGAAGTTGTAGATCTCTAAATGGTGGCCATGTCAATTTCTTATCACTAAATCGTTTTAAAAATGGATGAGCGACTAAAAGGATGAAAAAGGGCGAGATCATTGAAGTTATTACAAACATAGATGGTATTAGTGTATCCATTAAATTAATTGCAGCATAAATATTTTCTAAACTCTTATCTGTTGGAGACTTTCCAAATGCAGCGAACATTTCGATGGGTTGGTCCACTGATGTTTTCAGCATTGCCATACTCTCGGTAATAACATTCACATTTATGAACCAGATTGAAAACCCGAACATCACGATTATACAGGCTAACATGACAAGTACTGTACTAATGAATATCTTGATGGCTGAGTGACCTTTCCGCAAATGATAGCCAGTTGAAATTCCTGGAAATCCTGTCAATAAGGCTACCGGTAGTGCCAGAATAGTCCCAAAGATCATAGTTAATAAACAAGCAATGAATAATTTTGTTTGAGCGCTATTAAAATAAAAGGAATCGGTAAAATAAAAAATAAGATTGATCCAATGAAAGGAAGTTGAATCGCCAAAAACAATAATATACTATACAGAGCAAGCAATACTCCGCCTTCCGCTACCTTTCTTCCGTTGTTCAACTTTTCACATCCTTTCATAGTTGACGAGGCAAATCATTTTATGATTACAATCCAAATCCTAAAGAATGGAATAGAGAAAAAGCCTTCTATTATTGTAGCTGTTTGCAATGCCATATTTCAAACTTTCCCTCTGCTTCTTCTTTCACTTTTATTAAATTTATGTACAATTATGTTCAATAAGGGGTTACAGCGACTTTGAATGAAGTATCGGGTTCCTTGTAGTGCGTGTTCAAAAAGAGAGGACTTTAAAGCATTGTTCTATTTTCACTTACAAAAAACACATTAGAGAAAATCCCCAATGTGTTTTTAACTGTTATTATTCACCAGATACATATGGTAGTAATGCCATAGTACGTGAGCGTTTAATCGCAATTGTTAATTTGCGTTGGTATTTAGCACTTGTACCAGTTACACGACGTGGTAAAATTTTACCGCGTTCTGAGATGAATTTTTTAAGAAGATCCACATCTTTATAGTCGATGTGAGTAATTCCGTTTGATGTAAAGAAACAAACCTTTTTACGCTTTCCGCGTCCTTTACGTCCACCCATTGCCATTGTTTTTTCCTCCTTCTCGTTTAATTTCTTAAGCATGCGATCGCTTAAAATGGTAGATCATCATCTGAAATGTCGATTGTTTTACCGTCATTTGCAAATGGGTCATCATCTACGCGTGTATAGTTGTTATTGCTCCGTTGATTCTGATTTGGATTTTGTCCATACGAATTATTGTTATCAAAGCCGTTATTATTGTTATAACTTTTTTGATTGCCGTAAGAACCGCCTTCATTTCTTTCACCCGCTGAACCGCTTCGTGGTTCAAGAAATTGAACGCTCTCAGCTTGAATCTCTGTCACATATACACGTTTGCCGTCTTGTCCTTCATAATTACGTGTTTGGACACGTCCATCCACGCCAGCTAAGCTTCCTTTTTTCAAGAAGTTCGCCACATTTTCTGCCGGTTTTCGCCAAACTACACAGTTAATGAAGTCTGCTTCTCTTTCACCTTGCTGGTTCGAAAAATTTCGATTGACAGCTAATGTAAAAGTAGCAACAGGAACTCCATTTGGTGTGTAACGTAATTCAGGATCTTTCGTTAAGCGACCTACTAAAACTACGCGATTCATCATCAGAATCAACCCCTGTCAATTGGGAATTTATATTTATTTCAAATTATGCTTCGATTTTAGTCACCATATGGCGGATAATATCTTCGCTGATTTTAGCTAAACGATCAAATTCTTGAATCGCAGCTACTTCACCGTTGATTTTAAGAAGCATGTAGTAACCGTCACGGAAATCATTGATTTCGTAAGCTAGGCGGCGTTTACCCCACTCTTTTGCTTCAGTCATTTCCGCACCATTATCAGTAAGGATTGTGTTGAAACGTTCAACTAGTGCTTTCTTAGCGTCTTCCTCAATGTTTGGACGGATGATGTACATAATTTCGTACTTTCTCATCTCTGTCACCTCCTTTTGGTCTAAGCGGCCCTTATCGGGCAAGGAGCAATTATATAATTACTCACAAGATGAAATTATAGCATAGTTGTTCATTAATTGCAATGAGTCTATGCAGATTAAGTGAGCTAACAAAAAGAGGTGTCCCAAAGATCCAGACCCTGCAACGATTAAATCCAGCATAAGATACGTGTATGAAAACACTACATACTGATTTAAAGTGCAAGGTCAGCCCCTTCTGAGACACCCTCCTTACCTTCTTATACGTTAAAACGGAAATGAATAACATCGCCGTCATTCACAATATATTCTTTTCCTTCAAGTCGAACTTTTCCAGCTTCTTTTGCAGCTGAATGACTTCCCGCTGCCAAAAGATCCTCATATGATACCGTTTCAGCACGAATAAAGCCACGTTCAAAGTCTGTATGAATAACGCCCGCACATTGCGGCGCCTTCATGCCTTTACGGAATGTCCATGCACGAACTTCTTGTACACCTGCTGTAAAGTACGTAGCAAGTCCAAGTAAATTGTATGAAGCACGAATTAATTGATCAAGACCAGACTCTTCAATGCCAAGTTCGGATAAGAACATTTCCTTTTCTTCTCCATCAAGTTCAGAAATTTCTTCTTCTATTTTTGCACAAATGACAATGACCTCTGCATTTTCTTTCGCAGCGTAATCGCGTACCTGTTGAACGTACTCGTTATCATTAGCGTTTGCAACTTCATCCTCACTCACGTTTGCGACATATAACATCGGTTTTGCTGTCAGTAAGTGCATGCCTTTCACGACTTTTAACTGTTCATCTGAAAATTCAACAGTACGAGCTGATCTTTCTGCTTCTAAGGCTTCCTTCAAAGCAACTAGAATTTCATGCTCAAACATTGCGTTTTTGTCTTTTTGCTTCGCCATTTTGCCAACACGTTCAATGCGTTTATCAACAGATTCAAGGTCAGCAAGAATCAATTCAAGATTAATAACCTCAATATCGTCAATCGGATCTACTTTACCTGAAACATGTGTGATATTATCATCTGCGAAACAGCGTACAACCTGGCAGATTGCATCCACTTGACGGATATGTGATAAGAACTTATTTCCTAATCCTTCACCTTTACTAGCACCCTTTACAATTCCAGCAATATCTGTGAATTCAAATGCTGTCGGAACTGTTTTTTTCGGTTGTACCAATTCAGTTAATTTTTGAAGGCGATGATCCGGTACTTCTACGATGCCTACGTTCGGATCAATCGTACAGAATGGGTAGTTGGCGGATTCTGCACCAGCCTGTGTTATTGCATTAAATAATGTAGATTTACCAACATTCGGCAAACCGACAATACCTGCTGTTAAAGCCATATTTTCTTTCACTCCTCTTATGAATTACCTTTTATATCAAATAAATATTGAATTTATAGATGTATAGTTAAACCTTTCACAATTATAGATAGTGGGCATGAAAAAGACAAGGAAATAAAATGACACTTCAATCAGTGGGGGGTTCATCCCCGACCCACGCTTCTTCTATTCCTCAAGCCTTGAGGTGGAAGTTTTACTGCCCGTTAATGCGGGATAAAGCAATCTTCAAGCATCATAGTCACTTCGACGTCATTTTTACCGAAGGCCAGTTCTTACTCTTCCTCATGCTTCTTCAATACCTTTTTCATTTTACGGGTAAATTCACGTCTTGGCAAAATGACACTATGTCCGCATCCTTCACATTTAATGCGGATATCCATGCCTAAACGAATGATTTTCCAGCTGTTCACCCCACATGGATGGGGCTTTTTCATCTCAACTATATCATTAAGGCCAAATACTTTCTCTTCCACTTTTCCTCATCCTTTTCTCTAACAATTTGTAGATTACGACTCTTCTTGAACTGTGACTTTTAGATGGTTTTCATCAATACAATTTTTTATTTCCTTTCGTAACACCCTGCCTATAAAGTAGTGCTGCATTGGAATGGTTTCAGCTGTAATTCTCAAAACTACATCACTTGGGTTCAGTGACTGAATTCCTAACACTTGAGGTGTTTTCACAATTTCTTTGTATTTAGCAGGCAATAATTCAAGCATATGGGAAATCGTTCTTTCTGCACGCTCAATATCTCCGTCATATGGGAGCGTAAGATCAACAACAGCAACACTATTTAAAATGGAGAAATTAGTCACCTCGAGGATGCTTCCATTTGGAATCACAAATAGTTGTCCGATTGAGCTTTTAATTTTAGTTGTCCTCAATCCAATTTCCACTACTTCTCCTTCATAATCCTTAATCTTTATTTGGTCACCCACTGAAAATTGATCTTCAAATATAATAAAAAACCCCATAATTACATCTTTCACTAAGCTTTGTGCACCGAAACCAACGGCTAATCCGACAATTCCCGCTCCAGCCAACAATGCTTTCACTTCAATGTTTACTGCTTCTAAGATCATAATAATGGAAATAAAATTAACGGTATAAGTAAGCACGTTTTTTAATAATCTTAATAAAGTAGCATCTCGACGTTCTGACACACGTAATGGACTTTTCGCGCGCATTAAGAAAAACTTAGCAATAATACCTTTCCCAATCTTAATAACCATACGAGATAAAATGAAAATAATTAAAATTTGCAATAAGCTCTCACCAATTATAAGCCATGTCTCTTCTGAGGAAAATTTTCCCGCAAACCTTTCTAACATCTTACTTGAAAAAGTCAAACGAATCACCAACCAACCAGTATTTTTTTCTAATTAAAATGATTCTACTAATCATCTTAGTCTCTTAGATAAAATCTTTGGATATAAATAAAATGAAACTTCAATCAGTGGGGGGACTGCCCCGTTAATACAGGATAAAATGAATAATAAAGTATTTCTTTGAATATAACCAATGATGGTATTATACCATTTTCAATAAGTCTCCAAATTATAATCTCTTTTTAAAGATTTCTTTCCCCACCTTCACGTATACCATTTCCTTTTTTTCCGTATACTGTTAGTACTATTACAGAGGAGTGGAGCCGATGAACCTGAAATCTAGTTTATTTGATAATAAAAATGGGATGAGCCGGATTTTACATGATGAGATAGATGCATCACGAAGAGTTTCTCAGGAAATAATTTCATTACTTCCTGCTAACGGGCAGGCTATCGTCATCGTTTGCATTGGAACAGATCGATCCACGGGAGATTCTCTCGGTCCACTAGTCGGAACTTTATTATTAGAAAAAACAACAATTTCTCCATTCTTTGTTTATGGAACGCTTGAAGAACCCATACATGCGATGAACTTAACTGAACAGCTTGCAGTCATTAAGGCGAAACACGATAATCCATTCATCATAGGGATTGATGCTTGTCTTGGTCGTTTGAAAAGTGTGGGAATTGTGCAAGTAGGTGAAGGTCCCGTTAAACCGGGAGCTGGGGTTAATAAGGATCTTCCATCTGTGGGAGATGCCCATATTACTGGGATTGTGAATGTGAGCGGATTTATGGAATTCATGGTTTTACAAAACACTCGTCTAAGTCTTGTCTTAAAGATGGCAAAAACGATTGCCGATGGCATTTACTTTGCTAGCGACCAATTTGCGTCTAAACAAACAACAATCAGAAATTTTAACTTCGTGTTAGATCAGGAGAAAAGTATGTAAGCGAAGGGAAAAGTTCATTCCCTTCTTTTTTAGAATTAGCTCTGTTAAGCAATATTGTTATTTCACTCTTTAGACACGATAGCTTCGCCTTTCTTATAATGATATTTCAAAATAATAAAAGACGAATGTAAGTACAGCTACTACTAATATACCGGGTAAAAGGTTGGCGACGCGAATTTTCGTAACCCCCATTATATTTAAACCAATCGCAAAAATCATAACGCCTCCAGTCGCCGTCATTTCCGAAATGAAGGCATCCAAATAAGCAACAGGAACCCACTTATCAATTTGCGTTGCAAAGAGAGCGATAATCCCTTGATAGAGCATAACAGGAACGCTGGAGAAAATAACACCAATTCCAAGTGTGCTTGCTAGAATAATGGCAGTGAAACCATCAATGATTGCTTTTGTATATAACACATCATGATCATGTCTAATTCCACTATCTAGCGCACCAATAACGGCCATAGCTCCAATAAGGAAAATGAGAGTTGCTGTCACAAAGCCTTGTGCAATTGAATCTCCTTCCTTCGATCCCCCCAACTTTTTTTCTAGCCAATTTCCCAAGGCGTTTAACTTAGCATCCAAGTCAATCCATTCACCGATCACAGCGCCTAGGACTAAGCTCAATATAACAATAAGGAATTGCTGACTTTTAAAACCCATTTGTAACCCGAGTACTACAACAGCAAGACCTATCCCACTCATAACTGTCTGCTTCATACTTTCGGGAATATTTTTAAGAAACCTGCCAAGTAACGTGCCAAGAATAATACATAAACCGTTAACCAATGTTCCTACTAACACCAACGTGCTCACCTTTATCTATGATAGTATGTAAAGAAAAAAATTGATATTTGTCCTTAACATAAGGAAGGGTGAGTTACGTGAACTCTACCCTTCTTTATGAGGATAAATCTTCTTGTTGAATCAATTCCAAAATCCGTTCAAGGTCTTCACGGGAGTAAAACTCAATTTCAATTTTACCTTTTTTCTTACTTTGTTTTATCGTTACTGAAGTCCCAAATCGTTCGCGTAAAACTGACTCACGCTCTTTGATAAAAATGTCTTTTTTCTCTTGCCCCTTTTTACTTACTGTTTCACGTGGAACATCTTGATTATATTCCTGGATGTATTGTTCTAATTGACGAACATTCATTTCATCCTTCAGTACTTTATCAACTACAAATTGTAGAGCAGCCTTATTCTTCAATGAAAGCAACGCCCGGCCGTGCCCCATTGATATTTTCCCATCGGAAATGTAGGTTTGAATCTCTATAGGCAATGAGAGTAGCCTAATATGATTTGCAACATGAGGACGGCTTTTTCCTAAGCGTTTCGCTAATTCCTCCTGAGTAACCCCCTGCCTTTCTAGTAGTTTCTGATAGGCCGAAGCTTCTTCGATTGGGTTTAAATCTTCACGTTGAAGGTTTTCTAAAATAGCCAACTCCATCATTTGGTTTTCATCAAGCGTTCTAACAACGACAGGGACAGTCTTCAAACCAGCTTCCTTTGCTGCTCGAAAACGTCTTTCACCAACAACGATTTCGTAGCCCTTAATACTTTCTCTAGCGATGATCGGCTGAAGAATTCCATGCAGTTCAATGGATTGTGTTAATTCCGCAAGTTTCTCTTTCCGGAATACCTTTCGCGGCTGATAAGGATTTGGGCGTAATTCCTTTATATTTACCTCTATAACAGCGTCCTCTTTCCCTGCTTCAAGATTTGTAAATAATGCATTGATTCCTTTACCAAGTCCCTTAGCCATTTGCTATCACTTCCTTTGCCAGGTCTAAATAAACCTCTGCTCCTTTTGATTTAGGATCATAGATAATAATGGGTTCTCCGTGGCTCGGTGCCTCGCTTAATCTGACATTTCTAGGAATAATGGTTCGATACACCTTATCTTGGAAGTATTTTTTCACTTCCTCGATCACTTGTAAGCCTAAATTCGTCCGAGCATCAAGCATAGTCAGCAACACTCCTTCAATTTTCAAGGATTGATTCAAGTGCTTTTGAACGAGGCGAATGGTGTTCAACAGTTGACTAAGTCCTTCTAATGCATAATACTCACATTGAACAGGAATCAATACAGCATCTGCTGCAGTAAATGAATTCAACGTAAGCAATCCCAATGATGGTGGACAATCAATGATTACATAATCATATTGATCTTTAACTTCTTCAAGTGCTCTTTTTAAACGGACCTCTCTTGAAATGGTCGGCACCAATTCTATTTCTGCCCCTGCAAGTTGAATCGTGGCGGGAATCGTAAATAGATTCTCAACTTTTGTCTCTTTAATCACTACGTTTGCCTCTACATCATCGACCAGAATATCATATATACATTGTTCAACATCCGACTTGTCAATGCCCACTCCACTCGTTGCATTTCCTTGAGGGTCAATATCCACTAATAATACCTTTTTCCCAATGTATGCTAAACAAGCGCCTAGATTTACTGAGGTCGTTGTTTTGCCAACTCCGCCCTTTTGATTGGCAATCGCAAGAATCTTTCCCATGATGTCACCTACTTTCGACACAATTTCATCTTTCATCTATCTCTTATATAGCTATATATCCAAATTCAAAAATTTCTGACTCTAATTATCATACTACTAAAAAAGTCTATTAACCTATTCTATTTTATCATGAAAAGGGAGACTTTTATTTCTTTTCTCAAAATCAAAGTAAAAAAGAATACTTCAAGTAGCTCAGACTAGTAAACATGTTGGTCAGCTATAGCAAAAAGGCTTGGTAATCAAGGACTACCAAGCAGTAACTTTATAAGATTATGATTTCTTCTTTGGAATTTTTATCGTAAATTGATAATATTCCTCGAATTCCTCTTCCTCTGAATCAAGATTTATTCCATTATCGGTTACCATTGTAAGAGACTGTCTAATAGTGTTGAGAGCAATGCGCATATCTTTACTGAAAGCCTTTCGCTTCGGTTTCGGTTTTCTATCTAAGCTGCTGAGCAATTTCACAACCCGCTCTTCTGTTTGCTTCACATTCCAATTCTTCTCAATAATTTCTGCAAGAAGTTTGACTTGTTTTTCTGAATCTTTCAAAGGAATTAATGAGCGAGCATGTCTCTCGGTTATCTGTTTTTGCAAAATGGCCTCTTGCACTTCTTGAGGCAACTTCAATAACCTTAACTTATTTGCCACTGTAGATTGACCAATCCCCAGCCTTTGCGCAAGTGCTTCTTGTGTAAGTTGATGAAGTTCCAATAGTTTACCATAAGCGAGAGCCTCTTCAATTGGCGTAAGCTCTTCCCTTTGTAAATTCTCTATTAGTGCGACTGATGCCGTCTCTGTATCATTGAAATCCTTAACAATTGCTGGTGCCGTTTCCCAACCAAGTTTCTGCATAGCTCGGAATCTGCGTTCACCTGCAATGATTTCAAACTTGCCTTGTTCGTATTCCCTGACAACAATTGGTTGAATGATACCATGTGTATGAATAGTCTGGGCCAATTCTGCAATCTTGTTTTCATTAAAAACCGTTCTTGGTTGATAGCGGTTTGGTACTATATCAGAAATGGCAATTTTTTTTATTTCTTCATTCCTGCTAGGTGTCTCCATATCTACTTGCTCTTGCTCTTCTTCTTTTTCGCCTAACCCAAAGAACCGCGAAAAAGGATGCTTCATTTCCCTACACCACCTTTAAAAAGCTCCCATTTATCATATTCTCTATAAAAATGACAAGTCCTTCTAAATATCCACACATATTTACTCGAAATGTACAAGGATCTGTCCCTTAACGAAAGAGACAGACCCTTCCTGAGGCATCGTTTAATTTCGTGAAAAGATGACATGCACATCTTTAGCCTCGCAGCTAAAAACACACGAGTATCCTAATTACGTGCCGCATTTAATCCATTCCACTAAATTGAAGCATAATACACTCTACTCAATTGGCATTTTATTCGGTGTACCTGGCTTACGTGGATACTTTTTAGGCGTTGTTTTCACCTTACTAATTGTGATAATTGTTCTCTCACTAAGTTCTTCTGGTAGCAAAAAGCTATGAATCTCTCCTACTTTGCCACCTAATGTAGAGATCGCTTTCTTCCCTGTATCCAATTCATCATTTGTACTTGCAGCCTTCATAGCAATAAATGTACCGTTTTGTTTAACGAGCGGCAAGCAAAGCTCACTCAAAACGGACATTCGTGCAACGGCTCTTGCCATAACAATATCATAAGTTTCACGATGCTCTTGTTTTTGCGCAAACGTTTCAGCACGATCGTGATAAAAGTGAGTATGTGAAAGATTCAGGGTTTTAGCTAAGTGCTCAAGGAAGGAAATTCGTTTATTAAGAGAATCTACAATGGAAATATGTAACTCTGGAAAACAGATTTTTAATGGGATGCTAGGAAAACCTGCGCCCGCTCCTACATCACAGATTTTATATGGCTTAGTAAAATCAAAGTAAAATGAAGCACTAATGGAATCATAAAAATGCTTTAAATATACTTCTTCTTTATTTGTTATGGCTGTTAAATTCATTTTTTCGTTCCACTCAACTAATAGTTCGTAGTACGTTTCAAATTGCTGAAGCTGTAGAGGAGAAAGTACAATGCCTTTCTCTTTCAGCTCAGCTTGAAATTGTTCGATATTCATAGGCTTCAATCCTTTTCAATCCATCTAGTTTTGAGGAATACGAGCAATTTTTCCTTGTTCTAAATAAACAAGTAAAATCGATACATCTGCAGGGTTAACACCTGAAATTCGCGAAGCTTGTGCCACTGATAGTGGATGGACTTGTTTTAATTTTTGACGTGCCTCAGTAGCCAAGCCACTGATAGCATCATAATCAATATTTTCTGGGATTTTTTTATTCTCCATTTTTTTCAAACGATCTACTTGCTGAAGTGATTTTTCAATATATCCTTCATATTTAATTTGAATTTCTACCTGCTCTTTCACTTCGGTATCCAACGGTATTTCACTTGGAGCAAGCTGTTGAATTTGTTCATAACTCATTTCCGGTCGTTTCAATAAATCAGCAGCTCGAATCCCATCTTTTAATTCACTTCCACCATGTTCAACAATTACTTGCTGTACTTGTTGAGTAGGTTTGATAAATAAGGTTTGCAGACGTTCCTTTTCTTCTTCAACTGCTGCTTTTTTCAATAAGAAACGTTGATAGCGATCTTCTTTAATCATTCCAATCGTATGCCCAATTTCAGTTAAACGCAAATCAGCATTGTCATGGCGTAAAAGGAGTCGATATTCAGCACGAGACGTTAGCAGACGATAGGGCTCGCTCGTTCCTTTTGTCACAAGGTCATCAATCAATACTCCGATATAGGCATCAGAACGACTTAAAATTAACTCTTCTTTTTCCAGTGCATTTAGGCCGGCATTGATTCCTGCCATTAATCCTTGTCCAGCCGCTTCCTCATAGCCAGATGTTCCATTAATTTGCCCTGCTGTATATAGGTTTTTTACTTTTTTTGTTTCTAATGTAGGCCATAGCTGTGTCGGAACAATTGCATCATATTCGATTGCATATCCTGCACGCATCAATTCTGCTTTTTCTAATCCAGGAATACTTGCTAGAAGTCTTCTCTGTACGTCTTCTGGCAGACTTGTCGATAAGCCTTGTACATAGACTTCTTGTGTATTTCTTCCTTCAGGTTCCAAGAAAATTTGGTGGCGTGGTTTATCATTGAAACGAACCACTTTATCTTCAATAGAAGGACAATAACGTGGACCAGTACCTTTGATCATCCCTGAGTACATAGGAGAACGGTGTAAATTTTCATCAATAATCTGATGGGTCCCTTCATTCGTATACGTTAGCCAACATGGTAATTGATCTGTAATGAATTTTGTTGTTTCATAAGAAAATGCTCGCGGAACATCGTCACCAGGCTGAATTTCTGTTTTACTGTAATCAATCGAATGACTGTTAATTCGCGGAGGGGTGCCTGTTTTAAATCGAACTAAGTCGAATCCAATTTCCTCTAAATGTTCGGACAATCGAATAGATGGCTGTTGGTTATTCGGGCCGCTTGAATATTTCAATTCACCAAGAATGATTTCTCCACGAAGGAACGTTCCTGTTGTAATAACAACTGTTTTTGCATGATAAACAGCACCAGTTTGCGTGATAACCCCTTTACATACATCATCTTCAATGATGAGCCGCTCAACCATTCCTTGAATTAACGTTAGATTTGGTTCATTTTCAATTGTATTCTTCATTTCCTGTTGATATAAGGTCTTATCTGCTTGCGCGCGTAAAGCACGTACAGCTGGCCCTTTTCCTGTATTCAACATTCTCATCTGAATATGCGTTTTATCAATATTTTTTCCCATTTCGCCGCCTAAGGCGTCAATTTCCCTGACGACAATTCCCTTTGCCGGGCCCCCAACAGAAGGATTACATGGCATAAAGGCAACCATATCCAAATTTATCGTAATCATTAGCGTTTTTGCCCCGACACGAGCTGCTGCAAGGCCTGCTTCACTTCCTGCATGTCCAGCGCCAATGACAATCACATCATAGTTTCCTGCTTCATATTGCATCCAGTTTCACTCCTTACTTCATTATTTCCCTAAACAAAACTGAGAAAATAATTGATTAATTAATCCTTCATGCACACTGTCTCCAATGATTTCCCCTAGTAATTCCCATGCTTTCGTGAAATCAATTTGTACTAAATCGACTGGCGTGCCTGATTCTATCGCCCAAACTGCATCCTCTACAGATTTTAATGCTTGTCCAAGAAGTGCAATATGTCGTGAGTTAGAGACATATGTTAAATCGCCTGTCTCTAATGTCCCAGCAAAAAATAAAGAGGCAATCGCTTCTTCAAGTTCATCCACACCTTGATCTTCTAACAAAGAAGTGGTAACAAGTCGATGCTCGCCTGTAAGCTCTTTTACACGATTTAAATTTATCTTTTTAGGCAAATCTGTTTTATTGACGATTACAATAACATCCATGCCATTAACTGCTTCAAATAATTTCTCATCTTCCATCGTTAAATTATCTGCATAATTTAAAACGAGTAAAATTAAATCAGCATCTTTTAAGACCGCTCTGGACCGTTCTACACCAATTCTTTCAACGATATCTTCCGTCTCTCGAATCCCTGCTGTATCCAGAAGGCGTAATGGAACACCGCGAACATTTACGTATTCTTCAATTACATCACGAGTTGTTCCTGGTATATCCGTTACAATTGCCTTATTCTCTTGAACTAAGCTATTCAATAATGATGACTTCCCGACATTTGGACGTCCGATAATAACTGTCGATAGTCCATCACGTAAAATCTTCCCTTGTTGTGAAGTACGCAATAACTTCTCTAATTCTACTTTAACCAGACTTGCTTTTTCCAAAAACATACGATGTGTCATTTCCTCAACATCATCATATTCTGGATAATCTATGTTGACCTCAACTTGTGCGAGCGTTTCTAAAATCTCCTGACGTAACTTGCGAATCAGCTGTGACAATCTTCCTTCCATTTGTCCTAACGCCACATTCATTGCTTTGTCCGTTTTGGCACGAATCAAATCCATCACTGCTTCTGCCTGTGAAAGGTCAATTCTTCCGTTCAAAAAGGCACGTTTCGTAAATTCACCTGGCTCAGCAAGTCTCGCTCCCTGCGATAGAACAAGCTGAAGAACTCGGTTAACTGAAACGATGCCACCGTGGCAGTTAATTTCTACAACATCCTCGCGTGTGAATGTCTTTGGTCCACGCATCACGGATATCATGACTTCTTCCACAATATCCTCTGTTTTAGGTTGAACCAAATGTCCATAATGAATGGTGTGGGAAGTAGCATCTATAAGTCGTTTTCCTTGCGGACCTCTATAAATTCGGTCAGCAATTGTAAACGCCTCATCACCACTTAACCGGACGATTGCAATTGCACCTTCACCCATAGGTGTCGAAATCGCTGTAATCGTATCGAATTCCATTTCTTCACCTTCTTTAAGAATTTCAATATAAATATATAAGAAAAGAGTACACAACTAGTAACCTGAGCACATGCAAATTCTAGCAAAACCGCTGTGCAATCGTTACTCTTCTATCAAATCAATAAAGTGAAACTTCCATCAGGGGTTTCATCCCCCACCTATTTTTTCTTGGTTCTTCCATGGAAATTAAGATGGGGATACTACAGCTTGTTAAGCCGGGATACATATCGGATAAATCTTTACTTGTTACCCGAAACGTTCTATCATCCGAAGTACTACAATATCATAGTCCTAATGTGAAAAAAAGTGGATAGCTATTTCCAAAAAGGTTTATCCACAATCCAAAAACCTATATTTAATTTTAACTTATCCACATGTGAATAACAACATCTCAAGCATCCTCAAGTAAAAAAGTAGAACTTTCCATAGAATATCCCCCTAAAGCACGTTAAATAAGAAGGTACAAATGACTTGTTTAACCTAAAAGCCTAGCATATGATAATCAAATGGAAGTTTCACTTTATTCAATCTTAATTACTCGGTTAAAAATCGACAAAAAAAGAAGAAGATCTACTTAAATAGATCAACTTCTTTCAATTGGCGAAATAATTAAATGACGATACGGTTCGGCCCCACTTGATGTAGTCTTGATTTTAGGGTAATTCATTAAAGCTGTATGAATCACCTTTCGCTCATATGAAGGCATAGGTTCTAAGCTAATGCTTTTTCTTGTTTTTAAGGCTTTACTAGCCATTCTTTTTGCTAATTGGGTCAGTGTTTCATTCCTGCGAAAACGATAGTCCTCGGCATCAAGTAACACCGTTACATATTGCTTTGAATAACGATTGGCTACCAGTTGAACTAAGTATTGAAGAGAATTCAATGTTTGTCCTCTTTTTCCAATTAGCAGTGCAATCTTGTCACCCGATAATTGAAATAATGCTTGTTTTCCTTCACGTTTCACTGAAATATCCGATTCCACGCCCATTTTCCTGCACACACTTTTTAAAAAAATTAGTGCTTCTTCAACAGCGTCCGGTACAATCGTTACCTTAACGATCGCTTTTCGATTTCCAATTAGACCAAGAAAGCCCTTTTTCCCTTCATCTATAACTTCAATTTCTACATTTTCTCTAGTGGTGTTAAGTTGAGCTAAAGCTGATTCTACTGCTTGTTCGACATTTTGTCCTATAGCAGTTATTAGTTTCACTTTTTCTTTGCTCCTCCCGCACTTTCCGCAGCTACCTTTTTCATATCCGGTCCTTTAATAATCCAGGTTTGGATAATCATGAATATATTACCAACAACCCAGTATAAAGCAAGAGCAGCAGGGAAATTAAATGCAAAAATCATAATCATGATTGGCATAATATATAACATCATTGTCATTTGCGTAGCCATTTGAGGATTCGAAGTCATACCGACCATTGTAATTTTTTGTTGGATAAACGTTGTAATACCCGCAACGATCGGCAATATATAAATTGGATCTGGGTTTCCTAAGTCAAACCACAAAAAGTCGTGCTCCGCAATTACCCGTGTACGGCTAATCGCATGATAAAAACCGATAAGTATTGGCATCTGAACAATTAACGGAAAACAACCAGCCAATGGGTTTACGCTATATTTCGTAAACAGAGCCATCGTTTCTTGTTGCAGTTTTTGTTGAGTTGCTGCATCTTTTGACGGGTACTTTTCCTTAAGTTGTTGCATTTCCGGTTGTAAAGCTTGCATAGCTTTTGAATTTTTCGTTTGTTTAATCATCAATGGTAATAGAACAAACCGAACAAGTAACGTTACTACAACAATTCCGAGGCCGTAATTATTGCCCAGTAATTCAGATATTTCAATGATAAGCCATGATAATGGATAAACAATGTATGAATTCCAAATACCTGTGCTCTCTTTAGTAATTGGTTCGCCCACTTCCGTACAACCAGTTAGAAGCATCATTAACGAAGCAAGTCCAATCATGAGTACTATTTGTTTCTTCAACCGCCTTTTCCTCCTGTCAGCAAAAAAATTCTAGCTTTACCTTGAACACTTTGTTAGTCTTCTTCATTTTCTCCAAACATTATGATAGCTATAGCTGATTCATGTTTGTCTATACATATAAAATACCTGATTACACCAATATTTACTATGTATTATATTTTAATTTGAAAAATTCTTATCGTGATGGTTTATACGTGGAAGTTTTGCTTTTATTGAAATTAAGCGATTTGGCTCTTTTTAAGACATGGATTAGACTACTTTTCACTTCAAATAAATCCATTGTTGCCGCTGGTTTACGAGCAATAATCACATAATCCTTTCCCTCTTTGATGTCATCCTTCAATTCAAGAAAAGATTGTCGAATGTACCTCTTTATTTGATTTCGGACGACGGCATTTCCAATTTTCTTGCTTACGGAAAGGCCAATTCGAAAGAAATCTTGGCTGGGCTTATCAAGGAAATAGACAACAAATTGTCTATTTCCGAATGACTCTCCCTTTTGAAACACAAGTTGGAATTCATCACTCTTTTTTATCCTTAGCTTTTTTTTCATTCTTTACACCTTCAATAAACTGAATTGGGGTCTTAATACGTCATATATGGAAAAAAAAGACCACTGAGACTTATCAGTGGTCTATGCAGATAATACTTTTCTGCCCTTACGGCGACGTGCAGCTAACACTCTACGTCCAGTTTTAGAACTCATACGGCTACGGAAACCGTGAACTTTACTGTGTTTACGTTTTTTTGGTTGATATGTGCGTTTCATTATATGACACCTCCCTGAGGAATAACAGTTAAGACAGTCTAGACAATTATATAGATGAAATATGTAAAATGTCAACCTTTCTTTAAATTTTATTACAGCTTTGTTCATAATCATTGAGGAATGATTAGTAGTTAAAACTTAGGAACAACTTCTACTTGAGTAACCAGCTTTGTCTTTGGAAGGGTGATTACTAGATTTGACATCCAGAGTCATTAAAAAACACCGTTTAAAATTAAACTTCGATCAGCACATAAAGTCGGCATTTTCCTCTTAAGTGGAACAGTTCACTTTGGGCTACGTCCTCATGAAATGAATTACCACTTTTCTATTTCAACAAATGTTGCTTTTTATACCTAACGCCTTTTATTTTGTTAATCAGCTATCATTCCCTTTGTGGATATCTTTTCGACATTTATTTTACTATCCACAGTTAATTTTCTACCTTTTACACATAATAAATGCTTGTGGAAAAGTATGGTCCACAGTGGTACAATCTTGTGGATAAAGTTTTAATAGCCATTGCAACAAGCCTGAATTTCTGATATTATATTTGTGTTTTCACTCTGAATAACTTTATCAACAATTTTGAGTTATCCACAAAGTGTTGATAACATGTGGATAGTTTATACAACCTGTGGGTAGTTTTTTGTCCACAGCCCGTGGATATTGTCGAAATATCATTTATCTTCTTTATTATATATTTATCCCTTATTCCTGTTGATGAATATTTATACCAGTATCCCAAATAAACTTGTACAAGCCGTGTACAAAGGCTTTTGTTTCACTTGATAATAATGAAATAGATTTGATTTTTCCCCTGCTAAAACCATGGCAATCGGCCGTATTTATCGTTATTTCATATAAAACTGTAAAGGAGGGATCTTATTGGATAATATCGAAAGTTTATGGGACCAATCACTGAAAAGCATGCAGAATAAAATAAGTAAGCCTAGTTTTGAAACATGGCTAAAATCCACAAAAGCCCATATGCTGCAAGGAGATATACTGACGGTCATTGCACCAAATGAATTTGCTCGCGACTGGCTTGAAGAACGATATTCCCACCTTATTTCGGAAGTTTTGCTTGAACTCACAGGTGAAGGATTGGAAGTCAAATTTATCATCCCCTCTGATCAAGGGGATGATTCAATGAAGGTTTCAACCCGGGCAAAAAAACCAAAAAAGCTTGATGACGATTCAGCTGACTTTCCACAGTTTATGTTGAATACAAAAAACACATTTGATACGTTTGTCATCGGGTCGGGCAACCGCTTTGCCCATGCTGCCTCCTTAGCAGTTGCTGAAGCACCAGCTAAGGCATATAACCCTCTCTTTATTTATGGAGGTGTTGGGCTTGGAAAGACACATCTTATGCATGCGATTGGTCAATACGTACTTGAGCATAACCCTCATGCTAAGGTTGTGTACCTTTCATCGGAGAAGTTCATGAATGAATTTATCAACTCCATTCGAGATAATAAAGCTGGTGAGTTCCGAGACAAGTATCGTACTGTTGACGTGCTTCTCATTGATGATATTCAATTTTTAGCTGGAAAAGAATCTACCCAGGAAGAATTTTTCCATACATTTAACGCTCTTCACGAAGAAAGTAAGCAAATTGTTATTTCAAGTGACCGTCCACCTAAGGAAATTCCTACTTTAGAAGACCGCTTACGCTCACGCTTTGAATGGGGATTAATTACCGATATTACACCGCCCGATTTAGAAACAAGGATTGCTATTCTTAGGAAAAAGGCAAAAGCAGACGGATTGGATATTCCAAATGAGGTTATGCTTTACATTGCTAATCAAATTGACTCCAATATTCGTGAGCTTGAAGGGGCATTGATTCGAGTAGTTGCTTACTCATCATTGATTAATAAAGACATCAATGCTGATTTAGCCGCAGAAGCATTAAAAGATATTATTCCAAGTTCAAAGCCTAAAATCATTACAATCCTTGAAATCCAAAAGACAGTCGGCGAACATTACAATATAAGACTGGAAGATTTCAAAGCAAAAAAGCGGACAAAGACTTTAGCTTTTCCGCGACAAATCGCCATGTATTTATCAAGGGAACTAACGGATTTTTCCCTCCCGAAAATAGGTGATGAATTTGGAGGTCGTGATCACACGACAGTTATCCATGCTCATGAAAAAATTTCAAAGCTTCTTCAAACTGACCCATTGCTTCAAAGACAGGTAAAAGAAATACAAGAACAGCTAAAAGTATAAGTTACTCTGAATTATGTGCATAACACACTACCACTTACACACAGTCTGTCCACATGTGGATAGACTGTTTTTCCTTAGGTTTCTCTGGGTTATCCACATATTCACAGGCCCTACTACTATTACTACTATCTTTTAAATAAATAAATATATAAATAACATATGCCATCAGGCTATTCGTTAGAACTATATTGGAGGATGAAAAATGAGATTTATTATTCAAAGAGATCGTTTAGTGCATAGTGTTCAAGAAGTAATGAAAGCTGTCACATCAAGAACAACAATTCCGATTTTAACGGGAATAAAAATAACAGCAGTAGAAGACGGGGTAACCTTAACAGGAAGTGACTCCGATATTTCTATTCAATCGTTTATCCCAATTGAGGACGGAGAAAATGAAATTGTAGAAATTAAGCAGAGTGGCAGCATTGTTCTAAATGCCAGGTTTTTCGGAGATATTGTGAAAAAACTTCCAATGGACACAGTTGATATTGAGGTGTTAAATGGCTTTCAGACCATTATACGTTCAGGTAAAGCTGAATTTAATTTAAATGGACTTGATGCTGAAGAATATCCTCATTTGCCAATCATAGAAGAGGACCAAACATTTAAATTACCTGCAGATTTATTGAAGACATTAATCCGTCAAACAGTATTTGCAGTGTCCACCTCAGAAACACGCCCTATCTTAACAGGTGTAAACTTAAAGGTAGAGGATGATGAATTAATCTGTATTGCAACAGATAGTCATAGATTAGCCATGAGAAAAGCAAAAATTGATAATAAGGTAGTCGGTTCATATAGTGTTGTAATTCCTGGAAAAAGCCTAAGTGAATTAAGCAAACTTCTTGATGATACGAATGAATTGATTGAAATGGTCATTACGGAGAATCAAGTATTATTTAAGGCAAAGAATTTATTGTTCTTCTCACGTTTGCTTGAAGGAAATTATCCTGATACATCTCGCTTAATTCCAAATGAAAGTAAAACTTCAATTACCGTTCATTCGAAGGATTTTCTTCAAGCGATTGATCGTGCTTCTTTATTGGCTAAAGAAGGAAAAAATAATGTTGTGAAGCTGACTACTTTAGAACATGGGGTCATTGAGGTATCTTCGAATACGCCTGAAATCGGAAAAGTAAGCGAAGAGTTGCAAGCGGAATCCATTGAAGGAGAAGAATTAAAGATTTCCTTTAGCGCCAAATTTGTAATGGACGCTTTGAAGGCTCTAGAAGGAACAGACATTACAATTAATTTTACTGGAGCAATGCGTCCATTTATTATTCGTTCACTTCATGATGACACAATGCTGCAGTTGATCTTACCTGTAAGGACGTATTAATGAATGAGACAGTGAAGCTTAAATGCGGACAGACAAACTAATTCCTCCTTCAAGAAAAAAGGCCTTTAAAAAGGCTTTTTTTTGAAGGTCAAAAAGGTATAAACCTTTTTAGTACGATTTAATGTCTAAGCTCCGCTGGACTGTAGAGGGTCACTTTTTAATAAATCACCCCCTAATTAACAGAATATGGTAACTACAACTACTTTTTCTCACAGTGTTTTTGCTTTGCTAATGTTAACTTTGTCTTTATGCAATTTATTTAGTACAATAAAATATTAGAGACTACTTTGAAAGAAGTGATGGACGGATGACTAAAATTCAGATTGACACAGAATATATTACGCTAGGTCAATTTTTAAAATTAGCTGACATTATTCAGAGCGGCGGAATGGCTAAATGGTTTTTGAGTGAATATGAAATTTTTATCAACGGTGAATTTGATAATAGACGGGGAAAGAAACTTAGAGATGGAGACAAGATTGATATTCCTTCGTTCGGTAGTTTTACTATTACGCGTTAGAGTAAAGGGAAGAAGCGCTTATGTATATTGAACAACTAAAACTGAAAAACTATCGGAACTATCAGGATATGGACCTTCACTTCGAAAATAAAGTAAATGTCATTCTAGGAGAAAATGCTCAAGGGAAAACGAATGTGATGGAATCTATTTTCGTTTTAGCGATGGCAAAGTCCCATAGGACATCAAATGATAAAGAACTTATTCGTTGGGATGAAGAATATGCTAAAATAGAGGGTAGGGTGAAAAAGAGAAATACTTCGATTCCACTTGAACTGGTTATATCAAAAAAGGGTAAAAAGGCAAAAAGTAATCATATTGAGCAACAAAAGTTAAGCCAATATGTTGGTAATATGAATGTGGTTATGTTTGCACCAGAAGATCTTCACCTGGTTAAAGGGAATCCGCAAGGCAGGCGCCGTTTCATTGATATGGAAATTGGTCAGGTATCTCCAGTTTACCTTCATGATATGAGTCAATATCAAAAAATTCTACAACAAAGAAACCATTATTTGAAATTGCTCCAGACGCGTAAACAAACCGATAAAGCAATGCTCGATGTATTGACAGAACAATTCATACAATATGCAGTAAAAATTTTACAAAGAAGATTTCAATTTCTTGCTTTGCTTCAAAAATGGGCTGAACCGATACATTCTGGCATCTCTCGCGGCTTAGAAGAGCTGAAAATTGAATATAAACCATCCTTGGATGTATCAGAAAGTAGTAATTTGTCGAAAATGATAGAAGTATTCCAGGAAAAGTTTGTTAAAATTCAAGGGAGAGAAATTGAACGGGGAATTACGCTTATAGGTCCGCATCGTGATGACCTAGTTTTTTTTGTGAATGGACGAGATGTTCAAACGTACGGATCTCAAGGTCAACAACGGACAACAGCACTTTCTCTAAAGCTTGCTGAAATTGAATTAATTCATACAGAAATAGGGGAATATCCCATTTTATTATTAGATGACGTATTATCTGAACTAGATGATTATCGCCAATCGCACTTGTTAAATACCATTCAAGGGAAGGTTCAAACCTTTGTTACCACAACCTCTGTGGAGGGAATTGATCACCAAACCTTGCGTGAGGCTTCTACTTTCCATGTGAGTCAGGGAAATGTGACTAAAGTAAAATGATGGGGTGAATGCATGTATCTTCATATCGGTGAGGACATTCTTGTAAAAACGGATGAGGTTATTGCAATTCTGGATAAAAATTTACTCAATTCATCTCCAACCATGGAGGAGTTTTTGCGAAAAAAGGCAGAAGTCACACAAAATTTAGCAAAGGGTTCAATCAAATCAATCGTTATTACAAATACGGTTGTTTATTATTCACCTCTTGCATCGGCAACATTAAAACGCCGGTCATTACAACGAACGATATTAATCGATGAATAGATAAGAAAAGCCGTCATCAGTTCTTGACTATGTAAGACTAGCTATTCTGCCATAATTTATTAGTCGAGGAGACGCAATGAACAACATAGCGCCTCGAACATAGGAAGACCTATTAAGTTTGAGGCGTCCTGTAATGGTCCGAGTGGGGCGACACCAAACCATTTTGAAAAGACCTATATATCCTTATCACTTATAATAGGCGGAGGTGCCCAGGAAGAATTTCGACTTTTGACATACCCTTCGCTAGTCCAACAAGCAAATGTTTCTAGGCCTCTGAAGTCTCTACTTTTACTTCAGAAGCTTGGACGTTATTTGAACTCAAGTAGTTAGGTGCTGGACACTAAAACTACTTTTTTAAAATATATGATCTTATTTTTTGAACAAACAAAAGAATGCAAAAAGAAAAGTGTAGGTGAAATCGTATGACAATGGATCAAAAGGAAGTACAAGGTCAGGCATATGATGAAAATCAGATACAGGTTTTAGAAGGACTTGAAGCTGTACGTAAACGTCCGGGTATGTATATTGGTTCTACATCAGGAAAAGGACTCCATCATCTCGTTTGGGAAATTGTTGATAATAGTATTGACGAAGCACTTGCAGGGTTTTGTGACCAGATTCAAGTGATTATTGAAGAAGATAACAGTATAACTGTCATTGATAATGGACGGGGGATCCCGGTCGGAATTCAAGAGAAAATGGGTCGCCCTGCGGTTGAAGTTATTTTGACAGTCTTGCATGCTGGTGGGAAGTTTGGCGGCGGAGGTTATAAAGTATCAGGTGGTTTGCATGGTGTAGGTGCTTCGGTTGTTAATGCTCTTTCATCAGTTTTAGAAGTGTATGTTCATCGTGAAGGGAACATTCACTATCAAAAATTTATGCGTGGTGTCTCACAAGGTGACTTAGCAGTAATTGATGAAACGGACCATACCGGGACAACAATTCATTTTAAACCGGATAGCGAAATTTTCACAGAAACACTCGAGTATGACTTTGATACATTGGCAACGCGTATCCGCGAGCTTGCTTTTTTGAATAAAGGAATTTTAATAAGTCTTGAAGATAAACGCGGTGAAGGCAAGAAGAGTGAATATCATTACGAAGGCGGAATCAAGTCATATGTTGAACACTTGAACCGTTCTAAAGAAGTAATCCATGAAGAACCGATATTCATGGAAGGTGAAAAGGACGGTATTTCCGTAGAAATAGCGATGCAATACAATGAAAGTTATATTAGCAATTTATTCACATTTGCAAATAATATTCACACATATGAAGGTGGAACGCATGAGTCTGGTTTTAAGACAGGCTTGACACGCGTTATTAATGATTATGCTCGTAAAAATGGGTTAATTAAAGAGGCAGATGCGAATCTGTCAGGAGATGATGTACGTGAAGGCTTAACTGCAATTGTCTCCATTAAGCACCCAGACCCACAATTTGAAGGGCAAACGAAAACAAAGCTTGGAAACTCAGAAGTAAGAACTGTGACGGATTCGATTTTGTCAGAAAGGCTTGATTCCTTTCTATACGAGAACCCCTCTATAGCTAGAAAGATTGTTGATAAAGGGCTAATGGCGGCTAGAGCACGAATGGCGGCTAAAAAGGCACGTGAATTGACAAGAAGGAAGAGTGCACTAGAGGTTTCGAGTCTACCGGGTAAGTTAGCGGATTGCTCATCAAAGGATCCATCTATTAGTGAATTATATATTGTTGAGGGGAACTCAGCGGGTGGTTCAGCTAAGCAAGGCCGTGACCGGCATTTCCAAGCCATTCTGCCACTTAGAGGTAAAATCTTGAATGTTGAGAAGGCACGCTTAGATCGAATTTTAAATAATATTGAAATTGGTACGATTATTACAGCGCTTGGTACAGGAATTGGCGAGGAATTTGACATTGCAAAAGCTCGATATCATAAAATTGTCATTATGACAGATGCAGATGTAGATGGAGCCCATATCCGTACATTGATGTTGACGTTTTTTTATCGCTATATGAGAAAAATCCTTGAGCATGGATATATCTATATTGCCCAGCCGCCTCTTTTTAAGATTCAACAAGGTAAGAGAGTAGAATATGCTTATAATGATCGTCAGCTTACTGAAATTATGGCAAACTTGCCAAGTTCGCCTAAACCTAGCCTGCAGCGTTACAAAGGGCTTGGTGAGATGAATCCAGAGCAATTGTGGGAAACGACTATGAATCCTGAAGCAAGAACGCTATTACAGGTTAGTTTGAGTGATGCAATCGAAGCCGATGAAACTTTCGAAATGTTGATGGGTGATAAAGTAGAACCACGCCGTAACTTTATTGAGGAAAATGCCATTTACGTTCAAAACCTTGATATTTAACAAATAGAGGTTATTCCAAATCAAAGAAATCAGCCCTTGCAATCAACAATATACATTAAAAGTGCAGTGTGGGGGCTGACTCCTTTGGGACATACCCTATACATACCGTCCTACTGGTTAAACAAACTTAGGTCACAGTTTTAAATAAGGAGGTCTGCTCCATGTCAGAAAATCAAAGAGAAAATGTTAAAGAAATTAATATTAGTACCGAAATGAGAACTTCATTTTTAGATTATGCAATGAGTGTTATTGTTTCAAGGGCTTTACCTGATGTTAGGGACGGCCTAAAACCAGTGCATCGAAGAATTCTTTATGCAATGAATGACCTTGGCATGACATCTGATAAACCGTTTAAGAAATCAGCTCGTATTGTTGGAGAAGTTATCGGTAAGTACCATCCGCACGGTGACTCTGCTGTATATGAAACGATGGTACGAATGGCTCAGCCGTTCAACTATCGTCATATGCTTATAGATGGCCATGGGAACTTTGGTTCTGTCGATGGGGATCAGGCTGCAGCGATGCGTTATACAGAAGCAAGATTGTCGAAAATTTCGATGGAATTACTTCGTGATTTGAATAAAGATACAATTGATTACCAGGATAACTATGATGGTTCTGAAAAGGAACCCGTTGTTATGCCAGCTCGATTCCCAAACTTATTAGTAAATGGATCATCTGGTATTGCAGTTGGGATGGCAACCAATATTCCGCCGCACCAATTAGGGGAAGTGATTGACGGCGTTTTGGCTTTGAGTAAAAACCCTGACATGACAATCGCTGAATTGATGGAGTTCATTCCAGGCCCGGACTTCCCAACAGCCGGTTATATTTTGGGTCGCAGTGGTATACGAAAAGCTTATGAAACTGGAAGAGGCTCCATCATTCAACGAGCGAAAGTGGAAATTGAAACGAAGTCAAATGGCAAACAAGTCATTCTGGTTACTGAAATTCCTTATCAAGTAAATAAGGCTAGACTAATTGAAAAAATTGCCGAACTTGCCCGTGATAAGAAAATTGAAGGCATAACAGACTTACGAGATGAATCAGACCGGAACGGCATGCGGATTGTCATGGAAGTTCGGAAAGATGCTAATGCCAATGTGTTGTTGAACAATTTATATAAACACACTTCTATGCAGACGACATTCGGTGTTAACTTACTTGCACTTGTGGATGGACAACCAAAAGTATTGAACTTAAAACAATGCTTATATTATTACTTAGAGCACCAAAAAGTAGTCATTCGTCGAAGAACTGAATTTGAATTGCGAAAAGCAGAAGCTCGTGCGCACATTCTTGAAGGTTTACGAATTGCCCTTGATAATCTGGATGCCATTATTAAATTAATTCGTGGGTCACAAACGACGGATATTGCACGCGAAGGATTAATGACACAGTTTTCACTTTCTGAAAAACAAGCTCAAGCCATTTTAGATATGCGATTACAACGCTTGACTGGACTAGAGCGTGAGAAAATTGAAGAAGAATATCAAGCTTTAGTTGCACTCATTGCTGAATTAAAGGCTGTTCTTGCGGATGAAGAGAAGGTATTACACATTATCCGTGAAGAGTTGCTTGAAATTAAAGAACGCTTCAATGATGTACGTCGTACTGAAATCTTGATGAGTGGCTTTGAAAGTATCGAGGATGAAGATTTAATACCAGTAGAAACAACAATTGTAACTTTGACGCATAATGGATACATTAAACGATTACCAGTATCTACTTATCGCAGTCAAAAACGCGGTGGACGAGGAATACAAGGGATGGGAACGAATGAAGATGACTTTGTAAACCATCTTTTAACGACATCTACACATGATACGCTGTTATTCTTCACGAATAAAGGAAAAGTATACCGTGCAAAAGGGTATGAAATTCCTGAATATGGTCGAACTGCAAAAGGCTTACCTTTAATCAATTTACTTGAGGTTGAAAAAGGGGAATGGGTAAACGCCATTATTCCAGTTAAGGAATTTACCGATGGCGATTTTCTATTCTTTACGACAAAGTTTGGTGTTTCTAAAAGATCACCATTATCCTCTTTTGCTAACATTCGTAATAACGGTTTAATTGCCGTAGGGTTAAACGAAGGTGATGAATTAATTTCAGTCCGTCTTACAGATGGTGATAAACAAATCGTCATTGGTACAAAAGACGGCATGCTGATTAGGTTCCCTGAAACAGACGTCCGTTCTATGGGCCGGACTGCAGCTGGGGTTAAGGGGATTTCCTTGAGGAAAGACGATGAGGTTGTTGGCATGGAGATTCTTGAAGAAAATGAAGAAGTGCTGATCGTAACTAAATTTGGTTATGGAAAACGAACTCCTGCAGAAGATTATAGAATCCAAAGCCGTGGTGGAGTTGGAATTAAAACCTGCAATGTAACGGATAAAAATGGCGAGCTGGTTGCTGTCAAAACAGTAACTGGGGAAGAAGATATCATGATTATCACTGCAGAGGGCGTATTGATTCGCATGGCAGTTGGAGATATCTCAACAACTGGTCGAAATACTCAGGGCGTTAAACTCATCCGTCTGGAAAATACGGAAAATGAATTCGTAGCTACAGTTGCAATGGCTGAACGTGAAGAAGAAAAAGAGAATGAAGACGATCTTGCTGAAGAACAGCCAAACGAAGCTATTGATGAAATAGTTGAAGTAAATGACACGGAAGAATGATAAATAAACGGGACACGAGTTAATTAGCTCGTGTCCTTTTTTTGAAGAGTAAATGCTTTAAATGAGTTTTGTGGGCATCCATACCTAAATAAGGCAAGTTTCATTTTATGCTGATACTAACACTTGTATTAAATACTACATGGTTTTTCTTACTTAAATAAAGTAATATTATGGTAGTGCGATAAACAGATGTAAATTAAGAGGTGAGAAGCTTGCTAGTCAAAACAAAAGACTTGGTAGCAGGATGTATTCTTAATAAGGATATTAACGGATTTACAAGCTATCCAATAATGAATAGGAAAACGATTTTAACAGAAGAATTATTAGAAATACTTAAAGCTTTTTTAATCACTGAAGTTAGCGTGGAAAATACCCTTGTTAATGGACAAAAATTTACACCTCGTGAAATAATTACTGAAGAAGGGGAAGAAGCTAATGAACACTCTAGCTTTATTGCAAATTACTTAAAGGTTGTTCAAACATATAAGCATCAGTTCCAGAATTGGCAGGCGGGAAGTGATGTTGATGTAGCCAAAATAAGAGAAATTATGATTCCACTTTTTGAAAGGTCTCTAAAAATCCCTCTAGAAATCTTTTCGTTACATCATTATTCTAATAAAGAAGATTACCTTTATCATCACATGGTTTCCATAGGCCTTTTAAGTGGATATCTTGCTAAAAAAATGGATTATAATAAAGCGGATGTATATCAAATCACGCTCGCGGGGAGTCTAGCAGATTGTGGAATGGCCAAAATTTCTCCCACAATATTAGATAAAGGTACAAGTCTAACAGCTCTAGAATATGAAGAGATTCGGAAACATCCAATTTATAGTCTGAGAATGCTTCAAAGGAGTACCATATTAAAGGAGTCAGTTAAATATGCTATTTTCCAGCATCACGAGAGGTTGGACGGCAGTGGGTACCCGCGTGGAAAAGGCGAACAAAAACCGCATGCTTTTGCAAAGATTGTTGCAGTAGCAGACGTCTATCATGCCATGACATCTGAAAGGACCTATAGAAAGAAACAATCACCATTTAAAGTCATGGAGATGATCATGCAAGATGATTTTGGGAAGTTTGATATTACCGTGATTAATAAACTCTTGTCTTGTATTATGAACTACTCAATGGGGAGCAGAGTACGATTATCGAATGGATATATCGCTGAGATTATATTTATTGATAAACAATCTCCGACAAGGCCGTTAATTAAAGTTATTGATACAAGTGAGTTAATCCACTTAAATAACAATAGAGATTTATTCATTGAGGAAGTTTTACAAAATGGTAGTAATCGTTTCTTAGTCTAAAAATATAGATGGAAAAGTAAATTGCACTAATCAATGTTTGGTATAAATAGATCGGTATCTTTTTAAAATATTTAATTCAAATAAAGCTTGAAATTTAAAAAGATACCATATATAATAATAAAGTCGTCAACAAGTGATAGTAATTTTAAAAGAAATTTTATCCGAAAGAAAATAAATTGTTGACTGCAACAACATGATGTGTTATATTAATAAGGTTGTTTCTGATAAACAACAAACATTGCTCTTTGAAAACTGAACAAAACAAAGCGCCAACGTTTTAAATTAAGTGAGTACACACTATAACAACAATGAGCAAGTCAAACACTTTTTGGAGAGTTTGATCCTGGCTCAGGACGAACGCTGGCGGCGTGCCTAATACATGCAAGTCGAGCGAATGATAGGGAGCTTGCTCCCTTGATTTAGCGGCGGACGGGTGAGTAACACGTGGGCAACCTACCTGTAAGACTGGGATAACTTCGGGAAACCGGAGCTAATACCGGATAATTTCTTTTCTCGCATGAGAAGAGATGGAAAGACGGTTTCGGCTGTCACTTACAGATGGGCCCGCGGCGCATTAGCTAGTTGGTGAGGTAATGGCTCACCAAGGCCACGATGCGTAGCCGACCTGAGAGGGTGATCGGCCACACTGGGACTGAGACACGGCCCAGACTCCTACGGGAGGCAGCAGTAGGGAATCTTCCGCAATGGACGAAAGTCTGACGGAGCAACGCCGCGTGAACGAAGAAGGCCTTCGGGTCGTAAAGTTCTGTTGTTAGGGAAGAACAAGTACCAGAGTAACTGCTGGTACCTTGACGGTACCTAACCAGAAAGCCACGGCTAACTACGTGCCAGCAGCCGCGGTAATACGTAGGTGGCAAGCGTTGTCCGGAATTATTGGGCGTAAAGCGCGCGCAGGTGGTTCTTTAAGTCTGATGTGAAAGCCCACGGCTCAACCGTGGAGGGTCATTGGAAACTGGGGAACTTGAGTGCAGAAGAGGAAAGTGGAATTCCACGTGTAGCGGTGAAATGCGTAGAGATGTGGAGGAACACCAGTGGCGAAGGCGACTTTCTGGTCTGTAACTGACACTGAGGCGCGAAAGCGTGGGGAGCGAACAGGATTAGATACCCTGGTAGTCCACGCCGTAAACGATGAGTGCTAAGTGTTAGAGGGTTTCCGCCCTTTAGTGCTGCAGCTAACGCATTAAGCACTCCGCCTGGGGAGTACGGCCGCAAGGCTGAAACTCAAAGGAATTGACGGGGGCCCGCACAAGCGGTGGAGCATGTGGTTTAATTCGAAGCAACGCGAAGAACCTTACCAGGTCTTGACATCCTTTTGCCCTCTCTAGAGATAGAGACTTCCCTTCGGGGACAAAAGTGACAGGTGGTGCATGGTTGTCGTCAGCTCGTGTCGTGAGATGTTGGGTTAAGTCCCGCAACGAGCGCAACCCTTGATCTTAGTTGCCAGCATTTAGTTGGGCACTCTAAGGTGACTGCCGGTGACAAACCGGAGGAAGGTGGGGATGACGTCAAATCATCATGCCCCTTATGACCTGGGCTACACACGTGCTACAATGGATGGTACAAAGAGCTGCGAACCCGCGAGGGTAAGCGAATCTCATAAAGCCATTCTCAGTTCGGATTGTAGGCTGCAACTCGCCTACATGAAGCCGGAATCGCTAGTAATCGTGGATCAGCATGCCACGGTGAATACGTTCCCGGGCCTTGTACACACCGCCCGTCACACCACGAGAGTTTGTAACACCCGAAGTCGGTGAGGTAACCGCAAGGAGCCAGCCGCCTAAGGTGGGACAGATGATTGGGGTGAAGTCGTAACAAGGTAGCCGTATCGGAAGGTGCGGCTGGATCACCTCCTTTCTAAGGAATATAACGAGCGCTTTTGTTTTGTTCAGTTTTGAATGAGTAATTCATTCAATTTAATACCATTATAGTAGAATGGGCCTATAGCTCAGCTGGTTAGAGCGCACGCCTGATAAGCGTGAGGTCGATGGTTCGAGTCCATTTAGGCCCACCATTCACATTCTGTTTACAATGGGGCCTTAGCTCAGCTGGGAGAGCGCCTGCCTTGCACGCAGGAGGTCAGCGGTTCGATCCCGCTAGGCTCCACCAATATCGTTCTTTGAAAACTAGATAATAGATAGAAGGCAAATTTTTGCATTAATTTTTCAAGACATCAAGTAAGACCTTTTAACAACTAGGTTGTTTGGTAAACTTTTCGTTTATCAGCCACCATATGGTTAAGTTAGAAAGGGCGCACGGTGGATGCCTTGGCACTAGGAGCCGATGAAGGACGGGACTAACACCGATATGCTTCGGGGAGCTGTAAGTAAGCTTTGATCCGGAGATTTCCGAATGGGGAAACCCACTGTTCGTAATGGAACAGTATCTTTACCTGAATACATAGGGTACTGAAGGCAGACCCGGGGAACTGAAACATCTAAGTACCCGGAGGAAGAGAAAGCAAACGCGATTTCCTGAGTAGCGGCGAGCGAAACGGAAGATAGCCCAAACCAAGAGGCTTGCCTCTTGGGGTTGTAGGACACTCAACATGGAGTTACAAAGGAACGGGGTAAGTGAAGTGATCTGGAAAGATCCGTCAAAGAAGGTAAAAACCCTGTAGCTGAAACTTCGTTCCCTCCTGAGTGGATCCTGAGTACGGCGGGACACGAGAAATCCCGTCGGAAGCAGGGAGGACCATCTCCCAAGGCTAAATACTACCTAGTGACCGATAGTGAACCAGTACCGTGAGGGAAAGGTGAAAAGCACCCCGGAAGGGGAGTGAAATAGATCCTGAAACCGTGTGCCTACAAGTAGTTAGAGCCCGTTAATGGGTGATAGCGTGCCTTTTGTAGAATGAACCGGCGAGTTACGATTTCATGCAAGGTTAAGTTGATAAGACGGAGCCGCAGCGAAAGCGAGTCTGAATAGGGCGCATGAGTATGAGGTCGTAGACCCGAAACCAGGTGATCTACCCATGTCCAGGGTGAAGTTCAGGTAACACTGAATGGAGGCCCGAACCCACGTACGTTGAAAAGTGCGGGGATGAGGTGTGGGTAGCGGAGAAATTCCAATCGAACCTGGAGATAGCTGGTTCTCTCCGAAATAGCTTTAGGGCTAGCCTCGAGATGAGAGTATTGGAGGTAGAGCACTGATTGGACTAGGGGCCCCCAACGGGTTACCGAATTCAGTCAAACTCCGAATGCCAAATACTTATTCTCGGGAGTCAGACTGCGAGTGATAAGATCCGTAGTCAAGAGGGAAACAGCCCAGACCACCAGCTAAGGTCCCCAAGTTTACGTTAAGTGGAAAAGGATGTGGAGTTGCTTAGACAACCAGGATGTTGGCTCAGAAGCAGCCATCATTTAAAGAGTGCGTAATAGCTCACTGGTCGAGTGACTCTGCGCCGAAAATGTACCGGGGCTAAACGTAACACCGAAGCTGTGGATGGATACCGTATGGTATCCGTGGTAGGAGAGCGTTCTAAGGGCGTTGAAGCTAGACCGGAAGGACTGGTGGAGCGCTTAGAAGTGAGAATGCCGGTATGAGTAGCGAAAGAAGGGTGAGAATCCCTTCCACCGAATGCCTAAGGTTTCCTGAGGAAGGCTCGTCCGCTCAGGGTTAGTCGGGACCTAAGCCGAGGCTGAAAAGCGTAGGCGATGGACAACAGGTTGATATTCCTGTACCACCTATACATCGTTTGAGCGATGGGGGGACGCAGAAGGATAGGGTAAGCGCGCTGTTGGATATGCGCGTCCAAGCAGTTAGGCCGGAAACGAGGAAAATCCCGTTTCCATTAAGGCGGAGCTGTGATGGCGAGGGAAATATAGTACCGAAGTTCCTGATTCCACGCTGCCAAGAAAAGCCTCTAGTGAGATGTAGGGTGCCCGTACCGCAAACCGACACAGGTAGGCGAGGAGAGAATCCTAAGGTGTGCGAGAGAACTCTCGTTAAGGAACTCGGCAAAATGACCCCGTAACTTCGGGAGAAGGGGTGCTTTTTAGGGTGAATAGCCCGGAAAAGCCGCAGTGAATAGGCCCAGGCGACTGTTTAGCAAAAACACAGGTCTCTGCGAAGCCGCAAGGCGAAGTATAGGGGCTGACGCCTGCCCGGTGCTGGAAGGTTAAGAGGAGAGGTTAGCCGCAAGGCGAAGCTTTGAATTGAAGCCCCAGTAAACGGCGGCCGTAACTATAACGGTCCTAAGGTAGCGAAATTCCTTGTCGGGTAAGTTCCGACCCGCACGAAAGGCGTAACGATCTGGGCACTGTCTCAACGAGAGACTCGGTGAAATTATAGTACCTGTGAAGATGCAGGTTACCCGCGACAGGACGGAAAGACCCCGTGGAGCTTTACTGCAGCCTGATATTGAATTTTGGTACAGCTTGTACAGGATAGGTAGGAGCCTGTGAAGCCGGAGCGCTAGCTTCGGTCGAGGCGTCGGTGGGATACTACCCTGGCTGTATTGAAATTCTAACCCGCGCCCCTTATCGGGGCGGGAGACAGTGTCAGGCGGGCAGTTTGACTGGGGCGGTCGCCTCCTAAAATGTAACGGAGGCGCCCAAAGGTTCCCTCAGAATGGTTGGAAATCATTCGTAGAGTGTAAAGGCACAAGGGAGCTTGACTGCGAGACCTACAAGTCGAGCAGGGACGAAAGTCGGGCTTAGTGATCCGGTGGTTCCGCATGGAAGGGCCATCGCTCAACGGATAAAAGCTACCCCGGGGATAACAGGCTTATCTCCCCCAAGAGTCCACATCGACGGGGAGGTTTGGCACCTCGATGTCGGCTCATCGCATCCTGGGGCTGTAGTCGGTCCCAAGGGTTGGGCTGTTCGCCCATTAAAGCGGTACGCGAGCTGGGTTCAGAACGTCGTGAGACAGTTCGGTCCCTATCCGTCGTGGGCGCAGGAAATTTGAGAGGAGCTGTCCTTAGTACGAGAGGACCGGGATGGACGCACCGCTGGTGTACCAGTTGTTCTGCCAAGAGCATCGCTGGGTAGCTACGTGCGGACGGGATAAATGCTGAAAGCATCTAAGCATGAAGCCCCCCTCAAGATGAGATTTCCCATAGCGTAAGCTAGTAAGATCCCTGAAAGATGATCAGGTTGATAGGTCAGAGGTGGAAGCGTGGCGACATGTGGAGCTGACTGATACTAATCGATCGAGGACTTAACCTTATTGTTCTTGAAAAAGCAAAAAACCTTCTTATTATCTAGTTTTGAAGGAATGATATTCCTTTATTGTTTGGTGGCGATAGCAAAGAGGTCACACCCGTTCCCATTCCGAACACGGAAGTTAAGCTCTTTAGCGCCGATGGTAGTTGGGGGTCTCCCCCTGTGAGAGTAGGACGTTGCCAAGCAAATTGAGAGTCCAGCATATCTGCTGGACTCTTTTATTTAATGCAACGGGGGAAAATGAGACAGTGATGAAAGTAGATACAGTAATCGGTCATTCATCGCATTTCACTAATAACGCCGGATATAAGGTAGTACTAGCCAATTCGAAAGACCAGCTATAAATATAGCTGATTTTTCGAATTGGCTGTTTTCGCATACGTTGTTGCTTTTAAATGATATTTACACGAATATCTTGGTTGATTTCCGTTGCAGGTACTCACTTTGTGCGGGCGGTCTAAAGGAGCCTACCTCAACACGCTTCACTAAGCAGGAGTCTCGCAAACAACAATCTTTACGAAAAGAGCCTTTTTTTAAACGTATAAGTTTTTAAAAGAAGTTTTGTTGACAACTTTACACCTGCTAAGCTCGGACTTTCACTTAATGTGATGACGGTAGCAAAGCTCATAGGATGTGGGTGCATCAAGTAATTGATCCTTAGGGTATTAATGCATGTCGGCAGTCAAGCACGAGCACCTTCCCCCTTTGAAATAGTGTATTAGCCATTTGAATGAGTCCAATGGACAACTTTACTCGAAGGACCTGTTAGTGTGCAACTAGATATCGCTTAGGACTAAGAGACAGAATAACATAAAGAGCTCAGTCAATATTCCCCGAAATCAAGGGCTTACATTTTTAGATGAAGAAAAAGGGGACAAGGCTTCCTTCACTTAACAGCCTTCCCAATTAAAATGCTATTCTGCCCCTTATTAGAGTTAGTTTCCCTGTTTTATTTTAACACCATGTTGTATCTTTAAAAAATTACTGAGTGGGAAATCTTTCATTTGTTAACCACTGGTAAATTAAAAATGGAATTTTTTCTTGCGTTATTGATAAAAATTGAAGGATGAGTGGATAGTCCTCGTTAGGCATTGTCTTCAATAACTCTGACCACCACTCGGTTTCATAACGACATATCATGCTCAAGTTGTACAGCAAAAGATAGTGGAGCATAATTTCAGGTAAGGTGGAGCACTCAGAACTTTTAGTGAGAGAAAGCATAAAATTTTTATCAAATAAATGATATCGGATAGGGGCATGCTTATTGAATAAAAGCTTTTGATCTATTTTCATTTCTAAGTGATCAGATTCTCTAATAGATATATTTAGCTTTGTTTTTGATTCTAAGTATTCTTTAAAACGATTTGTTGTCATTTGATAAGTATCAAGTATTGAAGGTGATAAGTGATAGTGATTATTCTGATGCTGTAGAGTTTGATAACTTTTTTTACCGAATAAATATTGATAGCTCTCATAAAGTTCTGGGATTTCCTTCAACAAGGATTCCATAGTATAACGTTCATTTTCAATTTGTTTTATGCCGAATACTTTATTTAGTGCGTGCATATACAACCCATTTTTTTGGATTTTGATTTCATCTTGCAAAAATTCATATTGTTGTTTCTTACGCTTTCTTGTGGTTACTCCATGTGCAAGGACTCCAGTGTTTTCCGGATAGTTGGGATCGCTAGTGAGAACACAGGCCTTGAGAAGTTGAGTAAATCCATAAAAAATAAGGACAGGCTGAATAGAGAGAGGTGCAATTTTTGCTTGAGAATAATAGGTCTGGCCATGTTCAAGATAATAGATGAAGGGGTAGCAGTTTTCGTAACTATTCTTATCGGCTGTTGGGTCATTTATGGAACGATAGCATTTATTTAAATAAATTTGTGTCCGAGATGCAGAGTAGAAGTTGCTAAGTGAGTCCCAAAAAGTAGGATAGTTTATCATAAGATATTCTCCTTCTAATAAATAGAATAATCAGAAATTTAATGTTCTCCTTGACAGTATTTTGTCCAATTGATAACCTACTAATAATATTTTTTTAACCTGGAGGGAAAATAATGTGGGAAAATAAGTTCGCAAAAGAAGGATTGACCTTTGATGATGTATTATTAATTCCAGCAAAATCTGAGGTTCTACCGAAAGATGTTAATTTACAAATTACTTTAGCAGAAAATTTAAAATTGAATTTGCCAATTTTAAGTGCTGGTATGGATACAGTTACTGAAGCTGAGATGGCAATTTCTATGGCTCGTCAGGGTGGATTAGGTATTATTCATAAAAATATGACGATTGAAGAGCAAGCGGAAATGGTAGACAAGGTCAAACGATCAGAAAGCGGAGTTATTACTGATCCATTTTTCCTAACTCCAGAGCATCAGGTTTTTGACGCTGAGCATCTAATGGGAAAATATCGTATATCTGGTGTTCCAATTGTAAATAATCTTGAAGAACAAAAACTCGTTGGAATACTTACAAATAGAGATTTACGCTTCATCCAAGATTTCTCTATTAATATTTCTGATGTTATGACTGTTGAAAATTTGGTCACAGCACCAGTTGGAACAGATTTAAAACAAGCTGAAAATATTCTTCAAAAACATAAAATTGAAAAACTTCCGCTTGTTGATGAAAAGGGCGTATTAAAGGGCCTTATCACAATTAAAGATATAGAGAAAGTCATTGAATTTCCAAACTCAGCAAAAGATAAACGTGGCCGACTACTTGCTGGTGCAGCAGTTGGAGTAACAGGAGATACGTTAAAACGTGTTGAAATGCTCGTCAAAGCCCATGTTGATGCAATTGTAATCGATACTGCGCACGGACATTCAAAAGGTGTAATCGAAACAGTCAAAGAAATACGTAAGGCATATCCTGAACTAACGATTATCGCTGGTAACGTAGCAACAGCTGAAGCTACGAGAGCACTCATTGAGGCTGGAGCTGATGTGGTCAAGGTTGGAATTGGGCCTGGATCTATCTGTACGACGCGTGTCGTTGCGGGTGTTGGAGTTCCACAAATTACAGCTGTTTATGATTGCGCAACAGAGGCAAGAAAACATGGGAAAACGATTATTGCTGACGGTGGCATTAAATACTCTGGCGATATCGTCAAGGCTTTGGCAGCTGGTGGGCATGCCGTAATGTTAGGTAGTATGCTTGCAGGCGTATCAGAGAGCCCTGGAGAAACGGAAATATTCCAAGGACGTCGCTTTAAGGTATATCGTGGAATGGGATCTGTAGCGGCCATGGAAAATGGTTCAAAAGACCGTTACTTCCAGGAAAATAATAAGAAATTTGTACCTGAAGGCATTGAAGGTCGTCTAGCCTATAAAGGACCATTATCTGACACAATTTATCAGCTGATCGGTGGGATTCGTGCAGGAATGGGCTATTGTGGAGCTGGGCATTTGCAGGATTTACGAGAAAAGACTCAATTTATTAAGATGACAGGTGCAGGATTGCGCGAAAGTCATCCACATGACGTACAAATTACAAAAGAAGCACCGAATTATTCCTTATAATTAGAACTTTATATTCATATTAACAAGTTAAAATAGGTGGGCAGAGTAGGAAAGTACTCTGTCTACTTTTTTTGATTTTTTTATGATAAACTAGACAAGGTGCACATCAAATAACGAGGAGAGATTCTTCGAAATATATAGATCAAGTTAGTTGGAGGTATTGAAAATTGAAAAGATTTAGCAAGATTTCACTAGTTTTTATCACGGTCCTTACTCTAGCATTATCACAACTTGCCTTTCTACCAAATGAAGCAAAGGCCAATACAGTCGATCTGGGTTTAAAGGCAGAAGCTGCAATCATTCTTGATGGAGAAACAGGTCGTATCCTATATGAGAAAAATGCAGATAAAGTACTTGGCATTGCATCAATGTCTAAAATGATGACAGAGTATATTGTTTTGGAAGCAATAAAAAATAAGAAAATTACATGGGACCAGAAAGTTAACATTAACGAATATGTTCATAAGCTATCAAGGGCACCTGGTTTATCCAATATTGGATTAACTCAAGGTGAAGATTACACCGTGAAAGAATTGTACGAAGCCATGGCCGTCTTTTCTGGAAATGCTGCTACTGTAGCATTAGCAGAGCTTATAGGCGGAAGCGAAAAGAACTTTGTTGGATTAATGAATAAAAAGGCCGGAGAGTTAGGGTTAAAAGAGTATAAATTTGTGAACTCTAGCGGTTTAAATAATTCGAGCTTAATGGGGAATATACCAGCTGGTAATGAAAATGAAGAAAATGTTATGACGGCGAGAGATACAGCAACACTTGCTTATCGTTTAATTACCGATTATCCGGAGGCATTAGAATATTCAAAAATTCCAAAGTTGAAGTTCAGGGATGGGAGAGAATATCCAAACTTTAACTGGATGTTGCCTGGATTGATTTTTGAGTATGAGGGTGTCGATGGGTTAAAGACAGGATCTACAGATTTTGCAGGATTTGGCCATACAGCTACTGCAATTAGAGATGGTCAACGTTATCTCACAGTAGTAATGAAGTCAACTTCCAAAAACCAACGTTTTGAGGATAGTATTAAACTTATGAATTACGCCTTTGGTAATTTTGGCAAGGAAGAACTTGTTCCAGCAAATTATCAAGTGAAAGATCATAAGACGATTCCTGTAGCAGACGGGAAAGCAAATTCAGTGAAGATCCAATCAAAAGAAGCCATTAATGCAGTCATTAATCATGCTGATAAGGAGAATTATAAACCTGAACTGGTTATTGACGAAAAGAGGCTGAATAAAGACGGTAAGCTTGAAGCTCCTGTTAAAAAAGGCGATATAATTGGTTACTTAACAGTTAAGCCGAAGGATGGAACGGATTACGGATTTATCGACGAAGCGGGTGCAAAGACAGTTAAAGTAGATGTTGTAGCAGCAGAAACAGTAGAAAAGGCAAATTGGTTCGTATTGTCTGCTCGAGCTGTCGGTGGATTCTTCGCTGATATTTGGAGTAGTGTTTCCGATACAGTTAAAGGTTGGTTCTGATTTCCACCTCATGATAACGGATAAAAAGGTTGCAACATGGTAAGAATTATAGTACATTATGGAAAACAATTTCATTCATTAAAACGATGACAGGAACCAGTAGTAAGTCTTGCTTTCTAAAGAGAGCCGGTGGCAGGTGTGAATCGGTGTGAGAAGCTTATGAATCCATCCTGGAGTAAAGTATGGAACCCCATTGATATGGATAGTAATTACTTTCGGCTTATGCCGTTATCTTTCGAGTGGAAGGTACAATTGTGCCTTCAACTAGGGTGGCAACGCGGGTTAACTCTCGTCCCTTTTATAGGGACGGGAGTTTTTTGCGTTCCTGAAACTAATTGTAATCAAAATTAAGGAGGAATGTGAGATGTTAGATTTAAAATATCTACGGAATCATTTAGAAGAAGTAAAACGAGCATTGCAATTCCGAGGTGAAGACTTAACTGATCTTGGAAAATTTGAGGAGTTGGATGGTAAACGCCGAGCACTAATTGCTGAGGGAGAAAAGTTAAAAAGCCGTCGAAACGAAGTATCTCAAGAAGTTGCTATGTTAAAGCGTGAGAAAAAAGACGCGGATCATTTAATTACTGAAATGAGAGAAGTGGGCGATCGAATTAAAGGGTTTGATGATGAGCTACGCGAAGTGGAAGCTGATTTACAAAGAATGCTTTTGTCAATTCCGAATATACCTCATGAAAGTGTTCCTGTAGGGGAAACAGAGGATGATAATGTTGAAGTGAGAAAATGGGGAGGGCTTCCTCAATTTTCTTTTGAACCTAAGCCACATTGGGATATTGCTGGTGAATTGGGAATTTTGGATTTTGAACGAGCAGCGAAGGTAACGGGAAGCCGTTTTGTATTCTATAAAGGCTTAGGTGCCCGTCTTGAACGTGCATTGATCAGTTTTATGCTTGATTTACATGTGGAAGAGCACGGGTATGAAGAGATGATGCCTCCTTACATGGTGAATCGCACAAGTATGGTAGGTACTGGGCAGTTGCCGAAATTTGAAGAAGACGCATTCCGGATAGAAAGCGAAGATTATTTCTTAATTCCTACATCTGAGGTACCGGTTACGAATTATCACCGTGATGAAATATTAAATGGAGAAGCACTGCCATTCGGCTATGCGGCATACAGCGCTTGCTTCCGTTCAGAAGCTGGGTCTGCTGGTCGCGATACACGTGGATTAATTCGTCAGCATCAGTTTAATAAAGTAGAGCTTGTAAGGTTTGTGAAACCTGAGGATTCATATGCAGAACTCGATAAGCTTACAGGTCATGCTGAAAAAGTGTTACAGTTGCTTGAGCTACCATATCGAGTACTAAGTATGTGTACGGCGGATCTTGGATTTACAGCAGCTAAGAAGTACGATATTGAAGTTTGGATTCCAAGCTATGGAACATATCGCGAAATTTCTTCTTGCAGTAACTTTGAAGCATTCCAAGCAAGACGGGCAAATATCCGCTTCCGTCGGGATCCAAAAGGTAAGCCAGAACATGTTCATACATTAAATGGATCTGGCCTTGCTATCGGAAGAACGGTAGCGGCTATTCTTGAAAATTATCAACAAGCCGATGGAAGTGTAATTGTCCCCGAAGTATTACGTTCATACATGCGTGGAGCAGAAGTAATAAGGCCGTAATGAAAGCGGAGGTTGTCTCATAAAGGGTTAAACCCTATGAGACAACCTCCATTACATATATTATGAAAAACAAAAAACGATTCGTTGACTTTACCATAAACCTATTGTAATATAATACATGTTAATATGGAGGTATACCCAAGTTTGGCTGAAGGGATCGGTCTTGAAAACCGACAGGGGAGTCAAATCCCGCGGGGGTTCGAATCCCTCTACCTCCTCCATTATTTTTTTAATTAACCACAACGCATAAATTGGAAATCGTAAAACTCGTTGCATATGTAACGAGTTTTTTTTTATTGCTTAGGAAATTATTTAAGTGGAAAACTTAATTTGTCTGTTTGAATCCAGTGCAAGCAGCTACCTCCTTTAATCATAAGCTGCTCAATCTATTGGTGAGAAGCTCTCTACTCGTTGAAGTTGATAGGTTTATGTTTGACTGATTTGTACAGGACGTGGTAAATCTAAGTCGAAGTTCCGTAATAGGCGCTTGTGCTTTCGTTCTTTAGATTAATTGTTTATGTAAAAAAAAAATCACCCAGTTTGAGGTGACTTTTTTATACTCTTCTTAATTTTTTTGTTTGATTTATGAAGGTTGAAATTCGTTCGACAATTGGTTCAATCGATTCTTCACTTTGGATCAGGTCATATTCATTAATGTTCAATCGTAAGACTGGGCAAGCGTTGAACTGATTAATCCAATTTTCATAGCGTCGGTGCATTTCTGTCCAATACTCGATAGGGGTTTGTTGTTCCATAGGACGCCCACGGACTTTAATTCGAGCCAAGATGTCATCTAATGAGCCTTCTAAATATATAAGCAAGTCTGGGTGTGGGAAGTATGGGGTCATGACCATCGCGTCAAAAAGACTTGTGTAGGTCTCATAATCGGTAGGGTTCATTGTTCCCTTTTCGTAATGCATTTTTGCAAAAATTCCCGTATCCTCATAAATAGATCGATCTTGAATAAATCCTCCGCCATATTCAAATATACGTTTTTGTTCCTTGAAACGCTCAGCAAGAAAATAAATTTGTAAATGGAAGCTCCATCGGTCGAAGTCTTCGTAAAACTTATCTAAGTATGGGTTTGTATCAACTTTTTCAAAGGAAGTGCGAAAGTTTAAGGCATTAGCTAAGGCATTTGTCATGGTGGATTTTCCGATACCTACCGTTCCTGCAATCGTAATGACTGAACTTGACGGGATATCATATTTTTTTCGTAGATTCATTCGTATATACTCCTTTTTGAAGCGCGTTCTCAATGCGGGTCAAGATCATAGACCGGTCTTCTTTGTTTTCGATAAAATCAATTTCATCCCCATTGAAGCGAAGAACTGGAATATTTGGATGCTGTTCTTCGAATGTAGCCATGAAATTATGATAATCAATGGTTAATTGTTCAAGGTAAATGGGACTGATATTCTTTTCAAAATCCCGGCCGCGCTTTCCTATTCGTTTTAATAATGTTTCTAGACCTGCATCTAAGTATACGACCATATTTGGATTGGGCATGTCTTTGGTAAGGATCTTAAAAATATTTAAGTATTTATCATATTGACGATTTTTCAACGTGCGTTCTGCAAATATCAAGTTTTTAAATATATGATAGTCTGCTACAACAGCTTGGTTGTTAGCAAGAAAGTTCATCTCAATATCTTCGAGTTGTTTGTAGCGGTTGCAGAGGAAAAACATTTCTGTTTGAAAGCTCCACTCATCTATATTTTCATAAAATTTACCTAAAAAAGGATTTTCATCGACAATTTCTTTTAATAAGGCAAATTGGAAGTGTTCAGAGATTGCTTTAGCAAGTGATGTTTTCCCCACACCAATTGGTCCCTCAACGGTGATAAATGGTGTGTTTACCATGAATTACTTCCTCCTTTAAAGCGATATCCCAATGGAATAATCGGGCGTTTCTGTCTATGGCTATTAATAGCCACCAATTATTGTATCACAGACTGCTGAACTGGGGTGATAGAATTCTCGTTAATAGAGAATTGTATATATTGGAGGAATTATACTTAGCTATACCTTTTGGGCGATGCCTGAAATCAGGAAAAATTATACTGGTTCTACTTGTGCCTTTAGTACATTTTTCATCATGGTAAGGGCGTAATGATTATCATCATTACTGGCAGATGCAAGGCAATTCTCTGGAACCCATAGCGGGTATTCCCTCATATAAGCATCATTTGCAGTGAATAATACACAAATATTACCCGCAATCCCTGTAATAGTGAGACGGTTGACACCTAAATGGTGCAATAATATGTGAAGAGCAGTTCCGTAAAATGCCGAATGTTTTGGCTTAATTAAAAAGTAATCATCTTCTTCTGGTACAATTTGTTCAATAATTTGTGTGTTCTTCTCGTTTTTACATAATGCGATAATTTTGTCGTAATTAGCCTGCCATAAATTATAATGATCGTTAATATAAATAATAGGATATCCCTTTGCTTTACAGATGCTTTTTAAAGTGATAATTGGTTGAATGATTGGTATAGTATGTTGAAGAAGCATATCACCATTCTGGAATTTGAAATCATTAATCATATCTATAATAAGTAAAGCTTGTTGTGATTTTTCTTGATTCATCTTAGGTAGTCTCCTTTTTTTGTAGATGTTTGTTCAATGTGTAATTGTCCTTACAAGTACGAAGTGAATATGAGTAGTGTGTCTAAATGATTAGCGCTTTACTCGTTTTGAGATAGTGGGGTCGATGTGTGAAAAGAACGTGAATGAAGGCGAAAGGAAAATGAAGATGGACGATCAATACTATATGATGGAAGCGTTAAAAGAAGCCAAAAAGGCCGGTGAAATAAATGAAGTTCCAATCGGTGCAGTCATCGTACTTCAAGATAAGATCATCGCAAGGGGGCATAATTTACGAGAAACAGAGCAAAATGCAATCTCGCATGCTGAACTTCTCGCAATTGATCGTGCTTGCCGATCGCAAGGGACATGGCGCCTAGAGGAGGCTACACTTTATGTCACACTTGAGCCTTGTCCGATGTGTGCAGGAGCAATCATTCAATCAAGGGTAAAGCGTGTTGTATTTGGTGCAAGTGACCCGAAAGGTGGTTGTGTGGGGACTTTTATGAATTTATTGCAGGATGAGCGCTTTAATCATCAAGCTGAAGTGACAAGTGGTGTCCTGGATACGGAGTGCGGGCAGATTTTAACGGAGTTTTTTAAAGGTGTTCGCTTACGGAAAAAGGCGGAAAAGGAAGCAAGAAAAGCTATGCTGGAAAAGGGATAGTAATAAGTTATTTTTCTTAATCGTTTTTTGAGGTATATAACATTGCTTTTTTCTATATAACTTAGTATAATAAATCATGCCGTGCTAAGCGGGGAGGTAGCGGTGCCCTGTACTCGCAATCCGCTCTAGCGAGGCCGAATCCCTTCTCGAGGTTAGTTTCCTGTAGGGTCTGCCTTAAGTAAGTGGTGTTGACGCCCGGGTCCTGCGCAATGGAACTCCATGAACCATGTCAGGTCCGGAAGGAAGCAGCATTAAGTGGAAGTTTCCATGTGCCGCAGGGTTGCCTGGGCCGAGCTAACTGCTTAAGTAACGCTTATGGGAGCTAATCGACAGAAGGTGCACGGCATATTACATAATAAATCAACTCATCCTTTTGGGTGGGTTTTTTTATATCATTTTTAAAATGGATAAAAATAGCTAAACCAACATCAAGGGGATGGCGTAAGCAGAACAAATTAACACATTACAGGCTTTTACACAAAAACTTATCTTTTTAACATTATTTGGTAATGTTTTTATGTATTGTGACGTTCCGTGCCCTTTTCCTTCATACAAATAGTACGCTATAATAGATAAGGAGAAAATAAGGGGGTGACAACGTGGGGTATCAAGCATTATATCGAGTTTGGCGACCGCAGCAATTTATTGATGTAGTCGGTCAGGAGCATGTAACGAAAACATTACAAAATGCGCTTCTGCAACAGAAAGTTTCCCACGCCTATTTATTTTCTGGTCCACGCGGTACTGGGAAAACGAGTGCAGCGAAGATACTTGCTAAAGCTGTGAACTGTGAGAAGTCACCAACAAATGAACCGTGTAATGAATGTGCGTCCTGCCGGGGAATTACAGATGGATCGATCCCGGATGTAATTGAAATTGACGCTGCATCCAATAATGGCGTGGAAGAAATTCGTGATATTCGAGATAAAGTGAAATATGCGCCAAATTCAGGTACATATAAAGTATATATTATTGATGAAGTACACATGCTTTCACAAGGCGCCTTTAATGCTTTATTAAAAACATTGGAAGAGCCACCACAGCACGTCATTTTCATTTTAGCAACTACAGAACCTCATAAAATTCCTTTAACCATCATCTCAAGAACACAGCGCTTTGACTTTAAACGCATACAGCCCCAGGATATAATCGGGCGGATGTCTCAGATTATTTCTGAGAGTGATATTACTGTAGATGAACAAGCTCTACATATTATAGCTAGAGCAGCTGAAGGAGGTATGCGGGATGCTTTGAGTCTGCTTGATCAAGCAATCTCTTTTAGTTCTGATGAAGTGAGTGTAGAAGATGCATTAACCGTAACAGGTTCTGTTTCCCATGTTTTTTTAGGGAAATTAGCACGGGCCATTTATGATAAAAGCGTAGCGGATGCTTTGGAAGTATTAGATGAGCTATTAGCGATGGGGAAAGACCCAGCTAGGTTTATTGAGGATATGATTTTCTTTTTCCGAGATATGCTCCTTTATCAAGCCGCACCAGGGATGGCGAATTCATTTGAGAGAGTACTAATTGACCCGCAGTTCAAAGAATTGGCAGAGGTTATTTCAAACCGAGATATTTATGGTATTATCGAAAGCTTTAATAAAACCCAGCAAGAGATGAAGTGGACAAATCATCCGCGAATTTTTCTAGAAGTTGCATTAGTTAAGCTCTGTAATCAGGAACGTGAGAGTGCTGTGTCAGATGTTCAGGTAAGGCAGCTTACTAGTAAAATAGAAGAACTTGAAAAGCAACTAAAGGAATTGAAAGAAAGAGGAATTGGCCAAGCGGTTACAGCTCAAGTTGAAAAGCAGCCACAGACCCCTCGTTCAGTGAAAAAATCATATAAAGCACCAGTAGGAAAAATAACTCAGGTCCTCCGTCAAGCAACGAAACAAGATTTAACGCTTGTGAAAAGCAGATGGGGTGAAGTACTTGAGCAGTTAGGTCAGCAAAATTTAAAATCATTGGCAGCATTATTAAATGAAGCAGAACCAGTAGCTGCTTCTTCACAAACTTTTGTGTTAAAATTCAAGTATGATATTCATTGCCAAATGGCTATGGAAAACCCCCGTTTTATTGAAGTAATGGCTTCAATCATGGAAAATGTGACGAGTCATAGGCTCGAAATGGCGGGAGTGCCTGAGAGCCAGTGGCAAAGTATACGAGAGGGGTTTCTCTCCACTCAGCAACTTGACGGTCAAAATGAACCGGACATGAAAGAAGAAGATCCATTTATAACGGAAGCTCGAAAGTTAGTCGGAGATGAATTACTTGAAATTAAAGAATAATGGGAGGTAATAAAAATGGGAATGCGTGGAATGGGAAATATGCAGAATATGATGAAACAAATGCAAAAAATGCAAAAAAAGATGGCTGAGGCTCAAGAAGAGTTAGGTGAAAAGAAAATCGAAGGAACAGCGGGCGGTGGAATGGTGACTGTCGTAGTAACGGGTCATAAGGAAATTGTTGATGTAACTATTAAACCTGAAGTTGTGGATCCTGATGATATTGAAATGTTACAAGATTTAGTATTAGCGGCAACAAATGATGCATTGAAAAAAGCCGATGAATTGACTAATTCAACGATGGGGCAATTCACGAAAGGGTTAAATCTTCCTGGTGGGATGATGTAACTAGCTAAATTGAAGGATGAACGAGCGCCTTATTGAAGGCGCTTGTGCTTTTTTATTAATAAAAAGATACGTTTTTTTATAAATTTTGGTGTCTAGCGAAAGCAGCTAAGTTCCTTATGATCTAGCCAAGCAAGAATATGCTAGCTTTTAGGTTGAACAAGGCGTTGTGTTTTCTTATTAGGAGGTATTTTATGCATTATCCAGAACCAATTACGAAGCTAATTGATAGTTTTATGAAATTACCAGGGATTGGACCTAAAACGGCTGCGAGACTTGCATTCTTTGTACTAGGCATGAAAGAAGACACTGTATTGGACTTCGCAAAAGCACTTGTGAATGCCAAGCGAAACCTCTCCTATTGTACGGTTTGTGGTCATATAACAGATCAAGATCCATGTTATATATGTGAAGATCAGCGAAGAAGTCGTGATGTTATTTGCGTTGTACAGGAACCTAAAGATGTTATTGCTATGGAAAAAATGCGTGAATTCACTGGGCTTTACCATGTGTTGCACGGGAGTATCTCACCGATGGATGGGATTGGGCCAGAAGATATTAACATTCCAGACTTATTAAAGCGTCTTCAAGATGAAACGGTTCAAGAAGTCATTTTGGCAACGAACCCTAATATTGAAGGGGAAGCGACTGCGATGTATATCTCTAGGTTATTAAAGCCTTCAGGAATTAAAGTCACAAGAATTGCACACGGATTACCTGTAGGTGGGGATCTAGAATATGCAGATGAAGTGACATTATCTAAGGCACTCGAAGGAAGAAGGGAAATTTGAGAAGTAGCGGGGAGGGGTTTTTGTGTTCTTTCGTCGAAAAGGTAAACTACGCAACGAAAATAACCAAAAACTAGTGCAACAACTGGAGGAAATTAAAAGAAGTTGGCTTAACCAGAAATCATTACTGGAAAAAAGCCTTGATCCATCAGAAGATGCAATCATACAAACAAAGATTGCCGAAATTAAGTATTTCTATCTATTTAAAGAAGCGAAAAGAAGAAAAGTAACGGCTAGTAAACGTAAGTGAGGAATGCAATCATCGCTTCTTTGTTCTTATTTAGTTTTATCTACATAGAATGTAGTACAAGCTAATGAGGAGGAATGATAGTGGAGCCAATTGTTATTGTAGGTGTAATAGCTGGTTTAATTGTATTACTGCTTTTTGTCGGGGCACCTATAAAACCAATTCGACTAATAGGGCAGGGGGTTGTTAAATTAATTATCGGAGCTGTTTTTTTGTTCTTTCTAAATGTGCTTGGTAATCAAGTAGGGATTCATGTTCCTATCAATTTAGCAACTTCTGCAGTAGCAGGAATTTTAGGCATTCCAGGTGTGGCTACCTTAGCAGCAATTGATTATTGGATTATTTGAAGAATTCGAGGGAAATTTCTCTTGGGTTCTTTTTTTGTATACTCTTCAAGAGCTATATAATAATGAAATAAATAGGAAGTATGTAGCTATTAAGTAGTAGGTTAGAAGGTGTGGATTCAAACGAGTTTTAATATAAACGTTATTTTGTAAAAAAAGATATTGACGAATCTTTGAGAAGTTGTTAATATATATATATTGTCGCTGGAGTGACATTGCATCTACTAGAGGTTAGAAAGAAATACTTTTTTAAATAAAAAAGTTGTTGACACTAATGAAGAGATGTGTTAAATTTATAAAGTCGCTTCTGAGAGAAACGACAAAGATTGCTCTTTGAAAACTGAACAAAACAAAGCGCCAACGTTTTAAATTAAGTGAGTACACACTATAAAAACAATGAGCAAGTCAAACACTTTTTGGAGAGTTTGATCCTGGCTCAGGACGAACGCTGGCGGCGTGCCTAATACATGCAAGTCGAGCGGATGATAGGGAGCTTGCTCCCTTGATTTAGCGGCGGACGGGTGAGTAACACGTGGGCAACCTACCTGTAAGACTGGGATAACTTCGGGAAACCGGAGCTAATACCGGATAATTTCTTTTCTCGCATGAGAAGAGATGGAAAGACGGTTTCGGCTGTCACTTACAGATGGGCCCGCGGCGCATTAGCTAGTTGGTGAGGTAATGGCTCACCAAGGCCACGATGCGTAGCCGACCTGAGAGGGTGATCGGCCACACTGGGACTGAGACACGGCCCAGACTCCTACGGGAGGCAGCAGTAGGGAATCTTCCGCAATGGACGAAAGTCTGACGGAGCAACGCCGCGTGAACGAAGAAGGCCTTCGGGTCGTAAAGTTCTGTTGTTAGGGAAGAACAAGTACCAGAGTAACTGCTGGTACCTTGACGGTACCTAACCAGAAAGCCACGGCTAACTACGTGCCAGCAGCCGCGGTAATACGTAGGTGGCAAGCGTTGTCCGGAATTATTGGGCGTAAAGCGCGCGCAGGTGGTTCTTTAAGTCTGATGTGAAAGCCCACGGCTCAACCGTGGAGGGTCATTGGAAACTGGGGAACTTGAGTGCAGAAGAGGAAAGTGGAATTCCACGTGTAGCGGTGAAATGCGTAGAGATGTGGAGGAACACCAGTGGCGAAGGCGACTTTCTGGTCTGTAACTGACACTGAGGCGCGAAAGCGTGGGGAGCGAACAGGATTAGATACCCTGGTAGTCCACGCCGTAAACGATGAGTGCTAAGTGTTAGAGGGTTTCCGCCCTTTAGTGCTGCAGCTAACGCATTAAGCACTCCGCCTGGGGAGTACGGCCGCAAGGCTGAAACTCAAAGGAATTGACGGGGGCCCGCACAAGCGGTGGAGCATGTGGTTTAATTCGAAGCAACGCGAAGAACCTTACCAGGTCTTGACATCCTTTTGCCCTCTCTAGAGATAGAGACTTCCCTTCGGGGACAAAAGTGACAGGTGGTGCATGGTTGTCGTCAGCTCGTGTCGTGAGATGTTGGGTTAAGTCCCGCAACGAGCGCAACCCTTGATCTTAGTTGCCAGCATTTAGTTGGGCACTCTAAGGTGACTGCCGGTGACAAACCGGAGGAAGGTGGGGATGACGTCAAATCATCATGCCCCTTATGACCTGGGCTACACACGTGCTACAATGGATGGTACAAAGAGCTGCGAACCCGCGAGGGTAAGCGAATCTCATAAAGCCATTCTCAGTTCGGATTGTAGGCTGCAACTCGCCTACATGAAGCCGGAATCGCTAGTAATCGTGGATCAGCATGCCACGGTGAATACGTTCCCGGGCCTTGTACACACCGCCCGTCACACCACGAGAGTTTGTAACACCCGAAGTCGGTGAGGTAACCGCAAGGAGCCAGCCGCCTAAGGTGGGACAGATGATTGGGGTGAAGTCGTAACAAGGTAGCCGTATCGGAAGGTGCGGCTGGATCACCTCCTTTCTAAGGAATATAACGAGCGCTTTTGTTTTGTTCAGTTTTGAATGAGTAATTCATTCAATTTAATACCATTATAGTAGAATGGGCCTATAGCTCAGCTGGTTAGAGCGCACGCCTGATAAGCGTGAGGTCGATGGTTCGAGTCCATTTAGGCCCACCATTCACATTCTGTTTACAATGGGGCCTTAGCTCAGCTGGGAGAGCGCCTGCCTTGCACGCAGGAGGTCAGCGGTTCGATCCCGCTAGGCTCCACCAATATCGTTCTTTGAAAACTAGATAATAGATAGAAGGCAAATTTTTGCATTAATTTTTCAAGACATCAAGTAAGACCTTTTAACAACTAGGTTGTTTGGTAAACTTTTCGTTTATCAGCCACCATATGGTTAAGTTAGAAAGGGCGCACGGTGGATGCCTTGGCACTAGGAGCCGATGAAGGACGGGACTAACACCGATATGCTTCGGGGAGCTGTAAGTAAGCTTTGATCCGGAGATTTCCGAATGGGGAAACCCACTGTTCGTAATGGAACAGTATCTTTACCTGAATACATAGGGTACTGAAGGCAGACCCGGGGAACTGAAACATCTAAGTACCCGGAGGAAGAGAAAGCAAACGCGATTTCCTGAGTAGCGGCGAGCGAAACGGAAGATAGCCCAAACCAAGAGGCTTGCCTCTTGGGGTTGTAGGACACTCAACATGGAGTTACAAAGGAACGGGGTAAGTGAAGTGATCTGGAAAGATCCGTCAAAGAAGGTAAAAACCCTGTAGCTGAAACTTCGTTCCCTCCTGAGTGGATCCTGAGTACGGCGGGACACGAGAAATCCCGTCGGAAGCAGGGAGGACCATCTCCCAAGGCTAAATACTACCTAGTGACCGATAGTGAACCAGTACCGTGAGGGAAAGGTGAAAAGCACCCCGGAAGGGGAGTGAAATAGATCCTGAAACCGTGTGCCTACAAGTAGTTAGAGCCCGTTAATGGGTGATAGCGTGCCTTTTGTAGAATGAACCGGCGAGTTACGATTTCATGCAAGGTTAAGTTGATAAGACGGAGCCGCAGCGAAAGCGAGTCTGAATAGGGCGCATGAGTATGAGGTCGTAGACCCGAAACCAGGTGATCTACCCATGTCCAGGGTGAAGTTCAGGTAACACTGAATGGAGGCCCGAACCCACGTACGTTGAAAAGTGCGGGGATGAGGTGTGGGTAGCGGAGAAATTCCAATCGAACCTGGAGATAGCTGGTTCTCTCCGAAATAGCTTTAGGGCTAGCCTCGAGATGAGAGTATTGGAGGTAGAGCACTGATTGGACTAGGGGCCCCCAACGGGTTACCGAATTCAGTCAAACTCCGAATGCCAAATACTTATTCTCGGGAGTCAGACTGCGAGTGATAAGATCCGTAGTCAAGAGGGAAACAGCCCAGACCACCAGCTAAGGTCCCCAAGTTTACGTTAAGTGGAAAAGGATGTGGAGTTGCTTAGACAACCAGGATGTTGGCTCAGAAGCAGCCATCATTTAAAGAGTGCGTAATAGCTCACTGGTCGAGTGACTCTGCGCCGAAAATGTACCGGGGCTAAACGTAACACCGAAGCTGTGGATGGATACCGTATGGTATCCGTGGTAGGAGAGCGTTCTAAGGGCGTTGAAGCTAGACCGGAAGGACTGGTGGAGCGCTTAGAAGTGAGAATGCCGGTATGAGTAGCGAAAGAAGGGTGAGAATCCCTTCCACCGAATGCCTAAGGTTTCCTGAGGAAGGCTCGTCCGCTCAGGGTTAGTCGGGACCTAAGCCGAGGCTGAAAAGCGTAGGCGATGGACAACAGGTTGATATTCCTGTACCACCTATACATCGTTTGAGCGATGGGGGGACGCAGAAGGATAGGGCAAGCGCGCTGTTGGATATGCGCGTCCAAGCAGTTAGGCCGGAAACGAGGAAAATCCCGTTTCCATTAAGGCGGAGCTGTGATGGCGAGGGAAATATAGTACCGAAGTTCCTGATTCCACGCTGCCAAGAAAAGCCTCTAGTGAGATGTAGGGTGCCCGTACCGCAAACCGACACAGGTAGGCGAGGAGAGAATCCTAAGGTGTGCGAGAGAACTCTCGTTAAGGAACTCGGCAAAATGACCCCGTAACTTCGGGAGAAGGGGTGCTTTTTAGGGTGAATAGCCCGGAAAAGCCGCAGTGAATAGGCCCAGGCGACTGTTTAGCAAAAACACAGGTCTCTGCGAAGCCGCAAGGCGAAGTATAGGGGCTGACGCCTGCCCGGTGCTGGAAGGTTAAGAGGAGAGGTTAGCCGCAAGGCGAAGCTTTGAATTGAAGCCCCAGTAAACGGCGGCCGTAACTATAACGGTCCTAAGGTAGCGAAATTCCTTGTCGGGTAAGTTCCGACCCGCACGAAAGGCGTAACGATCTGGGCACTGTCTCAACGAGAGACTCGGTGAAATTATAGTACCTGTGAAGATGCAGGTTACCCGCGACAGGACGGAAAGACCCCGTGGAGCTTTACTGCAGCCTGATATTGAATTTTGGTACAGCTTGTACAGGATAGGTAGGAGCCTGTGAAGCCGGAGCGCTAGCTTCGGTCGAGGCGTCGGTGGGATACTACCCTGGCTGTATTGAAATTCTAACCCGCGCCCCTTATCGGGGCGGGAGACAGTGTCAGGCGGGCAGTTTGACTGGGGCGGTCGCCTCCTAAAATGTAACGGAGGCGCCCAAAGGTTCCCTCAGAATGGTTGGAAATCATTCGTAGAGTGTAAAGGCACAAGGGAGCTTGACTGCGAGACCTACAAGTCGAGCAGGGACGAAAGTCGGGCTTAGTGATCCGGTGGTTCCGCATGGAAGGGCCATCGCTCAACGGATAAAAGCTACCCCGGGGATAACAGGCTTATCTCCCCCAAGAGTCCACATCGACGGGGAGGTTTGGCACCTCGATGTCGGCTCATCGCATCCTGGGGCTGTAGTCGGTCCCAAGGGTTGGGCTGTTCGCCCATTAAAGCGGTACGCGAGCTGGGTTCAGAACGTCGTGAGACAGTTCGGTCCCTATCCGTCGTGGGCGCAGGAAATTTGAGAGGAGCTGTCCTTAGTACGAGAGGACCGGGATGGACGCACCGCTGGTGTACCAGTTGTTCTGCCAAGAGCATCGCTGGGTAGCTACGTGCGGACGGGATAAATGCTGAAAGCATCTAAGCATGAAGCCCCCCTCAAGATGAGATTTCCCATAGCGTAAGCTAGTAAGATCCCTGAAAGATGATCAGGTTGATAGGTCAGAGGTGGAAGCGTGGCGACATGTGGAGCTGACTGATACTAATCGATCGAGGACTTAACCTTATTGTTCTTGAAAAAGCAAAAAACCTTCTTATTATCTAGTTTTGAAGGAATGATATTCCTTTATTGTTTGGTGGCGATAGCAAAGAGGTCACACCCGTTCCCATTCCGAACACGGAAGTTAAGCTCTTTAGCGCCGATGGTAGTTGGGGGTCTCCCCCTGTGAGAGTAGGACGTTGCCAAGCAAATTGAGAGGCCAGCTATTTATAGCTGGTTTTTTTTGCATTAAAAATGAAATAAAAAAGGTAGACATACACACATTGAAAAAATCTTTCATACATTATTATAGGCAAATGAATCAATATCTCTCACACTGTTTTGAAAACTGTATACAATAGTGCTTTTCGGGGGAGAATGCAAACAGGGAGGTGGAGAGTTTGGAAATAAGTACATTAAAGAAGAATACAGAGGAAACCTGCATTGTGTGTGATCAGGTCAAGGATGATGGAATACACTTATATACTTCTTTCATTTGTAAACAATGTGAGTTAGCTATGATTGGGACGGAGACAGATGATCCAAGGTATAAATATTACTTAAAACGATTAAAAAAAGTGAATACACCAGAAATTTATTCGTAATGACTTAATCGTTTATTTAAGTAGAGTAGGTATTGAGGCAAATTAAGTGGCCTCCATACCTGCTTGGAATAGAATACATAGCTTACATGTATATATGAAAATACAAATAATGAATCATTATGTTGTAATAATGAACTTTGATAAAATAAGAGGATAAGATAATAGTAGAGAGGTAATAATATGAATCAAGAAAATACACCATTGTTTGATGCGCTTATCCGCCATAAAGAAAAACAGACAAGGTCATTTCATGTACCAGGGCATAAAAATGGACTGTTTTTTTCAGAGAGGGCTCGATCATTATTCAATCCATTGCTTTCTATTGATGCTACAGAGATTAGTGGCTTAGATGATCTTCATGCACCTGAAGGACCAATATTAGAGGCACAGAATCTGTTAGCCTGTCTTTACGGTGTTAGGCATAGCTATTTCCTTGTAAATGGGTCAACCGTGGGGAATATGGCTATGATTCTTGGGAGCCTTCAAGAAGGCGATACGGTGCTTGTTCAGAGGAACTGTCATAAATCTATATTGAATGGATTAATGCTGGCTTGTGTAAGCCCAATTTTTATAGAACCAAAGGTAGATGAGGATTGGGGTATCTCTGAGGGATTGCGGCTTGAGTCAGTTAAAGAGGCTTTTTTGTTATATCCGCAGGTAAAGGCAATCATTGTAACGCATCCTACCTATTATGGACATTGCGGTGGCTTGAGTGAGATTGTAAGATTTGCACATTCAAAGCGAATCCCTGTATTGGTAGATGAAGCACATGGTGCCCATCTTTGTCTTGGAGATCCCTTTCCCGAAAGTGCAATTGAGGCTGGAGCCGATATCGTTATCCATTCGGCCCATAAAACGTTACCTGCGATGACAATGGGTTCATATTTACATATAAACAGTTCATTCGTAGATCGAGAGAAAGTGGAATTTTACTTACAAATGCTTCAGTCCAGTAGCCCTTCTTATCCAATTATGGCATCGTTGGATTTAGCACGGTCTTATTTGGCTTCCTTCGGTGGATATGATAAGACTATATTGATGAAGACTATTCTTGGATTTCGAAAAGAACTGGACGAGATTGCCCATATTGAAATCTTAGAAAAGGATATGCTTGATCCCTTAAAAATAACGATACGATCTCATGAGGAAATAACGGGATTCGAATTTCAACGTCGATTAGAAAAAAAAGGTGTGTTTACAGAACTTGCGGACCACAGGAATGTTTTGTTTGTCCTACCGTTAATGAAAGAGAACAGCCTTGAATATTTTCAAGACATTGCATCCGTGATTGCAGATGTTGTTTATGAAGGAAGTGGGGAAGCAAAGAATCACTTGATTTATAAACAGTCAGACTCGATTACAACCCTCGCCTTAACTTATCCGGAAATGAAAAAAAGAAGAAGGCGGTCTGTTTCCATTTCCAAGAGTATTGGAATGGTTGCGGCTGAAATGGTCATACCCTATCCCCCAGGAATTCCAATTATTATGATGGGTGAACGTATTACCGAAGAACAAATACAGTACCTAGAGCAGATAATCATAGCTGGATCAAGGTTTCATGGAGGAAAAGAATTAAGAATAGGAAAGCTTATGGTTTTCGAATGACCTTTGTAGTTTGAAAATGGTATACTTAGATGGGAAACAAGTTTGGCTGGAGGTAAAATAACTATGAGTCGCGGAATATTTATTACGTTTGAAGGTCCTGAAGGGGCAGGTAAAACAACGGTTCTTCATAAGCTGGGAGATGTACTGACTGAAGCTGGGTATCAGGTGGTCATTACGAGAGAGCCAGGTGGAATTCCTATATCTGAACAAATTAGGGAAGTCATCTTGAATAAAGATAATACAGTAATGGATGGAAGAACTGAGGCTTTATTATACGCGGCTGCAAGAAGGCAGCACTTAGTTGAAAAGGTGATGCCTGCTTTGGATCGTGGCGTGATCGTTCTTTGTGATCGTTTTATTGATAGCTCTCTTGCTTATCAAGGTCATGCAAGAGGATTGAGTATTGATGAAGTGTATAAAATGAACCAATTTGCGATAGACGGGGTTATGCCTAACTTAACAATATATTTTGATATTGACCCGACTTTGGGACTCCAACGTGTCCATAGTAATCAGGAACGGGAAGTTAATCGTCTTGATATGGAAGAGTTACAATTTCACGAAAAAGTGAGAGAAGGCTACCAAATCATAATGGAACGCTTTAGAGAAAGGTTTTATATCGTCGATGCAGCGCAACCTTTAGATATTGTCGTCGATAAGACTATGAGGAAAGTGATTGAATTCATCAAGGAACGTATCCAATAAATGCATTTATGAAAGCGTCTGTTTAATTAATTGAACTGGTCGCTTCTTTTTTTTATAAATTTTGGTGTCTAGTGTAAGTAGCTTAAAAAAATGCCTATCAATCACTGTTAAGGATATAAATAATTGTTATAATTAAAGAAAATGGTCTGCTCCTCGACCAATCAACTGCAATGGAGGATGATAGGGATGAAAATGATTATTGCAATTGTACAGGATAAAGATAGCCAAAGGCTACTTACAGAGCTCGTTGATTATAATTTCAGGGCAACGAAGCTTGCGAGTACTGGCGGATTTCTAAAATCAGGGAATACGACGTTTATGATTGGTACAGATGACTATCGTGTAGATAAAGCATTGGAACTCATTAAGAAAAATTGTCAATCCCGCGAACAGCTGGTCGCACCTGTATCTCCAATGGGAGGGAATGCAGATTCATATGTACCCTACCCAGTTGAAATTCAAGTAGGGGGAGCAACGGTATTTGTATTGCCAATTGAACAGTTTTTACAATTCTAGTGCATGAAAGCATATAGTTTCTTTATTTTATAGATATAAGAGAGTTGATTTATTGTGACACAAACCTGGCAAGATTTATATGAGTTGCAGCCGCAAATTTCTGGGATGCTGAAGAATAGCATTCTTCGGGAAAGGGTTGCTCATGCGTATCTCTTTGATGGTGAGAAGGGTACGGGTAAGAAAGAAATGGGGCTGCTTTTTGCGAGAAGCTTGCTTTGTGAAGATTTGACAAATGAATATGAGCCATGTAACCGATGCAGTCATTGTAAGCGGATTATGAGTGGAAACCACCCGGATGTCCATCTTATTGAACCGGATGGGCTTTCCATAAAAAAGGATCAAATTAAAAGTCTTCAAGAAGAGTTTTCAAAAAAGGGTGTAGAGTCGAAACGAAAAATCTATTTAGTGATAAGTGCAGATAAAATGTCTGTACAGGCTGCAAATAGTTTGTTGAAGTTTTTAGAGGAACCTGCTACAGGCACGGTTGCTATACTGATGACTGAACAAATACAACGTATCTTACCTACCATTTTATCAAGATGCCAAACCTTATCCTTCAAGCCGTTATCACCAGAAATGGTGAAGAAAAGGTTGCTGAATCATGGATTGGACATGCAAAGTTCCTCTATTATTTCCCATATTACACAAAACTTTGAAGAGGGAATCCTATTAGGTTCAGAGGAATGGTTTGCACAATCCCAAAAAAAAGTGGTAAAATTATATGAAGTGTTAAATACAAATTCACTGAAGGCATTGCTATATCTTCAGCAGGAGTGGTTTACACACTTTAAAGAAAGAGATCAACTGAACCGTGGTTTAGATCTTTTATATCTTATTTATAAAGATTTATTATATATTCAGTTGGATAGACGTGACCAAATTGTCTTTCAAAATTTACAGGAGGAGTTGGCGTTGCGTGCTCTTCATCTTACTCAAAGACGTTTGGCTGAGCAGATGAGTTCTATTTTGGAAGCAAAACGGAAGCTAATGTCCAATACAAATCCACAGCTGTTGATGGAACAGCTTGTGTTGAATTTGCAGGAGGGGTCATCATTTGTATAATGTTGTAGGGGTCCGTTTTAAAAAGGCGGGCAAAATATACTACTTTGATCCGGGCGAGCTTATCATTTCAAAGGATGATTTCGTTATCGTAGAGACTGTGCGTGGAGTAGAATTCGGCAAAGTTGTTACGGAAAGGAAACAAGTAGATGAGAACGACGTTGTACTGCCATTGAAGAAAGTGCTTCGAGTTGCTGATGCAAAGGACAAGCTAATTGTTGAGGAAAATAAATCTGCTGCTATTGAAGCTTATAATACATGTGGTAAAAAGGTTGAGGAACATCAACTTGATATGAAACTGGTTGATGTGGAATATACATTTGATCGTAATAAGGTTGTCTTTTATTTTACTGCGGATGGACGCGTAGATTTTCGCGACTTAGTAAAAGATCTTGCAGCCATTTTTAGAACGCGAATTGAATTACGCCAAATAGGTGTCAGAGATGAAGCAAAGATGCTCGGTGGAATAGGGCCATGTGGCAGAATGCTCTGTTGTTCAACATTTCTTGGCGATTTTGAACCAGTTTCCATTAAGATGGCCAAAGATCAAAACCTATCCCTTAATCCAACAAAAATCTCAGGATTATGTGGACGTTTGATGTGTTGTCTTAAATACGAAAATGATGAGTACGAAAATGCGAAAGAATTGCTTCCTGACTTAGGTGAAATGATTCGGACACCTAATGGAAAAGGCAAGGTAGTGGGGCTTAATATTCTAGAACGAGTTCTTCAAGTTGAATTAGTCGAACAGAATAGAGTATTAGAGTATACGTTAGATGAGATTCTAAACGAGGGAGCCGTTTCTATTCAAGCCACAGATTAACAAGGTGGTGGGAAAGCATGGATAAGAAAGATATATTTGAATCAGTAACGAGCATGGAAGCCCAAATTGGTCATTTATATACACAGCTTGGGGAATTAAAGCAACATCTTGCTGAGATTCTTGAGGATAACCAATCTATTAAGCTTGAGAATGAACATTTGCGCAGGCGTCTAAACCTTGGAGAGAATCCTAGCCCTTCTACAAAAGATAAAACCAAAGCAAAGGCACTGAAAGAAAATCCTGATGATAAGACAATGGATATCGGCGAAGGCTATGATAATCTAGCTCGATTATATCAAGAAGGTTTCCATATTTGTAATTTGCATTTTGGTAGCCTTAGAAAAGAAGGCGATTGTTTGTTTTGCCTGTCCTTTTTGAATAAAAAGTAAGTTTGGCCTTTCCTGTCTAGGGAAGGCTTTTTCGTTGAAGTAAACAATGTTTCTATAAATAGTAATTAGATAATGGAGTGAAGAAGATGGCAGAATTAATTGGTGATGAGCGCCTCGATCATTTATTAGCAGAAAAGTTAAGAATTATTCAGAGTCCAAGTGTGTTTTCATTTTCTCTTGATGCAGTTCTTTTATCAAAATTCGTAAATATCCCGATTCAAAAAGGAAGAATCGCTGATCTTTGTTCAGGTAATGGTGTGATTCCCCTGTTACTAAGTACAAGAACAAAGGGAAAGATCATCGGGGTAGAAATACAGGAACGATTATTTAACATGGCAGAGCGCAGTATTAAATATAACGGTCTTTCTGAACAGATTCAGATGGTACATGGTGATATAAAAACATTCCCAAGGGAGATTGGGAATGATAAATTTGACGTTGTGACATGTAATCCCCCTTATTTTCCAACACCATCGCAAGAAGAAATCAATCGGAATGAACACTTTGCAATAGCAAGACATGAAATTATGTGTACACTTGAAGATGTTGTTCAGAATACAAGCCAATTGTTGCGACAGGGTGGGAAGGCGGCTTTCGTTCATCGTCCAGGAAGGCTAATGGATATTCTTAGTTTAATGAGGAAGCATCGGTTGGAACCAAAACGTTTGCAATTTGTTTATCCGAAAGCAAGTAAAGAAGCCAACACCATTCTAATAGAAGGAATTAAGGATGGAAGTCCTGATTTAAAGGTTTTACCACCGCTTGTCGTGTACAATGAGGATAATGTGTATACTCCTGAGGTTAGAAGGATTTTATATGGAGAAGAATAAGCATATCTTCTATGTTCTTGAATGTCGGGACCATAGTTATTATGCGGGATATACAAACGATTTAGAAAAAAGGATAAAGCTTCATAATGAAGGAAAGGGTGCTAAATACACACGAGGCCGCGGACCGGTAAAGCTTGTCCATTTTGAAACGTTTCTAAGAAAAACAGAAGCAATGCGAGCTGAGTATCGCTTTAAGCAGTTATCTAGAAAACAAAAAGAAAAAATTGTTAGTAAGGAGAATGTAGATGTGGCAACAGAAAAGCTTTGAAAAGGAAGGACAGCAATCCGTTTTATATTTAGTGCCAACTCCGATTGGGAATCTGGAGGATATAAGCTACCGAGCTTTAAGGATTCTTAAGGAAGCAGACATCATTGCTGCAGAAGATACACGGAATACAAGAAAGCTTTGTAATTACTTTGAAATTGAAACACAAGTCATTAGTTACCATGAACATAACAAACAAGCGAGTGGGAAGCAGATGATTGAGAGGCTTCTTTCAGGCCAAACGATTGCATTAGTGAGTGATGCCGGAATGCCGACTATATCAGACCCTGGGTTCGAACTCGTCCAAGAAGCACTAGAACAGCGTATACCGGTTATTCCATTACCAGGTGCAAATGCTGCACTTACGGCACTAATTGCTTCAGGATTAGTGCCACAGCCTTTTTACTTTTATGGCTTTTTGCAACGAAATGTCAAAGAAAAGAAAAAAGAGCTGGAGAAGTTAAAGAAGATGGAGGCAACTTGGATAGTCTATGAATCACCGCACCGATTAAAAGATACATTAAAACACATGCGTGAAGTGCTCGGAAATAGAAATATTGTTCTATGCCGAGAGCTGACTAAGAAATTTGAGGAATTTATTAGAGGTACGATAGATGAAGCACAAATATGGGCTATTGAAAATGAAATCAGAGGTGAATTCTGCTTGATCATTGAAGGTGCAGAATTCGTGGAAGAACAAACAGAAGAAGTATGGTGGCAAAGTATTGAGCTTGCTGAGCATGTTCAATATTATATCGATGAAAAACAACTTAACTCAAAAGATGCTATCAAACAGACAGCGATGGATCGTGGCTTGCAGAAAAGAGATGTATATCACGCTTATCATGTAATAGAAAGTTAACCATACGGGTAAGAATAACCGCCATAAGGATACTTGTAAATTAGTGCGCAAAAAAAGAAGGCTTCCAAGGAAGCCTTCTTAAAAATAGAAAAAGTAATTAAACAGTTTCTAATTCCATGTTTTGTTGAATTTCTTTGATAAGCAGTTCTGCACCTTCACGGCTAAGGATTAACTTTCCGTTAGCAAGTGTTAAATTATTATCAGATACTTCACCAGTAACCTGGCAAGTCATATTAGGTTTATATTTTTTCAAAATGATGCGCTCATCATCAACGTAAATTTCCAAAGCATCTTTCTCTGCAATTCCTAGTGTACGGCGTAATTCAATTGGAATTACTACCCGTCCTAATTCGTCAACTTTACGTACAATTCCTGTAGATTTCATATATGAAAATCTCCTCTCAATTTTAAATAGTATTCTAATACCTTTTATCTCTATTTCGTCAATTTTCGACATTTTTTTATAAATACTATAATACCAGCCATTCCCAAATACGTCAATCCCTTTATTCGAGTTTATACATTTTTTTGAAAAAAAATTAAAAAACAGGTTTAAATTAAAGATTTATCCCACCTCAAGCTTACGTAGAACAAAGAAAGGAGGGGGAAAAATTGCCCGTAAAAGCCCAATTGGACCAACTAACCATCAGTAGGGATGAAGAAAACCCCCACTGATGGAAGTTTCACTTTATTGAAAAAATTTTTATGAATGAGTGGCGAGAAAGAAAAATATGACTGCATATTCCAATATAAACCTGTCACTTTTTTTATTAAATTCGACAATATTCGACATATGTCCCGAAGATTCCATATATCAAAATTTTTTCAATATGATTATTTTTCCTTTTTTCTATTATTTTACAACTTTTCAAATCAGTATAGTTTATCGATCAAGGAAGATAGTAAATGGAGAACCTTTAGGTTAGTAGGATTTTAATCAGGAACAAGTTGCGATTTTTGGGGGATTTTAGGTATATTTTTGGGGTATAAGAGGTTATGCTGACAATAAGAAAAATCCGCATTTAAAGCGCTGCTATCCAGTGTGGAGGAGAAGCTATTTAATATTAGAAAACCAAATCTAATCAAGCTTTGTACGTTATGATCAAAGATATAGATTTTTCCTTTTGTATAAGTTATCGAAGCCGTATTGACTTGCTTTCATAAAACGGCTTTGACCGTTTAAATTTTGTAGTTTTGTCTCTATTAAAAATTAATTTCAATAGATTTTCTTTATCGCTCTTATGGTGAGATAAGGTAATATAGAGGTATAGGGTTAAACTTAAGTTAGTGAACATCATTTCTGGTTCTACATATGATAGGAGGAAAAAACAATGGAAGACAAACTGAAGACATTTTATATTACAACCCCGATCTATTATCCGAGTGGGAATTTACATATTGGGCATGCCTATACAACGGTAGCTGGTGATGCGATGGCTCGTTACAAGCGTATGCGCGGATTTGATGTCATGTATTTAACAGGTACAGATGAGCATGGACAAAAAATTCAAAGAAAAGCTGAGGAACAAGGAGTTAGCCCACAGGAATACGTGGATAATATTGTTTCCGGAATTAAAGATTTATGGAAGAAGCTTGATATATCCTATGATGACTTTATTCGAACTACGGAAACTCGCCATAAGGATGTAGTAGAGAAGATCTTTAAACGATTGCTTGATCAAGGAGATATTTACTTAGACCAGTACGAGGGTTGGTATTCTGTACCAGATGAGACATTCTATACTGAACTTCAATTAGTCGACCCGATTAAAGAAAATGGAAAAGTTGTCGGAGGGAAAAGTCCAGATAGCGGCCATCCAGTAGAATTAGTGAAGGAAGAATCTTATTTCTTCAAGATGGGAAAATATGCAGATCGACTTTTGAAATATTACGAAGAAAACCCTGAATTCATTCAACCTGAATCTCGTAAGAATGAAATGATTAATAACTTTATTAAACCAGGTCTAGAAGATTTAGCTGTTTCTCGTACAACCTTTGATTGGGGAGTTAAGGTACCAGGAGACCCTAAACATGTCATTTATGTCTGGATTGATGCGCTTTCAAATTATATTACGGCATTAGGATATGGAACAGAGGATGATTCGAAATATCTAAACTACTGGCCTGCAGATGTACATTTGGTTGGGAAGGAAATTGTTCGTTTCCATACGATCTATTGGCCTATCATGCTGATGGCACTTGATATTCCACTACCTAAAAAGGTATTTGCTCATGGGTGGTTGTTAATGAAGGATGGCAAAATGTCAAAATCCAAAGGGAATGTAGTGGATCCGGTAACATTAATTGACCGCTATGGATTAGATGCGCTTCGTTACTACCTACTTCGTGAAGTTCCTTTCGGTTCTGACGGTGTTTTCACCCCTGAAGGTTTTGTGGAAAGAATAAATTTTGACTTAGCGAATGATTTAGGAAATTTACTAAATCGTACCGTTGCGATGATCGAAAAATACTTTGATGGGATTATCCCAGAGTATAAAGGTTCTATTGGGGAGTTTGATGAATCTCTTCTTGAAGTCAACAAAAACGTAGTAACGAAATACGAAGAAGCCATGGAAAAAATGGAGTTTTCGGTGGCACTCTCCGTAATATGGCAACTAGTAAGCAGAACAAATAAATACATTGATGAAACACAGCCATGGGTATTAGCGAAAGATCAGGAAAAACGTGAAGAGTTGGAAAGTGTAATGGTACATTTAGCTGAGACGTTAAGAAGAACAGCTATTTTATTAAAGCCATTTTTAACACAAACACCTGAGAAGATTTTTAATCAATTAACGATTACAGATGAAATATTAAAGTCCTGGGATAGCCTAGAGAAATTTGGTCTAATTCCAGCGCAAACAAAGGTTGAAAAAGGAGATCCTATTTTCCCGCGTCTTGAGATGCAAGAAGAGATAGAATTTATCAAAGAGCAAATGCAAGGAAGTGCTCCACAACCAGAAGACAAGAAAGAAGAACCAAAAGTAGAGGAAATTCCAGAAGTAGATGAAATAACGATTGATGATTTCATGAAGGTGGAATTACGTGTCGCACAAGTGCTGGAAGTAGAGCCTGTCAAGAAAGCGGATAAGTTGTTGAAATTACAACTTGATCTGGGATATGAAAAACGACAAGTTGTCTCTGGTATTGCTCAATATTATACGCCAGAACAATTAGTAGGAAAAAAGGTGATTTGTGTAACAAATCTTAAACCTGTGAAACTGCGCGGTGAATTATCTCAAGGGATGATTCTAGCTGGAAGCGGTGAAGGAAAGCTTTCAGTGGCAACAGTTCCTGATACATTGCCAAATGGGTCGAAAGTAAAATAACTCTATTCCTAAATAGCATAGAAATGTTCCATGTGAAACATTTGTGTGCTATTTTTTTCCATTATAATATAGCCTATCATGCTGAAAATTTGGGTTCATTTTCAATATGGCTTCATAAAAAAGTTATGGTTCAGCAAACTTATCAATAGTTATTTTACCTAAAGGCTAACATTAAAAAAGAATGTGACTCGCTTAGTATAATAAAAAAGGTATTTGATACACTACAGATGAAGAATAAGTCTGTTTGCAAAGATGAAAAAATGTAAAAAAAAGGATTATTTCTTGCGTTTTAGTATGAAGGACATGGAGACGGGTCTTCGTGATTTACTAATATGGCAAATCCATTCAGCGGGTGTATCTTACTACAGGATTGAGGCGTCATGGTAAGAAGTGGAGTATTAATGCAATAGGAGTGTTGTATGTAATATATTTGTTACATAAATGTGAAACATGAAAACTTGTAATTACTAATAGAATATTACTAGAGAGGGCGAAGAAGATGTTATTTGATACACATGTTCATTTGAATGATAAGCAGTTTGAGGAAGATCTAGAAGAGGTGATTCAAAGGACGAAAGAAGCTGGTGTTTCAAATGTGGTCGTTGTTGGTTTTGACCGTCCGACGATAACACGCGCAATGGAATTGGTTGAAGGACATGATTTTATCTATGCTGCAGTGGGGTGGCATCCTGTTGACGCAATTGACATGACAGACGAAGACCTAAACTGGATCGAAGAATTAGCAGCACACCCTAAGGTCGTTGCGATTGGAGAAATGGGACTTGATTATCATTGGGATAAATCACCAAAGGAAATCCAGAAAGATGTGTTTAGAAAACAAATCAAGCTAGCAAAAAAGGTAAAACTACCAATCATTATTCATAACAGAGAGGCGACAGCAGATATCATTGAAATACTAAAAGAAGAGAATGCACATGAAGTAGGCGGCATTATGCATTGCTTTAGCGGCAGTCCTGAAATTGCTAAGGAATGCGTAGAGATGAACTTCTACATTTCGCTTGGAGGACCTGTAACGTTTAAGAATGCTAAAAAACCGAAAGAAGTCGCAGCTGAAATCCCACTAGACCGTTTGCTAATTGAAACAGATTGTCCGTATCTTGCACCTCACCCATTTCGAGGCAAACGAAATGAGCCTGCCTATGTAAAATTGGTAGCAGAACAAATTGCAGAGATTAAAGAGATTACTTTTGAAGAAGTAGCGGAGGCAACAACTAGGAATGCAAAGAAATTATTCGGCATAAACTGACAGCAATTTTTGTCAGTTTGTTGCTAAGATTGTCTAATGGAAACTTGTTTCTTGAAAGTTCTACAAATCTCAAGTGGTTCATAGGATAGACGTGTCGATAACTCTTCCTTTTCAATTTACTAGAGAGTGTTCATAATAGGAACTACTTTCCATCGAAAGAAATGTATGAGTTGACAGCTTTGCTAGAATGTCTATATAATCACCCAGAGGAAGGAGGAGTTTTTCATTATATTACAATCTATGAAAAACCTAATTCCCAAGTCTTTTGGGAAAAAGCGAATAGCTATTATGCTAGGCGGTACTATAATAGTTGCTGCTTCAGTTGGAATGCTGTTTTATCAAGGGACAAAGAACACGGTGTCATTAACGCTTAATGGACAGAAAACAATTGTGAAAACACATGCAGACACCGTAAATGATATATTGGCAGAGTTCGAGATTACTGCAAAAGCTGAAGATTATATACATCCCTCGAAGGACAGTATCATAAAGGATGGGGTAGGGGTTGAGTGGAGACCAGCCCAGCAAGTGAAGCTGAATGTTGATGGGAAAGAAACAGTCATTTTGACAACATCCCAAAAGGTAGAGGAATTTCTTTTAGAACAGAAATTGGGTGTAACGCAACACGATAAGCTTAGCCTATCTGAAGATACAAAAATTAAAGATAACATGCAGATTACCATCGAAAAGGCTTTTCCAATTAAGCTGGTTTTAGGCGGTAATGAACAGCAGGTTTGGTCAACTTCGACTACGGTCGCTGACTTTTTAAGGCAACAAGATGTAAAGCTCAATGAATTAGATCGAGTTGAGCCGCAGTTGGCGGAAAACGTTCAACCACAGAATACTGTAAACGTCATAAGAATTGAAAAAGTCACCGATGTAGTGGAAGAACCTGTTCAGTTTGCAACCATCACAAAGAAGGACCATTCATTGCATAAAGGCAAAGAAAAGGTTGTACGTGAAGGGAAGAACGGACTAATATCTAGACAATTTGAAGTAACAAAGGAAAATGGCAAAGAAGTTGCTCGTGCGCTTATGTCTGAAAAAGTTTTGACTGAAAAGGCAGACAAAGTAGTAGCAGTAGGAACGAAGCAATTAGTTGCTCAAGTGTCCCGTGGAGAAGATAATTCCCAAGGTTCAGGCAAGGAGCTCTACGTATCGTCGACTGCTTATACAGCAAGCTGTAACGGATGTTCCGGAACAACAGCAACGGGGATTAATCTAAAGCAAAATCCAAACGCCAAAGTCATCGCAGTTGATCCAAGGGTGATTCCACTTGGCACAAAGGTGTATGTTGAAGGATATGGTTATGCAGTTGCAGCGGATAAAGGTGGGGCCATTAAAGGTCATAAAATTGATGTGTTCTTCCCCTCAAAATCGGATGCATACCGATGGGGAGTAAAGAAAGTGAAAATCCGCGTCTTAAATTAATCATTTTACAGTGGCAGGGGATTGCATATCTCCTGCTTTTTTACGTTATAATGATACAAGTGAAGTTCAACTATCCTAAAACATACACAATTCTATAGTATTAGACGTTGTGACGCTATAAATAGTTTCAGTTATTTGGAGGAAAAGATGAAAAAAATTAAAGAAATTATTGTTGTAGAAGGTAAAGATGATACCGTTGCAATTAAGCGGGCTGTCAATGCTGATACAATTGAAACAAATGGATCGGCTGTTAACGAGTCAGTGATTGATCAAGTAAAACTTGCTCAGCAAATGAGGGGTGTTATTATTTTCACTGATCCGGATTTCCCTGGACAGAAAATCCGAAATACAATTACAGAACAAGTACCTGGGTGCAAGCATGCATTCTTGTCTAAGCAGGAAGCACTTCCTAAGTCAGGTAGAGGAATCGGGGTTGAGCACGCTTCACCTGAAGCGATCCGTAATGCGTTGAAGGAAGCTCAAACAATGGATGAAGATGCAGGCGAAGAGATTTCCAAGGAAGAGTTAATTGATGCTGGATTGATTGGTGGAGCAGGGGCACGGGAACGAAGAGAGCAACTTGGTCTTTTATTGAAAATTGGATTTACAAACGGGAAACAGTTATATAAAAGGTTAAAGATGTTCCAAATCACTAGTAATGATTTTTATCAGGCATTAAAGAAGATGGATCAGGAGGAAGAACATGCATAAGGATATAGCAACACCCATTCGTACACAGGAAATTTTAAAGAAGTATGGCTTTGCTTTTAAAAAGAGTTTGGGTCAGAACTTTTTAATTGATACGAATATATTACGAAGAATTGTTGATCATGCTGAATTGACTGAAGAGAGCGGCGCTATTGAAATTGGACCGGGAATTGGTGCATTGACGGAACAACTTGCAAAAAGAAGTAAGAAAGTGACGGCCTTTGAAATTGATCAGCGTCTGCTACCTATTTTAAAAGATACATTGTCGCCTTATGATAATGTAACAGTCATCCTTGAAGATATTCTAAAAGCGAATGTGGCGAAAGTCATAGATGAAGAATTTGCGGGTATCGATGATGTAATGGTCGTTGCGAACCTTCCCTATTATGTAACGACTCCGATCATTCTTAAATTATTGACGGAAAATTTGCCGATTCGTGGATTGGTTGTGATGCTGCAGAAGGAAGTGGCAGATCGTATCGCTGCTAAACCAGGAACGAAGGAATATGGCTCTTTATCCATTGCGATTCAATACTACACAGAAGCGGAAACGGTCATGATTGTTCCAAAAACGGTGTTTATGCCGCAGCCGAATGTAGACTCCGCTGTCATTCGATTGGTGAAAAGAGCAAAACCGATTGTTGAAGTGAAAGATGAAGACTTTTTCTTTACAGTGACACGATCCAGCTTCGCACAGCGTAGGAAGACTATTCTCAATAATTTAACGAGCCAGCTTCCTGATGGGAAATCTAAAAAAGACAAAATTCTTAAAGCGCTAGAACAGACCGGAATAGATCCAACAAGACGAGGGGAAACATTATCTATCGCGGAATTCGGCAGATTAAGTGATGAACTCCTTCTTCATTTTAAATAAACCAGTGTCAAAAAGAGGTTGCCCCAAAATGAAAGGTCAGACCCATATCTTCTATATACCGTTTATATTACGTGTGCATGACGCAATAAACGGTGTATATAGTGTGAGGTCACCTTTTGGGACAGCCTCTTTTTTCAATGCTGTTTTCGCATAATTTGTTGCTTTTAAATGATATTTACACGAATATCCTGGGTGATTGCGTTGGGCAGGTACTCCGCTTTCCGTAGGCGATCTCAGGAGCCTCCTCAGTGCTTTGTGTGGGTCTCCTGAGATACGCTTCTCCTGTAAGGAGCCTTGCATAACTACAACCAACATCTGCTCAAATTTGTTACTTGCAAAAACAACAAACTTTACGAAAAGAGTCTTTTTCAATGTGTTTTGATATCTAGCAAAAATCATCAATACCTTTAATCAAGTACTTTTAGATTGAACCACGACGCTTGCGCTTTTTTATAATACAAATCGTATGGATATTTCACCAATCGAGATAAGCCCGCATAGTGTAATAGGAATGAAAATCTGACAAGACTTGGTGTTATCTTGTCTCGAGGTGAGAGCATGAATGTACAAGTGAATGATATTGTCGGACGATCATCTTATCGATGTGACATCTTATTCAGAGTGATTGACATACGTTTAGTGGATGGCGAGCAGGTTGCGATTCTTTATGGCGAGGATATTCGCTTAATTGCAGACGCCCCTTTTGACGATTTAATTAGGATTAATGATGAAGAAAAGCAAACCCGACAAAAAACAAGTGAAGCTCTCCAAGAGCAATCGTATCATTTATTTAGCCAAGATAAACAGTTACAAACAGAGAAAAGCAATTACCAATCAAGTGATGGGTATCGGTATAATGGGGAGTATTTTCAAATTCCGGGGAAAGTGCTGCATGTTGATGGGGACGCCTCTTATTTAAATAAATGCCTCACATTATATGAAAAGATTGGAATTCCAGTAAAGGGAATTTATTGTAATGAGAAAGAAATGCCTAACCGCATTGGTAGTCTTATTGATCAATATCGTCCGGACATCCTAGTCATAACGGGGCATGATGCTTATTCGAAGTCCAAAGGCCCATCCCATGACATAAATGCTTATCGCCACTCCAAGCATTTCGTGCAGACAGTGAGGGAAGCAAGAAATAAAGTCGCACACCTTGACCAACTCGTTATCTTTGCTGGAGCCTGTCAATCACACTTTGAATCATTAATTCAAGCAGGTGCTAATTTTGCAAGTTCGCCATCCAGAGTGAATATACATGCATTGGATCCGGTGTATATAGTCGCTAAAATTAGTTTCACGTCTTTTACCGACAATATTCATGTATGGGATGTGCTTAGAAATACATTAACTGGAGAAAAGGGACTCGGCGGTATTGAAACGAGGGGCGTCCTTAGAACTGGTATGCCTTATAATATCAATAAAGATGAATAAAGCTGCATCTCATTGTATGCAGCTTGTTTTTATTTAGCTAAATATGCTTGTCTGAATCCCATGAGACGGGGGAATTATAATAGCTATTCTTCTTATTCTAAGGCGCCTTGTGGATGAAGGACAGAGGGGATAGCGTTTCTTGTACTTAAACGGTTTTAAAAATTAAATGGAAAATTTACTTGGGTTTCAAGTGGAAATTTCTAAAATGTGACTCAGTTTTACAATCGTATTGAAGTTCGCTTTCTTGTGTTCAGCCTTCCTTCAAACTATATCGTGGCGTTTTAATGTAGCGCCATATTGCTTCGTATGGGCAAGATCGGAAGGAGAATATTGTACATAATTTTTCGAAATTATAGAGATAATAAAAAAAGTATCTAAATTATTACGGATTTGTATAAAAAAATATTGACAAACAAATTTAAATGCTGATATAATTTATTATTTTGTTTGACCTTGTTGCCGGTTTGTGATATACTAAACGTAGTGAGGTGGACCGAAAATGCCAAAAACTTTAGCGGATATTAAAAATTCACTAGACTCCAATTTGGGGAAACGGTTGCTCTTAAAAGCAAACGGCGGAAGAAGAAAAACTGTTGAACGTTTTGGTACGTTAGCAGAGACTTATCCGGCTGTCTTTGTGATTGAGCTCGATCAGGATGAAAATGCGTTCGAAAGAGTATCTTACAGCTATGCAGATGTATTAACAGAAACCGTAGAATTAACATTTTTGAATAAACAGCAAGAAATGTAACTTTAAGCGGCGGCAAACAATTGTTTGCTGCTTTTTTATGTCCTTTAACAGAGACTTCTCAATAAATTTTGCCTCGTATTAACGGGGGCAGTAAGACCCATACTGATTGAAAAACACAAGCGGCCTGAACTCTGGAGGGGGAGGACGCATATCAAAAGTCCACAGGATGTAAGTTAGTGGACGTATTAATACGATGAATGCTTTCGATGGATAAATAAGGAGTTCATGTTTTACTTTCGATTGTAGAAACTAATTTTGTGCAACATATAAAAGGGGCTGATTCGTTTGGGCAGAAGAAAAGGCATCATGTCACCAGGTCTTAAAGAAGAGTTGGCTAAAGAATTAGGATTTTATGATGTTGTCCAAAAAGAAGGCTGGGGAGGAATACGTGCACGTGATGCAGGTAATATGGTTAAACTTGCTATCGAAATGGCGGAGCGCCAATTGATGGAGAAAAGATAATCAAGCATGGCTGAATGCATTTGTACCGAACACTTAATCAATCATTGTTGCACATAAGATAATAAAGCCAGACCCTTTATCCACATATGGTGTCTAACAAAATGTTGGATGGCCAATATGGATAGGTCTGGCTTTTTATAAACTTCTCCTCCATATCACCTTCATAATTTTCCTTATTTTCATTGCGGATTTGAACAGTATGCATTGAAATTACCATGAAAAAACCTTTAGAATGAAAACAAATATGATAAAATAGGACAAGAACTTTAGAAGAACGTAAAAGTAGGTGGAAATATTGAAGCTTATGGAGAAAGCACCAGCTAAGATTAATTTAGCATTGGATGTGCTTTTTAAGCGGCCGGATGGATACCATGAGGTGGAAATGATCATGACGACGGTCGATTTGGCAGATAGAATTGAATTGAAAGAGATCGGTGGAAGTCAAATCGAAATTCTATCACATAATCGTTTTGTCCCGGATGATCATCGGAATTTAGCTTATCAAGCAGCATACGTATTAAAGCAACGATATGGAATTAATACGGGGGTTCAAATTGCTATAGAAAAAAATATCCCAGTAGCAGCCGGCTTGGCTGGAGGAAGCAGTGATGCTGCAGCTACTCTAAGGGGATTAAATAAACTTTGGAATCTGGATTTATCTATGGACGAGCTTGCTGAAATCGGCGCTGAAATTGGCTCAGACGTTTCATTTTGCGTTTATGGCGGTACTGCTTTAGCGAAAGGCAGAGGTGAGAAAATTACTCAGCTGCCAGTTCCACCTAAATGTTGGGTAGTCTTAGCTAAGCCTACCATTGGAGTATCAACAGCTGATATTTATCGAAGGCTCCAGGTTGGGGAGATGGGTCATCCAAACATTAAGGAAATGATCTCTGCGATTGAAAACAATAGCTATGAAAGAGTGTGCAATGGCGTAGGGAATGTACTTGAACAAGTTACGTTACAATTATATCCCGAAGTTGCGAATATTAAGTCGCAAATGAAAACCTTTGGTGCAGATGCGGTGTTGATGAGTGGAAGTGGCCCAACGGTGTTTGGTCTTGTCGAGCATGATTCTCGTATGCAGCGAGTCTATAATGGCTTGCGCGGTTTTTGTGATCAAGTATATGCTGTTCGAATGCTTGGCGATTTAAGCGCTCTTGAATAGAGGCGTACATTAGTGGTATATTTATGATATAATATTCGTTTTTGGTGAGGAGTGTTGAAATGAAATTTAAGCGTAGCGAGAGGCTTATTGATATGACGAATTACTTACTAGCTCATCCTGGTCGCTTGGTGTCGCTCACCTTTTTTGCAGAAAGATATAGTTCGGCAAAGTCATCGATTAGTGAAGATTTAACCATTATTAAAGAGACCTTCGAGCAGAGGGGGATTGGGACGTTAACAACAGTACCTGGGGCTGCTGGTGGTGTTAAATACTTGGTGGGTATAAAGCCAGATGAAGCTACTGCTTTTATCGACCACCTTTGTAGTATTATAGCGAGTCCTGAACGTCTGCTACCTGGTGGATATTTATATATGACAGATATCTTGGGTCATCCAGAGACAGTTAATATGATTGGTCGAATTATCGCAGCGGCTTACGCAGATAAGCAGGTAGAAGTAATTATGACCATGGCCACGAAGGGAATTCCGCTTGCATATGCGGTTGCAAATTATTTAAATGTTCCTGTTGTGATTGTTCGGAGAGATAACAAAGTGACAGAAGGGCCTACGGTTAGTATTAATTATGTATCAGGATCTTCTAAACGTATTCAGACAATGGTTCTTTCGAAAAGAAGTCTAGCGGAAGGGTCTAATGTGCTGATTGTCGATGATTTTATGAAAGCCGGTGGGACTGTTAAAGGAATGGTTAGCTTATTAGAAGAGTTCAAAGCGACTCTTGCTGGAATTACTGTTTTCGTTGAGTCAGATGAAATTGAAGAACGTCTCGTTGATCAATTCGTCTCTTTAATAAAACTAACAGAAGTCGATGAACGTGATAAAATAATATCAGTATCAAGAGGTAATTATTTAAATAATTGAATGATAAAGGAGATGGCAAGATGAATTCCATCCATACTAACGAGGCACCTGCTGCAATTGGTCCATATTCACAAGGAATTATCGTCAATAATCTGTTTTTTAGTTCGGGACAAATTCCACTTACAGCAGAAGGGGAAATGGTAACGGGGGATGTAAGAGAACAAACTCACCAAGTATTTAAAAATTTGAAAGCTGTCTTAAGAGAAGCTGATGCTTCCTTGGAAACCGTTATTAAAGCGACGGTTTTTATTAAAAATATGGAAGAATTCGGTAGTGTTAATGAAGTATATGGTGAATATTTTTCAACTCATAAGCCGGCACGTTCTTGTGTAGAGGTAGCTCGACTTCCAAAAGATGCTTTGATTGAAATAGAAGTAGTTGCGCTCGTTAAATAATACGGGCGTTTTTTTTATGGGAAAAGTATCGGGCTTTACAATATGCTTTGGTGTCTAGTACAAGCAGCCTTCCCCCTAATGATGGAAATTTCACTTTATACAAAATTTGTTTTCTTTGTTAGTTGTTAACTTCTTACATAACGTATTCAGGTCTCTTTTTTCTCCATTCGAAAAACACCACTTATTTTACCCTGTTACTAACAGTAAAAGAAAAAAATTCAAAAAATTACATACTTTTTTTAAAAAATCGCATTTAAAAAAAGGAGAATTCACTACCTGTGTTGAATATATATTCTAAGTTTTTAATTAATTCAAGGTGGTGAACAGGAATGGAAGTAACTGACGTAAGATTACGCCGCGTAAATACTGATGGTCGAATGAGGGCTATCGCATCCATTACATTGGATAATGAATTTGTTGTCCATGATATTCGTGTGATTGATGGTAATAATGGTCTTTTTGTGGCAATGCCTAGTAAAAGAACACCGGATGGAGAATTCCGCGATATCGCCCATCCAATTAATTCTTCAACACGTGGTAAAATCCAGGAAGCTGTTTTAGCGGAATATCATCGTTTAGGAGAATTGGAAGTTGAATTAGAAGAAGCAGGAGCAGGAGCTTCATAAATCTTCAATTTAAATGGAAAAGCATCAGGAGCCTACTTCAAAAGTAAGGCTCTTTTTATTATTCTTTCAAAATTCGCTATGAATTTTTCAGCATTCTCCCTCGTTTACTCTTTCATTGTGCATATAGAAAAAATTTCCCCAATAAAATTTGTTAATAGTACTAAAAAAGTCTTTGGAAAGGTATATAATAAAAACAGAATAGCTTGTGACGAATTGAGCAAATGCATTTGATGCTCTAACGTATTGATTGAAGGGTATATCCTATTAAAAATGATACAGTACGATAAACGTGAATGGAATGTGCATTTTTCTGATTTGTCTAGTGAATGCCGTTTCGCCTTTGTAAGAATATTTGTTTGTTTGGCTTTACAAGGTGTGCTGAATTCGACGACGACATTAGGATATGTCAGGACAGCGATGACATATCCTAATGTCGCGTTTGGGCTTTTCTTATTGAAAACTATACTTATTTAAGATATATTTTTTAATGGATAAAAAGGTAAAGATGGAGGCTTGTTATGATGAATCGCTATGCAGTCATTTTGGCAGCAGGACAAGGGACAAGAATGAAATCTAAGCTATACAAAGTCTTGCATCCTGTTTGTGGCAAACCAATGGTCCAGCATGTTGTGGATCAGGTTAGTCAATTGCAAATAAAAGAGATTGTTACTGTTACTGGACATGGGGCACAGAAGGTTCAAGAACAGCTTGGTTCTGCATGTGTGTATGCTTTGCAAGCAGAACAGTTAGGGACGGCGCATGCTGTGATGCAAGCAGATTATGTGCTGGGCGACAAGGACGGAACGACAATTGTTATTTGTGGAGATACGCCGTTAATTAAAGCGGAAACCATGGAAGCTTTGATGAAGATTCATGAAGAAACGAATGCAAAAGCGAGTATTCTAACAGCTCTAGCGACAAACCCGGATGGGTACGGCCGTATCATTCGAAATGAAGCGGGCCATGTTGAGAAAATTGTGGAACACAAAGATGCGAATGAGTTAGAACGCGATGTGAAGGAAATTAATACGGGTACATATTGTTTTGATAACAAGGCTTTATTTACGGCTTTACAAAATGTATCCAATGATAATTCCCAAGGTGAATACTATCTTCCGGATGTTATCGAAATTCTGAAAAAACAGGGTGAGACGGTTACGGCTTATCAAACGGAAGATTTTAATGAGACAATGGGTGTCAATGATCGCGTTGCTTTGTCACAAGCAGAGAAATTGATGCGTCAGCGTATTAACGAAACCCATATGCGAAGCGGTGTGACTATTATTGATCCTGAAAATACGTATATAGAAGCGGATATTACAATTGGCTCGGATACAATCATCTACCCAGGATCGATCATTAAAGGAAACAGCGTGATTGGGAACGATTGTATAATTGGACCTCAAACAGAAGTCGATAACTGCCATATAGGTGACAGTTCAGTTTTGAGACAGTCAGTTGCCGCTGACAGTAGCATTGGTCATCATGTTCATATTGGTCCGTTTGCTCATATCCGCCCGCAATCGGATATTAAGGATGAAGTGAAAATCGGCAACTTTGTTGAAATTAAGAAAACGGTTTTTGGTAAGGGAAGTAAGGCATCACATCTAAGTTACATTGGAGATGCTGAAGTTGGAGAAGATGTAAATATAGGCTGTGGTTCCATTACAGTTAATTACGATGGTTTTAACAAACATTTAACCAAAATTGAAGATGAGGTCTTTATAGGCTGTAATTCTAATTTGGTGGCACCAGTGACTGTAGGAAAAGGGGCGTACGTTGCTGCCGGATCTACGATTACTTCGAATGTACCAGGGAAAGCCTTGTCCATTGCTCGTGCTCGCCAAGTTAATAAGGAAGATTACGTTAAAAACCTGAAATTTAATAAATAACCTGTGGAGGTCATCATGTCAAATCAGTATTTAGATCCAAATTTAAAAGTTTTTTCTTTAAATTCAAACCTTGGTTTAGCGGAAGAAATTGCAGAAGTGATTGGAGTAGGACTTGGGAAGTGCTCTGTTACTCATTTTAGTGATGGTGAAATTCATATTAATATTGAAGAAAGTATCCGTGGCTGTGATGTTTATGTCATCCAATCAACAAGTGATCCTGTTAATGAACATTTGATGGAAGTATTGATTATGATCGATGCTTTAAAACGCGCCTCTGCCAAAACAATTAATATTGTGATGCCGTATTATGGGTATGCTCGTCAAGACCGTAAAGCGCGCGCTCGTGAGCCTATTACAGCTAAGCTTGTCGCTAATTTATTAGAAACAGCTGGCGCACACCGCGTAATTGCATTAGATCTACATGCTCCACAAATCCAAGGGTTCTTTGACATTTTGATTGACCACATGCAGGGTGTACCTATTTTAGCCGATTATTTTGAGGGGAAAGATTTGAAAGATGTCGTCGTTGTCTCTCCTGACCATGGTGGGGTTACACGTGCCCGTAAATTGGCAGAACGCTTAAAAGCACCGATTGCCATTATCGACAAACGTCGACCACGTCCAAATGTGGCAGAGATTATGAATATTGTCGGGAACATTGAAGGGAAAACGGCTATTCTAATTGATGATATCATCGATACAGCTGGGACGATAACTTTAGCAGCTAATGCTCTTATCGAAAATGGGGCGAAGGAAGTGTATGCATGCTGTACACACCCAGTTTTATCAGGGCCGGCTATTGATAGAATCCAAAATTCCAAAATTAAGGAATTAGCCGTAACAAACTCGATTGCTTTATGTGAAGAGAAAAAAATAGATAAAATTGTTCAATTATCAGTAGCTCCATTGATTGCGGAAGCAATTATCCGTGTCCATGAAGAGCAATCTGTTAGTACATTATTTGATTAATATAAAAAACAGCAGGGATTATATTTCCTTGCTGTTTTTTATATTTCCAAAAATACGTTTAGAAGTTTCATTTTAAGGGCAATTTTTATAGAGAGATACTTTGAATTTTGATTAGAAAGGCGGAATGAGATAAATGAGTAATGTATTAGTAGCAAAAGAGCGAGCTAAATCTCAAGGGTCCACATTACGTCAACTAAGATTGAGTGGTGAGATTCCGGCAGTTGTGTACGGTAACAAAAATGAAAGCGCGGCAATCTCAATTAACAGTAACGACTTCTTTAAGACGATTAAAGATGTAGGGAGAAATGGAATTATTTCTTTAGAAGTTGAAGGCCAAAAGAGAAATGTTATGCTTACAGATTATCAGCAAGACCCACTTAAAAATGAGATTTATCACGCTGATTTTCTTATTGTAAATATGTCTACTGAACTGCAAACACATGTAAGGGTTAATCTTGTAGGTGAGTCTTCGGGTGTTAAGGATGGCGGGGTGTTGCAACAATCTGTTCATGAATTGACGATTACCGCTAAGCCAAATGATATTCCTGAAACAATTGACGTAGATGTAACAAGTTTAGCGGTAGGTAGTGTTGTAACAGTGGGGGATGTAAAAGGAAATTATAGGATTACATTTAACCATGATGCTGAAGAGGTCATTGCATCGGTCCTTGCTCCACGACAAGAAGAGGAAATTAATACAGGTGAGCAGCAAGATGGTGGTACTCCTAATAATGAAGAAGGTCGTGAAACAAAAGCTTCACATGAATCTAAAGCATAAGATTTGTCGTATATTTTGATAACTGTTCGACAGAATTCTTGCATATCAAACATTCTGCTCATGATATAATAGACGTAACCGATAAAGGTTGCGTTCTTTTTTGTTTTAAAGGAAAAAAGGACATTTATGATAGTAGGACTTATACCGCTTGCAACGATCTGTAGATATAAGGTAAAATTTTTATATAACGTATAGAAATTTAGTGTACTGCAACCAAGGGGCAGTGACGGCTATTTCTGTGGAATAAAAAGGGACAAAGCTTCACGAAATCAGTTCTGCACTGCCACTTTCATAAGGTAATACAGTTTTTAGAACCTGTATCTTTTTCGTCGATGGGTTTTAGAGCAGATGCTCATGGATGTTTCTTATAAAATGAAACTTCAATCAGTGGGGGGGGCATCGCCCACTGATTGTTAGTTGAACCAATCGGGCTTTTACGGACAGTTATCCCCCATCTACGCTTCTTCGATTCCTCTAAGCTTTTGAGGTGGGGGCTTTCCGTTAATGCGGGATAAATGGAGTGTGAAGTATGAAATTAATCGTTGGGCTGGGGAATCCCGGCAGACAATATGATAAAACGAGACATAATATAGGGTTTGAAGTGATAGATGAACTTTCGAAAAAGTGGTCCATTCCTTTAGATCAAGCAAAGCATAAAGGAATTTATGGTAGCGGCTCGGTAAATGGTGAAAGAGTCTTGTTGCTAAAGCCACTTACATATATGAATTTATCAGGAGAATCCATTTCGGCTGTTATGAACTTCTTTAAGCTTGAGGTTGATGATCTAGTCATTCTATATGATGATTTAGATTTGCCTGTTGGTAGAATTCGCTTGCGTCAAAAGGGCAGTGCAGGTGGGCATAATGGAATTAAATCAACAATTGCTCATCTTGGTATGCAGGAATTCAACCGAATCAGAATCGGTATCGGTCGACCAGAGGGGAGAATTCCTGTGTCTGACTATGTATTAGGTCGATTTACGGAAGAAGAGTGGACAAAGATTGGAGCGATAATTGAAAAAAGCGCCCAGGCATGCGAGGAATGGTTGAAGTCTCCATTCTTACAAGTTATGAATGAGTATAATCAATCATAATGCTAAAAAAATTCTGGAGACTGAATAATTTCCCCCTATTTAGGCCAATAATAAGGGTAATCTTTCTAAATTAGGGGGTTAGTTTATGGCTCTCCATTATACATGTAGGCATTGTGGCACGCAGATTGGTACGATAAGTGATACGATACTACATTCAGAGCAGCTGGGTCTTACCCAACTTAATGATGAAGAACGGCAAGATATGATTGCTTATGATTCAGTGGGGAATGTACATGTGAAAGCAATTTGCGAAGATTGTCACGAAGCATTGCAAAGAAACCCTGACTTGCATCAAAATGATTATATAATTCATTAAGCGGAAGTAAGCTTTGGATCGAAATCCAAAGCATTTTTCCGTTTCGGTGATTTTTGATTTTTTTAAAAGAAATATATATAAGTGCGTGTTCAAAAAGGAGGATACAAAGAGCTGAGCAGTTCGAGGAACGATTTTCTCTAACCTTTCGCGTATGTAGTAATACGTGAGGACCGGACTTGCACAGGATGTGCTGACTTCTGTGTTGCGCACAGGACGTGCGCGATCTTAACAGAAGGTCAAAAATGAGCTTTTTTATCGGACTTTTTGAACATCCCCTATAAGCACATAAAATAGTCAGAAAAGGGAGGAGAAGGTGATATGAATGGTTTACAAAATTTGTTCTCCAAACATAATGAAGTCCATTCGTTAATTACTGGGATAAATGAAGGATTGAAGGAACAATTAGTTTCTGGATTATCAGGTTCATCCCGCTCGATGTTAATCGCTGCATTATACGAGGAAACTGAAAGACCTTTGCTAGTTGTTACACATAATCTATTGCAGGCCCAGAAGCTTCAGGAGGATTTGGTGAACTTTATTCCAGAAGAGGAGTTGTTTATTTATCCTGCGAATGAATTAATTGCAGCCGAGCTGAGTGTGGCGAGTCCTGAGTTGAGAGCGCAACGTATAGAGGCTTTAAATTATTGGTCACATGCCGAAAAAGGAGTTGTCATCGTCCCGATACCGGGCTTGCGAAAAATGCTGCCATCAAAAGAATTATGGCAGAAGTATCAATTACATTTTTCATTAGGTACAGATGTTGATTTAGCTAGCTTATTACACACTTTCATTTCCATGGGGTATTCCAGGTCGGAAATGGTGTCATCTCCTGGTGAATTTAGCTTGAGAGGCGGGATTATTGATATTTATCCGATAACAGAGCCCAATCCAATTCGGATTGAGTTATTTGATACAGAAATTGATTCAATCCGTACGTTTTCTCTTGAAAATCAACGTTCACTTAATAAACTTGACCATGTAAAGATTGGCCCGGTGACTGAAAGTCTATTGGAGTCTGAACATTATGAAAGAATCATCGAATCACTTGATGGTAAATTAAGCAAAAGTTTAACAAAGATAAAAAATGATAAGGCTAAGGAACAAATGCTGCAAACGATTTCGTACGAGTTAGAGCAGTTGAAAACGGGGAAAAAACCCGACCAAGTCTTTAAATATTTAAGTCTTGCTTATGAAAATCCTACTAGTTTGCTAGATTACATGCCGGGTAATGGGCTGATTATCCTTGATGAAATTAGTCGAATTCAGGAGATTAACGATACACTTGAAAAAGAGGAGGCGGAATGGTACACAAGTTTGCTCGAAGCGGGACAAATTGTTCATGATATACAAATCTCGCATAAGCTCCCTGAGCTTTTCGCGCAATCAAAGCAAAAGTTGATTTACTTATCATTATTTTTGCGTCATGTACCGCATACAAACCCACAAAATATTTTGAATTTCACATGTAAGCAAATGCAAAATTTTCATGGACAAATGAATGTTTTTAAAACTGAAATAGACCGTTGGAAAAAAGGAAAATATGCAGTTGTCATTTTAGGTCCTGACAATGAACGGGTAAAAAAGCTAGTAGGTGTTTTGGCAGATTATGATATTGAAGCTGCGGAACTTTCTGATTCGAGCAAGATATTACCGGGAAGGGTTCAAATTCTCAAAGGCAGTCTGAACACAGGATTTGAATTACCACTTCAAAAATATGCGGTGATCACGGAGCAGGAATTATTTAATAAAAAATCGAAAAAGTCGACAAGACGTCAAAAGCTCTCAAATGCTGAACGGATTAAAAGCTATTCAGAATTGAAAGTGGGAGACTATGTGGTTCATATTAACCACGGGATAGGAAAATACCTAGGTATCGAGACGCTTTCGATTAATGGCATTCATAAGGATTATTTGCATCTTCGCTATCAAGCTGATGATAAATTATATGTACCAGTAGATCAGATTAATCTAGTTCAAAAATATGTAGGCTCAGAAGGTAAGGAACCGAAGCTCTATAAATTGGGTGGAAGCGATTGGAAGCGAGTAAAAAACAAAGTTCAATCCTCTGTTCAAGATATAGCAGATGATCTTATTAAATTATATGCAGAGCGGGAAGAAGCAAAGGGATATGCCTTCTCTCCAGACGGGGATATGCAACGTGAATTTGAAAGTGCATTTGCCTATAACGAAACCGATGATCAGCTACGTTCCATACATGAGATAAAAATAGACATGGAACGTGAAAGACCGATGGATCGTTTGTTGTGTGGTGATGTGGGATATGGAAAGACAGAAGTGGCGATTCGTGCTGCCTTCAAAGCAATGGCTGATGGAAAACAAGTAGCCTTTCTAGTACCAACGACAATCCTTGCTCAGCAACACTTTGAAACACTTCGTGAACGATTCCAAGACTATCCGATTAATATTGGGCTATTGAGCCGTTTCCGAACAAGGAAGCAGCAAACCGAAACGATGAAAGGCCTGAAAGCAGGCACGATTGATATTGTTGTCGGAACGCACCGACTGTTATCAAAGGATATTGAATATCGTGATCTCGGCTTACTTATTATTGATGAAGAACAACGCTTTGGTGTTACACATAAAGAGAAAATCAAGAAGCTTAAAACAAATGTAGATGTATTGACGTTAACAGCGACGCCTATTCCGCGCACGTTGCATATGTCCATGCTTGGTGTTAGGGATTTATCTGTCATTGAAACTCCACCGGAGAACCGTTTTCCAATCCAGACCTATGTGATGGAGTACAACGGTGTTTTAGTTACCGAGGCAATTGAAAGAGAGATGGCAAGAGGGGGACAAGTTTACTTTCTGTATAATCGGGTAGAGGATATAGCTAGAAAGGCAGAAGAAATTTCCATGTTAGTGCCAGATGCCCGAGTCACCTATGCTCATGGCCGTATGACAGAACAAGAATTAGAAGCGGTCATGTTTGGTTTCCTAGAAGGCGAGTACGATGTGTTAGTCAGTACAACAATTATCGAAACCGGTGTTGATATTCCAAATGTGAATACATTAATTGTACATGACGCTGATCGAATGGGGCTTTCTCAGCTTTATCAGCTAAGGGGCCGAGTAGGACGTTCAAATCGGATTGCCTATGCATTTTTTACCTATCGAAAGGACAAGGTCTTGACGGAAGTAGCTGAGAAGCGTCTTCAATCGATTAAAGAATTTACAGAACTAGGTTCAGGTTTCAAAATTGCCATGCGTGATTTATCGATCCGAGGAGCAGGAAACTTGTTAGGGTCTCAGCAACACGGCTTCATTGATTCTGTTGGATTCGACTTATTCTCGGAAATGCTCAAAGAAGCTGTGGAAGCAAAAAGGAATGATAAACCGGCTGAAGAGAAATCAACACTTGAAATCGATGTGGATGTGGATGCATATATCCCTGATACGTATATTTCTGATGGACATCTAAAGATCGAAATGTATAAACGATTTAGAGGTATCTCTTCCCTAGAGGATTTAGATGAATTGAAAGAAGAAATCGTCGATCGTTTTGGGGACTATCCACCGGAAGTAGCCTATTTATTGTTAATTTCAGAAATTAAAGTGTATGCCAGTCTTGCATCTGTTGAAAGCATTAAGCAATTGAAGCAGGAAATCACAATTTTTATCTCAGAACAAGAAAGCAGTAAAATCGATGGACAAAAAGTATTCCTTTTGAGCTCGAAGTTTGGTCGTGCAGTTGGACTAGGTATGGAGGGGAATCGAATGAAGCTTGTGCTTCATCTAAAAGGTATGGACCATGACAAATGGTTAAGCATCCTATTCGAACTAGTGATGGGTCTACAGCATGTTAATAAAGAAAATCAAACGATGAATCAATAATTAGGAGAAATGGGTAAATCGTCGATAAAGTAATTTTTTAAGGAAATAAAGAAAAATTTTTTCAAAGTGTATAGAACTTTCCATTAGAAAAATACTATATTCAAGGTCGATGATGATTTTGTCTTAAATACGAAGTCATTATTAGGAAATCAATTTTGATGAAAGTGAGGCAACATAAGATGAAAGCAACTGGTATAGTTCGCCGAATTGATGATTTAGGAAGAGTGGTAATCCCGAAAGAAATTCGCAGAACCCTGCGTATTCGTGAAGGAGATCCCTTGGAAATCTTTGTAGACCGAGATGGAGAAGTTATTTTAAAAAAATATTCACCGATTAGTGAACTAGGAGACTTTGCAAAGGAATATGCAGAGGCCTTGTTTGATAGCTTGGGTAATCCTGTATTAATTTGTGACCGTGATACATATATCACAGTTGCAGGAGGCTCAAAAAAAGATTATTTAAACAAAAATGTAAGTGATTTTATTGAAAAAACGATGGATGATCGTAACTCAGTGATCAATACAGCAAAATCACAAGTCTCATTTGTCGATTCTAATGATGAAGAAGTTCAATCATATACAGTGGCTCCTATTGTTGCTAATGGAGATCCAATTGGAGCTGTTGTGATCTTCTCTAAAGAAGAAACGGTAGGAGAAGTAGAACATAAAGCGGTAGAAACAGCAGCAAGCTTCTTAGCTAAACAAATGGAACAATAATATAAGACAGGCATTATACAAATATCAAAAAGGACGGCGTGCTGCTGTCCTTTTTATGTGTTTGGAAACTAAAAAAGGAACTGACAGTAGAACAGGACTAACCATCAGTGGGGATGAAAAGCCCCACTGATAGAAGTTTCAGTTTATCCCGGTTTAACAGGCTGTAATAATCCTACCTCAACCTTTGTTGGAGAATTAGGGAAGAATAGGTAGTGATTAAACAGCTTGTAAAGCCCCGATTGGTTCAACTAACCATAAGTGGGGATAAAAGCCCCCACTGATAGAAGTTTCACTTTATGCTATAATACAACCACATATGTGTGGAAGGGGTTCTTTAGATGGTTGGAGGGCCTTTGAAGACAACAAGAGAGCTCGTACGAGGAGCGTTAATATTAAGTATAGCCAGCCTTATCGTGAAGGTATTAAGTGCAGCTTATCGCATTCCATATCAAAATATAGCTGGAGATATAGGTTTTTATATTTATCAGCAAGTGTATCCCTTTTATGGGATTGTTCTAACATTGTCAACTGTGGGGTTTCCTGCGGTCATATCAAAGTTGCTGGCAGAAAGTAATGATTCTGAAGAAGGTTTTTCTGCTAACGAAATTCTTATGAGTTCGTTGGTTATACTTGGAGCATTAGGAATAGTGATGTTTGGTGGCCTATTTTTCTTTGCAGATTCAATTACAGCTGTTATGGGTGATCCACAGTTAACAGGGCTCTTGAGAATCATCGCGTTTTCTTTTTTACTAATGCCTGCTACTTCAGTAATCAGGGGGTATTATCAAGGACAAGGAAATATGATTCCAACTGCCTTATCCCAAGTATTCGAGCAACTCATAAGAGTCGCTACTATCTTGTTGCTGTCATTAATCCTTATTCGACACGGTTCTTCCTTATATGAAGCGGGTACAGGTGCTGTTTTTGGCTCTGTAACAGGGGGGGGAACAGGTTTATTCATTCTTTTAGGTTTCATTATTTTAAGAAAAGAATGGTTGAACCTGAAAAAGGCACCTTTGGAATTTAGGAATTTCCCATTCATCATGAAAGCTCTAATCTTTCAAGGTTTTTCTTTTTGCATGACAGGGTTAATTCTCGTACTCATTCAGCTTGTCGATTCTCTGCAACTTTATAATCTATTGCGAGAATTTGGCTTAGGTGCTACTGAGGCAAAAGAGTGGAAAGGTGTATACGACCGTGGTCAGCCGCTTATCCAGCTTGGAACGGTTATTGCTACGTCCCTATCACTGACAATGATCCCGATCATCTCTTTCGCTATGAAAAAAAGGGATAAGGAGGAGCTGGTAAATAAAATAAGTCTTACATTAAAAGTTAGTGCCTCTGTTGGAGTCGCTGCTTCTAGTGGATTAATTTGCCTGATTAAACCGATAAATATCATGCTATTCACTGACATGAAAGGATCTGGTACTCTGGCGATATTAGCCGTCTCCATTTTGTTTACATCGGTTATTATGGCCCAATCGGCAATTGTGCAAAGTATGGGGTATACGTGGGCGCCAGTTGTGGTAGTTGGTTTTGGGCTTGTTTGTAAATGGAGTCTTAACAGACTGCTCGTACCTCATTACTCGATCACAGGAGCGGCTTTTGCAACTGTTCTTAGTTTCGTATTGATGGCGCTACTGCTAGCTATATTTCTACAAACAAAAGTTAGTATGCCTTTGTTTGAAAAAAATAGTGTATATATTATCATAGGAGCAACGGTTACTATGGTTGTGACGTTGATGGTGTATAATCAGCTATTTCAACTTTTCCAACTTTCAGGCCGATCCATTTCTAGTGTCCAAGCTTTAACTGGTGCAAGTCTCGGAGGAATCCTGTTTATATACAGTATCCTTAAGACCGGGCTATTTACAAAGAATGAGCTTCTTCTTCTTCCGTTAGGAGAAAAGCTTGTTACATATTTACATAAAGAGGAGTATCAATAAAATGGTAAATGATATTGTGATAATAGGCCTTGGTGCAGGTAATTTAGACCAGCTTCCTTATGGCATTTATAAAAAACTTAAAGGAGCATCTTCCTGTTTTGTGCGAACGATGGAACATCCCGTCATAAATGAACTGTTGAATGAAGGTGTTTCATTCATCAGCTTTGATGATGTTTATGAAAAGCATGATACATTTGAAAAGGTCTATGAGGAGATCGCCGAGACATTGCTTAAGCAGGCTTCAGTTGAAGCGGTACTCTATGCTGTGCCAGGGCACCCAATGGTTGCTGAAAAAACGGTACAGATTCTTATTGAAGAGGGACCAAAATATGGAATATCTGTTAAAATAGAAGGTGGTCAAAGCTTTCTTGATGCGTTGTTTCAATCAGTGAAGATTGACCCAATTGAAGGATTCCAACTTCTTGATGGAACAGCACTCGAGAAAGACGACTTGCATATCAATCAGCATATGATAATTGGACAAGTATATGATCCGTTTATTGCATCGAATGTTAAGCTGACACTTATGGAAAAATTGCCTGATGATCACGATGTTTATCTTGTTACCGCAGCTGGTAGCGAAATGGAATCGGTAAAAAAACTACCTCTTTATGAGCTCGATCATGAAATGGAATTAAGTAATCTGACGAGTGTCTATGTTCCACCTGTCAAAGAAATAAACAAGCAATACCGAGAATTTTCTACTTTCAGGAAAATTATTGCACAATTAAGAGGACCAAATGGTTGTCCATGGGATATAAAACAAACGCATGAAAGCTTGAAACAGTATTTAATCGAAGAAACGTATGAATTAATTGATGCCATCGACAAACAAGATGAAGATGAAATCATAGCTGAATTAGGAGATGTACTCCTGCAAGTCTTCCTACACGCCCAAATTGGTGAAGACGAGGGGATGTTTACTATTGAAGATGTAATAGAAGGTATCTCTTCAAAAATGATTCGCCGTCATCCACATGTGTTTGGGGATATCGAAGTAAGTGGGGAAGAAGATGTTCTGAGAAATTGGCAGCAAATTAAAAAAGAAGAAAAAGAACAGGCTGGATTTACTAATAAATCATTACTTGACGATGTTGGCAAATCAATTCCTAATTTAATCCGTGCGCATGAATATCAAAAACGAGCAGCAAAAGTAGGCTTTGATTGGAATGAAGTTGCAGAAGCATGGAAAAAGGTTAAAGAAGAAATCATCGAAGTAGAAACGGAAATGGATCAAGGGGATGAGGCTGCTCTAAGAATGGAATTGGGTGATCTATTCTTTGCTCTTGTGAATGTTACCCGTTTTTATGGGATTCAAGCTGAAGAAGCAGTACATGCAGCTAATCAGAAGTTCTATAACCGATTTACATATATTGAAGAGTGTATTCAAAATGAGAGAAAAGAATTTGCTGACTATACGCTTAATGAGCTTGATCAATATTGGGAGGAAGCAAAATCTAAGGGATTATAAGTGAAGGAGAGGATTTTTATGTCGATGAGACTTGATAAGTTTATGAAAATATCACGTTTAATAAAGCGTCGTACACTTGCTAAAGAAGTGGCTGATAAAGGGCGTATTAGTATTAATGGTACTCCAGCTAAGGCAAGTTCCAATGTAAAAGAGGGCGATGAGCTAGCTATTCAATTTGGACAAAAGCGGGTTACGGTCCGAATTGAAAAAATACAGGAGTCAACAAAAAAAGAAGAAGCGGCCAATATGTACACAGTCCTAAAGGAAGAGAAACTAGGTGGCGAGTAAGATAATCGGATCGTCAGGCTTGTTCTAATCTTTGTAAAGCTCACATAAACATGTACAAAACGTTCTATTGTGAGGGATGAAGATGAGCCAATATTATGAGCCAGTCCAAAACAATCAAAAAGCAACAATTCAAGAACATGACGTCACCATGAGAGGACGCCGTTTGCTAGATATTACTGGAGTAAAGCAAGTAGAAAGCTTTGATAATGAAGAATTTCTTCTTGAAACGAGTATGGGTTTTTTATCAATACGCGGGCAAAACTTACAAATGAAAAATTTAGACGTAGAAAAAGGCATTGTATCTATTAAAGGTAAAATTTTCGATCTTGTCTATTTAGATGAGCACACAGGGGAAAAGGCAAAAGGGTTCTTTGGGAAGCTGTTCAAATGACGTTAACCATTCAATTTTATACCTTACTTGCCATGATTGGAATGGGCAGCTGCTTTGGCGCTGCCCTGGATACGTATAACCGTTTTTTAAAGCGGACAAAGCGAAAATCCTGGTTTGTTTTTCTAAATGATTTTCTTTTCTGGATTGTACAGGGCCTAATCATTTTTTATGTGTTATTCTTAATCAATGAAGGGGAGTTTCGTTTCTACCTATTCCTTGCGTTACTTTGTGGGTTTTCTGCATATCAAGCGCTTATGAAAAAGAGCTATCATAAAATTCTAGAAGCCTTCATTACGAGTGTTATTATAACTGCAAAATTTATAAGGCGATCCATTCAACTCTTAGTTTATCAACCGGTAAAATGGTTGGTAACAGGGATTGTATTTTTGATATTTGGTATAGGGAAAATTCTTTTTTCAATTATTAAGTGGATCATTCGCTTAATTTTTATGACTATAAACATAATCTTACGACCTTTTTTCTGGATCTTCCTATTTCTTTGGAATAAGTTGCCGAATGCTGTTACAAAAAACGTCGGTAAGTTTTATAATGAAATTACAGGAATATTTATAAAGATGAAGAAATTTATAAAAGTAATCGTTACGAAATGGAGAAATAAAACAAAGTGAGGGGTGAATAATAGAGTGGATAGCCTCCGAAAAAAGAAAGTGGCGAAAATTGAATCAGACTATGTCCTACAACGTGAGCAGCAAGAGCATACAAATGTAAAAAAGAGACGTGGATTGATTCGACGCCTCACTTTTTATGGAATATGTGTTGCCATTATTTCAGTGTTGGCCGCTATTACGCTTATTTCCCAAGCAGAGGCCCTAGAAAAAGGGACTACAGAAATGGAACAGGTTGAGAGTAAGTTAGCTCAATTAAAAAAGGCAGAAAACCTATTAAAAGAGGAAATTATGAGGCTCGAGGATGATGAGTATATAGCGAAATTGGCAAGGAAGGAATACTTTTTATCTGAAAAAGGGGAGATCATTTTTAATCTGCCTGAAAAAGAAGACGATAGTGACTAATATTGACACTGTTTTTTTCCTTTCGTTATAATATAATATGAAGTGATAGTTAACATTTCTAAGGAGGAACATTTTTTTTATGTCAATTGAAGTAGGCAGCAAGTTACAAGGTAAAGTAACAGGGATTACTAATTTTGGTGCGTTTGTAGAATTACCAGAAGGTTCAACAGGGCTTGTTCATATCAGTGAAGTTGCCGATAACTATGTAAAAGATATCAATGATCATCTTAAAGTCGGTGATGCAGTTGAGGTTAAAGTCATCAACGTTGAAAAAGATGGAAAAATTGGCTTATCTATCAAAAAGGCAAAAGATAAACCTGAGGGACAACCGCAATCTTCTTATTCACAACGTCCACGTCAAGGAAGAGGAAATGATAACCGTTCCAAAGACTCCCGCTCAAAAACAAGTTTCCAACCAAAGGAAAATTTTGAGCAAAAAATGACCCGTTTCCTAAAAGATAGCGAAGACCGCTTAACTTCTCTTAAACGTAGTACAGAAACAAAACGTGGAGGCCGAGGAGGAAGACGCGGATAAACTGCTGCTGAAAAACAATAGTTTAGCAATTTTTCCTTGAAAAATTTTATATAATATAGTAGGCAGGCTTATCATTAAGCTTGCTTTTTTTGTTGCTCAAGAAACTATACGAATATAATTATCCCGGGTTAGCAGGCTGTATTCCCGCTATTGATGGAAGTTTCACTCTGCGTGGATTACATTTTGTCCGTATCTAGCAAAAGTATCCCTACTTTTTAGTCGCGTTTAACCAACCAGTAAAAGAAAATTTGGAATTAAATATAAAAGCGTCCCAGTTGGTTTCTTAATGAAAAGAATATAACTGGGACGCTTCTGCTTATCTACACCGCCTTTTTCACAAATTGACTAAGACACTTATGTCTATTTGATAGCCCCTGGCTTTACGGATAACCGCATGCTCTACCAACTAAGCTATGCCGCTATAATGCCTTAAAGCACAAGCTATATCCTTACAATCGGTAAGGAATAATGTGCACTCCAACCAATGATTTTATGTTGGAATAGCTAGTTTTTTGTAGTCAAGGATCAAAGACAATTTCTCTGATTGTCGTTTCATACTATGAATCACAATATTCTCAGTTTTATTTTCAATGAAAGTATAAAAACCTCCCTTTTATTTAAACGAATTTGAATATAAGGCTTAGTTTTTCAGAGAATGGTTTAAAAATCTGTATGTAATTGAATATTCCTATAGAAAATAGTCGAACGTTTTTAATTAAATTTATAAAATTCTGACAAAATCCGTGTGATACTCTCTTTATAATAAAAAATACTAATATGAATGGGAGTGTTTCATATATGGAAAAGGTTGAACGAAATGTATTGGAGCCCATTGCCGAGGTGCATCTGCAAGGAGCAAAAGCAGGCGCTATTCATTGGATCACTCATCTTCAGACAAAGTTAATAGATATCTTCATAAAACGTGGAATCGTCTTAGCCTTCATTGGTTTCTTATTAGGACGAGCACTTATATTATCGCAATTATCCCCATTTGGATTAGCCTTCTTCGCCGCTGTATTCTTGATGAGGCGAGATCGTGCCCCGTTGGCATTGGTCGGATTAATTATGGGAGCGTTAACAGTTTCTATTTCAAGCAGCCTTACTCTTTTCTCTAGCACGGTGTTATTTTTACTTTTTCACAAGATGAAGAAGTTAAAACCAGAATCTCAAATCAAGGTCATTTCTTTGTATGTATTTCTTTCGTTAGTCATCGTTGGTTTGTCAAAGCAATATATGATTCACCGTACACTTGTATTATATGATGGCATGATGGTAGGAGTAGAAGCGGGTCTTGCGCTAATTCTTACACTCATATTCATACAATCGATTCCTCTCCTTACAGTTAGGAAAAAGTCACAATCTTTAAAGACTGAAGAAATTATCTCGATCATTATATTACTTGCATCGGTTATGACTGGAACAATTGGATGGTCCATGTACGATCTTTCTGTCGAACATATTTTATCACGCTATCTTGTTCTTTTATTTGGACTAGCAGGTGGGGCAGCTATCGGTTCCACAGTTGGGGTAGTTACGGGCCTGATTTTCAGTTTATCTAGTGTAACAAGCTTATTACAAATGAGCTTGCTTGCTTTTTCGGGCTTGCTTGGTGGACTTTTGCGTGATGGAAAAAAGGTAGGTGTTTCAATAGGGTTAGTTATTGCTACCTTACTTATTGGTTTGTACGGGGAGGGATCGAACAATATTACGATCACCTTATATGAAACATTAATTGCTGTGCTCTTGTTTCTTATTACACCAAGTTCCGCAATTGGGAAGATTTCAAAGCACATTCCAGGTACTAATGAACATACGAATGAACAACAGCAGTACATGCGGAAAGTACGAGATGTAACGGCGCAAAGGGTATCACAATTTTCGAATGTATTCGAAGCGCTATCCAATAGCTTTGCACAAATGGATGACCGAGGAGAGGGAGAGGACGATGAAAAGGAACTCGATTACTTCTTAAGCAATGTGACTGAAAGGACGTGCCAGATGTGCTTTAAAAAAGAACAATGCTGGGCAAAGAACTTTGATACAACATATGAGGGGATGCAGGAAATTATGTTTCAATTGAGTGAACATGATGGACAGCTTTCTAAAAAAACTGTGAAGGAATGGGAAAAGCACTGTATTAACAGTCCAAAAGTTATTGCGACGATTTCTCAAGAGCTTCTTTATTATCAAGCCAATAAAAGATTAAAAAGGCAAGTCCAAGAAAGCCGGAGGTTAGTCGCTGATCAATTAAAGGGTGTATCAGCTGTTATGGAAGATTTTGCAAAGGAAATCCAACGAGAACGAATCAATCATCATCAACAGGAAGAGTCCATTATGGAAGCTATTCAGGATTTCGGGTTGCATATCACGAATGTAGAAATCTATAGCCTTGAACAAGGGAATGTCGATATTGAAATGAGTGTTCCATACTGCCAAGGAAGAGGTGAAAGTGAAAAGCTAATTGCACCCATGCTTTCTGATATTCTAGGTGAAACAGTGATTGTTCACTCAGAGGAATGTGCAACTTTCCCTAACGGACAATGTGAAGTCGTTTTCCGTTCAGCTAAGAAGTATACAGTGGAAACAGGAGTGGCTCATGCAGCAAAAGGAGGAGGACTAGTCTCGGGAGACAGTTTTACTACGACGGAAATAGGATTTGGCAAATATGCCATAGCTATTAGTGATGGGATGGGAAATGGGGAAAGAGCTCATTTTGAGAGCACGGAAACGTTAAAACTTCTGCAAAAATTCCTCATGTCGGGTATAGAGGAGAAAATCGCAATTAAATCGGTGAATTCCGTCCTTTCTCTTCGAACGACAGATGAAATTTTTTCAACGTTAGATTTAGTTATGATTGATTTGCAAGATGCACAGGCTAGGTTTTTGAAAATTTGTTCAATACCTAGCTTTATAAAGAGGGGGGATAAAGTAATTAAAATTGAAGCAAGTAATTTGCCAATGGGTATTATTCAGGAATTCGATGTGGATGTTGTTTGTGAAGAGCTGAAGGCAGGGGATATCCTCATTATGATGAGCGATGGGATTTTTGAAGGGCCTACTCATGTGGAGAACTTTGAGTTTTGGATTAAAAGAAAATTGAAGGAACTACAAACAGAAGATCCACAGGAAATTTCTGATTTAATTTTAGAAGAGGTAGTTAGAACGAAAGGGGATATTGATGATGATATGACAGTGGTTACAGCGAAGATTATGCATAATACACCGAAATGGGCATCCATTCCAGTTCAAGCTCATCGGAAAAGGGCATGAAGATCGCACAAGAAGAGGAACTGAATTAAAAGTATAATTTTCTATTTTCTTGTCGAAAATGGTAACAGTATTTTTTCGAGAGGAGTATGAACATGAAAACAGGAACGTTGAAGCAAATCTTGTTAATTACTGATGGGTGCTCAAATCAAGGTGAAGATCCTGCTGCAATGGCAGCTTTGGCAAGAGAACAAGGGATTTCGGTTAATGTTATAGGGGTTATGGAAAATGATACAATTAATGAAAAAGGGTTGCAGGAAATCGAATCCATTGCGTTATCTGGTGGTGGAATAAGTCAGATTGTGTATTCAAAACAGCTGTCACATACTGTCCAAATGGTAACGAGAAAAGCAATGACGCAAACGATACAAGGACTTGTGAATAAAGAGTTACAGCAAATACTTGGAAAATCCACATCAATGGAAGACTTACCACCCGATAAACGCGGAGAAGTCATGGAAGTAGTAGATGAACTTGGTGAGACAAGCAAATTGGAAGTACTTATTCTCGTAGATACAAGCGCGAGCATGAAACATAAGCTTCCGACTGTTAAAGATGCGCTTTTGGATTTATCGCTAAGTATGAATGCCAGAATGGGTGATAATAAATTTTCTGTGTTCGTATTTCCTGGGAAAAGAAAAGATGTCGAGAAACTATTGGATTGGACGCCGAAGCTTGAGGTGCTTACGAAAATATTCCCGAAACTTACAACTGGAGGAATAACACCGACGGGCCCTGCCATCAACGAAGCACTGGGATATTTTCAAAAAAAACGATCACTAAGGGGATTGTTGTCTCATGATGACGAATCATACTTTGAGGAAACAGTGTAACCTCCTGCCCGGTAGTCTCATAACTGGGAAGTGGAATAAGAATCCATACCAAATTAAAGAGGAATTGGGATATGGAGCAAATGGAATTGTCTATCTTGCAGAAAGCAATTATGGACAAGTCGCGTTAAAACTAAGTGATGATTATTCGTCGATTAGTTCAGAAATGAATATACTAAAATCCTTTTCCAAGGTCCAGGGACACTCTCTTGGACCTTCTTTTTTTGAAGCAGACGATTTATTGAAGAATGGAAGGCCACTCCCGTTCTATGTCATGGAATACATAAGAGGAGAAGGATACTTGGCGTTTATTGAGAAGAAAGGGGAATCGTGGATTGGTGTATTGATGCTGCAACTTCTGTCAAGCTTGGGTGAACTTCACAAGCAAGGTTGGGCGTTTGGAGATTTGAAGCCAGATAATTTGATCGTTACACTCCCTGCTTATAAAATTCGTTGTATCGATGTTGGTGGGACTACATTATTCGGTCGGTCTATCAAAGAGTTCACGGAGTTTTTTGATAGGGGGTATTGGGGAATGGGGTCAAGAAAAGCAGATCCGCAATATGATTTATTTGCAGTGGCGATGATTATCATTAATTCCTTCTATCCGAAACGATTTTCGAAAAAAGGAGATGGCTATACACAGATTAATGAGTTGATTAAGCAAAAAAGGGGACTTCATCCGTATAGTAAAGTGTTAAATGGTGCAATGAGAGGTCAATATCACTCAGCAGATGAAATGCGAAATGATTTATTGAACGTATTAAACAAGGAGCATGAACACAAGAAAACTCAAACGAATTCAACATCCCAAGGTAAGAAAAATAACAAAGGCACTAGTCAAACACGCACAATGAGAAAAAGGAAGAAAAGAAGAGGTGTTCTCGAGACACTTATCTTAGCTATTTTTGTATCGATATTGTATGTTCTGTATGTATATAATCAGTTCCTATGATATAGTAAAAAAATTAAGGGATTGTTAATTTTACGAAAAGTTATGCTATCTAACGCGTACAATTTAGAGATAGGATAAAACAAGTTTATAAAGAGGGAAGATAGGATGTTTGTGCAAAAAGTATTGTCTGAGATAAACCGGTATCAATTAATCCCACAAAAATCCCGACTACTTGTAGGTGTTTCTGGTGGACCTGATTCGCTAGTTCTTCTGCACTTTCTTTGTTCATTAAGAGAAAGATTGGAGCTAGAACTCGTTGTTGCACACGTCGATCATATGTTCCGGGGAGAAGAATCATATGTGGATTATCAGTTTGTAGAGAAAACTTGTCAGGAATGGAATATTCCATTTGAGGGAAAAAGAATAAATGTACCTGCTTATATGGAACAGACAGGTGAAAGTTCGCAATTAGCAGCAAGAAATCTTCGTTATGCTTTTTTTGAAGAGGTAATGAAGAAGTATCAACTGTCCATCTTAGCACTTGGTCACCACGGTGACGATCAAATTGAAACGATGCTTATGAGGCTGACGAGAGGAGCGTCAGGAATGGCGCGAGCAGGCATTGCCGTCAAGCGCCCCTTTCTAAACGGAGAGATTATTAGACCATTCCTTGTTGTGACAAAGGAGGAAATCAATGCATATGCCAATAGCTATGAATTGACTCCTCGAATGGATCCAAGTAATGAACATAATGATTATGTGAGAAACCGATTTCGGCATGATGTATTACCGGCTTTAAAACGGGAAAATCCAAAAGTACATGAGCATTTTCAAAGGTTTAGTGAAGAATTAGCTGAGGACGAACAACTTTTGCAACAAATGACAAATCGCTATATGGAAAAGATTTGGCTTAGTAAAACGAAGAGTGAGTCTTCAATTGATTTGAATCAGCTACTTATGATACCAAAACCTTTACAAAGAAGAGCGATTCAACTAATATTAAACTATCTTTATATAAAGAGACCATCATCACTTTCAGCAGTACATATTGACCAGCTCTCTGCTTTGTTTTTTAATCCCCATCCTTCAGCAGAATTACATCTTCCGGAAGGGCTTATTTGTGAGAAATCTTATGAAGCGTGTACGTTTCGATTTCAACAAAAAGAAAGCTCTGATTATTCCGTTACCATCACGATTCCTGGAGAGACTTTTCTACCGAATGGATTTAAAATTAAAGCACAGTATTTAGAAGGAATTCCTGGCCAAGCTGGAAACCATTCTTTTTATCTGCCTATCCAAAAAACAGCACTGCCACTCATCGCCCGTAACCGAAGAAATGGTGATAATATGGTTATCAAGGGCAAAGGCAATCATACAAAAAAGCTAAAGGATATTTTTATTAATGAAAAAATCCCGATGCAAATGAGGCGGAACTGGCCAGTACTAACTGATCAATCAGGGGTGATTGTTTGGATTCCTGGTCTGAAAAAGTCCAATCTGGAGTTTGTTGATACGTATGATGAACAATCTTTTATTTATTTAGAATATCATAAAGCTTAAATCTTCTTGGGGGGCAATCAATTACAATGACCATGCAAAACGACATTGAAAAAGTGTTAATCACTGAGGAAGAACTACAGGATAAAATTAAAGAGCTAGCATCGCAGTTGGAGCACGAGTATAAAGACAAGTTTCCTTTAGCTGTTGGAGTTTTAAAAGGTGCAATGCCGTTTATGAGTGACCTATTAAAACGTATCGATGCACATTTAGAAATGGATTTTATGGATGTTTCCAGCTATGGAAATTCCACAGTATCTTCAGGTGAAGTAAAAATTATTAAGGATTTGGATGCATCTGTAGAGGGTCGTGATATTTTAATTATCGAAGACATCATTGACAGCGGCCTAACGCTAAGCTATCTTGCAGAACTTTTCCGTTATCGAAAAGCAAAATCAATAAGTATCGTAACATTGTTAGATAAGCCTACTGGAAGAAAGGCTGACATAACACCTGATTATACTGGTTTTATCGTACCGGATGAATTTGTGGTTGGATATGGTTTAGATTACGCGGAAAGATATCGCAACCTTCCGTATATCGGCATTCTTAAACCAGCAATTTACGAAAAAGGTGAATGATTTAATATACGATTTTCTTTAAATCAAGTAGCGATGTTAAATAATTGTAACTCCATTATTTTCTATGATACTATTTACTATAGTTGTTTACCAGTGGGAGGAGGTAAGGGATGAATCGGATCTTCCGTAATACAATATTTTATTTACTCATCTTTTTAGTCATCATTGGAATTGTTAGTATTTTTAATACGAATAATGAGCCGACTAAAGAAATATCTCAAGACCAATTTTATAGTCAATTGGAAAAAGGGCAATTAAAATCATTCGAAATCCAGCCTGTACGCAATGTTTATGAAATCAGAGGAGATTACAAAAAAGGCACGGATAAATTCTTTACCTATGTAACAAATAGTGAGGTTACGCAAACTCGTATATACGATCTTGCGGAAGAAAAGGGAGTTGCTATTAAAACAATTCCTGCACAGCAAACAAGCGGATGGGTAACATTCTTCACGTCTATTATACCTTTCGTGATCATCTTTATTTTATTCTTTTTCTTGCTTAATCAGGCACAAGGCGGCGGCGGTCGTGTTATGAACTTTGGGAAAAGCAAAGCGAAGTTGTATAATGATGACAAGAAAAAGGTGCGTTTCAATGATGTAGCAGGTGCGGATGAAGAAAAGCAAGAACTTGTTGAAGTAGTTGAATTCTTGAAAGACCCTCGGAAATTTGTTGAGCTAGGTGCACGTATTCCTAAAGGTGTCTTACTTGTAGGACCACCGGGAACAGGTAAAACTTTGCTTGCGAGAGCAGTTGCGGGAGAAGCGGGAGTTCCTTTCTTTTCGATTAGCGGTTCTGACTTTGTTGAGATGTTCGTCGGTGTCGGCGCGTCTCGTGTTCGTGACTTGTTTGAGAATGCGAAGAAGAACTCTCCGTGTATCATCTTCATTGATGAAATTGATGCGGTTGGACGTCAGCGTGGTGCGGGTCTAGGTGGCGGTCATGATGAGCGTGAGCAAACGCTTAATCAGTTACTTGTTGAAATGGATGGTTTCGGTGGAAATGAAGGAATCATCATTATAGCAGCAACAAACCGTGCAGATATTCTGGACCCTGCATTATTGCGTCCAGGTCGTTTTGATCGCCAAATTACGGTGGGGCGTCCAGATGTTAAAGGGCGTGAAGCGGTATTGCAAGTTCATGCACGCAACAAGCCTTTGGCAGAAAGTGTTGACTTAAAAGCAATCGCTCAACGTACTCCAGGATTCTCCGGAGCCGATTTAGAAAACTTATTAAACGAAGCTGCTCTTGTAGCAGCCCGTCAAGATAAGAAGAAAATCGACATGTCCGATCTTGATGAAGCGTCTGATCGGGTTATTGCAGGACCGGCCAAGAAAAACCGTGTTATCTCCAAGAAAGAACGTAATATCGTCGCTTGGCATGAAGCGGGCCATACAATCATTGGGTTGGTGCTAGACGATGCTGAAACAGTCCATAAAGTAACGATTGTTCCGCGTGGGCAAGCTGGTGGTTATGCGGTTATGCTTCCTAAGGAAGATCGATTCTTTATGACAAAACCGGAGCTTCTTGATAAAATTGTTGGACTTTTAGGTGGGCGTGTAGCTGAAGAAGTTGTTTTCGGTGAAGTTAGCACAGGCGCTCATAATGACTTTCAAAGGGCTACTGCCATTGCACGCAGCATGGTAACTGAATATGGGATGAGTGACAAACTCGGACCACTTCAGTTTGGGCAGTCTCAAGGAGGTCAAGTTTTCTTAGGGCGTGATTTCAATAATGAGCAGAATTATTCAGATGCGATTGCCTATGAAATTGATCTGGAAATTCAACGAATCATTAAAGAATCTTACCAAAAAGCGAAAAGTATCATCACGGAAAAACGTGATAAATTAGATCTTATTGCGAAAACGTTATTGGAAATCGAAACATTGGATGCTGGACAAATCAAAGGTCTTTATGACCATGGCAAATTGCCGGAACGTGATTATACAGCTCTTAATGGTCGATTGGGCAATGATGGCGACCTGAAAGTTACCATCAATAAGAAAGAAGAGAAGGAAGCGTTGCTTAAGCCTTTAGATGAAAGAAATCCAGAGAGTCTAGAAGTAACGAATGATTCTCTTCGGGATATGCCAATTGAAGAGAAGCGTTCTGATGATGTACCTAATTCATTTCCTAGCGAAGAAGATCAGAAGAAATAAACATGTAAAAGGTATTTCCTTCCAAGGAAATACCTTTTCCTATTCCGGGAGAAAATAAACATGGAAAGTCCGCCTGTTAGCGTCTAAACAGAGCATTATGTTATGATGTTTGAGAATAATTTGCCGGAGTGGTGAGATCGATGATTATGGTTTTAGATGTCGGTAATACGAATATCATGTTAGGGGTATATGAAAGAAGTGAGTTAAAATTTCATTGGCGTATTGAGACGAATCGCCATAAAACAGAAGATGAATATGGCATGACGATTAAGTCACTATTAGAACACGAACAGATTTGCTTTGAAGATTTCGATGGGATTATTATTTCATCTGTTGTTCCACCTATTATGTTTGCTCTTGAAAATATGTGCGAGAAATATTTCGGTATTCAACCAATTATTGTTGGACCAGGAGTTAAAACAGGTTTGAATATTAAGTATGACAATCCAAGAGAGGTAGGGGCTGACCGAATCGTTAATGCTGTGGCGGGTATTCATGAATATGGATGCCCATTGATTATTGTGGACTTTGGTACAGCTACGACGTATTGCTACATTGATGAGCATAAACAGTATATGGGGGGAGCGATAGCCCCAGGGATTGGTATTTCAACGGAAGCTCTATATTCAAGAGCAGCTAAATTACCTAGGATTGAGATTGTGCGTCCGGATGAAATTATTGGAAAAAATACAATAACGGCTATGCAGGCTGGAATATTGTATGGGTTTGTTGGGCAGGTAGAGGGGATTGTCTCTAGGATGAAGGCCCAAAGCAAGTTTCCGCCTAAAGTGATTGCGACAGGAGGATTAGCGCAACTAGTTGCCGATGAATCCACAATTATTGACGTCGTCGATCCCTTTTTAACATTAAAAGGTTTACAATTTATCTATAAGAAAAATAAAGGATAATCCTTTTTAGCAGACGGTAAGTTTTAAATTTACCAAATAGGAGGCGTATGGAGATGGAAGATTATTTAGTAAAAGCTCTAGCTTATAATGGCCAAGTTCGTGCCTATGCAGTTTCAACGACAAAAACAGTAGGAGAAGCACAGCGGCGTCATTATACATGGCCAACTGCATCTGCTGCACTTGGTCGTTCAATGTCAGCGGGTCTAATGTTAGGAGCAATGCTTAAAGGAGAAGAAAAACTAACCATTAAGATTGAGGGTGGCGGTCCACTCGGGGTTATTTTAGTTGATGTGAATGCCAAAGGCGAAGTGAGAGGATATGTAGCGAATCCTCAGACCCATTTTGATCTCAATGATCATGGGAAGCTTGATGTAAGGAGAGCGGTAGGGACGGACGGAATGCTGTCAATTGTAAAAGATATTGGACTCCGTGATTACTTTACGGGCCAAGTACCGCTAGTGTCTGGTGAACTTGGAGAGGACTTCACATATTATCTTGTAACATCTGAACAGATCCCTTCTTCAGTTGGAGTGGGTGTCTTAGTTAATCCTGATAATACGATTCTTGCTGCTGGTGGTTTTATTATTCAGCTTATGCCGGGAGTAGAAGATGAAACGATAACTGCAATTGAAGAACGATTAAGAACAATCACACCTATTTCGAAAATGATTCAACAGGGGTTAACACCGGAGCAAATTCTTGATGAAGTATTAGGTGAAGGAAATGTCAGGTTACTTGAAAAAATGCCTGTTCAATTTAAATGCCAATGCTCCCGCGAACGAATTTCCAATACGTTAGTTAGTTTAGGTAAAGATGAGATTCAGGATATGATCGTTACAGATGGTAAGGCTGAGGCCCAATGTCATTTTTGTAATGAGACCTATCTTTTCTCGAAGGAAGATCTTGAATCATTAATTGAGGAGCTAAAGTAAAAGAGAGAGTAGGGGATCCAATAGAAGCCCATTTTCATTTAGATCTAATGTACTAGCAGATGGGGAATTCTGATGGCATTTTGCTTACGACTAGGTTTGATTAATAGGCAGAATAGTTCAAATAGATTGACATTTTGGTGTTATTGGTGTATATTTTATATTAAACCAATAAAATTACTAGGTATTAGGAGTGTGGATAATGACACATATTGTAAATTCCGTCGCTGAATTAATCGGCCAAACGCCAATTGTAAAATTAAATCAACTACAAGATGAGAATAGTGCGGACATATATGTAAAACTTGAATATATGAACCCGGGAAGCAGTGTAAAAGATCGCATTGCTTTAGCTATGATTGAATCAGCGGAAAAAAGCGGTAAACTAAAAAGTGGTGATACCATTATTGAGCCTACAAGTGGTAACACAGGTATCGGTTTAGCGATGGTGGCATCAGCAAAAGGGTATAAAGCAATACTTGTCATGCCTGAAACAATGAGTATAGAGCGTCGCTCCCTGTTACGTGCATATGGAGCGGAATTAGTGTTAACTCCTGGACCCGATGGGATGAAAGGGGCAATTGCAAAAGCGAATGAGCTTGCAAAGGAAAATGGCTACTACGTCCCACAACAATTTGAAAATGAAGCAAACCCTGAAGTGCATCGCAACACGACTGGTCCTGAAATTGTACAAGCATTTGGAGAGGGAAAACTGGATGCCTTTATTTCTGGTATTGGTACTGGAGGGACTATTTCTGGTGCAGGTGAAGTCTTACGAGAGAAATACTCAGATATTAAAATTTATGCAGTTGAGCCTACGGATTCAGCTGTTTTATCAGGTGGTAAACCTGGTCCGCACAAAATTCAAGGAATTGGTGCAGGATTTGTTCCAGAAACTTTAAATACTGAAATTTATGATGACGTGATTACTGTTAGCGCAGAAGAAGCGTTTGAATCTGCACGCCGTGTTGCAAAAGAGGAAGGAATCCTAGGTGGAATCTCTTCGGGCGCAGCTATTTTCGCCGCGATGCAAGTGGCGAAGAAATTAGGTAAAGGTAAAAAGGTCTTAGCTATTCTTCCGGATAATGGGGAACGTTATCTAAGCACACCTTTATATCACTTTGATTAAGGTTTAATTAAAAAAGATGTCTATTATAAGGATCGGACCTCGCACTCTATATACAGTTTATTTAAACTGTATATAGTAGTAGCGAGGTCTGATCCTTTTTTTATGGGACAGTCTTTGGGATAAGGTAAGTGAATAGAAGTGGTAGCAGATGAGTATTATCACAATGATGCGGGTTTCTGTTACCTGAGCTTGTGGCGTATATTATCGACCATTCTTAAATACGAAGACGTCTTATGGTACACTCGTTATATAAGGATTTTATTAGAATGAGGGGACCGATACATGCCATTAGTAAATAGTAAATATAGTCCGTATTCGTTGGACTTTAGTAAGAAAACAGTAATTATGGGGATTTTAAATGTCACACCAGATTCATTTTCTGATGGGGGACGTTATAATCGTATTGATCATGCTCTAAAGCATGCTGAGCAAATGGTTAAGGATGGAGCAGATATTATAGATATTGGTGGAGAGTCGACCCGCCCTAACTATGATAAAATTTCAGATGAAGAAGAAATTGAACGGGTCGTTCCTATTATTGAAGCAATTACACGGAATATTGAAGTGACGATGTCGATCGATACGTATAAATCTGCTGTGGCAAGGGAATCGTTGGCAGCAGGTGCGCACATTCTCAATGATATTTGGGGAGCGAAGGCGGATTCTGACATGGCTAAGGTAGCTGCAGAGTTTCAAGTGCCGATTATATTAATGCATAACCGTGAGAAGGTTGATTATCAACTTTTTATGCGTGATGCCTTCAATGATCTATACGAAAGTATTATGCTTGTGAAAAATGCAGGGGTCTTAGATGAAAATATCATTCTTGATCCTGGAATTGGCTTTGCTAAAGATGTTTCTTTGAATTTGGAAATGATGAGAAATCTAGATAAGCTCGTTGCGTTAGGGTATCCAGTACTATTGGCTACTTCCAAGAAGTCTATGATTGGAAATGTACTTGACTTACCTCCGAATGAGCGGATGGAAGGAACTGCTGCCACAATTTGTTTTGGGATTCAGCAAGGGTGCCAAATGATCCGGGTACACGATGTGAAGGAAATGGCACGTGTAGCGAAGATGATGGATGCCCTGGTGGGAAAGGGAGAATACAGTGGATAAAATTTTTCTAAATAATATGCAATTTTACGGCTATCATGGTGTGTTTTTGGAAGAGACACGTCTAGGACAGCGCTTTTATGTAGATTTGGTTGTAGAAGCTGATTTAGCTACAGCAGGTATAAGTGATGAACTAGAGGATTCTATTAACTATGGTGAGTTATATGAAGTGTGTAAGGAAATAGTGGAAGGGAAACCATTTAAATTAGTAGAAGCTGTTGCTGAAAAGATAACGTCAGAACTGCTTTCACGCTTTTCTAAGGTGCAAACATGTACGGTAAAGGTGTATAAACCCGATCCGCCAATCCCTGGACACTATCAATCTGTGGCGGTTGAGATTAAAAGGGGAAGATAACATGGAAAATTATTCATTTTTATCAATTGGCTCTAATATGGGGGATCGTTCGGAATATATAAAAGAAGCCATTCGACTATTACATGAAGAAAAAGAAGTAAAAGTTTTACAAACATCTTCATTGTATGAAACTGCACCCATTGGATATATAGATCAGCCGCAGTTTTTAAATGCGGTTATACTAGTCAATACTGGATTAAGTGCAGTTGAATTACTAAATGTTTGCCAGGAAATCGAGCGGAAGTTAGGAAGGAAAAGGGAAATTCGTTGGGGACCTAGAACGTTGGATCTTGACATTTTGTTATATAATCATGAAAATATTGAGACAGAGAGACTTTCTGTACCGCATCCTCGGATGGTGGGAAGGGCGTTTGTGCTCGTTCCGTTATTAGAGATAAATCCAACTATCATGCTACCTACTACAGATACACCTTTAAACGATATTCTTGAGAAATTAGAGGATAAAGAAGGAGTCCAACTATGGAAGCAGAAAAGTGGGGAAGGCGTATACGCGCTTTTCGAAAATTAAAAGGTTTTACTCAAGAAGGTTTCGCAAAGGAAATTGGTATTTCTGTATCTCTTCTTGGCGAAATTGAAAGAGGTAATCGTTTTGCCTCAGATGAATTATTATTTAAGTTGTCAGAAGCACTGGGAATAACAGTAGAGGAACTTCAGCCAATTGAAGATAAAGAATAAATCGAACAACAATGAAGGAGGTAAAAGTGTGTTAAAGATTGGAAATGTTGAAATGAATAACCAGGTCGTTCTTGCGCCAATGGCTGGTGTTTGTAACTCTGCTTTTAGATTGACGGTAAAAGAGTTTGGAGCAGGTCTTGTTTGTGCGGAAATGGTAAGTGACAAGGCGATAAATTTAAAAAATGAAAAAACGATGAATATGCTTTATATAGATGAAAGAGAGAACCCGCTCAGCTTGCAAATCTTTGGTGGTGAAAAGGAATCATTAGTTCAAGCAGCGAAATTCGTTGATAAGAATACGAATGCTGATATTATCGACATCAACATGGGATGTCCTGTTTCGAAAATTATCAGATGTGAAGCTGGTGCTAGATGGTTGTTAGATCCAAATAAAATTTATGATATGGTATCAGCAGTAGTAGATGCAGTGGACAAACCGGTAACTGTGAAAATGCGTATAGGTTGGGATGATGAGCATATTTTCGCTGTTAAGAATGCTCAAGCTGTTGAACGTGCAGGTGGCAGTGCTGTAGCCATTCATGGTAGGACGCGTGTTCAAATGTACGAAGGAAAGGCCAACTGGGATATCATTCGTGAAGTGAAAAATTACGTAAATATTCCCATTATTGGTAATGGTGATGTTGTAACACCTCAAGATGCAAAAAGAATGCTTGAAGAAACTGGAGTAGATGGTGTCATGATTGGGCGAGCTGCACTAGGTAACCCATGGATGATTTATCGTACAGTGAAATATCTTGAGACAGGTCAATTGATGGATGAACCTGGAGTGCGCGAGAAGATGGATGTATGCGTCCTTCATATGGATCGTCTAATTGCCTTGAAGAACGAAAATATTGCTGTTCGAGAAATGCGTAAGCATGCTGCGTGGTATTTAAAAGGGGTCCGCGGCAATGCGAAGGCAAGAAAAGGAATAAATGAATGTAATACAAGAGAAGACGTTGTCACACTTCTATACGATATGGTGGAAGAAATTGAAGCGAAAGAGTCAACAATTCAAATGGCTTAATAATTTGACATTACTTCCCTGTTTACCTATAATACGCTTAAACTAACTGCCAGAGATAACTGGCAGTTTTTATATGGATGTTTTTAAGGGAAAAGACTGTTCGATTACTTTACTTTGTGTAAAAATAATAGAGTATCTAAATTTAGTAGCGAATCAATATAAAGAGAAATAGAAAAATGGAGATGAACGTTCATGACTGAAGAGTTAAATGACCAATTACAGGTTAGACGAGATAAAATGCAAGCAATCTTGGGTAATGGACAAGATCCGTTTGGAAGCAGATTCGATCGAACTCATCAAGCTAAGCAAATTACACAAGCTTATAATGAAGTATCGAAAGAAGATTTAGCGGAGCAAGAAATTGAAGTGACAATTGCTGGACGTATCATGACAAAACGAGGAAAGGGTAAAGCTGGATTTGCCCATGTGCAGGATCTGACAGGACAAATTCAAATCTATGTAAGACTGGATGCTGTTGGAGAAGAACAATATCAATTATTTGGACAAACAGACTTAGGGGATATTGTTGGTATTACTGGATTGGTTTTCAAAACAAATGTAGGAGAATTATCAATTAAAGCGACTAACTATGTTTTCTTAACGAAAGCTCTTCGTCCACTGCCCGATAAATTCCACGGATTGAAAGATGTTGAAGAGCGTTACCGTAAACGATACGTTGACCTCATAACAAATGAAGAAAGTAAAAACACGTTGATTTTACGCAGTCAGATTGTCCGATCAATGAGAAGATATTTAGATGATCACGGATATCTTGAAGTAGAAACACCTTTATTACATTCTATTGCAGGTGGAGCGGCAGCACGTCCGTTTGAAACACATCATAACGCATTAGATATGCCTTTAAATCTAAGAATTGCGATTGAACTTCATTTAAAACGCCTGATTGTCGGTGGTCTTGAAAAAGTATATGAAATTGGTCGTGTCTTCAGAAATGAAGGTGTTTCTACACGTCATAATCCCGAATTCACCTTGATTGAATTATATGAAGCATACGCAGATTATCAAGATATCATGAGTCTTACAGAGAACTTAATTGCTCATATTGCAAAAGATGTATTAGGTACAACTACTATTCAATATGGAGATTATGAAATAGAGTTAAATCCTGAGTGGAAACGCCTGCATATGGTTGATGCAGTTAAAGAGTATACAGGAGTAGACTTCTGGAAAACGATGAGCAAGGAAGAAGCGCAACAATTGGCTAAAGAACACGGTATTGAAGTGAAAGATACAATGGGATTTGGACATATTGTTAATGAATTCTTTGAGCAAAAGGTAGAAGAAAAGCTTATTCAACCTACCTTTATTTTTGGTCATCCGGTTGAAATTTCACCATTAGCCAAGAAGAATCCGCAAGATTCACGATTTACAGACCGTTTTGAACTGTTTATTGTTGGTCGTGAACATGCAAATGCATTCACTGAGCTAAATGATCCAATAGATCAACGTCAACGATTTGAAGCACAACTGAAAGAACGAGAGCAAGGTAATGATGAAGCGCATGAAATGGACGAAGACTTCATTGAAGCGCTTGAATACGGAATGCCGCCAACTGGAGGACTAGGAATTGGGATTGATCGTCTGGTCATGCTATTAACGAATTCTCCATCCATCCGTGACGTGTTATTATTCCCACTTATGAGACAACGTTAATTTTCTATATAAACAAAGGACCGTTTAGATAATATCTGCTCGGTCCTTTGTTTATAATAGTTTTAGAATTATGATGTTCTTTAATAAAGAGATAGTTCATTCCTGCATGCTAAGTGAAATTGATATGTTAACTTATAATTTTAGGAGAATTATAAAAAAGTCTTGCGTAATTATTATTATGGTGTTATATTTATAACTGTTGTTAAGAACGAGTTACAAAGACATTAAATTTGTTTTAAAAAACTCTTGACTCTTACACAGGTGACGTGTTATTATGATAAAGTCGCTTCTGAGAGAAACGACAAAGATTGCTCTTTGAAAACTGAACAAAACAAAGCGCCAACGTTTTAAATTAAGTGAGTACACACTATAAAAACAAATGAGCAAGTCAAACACTTTTTGGAGAGTTTGATCCTGGCTCAGGACGAACGCTGGCGGCGTGCCTAATACATGCAAGTCGAGCGAATGATAGGGAGCTTGCTCCCTTGATTTAGCGGCGGACGGGTGAGTAACACGTGGGCAACCTACCTGTAAGACTGGGATAACTTCGGGAAACCGGAGCTAATACCGGATAATTTCTTTTCTCGCATGAGAAGAGATGGAAAGACGGTTTCGGCTGTCACTTACAGATGGGCCCGCGGCGCATTAGCTAGTTGGTGAGGTAATGGCTCACCAAGGCCACGATGCGTAGCCGACCTGAGAGGGTGATCGGCCACACTGGGACTGAGACACGGCCCAGACTCCTACGGGAGGCAGCAGTAGGGAATCTTCCGCAATGGACGAAAGTCTGACGGAGCAACGCCGCGTGAACGAAGAAGGCTTTCGGGTCGTAAAGTTCTGTTGTTAGGGAAGAACAAGTACCAGAGTAACTGCTGGTACCTTGACGGTACCTAACCAGAAAGCCACGGCTAACTACGTGCCAGCAGCCGCGGTAATACGTAGGTGGCAAGCGTTGTCCGGAATTATTGGGCGTAAAGCGCGCGCAGGTGGTTCCTTAAGTCTGATGTGAAAGCCCACGGCTCAACCGTGGAGGGTCATTGGAAACTGGGGAACTTGAGTGCAGAAGAGGAAAGTGGAATTCCAAGTGTAGCGGTGAAATGCGTAGAGATTTGGAGGAACACCAGTGGCGAAGGCGACTTTCTGGTCTGTAACTGACACTGAGGCGCGAAAGCGTGGGGAGCGAACAGGATTAGATACCCTGGTAGTCCACGCCGTAAACGATGAGTGCTAAGTGTTAGAGGGTTTCCGCCCTTTAGTGCTGCAGCTAACGCATTAAGCACTCCGCCTGGGGAGTACGGCCGCAAGGCTGAAACTCAAAGGAATTGACGGGGGCCCGCACAAGCGGTGGAGCATGTGGTTTAATTCGAAGCAACGCGAAGAACCTTACCAGGTCTTGACATCCTTTTGCCCTTCCTAGAGATAGGAACTTCCCTTCGGGGACAAAAGTGACAGGTGGTGCATGGTTGTCGTCAGCTCGTGTCGTGAGATGTTGGGTTAAGTCCCGCAACGAGCGCAACCCTTGATCTTAGTTGCCAGCATTCAGTTGGGCACTCTAAGGTGACTGCCGGTGACAAACCGGAGGAAGGTGGGGATGACGTCAAATCATCATGCCCCTTATGACCTGGGCTACACACGTGCTACAATGGATGGTACAAAGAGCTGCAAACCCGCGAGGGTAAGCGAATCTCATAAAGCCATTCTCAGTTCGGATTGTAGGCTGCAACTCGCCTACATGAAGCCGGAATCGCTAGTAATCGTGGATCAGCATGCCACGGTGAATACGTTCCCGGGCCTTGTACACACCGCCCGTCACACCACGAGAGTTTGTAACACCCGAAGTCGGTGAGGTAACCGCAAGGAGCCAGCCGCCTAAGGTGGGACAGATGATTGGGGTGAAGTCGTAACAAGGTAGCCGTATCGGAAGGTGCGGCTGGATCACCTCCTTTCTAAGGAATATAACGAGCGCTTTTGTTTTGTTCAGTTTTGAATGAGTAATTCATTCATTCGTGGTACATGAAAGCAACAGATTAATCTTTTGCTTATTCGTTGCCGAATCGTTCTTTGAAAACTAGATAATAGATAGAAGGCAAATTTTTGCATTAATTTTTCAAGACATCAAGTAAGACCTTTTAACAACTAGGTTGTTTGGTAAACTTTTCGTTTATCAGCCACCATATGGTTAAGTTAGAAAGGGCGCACGGTGGATGCCTTGGCACTAGGAGCCGATGAAGGACGGGACTAACACCGATATGCTTCGGGGAGCTGTAAGTAAGCTTTGATCCGGAGATTTCCGAATGGGGAAACCCACTGTTCGTAATGGAACAGTATCTTTACCTGAATACATAGGGTACTGAAGGCAGACCCGGGGAACTGAAACATCTAAGTACCCGGAGGAAGAGAAAGCAAACGCGATTTCCTGAGTAGCGGCGAGCGAAACGGAAGATAGCCCAAACCAAGAGGCTTGCCTCTTGGGGTTGTAGGACACTCAACATGGAGTTACAAAGGAACGGGGTAAGTGAAGTGATCTGGAAAGATCCGTCAAAGAAGGTAAAAACCCTGTAGCTGAAACTTCGTTCCCTCCTGAGTGGATCCTGAGTACGGCGGGACACGAGAAATCCCGTCGGAAGCAGGGAGGACCATCTCCCAAGGCTAAATACTACCTAGTGACCGATAGTGAACCAGTACCGTGAGGGAAAGGTGAAAAGCACCCCGGAAGGGGAGTGAAATAGATCCTGAAACCGTGTGCCTACAAGTAGTTAGAGCCCGTTAATGGGTGATAGCGTGCCTTTTGTAGAATGAACCGGCGAGTTACGATTTCATGCAAGGTTAAGTTGATAAGACGGAGCCGCAGCGAAAGCGAGTCTGAATAGGGCGCATGAGTATGAGGTCGTAGACCCGAAACCAGGTGATCTACCCATGTCCAGGGTGAAGTTCAGGTAACACTGAATGGAGGCCCGAACCCACGTACGTTGAAAAGTGCGGGGATGAGGTGTGGGTAGCGGAGAAATTCCAATCGAACCTGGAGATAGCTGGTTCTCTCCGAAATAGCTTTAGGGCTAGCCTCGAGATGAGAGTATTGGAGGTAGAGCACTGATTGGACTAGGGGCCCCCAACGGGTTACCGAATTCAGTCAAACTCCGAATGCCAAATACTTATTCTCGGGAGTCAGACTGCGAGTGATAAGATCCGTAGTCAAGAGGGAAACAGCCCAGACCACCAGCTAAGGTCCCCAAGTTTACGTTAAGTGGAAAAGGATGTGGAGTTGCTTAGACAACCAGGATGTTGGCTCAGAAGCAGCCATCATTTAAAGAGTGCGTAATAGCTCACTGGTCGAGTGACTCTGCGCCGAAAATGTACCGGGGCTAAACGTAACACCGAAGCTGTGGATGGATACCGTATGGTATCCGTGGTAGGAGAGCGTTCTAAGGGCGTTGAAGCTAGACCGGAAGGACTGGTGGAGCGCTTAGAAGTGAGAATGCCGGTATGAGTAGCGAAAGAAGGGTGAGAATCCCTTCCACCGAATGCCTAAGGTTTCCTGAGGAAGGCTCGTCCGCTCAGGGTTAGTCGGGACCTAAGCCGAGGCTGAAAAGCGTAGGCGATGGACAACAGGTTGATATTCCTGTACCACCTATACATCGTTTGAGCGATGGGGGGACGCAGAAGGATAGGGTAAGCGCGCTGTTGGATATGCGCGTCCAAGCAGTTAGGCCGGAAACGAGGAAAATCCCGTTTCCATTAAGGCGGAGCTGTGATGGCGAGGGAAATATAGTACCGAAGTTCCTGATTCCACGCTGCCAAGAAAAGCCTCTAGTGAGATGTAGGGTGCCCGTACCGCAAACCGACACAGGTAGGCGAGGAGAGAATCCTAAGGTGTGCGAGAGAACTCTCGTTAAGGAACTCGGCAAAATGACCCCGTAACTTCGGGAGAAGGGGTGCTTTTTAGGGTGAATAGCCCGGAAAAGCCGCAGTGAATAGGCCCAGGCGACTGTTTAGCAAAAACACAGGTCTCTGCGAAGCCGCAAGGCGAAGTATAGGGGCTGACGCCTGCCCGGTGCTGGAAGGTTAAGAGGAGAGGTTAGCCGCAAGGCGAAGCTTTGAATTGAAGCCCCAGTAAACGGCGGCCGTAACTATAACGGTCCTAAGGTAGCGAAATTCCTTGTCGGGTAAGTTCCGACCCGCACGAAAGGCGTAACGATCTGGGCACTGTCTCAACGAGAGACTCGGTGAAATTATAGTACCTGTGAAGATGCAGGTTACCCGCGACAGGACGGAAAGACCCCGTGGAGCTTTACTGCAGCCTGATATTGAATTTTGGTACAGCTTGTACAGGATAGGTAGGAGCCTGTGAAGCCGGAGCGCTAGCTTCGGTCGAGGCGTCGGTGGGATACTACCCTGGCTGTATTGAAATTCTAACCCGCGCCCCTTATCGGGGCGGGAGACAGTGTCAGGCGGGCAGTTTGACTGGGGCGGTCGCCTCCTAAAATGTAACGGAGGCGCCCAAAGGTTCCCTCAGAATGGTTGGAAATCATTCGTAGAGTGTAAAGGCACAAGGGAGCTTGACTGCGAGACCTACAAGTCGAGCAGGGACGAAAGTCGGGCTTAGTGATCCGGTGGTTCCGCATGGAAGGGCCATCGCTCAACGGATAAAAGCTACCCCGGGGATAACAGGCTTATCTCCCCCAAGAGTCCACATCGACGGGGAGGTTTGGCACCTCGATGTCGGCTCATCGCATCCTGGGGCTGTAGTCGGTCCCAAGGGTTGGGCTGTTCGCCCATTAAAGCGGTACGCGAGCTGGGTTCAGAACGTCGTGAGACAGTTCGGTCCCTATCCGTCGTGGGCGCAGGAAATTTGAGAGGAGCTGTCCTTAGTACGAGAGGACCGGGATGGACGCACCGCTGGTGTACCAGTTGTTCTGCCAAGAGCATCGCTGGGTAGCTACGTGCGGACGGGATAAATGCTGAAAGCATCTAAGCATGAAGCCCCCCTCAAGATGAGATTTCCCATAGCGTAAGCTAGTAAGATCCCTGAAAGATGATCAGGTTGATAGGTCAGAGGTGGAAGCGTGGCGACATGTGGAGCTGACTGATACTAATCGATCGAGGACTTAACCTTATTGTTCTTGAAAAAAGCAAAAAACCTTCTTATTATCTAGTTTTGAAGGAATGATATTCCTTTATTGTTTGGTGGCGATAGCAAAGAGGTCACACCCGTTCCCATTCCGAACACGGAAGTTAAGCTCTTTAGCGCCGATGGTAGTTGGGGGTCTCCCCCTGTGAGAGTAGGACGTTGCCAAGCAATATTTATAATGGAGGATTAGCTCAGCTGGGAGAGCATCTGCCTTACAAGCAGAGGGTCGGCGGTTCGATCCCGTCATCCTCCACCATTATCTATAGTGCCGGTGTAGCTCAACTGGTAGAGCAACTGACTTGTAATCAGTAGGTTGGGGGTTCAAGTCCTCTTGCCGGCACCAGTTTCATTTACAAGTTATTTAGTAGGACGAGCCATTAGCTCAGTTGGTAGAGCATCTGACTTTTAATCAGAGGGTCGCAGGTTCGAATCCTGCATGGCTCACCATTATATTATTATGCGGGTGTGGCGGAATTGGCAGACGCACCAGACTTAGGATCTGGCGCCGCGAGGCGTGGGGGTTCAAGTCCCTTCACCCGCACTTTGTATGCGGAAGTAGTTCAGTGGTAGAATACAACCTTGCCAAGGTTGGGGTCGCGGGTTCGAATCCCGTCTTCCGCTCCACTTTTCATTTCGTATATGCCGGGGTGGCGGAACTGGCAGACGCACAGGACTTAAAATCCTGCGGTAGGTGACTACCGTACCGGTTCGATTCCGGTCCTCGGCACCAATTTTTACATCTATACGCGCCCGTAGCTCAATTGGATAGAGCATCTGACTACGAATCAGAAGGTTGTAGGTTCGACTCCCGCCGGGCGCATTGTTTCTATACGGGAAGTAGCTCAGCTTGGTAGAGCACTTGGTTTGGGACCAAGGGGTCGCAGGTTCGAATCCTGTCTTCCCGACCATTTATTTTGGGGCCTTAGCTCAGCTGGGAGAGCGCCTGCCTTGCACGCAGGAGGTCAGCGGTTCGATCCCGCTAGGCTCCACCAAAAAAATGTTGACAAATTATAAAAGATTTGTTATTATGATAAAGTCGCTTCTGAGAGAAACGACAAAGATTGCTCTTTGAAAACTGAACAAAACAAAGCGCCAACGTTTTAAATTAAGTGAGTACACACTATAAAAACAAATGAGCAAGTCAAACACTTTTTGGAGAGTTTGATCCTGGCTCAGGACGAACGCTGGCGGCGTGCCTAATACATGCAAGTCGAGCGAATGATAGGGAGCTTGCTCCCTTGATTTAGCGGCGGACGGGTGAGTAACACGTGGGCAACCTACCTGTAAGACTGGGATAACTTCGGGAAACCGGAGCTAATACCGGATAATTTCTTTTCTCGCATGAGAAGAGATGGAAAGACGGTTTCGGCTGTCACTTACAGATGGGCCCGCGGCGCATTAGCTAGTTGGTGAGGTAATGGCTCACCAAGGCCACGATGCGTAGCCGACCTGAGAGGGTGATCGGCCACACTGGGACTGAGACACGGCCCAGACTCCTACGGGAGGCAGCAGTAGGGAATCTTCCGCAATGGACGAAAGTCTGACGGAGCAACGCCGCGTGAACGAAGAAGGCTTTCGGGTCGTAAAGTTCTGTTGTTAGGGAAGAACAAGTACCAGAGTAACTGCTGGTACCTTGACGGTACCTAACCAGAAAGCCACGGCTAACTACGTGCCAGCAGCCGCGGTAATACGTAGGTGGCAAGCGTTGTCCGGAATTATTGGGCGTAAAGCGCGCGCAGGTGGTTCCTTAAGTCTGATGTGAAAGCCCACGGCTCAACCGTGGAGGGTCATTGGAAACTGGGGAACTTGAGTGCAGAAGAGGAAAGTGGAATTCCAAGTGTAGCGGTGAAATGCGTAGAGATTTGGAGGAACACCAGTGGCGAAGGCGACTTTCTGGTCTGTAACTGACACTGAGGCGCGAAAGCGTGGGGAGCGAACAGGATTAGATACCCTGGTAGTCCACGCCGTAAACGATGAGTGCTAAGTGTTAGAGGGTTTCCGCCCTTTAGTGCTGCAGCTAACGCATTAAGCACTCCGCCTGGGGAGTACGGCCGCAAGGCTGAAACTCAAAGGAATTGACGGGGGCCCGCACAAGCGGTGGAGCATGTGGTTTAATTCGAAGCAACGCGAAGAACCTTACCAGGTCTTGACATCCTTTTGCCCTTCCTAGAGATAGGAACTTCCCTTCGGGGACAAAAGTGACAGGTGGTGCATGGTTGTCGTCAGCTCGTGTCGTGAGATGTTGGGTTAAGTCCCGCAACGAGCGCAACCCTTGATCTTAGTTGCCAGCATTCAGTTGGGCACTCTAAGGTGACTGCCGGTGACAAACCGGAGGAAGGTGGGGATGACGTCAAATCATCATGCCCCTTATGACCTGGGCTACACACGTGCTACAATGGATGGTACAAAGAGCTGCAAACCCGCGAGGGTAAGCGAATCTCATAAAGCCATTCTCAGTTCGGATTGTAGGCTGCAACTCGCCTACATGAAGCCGGAATCGCTAGTAATCGTGGATCAGCATGCCACGGTGAATACGTTCCCGGGCCTTGTACACACCGCCCGTCACACCACGAGAGTTTGTAACACCCGAAGTCGGTGAGGTAACCGCAAGGAGCCAGCCGCCTAAGGTGGGACAGATGATTGGGGTGAAGTCGTAACAAGGTAGCCGTATCGGAAGGTGCGGCTGGATCACCTCCTTTCTAAGGAATATAACGAGCGCTTTTGTTTTGTTCAGTTTTGAATGAGTAATTCATTCATTCGTGGTACATGAAAGCAACAGATTAATCTTTTGCTTATTCGTTGCCGAATCGTTCTTTGAAAACTAGATAATAGATAGAAGGCAAATTTTTGCATTAATTTTTCAAGACATCAAGTAAGACCTTTTAACAACTAGGTTGTTTGGTAAACTTTTCGTTTATCAGCCACCATATGGTTAAGTTAGAAAGGGCGCACGGTGGATGCCTTGGCACTAGGAGCCGATGAAGGACGGGACTAACACCGATATGCTTCGGGGAGCTGTAAGTAAGCTTTGATCCGGAGATTTCCGAATGGGGAAACCCACTGTTCGTAATGGAACAGTATCTTTACCTGAATACATAGGGTACTGAAGGCAGACCCGGGGAACTGAAACATCTAAGTACCCGGAGGAAGAGAAAGCAAACGCGATTTCCTGAGTAGCGGCGAGCGAAACGGAAGATAGCCCAAACCAAGAGGCTTGCCTCTTGGGGTTGTAGGACACTCAACATGGAGTTACAAAGGAACGGGGTAAGTGAAGTGATCTGGAAAGATCCGTCAAAGAAGGTAAAAACCCTGTAGCTGAAACTTCGTTCCCTCCTGAGTGGATCCTGAGTACGGCGGGACACGAGAAATCCCGTCGGAAGCAGGGAGGACCATCTCCCAAGGCTAAATACTACCTAGTGACCGATAGTGAACCAGTACCGTGAGGGAAAGGTGAAAAGCACCCCGGAAGGGGAGTGAAATAGATCCTGAAACCGTGTGCCTACAAGTAGTTAGAGCCCGTTAATGGGTGATAGCGTGCCTTTTGTAGAATGAACCGGCGAGTTACGATTTCATGCAAGGTTAAGTTGATAAGACGGAGCCGCAGCGAAAGCGAGTCTGAATAGGGCGCATGAGTATGAGGTCGTAGACCCGAAACCAGGTGATCTACCCATGTCCAGGGTGAAGTTCAGGTAACACTGAATGGAGGCCCGAACCCACGTACGTTGAAAAGTGCGGGGATGAGGTGTGGGTAGCGGAGAAATTCCAATCGAACCTGGAGATAGCTGGTTCTCTCCGAAATAGCTTTAGGGCTAGCCTCGAGATGAGAGTATTGGAGGTAGAGCACTGATTGGACTAGGGGCCCCCAACGGGTTACCGAATTCAGTCAAACTCCGAATGCCAAATACTTATTCTCGGGAGTCAGACTGCGAGTGATAAGATCCGTAGTCAAGAGGGAAACAGCCCAGACCACCAGCTAAGGTCCCCAAGTTTACGTTAAGTGGAAAAGGATGTGGAGTTGCTTAGACAACCAGGATGTTGGCTCAGAAGCAGCCATCATTTAAAGAGTGCGTAATAGCTCACTGGTCGAGTGACTCTGCGCCGAAAATGTACCGGGGCTAAACGTAACACCGAAGCTGTGGATGGATACCGTATGGTATCCGTGGTAGGAGAGCGTTCTAAGGGCGTTGAAGCTAGACCGGAAGGACTGGTGGAGCGCTTAGAAGTGAGAATGCCGGTATGAGTAGCGAAAGAAGGGTGAGAATCCCTTCCACCGAATGCCTAAGGTTTCCTGAGGAAGGCTCGTCCGCTCAGGGTTAGTCGGGACCTAAGCCGAGGCTGAAAAGCGTAGGCGATGGACAACAGGTTGATATTCCTGTACCACCTATACATCGTTTGAGCGATGGGGGGACGCAGAAGGATAGGGTAAGCGCGCTGTTGGATATGCGCGTCCAAGCAGTTAGGCCGGAAACGAGGAAAATCCCGTTTCCATTAAGGCGGAGCTGTGATGGCGAGGGAAATATAGTACCGAAGTTCCTGATTCCACGCTGCCAAGAAAAGCCTCTAGTGAGATGTAGGGTGCCCGTACCGCAAACCGACACAGGTAGGCGAGGAGAGAATCCTAAGGTGTGCGAGAGAACTCTCGTTAAGGAACTCGGCAAAATGACCCCGTAACTTCGGGAGAAGGGGTGCTTTTTAGGGTGAATAGCCCGGAAAAGCCGCAGTGAATAGGCCCAGGCGACTGTTTAGCAAAAACACAGGTCTCTGCGAAGCCGCAAGGCGAAGTATAGGGGCTGACGCCTGCCCGGTGCTGGAAGGTTAAGAGGAGAGGTTAGCCGCAAGGCGAAGCTTTGAATTGAAGCCCCAGTAAACGGCGGCCGTAACTATAACGGTCCTAAGGTAGCGAAATTCCTTGTCGGGTAAGTTCCGACCCGCACGAAAGGCGTAACGATCTGGGCACTGTCTCAACGAGAGACTCGGTGAAATTATAGTACCTGTGAAGATGCAGGTTACCCGCGACAGGACGGAAAGACCCCGTGGAGCTTTACTGCAGCCTGATATTGAATTTTGGTACAGCTTGTACAGGATAGGTAGGAGCCTGTGAAGCCGGAGCGCTAGCTTCGGTCGAGGCGTCGGTGGGATACTACCCTGGCTGTATTGAAATTCTAACCCGCGCCCCTTATCGGGGCGGGAGACAGTGTCAGGCGGGCAGTTTGACTGGGGCGGTCGCCTCCTAAAATGTAACGGAGGCGCCCAAAGGTTCCCTCAGAATGGTTGGAAATCATTCGTAGAGTGTAAAGGCACAAGGGAGCTTGACTGCGAGACCTACAAGTCGAGCAGGGACGAAAGTCGGGCTTAGTGATCCGGTGGTTCCGCATGGAAGGGCCATCGCTCAACGGATAAAAGCTACCCCGGGGATAACAGGCTTATCTCCCCCAAGAGTCCACATCGACGGGGAGGTTTGGCACCTCGATGTCGGCTCATCGCATCCTGGGGCTGTAGTCGGTCCCAAGGGTTGGGCTGTTCGCCCATTAAAGCGGTACGCGAGCTGGGTTCAGAACGTCGTGAGACAGTTCGGTCCCTATCCGTCGTGGGCGCAGGAAATTTGAGAGGAGCTGTCCTTAGTACGAGAGGACCGGGATGGACGCACCGCTGGTGTACCAGTTGTTCTGCCAAGAGCATCGCTGGGTAGCTACGTGCGGACGGGATAAATGCTGAAAGCATCTAAGCATGAAGCCCCCCTCAAGATGAGATTTCCCATAGCGTAAGCTAGTAAGATCCCTGAAAGATGATCAGGTTGATAGGTCAGAGGTGGAAGCGTGGCGACATGTGGAGCTGACTGATACTAATCGATCGAGGACTTAACCTTATTGTTCTTGAAAAAAGCAAAAAACCTTCTTATTATCTAGTTTTGAAGGAATGATATTCCTTTATTGTTTGGTGGCGATAGCAAAGAGGTCACACCCGTTCCCATTCCGAACACGGAAGTTAAGCTCTTTAGCGCCGATGGTAGTTGGGGGTTTCCCCCTGTGAGAGTAGGACGTTGCCAAGCAATTTGAGAGGCCAGCTATTTATAGCTGGCCTCTTTTTAATTTAAATGAACCGTTTAAGGCGTTGCTACGAAATCAAAAACTCAGCTATTTATAGTTGAGTTTTTTGATTTCACACATATATACTCAATAAATAGCATTCTTCCTGAAACTAACTATAGGAATTGTGTTTTTTACACACCACTTTTATTGATTAAAGCTTTGCTTGGTATTGAAGGCTAACTCCTTGATTTAAGTTTGAATTTTATAAATTTGTTTAAAGTTTTCTTTTCGAACAAAAATTTAAAATCATGTACAACCTTTCATTATGGTTAAATAAATCACTGAGTACTAAAAAAATTAATTTTCAAGTTAAAATACATAACAAATGGAAATAATGGATTATATAATCAAAAAATAAATGCATCTAGGTTGCAAAAATGGTTTTTCGTTGTATAATGATAGTCAAATATAGTCAAAGTCAGGATGGGGGAGGGCGAGTGAAAAATATATCTGATATTATCGAAGGTTATTTAAAACAAGTTCTCGAGATGAGTCAGAAAGACATTTTAGAAATTAAAAGAAGCGAAGTAGCTGATAAGTTTCAATGTGTACCATCTCAAATAAATTACGTAATTAATACGAGATTTACCATTGAACGAGGCTACTTAGTGGAAAGTAAGCGCGGTGGTGGGGGTTACATTAGAATTATGAAGGTTCAAACACACGACCACGCGGATTTAATAGATCAACTACTGTTGTTAATTGGTTCTAGAGTTTCTCAAACGGCAGCTGAAGATATTATTATACGGCTTGTGAATGAGGATATTATTTCTAATAGAGAGGCGAAAATCATGCTTAGTGTGATTGATCGTTCTGTGATTTATATCGATTTACCTGTACGTGATGAATTAAGGGCAAGCATTTTAAATGCAATGCTAACCACTTTAAAATATAAATAAAGACCCGGCAGAGGTGATAAAATGGTTTGTCAAGAATGTAATCAAAGACCAGCAGCTTTGCATTTCACCAAAATTATTAATGGTGAAAAGAAAGAAATCCATATTTGCGATAAGTGTGCACAAGAAAAAGGTGATTTATTTATGCAAAGTGGTGCAAACGGATTTTCAATAAACAACTTATTGGCCGGTTTACTTAATATAGAACCATTTCTTCAGCAAAAGAAAACGAGTACGTTTCCACATGTTGAAGAGTTAAAGTGTAAGAATTGTCATTTAACGTTTAAAGAATTTGTCCATGTTGGGAAATTTGGATGTGCAACATGTTATGAGGCGTTTAAAGATAGTTTGGATCCTATTTTAAAAAGAGTGCATGGCGGCAATACTGCACATGTTGGGAAAATACCAGAAAGATTAGGCGAGAGCATTCATCTTAGAAAACAAATACAGGATTTAAAAGGCGAACTGAAAGCCCTCATTGATCAAGAAGAATTTGAACAGGCAGCTTTGGTGCGAGATCAAATACGTTTACTTGAAAAAGGTGACGAAGCAGCTGCAGAGGAAAGGGGAAACCAGCTATGACTTTAGATCACTTCGCGCAAAATGCAAAAAGCTCTTGGTGGAATGAAGCTGGTCCTGATGCAGATATTGTTCGAAGCTCCAGAATTAGATTGGCGAGAAACTTCAGGGATTATAAATTCCCAACTATATACAACAAGGAAGAAGCCAACGAAATTATGGAGTTAGTAAAGGAAAAGCTAGAAAAGTCAAATGCCACTGTAGTGGGAAATTTGGAGCTTTTCGAATTAGAGAAGCTTGAACCTCTAGAAAGACAGGTATTGGTTGAAAAACACTTGATCAGTCCTAATTTAGCCGAAGATTCCTTGTACGCTGCTTGTCTGCTATCTGAAGATGAGGAAATTAGTATTATGGTGAATGAAGAAGAGCATATCCGGATTCAATGCATGGTATCTGGTTTGCAGTTAACAGAAGCCTTGGAAGTAGCTAATAAATATGATGATTGGGTGGAGCAGCAGATTGATTATGCGTACGATGAAGAGAGGGGCTATTTAACAAGCTGTCCAACAAATGTAGGAACAGGCTTAAGAGCGTCAGTTATGATGCATCTACCGGGTCTAGTCCTGACTCGTCAAATTAACAAAATTATCCCAGCAATTAACCAATTAGGTCTTGTTGTCAGAGGAATGTATGGGGAGGGCAGTAGTGCAGTAGGTAATATTTTTCAGATATCAAACCAGATTACACTTGGAAAATCAGAGAAAGATATTGTGGAAGACTTGACTAGTGTTGTTCAACAAATCATTGCACAAGAAAGGTCTGCCAGAGAAGCATTAGTTAAAACCTCTCACATACAATTAGAAGATAGAGTATATCGTTCTCTTGGAGTTTTATTGAATGCAAGGATTATTGAATCAATAGAAGCTGCTACATGTATATCAGATGTTAGTTTAGGTATCGATTTAGGGTATATAAAAAATATAGAAAAAAGTGTAATGAATGAATTAATGATTTTAACGCAGCCAGGATTTTTACAAAAGTATGCAGGTGGACCGTTACAACCATATGAAAGAGATGTTCGCCGCGCTTCGTTAATACGTGAACGGTTAGATTCAGCCCAAATTGAAAATTCTTAAGGAGGAATTATCCTATGATGTTTGGACGATTTACTGAGAGAGCTCAAAAAGTATTAGCATTAGCCCAAGAAGAAGCTATTCGTTTGGGACATAATAATATTGGAACCGAACATATTCTTTTAGGTCTCGTTCGTGAAGGAGAAGGTATTGCTGCAAAGGCACTATACGCACTGGGGCTTGGCTCAGATAAAATTCAAAAAGAAGTAGAAAACTTAATTGGCCGCGGTCAAGAGAAGGCTCAAACGATTCATTATACCCCAAGAGCTAAAAAGGTCATTGAGCTTTCTATGGATGAAGCACGAAAACTTGGACATTCTTATGTTGGTACTGAGCATGTTCTGCTAGGGTTAATCCGTGAAGGAGAAGGCGTCGCTGCCCGTGTTCTTAATAATCTTGGAGTAAGTTTGAATAAAGCACGTCAGCAAGTACTACAACTGCTAGGGAGCAATGAGTCTGGTGGTCATCAGGGTGCTGCATCAGCAAATGCCAGTACGCCAACCCTAGATGGTTTAGCCCGTGATTTAACCGCAATTGCACGTGAAGGAAGTCTGGACCCGGTCATTGGCCGCAGTAAAGAAATCCAACGTGTGATCGAAGTGCTAAGTCGTCGTACAAAAAATAACCCAGTCCTAATCGGAGAACCGGGAGTGGGTAAAACAGCAATTGCAGAAGGACTTGCTCAACAAATTATTAATAATGAGGTTCCAGAAATTCTTCGTGACAAGCGCGTTATGACACTTGATATGGGAACTGTAGTAGCTGGCACGAAATACCGCGGTGAGTTTGAAGATCGTCTGAAGAAAGTGATGGATGAAATTCGCCAAGCTGGAAATATCATTTTATTTATTGATGAGTTACACACATTAATTGGTGCTGGTGGAGCAGAGGGAGCGATTGATGCATCCAATATTTTAAAACCTTCATTAGCTCGTGGTGAGTTGCAATGTATTGGAGCAACGACTCTCGATGAATATCGCAAATATATTGAAAAGGATGCAGCCCTAGAACGCAGATTCCAGCCAATTACAGTTAATGAGCCTACAATAGAGGAATCGATTCTAATTCTTAAAGGGCTACGTGATCGTTATGAAGCGCATCACCGTGTTTCAATTACAGATGAATCGATTGATGCAGCGGTTAAGCTTTCTGATCGTTATATTTCTGACCGTTTTCTTCCGGATAAAGCGATTGATCTAATTGATGAGGCTGGTTCGAAGGTTCGATTGCGTTCTTATACGACTCCACCAAATTTAAAAGAATTAGAAGTGAAACTTGATGAAGTACGAAAAGAAAAAGATTCTTCGGTACAAAGCCAAGAGTTTGAAAAGGCAGCTTCTTTACGTGATACTGAACAGCGATTAAGAGAGCAGCTGGAAGAAACGAAGAAGACATGGAAAGAAAAGCAGGGTCAAGAAAATAGTGAAGTAACAGTGGATGATATCGCTCACGTCGTATCTAGTTGGACGGGTGTCCCTGTTACAAGACTCGCACAAACAGAATCAGATAAATTATTGAATATGGAATCTATACTTCACGATCGTGTAATTGGTCAAGAAGAAGCGGTAATTGCTGTTGCAAAAGCCGTTCGCCGTGCTCGAGCAGGCTTGAAAGATCCGAAACGTCCAATAGGTTCATTTATTTTCCTTGGACCTACAGGAGTCGGTAAAACAGAATTAGCAAGAGCATTGGCTGAATCCATCTTTGGTGATGAAGAGGCAATGATTCGCATTGACATGTCGGAATACATGGAGAAACATTCGACTTCACGCCTTGTTGGTTCACCTCCGGGATATGTGGGATATGAAGAAGGTGGGCAATTAACGGAAAAAGTACGTAGAAAGCCGTACTCTGTCGTTCTATTAGATGAGATTGAAAAGGCTCATCCGGATGTATTCAATATCCTTCTTCAGGTATTAGAGGATGGGAGATTAACGGACTCTAAGGGTCGTACAGTAGATTTCAGAAATACGATTCTAATTATGACTTCTAATGTGGGTGCATCTGCTTTAAAATCGAATAAATATGTAGGATTTAACATTCAAGATCAAGGTCAGGATTATAAGGATATGAAAGGAAAGGTAATGGAAGAGCTAAAGCGAGCATTCCGTCCAGAGTTCCTTAACCGTATCGATGAAACAATTGTATTCCATGCACTTGAGAGAAAGCATCTGAAAGAAATTGTTACACTAATGTCAACTCAACTTACAAACCGCCTAATCGAGCAGGAAATTCTCATTGAATTGACGGATGCTGCGAAAGAAAAGATCGCTGAAATAGGGTATGATCCCGAATATGGGGCTCGCCCAATTCGTAGGGCACTTCAGAAACACGTGGAAGATTACTTATCTGAAGAGTTATTGAAAGGAAATGTTCAAAAAAATCATCCGGTTACTATAGATGTAAAAGACGGCGAATTTTTACTAAAATATGAAGAACCAGTAAATAGTAATATATAAGGCAATGACAAGAAGAGGTACATACTATAATGTGATGTACCTCTCTTTTATTAAGTGAATATATATTTTTTTAGAAAATAGTTGGAATGATTATGAGATAAGCAGGATTATTACGACTTCATACATAATATCTTTAGTGTAGGGATTTTTTTACATAAATATATTTAGGAATAAGAGGCTTATTTATTTTACTAAAAGAGAGGAAGCTATTATGGCAACAAAGAAAAAGACAAAATTTATGTGTCAATCATGTGGATATGAGTCAGCAAAATGGATGGGGAAATGCCCAGGCTGTGGAGAATGGAACAAGATGGTTGAGGAAGTTGAAATTGTGAAGCCACAGAGGCGCGGAGGAGCCTTTACGCATTCAGAGGGTATCACGGGAAATGCAGAGCGTCAAAAAGCAATACCCATTACAACAATTGAAACGTTGCAAGAGCCAAGGATTGCTACGGATTTAGCTGAGCTAAACCGGGCATTAGGTGGAGGGATTGTTCAAGGGTCACTCGTTTTAATCGGTGGTGATCCGGGTATTGGTAAGTCAACACTTTTGTTACAAGTATCATCTCAACTCGCACAGAAGCAGAAGAAGGTCCTCTATATTTCCGGAGAAGAGTCTGTTAAACAAACAAAGCTACGTGCCGATCGACTTGGTGTTACATCTGACCATTTATATGTGTATTCAGAAACAGATATGGATTATATCCAGCAGGCGATTGCTGAAGTGAATCCAGACCTTGTTATTATTGATTCCATTCAGACGGTCTACCAGTCGGAAGTCACCTCAGCCCCTGGAAGTGTATCACAGGTAAGGGAATGTACAGCTACTTTAATGCGCATCGCAAAATCGAATGGAATTGCCATTTTTATTGTTGGGCATGTAACGAAGGAAGGGACAATTGCAGGTCCAAGATTATTGGAGCATATGGTAGATACGGTATTATACTTCGAAGGAGAGAGACATCATACATATCGAATTATCCGAGCTGTCAAGAATCGCTTTGGTTCGACAAATGAAATGGGCATTTTTGAAATGAAAGAGAGTGGCCTGGAAGAGGTCGCAAATCCATCTGAAATTTTCCTCGAAGAACGGTCCCAAGGTGCTGCTGGTTCAACAGTCGTTGCTTCTATGGAAGGAACACGACCTGTGCTTGTGGAAATCCAAGCACTTGTATCTCCGACAAGCTTCGGAAACCCACGAAGGATGGCAACTGGAATTGACCATAATCGAGTATCGCTTTTGATGGCTGTTTTAGAAAAAAGAGTCGGTTTACTTTTACAAAATCAAGATGCCTATCTAAAAGTAGCGGGCGGAGTAAAACTGGATGAACCTGCAATCGACCTTGCTATTTCTGTAAGTATTGCTTCGAGCTTTCGTGACAAATCAACGAAACCTACGGATTGTATTATTGGAGAGGTAGGACTGACAGGTGAAGTTAGAAGAGTATCAAGAATTGAACAAAGGGTTCAGGAGGCGGTCAAACTTGGCTTTGAACGGGTGATTGTTCCAGCTAATAATATCAGTGGTTGGAGTGCACCTAAAGGAATTGAAATTATCGGAGTGTCAACCGTTGCGGAAGCTCTTAAGTATGCTCTAGGAGGCTAAAAATGACAGACAAAAAAGCGTTTGAAAAGATAAAATTAGAAATCCTTCACATGATTGCCCCAGGTACACCATTAAGAGAAGGGATTGATAATGTCTTACGTGCTAATACAGGAGGACTTATCGTTGTCGGTGATAATGAAAAAGTACGTTCAATAGTCGATGGTGGGTTTCAAATTAATTATCCTTGTACACCTAGCACATTATATGAATTGGCGAAGATGGATGGTGCGATTATTTTAAATGGAAAGGCGGATAAAATCATCCTAGCTAATGCACAGTTGGCACCAGACACATCTGTACCATCCAAGGAAACCGGTATGCGTCATAGAACAGCTGAGCGTGTGGCAAGGGAAACAAAATCGCTTGTTATTGCGATTTCACAGCGGAGAAATGTCATTACCCTCTATCAAGGGAGTTTCCAATATGTACTTAAAGATATTGCTGTTATTTTAGCAAAAGCGAATCTTGCGATACAAACGCTGGAAAAATATAAAATTGTTTTGCAGCAAAGTATTAATGACCTTGGTTTGCTTGAGTTCGAGGATATGGTGACCTATACAGATTTATTGCAGGTCTTCCATCGCTATATTATGGTTTTAAGAATAAAAATTGAGTTAGTGAATTATTTGAATGAGCTTGGTACAGAAGGTAGATTAATCCGTCTTCAAATGAATGAGCTGCTTTTTGAATTGGAAAGTGAAGGGAAACTGATCGTAAAAGATTATGTCAATCAGAAGGGAGACCATCCACAGGAAATAATAGAAAAGCTGCACGAATTGGCCCAGCAGGAGAAGTTTGAAGAAGGAAATTTGTTAAAAGTACTTGGATATAATGGCTACATTCATTTGGATGAAACGATCAGTCCAAGAGGGTATCGAATTCTACATAAAATTCCGAGATTGCCATTTTTGATTGTAGAGAATCTTATCAATCAATTTAGTAATTTTATTACTATCTATCAGGCTTCTGTTGAAGAGCTGGACGATGTTGAAGGTATTGGAGAAGTACGGGCGAATAAAATTCAAGAGGGTCTTAAGCTATTGAAAACACAACTTGTTGCAGAGCAAAGAATGTGAATAGGGGGTGAATAATTTTTGACACTCCAATATGCGAATGCTAGGCTGAGGTATGGAAGTTATCTATATTTTATAGCGAAATCTTATCAAAAAATTAAATAACAAGGTTTCGAATTATAATATTTGTTAATAATGAATAAAGGGAGGTGAAGGGATGTTAAAACGCATTATACAAGCATGCTTCTTAATTGTCGGGGGAACACTTGGCATTGTGTTAATTCCGTGGCTATTGACGATGATACATGCAGATGATATTGCATTAATAAATAACCCTTATGTTACTGCTATTTTAGGAGCCATCATTTTTTATCTTATTACTTTTGGGGCTGTAGAGTATGTCGTTAATTTTATGAAGTGGCTTGAGGAACAGCTTGTCGAGGCACCGATTACAGATATTGTTTTGGGAAGTATCGGCTTGCTCGTGGGGCTCTTAGCTGCCTATATTATCGGTTCAGCGCTCAATGCCATCCAAGTACCTGTTCTAAATACAGTAGCACCGATTCTTTTGACTTTATTGTTTGGGTATCTCGGCTTTCAGGTTGGATTTAAGAAGCGGGATGAATTCTTGAATTTATTCTCCAAAGCAGCGAAAAGGAAAATTCAAGACAGTGAACAAGAGTTAGAAGAACAAAATCGAAAAATGAAAATACTTGATACAAGTGTCATTATTGATGGGAGAATTGCGGATATTTGCCAGACGGGATTTTTAGAAGGCGTGATTGTTATCCCACAATTCGTTTTGGCAGAGCTTCAACATATTGCTGATTCCTCAGACGCATTAAAAAGAAATCGTGGCCGTCGAGGTTTGGATATCCTTAATCGCATTCAAAAGGAATTATCGATTAAGGTAGAAATATATGAAGGGGATTTTGAGGATATTCAAGAGGTAGATAGCAAATTAGTTAAGCTTGCGAAAGTATCCAACGGTGTTGTTGTTACAAATGATTTTAACCTCAATAAAGTGTGTGAATTTCAAGGTGTACCTGTGTTGAATATTAATGATTTAGCAAATGCAGTAAAGCCTGTTGTACTACCAGGGGAAGAAATGAGTGTACAAGTCATTAAAGATGGGAAAGAGCAAAATCAAGGCATTGCTTATCTCGACGATGGAACGATGATTGTTGTTGAAGGTGGAAGAGATTATATCGGCAAGCGGATCGATGTATTAGTAACGAGTGTCCTTCAAACATCTGCGGGTCGTATGATTTTTGCAAAGCCTAAATTATTAGAAAAAGCATTATAGGAGGAAACAGAGTCTTATAGTGTAACAAGGAGAGGCCGGCATGTTTTATGAAGTAATTATACCAGCAGCAGGACAAGGGAAAAGAATGAAGGCTGGAAAGAATAAGTTATTTATCGAGCTGATAGAAACCCCTATTATCGTTTATACACTACAAGTATTTGATCGTGACCCTGCCTGTAAGCGGATTATCCTAACAATTAATCCTGAAGAAGCAGCCATTTTCACAAGCCTAATTAAGAAATATGAGATAAAAAAGACGATTAAGCTTGTTCCAGGTGGTAAAGAGCGTCAGCAAAGTGTATTTAATGGATTGAAAGAAATCAAGGAAGATGGCCTTGTGCTAGTTCACGATGGAGCAAGGCCGTTTATTGACCATCTGCTTATTAAACGGTTAACAGAAGCAGCATTCACTCATGGTGGAGCAATAGTTGCGGTCCCTGTTAAGGATACAATAAAAAAAGTGAAAGATAGTATGGTTATAGAAACCGTGGAGCGATCTAGCTTGTGGGCAGTCCAAACACCACAGGCTTTTCGTGTGTCCATTTTAAAAAAGGCACATGAAGATGCAGAGAAAGCCAATTATTTAGGTACAGATGATGCTAGTCTTCTTGAACGATTGGGGCAACCTGTTGTAATTATTGAAGGTAATTATGATAACATTAAGATTACGACTCAAGAAGATTTATATTTTGCGGAAGCAATTTTACATAAAAATAAAAAGTGAAGAAGGAGAGATGAAATAATGTTTAGAGTTGGACAAGGATTTGATGTTCATCAGTTGGTAGAAGGAAGGCCATTGATTATTGGTGGAGTTACAATTCCTCATGAAAAAGGCTTACTTGGCCATTCAGATGCGGATGTATTACTTCATACAGTTGCCGATGCATGTCTTGGTGCTATTGGGGCAGGAGATATTGGAAGGCACTTCCCAGATACAGATCCGGAGTATAAAGATGCTGATTCAGCGAAGCTACTTCAACACGTATGGGCGATTGTGAAAAAGGAAGGGTATGTACTTGGAAATGCGGATTGTACGATCATAGCCCAAAGTCCTAAAATGGCCCCCTATAATGAAAAAATAAAAGCAAAAGTAGCTGAGTTGCTGGAAGCTTCCGTGGATCAAATCAATGTGAAAGCAACGACAACGGAAAAGCTTGGTTTTACTGGTCGTGGAGAAGGAATTGCTGCACAAGTTGCTGTACTCTTAGTGAAAGCAAAGTGAACGCCAAGAGATACTTTATTCACTGACCTATTGATGGTAAAATAAAACGAGACAACCCACATGGTTAGGCCAATCTGGGATTATGAAGTGACGTATGGAATGTATTCATTAGGAGGAGTCAGATATGAGCAGTGACATTCGAGTCAGATATGCACCTAGTCCAACAGGGCATTTACATATAGGTAACGCACGTACGGCTTTGTTTAATTATTTGTTTGCACGAAATCAAGGCGGGAAGTTTATTATCCGGATTGAAGATACAGATCAAAAGCGGAATATTGAAGGTGGCGAAGAGAGTCAGCTTCAATATTTAAAATGGCTAGGGATTGAGTGGGACGAAAGCGTTGATATTGGTGGAGAATTTGGACCTTACCGTCAATCTGAGCGAAATGATATCTACAAAGATTTGTATGAAGAGCTACTCGAAAAAGGCTTGGCATATAAATGTTATTGTACCGAAGAAGAAATTGAAGCGGAGCGCGAGGAACAGCTTGCTCGTAATGAAACCCCGAAATATTCAGGGAAATGCCGTCATTTGACAGAAGAAGACCGGAGTAAGTTAGAAGCAGAGGGAAGAAAGCCTAGCATTCGCTTTGCAGTTCCATCCGACAAGGTCTTCACGTTTAAAGATATGGTTAAAGATGACGTGTCCTTTGAAGCGGAAGGGATTGGCGACTTTGTTATTGTGAAAAAAGACGGGATTCCTACATATAATTTTGCGGTGGCAGTAGATGATCACTTGATGAAAATCTCACATGTACTTCGTGGCGATGATCATATTTCGAACACGCCAAAACAATTGATGATTTATGAGGCATTTGGTTGGGAGCCACCTATATTTGGGCATATGACCCTTATCGTTAATGAGAGCCGCAAGAAATTAAGTAAACGTGATGAATCAATTATTCAATTTATTGAGCAATATGAAGAATTAGGGTATTTGCCAGAAGCGTTATTCAATTTCATCACATTATTGGGTTGGTCTCCGAGTGGTGAAGAAGAAATCTTTTCAAAAGAAGAGTTTATCAAAATGTTTGATGCAGACCGTCTGTCGAAATCACCGGCATTATTTGACACGCAGAAGCTAACGTGGATGAACAATCAATATGTGAAACAACTTGATGTCAGCCGTGCTGTAGATTTATCACTGCCTCATCTTGTAAAAGCAGGGAAAGTATCTGCTGAGCTAAGTGAAGAAGAAGCTAAATGGGTCTATCAATTAGTTGATTTGTACCAAGAACAAATGAGCTTTGGTGCGGAAATCGTTGAACTATCACAACTATTCTTTAAGGAAGAACTGGATTTTGAAGTAGAAGCAAAAGAGGTACTTGCAGAAGAGCAAGTGCCAGAGGTTATGCAAGCATTCCTTCAAGAACTCGATACCCTTGAAACGTTTGCCGCTGACGAAATTAAGAAGGCCATTAAAGCCGTTCAAAAAAGTACAGGACAAAAAGGAAAAAAACTTTTTATGCCAATTCGTGCAGCAGTTACAGGGCAAACACACGGACCTGATCTACCGAAAGCTATTGCGCTTTTAGGGAAGGAAAAAATAAAACAGCGTGTAGAGAGCATTTTAAGTTAACAATTTGTTGGAAATGTAATATAGTATTAGATAATTATTAGCTAAGAAACGCGTAGATAGGGAGAAGTAAGAAAATGATGCTTGAAAGAGAGAACCATAACCTGCTGAAAGTGGTTTAAGCCCCTCATTTCCTGAAATGCACCCTGGAGCCCTTTGTTGAACTAACTAATAGTAGGCAAAGGCGGAATTTCCTCCGTTATCGGGAAATAAGTTGGAAACGGAAGCGATTCGCTGAACATTTCAAACAGAGTGGAACCGCGCTGACAAAGCGTCTCTGTCTATTGGACAGAGGCGTTTTTTTATTGAGTAAACCGAAACATTGTTCATGTGGAGAATGTTTAGCAAGTTCACAGGTAGCTAGAAAAGATCACACTGATCCATTACATCATGCTAAATAGAAAAGAATAGAAGGGATATATAGGAGGTAACAACGGTGTTTAAACTATTCAAGGAAGATTTAGAGGTCATATTTGACCAGGATCCTGCTGCACGTAGTTATCTAGAAGTTATTTTGACATATGCTGGATTGCATGCGATTTGGAGTCATCGACTGGCCCATGCCTTTTATAAACGTAAATTCTTTTTCATTGCAAGAACTATTTCACAAATTAGCCGCTTTTTTACTGGTGTTGAAATTCATCCAGGTGCGCAAATTGGGAATCGTTTTTTTATTGATCATGGAATGGGGATCGTGATTGGTGAAACTTGTGAAATTGGAGATAATGTATCTGTATTCCAAGGTGTTACACTTGGAGGAACAGGAAAAGAAAAAGGAAAAAGGCATCCCACGATTAAAGATAATGTATTAATTGCTACAGGTGCTAAGGTTTTGGGATCCATTGAAATTGGAGAAAACTCCAAAATCGGCGCAGGTTCAGTTGTATTGAAAGAAGTTCCTCCGAATTCGACTGTTGTTGGTATTCCAGGAAAAGTCGTCATTCAGGATGGGGTAAGAATAAGTAAAGATTTAAACCATACAGACCTTCCTGACCCTATTGCAGACCGCATTATAGAATTGGAAAAGGAACTGTTGGATATGAAAGCGGAATTGTATGTGTTGAAGGAAGAAAGGAGAAAAGAATATGACTATTAAAATTTATAATACTGTAACCCGGCAGAAGGAAGAATTTATTCCATTAGAAGAAGGTAAGGTTAAGATGTACGTTTGCGGACCTACCGTATACAACTATATTCATATTGGCAACGCTCGCCCTGCCATCGTATTTGATACTGTTCGCAATTATCTTAAGTTTAGCGGTTACGATGTGAACTTTGTTTCAAATTTCACAGACGTAGATGATAAATTAATTAAAGCTGCAAAGGAATTAGGGGAAGATGTTCCGACGATTGCAGAACGATTTATTAACGCCTATTTTGAAGATGTCTCAGCGTTAGGCTGCAAAAAGGCAGATAAACATCCGACTGTAATGGAGAATATGGATACGATTATTGACTTTGTTTCTGCATTGATTGAAAAAGGATATGCATATGAATCTGAAGGGGATGTCTATTTCCGTACTCGTAAATTCGACTCGTATGGCAAGCTTTCACATCAGTCCATTGATGAACTGCGCATTGGCTCAAGAATTGAAGTGGGGGATAGAAAACAGGACGCTCTAGACTTTGCCTTGTGGAAAACAGCAAAGGAAGGCGAAATTTCTTGGGAGTCTCCATGGGGAAATGGCCGTCCGGGTTGGCATATTGAATGTTCCGCAATGGCGAAGAAATACCTCGGTGATACAATTGATATTCATGCAGGTGGGCAAGATCTAACATTCCCACACCATGAAAATGAAATTGCCCAATCAGAAGCATTGACAGGGAAAACATTTGCGAAGTACTGGATGCATAATGGCTATATAAATATAGATAATGAAAAAATGTCGAAATCTCTAGGGAATTTTGTTCTTGTACATGACATTATTCAGCATCATGATCCACAAGTATTGAGATTTTTCATGTTATCTGTTCATTATCGCCACCCAATCAATTATAGCGAAGAAGTACTTGAGAAGACAAAAGCGGCATTTGACCGTTTGAAAACATCTTTGCAAAACTTAAAGCATCGTTTAGATTCAAGCACGGGATTAACGGATAACGACGGCTTATGGTTGAAGAAAATTACGGACTTACATGATGAATTCACCCGTGAAATGGACGATGATTTTAATACAGCTAATGCAATCTCTGTCTTGTTTGAACTTTCCAAGCAAGCCAATTACTATCTGATGGAAAAGAATACAGATCAGAATGTGATTGAGAAATTCATCAAAGAGTTTAAAACGTTAACGTCCGTTCTTGGTTTGACTCTAGAAGAAGAAGCTTTGTTGGATGAAGAAATTGAAGCGTTGATTCAGCAGCGCATTCAAGCACGTAAAGACAGGAACTTTAAGCTTTCAGATGACATTCGTGACCGGTTAAAAAATGTAAATATTATTCTCGAAGATACACCTCAAGGTACAAGATGGAAAAGAGGATAAGCAATATGCAATATGAAAAGAAAGTCGATGAAAAAATGGTGAACAGCCTTGCTCTTGCTTACATGGGTGATGCCATATATGAAACGTATATACGGCATCATCTTCTGAAAAAAGGTGCAGTGAAGCCGAATTTGCTTCATAAAGAAGCAACTTCTTTCGTATCAGCAAAAGCACAAAGCAAAATCATTCATTTCTTTATCGAAAACAATCAATTAACAGAGGAAGAACGAGCTGTGGTAAGGCGCGGACGGAATGCTAAATCAGGTAGTGTGCCTAAGAATACAGATGTTCAAACTTATCGATATGGCACAGCTTTTGAAGCTTTAATGGGCTATGTATACTTGTCAGGGAACAATGAAAGATTAGAAGTTCTTATCGATCAATCGATACAATTTATTGAAGAAGAAAAAGGGAGATGAGTTTATGAGTGAGGAATATATTATTGGAAAGAATCCTGTACTTGAAGCATTGCGGTCTGAGCGTGATATGAATAAAATATGGATTGCTGAAGGTTCGCAAAAAGGTACAATGCAGCAAATTATTGCACTAGCAAAAGAGCGGAATATATTCGTTAATTTTGTCCCGAAGAAAAAGATTGATCAAATGACAGAAGGCATTCATCAAGGGGTTGTTGCCCAAGTAGCTGCGTATACATATGCAGAATTGGATGATCTATTTGCTGTGGCAGAGTCTCGTGATGAAGCTCCCCTTTTTATATTATTAGATGAAATTGAAGATCCTCATAATCTTGGATCGATCATGCGTACAGCTGATGCAGTAGGAGCTCATGGAATTATTATTCCGAAACGTAGAGCCGTGGGTTTAACTGCAACTGTAGCAAAATCATCAACAGGAGCCATCGAATACATCCCTGTTGCCAGAGTTACAAATATGTCTAGAACGATTGATGAATTGAAAGAACGCGGGGTCTGGATTGTTGGTACCGATGCGTTGGGCAAAGATGATTACCGAAACATGGACGGTAAGATGCCGATAGGTCTTGTAATCGGCAGTGAAGGAAAGGGAATGGGCCGCCTCATTAAAGATAAATGTGATTTCCTTATTCGTATGCCAATGATCGGAAAGGTAACTTCTTTGAATGCATCTGTTGCAGCAGGGTTGTTGATGTATGAGGTTTATCGAAAAAGAAATCCTTTAGGGGAATAGGTAATGAATATTCTGTTGGTAGACGGTTATAACATTATTGGAGCTTGGCCGGAACTAAGAGAATTAAAGGAACACAATTTATCAGAAGCGCGTGATCGCTTGATTGAGAAGATGGCAGAATATCAAGCTTTTTCAGGTTACAGAGTCATAGTCGTGTTTGATGCCCATTTTGTTCAGGGAATTGAGCGTAAATATAAAAATTTTAAGGTGGAAATTATTTTTACAAGAGAAAATGAATCCGCGGATGAACGGATTGAAAAAATGGCTAGCCTTTTAAATAATATTAAAACGCAGATTTATGTGGCAACCTCTGATTTTACTGAACAATGGGTGGTTTTTGGGCAAGGAGCTTTACGGAAATCTGCACGTGAGCTATTAATAGAAATGAAACATATAGAAATTGAAATTGACAAAAATCTTGACAAAACGACAAAATTCAAACAAAATTCCAAGATTGATTTAACAGATGAAGTGGCAGAAATTTTTGAAAAATGGCGTCGGGGGAAGTTTTGAGCTGTTGACGAGTAATTTTCACCTACTGTATAATATTGCTAACTATGTGTACGGTCAGGGGGATAAAATGTGGGATCCAACTTCGGAATAAAAGTGAATGAGGATTATGGCCAGTTTGATGATGACGTGCTTGTGGATCATGTGCATAAAGGAGACAGTGAGGCTTTGGATTATCTAATCCAAAAATACCGTAACTTTGTAAGAGCTAAAGCTAGAACCTATTTTTTAATCGGTGCTGATAAAGAAGATATTGTACAAGAAGGTATGATAGGTTTATATAAGGCAATTCGTGATTTCAAAGGAGATAAACTGTCATCATTTAAAGCATTTGCAGAGCTTTGTATTACAAGACAAATCATTACAGCGATTAAAACAGCAACAAGACAAAAACACATCCCCTTAAACTCATATGTTTCTTTGGACAAGCCTATCTATGATGAAGAATCAGATCGCACGCTTATGGACGTTATTTCTGGAGCGAAAGTTTTAAATCCCGAAGAACTGTTTATAAATCAGGAGGAATTTGACGACATCGAATTAAAAATGGCGGAATTATTGAGTGATTTAGAAAGAAAGGTTCTTGCACTTTATCTTGATGGACAATCTTATCAGGAAATTTCAGAGGAATTAAACCGACACGTAAAGTCAATTGATAATGCTCTTCAACGAGTCAAGAGAAAACTTGAACGGTATTTGGAAGTGAGAGAGATTACCCTATAATTCCTTGTATCCATGCGGTATTTAGGCTTATTGTTTGTTGACAATAAGTGACAGCCGTGATAAAGTTTTAACGATGTAGAGATAGATAGGTGTGGAAATGATGAGAAAAAAGTTAATCCTCGCTTGTACGGATTGTGGTTCAAGAAATTACTCTTCTGAAAGCAATAAAACAGCAAGTGTTGAGCGTCTGGAAATTAAGAAATTTTGTAGTACTTGCAATGCCCATACCATGCATAAAGAAACAAAGTAACTGTTTAAATAGATTGACAGAAGCTATCTAATTGGTTGGAGGTTACATTCATGAATCGCATAACCGAATTTTTTCGCGGTGTTGCTAGTGAGATGAGAAAAGTAAGCTGGCCTAAAAGAAAAGAGCTTACAAGATATACGGTTGTTGTGCTTTCAACTGTTGTCGTTATGGCAGTGTTCTTTGCTGTAGTAGATTTAGGTATATCTGAACTAATTCGCCTTGTTATTGAATAAGAGATTCGAAAATAAGCTATAATAGTGCTAGAATGATAAACAACAGCAAAAAGCCCGGAAACGGGTTTTTTAATTTGTCTTTTTTAAGATTAAGAAAGTATAGGTTTTCCTAAGGGTTTTGATGCTTAGTGAAAGTGAACTTACCTCGATAGTCAATAGACAAGTAAATGGATGGACTGAAAATGATTCTTTCCATGCAGCTTATTTGACACATACTCGCTTTCGGGTGAAACAAGGCGCTTGCGCTTTTCTTAAAAAGTAATGTCTCCAGAAGTCAGTGACGGCTTCTTGGGTTTTTGTGAAAATGGTGTCAAAAAAAGTTATGGGGAGGGAAGGGCGATTTAGTCCTAATGATATGGAGAAAAATTGGTATGTTGTACACACATACTCAGGATATGAGAATAAAGTAAAAGCGAATCTTGAGAAGCGTGTCGAGACAATGGCGATGCAAGATAAGATTTTCCGCGTCGTTGTTCCTGAAGAGGAAGAAACAGAAATTAAAGATGGTAAGACAAAGGTCATAAAAAAGAAGGTATTTCCAGGATATGTACTAGTTGAAATTATTATGACGGATGATTCTTGGTATGTAGTTCGTAATACACCTGGAGTAACAGGATTTGTAGGTTCTTCTGGGGCTGGTTCAAAACCAACTGCTTTACTGCCTGAAGAAATTGAAGTCGTTCTTAAACGCATGGGTGTTAATGAACAGCGAATCGAAGTAGATTTCGAAATAGGTGACACTGTAACGGTTAAGGAAGGTCCTTTCTCCGATTTTTCGGGAGTTATCGAAGAATTGGATAAGGACAAAAGTAAAGTGCGAGTGCTTGTCAATATGTTCGGTAGAGATACCCCTGTTGAACTCGATTTTAATCAGGTGGAAAAAATATAATCTGAAAAAACTTGAAATCAATGTTGGAAAGTGGTAAAATTTCAAAGGTCAGTATGTTTCTATTATGAGACCTAAATGATATAACATTCTTTATTTAATTAAAGAATTTAAGATGAGTGGGAGGGTATACCCCTATTACCACATCACGGACTTAGACTTATAAGGAGGTGTGTCTCGTGGCTAAAAAAGTAATTAAAATGGTTAAATTGCAAATTCCTGCTGGGAAAGCGAATCCGGCACCGCCGGTTGGTCCTGCACTAGGTCAAGCTGGTGTTAACATCATGGGATTCTGTAAGGAGTTCAACGCTCGTACAGCAGATCAAGCTGGTCTAATTATTCCTGTTGAAATCACGGTATTTGAAGACCGTTCATTTACATTTGTAACAAAAACTCCACCCGCTGCAGTATTGCTTAAAGTTGCAGCTGGAATTGAGTCTGGTTCTGGTGAACCTAACCGTAATAAAGTTGCTACAGTCAAACGCGATAAAGTACGCGAGATTGCAGAAACAAAAATGCCTGATCTAAACGCAGCAAACGTTGAGTCTGCAATGCGTATGGTTGAAGGTACAGCACGCAGCATGGGTATTGTCATCGAAGATTAATCCCATCTAAACAGTTATTCGTTTCTACGGGGTTGCGATTCATACTCGCAACCTTTATTCGTGGGAGGTTATTCCGTTAAAACCACAATATAGGAGGATTTTATATCATGGCTAATAAAGGTAAAAAATATCTTGAAGCGGTACAATTAATTGACCGTACTAAAGCATATTCAGTAACAGAAGCTGTAGAACTTGCTAAAAAAACTAGCTTTGTAAAATTTGATGCAACAGTTGAAGTTGCTTTCCGTTTGGGCGTTGACCCTAAGAAAGCTGATCAACAAATCCGTGGAGCAGTTGTGCTTCCAAACGGAACTGGTAAAACTCAACGTGTATTAGTTTTTGCTAAAGGCGAAAAAGTTAAAGAAGCTGAAGCAGCAGGCGCTGATTATGTTGGAGATTCAGAATACATCAACAAAATCCAACAAGGTTGGTTTGAATTTGATGTGATCGTTGCTACTCCAGATATGATGGGTGAAGTTGGTAAATTAGGACGAGTATTAGGACCAAAAGGTCTAATGCCGAACCCGAAAACTGGTACAGTTACATTTGACGTAACGAAAGCAGTTAATGAAATCAAAGCTGGTAAAGTTGAATACCGCGTTGACAAAACCGGTATTATTCACGCTCCAATTGGTAAAGCTTCTTTCGAAGACAACAAATTGGTTGAAAACTTTACAACGATCTATGATACGTTAATGAAAGTAAAACCTGCGGCAGCTAAAGGGACTTACATGAAGAATGTTTCTGTAACGACTACAATGGGCCCTGGTGTTAAGGTTGATCCTTCTTCATTCAGTGTAAAAAATTAACATTTGACAATATGAAACGATTATTGCTATAATCTGTTTTGTTATTATAAAAGAATATCATTTGTACCGTAGACAGTAGGTGCTCAAAACTTGAGCTTAATTTCCTGCCGAGGTAATTCGATAAAATAGTCCATGACTATGACTTTCAAATTACTGCCTCCTCGTCTGCAAGATGTGGAGGCTTTATCTTTGACCGGTATAAATGTTTTCAAGCAAATCTAATAGGAGGTGTAAGGATGAGCGCCATTATCGAACAAAAGGTTCAAATTGTTAATGAGATTACTGAGAAATTCAAAGCTAGCCAATCAACTGTTGTTGTTGACTACCGCGGATTATCTGTTTCAGAGTTAACAGAACTTCGTAAACAACTTCGTGAAGCAGGCGTTGAGTTCAAGGTTTACAAAAACTCTATGACTCGCCGTGCTGTTGAAGCTGCTGAATTAGTTGCTTTAAATGAATCATTGACTGGCCCGAACGCAATTGCATTCTCAACTGAAGATGTTATTGCTCCTGCGAAAATCCTTAACGATTTCGCGAAAAAACATGAAGCATTAGAAATTAAAGCTGGAGTTATTGAAGGAAACGTTGCAACGGCTGAAGAAATTAAAGCTCTTGCAGAACTTCCATCACGCGAAGGTCTACTTTCAATGCTACTCAGCGTGCTACAAGCACCTATTCGCAATCTTGCTCTTGCTACAAAAGCTGTGGCAGATCAAAAAGAAGAACAAGGAGCGTAAGTTAACACTTAGCCCTTGGTAACAAAAACTAAAACAAAACCCTAGGAGGAAATATACAATGACTAAAGATCAAATCATTGAAGCAGTTAAAACTATGACTGTTTTAGAACTAAACGACCTAGTTAAAGCAATCGAAGAAGAATTTGGCGTAACTGCTGCTGCTCCTGTAGCTGCTGCTGCTGCTGGTGGCGCTGCTGTTGAAGAACAAACTGAGTTTGATGTTATTCTTACTTCTGCAGGCGACCAAAAAATCAAAGTTATCAAAGCTGTTCGTGAAATCACAGGACTTGGTCTTAAAGAAGCGAAAGAAGTTGTTGATAACACTCCTAAAGCAGTCAAAGAAGGCGTATCTAAAGAAGAAGCTGAAGAATTCAAAGCTAAACTTGAAGAAGTTGGAGCTGGCGTTGAAGTTAAGTAATCTTTCTTGTTAAAAAGCTCGCTATTATGGCGGGCTTTTTTTCTCTTACTTTTGAAATCGTAAGCGGTATGCTTAAATTCCATTGTAAACAGTAAGCTTCTAATCTTCACAAATCTTCTCTCGAAATTCTTCAATTAATCTTTTCTGATAGGAGGAGATGACTCTGGCAGATCATTACTACTCACAAAAACCGGATGTTGAAAGCAATCCGAAATTTTGGGACTACACTCTAAGAGGACGCTCGTTTCGCTTCAAAAGTGACAATGGAGTGTTCTCAAAAAAAGACATTGATTTCGGATCGCGCTTATTAATTGAAACTTTTACTCTTGAAGAAGAGATTAAGGGAAGTATTTTAGATGTGGGTTGTGGATATGGTCCGATTGGGCTTTCCATTGCTGCATCTTTCCCTGAAAGAACGATAGAATTGATAGATATTAATAGTCGTGCAGTGGATCTTGCAAAAGATAATGCGAAATCAAATGGAATTGCAAATGTGAATATTTATGAAAGTGATCAATTGGACAGTGTTGAATTCGATCAATTTGCAGCAATACTGACTAACCCGCCTATCCGCGCGGGGAAAACAGTCGTTCACGGCATTTTAGAAAAAAGTCATGCGAAATTGAAAGATGGCGGCGAGTTATGGGTTGTCATTCAGAAAAAGCAAGGTGCTCCGTCTGCGATGGATAAGATGGAACAGGTTTTTGGGAATGTTAAGACGGCTGTAAAGAAAAAGGGTTATTATATACTTGTATCTAAAAAAAATTGACTCAGTTTTTCCGCTATGTTAGTATTGTATAATGCAAATATATAATTCCTTAACTATGCAATTTTTATACTAAAGGTGTATAGAAAGTGGTTGAATTGGAAAAAATATATAAATAATAGTTCGTTTTATGAAAAATTGTGGTTTTTAAAACAAAAACCATTTTCTTTTTGTCTATGGAATTACACTTTTTCCAAGAGGCAAAGGGAACCTTATAACGCTTGATTTAAGGGGTGAATCGGTTGACAGGTCAACTAGTTCAGTATGGACGACACCGCCAACGTAGAAGTTATGCAAGAATCAGTGAGGTATTGGAATTACCAAACCTAATTGAAATTCAAACCGCTTCTTATCAATGGTTTCTTGATGAAGGATTAAGAGAGATGTTCCAGGATATTTCTCCTATTGAGGACTTTACGGGCAATTTATCGCTTGAATTTATCGATTACAGTTTGGGAGATCCAAAATATTCGGTAGAAGAATCGAAAGAACGTGATGTAACGTACTCAGCACCACTTCGTGTAAAAGTCAGACTTGTAAATAAAGAAACTGGGGAAGTCAAAGACCAAGATGTATTCATGGGTGATTTTCCTCTTATGACTGAAACAGGTACATTTGTCATTAATGGTGCAGAACGCGTTATCGTTTCACAACTTGTTCGTTCACCAAGTGTGTACTACAATGGAAAAATGGATAAAAACGGAAAATACGGCTTTACAGCTACTGTTATTCCTAACCGAGGTGCATGGTTGGAGTATGAGACAGATGCAAAAGACGTAGTTTATGTCAGAATTGACCGTACGCGGAAGTTGCCAATTACAGTATTGATGCGTGCTCTTGGGTTTGGGTCTGATCAAGAAATTCTTGACCTTATTGGAGATAATGAGTATATCCGTAATACGCTAGAAAAGGATAATACCGAAAGCGTAGAAAAAGCATTACTAGAGATTTACGAACGTCTTCGCCCGGGTGAACCACCGACTGTAGAAAACGCGAAAAGTCTTTTGGTTTCACGTTTCTTTGATCCAAAGCGTTATGACTTAGCGAATGTAGGACGCTATAAACTAAATAAAAAACTGCATATTAAAAACCGTTTATTTGGTCAACGTATCGCTGAGACATTAGTTGATCCGGAAACTGGTGAGATTATTGTTGAAAAGGGCACACTTCTAGACCGACGCATTTTAGACCGCATCCTTCCTCATCTTGATGAAGGAATTGGCAATCGCACATATCAGCCAGTAGGCGGTGTGGTAGAAGATGAGATTTTGCTTCAACCAATTAAGATATATGCTCCAAATGATACAGAAGGCGAGAAAATCATCAACGTAACCGGGAATGCAAATGTAACGGACCGTGTGAAAAACATTACACCTGCCGACATTTTATCTTCTATTAGCTACTTCTTTAATTTACTTCATGGGGTAGGGATTACAGATGATATCGATCACCTTGGTAATCGCCGTCTTCGTTCAGTGGGCGAATTATTACAAAATCAATTCCGAATTGGATTATCAAGGATGGAGCGAGTTGTTCGTGAAAGAATGTCTATTCAAGACACGAATACCATTACACCGCAGCAATTAATTAATATTCGCCCGGTGATTGCTTCTATCAAAGAATTCTTCGGAAGTTCTCAATTATCACAATTCATGGACCAAACAAATCCATTAGGAGAATTGACGCATAAACGCCGTCTTTCTGCATTAGGACCAGGCGGTTTAACACGTGAACGTGCCGGTTTTGAAGTGCGTGACGTTCATTATTCTCACTATGGTCGTATGTGTCCAATTGAAACACCAGAGGGTCCAAACATTGGACTGATCAACTCATTATCTAGCTATGCGAAGGTGAATCCATATGGATTTATCGAAACGCCATTCCGTCGTGTGGATCCTGAAACAGGAAAAGTTACAAATCGCATTGACTATTTGACAGCAGATGAAGAGGATAACTATGTAACGGCGCAAGCAAACACTCGCTTAGATGACGATGGGTCATTTATAGACGATCAAATCGTAGCCCGTTTCCGCGGTGAGAACACCGTAGTACCACGCGACCGCGTTGACTATATGGATGTTTCCCCGAAACAGGTTGTATCAGCGGCGACAGCTTGTATTCCTTTCTTGGAGAATGATGACTCTAACCGTGCCCTAATGGGAGCAAACATGCAACGTCAAGCAGTGCCGTTATTACAACCAGAAGCACCACGTGTCGGAACAGGTATGGAATATGTATCTGCTAAAGATTCTGGAGCAGCTGTGATTTGTAAGCACGAAGGAATCGTTGAGCATGTTGAATCTCGTGAAGTCTGGGTTCGACGAGTAAGTGTTGTGGATGGACAAGAGGTAAAAGGAAATCTTGATAAATACCGTCTTTTGAAATTTATCCGTTCTAACCAAGGAACGTGCTATAACCAACGCCCAATCGTAAGCGTAGGGGACAAAGTGGTCAAAGGGGAAATCTTAGCTGATGGTCCGTCAATGGAATCAGGTGAGCTTGCTCTAGGTCGTAACGTCCTTGTGGCATTTATGACATGGGATGGTTATAACTATGAAGATGCTATTATTATGAGTGAACGTCTTGTAAAAGATGATGTCTATACATCGATTCACATTGAAGAGTATGAGTCAGAATCACGAGACACAAAGCTTGGACCTGAAGAAATTACTCGGGATATTCCAAACGTTGGGGAAGATGCACTTCGTAACCTTGACGAACGTGGCATAATCCGCATCGGCGCTGAAGTTAAAGACGGAGACTTACTAGTGGGTAAAGTAACGCCAAAAGGTGTAACGGAACTTACAGCTGAAGAACGTCTTTTACACGCTATCTTTGGTGAAAAAGCACGTGAAGTACGTGATACGTCCCTTCGTGTACCACATGGCGGTGGCGGAATCGTACATGACGTTAAAGTGTTTAACAGAGAAGATGGAGATGAACTTCCACCAGGCGTAAACCAACTTGCACGTGTATATATTGTTCAAAAACGTAAAATTCACGAAGGTGACAAAATGGCAGGTCGTCATGGTAATAAAGGGGTTATCTCTCGCCTTCTTCCGGAAGAAGATATGCCATATTTACCGGACGGCACACCGGTTGACATTATGTTAAACCCATTAGGTGTACCATCTCGTATGAACATTGGGCAGGTATTGGAATTGCATTTAGGAATGGCAGCCAGGGCCCTTGATATTCATGTTGCTTCTCCGGTTTTCGATGGAGCAACAGAGGAAGATGTTTGGGCAACAATTGCTGAAGCTGGAATGGCAAGTGATGCGAAAACAGTCTTATATGATGGACGCTCAGGTGAACCATTCGATAACCGCGTATCAGTAGGTATTATGTATATGATCAAACTTGCTCATATGGTTGATGATAAGCTTCATGCGCGATCAACAGGACCTTACTCACTCGTTACGCAGCAACCACTTGGTGGTAAAGCGCAATTCGGTGGACAGCGTTTCGGTGAAATGGAGGTATGGGCACTTGAAGCATATGGTGCTGCATACACCTTGCAAGAAATTCTTACTGTTAAGTCCGATGATGTCGTTGGTCGTGTGAAAACATATGAAGCGATTGTGAAGGGCGAAAATGTACCGGAGCCGGGTGTTCCTGAATCATTCAAAGTATTGATTAAGGAGCTTCAAAGCTTAGGATTGGATGTCAAAATCATGAATGCGCAAGACCGCGAAGTTGAAATGCGTGATTTGGAAGATGAAGATGATGTAAATCATTCTGACTCCTTGAACATCGATAAAGAAGGTAAAGAAATGGTTGCCTCAGATGCTGGCACGAAGACAAATGCCATCACAACGGATTAACACTTTGAATAAATAGTTTTTTTACCACTCTGACTAGGCAGTATTGGCTCTTCAACTAATCGAACCATGCTGCCTGTTGGAGTTCAATTAATTAGGTCGGTCATTCTAAGGGAAAGTGGCGCCTGATAGTATGAAAGAACAATTTAAGCAATTTGGGTAAAACTTGGAGATCAAAAGGGAGGTAGGCCCCTTGATAGATGTAAATAATTTTGAATATATGAAAATTGGTCTTGCTTCACCAGATAAGATTCGTTCTTGGTCACATGGCGAAGTAAAAAAACCAGAAACAATTAACTATCGTACATTAAAGCCTGAGAAGGACGGTTTGTTCTGCGAAAGAATTTTCGGACCACAAAAGGACTGGGAATGTCATTGTGGTAAATACAAACGTGTTCGTTATAAAGGTGTCGTTTGTGATCGCTGCGGTGTAGAAGTTACACGTGCGAAGGTTCGCCGTGAGCGTATGGGGCATATTGAGCTTGCTGCACCTGTATCTCACATTTGGTATTTCAAGGGTATTCCAAGCCGAATGGGACTTGTATTAGATATGTCTCCACGCGCTTTGGAAGAAGTGATTTATTTTGCATCCTACGTTGTCACTGAGACAGGTGATACAACGTTAGAAAAGAAACAGCTTCTTTCTGAAAAAGAATATCGTGCATACCGCGAAAAGTACGGAAAAAAATTCCAAGCTGGTATGGGTGCGGAAGCAATAAAAAAATTACTACAAGACATTGATACAGAAAAAGAAACAGAAGCTTTAAAAGAAGAACTAAAAACAGCTCAAGGACAACGTAGAACTCGAGCAATTAAGCGTCTTGAAGTGTTGGAGGCTTTCCGTAATTCTGGAAACGAACCTTCTTGGATGATTCTTGATGTACTTCCTGTTATTCCACCGGAACTTCGTCCTATGGTGCAATTAGACGGTGGTCGTTTTGCGACTTCTGACTTGAATGATTTGTATCGCCGAGTAATAAACCGTAACAATCGTTTGAAACGTTTATTGGATCTTGGTGCTCCGAGCATCATCGTTCAAAACGAAAAACGTATGCTTCAAGAAGCAGTAGATGCTTTGATTGATAATGGTCGTCGCGGCCGTCCAGTAACAGGACCTGGTAACCGCCCATTGAAATCACTTTCTCATATGCTTAAAGGGAAGCAAGGGCGTTTCCGCCAAAATCTACTTGGTAAGCGCGTTGACTATTCTGGTCGATCAGTAATTGTTGTTGGACCGAACTTGAAAATGTATCAATGCGGACTTCCGAAAGAAATGGCAATTGAACTATTCAAACCATTTGTTATGAAAGAACTCGTTCAAAAAGGGTTAGCACACAACATTAAATCAGCTAAACGTAAGATTGAACGGTTGTCTCCAGAGATTTGGGACGTACTTGAAGCTGTCATTAAGGAGCATCCGGTATTACTGAACCGTGCACCTACACTTCACAGACTTGGTATTCAAGCATTTGAACCGACACTTGTTGAGGGCCGGGCAATCCGTCTTCACCCGCTTGTATGTACTGCATACAATGCTGACTTTGACGGTGACCAAATGGCTGTACACGTTCCATTATCATCTGAAGCACAAGCTGAAGCAAGATTGCTAATGCTGGCTGCGCAAAACATTCTAAACCCGAAAGATGGAAAACCAGTTGTTACTCCTTCACAGGATATGGTATTAGGTAACTATTACTTAACTTTAGAAAGAGCTGGAATCATTGGCGAAGGAATGATTTTTAAAGATACAAGCGAAGCTTTGCTAGCTTATCAAAATGGCTATGTACACTTGCACTCGCGTGTTGCTGTTCATGCAGGATCCCTAAATAACGAAACATTTACTGAACAACAAAATAATCAGCTCTTATTAACAACTGTTGGTAAAATGATTTTTAATGAGATTTTACCTAAATCATTCCCTTACATCAATGAACCTACAGGATATAATTTAGAAGTGAAAACTCCTGAGAAGTATTTTGTCGAAAAAGGGGCAAACATTAAAGAACTTATTCAAGCACAACCATTAATTGATCCATTCAAGAAGAAAATTCTTGGGAACATTATCGCAGAAGTATTTAAACGTTTCAAAATTACCGAAACGTCAAAAATGCTTGATCGGATGAAAAACCTTGGATTCAAACATTCTACAAAAGCCGGAATCACTGTTGGTGTTTCTGATATCGTAGTTTTGGGTGAAAAACAGGAAATCATCGAAGAAGCACAACAAAAAGTGGATAATGTGTTGAAACAATTTAGACGTGGTCTCATAACGGAAGACGAGCGCTATGATCGTGTTATTTCAATTTGGAGTGCGGCTAAAGATACGATTCAATCTAAACTAATGAATTCATTAGACCGTAGCAACCCAATCTTTATGATGAGTGATTCTGGAGCGCGTGGTAACGCATCTAACTTTACTCAGTTAGCGGGTATGCGGGGATTGATGGCCAATCCGGCTGGACGTATTATCGAGTTGCCAATTAAATCAAGTTTCCGTGAAGGTTTAACGGTATTAGAGTACTTTATCTCTACTCACGGTGCTCGTAAAGGTCTTGCTGATACAGCACTTAAAACAGCCGATTCCGGATACCTTACTCGTCGTCTCGTAGACGTTGCACAAGATGTTATTGTTCGTGATGACGATTGTGGAACTGACCGTGGATTGAAGGTTTCAGCTCTGAAAAATGGTACAGAGATTATAGAGACATTAGAAGAACGTTTGATTGGTCGTCATGCTAGAAGAGCAATTAGACATCCTGAAACGAAAGAAGTTATTGTTCATGAAAATGGGCTAATCACTGAAGACCTTGCTAAGTATATTGAAGATAGCAGTATCGAGGAAGTATGGATTCGTTCTGCATTTACATGTAACACCAGTCATGGTGTATGTAAAAAATGTTATGGACGCAATCTTGCAACAGGGCAGGAAGTTGAAGTTGGAGAAGCAGTCGGAATTATTGCTGCACAATCTATCGGAGAGCCTGGTACACAGTTAACAATGCGTACATTCCATACAGGTGGAGTTGCCGGTGATGATATCACCCAAGGTCTACCTCGTATCCAAGAAATCTTTGAAGCAAGGAACCCTAAAGGACAAGCGCTTATTACAGAAATTGAAGGTACTGTTGTTTCAATTAATGAAATACGTGACAAGCAACAAGAGATTGTGGTCCAAGGTGCTGTTGAGTCTCGCACGTTTACCGCGCCATACTCTGCACGATTAAAAGTGTCCGTAGATTCATATGTACAGCGTGGAGAAGAATTAACAGAAGGATCAATTGATCCGAAAGAGTTACTTAAAGTTACGGACGTACTTGCAGTTCAAGAGTACTTGTTAAGCGAAGTACAGAATGTATACCGTATGCAAGGGGTAGAAATCGGGGACAAACATATCGAGGTTATGGTTAGACAAATGCTTCGGAAAGTCCGCGTGCTTGATGCAGGTGAAACGGATGTTCTTCCAGGAACGTTACTTGATGTGCATCAGTTTACTCAAGCGAATACAGACGCACTTCTTAGTGGCAAGAACCCAGCTACTGGACGACCAGTACTGCTCGGTATAACAAAAGCATCACTAGAAACAGATTCCTTCTTATCGGCGGCATCATTCCAAGAAACGACTAGAGTTTTAACAGATGCAGCGATAAAAGGAAAACGCGATGAATTACTTGGGTTAAAAGAGAATGTTATCATTGGTAAACTTGTACCAGCGGGAACAGGAATGCTTCGTTACCGCAAGGCAAGCCCAGTTATTGTTGAAGATACAAATGAAGACAGCGTCCCAGTAGAGTAATAATATAAACACTGGCTCGTGAGGTGCTTGCTCTTTTACAAGACGGAGTTTAAACTCGCTAAAAGGTCATGCATATCACGAGTCGGTATTATATAATTATTATTAAAAGATAAGTTGACAAAAAGACATCATAAGTGATATTATTGCAAATGTGCTCCTATGATACCCTGTGACTTTGGAGGATATGATAGATGTCTTATGAAAAAGTACTACAGGCAAAGTCAGTGATAATAGGAACGAAACAAACCCTGAGAGCTCTCAAACAGCATTTAATTCGAGAGGTCATCATTGCACAGGATGCTGATCTGTTGCTGACAGCTCGTGTTGCAGAGACTGCTCGAGAATTAGAAGTTCCAATCACGTACGTTGATTCGATGCGGATGCTTGGAAAAGCATGCGGTATTGATGTCGGAGCAGCTACTGTTGCCATTAAAAAGTAAAACTGTTTTTGCGGAATTATTTTTTGCAAAAACTTTGTTTTTGCTCATTTATGAACCACCTGGATGTGTGGTACTAGAACTGAAAAGTGAAGGGAGGACAAATTAATGCCTACTATTAATCAATTAGTGCGTAAAGGTCGCGAGTCTAAAGAATACAACTCTAAATCACCAGCACTTAACAAAGGCTATAACAGCTTTAAAAAATCACAAACTAACGTAACTTCTCCACAAAAACGCGGTGTTTGTACTCGTGTGGGAACTATGACACCGAAAAAACCAAACTCAGCGTTACGTAAATATGCGCGTGTACGTTTGACGAATGGTATCGAAGTAACAGCTTACATTCCTGGTATCGGACATAACCTACAAGAACACAGCGTGGTACTAATCCGTGGAGGTCGTGTAAAAGATTTACCAGGGGTACGTTATCACATCGTTCGTGGTGCGCTTGATACAGCTGGAGTGAATAACCGTATGCAAAGTCGTTCTAAATACGGAACAAAACGTCCAAAAGCACCAAAAAAATAATAGAACCAAAACAAAATATGAACTACACCGAAAGGAGGAAACATAATGCCTCGTAAAGGACCTGTTTCTAAAAGAGACGTATTACCAGATCCAATTTATAATTCAAAACTTGTGACTCGTTTAATCAACAAATTGATGGTTGATGGACAAAGAGGTAAATCACAAAAAATTCTTTATTCTGCATTTGATACAATCCAAGAACGTACTGGCAACAACCCGATGGAAGTGTTTGAACAAGCACTTAAAAACATCATGCCTGTACTAGAAGTAAAAGCACGCCGTGTGGGTGGTGCCAACTACCAAGTACCAGTTGAGGTGCGTCCAGATCGACGTTCAACTCTTGGTCTTCGTTGGTTAGTAAACTATTCTCGTTCTCGTGGAGAAAAAACGATGGAAGAGCGTTTAGCTTACGAAATCATGGATGCTGCAAACAACACTGGAGCAGCTGTTAAGAAACGTGAAGATACACACAAAATGGCAGAAGCTAACAAAGCGTTTGCTCATTATCGTTGGTAAGATTGTATTATATAAAAACATTCTCATAAAAAGGAAGGAGAAAGACCAAGATGGCAAGAGAGTTCTCCTTAGCAAATACGCGTAATATCGGTATCATGGCTCACATCGATGCTGGTAAAACGACGACAACCGAACGTATTCTTTTTTACACTGGTAAAATCCATAAAATTGGTGAAACGCACGAAGGCGCATCACAAATGGACTGGATGGAACAAGAGCAAGAGCGTGGTATTACAATTACATCTGCGGCTACAACAGCACAATGGAATGGAAACCGCGTAAATATCATTGATACACCGGGACACGTAGACTTCACTGTAGAAGTTGAGCGTTCCCTACGTGTACTTGATGGAGCTGTAGCTGTACTTGATGCACAATCAGGTGTTGAGCCACAAACAGAAACTGTTTGGCGCCAAGCTACGACATACGGTGTACCACGTATCGTGTTCGTAAACAAAATGGACAAAACAGGTGCGGATTTCCTATATTCTGTAGGAACTTTACATGATCGCCTTCAAGCGAACGCGCACGCAATCCAAATTCCTGTGGGCGCTGAAGATCATTTCACAGCTATCATTGACTTAGTAGAAATGAAAGCTACTTTCTATGGCAATGACCAAGGTACTGAAATCTCTGAAGGTGAAATCCCTGAAGAACATCTTGAATTAGCTCAAGAACACCGTGAGAAATTAATTGAAGCGGTAGCTGAACTTGATGAAGATCTAATGGAGAAGTACTTAGGCGGAGAAGAAATCTCAGTAGCTGAACTTAAAGCTGCAATCCGTAAAGCGACACTTAGTGTTGAATTCTACCCTGTAGTTTGTGGTACTGCATTCAAACACAAAGGTGTTCAATTAATGCTAAATGCAGTAGTTGATTACTTACCATCTCCTCTTGATGTTCCTGCTATCAAAGGTACGCTTCCTGATTCAGAGGAAGAAGTTGAGCGTCATGCTGATGATACGGAACCATTCTCTGCACTTGCATTTAAAGTTATGACGGATCCTTATGTAGGGAAACTTACATTCTTCCGCGTATACTCTGGTACATTGCAATCTGGTTCTTACGTAATCAACTCAACAAAAGGTAAACGTGAACGTGTTGGTCGTATCTTACAAATGCATGCAAACAGCCGTGAAGAAATCTCAGTAGTACATGCTGGTGACATCGCTGCTGCAGTAGGTTTGAAAGATACTACAACTGGTGACACATTATGTGATGACAAAGACCAAGTTATTCTTGAGTCTATGGTCTTCCCTGAGCCAGTTATCTCACTTTCAGTTGAACCAAAATCAAAAGCTGACCAAGACAAAATGGGTCAAGCTCTACAAAAACTTCAAGATGAAGATCCAACATTCCGTGCACATACTGACCCGGAAACTGGTCAAACGATTATTGCAGGTATGGGTGAGCTTCACCTAGATATCCTTGTAGACCGTATGCGTCGCGAGTTTAAAGTAGAAGCAAACGTAGGGGCTCCTCAAGTAGCGTACCGTGAAACGTTCCGTGGATCTGCGCAAGTTGAAGGGAAATTCGTTCGCCAATCTGGTGGTCGTGGACAATTCGGGCACGTTTGGATTGAGTTCTCTCCAAATGAAGAAGGAAAAGGATTCGAATTTGTAAATGCTATCGTCGGTGGTGTTGTTCCTCGTGAATACATCCCTGCTGTTCAAGCGGGTCTAGTAGACTCACTTGATCGCGGTGTTATCGCAGGATATCCACTTGTTGATATTAAAGCAAAACTATTTGACGGATCTTACCATGACGTTGACTCCAACGAAATGGCATTTAAAATCGCTGCATCTATGGCACTTAAAAATGCAGCATCTAAATGTAAACCAGTTATTCTTGAGCCGATTATGAAAGTAGAAGTTGTTATTCCAGAAGAATACATGGGAGATATCATGGGTGACGTTACATCACGCCGTGGCCGTGTAGAAGGTATGGAAGCTCGCGGAAACACACAAATGGTTAAAGCGATGGTTCCACTATCTGAAATGTTCGGATATGCAACATCTCTACGTTCTAACACTCAAGGAAGAGGAACGTTCTCTATGCACTTCGATCACTATGAAGAAGTACCGAAGAGCATCGCTGAGGAAATTGTTAAAAAAAATAAAGGTGAATAATTGATTTTCATCTTCTATTAAAGTATAACTACTTATGTAAGCTGCGGAACAAGGTATTACCTTGTTTCGTAGTGTCATAATTCTAAAATAAAATTTATAATTTCAAGGAGGAATATCCTAATGGGTAAAGCAAAATTCGATCGTTCAAAACCACACGTTAACGTTGGAACAATTGGTCACGTTGACCATGGTAAAACAACTCTTACAGCTGCTATCACAACTGTACTTGCAAAAAGTGGTGGAGCAGAAGCACGCGGATATGACCAAATCGACGGAGCACCAGAAGAAAAAGAACGTGGTATTACAATTTCTACTTCACACGTTGAGTATGAAACAGAAGCTCGTCACTATGCGCACGTTGACTGCCCAGGTCACGCTGACTATGTTAAAAACATGATCACTGGTGCTGCACAAATGGATGGCGGAATCCTAGTAGTTTCTGCTGCTGATGGTCCAATGCCACAAACTCGTGAACACATCCTTCTTTCTCGTCAAGTAGGTGTTCCATTCCTAGTTGTATTCATGAACAAATGTGACATGGTTGATGACGAAGAGCTTCTTGAATTAGTAGAAATGGAAATTCGTGACCTACTTACTGAATACGAATTCCCTGGTGATGATATTCCAGTAATCAAAGGTTCTGCTCTTAAAGCTCTTCAAGGTGAAGCAGCTTGGGAAGAAAAAATTCATGAATTAATGAACGCTGTTGATGAATATATTCCAAACCCAACACGTGAAACTGACAAACCATTCATGTTACCAGTTGAGGATGTATTCTCAATCACTGGTCGTGGAACTGTTGCTACAGGACGTGTTGAGCGTGGACAAGTTAAAGTCGGAGATGTTGTAGACATCATCGGTATGACTGAAGAACCAAAACCAACTACTGTAACAGGTGTTGAAATGTTCCGTAAGCTTCTTGATTATGCTGAAGCTGGTGACAACATTGGAGCACTTCTTCGTGGGGTTTCTCGTGAAGATATCCAACGTGGACAAGTAATTGCTAAACCAGGTTCAATCACTCCACACACTCAATTCAAAGCGGAAGTTTATGTTCTTTCAAAAGAAGAAGGTGGACGTCATACTCCATTCTTCACAAACTACCGTCCACAATTCTACTTCCGTACAACGGATGTAACTGGTATCTGTAATCTTCCTGAAGGCGTAGAAATGGTTATGCCTGGAGATAACATCGAAATGTCAGTAGAACTAATTGCACCAATCGCTATCGAAGAAGGTACAAAATTCTCTATCCGTGAGGGTGGACGTACTGTAGGCGCTGGCGTAGTTGCTAAAATCACTAAGTAATTGAATAGTTGAAAGGGACGCCTTTCGAAAGGGAGCAGTTGGGACGCCGGCTGCTCCCTTTTTTTATTTTAAAAAGGAAGATATAAGAGCTTGTTCTAAAAAGATCGGTAAAATAGCTTGCGAATTTGATCAAAGATTATTAAGGTTATCTGTAAAATCGTACAAATTCAATTCATATTGCAAAAGTTAAGGTACCCTAACCAAGGAGTGACACCTATATTTTCCCATTTACAAACTCTTCTTCTATACTGTATTCTGTTTTAAGTACAAGAACGAATAGATGTTTACGGTAGGATCTTTACTAGATGTTTGATAGAGTACATTGAAGTTCAGATGACTATTGATAGTAAGAGCCCAACCATAAAAAATGCATATAAAAATTAAACTTGATAAAGAGTTGCTTACTATGTATAATAGTAAAAGTGTCTTGCACAAAGAAATGTTTAAGTTTTACTTGATTATTCTAGGTGCTTTAGATATAATAGACAATGTTGGTCTTTGACTGCGATGATTTGGAAGGTTGCTGACACACCCGGCCGCTTTGCCATGGCGAGTGTGTGGGAAATTTCCAATGAGAAAGTCTATTTAGAAAATAGGCGAAAAGGAGGGAAAATAATGGCAAAACAAAAAATTCGTATTCGTTTAAAAGCGTATGATCACCGAATCCTTGATCAATCTGCTGAGAAAATTGTTGAAACTGCAAAACGTTCTGGTGCTGCTGTATCGGGTCCAATCCCATTACCAACTGAACGTTCTGTTTACACGGTCCTTCGTGCAGTTCACAAATATAAAGATTCTCGTGAGCAATTCGAGATGCGTACTCACAAACGTCTTATCGATATCGTGAATCCAACTCCTCAAACAGTTGATTCATTGATGCGTTTAGACTTACCATCTGGTGTTGACATTGAAATCAAACTTTAATTATAGAAAATTAGAAAAAATCAGGAGGTGTGACTAATGACCAAAGGAATCTTAGGAAGAAAAATTGGTATGACGCAAGTATTTGCTGAAAATGGTGAACTTATTCCAGTAACAGTAATCGAAGCAGCTAACAACGTAGTTCTTCAAAAGAAAACAATTGAAACTGACGGTTATGAAGCAATTCAAATCGGTTTTGAAGATAAACGTGAAAAGCTTTCGAATAAACCTGAAAAAGGCCATGTTCAAAAAGCAAACACTGCACCTAAGCGCTTCGTTCGCGAATTCCGTTCAGCAAATCCAGCTGATTACGAATTAGGTCAAGAAGTCAAAGTTAGTATTTTCGCAGAAGGCGATACAGTAGATGTAACAGGGATCTCTAAAGGTAAAGGTTTCCAAGGTGCAATCAAGCGCCACGGACAATCTCGTGGACCAATGACTCACGGATCACGTTACCACCGTCGACCAGGTTCAATGGGTCCTGTTGCTCCAAACCGCGTATTCAAAGGTAAATTATTACCAGGACGTATGGGTGGAGAACAAGTAACTGTTCAAAACTTAACAATTGTTAAAGTGGACGTAGAACGTAACTTACTTTTAGTAAAAGGTAATGTTCCGGGTGCGAGAAAAGCTTTAATCAAAGTTAAGTCTGCTGTTAAAGCTAAGTAATATCTGAGAAAGGAGGAGCATTAGAATGCCAAAAGTTACATTGTTCAACCAAACTGGCTCAAAAGTTGGCGATATCGAACTAAATGAGTCGATTTTCGGAATTGAACCTAACAATTCTGTATTATTTGAAGCAATTATCATGCAAAGAGCTTCTTTAAGACAAGGAACTCATAAAGTGAAAACTCGTTCTGAAGTTGCAGGCGGCGGTCGTAAACCATGGAAACAAAAAGGAACTGGACGTGCGCGTCAAGGTTCAATTCGTTCACCACAATGGCGTGGCGGCGGTACTGTATTCGGTCCGACACCAAGAAGCTACTCTTACAAATTACCTAAAAAGGTTCGTCGTTTAGCGATTAAATCTGCTTTATCGGCTAAAGTCCTTGAAGATAATGTATTAGTACTTGAAAACCTAGTTTTCGAAGCTCCAAAAACAAAAGAATTTGCAGCTGTTCTTAAAGGACTTTCTATTGAAACTAAAACGTTGATCGTAACTGACGGTTTAGATGAGAAAGTTGCGTTATCTGCTCGTAACATCCCAGGTGTTACTGTTGTAGAGGCGAATGGTCTTAATGTTCTTGATGTTGTTTCACACAACAAATTGATCTTGACTAAATCTGCTGTTCAAAAAGTAGAGGAGGCTCTAGCATAATGGATGTTCGTGATATCATTAAGCGACCAGTAATTACAGAAGCTTCTTCAGACGCAATGGCTGAGAAGAAGTATACGTTTGAAGTTGATGTGAAAGCTAACAAGACTCAAGTTAAAGATGCTGTTCAAGAAATCTTTGACGTACAAGTTGAGAAAGTTAACATCATGAACTACAAAGGTAAATTTAAACGCATGGGTAAACATGCAGGTTATACAAACAAACGCCGTAAAGCGATTGTTAAACTAACTGCTGATAGCAAAGAAATCGAATTATTCGAAGCTTAATTCATTAGAGAAGGAGGGAAATACACATGGCGATTAAAAAGTATAAACCTACCTCTAACGGTCGACGTAATATGACTACATCTGACTTTGCTGAGATTACTGCAAGCAAACCAGAAAAATCATTACTTGCTCCTTTAACACGTAAAGGCGGCCGTAATAACCAAGGTAAGTTAACAGTTCGTCATCAAGGTGGCGGCCATAAGCGTCAATACCGTATCATTGATTTCAAACGGGTCAAAGATGGTATACCAGGACGCGTTGCTACAATTGAGTACGATCCAAATCGTTCTGCAAACATTGCATTAATTAACTATTTAGATGGAGAAAAACGTTATATCCTAGCTCCTAAAAACCTAGAAGTAGGCATGGAGATTATGTCAGGCGTTGACGCTGATATTAAAGTAGGTAACGCTCTTCCATTAGCAAACATTCCAGTTGGTACAGTAATCCATAACATCGAATTAAAACCAGGAAAAGGTGGACAATTAGTCCGTTCAGCAGGTACATCTGCACAAGTTCTTGGTAAAGAAGGTCGTTATGTACTTGTACGTTTAAATTCTGGTGAGGTTCGTATGATTCTTGCAACTTGCCGTGCTACTATCGGTCAAGTGGGTAATGAGCAACACGAATTAATCAACATCGGTAAAGCCGGACGTTCACGCTGGTTAGGAAAACGCCCAACAGTTCGTGGATCTGTAATGAACCCGAATGATCACCCGCATGGTGGTGGGGAAGGCCGTTCACCTATCGGACGTAAATCTCCAATGTCTCCTTGGGGTAAACCAACTCTTGGTGCTAAAACCCGTAAGAAGAAAAACAAATCCGATAAATTTATCGTGCGTCGTCGTAAAAAATAACGGGATTGAACTACGGTTCATATATAGAGCCGTAGCACAATCACGAAGGGAGGTACACTCATGGGTCGCAGCTTAAAAAAAGGTCCATTTGTTGATGAGCATTTGATCGTTAAGGTTGAAAAGTTAAATGAAACTGAGAAGAAACAAGTTATTAAGACTTGGTCTCGTCGTTCAACAATCTTCCCACAATTTATCGGTCACACAATCGCTGTCTATGATGGTCGTAAACACGTACCGGTTTATGTAACGGAAGACATGGTAGGTCATAAACTTGGCGAATTCGCACCTACACGTACTTATAAAGGTCACGCAAGTGATGATAAGAAAACAAGACGTTAACGAGAGGAGGGCATCTCATGCAAGCAAAAGCTGTTGCTAGAACAGTTCGTATTGCTCCTCGTAAAGTCCGTTTAGTTGCAGATTTAATTCGAGGAAAACAATTAGGTGAAGCTGTAGCGATTCTTCGCTTAACTCCAAAAGCCGCTTCTCCAATCGTAGAAAAAGTTTTGAAGTCTGCTGTTGCAAACGCAGAACACAACTACGAAATGGATATCAATAACCTAGTTGTTTCAGAGGCATACGTAAATGAAGGACCAACATTGAAACGTTTCCGTCCACGCGCAATGGGACGTGCGAGTGCGATTAACAAACGTACTAGTCATATTACTATCGTTGTATCAGAAAAGAAGGAGGGGTAAACTGTGGGTCAAAAGATAAATCCAATCGGTATGCGTATCGGAATTATTCGTGATTGGGAATCGAAATGGTACGCTGATAAAGACTATGCTACTCTTTTGCATGAAGACCTTAAAATTCGTGAATATATCACGAAACGTTTAAGCGACGCTTCTGTATCAAAAGTTGAAATTGAACGTGCTGCTAACCGCGTAAATGTTTCAGTACACACTGCTAAACCAGGTATGGTTATTGGTAAAGGCGGTACTGAAGTTGAAGCACTTCGTAAAGCTTTGAACCAGTTAACTGGTAAAAGAGTTCATATTAATATCATCGAAATTAAAAGAGCAGATCTTGATGCTAAATTAGTTGCTGAAAACGTAGCACGTCAATTAGAAAACCGTGTTTCGTTCCGTCGTGCACAAAAACAAGCGATTCAACGTACTATGCGTGCTGGCGCTAAAGGAATCAAAACACAAGTATCTGGTCGACTTGGCGGAGCTGATATCGCTCGTGCTGAACACTACAGTGAAGGAACTGTACCTCTACACACACTTCGCGCTGACATTGACTATGCACATGCTGAAGCGGATACTACTTATGGTAAGCTAGGCGTGAAAATTTGGATCTATCGTGGAGAAGTTCTTCCTACTAAGAAGAAATCTGAGGAAGGAGGAAAATAATATGTTATTGCCTAAACGCGTTAAATACCGTCGTGAACATCGCGGTAAAATGAGAGGTAATGCTAAAGGCGGAACTGAAGTACACTTCGGTGAATATGGCCTTCAAGCAATAGATGCATCATGGATTACAAACCGTCAAATCGAAGCTGCTCGTATCGCTATGACTCGTTATATGAAACGTGGTGGTAAGGTTTGGATCAAAATTTTCCCAAGCAAACCATACACTGCTAAACCTCTAGAAGTACGTATGGGTTCCGGTAAAGGGGCACCTGAAGGCTGGGTTGCAGTTGTAAAACCGGGTAAAGTAATGTTTGAAATCTCTGGCGTATCTGAAGAGGTGGCACGAGAAGCGTTACGTCTTGCAGCACACAAACTTCCGATTAAATGTAAGTTTGTTAAACGTCAAGAAATTGGTGGTGAATCAAATGAAGGCTAATGAAATTAAAGAGTTAACCACTGCCGAAATTGAACAAAAAGTAAAATCTCTTAAAGAAGAATTATTTAATCTTCGTTTCCAGTTAGCTACTGGACAACTTGAAAATACAGCACGTATTCGTGAAGTTCGTAAATCGATCGCTCGTATGAAAACAGTTGTTCGTGAAAGAGAGATCGGTGTCAACAATCGATAATTGAGGGGAGGTTTGCAGAATGAGCGAACGCAACCAACGTAAAGTATATACTGGACGCGTTGTATCCGACAAAATGGATAAAACGGTAACTGTTCTTATAGAAACTTACAAAAAGCACTCACTATACGGTAAGCGCGTAAAGTATTCTAAAAAATTCAAGGCTCATGATGAGTTGAATGAAGCTAAAATTGGCGATGTAGTTAAAGTAATGGAAACTCGTCCATTATCCGCTACAAAACGTTTCCGTTTATTAGAAGTGGTAGAAAAAGCTGTAATTATCTAATCTATGTTCGGATTAAGTTAAATCCGAAGGGAGGTTTCGTACATGATTCAACAAGAATCACGTTTAAAAGTAGCTGATAACTCTGGTGCTCGTGAAGTACTAACAATTAAAGTTCTTGGTGGTTCAGGCCGTAAAACTGCAAACATCGGTGATGTCATCGTTGTAACAGTCAAACAGGCAACACCAGGTGGCGTTGTTAAAAAAGGTGAAGTAGTTAAAGCAGTTGTTGTACGTACAAAACGCGGTATGCGTCGTCCTGACGGTTCTTACATTCGTTTCGATGAAAACGCATGTGTCATTATTAAAGATGATAAGAGCCCGCGTGGAACACGTATTTTTGGACCTGTTGCACGTGAATTACGTGACAGTAACTTTATGAAAATCGTATCACTTGCTCCAGAAGTTTTATAATGATAAATATCGTAAAAGGCCTTTCAAGGAGGTGCGAAGCTAATGCATGTTAAAAAAGGTGACAAAGTCGTAGTCATCTCTGGTAAGGACAAAGGCAAACAAGGCACAATTCTTGTAGCATACCCTAAGAAAAATCGTGTGCTTGTTGAAGGAATTAATATCGTGAAAAAGCACTCTAAGCCATCTCAATTGAATCCACAAGGTGGAATCATCAGTAGAGAAGCTGCTATTCACGCATCCAATGTTATGCCACTTGATCCGAAAACAGGTAAACCAACTCGTGTTGGTTATAAGATTGAAGACGGCAAAAAAGTACGCGTAGCTAAAATTTCAGGTGAATCTTTAGATAAATAAGTCATTAATGAAGGGAGGTACACTAAGTAATGAACCGCCTAAAAGAAAAATTTCAAAAAGAAATTAGTCCTGCTCTAGTGAGCAAATTTAATTATAAATCAGTAATGCAAGTCCCTAAAGTGGATAAAATCGTTATTAACATGGGTGTTGGCGATGCAGTCTCGAATTCAAAAGCATTGGATGTTGCTGTTGAAGAATTGGCACTTCTATCCGGACAAAAACCTGTTGTAACAAAAGCTAAAAAATCTATCGCAGGCTTCCGTCTACGTGAAGGTATGCCTATCGGTGCGAAAATTACATTACGCGGTGAGCGTATGTATGATTTCCTTGATAAGCTAGTTTCTGTTTCTTTACCACGTGTACGTGACTTCCGCGGAGTTTCAAAAAAATCTTTTGATGGTCGCGGGAACTACACTTTGGGTGTTAAAGAGCAACTTATCTTCCCAGAGATTGACTACGATAAAGTGAGCAAAGTTCGTGGTATGGATATCGTTATTGTAACGACTGCTAATACTGACGAAGAATCTCGTGAACTACTTACTCAATTAGGAATGCCGTTCCAAAAGTAATCTCTAAGTAAAGGGAGGCGAAAACGTGGCTAAAAAATCAATGATCGTGAAGCAAAAACGCGGAGCTAAATTTGGTGTTCAAGAGTACACACGTTGCGAACGTTGCGGACGTCCACACTCTGTATACCGTAAATTTAAACTATGCCGTATTTGTTTCCGTGAACTTGCATATAAAGGACAAATTCCTGGCGTGAAAAAAGCTAGCTGGTAAAACCCGATTATGGGAAGGAGGTAAATAATAATGGTCATGACAGATCCTGTTGCAGATATGCTGACTCGCATTCGTAATGCGAATATGGTTCGTCACGAGAAATTGGAAGTTCCCGCTTCTAAGATCAAAAAGGAAGTTGCTGAGATCTTAAAGCGTGAAGGCTTCGTACGTGACGTTGAGTTAATCGAAGACAACAAACAAGGTATCATCCGCATCTTCTTAAAATATGGTGCAAACAATGAACGTGTTATCACAGGACTAAAACGTATCAGTAAACCTGGTCTACGTGTTTATGCGAAAACTGGTGAGGTTCCACGCGTTCTTAATGGTTTAGGTATCGCAATTGTTTCTACTTCTCATGGAGTTTTAACAGATAAAGAAGCTCGCGCTAAACAAGTTGGCGGAGAAGTGCTAGCATACGTTTGGTAATACATTTTCACAAGAATGGAGGTGCACTAAATGTCACGTATAGGTAAAAAACCTATTGAAATTCCTGCTGGTGTAACAGTAACTATCAATGGTAGTGAAGTAGCTGTTAAAGGACCAAAAGGTGAATTATCTAGAACTTTCAATTCAGATCTTACAATTTCTATGGAAGAAAACGTGTTAACCGTAACACGTCCATCTGACGCCAAAGAACACCGTGCCCTTCATGGTACAACTCGTGCGGTTATCGCAAACATGGTTGAGGGTGTTTCTAAAGGATTTGAAAAAACTCTAGAACTTATCGGGGTAGGTTACCGTGCTCAAAAGCAAGGTAATAAACTTGTCCTAAGTGTAGGATATTCTCACCCGGTTGAATTCGATGTTGAACAAGGACTAGAAGTTGAAGTTCCTTCAAATACAAAAGTTATTATCAAAGGGATTAACAAAGAACGCGTTGGCGCATTAGCTGCTGATGTTCGTCAAGTTCGTCCGCCAGAGCCTTATAAAGGTAAAGGTATCCGTTACGAAGGCGAATTTGTTCGTCGTAAAGAAGGTAAAACAGGTAAGTAATGTCGCCTGAGTAAATGAAAGGAGTGACGTAAATGATTACGAAGCTTGATAAAAACGCTACTCGTCAGAAAAGACATGCACGTGTTCGTGCAAAACTTTCTGGAACTGAAGCTCGTCCTCGTTTAAATGTGTTCCGTTCGAACAAACACATTTACGCTCAATTAATTGACGATGCAAATGGCGTAACTCTAGCAAGTGCTTCTACTCTTGATAAAGAGCTTAATATTGAAGCAGCAGGTAATGCAGAAGCTGCTAAACAAGTTGGCGCACTTATTGCTAAACGTGCAGTTGAAAAAGGACACAGCGCTGTTGTATTTGACCGCGGTGGATACCTTTTCCACGGACGTGTTAAAGCATTAGCTGACGCTGCTCGTGAAAACGGCTTACAATTTTAATAGATAAAGGAGGGACAAAACTGATGCGAGGTATTGATCCTAATAAATTAGAACTTGAAGAGCGTGTAGTAACAGTTAACCGCGTAGCTAAAGTTGTAAAAGGCGGACGTCGTTTCCGTTTCACTGCACTTGTAGTTGTAGGTGACAAGAATGGTCACGTTGGCTTTGGAACAGGTAAAGCACAAGAAGTACCTGATGCAATCCGTAAAGCTATTGAGGATGCTAAGAAAAATCTAGTAACGGTTCCTGTCGTTGGTACGACAATTCCACATCTAGTGAACGGTCGCTTTGGTGCAGGTCATGTCCTTTTAAAACCTGCTTCTGAAGGTACAGGAGTTATCGCTGGTGGTCCGGTTCGTGCGGTACTAGAATTAGGTGGAGTAAGTGACATTCTTTCGAAATCACTTGGAACGAACACGCCTATTAATATGGTTCGTGCTACAGTTGAAGGATTAAAGCAATTAAAACGTGCTGAGGACGTAGCAAAACTACGTGGTAAATCAGTAGAAGAACTGTTAGGATAAGGAGGGAATATCAATGGCAAATAAATTAGAAATTACCCTCACTCGCAGCTTGATTGGTCGTCCGGATGACCAACGCGTTACAGTTAACACTCTGGGTTTACGCAAAATGCATCAAACAGTTGTTCATGATGATAACCCTGCGATTCGCGGTATGATTAACAAAGTTGCTCATCTTGTTACTGTAAACGAACAATAAAATAACTACCACTTAACAAGGAGGTGCCAACAACAATGAAACTTCATGAATTAAAAGCTGCAGAAGGTGCTCGTAAAGAGCGTAAACGTAAAGGTCGCGGTATTGGTTCTGGTAACGGTAAAACAGCAGGTAAAGGCCATAAAGGTCAAAATGCTCGTTCTGGTGGCGGAGTACGTCTTGGATTCGAAGGTGGTCAAACTCCATTATTCAGACGTTTGCCTAAACGCGGGTTTACGAACATTAACCGTAAAGACTATGCTATCGTAAATCTTGAAGTATTAAACCGCTTCGAGGATGGTACTGAGGTAACACCTGCTCTATTAATTGAGACAGGTATTGTAAGTAAAGAAAAAGCAGGAATTAAAATTCTTGCTAAAGGCAATGTTGAGAAAAAGCTTACTGTTAAAGCTCATAAATTCTCCTCTACTGCAAAAGAAGCTATTGAAGCAGCTGGCGGTACAACTGAGGTGATCTAATGTTTCAAACGATTTCCAACTTTATGCGCGTGGCTGATATAAGAAACAAAATTATGTTTACCCTTTTAATGCTCATCGTCTATCGCATCGGTACATTTATACCCGTACCGAATGTGAATGCCGATGTGCTAAAGGCACAAGATCAGCTAAGCGTATTTGGTGTTCTTAACACTTTTGGTGGTGGAGCACTCCAAAACTTCTCTATCTTGGCTATGGGAATTATGCCGTATATTACGGCTTCGATCATTATCCAACTTTTACAGATGGATGTTGTTCCAAAGTTCACTGAGTGGTCCAAACAAGGAGAAGCTGGACGTCGTAAGTTAGCTCAGTTTACCCGTTATTTCACTATTGTACTTGGATTTATCCAAGCACTTGGTATGTCTTATGGCTTTAACAATATGTCTAATGGAATGCTTATCAAAAACGCTGGTGTTAGTACTTATCTGCTTATTGCACTAGTATTAACTGCTGGTACGGCTTTTCTCTTGTGGTTAGGAGAACTGATTACGTCCAAAGGAGTTGGTAACGGAATTTCCATTATCATCTTTGCTGGTATCGTTGCAGGTATGCCGACGACTGCAAACCAAATTTTTGCTCAGCAATTTGAAGATGCGGGAGACCAACTCTTCTTGAGGATTATTACAGTTGTTTTACTTTTAATTGCAGTGTTAGCAGTTGTAGTTGCTGTTATCTTTATCCAACAAGCACTACGTAAAATTCCGATCCAATACGCTAAGCGTGCGGCTGCTGGTCGTACACCAGCGGGAGGGCAATCTACACACTTACCGTTAAAAGTAAATGCTGCAGGTGTTATTCCTGTAATCTTTGCCATGGCATTTCTTGTTACGCCGACAACAATCGCTTCATTCTTTGGCTCGAATAAGGTTACAGAATGGATAGCTAATAATCTAACTTATGAACACCCAATTGGTATGGTCATCTACGTGGCTCTTATCATTGCATTTTCTTATTTTTATGCATTTATTCAAGTTAATCCTGAACAAATGGCAGATAATCTGAAGAAACAGGGTGGCTATGTACCAGGTATCCGACCAGGAAAAGCGACGCAAGATTATGTGACAAGTGTGTTATATCGCTTGACTTTCGTAGGCTCGCTATTTTTAGCAGCTATTGCGATAATGCCAGTGATATTCATACAACTTGCTAACTTGCCGGCTTCGGCACAAATTGGTGGAACGAGTATCTTAATCGTTGTCGGTGTTGCACTTGATACGATGAAGCAACTTGAATCACAGTTAGTAAAGCGTCATTATAAAGGATTTATAAAGTAATGGAGTTTTGGGGACAATGATGTTCCCTAAAATCCATTATGGAGTTTGAGGGGGAACAAAACGTGAATTTAGTGTTAATGGGTCTTCCGGGTGCCGGAAAAGGTACTCAGGCCGAAAGAATCGTCGAAAAGTATAACATCCCTCATATCTCAACTGGAGATATGTTCCGAGCAGCTATCAAAGATAGCACGGAACTTGGTTTACAAGCTAAATCATTCATGGATAAAGGCGAGTTAGTTCCTGATGAAGTAACAATCGGTATTGTTCGTGAGCGATTAAGTCAAGATGATTGTAGTCAAGGTTTTTTACTTGATGGTTTTCCTAGAACTGTAGCTCAAGCAGAAGCGCTTGAAAAGATTCTTTCAGACTTGGATCGACAATTACAATATGTAATTAATATCGATGTTGATAAAAGCATCTTAATGGAAAGATTGACTGGGCGACGCATTTGCAAATCTTGCGGTGCTACTTATCACCTTGTTTTCAATCCTCCTGCAGTTAATGATGTATGTGACCGTTGCGGCGGAGAGCTATATCAACGTGCTGATGACAATGAAGAAACGGTTCAGAATCGTCTGGACGTAAATCTTAAGCAAACACAACCACTTCTTGACTTCTATGAAGTGAAGGGTTATGTACGCAACATTAACGGTCAACAGGATATTAATATTGTTTTTGAAGATATCAATAAGCTGCTGTCAACTCTGCGATAAGGTTTTAGAGAAATAAAACGACTCTTTAAAGAAGCTAGAGTCATTATATAGAGAGTTTAAAAGAAGCGCGTAACTTGTGCGTCTTTCAAACATCTCCCATGCTATTCAAACCTATGTTAAGGCTGGAAGCTTCTCTTTCAGTAGAGAGTATGGAGGCCACATAATCGGTCAAGACTTACATGAGGGCCAAATATTCCTCAAACCGATCCGCCTAAAACTTGGTTATCGGTAGAAGCCTGGTACGGTTACGCCCGTGTTTAAAGGCGCAATCTGAAAAAGCAGAGATGTGAAGACTTTAGAGGATGATGGACGAAAGTAAAGTTGACGGAAAGATGTGAACCATTTTTTGGAGAGAGCTATATTTCCCACGGGTCTTTGTCTTCATTGACAATGTATTGCAAAGGTGATATTGTTCATTTGCTAAATGGGTCCATGCATAGAGAAGGGAGAATCACTTAATGGCGAAAGACGATGTAATTGAAGTAGAAGGCACAGTACAAGAGACTTTGCCAAATGCAATGTTTAAGGTAGAATTAGAAAATGGTCATACTGTTTTAGCTCATGTATCCGGTAAAATTCGTATGCACTTTATTCGCATTTTGCCTGGAGATAAAGTTACGGTTGAGCTTTCCCCGTATGATCTAACTCGCGGCAGAATCACATACCGATTTAAATAATCTGGTTACGCTCCGATCTGTATAAGGAGGTTAGATAGCAATGAAAGTCAGACCATCTGTAAAGCCAATCTGCGAAAAGTGTAAAGTTATCCGCAGAAAAGGTAAAGTTATGGTTATTTGCGAAAACCCTAAACATAAACAAAAACAAGGCTAATATAGAAGGAGGTGCACACATCAATGGCACGTATTGCTGGTGTTGATATTCCCCGTGACAAACGTATTGTCATTTCTTTAACATATATTTTCGGTATTGGAAAACAAACTGCGATTAAAATTCTTGCAGATGCTGGTATTTCTGAACAAACTCGTACTCGCGACTTAACGGAAGATGAATTAAACAAAATCCGTGAAATCATCGATGCTTTAAAAGTAGAAGGTGACCTTCGTCGTGAAATTTCTCTAAATATCAAACGTCTAATGGAAATTGGTAGCTACCGTGGTTTACGCCACCGTCGTGGTCTTCCAGTTCGCGGACAAAATACAAAAAACAACGCTCGTACGCGTAAAGGACCTCGTCGTACAGTAGCTAACAAGAAAAAATAATCAGTAAAGGAGGTTACATTTCATGGCACGTAAAACTAATACACGTAAACGTCGTGTGAAAAAGAATATAGAAACAGGTATCGCGCATATTCGTTCTACTTTCAATAATACGATTGTTACTATCACAGATTCACATGGTAACGCAATTTCATGGTCAAGTGCTGGAGCACTAGGTTTCCGTGGATCACGTAAATCGACTCCATTCGCTGCTCAAATGGCTGCTGAAACTGCTGCAAAAACATCAATCGAACATGGTATGAAAACTCTTGAAGTTACTGTAAAAGGACCAGGTGCTGGACGTGAAGCTGCAATTCGTGCACTTCAAGCTGCTGGACTAGAAGTAACTGCAATTAAAGACGTAACTCCAGTTCCTCATAACGGATGCCGTCCACCAAAACGTCGCCGTGTTTAATTTTTCTGTATAAATTTTGTATTCATGTCTATAATGGGACATAATACTAAGTTTGCGTTCTAACAGAATGATTAATTCAGTTGTTGCTCACAAGCGGGAACGTATACATGGGGAATTTCGGTTATAAGTTCGGATACTTACTAACCGGGGTTTCGACGTTTTGAAGGAGGGTTTGTTAAATGATCGAAATAGAAAAACCAAAAATCGAAACGGTTGAAATCAGCGATGACGCCAAGTATGGCAAGTTCGTCGTAGAGCCACTTGAGCGTGGATATGGAACAACTTTGGGTAACTCCTTACGTCGTATTCTTTTATCCTCACTCCCAGGTGCTGCTGTCACATCTATACAAATTGATGGAGTGCTGCATGAGTTCTCAACAATTGAAGGCGTCGTAGAAGATGTAACTTCTATCATTCTTAATGTGAAAAAGCTTGCTCTAAAGATTTATTCCGATGAAGAAAAGACGCTTGAAATTGATGTGCAGGGTGAGGGAGTTGTTACAGCTGCTGATATCACTCATGACAGTGACGTGGAAATCCTTAATCCGGATTTACACATTGCTACTATTGGGAAAAATGGCCATATGCGTATGCGTTTAATGGCTCGTCGCGGCCGTGGATATACTCCTGCTGATCAGAACAAAAGAGAAGACCAGCCAATTGGTGTGATTCCAATCGATTCGATCTATACTCCTGTAGCTCGTGTTTCCTACCAAGTTGAAAATACTCGTGTAGGCCAGATGACTAACTATGACAAATTAACGTTTGACGTTTGGACAGATGGAAGCAATGGACCACAAGAAGCAGTTGCTCTTGGGGCTAAGATTTTAACAGAGCATTTGAATATTTTCGTTGGTTTAACTGATGAAGCTCAAAATGCTGAAATCATGGTAGAAAAAGAAGAAGACCAAAAAGAAAAAGTTCTTGAGATGACTATCGAGGAACTAGATCTTTCTGTTCGTTCTTATAACTGCCTGAAACGTGCTGGAATTAATACCGTTCAAGAGCTTGCTCACAAAACGGAAGAAGACATGATGAAAGTACGAAATTTAGGACGCAAATCACTTGAAGAAGTGAAAGCGAAACTTGAAGAATTAGGCTTAGGTCTTCGTAAAGATGACTGATGACTAGTTGGCTAAGCTAAACTAGGCATTTTACTGTAAGCCTCGAACAATGAATATTTAACTTCTATAGAAGGAGGGAATCTCTAAATGGGTTACAGAAAGTTAGGACGCACTAGCGCTCAACGTAAAGCATTACTTCGTGATTTAGCTACTGATCTTATCATTCATGAGCGTATCGAAACTACAGAAGCGCGTGCTAAAGAAATCCGTTCTGTTGTTGAAAAAATGATTACTCTTGGTAAACGTGGTGACTTACACGCTCGTCGTCAAGCAGCTAGCTTCATCCGTAAAGAAGTGGCTAACGCTGAAAGCGGGCAAGATGCTCTTCAAAAATTATTCAGTGACATCGCTCCTCGTTACGAAGAACGTCAAGGCGGTTATACTCGTATTTTGAAAATGGGTCCACGTCGCGGAGACGCTGCACCAATCGTAGTTATCGAGTTAGTTTAATAACAGCTTTGATGAGGGCTTAGGACAGTTGAACAAAGACTTGTTCTTCGTCCTTTTCTTTTATATACAACTAGAAAAGTCATACAAGAAATCGCTATTTGAGTGTTACGATGGCTGGTATGCAGAATACTGTTACCTTCACGTCTAGCTCAAGTACCCCTTCCCGCTTATGTGAAAGCGTAATAAGAATATATTCATTTATCGAAATGAGTATTAGGAAAAGCTGCCCTTAATTTACCGAAACATTTCGGTGGAAGGGGTGCAGCGTTTTTTTTATTCCAAAATATATAAGGTTTCATTTCAATCTGAGCTGAGATAAGATAAGAAGAGGATAGCTGAGGATAGGAGAGAGCACAATGGGGAAGAAACTTGTTTCATTGGAAAATGTCGTTTTCAAATATGAAGGTCAAACAAGAAATGCAGTCGATCTTGTTTCTTTTGATATATATGAAGGTGAGTGGCTTGCGATTGTAGGTCATAACGGTTCTGGTAAGTCAACACTTGCAAAGCTTCTTAATGGTCTTCAATTTCCTCAGGCAGGGGCTATTCTTGTCAACGGAAGCGAATTGACTGAAGAGACGGTTTGGGAAGCTCGGAGCAAAATTGGGATGGTTTTTCAAAATCCAGATAATCAATTTGTCGGAGCTACTGTGCAGGATGATGTGGCTTTTGGTTTGGAAAATGCGGGTATTGCGCGACCAGAAATGGTTCAAAGGGTGCAAAATGCCTTAAACAAAGTGAAAATGGGTAGCTTTCTCAATCAAGAGCCGCACCATCTATCAGGGGGTCAAAAGCAGAGAGTGGCGATTGCAGGTGTTCTTGCTTTGCAGCCAGATCTGATGATTTTAGACGAAGCGACTTCTATGCTTGATCCAAGAGGTAGGGAAGAAGTACTTGAAACTGTGAGAGAACTGAAAGAAGAGAATCTTTTAACGGTTATTTCCATTACCCATGATCTTGAGGAAGCTGCGAAGGCTGACCGAATAATTGTGATGAATGAAGGGAAACTTTATCGCCAAGGAATACCAACGGATATTTTTCAAATGGAAGGTGAGTTAATAGCGCTAGGTCTTGATATCCCTTTTTCCGTCAAATTAAGTAAAGAATTAAAAGAACGCGGAATTGGATTAATAAAAAGCCATTTGACAGAGGAAGAGTTGGTGAGAGAACTATGCGAATTACACTCAAAGATGTAGAATATCGATACCAAATAAACACACCGTTCGAACATTTAGCATTACATGATGTGAATATGGACATTGATTCAGGAACGTATACGGCAATTATCGGACATACAGGTTCAGGAAAATCGACATTGCTTCAACATTTAAACGCATTGCTGAAGCCTACAAAGGGCTCCATCACGATTGGCGATCGTACGATTGAGTCCGGTCGTAAGGAAAAGCATCTTCGTGCAATCAGGAGAAGCGTAGGGATTGTATTTCAGTTTCCCGAGCACCAGTTATTCGAAGAAACGGTTGAAAAGGACATTTGCTTTGGCCCTATGAATTTTGGGGTTTCAGAGAAAGATGCAAAGGTTCGTGCGAGAAAAGCGTTAAAACAGGTGGGCATGGCTGAAGAGATTCTTGAGAAATCCCCCTTTGACTTATCAGGTGGTCAAATGCGCAGAGTGGCGATTGCAGGTGTTCTCGCAATGGAGCCGGATGTTCTTGTCTTAGATGAGCCGACAGCAGGGCTAGATCCCCGTGGTAGGATGGAGATTATGGACATGTTCTACCAGCTCCATAAAGAAAGAGGAATTTCAACAATACTTGTTACCCACAGTATGGAGGATGCAGCTCGCTATGCAGATGAAATCATCATTATGCATCAAGGTACTGTATTTAAAAAAGGGGCTCCATTTGATATCTTTTCACAACCGGAACAGCTCCTTGAGTTAGGTCTGGATGTTCCAGACACAGTTCGATTCCAATTGAAGCTACAAAAAGTGTTGGGTGTTCGTTTTGATCGGCCTTGTTTATCGATTGAGGATCTGGCTACTGAAGTTAAAAAGGCAATGGAACGGGGGAGTCGATAATGCTTGATAAAATGATCCTCGGTAGATATGTTCCTGTTGATTCTACGGTCCATAAGATGGACCCGCGTTCAAAGTTACTTCTTGTTTTTTTATTTGTGTGTATCATTTTTTTGGCGAACAATATGATATCCTATGGATTGATTGGTCTATTTACATTTATTTTGCTGATCCTTTCGAAAATACCCATTCGTTTTTTATATAACGGCTTAAAGCCGATTTTATTTCTAATTGTGTTTACATTTGTCTTGCATATTCTGTTTACTAAAGAAGGAGAAGTGGTGTTCAATTTCGGTTGGTTGGAGATTTATGATGGGGGCTTGAGACAAGGTCTTTTCATTTCACTCCGATTTACGTTTTTGATACTTGTCACTTCATTACTAACATTAACAACGAATCCAATCTCCATAACAGATGGGATGGAGACACTTCTGCATCCTTTTAAAAAGTGGAAGCTACCCGTACATGAATTGTCGCTAATGATGTCGATTGCGCTACGGTTTATTCCGACTTTGATGGAAGAGACAGATAAGATTATGAAGGCACAAATGGCAAGAGGCGTTGACTTCTCTTCTGGCCCTTTAAAAGAGCGGTTTAAAGCGATTGTCCCATTATTAGTTCCATTGTTTGTGAGTGCATTTAAGCGGGCCGAGGAGCTTGCGATTGCAATGGAAGCTCGTGGCTACCGCGGTGGTGAGGGACGGACGAAATATCGCCAGTTAAAATGGCAAACAGTCGATACATTATTGATGCTGTCGTTAGTAGTATTGACAATCTTGTTAGTTTTATTACGTTCATAAAGAGGGTAGAACATGCAAAGGTATAAATGTACGATTACTTACGATGGTAGCCTATTTGCTGGCTATCAAGTACAACCCGGTAAACGAACGGTTCAAAGTGAACTTGAAAAGGCGCTTACTAAAATGCATAAAGGTGAGTATGTAAGAGTGACTGCTTCAGGAAGGACGGATTCTGGTGTCCATGCGAAAGGGCAGGTTATACACTTCGATTCTCCGTATACATTTCCAGCTGAAAAATGGGAGCGTGGGCTTAATGCCTTACTCCCTGATGATATTGTGGTGCTGCATTCATCAGTAGCCTCTACTGATTTTCATGCCCGCTTTGATGCAGAAGGCAAGGAGTATCGGTATTTTATCAGCCGTAGTCATCATAAGGATCCGTTTCGTCGTCATTATGTGTCCCACTTTCCGCATGCGTTAAATGAAGCCTCCATTCGACAGGCTATTTCTTATTTGGTTGGCACCCATGACTTTTCTAGTTTTTGTGCTGCTAATACAGACGTTAAAGATAAGGTACGGACCCTTCATGAAATTGATTTTTATGAAGAAGGCGATTTGCTTGTTTTCCGTTTTGTTGGCACGGGATTTCTGTATAATATGGTCCGAATTCTAGTTGGAACACTTTTAGAAGTTGGTAATGGAAAAAGAAAAGCTGAAGAAATTCCAATGATTCTTGAAAAAAAGACTCGTGGATTGGCTGGAAAAACCGCACCTGCACAGGGACTATATTTATGGCACGTTCATTATGATGATGGAAATAAAAGTTTTTCCTAAGACAACTAAACCTGGTGTAACATTCACTTGACAATGGAAGTGGAAGCATATAATATAATATGGTATGTATTTTAATCCCACGATAAGCCCCGGAAAGTTTATTGTGATTGAAAATAAATATAATGTGAAACAATTTCTAGGAGGGTAATCATGCGTACGACATTTATGGCAAAAGCTAATGAAGTTGAACGTAAATGGTATGTAATCGACGCTGAAGGTAAAACTTTAGGTCGTCTATCTACTGAAGTAGCATCCATTTTACGTGGCAAAAACAAACCAACATTTACACCGAACGTTGATACTGGCGATCATGTAATTTTAATTAATGCAGAGAAAATTCATTTAACTGGGAACAAGTTAAATGACAAAATTTACTACCGTCATACTATGCATCCAGGTGGTCTTAAATCAAGAACTGCTCTTGAGATGCGTACAAACTATCCTGTGAGAATGCTTGAACTTGCTATCAAAGGGATGCTTCCAAAAAATTCTCTAGGTCGTCAAATATTCAAAAAACTACACGTATATGCAGGGTCTGAGCACCAACATCAAGCTCAACAACCTGAAGTATACGAATTACGCGGATAATTATTAAGGAGGTTACTATCTTGGCACAAGTTCAATATTATGGTACTGGTCGCCGTAAGAGCTCAGTAGCTCGTGTACGTTTAGTACCAGGCGAAGGTCGCGTCGTTATTAACGGTCGTGAAATTAATGAATACATCCCATTTGCAGCATTACGTGAAGTTGTTAACCAACCACTAGTTGCGACTGAAACTACTGGAACTTATGACATTCTTGTAAATGTTAACGGTGGTGGATACACTGGTCAAGCTGGCGCAATCCGTCACGGTATTGCACGTGCGTTGCTTCAAGTAGATCCAGAATTCCGTCCAGCTCTTAAAACTGCTGGATTACTAACTCGTGACCCACGTATGAAAGAACGTAAAAAATACGGTCTTAAAGGCGCGCGTCGTGCACCTCAGTTCTCAAAACGTTAATTTTATTACGTTTCAAGGCTCCCGAACCTTTTGGTTTGGGGGTCTTTTTTTACGTAAAAAACTGGTTTTGGTCACGGAAATATTTTATGGTCACTTCTGGTCACCATCACTTAAATTTATTTATTTTGATTGTTTATTTGGCAAATCATTGCTTGCTACAGTGTTTGAATACCACTTTCGAGGCTTTAGTAGCGTTACTAATCTCGCGGTTTTTTGTTCCATTTCTGTAATAAACCGTTCATTAGGCTAATAGACAAATAATTAGTTTACTGACTATACTAATTGATAAATAGATAGAAGGGAGATATAAAACGAATTATTTCAATACATAGACAGCATAGATAGTAAGGGAGAGACTAAGATGATAAAACGAATTAGTTCAATTTTTTTGACAGCAACGATCTTCATGTCTACGTTAGTAGTTCCTGCTAATGCGATGAACGGTGGAACGAAAGGGAACAGCCCTTGGATGAACACCAAGCTGTCTGCTGAGGAGCGCACCGAGCTGCTTCTCGATGAGATGACGATGGAACAGAAGATGCAGCAGATCGCTATCTCGCGATTCAATGAGAATGACACCGGTGAGACGGTTGTAATCAATAAAAAAGGTAGCAGCAAGTACCAGAACGGCGTATTCGCGCCTGAGGGTACCCTGCCAGGATGTGAGTGGCAGGACACTGGTCGGCAGATCCATGGGATTGAGGATCTGGGCATCCCCACAATCCGCATGACCAACGGTGGTACAGGCGTTAAGGGCGGATCGTGTGGTAATGACCCGTTAGCTACAGGTCTACCGTCCACTCCGGCTATGGCTGCTACATTTGACCGCGAGCTAAACTATGAGGCCGGCCGAATCCTTGGTGAGGAGACACGAGCTTTCGCGCATCACGTGTTTCTCGGACCAGGTATGAACCTCATTCGTCACCCGTACGGTGGCCGAAACTATGAGTACTTCAGTGAGGACCCGTATCTGACAGGTATCCTTGCGATTGAGCAAACAAAGGGTATCCAGGACCAGGGAGTCCAGGTCCAGCTCAAGCACATGGCAGGAAACGAACAGGAAACTGAGCGTTGGACGATGGGTGTCCAGGTTCCCTCAAATGCCATGAACGAGTTGTACATGTTGCCATTTGAGATGACCGTCAGAGATGCTAATCCAGCCTCCGTGATGTGTTCGTTCCCGGATGTTAACGGAACTTATGCATGTGACAGTTCTGAACTTCTTCAAGATGCCCTGCGTAAAAACTGGGGCTTTGACGGTTACGTCATGAGTGACCGTCGCGCGATTCATGACACAGTAGCTGCTATCAAAGCTGGTACGAATGTCGAGCTTGACTGGGCACCACAGTACTACACTCAAGAGAAGATCCAAGAGGCTCTCGACTCAGGTCAGGTGACTGAGGACGACATCGACAATTTACTTCGTCCGCGTTACATCAAGATGATCGAGTTTGGCCACATGGACGAGCCTTACGACAAATTTATGCCGGAGATCGTTGATCCGATGCTCAACGGCGCTAGCGCACTGAAGATGGCCGAGGAAGGCTCCGTGCTGTTGAAGAACGACAACGGCTTCCTGCCACTGGACGGCGAGCCAAAGTCGATCGCGTTGATCGGCATTGAGACGTTCGCTGGTTCGGCAAAGATGTCACCTCGCTCTGTTCGTGACGACAATGATTATGTAGTGACTCCATATACGGTCACACCACAAGAAGGCTTAGAGAATGTTATTAAAGAACTTGGCTATAACACTGAAGTGAAGTACAACGATGGCAGTGACCCGAAAGCCGCTGCTAAGCTTGCCGCTGAGTCCGACGTCGTGCTTCTTATGATCGGAGACAATCCACATGAGACGGTGGACCGTGATACCCTCGGATTCCCAGCCTTGAACCTCGAAACGGGCTTGGCTGAGCAGGAGCCGGTGATCGATGCGGTTATGGAAGCTAACGCGGAGAACACTGTTGTGGTATTGAAGACTTCTGGTACGTCGCTAATGCCATGGTTGGATGAAGTACCTGCAGTTCTTCAGGCGTGGTACCCAGGTATGGAGGATGGCAATGCCGTTGCTAACCTGCTTTATGGTAAGGTCAATCCTTCTGGTAAGCTGCCGGTGACGTTCGGTGCCACTGAGCGTGAGGCCGCATTCGCGACCGAAGTGCAGTACCCTGGAACTCGTCAAGATACTGGCAAACCAGGTGGCCCTGGCGCGTACGGTAACGGTTCCAAGCAACTAATTGCCCAGTACACAGAGGGCCTTGAGATGGGCTACCGTTGGTACGAGGCAAACAACGTGAAGCCGGTCTTCCCATTCGGTTACGGCTTGTCGTACACGAATTTCGAATATGACAAACTTAAAGTGAAGAAGGTCCAAGATAAAGGATCGTCGACTGGTATTGATGTGTCCTTCACGATCAAGAACACAGGTGACGTTGCTGGTAAAGAAGCTGCACAGGTCTATCTGACTCTACCAAACGAGGCAGGTCAGCCGACTAAGCGTCTTGTTAACTTTGAGAAGGTTGACCTTGAGCCAGGTGAAAGCCAACAGGTGACTGTGCGAATTAACCAGGCTGACTCCAACCACCCGTTCTCTTATTTCATTCCGGAAGAACCGGACAACCTAGCGAACTGGGCTGATGGCGAGTGGGCTATTGTTGATGGGAAATACCGCGTGCATGTCGGTGGTTCCTCGGCAGACACTCCGTTGGAAAAGGACATCCCGTTGAACTTCAAACTCAACAAGGACAACAACAAAGACAACAATGGTAACAAAGGCAACAACAATGGTAACAAAGGCAATGGCCAAGGCAACAACAATGGCAACAGCCAATGACAATAGCAATGGCAAGGGGAACTCTAATCGGTAGGCCCCTGGCCGTGGGATGATGTCGGCAACCCGAAGGCGGTGAGCGCGTGCGCTCACCGCCTTTCTCATCGCTTCCATAAGCGATGAAAGGGACGAAAAGAGTACAGAAAGGACGTGAGAAATGTGATGAAGGAATCCGTTCGGAACAGTCGGCGAGGGCTGGCGTATACAACATGGTGGGTAGTCCTTGGCCTGGTGTTCCTCTTGACCGCATGCACCGTCGAGGAATCCGACGGGCCGGTCGAGAGCGATGAAGCCGTAGAACCCGCACCGTCCGAGCGCGGCGACTGGCAGGCCCCCGGCTTGGTGGACCGGTCCGGCAAGCCGATGGAGGTGCGGACGCCGGGTCCGGCCACGGGCAGGACCCTGGACGTCACTCACTTCGGGGCAGATCCGGATCCGGACTCACATGACGACGCAGCAGCTATCCGGGCGGCCCTGAACGCGGCCGTACCGGGTGACGAAGTCCTGCTGCCGGCAGGCACGTATGACCTGCGCTCCACTGACCCGGCCGACGAGTCGGCGAACATCGTGCTGCGCAGCGGCGTGGACCTGCGCGGCGAAGGCCAGGAGAGCACCGTGCTGCTGACCTCCCTCGACGGCGAGGATGACAGCCGGGTGATCCGCGGCTCCGGCGTCCACGACGTCATCGTCGCAGACTTCACCATCACCTCCCATCATGAGGGTCCACTTGGCGACGACCCTGACGACGGCGACGCGAGTGGCGGCCCAATGTACGGGATCCACCTTGGAGCCCACGAAGGGCAGGCTAGCTCCCAAATCCTGGTGAAGAACCTGGGCATCCGCAGGTTCGAGCGCCACGGCATCTCTGTCAAGGCCAGCCGTGAAGTGACCCTCTCTGGAAACTATATCAGTGAGGCAACTGCCGTCGGTCCCGGCGGACAGGGCTACGGCATCGCTATCGAGGGCTCAAGGGACCAACACGACCCGGATTCCGCCAACGATTCCCGGCACAACGTCGTCATCGGCAATACCTTCGATGGCAGGCATCTGCGGCACGCTATTTTACTGCAGTTCCCCACGCACAACAATCTCGTGGCGGATAACACCATCGTCGGCAGCCACCTTGACGCCATCGACCTGCACGGCGAGGGTGAATACCTGAACGAGGTCCGAGATAACACGGTCATCGGCGGGCATCGGGCGGGCATCGCGCTGGGCAATTCCGGCGGGGCCAAGAACAAGCACGATGCCTCGGGACCTGGAAACTGGGTGCACTCCAACGACCTGATTGGAAACCGTCAGGGAGTCCTCGTCATCCTGGGAACTCCTAACACGCTCATTGAGGATAACAGGATCACCGCCGGGGAGGATTCAAAGGCCGGCATCGAGGTTCGCAATGGGCCGGGTACGGAGTTGCGCGGTAACCACATCACTGGAGGGACTGACGGGTTCTGGGCCATCCGGCTCAATGAGGATCGCGGTACTGACGGACGGGGCACAGGAATCCCCTCAGGCATCATGATTGAGTCCAACGTTATTCGACAGACCGCCAACGGCATCAGGATTGATGCAGGGGAGGACCTGAGCTTGGTGGAAAACGTCGTTGACGGCATCGACGGAGCCGAGCTGAGGGTGGCCGACGGAATAGAGGTGAGCCGGTAGGCCCAGCAATTGGGACACCAGCACCTGATTGCCCAGGGACTTGGACATCTTTTCGCCGTCCAGTCCCGCCATGCCGGCGTGGGAGAAGGCGCGGATCAGGGCTCAAACTAAGAAAGTTGGTATTTGATTCCCGTGCTAAAGAGATAGCAGACAATAATATGCGTTATTTATCACAGGAACAAAAGAATGAAACCATTTATAACATTTCCATACAAGAATTGAAGAAAGGTAATACTTTCGAAGATGTATTTGGTAATGAAACGAATTTAGATTATATGATTCAAGCAATTAAAGCAGAAGCGAAGTACCTTGAAAAAGACTTTGCTAAAGAAGTGGCTAGTATGTAATTTAATCCCAATGTTTTATGATTATGTAACCCTAGGTACTAGCATATCCGAACCTCTTTAAACGTGAGGTGGGGGCAGATATGAAATGAACCGCAAAAGCTAGACGTGAATTTTATGTTGCGTTTTGGATATTCCATTAATCTGGCTTTTCTTTGAACTAAGTAAAGAAAATTCAATAGGGATAAATGTGGCACCATCTGTCCAACCAAGGGTAAGCATGTGAAATCCCTTATGGAAACGCAACGGTGCGAGAGTTGAGTAACTAGTAATTCTTATTTTAACTTCTATAATTAACCCAGCCTTCATCAAAAAGAGGGCTGGGTTCTATCTAATAAGTTCGCTCATTTTTCACATAAACCATATTTAATATATTCACTTACTACTTATTCAATATTTGCTTCAACATAAAATAGGCATACTAGATTGTTCCTAATCGACAAAATGTTTAACAGCGGTGGCATCCCCGTGGCATGAATGATGGCATGCAATTAAAAATAATCGATGATAATTACTTAGTATTAATTGAGTTAAAAAGTGCAAATCCTTTTATATAAAGGGATTTGCAGCTACTGTTGGTAACTTATAAGAATCAACGACACGCCTTTGACAGGGTGAAGTTCGAACTAAAGTATTAAAATGATTTTATTTTAAAGAAGTAATCACTAAAATTTTCACCTTTAATCTGTATTAATCTAATGGCTGAAAAAAGCAGGTGAGTAACAATTCATCTGCTTCAAAGATTTACACTACTAACTAATTTTACACATCACTCATAGAAAACCTTGTATTAATAACGTTTAAGACCTATTTCGATCACGACCACCAGTGACAAGGCTCAATTTCATCAGATATTGATGTTTATAATCTAAATAAATTATTATATTCTAACTAATTCAAATAAGTAATACACTTAAAGCTATTTATTGTTTATATACTGATTAGTATAAAACTTAATTATTTTAGATCGCTGAAGAGCGGTCAATCACCCTATTGGCCTGTCATAGCTTAGGGTGATTTTTTTGTCCATTTAATGAATAAGCGGAAAGTATAAGTTTTTGAACAGTGCCTAGCTTCAGCGCCCAGCCCCTCGAGTCACTTCTCCTTCTCCTACGAAGGCAAAAAACGCCTTCTCGTCGGGGCTAAGCAGGCGCTTGAGCTTTTTTATGTAGGATTTATAGAAGGATTTTAAACGTTAATACCGAAATACATAATGGATCATGATTTACAGCATTCTGAACAGATTGATGGAGTGATTCGTACACATTCATTTATGTAATAATAAATAAGTAAAGAAATAACGAATAGGGAAAAGGGGATTGAAAATGGATGTAAGATACCCGATTGGGAAACTACAAGTTCCTGAAAAAGTAACATTAGAAAATATTCGAGAATCGCTAAAGGAAATCGAAACTTACACGATTCGATTAAGAGAAACTGTCGACTCATTAAGTGACGAGGAATTAAGCAGAACTTATCGTGAAGGTAGCTGGACAGTTCGTCAACTTGTTCATCACATTGCAGATTCTCAGTTGAACATGTATCAACGTTTGAAGCTGGCTTTAACAGATGAGAATCCAACAGTACCAGCCTTTGATGAAGAAAAGTGGGCTATTCAACCGGATACAAAGCTTCCTGTAGAAAGTTCTATTAAAATGTTAGAAGGTATAAATGAGCGCATCGTATCTTTAGGACATAGTTTAACTGAAGAGCAATTAGATCGAGCTTTTACTCACCAGATAAACGGTAAAATAACAGTTGCAACAAAAGTTGCAAAATTAGCTTGGCACGAAGAGCATCACTTAGCCCATATAAAAATCGCATTATCAAAATAATACAATATGTATAGAAGTGGCTTATCGAACCTCGATAAGCCGTTTTTAAAATTAAAATAAGGAATAATTACAGAAGTTCTATTCAACTAAAGGGCCAGATTGTGAACCAACTCTTTTGAAGAAAATTAGATTCCTAAGCAAATTTTTCAAGGAGATTGTAAAATTTATACTTAAAGTAAAGATGCAGATTAGTTAAACAAGATAATTGGAAATATTATGGAATAATAGAGATAACATACATATAAATAGGGGATTAGTTGTGGGATTTTTGATTTTAATGATTGTTCCTTTTATTATTGTTCTTATTATTTTGGGGTTCTTATTAGAAATAATAATAAATAAATTACTTGGTGTTGAAAAGAAAAAGATTTCCGAAACTTCTGGTGAAAAAGTAGACCGATGGGGAAGAGGTATTATTTTGGTTATCTTTTTATGCACTCTTCCGTTTGTTATTACAAAGGACATAAATGTTATGAAGTGGTATTGGATTCTCTATTTAATATTATTATTGGGTTTTCAGTCTATTCTGGAGTGGAATTACCTGAAGAACTCAAAACAACATGTTACTACACTTATTTTTCTAATGCTAAGTGTAACTATTATGTATAATATAGAGTATTTTCTTCAATTATTGTGATGGAGTGTAGCTTTAGTTGAATAAGTAAGGGTTATTTTTGACCACATTCTGACCACCAAACATATATAAGAGTATATTATCAAACTTTTATTAAACAGAAAAAGATCCCGATAAATCAGGCTTTCAGTAAATTATTTTATTCCTAGTTTCTTCATATTTAATATATAAATAAAAGAACGTAAAAAATACGGTCTTAAAGGCGCGCGTCGTGCACCTCAGTTCTCAAAACGTTAATTTTATTACGTTTCAAGGCTCCCGAACCTTTTGGTTTGGGGGTCTTTTTTATGCATGAAAAAGGTTTTTGACCACGGAAATATTTATGACCACATCTCATAGCTCAATGTGCCTTTGAAATTGTTGTGCAGTTTGTTCTTTTAATGTATCTGTTACGTGTGTATAAATGTTCATCGTCATTTGTATCAGAGTGCCCTAGTCGCCCCTGAACTTCTTTAATACTTGCACCAGCCTCGAATAAAAGGGAAGCATGGGGATGAAGTAATCCATGAATAGTAATCCTGTGAAGAGAGTGTTTTTTAATCACAATATCCAGCTTTTCATTTGGATAAGCTAAGCGGAGCACCGTCACCCCGTGTAAAAACTATTTTATTACCATCATCTTTATTCACATTAGCTAAATCCGCTTCTATTTGCCGTATACGCTACTTTTTGAGTAAGGATATGGTCTTTATAGTGTCTAAATTAATTAAACGCCTAGATTCCTTTGTTTTAGACGTTTGAAAGGTAAACTCCCCATTGTTATGAAATAGTGTCTTTGTAAAGCGAATAGAACCAGCCTCAAAGTCTATATCATCCCATGAAATAGTACATAATCACGGAACGTTAATTTTTGTTTCGTGGTTGTTAGGAACTGTTTTATCTCATCCTTTTTCCAGTAATTCCACTCATCAACTTCGTTTTCGTCATTGATCATTTCCTTTTGCTGTCTAGGTATACTTACATGCTCTAATGGTTTTTCGATATAATGTCCATTTTGATCACATATTTAAAAACTTGGTTAGCCTGAATTTTTATATCATTTGGATCTTGTTCAATTAACGGGCAGGATAGTTGAATATCATTTTATATTATTTAAATATTCAAGTTATTATTAACTGAACAATATGAATGATCTCAAAATTAGATTGATTTTATAAAAAAGTTATATTATTCAGATGAATAGTAAAGTGATAAGATAAATTTAAAGAGAAAGCCATTTTCCAAAATCCAAAAAGGCGCTTCTCATTAAGCAATCAAGCAGGACATATCGGTGCTTTGTCAGTTAAAACATTTTAGTTCACAAGCTGGTGGCTTTGAATACAGGTGCTGAAGGACATCCCCCGCTTTTTAAAAGGGCTTGTTCACAAGTGAGCATAAAAGATCCAAGAAGCAATGGTTATCATATAACGTCGGATAACGTCAGAAAATTTACCATATAAAAAGGTGGTTTAAATGAAAAAAATCGAAGCGATTGTAAGACCTGAAAAGCTAACTGAAACGATTAAAGGGTTAAAAAAGATAGGAATTACAGGGTTTACTGTATCCCAGGTAGTCGGAAGAGGAAAACAGAAAGACAGTCAGGGAGTCTATCGCGGGAAAAATTATAAAGTAACTCTTCGTCCGAAAGTGAAATTGGAGATTGTCCTTTCGGATTATCTGGTTGAGCTAACGATTAAGAAAATTATTGAATCTGCCCAAACTGGAGAAGATGGTGACGGTAAAATTTACGTTTATCCGATTTTAGAAGCCTATAACATTCGAACCGGAAAAGCAGACCATGATATTGATGATTTGGTAAATGGGGAGGAATAACTACCGTGGAACTAATTTATTTAAATACCGTATGGATTGTGTTAGCTGCGGCAATGGTGCTATTTATGGAAGGTGGATTTAGTTTACTGGAATCTGGTTTTGTTAGAACTAAAAATGCTGTCAATGTAACAATGAAGATTTTTGTTGATTTAACGATAGGAGCATTAGCTTTTTGGTTAGTTGGTTTTGGTATTATGTTTGGGAAGGATACATTTGGAATCATTGGTACTACTTTATTTGGTAGTCCAGAAAAGATTGCTCTTTCCATTGAATTGCCTAGTGCGGCCTTTGTACTGTTTCAAATGGGATTTGCAGTAGCTTGTGTCTCGATTGTTTCGGGTGCAGTAGCTGAACGTATGAATTTTAAAGCCTATATATTAACAGTAGCACTTATATGTATTATCATTTATCCACTTTCAGGTCATTGGATTTGGAACAGTGATGGTTGGTTGGCAAAGTTAGGAATGAAGGATTTTGCAGGTTCGGCTGCTATTCACGCGGTAGGGGGTTTTATTGCTTTTGCAATGGCAAAAGAGTTAGGACCGAGAAAAGGTCGATTTAATTCGGATGGAAGTGCCAATGTTTTTGCACCTAGTAATATTCCTTTAGCTTCAGCTGGTGCATTTATTTTATGGCTGGGTTGGTTTGCTTTTAATGCAGGAAGTACGTTAGATGCTTCTAATGCAGATCTCGCGTCGATTGCCCTTAATACAATGCTTGCAGGAGCAAGTGGAGGTGCAGCTGCCCTGTTTATAACGATGAAAAAGTTCGGAAAAGCAGACCCAAGTATGACCATTAATGGAATATTAGCTGGACTAGTGGCAGTCACGGCTGGATGTGCCTTTGTTGGTCAATGGAGTGCAATTATTATTGGGATAATTGGTGGTTTGATTGTGATTTATGCTACTTTATTTGTAGACAATATAAAAGTAGATGACCCAGTGGGAGCTGTGGCCGTTCACGGCTTCAATGGAGTGTTTGGAACGATTGCGGTGGGATTGTTTGATAAGTCTCAAGGTCTTTTGGCAACGGGTGATTTCTCTCTTTTAAAAATACAAGTATTAGGTGCAGCGGTAGTCGTTGTTTGGGGACTTATTGGTGGAGTAATTATCGCAAAGGTATGTGAAAAGACTGTTGGCTTCCGAGCGAGTGAACGTGAGGAAGAAGAAGGGTTGGATATGTCCTACCACGGCATTCCAGCATATAACGAATTAGAACGCTTCACAGATTTTCCTACCAGTTTGTATGATTTTGAAGAAACAACAGGTATCTCAGTTGCTCCTGCTAGTAGTAATAGTAAAGAAAAGGTTGTTTGACTTTAGTTCAATAAGCAATGAAAAAGGATCTTTGAAAGAACCTAGTTTGATTTTCATTTTAGTTAATAAACTGAAGCTGAACCTTGATATAATAAGGATTGTTTTATTTCATATTTCTTCATAATAAGCGGAAATGAAAGAACGTAAGAAATAAGGTCTTAAAGGCGCGCATCGTGCACCTCAGTTCTCAAAACGTTAATATTATTTAGATATCAACGTTTACAGCCCTTTCTCGGATTAACGAGGAAGGGTTTTTATTTACCAATATATCTGTTTAAATAACCCTTGAATCCTCTGCCTTCTAAATCCATTATTGAAGAATAAATTAGATGGCTGGCTCAAGAATCGCAATGAATACACGGCAAAACTCGGTTTGGAAGAATGGCGTAACCTGGCCAATGATTCCAACATCGGGGCGTTTAAACCGGCGGTAAAAACGTTTAATAGGTGGAAAACGGAAATACTGAATTCCTCCGTAAATCCATATAGAAACGGCTATATAGAAGGTGTGAACAACACCACCAAGGTCATTAATCGAAATTTGTACGGAATCAAGAACTTTGGCTATTTAAGAAGGAAGATATTGTGGCGTCAGCTTATAAGGGAAGTGAGTGCCTAAAAGGCACCCATTCCGGGGTGGATACTTTTAGTGGACTAGATACCACCACATTTGACGGAGAACCCGTTTTGATTCAATTGGTTTAAGTGTTGGAATATGGGATTGATTATCAAAAAAAGAGGATCTCCCAAAGGGCCCGCTTCCGCACATTACATCATTTAAAGTGTGTAGTGTGTGGGGATGGGTCCGTATGGAGAGATCCTTATCACGAAAAAATGGCTTACCAACCGAAATCTATCGTGTAAATAAAGTTTAAAGTAAATGTCGTATTTTGTCGAAGGATAAAGATTGGTGAGTACACCATAATTTGTTATATTCCTCACTAAATATTGTTTGTATCGTTCTAATTGAGTGATGAGACTTGGTATCTATATGGGGTCTAAACCCTCTATCGCAAATTTCCATCTAATAACTAGCATTGCTACCTCTGGCTCGCAGACACTATAGATAAGCTGGGAAATAACCTGGGAAATGGGGTCTTGACCCTTTGGAGGTGCTGTTTGTGATTATAGAGGGTTTTGAGGAGCGTCGAAGAGTACGGCAGGTGAAGTATGAGCGGCGGTTGCTTCGGGATTTATCTGTGGAAAATATGAGAGCGAGAATTCGGGAGTTTTTTGGTTCTGATTCATATAATGGAATCCGTGTTTCTGAGGTTTTGGAGGAAGGTTGCTTTGATGTAGCTATCGAAAGCTATTTACTTGGGGGCCATTATAGCAGATTTGGTTATTATGGTGAATCTGAAGATATGGTGAAGGCACGATGCCACCAAGAAGAGACACAACTTATTGATACACTATTTAACTTTATTCTTTATTGGGGGAAGATTGGTGAGCAAGAACTGTACAATGATAGCCTTTACTATAGGTGTAGTGTGTATGTTGAAATGTGGTGGAAGGAAGGATTTCGGACTGGGGAAAGATCATATAAATTAAGACTTCACTAATGAGTTAGATTTGGTGATTCTCTAAAACAGCTTGTTCTACTTTTGGTAAAGTATACATACTTTATAGTATGTGGGACTAGGACAAGCGAGAGGTGATCCGAATGGTTAGAAAGTTGAAATATACAGGAGTAGCTCTTGGTCTGATTGCGCTATTCTTAATTGTGACGTTTAAATTTATGGAAGACGATTCTTGGAATGCATGGAATCTTCCTTTGTCTGGGAAAATTATTGTGTTAGATGCTGGGCATGGAGGAATGGATGGGGGAGCCTCTGCTGAAAATGTGTTAGAAAAGGAAATCTCACTGGCTGTAACAATGAAAATAAGAGATTACCTACAAGAACAAGGGGCACTGGTTCTGATGACAAGGGAAAGTGACAAGGACCTTGCAGATGAAGGTACGAAAGGCGTTCGTAATCGAAAGCAGGAAGATTTACATAATCGGGTTACCTTTATTAACGAATCGAATGCCGACTTATTTCTTAGTATCCATCTCAATTCCATTCCTTCAAAGAGGTGGAAAGGTGCTCAAACGTTTTATACAGGAAGATTCGAAGAGAATGAAAAGGTGGCAAAATTTATTCAAACTGAAATTATTCGTAATTTGGAAAATACATCTCGGGAAGCGAAAACAATTGATCAAGTATATGTTATGTCCAATGCAAAGAAACCAGGTGCATTAGTGGAAATTGGCTTTCTTTCGAATAATGAAGAAAGAACAAATTTAATTAAAGAATCCTATCAGGAAAAAGTTGCAGCGGCTGTTTACAAAGGGGTCTTACGATACTTTACAGAGGATTCAGTAGAGATTAAAGAATATAAAGAATAGAGTGTTTAAAAGTGACAGTAGGACTTATAAAAATGCAAAACAAGTTTGGAAGCTACCGGATAAGCAATCACATTGGAATATGGTATACTACTAGTATTGGAAACGAATTCATTTAAGGTGGGTGCCTAGATCATGTTAACCGAAGATAGCATAGTGGATATATTAAAGGATCTTAATGACCCTTTTCTTCATAAAAGCCTGATAGAAACCAATGGAATTCTTGAGGTCAAAATTAAACCTGAGAAAAGTCATGTTAGTGTGAAAATAGCGATTTCAAAAACAGGGACTGCTGAACAACTACAATTACAAACGCAAATTGTAGATGCATTGAAAAGCGGTGGAGCGTCTTCAGTGGGAATTCGTTTTTCTGAATTGCCAGAAGAAGAATTGGTGAAGCATCGTGATAGTATGCCACAAGAACAAGCTGATTTAGGGTTATTATCGCCTACGAGCAATACGACCTTTATTGCAATCGCCAGTGGTAAAGGTGGAGTTGGGAAATCAACTGTATCTGTGAATATGGCGACTGCGTTAGCTCGTCTCGGAAAAAAAGTCGGTCTTGTGGATGCTGATATTTATGGATTTAGTGTTCCAGACATGATGGGTATCTCCAAACGACCTGTAGTCCGTGGTGAGAAGATTATTCCGGTTGAGAGATTTGGCGTTAAGGTTATTTCAATGGGCTTTTTTGTAGAAGATAATGCACCGGTTATTTGGCGTGGACCAGTTCTTGGCAAGATGCTAAATAGTTTCTTTAATGAAGTAGAGTGGGGGGAGCTTGACTATTTACTTCTCGATTTACCTCCTGGAACAGGAGATGTTGCGTTAGATGTACATACCATGCTTCCTTCATGTAAAGAAATCATCGTGACAACACCTCATCCAACTGCTGCATTTGTAGCGGCAAGAGCGGGTGCAATGGCGATTAAGACTGAACATGAAGTTATTGGAGTCATTGAGAATATGGCATTTTTTGAAAGTAAAGTAACTGGTGAAAAAGAATATGTATTCGGTAAAGGCGGGGGAGATAAGTTGGCAGAAGAGCTTCGCACAGAAGTGTTAGGGCGTCTGCCTCTTCAACAACCAGATTGGAATGAGGAAGACTTCGCTCCTTCCGTTTATGCAGCAGAACATCGTTTGGGCAAAATTTATACAGAGATTGCTAATAAAATCATTCACACAATTGCTAATTAAGAAAATCGTAAAGCGTAAGGTCATTAATGAACTTTAATGCAATTCATAAGCTTTTTTATCGGACTTTTTAGATATCCTTTTGTAGGGACTAGCGCAACTAACATTGTGCTAGTCCCTTAACAGTTTAACCTCCTCCGCCACTCGTATCTTCACCGGAAGAGCCTTTTTTCTTATCACCAGACTTTTGTTCAGATTGAAGATCGGTAGCAGCTTTTATGAGAATGTCTTGTATTTTGGCTTTTACTAAAGGGCTGTCCATCGTTTCAAGTAGTGTTTCTTTATATATAGAGCGGATTTCATTGGATTTTAACAAGTTATTAATTTCAGTTTGGAAGCCGGGTTCTTTCATAATGGCCATGATCATTTCACGGTAGCTTGGGTCTTTAGCGAGATCTTTTAATAGTTGTTCATGTTCCTTCTTTAAGCTGTTAGCATAATTGGTAGCGAATTTTGGATCTTTAAAGGATTTTTCCCAGAACTTCTTGCCTTTATCCGATGTGATCGTTGTTTCAACAGCCTTTGTAACAACATCTTGATCTAAAATTAGTTCGCTTTTAATTGATTCGTCAGAAAGGACATCTTGAATTGCCTTTTTACCATCATCTGTTTTTAAGATATCAACAACCATTTTCTTTGTTTCTTCATAATCCATTTTCGCTACGCTTGTTCCGTTTTGGCTACATCCAGAACCTACGAGGCAAAACATGGAGAACAATAATAAAGTAACTCCATATCTCATGTTAAGAGCCCCCTTTCCTTTCAATTCACCATATATTTAATATGGATTAGAATAATGATTTTATGCGTCTTTAGAGAAAGGTGGATTTTTCACGTATGGGTTGGTAAAATTAGAGAAAGAAAATGCTTACTTATGGGGGAGAATAATGAATAGCCGTAATATAGTTCGCTTATTTATATCAACGCTACTTGTTGGAGGTATAACAGGAGGCATAGTCGGTTTCGTTGTACGATGGGATGAGTTCTCTTCATTTGATTTAGTGGAGCTTTTATCTGTCTTTGTATGGCTTGTAGGGGTAGGTTTAATTTTTAGTGTTATTAGTCAGGCTGGCTTCTTTGCCTATTTAACCATACATCGATTTGGGCTTGGGATCTTTAAAAGCACCTCATTATGGAATGGGATTCAAATTGTTTTGATTGCCTTTGTTTTGGGGGATCTTGTGTATTTTCGATATATGGAATTCGCTGATAAGGGAGAAGGGGTCTTGCCGTTTGTCTATCCGGCGTTGTTTTTACTCATCTTTGGGGCGATTGTCGCCTATTTCAAAGTGAAGCAAACGAATAAGCAAGCATTTATTCCGGCTCTTTTTTTTATGACGGTGATTACCGTATTAGAGTGGGTTCCTGTTTTGCGTATAGATGATGATAGCTGGTTGTACTTTATGTTATATCCGTTGTTGATTTGTAATGTATACCAATTGTTGATTCTCAATCGATTGATTCATGTTTCCCAAAAAGAATTAGCTGAAAAGAGAGCAAATAAAACAGCCGTTACGAAAAAGATGATGACTCAAAAAAAGAAAGATAAAATCGAGATCAAAGAAGTTTAAACATAGACAAAGAACGGCACAAGGTACCAGACCCTTGTGCCGTTCTTTGTCTATGTTTACTGAATCTCTTCATGCTTTGTAGTGGAATTAGAAATCATCTCTGATACTGTAATAAAATTTAAGTCCTTTAAGCGGAGTTCTTGAATGAGTTCCGGTAGTGCCTTATTTGTTTGTTTGGCCGAATCAGATGCATGCATAAGAATAATATCGCCTTTGTTAGCTTTATTGATATTTTGGACAATTGTATGTACACCTGGATTCGTCCAGTCCTTTGTGTCAATGCTCCAATGAACAACTGTATAGCCAAATCGTTCACCAATCTTTAACAAGCGTTTATCGAAATGTCCAGTCGGTGCGCGAAGGAGTTTAATATCCTTAACATTCAACTTTTTAAATGCTTCTTGTGCTTTGGAAATATCTTTAATGATTTCTTCATCTTCTAAATCTGTATAATCTACATATGCATACCCCAAAATACCAATTTCATAACCTTCTTTTACTATTGTCTCAACAATTTCAGGATGACGTTCAGCCCACGACCCAGAAAGGAAAAAAGTAGCAGATGTAATTTTTTCATTTTTCAACGTTTGTAGTACAGGGGAAGCTTGTTTATCCCCCCATCCGATATTAAATGTGAGAGCAATGTTTTTTTCGCCCTTGTATACCGCTCTGGGCCCATCTGGTGTAGAAAAAACAGGAGCATGAAGAATATTTTGAAGAAATAAAAACCATGCAGCAAATAAAGCAGCTAGTATAACTACGGCATATCGTTTAATTGACTGAGCACTTAAAACCCAGAAAAAGTTCATCAACATCACCTCGTCCACAATACTCTTGTCTCATATCTATTCAAATAAATTTGTATTATGACTAATTAGAATATCTAGTTGAATTAGAAAGTGGAAAAATGGAAATAATAGGAGGACAAAGGAGTTGGTATGTATGATGGGATTAATGATTAATGAAATGGAGCAAAAAGAATTAGAGTATGTTTTAAAACGTGAACTTGATGAAATTCTATTTGACTTTCAGGATGCTAGAATCGATGCGTTTGTCAAACGAGCGATGGAGGAAAGATATAAAATCCTGTTTAATCTTTTTAAAAGAGTCGCTCCGACATCGGAATGCATGAAATACATGAGAAGTAAAAAGTCAACCATGGAGAAAAAGGATTCGATTTAATTTATAAACATCTATCTATAATATTTTTTTATAAAAAAATGCATTGACTATCTTTTTTATCACTGTTATATTATAAAAGTCGTCGAAATACGAATTCTTAGAAAAGTTTATTTCGAAATTTTTTTTGAAAAGATATTGACGACTGTTAGTAAGTTTGGTAATATTTAAAAGTCGCTTACAAAGTAAGTAACAAATTGCTCTTTGAAAACTGAACAAAACAAAGCGCCAACGTTTTAATTGAAGTGAGTACACACTATAAAAACAAATGAGCAAGTCAAACACTTTTTGGAGAGTTTGATCCTGGCTCAGGACGAACGCTGGCGGCGTGCCTAATACATGCAAGTCGAGCGAATGATAGGGAGCTTGCTCCCTTGATTTAGCGGCGGACGGGTGAGTAACACGTGGGCAACCTACCTGTAAGACTGGGATAACTTCGGGAAACCGGAGCTAATACCGGATAATTTCTTTTCTCGCATGAGAAGAGATGGAAAGACGGTTTCGGCTGTCACTTACAGATGGGCCCGCGGCGCATTAGCTAGTTGGTGAGGTAATGGCTCACCAAGGCCACGATGCGTAGCCGACCTGAGAGGGTGATCGGCCACACTGGGACTGAGACACGGCCCAGACTCCTACGGGAGGCAGCAGTAGGGAATCTTCCGCAATGGACGAAAGTCTGACGGAGCAACGCCGCGTGAACGAAGAAGGCTTTCGGGTCGTAAAGTTCTGTTGTTAGGGAAGAACAAGTACCAGAGTAACTGCTGGTACCTTGACGGTACCTAACCAGAAAGCCACGGCTAACTACGTGCCAGCAGCCGCGGTAATACGTAGGTGGCAAGCGTTGTCCGGAATTATTGGGCGTAAAGCGCGCGCAGGTGGTTCCTTAAGTCTGATGTGAAAGCCCACGGCTCAACCGTGGAGGGTCATTGGAAACTGGGGAACTTGAGTGCAGAAGAGGAAAGTGGAATTCCAAGTGTAGCGGTGAAATGCGTAGAGATTTGGAGGAACACCAGTGGCGAAGGCGACTTTCTGGTCTGTAACTGACACTGAGGCGCGAAAGCGTGGGGAGCGAACAGGATTAGATACCCTGGTAGTCCACGCCGTAAACGATGAGTGCTAAGTGTTAGAGGGTTTCCGCCCTTTAGTGCTGCAGCTAACGCATTAAGCACTCCGCCTGGGGAGTACGGCCGCAAGGCTGAAACTCAAAGGAATTGACGGGGGCCCGCACAAGCGGTGGAGCATGTGGTTTAATTCGAAGCAACGCGAAGAACCTTACCAGGTCTTGACATCCTTTTGCCCTCTCTAGAGATAGAGACTTCCCTTCGGGGACAAAAGTGACAGGTGGTGCATGGTTGTCGTCAGCTCGTGTCGTGAGATGTTGGGTTAAGTCCCGCAACGAGCGCAACCCTTGATCTTAGTTGCCAGCATTTAGTTGGGCACTCTAAGGTGACTGCCGGTGACAAACCGGAGGAAGGTGGGGATGACGTCAAATCATCATGCCCCTTATGACCTGGGCTACACACGTGCTACAATGGATGGTACAAAGAGCTGCAAACCCGCGAGGGTAAGCGAATCTCATAAAGCCATTCTCAGTTCGGATTGTAGGCTGCAACTCGCCTACATGAAGCCGGAATCGCTAGTAATCGTGGATCAGCATGCCACGGTGAATACGTTCCCGGGCCTTGTACACACCGCCCGTCACACCACGAGAGTTTGTAACACCCGAAGTCGGTGAGGTAACCGCAAGGAGCCAGCCGCCTAAGGTGGGACAGATGATTGGGGTGAAGTCGTAACAAGGTAGCCGTATCGGAAGGTGCGGCTGGATCACCTCCTTTCTAAGGAATATAACGAGCGCTTTTGTTTTGTTCAGTTTTGAATGAGTAATTCATTCATTCGTGGTACATGAAAGCAACAGATTAGTCTTTTGCTTATTCGTTGCCGAATCGTTCTTTGAAAACTAGATAATAGATAGAAGGCAAATTTTTGCATTGATTTTTCAAGACATCAAGTAAGACCTTTTAACAACTAGGTTGTTTGGTAAACTTTTCGTTTATCAGCCACCATATGGTTAAGTTAGAAAGGGCGCACGGTGGATGCCTTGGCACTAGGAGCCGATGAAGGACGGGACTAACACCGATATGCTTCGGGGAGCTGTAAGTAAGCTTTGATCCGGAGATTTCCGAATGGGGAAACCCACTGTTCGTAATGGAACAGTATCTTTACCTGAATACATAGGGTACTGAAGGCAGACCCGGGGAACTGAAACATCTAAGTACCCGGAGGAAGAGAAAGCAAACGCGATTTCCTGAGTAGCGGCGAGCGAAACGGAAGATAGCCCAAACCAAGAGGCTTGCCTCTTGGGGTTGTAGGACACTCAACATGGAGTTACAAAGGAACGGGGTAAGTGAAGTGATCTGGAAAGATCCGTCAAAGAAGGTAAAAACCCTGTAGCTGAAACTTCGTTCCCTCCTGAGTGGATCCTGAGTACGGCGGGACACGAGAAATCCCGTCGGAAGCAGGGAGGACCATCTCCCAAGGCTAAATACTACCTAGTGACCGATAGTGAACCAGTACCGTGAGGGAAAGGTGAAAAGCACCCCGGAAGGGGAGTGAAATAGATCCTGAAACCGTGTGCCTACAAGTAGTTAGAGCCCGTTAATGGGTGATAGCGTGCCTTTTGTAGAATGAACCGGCGAGTTACGATTTCATGCAAGGTTAAGTTGATAAGACGGAGCCGCAGCGAAAGCGAGTCTGAATAGGGCGCATGAGTATGAGGTCGTAGACCCGAAACCAGGTGATCTACCCATGTCCAGGGTGAAGTTCAGGTAACACTGAATGGAGGCCCGAACCCACGTACGTTGAAAAGTGCGGGGATGAGGTGTGGGTAGCGGAGAAATTCCAATCGAACCTGGAGATAGCTGGTTCTCTCCGAAATAGCTTTAGGGCTAGCCTCGAGATGAGAGTATTGGAGGTAGAGCACTGATTGGACTAGGGGCCCCCAACGGGTTACCGAATTCAGTCAAACTCCGAATGCCAAATACTTATTCTCGGGAGTCAGACTGCGAGTGATAAGATCCGTAGTCAAGAGGGAAACAGCCCAGACCACCAGCTAAGGTCCCCAAGTTTACGTTAAGTGGAAAAGGATGTGGAGTTGCTTAGACAACCAGGATGTTGGCTCAGAAGCAGCCATCATTTAAAGAGTGCGTAATAGCTCACTGGTCGAGTGACTCTGCGCCGAAAATGTACCGGGGCTAAACGTAACACCGAAGCTGTGGATGGATACCGTATGGTATCCGTGGTAGGAGAGCGTTCTAAGGGCGTTGAAGCTAGACCGGAAGGACTGGTGGAGCGCTTAGAAGTGAGAATGCCGGTATGAGTAGCGAAAGAAGGGTGAGAATCCCTTCCACCGAATGCCTAAGGTTTCCTGAGGAAGGCTCGTCCGCTCAGGGTTAGTCGGGACCTAAGCCGAGGCTGAAAAGCGTAGGCGATGGACAACAGGTTGATATTCCTGTACCACCTATACATCGTTTGAGCGATGGGGGGACGCAGAAGGATAGGGTAAGCGCGCTGTTGGATATGCGCGTCCAAGCAGTTAGGCCGGAAACGAGGAAAATCCCGTTTCCATTAAGGCGGAGCTGTGATGGCGAGGGAAATATAGTACCGAAGTTCCTGATTCCACGCTGCCAAGAAAAGCCTCTAGTGAGATGTAGGGTGCCCGTACCGCAAACCGACACAGGTAGGCGAGGAGAGAATCCTAAGGTGTGCGAGAGAACTCTCGTTAAGGAACTCGGCAAAATGACCCCGTAACTTCGGGAGAAGGGGTGCTTTTTAGGGTGAATAGCCCGGAAAAGCCGCAGTGAATAGGCCCAGGCGACTGTTTAGCAAAAACACAGGTCTCTGCGAAGCCGCAAGGCGAAGTATAGGGGCTGACGCCTGCCCGGTGCTGGAAGGTTAAGAGGAGAGGTTAGCCGCAAGGCGAAGCTTTGAATTGAAGCCCCAGTAAACGGCGGCCGTAACTATAACGGTCCTAAGGTAGCGAAATTCCTTGTCGGGTAAGTTCCGACCCGCACGAAAGGCGTAACGATCTGGGCACTGTCTCAACGAGAGACTCGGTGAAATTATAGTACCTGTGAAGATGCAGGTTACCCGCGACAGGACGGAAAGACCCCGTGGAGCTTTACTGCAGCCTGATATTGAATTTTGGTACAGCTTGTACAGGATAGGTAGGAGCCTGTGAAGCCGGAGCGCTAGCTTCGGTCGAGGCGTCGGTGGGATACTACCCTGGCTGTATTGAAATTCTAACCCGCGCCCCTTATCGGGGCGGGAGACAGTGTCAGGCGGGCAGTTTGACTGGGGCGGTCGCCTCCTAAAATGTAACGGAGGCGCCCAAAGGTTCCCTCAGAATGGTTGGAAATCATTCGTAGAGTGTAAAGGCACAAGGGAGCTTGACTGCGAGACCTACAAGTCGAGCAGGGACGAAAGTCGGGCTTAGTGATCCGGTGGTTCCGCATGGAAGGGCCATCGCTCAACGGATAAAAGCTACCCCGGGGATAACAGGCTTATCTCCCCCAAGAGTCCACATCGACGGGGAGGTTTGGCACCTCGATGTCGGCTCATCGCATCCTGGGGCTGTAGTCGGTCCCAAGGGTTGGGCTGTTCGCCCATTAAAGCGGTACGCGAGCTGGGTTCAGAACGTCGTGAGACAGTTCGGTCCCTATCCGTCGTGGGCGCAGGAAATTTGAGAGGAGCTGTCCTTAGTACGAGAGGACCGGGATGGACGCACCGCTGGTGTACCAGTTGTTCTGCCAAGAGCATCGCTGGGTAGCTACGTGCGGACGGGATAAATGCTGAAAGCATCTAAGCATGAAGCCCCCCTCAAGATGAGATTTCCCATAGCGTAAGCTAGTAAGATCCCTGAAAGATGATCAGGTTGATAGGTCAGAGGTGGAAGCGTGGCGACATGTGGAGCTGACTGATACTAATCGATCGAGGACTTAACCTTATTGTTCTTGAAAAAAGCAAAAAACCTTCTTATTATCTAGTTTTGAAAGAATGAAAAATTATAATAGATTTTATTTTCGAAATCTATTATAACAATAAGTGTCTTTCAAAAAAGAATATGTCTGGTAATGATGGCAAAGAGGTCACACCCGTTCCCATTCCGAACACGGAAGTTAAGCTCTTTTGCGCCGATGGTAGTTGGGGGTTTCCCCCTGTGAGAGTAGGACGTTGCCAGGCTGTTATATCTTTTTATTTTGAGTTTTATAGGAAACATTATATTATTCCGCAGTAGCTCAGTGGTAGAGCATTCGGCTGTTAACCGAACGGTCGTAGGTTCGAGTCCTACCTGCGGAGCCATGCTTCCATAGCTCAGCAGGTAGAGCACTTCCATGGTAAGGAAGAGGTCAGCGGTTCGAGCCCGCTTGGGAGCTTCCTGAATGATGACTAAAACATTATTTTTAAAAATACAGGCCCTTTGGTCAAGCGGTTAAGACACCGCCCTTTCACGGCGGTAACACGGGTTCGAATCCCGTAAGGGTCACCATATACATATTGGAGGATTAGCTCAGCTGGGAGAGCATCTGCCTTACAAGCAGAGGGTCGGCGGTTCGATCCCGTCATCCTCCACCATTACCTATAGTGCCGGTGTAGCTCAACTGGTAGAGCAACTGACTTGTAATCAGTAGGTTGGGGGTTCAAGTCCTCTTGCCGGCATCAACTTTTTGGAGGGGTAGCGAAGTGGCTAAACGCGGCGGACTGTAAATCCGCTCCTTTGGGTTCGGCAGTTCGAATCTGCCCCCCTCCACCATTTTTATAAGAAATTATCTGTTGGTCAGTTATATATTATCCTTAAAAGGGAAGTATATAATTACCACCTATTTTTTTGTCAAAATGCTATGTTTATTGGGCTATAGCCAAGCGGTAAGGCAACGGATTTTGATTCCGTCATGCGAAGGTTCGAATCCTTCTAGCCCAGCCACTGTTTAATAGCATTGCATACAAACATGTATCAAACGAATTAAGATGTATCTTCTCATTAGTCTTATTCGAGCCATTAGCTCAGTTGGTAGAGCATCTGACTTTTAATCAGAGGGTCGCAGGTTCGAATCCTGCATGGCTCATTTTAATTGCGGAAGTAGTTCAGTGGTAGAATACAACCTTGCCAAGGTTGGGGTCGCGGGTTCGAATCCCGTCTTCCGCTCCAAGTCTCGATTACATATTGGGGCCTTAGCTCAGCTGGGAGAGCGCCTGCCTTGCACGCAGGAGGTCAGCGGTTCGATCCCGCTAGGCTCCACCATCTAATTACATATCACTACATTTATGTCTTAAGCCATCCAGGTTTAAGACTTTTTTACTTAGTTGCACCATTCTTCCCTTTTTATTAGAAAATCAAGAATAAGTTTGGATTGGGTAATTAGACAGTATATACTCATTGGAGGAAACAAGACTAATAATGCGGCCTAAGGCTTCGTTTATTTGCCTTATATGCTGACACTTCAAAAGTAATATATCGTACTTCTGTATATGTGTTACAAATTGTTCGGAAGTATCGGTAGAATAAGTAAAAATTTAGAAGATGTGTTTTAAATAATTGATAGATCCTAACTTAATGAGAATTTACCCCTTGCTTATGAATAGATAAATATCCTTTATATTTCTATTATTGGATTTAATTAAACATATTTTGTTAAAGTTTGTTAAAATAATAGTAATGTTTTTTGGAACCTTTTAGCTTGCGATTCGTATACGTATCGTATAGCCGCATGAGCGGGGGTAAATAAATGGAGTTAATTGTTAAACAAAGGATTCATGAAGTATTAAAAGGTGATCAAAATGCTTTTGGGGACGTTGTCGAACTATATAAAGATAAAGTCTTTCAACTTTGCTTTCGAATGTTAGGCAATCGTCATGAGGCTGAAGATATGGCTCAAGAAGCCTTTGTAAGGGCATATGTGAATATTCATCGATTTAATATTCAAATGAAATTCTCTACTTGGATTTACAGGATTGCTACGAATTTATGCATAGACCGGATTAGGAAGAAGAAACCTGATTATTTTTTAGATGCGGAAGTTGCAGGTACTGATGGCTTAGATATGTATTCTCAAATTGCAGCTGAAATTGCCTTACCAGAAGAACAGGTAGAATCGATGGAGCTGCAAGAAACGATTCAAGCTGAAATTCTTAAACTGCCTGAAAAATATAGATCAGCGATTGTATTGAAGTATATTGAGGAATTATCTTTAAAGGAAATCAGTGAGATCTTGGATTTGCCAATTGGCACGGTGAAAACGAGAATACATAGAGGTCGAGAAGCATTAAGAAAGCAAATGCGTCATTTATAAAAAAGAAGGTGAAAAAAGAATGAAATGTCCTGATGAAGTTTATGAATATATGCACAACTATTTAGATGAAGAAATCAGTGCAGAAGATGAGGAATCTTTGAGAAAACATTTACAAGGCTGTAAAGAGTGTCGTACGTATTTTCATGAAATGAAGAAAGCAGTAGCTCTAGTACAAAGTACGTCGCATATTAAAGCCCCTGACAATTTTACAGAACGAGTAAAGGCGAGTCTTCCAAAAGAAAAGAAAAATATTAGTGCCAAGCGGTGGATGAGAAATCACCCACTGTTAACGGCTGCTTCTTTATTTATTATTTTAATAGCAGGATCACTGTTCCAAACGTGGAACCAGGATGAAACTTTCTCTGTATCAAAACAAAATAATTTGGTAGTTGATAACGAGACCGTCATTGTACCTGCTGGCGAAATTATTAACGGAGATGTAGTTGTCAGAAATGGGGACATTCGTATTGAGGGAGAAGTGAAGGGCAATGTAACAGTTATAAACGGTAAGCAATACATGGCTTCCGCAGGTAATGTTACCGGTCAAATTTACGTAATTGATCAAATGTTTGAGTGGCTTTGGTTTAGTATAAAGGATACAGGCAAAGCTTTATTCCGGTTGGATGAGAACTGATTAAAAGACAAGTATAAAGCCCTGTTTTTGCAAGTAGGGCTTATTTGTCTATGATTGAAATTCAGGATAAGTATCCCAATTAGAAGGTATACATTCTTTAGTAGTATTAGAAAATAAATGATATACTAAGGTGTGTTACATTGCATGGATTTAGAGTATCACCGACTGGAGGAAGTAACATGTCATTATCCAACTTTACTTTCCTGGATTATTTCATAAATATTATCGATATTGTCCTTGTATGGTTTGTTATATATAAATTATTAGTTGTTATTAAAGGAACGAAGGCAATTCAGCTGCTTAAAGGGATATTTGTCATTGTTGTGGTTCACAGTTTAAGTAATTTACTTGGCTTTAATACGCTTGGATGGCTTATGGAGCAAGTCATGGACTGGGGGGTCCTCGCCACCATTATTATCTTTCAACCAGAATTAAGGCGAGCGCTTGAGCAGCTAGGTAGAGGAAAATTTTTCTCAAGGAGCATTGTGCAAGAGGAGGAAGAGCAGGACCGCTTGGTAGAGGAAATTGTAAAGGCTACCTCTTATATGGCCAAGCGTCGGATTGGCGCATTGATTTCAATTGAAAAGGATACAGGTTTAACCGACTTCATTGAGACAGGTATTCCATTAGGATCTCATATTTCATCAGAGTTATTAATCAATGTATTCATACCTAATACTCCGTTACATGATGGTGCTGTTATACTAAAGGATAATCAATTGGCAGCTGCAGCCTGTTATTTGCCACTATCAGAGAGCCCGTTCATATCAAAAGAACTTGGAACGAGGCATAGGGCGGCAATAGGGATAAGTGAAGTAACTGACTGTATTACAGTGATTGTATCCGAGGAAACCGGCGGAATCTCCGTAACGAAAAATGGAGAGATTTATCGTGAGCTCAGTCTTGAGACTTTTAAGGAAATGTTGACAAAAGAGCTTGTTGATGACACGAAGCAAGCTTCCTCAGGACGTTGGAATTTGAGGGGGAAGAAAAATGGATAAATTCATGAACAGCATCTGGTTCACGAGAATTATTGCATTCGCAATCGCTGCTCTTTTATTTATTTCTGTCAATTTTGTGCCTGATTCGAAACTAAGTAAAGCAGGTACATCTACTCCTGGGGAAAATGATACCGAGCTTATTAAAGATATACCGGTAGAAATATATTATGATCAGAAAAACCTTGTTGTTACTGGCGCACCGGAAACGGTTGATATTACGTTAACAGGTGTGAAACCTGTATTAATGTCTGCAAAAAGTAAACGGGATTTTAAAGTATACATTGACCTTTCAGATCCAGACATTACAATGGGTGATAAAAGAGTGCCACTTAAGATCATGGATTTAAGTGAAAAGTTGAAAGCAACGATTGATCCTGGATATGTGACGGTGAACGTTCAAGAACGAGTAACAGAAGAGTTTTCGGTAGAACCAGATTATAATCGGGCCAATCTAAAGGATGGCTATACGACAGAATCCTTAGTTATTCATCCACAAACTGTGAAGATTACAGGGGCGAAGGATACGATTGACCAGATTTCTTATGTAAGGGCGATGCTTCAGTTAAATAAAGATGTAAAAGATACTGTCAATGGACAAGCAACCATTCGCGCACTGGATCGAGACTTGAATAAGTTAAATGTTATAATTGAGCCAGCTACTGTACGCTATACATTAAAAGTAAATATTTCTTCTAAAACTGTGCCGATTACACTCGTACAAACTGGTAAAGTAAAAAGTGGTCTGGAGATAAAAAGTGTTACAGCAGAACAGAAGGAAGTTGTCCTTTATGGTAAAGCGTCGGTGTTACAAAATATAAAAGTAGTGAAGGTACCCATCGATGTATCAAAAATCGTCGGTGACGAAGAACTTGACTTGCCGATTACTGTCCCCGATAATGTTCAAAGGATTTCTAGAGAAAAGGTGACGGTGAAAATTAAGACAGACCGTGTTGAAGAAAAAGAAAAAGAAGAAGAAGAAGAAACAAGCCCACCGAGCAATCAAGAAACGGAACAGCCAAAAGACAAGGAAGCTACCGTACAGACGAAAACCATTTCTAATATTGAGATTCAAGCAATTGGATTGCCAGCTGAGAAACAAATAGAATTTTTATCACCAACAAATGGTGTTACAAGTATCCTTATAAAAGGATCAGAAGATGAACTGAAAAAAGTGAATGAATCCAATATACAGCTTTCGATTAATGCTGCGGATTTGGAAGAAGGCGAGCATGATCTGGAGATTCAAGTCAATGCTCCATCTTCAATAACCTGGGAACTGCAAAACAAACAGGCATCAATATCGATATCGATTATAAAAAAAGACGAGACATAATGTGATGTATTCCAATTAGGAATCATTTGAAGAAGGAGCGAATTGTAATGGGAAAATATTTTGGAACGGATGGGGTTAGGGGAGTCGCGAATAGTGAATTAACACCTGAATTGGCATTTAAACTAGGCCGATTTGGTGGCTATGTATTAACCAAGAATACGGAGCGACCTAAAGTATTAATTGGCCGTGATACCCGAATTTCTGGTCATATGCTAGAAGGTGCCTTAGTGGCAGGGCTATTATCCATTGGAGCCGAAGTCATGCGTCTTGGAGTTATTTCAACACCAGGTGTTTCGTACTTGACGAAGGCCTTAAGCGCAGAAGCGGGTGTTATGATTTCTGCTTCACACAACCCAGTAGCTGATAACGGAATTAAGTTTTTTGGGCCAGATGGTTTCAAGCTTTCCGATGATCAAGAGCATGAGATAGAGGAGTTAATTGATTTAGAAACGGATCAACTGCCACGTCCTGTAGCTGGAGATTTAGGTCATGTAAATGATTATTTTGAAGGCGGTCAGAAATACCTTCAATACTTGAAACAAACCGTAGATGAAGATTTCACGGGAATACATGTTGCCTTAGACTGTGCACATGGTGCCACGTCTTCACTGGCTGCACACTTATTCGCCGATTTAGATGCGGATATTTCTACGATGGGTGCCTCACCTAACGGGCTAAATATTAATGAAGGTGTTGGATCTACTCATCCCGAAGCTCTTTCACGATTCTTATTGGAAAAGGGTGCAGATATTGGGCTAGCATTTGATGGAGATGGAGATCGTCTGATTGCTATTGATGAAAAAGGAAATATTGTCGATGGTGATCAAATCATGTATATTTGTGCGAAATACTTGAATGAAGAAAATCGATTAAAACATGGTACGGTCGTTTCAACGGTTATGAGTAATCTTGGTTTCTATAAAAAGTTAGATGAAATTGGTATTAAAAGTATTCAAACCGCTGTCGGTGATCGTTATGTTGTGGAAGAAATGAAGAAAGGCGGGTATAACCTAGGCGGAGAACAGTCAGGTCATATCATCTTCTTAGACTACAATACAACTGGGGATGGCTTGTTGACTGGTGTACAACTTGTTAATATTATCCAAATGACAAAAAAACCATTATCTGTGCTTGCTGCTGAGATGAAGAAATATCCGCAAACATTGGTAAATGTCCGTGTCACTGATAAGCATGGTGTGACAGAAAACGCTAAAGTTCAGGAGATTATTTCTGAAGTAGAAGCAGAAATGAATGGCAATGGAAGAATTTTGGTTCGTCCATCCGGTACAGAACCATTGGTCCGTGTAATGGCAGAGGCTCCTGATGCTACACAATGTAATCAGTATGTAGAACGTATTGTATCTGTTGTGAAAGCGGAGATGGGGCTTGAAGAATGAAACAAGTATGCATAAGAGGAACGTTTATTTCTCTTATGCATATTTTTATAAAAGAGCGTGTTCAATAAGGAGGATAAAAAGAGCTGAGAAGTTCAAGGAGCGCATCTCGAGAGGACCGGAGAGACAGAGCTGTGATGCAATTGGACAGATATTTTTACCTGACTTTTTGAACGTCTTCTAAAAGCAAAAGTTTTAAACAAGATGATTGACGGATCATCTTGTTTAGGTTATGATTATCCTGTTTTTACATGAATGGGGAAATAACCATGAGAGGAGGATTGTGTCAGCACAAATATAAGCGCCAGGACTAAGCTCGGACGAAATAGCTTAGTTGACGAGGTGGAGGTTTATCGATATTTCGGCGGATGCCTCCCGGCTGTATGTGTATAGCCGCAAGAATTTCGATTTTAAAACAGCGGGGTAACTTGCTGCACAAAGAATCGGAAATACACATAAAAAATAGTAGAGACAAGGGGCAAGCATGCCCCCCAGCATTCTTGTTCCCTTGACGATTTCTGGAGGAACAAATTATGTGTGGAATTGTTGGATATATTGGTAATCAAGATGCAAAGGAAATTTTATTAAAAGGCTTAGAAAAGCTTGAATATAGAGGCTATGATTCTGCAGGTATTGCTGTCAAACATGAGTCAAGTGTGCAAGTTTTTAAAGAAAAGGGACGGATTGCTGATCTACGTAAAGTGGTAGATGTCACGGTAGCTGCAAACATGGGGATTGGTCATACCCGCTGGGCAACACACGGCGTGCCAAACCATGAGAATGCTCATCCGCATCAAAGCACTTCAGGACGCTTGACATTGGTCCATAATGGAGTGATCGAAAACTATGCAATCTTAAAACGCGACTATTTGGATGGAGTAGCATTCAACAGTGATACAGACACAGAAGTTATCGTTCAGCTTATCGAGAAATTCGTCCACGAAGGACATGATGTTGAAGCAGCCTTTATTTCAACACTTAAGCTTCTTAAAGGATCTTATGCACTTGCATTACTGGATAACCAAAATGACGACACGATTTTCGTTGCAAAAAACAAAAGCCCGTTGCTTATTGGTGTAGGTGCCGATTTTAATGTGGTCGCTTCTGACGCTATGGCGATGATTCAAGTAACCGATCAATACGTAGAATTGATGGATAAAGAAGTAGTCATCGTAACGAAGGAAAACGTGACAATTAAGAACTTGGATGGTCAAGAAATGACTCGTTCCCCTTACACAGCAGAACTGGATGCAAGTGATATAGAAAAAGGCACGTACCCTCATTATATGTTGAAAGAAATTGATGAGCAGCCTGCTGTTATGCGTAAAATCATTCAAGCTTATCAGAATGAAGAAGGTAAGCTTGTCATTGATTATAATATTGCTGAAGCAGTGAGTGAAGCGGACCGTATTTATATCGTTGCATGTGGAACAAGTTATCATGCAGGTTTAATTGGCCAACAATTCATTGAAAAAATGGCGAAGATTCCAGTTGAAGTCCATGTTGCTTCTGAATTTGTCTACAATATGCCATTGCTTTCAGAAAAACCGCTATTCATCTTTATCTCACAGAGTGGTGAAACAGCTGATAGCCGTGCCGTACTTGTAGCCATTAAAGAACTTGGACATAAGGCTCTTACGATTACAAACGTTCCTGGGTCCACGTTGTCACGTGAAGCAGATTACACATTGCTATTACATGCAGGTCCTGAGATTGCTGTTGCTTCAACGAAGGCTTATACAGCACAAATTGCCGTACTTGCCATTTTGGCTAATGTAACAGCTAAATTCCGTAACCAGTCTGTCAAATTTGATCTTGTAAAAGAACTGGGGATTATCGGAACAGCCATGGAAGCGCTTTGTGACTCGAAAGAAGAATTTGAGGCCATCGCTCGTGAATATCTGTCTGTTACACGTAATGCATTCTTTATTGGGCGTTCATTAGATTATTACGTTGGTCTTGAAGGGTCACTGAAACTTAAGGAAATTTCATATATCCAAGCAGAAGGATTTGCAGGCGGCGAATTAAAACACGGAACCATTGCCTTGATTGAAGATGGCACACCGATTATTGCCCTTGCCACTCAAGAGGCCGTCAATTTGAGCATCCGTGGCAACGTCAAAGAGGTCGTAGCCCGTGGAGCAAATCCATGCATTATTTCAATGAAAGGCTTGGAAGAAGAAGATGACCGCTTTGTCATCCCTGCTGTTCATGAATTATTAACACCTCTTGTCTCTGTTATACCGTTCCAACTCATTGCCTACTACGCAGCGCTTCACCGCGAATGCGACGTAGATAAACCACGTAACTTAGCGAAAAGTGTTACGGTGGAGTAAGGTTAAAGAAAAAAACTACGTGTTGTGTGTATTTAAAATAAAGTTCGACTATTTAAAACAAAGTTTAACCGTTTGTAATAAAGTTGCCATGTTTATAAAAAAGACGCGATGTTTTGAATAAAGTCGCGAAGCTTTACCCCTTTGGTTATTATTTAGCTAAAGGGGTGTTTTTTATGTCAAAAGGAAAAAGAACATCTAAAATCGATAAGTGGATTAAGAGGGTCGAGTAACGAGTAGTTGTGGATTTAAAATAAAGTCGCGATGTTTAAAATAAAGCCACGACGTTTATAAAAAAGTTACGAAGCTTTGCCCCTTTGAATGTAATTTGTCTAAAGGACTTTTTATGGTAAAAAGAACATAATGATATTCCGGAAAAGGGCCATATAATTGAACAAAACCTTTAAATAAAACTGGATATGTTAAAGTGTAGGCGAGGTTAGTAAGGATTGTACTTAAACGATCGGGTATTTAGTAGAAGAAGAATTAAAAAGAAAAAACCGTTCGATTTTTTGAACGGTGAGAATCAAATTAGGGACTGTTTGTATATTGATTTAAAGTGCTGTTTTAATGCCAAAGCCTACTAAAATTAATCCAGTTGACTTTTGGAAACGCTTCTGAAATTTAGAATTCTTTAACCACTTTTTCGCAAAATCCATTAGATAAACAAGGAATAGGAACCAAAATACTGCGAGTAAGGTAAGGATTAATGCTAATACAATAAGTTGCTGATTTACATTTCCACTCAAATTAATAAATTGAGGCATTACTGTTATATAGACCAAAACAGTCTTCGGATTAAGAATATTACTAAGTAAAGCTTGTCTAAAGGAGTCTTTATTATGCTGATTTGAGGACTTTGTAGGTGTACTTGCTCCTTGTACTTGAATTTCCTCTAAAGAAAACACACTTTTAGCAAAAAAACTTTTTATACCTAAATAAATTAAGTATGCGGCTCCTAAATATTTAATTGTACTGAAAAGAATCACTGACTTTGCAATGACAACTGATAATCCAAGGATGGCGATAAGAGTCCAAAAAGTAAGCCCTGTTGCCATTCCGAGAACCGTATAACGTCCAGCCTTTGGTCCATAGCTAAGGGTGTTTTTCACAAGGAGCATAGTATCTACCCCTGGTATAATAACCATCATGGCAGCTATTGAAATGTAAGTTAGTAGGCTATCCATACTAAATCTCCCTTCAAATACTATTTTTATTTTGTAATACGTTTATAATTTTAGATTAAAAACAGCTATAGGGATTTGATCTAAAACCGTCAGAAAATCATTCCCTCTGTTTGATAGTGACTACATAAGTAACTACTTAAAAAATTTTATCAGATTCTTGGGAAAAATCAATAGATTTTGTTAAAATGTTAGTTACAAAGGTAGCGACTAAATGTGGTATTGGAGGATCTATGAAGGAAGACATTTTAGGAATATTAAAAAATCTGAATTTTACAGAATACGAAGCGAAAGCATATCTTGCATTATTGGAAGAATCGCCATTAACAGGCTACGCAGTAGCAAAAAATTCTGGTGTACCACGTTCAAAAATATATGAAGTTCTGGAGAGTCTTGTCATACGTGGAGATATTTTTGTTAGTTATGGAAATACCCCGCAGTATATACCTGTACCTGCTAAGGAGCTAGTTAGAAACCGTCGAATGAAAGCGGAAGAGAATTTTGAACAGGCAGAAGATTTTTTTGAGAAATTTGAGCGTTCCGCAAGTGACCGTGAAAATATCTGGAATATCACGGGGCGCAATGAAATACTCGATAAAGTAAAAACTTGTATATCATCTGCTAAAAAAAGAATTCTCTTAGAAATTTGGAAAGAGGATTTCAAAGAATTGGAATCTGAACTAAAACAGGCGGCAAATAGAGGTGTCGTTTTGACCATTATTGCTTATGGAGAAATTGTATCTGATTTCGCTAATGTTTACCTCCATGATATGAGTCGTGAAATTACTGAAGAGTATGATGGACGATGGCTTGTATTTAGTGGAGATGATTCAGAAGTAGTAGCTGGGATTGTCTCGTTGGGTAATGATAGTCGCGCTGCATGGACAATGCATGTAGGTTTAGTAATGCCCATTACAGAAGTTATGATTCATGATCTGTATCTCTTGGAAATTATGGAGAAACATAGAGAACTATTGGAGCAAAGTTTTGGGGAAAATCTTATCCATTTACGTCACAAATTTTCTATCCATCCAGATAATAAAAAACATTACGTGAAATAAATGTGCATTATTCTTGTCTGTTTATACAATAGAATAAGAATTACAAGTAATGCTTTTCTTATTCAAGTAACGTGCTTCTAGTAAAAAACATAGGAGTCATTTTTGTAGCCCTTTTCCATTTATCGCTATTCCACAATCGGGAGCTTTAATGGAGGAAAGATCACAAAAATAATCAAATTTTTTATAAAAGATAAATAGTCAGTCTCAAAAGTGGAATCCATTTTGATCGAACTTTTTTTCAAAACGATAGCTTTTTATATGTGATGGAATAAAGTTTAATCGTTTTGGGGAAAAATAACTGTACTATAATTATGAGAGGATAGTTAGTTTAATATAAAAGCTACTATCTTGTTTTGTTACTAGAGCATCAATGATTTCTGTTGTAAACTGATTCATAGGGAAGACCTCTTTCTAGGGTTGGTTGTGGTGACTTAATTCTACCAAGAAAAGGTCTTCCTTTTTTCGTCTTTATTCATGTACTCAAAGTATTTTATACTCTCGTCAAAAAGACATACCTTGAAAGAATGTCTTATACTAATTATTGAACATTTTACTGTTGCCATATATTTTTTAATTATGTGTACATGAAGTCTAATTAAACTTCATAAAGGATTTCTAAACCTTTCAATGATAAAGTTAATAAAATATCTGCCTGCTATTGGCGTGAAGAATTACATCGTTCAAAAATAATTTTTTATTTTAGGAGAGAATGACATGGAGATTTTTGCAGAATATTTAGCGCATATTGATAACCCGCAACATCGGGACCGAACGGAAGAAGTTTTGGCTTGGGTAACTGAGAAATTTCCAAATTTAATGCCGAAAATTGCGTGGAATCAGCCTATGTTTACCGATCACGGCACATATATTATTGGCTTTAGCATAGCTAAAAAACATTTGGCTGTTGCCCCTGAAAGTGCAGGGATTAATCATTTCTCTGATGAAATTGTGCAGGCTGGCTATGATCACACCAAGCAGTTGGTGCGTATCCCGTGGGATAGTCCGGTTGATTTCTCATTACTTGAGAAAATGATCGAGTTTAATATTTTGGATAAGGCAGACTGTTCAACTTTTTGGCGGGAATAAAAAAATCGGATTATTAATGGTTCAATTTATTTTAATCAAACTTTATCCCATTTTAACAGGCTGTAATACCCCCACCTCAATTTTTGCGAGAGAATCAAGAAAATAAACAGGTGGGGATAAACAGCCTGTAAATTCCCGATCGGTTCAACTAACCCTCAGTGGGGGAAGTTTCACTTTATTCAAAACCCACATGTGAGTTACAATTAATCATGTCACAATTTATATCTATATTTGTCACAGGGATATAAGTTATTGTGACATCAAAAGACTACCTTGATACAAGTGGAATCACTTGCTATATCAAGGTTTTTTATTTTTCTTAAAATGCCATTAAACTTCGAATTAGTATTGATAAACAGATACATGTTACAGTAAAAGTTATAACTAATATTGACACTTTATGCTTTTAGAATGGGTTGTTTCATGATAAAAAATTGTTTAAAAAAGCCAGTCATTCTATTTAACTATTTGACCATATTCTTGAATAAGAGAAGAAATTATTAGACAGTGCCTCGAAGCATTTGGCTGAACAAGGGTATTGAAACAGTTCGTTCATTATTGGACGTTTATTTAAGAATTGAAATTATAATGAAACTGTTGCTATTCAATCAATGTGTATTTTAGGGAAAAGTGTTACCTTTTAATAAGTAAAAAGGAGGGAATTATTTTGATTAAAGCAGTTATTTTCGACTTTGATGGTTTAATTTTAGACACAGAGACGGTTTGGTATGAGGCTTATAGAGAAACGATGGGGTTTTATAAATCTGATTTGCCTCTTGAACATTTTGTTAAATGTATCGGAACAGATAATACTGAACTTCATGAGTTTTTCAAGGAACAACTGGGGGAGAGTTGTAATATTGAAGAAATTGAAGCCAGAGCAAAAAGCTTACATGAAGTAAAGATGAAAACATCCCAAGCACGTGTGGGTGTAAAGGATTATTTAGAAGAAGCAAAAAAATTGGGATATAAGATTGCCCTTGCTTCAAGTTCCACAAAAGAGTGGGTCACTCATTATTTGGGTGAACTCGGACTGTTAAACTATTTTGAAGTTATGATCACAGGGGATGAAGTTGATAAAGTGAAACCAGCGCCTGATTTGTATTTAAAGGCAATCGAAGTCTTAAACATTCATGCTGCAGAAGCCGTAGCATTTGAAGATTCGTTAAATGGGCTTCAATCGGCTCTAAATGCTGGATTAAAGTGTGTAATCGTACCAAATCCCGTGACTGAAGCTTTAGCTTTTGAAAATCACCATTTACGACTTCAATCTATGATGGAAAAGAGTCTGACAGATGTTATAAAACTTATTGAGCAGTAGAAGCAAGGGGAAAGTTCTGGAATGTAAAAGTGAAAACTGAAAACCGAAAGGAGATACTTATGTGCCGAAACATTAGAACATTATTTAATTTCGACCCACCAGCTACTGATGAGGAGATTCATGCAGCATCTCTTCAGTACATCAGAAAGATAACGGGCTATAACAAACCCTCAAAGGTGAACGAGGAGGCATTTTATCGTGCAATCAATGAGATAGCAATGGTTTCTAGGGATCTATTAAATACGCTGGAAACCAGTGCCGAGCCTCGCAATCGTGAGGTTGAAGCTGAGCGTGCTCGTACCAGAGCAGCTAAAAGGTTTGGAACGAATTAGTGAGGAATAAAGAATAAAAATTTTTTTATCCTTTTTATGTAAATGATTAATTTGATGAACTTCAGGTGTAGACAGCTATTACACCTGAAGTTCAAAACTATGAAAGTCCTTCAAAATTATGGTAACCTTAAGATGTTATTAAAAGGAGTGATTAGTTATGGGCAATTCAGTTCCTGAAATAACACTTAATGATGGTGTTACTCTACCGGTAATAGGTTTGGGTACATATACACTTAAGGGGAATCAAGGTGTCAAGTCTATACAAAATGCTATTGACGAGATAGGCTATCGACTAATTGATTCTGCTTATAATTATGAAAACGAAGGAACTGTAGGTGAAGCTGTTAGACGCAGTTCTGTTTCAAGAGACAAGTTAAGAATTACTTCCAAATTACCTGGACGCTATCAAGAGTATGAAAAAGCTGTTACTACCATAGAAGAATCCTTATATCGTGCAAATCTAGATTATTATGATTTATATCTAATTCATTGGCCTAACCCTAAACAGAATCACTACGTGGAAGCTTGGCAAGCACTAATTGACGCTAAAAAGCGGGGGCTTATTCGATCTATTGGTGTTTGTAATTTCTTACCCGAACATATCGAGCGCTTAGAAAAGGAAACGGGCGTTAAGCCGAGCATAAACCAAATCGAATTACATCCGTTTTTTAATCAAGCACAACAAAGAAAATGGCATAAAGAGAATGATATTAAGACACAATCTTGGAGTCCATTAGCACGAGCTAATGATGTCTTAGAAAATAACATTATTCAACAGATTGCCAACAATCATAACAAGTCTATTTCACAAATTATTTTACGATGGCATTATCAACTCGAGGCCATTATAATTCCTAAATCTTCTTCACCTGTGAGACAACTCGAAAATATATCAATTTTTGACTTTAACCTAGATGAAGCAGAAATGAGCCTTATTTCAGGGTTAACTCGTCCAGATGGTAGGCTTAAAAATCAAGATCCTGCTATATATGAAGAATTTTAAACTAGTAGATTGTTATTAAACTAAAGCTATTCAATAAATAGACACAAACCTATATTAAGTTTGTGTCTATTTATTTTGTTATGCAACCCGAATATTGAATAAGAACGGTTTTAGCTAGTATGAATTATGCAACACATAAAATTGTATTATCTAAAAAGCGCATAATTTTATCTTCTTCGGGTAACCTTGTAAGGCTAGTAGCAGTCAACCAAATTGACATCCAATAGCGGATTTTGTATAGTAAGTGGCGAAGATTATGATTGGAGTGAATCGTTTGACTTCAAACTCTGAATTACAAAATTTAGATCTTATAGATTTATTAAGTGAACGGCATAGTTTGGTCCGAAGAATCTCAGAGAAAGCATGGAATGATCAAAGTGAGATTTATATTTCAAATTCTGAATGGTATATCATGGCCAGGGTTTTTAAAAAGCGACCGACCATTTCGTATGTTACCAAAAATGTAAATATTTCTCGCCAGGCGATACATAAGTTTATCAAAAATCTTTCTGCAAAAGGATTAGTGGAAGTCCAAAATGTCGAAAACAACAAGAAAGAGAAGTGTATCCAGTTAACAGCTTTAGGAGAAGAATGCTACGAAAAGAACGCGGCTCTTAAAGCCCAACTAGAGAAAAAAATTGCAGAAAAAATAGGTGCTGAGCAAGTAAATATTCTTAAAGATATTTTAAAGGTAGATTGGGGAATATAACTTTAACAACTGTTAAAAGAAGATAAAAAACCTCCTCTTTGTCGGCACTGACTGTCATTTTTGAGACAGTAAGAAAACACCTTATTATGCAGCCAATTGACGGTATTGTACCGGCGATTGGCTATTTAGTTTCGTTTGAATACGGATATTGTTATAATAAGAAATATATTCTTCGACGATTTGAATCACATGCGCATTCGTTGTGCGGTAGATTTCGTCGAGATAGAACGTTTCAGACTTTAGCGAGGAGTGAAACGTTTCGATTGGGGAATGATCAGCGGGCGTGCCTTTACGAGACATGCTCATGTTCATTCCTTTTTCTTTTACTGCTTGTTGATAGGCATAAGACGTATAGACGGAACCCTGATCACTATGCAAGATACATCCTTCTGGTAAGTTTGGCAGTTGATGTAATGTATCTAGAACAAATGCAGGATCTTGGGTAAAATCCATTGTTTGTGCGACAATCTCACCATTATAGACATCAAGAATACTTGAAAGATACATCATGGACTGACCAAAAGACAAGTATGTAATATCCGTGACAAGCTTTTCAAGGGGGCTAGTCGCTGTAAAATCACGTGACAATAAATTAGGTGCTATATAGGCTGGCTGCCCTACACGCTTACGTTTTTTTACTTTTACTCGACATTGCCAGCCATATTTTTGCATGACACGTTGCACAGTTTTCTCACTCAGTTTTGGGAAGAAATCTGCAATTTTTCGATAACCATATCTAAATTTGTGTTGTTTGCACAAATCCCCAATTTGTTGGTCACGGATATCTTTCTGTGTTTGCCTGTCCCCATTGATTTTCCAGCGATAATAGGATGCACGGCTGACACCTAAATGACAACAGATTTCTTTGATAGGCATGATATCTCTTAATTCTTCTACTAATTGCACAACTATTTCGGGAACCACTTCCTTTCCAACTCTATGTACTTTTTTAAAACTTCAATTTGTTGCCTTAAATAGCGATTCTCAGCTTGTAACTTCGCGGTTTCATTTTCGTATTCAGGTCCTTTGCCAAACGTATATTGTTTATCGACGGGCTGTTCAAGGCGATGCAGTTCCCCCTTTCGATACCAACACATCCATGTTTTAAGTTGCGTATAGTTTCGGATATTTAATTCTCCCATTACTTCTTTTACTGGCACACCGGCTAATCGCATGTCAATTGCCTTCATTTTCACTTCTACCGGATAACTTACTCTCGTTCCCATAGAAAAAACACCTCCACGTTCATAATTTAGGCATTCAATACCCGTTTTTAAACGTAAGGTGTTTTTATTTGTCTCATATAATTAGGTCAGTGCCGTCAACATGGTTGGCGAAGAGGGGGGGGCTTTAGGTTAAAATAGCCAAATGGAGGATTCACTTTATCCTAGTTACTTCTCTTTATCAATCTTATTACCATCTCATTTATTTCTTCAAAAGTGGTGTTCAATGAAATAGCTAATTCTTTAAAGAGTATATTTTGTGGAGTGTCCAAAAGTTTACGATCTTGTTCGTAAAATTTTCTTTCCTGAAGTTCAACCTCAATTTTTTTTCGCATCAGCGTATTTACAACTTTAGCAATTTCTTTTCGATCACCTGTATTTACTAGATCGAAATATATATCGTGACGCATATTAGGTTTGTCAATCCATCTTATCCCAGTGTTTTTAAAAGATTCAAGTATTTCATCGGCTTCCTCTTGATGGATTAGTTCAAGCATGACTACCTTATCATTATTAATAGGAGTACTTATTGTTAATTGATGATTATTCTCTATAGGATGCAATACGTAATAAGGTCTTGTAATACCTGAAACTTTTTTTTTGCAAATATTATCAATTTTACAAATTCCATGTGCAGAATAGATGATTAAATCGCCTATATTAAACATTTTTTCCTCCTGATATGAAATGTCAACTAAATTGATAATAACTTAATAAAAAAATAATGTCAACTAGGTTGACGTTATGATTTTTTTTTTGATATAGTAAACAAACCGGTTGGTATGTGGGGGTGTGCAACGGAAATGGATACAAAATCGCTGATAATCAAAATCGCGACGAATCTTTTTCAGCAGAAAGGATATATAGGTGTAGGAGTAAACGAAATCTTAAAAGCCTGTCCGATTACAAAAGGTGCGCTCTATCATCATTTTCCGAATGGAAAAGAAGAATTACTCATCGCTTGTCTGAAGAACATAGATGAAGCGATTACTACAGATACCGAGGTGATTTTCAATCGATATCAAACAACGATGGAAGCCACAAAAAAGATGATTGAGAAATTAGTAGCCAACTTTGAGCGAGAAGGTACGATTACTGGTTATACATTTATCAGCATCGTTAGCGAAATGGCAGCACTAAGTGAAACAGTCCTAAATGCTTGTTCGGACCTTTACACAAAGATTCAAGGGATTTATTCGAACAAGTTAGTAGCAGATGGGTTTTCGAAAGAAATGGCTCATTCAATTGCCCTCATGATGACGGCTTCTATCGAGGGTGGAGTTATGCTTTGTTTAACCCATAAAACAAGTGAACCATTAAAAATTATTTCGCGGGGATTACCAAATTTATTAAAGGAGTTTTCATAAGTGAATACACAAGCCAAAACAGTTCCGACAACGCAACAACAGATCAAAACAGGCCCGATCATGGCTGCTCTTTTAGTAGCAGGTTTTGTTGGACTTTTTAGTGAAACGGCATTAAATATTGCCTTTACAGAATTAAGTAAAATATTCAGTGCCGATCCCACAACGATTCAGTGGTTAGCAACAGGTTATTTTCTAACATTAGGTATTTTAATACCAGTAACAGGTATTTTAATGCAAAAATTTACAACAAGACAAATGTTTATGACTGCTATATTGCTAGCCCTTATCGGTGCAATTTTAGCGGCAGTAGCCCCAACATTTAGTATTTTATTGGTGGCACGTGTTATTCAAGCAGCAGGATTAGCCATTACTTTACCTCTAACGCAAAATGTTATTTTTACCATCTTCCCTCCAAATAAACGTGGTGGCGCTATGGGGCTCATGGGATTAGTTATGTTAGCTGGGCCAGCACTAGGTCCAACAGTAGCAGGACTTATTTTAGATACATTATCATGGCATTGGATTTTCTGGGTTACAGTACCTTTCTTACTGTTTTCTCTTATTTTTGGGCAAATATATTTAACGAATGTGAATGAAGTACGTAAGGTTTCGATTGATGCACTATCTGTTATACTTTCGACGATTGCATTCGGTGGTATTGTATACGGATTTAGTGTATCCGGTGTTCACGGTTGGACAAGTGCAACGGTTTTAGGAACAATCATCATTGGATTGATAGCACTCATTCTTTTTGCAATTCGACAAACCAAAATGGAAAATCCTACGATGAATCTAAAGGCATTTAAAACCCCACTTTTCGTTCTTGGCGTCATAATGAGTTTTATTACGTTTTTTAATATGATGTCAATGCTTGTCATTTTACCAATGTATATGCAAATGGCTTTATTAATGGCTGCTTTTACAACAGGTCTTATCCTTCTACCAGGTAGCTTACTTAACTGTATCTTAGCTCCATCCATTGGTAAATTATTTGATAAATATGGTCCGAAAGCAGTGATTATACCTGGAACGATTTTAGTAGCTATTGGTTATGTATTATATTCACAATTTAGTACAGAAACGGCTATATGGATGGTTGTGGTAACTCATATTGTTATGATGTTAGGTATAGGGGCAGTGCTTGCTTCTGTACAAACAAACACGCTAAATTCGCTCCCTAAACAATACTATCCAGATGGAATTGCGATCACTCAAACAATCCAACAAGTAGCAGGCGCTATTGGTATTGCAGTATTGGTATCGGTTTTCTCAGCAAAACAGGGGAGTTACTTAGCAACAACTGCGAATGAATTGCCACAAGCAGCAGCTGTGGGATCATCACTAGTCTTTACAATCGGTTTAATATTAGCTGTAATTAATGTTGTACTGTCTTTCTTCCTGAAAAAGCCCCAGCATTAATCTAAAGACAATATTTCAAATGAATACAACGGACCCTTTATACAGGGGGGGAGAACTTCCATTGAATAGATTTCGAATCATGCTAGAAGGAGATTATGACAAATGGCCAATCATTATAAAAGCATTGTAGTGGCTGTACGGTTCAAACGAAGCTGAATATGCATTTCGCAAATCAATAGATGTTGCAAAACGTAACGAAGATTCAACATTAAACATAGTAAACGTAATCGATACTCGTTCATTCGAAGCTTACGAACGTTCAAGTGTTGAGCGTGCCGTGCTGCGATCAGAGGAACTTTTAAATGGCTATAAGGAACAAGCTTGAGGCTGAAGGTGTTGAGAACGTAGAGGTAGTAATTGAGCACGGTTCGCCAAGGACGATCATCACGAAAGAGCTTGCTAACTTAGTCGAGGCTGATTTAATTATTTGTGGTGCTACGGGGCTGAATGCTGTTGAACGTTTCTTAATTGGGTCTGTATCTGAAGCAATCGTGCGTTCAGCTAAATGTGATGTTTTAGTGATCCGTACACCTGAGTGATTGTTATGATTCTTAATTGAATGATTCGGTTATCCAAACATCAAAGAACGTGTATGATTTTTATAGCAACTAATCTGGAAATGTAACAAATCTACATCCATTACGAAATGTCAATGAACGATTCGATAATCACTACTATGATATCGGGGACGATGTTGACATTTTCTCCTACTGAAACAAAGTCAGAAAGAGAAGCAAAACGAGGACAAGGACGAGGATGGAATGAGAATTATTTCTCCTCCAGAGCTTACGGATTTTAGTGAAACGTCAACAACCATTCAAGACGCTTCAATGGTTAGGACTCTGGACGTTTGTGACGGAATGGCAAAGTTGAAAATTAAAAAGGCTTGTGAACCAAGAACAATTGGAAAAATTACTAAATGTGTTGCTGACTTCAACAACGGAATGATTAAGGAGCAAAGAGACATTGATTATGTCTAAAATATACTTTATCACCATTTGCTTCTTTCTCAGTTTCATTGTGTCACTGTTGGGAATGTATTTCGTTGCTTCATTTGTAGAGGAAGTCATAAAACGTGTTACTCATAAGAGGAAAAAATGACGTTGACTAATCAATCTTTTTTGTGAAAATGGACCTCTTTAACAAATGATAAAAACGCCTTTTGATCAAAAGGCGTTTTTTCAATTCTATATAGAACTAGCGTTTTCAATATACTTTTCATGAAACTTTATTCTAAAGCTACACCTTTTTTGAATTCTTCGTACAATATAGATTCTTAAAAGATAGTATCGAAAGTATTAAACGTAACACTGCCTATTTTCCATGGAACAAACGAGGATGAAGTGGAGAAAGGCGTCGGTCACTTTGCAGAAAGTGTGTTACTAGGTGAGAATGACAATTCCGTTCTTTCGGGTCATCGAGATACGGTATTCCGTAAACTCGGAAAAGTAGGTGAAGGTGATTTGTTGATTGTAAGAGCATCGGCGGGAGAATTCACATACAAAATCAACAAAGTTCGGATTGTGGATGAGGATGATCGAACTGTAATCGTTCCAAAACCACGTGCAACCCTAACCGTCAGTACATGTTATCCTTTTGATTTTATAGGGTTAGCACCTGAACGCTATATACTTGTCGTTTATCTGGCTTCAAAAACAGTAAGTTAATAAAAAGGAGATTTTTTGTTGCATCTATGGTCTCAACATTTCTTCTGTTAAATTAATAAGCGAGAGTCCTAATAAGATAAACCCTATTGGGACTTTTTTAATTTCTCGAGAATGTATTGTAGTTTAAAGTCAAATTGTAAGTTAAAAAGGCTACTTCTCAAATGGGCTTTCCTATAATCTATTTTTCTGTTTGGATAATGCCCCAGTTCATGTGTTCCTTTTTCTCAAAATCAGTGTATATCTTTGTCACAGAAACTTGTTGCATCCATACAATTGCTGTTGTATACTAGCTGAGTAAAAAAAGCGAACATTAAAAAGAATTTTAGTTTAAATATTCGTTTTAATCAAATAGGAGGAATTCACATCTATGAAAAACAGATTTAATCTTAAATATTTTACAGTAATCATGATTGCTGTTTTCATGCTAATTGGGTGTTCTAATAATCAAGATGAGTCTAATGTATCTTCAACTGAACAACAAGAAGAAAAAACAAATACAGCACAAACAGATAAGCGGGTTATTGGTATTATTGGTGCAATGAAAGAAGAAGTAGAAATCCTTCATGAGAAAATGAAAATTGAAAGTACTGAAACTGTAGCGGGAATGGAATTTTATAAAGGAACATTAGATGGTGAAAACATTGTCTTGGTTCAATCAGGAGTCGGTAAAGTTAATGCAGCTGCATGTACGCAAGTGCTAGTAGATCATTTTGGTGTTGACTATCTAATTAACTCCGGTGTTGCTGGTGGTCTAGGCCCTGATGTAACAGTAGGAGATATTGTTATTTCTACAGATGCTGTCCAACATGATGTAGATATCACTGCATTAGGGGAAGATCCTGGTGTCATTTCTAGAATGGATACAAGTATTTTTACAGCCGATGAAAAGTTAATTCAACTAGCACAGTCATCTGCAGAAGGATTATCTGAAGATATCAATGTTTTCCAAGGAAGAATCGCTAGTGGTGACCAATTCATTGCAAGCGCAGAACAAAAAGCAGAAATTAATGAAATATTCTCTCCATATGCAGTAGAAATGGAAGGAGCAGCTATTGCTCATGTTGCACATTTGAATGATGTACCTTTTGTTATTATTCGCGCTATCTCAGACGATGCCGGCGGCGAGGCTGATGTAAAGTATGAAGACTTTGTCAAAATGGCAGCTGAAAATGCCAGCAAGATGATTGAACAAATGATCAAAAGTGCTAATGAAAGCTTGTAATCTTTATTTGTTAAAAAGTTACCAGATATCTTAACGATAACATAGTATAAATATCTTCATATTTGTAAACCAAGAGTAACAGTACTGCGATCAAGTAGACTGTTACTCTTTTTACGCTTTTCACAATTTCTTCATCGTAAATAAAAGACATCCTATTATTTATAGCGGGATTTATATATATGAAAAGTAATATCTTTTAAAGCATAGAGTTGTTTAAATTACGAATATTGGCTTATAATTAAAAGTTCGTAATTGCTATTCTTACGAAGGTTTAAAAAGGAAGCTATTGCAAATAACTTCTATCTTTAGGGGTAACAATTAACGAATGGAGGAAATGAAATAATGTTTGATCTGCCAAATTGTCCAAAATGTAATTCTGAATACACATACGAAGATGGAAGTCTTTTTGTTTGCCCAGAATGTAGTCATGAGTGGACTTTAGAAGGAGAAACTGAAAATGGTGAAGGAGAAAAGATTATTAAAGATGCAAATGGTAACGTCTTAAATGATGGCGATTCTGTAACAGTAATCAAAGATCTTAAAGTAAAAGGAAGTTCATTAGTTGTAAAAATAGGGACAAAAGTAAAAAGTATACGTTTAGTTGATGGGGATCATGATATTGATTGTAAAATTGATGGTTTTGGAGAAATGAAATTAAAATCTGAATTTGTTAAAAAGGTATAAAGGAAATAGACCGAACTAATAGGTATGTTATAGAACACTTCCACTATGCAATCCTCGTTTGTAAAGATAGCATTTTTCTCTAAATAATTGATAAAACGAACAGGTGTGTTTTGAGCAGGGTCAGACATCACACACTAAAAACCGTTTTACACATAAAGGTGTGTATATAGATGTGGGTCTGACCTTTGTTATAGGGCAACATCTTTTGACTTAATACATAGTTTTATATAAGTAATTGTTCGGTCTTTACCTCTTTAAAATTCAGTTTTGGATCTATATCAAACAGTCAAAGTCGATAGAAGGCATTTAAGGTCTCATCAACTATTTTTAGTTTTAACAAAACCATTTATTACGTGTAGAGCTTCTAATAGAGGAGTGAGTTATTTTTGCTTTTCTGTTATCTGCTCATCTTTAGATGTGTCATGGCCTACTGTGAAGTTTAAAGTTATAACACCGATAATAATGAGTAGTATTGAAAAAATTTTTAGTAAGCTAAAACTTTCATTAAAGAAAAAAACGCCAATGAAAGTGATGATCAATATACCAATACCAGACCAAATTGCATAGGCAACTGACACCTCAATGGTCTTCAGTGCTAACGTTAAAAAACTAAGGCTACCAATGTAAAAGAAAGCTAATAATAGACTTGGTACTAATTTTGTGAATCCCTCAGATAATTTCATATTGATTGTGCCCGCTACTTCAAGCAAGATAGCTAGGCATAAATATACCCAAGACAAATTCATTCCTCCTTACTAAATTAAGACTCATAGTAGATTGTAAATTCTGATAATTTAATTATACATGAAAGAAGTACATAACAGTTATCTGTAGCTACCTGTTTTTAAGAGGAATGTTATAAATGGATAAAAAGATGTATGATCACCGATACTAAAAAATTTATGCAACCTTACAAGGTTTTTTTTTGAAAGGTTTTTCAGGTAGAATTAAAAATTGTTTCCCGTGGAACAATTTTTTTTGCCGCTTGTCGTTCAAATATCTCGTTGCTACCATTTTGTACATTATTAGTTCGAAAAAGATGGTAAAGTAGTGTGATGTGTAAGTTGACTAATTACGTCTATCATATCTTAGTTGTTGAGGAGTCTGGTCCTTTGCTTGTGGGACAGCTACTATTGTCTGGTAAGTTTGCTTCTGAGTCATTTTCTACATTGAAAAAAATAATCTGAACTTTTAAAGTAATAAGAGGAATTAGCTGTTATGTTGGGTGAACAATTTAAGATTATAAATGAATAGAATGAAATGGTTTTTCTAATATGACGGCTTCGTAGCAGGAGTGGAGAGTATGAAACCAGTGATCAATATAATTTCATTAAAGCGCACATACAGACTGTATTGAGCGAATTACTCGTTAATAGGGTTGGAACAGTTAAAAAAACCAGTTTTCACATGCGGATAACTGGTTTTTAAGGATAACTAGGCTTATTTATTTACTTGATGCTCTGAATAGAAAAAATCAACCGGATGTAGCCAATTGATTCGTGCCAGTCGAGCAGCTTCATCTTTATTATTCTCTTCGAAAGCATTCAAAATTGCTTCATGTTCTTCGATTGAACGTTGCGTGAAAACAATCGATGAATGAAAATAAAGTCGAAAAACATGTGACTGAAGCGTGGAAACTGAACTTGAGATATACTCATTGTGAGCGTTCTCTACAATGATATTGTGGAATTGTTCATCCAACTTTAAGGTATTGTCAGAGTCGCCATTTTTAATAGATTGAGCAAATTTCGTATTAATATCACGTAGCAAATGAAGCGTTTCTTGATTAATAACAGGTGTTGCAAGTTCTGTGGCTAATGCTTGTAACACTGCTAATGGAGGCAATATTTTTGAAACATCCTCTTTATTTAAGGTGGTCACTTGTGTGCCGACTCCTGGATACATTTCGACGAAACCTTGGACATTAAGCAATTGCAAGGCTTCCCTAATAGGAGTTCTACTTACACCCAACGCTTGTGCAAGGTCAGCATCATGCAGTTTTTCTCCTGGTTGAAGAGTACCATCAATAATCCATTCTTGAATTTGATTAAATGCACGTTTTTTGGCAGATAAACGAGGTTTTATTGAAAAATTAGTAGGTATGGGCATTGTATGACCGCCTTTAATAGTGCTAGTTAAGTTATAGTAAAATCACATTGTAATCGCTTTATTAAAATCTATCTATTTTCAAGTCTCAGCCTGTACTTGACTGTAGTATATAAAAAAACAGTGATAAATTCAATATATTACATGTAAATTAAAAATTGCAAATTCTCCGAAATATATTGCACAAGTATAATTTCTATGTTATCTTTCGTATATTAAAAAAATAATTTACTTGCTGCGAAGGGAGTTTAATATGACGAACAAAATATCATTTTCATTTTTAGTAGCTATAGGATTTATGTTATTCGCTTTATTCTTTGGGGCTGGAAATCTTATTTTTCCTGTAATGCTCGGTCAATCATCAGGTGTGAATTTCTGGTCAGCTAATGCTGGGTTTGTTGTAACAGGGGTCGGGCTTCCGTTACTAGGCGTTCTGGCATTTGGGATATCGGGTAAAAGTGATTTACAATCACTAGCGAGTCGCGTACATCCAATTTTTGGACTTGTTTTCACGATGGCTCTTTACTTATCAATTGGCCCATTATTCGCGATACCAAGAACGGGCAGTGTTTCATACGAAATCGCTTTGAAACCTTACTTGTCTGAAAATGTTGGCTTTTTACCTTTACTAATTTTCACGATCATATTCTTCGGTGTTACTTGTTTTTTTTCACTCAATTCTGCGAAAATTGTCGATATAGTAGGAAAAATCTTGACGCCTATTTTGTTAATTGTAATAGCAATATTGATTATAGCAGGCATAATCAATCCGATTGGTCAATTCCAAGCGCCGGTTGATGCTTATAAGGAGAATGCATTCTTTAAAGGGTTCCAAGAGGGATATTTAACAATGGATACTCTTGCAGCATTTGTTTTTGGAATCATTATTATTAATGCAATTAAGGATAAAGGGGTAACAACCAAGAAGCAGATTATGGTGGTTTGTACACAAGCCGCATTAATTGCCTCAGCGCTTTTGGCTATTATCTATACGTCTCTTACGTATATGGGGGCATCAAGTGTAGCGGGAGTTGGGCATTTAGAAAATGGCGGAGCGGTTTTAACAGCCATTTCTAATCACTACTTCGGATCATTTGGGGGGCCTTTGCTAGGAGTAATCGTGTTAGGCGCATGTTTAACAACGAGTATTGGACTCATTACTGCGTGTTCATCTTATTTCCATAAGCTATTTCCAACCATTTCTTACAAAATGTTTGCCGTTGTACTGTCTGTTTTTAGCATGATTTTTGCGAATGTCGGTTTAATGAAATTAATTAGTATTTCTGTTCCTGTTCTTACAGCGATTTATCCATTAGCGATCGCGTTAATCTTCTTAACCTTCTTACATTCGTTCTTTAAAGGAAGACAAGAAGTTTATCTAGGCACAATGCTCATGACTTTTGTTATCAGTTTATTTGACGGATTAGGTGCTGCGGGATTGAATATTAAAGTAATTGATGACCTATTTACTGCGATTCTACCTGGATATGAAGTAGGGCTCGGCTGGATCGGTTCTGCTATTATAGGAGGAATATTAGGATATCTTATCAGTATCTTAAGAAAAAAACTTAATCCTTACGCTGCTCAATTAGATTGAGAGGAGAACTAGTAAAAGGAATTTAGCAACTTTGATTCTTCGCATTACGACCTAATCATTGTCTAATTTGTAAACAAAGGATGCTCCAAAAGGTCAGACCTCACACTCTATACACCGTTTATCGAGTCATGTTCATGTCTCAAATGGTATATAGTAGTTGTGGAGTCTTGACCTTTTTGGTTTTTGGGCATCCTCTTTTTTATAAAACCGGATTTTACGACCACTATGTAGGGAGTAAGTTAAGAGTCCATTTCCTCTATTTTTAAATGTAGATTCTAGATTGGCATATATTCCATACAATTTAGTATGGTCTATTTTTGGTGGGATATAAAATAGAATTATGCATAAAATTGGCTTCATTCGTTTCATCGTCTTATCAACCCTTTCAGAGTGAAGTTTTGGTAGTTTTACTATCGAAATCAATGTTTTTACTTCCTATGATATTAGTGTTTTGTTGCTAGTAACTCTGCTACTCCTTTTAAATAAAATTCACAGTTCCGTTTAGTTCTTCAAAACCTCGGCTAAATATTGAGTAGTAAGTAAAGGTGCGATTTCCTTGTTTAATCCATACTTGCGTCATTGACTGGACCTTTACTAATCGTAAACAATTACTTATACTAGTATAATTACAGTACATACGTTTTTTGAACATAGTGATAAAAAATATACTATAAGATATTTAAGAGGTGGAGCAAATGCCAAATCTAGTGGATAAATTTTTTAATTGTGAAAAAGAATTGACTCTTTCTGTTATTGGTGGAAAATGGAAAATGTTGATATTGTGGCATTTAGGGAAAGAAGGAACTAAACGATTTGGTGAACTGAAGGCGCTTATGCCAGGGATTACCCAACGAATGTTAGTGAATCAATTGCGTGAGCTAGAGGATCATTTGATTATCCATCGCGAGGTCTATCCTGTTGTACCTCCAAAGGTAGAGTATTCTCTTACTGAGCATGGGCGGAGCTTAATGCCGATTCTAGATTCTATGTATGAATGGGGAAAATATTATATCGAGAATGTATTACAAACGGAAACTGAAGAAAATGAGTCTAATGAATAGAAATAAAACTATCTCATTATAATAACGTCCACGGTCGGCAATCTTATAAAAATGCTTTCCGTGGTATTATAAAAAATTCCTCTTCCTTTAAAAATATCTCTTGCAAACGCAAACATATCTTTATATAATAATGTTAGACAAAGGATTGTTACTGTTCGGCAGGCAAAACCTGAATTGATTGGAATATTACGGGGAAACTGTAATATTGGGATCAGTTCAGGTTTTTTTGTTAGTCTATAATAAAATCAGTGATAAGGTGACTCATTATGCTCATAAAAAAGGTCTTTAACAACAACGTTATACTGACGGAAGACGGGAACCAAGAAGAAATGGTTGTTATGGGTCGTGGACTTGCATTTCAGAAGAAAATTGGAGATAGGATCGACGAAACAAAGATTGAGAAAACCTTTGTCATTCATTCGAAAAATGTCTTTGATAAATTATCTGAGTTGCTTAAAGAAATCCCATTTGATCACTTGGAACTGTCTAATGATATTATCGAATTGGCCAAACGAGAATTAGGATATCAGTTAAACGAAACCATTTACTTGTCGCTGACGGATCATATTCATTTTGCGCTAACAAGAATTCAAGAAGGACTGACAGTAAAGAATGCCCTATTGTGGGAGGTCAAGAAGTTTTACAAAGATGAATATCGAGTAGCTAAACAAGCGGTACAGATGATTTGGGACCGAACAGGTATTCAATTACCAGATGACGAGCGTGCATCGATTGCGCTTCATCTGTTCAATGCAAGGCATGATTCGGCGGGCATGGAACAAACCATGGAGATGACTGTGATTGTCAATGATATTATTACGATCGTGAAATATCATTTTGGCATCACTTTTGATGAAGACTCAATGAATTATAGTCGATTTATTACTCATTTACGCTATTTTGCTTACCGTATGCAAAGAGGGGAATTATCTCATGAAGACGAGGACCCATTATTTGATCAAGTGAGTAAGCAGTATTCACAAGCGTATCAATGTACCATCAAAGTACAAACATATTTGCAGTTAAATTATAACGTTCAGATGACGAAGGATGAAATGGTGTATTTCATGATCCATATTCATCGCGTATCTAGTCGTGAGAAAAGAGCATAATCTTTCTGATTAGGATTGTTACTGCTTGGCAGGCAAAACCTGAGAAGAAGTGTTGGTAAAAGTGGGTGTGTAAAGCCCCTGTTTATCCACATTTCTTTTCAGGTTTTTTATTTTTTTATCGTAAAAGAAGGGTAGCAAACCCCCTTATATCACTAAGTGAAGGATAAAGGGAATTTAGGAGGGGGATTATTACTCATAAAACCTAACAACGGATAGGGTGTCGTAGTCAATTTACAAAAAAAGGGAGAACTGACAGATGGATAACAGAGAACTTGCTGAGAAGATTGTCGAAAAGGTAGGCGGCGAAGAGAATATAAACTCTCTCGTACATTGTGCGACTCGTTTACGTTTTAAATTGGATGATCATAGTAAAGCGAAAAAAGACGAACTCCAAAACATGGAGGATGTCATCACTGTAGTTGAAAATGGTGGCCAATTTCAAGTTGTTATTGGGAATCATGTGCCAAAGGTGTATGCGGAAGTTATGAAGGTAGCAAAGATTAGTGGGGAAACGAATAAAGAATCGACATCAAATGAAAAGGTCAATCCAGTCTCAAAGGTTTTTGAATATATTTCAGGAACGTTCTCTCCTTTGATTCCCGCAATAGCTGGGGCGGGGATGATTAAAGCCCTTCTTGCGATATTAACATTATTAAATTGGATTGATGTAGAAGGCAGTACGTATTCAGTGCTAAATGCGGCATCGGGCGGAGTATTTTTCTTCTTGCCTATTTTCGTAGGGATTACAGCCGCGTTGAAACTCGGTGCGAATCCATATGTCGGTGGCGCGATTGGAGCGGGTTTATTAGAACCTAGCTTTACAGCTCTTCTTGAACACGGAACTCGGTCAGAATTTTTGAATTTGCCGTTAATTTTGACCAATTATTCATCAACTGTATTTCCGATGTTGATTGCAATTGCTATTTTTGCTCTATTAGAAAAATGGGTTAAAAAGGTTACACCGAGTGTACTCACACTATTTTTCACGCCGATGGTTTGTCTTCTCATCATGGTTCCGTTAACGGCTTTAGTATTTGGTCCGTTTGCAGTGTACGTGAGTGACGGAATTTTGAACGGTGTTTCTTATCTATCGTCTGTATCGGCTATTCTAACTGGGGTTATTATTGCGGGTGTGTGGCCATTCCTTGTTATTCTTGGTGTCCATTGGGGTGTAGTACCAATCATGATTAGTGCGTTTGCCAAAGGCGGGGATGTGATTGGCCCCATTACAGCAGCTTCAACGTTTGCTCAAATAGGTGTTGCTTTTGGTGTGTTCCTTCGTGCGCGTGACAAGAATTTGAAATCCTTGACCCTTGGTGCGACGTTATCAGGTGTCCTTGCAGGTGTGACGGAGCCGATTATATATGGTGTGATCATGCGCTATCGCCGTCTAATTCCAATCATGGTGATTGCAGGTGTTATTGGCGGAGCCATTGTTGCGACATTTGATGTACGTGTCTTCACGTTTGTATTTAACAGCGTCTTAACAATCCCGGCTTATCAGCCTCCAGTTCAATATGCAATAGGAGTGATTATGGCTTTCTTGGTTGGGACCATTCTGACTTTTATATTCGGATATGAGAAAAAGAAAGAAGAAATAAAACCAGAACAAGCAACACCGGTTCCACCAGCTAGAGATAAAAAAATGGCTATAGCTAGTCCTATCGAAGGTGCGCTTCTTCCGTTAACAGATGTACCGGATCCAGTATTCTCTAGTGGAGCGATGGGCAAAGGAGTTGGAGTTGAACCTACGATTGGGCGCGCTGTTGCTCCGTTTGATGGAACGGTCACAATGATTTTTCCAACAAGCCATGCGATTGGATTAACTTCAAATGATGGAGTAGAAGTTCTCATCCATATTGGGCTAGATACGGTCCAATTAGAAGGAAAACATTTTACTGCCCATGTCGAAAATGGACAGGCAGTTAATCAAGGAGACATTCTTGTAGAATTTGATATTGCTAGTATTAAAGAAGCAGGATATAAAGTAACGACACCAGTGATTGTAACGAATACAACAAATTATTTAGATGTCATTGCAGATGAGCCGAAAGAAGTAGTTAGCGGGCAGTCGATCCTTACAGTTATTAATTAAGATGTGAATTGTATGTCCAATGGGGAATGCAATTCACAGTGATTAAACGATACGGGAGATATCAACAGCCATTTTTTGTTGTGGGAAAGTGACGAATCACTAAAACATGAAAACACAAAGGTTTATTTTGTAAAGAAAGTCAGTCGAAGAAGGTAAATAAATATAAGGGAGAGATTCGAAAATGAAACATACTTCTTTAAAAACATTTCCGGAAAATTTTCTATGGGGTGGTTCAACATCTGCTTATCAAGTAGAAGGTGCATGGAATGAAGATGGCAAAGGCCCATCTGTTGTAGACATGGCCAACCACGTAGAAGGTGTGACAGATTTTAAGGTAACGAGTGACCATTATCATCACTACAAAGAAGACGTGGCATTATTTGCTGAAATGGGCTTTAAAGCCTATCGCTTTTCGATTGCTTGGACACGTATTTTCCCGGCAGGTACAGGGGAAGTCAATGCGAAGGGTGTAGAATTTTACCATAACCTAATTGATGAAATTAAACAGCATAATATGGAACCAATCGTAACGATGTATCACTTTGATTTACCTTATGCTCTTCAACAACAAGGTGGCTGGGCGAATCGCGCAACGGTCGATGCCTTCGAGCGATACGCAGAAGTATTATTTAACGAATACGGCGACAAGGTGACATACTGGTTAACCATTAATGAACAGAATATGATGATTCTCCATGGGGATGCTCTTGGAACATTGGACCCGAGCTTGAAGGATCCAAAGAAAGACTTATATCAACAAAACCATCACATGTTAGTCGCGCAGGCAAAAGCGATGAAGATGTGTCACGACAAATTGCCGCACGCGAAGATTGGTCCTGCTCCGAATATCGTTTCGATTTATCCTGCAACGTCTAAACCAGAAGACATTTTAGCAGCAGATAACTATGCGGCAATCCGCAACTGGTTGTACCTAGATGTGGCTGTGTTCGGCAAATATAACCATGTTGTATGGTCCTATCTTGAAGAAAACGGATGGACACCTTTGATTCAGGATGGAGATATGGAAATTCTTAGAGGGGCAAAACCAGATTTCATCGCCTTTAACTACTATACATCTCAGACCGTCCAAGAAAGCACGCGTGAAGGGGAAGACAAGCAAGGAACGGGTGATCAACATTTAACAATCGGAGAGTCAGGCGTATTCAAAGGTGCGAAAAATCAACATTTGAAGACGAACGAATTTGGTTGGGAGATCGATCCAGTTGGATTCCGTACAACTCTTCGTCAAATCTATTCACGTTACGGATTGCCATTAATCGTAACAGAAACAGGGCTTGGAGCATTCGATAAGTTAGAAGAAGGCGACAAAGTATATGATGAATACCGCATAGATTTCTTGCGTAAGCATCTTGAACAAATGCAATTGGCAATTTCCGACGGTGTAGAAGTATTTGGCTTCTGTCCATGGTCAGCGATTGATTTAGTCAGTACGCACCAAGGTATTAGCAAACGCTACGGTTTTATCTATGTTAACCGTGATGAATTTGAGCTACTTGATATGCGTCGCATCCGTAAAGACAGTTTCTATTGGTACCAAAACGTCATTAAAACGAATGGACAAGAGATTTAATCTATGCACAAGAGTTGTCCTATAAGTAAACAACTACTACTCACAGTTTAAATGAAGTAAGTCACACTATAAACTGTGTGGTGAGTGTTGGGTTAGACCCTTTTGGGACATCCCTCATAAATGGTTAGAATCTACGAAAATGATAGTAAGAATATAGCAGTTTATTTACATAAATTGAAAGGGGATTATCAAAATGACAATCACAAAAAAGGAATTTCCAAAAGGCTTTTTATGGGGCGGTGCTACAGCGGCGAACCAATTAGAAGGTGCATTTGACCAAGATGGGAAAGGTTTGTCTAGTGCAGATTTAGTTGCTTATATCCCGAAAGATCAAAGAAAGAAAGATAATGCGATCGAAATCACTTCGGATGAAATTGAGAAAATCTTGTCAGGTGAAAAAGTTGCTAGGTTTCCTAAAAGGGAAGGTATCGATTTTTATCACCGCTATAAAGAAGATATCGCATTATTCGCTGAAATGGGCTTTAAGGTTTTCAGATTATCGCTTAACTGGGCACGGGTTTTTCCAAATGGAGATGACCAAGAACCAAATGAAGCAGGTCTAAAATTTTACGATGATGTGTTTGATGAACTTCATAAACATGGAATTGAGCCTTTAGTTACCCTTTCGCACTATGAAACGCCTTATGGACTTACTGAAAAATATAATGGTTGGCTAGGGCGAGAAGTCATTGGCTGCTTTGAAAAATATGCCAAAACCGTATTTACACGTTATAAGGACAAAGTGAAATATTGGCTGACATTTAATGAAATTAATATGATTACATTGAGTCCGTTTACGGGTGGAGGCATTGTTTCTGATCGTACAGATCATCCTTTACAAGCTCAATATCAAGGATTGCATCATCAATTCGTTGCAAGTGCATTAGCTACAAAGGCTTGTCATGAGATAATCCCTGGTGCAAAAATCGGCTGTATGCTTGCGAGGATGGAAACGTATCCGAATACGCCTAATCCGTTAGATGTGCGAAAAGCACAATTAGAAAACCAAATGAACCTTTTCTTCACAGACGTACATGCGCGTGGAGAGTACCCAAACTATATGAATCGTTTCTTTAAAGAAAATCAAATTTCTATTAAAAAAGAAGATGGTGACGATGAAATACTAAAAGAATATACTGTGGATTTCGTTTCTTTTAGTTATTACATGTCTTTAACTGCTTCTGCAAGTCCAGAAGGGGAAAGAGCGCAAGGGAACTTATTTGGTGGTGTCAAAAATCCATATTTGGAATCATCAGATTGGGGTTGGCAAATTGACCCTATTGGATTAAGAATTATGCTGAATGATATGTATGACCGCTATCAAAAACCATTATTCCTTGTAGAAAATGGCTTGGGTGCTTATGATAAAGTTGAAGAAGATGGCTCGATTCACGATGATTATCGTATCGACTACTTAAGAAAACACATTGAACAAATGCGAGAAGCGATTGAAGATGGTGTTGATCTTATAGGGTATACAAGCTGGGGGCCAATTGACTTAGTAAGTATGTCTACTTCTGAAATGTCTAAACGCTATGGATTTATTTACGTTGATTTAGATGATGATGGAAATGGAACTTTAAAGAGATCGAAGAAGGATTCTTTTGATTGGTATAAAAAAGTCATTGAGTCTAATGGTGCTGAATTATAATATCGTAAGTATTTATCTTGGTATATGCGAAATCTAAATAGTAAGAATCAGGATGTCTCATAAGGGTCTGACCTCGCACTCTAAATCAGTATGTAGTGTTTCATACACGTATTTTATACTGTATTTAGTTGTTGCGGGGTCTGACCCTTTGCGTTTGAATGAATTGGCGGTGTAATACAAAAGAGTGAAAGAACTAGTCCATCTCAATATACTTCCTATGCTGAATAATCCTAAAAATAGGGTATAATAATAATAATAGAATGCAAGTTCATGCACAGAAAAGGAGATAGACATTCTATCTTGAGTGATCTTTAGCAGGATAATGCATGTTGTTAGCGAACGTAAATAATGATTGATGAAAATGGATAATTGGAGGCGAAGGAATGTTTAGTACAATTGAAGATTTTTTGACAAATTGGAAGCATGAAAGTGGATCTACGCAAAAAATACTGAATGCGTTGACCGATGAATCATTAGCGCAGGAAGTATCTCCTGAGGATCGTACACTTGGACGAATCGCGTGGCATGTCGTTACGACCCTTGATGAAATGATAGGGCGTACAGGGCTTGTTTTTAAAGCTACTCGGCACGATTTACCAGTCCCGAAAACGTCGAGTGAAATCGCAGAAGCATATCGCACATCAAGCGAAGAGATGGTCGCTTCGATTCGCGAACAGTGGAATGACGAAACACTGAACGAAGAGAGAGATATGTACGGAGAAATGTGGTCCATTAACACGGTGCTCGGGCTGATAATCACACATCAAGCACATCATCGTGGCCAAATGACCGTGCTCATGCGTCAAGCGGGTCTGACCGTACCCGGCATATATGGACCAGCAAGGGAAGAGTGGGCGGCATTTGGAGGACAAGCTCCTGAAGTATAAGTATGAAAATAGAAAATAATCTTTAATCGGCCTATTATTTTAGGCTATGTTAAACAATAGTGTTGATGTTAGAGATCTTAAATAAAGGTCTCTTTTCATTACCATACTGATAGTCTTGTTCTTGAATCATTTTCATTGGTTATATATTCAATATCTTTAAATCCACAATCTATTGCATTTTTGTGTAATAAATCGATTGCTTTCTGATTTTTGCAATATATGGTGACATAACTGCAATCCACCACTAATAGAACCAGTTCACAATTACTTTCAATAAATTCCTCAAAGGTCTCAATATGGGGCACTTCACCTTTTGAAAAGGCTTGTAAATCAGCGGAAATAATATAATACTTATTGGGTTTTAATAAATTTTTAAGTTCTGCACCCTTAATAACATCTCTGTCTTCCGAGAAAAGTTCTTTATCTAATTGGTCATCAACTACCATATATGACTCACCGCTGCCAATTCGCCAATTAAAAGCAGTAATATCAATAGGCTTTAGCACTTCTCCAAGCAAACTTCCATACTCGTTTGAAATTTCAAAGCTGATTCCTCTCCTCATAAAATCGCACCTCCCGAAATAACTACAAATAAGGAGAAAGGTTAAACCAATTAAAACTTTTGTGAAATCCACCTATTGTTTCGCTTTCTTTAGGGCTATTTCCGCCCGTTTGCCTTCTTTTTTTATTTATTTAGTATTCATGAAATCAGTTATGTCTATTAATTGATGTTGTCCACTAAGGTTGATCCTATCGTTTTTATATCTTCTCCCTTTCTTTCAAAAAAACTCCCTGTTTAAACCTATTAATATTTGGGTATTTAAAAACTAAAGGTGCCAGAGACCCCCCGGAAATTCTCGAATATGCGGGGGCGACGGTATGCATTTAGTTTTGCGAATTTTATGAAAAGCAGTCCGCCAAGGAAGTGTAAAGAGCTGACAACGTTTTTACAACAAATGAGTATAATAGAACGATTGTTCCGATAAATATTTCAATTTTACATAGAAACTTGTCTCATCTATAGAAAAGGCCAGTCCATTGCGTAATCAATTCAGTGCTGCCTGTTGTGCGGAAGAGAACTATTTCATGAATGATAAGAAAATAATAGGAAGAGGGATTACTAGTGGAAAAGGAAATTAAAGTAGGTATTGGCTTTGCAACAGGACGCAAACAATTCAAGCAAGTTTTAAAGACCTATATTCTTAATTGGAGGGAAACTGAATTAACAACCAGCGAAAAGGTGAGTTTAAACCTATTTGTTGCCTACGATTTAAAATACCACAATACAAAGCCTACAGACTATACGAATATCAATTCAGAATTACTAGAATTAGTTGATGGGACTTGCTTTATTGGAAATGAAAAAATGCAGGCAGAAATCGGCCAGTTAATCGAGCAGGGGATTATTAATGAAAGACAGGCAAAGCTTGTTTTCGAGAGAGGATATGCAGGCAAACGCAATATTATTCAATATATGGCTTTAAAGGAAGGCATTGATTATCTGATTTTCCTTGATGACGATGAATATCCTTTAGCTGTGAGCACGCGCGGAACAGCCGTATGGAGTGGTCAGCAAGGACTACGTACCCACCTTGAACATATTCAGTATGCCGATATTACGAACGGCCATCACTGTGGGTATATTTCTCCTATTCCATATCTCGAATTTAATGATATTTTACAGGAGTCCGATTTTCAGATCTTCATTCAAGCCATCAGTAACGATATTGTCAACTGGGATACGATTAAATCGGTGATGGCAAACGGCGGTGTTACATATGCAGACACGAGGGTGCTCGTAAATGGTCAGGCCGAAGAGGTGGAGGAAGTCAACCATTCTAAATTTATCTCCGGCTCTAATCTTTGTATAAATTTAACAGATTCTGATCGTGTCAATGCTTTTTACAATCCTCCGAACGCTCGTGGGGAAGATACCTTTTTAGCAACCTGCCTTCATGATCGTAAAGTGTTGCGTGTGCCGTGCTATACTTTCCACGACGGTTTCTCAATGTACAAGAACTTGCTTGATGGAGTGCTGCCACCGAAATTAGACTCCATTAAAGCGAACTGTGAAGAGGTTATCCAACGTTTTTACAAGGCGTGTATCGGCTGGATCCGCTATAAACCACTTTGGTTATATATTACGGATCCCAAAAGTTATGAGGAAAGAATTCAGGAGATGCGTGAACAGCTGGCCGCCACTCTGCCAAAAATCTGTGAGTATTTTGACAGAAATGATTTCATGAAGATAGCTACCGAACTGGAAAACTATCACCGCAATGTGAAAAAGCATTATACCGATTTTATAGACACACAGCAGGCCTGGGAAAATATTAGCAATGCGTTCAGCAGTGAAGCACCGCAGCATTTGCTAAAGATTGAAACGGGTACCTGATTGAATGTTTAACTTTTCATCCCTGTGATCGCAAAGACCATTTCACAGGGATGATTACATTTATCCTATAGGATAAATGTTTGGTTTACAGTATCGTGGCGGCCATAAAAGGCGGACCGCGGTAATGCCTGTGAATCAAATAGGGACGAACGGACCTTTGCAGGAAAAAGTACAATAATGACTAAGGCTAAATTCAATTTAACATCCAGAAAAAATTTTTATAGAAAAGGGAGTTCATTATGTTATTAAATCTTCTTGTGATTTTTATACTTCAACTGGTCTATGTCCCGATTATGACACTACGGACGATCTTTTTAGTAAAAAACATGAGTATAGCAGCTTCATTACTCGGTATAGTAGAAACTTTAATCTCGATCTTTAGCTTATCCATCATATTTTCCGGTAATCAAAGCATCACTGAAAAGATGGTTTATGCTGTTGGCTTTGGTGTGGGGCTTTATCTTGGAACACGCATTGAAAATAAATTAGCAATTGGATACACTACGCTATATGTTAATTTAATGAACAAAAATGAAGAGTTAATTGAAGCGTTAAGAAATAAAGGACTAGGAGTGACCATCTTTGAAGGGAACGGCCGTGATAGCAAAAGGTACCAATTAGAAATATTGACAAAGCGGAATGTTGAAACGAAAGTCATGAATTTTATTGAACAATATGACAATAAGGCTTTCATCGTTTCATATGAACCACGAAGGTTTAAAGGCGGTTTCCTAGTGAAGGCCATGAAAAAGAATATGAAAAACACTCAAACACACATGGGGAAATAAACTTACTGCCAGCCACGGATATCCCTCTTAAAATGATGGATAGTCATACAAACATACTTCCCGCCGTAGCCCCGGCAGGCCGCTCATTGCATTGGGGGTACTTACAGGAGCAGAATAATTCAGCATCTTTACTTGCTGCGCCCACGTAGAAGATACCCATATCATTACGGGATACCGGCAGCGGTTTGCTGTAATCCCGCACTGTATCCATCAAACCTTCCCTTAGTCCACCATACTCATTTTTAACCTCCTCAACAAACTAAATTTACAAATCTAAGAAATTATTAACAATGGCTTGATTGGAGCGTATTATAAGAAGTATGTAAATAAAGATATTAGTTTGCCTACAACTCTTATTATTGAGCAAGAACATGAAGTCAATAAAGATGGACTAGTATATGTACATGTAAAAGCAGAAGAGCAACTAGACAACTTTATCTCAGGTATGGCTGTTTTTCTGAAGAATATGGAGAGTGAAATAGAATAATTCTAAATATGGGGACAATCAAGATCAGCCTGTTGTGAAGGATATTCCAATGGATATGACAGAACTAATTGCCAATTATATACATAAAATAAATACGGTCCAAGCGACAGTGAACCACAATTGGAAAGTTATTTGGAAAAAGGATCTAGCCATGCTTGGGGATTCGTATAGCACATCTAAGTAAGATGAATGGCAAAAAAACAATCTATTGGCTCTTTTTGCCCATTCTAATTGTAATTTCATAAACATATCTCTTGAAAATTAACAAGACCTATGGCAAAGTTAATAGATATTGAAGCATTAAACGAATTGAATAATGAAACATGTGGGGGGACCAGTGTTGCTGGTTGAGACCGTATCCAATAGATACATACCCTTGGAACCTGATCTGGTTAAAACCAGCGTAGGGAACATATTTAAACAGGACTCATTTGTTATGATATGCACCCTAGGGATAAACCTATGGTGCTTTTTTGCGTAGCGCGGTTCCTATTAAACGTTTACATATTTTCCACCTTGTTTCTTCGTTTGCTGCTTTGTAATGACATGTTCAAGGGGGAAATGTAATGAAGAAATGGTTAGTCTTACTTAGTGTGATGCTTATTCTTGCTGCTTGTGGGAATAGTCAGGACAATGGTTCGAAGGAAAATAATCAGGAGAAATTAAAGAAAGTTACTCTTGTTTTAGATTGGACGCCGAATACGAATCATACTGGTTTGTATGTTGCAAAGGAAAAGGGGTATTTTGAAGAAGAGGGGCTGGATGTTGAGATTATAATGCCAGGTGAGGCGGGAGCTGACCAGCTTGTCGCAGCGGGCAAAGCAGAGTTCGGAATTGGCTACCAGGAATCTTTGACAGAAGCGCGTGTACAAGGTGTGCCATTGGTCTCGATTGCTGCCATTATTCAGCATAACACGTCTGGATTTGCTTCCCCAGTTGATAAGAAAATTACCTCACCGAAAGATTACGAAGGAAAGACGTATGGTGGTTGGGGAGCACCTGTAGAAAAAGCTGTCCTATCTTCTTTGATGAAGCAGGAAAATGGAGATGTGGAAAAAATCGATATTGTGAATATGGGAGATACGGATTTTTTCACAGCGGTTAAACGAGATATTGATTTTGCTTGGATTTATTATGGATGGACAGGTATAGAAGCTGAGCTGCGTGGGGAGAAATTGAATATGCAATATTTGACCGATTATACGGAAAAGCTAGATTACTATACGCCTGTTCTCACAACTAATGAAGATTTAATAAAAGAAGATCCAGATACTGTTCGTTCTTTTGTAGCAGCAGTTTCCGAGGGCTATCATTATACGATTGAACATCCAGAAGAAGCGGCCGACCTTTTAATTAAGGCAGTTCCTGATTTAGACCCAGAATTGGTAAAGGCAAGCCAAAAGTGGTTATCACCGAAATATCAAGACGACGCTTCAAAATGGGGTGTTCAAGATCAAAAGGTTTGGGAAAACTATGCGAGCTGGATGTTTGAGAACGGTTTGCTTGAAAGTGAATTAGACGCAAAAAAGGCATTCACCAATGAATTTTTACCGAAATAAGGAGGAAAGCAACATGAGCGACTCATTAGTAAGCATTCAAATTATCCCGAAAACAAAAAATGGGGAAGATGTGATTCCTTATGTAGATGAAGCAATAGCGATTATTCATGACTCTGGAATTAAATATGAAGTTCATCCACTTGAAACGACCATGGAAGGGAATTTGACAGAAATCTTTTCAATTATCGAGAAAATGAATCAACGGATGATTGAGATTGGCAGTCGTAATGTGATTTCTCAAGTGAAAATTCTTTATCAACCAAGCGGTGCATCTATGGATAAATTGACAGAGAAATATCGCCCATGAAGATTTGGTATAAAGGATGGAGACCAGCTCTGGTCCTCATCCTTTTATTCATCGTATGGGAAGTTTCTTGTCGGCTTTTTGAAATACCAAAATGGCTCCTGCCTTCCCCCTCGCAGATATGGTTAGAAGGAGCTGCTGGATGGCCGAATTATCATCACCATCTAACATCGACGATCGGACTTACAATCTTGGGGTTTTTAATTGGAGCAAGTGTGGGCATTGCAGTTGCTGTTGGTCTACACCTTATTCCGAAGCTTAGAGAAGCCATTTATCCGATCATCATTCTCTCACAAAACATTCCAATCATTGTGTTGGCTCCACTCCTTGTTATTTGGTTCGGGTTTGGTATATTACCTAAAGTCATTGTCATTACGCTCGTTTGTTTTTTTCCGATCACAGTGGCTGCTTTGGATGGGTTTAGACAAACGAGTTCAGAGCTGATGCATTACATGAAAATGGCTGGGGCAACAAAGAAACAAATCTTTTGGAAGCTGGAATGGCCTTATGCGCTACCATCCATCTTCTCAGGCTTGAAAATCTCCGCTACATACAGTGTAATGGGAGCAGTTATTTCTGAATGGCTTGGGGCAAAAGAAGGGATAGGTGTTTATATGACCTTAGCTTCGTCATCCTTTCGAACGGACCGTGTCTTTGTTGCGATCTTTTTGATTATGATTTTGAGTTTGGTATTCTTTGCCCTTATTGTATCGATGGAACGAATGATCGTGAAGTGGAAGCCGAAAGGAGATGGCAAGAGACGTGACTAAACTTTTAATTGAGAACATATCGAAATCCTTTGGTGAAAATCAAGTACTGGATCAGTTGTCTCTTCGTGTAGAAGAAGCGGAGTTCGTCTCCATATTAGGTCCTTCTGGAAGTGGAAAAAGCACCTTATTTCAATTAATTGGTGGATTGTTTGCACCAGACTTTGGAGAAATTAGGCTTGATGGCAAACGTATTAATGGCGAAACCGGTTCGATTAGTTACACGCCTCAAAGTCCATCGCTGTTGCCATGGCGAACGGTCCTCGGCAATATCCTGCTTGGTGGAGAAATTGTTGGGGAGACAGACCAGGCACTTGCATTAAAGATGATTGATAAAGCGGGTCTAAAAGGATACGAGAATGCCTATCCATATGAACTGTCTGGAGGGATGAAGCAAAGAGTGGCGTTTATTCGCAGCCTGCTAAGTCCGCAATCACTTATTTGTTTAGATGAGCCTTTTTCAGCACTCGATGAATTCACACGTCTGGAAATGCAAAATTGGCTCTTATCTGTTTGGGAAGAAGATAAACGGGCCATTTTGCTTGTTACCCATAATATTGAAGAAGCTCTTTATTTATCTGATCGGGTTATTGTGTTATCAGAAAAGCCTACCCAAGTGAAAAAGGAGTTTATCGTCCCGTTTCCGAGACCAAGACAAGCATCGATTTTGCTAAGCGAAGAATTTTTATCGTGGAAAAAGAAGATATACAATGAATTGCGGGTGATTATGTGAGGCAGTCTATAATCGACTCTCATATTCATTTTGATCAATATTCAGAAAGTACCCGGTCTATCATTTTAAAAGACTTGCAAGCATACAAAGTAGAGGCACTTATTTCTGTATCAACGAATCTCGCTTCTTCTCAAAAAAATTTAGCTTTAGCAGAGATGGATAAACGACTAAAGCCTGCTTTCGGCTTTCATCCAGAACAAGAGCTACCGAGTGATTCGGAAGTGAGTCAATTATGTTCATTCTTGAATAAACACCAACATCAAATGGTTGCTATTGGTGAAGTGGGCTTACCCTATTACTTGCGGTTCGAGCATCCAAAAATACAGATTGAGCCTTATATTGAACTATTGGAAATTTTTATAAAAAAGGCTTCAGAGCTGAATAAACCAATTATTCTTCATGCGGTATACGACGACGCTCCTTTGGTCTGTGACCTTTTAGAAAAACACTCGGTAACAAAGGCACATTTCCATTGGTTCAAAGGGGACGAAAAAACAGTTCAGCGCATGATTCAAAATGGGTATTATATTTCAGTCACCCCAGATTGCTTGTATGAAACGGAGATTCAGCAATTGATTAAAGACTATCCGTTAGTAAATTTGATGGTGGAAACGGATGGACCATGGCCGTTCGAAGGACCATTCCAAGATACGGTGACTTATCCTAAAATGATTCATGGAAGTGTACAAAAAATAGCAGAAATAAAGAACATTCAGGTAGAGAGGGTATACGAAGAATTGTATAAAAGTACGACAAAATTTTATGGGCTGTAAATCATTTTGACTAGTTAACGAGAAACGGAGTTCCTAACCCAAAATATTTCTTTTATTAGTTTGCAATCGTTGCCAAATCCTGTTATTATTAAGAGGAATTATTTTTGTTCGGTACTGTAGGAATCTAAAAGTGAGAACTTTTTGACTCGATTGTCACTTTGAGCAAGGATAGTAATATAATGTGTGATGAACGCACTAGGAGGCAACAACAATGGAACAAGGTAAAGTAAAATGGTTTAACGCAGAAAAAGGTTTTGGATTCATCGAACGCGAAAACGGAGACGATGTATTCGTACATTTCTCAGCTATTCAAAGCGAAGGTTTCAAATCTCTTGACGAAGGTCAAGAAGTGACTTTTGAAGTTGAACAAGGTCAACGTGGACCACAAGCTTCTAACGTACAAAAAGCATAATTGATACATGCAAAAGGCAGACTCTACTTTGGAGTCTGTCTTTCTTTCGTTTGATTTAGAGTTAATCTTGTTACATAAACAAAATAAATAAAAAATCCCACTCAGTAAACAAGTGGGATAACAACAGTAACAAGTAAGGTAAAATACATAAAAGGTTTTTCCAAGTATAACATAGCTATTTTAGAAAAGCCTAGTTCAACTATTTATCCCGCATTAACAGAGCGGAGGTATTAGCGGCACTAGAACGGGACTAACAATCAGTGAGGGCCCACGGATTGAATTTTCACTTTATCTCGATATAATAGATTTGGACTTACTACTTTTAATAGCTATAATATAAAAAAAGGTAATTGGACAAGAAGTTCTGCATATAATTAGGATGGTATGTGAACTCTTGATTTAAATAGTAATAATTACGATTTGCAAGTTTCAAAAAATAGAGTATAATTGAGAAAAATGGGCTTATGAAAACTCGAGGTAGCTAATGATGAATGAGATTCTAATGGAATTTTTACTACGGGATATTGTTTCGCATTTACCGGATGAAAAGCGTGAGATTTATCAATATATAGTAAATGAAGAAGATCAATTGGCACAGCAAGCGGATACTGCCGACCATCTTCTGCAGTTGTTTGTGAAATATGCACCACATCGAACTGCAGCCAAACACTTTCACTTGGAATATGGTGAAATGATTAAGTTTATGCATGACATTGAAGGAGAAATAAGTGAGAAGTTGGAAGAAAGATGTGCAAAAGTGAAATGGATCGACATGACGGACAAAATTAAACATCCCAACTCTTCAAAAAATCCTGTGCTTACTTATTTACTAATCACTTGAATTACACAAAAATAAAGGTTATTTCACAAGGTTTAACCTGTTGAGATAGCTTTTTTTTGCATGATCACAACCGGGAAATGGGGTCTGACCCCGCCATGAAGGTACGAGACCCCTTGGTATAAGCGGGTTGATGGCTAGTGGGTGAAGCTGGGAAATAGGGTCTGACCCCCAAGGAGTATCAATCTTCCTGTGAGTCCCATTAGGTAATTTCGTTAATTTTTGATACAATGGAGAGTAGCATTTTGTTTTTTGGAGGTATATATATGGGAAAATTAAATAGAAATGCACCGTGTGAATGTGGCAGTGGGAAAAAGTACAAGAAATGCTGTGGCAGAAAAGTGGATGAAAATCCAATTGCTGTTCATTATGAAGAAGCAACGCTATTACAGAAGGCGTTAATGGATTTTACAGAAAAGAATTATAAAGCTGAAATCAATCAGCTTTTGCTTGATTATCCACTTCCGGCAAATGTAAGTGAAGAAGTTCAAGAAATTTATCAATTTAATGTGAATATATGGGGTACTTTCACGCAGCCGGTTGTGAACGGCGATACAATCTTTGATACATTTATGAAGCAAGAAGGGTCTCATATTGTAAGAGAGAAAACGAGAGAGATCGTAGAGTCTTGGAAAGGCACGGCTCCTGTATTGTTTTCAATTAAGGAATTAACGAGTGAAACAATAACTCTAAAAGATATCGTGACGAAACAAGCTATCTCGCTTCCATATACGCCATATGCAAGTCAGGAATTAGGAATTGGAGAAATCATTCTTGGGTATTTAGTTAATATGGGAACGAGAAGTGATTTCTTTGGTCAGTTTATTAGCTTTGAGCCAAAATTTACAGACAACATTTTAACAACTATAAATCAACAATTAGAAGAGTACAAGCAAGCGGGTGGAAAAGCAGAAGAATTCATGGCTCGGAATTTCTTGCAAATTTTCCATAGTCTCGCGGCTATTACAGAAGGTATTGAATTACCAAAAACCGAAACAAATGAGCGAGTATGGTACAATGAGAAAGAAAAAGAAACGGCAGAAATGGTGAAACAAGGAATGCATGAAGAGGGTTATCCGCAGTCACTAATAGAAAGTGTTCAAGCGTTGTGGAACACCTATTGTACGGAACATTCTCCATCTATTCGAAAACCAGAAGCATTTGCTGCAGCACTGGAGTATTCAGTGAAACTGCTCTCAAAAGGGGAGTTCAGTCCTTCTCAGACTAAGCTTGCTAAGAAATACGGGGTAGGCGCTTCTACTTTATCGAATCGATATAAAGAAATGGAAGCATCAGTTGGAGAAAAAATAGAAATATAAACAAATAGGCTACCATTTTGGTAGCCTATTTGAATAATAGTGCATGTTCAAAAAGGAGGAGAGTTTTTTGAGTGAAATATCTATAAAGAATCCCTGTCCGTGTGGAAGTGAGAAAATATATAAAAATTGCTGCGGAAAGAATGTAATTGAGTTTCCGACGATTTCGATTAGTGAAGAAGCAGCAATGTTTCAAAAGGAATTATTAAAATATACTTTTGAAAGATATGAGCATGATATTCTAGATCTTGCGTTTCAATATCCGTTATTCAATTTTATGGATGTAAAAGAGGAGCCGATTCTTGTAGAAACGCATGACACCTATATGCAACACATGCGCACATGGGCAGTATTTAACCTGCCGATTGCTAAAGGACAGACGATTTTTGAAGAATTTTATCGAAAAAAATCCTCTGAAATAGTAAGGAAGAAAACGAAAAATTTGATTCTCTCATGGCGTGGAGCGACACCAAAACTATATCTGTTAAAGTCTATCCATTCGGATAGGGTTGTGATAGAAGACATACTTAGTAGGATTGAGTATGAACTACCGCTTGAGTATGAAACAGAAATGGTAGAGGAAAATAGTTTACTATTTGGAATGCTATTAGATAGGGGTACTGGCATGTACTTCTTGGGAGAACCTATAAGTTTCCCTGATGCTGGGACGGAAAAGTTAGTGCAGGAATTTCAGGATGAATTGGAAGAGCATCTTGAAGATGACGGAGGGTATGAAGACTTCTACCAAATTGATTTTCCGTACCTTCTTGAAAGGCTACTCCTGAGGATGATGGGGGATATTGACCTGCCAGATATCACGCAGTTTGAATGGAGCTCAGAAAAAGAGTTACAAGTAGCGATTCTTATTCAAGAACATATGAGAGAAGATGATTGCCCAATAGATATGATTATGACCGCCATTGTAATTTGGAAGTCGTATTGTGAGAAAGGGTTCCCTTCTATACGTAAACCAGAGGTATACGCTGCATCCATTGACTACTTGGTCCAATCTGCTTTACTAGATATTTTAGCACCGTCACAAAAGGAAATTGCTGATAAATATGATATAAGTTTGGCAACTATTTCTAAGGTGTACAAAAAAATTGGCGATATCCTCTATGAAGAATTGGAGAGTATTGGGGTCATTAGATAAGATCGATGAATTCTTTTCGGTTGTATGATGGTGAAGTACTCATCCTTCCTTGTATCAAAAAGCTTGCCTGAATTGTTCAGTTACTTCGGTGATCTTGCCAAGGAATAGGTAGGAATATACGAACTATAAGTGAGTGTTCAAAAAGGATAAAAAGAGCCTATAAGTTCTGCGAGCGATCGTTACAAACCTTTCGCGTATGGAGTAATACGTGAGGACCAGACTTGCAGGATGTGCTGGCTTCTGTGTTGCTCGTCATGACGTGCGCGATTTTAGCAGAAGGTCATTCATGAGCTTTGATGTAACTCGCAAGCTTTTTTACCGTAAAAAAAACGGTTTGCCAAACGAACATTCATATGGTAAAATTTCCATAACTTAAATGAAACGGAGGGGTTTACGGTGAAGTTTATCAGACTACGTTCAACACTTTGTGCCGCTAACTGAATAGTGCTCAAAAAACTCTGTCTGTGTGCAGGGTGAACGGGATAAGTCTGCCTAATTACCATAACCCTATAATAAAACCATGAGGGAGGGCTGGATGAACGCTCTCTTTTTTTGTATAAAGGACATGGGGACGGGGCTTCGCGACTTTCTACTATAGACAATCTACTTTGCAGATATACGTACTTTATTGAAGTACTTCAAAATCCGGCTCCGCACCGCCACCATGATTAGGCGAGTGTAGTGTGCTACAGGATGTATTCTTCATCGTAGATGGTGTGGCGTTAATGCCATATTCATTTGTCTATACTAAAGAGATGTCCTTTACGTCACCTTTTTCGTTTACTCAAACACAGGCGATAGGTCTGTGTTTTTTTAGCATATTCAAACTACGGTGCAGTAAAGATATTAACAAAACTTAAGGGGGAATATGCAAATGGAAGAATTGCAACAAAAAGCAGTATTAGTTGGAGTAAATATTAATAATCATCGGGATTTTGCCTACTCGATGGAAGAGCTTGCAAATTTAGCGGAGGCCTGTGGTGTAGAGGTCGTTGGTGAAATGAATCAAAATTTACAAAGAGTGAATTCATCTCATTATATTGGCAGTGGTAAGGTAGACGAAGTAAAAACTCTTGTAGAATATAGTGATGGAAATCTGGTTATTTTTAATGATGAACTATCTCCATCTCAAATTCGTAACTTAGAACGAGATTTAGACTGTAAGGTGATTGATCGTACGATATTAATTCTTGATATTTTTGCAGATCGGGCTAAGACGAGAGAGGCACAGTTACAAGTGGAAGTGGCGGAACTACAATATATGTTGCCGCGCTTGATTGGTCTCAGGGAGTCGCTAGGGCGTCAAAGTGGTGGTGTCGGTACAAAGAACAGAGGGGTTGGGGAGAAAAAGCTTGAGCTTGACCGTCGAAGAATCGAAGAGAAGATTCATGTATTGAATAAAGAACTAGAAACGCTTGTTGCTCACAGGAAAACACAGCGGAAGCAGAGAAAGAAGAATGCAATCCCTGTTGTTTCACTTGTTGGGTATACAAATGCTGGAAAGTCAACGATTATGAATGCTCTTGTCGAGAAATTTCATGCATCTACGGAGAAGCAGGTTTTTGAAAAGGATATGCTGTTTGCGACATTAGAGACATCTGTTCGAAATATCCCGCTTCCGGACAATAAAGAATTTCTGTTAACGGATACAGTTGGTTTTGTTTCAAAGCTGCCACATCATCTTGTAAAAGCATTCCGATCAACGCTTGAAGAAGTGGCAGAAGCTGATTTGCTCATTCATGTTGTCGATTTTTCCAATGCGAATTATGAACAGCTTATTGAAATTACAACTGAAACACTTAAAGCAATTGGAATTGAAAATATCCCAACCGTTTATGCGTATAATAAGGCAGATTTAACAGAAATGGAGATTCCACAAGTTCATACTGATTCTGTTTATTTGTCAGCAAAACAGAGAATTGGCGTGGCTGAATTGGTTGAAAAGATTCGTGAAAACATCTTCACAGATTATATTCGCTGTGAACTGCTAATCCCGTATGATCAAGGTCAGATTATTTCTTATTTTAACGAACATGCGCAAATCCTTGAAACGGAATATGAAGAAGATGGCACGAAAATCAAGGTCGAGTGTAAACATAGTGATTATGAAAAATACCGAACGTTCGTGTGGGAAGAATCGTGAAAGCAAGTAGGTTTTGTGGGTTTATTTGCTCTAACTATGAGATTAAAGGCTGGAAGGAATTCCGTCGGGGCGGAGGATTTCATAATAGAGTGGTCATAAAGAAGCGATAGGTAAGATGGGGAATGCAAAATAAAACGGGTTAGCTCCAACGCTAACCCGTTTTATTTTGCATTTATTTTTTTGATGAGCATTCTGTACACGTAACCACGTAGGATTCTGCTTGTTCATCAATATGATGACCGCAATCTGGACATTGTTTCGGTGGTAAGTTTCTGAAGAATTCCATAGGTTTATTTGTTTGCATGTGTAGTTCCTCCCTTTTTGTAATACAGATTATAATTATTGCTTATTGTTATAATACAGTATACGCCCATTTGTTATAAATGTATAGGTAACTATCAGAAAAATGTAATAATTTTTAATGTTAATATTTCCCGTTTGTTGTGGCGATGTTCGTCCCAGTTTTCAAGAATAAAAAGAAACAAGACAATAGGTCTGGAATTTCAAAACATTATGACATTTATCACCTCAGTTTCATGATGTTTTCCACTAATCGCCAGTGAGTTCTTTTCATAGTATAGATGTATCGGAGGTGGAGAGATGATTACATTTGAACATGTGATGAAATCTTTTAAAGAACATAAAGCGGTGGATGATGTTTCATTTTCAATTCGGGCGGGGGAAATGGTGACAATCCTTGGTCCGAATGGGGCTGGAAAGACGACAACGCTCTCAATGTTACTTGGCTTAATAGAGCCAACAGAGGGGACTGTTCAATTATTCGGTCAACATCCTAAAGATCGATCAGTTCGGGAACGCATCGGCGCCATGCTTCAGGATGTTAGTGTAATGGACGGTTTAACTGGGATAGAATTGATTCGTTTGTTTAGAAGTTATTATAAAAATCCGCTATCACTTGAACAGTTGATCGAGGTCACAGGAATGAGTAGCAAAGACCTGAAAAAACGAACAGAAAAGCTTTCGGGAGGTCAAAAACGGCGGTTAAGCTTTGCTCTAGCCATTGCCGGAAATCCAGATGTGCTTTTTTTGGATGAACCAACTGTCGGATTGGATGTTACAGCAAGGCGATCGTTCTGGGAAACGATCAGAAAACTTAATGACCAGGGAAAAACAATCATTTTTACAACTCATTATTTGCAAGAAGCGGAAGATGTTGCTGATCGGATTATTCTCATTCATAAAGGTAAAGTAGTTGCCGATGGAAATCCGTTGGAGATGAGAGCGAGATTCACGAAAAAGACCGTTTCGCTTGATGATAATCAAACATTAAATATTGATGAATTAAGACAAATCGCAAATGTATCCAATATATTTAAAGAAAGTAATCGCATTTTTATAGAAACGACTGACTCGGATGCTGTACTTACCGCTCTTTATAAAAACAAGGTAAAGATGAGTGGGATTCAAATTGAGCAAGGACGTTTAGAAACAGTGTTTGAACATTTAACAGCAGACAATGAGGAGGTTTTGCTGAAATGATATGGATGCAATGTAAGGCAGAATCATTAAGAATTATTCGAAATCCGTACTATCTTTTTTGGTCATTGTTTATGCCGGTACTCTTTTATTTTATCTATACAAATGTATTTAAAGTGAATGATACTACAGTTTGGAAAGCACATTTTTTAATGTCAATGGCAACATTTAGTGTGATGGGATCCTCCATTATGACGATGGGAATCAGGTTGGTTCAAGAGAGGGCCGAAGGGTGGGCAAAGTTTATGAGAATCACTCCACTCCCTTATAGTATCTATTTCTTTTCAAAAATAGTAGGTCAATCGGCTGTTCATATATTATCGATTGTTGTGATTTTTGCGGCTGGAATCCTCATAAATGGCGTAACCATGTCTGTCGGACAATGGATGATGAGTGGGGTATGGATTCTTCTTGGTTCTTTACCGTTTTTAGGCATAGGTGCATTGATAGGGACGATGAAACGAGTCGATACAGCTTCTGGCGTAAGTAATGTCATTTATTTAGCATTGGCTTTTATGGGCGGAATGTGGATGCCAATTGAAATTTTGCCGAAAACCCTTCAATCTATTTCTCATGGGCTACCTTCGTATTATTACGGAAGTGGAGCATGGGAGATTATTGGCGGGGAGTCTCCTTCTTTGCTTTCAATTATGATTCTACTTGGGTACCTTTTCCTATTTGTGGTATTATCAGGGTATATAAGAAGGAAACAGGAAGCGATATAGAGTCAGGAGTGAAGGAATGAAGAATTTTCAGCTCTTCCCTAAACGATATGGGTACTTACCTTATGTGTTTTTAATTTATGGCATTTTACCACTGGGTTATATCCTAACAGAGTCAAGTATGAAACAGTTGATTGGTTTTCTCATGTGGGCCTTATTCCTTGTCTCTTATCGGCAACTGTATAGTACAGACAACTGGCATGTTTTCCATCGCTGGCTAGCCATTCAGTTGATTATTATTTTTACATTAAGTCTGGCCTATAATCTTAACTGTCTATTTATGGGTTTTTTTGCAGCCAATTTTATTAGTTGGTATAAGGATCGGAAAGTATTTAAATGGGCGATGATTGCTTTTTGCATTACCCTTCTTGTACCATGGGCTTTTTACTTACCGTCTTTGTCTATCATGTCTATTTTTTATTTAACTCCATTTATCATCGTTATGGTCACAACCCCTTTTGGGATGCGTTCCATGTATGAACGGATGGATTTGGAACGTAAGCTTGATGAAGCAAATGAACGGATTAAGGAACTTGTTAAAAGGGAAGAGCGAATGAGGATTGCGCGTGATCTTCATGATACGTTAGGTCATACTCTTTCTTTGTTGACGTTAAAAAGCCAATTAGTCGCCAAACTAGCGAATAAGCAACCAAACCGTGCTAGAGAAGAAGCGATTGAAATGGAGAGGATATCGCGTTCTGCTCTTCATCAAGTAAGAGAACTTGTGGCAGATATGCGGGCAATTACGGTAGCAGAAGAAGTAATTGAAGTGGAAGAGATTTTATCTGTTGCAGAAATTAAGTTAATCGTTGAGGGAGATACGAAATTAGCGGATGTTCCTTTCCTTACTCAGAACATCCTGAGTATGTGTATCCGTGAAGCTATAACGAATGTGGTCAAACATAGCGGGGCTTCAATATGCACCATTACAATTGAACAAATAGAAGGGAAAATTGCCATTGTTGTAGAAGACAATGGCAAAGGAATAGGATCGAATTGTCAGAATGGAAGTGGTCTAAAAGGCATGCAAGAAAGGCTTTCGCTATTAGATGGAACCCTTTCGCTGTCTGAGAACATGGGGACAATTTTATGTATCGAAGTACCTCAAATCTTAAAACAGCATGGGGAGGAGGTTGCTTTATGATTCGGGTGTTACTTGCTGAAGATCAAGGAATGTTGCTCGGAGCATTGGGATCTCTATTAGATATGGAGGATGATATTGAAGTTGTAGGCCAAGCGATTAATGGGAAGGATGCGCTCAATCTTATCGACCAATTGAAACCTGATGTTTGCTTACTTGATATTGAAATGCCCATCAAAACAGGCCTTCAAGTAGCGGAGGAGCTTCGACAAAAGAAATCAGATGTAAAAATTGTCATCCTTACCACTTTTGCAAGACCAGGATATTTTGAGCGAGCGGTAAAGGCAAATGTTCATGGTTATCTATTAAAAGACGGATCAGTCGATGAATTAGCCCAGTCCATACGAAACGTTATAAAGGGAAAGCGTCAATTTGCACCTGAACTAATTTTTGGAAGTATCGGAGAAGATAATCCACTTACTGAACGCGAAAAGGAAATATTAAAATTAGTTGCTGTTGGAAAGACGGCTAAGGAAATATCAGGAGTGCTCTATTTGTCTACTGGAACCGTTCGGAATTATATCTCGGAAATACTTAATAAACTACAAGTCAAAAATCGAATTGAAGCCATTACTATTGCGGAACAAAAAGGGTGGATGTAAGGAAAATGGAGCGAAAGCAGAAGGGAGACTAAAATGAGCAAGGTACGTGTATAAAACAGTTGATTGAGGAAATGGATATTCAATTTGAGGGGTATCAAACCTTCATGTCATTAAAAAATGGAAAGTTTGTCACTGTTTCAGAAGAAGAGTTATGCTTGGCAGAAGACGAGCCACTAAAAATAATGCCGGAATGGCAGCAGGAAGAAATTGAGTTGGCGATTGATGTGCTGGATTTCTGTTGAGAGCAAAGCGATGAGACTGGTAAAAATCAACTGCTAAGAGCGTTGGATGGCAAAGGTGCTTTTTGTAGATTTAAGGATGTACTTATCGATTTAAATCTGGAAGAGGAATGGTATACTTTTAAAGAATCGAGTTATAGAATACTGGCAATTAGATGGTGTGGAGATTAGGGAATTGAATATATTGAATAGGTTCGAGTGGAGGTAGGAAACGACTGGTATGTTTTCCAGTCGTTTTTTGACGAATATGTAGTTTTATTGGTATAATACCTTGTTGTAAGAGTAAAGTGCCTAAAAGGATTACCTTTTATATCTTGCAAATATAAATGGATAGGTGGTAATAAGAATGATAGAAAGTAAACCGTATAGAGTATTGTTGTACTATTATTATGTAACAATTGAGAACCCAGAGGAATTTGCAGCTGCGCATCTTGCTTGGTGTAAAGAGCACGAGCTAAAGGGCCGTATTTTGGTTGCTACTGAGGGAATCAACGGGACTGTATCAGGTACGATTGAACAAACTGATGCGTATATTAACATGATGGAAAGCGATCCTCGATTTGAAGGTATCGTATTTAAAATAGATGAAGCTGACGGACACGCATTTAAGAAAATGCATGTCAGACCACGAAATGAGCTTGTAACGCTTCGTTTGGAAGATGATATTAATCCACTTGAGGTTACTGGCCGTTATTTAAGTCCGAAGGAATTTTTAGAAGGACTTCAAGATGAAAATACCATTGTTCTAGATGCAAGAAATGATTATGAATACGAGTTAGGACATTTTAGAAATGCTGTTAAACCAGATATACAGTCTTTCCGTGAGCTTCCACAATGGGTGCGCGACAACAAAGAAATGCTTGAAGGCAAAAAAGTATTAACCTATTGTACAGGCGGTATTCGCTGTGAGAAATTCTCTGGATGGCTTGTAAGAGAAGGGTTTGAAGATGTAGGTCAGCTTCATGGTGGAATCGCCACCTACGGAAAAGACCCTGAAGTACAAGGCGAGCTTTGGGATGGGCAAATGTATGTGTTCGATGAGCGGATCTCGGTTCCTATTAACCAAAAGGAGCATGTTATTGTTGGTCAAGATTACTTCACTGGTGAGCCATGTGAACGTTATATTAATTGTGCAAATCCTGAATGTAATAAACAAATCCTTGCGTCAGAGGAAAATGAACACAAATATATGCGCAGCTGTACGCATGAGTGCCGCGTGCATCCACGTAACCTTTACGTAAAGCAACACAATCTAACAGATGAAGAATGGGCCGAAAGAGCAAGTCAGCTTACTGAAGAGATGGCTATGAAATAATGAGTTAAATGAAAAACACCTCACATCCGAAAGGAATGATCTGACCCAATAAAGTTAGACAAATATTTTAGGCAACTTTTAAGATCCGAGTTCGGTATTCTACCGGGCTCAGGTCTTTTAATTTTGCCTTCATTCTTTTGTGATTGTAGTACTCAATGTACTCTTTTAATTCTCTTTCAAAATGAGCCATACTTTCAAATTCTTGCAGGTACAGCAATTCAGACTTTAATAAGCCGAAGAAATTCTCGATAACGGCATTATCTAAGCAGTTACCCTTACGAGACATGCTTTGTGTAATTCGGTGCTCTTGTAATGTTTTCTGATACTTCTTCATTTGATAATGCCAGCCTTGATCGGAATGAAGAATGACTTTGTCTTCCGGTTTAAGACGTTTTATTGCTTCATCTAACATATTGCCCACGAGTTGATAGACAGGGCGGCTCATGACTTTGTACGCAATAATTTCGCCATTACATAAATCGAGGACAGGCGACAGATAACGTTTTTCCCCGAAAAGATGGAATTCGGTCACATCTGTTACCCATTTTTGATTCATTTTATCTGCGTTAAAATCACGTTGTAATACGTTCGGCGCGATTTTACCCACGTTCCCTTTGTAAGAACGATACTTCTTCATACGGACCATGCATTTTAAGCCAAGCTCATTCATTAAACGATTGATGGTCTTCGGATCATGAATAAAACCATATTTCTTTAGCTCTTTTGTGATGCGACGATACCCATAGCGACCTTTATGTTCATGATAAATCTTCTTAATTGCCTCTTTTATATCGGCGTATTTGTCCACTCGGTCTAATCGTTTCTCCCAATAATAATAAGTGCTGCGTGGAATGTCTGCGACTTCAACTAGATCCACAACGCCATACGGATCCTTTAGTTCAAAAATTACTTGCGCTTTGATTTGGTTTGTAATTTTTCCTGCATTTGAACTAAAGTATTCAACTTTTTTAAGTAAGCATTCTCCACTTCTAAACGCTCGATTTTCGCTTGTAACGCTTCTACTGAGCCCTCAGCTGGTGTCGTTTTAATTGTTTTCTTCTTCATAGATGGACGCCCCTTTTTCTTTGGTTCTAGCGCGTCCAATCCCTTTGTTTTCAGCAACTGATCCCATTGATAAATGGTACTGGGAGCAGAAATATTAAATGTGCTTGCCGTTTCTCGAAAAGACGCGCCCGTTTCGTTCATAAAATTGAGTACGTCTAGTTTAAACTGACTGGAGTAACTTGTATAGCCCTTCTGAAAACCTTCTGCCCCTTGCGCTTCAAATAATTTAACCCAAGTAATGACTAGTGATTTCACTGTACCAATGCTTTCTGCAATGGTTTTATAGCCTTCCTTTCCAGTTAAATAACGTTCTACCGCTTTTAACTTATCCTCTACTGTATATTTAGACATAAAAACACCCCGTAAATGTTAGTTTGGTGTCTAACATTTACGGGGCAGTTCAGAATTGAGGTGTTTTTTTAGGCTACAACAGTAAATAATCATGTAGGCCATGACGATATTACAATCTTCCTAGGCTTGAATCCCCTCTGTTTGTTCGCCTAGCTTGCCAGATAAATCATTAAGTACTTTCCCGATTTCATACGTTTCTTGATATTGTTTCAGTTGTTCTTGGAAGCTAGATAGCATTTGTTCGGCGCTAGCACTTGTCTGTTGCGACAGTGCTACGTATCTTTCGGATGATTGTTCCACTTCTGGTAAGGAACCTTGCAAGTTTTTTAGGATTGATTCAATGAATCGAAGCTTAACGTTCACCTCATCAACATGTAGACTCCATAAATCAATCGAGTCTTTACTCTTAGATGCTCCTTCAACATTTTTATTGACAATATGATAAATGTTCTCAAATTCACGATGTGTCTGGTTTGTTATCTCTTCCATTTGCCCCATCGTTGTAGCGATTTCTTCCGCTGCTTTGAAAGATTCGTTAGCAAGCTTTCTGACTTCCGTTGCAACAACTGAGAACCCCTTACCGGCGTCACCTGCTCTTGCCGCTTCGATGGTTGCGTTTAGAGCGAGCAATTTTGTCTGTTCAGCAACGGTCTGTATCAGTGAGACGATGGAAGTGACGGAGACCGAATGAGTTTTCAATGTATTCATCGTTTGGGTGACTTGTTTAAATTCCGTTTGAAATAAACCAAGTTCATTTACTAGCTGATCCATATGGTTTGTCCCACTTAGAGAAGCAACCTCCATCGTTTTCGAAATATCAAAAATATGCTGCATTTCCTGAAAGGTCTGGTAAATATCTGCTTTCATTCTGTCAAAAGCAACCATGGATACTTCAGAGCTAACGGCTGTTTCATCCGCAGCTTTTTTGACCGTTTCTATTTCATTGATCAATTCCTGATTTCGGACCAAAACAACATTTGAGGAAGTTTGCAGCTTGGCTCCGGTTGTATGTAATTGATTCGTAGTTGAGCTAATGTTTTGTAGCATACTTTTCACTGTTAGTAATAATGATTCGAAGCTTTTAACAAGGGATGTTATTTCGGCTGAGCTCCTTGGAATATCCCTTAGTGATATATCAAAATTACCTTCGCGGGCTTCTTTCATGAGTTCTCTTAGTTTTTCTAAAGGCCTTGTCAATTGATTAACGAGTACGATGACAAGAAGTGCTGTAATAATTACACAAGCAATCGTGACTGTGAGAATGGAATATGCCATTTCATGTATTTTAGTTAAATAAACTTGCTGTGGTAGAGCAATGACAAAGGACCCTTTTACTTCTTGAATTTGTTGAAAAGCAAATGTATAGGTAACACCGTTAATTTTTTTATGTAAAATGCCCTTTCCTTTTTTCGTGATCTCTGTTTGTAGAGATTCAGGGATTTTTATAGCCATTTTCTGGCTTACAGAGAACGGGACGGTTTCTTTTCCTTTGATAAGAAAGTAATCGCTATGGAGACCATCTTGACTCATGTCTGCGTTTTGGCTTTTAATGACGGTTTCTATTTTTTTGTTGAAATTCTCTTCATCCCCTACATGAAGATACATGAGATTCTGTGCCATTTGGTAAAAAAGCATAACTTCTCTTTTTAGACGTTGTTCGACAGCGGTCATCGTCGCATCTTTTGATTTTGCATAAGACATATAACTGATGATACCGGATGTGAAAATTAAGATAAATATGATAAATAGTAAGAGCTTGGTCTTTAAAGACCAGTTTGTATAAAAGTTAAATAATTTCCCCATCATCCACCTCTTCTTTCTAGGTCTAATTATCCATGAATGGTATTAAAAATTTGTTAAGCTTATGTAAATTTTTTATGTGGAAATGATGAATCGCCGTTCGGAAAATGAAGCAAATAAGTATTTCTGATAAATAGAAAAGCCTTTATTATGGTAAATTAAAGATAGAAAACACATAGAAAAGGTGGTTTGAAGGAAAGATGGAAATATTTCTAATTGTTTTACTTCTGTTGTTCCTCATTGGCCTATCCAATATAATTAATCACTTTATTCCATTTATTCCTGTTCCTCTTATTCAAATCGCTTTGGGAGGGATATTGGTGATTTTACCCATTGGCCTTCAAGTGCCAATGGAGCCTGAGTTGTTTTTTGTATTATTCATTGCACCGTTGTTATTTAATGATGGAAAAAATGTTCCGCGTAAGGCGCTATGGAAACTTAGAGTACCGATTTTATTATTAGCGTTAGGGCTAGTTTTTGTAACCGTTCTTGTAATCGGTTATTTAATTCATTGGTTGATCCCATCTATTCCTTTACCAGCTGCTTTTGCGCTTGCAGCAATCCTTTCGCCTACTGATGTAGTGGCCGTTGGTGCGATGGCTAGCCGTGTTAAGCTACCGAAAATCATTATGCATACTCTAAGAAGGAGAAGGATTAACGAATGATGCATCAGGTCTTGTAGCGTTTAAGTTTGCGGTGGCAGCTACGGTAACCGGCTACTTTTCTTTAGCGGAAGCCTCATTAAGCTTTGTCATTATTGCTTTAGGAGGCCTTATCGGGGGTGCAATCATTGCGTTTGCTATTATCAGGCTGAGAGTCTTCATCCGTCGACTAGGCATGGAAGATGTGACGATTCATATGCTCATTCAGATTTTGACTCCGTTTGTGATTTATTTAAGTGTAGAGCACTTCCACTTTTCAGGAATCTTAGGTGTCGTAGCTGGTGGAATCGTCCATGCAATTGAACGGGATCGTGAGCAGTCGCCGACGATAAAGCTACAAATCGTTTCGAATAGTACTTGGTCTGTTATTTTATTTATTTTGAATGGCCTTGTTTTTGTCTTGCTTGGCTTGCAAGTGCCAGGTGTAGCGAATTCCATTTTTGAAAACGCAGCTTTTAATAATATGGAAGTGACTGGTTATATCATCATAATCAGCATCTCCCTATTTGTCCTTCGATTCATTTGGGTATTGGTAGCATGGTGGACAGGTTGGAAAGTGAAAAAGGGAATGGTAAAGCCGTCACTCAAAGCCATTGGGATTATAACTGTTTCTGGTGTTCGTGGTGCTGTTACATTAGCGGGGGCGTTTACTCTTCCATTCGTGTTAGATGATGGCAGCCCGTTTCCAGAACGTTCATTAATTATTTTTATTGCAGCCGGAGTCATTTTGGCGACACTTATGGTTACAAGCATTTTCTTGCCGATTATTGCCCGGCAAAAGGATGAACATACGGGTGAGAATAAAGCGGAAAGAGAAAAGCGCGCATTGATTCAATCACATTCGGCGGCAATCAAAGCAGTAGAATCTTCCATTACAAATGAAAACCGCGAAGCTGCAATAAGAATTATCTCTAAATATAACGTAAGGATTAATCAAGCCCATGCAGCCGGGAGTCAAAAAAATCACTTGGAAATTAGAGAGAAAGAAAATAAGATTCGACTCATAGGACTTGAGGCTGAGGAACGAGAAATCATGAAACTTGTAAAAACGGAACAAGTTGAACATGAAGTAGCAAACTCGTGCTTAGAGCATATCCACAGAATGGAAATGGCGGTAACAAATCGAAGGAAATATCGTAGGCTGATTTTCATACTTTTGTTGAAAAAAGTGCTAGTAAAGAGTGGCAAGCTGTTTTTATCTAAAAAAAGAGAATTAATCGAGCAAAATAAAGAGCGTCTCCATAAAATGATCGCAATTAAATTGAAGACAGCTAAAGCGGCAATTAGAGAGATTAAGGAGAAAACAAGTCCAGATGATAAGGGGATTTCTTTAATCGTGATCGCAGAATATAGTTTTCTAATTTCCAGGTTAAAACGAGATAATAAAATGGTCCGAGGACACGATCAAATAAACTTCGAGCGCGATTTACAATACACAGCTATTCAAGCGGAGCGTGATGAGGTTCAGGACATGTTTGAAGAAGGGGAAATTAATTTTGAATTAGCGCAAAAAATCCGCCAGCACATTAATATTAGAGAAGCGAATGTAGTAGATGAAAGTAGTTATGATCACTGATGCAATGAAGGAATGACTTTGGAGTGGTCTTATCATATCAAATTGTACCGAATGATTGTACCATAAACAAAAATTTAGGCTACTAAAGGGGGATAGTAGAATAAATGCTTGAAAACCAGGATATCTCATTACAATTATATGAACCCAAATATAAAGCGAAATTAGCTAAGTTTTACTTAACTGATGAACAGAAAAGATATACAACTATTCCTATCGAAGCATTGAAAAAGTGTACAGAAGATCCAAAAAGAAGACCAATTGTAGTCCTATCAGGAGAAGTGCCAGTTGGTTTTTTCATTCTACATACGGGAGAAGGCATTCACGAGTTTACCGAAAACCCACAGGCAATGTTACTGCGAGCCTTTTGTATAAATCACCGTTATCAAGGAAGAAAGTATGCAGCGAGGGCAATGTCTGTTTTACCTCCTTTTGTTCAAAAGTATTTCCCGGATAAAAAAGAAATTATTCTCGCGGTTAATAAGGACAACGAGCCGGCAAAAGGATTGTATGGAAAAGCCGGATTCCATAATACAGGTGCTGAGAAAATCGGGCGAAGCGGTCCCATGCATATATATAGCTACACATTGTCGTAATGTATCCGGAATAATTGTGGCGAATTTAGTAAAGTTGACCCAAAAAGGGACCGTATTGTTTAATGTAAATACTAATTAAGGAACCCTTATGGTACACTTTAGGTAACTTAAATTGATCGTAATTGAGGTGTACAATCATTGAAAACAGTCGTTGTGATAGGTGGGGGCATTACGGGTGTATCTGCTCTTTATGAATTGCAAAAGTGGAAAAAGAAGACGGGCTCAAACGTTAGACTTGTATTGACAGAAGCCAATAAGGGGCTTGGAGGAAAAATTCATTCGGTGCATGATGGTGATTTCATAATGGAATCGGGTGCAGATTCTATCGTGGCGCGTAAAGGGTATATCGGACCATTGATTGAAGAGTTAGGGCTACAAGATAAAGTGGTATTCAATGCGACAGGGCGCTCTTTTATTCATAGTGATGGAGAATTAAAGCTTATTCCAGAAGAAGCTGTATTTGGCATTCCAACGAGCATCGAGTCATTAGCGAAAACTACATTAGTTTCTGCGGAAGGTAAAGTTGCGGCCTTGAAGGATTTCTACACAAAGAATGAATCGTTCACTACAGATGATTCTATCGGTGAATTTCTGGAATGCTTTCTGGGACAAGAATTGGTAGAAAAACAAATTGCTCCCGTGCTATCTGGTGTATACTCAGGCAAACTTGCTGATTTGACCATTGCTTCTACACTACCATATTTATTGGATTATAAGAATGAATACGGCAGCATCATACGAGGACTTTCTGAAAACAAAAAAGCTTCCCAAGGGAATGCCAGTAAGAAATTCCTTTCTTTTAAAGGCGGTCTGTCTACTTTGCTTGATCGAATGGAAGAACGGATGGAAGATGTTGAGATACATAAAGGGACAGAGGTAGAGGTTGTTGCGAAAGCGGGGAATTCATACACGGTCACTTTTGGAAACGGAGAAAGCATTAAAACTGATTATATCATTTTAAGCATTCCCCACAATGCTGCTCAAAAGCTATTGAAGAATCCTACACTCCAAAAGGAATTTGACCAATTGAAGAATAGTTCCATTATTAGCGTCTATGTAGGCTTCAATTTGGCGGACAGTGAGCTACCAAAGGATGGAACAGGCTTTATTACTGCAGGAACTAGTGAATTAACTTGTAATGCCTGTACATGGACAAGTAGAAAATGGGCACATACATCCAAGAAGAATCATTTGCTAATCCGGCTTTTCTATAAAAGTACAAACCCCTCGTTTGCTTCATTACAAACTGCTACTGAAGAAGAGTTGCTTAAGGTTGCATTAAGGGATATTAAATTAAGTCTGGGCATTTCAGGTACTCCGGTAACGAGTGAAGTGACTAAATGGAGCGACATGATGCCTAATTATCATATCCATCATCGGAAAATTGTACAACGGCTGGAAGAGAAGCTCGAGCAAGACTTTCCAGGCATTCGTCTAGCTGGCTGTTCTTACTACGGAGTAGGCATTCCCGATTGTATCGGAAATGGTGAAGCGACGGCTAAATGGGTAACGGAGCAATTATGAATAGGGGTCTGGCTTGTTTCATGTGAGTCAGATCCTTTTTTATTTGGGAAGCCGTTAGAAATAAGTTAGTTGTATCTTTTTTTTATCTTGTTTTTCTAGTTGTCTTATTTAGCGATAAGAAAATGGTTGTGGTACATTATTTGTAAACGATAATCATGTCGAAGACTGACATAGGAGGCAGCGGACATCTATGGAACATCGACTAAAAGAAGCCGAACATTTTATTCGAGTTAGTTATGCGGAACTACATAAAGGTGAAGATGAAACGCATAAACGTTTAGAAGAAGTAATCCATCAAATTCAAGAACGAGACAAGTATGAACATACGCTTGAAGAGCTTGAATATGGGGCTAAGATGGCATGGCGAAATAGTAATAAATGTATTGGTCGTTTGTTTTGGGAAACGATGCAGGTAATAGATAAACGTGATTTACAATCAATGGAAGAGATAGTAGAAGCGCTTTTCGAACATATATCGTTTGCAACAAACGGTGGCAAAATAAGACCGTCTATTACTATTTTTCAACCTGAAGGTGTTCGGATATGGAATCATCAGCTTATTCGATACGCAGGCTATGAAACCGAGAATGGGGTTATCGGCGATCCGGATTCACTAAGATTCACACAAGTTTGTGAAGAATTAGGATGGAGGGGCAGAACTGGTCGATTTGATCTTTTACCTCTCGTCATACAAATGGATGGTGGAAAGCCTCAATGGTATGAAATTCCTTCTCATCTTGTAAAAGAAGTCCCTTTGCGCCACCCTGAATATGAATGGTTTGCAGAGTTAGAGCTCAAATGGTATGCCGTTCCCATTATTTCAAACATGAGTCTTGAAATCGGTGGAATCAACTATCACGCTGCCCCGTTTAACGGCTGGTATATGGGCACAGAAATCGGGGCAAGAAATTTAGCGGACGAAGAACGATATAATATGCTTCCAATCATAGCAGAACATATGGGGCTTGATATTCACAAGAATTCATCGCTTTGGAAGGACCGGGCTCTTGTTGAACTCAATCAGGCTGTTCTTTATTCTTTTAAAGAGGATGGGGTAAGTATTGTCGATCACCATACGGCTGCCCAGCAGTTTAAGATGTTTGAGAAAAAGGAAAAGGCGGCTAGTCGGCCGGTGACTGGTAATTGGACGTGGCTCATTCCACCAGTTTCTCCAGCAGCGACTCATATATTCCATAAGCCTTATAAAAATCAAATCATTAAACCAAATTACTTTTATCAAAAACTTCCCTATAAATGATACATTCCTAATCTCCGTGGTTTTGCTCACGGGGATTTTTATTGCTTCTAGTTAGGGCAGACTCTTTATTCTTATAAAGTGTATGGTTAAAATACTACAGTATGAGCAAGAAAAATGTAGTATTTTGATGAAATTTATTTCTGGGGAAATATTTATGTCAGATGATGTACCATTAGTTATTACAAAAAAGATGTTGAAGATTGTCATGCTTCCTGTATAATGATTGGGGTTGTAAGTAAACTTCAAGTTTACTTATAGAGTACTTTAATGTCTCGGAGTTTACTAAAACTAAACTTTTGATCAAAGCGATGAAGATAGTCAAAAAATAACCTTCGTTTAAAACGGTGGCAATGACGAGTCACATGGAGATAACTATGCAAATTGGAAAAAAGATTAAGAATTTACGTTTAAAAAAAGGGTTAACTCAAGAGGAGTTAGGTGAACGAACAGATTTAAGCAAGGGATATATTTCCCAATTGGAGCGTGATTTGAGTTCCCCATCTATTGAAACCTTTTTCAATATCATAGAGGTGCTTGGATGCTCACCGAAACAATTCTTTGATGAAGAAGAGCGTGTTCAAAAAGTCGTATATGATGAAGATTCACAGACTTTTTTTGCAGAAGTAGAAAAAGGGTATCAGATTAAATGGCTCGTACCGGAATCGAATGAAAAGGAAATGGAACCGATCTATCTGACGTTTAAAGAAAAAGGGGAGTTCAAGAAGTTTGAACCATCTCTTTCAGAAACCTTTGGGTATGTATTAAGTGGAAGAGTCATTGTTTATTTAGGTAGCCACATCTATGTGGCTAAAGCAGGAGAATCTATTTATTTTCATGCTTCTGAGGCTCACCAATTGGTGAATGATATTGATGGACCTACAGAATTGCTTCTAGTTGTTACAAATTCTTATTTATAAGAATTCAGCTGTTTGGTGGAACGGATCATACGAATACATGAAGATACTGAGGAGGAGAATATTTTGACAAATGAGTCGATCATTCGTTTCGAACAAGTAACTAAACAATATGATGCAGATCCAGCTGTATTGAATGATGTTAGTTTTGAAATCGAACGAGGCAAATTTTATACGCTACTAGGACCTTCTGGTTGCGGAAAAACAACCATTCTACGTTTAATAGCCGGCTTTACGGAGGCGACGCAAGGGAAGGTTTATTTTAATGGAAAAATTATTAATCGAGTGCCGGCTAATAAACGGCAAGTAAATACCGTTTTTCAGGACTATGCGTTATTTCCTCATTTGAATGTCTTTGAAAATGTTGCATTTGGTTTGCGCATTAAGAAAATGAAGAATAGTGATGTCACTGCAAAGGTTAGAGAAGCATTAAGCTTTGTCAACCTTGACGGTTATGAAACAAGAGAAATCTCAGAAATGTCAGGTGGACAGCGCCAGCGTGTGGCCATTGCCAGAGCAATTGTAAACGAGCCTGAAGTGATCCTGCTGGATGAACCTTTGTCTGCGCTTGATCTGAAGCTGAGAACGGAAATGCAATATGAATTAAGAGAATTACAGCAAAGACTCGGGATTACCTTTATCTTTGTTACACATGATCAGGAAGAAGCGCTTGCGATGTCAGATGAGATTTTCGTGTTGAATAACGGCAAAATCCAACAAAGCGGGACGCCTACAGATATTTACGATGAACCAATTAGCCGTTTTGTCGCGGATTTCATTGGGGAATCAAATATTGTTGAAGGAAAAATGATTCGTGATCATCGAGTCGAGTTTACCGGAAAAGAGTTTGAATGTGTCGATGGTGGATTTAATGAAAATGAGCCAGTTGAGATTGTAATTCGACCAGAAGATTTGGAAATCACCGATGTGAACCGAGGTAAATTGCAAGTGCGCGTGGACTCTCAGTTATTCCGCGGCGTTCATTATGAAATTAGTAGCTATGATAGGGATGGGAATGAGTGGTTGGTTCATTCTACGAAGAAAGCGACAGTTGGCGATCAAATTGGTCTATATTTTGACGCAGAAGCCATCCATGTTATGCGTTTTGGTGAATCTGAAGAAGAATTTGACAAACGTTTAGAAGCATACAGTGATGGAGTGCAAGATGGAAAATAAAGCGAAGTTTAATTTATACTCCATTCCGTACTTTCTGTGGGTCGTCTTTTTTGTCGTTGCGCCAATCGTACTCGTCCTTTATTATTCTTTATTCGATATTGATGGGAATTTTTCACTGGTCAATTATAAGAATTTCTTTACGCCTGTTTACTTAATGATGACGTTGAATTCGTTTTGGTATGCGTTATTAATTACGTTCTTTTCTTTGCTTTTTGCCTATCCGACTGCTTATTTGTTAACAAAGACAAAGCATAAACAACTATGGTTATTACTGATCATTGTTCCTTCATGGATCAATTTACTATTGAAAGCTTATGCATTTCTAGGCATTTTCGGTACGTACGGGGCAGCAAATAAATTCCTAGAAGCAATTGGAATAGGCTCCAAACAAATTTTATTTACTGATTTTAGCTTTATTTTTGTATCAGTTTATATTTTTATTCCATTTATGATTTTACCAATCTTCAATGCATTAAATAAGTTGAACCCGAGTTTTATGGATGCGGCTAATGATTTAGGAGCATCAACGTGGACTACATTCCGCCGTGTCATTTTTCCGTTAACATTGGACGGTGTGAAATCAGGCTGCCAGGTTGTCTTTATTCCGGCTCTTTCCCTGTTTATGCTGACGCGTTTAATTTCTGGTAACCGTGTGATTACACTAGGGACAGCGATTGAACAGCATTTTCTTGTCATCCAAGATTGGGGAATGGGCTCGACCATCGCAGTGTTTTTAATTATTTTTATGTTCCTGATCATGGCATTGACAGGTGCAAGGAAAAGAGGTGTATAAGATGAAGAAGAAATTGTCACCTGTATCTTCGCTATTTTTAGTGCTTATCTTTTTTATCTTGTATGCACCAATCTTCTTTCTTATTTTTTACTCATTTAACAGCGGCGGTACTATGTTTAACTTTGAAAGCTTTACGTTGGATTGGTATCGTGAATTATTTGGTGATACGCGCTTGTTAATTATTGTTTTGAATACACTTGTGATTGCGTTATTATCTGCTTTAATCTCGACGATTATTGGCGTAATAGGTGCTCTGTTTATTCATTCGGTAAAGAGAAGACAAACGAAAAATACCATTTTATCATTGAATAGTGTGCTCATCGTCAGCCCGGATGTGATTATTGGTGCATCGTTTTTGATTTTGTTTACGATGGCTGGAATCAAGCTTGGTTTTTACTCCGTGTTGTTAGCACATATTGCTTTTAGTGTACCAATCGTCGTCTTAATGGTTCTGCCGAAACTAATGGAAATGAGTCCGACTTATATTGATGCAGCACGTGACCTTGGAGCAAGCAACATGGGTGTGCTTACAAAAGTGATCTTACCTTATATTACTCCAGGCATATTTGCTGGGTTTTTCATGGCACTAACATACTCTCTTGACGACTTCGCGGTTACATTCTTTGTGACAGGAAATGGGTTTTCGACCTTATCGGTTGAAATCTATTCATTGGCACGTAGGGGAGTATCTTTGAATATTAATGCTCTGTCTTCCTTACTATTCCTGTTTACCGTTATTTTGGTCATTGGCTATTACTTCATCACGAAGCGTAGTACGAAGTCAGGCGGAATGGGGGTTCGTAAATGAAACAATTAGTCCGTGTATTTTTGACGATCATTCTTGTTTCTATTGTGCTCCTTTCTATCACGAATCGATTGAATCAATCACAAGGTTTGTCAGGTGGCAATACGTTGACGGTTTATAACTGGGGAGACTATATTGATACGGATTTAATTGATCAATTTGAAAAAGAAACAGGCATAAAAGTAATTTATGAGACATTTGACTCAAACGAAGCGATGATGACGAAAATTGAACAAGGTGGAACGACGTATGATGTTGCGGTTCCATCTGAATATATGATTGATAAAATGATTAAGGAAGACTTATTAATTCAACTTGACCACTCGAAGCTACCGAATCTGGAGAATATCGATGAACGGTTTCTAGACCTGCCATTTGATCCTGATAATGTATATTCTATTCCGTACTTTTGGGGAACGGTGGGTATTGTCTATAATCCAGAAATGTTGAATGGGATGGAAATAACAAGCTGGAATGATTTGTGGGATCCTAAATTAAAAAATGAAATTTTATTAATTGATGGCGCGCGCGAAGTAATCGGAATGGGACTTAATAGTTTACATTATTCATTAAATGATACAAATCCATTACATTTACAAGAAGCGAAGGCGAAGCTTGATTTATTGACTCCAAACATCAAGGCAATTGTCGGTGATGAAAATAAATTGCTGCTAGCAAACAAAGAAGCGGCCATTGGGATTACTTGGTCAGGAGACGCTTCAGAGATTATGTCTGAAAATGAAGACCTAGACTATGTCGTACCAAGTGAAGGGTCTAATTTATGGTTTGATAATATGGTCATCCCGAAAACAGCAAAAAATATTGATGGGGCCCATGCGTTCATTAACTTCATGCTAGATGCGAAGGTTTCTGCACAAAACACAGAGTATGTAAGCTACTCAACGCCGAATAAAGCAGCACTGGAATTTTTGCCGGAAGAAGTGGTAAAAGATGAACGTTTTTATCCGTCACCGGAATTAACTGATAAGCTAGAAGTATATGAGAACCTTGGGAAAAGAAATTTGGCTACCTATAATGAACTTTTCCTGGAGTTTAAAATGCACCGGAAATAATGAGGGAGGAGGATGTCCTGGATGGGTTTGACTTACACTCTATACGCGATTTATAGTGTTTCATACACTCGTTAATTGTATATAGTTGTTGGTTTGAGCATTTGGTTTAGGATAGCCTCTTTTTCATTTTGACAAAAATATGTGATTTTCACACTTATTTAAAGACTCGTTCATAGTTTCGTCATATTTTCTCGATATGATGAATGAATAAGAACAAATCATAGAAACGAACGTATTAATGATAAGGGAGAGCGCTGATGAAAGATTTCTTTAAAAGTACAAAAACGTATATATGGGGTGCAGCCATTCTGCTTATTGTCGCTGCAGCCGTACTTATTGCCGCTTTTTCAAGCAATGAGACCGTGGCAGAAGTGGATGGAAATAAAATTAGTAAGGACGAGTTGTACGATGCCCTTGTCAGTCAATATGGAGCGACTGTCTTAGATACAATGATTACGAATAAATTGGTTGACCTTGAAGCAGATAAAGAAAAAGTGAAAATCACAGATAAGGAAATTCAAACAGAGCTCGATACGATGATGGAATCATATGGCGGAAAAGATACGTTCGAAGCGCAGCTTGCAAGCAGTGGCTTGAAAACTGCGGATATTGAAGAAGATATTCGCTCGTATTTAAAGACTGTAAAATTATTAGAGCCTAGAATCAAGATTACAGATGATGAAATGAAGGAGTATTTCGAAGCCAATAAAGACCAGTATGCGCAAGCTGAGCAAGTAGAAGCAAGTCATATTTTAGTGAAGGATGAAGCGACAGCTAAAGAAGTAGCTACGAAATTAGCTGATGGAGGCGACTTTACTAAATTAGCAAAGGAATATTCTACTGATGCCGCAAATGCTTCCAATGGAGGGAAGTTAGGCTATTTCGGAAAAGGTGAAATGGCACCAGAGTTTGAAAAGGCAGCTTTCTCCATGAAGATAAACGAGATCAGTGATCCAGTTAAAACAGACTTTGGTTATCATATCATTCAAGTAACTGGTAAAAAGGAAGCGAAAGCAGCGAGCTTTGAAGATAGTAAAAAAGACATCAAAGAAGCTCTCAAAACTCAAAAACTATCCTCTGAATTCCCGACATGGCTAACAGAGACGAAAAAAGATCACAAGATTAGTAATACATTAGTTCCTGAGAAGTAATAACGAATTCAAGATCCAAAAAAGAACGAGCAGAAATTGCTCGTTTTTTTCTTTGGGTTGTTTTAAGTGCGTGTTTAAAAAAGAGGGCGAAAAGAGCCGAATTTTGCAATTTTCGAGATTTATTTGCCTATAGCAGCGGAAAAGTGTCGAGATACGATAAAAAACATCTTGCGTTTTACCTCTTACTTTCGTAAAATGATTTTAACAGAATACTTTACTTTGCTAAAGAGATAAAGAAATAAAGAAAAAAGATATGTGAGGGAAGAAATATGAAAAAGATCATTATACCATTATTAATGATGACAATAGCTTTAATGGTTACAGCTTGCGGCACACAACCTAAATTGCCTGATAGTTCAAATAATAAACAGGGCGAAAATGAAACAGGTGGCGATACTTTAGCTGAAATAAAAGAGAAAGGTGAGATCACCATTGGTGTAGATGATACACTCCCACCTATGGAATATCGCAATGATAAAAATGAGTTGGTGGGTTTTGATATTGATTTTGCCGAAGCACTTGGGAAGGAGCTTGGGGTTAAAGTGAAATTTGTCCCATCGGCATGGGATGGAATTATCCCTGGTTTAGATGCGAAACGATTTGACATTATTTTATCTTCCATGAATGCGACAGATGAAAGGAAGAAAAAAGTTGATTTTGTCGAATACTTTGGTGTCGGACAAATTTTGGCTGTGAAAACAGGAAACCCTTTAAATATCAATTCAGTAGATGACTTGAATGGGAAAATTGTTGGGGTCCAATTAGGTTCTACAGGTGAAACAGCTGCGAATTCTATAAGCGGGCTTAAAGAAGTAAAAAAATACGATTTGACTACCGATGTATTTAATGATATGGGACTTGGACGTGTAGAGGCTGCTGTTGTAGGAGAAATGATTGGCCGTTATTATATGGCGACTAAGCCTGGAGAATTTGAAGTTGTAGGAGAAGCATTCCAAGTACAACCTATGGGTATTGCTGTTCGAAAAAATGATACTCAGCTTCGGGAAGCCTTAGAAAAAGCAGTGCAGACTGTTGAAGATAATGGGACATTAAGTAAAATCAGTGAAAAGTGGTTTGAGACGGACATTACAAAAAAATAATCTATGACGGATAAACCGGGCAACCGTTTTATCCGTTTTATTTTCAAAAGGAGAGAGAGAAATGAACGATTTTTTATCCTTTGCACTCACGTATTTACCTTACTTATTACAGGGGGCATTAGTTACTATTGAAATCGCAGTAATTGGAGTGATTTTTGGAAGTATACTAGGATTACTGGTCGGGCTTGGCCGGGTTTCAAGAAACCCTCTTTTATCCCAAATTAGTAGATTTTATATTTGGGTTATACGTGGCACTCCTCTGTTATTACAATTATTTGTGATTCACTTTGCTATTCCATCGGTATTCAGTGCTCTTACCATGCCACCGTTTGTTTCAGCCTGCATCGCGCTGTCCATAAATGCAGCTGCCTATATTGCGGAAATTGCCAGAGGGGCGATTCAATCAATCGATAAAGGACAAATGGAAGCAGCAAGATCACTTGGATTAAGTTCAAGTCAATCTATGAGACGTGTCATCGTTCCTCAAGCCTTTCGCCGAATGCTGCCGCCTTTAGGAAACGAATTTATTGCCTTAATTAAAGAGTCTTCCCTTGTATCAACTATTGCCTTATATGATTTGCTTCGGACAGGTCAACAAATTATCAGTAGTACGTACCGTTATATGGAGGTCTTTTTCCTAGTTGGCTTAATCTACTTATTATTAACGACGGTCATGTCCTTTATTATAGGGAAAATTGAGAAAAAGGTAGGTGCATATGAATGATTTCATGTAACAATGTGGTGAAAACATTTAATAAATTAGAAGTTTTAAAAGGGATCGATTTAGACGTTGCTTCCGGTGAAGTTGTCGTGATTATCGGACCAAGTGGTTCTGGGAAAAGTACGTTTCTCCGCTGCATGAATTGTTTAGAAGTAGCTGACAGTGGGACGATCACTATTAATGGAAAAATAGTTGAGTCAAAAGAGTCCTCATTAAACAAACTTCGTCAGGACATCGGGATGGTTTTTCAGCAATTTAATTTATTCCCTCATCGTACCGTAATCGGGAATATCATGGAAGCACCTGTCTTGTTAAAAAAGGTGACAAAGGATCAGGCGAAGAAAAAAGGCATGGAGCTTCTTAAAAAGGTAGGATTAGAAGACAAAGTAGATGAGTTCCCTAACCGGTTATCTGGGGGACAAAAACAACGTGTGGCAATTGCTAGAGCATTGGCGATGGAACCAAAAATTATGCTGTTTGATGAACCCACATCTGCCCTTGATCCAGAATTAGTCGGCGAAGTACTAGCTGTTATGAAACAATTAGCAAAAGAAGGGATGACCATGGTGGTCGTCACACATGAAATGGGATTTGCTAAGGAAGTAGCCGACCGTGTGATCTTTATGGATGGAGGCTATATCGTTGAGCAAGGATCTCCAGAGGACATTTTTGGGCAGCCAAAGCATGAGCGAACGAAAGAATTTTTAGGACATTTGAAATAGGAGGGTTGATCATGGATCGAGTTTCAACTAAAGAGTTTTCCGCCATACTAGAAGAAAAAGTAGATCATTTATTCCCTCGATTAATTGAAATCAGAAGACATCTTCATATGAACCCTGAAATTAGCAATAAGGAATTTGAAACAACAAAACGTTTAAACGAATGGTTAAAAGAATTTGGAATCCCGCAAATTCCTACTGACTTAAAAACAGGGACAGCGGCAAGGGTGGTTGGAAAACAACAAGGACCGACCATTGCTTTACGCGCAGATATTGATGCTCTACCGATTCAAGAAGAATCTAATCTGCCGTTTCGTTCCAAAGTAGACGGCGTCAGCCATATGTGCGGTCATGATGTCCACACAACGATTGCATTAGGTGCTGCAATTATCTTGCAAGAGCTTAGTGAGATCCTGCCAGGAAATGTCCGTATTTTATTCCAACCAGCGGAAGAAACGGAAGGAGGAGCTGTGTCCCTCATTGAAGCAGGACTATTAAATGGTGTAAAGTCGATCATCGGTCTCCATAATTCCCCAGATATTCCTACAGGTACAATGGGGATAAAAGAAGGCTTCTTTATGGCAAGTGTGGACGACTTTACCCTTACGATAAAAGGGAAAGGTGGACATGCGGCACTGCCTGAAAGAACCATTGATCCAATCGTGATAGGCAGTGCCGTTGTCAGCCAGCTTCAAACAATCGTAAGCCGTAACATCTCCTCTAAAGAATCTGCGGTTGTAAGTATTGGTTCCTTTCAAGCAGGTGCAACCAATAATGTCATCCCAGATCACGCTATTTTAAAAGGTACTGTCAGGACTTCAAATGAAGAAGTCAGACAAAAAATCTATGAGATTTTTACAAAAGTCGTGACAAATACGGTTACCGGACTTGGCGGCAAAGTCGAAATTGATTACAAATTTTTAATTCCTGCCGTAGTAAATGATGCCAGAGTCACAGAAATTGCGCGCTCCGCTTCAATATCCGTTGTAGGTGAAGCAAATACGCTTCTAGCCGATTCAACTATGGGTGGAGAGGATTTCTCATACTATCAAAGAGAAGTACCTGGATGCTACGTATGGCTAGGCTCGAGAAATGAAGAAAAAGGAATCACCCACGACTTGCATCACCCAAAATTTATGGTCGACGAAGATGCAATCAAAATCGGCGTAAAATGGATGGTCCAAGCTGCTTTTCAATTACTGAAAGACAAATAAGAAAAATAAAGCACCTGTTTAGTGGCATAGAAGATGACAAACAACATAAACGAGGTAAAATTAACAACCTACTCTCATCTTAATGAATATTCATTGCTTAGATTGCACACAAATCGCACAGAATTTCTAGAAATTCTGTGCGATTTGGATAAATAAATATTTATAATCTGGAGTTACTAGAATCTATTTATACAAAAACACTGTATGAAAGATCGTTTAGATAATTGACAGGGTTGGTTGAGCCAATTTAATCTAACAATAGAAAACCCACCTAAGCAATCGAGCTTAGGTGGGTTTTTCATCAAACGAGTACTATTTCAGTTCGTCCACTGCCGACAATCTCTTCCATTTCAGATCCTTCAAGTGTTTCTTGCTTCAATAATGCTTCGACAAGTTCTTCGTATTGTTCGCCATTACTACTGATAAGTTTTTCAGTTGCTTGAATCGCTTCGTTAAATAATTCCTGCATTTTTTTTGCTTTTTCACCTTTATTGAATGTGAGAGTGAAGCGATCCTGGAGCATTCCGGTTTCAACCATTTGTTCAAGTGGATGTTTCGCTTGTTTGACAACGCCGCTTACACCGATGCTATGTTCAGCTAAAAACATCCGTTCTGAAACACCGCCAGCATGAATCATTTTGACTTGATCGAGTCATTCACTTGTTGTGACTGATTAGAATTAGCTATAGATTCTGTTGAAGCGTCCTTTAATTGACTACCTGCTTCAGCAACCTTGGAGCCTATGCCCACTAATTCATCTTTGGCTTCCATTACTGTAGACACGGCATCGGTTGAAATATCCTTGACCTCACTTACTTTGCTGAACACATCTTCATTAATTATTGAATAAAGGTCTTGAGCATCACTGATTGCCTCTTTTAGTACTTCGGATGCTGATTTAAAACGGTTAATCATATTATCTTTCACTTCATTCGGATTTTCTTTCACGTGGGTAATCATGTCCAAGGATGAGTCTTTAATATCCAATGCTGTTTCTTTTACTTTGGTCCTTGTTGATGAATTTAAGAGCATGAGTGCCCCACCTATAATTCCCCCGACAATTATTCCTTTTACCAGTTTACTGTTATTTTGATCATCTGAAGTTTGACCCATGTTTAATTCCTCCTAGCATCAAAGTGATTAGCTTATTGGTATTTTCCCGATTCACTTGTTTGTTAAACTACATCATTTAGTTTTACAGTAATGGATGAGGACCTTAATACGAATTCTTAAGGGGGGGTTAAAAAGACAGATTCATTAATTTTGCTAATATAATAGATGCAGAAGTGTATTTTGAACTATATATTTATAGTTAATGAACCTTTTGTAATGTTCTTACATTCACTACTACATATGTCGATTATAGCAACATAAAAATAGAAAACCCTCCTAGGCAATCATTAGTGCCAAGGAGGATTTTTATCAAACAAGGGCGATTTCAGGTCGACTAGAACCAATGATTTCTTCAACCTCTGATCCATCAAGTGTTTCCTTCTTTAATAATGCTTCGACAAGTTTTTCGTATTGTTCGCGGTTATTGCTGATAAGTTTTTCAGTTGCTTGAATCGCTTCGTTAAATAATTCCTGCATTTTTTTCTCTTTTTCACCTTTATTGAATGTGAGAGTGAAGCCATCCTGAAGCATTCCGGTTTCAACCATTTGTTCAAGTAGATGTTTCGCTTGTTTGACATCGCCGCTTACACCGATGCTATGTTCACCTAAAAACATCCGCTCTGAAACACCGCCAGCTAGAATCATCTTGACTTGATCGAGTAATTCACTCGTTGTGGCTAAATGCAGCTCCTTTTGAAGCGGTGCAACATAACCGAGTGCATCGCCACGAGGAATGATAGTTGCCTTACGAACAGAACCTGGTTTCGTAATCGTAGCTACTAGGGCATGTCCACTTTCATGAATAGCGACACGTCTTTTTATTTCAGGATCATTCAATGAACGTGATGTGCTGCCTAAAATCGTACGATCAATGGCATAATCAAGATCGCTTTTCTCAATAAACTCCTGTCCAACACGTAATGCCCGTCTTGAAGCCGTATCGAATAGAGAACTTAAATCAGCACCGGAGAAACCTGAAGTGCTTTGGGCTAACGTATCAAGTGAACGAAGAACGTCTTTTGACAGCTTCCTTCCTTTTGCATGGATATCAATAATTTCTTTCCGGCCTTTTGTATCGGGCAAAGGTACTTGGAATGAAAAATCAATCCGTCCAGGGCGAAGGAAGGCGTCATCTAACATATCCTTCCGGTTTGTAGCGGATATAAACAATATCCCATCATTCGAATGCCCGCCATCAAGCTGTACGAGCAGTTCAGTCAATGTTTTTTCTCCTTCTTCACCGCCATGTTCTTTTCGTTTAGCAGCCAAAGCATCTACTTCATCAATAAAAATGACCGCTGGTGTTTGTTTTCTTGCATTTTGGAATAAACTACGAACACGTGAAGCCCCAACACCGACAAACATTTCAGTAAATGCTGAACCGCTTGTAGAAAAGAAGTTGGCGCCCATTTCTTTAGCAATTGCCTGAGCAAGCAAAGTCTTGCCAGTTCCAGGAGGCCCATATAATAGAATTCCTTTTGGAGCGGTGATTCCTAGTTTCTCTGAACGATCAGGTTCCTTTAAAATGGAAAGTGTCTGTAGAATTTCTTCTTTAATTTCGGCCTGCAATCCGCCGATATCATCAAGGGTAATGGCTGGAAGCGGTTTTGCCGAAGAAACACTATTCTTCCTTTTTCCGATGCCACCTTTTGTTTTTCTTTGTATAATAATGGCGCTTGCCGCTAATGCAGCGACTATTCCGCCTAATAACCATAGACTGAATGGGCTAGTTGATGAGAAAGAATACTGAACATTATATGTTTCAACAAGTTTGTTTACTAATTGGCTATTTGGAGGTACATGAGAAATATAAATTCCATCTGGGGTAGTCAATGTCAAAGTACCATTTTGATTTTCCTTCAACGTTACTAATTCACCATTCTGGGCTGCAATCTTATTTTCGACTGAAGAATAAGGAATTTCTGTCTTCTGTGATTGGTTAACAACATACAATAAAACACCGGCAATGATCACAAGAAATGCCGCAAAGATGGGCGTGAATTTCGAAACGAACGTAGAGTTTGATTTCAATTTGTCAGCTCCCTTTATTATATGAAACTAGTATAGTGAACTTTCTTCTATTATAAATGGTTCTTTTGCACTATTTATAGTGGGAAATAATGTAATGGACTATAATGAGGGATATTTTCTCAATCTTAACTTCGTTGTTAGACAGTAATAAGTATGACATGGTAAAGTGAAAAGGCATGAGACTAGTTCTCAAACAACAATAGAGGAATGGTTATAAATGAATAAATTTAAGAGTGATTATATCATTACAATGGACGATATTGTGAGAGAGGGCGATCCAATATTACGTCAGAATACGGAAGAAGTGAAACTGCCCCTTTCTGCGGATGACAAAGAAACACTGGAGAGTATGATGCAATTCCTAAAGAATAGTCAGGATCCAGATATAGCAAAAAAGTATCATTTACGTGCTGGAGTCGGACTGTCTGCGAATCAAATTGGCTTGAATAAACGAATGTTCGTCATGTACTTTACAGATATAAAAGGAACCCTATATGAACATGCACTCGTTAACCCTAAAATTATTAGCCATTCAGCATCAATGGTCTACTTGCCCCAAAGTGAAGGTTGTCTTTCTGTTGACCGTGACATAAGTGGTTACGTGCCAAGATATGAGCGTGTCAAAGTGAAAGCAACGGACTTAACAGGGGAGGAGATCCAACTTCGTCTAAAGGGGTTCCCGGCAATCGTCTTCCAACATGAATTGGACCATTTAAATGGCGTCATGTTCTATGACAGGATTAATGAAAAAAATCCATTTAAACTTCCTGATAATGTGGATATTACAAGTATATAAAATGTAATTCGTAAAGTAAGGTTTGATACGAAACAATTTTCGGAAATAAAACAAGGCTGTCACAAAGACAGCCTTGTTTTATTTTTGGTTTACAGCCCCTTTTTGCGTCGCTTTAACGCGTGTGTTCCCCATAAAGAAAACGGTAATAACTGCTACGCTAATTGGAATAAGTGCCAGCATGAAAATTAAGGAAATCGAATCTGACATGGCTTGTACAATCTTGTTAAGAACAAAGTCTGGAATGTTTGCACGAGCTTCTGATTGGAACAGTTCACGTGAATCTTTAAGATTAGTAAACGTCCCTTCAGCCCCATTCCCCATCCCTTTAAATGAATCAGCCAATTTGCTCGTAAATGCATGATTTTGTATGGCGCCGAAGATGGTGATTCCTAACGTCATTCCAAATGAACGCAAAAATGAATTCGTTGAGGTAGCGGATCCTCGAAAACGCGGCTCTAAATCATGTATGGATGCTGTTGGTAGTAAAGAAAATGAAAACCCAACTCCAATACCAACGATTGTCATATAAAGGGTGAGCAATCCTCTGCTTGTTTCAGGCGTTAATGTTCCGAGCAAGAACATGCCAATAAAATAAGCGATTACTGAAATAATCATTAAATTGCGGAAGCTTGCTTTCGTTTGGAAAATCCCACCGCATGCACTTCCAACCACAGAACCGAGCATCATTGGCATAAGAATAAGCCCCGCATTTGTAGCGGATCCTCCATATACAGCTTGGACAAAAATCGGAATATAAACGGTTAAAATAATAAACGATGCCCCATAAAGAATCGCTAAAATTTGCGAAGTGGCAAATAAGCGATTTTTGAACATCCAGAAAGATATGATTGGTTCTTGCGCTCTTTTTTCGAAAAAGAAAAATAATAACAAGAACACGGCGAAACTAGTAAACAAGCCGATAATCTGGATTGAGTCCCAGCTATATTTACCACCACCTAGTTCAAGTGCGAACATGAGACTAATTACGGCGATGACAAGTGTTGTAGCTCCGCCCCAATCAATTTTTTGTTCCTGAACTTGTGGAGATTCTTTATAGTAGCGTAGTACGAAAAATAAGGATACTAATCCAATGGGTACGTTCACATAAAAAACCCAATGCCAACTTATATATTCAGTAATATAAGCGCCTAATAAAGGTCCCATAACACTTGATGCCCCAAATACAGCACCTAGCAACCCAGTCATTTTCCCACGCTTTTCAGGTGGGAAAATATCAAATACAATCGTAAAGGCAATCGGCATTAGGGCTCCACCGCCAATTCCTTGTATCGCTCTAAAAATACTTAATTGAACCATACTTTGGGCAATTCCGCATAATGCAGAACCGAGTAGAAAAACAATAAGACCGAAAATGAAAAAACGTTTGCGACCATACATGTCAGAAAGTTTACCGAAAATTGGCATCCCGGCCATTGTGGCAACCATATAGGCAGATGTTACCCAGACAAACTTATCAAAGTCTCCTAAATCTGATACGATGGTCCCCATCGCCGTAGCAACAATGGTATTGTCCATCGCCGACATGAAAATTCCCAATAGTAAACCAGCAACAATGAGATTTTGATTTTTATTCTTTTGAATATCAGCCACCAATTCCCCCCCCTTTTTTTAAAAAATAATGGAACAATGTATTATTTCACTTGAAAAGTTTAATAAAAATGATTATCTTGATAATCAAGATAAAATTAAGTTTAGTGGGGGTACCTACTCATGTCAAGGGATAAATTTCAGAAATCAGAGATGTTAGAAAGTTTGTCGCAAAGCCTGCACAAATATGGGATGAGAACCGTTTTATTTCAACAAAATATGGCGCAAAAGATCGGAGTCGTTCAGACAGATTTAAAGACGGCAGAAATTTTAAATGAAACAGGTCCTATTACTGCAGGTGAACTTTCAAGAATTACAGGCCTAAGCTCAGGGGCAGTTACGGCGCTTATTGATCGGCTTGAAAAAACAGGCTATGTAATGAGAGAAAAAGCCAAGGAAGATCGCAGGAAAGTCATGATTACCCCGATCCAGAAGCGACAAAAACAAATAAAAGACCATTTCGTATCATTGGCTAACGCAACCAAAGAAGCATGCCAGACATATACTGAAGAAGAATTGGCTGTCATTCTTAGTTTTATGGAAAAGGTAACAATGATTATAGATCATGAAAACGAAAAATTAATGGCAGAGAGAAGATAGTAATTAGTCCTATAATGTAATTAAATTATAATAATTATAAACTGATATTGATTGTTAAGTGGAAAGTAGTATACTATTAAGAAAAGCGAGTAAAAGAGGAGGACGTTTCATGGCAGTGAAAATGTGTAACACATGTGGAGCACCTATAAAAAAATTAAAACATTCAGCTTTATGTCAATGTGGTCCTAAGATTCTTATTGGACTCCAAGCTTCTAAAACGAATAAATAAAATCATTCATTTCAACCGATTATTCTTGCTTAAGGAAAGTCGGTTTTTTATTTTTTAAGAAAATTATGTGCTATAGTGAAAAATATTTCTCAAATGCTCATTCATCTTGTAAAATAGAACTATGTTTGAGTGATTAAATCAAACAAAACCATAACGTGATAGTTGGGAGGTAACTATGTTGGGAACGAGAGACTAAGAATTGGTGAACTAGCACAATTAGCGAATGTGACAAAGCGCACAGTCGACTATTATACAAATCTCGGATTGTTAAAACCAGAACGTTCTGCTTCTAATTACCGCTATTACAAATATGGTGAACTTGAACGGTTACGAAAAATTGTCATATATAAAAAGAAGCAACATTCACTTGACCATATCAGGATGATGCTTAACCAAGAAGTCGAGTCTAAGATAAATCCATCTGAAGAGCAATTAACTGAAAAATTGAATGACTTAAATGAAGAGTTGCAAATGGTTATAAGATTGCTTGAAAGTGAAAAGAAAAAAAGACCATTAAAAAATCAAGTGTCACATGAAAGTGTGACATTAATGCAGTCATTGCTGCTTTTACTATTGTAATGTTCAGTGGGTTAAGAATTCGAGATTATGTGTACATTATATATAAAAAATTAGAGATACTTTTACAGGAGGTGCCTGGGATTTAATCGTATTCAAGTGTTTCCTTATTTTGATCAAGACAAGACAGCAGAATCAAAAAAAGGATTGTTTACCGATTACCCACCCGCATTGGAGATTACCATAAAATTATTAGCCATAGCATTACTAATTGCTTTAACAGCTTTTTTCGTTGCTTCTGAATTTGCCATTGTCAAAGTAAGAAGTTCACGTATAAACCAATTAATTGAAGAAGGACATAAGAATGCACTTGCTGCGAAGAGGGTAACGACTCATCTTGATGAGTATTTATCTGCTTGTCAATTAGGGATTACGGTTACCGCCCTTGGTCTTGGTTGGTTAGGGGAACCGACGGTTGAGGCGGTTTTGCATCCTTTGTTTGAAAAATTGAATGTCGTTGAACCAGCAATAAGCATTCTGTCATTCGCCATTGCTTTCGCTTCAGTAACATACTTGCACGTTGTTGTTGGTGAATTGGCACCGAAAACAGTTGCTATTCAGCAAGCTGAGCAAGTTACGCTTATATTTGCTAAACCTTTAATTTGGTTCTACCGTATTATGTATCCTTTTATCTGGGTTCTTAATGGTTCCTCTCGTCTGCTCGTCGGTATGTTTGGCATGAAGCCTGCTTCTGAGAATGAATTAGCCCATTCCGAAGAGGAATTACGCTTAATTTTATCAGAGAGCTACAAAAGCGGTGAAATTAATCAATCTGAATATAAATATGTGAATAAAATCTTTGAATTTGATAATCGAATTGCCAATGAAATCATGGTGCCAAGAACGGAAATGGTAACGTTTGAAAAAGGAACTTCGCTTCTTGAAGTCATTGAATTAATCCAAGAAGAACAATTTACAAGATACCCAGTAACAGATGGAGATAAAGATAATATAGTTGGAATGGTAAATATTAAACGGCTTTATACGGCTACAATAACGGAAGAAAATGTGACGGATTTAAATGTTGATGAATTTATCACTCCAGTTATTCGTGTACTTGAGACGATACCTATTCATGATTTACTGCTTAAAATGCAAAAAGAACGAATTCATATGGCGATTTTGTCAGATGAATATGGTGGAACAGCAGGTTTAGTAACGGTTGAGGATATTTTAGAAGAAATTGTTGGTGATATCCGCGATGAATTTGATCAGGATGAACGACCGAATATCCAAAAAATAACAGATGAACATTTTGTTTTTGATGCCAAAACATTAATAGGAGATATCAACTCTACATTAGGAATCCATCTGCCTGAAATGGACATAGACACGATTGGTGGTTGGATTTTAACTGGTAAATATGATGTGGCAGTAGGAGATAAAAGAGAATTTGAGGACTATGAATTCACTGTGAAAGAGATGGATGGACATCATGTTTTATATATAGAAGTCAAGAAGATAAGTTCTTCTTTAGTTAAATAAAAGGATAGATTTGAAAAAGCCAAAGATTCATTCAATTGAACAGATCTTTGGTTTTTTGTCTATCCTAGGGATCAAAGAGACATTAATTTTCTAAAGTGGTAAAATAATTACTATGATATGAATCATTAGAGTCACATTCCTTTTTGGTGATTACCATTAATTGTTCGAGAGTTAGATTTTATAAATAAAATCATGAGGGGCAGGAGATAGGGTGAGTTTTAAAAAGAAACAGTTAGTAGTATTTGGTGTAATTATCATTTTTTTGGCAATCACGCTACTAGGTATTGTATATATGGTGAACAGTGTAAAAAGCAATATAACGGAAATCGTTGAGGATCGGTATGTCAAAGTAAGTACTGTAATGGAAATACGTCAATTCTTTTCGCGTAGCGATCGGGAGATTCTTTATGCGGTCAATGATTCTATCAATGAACAAGAAGTTAGGAATAGTTTGGAGATAATTAAAAATAATCAAAGCGAAATTAACTTGAAGATTGCTGAGTTGTCGCAAATTGTAAATAGAAGCCAGACATCGCAGTTGATTAAACAGCTTGAAGCGAATTATGGTTCTTATGTGATAACGGAAACAGAAATCATTTATGCACTTGAACAAGGTAAATCTGCATCTGATTTAAATGTACTTATGGATGAACAAAGAGATAAGAGATTGAAAGTAACGAGTTCTATAGAGAAATTCAAAGATTTTCAAGAAGGTTTGATGAATGAGGCGCTGGAAGAAGCGAATGAAACCTATAATGCAATTATGCAATTTATCATAATCTCTGTTGGTCTAGTGATTATTGTTATTACTATCACGATGATTTGGTTGATTCGAAGTACGATCAAGGACCTGAGATCTATCACAAGTATAATGAAAAAAGTTGATTTTAATTATCTAACGGACCTTCCGCGTATACATGTGAAGACCAAAGATGAAATTGGCGATATTGCCCAAGCTTTTAATGAGATGGCGGCATCATTAGAAGTATCCTATCAAAAAGAAAAAGATTTCACAACGGAAATTAGTGAGCAAAATTGGGTTCAGACTGGACTGGCCGACATTGCTACGATGTATCAACGTATCGTTAATATGGAAACCCTGGGGCAGCGTGTTATCGGTAGATTGACGCCTTTGATGGGAGCTTCTCTAGGAGTCTTTTATATTAAAAGAGGACAAGGAGAAGAAGCTAAATTTGTAAAGCTTTCATCCTATGCTGATGGAGAAGAAGTAGGACGTCTGGAGTTCAGATTAGGGGAAGGTTTAATTGGTCAGTGTGCCTTAGAAAAAGAATCACAGATTATCAATCAAGTCCCAAATGATTATAAAGTATTATCAACAGGCTTAGGAGAAGTAGCGCCTAAAAGCATTTTCATTGCACCGGTTGTTTTTGAAGATGAGGTTGTTGCTGTAATTGAGCTTGCCAGTTTTGAAACTTTCACAAAGTTACAGCAAAACTTCCTTCGACGTGTTCTTGAAACCCTTGGGATTACGATTAATAGCGTACAGGGGCGTGTAGAAATTGAACGACTCTTACTAGAATCTCAGGCTCAAACAGAAGAATTGCAAGTACAATCGGAGGAATTGCAATCTCAATCGGAAGAAATGCAAGCCCAATCCGAAGAACTCCAAACGCAAGCGGAAGAGCTGCGCATGATTAATGAACAACTGGAAGAAAGAAATCGCGAAACAGAAGCGAAATCAAGAGAATTGCAGCGTGCTAAATTAAATCTTGAAGATCAGGCTGTACAGCTGAAACAAAGTTCGAAGTATAAATCAGAGTTCCTAGCTAATATGTCTCACGAATTACGAACACCTCTTAACAGTATCCTTATTTTATCTGAAATGCTTTCAGATCACGAAAGTACTTTATCAGAGGAGCAACAAGATTTCGCTAAGGTTATTCATTCTTCAGGGCGAGATTTGTTATCGCTTATCAATGATATTTTGGATTTATCAAAAGTTGAAGTAGGAAAAATGGATGTTGTTTTTGACGAAATGAATGTAAGTGAATTACCTGAATTGCTTACACGGAATTTTGAGCATGTTGCTCAGAAAAAAGGACTGGAATTTAACGTACAAAAGGATAAGGATGTACCAGATATATTCTTTACCGATCAACAGCGCTTACAGCAAATACTGAAAAATCTGTTGTCTAATGCCTTTAAGTTTACTGAAACTGGCTCTATATCTGTTCATATCAAGTGTGCAGAAGAAAAGAAACTAGGTAAGTGGATCAATACAAATGGAGCGGATGGCTGGCTTGAAATTTCCATTGCTGATACTGGGATCGGTATCCCAAAATCTAAGCAACAGTTGATTTTTGAAGCATTTCAGCAGGGCGATGGTGCAACCATGAGAAAATATGGCGGTACCGGTTTAGGTTTATCGATTTGCCGAGAGTTTGCTAAATTACTTAGAGGGTGGCTTATTGTTGATAGCGAAGAGGGGAAAGGAAGTGTCTTCACGCTATTCATCCCTAGTCTACCAGAAGGTATCGAGGAATCAGATGAAGTTGGCTCTGCCCTTCTACAAGTGGCAGCAACGATAAATGAGCCTGTTAGTGAAAGCACTGGATTTAACCATGAACCTTCTGTGGAAGGACAAAGTGTGACTGGGACACATAAACCAAATAATCTCTTCCAAAACAAAACGGTTTTAGTTGTGGATGACGACCATCGCAATATTTATGCTTTAACAAATGCGCTTGAACAGCAAGGAATGAAAATCCTAACTGCTAAGAATGGACTGGAATGTTTAGAAATCGTTAAAAAAGACCATACAATTGACGCTATTCTGATGGATATTATGATGCCTGAAATGGACGGGTATGAAACGATGCGTCGAATTCGTAGTACCGGTCAGTTTAATGAAATGCCAATCATTGCTTTGACAGCTAAAGCAATGAAAGGTGACCGTGAGAAATGCTTGAAAGCAGGAGCCTCCGATTATGTTAGCAAGCCGCTCAAGCTAAACCAACTTCTTTCTGTATTACGAGTTTGGTTGACGAATGGAACCGTAAAACCAATATGAAGATTTCGGTTTATTCTTCGACTATCTGACTTAGTTAGGTTAATCATAAGAGAAGTGTATGGAAGATTGTATTTGTGGTGGTTTGATACTAAGAGTAATGGGGTATCAATGATTAAATAGGCATAATGTCATACAAAAGCGTTTAGCGTCCATACATTAGGCGCTTGCGCTTTTGTTTTGGGGAAGGAACAGATAAGTTTTTAATAGTTTTTGCTGATTAAGGAAAGTGGTCCATTCTTCGTAGTCCTATAACTTTCAGTAAAGGAAGATAAAGTGTGGATTTTTAATATTTTAACACCATTACCAGTTGGACGTTTAGGGGACGTCGCGACTTTTGTATTGGTATAGGAGGGCTAGCGCTTCTCTTACTAAAAACAATTTTGGAGAGATTTGGGAAGGATAATTACATGAAAGATTTATTAACCATTGAGGAAAGAGAAGATTTTGAAATAGATTTACTGTTGCAAGCAATCTACCGCGTTTCTGGTTTCGATTTTCGTCGGTATATGAGATCTTCAATTAAGAGACGGGTTGAAAACCGAATGAGGTTGGAGCGAGTACAGAAAATTAGCGGGTTAATTGAAAAGGTAATGTATGAAAAAGGGTATGCTGAAAAAATGCTGGAAGACTTTTCGATTAATGTAACAGAGATGTTTCGGGACCCTGGATTTTTTAAAATTTTTAGGAACAAAGTGATCCCGTACTTAAAAGAACTTCCTGAAATCCGGATTTGGCATGCGGGGTGTTCTACTGGAGAAGAAGCATTTTCAATGGCGATTTTGCTTGAAGAAGAAGGCCTTTATGATCGAGCGAAAATCTATGCAACAGATATGAGTGAAAAAGTATTACTACAAGCAGAAAAAGGGGTTCTTCCATTAACTCGAATGCAGTCTTATACAAAAAACTATCTGCAAGCAGGTGGAAATCAGGCTTTTTCCGAATACTATTCTACAGATCACGAGTATGCCTATTTAAATCCTGATTTGCTCCGGAATATTGACTTTTTTCAGCACAATCTGGTTACAGATAGTTCTATTAATGAATTTCACGTTATCATGTGTAGGAATGTTATGATTTATTTTACAGCAGACTTGCAAGAGAACGTTAATCAGTTATTCTACGATAGTCTAAGTAAAGGTGGTTTTCTTGGGTTAGGAAGTAAAGAAACCATTCGTACCATGCTTTTTTGTGATAAATATGAGGATTTTGATTCCTTGGAGAAAATTTATCGTAAAGTATAAGAAAAACTAAAGCGGCCATGTATGATGAAACAATTGGTAGGCTTTTTGCACAAGCAACTAAAAAATCTGATTTATTTTAAAAAAACGAGGATGCCTAAAAGGGGTTTAATCCTATTGTGGCATCCTCGCTCTTATTTGAAAGTAAATAAAAAAATATAACTGATTGTCTTAATTTGCTTGAATTAAGACAACACACATGTCATCTGGCTGATCTATCTGAAGATGCTTTGGCAAGACTAAATCGATGGGGGCATCTTCACGGCAAGTCAGCCATTTTTTTGAAACAGCTTTACTTAATTGAACAAGACCGTCTGCTTCGTTTGTTTCAAGTGCCTCCATTACCCCGTCTGTAAATAAAAGTATTTGAATGTCATCTTGATATGTCAAAGTCGCCTTTTCTATCTTCATGTCATTGAAAAACCCAACTGGACAGCTTCCGGTTGAAAGAGGAAATACCTCTTTGTTATCAATTAAGGCGAAACCGGGGGGGTGTCCTGCGTTCACATAGTCTACTGTTTTTTCTTGTGTGTCAATAATCAGATAGATGGCAGTGAAATAATAATGAACTTGGTTTTCCTCTTTATTTAAAATTGACATCCAGTGGTTAAGCTCATTAATAACTTCTTCTGGATTTGTATGAGTCCGGATTGCGTCGCGTAAGACAGATGAGATAAACATACAGACTAAGGAAGCGGTAATTCCGTGTCCCATCATATCCAACAAGATGACCCCGTATCGTTTATCGTCAATTCGATGCCAATAGTACATATCTCCAGCTAATTTATTAGCGGGAAAATGCGATGCTTTAATGACTAGGTTCTCAACGGATATGGGCTCGCTCAGTAGACTACTTTGTACTTGCATGGACAAATCAAGTTCACGTGCCATTTTTTCATCTTGCATTCGATGCCAGTCTTTTTCATATTTAAGACGAAGTCCAACTCGGATGCGCGCAAGTAAATCCACTTTATTTATTGGTTTTAGAATGTAGTCGATTCCGCCTACATCAAGAGCTTCAGCTACTTTATTCGAATCCTCAAGTGCAGTAACGAAGATAACTGGAATATCCTTAAGATGAGGGATCGTTTGCAGGCGCCTGCAGGCTTCGATTCCATCAATATCGGGCATCATTATATCTAAAAGAATAATATCAACATTCGTTTCCTTAGGGCTCGCGGAGTCTATTTGTAAATAATCAAACAATTGTTGAGCAGATGTAAGCGAAGTGAAATCATTATAACCAGCTTTCTTTAATATCTTTTCTATTACGAAAAGGTTAACCTGGTTGTCATCTACGATTAAAATCGTCATTCTCTATTCTCCTTTGGGCTTATGCATCGGAAGGTACCTTTTCATATTGTTTATCATGGCTGTAATCGAGGTCTGATAGTGAATATCCATCATAATCAAAATAGGTATAGCTGAACTTATATGCATTATATTATATCTTAGTTATGTAGAAATCGAAAATAAGTAAAGTGTTATCGGGCGATATTGAACACTCTGATTTTTAGTAGTGTAAGGTGTAAAAAGTCCACATTTCTTGTACATTACCCACCAAACAAAATATTAAACCTATAATTAGTGAGAATATGAAATTTACGAAATAGAAATTTAAGGCTAAAGGTAAAAAAGATATTGACAAGAATAAGAAAGAGGAGTAATCTATAAAAGTTGCTGATTGAGCAATGGCTAAACATTACAATTTTGACATGGGTAGTTAAGTAATAAGAAAAAATCATTTTATAAAAAATGTTGACTTCTTATAAAGTGGATGTTAAGATGAATTAGTCGCTGAGAAACACAGCGATTATAAATAACGTTGAAACTTCGCAGAAGTTGACAACTAATCATCAGTATGATAAACTGAATTTTACTTAACCATAAATTGCTCTTTGAAAACTGAACAAAACAAAGCGCCAACGTTTTAATTTAAGTGAGTACACACTATAAAAACAATGAGCAAGTCAAACACTTTTTGGAGAGTTTGATCCTGGCTCAGGACGAACGCTGGCGGCGTGCCTAATACATGCAAGTCGAGCGAATGATAGGGAGCTTGCTCCCTTGATTTAGCGGCGGACGGGTGAGTAACACGTGGGCAACCTACCTGTAAGACTGGGATAACTTCGGGAAACCGGAGCTAATACCGGATAATTTCTTTTCTCGCATGAGAAGAGATGGAAAGACGGTTTCGGCTGTCACTTATAGATGGGCCCGCGGCGCATTAGCTAGTTGGTGAGGTAATGGCTCACCAAGGCCACGATGCGTAGCCGACCTGAGAGGGTGATCGGCCACACTGGGACTGAGACACGGCCCAGACTCCTACGGGAGGCAGCAGTAGGGAATCTTCCGCAATGGACGAAAGTCTGACGGAGCAACGCCGCGTGAACGAAGAAGGCTTTCGGGTCGTAAAGTTCTGTTGTTAGGGAAGAACAAGTACCAGAGTAACTGCTGGTACCTTGACGGTACCTAACCAGAAAGCCACGGCTAACTACGTGCCAGCAGCCGCGGTAATACGTAGGTGGCAAGCGTTGTCCGGAATTATTGGGCGTAAAGCGCGCGCAGGTGGTTCTTTAAGTCTGATGTGAAAGCCCACGGCTCAACCGTGGAGGGTCATTGGAAACTGGGGAACTTGAGTACAGAAGAGGAAAGTGGAATTCCAAGTGTAGCGGTGAAATGCGTAGAGATTTGGAGGAACACCAGTGGCGAAGGCGACTTTCTGGTCTGTAACTGACACTGAGGCGCGAAAGCGTGGGGAGCGAACAGGATTAGATACCCTGGTAGTCCACGCCGTAAACGATGAGTGCTAAGTGTTAGAGGGTTTCCGCCCTTTAGTGCTGCAGCTAACGCATTAAGCACTCCGCCTGGGGAGTACGGCCGCAAGGCTGAAACTCAAAGGAATTGACGGGGGCCCGCACAAGCGGTGGAGCATGTGGTTTAATTCGAAGCAACGCGAAGAACCTTACCAGGTCTTGACATCCTTTTGCCCTTCCTAGAGATAGGAACTTCCCTTCGGGGACAAAAGTGACAGGTGGTGCATGGTTGTCGTCAGCTCGTGTCGTGAGATGTTGGGTTAAGTCCCGCAACGAGCGCAACCCTTGATCTTAGTTGCCAGCATTCAGTTGGGCACTCTAAGGTGACTGCCGGTGACAAACCGGAGGAAGGTGGGGATGACGTCAAATCATCATGCCCCTTATGACCTGGGCTACACACGTGCTACAATGGATGGTACAAAGAGCTGCAAACCCGCGAGGGTAAGCGAATCTCATAAAGCCATTCTCAGTTCGGATTGTAGGCTGCAACTCGCCTACATGAAGCCGGAATCGCTAGTAATCGTGGATCAGCATGCCACGGTGAATACGTTCCCGGGCCTTGTACACACCGCCCGTCACACCACGAGAGTTTGTAACACCCGAAGTCGGTGAGGTAACCGCAAGGAGCCAGCCGCCTAAGGTGGGACAGATGATTGGGGTGAAGTCGTAACAAGGTAGCCGTATCGGAAGGTGCGGCTGGATCACCTCCTTTCTAAGGAATATAACGAGCGCTTTTGTTTTGTTCAGTTTTGAATGAGTAATTCATTCATTCGTGGTACATGAAAGCAACAGATTAGTCTTTTGCTTATTCGTTGCCGAATCGTTCTTTGAAAACTAGATAATAGATAGAAGGCAAATTTTTGCATTAATTTTTCAAGACATCAAGTAAGACCTTTTAACAACTAGGTTGTTTGGTAAACTTTTCGTTTATCAGCCACCATATGGTTAAGTTAGAAAGGGCGCACGGTGGATGCCTTGGCACTAGGAGCCGATGAAGGACGGGACTAACACCGATATGCTTCGGGGAGCTGTAAGTAAGCTTTGATCCGGAGATTTCCGAATGGGGAAACCCACTGTTCGTAATGGAACAGTATCTTTACCTGAATACATAGGGTACTGAAGGCAGACCCGGGGAACTGAAACATCTAAGTACCCGGAGGAAGAGAAAGCAAACGCGATTTCCTGAGTAGCGGCGAGCGAAACGGAAGATAGCCCAAACCAAGAGGCTTGCCTCTTGGGGTTGTAGGACACTCAACATGGAGTTACAAAGGAACGGGGTAAGTGAAGTGATCTGGAAAGATCCGTCAAAGAAGGTAAAAACCCTGTAGCTGAAACTTCGTTCCCTCCTGAGTGGATCCTGAGTACGGCGGGACACGAGAAATCCCGTCGGAAGCAGGGAGGACCATCTCCCAAGGCTAAATACTACCTAGTGACCGATAGTGAACCAGTACCGTGAGGGAAAGGTGAAAAGCACCCCGGAAGGGGAGTGAAATAGATCCTGAAACCGTGTGCCTACAAGTAGTTAGAGCCCGTTAATGGGTGATAGCGTGCCTTTTGTAGAATGAACCGGCGAGTTACGATTTCATGCAAGGTTAAGTTGATAAGACGGAGCCGCAGCGAAAGCGAGTCTGAATAGGGCGCATGAGTATGAGGTCGTAGACCCGAAACCAGGTGATCTACCCATGTCCAGGGTGAAGTTCAGGTAACACTGAATGGAGGCCCGAACCCACGTACGTTGAAAAGTGCGGGGATGAGGTGTGGGTAGCGGAGAAATTCCAATCGAACCTGGAGATAGCTGGTTCTCTCCGAAATAGCTTTAGGGCTAGCCTCGAGATGAGAGTATTGGAGGTAGAGCACTGATTGGACTAGGGGCCCCCAACGGGTTACCGAATTCAGTCAAACTCCGAATGCCAAATACTTATTCTCGGGAGTCAGACTGCGAGTGATAAGATCCGTAGTCAAGAGGGAAACAGCCCAGACCACCAGCTAAGGTCCCCAAGTTTACGTTAAGTGGAAAAGGATGTGGAGTTGCTTAGACAACCAGGATGTTGGCTCAGAAGCAGCCATCATTTAAAGAGTGCGTAATAGCTCACTGGTCGAGTGACTCTGCGCCGAAAATGTACCGGGGCTAAACGTAACACCGAAGCTGTGGATGGATACCGTATGGTATCCGTGGTAGGAGAGCGTTCTAAGGGCGTTGAAGCTAGACCGGAAGGACTGGTGGAGCGCTTAGAAGTGAGAATGCCGGTATGAGTAGCGAAAGAAGGGTGAGAATCCCTTCCACCGAATGCCTAAGGTTTCCTGAGGAAGGCTCGTCCGCTCAGGGTTAGTCGGGACCTAAGCCGAGGCTGAAAAGCGTAGGCGATGGACAACAGGTTGATATTCCTGTACCACCTATACATCGTTTGAGCGATGGGGGGACGCAGAAGGATAGGGTAAGCGCGCTGTTGGATATGCGCGTCCAAGCAGTTAGGCCGGAAACGAGGAAAATCCCGTTTCCATTAAGGCGGAGCTGTGATGGCGAGGGAAATATAGTACCGAAGTTCCTGATTCCACGCTGCCAAGAAAAGCCTCTAGTGAGATGTAGGGTGCCCGTACCGCAAACCGACACAGGTAGGCGAGGAGAGAATCCTAAGGTGTGCGAGAGAACTCTCGTTAAGGAACTCGGCAAAATGACCCCGTAACTTCGGGAGAAGGGGTGCTTTTTAGGGTGAATAGCCCGGAAAAGCCGCAGTGAATAGGCCCAGGCGACTGTTTAGCAAAAACACAGGTCTCTGCGAAGCCGCAAGGCGAAGTATAGGGGCTGACGCCTGCCCGGTGCTGGAAGGTTAAGAGGAGAGGTTAGCCGCAAGGCGAAGCTTTGAATTGAAGCCCCAGTAAACGGCGGCCGTAACTATAACGGTCCTAAGGTAGCGAAATTCCTTGTCGGGTAAGTTCCGACCCGCACGAAAGGCGTAACGATCTGGGCACTGTCTCAACGAGAGACTCGGTGAAATTATAGTACCTGTGAAGATGCAGGTTACCCGCGACAGGACGGAAAGACCCCGTGGAGCTTTACTGCAGCCTGATATTGAATTTTGGTACAGCTTGTACAGGATAGGTAGGAGCCTGTGAAGCCGGAGCGCTAGCTTCGGTCGAGGCGTCGGTGGGATACTACCCTGGCTGTATTGAAATTCTAACCCGCGCCCCTTATCGGGGCGGGAGACAGTGTCAGGCGGGCAGTTTGACTGGGGCGGTCGCCTCCTAAAATGTAACGGAGGCGCCCAAAGGTTCCCTCAGAATGGTTGGAAATCATTCGTAGAGTGTAAAGGCACAAGGGAGCTTGACTGCGAGACCTACAAGTCGAGCAGGGACGAAAGTCGGGCTTAGTGATCCGGTGGTTCCGCATGGAAGGGCCATCGCTCAACGGATAAAAGCTACCCCGGGGATAACAGGCTTATCTCCCCCAAGAGTCCACATCGACGGGGAGGTTTGGCACCTCGATGTCGGCTCATCGCATCCTGGGGCTGTAGTCGGTCCCAAGGGTTGGGCTGTTCGCCCATTAAAGCGGTACGCGAGCTGGGTTCAGAACGTCGTGAGACAGTTCGGTCCCTATCCGTCGTGGGCGCAGGAAATTTGAGAGGAGCTGTCCTTAGTACGAGAGGACCGGGATGGACGCACCGCTGGTGTACCAGTTGTTCTGCCAAGAGCATCGCTGGGTAGCTACGTGCGGACGGGATAAATGCTGAAAGCATCTAAGCATGAAGCCCCCCTCAAGATGAGATTTCCCATAGCGTAAGCTAGTAAGATCCCTGAAAGATGATCAGGTTGATAGGTCAGAGGTGGAAGCGTGGCGACATGTGGAGCTGACTGATACTAATCGATCGAGGACTTAACCTTATTGTTCTTGAAAAAGCAAAAAACCTTCTTATTATCTAGTTTTGAAGGAATGATATTCCTTTATTGTTTGGTGGCGATAGCAAAGAGGTCACACCCGTTCCCATTCCGAACACGGAAGTTAAGCTCTTTAGCGCCGATGGTAGTTGGGGGTTTCCCCCTGTGAGAGTAGGACGTTGCCAAGCAATTCGAGAGATCAGCTATTTATAGCTGGTCTCTTTTTCGATATTAGAAGTGAAATCAATAATAGTGCGTGTTCAAAAAGGTAGATAAAAGAGCCGAGAAGTTCTGCGAGGGATCGTCTCAGACCTTTTGCATATACAGGAACGTTGAGGACCGGACTTGTATAGGATATGCTACCTTCTCTGTTGCGGCACAGGGCGTGCGTGATTTTAACAGAAGGCCAAAAATGCGCTTTGATACAATTCACAAGCTTTTTTACCGGACTTTTGAACATCCCTTAACAGAGTAAAAATGTTAAAGAGATTATCAGTCGTTTTGGGAGAAAGAAGACATTTGGCGGTGAACTGATTTCGTATTAAAAGTAAACTTGTGTTAAAATTAGTTAAACTTCTGAATTTTCACTGGAGGAATGAATTTACGTTGGAACGTCATAATGAAGCATTTGACCAAGAAATGACATTTCACTCCTTTACCGAGTGGTTGAAAAAACAAAAGAAATCGGAAAATACAGTTAAGACTTATTCAGGTGTGCTCACCCAATTTTTTGAGTGGGCAGAAAAGGACTTTGGAGGGCACTTGAGTGAAGATGTTATTCAGGCTTATCTAGATCATTTAGAAACTAACCAACGAAGCGCAGGGACGATAGAGAAACATTATATGGCCTTGAAAGTGTATTGTAAATATCTTGGTCAGTCCTCTTTGATGAAGAATATAGACCGGAAAATTAATGAGCAAAAAAACGATATTCCTGACGTTTTGACGTTGCAGGAACAAAAGACCTTATTAAAAGAGGTGGAGGCGGATGGGAATTTAAGGAACACTGCAATGGTATATATCATGCTTCATACTGGCGTCCGGGTTTCTGAGTTATGTGATCTAAATGATAGTGATCTTGTGGAGAAGGATGAAAAGAAAGCGATAGTCGTTCGTAATTCGAAGAATGAAGTAGATAGAATTGTACCGTTGTCTCAAGAAGCAATTCAGCATATAGGTTATTTTTTAGGTGAAAATAAAGGTCTTAGAGGACCGCTTTTTTTATCCAGCTATGGGCAGCGAATCACTCCACGATCTGTGCAATATATGTTAAAAAAGTATCATGTTAATCCACATAAGCTCCGACATACTTTCTGTCAGCAACTGATAGATAACGGGGTGGAGTTACAGACAGTATCGAAGTTGGCGGGTCACAAGGATTTAAATATGACAAAACGATATGTGAAGAATAAGGAAGTAGATTTTGGACAGGCGATTGATCAGGCCTTTTCTTAAATGAGTTGTGGGGAAGTATTAAATTGAAATCGCTGGAATTCTAGATCATGCTTATAATTGACCGAATGATGAGGTTGTTATAGATGAAGCTGTCGATGGATTTTTTGCAACATTGCCAATAAAAGAACTTGTTAATGAGATAGATAGAACCAGCTATGCTACAGTGATTTCGAATACGCCTGGCACTTCCTTGGGTAATCATATGTTATGTCACGATCTTCACTATATATGAAAATTGTCGCTATTCACTAGTTTGTCCATCATTCAGTTTCCTGTAAGCTTTACAAAATAATCGGTTACTGATTTGGTCTAAAAGACGATTTGCGATACGTTTACGACCTATCATAAGATAGCCAAGATAATATTGAGAAAACTATACAAAGAAACCCCGAGAGCAGATCATTGAAATGCATATGATTCGGGGTTTCTTTAGGTATAATAATTCTAAAAGTGACTGAATGGCTATTTGGGGATTAACCGAATAGGTCGGAGGGTATGTATACTAGATAAAATAACAATTAATTATCGCTGGGTCTATTAAGTTATTTGTGGTATGGGTAGAAAAATTGTTAGAAATCTATAATTAAATGTTGAGCTATGGAAGAAGAAAATATAGCAACTAGGTGTATGTACCTATTTTATCATCACTTTATGTCATTATTCCTCAATATCTTTCAAAATGAGATAGAATAGAGGATAAATACATTTTACTTTTGCACGGGGGAGCGAATATGACCTATCAAGTTCAAATATTAAAGGGCCTGTTTCAGCCGAGAACAAACAGATACCAATTAGAACAGGCAGAAGGAATAACCGGATTCGGTACTAAGCTACTGTTGGTGTATCTATGTAGTTTCGTTATCTTTCTTCTGGAAGCCTATTATGGAATAGGGTCTGAATCTATGTCAAAGGAAATAACCAAGCTTGGAGAAAGTGAATATGAAGCAGGGAAACTACTTGTTATAGCAGGGAAACTGCTGGCAGGCCTTCTGTACCCAACCTTTTATGTTGTGTTGGCTGCTGTTGTTTTTTGGGTTATTTTAGATATCCCATTTAAGAAAGTTGCAGCTGTTCAAATGATTGCCTTTGCTTTGCACTTGCTAGAAAAGGTAGTATACATACCATTTCTTTTGCAGATGGATTTAAACCAAAGTGCTAATCCATTTTCATTAGGAGTGATTAGTCAATCTATCCTCTCAAATGAATACTTTATTCACTTTTTTGGGGAAATTAGTTTATTTCAGATGGCGATTATCGGAATCATCTATTACTACTTACGAGAGTTGACTGAGAAAAATAAATACATACTACTTATTATGATTTGTGTGTTTTACCTGGCATCTTGGTTTGTAGCCGCATTTTTGGCTTATATCGATGTTCGTGTGTTTTTATAAGGGAGGTAGGGCTATATGAATAAATGGAAAATTGGTACACTAGCCGTACTTGCAACGGGTTTCATTGCTTTGAACTTTTTTTTAATTGAGAAAAAAGATAGTAAGGTGGCTCGGACTTTATTAGCCGGAGAGTGGACTGAAGTTAAGAAAGCCGATATTATAGAAAGATTTGAAACAGATGCGGTAATTAAACCATTGGAAGAGTACAACTATTATTATAATGACCAAGATAAAGAATTTCAAAAATTCCTTGTAAAAGAGGGAGATGAAGTAACGGCAGGCACGCCTTTATTTGAATACATAACACCTAAACTGGATCAGGTAAAGGGCGAGCTTGAAACAGAGAAGAACCGTTATGAGGGCGAAATAGCGGGGATCGAAGAATATATTGATGAGTTATCCAGTTATCAGGATACCATTCCAGAGGCACCATCTGCTAAAGAAAGAGAAGTAGCAAAAGAGGCAGGACTCCCTTTAGATGATCTTGATTCTTCTGCGATGATCATAAGTTCAATTCAACAGGAGATCTATAAACAAGAATTAGAGAAGAAGAAACTTGAAGAGAAAATACGGGCTTATGAAAGCCAGTTAAACTATTTGGATGAACATGGCGATACGGCAATGACGGCAAGTGAAACAGAAGGAATTGTGAAGAAAGTAAATAAACAACTGAAGTCTCCAATTATAACAATTGCTTCAAATACGTTAGCGATTGAAGGCTCTCTTAATGAACAACAGGCAAAAAAAGCAGAACCTGGCATGAAAATTATTGCGAAACAATCGAGTGGAAAAAAGAAAATTAATGGAACAATATCCGCAATTCAGCCGTTTCCAGAAACAGAGCCAACTGTTGAAACTCCGAGTAAATATGCTTTTCAAGCGACTATGCAAGAAGAACCCGAATCTATAATGATTGGTTCTAAAGTGAAATTGTCTGTGGTGACTGCGGAAGCGAAGGGTGTACTTTCTTTGCCAAAAGCAGCGATTCAATTAGAAAAAAAACCATCTGTTTACAGGCTGAATGGAAACGGTATTGTCACAAAGCAAGTGATTACAACGGGCCTCGAATTTGCTGGAATTCAGGAAGTGAAAGATGGACTTGAATTAGGGAATATCCTTTTAAAGGATTCGAAAAGCATTCCTTATAAAAAGCCTGCATTTATCACGCCTCTTCAAACTGAAAAAGTGACAATTACAGCATTTAATGAACTATCTAAACGTCAAAAACTTCGTTTCTTTTTAATTGGACTGTTAGAAAAATAATTGAGCTAAAGCCATGCTATTTATCGTTCACGTGGATATGTGATCCCGTGTGAATAATGAAAAGCATTCCTTTCTTTGGCAAAAATAAGTTTGTAAAGCGTGTGCGAGACTGTACTGGGGTAAATTTCCTACCCGTAGTATGAAAAATATATTTACAGCTTTGGGTTTTTAATATAATATTTTAATATAATGTTATTTCCGCTTAATCTTAATAGAACGGGGGAACCAATTTCGTGGTCCTGTACCGCTTGGGGTGAATTCTTATGAAGGGGCATGTGTTTCCAGGTCCTAACCCGACAGCTAACCTCGTCAGCGTCTTAGAGGGAACAAAATGTAAATTGTTCACGCGCAAAGACACCCGTAGTGTCTTTTTTTATTGCGTGAAACCTTCTATCTTGTTTCCCTTACCGAGACATTTGCTTTTTTAGCAAAAAATTTACAGAAGGTGAGGATGTTAGATGAAAAAAATAAGCTTAGCTAGCCAAATATTAATTGGTCTGGTTCTAGGGATTATCGTGGGGGCGATCTTTTATGGTAGTCCAACGATTGCGTCTTATTTACAGCCGATTGGCGATATATTTCTTCGTTTAATTAAAATGATTGTCGTACCGATTATTGTAGCCAGTATTATTGTCGCAGTTGCAGGTGTTGGTGATATCAAACAGCTTGGGAAAATTGGTGGTAAGACGATTTTGTACTTTGAAATTGTGACGACAATTGCAATTATAGTCGGAATCATTGCGGCAAATGTACTGCAGCCAGGCGCTGGAGTGAATATGGGGGAACTTGATCAAACGGATATCGGCAGTTATGTTGATACAGCAGAGTCGAAGGAAAGCGAATCACTAATCGATACGATTGTGAACATTGTACCAACGAATCCGATTGCTGCAGTTGCTGAAGGGGACATGCTAGCCATTATTTTCTTTTCTCTGGCATTTGGTCTAGGGATTAATGCGATCGGAGAAAGAGGGAAGCCGGTTTTGGCATTCTTTCAAGGAACAGCAGATGCGATGTTTTATGTTACGAATCAAATTATGAGGTTTGCTCCTTTTGGAGTGTTTGCCTTGATTGGTGTCACGGTTGCTAAGTTTGGATTGGCTTCCCTTATCCCGCTAGGGAAGTTAGTAATTTCAGTATATGGAACGATGATTTTCTTTGTGATCGTGGTCTTGGGAATTATCGCGAAATTAGTCGGTTATAGTCTTTTTAAATTAATTAAACTAATCAAAGAGGAGCTTATATTAGCTTTTTCAACAGCAAGCTCTGAGGCTGTCCTTCCGAGAATTATGGAAAAAGTGGAAAAGGCGGGATGTCCTAGGCATATTGCTTCTTTTGTCATACCGACTGGTTATTCCTTTAACCTTGACGGTTCCACTCTTTATCAAGCGTTAGCTGCTATCTTCATTGCTCAAATGTATGGCATTGATATGAGTATTGCTGATCAAATTTCGTTAATGCTAGTATTGATGGTCACATCTAAAGGTATTGCTGGTGTACCAGGAGTCTCTTTCGTTGTTCTATTAGCTACATTAGGCACAGTTGGAATTCCTATCGAAGGATTGGCGTTTATAGCTGGGATCGACCGTATTCTTGATATGGGTCGTACAGTGGTAAATGTTATTGGGAACTCTCTTGCAGCGATTGTTATCTCTAAATGGGAAGGTAATTTTAATCCTGAAAAAGTGTCATAATTTTTGATAAAAACATCCATGAGCGCCTGACTAAAACGAAAACGATGAAAAGGTTTAGGTTCTCAAACTGTATAATCTTTTGAAGGTGGCGGTGCGGAGCTGACTTTGCGAAGCCTCGCCCCTTTTTCACAAAAAAGACAGCTAAAGGGGTAAAATCCAATAGCTGTTTTTTATTATGGATGAATCTATTTTTTCATTCACTCTTTATAAAGAGAAAGATCTCCCTCAAAATAATGAAGAATTATAAGTAACTTGGAGGTTTTGTCACATTATTTTAAATGATTTGGTAAAATGATAATAGTGATGATGGATGATAATTTCACCAGTTTTATCCCGCATTAACGAGCAACATGACTCCCGCTTCAAGGCTTTTAGGGAATCCCAGTAGAGTAAGTGGGAGATCATCTGCCCGTAAATGCCCGATGATTGGTTCAACGAACAATCAGTGAGGATGAGGAACCCTTCACTGATTGAAGTTTCACTTTATCACCAATAACTGTTGTGGAGGGTATTGGTATTATGAAAAATGAGATAAGAGACGTCCTATATATACACTTGCATGCTTCTGAGCGATTTGTGATTTTCTCCGGCATGACGTTTCGGGAATTTGTTTATTCGTATGAAGGCCCCTTACCTAATCTTTTATTGTTGAAACATGGATATGATGATGGGGAGTTTAACATGAATACGCTATTGGAATTTGTTCCGAATGGAGATGTTGAAAAACTCCTGAAAGATCATGTATATGGGTATGGTGATTTTTGCTGGATTGATTTTGAAGAGGAAGCAGGGCTTGATGAATTAAATGGTCAAGAAATTGCTGAACTTTTGTATGTTGGCCATTGTAAAACTCATTTACGTCCACCATTTTTCGGAAAGTTGAATAATCAATTTGTTTATCTTGCGCATGATGATGGGTGGTTCAATAAGGTTTATTTTCGAAGCCAAGATGCATTAACTCAAATATTTGGCAATGCACTTATGTTGAAACTGGAGACATTACGTGCCGAAAGAAATTGGTTTGGATTAAAGAAAAAAAGGGAGTACCCAGAAATTCCTTTTGATGTGCTTCAAAGGCTCATCCCGCTAACGGCTGAGGGTGTTGTCTTTTCCCTTCAGGATATTCAGCATTCGAGGACCAAAATAGAAATTCCGGGTTGGATCATTGGCGACTATGTAAATATGGATGATATGATGGACGGATTTAATGATTTGAAGGATCATCGGCCAAAAGCGTTAATTGTTTTACATCGAAAGACTAAAGAATGGAGCGTTATTCTTAACTAAACGATCTTATTTTGCTGAAGTAAATATTCCATGTTTGATGATTTTCATCTTGATACATCGGATAAAGTGAGAATGACTGAGCTTTTAGTCAGTCCCATTTTGTATGTGGGGCATTTAAGTAAAACACGATAATTCATGGTGTAGTCCGTGCTATTGCTACATAAGATGTAAGGTATGTGCGGTAGAATTATTGGTATGTTTAGGTAAGTTATCAAACAGCACTTCTTTTTCATTTTTAACTGAAGATGAAGGTGGTACAATAATAAAGTAAAACTTCAATCAGTGGGGGTTTTCTTCATCCCCCACCCAGGCTTCTTCGATACATCTAAGCCTTGAGGTTGGGATCTTACTGCCCGTTAATGCGGGATAAAGTGAAAAGAGTACTGGAGGTTTAATGAAAATGAAAACAAAACTTGGACTGCTTTATGGCGGAAAGTCTGCTGAGCATGACGTTTCGTTGCAGACGGCTTTAGCGGTCATTAAAGCATTAGATTTAGAGAAGTTCGATATATATCCGATATACATAACGAAAGAAGGGGTTTGGGTAAAAGGGCCTCAGTTGACCGGACCGGTTGAGAGCGTGAAAAGTCTTATATTATCAGCTAAAGATGCCATGTCACCTTTAGCAATTCGTTCTACAGGGCAAGTTTCCAAAGAGGATGGAGATGAAGGGTTCGATTGTCTTTTCCCTCTCCTTCATGGTCCGAATGGAGAAGATGGTACAGTTCAAGGGGTGCTGGAATTAGTAAATGTACCTTATGTAGGAAATGGAGTTCTAGCTTCGTCTGCTGGCATGGACAAAGTAATTATGAAGAATATTTTTGCCCAAGCAGGACTACCACAAGTTAAATATACATGGTTTATTCGTTCAGAGTGGGAAACGGATAAGGACCGCGCCTATGGCAAAATTGAAGCTGAATTAGGCTATCCATGCTTTGTTAAGCCAGCGAATCTCGGATCAAGTGTTGGAATTAGTAAATGTGTGAATAGGGAAGAGCTCGCAGCTGCGTTTGTTGAAGCATTCCTATTTGACCGAAAAATCATTGTTGAAGAAGGAATCGTTGCTCGTGAAATTGAAATTGGCGTTCTCGGCAATGATCGCCCTAAGTGTTCGGTAGCTGGCGAAATTATTGCAAAAAAAGACTTCTATGATTATAAAGCAAAATATGAAGATGGAGATACCGCGATGGTCATCCCCGCAGAGATTTCCGAAACGGACTATCAGTCTTTAAGTGAAATGGCTATTACATCCTTCAAATCTCTTGATTGTTCCGGATTGGTTCGTGCTGACTTCTTCTTAACGAAAGAAGGAAAGGCATATATTAATGAAGTAAATACGATGCCTGGCTTTACTCCATTTAGCATGTTTCCTTTATTATGGAAACATACAGGAGTCGAATATCCTCAATTAATCGAGACATTAGTGAATTTGGCGCAAGAACGTTATGAAGAAAAGCAGAAGATTAAATATAGCTTTTAATGGGATGCTTTGCAGCCTAGAAGTGGAAACGACAACCGAATGGCTGTCGTTTTCCTTACTGAAATAGCTTGGTGATAAGGGATAAGCTGCAATTTTCTAAAACCCCTAGGAGGAACATGATGTTGAAAAAAACGTTAAAGCAAATCCATGAAATGGTCGATGGATTGAATAACATTACAGATTTTGAATCCATTATAGTGGCAGGAGTTTCGATTGATTCTAGAAATATTGAGTTTAACAACATGTTCATCCCCCTTAGTGGCGAACATGTTGATGGACATCAATATGTAGAAAAGGCCGTTTCGCAGGGGGCAGCTGCTTCTTTGTGGCAAAAGGATGCGGGGGAACTGCCAGCCGGACTTCCGGTCATCCTTGTAGAGAATACAGAAAAAGCATTACAGAAACTAGCCAGGGCGTATCGAAAGCAACTAAATTGTAAAGTAATTGGCGTAACAGGGAGTAATGGAAAAACGACCACGAAAGATATGATAGCGTCCTTACTGCAAACAACCTACCGCATTCATAAAACAAGCGGAAACTTTAATAATCACCTTGGACTTCCGTTAACCATTCTAGGGATGGATGAAGACACAGAAGTGGCCGTTCTTGAAATGGGCATGAGCAGCCGTGGTGAAATTGCATTTCTGTCCACACTTGCAGAACCAGACTTGGCAATTATTACGAATATTGGCGAGTCTCATCTATTGGATCTCGGTTCAAGAGAAGAAATTGCAAATGCTAAACTTGAGATTGTTTCAGGTCTTAAAGATGGTGGAACGCTGATTTATCATGGAGATGAACCATTATTACGTGATCGAATTGAACGCGACTTAACGAATCTTCACGTTGTATCCTTTGGTAGAGAAAACAAAAATGATCTTTACCCCATCTCCATAACTCAAAACGAGAATAGTACTTCTTTTGAAATAAATGGAGACCTATATACAATTCCAGTTCTTGGTTTTCATAATGTGCAAAATGCGTTAGCCGCTATGCTTGTAGCCAAACTGTTGCGTGTAAATGATGCTAATATCAGAAAAGGGTTTGAATCGGTCCGATTAACCAATATGAGAATGGAAATGGTTGAAGGAGCAAAAGGGGAAAAAATCATTAATGATGCCTACAATGCAAGTCCAACCTCAATGAAGGCAGCGATTGAACTGATTGAAAGTCTTTCAGGATTCCAAAATAAATATCTCATCCTTGGTGACATGTTAGAACTCGGAAATCAAGAGGAAGATTATCATGTGAATATTGGTAAAAACATTCAGCCAGACAAGATCAATGCAGTCTTTACATATGGTTCGCTTGGTCATTTTATAGCTGAAGGAGCTCGGCAATCTTTTCCGGAAGAACGAGTGTTTTCATATGATGATAAATCCGCGTTAATTGCTGATTTAAAGCAACGTACGTCTCTAAATGATTTAATCCTAGTAAAAGCCTCAAGAGGGATGAAATTAGAAGAAATTGTTCAAGCTCTACAAAATTGAAATCTGTAATAAGTCGGTGAATTTCCGTTTATGGAGATTTTATCGGCTTATTTTAATGACTAAGTTATTTCATGTATTTGGTATTTGACGAATAAACTTAGCCACTCGAGTTATGAGTTACGAGGTGTCTAACGTCACAAAGGTATAAATAGTTTGGAGGTTAATGGTAAAAAACCTATAAAAACACCTCTTTCAATCGGCCTATTTCGTTTGAGTTTTAGATTCCTTTATTGCAATAACGACCTGAAAATGGTAACATGTATTATGAGTTTAAATGTCTTTGGAAGTTGAAGATGGTATATACTATAACTAATCCAAAGATTGTTTATCGTTTCTTTAAGAAACAAACGTTATTTCATTCTTCACTTGGTGAAGATCTTGTACTTTCAGATTAAATAGGCCACGCGTCTTGAATAATATAAAAAGCTGTCTCACTTTGCAGCTTAAATTGCTAATAGGAAGGTCCAGCTATCTGTAGCTGGCTCCATAAGCTCATGACATGATAGATGGGAGATTCTAATTATCTCCTACCCCTCTTGCCAGAAATGATCCTTGTGGTTCCTTTCCACTCCGCATTCCCCAAACGCATAAGGGCCTGTTTTTTTATGGGAAGCTTGGCTTAAGTCAAGTTTTGTTTTATTCTATAGGATTTGATATGCAATCATTTTGGATAATTACATGATGGCTATTCATAAACTATGGCATAATTGCAGCTTTGTCTTTGGATTTCATCCTTGAAGTCCAAAACAGTTTTTCTTTTATGTAGGCTCCTGTCTCATAGGAAAAAAGATGCAGCAGCCCTCACCTGAATAAACATGCGAATTTGTATGCTACTTTGATCTTTCCATTTTTGAATTTCATTCTTGGTACATGTTTTGTAAAAAGATTTCCTGGACCCAGCGCTAGATCAGTATTTGCGCAAGGCTTGACTTTTGTTCGGGACTTTTTATTTATTATAATGGAGTTCGGATTTAAAAAACGCAAGTATTTTAGGTGATCATTGAGAAAACTTTTCTTAAACGATAAATAATAAACAAGAACCAGCTCGTAGTTGGTGAATTGTGGTCAAATGACCCAATTTAGACGTCACAAGCCATTTTGGATGTTGACGAATATATGAATTATAAAGGAGTACGAATATTTTGACATTATTTAGTGAATTAGGTTTAGACAGAACTTCTATGAAATCAATCGAAAAAATGGGGTTTGAAGAGGCGAGTCCGATTCAAGCACAAACCATTCCTTTGGCATTAGAAGGGAAAGATATTATTGGTCAAGCTCAAACTGGAACAGGTAAAACAGCCGCATTTGGTATCCCGTTAATTGAGAATATTGATCTTCAAGATGATAACGTACAAGGAATCGTAATCGCACCAACACGTGAGCTTGCTATTCAGGTTTCTGAAGAATTATTCAAGCTTGGATACGGAAAACGCACTCGCGTAATGGCGGTATACGGCGGACAAGATATTGATCGTCAAATTCGTGCATTAAAGAAAAACCCACATATTATCGTTGGTACACCAGGTCGTTTATTAGATCATATTAAACGTAAAAATATTAAATTGGGCAACGTTCACACTGTGGTATTGGATGAAGCGGATGAAATGTTGAACATGGGTTTCATTGAGGATATCGAATCTATTCTTTCAAATGTACCAGGTGAAAGACAAACTTTGCTGTTTTCTGCTACTATGCCAGATCCTATTCGCAAAATTGCAGAACGCTTCATGAAGGATCCGACTCTTGTACGTGTTAAAGCAAAAGAAATGACTGTATCTCTTATTGATCAATATTATGTTGAGCTAAGAGAGAACGAAAAATTTGATACATTAGCTCGTTTATTAGATATACAAACTCCAGAACTTGCTATCGTATTCGGACGTACAAAACGCCGTGTTGATGAGCTTTCTTCTGCATTGAATGTCCGTGGCTATTCTGCTGAAGGAATTCACGGGGACTTAAGCCAAGCAAAACGTTTGTCGGTTCTTAAGAAGTTTAAAGAGGGCAACATAGATGTACTTGTTGCAACAGACGTAGCGGCGCGTGGACTTGATATTTCAGGCGTAACACATGTATATAACTTTGATATTCCTCAAGATCCAGAAAGCTATGTTCACCGTATTGGACGTACTGGTCGTGCAGGGAAACATGGTGAGGCGATTACATTTGTGACACCGAGAGAAAGAGGTCAATTGGCTGCTGTTGAACATACAACGAAAAAACGTATGGAGAAAATGAAAACTCCAACTTTAACGGAAGCGTTGGAAGGACAACAAAAAGCAGTAACAGAAAGAATCGTGAATACTGTAGAAAATGAAGACTTGTCTCTATACCTAGGGCAAGCTGAAGAAATGCTTCAAAAATACAGTGCAGCTGATCTTGTTGCAGCAGCGTTAAAATCACTAACTAAAGAACCGGATGCAACTCCTGTTAAATTGACAGATGAAGCACCACTTACATCGAAACGTGGCGGATATAATAAGTCTGGATCTAATGGCAGACAACAACGTAATGGTCGCGGACCTTCAACAGGTAGAAAAGATTATAGCGGTGCTAAACGCAGAGACAGCCGTAAACCTAGCGGAAGCAGCAACCGTAGCAATAACAGCTATAACAAAAGAGAAAAACTAAATAAATAATATGTAATAAATGAGGATGTCCCTAACAAAATGGTCTGACCCCACAACAGCTATATACAGCTCAAATTCGTGTATGTAACACGATTAACTGTGTGAAATCTGTGGTCAGAACCTTGTGGGATATCCTCTTTTTTATATTCTGGAAATATTTTATATAGTATACTGATTATAGGAGTTTAGTGAAGGAAAGGAGCGGTTGTGTGGAGCCAAGAAACCGGATTTCAAGTAAAGCGCTAAAGGTTTGGCGTGTCAGCGGCGCAATAAATGCAGCAATTTGTTGGGTTATAACCATCGCAATACTTGTTGTGACTATTCTTTTTGATTGGCCCTATTGGGCGATAGGAGCAGCTGGACTAATCTCGGCAGCTGTGACGTACATATCGGTCTTTCTTTTTCCGTCAATGAAATGGAAGCGTTGGCGATATGATGTTCGGGAGAAAGAGATAGAAATCCAGAGCGGTTTATTTATTATTAAGCGGACATTGGTGCCTATGATTAGAGTTCAGCATGTTGAGACAAACCAAGGACCACTGCTCCGGAAATATCAACTGGCTTCTGTAGAAATTTCTACGGCCGCAACGACCCATGAGATACCAGCTTTGGAACTTACTGAAGCTGATGAGTTGCGCTTTTATATATCAAAAATGGCCAGTGTGGAGGAAGACGATGTTTGAACCTAAACGACTTCATCCTGTTGCAGTTTTGTCTGGTATCTTGCAAACGTTGAAGGAAGCAATTATCCCGTTAGTTGTCCTCTTATTTCTGGGAGGCAGCAGCGGTAAAGGTATACAATTCATTATTTTTGGTGTGATCTTCTTTTTTCTCATCTTCTTTTCTTTTCTTTCCTGGCTTAGGCTTACATATTGGGTAGAAGATGGTGAACTTAGAATTGAATCCGGTGTGTTTGTAAGAAAAAAACGATATATTCGCTTTGAACGGATACATAGTATTGATGTTTCAGAAGGAATCCTACAAAGAATATTTGGTCTAGCTCAGATTAAGATAGAAACAGCTGGGTCAAATGGGGGGAAGCCGGAAGCAGAATTAACTGCCATTACAAAGCAAGAATCAAACGAAATTATCGCCATTTTTAATGAAGTGAAAAAAGCAGGGAAAAGGAAGCTGGACAGTGATCGTGTCAATGAGGCAGACACTGGGAAGGAATTAGCCAAAGAGGATGAGGCAGATTCAGCATCTGTTGTATTTAAACAAACTTTTCCTCAGCTGTTTTTAATGGCGGCTACATCAGGTGGGATTGGGGTCGTTCTCTCCGGTGCGGCAGCATTTCTTTCGCAATTTGATGAATTAATTCCTTTTAAAAAAATATCAGCTGAAGCACAACGATTCATTCAATCGGGTATTCTTTTAATGATCCTTATGGTGCTCTTGCTTTTCATAGTAGCCTATCTTGTTGCTACAGCAAGAATTGTCTTAATGTATGCCTATTTTACAGCTGAAAAGGTAGGAGAAGAATTAATTATTTCTCGTGGATTATTAGAAAAAAGACAATTAACGATTCCGTTGAAAAAAATTCAAGGGATCAAAATCGCTGAGAATTTAATCAGGCAACCGCTCGGGTATGCAAGTGTGTACCTTGAATATGCAGGCGGTTCAGCATCAGATAAGGATACAGTTAACATTTTGCTTTTTCCGCTTGTGAAAAAAGAACAGCTAAAAGAAAAAATAAATCAGTTCGTACCCGGATATGAGCTACAGACGGAATTGAAGGGATTACCGAAACGATCCTATATCCGTTATTTCTTTAGGCAATTATTTATTATCATTCCCATTGTTGCTGCTGCATCATGGATTCTTTGGCCTTGGGGATTAGCGTCTTTCGCTCTTATTCCTATAGCTGCTGTCTGGGCTTATTTAAAGTTCAGAGAAGCCGGCTGGAATATTAATGGAAACCAATTGCAATTACGAACCAGAATTGTATCTAAACAAACGTATATTTTTCAAAAGAGTCGACTGCAAGTATTCGACCGACGAGTGAGCTATTTTCAAAGAAGAAAGCAATTGTCCACGATTGTTGCTACCGTGAAATCAGGAGCAGGACCTCGGGAAGGGAAGCTCGTTGACTTAGAACAAAAAGATGCTGAATTCATGAAAGATTGGTTTTCTTATAGCGAACATAAAAAACATCCATGAGCATCTGATCTAAAGCCTAACGATGAAAAAGGTTCAGGTTCTAAAAATGCATCACCTAATGGAGGTGGCGGTGCGGAGCTGGTTATACGAAGCCCCGCCGCCTTTTCCGTGCAAAAAGCGGAGGCTAGGCCTTTGCTTTTTTTAATGGAACAACACTAGCGCTTAAGTCTATTTTGGATAAATAAAGATGCAAGGAGCACACCGGCAGCAAGTCCAGAGAGATGACCAGTAATGTTTATGTTCGGTTGGATGAATGTCATCAACACGCCTACACCGATTAGCGTATAAATCATTTTAACCTCTTGTGTTGGTAACCGATTTTTTTGGAATAAAACGAGATATAAATAAAAGCCAAGCAAGCCAAAGATCGCTCCGCTTGCCCCTACATGGATATAGGTAGGCGGCTGCAGGATAAAGGTAATAATATTTGCTGAAATACCTGTGATAAGAAAAAAGACCGTAAATGTAAGACTGCCCAGCAATCGTTCGAGGGGAGGACCAAAGATGGCGAGTGCAAAGCAGTTGAACAATAAATGCGAAAATGAACTGTGTAAAAAAATCGGCGTAACCAAGCGCCACCATTCACCAGAGGAGATATACAGGTTCACACCTTGACCTTTTTCAAACAAAAAACCTTCAGGCAGTATGGGTAATAATCCTAAGAAAAATAAGAAAATAGTAAAGGCTATTAAGATGGAGACGAGTGGATAATAAGAAAGATATTGTCGGAAACTTTCTGTTCGAGTAAACATGGTTCACCGTCCTTAATTTTTTCGAGTCTTATACGACCATTAAACCAGATAAGTATGGGTTTGTCTTAGAATGAGGGATAGATACTGGCAATAATATATATATTGGCGAAATCAAAGGTAATTCCTGTGTATCACTTTTAAAATATATGAATTTGGATTCAGGATAGAAGGAGAGTTAGAAGTGATTAAAGGAATCGGAATGGATATTGTGGAATTACAAAGAATTCAAAAACTACTTGAACGGCAGCCGAAATTTATTGAAAGAATTTTAACAGTAGAGGAGCGGAAGACCTTTTTTAGTCTGAATGATCGTAGAGGAGTCGAGTTTGTTGCGGGTCGGTTTGCTGCAAAAGAGGCCTTTTCTAAAGCAGAAGGCACAGGAATTGGGAGAAGTCTGTCATTCTTAGATATTGAAGTAAAACCCAATGAATTGGGTAAGCCAGAAATTATTCGGCCATACGCAGCGGGGGTTCATCTTTCCATCACGCATAGTCGAGAATATGCTGCAGCTACGGTTATCATCGAAGAAAGATAGGTAGCTAAGATGGATGTATAAAATGGGTTTTGGTGCTAAGATGCTTTCGCTTTTCTTATCAGACGGGTCATATTCATCGGGGTTGTCTCATATATTCATAGTGCTATAGGGAGACAAGGCCCGGTAAAAGGTACATTGCAGGAAAGGTACTCTCGAATCAGTTTTTCATAAAAGCTGTTTAGCGATAAGCAAACATGTTGAAGCAACCAGAAATCATACATCAACTACCGAGATATGCATAGACCTCAATGACTGGATCCTGCCTTTTCCTCTCCCTTTTACGTTCAAATGACAAAAAGGGGTTGAAAAGATGAAGAAGATCGTAATGCTTTTTGCAGGGATCATGCTTTTGCTTGTTCTTTCTGCCTGCGGACAAAAGTCACAAGGAGATGTGGTCAGTTCGTTAAATGACAAGGTCGAAGGAATGAAGGGATACAAAGCCCAGGCTAAGATGACTTTACAAATGGGGACAGATCCTCAAAGTTATGATGTCGAAATTTGGCACAAGAATCCTGATTTTTACAGAGTGAGCTTGAAGAATTCCGCGAAAGAACAAAGTCAAATGATTCTCCGTAACAATGATGGAGTGTATGTGTTGACGCCTGCGTTGAATAAAAGCTTTAAATTTCAAAGCGAATGGCCAGAAAATAGCAGTCAAGCCTATTTATATGAGTCGTTGGTGAAGGATATTATTGAAGATAAAAGTGCAAAATTCACAGCCACGGACGATCATTACGTGTTTGAAACAAAAACACGTTATCAAAATAATAAAATGCTGCCATATCAAGAAATTACTATCAATAAAAAAGATCTATCGCCTGTTAGTGTGAAAGTGATGGATGCGGATCATAATTCACTTGTAACGGTTGAATTCTCTAAAGTGAAGTTCGATGCTGCATTCGATAAAGATGCGTTCGACATGCAAAAGAACATGACACGTGCAAAACTAGAAGTACCTGTTATGAATGAAGTGAAAGATGAAGCATTTGCTGTAAAATACCCGAATGAAGCCCAAGGTGCAAGTCTGATTGATGAACAAGAAATTACAACAGAAAATGGGAAGCGAGTTATTCTTACGTATGAAGGTGACAAGAGCTTTACATTGATTCAAGAAAAAGCAGAGGTAGTAGAAACTTCACTTGTGGCAACATCTGTGAATGGAGAACCAGTTGATCTTGGGTTTACAGTAGGGGCTGCCACTTCGAACAGTGTTACTTGGACGTATGATGGGGTAGATTATACGCTTGCCTCGAAAGATATGGAGAAAGAAGAATTATTGGATATTGCGAGAACGGTTGATGGGACTTCAGAAAAATAATGAAGTTGGTTCTCAGCTCGAGGCATCGGATGCCTTCTGAGCTGAGAACCTTTTTGTTTGAGGACATGGGGACTTAGGCTTCGCGACTTACTAATGTCGTTAATCTACTTAGCAGGTGTACTGATTTTCCCTTAGAAAGCATCCGAAATTCCGGCCCCGCACCGCCACCATTGTGATTAGGTGAGTTGAGCGTGTTACCGGATTAATCCTTCATGATAAATGGTGGCGTTTTGAATGAAAGTTAGCGTATAATTCTGTCACAATAGAGAAGGAAACTTTTCATGGTTTCGTTTTTTGACTATACTATTTACAAGCAAAGAAAAATAAAAAACGTGCTTGAATGTTGTTGCAACTTTGGGTTTGACGTATATAGTTAGTTCTTTGATTGATGGGTAATAATTAGGTCATCGATCTGCGGCGTTTTTTTTAGAAAGAAGGGTTACAGTTGGAAAAGATGGAATTCTACAGAGATACCTGGGCAGAAGTTAATTTAGATCATATTTATGAAAACATTATAAATCTGAAGAAACATCTATCAGCGCAAACAAAATTATTTGCAGTTGTGAAGGCGAATGCGTATGGCCATGGTGATGTTGAAGTTGCAAAGACGGCTCTTTACGCTGGTGCTGACTATTTAGCTGTTGCTTTTTTGGATGAAGCCTTGGCACTAAGGAAGAAAGGAATTTCAGCACCCATTCTTGTATTAGGGGCGACGAGACCGGAAAGCGTAAAGATTGCGTCTGTGGAACGAATTACGCTCACTATTTTTCAAGATGATTGGATACAGCGAGCGAAGCCGTATCTTCAAGGTGAAGATGTTTTATATGTTCATGTGAAATGTGATAGTGGAATGGGACGACTTGGAATTAGAAATAGGGTGGAGCTAGAGGCTATTGAAGGAAGCTTACTTGAGGATTCGCGTTTTGTCTTCGAAGGAATTTATACACACTTTTCCACGGCAGATAGCCTTAATGAAAACTACTACCACAAACAGCTGGGAGTTTTTCAAGAAATGCTGTCCTGGCTGAAAACAAAACCTAAGTTGGTTCATGCCTCCAATAGTGCAGCTTCATTAAGGTTTCCAGAAGCCACATTCAACTCGGTAAGAATGGGGATTGCTATGTACGGGCTAACTCCCTCAGTAGAAATGAAAGAATTATTGCCTTTTCCTCTTCGTCCGGCTTTATCTTTAAAAACAAGAATCGTAAATGTGAAAGAGTTGAAGAAAGGCGAGAGTGTTAGTTATGGAGCAACGTATACCGCTACTGGAAATGAGTGGATAGCCACGCTTCCTATTGGATATGCAGATGGCTGGATCCGCAAGTTACAAGGACAAGAGGTACTTGTAAACGGAGAAAGGGCGCCTATAGTTGGCCGGATTTGCATGGATCAATGCATGATCAAACTTCCCCGAAATACGCCCATTAATACGGAAGTAACGTTAATTGGTAAGGATAATGGACAAGAGATTTCGGTTGATGAAATTGCGGAGCAGTTAGAAACCATTAATTACGAAATCATCTGTATGATAGCATCAAGAATACCTCGTGTGTATGTTAAAAGTGGTAAAATAACTCATGTGGTAAATGCACTATTATAATGCTTGTTAAAATTGTTTCAGAAAAATGAATAAGTTTTACGGGTTTTTGTTGATAATAATATATAGTCTAGAATATACTCTTTGCAGATAGTGATTTTAATGGTAATATTGAAAAGGATTAGTAATAGGTGTGTAGTGATTGGTGGAGGTGTATGTTTGTGTCTGAATCCAGCGCAACAAGAGAGATAATAATTCGATTACCTCAAAATTTCCTAACCGAATTAGATGGTTATGTAAGTGAAGAAAATGTAAATCGCAGTGAATTTATTTATCGTGCGACGAAAATGTATCTTCGTGAACGTAAAAAAAGAGAGTTTCGCGAATCCATGAAACGTGGTTATATCGAAATGGCCACCTTGAATCTAACCCTTGCTTCTGAAGCATTCCTAGCAGAATATCCAGAATATGAGGCTGAACATTCCGTTGAACGATTAGCAAGCGGAGGCTGATCCCTTGATTGTTGTTAAACGCGGTGACGTATACTTCGCAGACCTGTCTCCGGTTGTAGGTTCCGAACAAGGTGGAACTCGTCCGGTACTCATCCTTCAGAATGATATTGGAAATCGCTTTAGTCCAACTGTGATTGTAGCAGCTATTACAGCACAGATACAGAAAGCTAAACTGCCTACACACGTAGAGATTAATGCAAAGAAATATGGATTTGAACGTGATTCGGTCATCCTTTTAGAACAGATACGCACTATCGATAAGCAGCGTTTAACAGACAAGATTACACATCTGGATGAACCAATGATGCATAAGGTGAATGAAGCTTTACAGATTAGTCTAGGACTAGTAGAGTTTTAGTGTGTGAAAAAAGGTTTTCCTTTTGAAGAGGACGTCTTTATATAATAATTTATGCCTAAGCATAGGTGCAGTAACGATTTTAGCTTTTTGCTGAAATCGTTATTTTTTTTGATTTTTTAAGTCAAATAGAGGGGAATTAGAATTGTGTATACTTTGTTAAATAAACAATATTTTCTTGATAAGAGGTTTAATTTGCTTAGAAATAGGGTTTTAGTAAAGGTGAGGATTCTAAAAAAATGCTAATTTGTGATACATAAAAAGAAAAGCCGTTAAAACGTTTATATGATGAATGAAGCAAAAAGAGCGATAAGATGTAACGTTACAAACCTTGTTGTAAAAAGTAATATATGTAATGTTTAATCATTTTAAAGAAGAAAAGGTTAATTTTGTTTTACATTTACATAACATCCCTGTGAAGTGAGCGTAGAGTCTAAGGGGATATGTTAAGATGGGAGGAAATTATGAATCAAATAGTTTTTACATTTATTACCCATAGTCGTGACTACATGCTAGAGGAATGGATGAATCTCATGAAGGAAAATGCCGATGAGCGCCTTATTAATGTGGTTTCTGATGAGATGTTTGTGCAAACAAGCGCAGAGTTTATTGATATGATCCTCTCCAATACAAGAAGGGACAATGAAGAATTTACTTCAAAACTTTCTGATTTTGCAGAGAAGGTTGTGCGTTTAGGATGGCCGCTTTCATTCATAATTGAAGGGCTTCATAAATTTACTCTAGTTGTGATCAATGGAATGGTCGTAAAAGAGCAGATTACAAAAGATAATCAAATGGAGATCATATATGATTTAGATAAATGGACATCGCCGATGAAACAAGAAATTATTTCAATATACACCCAAACGTGGGAAAGGACAGTCTCACTTCAAAAAATGGCGCTCCAAGAACTATCGGCACCGCTAATCCCTGTTATAGAAGGGATTACCATTATGCCTTTAGTCGGGACCATTGATACTGAACGGGCTAAACAAATCATGGAAAACCTACTGACTGGGGTCGTTAAACAGCGTTCAGAGGTCGTCTTAATTGATATTACAGGTGTTCCGGTTGTAGATACAATGGTAGCCCATCATATTATTCAAGCGGCAGAAGCAGTCCGACTTGTTGGGGCGACATGTATGATTTGTGGCATTCGTCCTGAGATTGCCCAAACGATTGTTAGTTTAGGAATAAACTTGAATGAAATTGTCACAAAGAATTCGTTGAAAAAGGGAATTGACGCTGCCTTAGAATTAACAAACCGAAAGATTACTAAGGTGGAGGAGTGACGATGAGAATTCCGATATTAAAGCTATATGATTACCTTTTAGTGTCGATCCAATGGGAATTGGATGATGCTACGGCACTCGATTTTCAAGAGGACTTATTAAATAAAATACACGAAACGAGTGCGAGTGGTGTTGTAATTGATTTAACCTCCATTGATTTTATTGATTCCTTCATCGCAAAAGTGCTGGGTGATGTATTCAGTATGTCAAAGCTGATGGGAGCAAAGGTTGTAATCACTGGAATCCAGCCTGCTGTTGCGATAACCCTAATCGAGCTTGGTATTAGTCTAGAAGGAGTTAGGACAGCGCTAGATCTAGAGAAAGGCCTGGAGAAATTACAACAGGAATTGGGGGATTAAGGGTATGGGGTTCCAATCCTGCGTGAAAATTATCAATGAATGGGATATTGTCGCCGCGCGTCAATTGGGGCGAAATCTCGCTAAAGAGCTGGGATTTGGTACTGTCGACCAAGCACGTATTACGACGGCTATCAGCGAACTAGCCAGAAATATATATTTATACGCTGGACGTGGCAGCGTTTGTATAGAAAAAGAGTATGAGAATGGAAAATCCGGTATGAAGATTATAGCAAGTGATGAAGGTCCAGGGATACAAGATATCCGAAAAGTCATGGAAGATGGCTATACAACCTCTGGAGGGCTAGGAGCAGGTCTTCCAGGAGTAAGACGTTTAATGGATGATTTCGATATTGATTCGTTTCTGAATAAAGGAACCAAAATCACAGCCATTAAATGGCTTCGCTAGGAGGATGTTATGATATACAGAGAGAACATGAAAAACAAATACCGTGAAGCTCTCTCTACCTATTTGCAAGAACAAACGGAGCAAGCGTTATATCAAGGGCAAAAAATTAGTAAAAAATCGATTGAATATAATATTGCACCTGAAGAAATCATTAATATTCATAAAAATATCCTAATGGACGTTTACCCAGACACCCCAGATACAGTTCTGGATTCACTTGATTTTCTACTTGAAGTCATGATGGGTTATGGTTTCGCGTATCGTGAACATCAAAGCCTCAGACATATCCAACAAGAACTGAAAACGGAAATTGAAATTGCTGCCAACGTTCAATCTACTTTACTTGAAACGACCATTCCGAATGTGGATGGTCTCGAAATTGGAGCAATAAGCGTGCCGGCAAGACAAATGAGTGGCGATTATTATCACTTTGTTCAAGATGAAAAAAAGCATATTGGTGTGGCCATCGCAGATGTAATCGGGAAGGGGATTCCTGCAGCGCTTTGTATGTCCATGATTAAATATGCGATGGATAGTCTACCGGAACACCGGCATAATCCTAGTAGCGTGCTGGAAAGTTTGAATCGTGTAGTCGAACACAATGTTGATCCCAGCATGTTTATTACGATGTTTTATGGATTGTATAACCCTGAGAACCATCGATTTTCCTATTCAGCAGCTGGTCATGAGCCTGGTTTCTATTATGAAGCCGCTACAAAGGAATTTACAGATTTGACTGCGAAAGGTTTACTACTAGGTGTTGATAAAAAAACGAAGTATGTGCAGTATGAAAAAAAGGTAGAGCCTGGAGATATGATTATTCTGTTATCGGATGGTGTTACTGAATGCCGAACGAGTGAAGGGTTTATTGAGAGAGAAACCTTGATTGAATTTATTCAACAAAACATTCACCTACATGCACAAAATATAGTCAATCGTCTCTTTAAGCAGCTAGAGAAAATGCAACATTTTCAACTTCGTGATGATTTTACATTACTTATTTTAAAAAGAGATGTTTAATGTGATGATAAGCGGGTATATAAAACAGAGGATATTAGGATGAAAAAGGTGGGGCATTGATATGGACATAACAGTTGAAGTAAAAGATATTACCTCTGGGGTAGAAGTACGAATAAAAGGTGAAATTGATGCGTATACAGCGCCTAAGATTAGTGAAACGTTAAATCCTTTATCTAAGCAAGAAGGAATTGTCATGATTATTGACTTGACGGAGGTTTCGTATATGGACAGTACTGGCCTGGGTGTTTTCGTTGGTTTATTTAAAAGCGTACGCGCGCACAACGGTGTTTTTACACTGGTTGGCTTGTCAGAACGTTTGCAACGTCTGTTTGATATTACCGGTCTCGCTGATATCATTGATATTAAAAGTCATGCAGAGGGTGGAGTAGAATGAGTCAAGCATATGAATACATCGAAATGAAGATCCCGGCAAAAACTGATTTTATTGGAGTTATTCGATTAACCCTTTCTGGAATTGCTAGTCGAATGGGCTTTACTTACGATGAAATTGAGGATTTGAAGATCGCTACAAGTGAAGCGTGTACGAATGCCGTACAGCATGCATATAAAGAGCAGGATCATGGACAAGTGAAAATTAGCTTTGGTTTATATGAAGACCGTTTGGAAGTTATGGTTTCCGACAGTGGAAAAAGTTGTAACTTTAATGAAGTGCGCCAAGGGCTTGGACCATATAAAAATGAACATGAGGTTGAGTTTTTAAGAGAAGGAGGTTTGGGCCTCTATCTCATTGAGACTCTTATGGATGAAGTGAAGATTCACCAACATGAAGGGGTTACGGTTTTCATGACTAAGTTTGTTGATGGAGAGCAGGTGGAGATGGATGCAAAAGCACTCCAAACCTAATCAAGCTGTAAAAGAGCAAGTGCATGAGTGGATTCGAGCCTACCAGCTCAATCAGGATGATGAAGCCCAAACTCAACTTGTCCTCCATTATAGAAATTTAGTCGAAGCTATTTCTAGAAAATATTCAAAGGGAAAAGCGTCCCAAGAAGATATTGTACAGGTGGGAATGATTGGACTATTAGGAGCTATTCGTAGATACGATGAATCTTTCGGGAAAAGCTTTGAAGCCTTTGCAGTTCCTACTGTAATCGGTGAAATCAAAAGATACTTACGAGATAAAACATGGAGTGTCCATGTTCCAAGACGTATTAAAGAGCTTGGTCCGAAAATTAAAGCAGCTGTTGAAGAATTGACCACGGTTCTACAGCGCTCGCCTAAAATTGGTGAAATTGCTGACTTTATAGGAGTAGCTGATGAAGAAGTGTTAGAAGCAATGGAAATGGGGAAAAGTTATCAAGCTTTATCTGTAGATCATTCAATGGAAGCAGATTCAGATGGTGGAACCGTTACACTGCTTGATATTTTTGGGGATGTTGATGAAGGATTCGAACGTGTTAATCAACGCATGGTGCTTGAAAAAGTATTGCATGTGTTAAGTGAAAGAGAAAAAAGTATTATCCAATTTACGTATCTAGAAAACCTGAGTCAAAAAGAGGTTGGCGAGAAACTAGGGATTTCGCAAATGCATGTATCCCGACTTCAACGGCGAGCAATAAAGAAACTTCGGGAAGCTATACATGCAGAGAATAATTCGGAGTTTGTTCGATGAAAAGGGAGTTTTTTTCCGAGAATCAATTCGAGTTAAGGGCCTTTCAAGCTTCTAAAAATGGAGAGATTTATTGTGGCGATGATTATTATATAGCTCATACAGATGAGTATCTTCTCTGTGTACTTGCAGATGGTCTCGGTAGCGGTAAATTTGCCTACGAATCTTCTCACGCTGTCATTGAAGAGATTAAGAAAAATCAAAACAAAGGCGTCGGGGCACTGATGGATTTGGGGAACGGAGTATTGGTGAACAAAAGAGGAGCTGCCGTATCCGTTATAAAGATTTATTTCGATACGAGAGAATTTGTTTATAGCTCGGTTGGAAATATTCGTTTCTTCTCGTACAATCCTGAGGCAGAAAAACTCATTTACCCACTACCTGTTACTGGATATCTATCTGGGAGGAAGCAAAAGTATCGTACTCAGCGATTTAAATATGAACCTGGGGCGAGCTTCATTCTTCATTCAGATGGTGTTCAACTACGAGGAGCAAAAGCCTTATTAAAGTCCTGTTCCCCTTTGGAACAGAAAGCCCAAGAAATAATTGAAGGAATAAAGGTCCAAGCCGATGACTCGACGTTTATTATAGGAAGCTTACTTTCATGAACCTTTGGAAGTAAGCTTTTTATTATGAAAAATTATATAGAAACCTTTGAAATGAATAATGTGGGGATTTACTCTCGTCATATTCGCAACGAGTCGAGGTTTTTGCTAAACTACACGTATAAGGAATTTTTTAGCAGTGGACATATTAACGATTAGCTTGGAGGAAAAACAGTGATTGTAGAGGCAAATCAAACTAAAGAAATTGTAAATAAAGTATCTCATGAGCTAGCATTGAAAACACAACAAGTACAAAGTGTGATGAACTTGCTCAAAGAAGGTAATACCGTACCATTCATTGCAAGATACCGAAAAGAAATAACTGGTTCATTAGATGAAGTACAAATTAAGACCATCATGGAGCGTTCAAATTACTTGGAAAATCTTAATCAACGTAAGGTTGAGGTTATTCGAAGTATAGAGGAACAAAGGAAGCTTACTCCGGATCTGCAACTACAAATTACTAAGGCGGACAAACTTCAGGAAGTAGAAGATCTATATCGCCCTTATAAACAAAAACGAAGAACGAAAGCGACAGTGGCGAAAGAGAAAGGCTTAGAGCCTCTTGCTATATGGCTGCTTGAACTCCCTATTTCTGAATCAATTGAGGGAAAAGCCGGAGAATTTTTATCCGAAGAGCATGATGTACATACGGTTGAAGAGGCGATCAACGGAGCAAAGGATATTATTGCGGAAATTATTGCAGATGACGCAGAATATCGCAAGAAAATACGAGCAGATGTGTTTAAAACGGGTACGTTTGTATCTACAGTCAAAGACGAAGAAAAAGACGAAAAGAAAATCTTTGAAATGTATTACGAGTATTCTGAGCCTGTTCACAAAATAGTGCCACACCGAGTATTAGCGCTGAATCGAGGAGAAAAGGAGGACGTGCTACGAATTTCCATTGTTCCAAATACAGAAGCAATTATTGCTTATCTTGAAAAGGTTGTGACGAAAGAATCCATCTCTAGCGCTGTTAAGCCAATTAAGGAAGCGATTGAGGATAGCTTTAAACGTCTAATTATGCCTTCTGTTGAACGCGAAATTAGAAAAGAACTGACAGAAAAAGCAGAAGATCAGGCGATTCATATTTTCTCGGAAAATCTGCGCAATCTTTTGCTTCAACCGCCTTTAAAAGGCAAGGTCGTTCTAGCGCTCGACCCTGCGTATCGAACAGGCTGTAAGCTTGCTGTGATTGATGAAACAGGAAAAGTACTGGCGATTGATGTCATCTATCCGCACCCTCCGGTAAACAAGAAAGAAGCAGCAGTGAATACGACCATTTCACTTTTAAAAGAATACCAAGTAGAAATCGTTGCGATTGGAAATGGCACAGCTTCTCGTGAATCTGAACAATTTATTGCGGACATCCTGAAGGAAGTTCGGGAACAAATTTCGTACATCATCGTAAACGAGGCAGGAGCAAGTGTCTACTCTGCATCTGACATCGCTCGTGTGGAATTTCCTGATCTTGCGGTAGAACAAAGGAGTGCCGTTTCTATCGGTCGCCGTTTACAAGATCCGTTGGCGGAGTTGGTTAAAATTGATCCGAAGTCGGTCGGAGTCGGTCAATATCAGCATGATGTCTCGCAAAAGAAATTATCAGAATCGCTTGCCTTTGTTGTCGAGACAGCGGTTAACCAAGTAGGTGTGAACGTCAATACAGCCTCTCCGTCTCTCCTTCAATATGTAGCTGGTCTCTCCAAGTCTGTTGCACAAAACATCGTGAAGAGGCGGGAAGAAGAAGGGAAGTTTACAAGTAGAAAAAGCTTAAAAGGGATTCCGCGCCTCGGGGCTAAAACCTACGAGCAATGCATCGGTTTCTTAAGAGTAGTAGACGGTGAAGAACCATTAGACCAGACGTCCATTCATCCTGAGAACTATGGAGCGGTCAATAAACTCTTGAAAAAATTAGGATTTACTTCTCGAGACATTGGCAGTGAAGTTCTTCATGAAGTACTATCTAATCGTGAAGATATAAAGGAATTGGCGAAGAGCTTAGAGATTGGGGAAATTACGTTAAAGGACATTATGGATGATTTAAGAAAACCTGGACGTGACCTCCGTGACGATTTGGCAAAACCTTTACTTAAACAAGATGTCCTAAAGTTAGAAGACTTACAAAAAGGAATGGAGCTTCAAGGAACTGTTCGTAACGTTGTCGACTTTGGTGCCTTTGTTGATGTCGGTGTCAAACAAGATGGACTTGTGCATATATCAAAACTGAGCAATAAATTCGTAAAGCACCCACTCGATATTGTGGCTGTTGGAGATGTAGTAACAGTTTGGGTGGATTCAATCGATATGAATAAGCAAAGGGTGGCATTAACTATGCTTGAACCGAAAGACCAACTCTAAAATGTAAAAAAACACTTCCTTATCGGAGGTGTTTTTTAGTTAGGATTTTTCCGTTAATAATGAACACTCTCGTTATTCCAATAATAAAACCAACATTGATTCAGCATCTTCACTTGAACGTGATTCTTTTCGTGGAATGCCCTACGAATTTGATTTTGAAGCCATATAGGCATGGAATAAGCCCCCAGTTAATTCGACGTTTTTACTATATATATGAATAGAGAGGATGTCTCGTGCCCGTGGCAAGCCTAAAAAATGGTGGATAAAATCAATAATAAGCTTTAAGAAAGAATATTCTTCGTTTATGATAAATGAAAAGATGGATCTGGCCCAGTTAGAGAGGAGGGGAAGAGTGGAAAACCAGCAACTTCAAGAACTTGTAGAAGAAATTTCACTTAAGGATTTTGCGAGGAGCTTTAGACATCAAGCATCTTTCAATCCTCGTCTTAGAACAACAGGTGGCAGATATTTGTTGCGCTCGCATGATATAGAAATCAACAAGAAATACTATGATGAGAGAGGCGTAGAGGAGCTTATAGGCATTATTAAACATGAGCTTTGCCATTATCATCTTCATCTGGAGGGGAGAGGGTATCAACATAAAGATAAAGATTTTAAAATGCTTCTCAAACAGGTGGGGGCACCTAGATTTTGCACGCCATTATCAACGGACAAGAATAAGAGAAAACAAAATCAAAAAATATATCAATATGCTTGTAAGTTATGTGGTCAATTGTATAGTAGGAAAAGAAGGATAAATACATCAAAGTATGTGTGTGGAACGTGTAAAGGGAAGCTGTTTCTTATTGATAGTAATGAGGTTTAAAAAAAGTTAAAAAGATGCTTGACTTTAGTTTGAAACGTCCTTATAATCTAAAGAGTCGACAAAAGATAACGCAAAGTTATCACGACATTATAGTCTTTGAGTTCTACTATAAGACACCAAATTTTTATATTATTCCGCAGTAGCTCAGTGGTAGAGCATTCGGCTGTTAACCGAACGGTCGTAGGTTCGAGTCCTACCTGCGGAGCCAATTTGGGGAAGTACTCAAGAGGCTGAAGAGGCGCCCCTGCTAAGGGTGTAGGTCGGGTGACCGGCGCGAGGGTTCAAATCCCTCCTTCTCCGCCAGCTACTATTATTACGAAGGCCCCTTGGTCAAGCGGTTAAGACACCGCCCTTTCACGGCGGTAACACGGGTTCGAATCCCGTAGGGGTCATCGCTTTATTTATTTTCATACTGGTCCCGTGGTGTAGCGGTTAACATGCCTGCCTGTCACGCAGGAGATCGCGGGTTCGATTCCCGTCGGGACCGCCATTTTTTTAAAAAAAGTATTGCGCAAGCATTAACAACTGCAATGCAATAATAACTTGTTATTCATAAATTGATGGGCTATAGCCAAGTGGTAAGGCAACGGATTTTGATTCCGTCATGCGAAGGTTCGAATCCTTCTAGCCCAGCCATTTTCATATTTTGACATAAGTAATGTTGAACGATGAGCCATTAGCTCAGTTGGTAGAGCATCTGACTTTTAATCAGAGGGTCGCAGGTTCGAATCCTGCATGGCTCACTATTTATCTTATGCGGGTGTGGCGGAATTGGCAGACGCACCAGACTTAGGATCTGGCGCCGTGAGGCGTGGGGGTTCAAGTCCCTTCACCCGCACTTTTGAAAATCTTATTGACACAAAATGTTGAATGTGATAAGATAATCAATGTCGCTTTTGCGGTCGTGGCGGAATGGCAGACGCGCTAGGTTGAGGGCCTAGTGGGGGAAACCCTGTGGAGGTTCAAGTCCTCTCGGCCGCACCAAAGAATGTAATTCAGATAGTATTTATGCGCCCGTAGCTCAATTGGATAGAGCGTCTGACTACGGATCAGAAGGTTATGGGTTCGACTCCTTTCGGGCGCGCCATATAGACGGGAAGTAGCTCAGCTTGGTAGAGCACTTGGTTTGGGACCAAGGGGTCGCAGGTTCGAATCCTGTCTTCCCGACCATTCATTTTTTTACTTTTAGTAATATGCGGGTGTAGTTTAGTGGTAAAACCTCAGCCTTCCAAGCTGATGATGAGAGTTCGATTCTCTTCACCCGCTCCAATATTGCTCTTTGAAAACTGAACAAAACAAAGCGCCAACGTTTTAATTGAAGTGAGTACACACTATAACAACAATGAGCAAGTCAAACACTTTTTGGAGAGTTTGATCCTGGCTCAGGACGAACGCTGGCGGCGTGCCTAATACATGCAAGTCGAGCGAATGATAGGGAGCTCGCTCCCTTGATTTAGCGGCGGACGGGTGAGTAACACGTGGGCAACCTACCTGTAAGACTGGGATAACTTCGGGAAACCGGAGCTAATACCGGATAATTTCTTTTCTCGCATGAGAAGAGATGGAAAGACGGTTTCGGCTGTCACTTACAGATGGGCCCGCGGCGCATTAGCTAGTTGGTGAGGTAATGGCTCACCAAGGCCACGATGCGTAGCCGACCTGAGAGGGTGATCGGCCACACTGGGACTGAGACACGGCCCAGACTCCTACGGGAGGCAGCAGTAGGGAATCTTCCGCAATGGACGAAAGTCTGACGGAGCAACGCCGCGTGAACGAAGAAGGCCTTCGGGTCGTAAAGTTCTGTTGTTAGGGAAGAACAAGTACCAGAGTAACTGCTGGTACCTTGACGGTACCTAACCAGAAAGCCACGGCTAACTACGTGCCAGCAGCCGCGGTAATACGTAGGTGGCAAGCGTTGTCCGGAATTATTGGGCGTAAAGCGCGCGCAGGTGGTTCTTTAAGTCTGATGTGAAAGCCCACGGCTCAACCGTGGAGGGTCATTGGAAACTGGGGAACTTGAGTGCAGAAGAGGAAAGTGGAATTCCAAGTGTAGCGGTGAAATGCGTAGAGATTTGGAGGAACACCAGTGGCGAAGGCGACTTTCTGGTCTGTAACTGACACTGAGGCGCGAAAGCGTGGGGAGCGAACAGGATTAGATACCCTGGTAGTCCACGCCGTAAACGATGAGTGCTAAGTGTTAGAGGGTTTCCGCCCTTTAGTGCTGCAGCTAACGCATTAAGCACTCCGCCTGGGGAGTACGGCCGCAAGGCTGAAACTCAAAGGAATTGACGGGGGCCCGCACAAGCGGTGGAGCATGTGGTTTAATTCGAAGCAACGCGAAGAACCTTACCAGGTCTTGACATCCTTTTGCCCTTCCTAGAGATAGGAACTTCCCTTCGGGGACAAAAGTGACAGGTGGTGCATGGTTGTCGTCAGCTCGTGTCGTGAGATGTTGGGTTAAGTCCCGCAACGAGCGCAACCCTTGATCTTAGTTGCCAGCATTCAGTTGGGCACTCTAAGGTGACTGCCGGTGACAAACCGGAGGAAGGTGGGGATGACGTCAAATCATCATGCCCCTTATGACCTGGGCTACACACGTGCTACAATGGATGGTACAAAGAGCTGCAAACCCGCGAGGGTAAGCGAATCTCATAAAGCCATTCTCAGTTCGGATTGTAGGCTGCAACTCGCCTACATGAAGCCGGAATCGCTAGTAATCGTGGATCAGCATGCCACGGTGAATACGTTCCCGGGCCTTGTACACACCGCCCGTCACACCACGAGAGTTTGTAACACCCGAAGTCGGTGAGGTAACCGCAAGGAGCCAGCCGCCTAAGGTGGGACAGATGATTGGGGTGAAGTCGTAACAAGGTAGCCGTATCGGAAGGTGCGGCTGGATCACCTCCTTTCTAAGGAATATAACGAGCGCTTTTGTTTTGTTCAGTTTTGAATGAGTAATTCATTCATTCGTGGTACATGAAAGCAACAGATTAGTCTTTTGCTTATTCGTTGCCGAATCGTTCTTTGAAAACTAGATAATAGATAGAAGGCAAATTTTTGCATTAATTTTTCAAGACATCAAGTAAGACCTTTTAACAACTAGGTTGTTTGGTAAACTTTTCGTTTATCAGCCACCATATGGTTAAGTTAGAAAGGGCGCACGGTGGATGCCTTGGCACTAGGAGCCGATGAAGGACGGGACTAACACCGATATGCTTCGGGGAGCTGTAAGTAAGCTTTGATCCGGAGATTTCCGAATGGGGAAACCCACTGTTCGTAATGGAACAGTATCTTTACCTGAATACATAGGGTACTGAAGGCAGACCCGGGGAACTGAAACATCTAAGTACCCGGAGGAAGAGAAAGCAAACGCGATTTCCTGAGTAGCGGCGAGCGAAACGGAAGATAGCCCAAACCAAGAGGCTTGCCTCTTGGGGTTGTAGGACACTCAACATGGAGTTACAAAGGAACGGGGTAAGTGAAGTGATCTGGAAAGATCCGTCAAAGAAGGTAAAAACCCTGTAGCTGAAACTTCGTTCCCTCCTGAGTGGATCCTGAGTACGGCGGGACACGAGAAATCCCGTCGGAAGCAGGGAGGACCATCTCCCAAGGCTAAATACTACCTAGTGACCGATAGTGAACCAGTACCGTGAGGGAAAGGTGAAAAGCACCCCGGAAGGGGAGTGAAATAGATCCTGAAACCGTGTGCCTACAAGTAGTTAGAGCCCGTTAATGGGTGATAGCGTGCCTTTTGTAGAATGAACCGGCGAGTTACGATTTCATGCAAGGTTAAGTTGATAAGACGGAGCCGCAGCGAAAGCGAGTCTGAATAGGGCGCATGAGTATGAGGTCGTAGACCCGAAACCAGGTGATCTACCCATGTCCAGGGTGAAGTTCAGGTAACACTGAATGGAGGCCCGAACCCACGTACGTTGAAAAGTGCGGGGATGAGGTGTGGGTAGCGGAGAAATTCCAATCGAACCTGGAGATAGCTGGTTCTCTCCGAAATAGCTTTAGGGCTAGCCTCGAGATGAGAGTATTGGAGGTAGAGCACTGATTGGACTAGGGGCCCCCAACGGGTTACCGAATTCAGTCAAACTCCGAATGCCAAATACTTATTCTCGGGAGTCAGACTGCGAGTGATAAGATCCGTAGTCAAGAGGGAAACAGCCCAGACCACCAGCTAAGGTCCCCAAGTTTACGTTAAGTGGAAAAGGATGTGGAGTTGCTTAGACAACCAGGATGTTGGCTCAGAAGCAGCCATCATTTAAAGAGTGCGTAATAGCTCACTGGTCGAGTGACTCTGCGCCGAAAATGTACCGGGGCTAAACGTAACACCGAAGCTGTGGATGGATACCGTATGGTATCCGTGGTAGGAGAGCGTTCTAAGGGCGTTGAAGCTAGACCGGAAGGACTGGTGGAGCGCTTAGAAGTGAGAATGCCGGTATGAGTAGCGAAAGAAGGGTGAGAATCCCTTCCACCGAATGCCTAAGGTTTCCTGAGGAAGGCTCGTCCGCTCAGGGTTAGTCGGGACCTAAGCCGAGGCTGAAAAGCGTAGGCGATGGACAACAGGTTGATATTCCTGTACCACCTATACATCGTTTGAGCGATGGGGGGACGCAGAAGGATAGGGTAAGCGCGCTGTTGGATATGCGCGTCCAAGCAGTTAGGCCGGAAACGAGGAAAATCCCGTTTCCATTAAGGCGGAGCTGTGATGGCGAGGGAAATATAGTACCGAAGTTCCTGATTCCACGCTGCCAAGAAAAGCCTCTAGTGAGATGTAGGGTGCCCGTACCGCAAACCGACACAGGTAGGCGAGGAGAGAATCCTAAGGTGTGCGAGAGAACTCTCGTTAAGGAACTCGGCAAAATGACCCCGTAACTTCGGGAGAAGGGGTGCTTTTTAGGGTGAATAGCCCGGAAAAGCCGCAGTGAATAGGCCCAGGCGACTGTTTAGCAAAAACACAGGTCTCTGCGAAGCCGCAAGGCGAAGTATAGGGGCTGACGCCTGCCCGGTGCTGGAAGGTTAAGAGGAGAGGTTAGCCGCAAGGCGAAGCTTTGAATTGAAGCCCCAGTAAACGGCGGCCGTAACTATAACGGTCCTAAGGTAGCGAAATTCCTTGTCGGGTAAGTTCCGACCCGCACGAAAGGCGTAACGATCTGGGCACTGTCTCAACGAGAGACTCGGTGAAATTATAGTACCTGTGAAGATGCAGGTTACCCGCGACAGGACGGAAAGACCCCGTGGAGCTTTACTGCAGCCTGATATTGAATTTTGGTACAGCTTGTACAGGATAGGTAGGAGCCTGTGAAGCCGGAGCGCTAGCTTCGGTCGAGGCGTCGGTGGGATACTACCCTGGCTGTATTGAAATTCTAACCCGCGCCCCTTATCGGGGCGGGAGACAGTGTCAGGCGGGCAGTTTGACTGGGGCGGTCGCCTCCTAAAATGTAACGGAGGCGCCCAAAGGTTCCCTCAGAATGGTTGGAAATCATTCGTAGAGTGTAAAGGCACAAGGGAGCTTGACTGCGAGACCTACAAGTCGAGCAGGGACGAAAGTCGGGCTTAGTGATCCGGTGGTTCCGCATGGAAGGGCCATCGCTCAACGGATAAAAGCTACCCCGGGGATAACAGGCTTATCTCCCCCAAGAGTCCACATCGACGGGGAGGTTTGGCACCTCGATGTCGGCTCATCGCATCCTGGGGCTGTAGTCGGTCCCAAGGGTTGGGCTGTTCGCCCATTAAAGCGGTACGCGAGCTGGGTTCAGAACGTCGTGAGACAGTTCGGTCCCTATCCGTCGTGGGCGCAGGAAATTTGAGAGGAGCTGTCCTTAGTACGAGAGGACCGGGATGGACGCACCGCTGGTGTACCAGTTGTTCTGCCAAGAGCATCGCTGGGTAGCTACGTGCGGACGGGATAAATGCTGAAAGCATCTAAGCATGAAGCCCCCCTCAAGATGAGATTTCCCATAGCGTAAGCTAGTAAGATCCCTGAAAGATGATCAGGTTGATAGGTCAGAGGTGGAAGCGTGGCGACATGTGGAGCTGACTGATACTAATCGATCGAGGACTTAACCTTATTGTTCTTGAAAAAAGCAAAAACCCTTCTTATTATCTAGTTTTGAAGGAATGAAAATTTCTTCTTGCAAAATTTCAAAAAAGGCGTTATAATAATAAATGTCTTATTGAAAATGTTTGGTGGCGATAGCAAAGAGGTCACACCCGTTCCCATTCCGAACACGGAAGTTAAGCTCTTTAGCGCCGATGGTAGTTGGGGGTCTCCCCCTGTGAGAGTAGGACGCCGCCAAGCTTAAATTTAATAATAATTAATGTATAATTTCTTAAATAAAGGATATACTATTATTATTAAGTAATAACTTATATCGTCGCGGGGTGGAGCAGTTCGGTAGCTCGTCGGGCTCATAACCCGAAGGTCGCAGGTTCAAATCCTGTCCCCGCAATCATAAAAAAAGCGAAACCTAGGTTTCGCTTTTTTTATTGTCTAAATGGATGGGAATTGTGGATAATCTTACTCAATTCGTCTGTCTGTATTCAACTTTAGTGGCTAATTTGCAAGAATTATTAACATGTGTATAACTAATCAGGATTTTTTTTACACTATAAAAAAGACTAGGCGCAGTATGTGTTAGTTTCATTAAGTACATATTTTGGTGAAACTTACCTACGTTAACTCTTATCAGTTAATCACGAGAGACACATATTGTGGATACTTAGCTTGAATAAACTTATTTTTTTAATTATCCACAGAGTGAAAAGTGGAAATTAAGAACTACTCATTTCACTTTGTGGATAACTGAAAAGTGCTTGAGTGAAATATGGGTTTTCACAGTACATCAAAATGTGCCAAAAGCAGTTTAGTTCATTGAGATTCAGAAATTTCCAAAATGAGATAAGAGGAATTAATTTCTAATTTTTGAGGAAGTGTGATCTTGGTAAAAAGCTCCTCGTGCATTCTTGTGCTTTTCTTGTTTGTGTCTTGTTTTGAAAAAAGGTAAACTACTTATAGGATAATGAACCAGCTTGCGTTTAGCTGTTTGGTTTTTTTGAGGTGATAATATAGATGGAACAGAAGTTTGAGTGGGTTTCTAGGAGTGAATTAGAGACGGTAGATTTTGCTAGTAGTTTGGCGGAGAAACTTAATGCTGGAGATGTATTGGCTTTGGAGGGTGACCTTGGTGCGGGTAAAACAGCTTTCACCAAAGGGCTTGCAAAAGGCTTAGGTGTTAAGCGGAATGTGAATAGCCCTACATTTACGATTATAAAAGAATATATGGGCCGCTTACCGTTATATCATATGGATGTATATCGAGTGAGTGAAGAAGAAGAGGACCTTGGTTTTGACGAGTATTTCGAAGGTGAGGGAGTGACTGTTGTTGAATGGGCCCATTTAATTCAAGACCAACTTCCGGAAGAAATATTAACGATTCAGATTTTTAGACTGGGTGATTCAAAAAGGCGAATTGTATTGCAGCCATCTGGAACTCGGTATGTTGAGTTGTGTAAGGAGATTATTTTATGAAGGTATTAGCGATTGATACATCGAATTTTACATTAGGAATAGCTTTGACTGATGGAGACCAAGTGGTTGGGGAATACGTTACAAATTTAAAGAAAAATCATTCTTTGCGCGTAATGCCAGCCATTGAGTCACTTTTAAGAGATTGTGATACAAAACCAGCTGAATTGGAGAAAATTGTCGTAGCAAAAGGACCTGGCTCATATACTGGGGTTAGGATAGGCGTTACTATTGCTAAAACACTTGCTTGGACATTAAATATTCCTTTGGTTGGAATATCGAGTCTAGAAGCTCTAGCAGCAAATGGCCGTTATTTCAATGGGATGATATCTCCTTTATTCGATGCGCGCCGTGGACAAGTTTATACAGGGTTGTATCAATTTACTGAGAGTGGTCTAGAGAGCTGTAGTGAGGATAAAAATATGTTGGCAGTTGAATGGGCACAAAAGCTTAAAGAGTTGAATGTGCCCGTACTATTTGTCGGTCAAGATATTGCAATTCATGTTGATACACTTAAAGATGTATTAGGTGAACAAGCTTATTTTATTCCAGCACAAGCCTATAACCCAAGACCTGCTGAGTTAGCGTTTTTAGGAAGAGATAAGAAACAAGAGGACGTTCACATGTTTGTCCCCAATTATGTGAGGATGGCAGAGGCGGAAGTCAAGTGGTTAGAGCAACAGAAAAAATAGATAAAAATTCTAAATGGAAGAGACCGGTTGCGATGAGTAAAACGATGACGTTTCGATTAATGAGAATAGAAGATATCGACCAAGTTTTGATTGTAGAGAGACAGTCCTTTACGTTGCCTTGGAGCAGGGAAGCTTTCTATAATGAATTGAATCATAATCAATATGCGAAGTATCTGGTGATTGAGGATGAAGGTAAGATTGCCGGATATTGCGGCGCGTGGATTGTTATCGATGAAGCCCATATTACCAATATAGCTATTTTGCCTGATTATCGCGGGCACAAGCTTGGTGAAGAACTGCTCCGAAAGATGATTGAGGTTGCGTTAAGTATGGGAGTCATTCGGATGACGCTTGAAGTACGTGTTAGCAATATGGTTGCCCAGTCTCTGTATAAGAAGCTTGGCTTTCAAACTGGGGGCATTCGTAAAAATTATTATACCGACAACCAGGAAGATGCATATGTAATGTGGGTGAATTTAACGTGAAAAAAGATCAACTTATCTTAGGGATAGAAACGAGCTGTGATGAAACAGCAGCAGCCGTTATTAAAAATGGGACCGATATTCTTAGTAATATCGTTGCCTCACAAATTGAAAGCCATAAGCGATTTGGTGGGGTTGTCCCTGAAATTGCATCAAGACATCATGTAGAGCAGATTACTCTTGTATTGGAAGAAGCGTTACGGGAAGCAGATGTTACCTATGATGATCTTGATGCTATTGCCGTTACTGAAGGTCCAGGTCTTGTTGGTGCATTATTGATAGGAGTAAACGCAGCGAAGGCTGTAGCATTCGCGCATAATATCCCATTAGTAGGTGTACATCACATTGCGGGACATATTTATGCAAATCGGCTGATTAAAGAAATTAAGTACCCGGCCCTCTCTCTAGTAGTCTCAGGGGGGCATACAGAGCTTGTAATGATTAAAAGCCCCGGCCAGTTTAAGGTGATCGGTGAGACGCGGGATGACGCAGCTGGAGAAGCGTATGATAAAGTGGCGAGAACCTTACATCTGCCTTATCCGGGCGGCCCTCATATAGATCGATTGGCTCAGGAAGGGGATCCTACTTCTGTTCCGCTTCCAAGGGCGTGGCTTGAAGATTCTTATGATTTTAGCTTTAGCGGTTTGAAATCTGCTGTAATCAATACACTTCATAATGCAGAACAGCGTGGTGAAACGATTGAGCCAGCAGATTTAGCGGCAAGCTTTCAGCAAAGTGTGATTGATGTTTTAGTTAAGAAAACGGTCAAGGCGACTCAGGAGTATGGTGTTCATCAAGTCCTTTTGGCTGGCGGGGTAGCTGCAAATAAGGGTCTTCGTAAGGCGCTTACTGAAGCATTTGAAGCAATCACGGATACTGAACTGATTATCCCACCACTTGCTCTCTGTACAGATAACGCAGCAATGATTGGAGCGGCAGGTAGTGTTTTATTTGAAAACGGGAAAAGATCAGGCATGGCGATGAATGGAAACCCAGGTTTAGATATTGAAACAATTTAATTGGAAATGGTGAGCTAGCGGTAAAAGGCAGCTCACCTTTTTCTATGAATAGGCTGTGGATAATTAGAAGTAACAGGTAAATTATCCACAAGAAAGCGCATTATTTATTAAAAAGATAGAAAATTCCATCAACTGTGGATAACTTATCGATTATTATGTGTATAACCATATGGTTTTGTGGATAAATATGATCTATTCTGTGGATATTGTGGAAAAGGCTAATGAGACTAGGAATAATAACGTTGATAATGTGGATAAGGCTGTGGATGAATGGGAAAAACGGCAATGAGGGGGAGAGGGATGGAAAAAGAAACGATCGTGGAGCTTTCAATGAAAAAAATAAATATAGCCGTTTTGGTTGTAAGTATCTTGTTCCATAGGAAAGGGGTCAGAACCCACATTTAATATATCGTTTATTGGACGTGTAAGTGACACAATAAACGGACTATAGAATGTGAGGTCTGACCCTTTTGGGATTCTCTAAACAGGATGATCAAATTTGGTGTTATGTCATCTTCGTTCTTATTCCGCAAGTTCCGCCCATTCTTCAAGAAGCACATCAAGTTGTGCCTGAACGCGATCAAGATCAGCTTGGATCGTAAGTACTTTTTCGTGATTTTGAAATACATCAGGATCACAGAGAAGCTCGTTATATTGTTCAACTTCGCTTTCAAGCTTTTCCATTGTTGCTTCGATTTCTTCAATGCGACGTTGACGCTGACGTTCTGCCTTTTTTGCTTCTTTATCTACCTTAAAGGAAGACTTGTCTGCCGTTTGTTCTGGGCTTGTCCCGTTTTGATGGCGTTCATATTCTTTAATCTCTAGTTGTTCTTGCTTTTTTTCAACATAATAATCATAATCACCGAGAAATTCCTCGCTTCTGAATTTGGAAAGCTCAATGACTTTGGTGGCAATTCGATTAATAAAGTAACGGTCATGTGAAACGAACAGGATCGTACCTGGATAATCAATTAGGGCATTTTCGAGTACGAGTTTGCTATCGAGGTCAAGATGATTGGTTGGTTCATCTAAAATAAGGAGATTTCCTTTCTCCATCATCATTTTCGCCAAAGCCAATCTTGCTTTCTCGCCCCCACTAAGGGTTGAGACTGTTTTCAATACTTCATCACCCGTAAAGAGGAAATTACCAAGTATCGTCCGAATTTCTTTCTCAGGCACAGACGGATGTTCGTCCCACAGTTCATTAAGCACACGTTTATTAGAAACAAGATTCGCTTGTTCCTGATCATAATAGCTGACTTGAACATTTGTGCCAAAGCGAATGTCACCTTGTATAGCTGCTACTTTTCCGATAATCGTTTTTAATAAAGTTGATTTTCCAACCCCATTTGGACCAACAAGAGCAAGGCTATCTCCCTTTGAAATCTTCATAGTAATATTTTGGGAAACAGCAGTATCCTCATAGCCGATTGCTAAATCCTGAATGGAGAGGACGTCATTACCGCTCTGCCTATCTATTTGAAAAGAGAAAGATGCGGATTTCTCGTCACCGTGAGGACGGTCCATGACATCCATTTTATCTAATTGCTTCCGTCTACTTTGAGCCCTTTTGGTTGTAGAAGCTCTTGTAAGGTTCCGTTGGACGAAATCACGTAGCTTTTCGATTTCTTCCTGTTGTTTTTCAAAGAGCTTCATGTCACGCTCGAAGCTCTCTGCCTTTTTCACGAGATAATTGCTATAATTACCATGGTACTTCTTGATAGCATTGCGTGAGATTTCATATACTTGATTCACAACTTTATCTAAAAAGTATCGGTCATGGGATACAATTAATACAGCACCATGATAATTTTGGAGATATTGTTCAAGCCATGATAATGTTTCAATATCCAGATGGTTTGTCGGTTCATCCAAAATCAAAATATCAGGCTTGGTCAACAGCAATTTCCCAAGTGCCAGTCTTGTTTTTTGGCCACCGCTCAAGCTGTGAATCAATGTAGAACGATCAAAGTCTGCAAACTGAAGACCATGCAAAACGGAGCGAATATCGGCTTCGTATTGATAACCACCTTGCTCCTTGAACTGTACTTGCAAGGTATCATATTCAGAAAGAACCTTTTGATATAAGAGTTCATTTTCAAACGTTTCGGGTTGTGACATCATTTGTTCTAGTCTTCGTAGTTCCTTTTCTTTGGAAATAAGACCTTCATATACGGTTAGCATTTCATCCCAGATGGAAAGCTCCGATTCAAGCCCGGTATCTTGTGCCAAATACCCAATGGACACACCCTTTGGTTTGATCAATTCACCGCCATCATGGGAAAGATGTCCAGCTATGATTTTCAATAACGTGGACTTGCCAGCACCATTTCTGCCGACTAAGGCAATTCTGTCTCTATTTTGAACTTCGAGCTTCATATTTGATAAAATAAGTTCAGCTCCGTAATACTTCGATAATTGATTGATTTGTAATAAAATCATGATTTCACCTCGATTGCGTTATCCATAGTGTAACGTATTATGGCATTTATCGGCAATAGAAGCACTCGTATAAAAGCATTCGGGTAAGGAAATTAAACAAAATTGTTACAAATAATGCATTATAGTGTATGATTTAAAAAGAGCACTCCACTTAGGTAATGTCCGACAAGATATGATAACTACCTGAATGAACAAGATGGTACAACATTGAAATGGCAACGCTACCAGAAACATCTTTTACTGTTAGCACCAAAAGGTATGAAGAGCGCATACTTAAAAGCATGAGATATCGACCGTTTTGACTACTAAATGAAGAAATAGCACATGGGAAAGCGGGGAAAGTAATGATCCAAGAACCAATGAAGATTCCGCAAGCAACTGCCAAACGGCTGCCCTTATATTATCGTTTTTTAAAAAATCTACATTCTGCTGGTAAACAAAGAGTATCATCTGCAGAGTTAAGTGATGCGGTTAAAGTGGACTCGGCTACGATTCGCAGGGACTTTTCTTATTTTGGAGCCTTAGGTAAAAAAGGCTACGGATATAATGTGAATTACCTCTTATCATTTTTTCAAAAAACTTTAGACCAAGATGACCTAACACAAGTTGCATTAATTGGGGTTGGTAATTTAGGAACAGCTTTTCTAAACTATAATTTTTTGAAAAATAATAATACAAAAATTGCGATGGCATTTGATGTAGATCCAGAGAAGGTAGGAAAACGGGTAGAAGATGTGTATGTCCATCATATGGATGAGCTCACAGAACGATTGAAAGAAGAAAATATTGCGGTTGCGATATTGACTGTACCAGTATCAGTTGCTCAGCCGATTACTGATCAATTGATTCAAGCAGATATTCGCGGTATATTGAATTTCACACCTGCGAGATTAAATGTACCGAGTACGGTTCGGATTCATCATATTGACCTTGCTGTGGAATTACAGTCTCTTATTTATTTTCTGAAGAATTATACAGATTCAGAAGAAGAAAATAGTATAGAAGAATAATAAACACGCTGTCCGATTCTTGCATCAGGCAGCGTGTTATTTTAATTTTATTACTTTTTCTTCTTTTTTTGTACCGCTTTGATCTTATAATGCAGAATAAGCATTCTTACGCCTGAACCCAGGTCAAGAGTGGCTAAACCAACAAGAAAATAAGAAAAGAAGCCCCAACCGTTAGATGATACTGATTGAATAGCAAATACGGTGAATAGAACCCCTAACGCGATATAGATAATGCCAATAGATAAAGGTGACCGACGTTTCATAAAACCCCTCCGATAAATGACTGCGCTTTTTCCAAAGAATCCAAGTATTTGTCATAATTCAACTGCACGATGACGACGAGTGTATTCATCGCTACATGTGCGAATATTGGGACGAGAATTCGCTTGGTCTTTATATATAGATAGGCAAAGGTAAAACCCATTGCGGAGTATAAGAGAATATGCTCGGGCTCAAAATGAGCAAAACCGAATATGACCGAACTAATGAGTGCTGATAGGAAGAAGTTTAATCGCCTATAAAGAGAACCGAAGATGATTTTTCGGAAAATAATTTCTTCCAGGATGGGTCCAACGATAGAGGACACAAGCATAACGATTGGAAATTGTGTGATTAGGCTTAAGATCTGCTCCGTGTTTTCTGAGTTCTGTTTAATGCCCATCTGTTGCTCAAGCAGTCCTGCTACTGTCTGTGCAAACATGGCAAGGAAGACCCCGCCAAATCCCCAAAGAATCGAAACGGGAATCGTAGTCTGATTTCGAATATCCTTTTGCCGCATCTCGTGCCGCATGAAAAACAGGACAAATATCAGAGCGATAATGAAGCTGAAAACAATCCAATAGGCACCAATTAACGTTTTGAGTTCGTTTGTTAACTCCATACCAGCAGAAACAGCAATCATTGCAATGATATCGATAGCTAATCCACCTGACAGCTGCATAATGACATATGTAATGATGACAAACCAAAATTCTTTTTTCAAAAAGATATCTCCTTTAAACTAGGGTATACAATCATTTTATGAAAATAAAAAAGGATAAGACCACACACCCCAATTAGGAAGCGTATGCTGAATACTTTTACTTATCGTATAAAGAAAAGGGTATCAAAAAAAAGCAGATAACTCCAATTAAACGTACGAATCCTTCATTTGTTTTTAAAATAAGAAATAGCTATGAAATAGTATTCCCGTCTACCAAATAAAATGAATAGAAAAATTTACAATAGAATTACTTGCAAAAGAACCAGGTTTTATTTAATATAATAATTGTGTTAGCACTCGATGGTAGTGAGTGCTAATAAATAAGAGGATCCATACATCAACACAATTTGAGGAGGGTGTTTCACTTGTTAAAACCATTAGGTGATCGCGTTATTATTGAACTAGTTCAATCTGAGGAAAAAACTGCAAGCGGTATCGTACTTCCTGATACTGCAAAAGAAAAGCCGCAAGAAGGTAAAATAGTGGCTGCCGGCAATGGCCGTATTCTTGAAAATGGTGAACGTGTAGCTTTAGAGGTTGCCCAAGGCGATCGTATTATCTTCTCAAAATATGCTGGTACTGAAGTGAAATATGATGGTACAGAATACTTAATCTTACGCGAAAGCGATATTTTAGCTGTTATCGGCTAAACACATACAAAACATAACCGAACGAACCATTTTTATAAAAATTAGGGAGGGTTTTATACATGGCTAAAGATATTAAATTCAGTGAAGACGCTCGCCGTGCAATGCTACGCGGAGTAGATGCTCTTGCAAATGCAGTTAAAGTAACATTAGGACCAAAAGGACGTAACGTGGTTCTTGAGAAAAAATTTGGTTCACCACTTATCACAAATGACGGTGTAACAATCGCGAAAGAAATCGAACTTGAAGATGCATTTGAAAACATGGGTGCAAAATTAGTTGCTGAAGTAGCGAGCAAAACAAATGATGTTGCTGGTGACGGTACAACTACAGCTACAGTTCTTGCTCAAGCGATGATCCGCGAAGGACTTAAAAACGTTACAGCTGGTGCTAACCCAATGGGTATCCGTAAAGGAATGGAGAAAGCAGTAAACGTAGCGATTGAAGAGTTGAAAGCTATCTCTAAACCAATCGAAAACAAAGAAAGCATTGCACAAGTAGCTGCGATTTCTTCTGCTGACGAAGAAGTTGGTCAATTAATCGCTGAAGCTATGGAGCGTGTTGGAAACGACGGCGTAATCACAATCGAAGAATCAAAAGGCTTCACAACTGAGCTTGACGTTGTTGAAGGTATGCAATTCGACCGTGGCTATGCATCACCATACATGGTTACTGATTCAGATAAAATGGAAGCTGTCCTTGAAAATCCATATATCTTAATCACTGACAAAAAAATTACAAATATCCAAGAAATCCTTCCTGTGCTTGAACAAGTTGTTCAACAAGGTAAACCACTATTGATGATTGCTGAAGATGTTGAAGGCGAAGCACTTGCAACACTTGTTGTGAACAAACTTCGTGGAACATTCAACGCAGTAGCTGTTAAAGCACCAGGATTCGGAGATCGTCGTAAAGCAATGCTTGAAGATATCGCTGCACTTACTGGCGGAGAAGTGATCACAGAAGAAGTTGGTCTTGATCTTAAATCGGCTACAATCGAATCATTAGGACGCGCTTCTAAAGTGGTTGTTTCTAAAGAAAACACAACGATCGTTGAAGGTGCTGGAGATTCTGCTCAAATCCAAGCTCGTGTAAACCAAATCCGTGTTCAATTAGAAGAAACTACTTCTGAATTTGACCGTGAAAAATTACAAGAGCGTCTAGCTAAATTAGCTGGTGGAGTAGCAGTGATCAAAGTTGGTGCTGCAACTGAAACAGAATTAAAAGAACGTAAACTTCGTATCGAAGACGCATTAAACTCTACTCGTGCAGCGGTTGAAGAAGGAATCGTAGCTGGTGGTGGTACTGCTCTTCTAAACGTATACAGCAAAATTGCTGAAATTCAAGCTGAAGGTGACGTAGCTACTGGTATCAACATCGTTCTTCGTGCAATCGAAGAGCCTGTACGCCAAATCGCTCACAACGCTGGACTTGAAGGATCAGTTATCGTAGAACGCCTAAAAGGTGAAGCAGTAGGAACAGGCTTCAATGCTGCGAACGGCGAATGGGTAAACATGATCGAAGCTGGTATCGTTGACCCTACAAAAGTAACTCGTTATGCTCTACAAAACGCTGGATCAGTAGCTGCAATGTTCTTAACAACAGAAGCAGTAGTAGCTGACAAACCAGAACCTGCTGGTGCTGGCGGCATGGGTATGCCTGATATGGGCGGCATGGGTGGAATGGGCGGCATGATGTAATCATGCTCCCTGAATCCCAGTAAAAGTGGGGTTTTTAGACCTTTGTATACTCTGAAAATAACCAAAGGGTAACGAAAGAGTAACATTTTCTTCAATAAGGGTCTAAATTAGAGGTTTTCCATTAGTTCTTTGAACTTTTGGGAAGCCTCTTTTTTCATTTCTTTTGTTACGTGTAAATAAACATTCTTCGTAGTGTCTTCGTCCTTATGTCCTAAACGTTCCATAATCTGAGGTATGCTAACACCAGCCTCAGCTAATAGAGAAGTATGAGTATGGCGCAATGAATGTGGTGTAAGTTCAGTGTTTAAACCTGCCAGCTTTAACAACCTTCTCATACGATTTTCTATTTTTTTAATGTAATAAGGGTAACCAGGTAGTTTATCTTTGATACTAGCAAACACAAAGTCTTCACTATGGCAAACGTCTCTATATCTCATGATCGCTTTGTTTTGTATGGCTTTGTGGTTTAATAATTCATTGACCACAGTTTCATCTATATCAATAATACGTACTGAAGTGTTAGTTTTAGGTGTGAGCAGCTTATACTCTTTTCTGTTATTAGTTGGGTTGTAATATGTTTTAGAAATACTTATAGTTTGTTCCTTTATATTGATATCTCGCCATTTTAAAGCACATAGCTCCCCCGTGCGTATTCCGGTATAAGATAATAATAAAAAGATAATGTAGTCCTGGTCTAAACCCATTTTTTTTGCTACGTCTAGAAAGTATTTAAGTTCCTCCTTCTCTAGATATTTGGGCAGATCCCTTTTTTCTTCAATTTCTTCTACTGTTTTCTGGTTTTTAGGAACATAAGTGAATTCAGAGGGATCTGCCTTTAATACTACCAAAATTTATTTTAATGGGAATGGGGATATCTGTATAGTTTGGGAAGGGTGTTAATCACGGTAGCTCTTATTAATTAGTGGGTTTGAAGAGGGTAATAGATCTGAAGCCGTTTAAAGAAAATGTTCACAGGGTATTTAAAAAATGTAACAGGGTGTAGTTAGTGCAAGCCCGCAAAATATTTTAAAAGCCATTTGGAACTTTTTTATCCTTACCATTTAAGAATTAAACAAGATAGGAGATGATTTTTGATGGAAAATCCACATCTAACCGACCCACGTAAGAAATTTCATACGGAAAAATTCCCGGATCAAGAACAGAACACTCCAGCGCTACAGAATGAAATGAGCCCCAAACCTGACTGCGGAGAAGAATCATATAAAGGATACAATCGCCTGGAAGGACGCAATGCCTTGATTACCGGTGGAGATTCCGGGATTGGCCGTGCCACCGCCATTGCCTATGCGCGCGAAGGCGCCAATGTTTCCATCCAATTCTTCCCTGGTGAAGAAGAAGATGCCAACGAAGTTAAAGGATTAATTGAAAAAGCAGGCAGAAAAGCATTACTGCTGCCGTATGACTTGCGGGAAGATGGCACAGCGACAGAGATTGTTACAAAAACAGTGGAAGCTTTTGGCGGATTGGACACGCTGGTATTGAATGCTGCGCAACAAATCGCGCAGCCATCCCTAAGTGACTTAACAATCAAACAAGTGCATGACACCTTCAAAGTAAACATCATCAGCATGTTTGAGACCGTAAAAGCGGCCGAAGAACATCTGGAACCAGGAAGTGCGATTATCACCACCACATCGGTTCAATCTTTCGATCCGTCCTCATCTTTAATAGATTATGCCGCTACAAAAGGTGCGATAAGCAACTTCACGGTATCCCTGTCCTCGTACTTTGCTTCTAAGGGTGTGCGTGTCAATGGTGTCGCGCCAGGACCAATTTGGACGCCGTTGCAGTTGGATAACGGAAAATTGGAAGGACAAATCCCTGAGTTTGGCCAAACCACTCCCCTCGGCCGTGCGGGACAGCCGGTAGAGCTTGCGCCGGTGTATGTTCTTCTGGCCTCCGATGAAGGAAGTTATATCACCGGTCAGATTTATGGGGTGACGGGCGGCAAGCCGATAGACTTGTAATCTTAAGTGTGAGACAAACAAAAACACCTCCCACAAATTCAGTGATGTTCCACTGACTCCTCCTTTATTACGGCACGGGAACACGTAATAAAGGAGGACAAACAGCTTAAGCATAGATTAATGAAAAACGCAATAAATGATATGCCCCCTACAGTTGGTGTTTTGTGTCCAACTTTAGGGGGCATATTTTTAAGAGTAGAGTGTTCAATTAAGTTAGGTCTATTTGTCCTGCTTAAATAATTCTTCCTACAAAATAATTTAAGGAACCTCTTGATTGGAGGTAAGAAATGGTCAACCAAAAATATCTGGCTGACATTATAATAAGAAGAGGGCGGGTTAGCACAACAAGGAGAAATTGCCAGTTTTACACAAAAAAATATTAAAAATGAGATGATTAATTAGACTTATGTAGAATTTTAGGAAAGGTGATAATTATCAATAAACTTTTTAATTACACCACTATAATAACAATCTTTCTTTTAATTTTATTTAGTGCGGATATGATTAAACAAACAACTTTTGTCATTCTTTATATTCTTTTGAGCCTTTGTGTGTTAGCAATCGGAGTAATTCAATTTAAAAACACTATAAAAAATAGAAAGAATATTGAAGAAGAGGCAAATACATTTAAAGCTCGGTTAGAAGAAAGAATCAAATAAAAGAGCAATTTATAAGTTGTATCCTTACATAATATTTTTATTATTTACATTTATTGGTACGGCACTCGAAGGAGAATGGGGATTTTTAATTGGCATTATAATTGGTACTCTGTTTCTTATCTATCAAGAACTTCAAAAGATAACATCACTTTTATGTGCTAATATACAGTTATTTCATATGCTAAATCTATTATGATTTAACAAAGTAATTCTACTGTTATTTTAACTTTTCTCCACCATATTGGAACTACTATTGTATGACAAATACCTTTTAATTTTGAACACATTTTGACCACGAAACATATATAACGGGATATTATTTCATTTTCATTTTAGGTAGTAAAAAACGCTAAACCTTGATATAACAAGGATTGTTTTATTTCGTATTTCTTCATTAAACACTGTATCATCAATATCAGTTATTCTTACAGATAGTTGGTGTTTTAGGTAGTAATAACTTATATTTTTTTCAGTTGTTTGTAGGATTGTAATATGTTTGAAATGCTAATCGTCATTTCCTCAAAATCAATATCCCCCATTTTAAAGAAAACAATTCCCCAGAACGTATACCAGTGTATGTCAAGAACATAAAAAATAGTGTAATCTTGATCTAATCCAAGTTGTTAGCAATGAGGAGAAAGTGCTTAAGTTCTTCCTTTTCTAAATAGTTCGATAAACTATTTCTATCTTCCAACTCTTCAATAGTCTACTTCAGCCACTTTTTTGTTCGAAAACCGCTTTTTTCTTTTGCTTTCGTCTCCCAGTTTCGGGATCTTTTCAAATATCTATCATATACGCTCAACTTGCTCCGCATATACACTTCTTCCCCTTACATTTATTGGATGATTAACACCCTGTCATCATTTGATTAAATATGTTCTTTAAATTCTCTCTTAATTAACCTATAAACAACTAATTTATCGGCCTATAGGGAATTGAATTGAAGATAAAACCTGATAAATATTATTTTCTAAAATTAAGAGAAAAAGTGTTTTATTTAGAAATACGGCTAAGAAACCCGGCACTGTAAAACTGATAATCCAAAATAACAGGTTTACTCTTTGCAAGAATTACTACTAGAAGGGAAGGTTAAAATTTAATATTACGGGTAAATATTAGTATCTTGTTTTCTAGCAACTGATTTAAACAGTGAGGAGTTGAATAAATTGAATATCTTATTAACATCAACTGCAAGAAGAATAGACTTTGTAGGATTTTTTCAGGATGCTTTAAAAAATGCTGGTATCAAAGGGAAAGTAATTACTGCCGATCCTGAATATAATGCCCCATCGCTCCAAGCAGGGGACGAAAACTATGTAATCCCACAGCAAACAGATTCGAATTATATGGAAACAATAGTGGAGATGTGTAAGAAACATCATGTGGACTGTCTTGTCCCATTGAATGATTGGGAAGTGCCTCAAATATCTGCACATAAAAAAGAACTGGAGAAATTAGGTGTATCTGTATTTGTGCCGGATTCAAATATTGTCGAAAAGGTACGGGACAAAGGAAAGTACCGGGAGCTGCTTGATCCGTCTGGCGTTAAGACTCCGCTTTCCTACTTCAATGTTGAAGATGCAAAGAAGGCATTGGAAAAACAAGAAGTATCCTTTCCTTTAATCATGAAGCCCCGTAACGGTTCAGCCTCAATAGGTGTTGAAATTATTGATAATTTAGAGGATATGGAATTTGCCTATCAGTGTGCCGTTCGAAAGATTAAAGAAAGTCCATTGGATGGCGACACATCCAGAGAACCGGAGGACAATGTCATTATTCAGGAAGTGATTGAAGGTACTAAATTTAGCCTGGATATGTTCAACGATTTAAATGGCCGCTTTCTTACTTCATTCGCTCGAAAGCAATTAGGTATGAGAGGCGGAGATATCGATCGGTGCATTACGGTAAATATCCCGGAATTAACAGAAATCGCACAGCGATTAAGTAAAATCTTTGGCCATGCAGGCTATATGAACACTGATGTCTATTTCAATGGTACCGATTATTACGTTATTGACATCAATCCTCGCTTTGGCGGCGGTTATGCTTTTACCCATTCAGCAGGAGCGGATATTCCAGCGGCAATCATTGCACTAACCGCAGGTATTCAGGTACAAGAGGATTGGCTGCGTCAAAAACCTGATATCGAGCTAGCACGACATGACACTGTTGTTTCAATAAATAAACAAAAGGTGATGCAAGCACTTCAAGAGTCACATTGAAAGTAAAATGTTTGATCAAACTTTTAAAAATGGTGGAGGGATAAAATGGATGATCCAATCCCCTTATTAGAAGAACTAATAAAAATAGACAGCTCTACAAAAGCAGGTGCGAATGAAGCGATTGTCTATTGTGAACATTGGTTAACAGACCAAGGCCTCCCCGTAAAAAAATTAGAGAATAATGGGTTTCACATGCTCGTTTGTGAAATAGGCCAAGGTGATCATACGATTGTATTAAATGGACATATCGATGTCATTGAAGCGGAGGAAAGACAGTTCCAACCCAATATCAAAGATGGAAAAATGTATGGCCGCGGTGCAGCGGATATGAAAGCAGGAGTGGCTGCTTCCATGGTGGTAGCAGCACAATTGAAAGACAGGGACTTAACATCCAGGGTCATGCTTCAAATCGTTCCAGACGAGGAGACCGGCGGCATCAACGGAACCAAATATTTAACAGAAAAAGGCTATTTGGGAGATTTTATTATTTGTGGTGAACCAACAAATATGGGGATTGCCATCCAATCTAAAGGCGTGCTTCAGCTCGACATTACCGTCCGGGGGAAACCAGCCCATGGGAGTCGTCCATGGGAAGGCACGAATGCAATAACCAAAGCGATTAGTCTCTTTGAAGAAATTTTAGAGCTTCCTTTTGCACAAGAAAGCTCCCCAATGTTTACTCAGCCATCTATCAATCTCGCGAAGATCCAAGGAGGAACCGTCTATAATAAGGTACCCGATCTATGTGAAATGTTCCTGGATATCAGATATCTGCCAGACCAGTCTCCGGAGGATATCGTTCATCAAATTCAGGCAATAACAGACGGTACCGTAACAATCCATCTTTGCAATAATCCGGTCAAAACAAAAGCAGACAATCCTTATGTAGAAGCATTGGGCGAATCAATTAAACGAATCACCCAGCTCGAAAAGGTAACCATCTTCGGTCAGCATGGTTCCAACGATGGACAGTTTTTCATCGAGTACGGAGGTTCAACCGTAGAATTTGGCCCCGTTGGCAGCGACTGGCATGGGGAGAACGAAATGGTATATGTCGATTCGGTGAGAGAATATCAGGATGTGCTGGTGGATTTTATTTTGTCTTTGGATGATAATTAGCCAAAAACTCACCGATGATTATACTCTTGAAGGGTTTAGAAAAGGGGTCAGGCATATAATAATGGTTATGTGAATTAATGACGGAGAGCTTTATTTATGATGATTTTCTAAATCGCTTGGAAGAAGCTTGGACTGTATTTTGGTATGGAGTATCAAAATAATGTGAGAAAACAAAAAATGATGATTAAAGAAAAGAAGCTGGGACATAAGTCGATAACTAATTAATTTTAATAAAAATCCTGAAAATAAAATCACATGATATCAAGGTTTTTAAATTGATTTCATACGGTTCATTCATTTTTATAGGGTTTTGTCCTAGCCTCTAAGCATAATTATATTTAAGGTTCTTAGTAATGGTTACAGAACTAAATTTGCTAACATTTTGCTAACGTAATCAAATGAAAAACGGTAAATTCACATTAAAGATGTTACATCTCAGATATAGAAAAACCTTGATTTACCACACTATTCGTACAAACTATTAAAGATATTACACACTTTCAACTTACGGGCGGCATGATGTAATAAGCCGCTTCGCCCCTTGATATATAAGGGTTTTATGTAAGATGAGAGTGGAATGTTAACATTTTGTTAACATAGCGGATTATAATCGAGGCTTCTCATTAGTTGTGCAAACTATTGGGAAGCTTCTTTTTTCATTTCTTTTGTCACGTGGAGATAGACATTCTTGGTGATTTGATCAAAGGAGGTGACCCTGATGGGTCACCTCTTATTTGTGGTAGGGATGATTTATATTGATGCGATATGCTCGATATATCTTTTTATATAATATTGTTGTCTTAAGCCGAATGTTCATATTACTTATAGTTATTGTATTATGGATAATAGAACGACTGCCTCAATAAATATTTATAATATAAAAATTAAGGAGAATTACATGGCCTGGAGTAAATTGAAGCAAAATCTGGAGAGTTTTCTCTGTCCTGCATTATATGGAAGGGTTGAATACAGTGCAACCGGCTACCGTTATTTACCTGATAAAGCAGGACTTTGTTATATTGCGGTAGATAAAAAGAATGTACTGAATATGAGTGATTTAACTACCTCAATCAGATGGTATCAGACGGAGCTGGAAATTAAGAATGATTCAGATATCCAAATTCCTATCAACAATGAGGAAATTGAAGTGGTAAGAAAAGAAACCAAGGGGATGGTTCCGGAAGATCGTCTACAAGTAATTGCAAGGGGTAGAAAATTATCAGAATATGCAAAGGAGCTTTTGTCAGCGCAGTCATCATTAAGTAAATCAAATTTTATCGTTGCAGCTAATAAGTTTTTATCCACTTCTATAGAGGAAAGCATAGAGAGTAATGATATCCTACTGAATATTCTAGCTTTGGTGGACAGACGGGTTGGGAAAAAACGAATTTTAAACATGACCGAGAAGATGAAGTTAAAGCATCCAATTGTGCAGTATTTTTATGAACTACGGCTTAGTACGTTATGATAATAAATAACTCATCACCTGAACATCACTTATTGCGAAAAATTTATCGCCATGTAGATTTTAGTTTTATCCATGAGCTGGTTATCAGAAGAATGGAACCCTTTCCATCTCCTGATAACCTTTCATTGCTTATTGATTTCCTTCGTGTTCAATCCAAGAGAATTTATACATTTGTTATTGAGTTTACTGAGCTAGCAATTAGAGTAATAAACTCGGGAAATTCAGTGGTTAACTCAGGAGGAAGAACTCTAGAGCTTTTTATAAAAGTAAATGCAGTACTCAAGATGTAGTTTTAGTTAGGTTAACAAGACTACATCATTTAATACCTCTGTGACCTACAAGTAACACAGGAGGAGTATGTGAATAGATGCTAACATTTTGCTAACGCAACCAAATGAAAAGCGATAAAATTCCGTTAAAGATGTTACAATGAACATTTTTACAAATGTTGATATAGCGCACTTTTGGAACACATCGTGAAATATATGACACACTTTCACCTTACGGGCGGCATGGTGTAATCGTGTCCTAAATCCCTTGATATATAAGGGTTTTAAGATAAGAGTGTGATGTTAACATTGAGGATTTTAATCGAGGCTTCTCATAAGTTCACTGAAGTTTTGGGAAGCTTCTTTTTTCATTTCTTGAGTTACGTGGAGATAAACATTTTTGGTAATTTGATCATCTGAATGGCCAAGCCTGTCCATGATTTGTTCGAGTGAAATACCAGCCTTTGCAAGTAGCGAAAGTAATATTAATCCCAATAATAATACAGTGAAGTATCAGTTGGTCATACCCAAAACGAAAAAATCCAGACGAAAAGTTAAGGTAGATGAAGAGGTTATCAAACTACATAGAAATTGAGTAGCAAAAAGTGTTACGCCTCCAATGATAAGTAATTTTCCGAATGGATCTTTTATTGAAATTGAAAGTGAAATCATTCAAATTCGAGCTAAAAAGACTGATAAAATGATAAAGATTACTAGACCCATTGCATATTCGTATGTTTGAATTAAATCCCCGAATCTTGACCATATGTACGGATTAGTTCATCAATAAACTCTTCGTGATTGTCCGTTGCAGTTCAAACAATTATTACTCCTTCCACTTCCTTCCCTCCATTCCAATTAATTTTTTCTAATAACCTCCAATAATCAACTTACTAAAATAGGGCTGAGGGCTTAGTAAATAATTAGACTTAAGCGGGTTTGCCTAATAAATACCATTTTGTATGATTACTTTAGTAAGTTTAATAATCATTCAGGTCAAGTCTACTAAGAATCCAGCATGTAAGCACATTATTAATTTAAAAAGTTAATGGAAATCCTTTCTCTGAAGAAATGACCAAATTTGTTAGAGACAAGATAAATTAGAAAAATTTTATCGATGCAGGAAGGAGAAATAATAATGTTTTTGAAAATAATCAAGAATGATTTCCTCAGAAACAAAATTGTAACGATGACAGTATATGTATTTATCACGATGGCCGTTATTTTGGCAGCCAGTGCCATTAATAACATCGCCAATCTGATTCAGTCGATATCAGATCTTCAGGAGAGTGCAGTTCCAGCTGACATTACGGTAATGCATGCCGGAGAATATACCCAGGCAGAAATCGACCAATTCACAGAACAATACCGTGACCATATAGCGACGCAGGAGACGATGGTTCTTCAGAATATTGATGGAAGCAATATTCATTTTGGCCAAAACCAAACGATGGCTGGAACTATACAGGATATTTCGTTTGTTGTACAGAATAAGAAATTTGATTTTATATTGGATCTGGATAATGAAAAGCTGGATGTAAATGAAGGTTTCGTTGCCGTTCCTATCTATTTCATGGAACAACATGACTTAAAAATAGGTGATACGATTACGGTGAAAATCGGCGGGTATGAGAAAGAGTTTGTCATTTCAGATTATGCAAGAGATTTTGAGATGAACTCTTCCCTTACTTCTTCGAAACGGTTTGTGATAAATCAGAATGACTATGATGAAATGCTTGAAATGCAGGCTGGGGAACTGGAATATCTGATCGAGTTCAAGCTGAATGAAAACGGGGATTATGCTGCGGTTCAGACTGCCTATATCGAAGCCGGTCTTCCGGCAAACGGTCCTATAATCGAAGGAAAGATATTTATGATATTTAATGCTATGTCAGATATGGCAGTTGCGATTGTCATTATATTTATTAGTATTTTGCTTATTGTGATTGCTTCGCTCTGTATTAGACTTACATTTCTGGCAACGATTGATGAAGATATTAGAGAAATCGGTGTTATGAAAGCAATGGGAATATCCAAAAAAGATATAAAAAAGGTCTATCTTAACAAATATAGAATCATCTCAGCGGCAGCCGGTATTATCGGTTATCTTATGTCCTTTGCAGCGGTAAATCTGTTAAACGGTAATATGAGACTTTACATATCTTCCGATTTATCAGGTAGCTTAAAATATGTACTATCGCTTATAGCTCCACTACTTGTATATTTCATGATTGTGATGTACTGCCAGCAAGTACTGAAAAGAATCGATAAGATTTCTGCGGTGGAAGCTTTACGGAAAGATTCTATGGAGCGCGGAAAGAACCGAAAATACAGTTTCCCGCTGCTAAAGAACAAATTCTTCAGCACCAATATTTACATGGGGCTGAGGGATGTATGGAAACGATTCAAATTATACAGGCTGCTGTTGGTTATTTTTATCGTATGTACGTTCATTGTCATACTCCCCTTAAATATTTATAACACCATGAATTCACCGGAATTTTCCACATACATGGGAATTGGGAAATCCGACATGAGAATCGATCTTCGAAGGACAGATACGATTACAGAAGATTTTAAAAAGCTACAGGAAGAACTGCAGAATGATTTGGATATTGAAAAGTATGGGGCCTATATCACAAGTTCCTATCAGGTCAAAAATGCGGAAGGTTTCTGGGACTATATGAATATTGAAACCGGAGATTTTTCAGTATTTCCATTAAAATATCTGGAAGGCAGAGCACCTCAGGGGGAAGCGGAAATCTCACTTTCCTTTGCAAATGCGTCAAAAGACGGGGTAAACAAGAAAGTTGGAGATGAAGTAGTAGTAAAGGTTGCCGGGACAGAAAAGACCTTGAAAGTAACTGGTATTTATCAAGATATTACAAATGGCGGAAAAACAGCAAAGGCACATACCAGTCTCGGTTTAAATGAAGAGGCCGTTCTTTGGTATATTGTGAGCATGGACGTGGCTTCAGGCGTCGATGTTCGTGAGAAAATGGACTATTATCAGAATACCTATGATTCTACGCAGGTAAATGATATCAAAGAATATACTGGGCAGACTCTTGGAAACATCATTGATCAGATGAGCCTGATTGTTATAGGCGGAATCGCAATAGCAGTAATTATTGCTGTATTGATAACTGCATTATTCCTTCGGATGTTATTATCAAAGGATATGTCTCAGATTGCAATTATGCGAAGTATGGGATTAACTTCTAAAAATATTAAACATCAATATATGGCAGGAACTATGATGGTACTCATATTAGGAATCATAGTTGGAGTGCTGGCTTCTAATTATTTAGGAGAACTTCTTGTAAGTATGGCAATGTCCTCTATGGGAGCCGCAAAAATTCAATTAGTTAATGTTGCATGGCAGACTTGGCTACTATGTCCGTTAGCACTGATTGTAGCCGTTGGATTTACGATATCTGTGTGCTGTAAGGTAACAGCAGAAGATGATTTATCTGTAGTTTTAAGAAGTTAGAACGGATGAAAAAGGTCGGAGTTGAGGCGTATCTCCGAAGATGGAAGAAGCCTACTGCGTGAAGGCACCGATGCAAATAAGAATGCAGATTCCTGAAAAATAAGGCATTCCGGGGTGCCTCTGCGGTATAGACTTTGTTTCAAATATGTTATACCGGAGGAATATATATGAGAAAAATATTAGAAGCAAGAAGTATAAACAAAAAAGTAGATTTAGGAAAAGAAAATGAGCTTCATATCTTAAAGGATGTAAACTTGGAGATAGAGGAAGGTGAATTCGTATCGGTCATGGGGCCATCCGGAAGCGGGAAGACAACGCTTCTATATAATGTAAGCGGTATGGATAGAATTACTTCTGGCAGTATGAAATTTAAAGGCCGTGAAATCGGCAGACTAAAAGAAGAAGAATTGGCGAAGATTCGACTGGAAACAATGGGATTTATCTTTCAGGATATTAATCTATTAAAGAATCTGTCATTGATTGACAATGTTATGTTTCCTGCTCTTGTATCAAAAGATGTGGATAAAAATGCGGTAAATCAAAAAGCAAAAAAACTGTTGGAAATGACAGGAATTGAAAAGCTTGCAGATCATAATATCACCCAAGCATCTGGTGGACAGCTACAGAGAGTCGGCATCTGCAGAGCATTGATCAATAATCCGGATATCATTTTTGGAGATGAACCGACCGGAGCATTAGATTCCAAATCGACAGAAGAGATTATGTCAATTCTTGCAGAGGTTAATCAAAAAGGGACGACCGTAATGCTCGTTACGCATGATGTAAAGGTGGCAGCAAAAACTGAAAGAGTATTGTATATGGTAGATGGAAATCTTGTTGCGCAGAAGAAAATGCGTAAATACGATGCGCGGCATGACGATATTAAGGAAAGAGAAGAAAGCATTATGAAATGGTTAGTGGAAAATGGCTTCTAGTTTTTCATTGGCATTCGTATAAAGTTCATATGGGAAATTTATTAGGTAAGCTCGAAAGGAATAGTTAAGAATGTTTGTAAGGAAAGACACGCTAACAATTTGCTAACGCAATCAAGTGAAAATAATGAAATCATGTTAAAGATGTTACACTCCTAATTTTTACAACCCTAGATATATCGCGCTTTTTGAACACATCACTAAAGATATTACACACTCTCATCTTACGGGCGGCATGATGTAATTCACTGAATTACGCCCAGCAATCCCAACGTTTTAGCACTAGGTACCTTAAATTAGGTGCCAAAAAGGTGCCAAGATTTTAAAATTAGAGGCTTCTCCTGAGTTGAGAAAACTTGTGGGAAGCTTCTTTTTTCATTTCTTGTGTCACATGTAGATAGACATCTTTGGTGATGTGATCATCTGAATATCCGAGACGGTCCATGATCTGTAAAAATTCAATTCCTGTTTCTGCAAATAAAGATGTATAAGTATGGCTTAGTGAATGGGGAGTTAAATGTCTTGTTATTTTGGACAACTACTTACTCTGGCCATTCGAATCTCTATAATCTTAATAAAATCCCTTCATTTCAATAAAGGGGTTTTTAGGTAGTTGAATATAAATGCATAAAAACCAACTTATCAGAGAAGGTCTTTCATCAGTTTACTGAACGGGTGGGAGGCCTTTTCTTCTATATTGGTTATTATACGAGCATAAATGTTAATTTTTTAAATATCTAAATTGAAATATTTAATTTTATATGTTTACATTTTTAAGATTATTAATTATGATATAAATAATTTAAAGAAGGGGGATGGCTGTGATTTATCCGGTGATTACAACTTGCCCAGTGTGCAGCGATACGTTGAAGATTACAAAATTGCAATGCACCCATTGTCATACAACAATTGAAAACGAATTTGAATTATCGAAACTAGCTTCTCTCACTAAAGAGCAGCATTACTTCATTGAAATATTCCTTAAAAGCCGCGGAAATATAAAGGAAGTGGAAAAAGAGTTAGGCATTTCTTATCCAACTGTACGCGGAAAATTAAATGACATCATCGCTGCTCTTGGGTATGCAGAAAAAAAGAATGAAACAGAAGAGAGAAAAGTCATCTCCATGCTAGAAAAAGGTGAAATTTCTCCGGAGGAAGCAATAAAAATCTTAAAGGATGAGTAAAGGGGGACTTTGTTATGAAGGAAGACATTTCAAAAATATTGACTATGGTTCAAGAAGGGAAGTTAGGCCCGGAAAAGGCAGCTGAACTGATCCATGTATTGAAAGAAAAAGAGGCAGCAGCTATACCTGCGGCTAAGCAAATGGACTATTTGGATAGAATGTTGAGAATTCGCGTTTCATCTGAGCAAGGCGATAATGTGAATGTTAATTTGCCATTAAGATTAATCAAAGTAGCGTTAAAAACAGGACTAAGTATCGCTTCAGCCATTCCGGAATCCGCTAAGTATGTAAAGGATATTAACACCATAGATGTTGACCTGATTTTAGAAGCGATTGAAAAAGAATTATCTGGACAAATCGTTGATGTTACAAGTGCAAACGGTGATAAAGTGTTGGTTGTAATTGAGTGAGCCTGATGATCAAAGTGAAGGTCAAACTAAAAGATCATAAGCAATTAACAGTTCTGGTACCGTATTTTCTCTTACGGACAGGGGGCTACGTCATATCTTCACGAATGATATGGTCATTCATTCATCGAATGATCGAAAAACCCAATATGAACGTTAAAGAAAACGCTTGGATTCCTACATCTATTGATCGCAAAGATATTAGGGCATTGCTAAAAGCCATAAAGCAATATAGAGGGTTGACGATCGTAGAGGTTCAAGATAAAGAAGGTACTGAAGTTGTTGTTAAGCTATAGAGCTAATTTGTTAGACTAGGCGAATTGACTATTTAAAAATGGGGTGCCCAGAAAGTAGGATTTAACTGATATGCTAGATCCTCTTTTTCCATATTGGCGGTCATATGAGCGTAAATATTTATAGTCGTATTTATATCCGTATGCCCTAAACGCTGCTGAATCTTCTTGACTCCTAAATCTGCTTCAATAAAAAGAGAGGTGTGAGTATGTCTGAATGAATGAGAGGGAATATTTTTTTAATATCCGCTTTCTTTATTAATCGTTTCAGTTTGGCTTCGACTACCTTTCTTAATTGTGGATGACCGTCATTTCGGGCAAAGATAAACTGGTTATCAGCATATACAGGCCCTTTTTGTAACATTAAAATGAATCAGCAAACCCAAAACCAGCCTGCCCAGTCTCAAAATCCCAAGCCTCCTTCACAACAGGAAGAAGCAAGCCAAAAGAGACCAAACTTTTGTCCGAATTGCGGAACAAAAACTGGCGAGGGCAATTTCTGCTCAAATTGTGGGCAGAAGCTCATTTAAAAGGGCATGGGATTGTGTTAAAGGATTTGTTAAAGTTCAATCAATATTTTTAAACTCTAACTGTGGTATTCTTTCTTTAATTTTGATTCATCATCATTAACATTGAGGATTTTAATCGAGGCGTCTCATAAGTTCACTGTATTTTTGGGAAGCTTCTTTTTTCATTTCTTGTGCTACAATAAAGATATAATGTTAGTTTCGGAACAATGAATTAAACTCTAAGCATTTTCATCATTAAATCTCAGCCATTTCCTGTCGAAAATCGATGATACCTTAAAAAGGTCAAATGAACCCAGATTATTACGGGATTTATGAGAGTGAGGGACGGAAAATGTACACTGTTCTATCATATGTGTTTACCTTTTTTGTCATTGTGATTACAGTATTGATCACGCTTTTTTTCAAAAATGAACTAGAGCGAATGTTTCAAACGAAAAAGGATGCGCTTCCTTTTCACATATGTAATCTACTTATTACTTTTATGGTTTCTTTTGCGGCACATGCTGTCATGACGATTTATGTTATCGGGGATGAATTTAATTGGATCGTACAACCGGTAATTCTCTTGTTCATTATTTTCCCAGTTTATCTAATAGGACATTTGGCATTTGAAAAATATAATGTAGTTTATCATAAATATATAACTGCAGAGAACGGGAAAGTTATTATCCTTAATGAAAAATACTTAAAAAAGAAAAAATGGCCGTCAAAATTTAGAAATTATAATGCCATTTCCAAGGAAAAGTAATATGGTTGTAGTGAATAAAATGGGTAAATATTCATTAATCGGATTAAATATCTATATAAAAGGCGTTCAATACATACCTGGAGGATAAGGAGCAAATCAAGCAGTCGCCGCTCGCTGTTCAGGTGGAAATGTGGCGATGATGTAAATTACTTGAAGTTAAAACAATCCTGCTATATAGTTAGCATGCTACCTAGTTATTTATGAAAGAAGGTACACTTTTGATTGAAGATGAAATTCGAGAAGTGCTCGATGAAATATCGACGCAAATGCGGCGAAATTACTCGGAAATGTTACGTGAACTAAATCTGCATGTTGGTCAAGATCAGTTGTTATGCCGACTATGGAGAGGGGATGGCATTACGCAGATCCAGCTAAGTGAACGTTTAAATTGTGAACCGCCAACTGTCGCGAACACGGTAAAAGCATTAGAAAGCTACGGTCTCATTTACCGACAGCGTGATGAATTAGATGGCAGAATCAACAGGGTTTATTTAACTGTTAAAGGTAAAGAGGTAAAAGGACCGGTTGAGAAAGTTTGGCGAAAACAACAAGATAAGTTATTGGATGGAATGTCATCTGAGGAACTTTTATTGTTAAAAAAGCTTTTAAAAAAAATGGCTGGGAATATTTCTTAAGCTCAGCTTTTTTACAAAAATCATTAGCATGCTAATGATTTTTCGAATGAAAAACATCCAATACGAACTTGCCTGAAGATGTAACGATTGGTTCAGGTAAAAAGTGACTGTTTTAAAATAGATGACAAATAAAAAATAGAAGGAGCTTGATCATGATGAAGGTTTTCGTTGTTGGAGCAAATGGACAAATTGGACAACATCTTATTCATCTAGTAAAAGAAAATAAGGAACATACAGTTAGAGCCATGGTTAGAAAGGAAGAACAAGTAAAGGCCTTTGAAAAGTTAGGAGTAGAAACAAGGTTAGCAGATTTGGAAGGTAGTATAGATGAAATTGCAGAAGCTGCAAAGGGCTGTGATGCTGTTGTCTTCACTGCGGGATCTGGCGGACATACAGGTGCAGAAAAAACACTCTTAATCGATTTGGACGGAGCAGCCAAAACGATAGAAGCTGCTCAGAAAATTGGCATTAAGCGCTTTATTATGGTAAGTGCGATTCATGCTCATAGGAGAGAAAAGTGGAGCAGTATCAAGCATTATATGGTTGCCAAACATCACGCGGACAAAATCCTTGAGCAAAGTGGCTTAATCTATACGATTATTCGACCTGGAGGACTATTGAATGAGCCGGGTACTGGAAAAGTTTCAATTGCGGAAGATTTAGAAGCCGCTTCGATTCCACGTGAAGATGTAGCACAAACGATTATAACTGCTTTAACGATGGAAAACACTTTTAACCGTTCATTTGATCTGGTGTCGGGTGAAAATCTAATTTCAGATGCATTGAATAAGATTTAAGCATTCAGATGGACTAAAAAAAGTCGATTTGCAGATAGAATAAACTAATCGTGTGTGTTCAAAAAGGAGGATAAAAAGAGCCGAGAAGTTCGAGGAGTGATCGTCTCGAGGACCGGAGAGACAGAGCGATGAAGAAATTCGATAGCTATTTTTACCGGACTTTTTGAACATCCTCTAATAGGAAGGATGTTTTGTAGGATGAGATTAAGTATATTGGATCAAGCCCCCATTACGAGCGGGAATACAGCTACAGATGCTTTGAAAAAGGCGGAAGAATTGGCTGTTTTAGGAGATAAATTAGGCTTTCATCGAATGTGGATGGCAGAACACCATGCAACCAATACATTTGCAAGTTCAGCCCCTGAAGTGACGACGGCTCATTTGGCTGCAAAAACAAAAAGAATTCGTATTGGAACCGGGGGAGTGATGTTGATGCATTATTCCCCGTTGAAACTAGCTGAGGTGTTTAAAACGCTAAGTGCATTTTCACCAAGCCGTATTGATTTTGGTGTGGGTCGAGCTCCTGGTGGGGATAACAATTCCATTTATGCTTTATCTGAAGGACGCCAACCGATGGTAAACAATATGTATGAAAAATTTGATACTGCCCTGCAGTTGATCAACGACGAAGAACCCGAAGATGGCTTATATAATAAAACGATCGCAACACCGTCCCAAGTCATGTTGCCAGAAGCTTGGCTGTTGGGGTCAACTGGAAATAGCGCTATTCAAGCTGGACGTAGAGGCGTAGGCTATTCTTTTGCACAGTTTTTCAATGGTGAAATGACCAAAGAGATTTTAGATACATACAAAAGGAACTTTCAACCTTCAGCTTTTATGGAGAAACCGCAAATCAATGTTTCTTATATGGTAACAACAGCTGAAACAAAAGAAGAAGCTGAATTTGAAGCAAAGCCTCAAGATATTTGGCGGTTACTGTTTATGAGAGGCAGAATTGGGGCAATTTTGACACCAGAAGAAGCCCGTGATTATCCATTGACGGAAATGGATCGCATGATCATTAAAGAAAATCGTAAAATTCATTTAGTGGGCGCAGTAAAAGAAATCGCAACATTGTTACAAGAAGAGCAAGCTCACTATGGATTTGATGAAGCGATGATTTGTAGTATTCCTCATTCACAAGAGAAACGCCTGGATGTTTATCGACTCTTGGCACGGGAATTGTTTTAATGGAGGAGTTTTTTTAACAGTGCAATAGATGCCTTGGAAGAAAAGCTCATAATGTCATTTATTCAGGTTAAAAGAATAACGAAGTAAAGAAAGAGGTCCAATTTATTCTATTCTTCTTTTAATTATTAAGAGAAGAATAGAATAAATGTATATCATTATCGTCATACTTCTTTACCACGGAAGGTGAAATCATAGGATCGGTGATTATGCCATTAACTGATTTTACATTACAAATTCTCAACATTGCAGTAGTTTCAAATTTTGTGTGATCTGCTACTACAAATTTGTTTATTGCATTTTTATACATTGCCATTTTCACTGAAAATTCTCCATACCCGTAACCCATTAACCCTTCTTCAAGTTTATGTGTATATATCTTCACTACGGACATACCTATTGACTAACAAAGACGGGTAAGCGCACCTAAATAAGTGTTGTGTAGACGCATCTTTAATATAATTTTTTATATTCTTTTTGAAGTTTTTTTGGAGAAAGATTGTATTCCTTTTTGAAGAGTCTGTAAAAACTCGAATAATCGGGAAAACCGCATTTTAAGGCAATTTTCTCTATGGAAATCTGATTTTGTTTAATCATTGTAACAGCAAAAGATAGACGCTTTAATGATACGTAACGGTAAAAGGGAAGGTTCATGTTCTTTTTAAAATAATGAGAAAAATAGTATTTATTTAGATGAAAATAATTAGATACATTGTCTAAACTTAAATCTGGCTCTGTCAAATGTGTTTCAATGTACTCTAGTACAGACAGGAACCTTTGGTCTAGTTCATCCTTGGTTCTAAGGCTGGGCATACTACTTGCGGGATCAAAGATAACTTGAAGTGCCTGAAATAATTGGTAGTTGATTGTGAAAGGGAAATTTTCTTCGCCACTTTTTATTCTATTTGTTACTTCGTCTAGTAAAAAAATGATATCCTGGAAATTATTGTAATGCAGATGTAACACATAAGAACCTTGTGTTTTTTGATTAACAATATTCTCTTTCATAGAGGGTGAGCTAGATAGAAAGTCACTCATTAAATGCTCACTAACACTAACAATTATGCGCTCATAGTTATCGATACTCTTAACATTCGCTTTATGGACAGCATAAGGAGGGATCACCACAACATCGCCTCTTCTTAAGGAATATGTTTTTCCCTCACAAAAGAAGTCACACTCTCCATCTAAAAATACAAGAACCTCTAAAACATCATGTCTGTGCAATTGGAATAAAGACTCTAATTGGGAAAATTTTTCGGATGATTCGTTATATTCCTTGAGCCAATCATGGGATTGATTTTTTTTGCTAAAGTGATGAATTTCAAAACCTTTATTGATTACTGGAATAAGAATAGATTGCTTCATTTAGTATCATCCTCTCATATAGCAATAATTACAATATTTTAAGCAATAAACGCCATTTATTTTTAACTTTTTGTTGTTATTATAACACTATAATAGAAAGCGATAACAAATTAAATATTCACGAAATGGGAATGATAGATAGATTCATCTCGAAGGGGATACTTTAGGAGGCATTAAAATGGAATTTAACCATAAACAACCCAATTTAGAAGTCAGAGTCAAGAACATCATTGAAGTGGATGGATTAAAATTTAAAGATTTGAATAACAGTGGGAAGCTAGAGCCTTATAAGGATTGGCGTTTGAGTCCAAAGGAACGTGCGGAGAACCTAGTCTCATTGATGAACATCGATGAAAAGGTCGGTATGATGCTAATTAATTCACGTAAAATGGGACTTGCTCAGGAAGATAAAGAAAAAACAAGTCATGATGGTATATTAGATGAAGCGATTGTGGAAAAAGGGGAAAATATCTTTGCTGCATCAAAAATATACGGAACAACTCATACTATTGAGAAAAGGAATTTAAGACACTTCATTTTAAGAGACAACTTTAGCCCAGCTGAAATGACGGAGTGGGTTAATAAAATGAATGAAGTTGCTGAGGGAACCCGTTTAGGTATTCCTGTCTTGATCGCATCTAATTCAAGAAATGAAAATGCAGAACCTATTTTTGGTATGAATGATGCAGGTGGAATTTTCTCCACATGGCCTGGAACCCTAGGTCTTGCAGCGGCAGCACAGGGAGAGATTAAAAACGGTGAAGATGCATCACTTATTAGCGAATTTGCTGAAATTGCTCGTAAAGAGTGGGATGCTACTGGTATCAGAAAAGGCTATATGTATATGGCGGACACTGTTACAGATCCAAGATGGCAACGGACATATGGTACGTTTGGAGAAAATCCTGAATTTATTTCTGATGCGATCGGTCGCCTTATCGATGGATTCCAAGGTGAAGAGCTAGGGAAAGATAGTATTGCAATGACAACGAAGCATTTTCCAGGTGGCGGAGCAAGGGAAAATGGATTCGATCCTCATTATGCAGAAGGAAAGTGGAACCTATACCCAACTCCAGGAAGCTTAGAAAAGTATCATTTACCACCATTTAGAGCAGCTGTAGAACATGGAACATCGTCCATCATGCCATATTATTCTATACCAAGCATCAAGAAGAGTGTGGTACAAGAGTTCGAGGGAGAAGACATTCCGTTCGAAGAGGTAGGCTTCACATTTAATCATTATTTCATCAAACACATTCTTAGAGAAAAACTTGGATTCAAAGGTTATATAAATAGTGACAGCGGTATTGTGAATAATATGAGCTGGGGCGTAGAGGGATTGAGTGAGGCGGAACGCTTTGCTAAAGCAGTTAATGCTGGGACAGATATAGTTGCTGATACAAATGATATAGAAAATCTTAAATTAGCTGTTAGCAAAGGATGGATTAGTGAAAAACGTATTAATGAGGCCAATGTACGATTGCTAACAGAAATGTTTACTTTAGGTCTTTTCGATGATCGTACGTATAATTCACCAGAATTAGCTACATCTATAGTTAGTAACCAAGCTCATTGGGATGCTGCATATGAAGGGCATAAAAAATCTGTAACCATCCTTAAAAATCAAAGCGAGACATTACCATTAACAGCTGAAAAGCTTAATAATAAGAAGGTTTATGTGGAAGTATTACACAAGGAAGTAGAACGAGCAACGGCGTACACTGAAAAGGCAAGAAAAGAATGCCAAGAGCTTGGCCAGTTTACGTTGACTGATACCTATGAAGAAGCTGACGTAGCGATCATGTTCGTGCATCCAAAATCTGGTTCTTATTTCAACGCGACAGCAGGACTATTAGAACTTGATATCTGTGAGGATAAAGTAGTATCAGCTTTGGATGGCTCATTATATCAAGAAACTACCATAACTGGTATGAATCATCTGAAAGAAGTGGCAGATAACATTCATAGCCGTGGCGGAAAAGTGATTATCAGTGTTAATGTGACATTACCATGGATTCTTGGAAGTGTAGAACCGTTGGCAGATGCTTTAATTGCTGGATACGATACTTTCTATAATGCGCAGTTTGAAGTTATTGCAGGTAATAGCCGACCAGTAGGCGTTTTACCATTGACATTACCAGCAAGTGAGGAAGTAATTGCCGTTTATCAGAATGGTGATTGTGTGTCAAGGAATGATGTGCCAGGCTATGACAAGGACAAGTATATGCCTGCAGGACTCAGCTATGCGTATAAGGATAGCGATGGCAATATCTATAAACTAGGCCATGGACTAAGCTATTAATAACAATAGGCTCTGTTAATTCTAAAAGTGCTGTAATATAACCCCCTTTAGGTAGACACGAAAAAAAGAGAACATGGTAATATGTTCTTAACAGTCTACTTAGAGGGGATTTTTCTATGGAATGAAAAGAACGAACCTTTCAGTTTACTGAATTGATGGGAGGCCTTTTCATTCATATTGTCAGTCATGTGTGCATAGATGTCCGTAAATTACAAATATATCCAACCTCATGACCCTTTCAGTGTTAAGTGATAATCATCATAACATTGAAAGGGTTAGGAGTTTTTTTGACATGAAATGAATGACAAGTGATGTGGCAGGAACGTATCGATGCATGTAAACCAAGCCATAATAATAAGACGAATTGGGAGAGGTTTTCTTGACTGTTAAAATACATTCCTGTTATTCTAATGCCATTATTCACTGACTACAATCGTTAGGTGAGGCTCCTGTGCTGGCGACACCCTGATGCTCAGAATCATGCACTTTTTTGAAAAAAATTATGAAAAACTTCAATTGGTCCCTAAAAACTACATTTAAATTTTACTCCGCATTAACGGGTACGGCTGATTGAAGTTTCACTTTATATACTGGGTTCCATCCTGATAGTTGGAGGTTTTTTTTTGAATGTTATCGTAACCAAGTTTAAAAAAATGTCTTACAAAAAAGTGATTTTGTACACCATAATAGGACTTTGTTTTGCCGTCTCTGTTTTTTTTATTAATCACAATGATTCGTTCTATGAACGCCCAATAGCCAAAGTCATCAAAATTAATCTGGAAGATACATCTGAAATGATTGATATACATAATAATAAAGATCATCTATTCACACAGCGTATAATAGCTGAAATAAAAAATGGAGAAAATAAAGGAAAGCTCATCCATTTAAAGAATGAATATTCATCATCCGGAGCTTATGATCAAGAATACCATGTTGGAAATGAATTGTTTGTTTCGATTGATACGAATACAGAAGAAACTACAGATTTAACTGGCGCCATAAAAGACGTAAAACGTGATAAATACGTTTTATTTATAGCTTGGATTTTTATCTTTATTTTACTTATCGTTGGAAAAAAACAAGGGCTGTTTTCTATTATAAGTTTGGCAGTCAATGCGGTTTTATTATCTTATGCATTGGATGTCTATTTGTATGACCCAGAAACGAGTTTAGTATTGATTTGCGGTATAAGTGTTATTTTATTTACTGCCATTTCTTTGTTACTCGTTAACGGTTTTAATGAAAAAACATATGCAACTATTATTGCGACCTTGCTAGGAAATTTTATCTCGCTGTTCATTACCTATCTTGTTATATGGTTAACTTCTGGAAAAGGCCTTCGTTATGAAGAGATGCAATTCCTTACTCGTCCTTATCAAATGGTATTTATGGCGGGGGTATTCATCGGGTCTTTAGGAGCTGTAATGGATGTAGCTATTACAATGTCATCATCTATCTTTGGGTTGTATGAACAGAATAACAACATATCAATCAAAGCACTTAAAACTTCAGGATTGGATATTGGCAAAGACATTATGGGAACGATGACGAATATATTGTTTTTTGCATACATAAGTGGTTCCATTCCAATGCTTATTTTGTATTTAAAGAATGCTTCTCCATTGGCGTTTACCCTTTCTATGAACCTTTCATTGGAGTTGGCTCGAGCCTTAGCTGGTGGTATTGGAATTGTGTTAGCGATTCCGATCGGTCTGTATACGTCTATTTATTTTGTTAATCGAAAGAAGGCGAGGTCATGACTGTATTAGTGTGGCTGGCAGCTATTTTATTTATACTGATGCTACTTATTGGTGGAAAAAAAGGAGCACGGTCTTTTATTTCTTTATTCTTAAACTTTGGTGTGCTACTTCTTACTATACTTTTTATGACAGATCCAAATGCTGATCCGATTATCTTAACATTGATTGCTTGTGCAGTGATTAGTTGCATTAATCTATTTTATATTAATGAAGTAAACAGTAAAACAACTACTGCATTCATTTCTACTATTATCACGATTATTATTTTACTTTTTTTTATTGTCATCGTGACAGAAAATGCTATGATTCAGGGATTTGGTGAAGAAGAAATAGAGGAGCTTAGCATATTCTCGCTTTATATAGGTGTAGATTTTGTTAAAATTGGAGCTTCCGTGATTATTATGAGTACAATCGGTGCCATTACTGATGTTGCCATTTCTATTACGTCTCCCATGCGCGAGATATTTTATCATAATCCATTAATTAGTAGGAAAGATTTATTCGCATCTGGGTTAAGTATTGGAAAGGATATCTTAGGAACGAATACGAATACGTTATTTTTTGCCTTCTTTGGGGGCTATATGGGATTGCTTCTATGGTTTAAAGATTTATCTTATTCGGTTGGAGAAATCGTAAATTCAAAAGTATTTAGTGCTGAGATGATAACTATACTTTGTGCTGGAATGGGGATAGCTCTGATTATTCCAATTGCCTCCTGGATTAATGCGTATTTTTTAGTGGAAATGAGAGAAAAAAACAAGATATCTAAATAGGCCTTATGACCAGAAAGCTAGAACGAGTAGAAAAGAAAAAGGAAGGTTCCCTATGAAATCCTACATCTTAACATTTCAATTTGAAAATATTGAGCCAGTTGTGTGGAGAAAAGTAATTGTACCAGGTGGGATTACATTTAATCGTTTGCATGATGTCATTCAAAATGTAACGAATTTTCAGAGTGGATATCCGTATGAGCCCATTCATTTGTTCGAGTTTCAGCTAGATGATGTTGTTGTAACGAATAATGTACAACGAATAGATGAAGCGAAAAGCAAATCGTATAAAGGAATTGCGGTGAAGCAGCCAACACGTATAAAAATTGATACTTATTTGGAGCGCTTGGGTGAATTTTTATATGTGTATGATTTTGGTGATGATTGGCGCATTCATGTGAAGCTAGAAGAAATCGTGGAGGATTATTATTTTGGTTTCCCAACCGTGCTCGATTGGGCAGAAGAAGCACCGCCGGAGGATGTAGGTGGTCCACCTGGATTTGAGCACTTTCTTGAAGTCTATCAGAACCCTTCTCACCAAGAGCATAACTATTTCCGAAGTTGGGCGGCTGAGCAGGGGTTCCGATTATTCGATAAAGCGTCTATGAATCAAAGTCTCAAGCACCATAAATTCCAAAAGACTGATTGGGATAAAGTAGATCATGAGAATTATCGAATAATATCGGATAAATATGTAGATACAATGAAGCAATGAAGTTGAAAATCTTCTGAGCATCTGCTATATGTTAATTAAGCTTTAATAGAAAGACACGTAATTCTCTATTTAGAAAAATGATGTATCATAATAATAGTAACTACTTAATTAACCTAGTCATCCTACTTACTTATTAAAATGTATTTACACATAATCCATTTCAAAAAAGGTTACAATAAACGATCTTATCTAAAGTAAAGGAGCGGAAAACATGCAAATGATCACAGGAAAAGTAGCGTTAATTACAGGAGCAGGGCGTGGAATTGGTCGTGCAACAGCAATAGCTTTTGCCAAAGAAGGTATTCACGTAGGTCTTGTTGGACGTACGCTTGAAAATTTACAACAAGTAGCAGAGGAACTAAAACAGTATGATGTGAAGGTAGCATACGCTTCGGCAAATGTAGCGGATTTAGACTCGATCACGACAGCGGTTGAATCAATTCGTGGCGAGCTTGGTGCAATTGATATTTTAGTAAACAATGCTGGCATCTCAAAATTCGGTGGCTTCATGGACTTAACGCCTGAAGAGTGGACAAATATTATCGATGTTAACGTCAAAGGTGTATACTACACAACGCGTGCGGTATTACCAGAAATGATCGAGCGCAACACAGGTGACATCATTAATATCTCATCAACAGCTGGACAAAAAGGTGCACCCATTACAAGTGCATACTCGGCTTCAAAAGCTGCAGTGATCGGACTAAGTGAGTCATTAATGCTTGAAGTGCGTAAGAAAAATATTCGTGTTACAACATTAACGCCAAGTACGGTTGCAACAGATATGGCTGTAGAACTAAACTTAACAGACGGCAATCCAGAAAAAGTGATGCAAGCGGAAGATTTAGCAGACTTAATGGTTGCGCAGCTTAAACTGCATCCACGTGTTGTATTAAAACATGCTGGACTTTGGTCAACGAATCCTTAATAGAACTATAATAAGACGCTATCCAATGTTTTTCGGATGGCGTCTTATTTTTTTGAATAAAAAGCTTTAATATTGGTACGGAAATTACAAATAAATATTATAGAATGTGAATGTTGGGAGTGTTACAACAGTTACAGTGACTTTTGATTATGCATGAAGGTAATAATGATGAAAATGGATGTTTATACATAACCAGGAGAGCATCTGCCAGCCTTTTTTTCATGCCTACCATTGCTGTTAAAATCTTAGAGATTACATACAGGACTGTATGTATTTATGGTTGTTGCGAGTAGCTGATGTGTATAGGAAAACATGCTTTCTGGTTAGTCTAAGAAAAATGATTATAGGTGAGTGAGCTGTCCAATCGATTGGTTTTTTTTTGAATAAATTATTAAAAAGGAGGGGACGAGCGATGGCTAAAAGTCAAATTGTAGACATTTCACACTATCAACCTTCAAATAAAATTAATTGGGAAAAGGCTGCTAAAGAAGTTGCTTTCATGATCATTCGGGTCCAGCACGGATCTAGAATAATTGATAGGGAATATAAAAATCACGTAGCAAATTGTAAAAGATATGGTATCCCATTTGGCCATTATGCATATGCTCACTTTGTTAGTGTGAATGATGCAAAGGTAGAAGCCAATGATTTTCTAAATCGCATTGATCAAGATGCTAAATTTCTAGTTGTAGATGTAGAAGAAAAAACGACCGCCACAGATGCGCAAATGGTACCTGCCACGCAAGCATTTATTGATGTTTGTAAAGCAGCTGGATGGAAAACGGGGTTATATACTGGACATCACTTTTACAAACCATACTCTATGGATAAAGTGAAAAAGGATTTCTTATGGTTGCCAAGATATGGGTCAAATAATGGATCAAGGCAAACACAACCGGATTATCCTTGTGACATTTGGCAATACACGTCAGTTGGGAAAGTTAGCTGGTATGAAGGGGATCTTGATCTAAATGTTTTATATGGCAATAAATCAATCGATTGGTTTATAGGTGTTGATCAAAAGGAGAGTGTTATAGTGGCAGATCATATAGATGATATTACAGGACATTGGGCCGAAAAGTCTTTGGAAAAAGCAAAAAAGGCAGGAATTCTAATGGGCTATGGAGATGGTTCAATGAAGCCGAATGAACCAGTCACAAGGGCACAATTGGCAGTTATCCTAGATCGATTAAAATTGCTAGATAAGTAGTTAAAACTATTATGTCTCAAGGTGCTTGATGATTTTTTTGATACCTTAAATTAAAGAAGAGCCTTCGTGAGTTTACAAAATACACGAAGGCTCTTCTTATTGGAAATATAAGTATTCATTACGATTCAATCTAATCCGCTTATTAGCTTATTTTTTTTGACTAAGGTTGGCTTTATTTTTGACTTTTTCGTTGTGTGTAAATAAAAGATTAAGAGAGGGCAAAGGCTACAAGCATTCCAGCAATCGTAATAGTAGATAGACCTAGTTTTATGGAAAAATAATAGATTCCCATTACGATTACAAGAAAAACAGTAGAGTACATCGATATATATAGTAGTGCTTTAGTGAACGACCCCTCCTTACTTCGTTGAAGAAGGGGCTTCCTGCTTCTTTGACCTTAGCCTAGCAGGTTATTCCTATTAGGTCTTACATGATCTCCACAGGCGTGAGTTCGGACACGACCTTGCCCTACAAAAATTAGCACGTTGGCTAGTTCTTTGATGGCTTGAAGATTTTACATGGCAGAGCAATCTTCCTGCCAAAACCTCATATCTTCAGTTTTCAAAGAGCATATTTGATTGTATTCTAACAAAACTTAGCAAAAAAAGAAAAGCGTTTTGGCTAACGCCAACCGACATTCATCCCCTCCCTACTCATTGGGCTACGCCCTTCGCATTCCTTGAGGAAGGGGACTTCTGTCGGAATTCGTTTAATTGTACTTTACTACCTGGTGAAGATGGATCTATAGATTGATTTGGGTGATTTTTTGGTTATTTCCAAACATCTTGTGCAATATTCACAACGTGGCGTATTTTTGCCCATTGTTCTTCTTCTGTCAGTGCATTACCTTCTTCTGTTGAAGCAAACCCGCATTGTGGGCTCAAACAGATTTGATCTAATGAAACATACTCTGAAGCTTCTGTGATTCTTTCCTTAATTCGTTCGGGATCTTCCAATGCGCCTTTTTTAGAAGTGATTAAGCCTAATACAACGGAAAGGTCAGGTCTATTTATATGACGCAGCGGTTCAAAACCACCTGAACGATCATCATCAAATTCAAGGAAAAGGCCGTCAAGATTTAATCCACCGAAAATCGTTTTAGAAGCATCTTCATAACCACCAGTGGATGAATATGTCGATCTGAAATTGCCTCGGCAAATGTGCATCGTAATGATCATATCATCTGGCTTATTTGCAATGGATTCATTGATCCCTCTAGCAAACAATTCTGCTAATGTAGCAGGATCTGACCCTCTTGTAGCGATTTGCTCTCTGCCTTTTTCAGAAAAGAATAGGGACCAAGCCGTATCATCTAATTGGAGGTATCGGCAACCGGCATCATAAAGTGCTTGAATAACCCCTTGATAGGCAGCAATTAAATCACCATAAAATTCTTCGTGAGTACGGTAAACATCAGTTTCTAGTGTTCCTCTGAAATAAAGCATATTGGGACTTGGTATGGCAAATTTTGCAACAGCATCGCCTGCAATATTATGAAGGAACTTATAATGATCAATCATATAATGATCAGAAAATGCGATTTTTTCCGTTACCTTAATGCCGTGCGCTCTCGTTTTAACACCGTTAAATTGAATTCCGTCATTCGTTTCATGAAACACAACCCCATCAAAACCTGAAAGAAAATCTAAATGCCACCAAGCACGTCTAAATTCGCCATCAGTAACAGCTGTAAGACCAGCTTCTTTTTGCTTTTCAACTAGCTTTATAATTTCCTCGTCCTCGATTTCACGTAATTCATCAGCTGTAATTTCACCGTTGTCCTTTTGTAAACGTGCTTGCTTAAGACGTTCTGGTCGTAAAAAGCTACCGACGTGATCTGCTTTAAATGGTACATTCGTTACTTTTTCTTGCGCTGCTAATTTTGTCATGTTATTTCCTACTTCCTTTTATAGATTTTTCATAAAGCGTTTAATTAGGTCGAGCTTTTTGCCAATAAACAAAAATAAAAGGGCCCTCAAGTAAGAAGAGGGCCCGCGAAAATACGAAGACGATCTTCTTATCTTCTAGGTATGTTCTATACCTATAGGAATTAGCACCTTGCCAAAAAATGGCTGGTTGCTGAGACATCATCGGGCCAATCCCTCCGTCTCTCTTGATAAGAATGTGAATATTGAGTTATTTGAAAAATTCAATTTATCCAAATTTACCACGCTATAAAGGAAAATACAAGTAGTTTTTTAAACCGAGAAAGATCGAAGCAAGCAGTTTTTTTTGCAGATGTAGATGGGATCTATTCGATGTAATAAGAGTATTCTCGGTTTATAGATAATAAAGTAAATGAGATTGACAAAGAAATTCAAGATTGGGCTGAACGAATGAACCAACTTCGTGAAGTGAGCTAATCAAATGGATAAAGTGGCTATTTCAGTTTATTTCTTGAGGAATTTAATAAAGAGATAAAATTACCCATTTCCGATTAAAAAGAGCAAAAGTCTTAGTATCTATTTTTTTGAAATAATTTTGTTTAAAAACAAGGAAAAAAACCCTATACGAATCAATATATTATTCATTCGGTATGGAAATATTGGGTAGTTATTCCTCTTTTTCTAATATAACCAAGGAATGAATTGACCTTTTCTATTTGTATTTTTACAATTATAGTAAATATATTGAAAAGGAGAGGATTACATGTCTGGAATTATTCGCGTTACCCCTGCGGAACTAGATAGTATGTCCAACCGTTATACGAGTGAAAGCAATCAGGTAGGAGATCAGATTACTCGCTTAAATACGATGATTGGTGAATTGGAAAGTGTTTGGGAAGGGGAAGCAAGCAGAGCATTTAGTGAGCAATACGATGCATTAAAACCATCGTTTGTACAAATGCAAAATTTACTTGAGGATATTTCTCGTCAGCTTAAAAGCACAGCGAGAGCTCTTACTGATGCTGATAACCAAATCGCTAGTCAGATTCGTGGGTAACTTCCATCTGAATATGAAGTATGTAGGAGCGCCATTTTCACCAGATGAAGGCGCTCCTTCATCTATGAGGTGAGAAAATGTATATTATCGTTACAATCGATTTAAAACATTATGGAAATGACAGCTTCGACCTCCGTCTATCCAACTATAACTCTGTTAAGAAACTGATTGATATAGTTTGGCAGGCTAAAGCCATCTCTGAACCCCCGCGAGAGGGATATTGGGTACGGATACCTAACAAGCAAATTGTCTTATCTGGATCGGATAAGCTGGTGGAGCACGGAATCACCACTGGGGATCGTTTTGAAATTTTATCTAACGGGCAGTAAAACCCCCACTGATTGAAATTTCACTTTATAAAGGAGTATTGAATCATGACAGAACAGAGTCGAACGTATCTCGAAGAACAGCTTGAAGCGGTATTAAAGAGAGAAGATAACTCTATTCATTTAATTTTTCAAAGGGAAAAAATCAAATTAAATGATCGAGCGGAAATGGAAATGATTAAAGACATAGACCCTTCTATACATAAAGGGGTTATCTTAACAGAGGATGAACTCAGCCTCGTATTTCAACCGCCTCAAACCTATTTATCCTTTAACGAAATCCAAAGTAAAGATGAAAAAAGCAGATGGGTTTTTGCCTTTCAACTCCTGAAAAAAATCATGAATCATCCCTTCCATCGACTACATTTGATCGTCTGTCCAGAAAATATTGTAGCAGATGAAAGCTTAACGCCCTATTTTTTACATTATGGAGTAATGGAGAGCATTCCTCCTTATGAACAAGATCGGGAAAGACTTTGGCAGGAAATAAAAGCTGTCGTGGCTGCTTCAGTCGTATCTAAGCATCCCTTTTTACACTATTTCAAGTTTCATGAAACACTAGAGCTGTCACCCAAAGAAGCGGAAATCATGAACACAGAAAATGAAGAGGCGCTTTTGGCTATTATTCAAAAAAATATGAAATTGCTAGATATGCAAGAGAAGAAGTTTGTACGAGTAACCAAAAAGGAATGGAAGATTACTAGATTCGTTTCTCTGGGTCTTTTGATTTTTTTGTTACCGGCACTGATTTATAGCTTGTATTCGCTTATTTTTAGTCAACCTAAACAGGCGGCCTTCATTAATAGCCAGGAATACTTCTTGAATAAAGAATACAGTCAAGTGATCACTACTTTATCAGATTATAAAATTAAAGGCATGCCACAGATCGTTCAATATGAACTTGCGCAATCTTACATTATTAATGAAGCGCTAAATGAAGATCAAAAAGAAGTGATTCGAAATACGGTTAGTCTTCAGGCAGACCCCCAATATTATCAATATTGGATCCATATTGGTAGAGGCGAAGCAAAGGAAGCTTTGGAAATTGCTCGTTCACTTGAAGATCGAGATATCATTATTCTTGCACTGATTCAGTATAGTGAAGAAATTAAAGCAGATGAAGAGATGAAAAGCGAAGAAAAACAGCAAGAGCTAGATAAAATCCAAACTGAATTAAATGAATACGAACAAGAAAAAAAAGCGCAGGAAGAAGAAGCGAAAAGGCTGGAAGAAGAGGAAAAACGGAATAAAGAAAAACAAGAGGAACAAGCGAAATTGGAGGCTGAGCAACAGCAAGCTTTGGAACAGGCTAGTAAAACTCAGACAACCGATAGCCAAAAGTCAGCTGAAAGTAAGAATAATGAATAAAGGATTGCAGGAGGAGATAGCATGAGTAATCTCTGGTTGTTCTATAATCAGTATTACCAGAGGGTGCCACTCGGCAAAGATCAGGCTCATTCTTTATCGGTTGGTCCCGATGTCCAGCAAACAGTTACAGTTAGAGAGTTTCCTTTCACTGGGGGAATATTGGATATCGTTATAGAAGAGAGTCGTTTTGTTATTAGGCAAAATGAGACATTGATTTTTGAAGGTACAGCAGAAGAACCGTTCGAACTTGAAGATCGAGGAGAAACATTAAGGATGTTTTTGACTTCCTCGGATGTATTAACATCTACATATTATATGGGGTATCAACAGGAAATTTCTTTTTCATCCGATAATGAGGATGCTGTTTTCTATAAAAAGAAAACAGCCATTTTAAAACAAGACAACGACTCTTTTCATCTTTTAAAAACGGGTGGAAGATGGCAAGTGAAGCCACAAGAGGCTACTCTTTTTGTAAACGGACAAAAGGTCAGGCAGAACATGATCGTGGAAATAGGCGACATTATCTTTTCTCCCTTTATGGAAATCCGTTTATTAGATATCGATTTAATTGAAATCATCAGTCTAGATAAATATGTTACGAGTCTTCCTTTGACCAGACGCCCACAGTCAGAAATGAGCAAAAAGTATCCGACCTATCGTCGCACTCCGAGAATGATTTATGAACTTCCAGAAGAGAAGGTTTCGCTATCGTTCCCATCGCAGGAGTCAGATGATAGCAATAGAGGTCTATGGCTCATCATTATGCCTCCGCTGATTATGTTAATGGTTATGGGCATAGTTGCCATTATTCAGCCGAGAGGGATCTTTATTATCGTTTCCATGGTTATGTTCATGACGACATTAGTAACCTCATCTGTACAATTTTTTAAAGATAAACAAACCCGGAAGAAGCAGAAAGAGCGAAGATATAGAGTGTATACACTTTATTTGGAAAATAAGCGTAAGGAACTTCAAGAATTAGCCGAAAAACAAAAGCGTGTTCTAGATTATCACTTTCCATCATTTGAAAGAATGAAATACTTAACCGGGCTTATCTCGGACCGGATTTGGGAGAGGTCGATTGAAAGTTATGATTTCCTTCAATTTAGATTGGGTACTGGAACTGTGCCATCTAGCTACCAGGTTTCGGTTAGTTCGGGTGATATGGCCAATCGGGAAATCGACAATTTGTTAGAACAGTCTCAAGTGTTGGAAAGGGTGTATCAGGAAATAAAAAATGTACCGATCGTAGCTGACCTGTCAAAAGGTTCTATCGGTCTGATTGGCAAAGAGAAGGTTGTAAAGAATGAGATTCACCAAATCATCGGCCAGCTCTCTTTCTTTCACAGTTATCACGATATAAGGTTTGTCTGTATATTTAATGAACAGGAATATAGCGAGTGGGAATGGATCAAATGGCTACCTCATTTTCAATTGCCGCATGCACATGCAAAAGGGCTCATTTATAATGAACAAACTCGTGATCAGTTGCTTTCATCCATATACGAAATACTTCGTGAACGTAATCTAGAAGAAAATAAGGGAAAAGTAAAATTTACCCCACATATCGTTTTTATCATTATGAATCGGCAGTTAATCGCAGACCATGTCATATTAGAATATTTAGAAGGTGAACATGCTAATCTTGGTATTTCCGTCCTTTTTGCAGCAGAATCAAAAGAAAGTTTGAATGAGAATATCCATACACTTGTTCGGTATATCAATGATCAAGAGGGCGATATCCTGATCCAGGAAAATAAAGCAGTTAGCATTCCATTTAAGCTAGATGCTCATCAAAGCGAAGGGAATGAAGTATTTTCCAGGATGCTAAGAACACTCGACCATCAGGTGGGGATGACGAATTCGATTCCTTCAAGTGTTTCTTTTATGGGGATGCTCGATGTAAAAGATATTGATCAGCTTCCAATTAAACAAAATTGGTTAACAAGGCAGGCAAAAAAATCACTTGCAGTACCAGTAGGTCTCAAGGGGAAAGTGGATCTTGTAGAATTGAACCTTCATGAAAAGGCACATGGGCCTCATGGTTTGCTTGCTGGGACAACAGGATCGGGGAAAAGTGAATTTTTACAAACCTACATATTATCACTTGCTGTTCATTTTCATCCCCATGAAGTAGCCTTTCTACTTATTGATTATAAAGGAGGGGGCATGGCCCAACCTTTTAAAAATATGCCGCATCTCTTAGGCACAATTACAAATATTGAGGGAAGTAAAAATTTCAGTTTACGGGCACTTGCTTCGATTAAAAGTGAGTTGAAGAGACGTCAACGCTTATTCGATCAATATAAGGTTAACCATATTAATGATTATGCCGATTTATATAAAAAAGATGTTGCAGAGGTACCACTTCCTCATCTCTTTCTCATATCCGATGAGTTTGCAGAGTTAAAGAGCGAAGAACCAGAATTTATCCGTGAACTTGTTAGTGCGGCCCGAATTGGCCGAAGTCTAGGTGTTCACCTTATTCTTGCTACCCAAAAGCCAGGTGGAATTATTGACGAACAAATCTGGAGTAATGCTAGATTTAGAGTTGCTTTGAAAGTACAGGACACAGATGACAGTAGAGAAATATTGAAAAATGGCGATGCTGCCTCTATAACTGTAACCGGAAGAGGGTATCTTCAAGTGGGGAATAATGAAGTTTACGAGCTTTTTCAGTCGGCTTGGAGCGGTGCCCCTTATTTGGAGGACACTTCAGAGACAGAAGATGAAATTTCAATCGTAACGGATTTAGGCCTTATCCCATTATCAGATGTTACAGCTAGTGAAGGAAAAAACAAAGAAGTGCTGACAGAAATAGATATGATTGTTGATAAAATTGAAGCGTTGCAACAGTCGATGGGGATAAAGAAATTGAACAGTCCTTGGCTGCCTCCACTCGCAAATCGACTGTCACGAAGAGCGTTTCAATCTATAGAAAAAGAGAACATCCAATTAGCCTTAATCGATGAACCTGAAAAGCAAAGTCAGACACCATATGAGTATGATGTGATGGATGATGGAAATATTGGTATATTTGGTTCGTCCGGCTATGGGAAATCACAAACGGTTTTAACACTTCTTCTTAGCATGGCAGAACGGTACAGCCCACAAGAAGTCCATTATTACTTATTTGACTTTGGGAACGGTTCGCTGCTTCCACTAAAACAGTTACCTCATACGGCCGACTTTTTCTTAATGGATGAGAAGTTGAAAATAGAAAAATTCATGAGGATTCTCAAGGATGAAATGGCTAGAAGAAAACATTTATTTCAACAACAAGAAGTTAGCAGTATGAAACTATATAATGCCATTAGTAACGAGAAGCTACCACTTGTATTTTTTGCAATTGATAACTTTGACATTATTAAAGAAGAAATGCAAGATCTTGAGGTACAAATCAATCAATTTGCCCGAGACGGCCAATCACTTGGCATTTATATGATCTTTACAGCAACAAGGATCAGCTCGATTCGTCAATCATTGATGAATAACTTAAAAACGAAAGTCGTTCATTATTTGATCGACAATACCGAGGTTTATTCTGTTTTAGGCAAAACTTCATTTGTCCAAGAGCCTATCCCAGGCAGGGCCGTTATAAAAAAAGACGAAGCCTATTTCTCTCAAGTGTTCTTGGCTGCAGATGGTAAGGATGATTTTGAATTAATGGATGCAACAAGGAGCGATATTCAATTGATAAAAGAAAAGTATCAAGGATTCAAAGCTCCTTTAGCTATTCCAATGCTTCCTGATCAATTGAACATGAAGAACTTTAAGCAGTATACGGATGTAATGAAAGAAACTGGCATAATCCCGATTGGCTTGGATGAAGAACATGTACAACCGGTAATAGCTGATTTTAATAAAAATAACCATTGCATGATACTTGGCCAAGCACAAAAAGGGAAGACCAATCTCGTAAAAGTGATCTTAGATACAGTCTTGTTCCAGGGAACCGAGAGCATCGGAGTGTTTGACTCATTTGATCGAGGATTGTCTAGCTATTCAGAGGAAGAGCCGGTCTTCTATATGGAAACAAAGGAACATATTTCAGAATGGTTGTCTAATATGGAAGAAACCTTATCGAAAAGGGAAGAGGAATATTTGTTCAAGATTCAAAATGGTGCAACCATTTCAGCCTTTTCGCCACTATTCCTTGTCATAGATGGATATTCCCGCTTTTCACAAACCATTGATAGTCTCATGCAGGATAGAATAGCAAGACTCATGAAAAATTACAGTCATTTGGGCTTTAATGTACTCGTTTCTGGGAGTAATAATGACCTTTCTAAAGGGTACGATCCATTAACAAATGAATTGAAACAAATCCGTCAGGCTGTCATTCTAATGAAGAAGTCCGAACAGACGATATTTACACTTCCTTACGAACGGAAAGAGGAAGAAATTCAAGCAGGATATGGCTATTATGTAATGAATGGAAAAGAGCGTAAAATACAAATTCCGCTATGTGTAATTGAAAGGAAGGTTCTAACATGACGGGGAAAACAAGGTATATCATTAAGTTGATTCTCGCGGTTTTTCTGATTATCGTAACACCTGCGATCTTTTTTGGTGCCATTGGTGATCATCCGATGCAGGTTAGAGAGAATGCAACAAGGACGATTGCAGTTGTAAATGAAGACAATGGAACGGAAAAAGAAGATAAGTCTTTGGAATTTGGCGATGAGATTTCCGCAATCCTTGAGGATGGATCAGAATATAAATGGACATTTCTAAGTCGGAGTGCGGCGGTTAATGGTTTAAAGAATACAAAGTATGATGCTGTTATTTATATACCATCCGATTTTTCAAAGCGAATCATGACGTATGAAAGTGAGCATCCTGTTAAAGCAAAATTCGAATACACGATACAAGATCAGTTAAATGTGAATAATCGAGAGAAAGTTTTAAGGGAAGTTGAAAACGCAACGAGCCGGGTTAATGGGAAAGTCTCTACTTTATACTGGACATATGTGTCCCAGGATCTCGAGAATGTCCGAACAAAATTTGATGGAATTCTTCAAAAGGAAATTGATTTTCAAAATGCGATGCTCGCATTTTATAAACCAAGCTCCAAGAATCTTACCGGTGAGATTGAGCAACAACGTAAAATGTTGGAGAATATTCGGTCCACGATGACTACGGCAGGAAAGGCATCCCCTAAGAGGGAAGAAAATGTAAAGCAATTTGAACAAAGCCTCACATCGTTTGTCAAATATGTGGAGGATTATCGAGATTATCAGAATATCCAGCAGTTAATGCTCGAAAAGGTTCAAGATGAAAATATCGTAAGCGTTCAAGCGCTAGCGGCAAATCAGGCCCCAAGATATTCAGATTCTATGGATTACTTGGATGAGCAAAGTGAACAGATTTCCACGAATATTGAGGCAATTAACGAGCAACTTGATGAAAATAATGAAACTGTGAATACTCTTTCGATGGTTCGGCAAAATGAGGTGGAACGCCAAAAGAGTGATTTAATCAACTATTTGAAAGGGCAAGAAACAACAACGTTGAATAAACATGAAAGCACGATTATTACTTTGAAAACTGAATTGAATAAAGGGGCTCCTGAATCGAATCATCCTGATCTTCCGGGTCCTAGCGCAGAACCTGATCCAGCTATGCCTGCTGGTGATCAGGCAGGGACTGCTTCTGCAGCTAATGACAGTTCCATTCAAACTCCAGGTTTGAATGAAGAAAGGAATGAACTGCAAGCTATTACGAATGAGCTTAATGGATTGAAAGGGTCTCTTGAAGCCATTGCCGATCCTAAACCAGAGCAGGTCACGGCGGGCATTGATCAATTGCCAGAAATAGCAGGAAGGCTGTCAAAAGTAGAACAAAAGCTTGCCGCATTTGATCAAGCAGAAAACCCGCTGCAAAAAACAGTCGATGAACTAAAAGCGGTTAATAATGAATTGGTGAAGAAAAATGAAACGCTAGCTACAGAATACAATAGACTAGCAGAGGTGAACCAAAGTTTATTAAATCAACTCAATTCACCGTTAGACAACTTTCAAACTGCAGTAGTAGAAATTGAAAAACAAGAACAGGAAATCCTGGGATTAGAAGCTTTAACGGGGGAAAGAGAGAGAAAATTAGAACCTATATTTAATGAAGAAATTTATTATAGAAGTCCAGAAACCCTTCTGAAATATCATTCTTCTCTCGTTCAGTATAAGGAAACATTACAAAATAGCTTAGCAGGAAATCCAGAGAGCTTAACGCACTTATTAGAAAAAGTGGATCCAATGCTAGGGGTTAATGAACAGGAGCAGAATATATGGGATAAGCTATCAGCTGATATGCCTTTTACAGGAGAGAAGCTGACAGGATTGCAAGATTACTTTACTGGATTCTTTACAGAATATAGTAACAAAATGGGGGAGCAACAGGCAGCCATTTTGGAAGACCTAGCTTCATTAGATGAGAGTGCGAACACGGTCATGAATCAAGTTCAGCTTATGTCTACTGATACGCCGATTCCGAGTAATGGAGAAGACGGTAATACAGTCGTTATCCATCACAAGGGAATTGGCCAGGAAATGATTATGATGAATCAACTAATGGACTCACTTGGTGAAAGCCAGGGGAATATCGTCCAATTTACGGATGAGCTTCAAACAAAGGTTCAAGGCGTACAGCAAGATGCCAATAAACTGAATGATAAATGGACGGCGAATGTTGATACAACAACACTGCTGAGGAATGATATCTTTAATCTGCTTGGCAATACATTTGTAGATGGTCAGAAAAATGGCGTCGTGTATGACCATTTATCCAATCCGCTTGAAATAAGCGGGAATGCTATTTCGAAGCAAGAAACAAAGAAAGTGCCTCCAGTAGTGGTGCTGGTGATCGTTTTAATAAGTAGCTTGTTAATTGGTTATTTTAGCTATTATTTTAAAGATGCACCAATGCTCGTAAAAGGATCCATGTTTGTCTTATTAAATTTGATTGTAGGCTTAATCATTAGCTTGTTTGGCTTGAATATTTATCCGCTCGGAGAGGAACGTGCGATTGAATGGTCAATCTTTACGATTCTCCTTCTAATGGCAGCTTCTACAGTCGTGTTTGTTTGTTTTTCCATAAGTACTTGGACTGGTTGGCTGGCAAGTGTAGGTCTTGTCATGTTTTTCATTAGTCCATTACTTGCTCTTACAGCACCGAATATCGATTATCAAGACCCGATGTCTCAGGTGTATATGTCGATCCAGTATGGAACAGACTCTCTTTTTATAACGGCAATTATCGTGTTACTTGGCATAATCCTGCTGCTTTCCATCATTCCGTATGTGATAAGGACCTTGAAAAGTGTCTTTACTTCGGAAGAGGAACAGGCTCATGAGGCTTAATGGTAAAATCCTTGTATTGCTGATGTTTTTGGTCATCTGTATCCTATTTACAGATGCGGATTCAGCCAGAGCAGAGTCAAGTATTGATGATTTGACACCAAATACGTATGAGAAGAAAGAATTTAAGGAAAACACCGATTATCTTCATGATGAGTCATTGTATGAAAATAAGAAATCGATACCTAAAGAGGTGCAAGAGCTCACTTTTAAAAAACATAATTCGAATCCGCTTGAAAAAGTAAAAGCGCAGTTGTTTACAGATATGAATATTGAAACGAATACAATCGCATCACGGGCCTCACAGCTAAAACTTTTTACCGATGAAGATGTGAAAAGATATTATCATGAAGATAAAATGCAGCAAATGGAAAAGCAGAATTCTAAAATCATGATTTTATATATTGGCTTACTAATAATAGGTTTGCTAATCTTGCTTGTCATACTTATTCCCAAGATGGTTCACAGCAAGCAAGTTCAAGAGTAGCTTCACCTAGTGTCCAATAAGGAAAGGATCAAACCTACGTCGAGGGTGTCTCAAAAGGGTCAGAACTCGCACTCTAAATCAGTATATAGTGTTTCATTCACTTATCCTATACTGTATTTAGTTGTTGCGAGGTCTGACCCTTTTAGCATCCTTTCATGTTTGGAGAAGTGATTGGATGGCGTTATTTTGAATCCTTTATGAAATATCCCTAGCTACCATGGTGCGCTTTCGCCGCTTACTTAAGTTTTAGCAGCTTCCCGAAAGAAGTCCCTTCCTCAAGGAACAAAGTCAGTAGGGAGGGGATGAATTTCGGTTAGGCGTTGCCGAAAGATTCTCGACGTATTGCCAGTTATTATTGTGACTGAGAAACTCGCAATCTTTTAGATTGACCTGTTTGTACGACTTATTAGGCTTCGTGATGTAGCTACCATGAATATTTTTGACATACGCCATACCTGTCCCCGTAAAGCCTGTAATGTATCCAATTTGCCCACATACTCGTACTCGATCATTTAGATAAAATCCTTTCAGTTGTTTCACATTCTTTTTGTTTCGCTTGCTCTCGATATTCTTCGTCTTCCGACCTTTTCTAGCTGTGGCCTCATGCAACGAACGTTTTTTCTTACGAAATTGCTTGATGAAGAAGACAGAATCATTCATTTGCTGAATCATTTCTATTCTACTGATCGCAACCGCATCATTCGCATGAGTTTTTTCTAATCCTAACTCTTTCCTTCGTGGTGTAGTGACTGACCCATACGTCACGTTAGGCTTCGGATACTTTGTAAATACTCGTTTACGGAAGATATTCATAAACGTCCCCTCTTTGTATGAAGGTAATTTTTTGCCTTCTTCCATCCACTTCCACAATATTGCACCCTTTTGATGATTCTCATGCGTATGGCAATCTGTACATACTGTAATTAAATTATCAGCTCGATTACTTCCTCCATGTGAACGATAAACAATATGATGTGTATTCAAAATCCCGCCCTTTTTCTTACACACTTGACATGTATAATGGTCCCTTGCGAATACAAAGTAACGGACATCGTGATAGCCAAGTGTTTGCCCTTGCTGATACGCTTCACCTTGTATCTCCGGATTCATCATCTTCTGAATATCGAATTTCCCCACTTCGATCGTTAACACAGGATTTGGTACAAGAGATAAAAACGTATCGATCCAGTGAAACGTGTTAGCTAAGCGACATTGTATACTTGGCGGTAGCCAATTTTTGTGACGCTTACGGTTGTCAAATCGCGGCTTTCGATAGCGGCATTTTCGATTTCGTCTACTTCTTCGGTACATACGTCTTGTTTCTAGTAAACTCTTAACATCTTGACGTACTTCCATCTCTCCTTTGGCAAGTACCTTGTCATGGGTCGTAACCGCTATCCCCGTGTGTTTAGCACCTAAATCTATCCCAACGTTAATCGATTGTTTATAGCTACTACTGCCATATAGAAGTTGGATCGTAAATGGTTGATAGCTTACGATTTTTGCTTTCTTTTGTTTGAGTAAGAGTCTCGCTTTTCTTGGTTTGCATGGCATTAAAGCTTCCCCATGCTGATTAAGTATGAATACGAACATGACGTATTCCCTCCTTTTTGGAGTTCGTTTCCCTTCGCCAATGTTGGAATGGCTTTGCGGTAAAACCGCCAAACTAGGTTGACCGTTCCTCCCCATTTAGAACTATTACAGAGCCTACACAGAGCAACGGACTAGGGAATCATCCGAGGGTGTGGTCACCATCCCAACGTAGTTTCCATAAAACTTAGGCTAGACAACCAAAGGCTTTTTAAAAGTCTCCACTTCAAGAATCGTTAGAATCTAAGTGGTGGGTAGTTGACGATAGGATGAAAGCTGATGATCTGTATCGTTCATGAATTTGACAGAACTGCGGGTTGCCTCTTCATTTTGAAGAAGTAAGGCTTTATATGAGTCTCCTACTTGTTGAAGAAGCGTATTGAGGTTGTTAAGCTGTTTCACTACATCAAGAACATTATTTCCCCCTATTGATGAAGGAAAACTAGTTTGGAGAGCACTTGAAGATGAATGTAACTTCGAGAGTGCTTGTTCTACATCGCTATATTTCATTTTAATTTCAGAACTCAATATACATACCACCTCGTCTATTTAATGATCAAAATTATATTAGGATTTTTAATAAAAAGTCATGTTTAACGTGCAATTTTCTCTTCCCGTTCTGCTGCCTCTAGAGCGGCGATGGTCTGTTTAATTGAAATGATTTCGAGTTGAATTTGTTGAATTTTATCAGACAAGGTTGTGAATACGGAGTTGAATTGATTGGTACTTATATCGCGATAGCTTGTTAACATTCCTGTTGCCCTCTGATCATCAAATGTATGAGCGAGTGTTCCATTCCATGTGTTTGTAGAAAGCTCAGGTTCCGACACTAATCTTTCATGATGGGTAAAATCCTGTTGGCTAGACTTCAATTCACCATTACACACCTGAAGACGTTGAAGTTGCTCTTCTTTCAACCTTAATAAACTATAATAATAAGCTAAAGACATCTATTGGCTACCTCTTTTCCTTTAGCGATTGAACGATATGAGCTTATCTCAAATAATTATATACTTTTACTATATCATGGAAAAAACAGGGCTATATAATCAAAATGTATGATTTTAGGTTATTTAATAAATGGGTCTTATTGACTATAGAGGCAAGATGAAGCGTAAATATCGACAAGTAATTCGTCATTTAATCAGCAATCGTGTAAGGAAATGAACGATTTCCTGCCAATTTAATCAATTGATTGATTAATAAAAAGTTCTCCATTGCTTCGACAATAATACCAGTATTAGGAGTGAATTGTGGGGGGGAATACGTTAGAAAGGCTATAGCCAAATTGCGTCAAATTATTCTCGAAGCATGTATAACTAAACCATGCAAATGAGTGAGTTTAGGGCTAATTTAATCAATCGATTGATTAATGAGTATGATCCTAGTGATTTAATTTTTATTCCAATATTAGGAATTGTTGTGTATAATTTTCTATAATATAGTAGAGGGTGTTCAAAAATCCCGGTAAAAAAGCTTGCGAATTGCATCAAAGTGCATTTTTGGCCTTCTGTTAAAATCACGCACTAGAAGTAGAGTTTTCAGAGAAAGGGGGCTTATTGTGACGGATTCTAATGACAATATCCCAATTGAAAAGAAGCGAGATATCTTTCATGATGAACTTAAGATACTAAGAGAAAAACGATTGATTCCCAAATCGGATTACATAAGACTTAGTAGTGCGTATGAACGGCATTATCACCAGCTGCTGCAGCAAGTAGCAGTAATGGAAAAGCAAGAGAAAAAAGAAGAAATGGTTCAATCGAGCACGATTCCGAATGAAGCTCCACATAACATACAGCAAACTAAAGAGCACGCTCCAAAATTAATTCAAGATCCAGTACAAACGCCAATGGTTAGCCCTGAACCTAGGATGGTCATTCAACAGCAACCCGTTGTGAAACCTGCAAAGTCAGCAGAGCAAATACGGGAAAGAAATATAACACTAGTCTTGGTGATGGGTGTGATTCTTCTCTTGTTCGGCGGTCTTATCTTAGCGACGTCAACGTGGGGAGCATTGAATGCTGTTTTGAAAGTATTCTGTATTAGCATGGTGTCCGTGTTTTTCTTTGGAATGGCTTTTATCGCCTTTAAATTAAAAATTAAACAAACGGCCTTTGCTTTCCTAACACTCGCAAGTCTGTTCATTCCAATTACGATATTATCAGCTTCATATTATCGGATATTTGGAGAGTATTTATCGCTGCAAGGTGAGGGGAGAGGGTTATTGGGGTTGATCGGCGGAGTGATTTGTTTGGGCATTTATTTTGTAATTGCTAAGCACTTTGCTTCGAAACTATTTACCATCCTTTCATTGATAACCTTTGCGTTAGCAAGTCTTTTCGGGTTTACCTATGTGGCGCCAACTACAGAAACATTATTTATTCTACTCGTGTTGTTTAACTTATTATTTTTATGGTACATGGATCGTTTGAAAAGTCATCAACAATTGGCTGTATTCAAACCCTATTTATTTTACTTCATCCAATTTAAAATTTTCGTCGAAGCATTTGTCGTGTTTACACTAGCTTCAAGCACAGTATTGTATTCATTTACTTTGCTTTTAACATCCCTGCAATTCCTATTGTTAACGATAAAATACAATCAAAAGTATTACAATTTGGCATTTAGTCTTGTATTTAGCTATGGCTATATCCATCTTGTCTTGAACGCGGCAGTATTGAGTGACTTCACTTCTATTGCTTTTGCTATGCTTCCGATCATGTTCATTGTTCTTTCTTTATTTATGGCTAAAAGAAACGAAGAAGTATCGAAAAGCTTTGTTTATACGGGCATTACGAGTAGTGTACTTGTATTTGCCTATGTGAATGCACAAGTGTTTGGAGAAGGCTATGCACAGATTTTCATTGCACTAATCCTTCTAGTCGCACAATATGTATTCTTAGCCATTCAAACGAAGAAAGTTGTGTTTACTTATCCGGCAATCGTCTTATTTAATCTGTCACTTGTTTATCTTGGCTGGGCATTTGAATGGACCTTTACAGTGCACTCTAGTTTCTTATTTGTGATTCAAATCATCCTTTATTTAGGACTGTTTGTATATAATTCCGCAAAAAAAATAGAGATTTTCCGTTCGAGTGTAGGGATTCTTTCAAGTAGTGTGATGCTGTTTTTGACTTTTATCAATATGGTGAATGGAGATTGGTTAATCGTCAGCCTCTTTCTTGCCGCGATATCTGGTTTATTATTCTTCAGTCATAATAAAGTGACAGAAAAATGGATGAAGGATATTAGTACGTATGGTTTTCCGTTATCCCTAGCTGGTTCATTGCTCATTTTGTATCTGTATATAAGCGAAACAAGCAGATGGTATGACTTTACTATTCCATTTAGTTTACATGTCATGATTGTCGCATTGCTTTTAATCGGGCTAGGCTATTTCTTGCAAAAATCGTATAAAAGCTTTTTTAATATCTTTGTTATTACCGGTCAGGTCCTATCGATGGTGTCGTTTATGACGCTCTATTTTGGAACATTGCAAGCCGTTTTAATTACCGCTTTAATGATGGTTTCAACAGCAATCCAAGTTCTGTCCGTCTATTTATATCGCCATCATCTTCTATGGATTCCGGTTGTTTATACAAGCGCCGGTGTGTATGCATCCATATGGGCCATTTTCAAATTTGAGAATGAATATATCTGGATGTCATACCTATTCTTAGGACCAGTATTGTTCTATGTTTTGTCTGTATATGTAGGGAAATATTCGAAGATGGGCAGAAATTATTTCTTTTGGTTCAGCCATCTGACCAACCTTCTTGTGGCGGCACTTGGTTATCTTTATATAAGTGTGACAGGTGCAAATATGTATTTCTACTTAATACCGCTCAGTCTTTATGTGGTCAGCGCAGTGAGGACAACGATTGTGTGGGAACGTTTTACATTCACGTACATTGGATTTACAGTTCTTCAGTTGCAAGTCTTGCTTGTTTTTCAGGAATATAAGCTTTTCAACTATCTAATATTTACTTGCACAATTACGGCAGCTTTGATAACGATTCTTTGGAGTCGAGTGAATCCAGAATGGAAACGGATGATTGATTATTATTTACTAGTATTCTTAAATCTGACTCTCCTTGTTTATTTGTCAGATTGGAATATATTCCGTTTTTCTAGCAATTTGAATGTACTTTCAGTTGTACTTTTCACCATTCAAGCCGCGTTTGCCATCTATTTAATGATGAAACGGAAGTGGGAACATTTTATTGCGATCCCACTGATGCTAACATTCTTATTTTATGTGCGCTATGCAAACGAGCTATCAATACTTGCAGGTACTGTGTTGTTGTTCGTTGCATTATATGTGATAACTTGGATGAGTAAGATGTTTTTCCACGGAATGATTCGAAAAGAAGAAACGTATCTAGTGATTGATGTGTATCGAATCGTAGGTTTTCTGTATGTGGTGACAATTAACTGGCGTATTTTGATGAATGTGGAAAGTTATCCTGCTTTAGAAATCATCGCAGCCTGCTTAGTCAGCGGCTATTTACTTGTCATACGGACTTTCACTTTAGGTCAATTAGAAAAGAAAATCTATCTTACAGCAGCGGTTGTATTAAGCTTATATCCATATTATGTTATTATTGACCAATTTAACATTCCTACTCTCGTAGCAACGGAAGTCACGATTCTTCCATTGTTTATCATCAGCACATTATTGCTGAGAAAAGTATTCGATGATGGGCATATGGCGCAAACCATCGAACTAGTTATTGTTCCTTTGTTATTTTTAGTATTAATCATGGATGCACTACAAGGAAATACCGTATATGATGCGTTGGTAATTGGTACGTTGGCATTAGTCGCAATCATCTTCGGATTTATTATGAAATATAAATCGTATTTCTTAGCAGGGACAGGGACTATTTTGTTAAATATCTATATGAACACCAATCACCTATGGGGCAATCTGCCATGGTGGCTCTACTTGATCATTGGCGGTATCGTTCTTATCGCGCTTGCCAGCTTCTTTGAATGGAAAAAACAAAAGGAAAATACGACGTCTAAGAAAATTCTTGAACGTAACAAAGAAAAAATTCGGAAATGGTTTGAACGGTGGAGGTAGAATGATGAGATTGATATGCCAAATGACTATGATTCGTTTTTAGATAAATGAAGAATGGACCGAAATAGGTAGAAGATTCAAGATAGAAAGTACAGAAAAGGCTGTCCCGTGGGGCAGCCTTTTCTGTACTTTACGTTTTACGTGATTGTCTGGATGAGCCTTAAGAATATGAGCAATGCTACTAAAAAAGAAGCATTTCAGCATATTTGTTTCCTTCTGGTTGTCATTCAATAAAGAGGATTTGTATCGATCTTATTTAAATAGATCTGGGTAAACGGTTTTGGCAACAAGCTCGACAGCTTCACCGATACGTGGCCCTGGACGGGACATCACGTCTTCATTTAAGTAGTATACTTTGTTTTCCTTAACGGCTGTAAGTTGGTCCCACCCTGTACGGCTTTTAATTTCTTGTTCAGGTTTTTCAATAAAACCGGCAGTTGTTGTGATGACAGCAGGGTTGCGTTTAATAACTTCTTCCTCAGAAACTTTGATCCAACCTTCTTGATCCTCGAATACATTGGTTACATCTGCTTTTTCGAAGATTTCTTGTTGGAATGTATTCTTCCCTACTGTGTAGATTTCTGGTGCAGGCTGGATTTCCAAATAGACACTTGTTTTTTCATTGATGGTGGCAGTCTTTTTTGCAACTGCCGCAATTTGTGTTTTAATCGTGTCGACGATTTCATTGCCTTTTTCCTTCACGTTCATAACCTCAGCAAGCTGTTGAATGTCACCATAGACATCTTCAAATGTAGCGGCAGTTGCAATGACGAAGATCGGGATTCCAGCGTCTTTCAGTGGTTGTAAGGTAGCCTCGTCACTAATAGTATAGGCAAACACTACATCTGGGTCTAACGCGATAATTTTCTCCATATTAATATTCATCAAATCGGAAACAGATTCAATATTAGCGGCCTCTTCTGGATAGTTATCAACATCGGTAACACCGACTATCTTTTCCCCAGCTCCAAGGGCGAATAGAATTTCTGTATTACTTGGTTGCAGGGAGATGACAGTTTTGGGAACTTTATCAAAAGTGACTTTGTTGCCCGCATCGTCGGTTACCGAATAGGGTTTGTCTTGTTGTACCTTTTCAACTTCATTTGCAGGGGTTTTCTCCTTCGGTGCTGTTTGGTCGTTATTTCCACAGCCAGCAAGTACTAAAATAAAAGAAAGCATTAGTGCAGGTAACCATTTTGTCATTATGAATGTCTTCATTGTTTGACCCTCTTTTCTTTATATGGTAAATAGAGTGAATGTCTCGTCGGGCGTTTAATACAAAAAAACCGACCAAGAAAATTGGGCGGCACACCATCCTACATATCCAGTTGGAAAGAAAAGATGAGAGTTGCCGTACAATCCTCTTATCTTCCGAAGAGTATAATACGATGGAAAGAAGGCAGGTCTCCTGGCTTGTGCATCCATTTACTTTAAGGTCCTTCCCATTTTACATAACGGATTGCGTGCTACGTCCGATTCCGTTAAATAAAACAGTGGCATATCCTTATTTCATCGCACTTACAGTTGCGGAAACAGCTTCGGTTCTTCACCGAATTCCCTATTAAGCTGAAAGTTCAGCACCTTTTTTCTGCAAGATTATATTCACTTATCAATAGTTTACCATATAATTCCGATAAGAAAGTCATACTTTTTGTGATGTTTACTAATACATATGTTTACTAGATATAAATATTTGAAAATTTGTTCAATTATGATATATGTTGAATGAAAGATCCATCATTTTCCTTACAGCTTGATAAAACTCATTTTGGTGCGAAATATGCTCAACTATATTGGGTAAGTCCATTATGTGAAATTTGTAAATATATTGGAAAAAGAAGGGTTAGTAAGGAAGTCGTCGAATGTAGTTTGAGTTAAAGTAATTTTAAATGAATTGTGTCGATAGGATGAAAGAGTTAGTTGTTTTTTTCGGATTTTTTGAAAAATCGATAAGAGATGAATCACAGGAGGTAAGGAATGACATACGAAGGAAAGCACCCAAAGTTAAATGAAGTGATACGTAATATCGAGAAGGTTATTATTGGGAAAAGGGATATAGCAGAATTAAGTGTAGTGGCCTTACTTTCGGGAGGTCATGTTTTATTGGAAGATGTTCCAGGTGTAGGTAAGACGATGATGGTTCGTGCGCTGGCCAAGTCAATCAGTGCAGATTTTAAACGAATTCAATTTACACCTGACCTGCTGCCGTCTGATGTAACAGGCGTTTCCATTTATAATCCAAGGGAGCAAGAATTTACTTTTCGTCCTGGGCCGATTATGGGGAATATTATCCTGGCTGACGAGATTAATCGAACATCTCCGAAAACTCAGTCAGCCTTATTAGAAGGGATGGAAGAGGCAAGTGTGACGATTGATGGTGTAACGAGAGTGCTGGAGCAACCATTCTTTGTTATGGCAACACAAAATCCTATCGAATATGAAGGAACGTACCCTCTTCCTGAAGCTCAACTTGATCGTTTTTTATTAAAAATGAAAATGGGGTACCCAGATATATTTGAAGAAGTGGAAGTTTTGAATCGTGCGCGTTTGGCGTCACCGCTTGATAGTCTTGGACCCGTTATGTCATTGGTTGAACTACGCGGTTTGCAGCAAGAGTCAAAGGCGGTTATTGTCGATGATGCGATTAAGCATTATATTGTTGAAATGACACAAACAACGCGCCAGCATCGCAGTGTATATTTAGGTGCGAGTCCTCGTGGCTCGATTGCCTTAATGAAAGCATCTCAAAGCTACGCCCTATTATATGACCGGGATTATGTGTTGCCGGATGATGTTCAATATCTTGCCCCATTTGTGTTATCGCATCGCCTTATCTTGAAATCTGAAGCGAAGTACGAAGGGATTACAGCTGAGCAGGTGGTTGCTGAAATTATTGATAATATTCCTGTACCAGTAAAAAGGGCTGTGAATTAATGATGAAATCGTTGGTAGAGAAAATGAGACCTTATGCAAAGGTTGTAGTGCTTATTAGTTTGGTGGTCTTGGCATTTGGGTTTGCGATGTTTCAGGGAGGTTTTCTCAGTTGGTTTCTGTTCTATACGTTTCTACCATTTGCCCTTTATTCGATAGGGCTGTTTTTCTATCCTATCCACAAGTTCACGGTAACAAGATCGTTAGATAAAACGGAACTCAGAACAGGGGAAACGATTGAAGCAAGGATTGAAATCACACGTAAAGACCGCTTCCCGTTGTTATTTCTCCTAGTAGAAGAAGAGCTTAATGGCCGATTAGGCAAAAATACGTCGATGAAGAAGGCGTTCATTTTTCCTTGGTTTCGGAAATCCTTTTCGATTACGTTTTTGCTTCATAACCTTCCAAGAGGGGAGCACGGCTTGTCTGCGATCCGTCTGAAAACTGGAGATATGATTGGATTATTTGAAAAGGAAGCCAATTATGATCTTCCTAAAAAAGTCCTAGTCTGGCCTGCCTATTATGATTTGTCGTATAAGCAATTGGAGAATTTCTTTGATCAAGGAGAAGCAGGGTCTGTAAAAAAGATGCAAAGAGAGCATTCAATCGTCAGTGGAGTTCGAGAATACCAGCCGGGTGACCAAATGTCATGGATTAACTGGAAAGCGACAGCCAATAAGAATGCCATTATGACCAAGGAATTTGAAGAACAGAAAAGTCATGATGTATATTTGGTCCTGGATGAAGCTTCATCAGAGTCCTTTGAAGATTCTGTAGTATTAGCTGCCTCCTTCGCGCATGTTCTTCTGAAGAAAGGGATACTAGTTGGCTATGCAGGTTCGGCGATGCATGAGGCGCCACTACCGATCCGAGGTGGAGATGGACAGCTCCAAAGAATTTTTAACCGACTTGCCAAAACAGAAGCAGATGAAAAAGGGAGTTTAAGTTCCTTGCTTGGATCACATCAAACCGTACTATCTCAAAATGTAGCAATCATCTTGATTACTTCGCATTTGAATCAAAGAATGGTGGAACAAATCAGTGCGTATAAAATGAACCAGTCCATTACGATATTTTGTATAAAAAAAGAAGGACAGTTAGCAGCTGAAGAGCTTTTTGCAAAGCGATCCGCCTATATAAGAGGGATGAGAGTTAGTTATTTGGAGCAGGGACATTTTGAATCTGGATTAGTCGAGGTGATGGCTCAATGATTCAAAGAACTAGTCTACTCGATATATTGTTGAAAGTGGTTTTATACGGATACGGCACTTTGTTGTTATGGGAATGGCTACAGCCGGTTAATCAACTGACAGATACCGATAATATGAGCGTGTTTATTGTATTTATGTGTCTTTCTTTGCTTTCGTACTTTTTACAGGTACATTGGGTTGTAAGAATAATGATTTTTGTGGTATATACAACTGTTTCCATTCAATATTTATATTCGCAGTTTTCACTTTTTGAACTCGCTTGGATTGGGGAACTTATAAGTGATATGAAAATGAATATTTCAAGAATGGTGGAAGCGGACTGGATGTTATTAACGAACAGCTTCAGAACCTTATTGTTTTTTGTTTTGATTTGGCTCATTTCATATTTAATTCATTACTGGGTAGTTGTCCGTCGAAATCTTTTTTTATTTTTTCTGCTAACCATTGTTTTTTTAGCGGTTCTTGATACGTTTACCCCGTATGATGCGGATGGTTCCATTGTTCGGGTTGTTATCATTGGTTTTGCTGTACTGGGATTGCTCGCTTTTTTCCGTTTATTTGAACAGGAAAGATTAACAGTGTCTATTGATGGTTTACGAAGATGGCTTATTCCATTAACAATCATGCTGTTGTTTAGTGGGACAATTGGTTTTGCAGCACCGAAACTAAACCCCCAATGGCCAGATCCTGTTCCATTTATTATATCCTATTCAACTAAAACAACAGGAGATTCGAAATCAGCAGGAAGCAAGCGTACTGGGTATGGAGAAAATGATACCCAACTAGGTGGTTCAATTTCTGACGACCATGCAGTTGTTTTTTATGCAGATGCTTCCACTCGACACTATTGGAAGGTGGAGAACAAGTATTATTACACTGGCAAGGGCTGGACAAGGCTTGATTATCCAGGAGAATTGACAGAGTATGAAAATGATCAGGATATGGTGGCTCTTACAGATACAGAATTACCTGGAATAAAGCTTCAAGAACAAAAGGCGTCCGTTAAAATGGAGCAGTTCTACAATCACGTTCCATATCCTACTCCTAGTTTACTTAAAAGGGTTTCAGCTGAAGAAACAGATCAGTATATTTTTAATGACTCGACGAATTTATTGACAGCTCAATCGAATAATTGGGGTAGGCTCAAGCTTACGGATTATGAAGTGAATTATTATCTTAAAACATTTGATAGAAATTATTTAAAAAAGATTACATCTGCAAATGATGTTCCTGAAGACATTATAGGTATTTATACACAGTTGCCAAGGAACCTACCTGAAAGAATTCGTAATTTAGCGCTAGAGATCACTAGTAATAAAGATAATTGGTATGACAAGGTAAAAGCTGTTGAAAATCATTTTGATGGTCCTGAGTTTGTGTATGATAAGCAAGATATTCCTTATCCAGAAGAGCAACAGGATTATGTGGATCAATTCCTATTTGAAACACTGCGGGGGTATTGTGATAATTTCTCTACAGCAATGGTTGTTCTATTACGTTCACTCGACATTCCGGCACGCTGGGCAAAAGGTTATTCTGATGGTGTGGCAACGATAAAAAACGGTGAATCCGTTTATATGATCACGAATAATAATGCTCATTCATGGGTAGAGGTTTATTTTCCCGAGGTAGGCTGGGTACCATTTGAGCCAACAAAAGGCTTTAATAATACAAACCAGTTTTACGATGCTTCTTGGACTACTCAAGCTAACGAGAATGACCATAATACGGCTGTGACGACTCCGGAAAAAAGAGAGCCAACTCAGCCCGATAAAAAAGCACTTCCAGATACGGATAAATCGGATCAATCAGCATCTTTGGGATCAGATGATATTTCTTGGAAGATCATTTTGCGAAATACAGCAATGGGTCTTGTGGGAGTGATGCTTCTTGCTTTCTTGCTTTATCAATCGAGAAGAAAATGGCTACCATATGTATTTATTACAAGATATAAAGGGAAAAATGGTACGGACACATTTACAAGTGCTTATAACATTCTCCTCAAGCAATTGAATCGCGCTGGTGTACCGCGACCTGAAGGCCAAACATTGCGAGAATACGCGGTTTATGTTGATCGTGTCTATCATATGGCTAATGATAATATGCAGCAAATGACGAAGGAATACGAAAGAATTTTATACCGCGGAGATCAGGAAAACCAAGCTTGGAGGCAGTATCGAGAATTGTGGGAAAATTTAATTAAAGAGACAACCTCTTGACCATGTTTTTAACATGTTGGTACAATTGAAACATTCAAATACGAGCCCTTCATATATCCTCGATAATATGGATCGAAAGTCTCTACCGAATCACCGTAAATGATTTGACTATGAAGGCAGATGTTTCAGTGTAACAGCTAGAATTCTGCCTTTTTAGACTTTTTAGGGTGGAGTTTAGCTTTTTTGTGTTTTATTTTTACATTTTTGAAATAATAAGAACAAACCGCTTCTGTAAAGAAGTAAATATATCAAATGAGGTGACAATAGTGACGGGGAAAACAGACTTACAGAACCAGGAAATGATTGTCGTATTAGACTTCGGCAGCCAATATAATCAATTAATCACCAGACGTATTCGTGAATTTGGTGTGTACAGTGAATTACATCCCCATACTATTACGGTAGAAGAAATCAAGGAAATAAACCCAACTGGAATTATTTTCTCTGGTGGACCGAATAGTGTGTACGACGCATCTGCCTTTGGCTGTGATGAGCGCATTTTTGAACTAGGATTACCGATTTTCGGAATTTGTTATGGTATGCAGTTGATGACAAAGCATTTCGGTGGAAAAGTTGAACAAGCAAAGAATCGTGAATATGGTAAAGCGACGCTTGCGATTCAAAACGATTCAAAATTATTCAAGGACCTACCTAAAGAACAAATTGTCTGGATGAGTCATGGAGATCTTGTTGTGGAAACTCCAGAAGGATTTACAATTGATGGAACGAATGCATCTTGTCCAATTGCGGCGATGAGCGATGAATCAAGAAAGCTCTACGCAGTACAATTCCATCCAGAAGTTCGTCACTCTGTTTACGGAAACGACATCTTGAAAAACTTCGTGTTTGATGTTTGTGGCTGTAAAGGTGACTGGTCTATGGGAAATTTCATTGAAATTGAGTTGGAAAAAATTCGCCAAACAGTAGGCGACAAAAAAGTTTTGTGTGCCCTAAGCGGTGGAGTGGATTCATCTGTTGTTGCGGTGCTTATTCATAAAGCAATCGGAGACCAATTAACATGTATTTTCGTTGATCATGGTCTATTGCGTAAAGGCGAAGCGGAAGGCGTTATGAAAATGCTGGGCGACGGCTTTAAAATGAATGTTATTAAAGTGGATGCCAAAGAACGTTTCCTTTCTAAGCTTGAAGGTGTTTCTGATCCTGAGAAAAAACGTAAAATTATTGGGAATGAGTTTATCTATGTATTTGATGATGAAGCAACGAAATTAGAAGGAATTGAATTCCTTGCTCAAGGTACTCTTTATACAGACATTATCGAAAGTGGTACAGCAACAGCACAAACGATTAAATCACATCACAATGTTGGTGGTCTACCTGAAGATATGCAGTTCAAGTTGATTGAACCGCTAAACACACTGTTCAAAGATGAAGTACGTGCACTTGGAACAGAACTGGGTATGCCTGATGCAATCGTTTGGCGTCAACCATTCCCAGGTCCTGGATTGGGAATTCGTGTATTAGGAGCGATCACAGAGGACAAGCTAGAAATTGTACGTGAATCTGACTATATTTTGCGTGAAGAAATAAGTAAAGCTGGTCTGGATCGTGAAATTTGGCAGTACTTTACCGTTCTTCCAGATATTCGTAGTGTTGGTGTTATGGGAGATACACGTACGTATGACCATACAATTGGTATTCGCGCTGTCACTTCAATCGATGGTATGACTTCAGATTGGGCTCGTATCCCTTGGGATGTTCTTGAACTTATTTCAACGAGAATTGTTAATGAAGTAAACCATGTAAACCGTGTCGTTTATGATATTACAAGTAAGCCACCTGCAACGATTGAATGGGAATAGATGAAAGATACTGAATTTTTCCGATTTAAAATGAAGATTATATAGATTATAAACGAACGTTGTTTCTTTTTAAGAGGATCAATGTTCGTTTTTTTATTGACAGCTAGTATCACTTTTAGTACAATTGAAAAGTAAATTATTAATAGAGTGTGTTCCAAAAGGAGCCGAGCAGTTCGAGGAAAGATAGAGCTTTGATGCAAATCGCAAGTTTTTTTACCGAACTTTTTGAACATCCTCTAATAGATACTATTTATTCGCCGTATAATATTGGGGATATGGCCCAAAAGTTTCTACCGAGCTACCGAAAATAGCTTGACTACGAAGTGAAGGATACGCATAACCGATGGAGTGTACCTAACTCTTTTAAAAACCCTTTACATAATTTGCAGGTAAGCACCGTTTCGGTTAGAAGCGAGCATTCTGATTTACGTTGAATTCTTTTAAGGGAGACTGAACGATGAAAAAGTATTTTCAATTTCAAGAACTTGGCACGAATTATCGTCGAGAAATAATTGGGGGTCTGACAACCTTCTTAGCTATGGCTTATATTCTAGTGGTAAATCCAAGTATTTTAACGCTTCAGGGTATTGAAGGATATCCTGATGAACTACGAATGAATTATGGTGCAGTATTCGTTGCGACAGCGTTAGCGGCAGGTATCGGTTCGATCCTTATGGGGGTTATTGCTAGATATCCGATTTCACTTGCTCCGGGCATGGGACTAAATGCCTTCTTTGCTTTCACAGTTGTACTCGGATTCGGTATTCCGTGGCAAACAGCGTTAACAGGTGTACTAATTTCTGGAATTATTTTCGTTATCCTTTCTTTATCGGGGATTCGTGAGAAAATAATAAATGCAATTCCTGCGGAGCTTAAATTTGCGGTTGGAGCAGGTATTGGTTTATTTATCACATTTGTTGGTTTTCAAAACTCACGCATTATTGTTAAGAACGATGCCACCCTTGTTGGGTTAGGTGACTTGACTTCAGGTAACACACTTCTTGCGGTTTTTGGTATTGTTATTACAGTTATTTTAATGGCGAGAGGTATTAAGAGTGCCGTTTTTCTAGGTATGATTATTACGGCGATTGCTGGTATGATCTTCGGACTTGTACCGTTTCCGGAGAAAATTGTTGGAGCGGCACCGAGCATTGCACCTACATTTGGAGCTGCGTTTGAAGCATTCGGGAATTTGCCTGACCTATTCTCAGGTCAGATGTTGATTGTTATTTTAACCTTCTTATTCGTTGCATTCTTTGATACAGCAGGAACATTAGTGGCTGTTGCTCAGCAAGCAGGATTAATGAAAGATAACGTCCTGCCACGCGTAGGGAAAGGGTTGCTTGCGGATTCATTAGCTATCGTATCTGGAGCAATTTTAGGAACATCTACAACAACATCTTATGTTGAGTCCACTTCAGGTGTAGCTGCCGGAGCACGAAGCGGTTTTGCGGCGATCGTTACAGGATTATTATTTATTCTTGCTATTTTCTTTTTCCCACTACTATCGGTGGTAACATCCGCGGTAACGGCTCCAGCCTTAATCGTAGTCGGTGTTCTAATGGCAACTGGTTTGAAACATATTGATTGGTCACGATTTGAAATTGCAGTACCAGCCTTCTTCACAGTCATCATGATGCCGTTAACTTACAGCATTGCAACAGGCATTGCTTGTGGTTTCGTCTTCTATCCAATTACGATGATTATGACAGGAAAAGCCAAGCAAGTTCATCCAATCATGTACGGATTGTTCGTTATCTTTATCGCTTATTTTATTTTCTTAGTTTAATAAATGATCAGAGGACCTTAACGGGTTCTCTTTTTTTTATCCCGTATTGTTGGCGTGTATGGCATTCTTGGTAGGGGTAACTATCCGCGAACTCCTCTGATACAATGACTCAGACTAAAAGCTCCATAATTTTATGCTGTCGTCTTAACGCTCTTTTAGGAATCCTCATTAATGGTAGGTGTAATGATTCGATTGAGGGATTGTTCGTGTTGATTTAATTGAATAAATTGACTAACATAGATGACATAGATTATAGGGTGAAAGAGGGAAGCGGATGGGAGTAGCTATAATTAATAAAGTTTTGAATAATAATGTCGTGATAGCAAACCATCCTTCTTATGGTGAAACCGTAATAATTGGCAAAGGAATTGGATTCAATCGAAAAAGAGACGACGAAATATCTTTAGTCAATGCTGATAAGATGTTTGTTTTGACCGGAAAAAAAGAACAGGAAGACTATAAAAAGTTACTTCCAGAAATCGATGAAAAACACCAAGGGGCAATCATTGAAGCGATAAATCATATAAGTAACAGAGTGTCCGGAAGTGTCAATGAATATATACATGTCGGAATGACCGATCATTTACTTTTTGCCTTAAATAGGATTGAAAATGGCCTTTCGATAAAAAATCCGTTTTTAGTTGAAACGAGTACGCTTTACCCGTTTGAATATGAAATCGCAAAAGAAGTAATTGAGATTTTAGAAATAAAGACGGAAATTAGTCTTCCGGAAGGAGAAGCTGGCTTTATTACGCTTCATATTCACAGTGCGCTAACGAATAAAGAGTTAGCAAAAGTGAATCAACACTCTCAGCTAGTCACGTATTTGATTAATCTTATAGAAGAACAAATGCAAATAGATATTGATAAAGAAAGTATTGACTATGTAAGGCTTGTCCGCCACTTGCGGTATACCATCGATCGAGTATTAAGAGGTGAGAAAGTAGAGGAACCTGAAATACTCACTACCCTCTTGAAAGACGAGTATCCGTTATGCTATAATTTGGCTTGGAAACTGATAAAAATTATGCAACATCACTTGAAAGAACAAGTATATGATGCAGAAGCCATCTATTTGACGATGCATCTTCAGCGGTTACAAAAGAAAATTACATAAAAATCATAACCTTTACGTGTTACTGATTCGATCAGGCATAAGTGAAGAAAGCGATTGGATGAAGTGAATGTGGGTATAGTATACCCGTATGCTCTTTCGATGCTTTTTTTACTTATGCCTTTTTTATTTGTCTTTTTCTTTGTAAACGTTTTATACAGTATTACCGGGTCTGGTTGTGAGGAGAAACAGATACTAAGTTTTACTTTATCGGTTTTCAAATCTTAATTTCGGAGGTTTTGCACCATGTGGAAGAAAATTTTTGGTGTTCTACAAAATTTAGGGAAAGCGTTTATGCTTCCTGTAGCTATGTTGCCAGCAGCAGGATTACTACTAGGGTTAGGAAATGCAGCTCAACAAGATGTGACGCTGCAGTACTTACCATTCCTAGATGCTAATTGGATTCAGTTGGTCGCTAGGGTAATGGAAGATTCCGGTGGTATTATATTTAGTAACTTGGCACTGATCTTTGCAATTGGAATCGCCATTGGGTTAGCTGGTGATGGAGCGGCTGCTCTCGCTGCGCTCGTTGGCTATTTAGTATTGAATCGGGTCATGAGTACATGGATGGGTGTAACGCCGGAAATGGTTGCAAGTGACCCTAGTTTTGCAAATGTTTTGGGTATTCCTACGTTACAAACTGGTGTGTTCGGAGGGATTATCGTTGGACTGATTGCAGCCTATAGCTACAATCGCTTTCATAATATTGAAATGCCTTCATTCCTCGGTTTCTTTGCGGGGAAACGTTTTGTTCCAATCGCTTCAGCTGTTCTGTCTTTACTTGTAGGTCTATTAATGTTGTTAGTTTGGCCTCCAATTCAAGGCGCGATGAACAGTGCATCACTTTGGTTAATTGAAGAGGGGACCTATTTTGCGGTATTCTTCTTTGGCTTTATCAAACGATTATTAATACCATTTGGGCTACATCATATTTTCTATGCCCCATTTTGGTATGAATTTGGTACATATACAACGGCCGCTGGGGAAATTGTTCGTGGTGATATGACAATTTTCTTTGCTCAGCTAAAAGATGGCGTAGACATAACGGCAGGTAACTTCATGGCTGGTGAATATCCAATAATGATGTTTGGTCTGCCGGCAGCGGCATTAGCGATGTATCATACAGCAAGACCTGAAAAGAAAAAGTTTGTTGCAGGTTTATTAGGCTCAGCTGCACTGACTTCTTTCTTAACAGGTATAACTGAACCACTTGAATTTTCATTTATGTTTATTTCTCCTGTGTTGTATGTAATTCATGCGGTATTAGATGGATTAGCATTCGTGTTAATGACCTTCTTGAGTGTCAATATCGGTTATACATTCTCGGGTGGTGCAATTGACTTCCTACTCTTTGGTATCTTACCAGGAAAAGAGCCGTGGTGGATTGCGATCATTCTAGGACTTATATTTGCGGTAATCTACTATGTTATTTTCCGTTTTGCGATCAATAAATTTAATTTAATGACTCCAGGCCGTGAAAAAGCAGAAGATGAACAATCGCAAGAAGGTAAAAAAGGAACAGTAAGCGAACTTCCCTATAACATTCTTGATGCAATGGGAGGGCGAGAAAATATCGCAAATCTTGATGCTTGTATTACTCGACTACGTGTATCTGTTAACGACGTTAAAGGTGTTGATAAAAATCGTTTGAAACAGCTTGGTGCTGCAGGTGTACTTGAAGTCGGAAACAACATTCAGGCTATTTTTGGCCCGCGCTCAGAAATCATTAAGTCACAAATGAAAGATATCATGAGTGGGAAGGCGCCAAAAAACGTAGTAATAAATCAGGAAGAAGAAGTAGAGCAACAAATTGAAGAAGTTATGCCAGATGTTTTGCAAACAGAGGTGAAAGCAGACATCTTCGTTTCGCCGATTACTGGGGAAATCAAACCAATCAGTGAAGTGCCAGATGCTGTTTTTGCTGAGAAAATGATGGGTGACGGTTTTGCGATCCTACCAACAGAAGGAGCGGTTGTTTCTCCTGTGGATGGAACGATCGTGAACCTCTTCCCGACCAAGCATGCACTCGGCATCGAATCTGACAATGGTCTTGAAATTCTGATCCATGTTGGTATTGATACAGTGAAGTTGGAAGGGAACGGTTTTGAAGCGCTCGTAGCCCAAGGTGACAAAGTGAAAAGAGGTCAACCGCTATTAAAGGTTGATTTAGCCTATGTGAAAGAGCATGCTCCTTCTATTATTACACCAATCGTCTTCACAAACTTAAAAGAAGGCGAAACTATTCAAATTGATAAAAACGGTAATGTGGAAAGTGGAGAAAAAGACGTTATCTCCATAATCAAATAAATAAAAGTAGAAGAAAGAGTTCCGAGAGGGTCTTGCCTTACAGATTATACATTGTGGGGTATGATCCTTTGTTTTGTATTGTGGAGTCGATAAGTAGGAAGAAGATAAATGTTAAGTTCATTAACGAGATATTAAGAAACGGTTAATTAATGTGAAAATTCTAACTATATTGACTATTTTTATTTAGAAGCCTGTATTATAGTTTTGTAATCTAAAATGGAACTACGAGGAGGCAATAAGAAGTATGAAAAATTTTCAAAAATGGCTTTTAACATTTATGGCAGCTTTCATGTTAGTAGGAGTTGCCACTGGTTGCTCGAGTAAGGATACTAATACGGACGATACTAAAACCGAAGACACAGGAACTGAAGATTCGAATACTGAAGAAAAAGCAGAGTAATAGTAGAGAGGCTGGATCTTTAAAGATCCAGCCTCTTATTATTTTACAGATAATATCGAAATTAAAATAACAGAATGAAATTGTATGCTTAGAAAGGTTCGCAGTATCCTTTTAAGCTATAAGTAATTAGTGTAGAGAAAAAGTTATTATTTTTATTGACAGTGTATTTAGAGAGTGGTACTATAGGAAATACGCCACAGAACACCATTGTGATTTTGGAAATAACAAAAAATACTTTTTTAAAAAGTTATTGACAGTTCAATTGGCGGGTGCTATGATATAAAAGTCGCTTACGAGATAAGTGACAACGATAAATTGCTCTTTGAAAACTGAACAAAACAAAGCGCCAACGTTTTAATAGAAGTGAGTACACACTATAAAAACAAATGAGCAAGTCAAACATTTTTTGGAGAGTTTGATCCTGGCTCAGGACGAACGCTGGCGGCGTGCCTAATACATGCAAGTCGAGCGAATGATAGGGAGCTTGCTCCCTTGATTTAGCGGCGGACGGGTGAGTAACACGTGGGCAACCTACCTGTAAGACTGGGATAACTTCGGGAAACCGGAGCTAATACCGGATAATTTCTTTTCTCGCATGAGAAGAGATGGAAAGACGGTTTCGGCTGTCACTTACAGATGGGCCCGCGGCGCATTAGCTAGTTGGTGAGGTAATGGCTCACCAAGGCCACGATGCGTAGCCGACCTGAGAGGGTGATCGGCCACACTGGGACTGAGACACGGCCCAGACTCCTACGGGAGGCAGCAGTAGGGAATCTTCCGCAATGGACGAAAGTCTGACGGAGCAACGCCGCGTGAACGAAGAAGGCCTTCGGGTCGTAAAGTTCTGTTGTTAGGGAAGAACAAGTACCAGAGTAACTGCTGGTACCTTGACGGTACCTAACCAGAAAGCCACGGCTAACTACGTGCCAGCAGCCGCGGTAATACGTAGGTGGCAAGCGTTGTCCGGAATTATTGGGCGTAAAGCGCGCGCAGGTGGTTCTTTAAGTCTGATGTGAAAGCCCACGGCTCAACCGTGGAGGGTCATTGGAAACTGGGGAACTTGAGTGCAGAAGAGGAAAGTGGAATTCCAAGTGTAGCGGTGAAATGCGTAGAGATTTGGAGGAACACCAGTGGCGAAGGCGACTTTCTGGTCTGTAACTGACACTGAGGCGCGAAAGCGTGGGGAGCGAACAGGATTAGATACCCTGGTAGTCCACGCCGTAAACGATGAGTGCTAAGTGTTAGAGGGTTTCCGCCCTTTAGTGCTGCAGCTAACGCATTAAGCACTCCGCCTGGGGAGTACGGCCGCAAGGCTGAAACTCAAAGGAATTGACGGGGGCCCGCACAAGCGGTGGAGCATGTGGTTTAATTCGAAGCAACGCGAAGAACCTTACCAGGTCTTGACATCCTTTTGCCCTTCCTAGAGATAGGAACTTCCCTTCGGGGACAAAAGTGACAGGTGGTGCATGGTTGTCGTCAGCTCGTGTCGTGAGATGTTGGGTTAAGTCCCGCAACGAGCGCAACCCTTGATCTTAGTTGCCAGCATTCAGTTGGGCACTCTAAGGTGACTGCCGGTGACAAACCGGAGGAAGGTGGGGATGACGTCAAATCATCATGCCCCTTATGACCTGGGCTACACACGTGCTACAATGGATGGTACAAAGAGCTGCAAACCCGCGAGGGTAAGCGAATCTCATAAAGCCATTCTCAGTTCGGATTGTAGGCTGCAACTCGCCTACATGAAGCCGGAATCGCTAGTAATCGTGGATCAGCATGCCACGGTGAATACGTTCCCGGGCCTTGTACACACCGCCCGTCACACCACGAGAGTTTGTAACACCCGAAGTCGGTGAGGTAACCGCAAGGAGCCAGCCGCCTAAGGTGGGACAGATGATTGGGGTGAAGTCGTAACAAGGTAGCCGTATCGGAAGGTGCGGCTGGATCACCTCCTTTCTAAGGAATATAACGAGCGCTTTTGTTTTGTTCAGTTTTGAATGAGTAATTCATTCATTCGTGGTACATGAAAGCAACAGATTAGTCTTTTGCTTATTCGTTGCCGAATCGTTCTTTGAAAACTAGATAATAGATAGAAGGCAAATTTTTGCATTAATTTTTCAAGACATCAAGTAAGACCTTTTAACAACTAGGTTGTTTGATAAACTTTTCGTTTATCAGCCACCATATGGTTAAGTTAGAAAGGGCGCACGGTGGATGCCTTGGCACTAGGAGCCGATGAAGGACGGGACTAACACCGATATGCTTCGGGGAGCTGTAAGTAAGCTTTGATCCGGAGATTTCCGAATGGGGAAACCCACTGTTCGTAATGGAACAGTATCTTTACCTGAATACATAGGGTACTGAAGGCAGACCCGGGGAACTGAAACATCTAAGTACCCGGAGGAAGAGAAAGCAAACGCGATTTCCTGAGTAGCGGCGAGCGAAACGGAAGATAGCCCAAACCAAGAGGCTTGCCTCTTGGGGTTGTAGGACACTCAACATGGAGTTACAAAGGAACGGGGTAAGTGAAGTGATCTGGAAAGATCCGTCAAAGAAGGTAAAAACCCTGTAGCTGAAACTTCGTTCCCTCCTGAGTGGATCCTGAGTACGGCGGGACACGAGAAATCCCGTCGGAAGCAGGGAGGACCATCTCCCAAGGCTAAATACTACCTAGTGACCGATAGTGAACCAGTACCGTGAGGGAAAGGTGAAAAGCACCCCGGAAGGGGAGTGAAATAGATCCTGAAACCGTGTGCCTACAAGTAGTTAGAGCCCGTTAATGGGTGATAGCGTGCCTTTTGTAGAATGAACCGGCGAGTTACGATTTCATGCAAGGTTAAGTTGATAAGACGGAGCCGCAGCGAAAGCGAGTCTGAATAGGGCGCATGAGTATGAGGTCGTAGACCCGAAACCAGGTGATCTACCCATGTCCAGGGTGAAGTTCAGGTAACACTGAATGGAGGCCCGAACCCACGTACGTTGAAAAGTGCGGGGATGAGGTGTGGGTAGCGGAGAAATTCCAATCGAACCTGGAGATAGCTGGTTCTCTCCGAAATAGCTTTAGGGCTAGCCTCGAGATGAGAGTATTGGAGGTAGAGCACTGATTGGACTAGGGGCCCCCAACGGGTTACCGAATTCAGTCAAACTCCGAATGCCAAATACTTATTCTCGGGAGTCAGACTGCGAGTGATAAGATCCGTAGTCAAGAGGGAAACAGCCCAGACCACCAGCTAAGGTCCCCAAGTTTACGTTAAGTGGAAAAGGATGTGGAGTTGCTTAGACAACCAGGATGTTGGCTCAGAAGCAGCCATCATTTAAAGAGTGCGTAATAGCTCACTGGTCGAGTGACTCTGCGCCGAAAATGTACCGGGGCTAAACGTAACACCGAAGCTGTGGATGGATACCGTATGGTATCCGTGGTAGGAGAGCGTTCTAAGGGCGTTGAAGCTAGACCGGAAGGACTGGTGGAGCGCTTAGAAGTGAGAATGCCGGTATGAGTAGCGAAAGAAGGGTGAGAATCCCTTCCACCGAATGCCTAAGGTTTCCTGAGGAAGGCTCGTCCGCTCAGGGTTAGTCGGGACCTAAGCCGAGGCTGAAAAGCGTAGGCGATGGACAACAGGTTGATATTCCTGTACCACCTATACATCGTTTGAGCGATGGGGGGACGCAGAAGGATAGGGTAAGCGCGCTGTTGGATATGCGCGTCCAAGCAGTTAGGCCGGAAACGAGGAAAATCCCGTTTCCATTAAGGCGGAGCTGTGATGGCGAGGGAAATATAGTACCGAAGTTCCTGATTCCACGCTGCCAAGAAAAGCCTCTAGTGAGATGTAGGGTGCCCGTACCGCAAACCGACACAGGTAGGCGAGGAGAGAATCCTAAGGTGTGCGAGAGAACTCTCGTTAAGGAACTCGGCAAAATGACCCCGTAACTTCGGGAGAAGGGGTGCTTTTTAGGGTGAATAGCCCGGAAAAGCCGCAGTGAATAGGCCCAGGCGACTGTTTAGCAAAAACACAGGTCTCTGCGAAGCCGCAAGGCGAAGTATAGGGGCTGACGCCTGCCCGGTGCTGGAAGGTTAAGAGGAGAGGTTAGCCGCAAGGCGAAGCTTTGAATTGAAGCCCCAGTAAACGGCGGCCGTAACTATAACGGTCCTAAGGTAGCGAAATTCCTTGTCGGGTAAGTTCCGACCCGCACGAAAGGCGTAACGATCTGGGCACTGTCTCAACGAGAGACTCGGTGAAATTATAGTACCTGTGAAGATGCAGGTTACCCGCGACAGGACGGAAAGACCCCGTGGAGCTTTACTGCAGCCTGATATTGAATTTTGGTACAGCTTGTACAGGATAGGTAGGAGCCTGTGAAGCCGGAGCGCTAGCTTCGGTCGAGGCGTCGGTGGGATACTACCCTGGCTGTATTGAAATTCTAACCCGCGCCCCTTATCGGGGCGGGAGACAGTGTCAGGCGGGCAGTTTGACTGGGGCGGTCGCCTCCTAAAATGTAACGGAGGCGCCCAAAGGTTCCCTCAGAATGGTTGGAAATCATTCGTAGAGTGTAAAGGCACAAGGGAGCTTGACTGCGAGACCTACAAGTCGAGCAGGGACGAAAGTCGGGCTTAGTGATCCGGTGGTTCCGCATGGAAGGGCCATCGCTCAACGGATAAAAGCTACCCCGGGGATAACAGGCTTATCTCCCCCAAGAGTCCACATCGACGGGGAGGTTTGGCACCTCGATGTCGGCTCATCGCATCCTGGGGCTGTAGTCGGTCCCAAGGGTTGGGCTGTTCGCCCATTAAAGCGGTACGCGAGCTGGGTTCAGAACGTCGTGAGACAGTTCGGTCCCTATCCGTCGTGGGCGCAGGAAATTTGAGAGGAGCTGTCCTTAGTACGAGAGGACCGGGATGGACGCACCGCTGGTGTACCAGTTGTTCTGCCAAGAGCATCGCTGGGTAGCTACGTGCGGACGGGATAAATGCTGAAAGCATCTAAGCATGAAGCCCCCCTCAAGATGAGATTTCCCATAGCGTAAGCTAGTAAGATCCCTGAAAGATGATCAGGTTGATAGGTCAGAGGTGGAAGCGTGGCGACATGTGGAGCTGACTGATACTAATCGATCGAGGACTTAACCTTATTGTTCTTGAAAAAGCAAAAAACCTTCTTATTATCTAGTTTTGAAGGAATGATATTCCTTTATTGTTTGGTGGCGATAGCAAAGAGGTCACACCCGTTCCCATTCCGAACACGGAAGTTAAGCTCTTTAGCGCCGATGGTAGTTGGGGGTCTCCCCCTGTGAGAGTAGGACGTTGCCAAGCAATTCAAAAGACCAGCTAACTTTAGCTGGTCTTTTTTGCTGTTTAGGAAACTATTTACCCCGCTTTAACGGGCAGTAAAACCTCCACTGATTGAAGTTTCACTTTATGTGAATTATGGTCCTCTAATTTGTCTGTCCACATCTATTGCAAGTAGTTTTAGGATTTAGAATTTAGCTCACGGCTGATATATGAAAAAAACGGCTGATATATTGTGAGAAATGGCTGATAAATTTATGATAGTGTTTTATTTATGAAGGGTTTGTTTGGATGAATCACTTCATATACAGTAAAAGCCACTTAATTTAATAGAAAAAAGATAAAATGATTTGTTTACTACGCTAATTCTTGAATTTATGCGTCCAAATCAAAAGAATGTAGTCAGGGACTGGTTAGTGCTGGTTCTGAATCTCATGTATTATTGCGTACCCGAAAAGTTAGAGGTTTGAGTTCCATGAATTTCTCTCCTCTTTACTTCCTTCTTTTTGAACACGCACTATAAAAATTAGCAAAAAAAATTTTAAGTATTACATTCGATAACACGGTTCTTATTAAATTTTCATAAAAAGTGACTTTTTGGTATAGTTTAGAAAAGGAAATTAAAAAATGAAAAGAAAAGCTCTTTTTGAAAGGAACGGTTTTGTGAGTAAAAAAAAGAAGGAAGTTTTTGAAGTAGAAGATGGAGAAAATATTGATGCTTGTCTAGAACGGATTAAAGCGGCCGGTTATTCTCCAATCAAAAGGATAGAAAAACCGATTTTTACAGAAGAAAAGGAAAATGGAGAGACCATTTATAAGCCTGTTGCTCGGAAAATTGTCTTTGAAGCACTGTTAAACGAGTGAAACACGAACGTTATGTAATAATTTATTAGTAATATTCGATTTTAGACTTGACGTAGGGTGGATCGATTGTTAAGATGATAGTGAACTTAATATCTCTCATATAATTCCCGGGAATATGGCCCGAAAGTATCTACCCAATAACCGTAAATTATTGGACTATGAGAGAAAGTGATTCCTTTATTCAGGATATGTATGTCCTTTTTTAAGAAAGGACTAATCATTCCGGGCAGGTTCCTTTCTCTTGTATGTAGAAAGGGCTGCCCGGTTTTTCATTTTATAAATAGTAAAGCTTCTAATACAAGTTTGGGGGGAAGACAGTGAAAGCACAGGTTGGTGTAATAATGGGAAGTGTTTCTGATTGGGAAACGATGAAACATGCTTGTGAAGCGTTAGATCAAATAAATATTCCATATGAGAAACGGGTAGTTTCTGCACATCGTACACCCGACTTATTGTTTGATTACGCAGAGAGTGCACGAGAAAGAGGCATTAAAGTCATTATAGCCGGAGCCGGTGGAGCTGCTCATTTACCTGGTATGACAGCAGCCAAAACCACATTGCCTGTTATTGGAGTTCCCGTACAAACGAAGGCGTTAAACGGAATGGATTCACTGCTTTCTATCGTACAGATGCCTGGGGGAGTACCGGTCGCTACGGTAGCTATCGGGAAAGCTGGAGCTGTTAACGCTGGCCTGTTGGCTGCTCAAATACTCGGCAGCAGTGACGCTGGAATTGCAGACAAATTAGAAGCCATTCGAAACGAAACAAAGGAAAAGGTGCTAAGTAGCAGTGAACAGCTTAAATAAAGTAATTTTACCAGGACAAACAATCGGGATTATTGGTGGCGGCCAGTTGGGAAGAATGATGGCTTTATCTGCAAAAGCAATGGGGTTCCGTATAGCGGTTTTGGATCCGACAAAAGATTGTCCATGCGGGCAAGTTGCGGATATTGAAATAAATGGTGCTTATGATGATTTAGATTCGATAAAAAAGCTTTCTGAAGTGAGCGATGTTATCACTTATGAATTCGAGAATGTGAGTTTTGAAGCTTTAGCGTGGTTGAAAGAGAATAGTTATCTGCCACAAGGAGCGGAGCTGTTAAAAATTACTCAGGACCGCGTAACAGAGAAAGCGGCGATATCCAAAGCAGGTGTCCCAGTAGCCCCGTATGGTGTAGCAGAGAGCTTGAGCGATGTGTATAGTGCAATCAAAATTTTGGACTATCCGTGTGTGTTAAAAACAGCGCGTGGCGGCTATGATGGTAAAGGGCAGCTTGTTCTACGTGAAGAGTCTGATGTTGCTAGCGCAGGCAGTCTTTTAGAAAGTGGGATTTGTGTAGTAGAGAAATGGGTGCCTTTTGCAAAAGAAATTTCTGTGATTATTACTAGGAAGTCAAGTGGTGAGATCGAGTATTTTCCTGTCGCGGAAAATATTCATAAAGAGAATATTTTGCACAAGAGTATTGTTCCAGCAAGAATAAGTGAGAAAGCTTCACAGAGAGCCATGCAGCTGGCTTTACAGCTAGCTGAAAACCTAAATCTTGTTGGTACGCTTGCGGTAGAGATGTTTTTAACTGATGAGGATGAGATTATCGTAAACGAGTTGGCGCCAAGACCTCATAATTCTGGCCATTATACGATGGAGGCATGCCTTACTTCACAATTTGAGCAACATATCCGAGCTGTCTGCAATTGGCCATTAGGGAAGACAAATTTGTTAAAGCCTGTGGTGATGGTAAATATCCTTGGTGAGCATTTAGAAGATGTCCTTGATGCGATTCCAGAGTTAGCAGATTGGAAGATTCATCTATACGGAAAGAAAGAAGCTAGTCCGAAACGAAAAATGGGTCATGTAAATGTTTTGCGAAATTCAGTCGAGCAAGCGCTAGATGAGATTAACCATAGTGGAATTTGGAGTAAGTAATAAGCAGAAAACGGAGGCAATGCGATGATTGAACGTTATACACGCCCTGAAATGGGAGCGGTTTGGACGGAAGAAAACCGATTTAAAGCTTGGCTTGAGGTTGAGATTCTTGCTTGTGAAGCATGGTCTGAACTGGGTGCCATACCTAAGGAAGATGTCGCACTGCTTCGGGAAAATGCGTCTTTTGATATTAATCGTATTAAGGAAATCGAAGAGGAGACGCGTCATGATGTCGTTGCTTTTACAAGAGCGGTTTCAGAAACGTTAGGTGAGGAAAGGAAATGGGTTCATTACGGATTGACATCAACAGATGTTGTTGATACTGCCCTATCCTATATCTTGAAACAAGCAAACAAAATTTTGCTAGCTGACTTAGAGCGATTTGTAGATATTTTAAAAAGTAAAGCTCAGGAAAATAAATATACGGTCATGATGGGACGTACGCATGGAGTACATGCAGAGCCGACAACATTTGGCTTGAAATTAGCGTTATGGCATGAAGAAATGAAGCGTAACCTAGAGCGTTTTAAAGAAGCGATAAAAGGCATTGAGGTTGGGAAAATGTCGGGAGCGGTTGGGACATTTGCCAATATCGATCCATTCGTTGAAAAATACGTTTGTGAAAAGTTAGGGCTTGAAGCGGCTCCGATTTCTACACAAACGCTTCAAAGGGACCGCCATGCTCATTATCTAAGTACCCTTGCATTGATTGCGACAAGCATTGAAAAATTCGCAGTTGAAATTCGCGGATTGCAAAAAAGTGAAACACGCGAAGTGGAAGAATTTTTTGCAAAAGGGCAAAAGGGTTCATCCGCTATGCCGCATAAACGAAACCCAATTGGCTCTGAAAATATGACAGGACTTGCACGTGTTATTCGTGGATATATGATGACCGCGTATGAGAATGTTCCATTATGGCATGAGCGTGACATCTCTCATTCATCAGCGGAAAGAATTATTCTACCTGATGCAACGATTGCACTGAATTATATGTTAAATCGCTTCGGGAATATTGTGAAGAATTTAACGGTATACCCGGAAAATATGAAGCGCAATATGGATCGTACGCTTGGTTTAATTTATTCACAGCGCGTATTGCTTACATTAATTGATAAAGGTCTTGTACGTGAAGAGGCATATGATACGGTTCAACCAAAAGCGATGGAGGCTTGGGAGAAGCAAGTTCCTTTCCGTAGCCTGCTTGAACAGGATGACAAGATTACAAGCTTGCTGACAAAGGAAGAATTAGATGATTGCTTCGATTATCATCATCACTTGAAGCAAGTTGATATGATTTTTGATCGTTTGGGTCTGTAATTAGGAACGCTGCCGGTTATTTACTGGCAGCAAATCCTACATGTATCTTAAAAAGTGCCAATATTCTTTATTATGGGGGCCTCATAGATGGAAAAGCGAGAATTGCTTTATGAAGGAAAGGCTAAGAGAATTTATGCGACAGAGAATCCAGAAGTTGTCTGGGTAGTATATAAAGATTCAGCAACAGCCTTCAATGGTGAAAAGAAAGCAGAAATTGCCGGTAAGGGTGTACTTAATAATGGAATTACTAGTTTGCTATTTTTAAAGCTTCATGAAGCTGGAATTACTTCTCACTTTATTAAGCAAATTTCTGACACAGAGCAGCTTGTAAAAAGGGTTTCTATTATTCCACTTGAAGTTGTTGTACGCAATGTAGTAGCAGGCAACTTATCTAAGCGCCTTGGATTGCCTGAAGGGCAGCTATTGAAGCAGACACTTATTGAATTTTATTACAAAGATGATAAGCTCGGTGATCCATTGTTAACAGAGGACCATATTAAAGAATTAATGCTAGCATCTGAAGAGGAAGTTAGGATTTTGAAACAAAAAGCTTTAGATGTGAATGCAACTTTATCAAGCTTTTTTAGTGAAATTGGAGTTCGTTTAATTGATTTTAAGCTAGAATTTGGAAAGCTTGCAGATGGTGAAATCTTGTTGGCGGATGAAATATCTCCAGATACGTGCCGATTATGGGACGTTGAAACGGAAGAAAAGCTCGATAAGGATGTATTCCGCCGCGATTTAGGAAATTTAGTAGATGCCTATGAAAAAATCTATTCAAAACTTGGAGGTTACAAGCATGTATAAAGTAAAGGTATATATCACGTTAAGAGAAAGTGTCTTAGATCCACAAGGAACAGCCGTTAAATCTTCCTTACACAGCATGTCGTACGATACGGTATCAGATGTGAGAATCGGCAAATATATGGAACTGACAATTGAAAAAAACAATCAGGATATCGATGCTCTAGTTAAAGAAATGTGCGAGCGTCTGTTAGCGAATACCGTTATTGAAGATTACCGTTATGAAGTTGAGGAGGTTGTCGCACTGTGAAGTTCGCTGTAATTGTGTTTCCAGGCTCCAACTGTGATATTGATATGTTTCATGCAATTAAGGATGAATTGGGTGAAGAAGTAGAATATGTGCCCCATACAGCAGACAGCCTATCTGGTTTTGATGGCATCTTATTGCCTGGAGGATTTTCATATGGCGATTACCTTCGTACTGGCGCCATAGCTCGTTTTTCTAACGTGATGGGTGAAGTGGTGAAAGCGGCGAACGAAGGAGTACCTGTATTAGGTGTATGCAACGGATTTCAAATCTTACTCGAAGCAGGGCTACTGCCAGGTGCGATGAGAAGAAATCGGGAGTTAGCGTTTATTTGTAAACCAACTCAGCTAGTAGTTGAGAATAATAAAACAATGTTTACGAGTGGCTATGAAATAGGTGAAACTATTACAATTCCGATCGCCCATGGTGAAGGGAATTACTATTGCGATGAAGAAACCATGAAACTTTTAAAGCAAAACAATCAGATTGTATTTACGTATGACGGTGAAAATCCGAATGGCAGTCTTGAAGGGATTGCAGGAATCACGAATGAAAGTGGAAATGTTTTGGGAATGATGCCACATCCTGAGCGTGCAGTCGATCAATTACTTGGAAGTGCAGATGGATTAAAATTATTTCAATCAATCGTAAGAAATTGGAGGGAAAACCATGTCGTTAATGCTTGAACCAAGCCCGGAAAAAATTAGATCACAGCGAGTGTATGCAGAGATGGGTCTTTCGGATGAAGAATTTGCGATGGTAGAAAACATCCTGGGCCGTACGCCGAATTATACAGAAACCGGTTTATTTTCAGTAATGTGGTCAGAGCACTGTTCGTATAAAAATTCCAAGCCCGTTTTAAAAAAGTTCCCGGTAACTGGGGAAAAAGTCCTTCAAGGACCTGGTGAAGGTGCGGGGATTGTTGATATTGGAGACGGTCAGGCGGTTGTTTTTAAAATTGAAAGTCATAATCACCCTTCTGCGATTGAGCCTTATCAAGGAGCGGCAACAGGTGTCGGCGGCATTATCCGTGACGTATTTTCTATGGGTGCCCGTCCAATTGCGATTCTGAACTCGCTTCGTTTCGGTGAGTTGGATAACGCTCGTGTCAAATATTTATTTAAAGAAGTCGTTGCAGGTATTGCTGGATATGGAAACTGTATTGGTATTCCAACAGTGGGAGGCGAGATTCAATTTGATCCTTCCTACGAGGGAAATCCACTTGTAAACGCCATGTGTGTCGGTTTGATTAATCATGAAGATATTCAAAAAGGGCAAGCGCGCGGAGTCGGTAATACGGTCATGTACGTGGGAGCGAAAACTGGACGCGATGGGATTCACGGGGCGACATTTGCTTCTGAAGAATTGACTGAATCATCTGATGAAAATCGTCCAGCTGTTCAAGTGGGCGATCCATTTATGGAAAAACTGCTTCTTGAAGCATGTCTTGAATTAATCCATAATGATGCCCTTGTTGGGATTCAGGATATGGGAGCGGCAGGGCTTGCAAGTTCTTCGGCAGAGATGGCATCTAAAGCAGGTTCTGGGATTGAGATGAACCTTGATCTTGTGCCACAACGTGAAACTGGGATGACTGCTTATGAAATGATGCTGTCAGAATCACAAGAGCGGATGCTGATTGTCGTTAAAAAAGGACGCGAACAGGAAATTACTGATTTATTTTCTAAATATGATTTAGAAGCAGTTGCTGTTGGTGTGGTAACGGAAGAAAAGGTTCTTAAGCTCACTCATAAAGGTAATGTTGTAGCGAACGTTCCGGTTGATGCATTAGCTGAAGATGCTCCTGTGTATCATAAGCCATCAAGTGAACCTCAATTGTACAGAGACTTTCAAGCAATGAAAATTGAAGTTCCGAATGTCGTTAATTTCAAAGAAACGCTGATCAGTCTATTGTCTCAACCGACAATTGCAAGTAAAGAATGGGTCTACAATCAATATGATTATATGGTACGAACAAGTACCGTTGTAGCTCCAGGTTCCGATGCTGCAGTCGTCCGAATTCGTGAGACGAATAAAGCACTTGCGATGACAACGGATTGTAATTCTCGTTACCTTTATTTAGATCCAGAAGTAGGCGGAAAAATTGCTGTTGCTGAAGCGGCACGTAATATCGTATGTTCTGGAGCAGAACCGTTAGCAGTTACCGATAACTTGAACTTTGGTAATCCTGAGAAGCCGGAGATTTTCTGGCAGATTGAGAAGGCAGCGGATGGAATAAGTGAAGCTTGTAGAACATTAAGTACGCCTGTTATTGGAGGGAACGTTTCTCTTTATAATGAAACGAATGGTGAAGCCATTTATCCAACGCCAGTTATTGGCATGGTAGGTCTTGTACATGATCTTGCTCATATCACGACCCAGGAATTTAAAAATCCAGGGGACCTGATTTATGTGATTGGTGAGACGAAAGAAGAATTCGGTGGCAGTGAATTGCAAAAAATGCTTGAAGGAAAAATCTATGGTCAATCACCGTCCATTGATTTAGAAATCGAGCAACAACGCCAGAAACAACTCTTGAATGCGATCCAAAGCGGGTACGTCGCTTCAGCACATGATGTTGCAGAAGGCGGATTAGCAGTAGCTCTTGCAGAAGCACTCTTTGGTACAGAAAATTTAGGAGCACGTGTAGTTGTTGAGAATGAGGCAGTTACGGCGTTATTTAGTGAAACACAGTCCCGATTTGTAGTATCCGTATCTCCTGAAAATCGCGAAGCATTTGAAAGAACGGTTCAAGATGCTTATTGCATTGGTGAAGTAAACAATAATGGAGTATTGACCATTTCCCGCAAGCAGGAAGGTCTAGTAATAGATGCAAGTGTTCAAGAATTAGAAGCTGCTTGGAGAGGGGCGATCCCATGCTTGCTGAATTAAAGGGATTGAATGAAGAATGTGGTGTGTTTGGCATTTGGGGACACCCAGATGCCGCGCAAATCACCTACTATGGTTTGCATAGCCTGCAACACCGTGGTCAAGAAGCTGCGGGAATGGTTCTAGCTAAGGACGGAAAGCTGACAGGAATGAAGGGTGAAGGATTGGTCACGGAAGTGTTTACTGCCGAGAAAATGAAGAATTTATCCGGAAATGCTGCAATCGGCCATGTCAGATATACAACGGCAGGTGGAGGCGGTTATGAAAACGTCCAACCATTTTTATTCAATTTCCAAAGTGAAGCCATGGCACTAGCCCACAATGGCAACATTGTGAATGCCAATCAATTGAAGGCGCAGCTTGAAGCACAAGGAAGCATCTTTCATAGCACCTCTGATACAGAAGTATTAGCACATTTGATTCGTAAGGGCGGTTTTTCAGATTTGAAGAGTCGTGTTACGAATGGATTAAGCTCGTTAAAAGGTGCTTATGCTTTCTTGATTATGACGGAAACAGAAATGCTCGTTGCTCTAGACCCGAACGGACTTAGACCCTTATCTCTTGGGATCTTGGGCGGTGCTTACGTTATAGCATCTGAAACATGTGCCTTTGATATTGTCGGTGCGGAATTTATCCGTGATATTGAACCAGGTGAGCTCCTTGTCATCAACGATGAAGGGATTAAAAGCGAACGTTTTGTCATGTCTTCACAGCGCGCAATGTGTACGATGGAATATATTTATTTTTCCCGTCCAGACAGTAATATTAGTGGAATCAATGTTCATACAGCACGGAAGAATCTTGGTAAGCAGCTAGCAGTAGAAAAACTAATTGAGGCCGACGTTGTAACAGGTGTTCCAGATTCAGGTAATTCTGTTGCTATAGGGTATGCAGAGGCAAGTGGCATTCCTTATGAAATGGGTCTAATTAAAAATAGATATGTAGGCCGTACTTTTATTCAACCATCTCAATCTCTAAGAGAACAAGGTGTGAGAATGAAGCTATCTGCAGTACGCGGTGTTGTAGATGGGAAAAGGGTTGTAATGGTTGACGATTCAATCGTGCGTGGAACTACATGTAAGCGGATTGTCACGATGCTTAAGGAAGCTGGTGCAAAGGAAGTACATGTCCTAATTAGTTCGCCTCCAATTAAGAATCCTTGTTTCTATGGGATTGATACATCAAGTCGTGAGGAGTTAATTGCCTCTGAAAATTCAGTTGAAGAAATTCGTGAAATCATCGGAGCAGATTCGCTTACATTTTTAAGTGTTGAAGGAATGGTTGAAGCGATTGGAAGACCGTTTGAAGGTGAGAACCGAGGTCAATGCCTCGCTTGCTTTACTGGAAATTATCCGACAGAAATATATGCCAATGAGCAGTCAACAACCGTAATAAGTTGAATGAAGGAGGATGATGACCATGTCGAATGCGTATAAAGCGGCGGGAGTCGATATTGAAGCGGGTTATGAAGCGGTATCACGCATGAAAAAGCATGTTCAAAAAACGATGCGTCCAGGAGTATTAAGTGGGCTGGGCGGTTTTGGCGGCATGTTTGATTTATCTCAATTGAATTTACGCGAGCCTGTCCTTGTCTCAGGAACGGATGGAGTAGGAACGAAGCTATTGCTTGCGATGATGATGAATAAGCATGATAGCATTGGGATTGACTGTGTGGCCATGTGTGTGAACGATATCGTTGTTCAAGGAGCTGAGCCGCTTTACTTTTTAGACTATATCGCTTGTGGAAAAGCTGAACCTGAGAAAATTGAGAGTATTGTAAAAGGGATTGCAGAAGGCTGTGAGCAAGCAGGTTGTGCATTAATCGGTGGCGAGACGGCTGAAATGCCTGGCATGTATAGTGAAGAAGAATATGATTTAGCTGGCTTTACAGTAGGAGCATGTGAAAAGACGAACCTGATTACCGGCCAGAAAATCAACCAAGGCGATTGTATAATCGGATTAGCGTCAAGTGGCATTCATAGCAATGGCTATTCGCTTGTACGTAAAGTTTTATTAGATGACGCGAAAATGGATGTAAATGCATTTATTCCAGAGCTGGACTGCGAACTAGGAGAAGAACTTTTAAAGCCGACTAAAATTTATGTGAAGCCAATTTTAGCGGCGTTGAGTGAGTTTGAAATTAAAGGGATGGCTCATATAACTGGCGGTGGATTTATTGAGAATTTACCGAGAATGATGCCTGAAAATTTAGGAATCGAGATAAAGTCAGGATCTTGGGAGATTCCGCCGATCTTCACCCTTCTTGAAGAAAAAGGAAAAATTAGTCGTGAGGATATGTACAATATTTTTAATATGGGCATCGGCATGGCTCTTGTCGTCGAGCAGGAAAAGGCTTCCGAGCTTCTAGCCTTTTTTGAAAAACGTGGCGAAGTGGCGTATCAAATTGGTGCAGTCGTGAATCAACCTGGTGTAAGTATTGCGAGTGAATCATGAAAAAAATAGCAGTATTTGCATCGGGGAGCGGGAGTAACTTTCAAGCAATCGTGGATGCGGTTAAGGCAGGCACGCTCGAAGCAGATATTCGTTTGCTTGTCTGTGATCAAGAGTCCGCTTATGTTTTACAAAGAGCCGAAAAAGAGAAGATTGCTAGCTTTTGCTTTTCTCCAAAGTCTTTCCATGACAAAGCTGCGTTTGAACAGGAAATCGTGAAGCAGCTTAAATCACAGGATGTTGAATTCATTGTCTTAGCAGGATATATGCGATTGATCGGACCAACACTTTTACAAGAATATCCTGAAGCAATCGTGAACATCCATCCTTCTTTATTGCCAGCTTTTCCAGGTATTGATGCAATTGGTCAAGCGTTTGATGCAGGGGTGAAGGTAACTGGCCTTTCGATTCATTATGTGGATGCAGGGATGGATACAGGTCCAATTATTGCCCAAAAGGAAATTGAGATTCTGGAAAATGATACGAGAGATCGTTTACAAGAACGAATTCAGCAGGCCGAGCACATCGCCTATCCAGAAGTGCTTCAACAGCTGTTTATGAAGGAGAAATCAATTTCTTCTCATTAATTTTTGAACAATGAAGTTTTTTATGAACGATTTAATTTAGTGGAAGTTGAACGGTTAGCTTGCGCTTTTAAGATTAGAAAGTCTATGGTTTTTCAACAAGTTTGTGTGTCTAGCGCAAGTAGATTAACACTTCGAAGTCATAAGCCAAGCAATCTGATAGAGAGAAGAGTATCCAACAGCTTGCTTGTCTTATGCTTGTCGGGTTCGCACTGGATGTGCTGACTTCGACGTTCGAAACAGGACACCTGGCGGGTTTTAGTCAAAGTTCATTCAATAGGCGCTTGCGCTTTTCTAACGAGGAGGATTCATTATGGCAAAACGTGCATTAATCAGTGTTTCAGATAAAACAGGTATCGTAGAATTTGCAATTGGTCTTAAAGAGGCAGGCTTTGAAATCGTGTCTACTGGGGGTACGAAGAAGACGCTTGTTGAAAATGGAATTGACGTGATTGGGATTAGTGATGTAACAGATTTTCCTGAAATTTTGGATGGCAGGGTTAAAACGTTGCATCCAAATGTTCACGGTGGATTATTGGCAAGAAGGAATGATGTCGCACATCAAGCACAATTAGAAGAATATCAAATTCAACCAATTGATCTAGTTTGTGTCAATTTGTATCTGTTCCAGCAGACGATCGCGAAACCTGATGTGACGCCTGAAGATGCGATTGAGAACATTGATATTGGTGGTCCTACTATGCTTCGTTCAGCTGCGAAAAATCATGAATTTGTGACAGTCGTTGTGGACCCAACAGACTATGAATCCGTACTTACCGAGCTTATTGAAAATGGTGACGTATCAGCTGCAAAGAAACGAAAACTTGCTGCGAAGGTATTCCGCCATACAGCTGCCTATGATGCTGTTATATCCGAGTACATGACAAAGCTTGCTGAGGAAGAAAATCCTGAAAGCTTAACACTCACATATACATTAAAACAATCACTTCGATATGGTGAAAACCCTCATCAACAAGCTGCATTTTATCAAAAACCATTAGGTTCTACTTTTTCTGTGGCGTATGCCAAACAATTGCACGGTAAAGAACTGTCATACAACAATATTAATGATGCTGATGCCGCTTTACAGATCGTCAATGAATTTGAAGAGCCAGCAGCTGTTGCTGTTAAGCATATGAATCCATGTGGAGTTGGGGTTGGTAATTCGGTTGCTGAAGCGTTTAAGAAAGCGTATGAAGCAGATTCTACGTCCATTTTTGGTGGAATTATTGCTTTAAATCGTGAAGTAGACCAGGAAACAGCTGAAATGCTCCGTGAAATTTTCCTTGAAATCATTATAGCTCCTCACTTTTCCGAGAAAGCACTAGAGATTTTAACTGCGAAAAAGAATATCCGTCTGTTAACTGTAGCTTTCGATGGCAAGCAAAAATCTGAACGAAAAACTACATCCATTCAAGGGGGATTACTCGTTCAAGATTTGGATACTTATGGGTTAGACCATGCAACTATAACAATCCCAACGAAACGCCAACCATCTGAAGATGAGTGGGCAGCAATGAAACTAGGCTGGAAAATCGTGAAGCACGTGAAATCTAATGCAATTGTCGTAAGTGGCGAACAGATGACGTACGGTATCGGTGCTGGACAGATGAACCGCGTAGGGGCAGCTAATATTGCTTTAGAACAGGCTGGTGAAAAAGCAAAAGGTGCGGCTCTTGCTTCTGATGCATTTTTTCCAATGGATGACACTGTTGAAGCGGCGGCTATTGCTGGTATCACAGCTATTATTCAACCTGGTGGGTCTGTACGTGATGAGGATTCGATTAAAAAGGCAGATGAATACGGCATTACAATGGTGTTTACAGGCGTTCGTCATTTTAAACACTAAGTTTTTGGGTTCAATAGGCTAATGGTTTTTAATATTAGGAAGAGGTGATTCCATGAACGTGTTAGTGATTGGCAAGGGTGGACGTGAGCATGCATTAGCAAAGAAACTATCCGAAAGTAAGCAGGTTCATCAAGTATTCGCGGCTCCAGGTAATCCAGGCATGGAGGATGTGGCGGAACTCGTTCAAATTGATGAAAATAATCATAAGGAACTGATTGCTTTTGCTAAAGATCAGAATGTTACCTTAACCATTATTGGAGCCGAAATACCTTTGGTTAATGGAATTGTCGATGAATTTAAAGCAGCTGGTCTACAGGTATTCGGGCCTGATAAACAAGCAGCTATAATTGAAGGTAGTAAAACCTTTGCAAAAGATTTAATGAAAAAATATGAAATTCCTACTGCTGCATATGAAACATTTACAGATATCGAGTCAGCAAAAACGTATTTAGCTGAAATCGGTGTTCCAATTGTAATAAAAGCAGATGGACTTGCTGCTGGGAAAGGTGTAGTCGTTGCCCACACGATGGAAGAGGCACTGGAAGCATTACATGGAATGCTTGTTGATGAGAAATTTGGTGAAGCTTCAGCGCGAGTTGTCATGGAGGAATTCCTTGAAGGTGAGGAATTTTCGCTAATGGCATTTGTAAATGGAGAGAAGGTTTACCCGATGGTTATCGCTCAAGATCATAAGCGGGCTTATGATGGTGATACTGGTCCGAATACAGGTGGAATGGGTGCGTATTCGCCTGTTCCTCAAATTCCAGAAAGCGTGGTTGCTGCGGCAGTCGATCAAATTGTAAAACCAGCAGCGGCAGCACTTGTTGCTGAGGGTCGCTCTTTTACAGGCATTTTATATGCAGGTTTAATTGCTACGAATAAAGGAACAAAAGTGATTGAGTTCAATGCACGTTTCGGTGATCCAGAAACTCAAGTTGTCCTGCCAAGACTAAAGAATGATTTTGTTGATACGCTTCTTGCTGTTTTAAACGGGAAGGACTATGAGCTTGAATGGGACGATGAATCTGTAATCGGGGTAGTTGTCGCAGCAGCTGGTTACCCTAGCGAATATGTCAAAGGAGCACCGATACATGGTCTAGGGGAATTAAGTGAGGATGTTGACATTTATCACGCAGGTACTGCCAAGAATGATAACGGTGACTATACGACAAATGGCGGTCGAGTACTGCTTGTGGCCGCAAAGGGAACCGATCTTCTTAGTGCACAAGCAAAGGTTTACAAAGAGTTAGAAAAGATTCCTAACCAAGATTTATTTTGGAGAAAAGACATTGGCCATCGCGCCATTTTAGTGGCCAAATAGAGGGTCCTCCAATGATTTAGAACGTCATAAGGGTCTGATCTCGCACTTTAAATCAGTATGTAGTGTTTTATACACTTATCTGAATTTGGTTGCTGCGGGGTCTGACCCTTTCTGACCTTCATTGGATACCTTTTTTAAGTTTCTGTATTTTCATCATCTGAGATAAGATCATTCCCCATCCCCATTTGAGTTAATAAATGTTCTCCTTTTTTTATGATGTTATGGTTCCCGCTTAATCTCCCTTGACACTTTTCATAAAGGGCAACAAAGGGACAAAAGCGAAGAATTCCTTCCCCAATTTTCATACCAGAACACATGGCTATAACTAAATAAGATCCTTTCCACGGTTTTCTGGCCATTTTTGAAATCGACCATGCTAAAAAAGTAAAACCACAAGTTATTCTGAGTAATGCGTTTGGAATGCCGATATTTGCTTGGACTTTCATAATAGATAATCTCCTTCACGAAATATTCACACTATTTAACGTAACTTTAATGTATTAACTCGTTAAATGTGTTAGGATTAATAAAAATGGGTGAATATTACTTATTTTGGTTCTTTACATGACTTTTCAATATAAATATAGTAGTTAAATCTAAAAAAATGGAGGGGTTCTCTTGTTAGAGCAACGTTATCGATGGAAGAATAAACATATACGCGAGCATGTCGATGTACTAGACGGAAACAGAGCTCCACATATACTTCTACAAAATGCAACGTATTTAAATCAGTCAGTGCGAAAGTGGATAAAAGCAAATATTTGGATTTATGATGATCGCATCGTCTATGTGGGGGACAAAATACCTGACAAATTAGATCATTGCGAAATTGTTGACTGCCAAGGCAGCTTTTTAGTTCCAGGTTATATTGAGCCACATTCGCATCCATTTCAATTATATAATCCCCAGACTTTAGCTCGTTATGCATCGTATTTTGGAACAACGACATTGATTAATGATAACCTAATGCTTTTTTTGCAATTAGAAAAAAAGAAAGCGTTTTCTTTATTGAAGGAATTACGAAATATCCCAGCTAGTATGTACTGGTGGTGTAGGTTTGATGGGCAAACTGAACTACGGAATGAAGAAACAATTTTTACTCATGGTGATGTAAAGGCGTGGCTCGAGCATGATGCCGTATTGCAAGGTGGGGAGCTGACTGCATGGCCCAGGCTGCTTGCTGGAGATGATATGATGCTTCATTGGATCCAAGAAGCAAAGCGAATGAGAAAACAAATCGAAGGCCATTTCCCCGGTGCATCGGAAAAAACGTTAGCGAAAATGATGTTATTTGGGGCCGATTGTGATCATGAAGCCATGACAGGAAAAGAAGTGTTGTCTCGATTGATGCAAGGGTATACGGTTTCTTTGAGAAATTCTTCGATCCGACCGGACTTAGAAAATATATTGAAAGAAATTCATGAGCTTGGGATCGATCAATACGACCATTTCTTCTTTACGACGGATGGTTCATCGCCGTCATTTTACGAAAGGGGTTTCATCGATACGATGATTAAAATCGCAATTGAACAGGGCGTTCCGATTATAGATGCATATAATATGGCTACGATTAATGTTGCCCGCTATTATAATATTGAGTACTTACATGGAAATATTGCAACGGGCAGAGTCGCTAATATTAATTTCCTTCAATGTGAGACAGAACCAGCACCTGTTTCTGTTCTAGCGAAAGGAAAATGGGTGAAGCGTGACGGGGTGGAGCTTGAAGATTCGTCTGTTGTTCATTGGGGTGAATATGGATTCGGAGAGTTACAGTTAGAGTGGGAATTGGATAGTAATGATTTAGAGTTCTCGATGCCATTCGGTTTTGAAATGGTCAATGATGTGATTACGAAACCATACTCGATTACATCAGATTACTCTGATGGAAATCTGTCATTCGAGCATGATGAATGTTATTTTGTAATGATTGACCGTGGTGGAGAGTGGAGAATTAATACGATGGTTAAAGGCTTTGCCAATCAATTATGCGGGTTTGCAAGCACGTACTCAAATACGGGAGACATAGTTCTAATTGGAAAAAGAAAAGAAGATATGCTTCTTGCTTTTCAGAGAATGAAGGAAATTGGCGGCGGGATTGTAATTGCTGAGCAAGGGAAAATCATTTTTGAAATGCGCTTAGCATTAAAAGGACTGATTTCTGAAAAATCAATGCCAGAGCTAATTAAAGAGGAAAAGGAATTGAAACAACTGCTTCAAGAAAGAGGATATGTATTTTTAGATCCAATATACACATTGTTATTTTTCTCATCTACACATCTTCCGTATATCCGTGTAACCCCAACGGGAATGTATGATATTATGAATAAAACAGTTCTCTTTCCTACAATAATGCGTTAAAATGTAAAAGAAGACTTTTAAAATTAAGGGCGTAACATGGAAACAGGTAGGGAGTGTGCAGGAATGAAAAGGAGTTTACTGCTTATTCTGCTTGCTGTTTTGTTATTGATGGGTGGCTGTATAAAAAAGGTAGCCAAGGATGAACGACCAACCGACAATTCTTCGAGTGAAATTGTCGAACAAGATGAAACTACTCAAGATCCAGTTGATAGTGAAGAGTTTTCAAATTTTTACCCATTAACGGGAATGGCAACGAATGATGATACAGAACATAGGGCGATTGCTGTAATGGTTAATAATCACCCAAAGGCACGGCCGCAAACAGGCCTTTCGAAAGCAGATATTATCTATGAAATGTATGCGGAAGCAGAAGTAACACGTTTTTTAGCGGTTTTTCAAAGTGAAATGCCAAAAGAAGTTGGACCGGTCCGCAGCGCTCGTGATTACTTTATTAAATTAGCGAAAGGGTTAGATTGTGTCTATGTATGTCACGGGAATAGCCCGGATGCTAAAGAGATGCTTGATCAAGGATATATTGATCATTTGAATGGATTACAATATGATGGAACGCTTTTTCAACGTTCGAGTGAACGGAAAGCCCCTCATAATTCCTATATTTCTTTTGAAAACATTGAAAAAGGTGCCCAGCAGAATTCATATGATTTGACAGAAAAGCCTAAAGCCTTTACATTTTTGAAGAAATCTGAAATAGAACTATTACAAGGTGAACCTGCTTCTTTTGTTCAGATTTCTTATGGATCATCCTCATTTGATGTAGAATTTTCGTATGATGAAGACTCAGAAACGTATTCTAGATATTCTAATAATCAACAAACGATTGAATACATTGATGAAACGCCGATTAAGATAGATAATATCTTTATTATAGAAGCACCCCATAAGGTCATAGATAGTGTTGGAAGACGCGATATTGATTTTGAAGCAGGTGGTAAGGCGTATTTAGTGCAAAAAGGCAAATGGCATGAAGTTCAATGGGAAAATAGAGAAGGCCGAATTGTTCCAGTGGAAAATGGAAAAGAAATTGGTTTCGTACCAGGCAAAACATGGGTAAATGTTTTGCCGGATAAGCCAGGGATAAGCCAGCTTGTCCATCTTGGTGCTCAAGAAAACTAGGGGGCAAAACTATGCAAATTGATAAATTAAGGGGAAAAGGTCTGGATCAGCTTTTCGAAGCCGTATTATCACTGAAAGATCTCGAAGAATGCTATCGTTTTTTTGACGACTTGTGTACAGTTAATGAAATACAATCACTATCACAGCGTCTTGAAGTAGCACGCATGCTCCAAGAAGGTAAAACGTATCATCGAATTGAAACCGATACAGGTGCAAGTACAGCGACGATATCGCGTGTGAAACGATGCTTAAATTATGGGAATGATGCTTATACAATGGCATTGGACCGAATTAAGAAAGAGCCAGTAGAAGAAGAATAAGCAAATTAGTTCGATGAATGTTGTTATGTCTTAAGAAAGAGTCAGGGGAATTTTTCCTTGGCTTTTTTATTTGTTTTTTCTGATTTTGACTTTTGAAGCGAACTATCTTTTATAATGAATTTTGGTGTATCTAAAGGGTGGGATTGGTTATTTTGAGGTGCTTTTTCTGGACCATGAAACCTTCTTTCCTGCTCATATTTTTAATCCAGGCTATCGTTTCTTATAAATCTTTTTTTATCAAAAATCTTAATGCTATAATGGTGCTATGAGAAATTTTAATGGAGGATATATGATGTACGATTTTCGAAAGTGGAAGCATGTGTTTAAGTTAGATCCTAATAAAGAGATAAAGGATATAGATTTAGAAAGCATTTGTGAGTCGGGTACTGATGCTATTCTAATTGGGGGAACAGACGGTGTTACGCTTGAAAATGTGTTAGATTTGATGGCAAGAGTTCGTCGTTACACGGTTCCTTGTGTTCTTGAGGTGTCATCTGTTGAAACAGTTACTCCCGGGTTTGATTTGTATTTCATTCCAAGTGTTCTAAACAGCAAAGATTCAAAATGGATGATGAGATTACATCAGCAGGCTGTAAAGGAATATGGTGAAATCATGGATTGGTCTGAGATGCTTGTGGAAGGGTACTGTATTGTCAATCCAGATTGTAAAGCAGCTCAACTGACAGATGCGGATACGAATCTTGATGAAGATGACATTGCTGCATATGCCATGATGGCCGAGAAAATGTTTCATCTGCCGATTTTCTATTTAGAATATAGTGGAATGTACGGCGATCCAAAAGTTGTGAAGAAAGCGAAACAAAACTTAGAAGAGACTGTTTTCTTTTATGGCGGAGGAATTGAAACGGCAGCTCAAGCAAAAGAAATGGCAGAGTTTGCTGATGTTATCGTAGTGGGGAATAGTATCTATGACAATTTAAAGGCGGCACTTGAGACAGTTGCAGCAGTGAAATAGATGACTCTTTTAAATAGAGACAGACTATAGTATAATAAAAAGAACAAACGTTCGTAAGGTGGTGCTTTCATGCAGTTTTTAGCGGAAAAGTTAGTAAAAGGTTTAAATGAGCAGCAGCAAAAGGCAGTGAAGGCAACAGATGGACCGCTTCTTATCATGGCTGGAGCGGGAAGTGGTAAAACAAGGGTGCTTACGCATCGAATTGCTTATTTAATGGTAGAAAAAGAAGTGGCTCCATGGAATATTCTGGCAATCACTTTCACAAATAAGGCAGCACGCGAAATGAAAGAACGGATACGTGGCATTCTTGGTGGAGCATCAGAGGAGATTTGGATCAGTACCTTCCACTCTATGTGTGTGCGGATTTTACGACGTGATATCGATCGCATCGGATATAATCGAAACTTCTCCATTTTAGATACAACTGATCAACAGTCAGTTATAAAGCAAATCTTGAAAGACAAAAACCTCGATCCTAAAAAATATGATTATCGCGCTCTCTTAGGAACAATCAGTTCAGCAAAAAACGAACTAGTAACTCCAGAGGAATACCAAAAAACAGCCGGTGACTTCTATACAAATGTTGTAGCGGAAGTATATACGGAATATCAGAAACGGCTCAGAAAGAATCAAGCATGCGATTTTGATGACTTAATTATGTTGACCATCACGTTATTTCAGCGTGTACCTGAGGTTCTTGAATATTATCAGCGGAAATTCCAGTATATTCACGTGGATGAATATCAAGATACGAACCGAGCGCAATATATGCTCGTTAAGCTTCTCGCTTCACGATTCCGCAATTTATGTGTAGTTGGGGACAGCGATCAATCCATCTATCGCTGGCGTGGCGCGGATATCGCGAACATTCTATCATTTGAAAAAGACTACCCAAACGCAACGATGATTTTCCTTGAACAGAATTATCGTTCAACAAAGAAAATCTTAGAGGCAGCAAATAAAGTAATCGATAATAACCGAAATCGGAAGCCGAAAAATCTTTGGACGGAAAATATGGATGGAAATAAAATCAGATATTTCCGTGCTGATAGTGAACAAGGCGAAGCACAGTTTGTTGCTGGAAAGATTAATGAAATGATTCGTGACAGTTCCAGAAAGTTATCTGATATTGCAATCCTTTATAGAACAAACGCCCAGTCACGGGTTATGGAGGAAGTTTTATTAAAATCTAATCTGCAATATACCATTGTGGGCGGAATTAAGTTCTACGATCGTAAAGAAATTAAGGATATCCTAGCTTATTTACGATTGATTGCCAATCCAGATGACGATATCAGTTTACGTAGGGTCATTAATGTACCAAAACGAGGAATCGGGGCTACTTCTCTTGATAAGGTTGCTGATTATGCGGCAATGACAGATGGTTCGATGTATCAAGCACTGCAGGATATTGACATGATTGGCCTAAGTCCGAAGATCACAAAGGCAGCACGTGAATTCCGTGATTTAATCCATGCCTATACGAATCAGCAAGAATATCTGTCTGTCACCGAGCTTGTAGAAGAAGTGATTGAAAAAACAGGGTATCGTGAAATGCTTCAAGCAGAAAAATCAATTGAGTCACAAAGCCGCTTAGAAAATATCGATGAGTTTTTATCTGTAACTAAATCGTTTGAACAAAGTAATGACGATAAATCTTTGGTTGGCTTTTTAACCGACCTTGCATTAGTTGCCGATATTGATCAATTAGATGATACAGAAGAAGCACAGGAGTCAGTGACACTCATGACCTTGCACTCTGCAAAAGGGCTGGAATTTCCAGTTGTATTTTTACTGGGGCTTGAAGAAGGAGTATTCCCCCATAGCCGTTCACTTATGGAAGAAGAAGAAATGGAAGAAGAACGTAGGCTTGCTTACGTAGGTATCACTCGTGCAGAATCAGAGTTGTATATAACAAATGCCCAAATGAGAACATTGTTTGGTCGTACGAATATGAATCCTGTTTCGCGCTTTATTGCTGAAATTCCAGAAGAACTAATCGAAGATATGAAACCAAAACCCAAAAAATCAACTTTACATTCTTCAAAACCAATACATTCAGGTGGTTCAAGACGTACACCTTCATTTGGAAAAGTGGTTGCTCAGCCGAACGCAACAGGTGGAGACGAAATCGGCTGGCAGGTTGGCGATAAGGCTGCCCACAAAAAATGGGGAACGGGAACGGTTGTCAGTGTGAAGGGTGAAGGTGAAGGCAAAGAATTAGATATTGCATTCCCAAGTCCAACTGGGATTAAACGTTTGCTTGCTAAGTTTGCACCTATTGAAAAAGTATAAAAGAAAGGGCTGGATATATGGACATACAGCAAGCTGCAGGAAAAGTTACTGAACTACAAACGCTATTGAATCAATATGGCTATGAATATTATGTTTTGGATCGGCCTTCTGTCTCAGATGCGGAATACGATCAGCTACTAAGAGAATTGATTGAATACGAAGCTCAATTTCCGGAATTGAGAATACCAGATTCACCAACTCAGCGCGTGGGTGGCGCCGTACTCGAAATGTTTGAGAAGGTAGAACATACAAGTCCTATGCTAAGTCTTGGCAATGCATTTAACGAACAAGATTTACGGGATTTTGATCGAAGAGTACGACAAGCGGTTGGTGACTCGATTTCCTATGTATGCGAACTGAAAATCGATGGACTTGCGATTACGCTTCAATATGAGAACGGGTACTTTAAGCTTGGCGCTACACGTGGCGATGGCACGATTGGAGAGGATATTACTGAAAACCTCAAGACAATTAATTCGATCCCATTAAAACTTAAAGAACCTTATACAATCGAAGTTCGCGGTGAAGCGTTTATGCCGAAGAAGTCATTTGAAGCATTGAACAAGGTAAAGGAAGAACAAAATGAAGAACCGTTTGCTAACCCCAGAAACGCAGCAGCGGGCTCACTTAGGCAGCTCGATCCGAAACTTGCAGCAAAGCGCAAGCTGGATATTTTCCTTTACGCGATTGCTAACTTAGAGGATATAGGTGTTGAGGCCCATAGTGAGGGTCTTGAATTGCTAGACCGTCTTGGATTTAAAACAAATCAAGAACGAAAAACGTGTACATCGATCGAAGAAGTATTAGAATATGTAGAGAGCTGGGTAGAGAAGCGACCAAACTTAGCGTATGACATTGATGGCATTGTAATTAAGGTGAATTCACTGCAACAACAAGAAGAATTAGGAAGGACAGCGAAAAGCCCTCGTTGGTCAATCGCCTATAAATTTCCGGCAGAAGAAGTGAATACAAAGTTGCTAGATATTGAACTTAGTGTAGGGAGAACAGGGGTGGTAACGCCCACTGCTATACTTGAACCAGTTAGAGTAGCTGGGACAACGGTTGGGCGAGCTAGTCTCCATAATGAAGATTTGATACGGGAAAAAGATATCAAAATAGGTGATCAGGTCATCATAAAGAAAGCTGGGGATATCATCCCTGAAGTTGTTAATGTCCTTGTAGATCGACGTACAGGAGAAGAGATTGAATTCAACATGCCAACCCATTGTCCTGAATGTGAAAGTGAGCTTGTCCGACTTGAAGAGGAAGTCGCTCTCCGCTGTATCAATCCAAAATGTCCAGCTCAGATTCGTGAAGGATTGATTCACTTTGTATCACGTAACGCAATGAATATTGACGGTCTTGGCGAAAAAGTAATCAGTCAGTTATTTAGTGAGGGACTCATACAAGATGTTGCGGATTTATATAAATTAACTCATGAGCAGTTGTTAGGCTTAGAGCGGATGGGTGAAAAGTCTGTCAATAATCTAATCACAGCAATAGAAGCCTCCAAAAGTAATTCACTTGAAAAACTATTATTTGGTTTGGGCATCCGCCATGTTGGGGCAAAAGCAGCGAAAACATTAGCCCAAGAATTTATTACAATTGAAGCATTAAGTGGCGCGAGTCGTGAAGATTTAATAGCTATTAATGAAATTGGGGATAAGATGGCAGACTCCGTTGTCTCCTATTTTGACCTGGAAGAAGTTCAAGCGTTGATGAATGAGCTGTTAAAAGCGGGAGTAAATCTCGAGTATAAAGGAGCGAGGCCTGTCGCGGTTGCTCAAATTGACAGCTTTTTTGCCGGAAAAACAATTGTACTGACTGGAAAGTTGCATCAACTTACGCGGAGTGAAGCTCAGGGGAAATTAGAAGCGTTGGGAGCAAATGTTGCTGGAAGTGTCAGTAAGAAAACGGATCTAGTCGTTGCAGGAGAAGCTGCCGGTTCTAAGCTAGTAAAAGCAGAGAGCTTAGGCATTGAAGTATGGAGCGAGGAGAAATTAATCGAAGAACTAACTAAATAGAGGTGTTAGAATGAAAAACATCACCTTCCTCGGGATCATATTGGCTATATTACTTTCCGGGTGTGCCCCGAAATTTGATAAAGAGCAAGAGATTGTGAGTGAAACGGATAATAGTACGGAAAAAGCAATTGTACCGAATTATCAAATTTCTAAGGATTATTATAAAACGATGCTTCCTTTTAAAGAATCAGAAGCACGTGGACTAGTTGTATCTAATTTAAATACTCGCTATGATATCGAGGAATTTGAAACTGGATTAATGAGAATAGCCCAAAAGAATTTTAGTCCAGACAAGTATTTTTTCAGGGAAGGACAAATACTTAAGGGCAGTACGATTAACAAATGGCTTAGAAGAGAATACACGGAAGAACAACTGAAAGAAAAGAAACTGGCTGCAAAAGATAATCTTGGTCTCAATCCAATTGATTTAGGGAAAGGCGATATCGCCGAACGTAGTGAAAAGAGTCCCATTTATTTGGCTAATATCCTCGAGCATGATTATTTAGTGGAAGACAAGAATAATCAGGTTAGTTTAGGCGGAGTTGTCATAGGACTGGCTCTTAACTCGGTTTATTACTATCAAAAAGAAGCCTATGGCGCTACGTATGAAACAAAGATTAAACAGGCTGAATTAGAGAAGCAAGGTAAAGCGATTGCTGAAAAAGTCGTGCAGCGTTTACGAGAGAACAAAGAGATGAGCGGTGTACCTATCACGGTTGCCCTATTTGAACAAAAAGAAAGATCATCAGTTGTTCCAGGGAATTTCCTTTATTATTCTCATATAGATGGTAAGAAAAATACGATTGGGAAATGGGAAAGCGTTGATGAAGAATATTATGTATTCCCTTCGACTACAGCTGAAAAAGCGTATCGTGATGATGTAAGGTCATTTAAAAACTTTAAACAGGATGTGGAAAATTATTTTCCAAACTTTAATGGGGTTGTTGGTCGAGCATTTTATGTGAATAAACAGCTACAGGAATTGAATATTGATATCCCCATTCAGTTTTACGGAAATACAGAAGCGATTGGATTTACACAATATGTAACGGGACTTATCATGAACCATTTCACTGAATATATATCCGTTCAGATTTCCATTACATCAGTAAATGGCCCAGAAGCGCTGATTACTCGTAAACCGGGTGATAGTGAACCTTATGTTCATATTTATAAATAAGATAAGGCAGGCAGGCTCTGAAGATAGGATGGGTCTGCTTTCTTTATTTAAATACCAAAGTTCGTCAAATTCCTTCATTATTTCCCGGATAATATTTGTGTATCTATCTGTAAAAGTATCAAAATTCGATCTATTTTTTCTTAAATGGTATTTGAACAGATATTTAGACATTTGCTGTACTTGGAAGTGTTGCTTTAGGGCGTGAAAGTCTGATATTATTTAAATAATTGTTTTTTCGGAAATATGATCGGAATTCAATGAAAAAATAGAGAATATAGCACAACTATGCAGTCTTTTGAAACATCAATGGAGGTGAAGAGAATGTCACGTATATCAATGGAGCAAGTTAAACATGTTGCTCATTTGGCACGTTTGGGCATTACAGAGCAAGAAGCTGAGAAGATGCAAAAGGAACTAGATCTCATGATCTCTTTTGCTGAGCTATTGAATGAACTTGATACAGACGAAGTAAAACCAACTTTTCATGTGTTGGATATGCAAAATGTTATGAGAGAAGATATTTCACAAAAAGGTCTACCTATAGAAGAAGTGTTGAAAAATGCACCAGACAGCAAGGATGGGCATATTCGCGTACCGTCTATTATGGACAAGTAAGGGATTAAGGAGGGATATATATGTCGTTGTTTGAACATAAGGTTTCGGACCTGCATGACCGTTTACATAAAAAAGAACTATCAGTAACAGACCTTGTTAACGAATCATATGAAAGAATTGGACAGGTAGAAAGCCAAGTGAAGGCTTTTTTAACATTGGATGAAGAACGTGCACGGGTAAAAGCGAAGGAACTAGATGATAAACTTGCACGTGGCGAACAATCTGGTGTGCTATTTGGTCTGCCGATCGGTGTGAAGGATAACATCGTGACAAAGAATTTACGTACAACTTGTGCGAGCAAAATCTTGGAGAACTTTGATCCAATCTATGATGCGACTGTAGCGGAGAAGCTTAAACAAGCGGAAACGGTAACAATCGGCAAATTGAATATGGATGAATTTGCGATGGGTTCTTCAAATGAAAACTCAGCTTATCAAGCTACTCGCAACCCTTGGAATACGGATTATGTACCTGGCGGATCTTCAGGTGGTTCAGCTGCTAGCGTTGCTGCGGGTGAAGTTCTGTTCTCACTTGGTTCGGATACAGGTGGTTCTATTCGCCAGCCGGCTGCATATTGTGGCGTCGTAGGATTAAAACCTACCTATGGCCGAGTATCTCGCTATGGGCTTGTTGCTTTTGCTTCATCTCTTGATCAAATTGGACCGATTACCCGTACGGTTGAGGATAATGCTTATTTACTAGAAGCTATTTCTGGTGTAGACCCGATGGACTCCACTTCAGCAAATGTAGAGGTTCCAAGCTTTGTGAATGCTTTAACAGGTGATGTGAAAGGGCTGAAGATTGCCGTTCCGAAAGAGTATCTTGGAGAAGGGGTTAGCGAAGCTGCCCGTAATTCAGTACTATCTGCGTTAAAAGTATTGGAAGGATTAGGTGCAGAGTGGGAGGAAGTGTCTTTACCACATTCCAAATATGCTCTTGCTGCCTATTACTTGCTATCTTCATCGGAAGCATCCGCCAACTTACAACGTTTTGACGGTGTTCGATACGGATATCGTGCAGATAATGCCGAGAACTTAATCGAAATGTACAAGCAAACACGTTCAGAAGGCTTTGGAGACGAAGTGAAGCGTAGAATCATGCTTGGAACATTCTCGTTAAGCTCTGGATACTATGATGCGTATTATAAAAAAGCACAAAAGGTCCGCACACTTATTAAGAAGGACTTTGAAAATGTATTTGCAAAGTATGATGTAATTGTTGGACCGACAACACCAACTGCTGCTTTTAAAATTGGTGAAAACACGGCGGATCCGTTAACGATGTATGCAAATGATATCTTAACCATACCTGTTAACCTTGCTGGTGTTCCTGGAATATCCGTTCCATGTGGATTCTCCAATGGTTTGCCGCTAGGTCTGCAAATTATCGGGAAGCATTTTGATGAAAGCACTATTTATCGTACTGCGCATGCATTTGAGCAAGCGACAGAATTTCATAAACAATTTCCAAAGTTGTAAGGGGTGAATAAGATGAATTATGAAACGGTAATTGGCCTTGAAGTACATGTTGAATTAAAAACAGATTCAAAAATTTTCTCTGCAAGTCCGAACCATTTTGGGGCGGCACCAAATACGAATACGACCGTGATTGACCTTGGTTATCCTGGAACTCTACCAGTTGTTAATAAACAGGCTGTCGATTTTGCTATGAAAGCCGCGATTGCTTTAAACTGTGAAGTTCCGGAAATTACGAAGTTTGACCGAAAAAATTATTTTTACCCGGATAACCCGAAAGCTTATCAAATCTCTCAATTTGATCAGCCAATCGGTGAACACGGCTGGATTGAGATTGAAGTCGGTGGAAAGAAAAAGAAAATCGGCATTACACGCATTCATATGGAAGAAGATGCGGGTAAGTTGACACATACAAATGATGGCTATTCTCTTTGCGACTATAATCGCCAAGGTACACCACTCGTTGAAATTGTTTCAGAACCTGATATTACATCACCTGAGGAAGCCTATGCGTATTTGGAAAAAATCAAATCGATTATCCAGTATACAGGTGTATCAGATTGTAAAATGGAAGAAGGTTCATTGCGCTGCGATGCAAACATCTCCTTGCGTCCTGTTGGACAAAAAGAGTTTGGAACAAAAACAGAATTGAAGAATTTGAATTCATTCAATTTTGTCCGCAAAGGATTGGAATATGAAGAAATTCGTCAAGCTGAAGTGTTAAATGCAGGTGGAGTAATCGAACAAGAAACACGTCGTTTTGATGAATCAACCGGGAAAACACTTCTAATGCGTGTAAAAGAAGGTTCTGATGATTACCGATACTTCCCGGAACCGGATCTTCTGACTATTCATATTGACGAAGAATGGAAAGCACGGATCGCGGCTGAAATACCTGAGCTTCCCGATGCACGAAAAAAGCGTTATGTTGAGGAACTAGGACTGCCTGAATATGATGCGGCTGTTTTAACTGTAACAAAAGAAACAGCTGATTTCTTCGAGGCGACGGTTGAGCAAGGAGCAGATTCGAAACTAGCGTCCAACTGGATCATGGGAGAACTTTCTGCTTATCTTAATGCTGAAGGAAAAGAACTTCATGACATCGCGCTTACCCCTCAAATACTTGCAGGGATGATTAAGCTAATCGAAGACGGAACGATTTCGTCTAAAATTGCCAAAACTGTATTCAAAGAACTTGTTGAAAATGGTGGAGATGCAGAAGCAATCGTGAAAGAAAAAGGTCTAGTGCAAATCTCGGATGAGGGTGCACTTACGAAAATCGTAAATGAAGCACTTGATAACAATCCGCAATCGATTGAAGACTTTAAAGCGGGTAAACAAAAAGCAACTGGCTTCCTTGTCGGCCAAATTATGAAAGCTACAAAAGGACAAGCCAATCCACAGCTGGTAAACAAAATTTTGCTGGTTGAATTGAACAAACGTTAATAGGTAGAAGTTGACTTAAAAAAGATCGAGGATGTCTAATAGGACATCCTCGATCTTTTTTATCCCGTATTAACGGGCAGTAAGACCCCCACCTCAAGGCTTAAAGGGCATAGGTGGGGGACAACTGCCCGTAAAAGCCCGATTGGTGAGATACAGTGAAACTTAAATTTGTGGTTTTCAAAGGTACAGTAGAACGGGACTAACAATCAGTGGGGGATAAAGAAAACCCCCACTGATTGAAGTTTCACTTTATTATAACGAATCTGTAAATTGAGATTTTGCTGAAAAAGATTTGGCATGGTAAGGTGAAAGGAATAAAAATACGTCAGGGATAGTGAAAATAAGATAAAACCATCCAATCGAGAATTGATGGATTACTCTTGAGGTGAAGGGGGAAACTAAGAAGAGAAAAGTGAAAGTGGATGGATAAATGGAGATGGTTATGAATAATCAAAGCTCGCTGATGAAAGGTTCAAACGATAAAACTAGAGTTTTTGAAAAAATTGCTATATAATTTGTTCAGAAATGATTTAATGGATTCTCCGAACCAGGAACATATGGTGAAGGTAATCGGAGAGATAGGCTCAATTTTTACGGAATCGCTATTGATTCCAAGACAATTATTGTTGTTCGTTGCATTCTATTTGGTGAATCGTTACCATATAGTGACTGAAACGTATTTTAACATTAGGATGATGGGAAATGAAAAGAGCAAGATTGATTTATAATCCGACATCAGGCCGAGAAATGATTCGGAAAAACTTACCGGACGTATTAGCTAAGCTTGAAGCGGCAGGGTATGAAGCTTCCTGCCATGCTACAACAGGGGCGGGCGATGCAACACGTGCTGCAGAAATTGCGATTGAACGAGGATATGATGTTGTCATTGCTGCAGGCGGTGACGGTACTATCTATGAGGTTGTAAATGGCCTTGCCGGAGCGGAAAATCGGCCTAAACTTGGTGTGATCCCGACCGGAACAACGAATGACTTTGCGCGAGCTATTCATGTGCCGCGTTCGATTGATGCTGCAGTGGATATTATTACAAAGGGCCATACGATGCCAATTGATATTGGAAAAATGAACGAAAAGTATTTTATCAATATTGCAGGGGGCGGTCGGTTAACGGAGCTTACCTACGAGGTGCCGATAAAGTTAAAAACAATGCTTGGTCAATTGGCTTATTACATGAAGGGCATTGAAATGCTACCATCGATTCGAGCGACGGATGTAACGATTGAATATGACGGGAAGTTTTTTGAAGGGGAAATTATGCTTTTCCTTGTTGCGAATACGAACTCTGTAGGCGGCTTTGAAAAACTAGCACCTGACGCCTCACTAAATGATGGCATGTTTACGCTATTAATTTTAAAGAAAACAAACTTAGCCGACTTTATCAGAGTAGCATCACTTGCTTTACGCGGGGAGCATGTTCATGATAAAAATGTGATTTATGTAAAAGCAAATCGAATTAAAGTAACCGCTAAAAATGAAATGATGCTAAATTTAGATGGTGAATTTGGTGGACTAGCTCCTGCAGAATTCGTCAGTCAGTATCGTCATTTCGATGTTTTCATTCCGGAAAATGCGCTACATGACGATCCAGCAAATAAGCTGGAAATATAAAGTGAAACTTCCATCAGTGGCTTTTTTCACCCTCACTGACGGTTAGGAGAAAAGGGATAAATAATTAAAATGGAGGATGTCTCAAAACTAAAGTGGCAGACCATACAACTATACAGTATTAGGTGTATTCCATAATAATCTGTGTATTTTAGTGTGAGGTCAGACCCTTTTGGGACGTTCTCTTTCTAATTTGAGGAGAACAAAAAAATGATGATCAGACAAGCCGTACCAGCGGATGGACAGATATCCGCTTATTTGATTCGATTGGCGATTCAGGATATTGCTGAAGCTTTGACAAGTGAACAGGAAGAGGAAGCCATTTTAGAAGTGCTTCACTATTTTTTCAGTCATCCTAATAACCGATTAAGCTATGAGAATACGCTAATTATAGAAATTGAAGGGAATGTAGCTGGTCTTATTGTAACCTATCTTGGAAGTGATGCAGAACAACTGGATGGACCAATTGTGGATCGTTTAAGAGAGAAGAATAATAATTCGGAGATAATGACTGAGAAAGAAGCGGAACCGGAAGATTTTTATATCGATACAGTGAGTGTCAACCCACAGTTTTGGGGACAAGGAATAGGAACTGCCTTGATTGAAGCGGCCCAAGGGCTTGCGATATCAAAAGGACATAGAAGGATTTCTTTAAATGTTGAGGTAGAAAATACACGTGCACACCGTTTATACAGTAAACTTGGATATAAAACTGTGAATCGCAGACAAATTAACGGGCATGATTATGAATATATGGTGAAACATCTGTCATAAGGGAGGGAATGTAATGCTTGAAGGTTGGGTTAAAAATGGAGATATTCGTATCCATTATATCGATAACACTGGACCGTCTACAGAACCCCCACTCGTCATCATTCCCGGTTTGACGGAGACAGGGGAAGAGTACGAGGATATTCTTCGTGCTCTTGCGCCCCGTCGTGCTCTAGTTATTACGATGCGTGGAAGAGGGCGAAGTGATGCACCAGAAATGGGATATACGCTAGAGGATCATGTAACAGATATTGAAAGCGTGATTAATCATATCCATATTGAAAATTTCGTCCTATTTGGTTTTCATCGTGGCGTGGTTTATGCTTTAGGATTTGCGATGGAAAACCTAAGTCGCTTGAAAGGACTCATCATTGGCGATTATCCTGCTGTTGAAACAGATTTACCAAAGGGATGGGCCAATCTTCTTGTTCAAAAAACAGGGAGAACTGCGCTAACTCATATGACGCTCGATACATTAAAAGCAATCGAACATGATTCCCATGAACATCCATTTTGGAAACAACTGGGCCATGTTAATTGTCCGGTATTAGTCCTTCGAGGTAGTCAGGAGGGAATCGGACTGACAGAGGAAGGAGCGAAGGAATACCTGCGCTCTGTCCCAGGTGCCCGCGTTAAAACTATTACTGACGGCTCATCAGGAAGCTTCAATTTGGAGTCTCAAGAATTGCTTCCTACATTAAAGCAATTCTTTGAAGAAGCGAAGAAATGTAGGAACTAACAAAAAAGACGGCTTTACAGGCCGTATTTTTTGTTAGTTCCTTAGCCTTCAGTTTGATTAGTTGTTTCTACCCAATCTACATAAGAGCCACTACCGTTGCAGCCTAAACAATCGTACACATTCGTGTAGCCGTAATCATAAGGTGCATACGAGCTGAAGCCTCGACCGCGGCAATCCGGACATAGTCCTTTATCTTGCATAAGTGCTATATGTTTTTCTTGTCTGGCGGTATTCCAGGCAGAAATCGTTTGGAACAATCCCATTTTGCTCACCTCACTTTTTCCCTTATTTTGCTTCAAAAGCCAAATCATATACGCATGTCCACATTTATTTTGAAAGTTTTATTTATTTTATGAAAGACTTTGCTAAAAGGTGCTTTTGTTTGTCTAGTGAATATGTGATAAAATAAGAGTTCTAAATATATGATGGATACTGCTCAGCTTTTGTTTGAACTGTAAGCATTTCGATAGAAAAGGAAGTATACAATGGAAAAAACAATTCCCGTTTCAAAAAATGATGTAATAGATGTAGAATTTGAGGACTTAACACATGATGGGTCAGGTGTTGCTAAGGTCGATGGCTACCCAATATTCGTTCCCTACGCATTGCCTGGGGAAAAAGCACAAATCAAAGTAACGAAGACGAACAAAGGCTACGGATTTGGTCGCTTAATGGAACTGAAAGAAAAAAGTAAAAACCGCGTAGAAGTAAAAAAAGAAGAAGCGCATAAATACGGTGGTAGTCAACTTCATCACCTGAGTTATGAAGGTCAGCTACAATTCAAAGAAAAAACAGTCCGTGAAGTGATGGCGAGAATTGGCAAACTTGAGGATGTAACGATTCATCCGATTATTGGCATGAAGGAACCCTTACACTACCGCAATAAAGCTCAGGTTCCTGTTGGTGAAAAAGATGGCCAACTTATCGCAGGATTCTTCAAACCACGCAGCCATGAAATTGTTGATACAAATGAAAGCATTATCCAGCACCCGGCTGTCAATGAAGCGATTCAAACTGTGAAAGAAATCTGCAATGAACTTGGTGTAGAGCCGTATAACGAGAAACATCACCAAGGTGTGCTTCGTCACATTACGGCCCGTTATGCAAAACAAACCGAAGAGCTGATGATTGTGCTGGTAACCAGAACGGCTAAACTGCTACAAAAGAATAATCTTGTCGAAGAAATCACGGCTCGTTTGCCGCATGTGAAATCGATTGTTCATAATGTGAATTCAAAACGAACAAACGTCATCATGGGCGAAAAAACAAAGGTTCTTTGGGGCAATGATGTCATTTATGATTATATTGGCGACGTGAAATTCGCTATTTCGCCGTTATCCTTTTACCAAATTAACCCTGATCAAACAAAGGTACTTTATAGCAAAGCGCTTGAATTTGCCGGACTTACTGGAAAAGAGACTGTGATTGATGCTTATTGTGGAATCGGGACTATTTCACTATCCCTTGCCCAAAATGCTAAGCATGTTCTCGGAGTGGAAGTTGTGCCAGAAGCAATTGCTGACGCACGCCGTAACGCTCTTATCAACGAAATTAACAATGTTGAATTTGAAGTTGGCGAAGCAGCAAACGTCATCTCTGAATGGTATCAGGATGGGAACCGCGCCGATGTATTAGTAGTCGATCCACCACGTAAAGGCTGTGAGGAAACACTGCTAAACACGATTATCGAAATGAAACCGAAGAAGGTTGTTTACGTATCATGCAATCCGGCAACACTTGCTCGTGATCTACGTATTTTAGAAGATGGAGGGTACCATACGGTTGAAATTCAGCCTGTGGACATGTTCCCAATGACGACACATGTCGAGTGTTGTGTATTGCTTGAAAAGAAATAGAAGATATGTAAGAGTCCGAGAATCTATAAAAGATTCTCGGACTTCTTTCTTCTTTCATTTCAATCCTTTCAATTAGTTTGTGAAGAAATTCTTCGTTAAGATCTCATGGTAGTTTTTAAAAAGGGCAATAAAAATGAGGAAGCTACTGTGCAAATAGGCAATATTATAGGAGGTTTAAACATGAATAATCATGATATATTAATTAGATTAAGGTATGCTCTAGATATAAAAAATACAGATATGGTAAAGATATTTAAACTTGGTGGTATTGAAGTAACAAAAGAAGACGTGCTAAAGATGCTCACAAAATCAAAAGACAGTTACCATAATGATGCTGACAATGATGATATAACTGAAAATGAAGAGAATATAATATGCAATAATATGATGTTAGAGTCATTTTTCAATGGCTTAATTATTTTTAAACGTGGGAAACAAGATCTAAAACCAGGACAACCTAAAAGCCCAGCACTGTCTTTAGAGAATACAGAAAGTGTTAATAATATTCTTCTAAAGAAATTGAAAATAGCACTAACATTAACAAGTGAGGATATGCTTGATATCTTAGAAGAAGCAGGAGTCATGATAACAAAAGGAGAATTAAGCGCTATATTAAGAAAAGAAGGTCATAGGAATTATAAAGAGTGTGGTGATCGATACGCTAGGAATTTCTTAAAAGGACTAGCTTTAAGATATAGGGGATAAGAGAGCCACAAGCGTTGTAACTAACCGGGTACCCCATATACTTCCATATGTACTCAGTGCGTGTGGAGTGCGTCATCTTATTAATTATTAATGTAATAAAGCATTAAAACAAGAAATTGATGTCAATAATCACATCAACTTCTTGTTTCTTTTTGAATTGTGCTGTAGATCTATTGGTGAAATTTGTTCGATTTACCTTAAGATTCAATCCTTGTTTTACTGTATGCATCTGAAATGTGTTATTTTCTATATCAAATATTTTTCTCCTGTGAGAGATTAAATGACTGCGCGCCGCAACATGCGATATGAGCCCAGTAGATAGAGCAGAGTAAGAGGTACAAGCCAATAGGCGATTTGTACAGCTGTCTGGCTGGCAAACCAACTAAAGATGCTTCCCCAAGCTTCGAAATGATGCACAAGAAAGACCGCTATACTTCCAATCAGTAAGAAGGCCATCGCCCCAATGAACATCCCTTTGCGACCAAAACGCCGTGAATAACTGGCTATTAAAAATCCTAAGAAGAACATATTGAGAAAAAGAATCATGTATAAAATAAATTGCTCCAAGAGTGTACCATCATTGATATAGGGAAAGTGGAAAAAGTGGAGTCTAGTGCCCCAGCCATTCGTCTGTTTTTCTAATTGTGCGAATAAGAAAATCAAACTTGTGAAGAATGCACTACCGACCATTCCGACTATTGCAGACCCGATAAAATAGTCGATTCTTCTAATCGACATGCCAATCGCAAATGGAAATGTTTTTCCTACTACGATAATTCCTGTTACAAAAAGGTAAATGACAATTGAAGTTAGCCCACCTGTATACATATCTTCTTGATTCATGAACAAGAAACTTACGGTTAGATTCACCACAAAACTAGAAAACAGTATGATAGCTGGAATGTAAATCCACGACCATTTATCACGAGAATGAAGTTTTAAAACACCAGTAATTCTATTCACTTCGCATTCGCTCCCTTTTGTTCAGATTTACCATTTGTCAAATGAACGATAAGCTGCTGCAAGGATACAGGTGAAATTTCGAGTCCACTTTGTGCCGCTTGTTTTTGATCAGAACCGTTTTGGCTGCGAAGGATAGTAGCGGATAGTAATCCACCGAATGGCTCACGATGCACCGTTTCTTTTCCAATGAGAAACGACTCCACCTTAGAGGTTTGCCCAGTGACTGTGAAAGCCTTATCCCGTAAATCCTCTGCATCTTGATCAATAATCAGCTTCCCATTGTCAATGACTAAAATATGTTCAAGTAGGTTGCTCACTTCATCGATCAAATGGGTAGACAGAATCACTGTTCGTGGATGTTCAACATAATCTTCCATCAATCTATCGTAAAATAGCCCTCTTGAAACCGCGTCGAGTCCCAGATATGGTTCATCAAAAATGGTTAAAGGCGCCCGGCTTGCAAGGCCTATCACGATTCCTACTGCAGAGAGCATCCCTCTGGATAGCTTTTTTATCTTTCTCTTGAGAGGTAAGTTGAAATCCTCGATAAGTGACCTAGAAAAGTTGACATCCCAATTTGGGAAAATAGATTTAGAAACTTCTAATACATCAAGGATACTGTAATGATCAGGGTATTTCTGGCTCTCTTTAATAAAACAAATTTGGCTAAGGGCGTTAGCATTTTCATAGGGATTTTCCCCAAATACTTTCAAATCACCACTTGAAGGAAAAATTTGTGCTGTGATCATTTTCATTAAAGTTGTTTTACCTGCACCATTTCTGCCGAGAAGTCCGTAGATTTTATCTGCCTGCATGGTGAAACTAGTGTCATGAATTGCATTAAATTTTCCATATGATTTATTTAGCTGTTTAACTTCAATCACATTTTTCATCGTTTGTTATCTCCTCTCTGGATCATATCCGTCAACTGATCAGCTGTAATACCAAGCTTCTCTGCTTCACGTATCATTGTGATCACGTACTCTTCGAAAAATTGCTCTTTTCGTTTTTCGATTACTTTTGTTCGTGCTCCTTCTGCAACAAACATGCCAATCCCCCGCTTTTTGTATAAAATACCTTCATCCACCAGCAAATTCACGCCTTTGGCAGCAGTTGCAGGATTGATTTTGTAAAATGCGGCGAACTGATTCGTTGAGGGAACTTGTGCTTCTTCAGGAAGACCACCTTCAATAATGTCATCTTCAATCCGTTCTGCGATCTGGACAAAAATAGGCCGGCCATCGTCAATTAAGTTATTCACTGCCTCACCACCATATTGGTTAGTTACTTATGTAATTAACCATATAACGATGAGGGGATAATGTCAATAACCAAATGTAGAATTTAAAAAAATAGACAAACAGGCTAACTGAGTTTGGAGTTAGCCTGTTTGTCCTATCATAAGAAAAAGGATGTAAAATATATAATTTATCCTCCATTGCTGCAAGTACTTCCCGGTTATTCAACTCCTGCACTTTGCTCGTACTTGAAATCTGGGTAATACTTTGCGTGATTTCTTCGTTCGATTCTTGGACAGAATTCACGACTTGAGTTAGTTCCTCTGTTACTCTCAGGAGAGAAAATGCAGTTTTGTTAACGTCCGTCATCACCTGTTTCATTTGCAACAATGACAGTGTAAACGAATCTTTAAATGAAGTGATTTCATTGCTACCGACAGCTCGTACAGAAATAAGTGACATTTCTGCTTTTGTGAGTTCTCCTTCCGCAAATTCCCGTGCGGCTTTTTCCATCTCTGTTAAGGGGCGTAGTGCACGTTTGACAAATTGTTTCATGAGAAACATTGCAAAGGCAACGATGGCTAAAATAATTCCAATATAAATTGGAAGGTTCGTTTTCATAATTTCAGCGCGAACTGTTCCGACTGAATCCGCCGCAATGTCTACACCGACAACTGCGATTTTTTCTCCTTGGGCGTTGTAAATGGGGGCGAACGCTGAAAGGTAACTACCATATTCAGGGTCATCAATAATTTCCGTTACATGGCCATCACCGCTTAATGCGCCTTCAATAGTTTTGTACGTTGTGAATTCGTGTGTTTCACCGATTGGAATCGCATCCGTGGCATCTGGGTCTGCTGCATCGATAATGAACCGCACTGGATCATCTGGAGATTTTTGGGCGGTTAATGTGTATAGAAACAGAACTCCACTCTTCCTCTGCAAGTCCTTAAGATCTGCACGAAGTTTCCAGTATAGATCGGATTCGGTCATGTCACTTGTTATTTGTTCATACTCATTTGCATCTAGTAATGATGCGATATGCTGTGCAATACTAATCCCTTAAAGACCGATTGACTTATTCACAGTTTTCGATGTATTCATAAATAAAATGATTCCAATAGCAATCAAAACAGCTAGCATTGTGCAAGCAACGTAAAGAGTAATTTGACTGCCTAAAGAGGTATTTCTTTTCATATTTTAGGACTCCTTTATGTAATAACGGTTCCTATTCTACCATAATACCTATAAAAATAAATAACTCTCATTTTTCCGTAGTAAACTATTACTATGTTTAAGTCATATATGACTTAGGTGCCGGGATCCTAGGACTAAGGGATGTCATGATCAAGTTATAAATTTACAATTTCTTAGTAATGCGATTGTGAAGTTGATATTTAGCCATATAATTATCGCAGCACAATTGGAAATACTCATGAAACTAAAAAGACTTCATTTGCTTTACAGCATTCGAATCCTTTTTATTGCTATTAATTTGATACTATTTCATCAGTTAATGCGATGTGTTCTTCGCCCCGACTGCACATGGCATCTAAAATGGGTTGAAGAGACTAACCATACTCTGTTAAAGAATAGATAACCTTTGGCGGAACCTGGTCGAAAACCGTACGGTTCACCACGCCATCCGCCTCGAGTTCCTGTAGCTGTTGGGTTAACATTTTTTGCGTGATACTAGGTATAAGTTTTTTCAATTAACTTGTTCGTTTTTCTCCTTTAATCAAGTGACACATAACGATGAATTTCCGCTTTATACCAATTTTAGATTTAATTTAAAATGAAATCGTGAGAAAACGAGAGGAAATAAACGAAAATATCTCTTTAAGTGGGATTCTGGAATCATACGATTTATATGTTTCATCGGAAAAACCAGTATTGACACTCCTTGTCTTTTCCGATACATTACATAAGTATGTTTTTTAAGGAGGAAATAATGGGTACTCAGAATCACACACAAGTAAAAATAACAACAGCAGATCCATCCGCGTTAGGCTTATTCGGTCTTGCGATGGTAACATTTGTAGCATCATCACAAAAACTAGGCTTAACAGAGGGGCTTTCTTATCTCTTACCGTGGGTATTTTTCCTAGGCGGTCTCGCTCAAGTTTATGCCTCGATACTAGATGCGAAGCATAACAATATATTTGGGACAACTGCATTTGGAGCATTCGGACTATTTTGGTTTGGTGTTGGAACAACATGGATGATTCAGTTAGGCTTTTTCGGCGAAAAACTTGCTGCAAATGGCGATCCAAAACAACTTGGTTTTGCATTTATTGGCTATTTGATTTTCAGTCTCTTTATGACGATTGGGGCCATGGAAACACATAAAGTTTTGTTCTTTATTTTCGTCTTTATTGATTTCCTATTTATTGGACTATCTTTAAGTTCATTTAATATTATGTATGATGTAACCCACATGATTGCTGCAGTAGCAGAAATGTGCATCGCTTTGTTATCTTTCTACGGTTCAGCAGCGAACGTGTTAAACACACATTTCGGACAAGTTGTGCTACCGATAGGAAAACCGTTTGGGATCTTTAAAAAGTAATATTATCTAGAGTGGACGATAAAAGTCTACGACCAATGAAGAAAGGTGAGTATCTACTATTAAGTAGTGTCTCACCTTTTTTATTTATTCCTCATTTTTTTATCATAGTTCTTATTATTGACAGCCCATTTAATTCATGATATATTTATCTCGAATTAAAGATGTGTTAATTAGAGATAAAACATTGTAAAAAAACGACTAGTCTGATCAACATATAGGAACAGTATTTTATAAACATATAAATTCAGCAAATCAGCTTAAATGGCAGATGCATCTTGTTTTAAATGAATAAAGTTGAGAATCAATTGGAGGCATGTAATATGAACGAATTAAAAGGAATTCACCACGTAACAGCCATTACAAGTAGTGCAGAAAAAAACTATGAATTTTTCACGTATGTTTTAGGCATGCGTTTAGTAAAGAAAACCGTTAACCAAGATGATATCCAGACGTATCACCTATTTTTTGCAGATGACGCAGGTAGTGCAGGTACAGATATGACCTTCTTCGATTTCCCGGGTATCCCTAAAGGTGTACATGGTACAAATGAGATTTCAAAAACCTCCTTCCGTGTACCAAACGATGCAGCGATTGATTATTGGGTAAAACGCTTTGATCGTTTAGAAGTAAAACACACTGGAATTAAAGAACAATTCGGTAAAAAGACACTTTCATTTGTTGATTTTGATGACCAACAATATCAATTGATTTCAGATGAAAACAATGAAGGTGTTGCTTCTGGTACGCCATGGAAAAACGGACCTGTCCCTCTAGAGTATGCGATTACTGGTTTAGGGCCAATCTTTGTTCGGATTGCTCAGTTTGATTACTTTAAAGAAATGCTGGAAAAGGTTCTCTTATTTAAAGAAATCGATCAGGAAGGTTCATTCCATCTATTTGAAGTAGGTGAAGGAGGAAATGGGGCACAAGTAGTTGTCGAATATAATGCGATACTTCCTCAAGCACAACAAGGTTTTGGTACAGTTCACCATGCGGCATTCCGAGTTGATGACCGTTCTGTATTAGAAGAATGGGATAAACATATAAGAAACTTCGGATTCCAAACATCAGGGTTTGTTGATCGTTTCTTCTTCGGATCATTGTATGTAAGAGTTGCACCACAAATTTTATTTGAGTTTGCAACAGATGGTCCAGGATTTATGGGCGATGAACCGTATGAAACGCTCGGAGAAAAATTATCTTTACCTCCATTCTTAGAACCAAAACGTGAACAAATCGAAAAACTAGTTCGCCCGATTGATACAGTTAGAAGTACAAAAGAATTCAGTAAAGAATAAAAGAAAGAAACGTAAGAGAAAATAAAGTGAAACTTCAATCAGTGGGGACTTCTTTCCCCACTGATTGTTAGTCCCGTTCTAGTGTCTAAGGTTCAATGAATCACAGACTAAGGACGTCTGTGTGACCCACACATCCTGTGGGCCTCAACTAAACCTCTGAAAATCGTATTGGTTATCTCACCAATCGGGCTTTTACGGGTAGTTATCCCCCGCTTACACTTCTTCGATTCCTCTACGCTTTGAGGTGGGGGTTTTACAGCCCGTTAATGCGGGATAAATGAAGCCATAATGTACGAGATTTCATTCAGGAATTCGTATATTATGGCTTATTTTGTTGCGATCAATATTCTGCTATACACTTACCTCATGTACACGTTCATACAGTTCTTACAAATCCAAATAATCAACCTTTCGTATGTACCATGGCGATTTTAGTGTTATACCTTAGTTATCAGACCATGAATCACAGCTAAAGTTCAAAATACAAACTTGATCTTCATTTGGTTTAGTCATAAGTGCCTATGCGAGATTCCCGTTTCACTGATGCTTAATAGGGAATAAAGAAATGGGTCTAAAGGCTCTTTTTAGCATGCGTATTAATATTTTTTTTGTTTGCAAAAAATATGTAAACCCTAAATCATGCATGATTTCTAGTATTCTAAGCTTTTTTAAAAAAATAACCTTACATATTAAATGAAGACAAGTTGAAATAATCGTTACATTTACTTCCTAATTCATTACTGGAGACTTATGGTAAAGGATAGGAGATTATAGTAGTATTTCCTTATGCTTAAATAGGATATTAGTGTAATAAAGTGAAACTTCAATCAGTAGGGGGCTTCATCCCACCATTGATTGTTAGTTGAACCAATCGGGCTTTTACGGGCAGTTATCCCCCACCTAAGTTCTTCGATTCTTCTAAGCCTTGAGTGGGGGCCTACTGCCCGTTAATGCGGGATAAATTTAAATAGATTTAATTTTAACTTAATAATGAGGTGAAAATATGGATTCTGCAGGAATTAGATCACTTGCAAGAGTGTTCCAAGAATCATCTGAAACGCTAAAATTAAATGAATCTAAACTAATGCAAAGTGTCCAAACAGATGCAGCGACATGGACAGGAAAGAGTCGAGAAAAATTTGATTCTGTAGTAGATGAAGCATCCGTTTTATTCCAAAGACACTCAGACAATCTCTATGAGATCAGCAGAGAATTGGAAAGTGCGGCAAATGAGGTTGATCGGGTGAGAGAAGAGATTGAAAGACAAAGAGAGTTAGAAAAACTTGCTTGTATGAAGAGTGAGTAGGTATTTTAAAATATTGAATGAAATGCTAACACGTATCACGATAAATGATAGAGGTGTAGGATGAACAATTATAATAATAATTATAGAAAGAAGAAAAAGAAGAAAGACGAGGACAGACATGCTTTAGATGATGGATGTGTTCCTGGATGTTTTGATTTTTTTCTATGGCCTTTGCAACTGTCCGTGTTAGGGTATCAGATCTTCATTAATCTTTCTTGATAATGATTAATGTAGCAATTAATAATGAGTAATAGTTTATCAATTCATTATATCAGTATCTTATATTTAGAATAATTCAATGCTTAACTAATAAATGGATTTAGAAAAGAGGTCTTACATATATGGGGAATAAAATAGCAGTAGATCCGGACCGTTTGGAATATTTAGCTAATAAATTTGTTCTTGACTTAACAACGATTGAAGCCGAATATAAACAACTTCATTTGGATCTATATAGCCTAATCAGCAGTGCCCCAGCTGAATACAGTCATTGCTTCTCTCATGTCGGGGATCCGTGGGGCACTGGAAATCAATTGGTCGATCGTCTTAGTGAAATGGAGCAAGATCTGCGTATGACGGCCAATAAATTTTCTGATGCTGATAACTTAGTGGCTAAACTTTATAAATTGTATGATAAGTATGGCGCATTAACGGCGATGGGGGCATTAGCTGGAAAAAAACTTGCGTATTATGGTCTGGGCTTTACACAGTTCGCAAAGAATACGGATGGTCTATTCACATATAAGCATATGGGCATCCTTCATCAAATGTCAGATGCGATTGACAGTTCTAAATATCGGAGGAATGTGGCAAAGGCATTGTTAAATCCTACCTACTTAATGAAGAAATATAAAGATACCGCATTTGCTGATTTAGTTCATAAAAAAGTTGCCCAATACCTTCCTGATGATGTTGTTAAATTTACAGAAAGTTCAAGAGGCTTATATCGAGGATTTCGTAATAAAACCTTAGATGCTTCAAAATTTAAATCCTTTGTCCAAACGGGCGCAAAATTTGGGAGAACGAATGTAGTCAGTACATTAGCGGTAACTGGATTAGTAGAAGCTGGTGGAATGGGTCTGAAGATTTCAGAAAACTATTCAAAGTATGGAGATCAGCCGGAAATATTAAAGCGAGAAAACGCAAAAGCGGTAGGCAATGCAGTGAATAATACCGTCGCAATTACTGGAGGTTCTATTGCAGGGGCTGTAGTAGGGGGAGCTTTAGGAAGTGTTGTTGGTCCAGTTGGTACAGTAATTGGAGCTACTGCAGGATCTTTTGTTGGAGGACTTGTTGGAGAACAAGCTGCCAAGCTTACTGCAGGGTTAGCAGAAAAGGCTGCTATGGTATTTAAAGAGCCTATTCATGATGGACTTGAAGTGATAAAGGGCGGTTTAGAAAAAGCAGGGAAAGCTGTAGAAGGATTTAATAAAGGCGTAGACTTTATGAATGATCAAATTAAAAGTACAATTACAGATCCAGTAGAAAAAGTGAAAGAAATAGGCAAGGGACTATCAAAAGCAAAAGAAACTGCGAACTCTCTTGTTGATGGCGCGAAAGATTTTCTTGAAGATAAATTCTCATTTTTTTAAGGAGGACCTATGAAGACGATTCAATTAAGCATAGAAGAGTTAATCTTTTCATTTTATAGCGAAGGGTTATATGAACAAGGTATTTCGATTAAAGAAGCTTATTTTCCAGCTATGAATGATTCTGAGTTGAAATTGATGTTAGAAATTGCATCTCGCTCATTGTTAGCAAAAGATATGGTAGAGGAAGTTAGTAACCAATATAAACTAAAGGAAGAGTATACTTCATTTATCCACATATTAAATGATGCAGAAAGTACAGTAAAGGCTTCTAAATTTGATGTTAGTTTACATGCAGAAGACAGTATCTCTTTTCATTTTAAAAATAGTGAAGTGTATTTACATAAGTTATTACACGATCATCAAGTTCACTATCTTTCTAAGCTATCTAAAGAGAACATGTTTTCAATGGTAAGTGAATTTTTTGCTTTCAACCCATTAAAAGCAGAGAGTGATGTGCTTTTTACGTTGAAAAGTGAAGAGTTTGACGAGTTGTTAGAAGATGTAAGTCAAATGGATGATCTAACCGAAAAAACCATTCAGAAATGGGTAAAGAAATCAGAAAATACGAATATGGTAGAGTTGCTAGATGATTTATCAAGAAGAAACGGTAAAATGGACAGTATACTTAGTCTGCAATATGACGCAAATAATAACCCAGACTTCATTGATCTTTCCTTTGTTATTCCCGGAAAGACGGAGTTTTGGGTGGTGACTAGGAACCAAAATCTAGATTTAAGTTTTCAAAGAGTAAATGAGTCAACGATAAACAACCTATTGTTAAATAATAAAACATTCCTAGCTTAAGGGGGGGGGGGGGGCACTTTTTGGTCAATATAAAGGAAAAAAATGAACTTCTTCAAATAAAAGGGTCTAAAGGCATGTATGTGTGGGTAACTGGAGCCTATTTAATTGCTATAATAAGCTGTTTGGTATTAATAATTCAGGGCTTTAAGTTCAATTCGAATTATTCTTTAATCTATATCTTTGGAGGCATTATGCTCACTCCTGTTTTTCTATACTTAATACTCTGGTCATTGCCTGGTTTTAATCCGTGGAAAATTCTATTAACGATTATCCCAGGGGAAAATGGGAAGGTATTTTCTAAAAAAGATACGGTTTTTATTAACGATATTCGTAATATCGATTTGGTGAGAAATCCATTCAATTTGATCAATTATATTGTTATTGAAACATTTGATGAAAAAAAATTAAAGATTCCAACTTATAATCTAATTGATGATCTGGATTATCAAGTAATGGTTGATCAATATATGTTTCCATATATGACAGAAAACGCGAGAAAAGTATGGGATCGTAAAATCGATTTAAATGTATTGTTGAAGGAAGTAAGATATGAGCGACAGGAGCAGAAGATTGATTAAAACTTTGTGATTATTGTTTCAGAATGAACCTCCAAACCCCGTATGGTGGCCTTTTCTCTTTTTGCCCCTGATTAAAAAGGAACTTTTGAGGAGAAATTAAGGGAAACGGAATGGAGGTTTCTTTATAATGGAAAACAACAATCATCATGATACATTTACGGTCGCGGGAACAAACATTGATGCAGTAAAAAGACAAAATGAACGTTCAGGTATGTCATATAATGAAGTGAAAGAATTGCTGGCTAAAACTACGGGTGGACATGGTACAGAAGTCTATAGTGATACCAATATTGAGGAAGTTAAAAGGGAAAATCAGCAATCCATGGAAAAAAACTAAAGACTACACCATTTAATAAGACCTGCCCTCAAATAGACTATTTTGGGGCAGGTTCTTTTGTCTTAGGTACGAGCTTATGTAACAATTTCCCCTGGTCATACTCCTTAAAGAATTCGTTCTTGTAACATAGGATCTTAGTAAATCCTTAATGACAATCTTTTATACACGTTAAACATATATCATATTCCGTTCCTATTAGAATGAAATATCAGAAAAAACAGATTGGAGGTACTTGACAGGAAACTGAACATTATATATATTGAATATAATAATAATTCTTAGTAATCCGATATGATTTAAAATTTCGTATATATAGATTCTTATCAAGAGAGATGGAGGAACTGGTCCAATGAAATCTCGGCAAAAGGCTCTTTTTAGGGTACTGTGCCAATTCCAGCGAACGAATAGTTCGAAAGATAAGAGGAGGCAATGGTAGCACATTAATGCACATTCTACTCTTCTTATCACTTTGATAAGGAGAGTTTTTTTGTATAAAGGACATGGGGACGGGTCTTCGCGACTTAATAATACAGCCAATTTACTCAGCAGGTATACTCATATTATTGAGAAAGCATCCGAAATACCGGCCCCGCACCGCCACCATTGTGATGAGGCGAGTGTAGCGTGCTTCATGATCGATCTTTCATAGTAACTGGTGGCGTTTTAACGCCACTCAGGTTTTGTATTTACAAATGAAAAAGGGGATGAGTGGATGATTAACAATAAGGTTATACCATTCGAATTTGACACAATTTTGCTTGGTGAAGAGAAGGAAGGTATTGCTGAATCTCTTTGTGGGAGAGTGGTGCATGGTAGGAAAATGGGACGGCAATTAGGTTTTCCTACAGCCAATGTAGATGCAGATGCTGTCTTGTTAGCGAATGGGGTGTATGGCGTACATGTGGTTGTAAAAGGAAAGCAATATCGGGGCATTATGAATGTGGGTGTTAAACCAACATTTGGATCAACCTTGAAAAAAACATTTGAGGTTCATCTTCTCGACTTTTCCGATGACTTATATGGAGAGTTCATAAAGTGTCAACTTCTTTTTAAAATCAGAGAGGAGCAAAGGTTTGCCTCAATTGATTTATTAAAAAAACAAATTACGGAGGACAGATATCGTGCAATCGAGAAATTTAAACAATTTGAGGCTCTTTTTAAGGACGGAGAAAGGAAAACCCCTACAGAAAAGCAAATATCTGAATCTGCCTGATTTACAATTTTTTAATTGGTGCCATTTACAATATGGGGTAAACAAAGGAATTTATAATACGATTGATAACTGGTTTTACGAGTATGGCATTGTTAATATTCTCTCACGCAGAATTTACCTGTTGTCCTTTTTGGAGTTTGCCAAAGAAGTAGAATCGGAGCAGAAGCAAGATAAAGTAATTCGATTTGGAAATGGTGGACTTGTAAAAAAACTACACGAATTTCTAGTCGTTTATAAAATGGAGTCGAATGGTGGACTTTAAAATTTGGATTTAAAGCTGAAAAGATACAGGTGTTCGGGGGAAAACATCCTATTGGGAAAACCCCGACCTGTATTCGTCTTTAATTTTGCAAGCCGAATTCGTTAATAATCTCAACTACATTGATCTATTTCTTCTATAAAACTAATCATGAACAGCAAGAATATTTCGTTCTTGTCAAGCCTTAGCAGGGGAGAAAGCTATAATGAGCGCTTAATTAGGTTAAACCGATGAATTCCGCTCATTATAGCTCACAATATAATTGTGTTTTGCTGTATTATAGTACCCTTCACTGTATTCTTTAATATTCCCTTCTTCATCATGAGAAAGTCGAATTCGTTTTAAAGCTACAGTGTCTTTTGCCAATTTCAATGATTCACATATGTGACTAGGTACGATAGCAACGGTGAACTCATCCCTAAATGTTTCGAGTTTAATATTGTTTTTTTCCATAAAACGATATAAAGAGTTAATCTGAACATCGTTTAATTCTTCATCGCTTATGTCCAGTAAAATATAGTGGGAGAAGTGAATATACGGTTCACCATCCAAAAGGTACATTCGCTCGATTTGAAGGCAACTTTCACCAAATAGAGGATAGAGTGAAGATTCAGTAGATAATTGAATCCTTTTTATACTTAACACTTTTTTGATAATTTGATGACCTTCCTCTACTAATAACTCTGTAAAGTGCTTACCTTTTGCTAGTTTCGCATTCGAAACATTTGTGATGACCTTCGTTCCTTTACCGCTTTTCTTTTCAATCAAACCTTCTTGAACAAGCTCTTTAATTGCATTACGTACAGTAATTTTACTCACATTAAATTCTTCTTCTAGTAGAGGCTCAGAGGGAATGTAGGTATTGACTGCGTAAACCCCATGTAAAATACGATCTTTCAATATATCTTTGATTTGTAAATACAACGGTCCTTTTTTTCTATTCACTCTTGTTCCATGTCTCCTGTCATTTTCCTGGTATGAAATTTTACTTTATCCCGCATTAACGGAAAGTCAAGCCCCCCACCTCAAGGCTTAGAGGAATCGAAGAAGCGTAGGTGGGGGATAAGAAAAACCCCCACTGATTGAAGTTTCACTTTATCTCTTGATATCTTCAATTGTTCCCATAATGGATGACAATATCTCTGTTTCTGTTGACATAGGTGTATCCCCAACAATTGTGCAGGCTAACATTCCAGCCGCGGCTGCAAACTGTACGGTTTCCTTCGGTGAAAAATTAGACAATTCTCCATGCAAAATCCCGCTAGTATAGGCATCACCAGCACCAATTCTATCATATATGGAAAAGGATAGATGTTCAGAGAAATGGAACATTTGATCTTTGTACATATAACCTAATAAAGAGTGGGTATTATCCCTATTAATCGTTCGATGTGTTCCTGCTATTGTTTGAATATCAAAGTTTGTTGCGACTTTAGGAACTAAGTCGATAAGCTGTTCCTCTCTTGAGGTTTTCGTTGTCTTCATTCCTAAAATATTCATAGTATCTTGTTCATTCATCATGACAATATCAGATAAAGCAAGCATGTCTTCATAATGAGGTTTGGCTTTGCTGTATCCACCGTCCCATAAGAAAGGCCGAAAATTACAATCAAAACAAACGATTCCACCTTTTTCTTTCACTTTTTTAGCAAGTACTTTCATACTCTCGCGGACATTTTTCCCCATTGAGAGTGTAATGCCGCAAAAGTGAACGATCTCTGCTTTCTCAGCGATTGCTTCCAGATCATAGTCCAATAATGAAGCGGTATTAAAACTGCTTTCCAATCGATTCGTATAGGTGACACGACTGGCACGATTTCCGAAGCCATTTTCTAAAAAATACATGCCAAGGTAGTTGCCACCTCTAGAGATAAAATTTCGTGCAATTCCTAAGCGTTGCAAGTGAGTGATGGCTGCATCACCTAATGGATTAGTCGGTAATTTCGTCACAAGATAGCCATCATGACCAAGCTTTGTCATTGCTGCAGCAACGTTAACTCCCGTGCCTGAGAATGAATAGTGTAACGTGTTAGCTTGTTGCAGTAATTCGTATCCTGCCACTTGCAATCGCATCATTACTTCTCCAAATGCAACTATTTTCTTAGGCATGTTTTTGAACCAATTCTTTTGTGATGGTTAATAATGTTCGTACATCTTCCTCATTTGTCTTACCAGTTTCTTTATTAATAATTGAAGAGTACACATGTGGAATAATTTTCGGTACGTTTGCTTCTAAAGCAATTTCCAGTATTTTCTCGAAATTATGTAAATCAATGCCACCAGTTGGTTCCAAAGCAAAGCCCTCTTCACCGCAGGCTTTCGCTACTGCACGGAACTCTTCTTCATGCTCTAACCCTTTCATCGGGAAGTATTTCAAAGCATTTCCACCCATATCGCGAACTAAAGCAATGGCGGCTTTGACAGGAACAATTGCCAAATCATCGGCCATAGCACTGTTAGGACCGGTAGAAATATTCACGTAGCCGACTTGACCTGTTGGCGATACAAGCGAATTGATCCAACTCTCTTTTTCTCCTAAATTAGCCTGTGTAGCAGCTACAGCTGGAAACACTTGATTAATGTGACTGCCTGGATAATGTTTAGCAATCTCAGAAACTACTGCTGCCTGCCGATTATCGCCAGCGCCTAAACCAATCGAAACCGCTTCATCTATCGCTTTTCCATATGCTTTCATGTCTACCACTGCAGTATCTACAGAAGGGTAGTCTTTGGATAGAACACCAATTAAAACATGACCTTCTGCGGCCTGGAAAACTTCTACTGCATTTTCGATACTATTTGCTAGTACGTTCAAAGCTACTCGATTTCGATAAAAACGTTTGTTAATATTGGTCATTGTTCATTACCTCCTAAAATAGCTCGCAATCGGGCTTCAATCACGTATATATCATCACCTTGTAATGGGCGTGGATCAATATCAAAAAATCCTTGGCGAACCCCGTAATCACGGGTATAAATTGCGATTAATTCTCCATTTCTCAGCCGATCGTTTACTTCTTTTGCAGTTGTATGCGCAAGATCCGAATCAATCAGGATTCGAGCTCTGTAGATGGCACGCCCTGCCTCATCTTGTACAATGGATACCTTTACACCACTGATCGATTCTAGTGATGTAAGAACTTGTAAACTAGCTTTTTCTTGTTCACTATGATCAGTTTTGACAAAATACTCATCTACTGCCTGCAATAGTCCAAATGTTGTTTCTTTGCCGACTTTCATACTTCTGCCAATGCCATGTAATTGCACCTTAAGCCATTCGATATATTTCTGTTTACCAGCAACGATTCCGGAACTTGGTCCTTCAATCGATTTTGAGCCGCTATATATAGCTAAATCAGATACTTGTACATACTTTTGCAAATCTTCTTCTGCAGCCGCATCGACAATTAATGGAATATGATTCGCTTTGGCAACTTCCCAAGCTTCTTCAACTGAAATCATATTTTTTTGCACTGTATGGTGGGATTTTACATATAAAATAGCTGCAGTATTTTCACTAATAGCAGCGGCAATATGCTCTCTTTTGCCTTCATTTGCATAACCGACTTCAACTAATTTACCACCGCCAAGGTAAACCATCGTTTCTACCGGTGCGCCGTATTGTACGTTATGGCCTTTAAACATAATGATTTCATTTCTAGGGATTGATTCTTGATGGAGTTTTTCGCTTTTTCGGCGGTTTCCTTCTGTTACAATCGCGGCTATGGAAAGAGCGATACCACTTGATGCAGAGTTTACAACAACCGCTGCTTCAGACTGAAGTAACCGAGCGATATGTTGACCTGCTTTGTCGACAAGGTCCGCAATTTCAACATAATTTTGCCCGCCTGTCTTCATGGCGTTCATTACAGTATCTGTAGGTGCGGAAACACCTAAGATACTCATTCTTCCGCTTGCATTGATCACTCTTTTTAAACCGTATTTAGCATTCAATGAATTCTCCATTTATGACGACTCCCTTTACATCGATTTTTTGTTTCGCTTCTCTTACTGCACCTTCAGAATCGATTAATGATATTGATTCATCTTCAACGCTGAATATTGTGAGATTTGCAATATCGCCTACCGAAATTCTTCCTAATTCAGGTTTATTTAGCCACTCAGCCGCATGGATAGTAACAGCATCAACTACTTCTGTTAGTGAATATCCTAAATATAAAAATTTCGTTAATACATTTGCCATATTATAAACGGGTCCATTTAGACGATTATTTCGGTAAATATCCGTACTAATCGTATCAAAGGGGATATTGCCTTGTTTTGCTATTTCTGCTGTTTTAAAAGAGAAGCTAGCTGTCCCATGGCCAACATCTAAGTGAACGCCGCGTTCAATTGCTTGAAGTAACTTAGGAAGCGGCTGTCCTGCTTGATCAAATAAATTATTGGCTTTTCCATTTAAGTAATGAGTTATAATGTCTTTTTTCTCAAGCAAGTCAAGAATTTCATTCATATCCGGCGGTCCTGAGCCGATATGTACCATTAGCGGTAATCCTGTATCTGAGGAGAATTTCCGAGCGATCTTTAAAGGCTTTATCCCATTTGAGCCGACCACACTATTGCTGATCCTCGCTTTAAGTCCAATGATAAAATTCTTATATTCAACAATGGTCTTTTTTAATTTTTCTTCGTTTAGCCAATTAAGATTTGCTAACTCATCGATGCGCTGCAAACCAATTTGTGAGATATTTAAGAAAGCGAATACATTTGTTTTTGCGCTTATACAACTATCTACTAAGTCAGGAAAACGATCAGCACCAGTACTACCAGCATCAATAATTGTCGTTACACCTGTTTTATAGCCCACTTCATCGATAACATCGCCGTATGGGTCAAATTCTGGAAAGGCATGCACATGCATATCAATCCAACCACTAGAGATAAATACTTTGTGCTGATAATCAATGATGTTTTCACCAATTCCAGTGCCAGGAGGGACAATGTCTACAATCTTTTTATTTTTTAACAGAATATCAACAGCGGTACCTTCTACTGTTTTTACATTTCTTAATACGATCGTAATTGTCATTTTTACCTCCTTGTTCGAAGAGACTTAGTGCCTGTGTGTTTGTCAATAACCGAAATTTCACTCTAATCAAAACTGAGAGTATCACATGTTTCTACATTGGTCAATATAACGTTATAATGTCTTGTTATAAAAGTGGAAAATGTTGATCCATATTTTCAAACAACGATTGTAAGATCAGATCACACTAAATTTATTATAAAACTGGTCAAAAAAGAGGAACCTATCATCTTTTTATGGTTTAATCATAGTGAACTCATAAAGGTTACAAAGAATATACAAAGTAAAGCGTGTTAGAAAGGAGATCAAATGATTACAAGGAGAGAAGTTGCACAAAAAGCGGGCGTTTCGCCGTCAACCGTGTCGCGCGTCATTAATAATAATGGATATGTTGCGGCTGAAGCTAGAGAAAGAGTGGAGGCAGCAATTGCTGAATTGAATTATATACCCAATCGAGCAGCACAAAATTTACGGATGAAGTCTTATAAACAAATTGCTTGTATAACACCATCTATTACGAATTCCTTTTTTACGGAAATGTTTGTTGGGATAGAAGAAATGGCATTAGAAAGAGGATATTCCTTATCGTTATATAATATTACGAAGGAAAGAAAGGATTATTTGAAACAAGTATTAGAAGGTCCTTATGATGGCATGATTTTACTTGCATCGTATGAATTAAGTTCAATTATGAATTTTGATAAAAATGCGCTCAACATGCCACTGTCCCTATATTTGGACCGTTTTCTAGAAACAGACATACCTCATGTATTTGTAGATTTGAAAAAAGTGATGAAGCAGTCTGTCGAGCATTTAATCCGAAATGGACATAAAGAAATTATTTTTTTAGGCCATTATTTTGATAATGAATTTGGAAAAGCTAGGTACGAAGGATATGAAAGTGCAATGAGGGAACATCATTTGCCAATCAAGGACTATTATAAAAAATTTATCGAAATGTATGAAGATACATTGACGACAGGATATGCTGGGATCAAGTCGTTATTGGATAATGGACAATCATTTACCGCCGTAGCTGCATCGAATGATTTGTTAGCGGCGGGCGCCATGCGAGCCATCATTGAGAGTGGAAAGAAAGTTCCGGAGGACATATCCGTTATCGGTGTTGATAATATTGAATTAGCTAATATCGTCACACCAACATTAACAACTATGAATATCCCAAAAAGGGAAATTGGCAGAAAGCTCGTTCAACAATTATTAGATCAACTTCACAACGAAGGGAAGGTTGAGTCATTTATAGAAGCTGAAGTCACTTTAATAGAAAGGGAGTCTGTAAAAAAAGTTTAAACCATTGACAACGGTTTCATTTCAGCTTATATTTTGAATATTACTAGGAAGTTATCTAATTGAGCAGATTAGGACCGAAAATGTTCAAATGGATTTCTTTTTGGATATTATGGTCACGTGACCATTAAATATACAACATTACTGGTGCTTTTATCGCAGATCAGTTAAAGGATAATGAAATGTAGAAGGGGTATAATCACAATGACTTTACAAAATGATTGGGAAAACTTAGAAGTATTACAAAGGAATCGACTAAAACCAAGAGCCTCCTTTTTTAGCTATAAAAACAAACCGACTGCACTCTCCTATGAGAGAGGAGATTCACAGGGGTTTTTATTATTAAATGGCAATTGGAAGTTTCATTATGCAAACTCACCACTGGAATCACCGAGTGATTTTTACAAAGAGGAGTATAGCACGGATCATTGGGGATCGATCACTGTTCCATCTCATTGGCAATTGAATGGTTATGGTAAGCCTCATTATACAAATGTACAGTATCCATTTCCGGTAGAGCCTCCTTATATTCCGTCTGAAAATCCGACTGGGGCATACGAAAGGACGTTTTATTTAGCGAAAGAAGCATTGTCGGAAAAGTTACATTTGATGTTTGAAGGTGTCGATAGTTCTTTCCATGTATGGATTAATGGACATCTAGTTGGGTATAGCCAAGGTAGCCGTCTTCCTTCTGAATTTGATATTACGGATTTTGTTAAAGCAGGAGAAAATAGAATTTCAGTTCGAGTCTACCAATGGACGGAATCATCCTATATTGAGGATCAAGATATGTGGTGGTTAAGTGGCATATTTAGAGATGTCTATATTGTGTCAAAACCAGCTACTCATATACAAGATGTGTTTGTGAATAGCTCTTTAGAAAATGATTTCAAAGATGGCCGATTTGATTTTGAACTCGCTTTGTCAGGAGAGTATGAAGGACACCAAGTAGCAGTGGAAATACAGGAGAACGGTGCTATTATAGCCGAATACCAACAAAGCATAGACAGTCAAGGTGTGACAGGAACTATTCATATTGCGGGTGTGAAGCAATGGAATGCAGAAACTCCTTTCTTATATGATGTAGTGATCACATTATTGAACCCAACAGGTGAAATAGTTGAAGTGATTCCACAAAAGTGCGGATTTAGAAATGTTGAAATAAAGGGCGGCCAATTATTAGTGAATGGTGTTGCAATCATGTTTAAAGGGGTGAATCGACATGATGCTCATCCAGACTTTGGTCGCGCAGTACCAGTAAGCTCGATGATTGAAGATTTAACATTAATGAAACAGCATAATATTAATGCCGTTCGGACAGCCCATTATCCAAATGATCCACGTTTTTACGAGCTATGTGATACTTTTGGATTTTATGTGATTGATGAAACAGATCTTGAATGCCACGGGCTAACCCGAATAGGCAAACCACATTTATTAAGTGATGATCTAAACTGGCAAGATGCTTATGTTGATAGAATGGAAAGAATGGTTGAACGGGATAAAAACCATCCGTCGATTATTATGTGGTCATTAGGGAATGAGTCTGGCTTTGGACGAAATCATATTGCCATGTATGAATGGGCAAAGAGAAGAGATCCTTCTAGATTGGTCCATTATGAAGGGGAGACGAGAGAAATATTGTATGAGGATGATTTCGTACCAACGAAGGATCCGATTGCATCTGACGTTCACACCTCCATGTATACATCCATTGAGCAAATGAAAGTCATTGGTGAATTGACCGATTTGAAGAAACCTCATATTTTATGTGAGTATGCACATGCAATGGGCAATGGTCCAGGCGGCCTTAAAGAATATTGGGAAACGTTCTATGCATATGATCGATTACAGGGTGGTTTTGTTTGGGAATGGGTCGATCATGGATTAAGACAATATACTCCAGAGGGTGAAGAATATTTTGCCTATGGTGGAGACTTTGGAGAGACGCCGCATGATGGCAATTTTGTTATCGACGGATTAATTCGACCCGATCGCAAACCTTCACCAGCATTGGCAGAGTATAAAAAAGTAATTGAACCAGTTGTGGTAACAAATTTCAATTTTGAAGAAAAGACCATCCAGGTGCAAAATCGTTATGATTTTTCTGGTTTATCAAAATTGCAATGTCAGTGGTCTATAGAAGCAGATGGAACTATTATAGAAAGTGGGATTGTCGAAGTACCAGAGATCCCTGCAAATTCTACAAGAGTGGTAGAGTTGCCGATTCAAATACCTAGTATCGTGCGAGAAAATACAGATTACTGGTTAAATATCGTTTGGACGATGAAAGATACTACACAATGGGCGGCTTCAGGTCATACTGTCGCATGGTCACAGCACGAGCTTCCAATCTCTCGGTTTGTAGCTACTGAACAACAACCTGCAGGCCAATTACATGTAGTTGAAGAACCATCAAAAACAAACATAGTAGGTCCTAATTTCAAAGTAACTTTCAATAAGCAAAATGGTCGCATAGAAGACTATTACTATGATGGACAGTTAATGTTGCATAAAGGGCCAAGATTAAACTTTTGGCGAGCGCCTATTGATAATGATTTATTAGGTTCTGAAGAATTTCATGCGAAGCCAGTTGCTAAACAGTGGAAGGAATATGGTGTTCATGCGATACAACACCGCATGAAACAGACGGAAATTATGATACAAGAAGATCTTCAAACTGTAATTATTTCCTGCAAGGCGAAATTAGCTCCTCCAGTCATTGCGTGGGGATTTGATGTAACGTATGAATACACAATTCGAGCTGATGGCAGTGTTTTAATCGATATCAAAGGGATAACCTCTGGAAATGGTCCTACAACTCTTCCGCGAATTGGAGTAGAGATGATCGTAGAGAACACATTCGATGCTGTTCAATGGTATGGCTTAGGGCCGAATGAAGCTTATGTGGATAGTAGGTTAGCCGCAAGGATGGGTGTTTGGTCATCAACAATCGATGTTTTGTATACACCGTATATTTTCCCACAAGAAAATGGGAACCGCCACCAAAATAAATGGGCGAGTTTTTCACAAGAGAACGGTCAAAGTATGCTCGTTTCAGGTGATTCTTTCGATTTCTCAGCAAGCTATTATACGGTTGAACAGCTAGAAATGGCAAAACACACCTATGATCTAGTGAAGCAACCTTATATCACCTTACACATTGATAAACAGCAATATGGCTTAGGTTCGGCAAGCTGTGGCGAAGATGTTCAAGAACAATATCGACTTGGGAACGAGGATTTCCAATTTGCATTTACGATTCAACCATATAATCAAAATGCCCATTCACCTTTAGTGATAAGTAAAAAACGTAAATAAAAGAAGGGTATTAACAATAGGCAAGAAGGAGAGGAGAAAGGGTTTGACCTCACACTACACCGTTTATCGTGTCATATACACGTCGTATAATCGGTAAATAGTAGATGTGGGTCTGACCCTTCGTTTTGAATAGTTTTTATATATTAAATATTGTAAAAGTTATTCAAAAGGTATAATATGGTGTTAACATAGTTAATTAATTTAATTAAGTTTCGAAACATGTAAGAAGTATCCTTTGTAACGTCGACTACCCGTTGTAGATTCAACCAAAAGTACTTAAATCGAGGTGTCAATAATAATGAAAGATATTTATCAAGATATCCAAAATTTACTGGAGTACGGCTATACGAATGAACTGTTTGGGTTAGACGATTCAATTTATATTAGAAATCGTGTTCTTTCTCTTTTAGGGCTGGATGAGTGGCAAGAATATGAACATACAAATCCTCTACCGTCTTTAGCAGAAATTCTGGGCAGTATTCTTGATTGGGCGTATGATCATGGTGGTCTTGCAGCAAACACGGTAACTGAACGGGATATCCTTGACACAGAAATCATGAATTGTCTGATGCCGCGTCCTTCAGAGGTTATTCGACTATTTAAAAATCGTTATGAGGACAATCCAGAACATGCGACTAACTATTTCTATAAAATGTCGACTGCTTCTAACTATATTCGATCGGACCGGATTGCTAGAAATAAAGAGTGGAAAGCAACTACGCCTTACGGTGATATTGATATAACGATCAATCTATCAAAGCCAGAAAAGGATCCGAAAGAAATTGCGAAATTGAAGGAAGCTCCTTCTTCTTCATATCCAACTTGTCTTTTATGTATTGAAAATGAGGGGTATAAAGGTACTCTTAGGCATCCTGCAAGAGCAACGCATAGAACAATCCCGATCGTCTTAAATAATGAGGAATGGAGATTTCAATATTCTCCATATGTTTATTACAACGAACATAGTATTATTTTTAGGCAAGAACATACACCTATGAAAATATCTAGAGCCACATTTGATCGTCTTCTAGACTTTGTTGATCAGTTTCCGCATTACTTCATTGGTTCTAATGCTGATCTCCCAATTGTCGGTGGTTCTATTTTATCGCATGACCATTTTCAAGGGGGTCGATACACATTTGCGGTCGAAAGAGCGGAAATGATAGAAACGATCTCTCTCGATGCATATCCATCTACAAGGATTGGGATCGTGAATTGGCCGATGTCAGTTATCCGTGTCCAAGGGGCTAAGGAAGATGTGGCGAATGCTTGTGAGCATATTTATGAGAGTTGGAAAAAGTATGCTGATCCAGAAGTTGATATTGTTGTATACACAGGAAACACTTTACACAACACGGTAACGCCTATAGCTCGTAGACGGGGCGATTTATATGAAATGGACATGGTCTTAAGGAATAATCGCACAACAGAGGAGTATCCCGATGGAATATTCCATCCACATCGAGACCTCCACCATATTAAAAGGGAAAATATTGGGTTGATTGAAGTGATGGGACTTGCTGTGCTACCGGGGAGGCTGGCAACGGAATTGGAACAAATAGCCGAATACCTTGTGAAGCCGATACAGAAGGAAAAATGGGATCCAACGTTGGTAAAACACTGGGACTGGTACAAGGATATGTGTCAAAAATTAGACAGTGTAGCGAAAGAAAATGTAATGGAAATTCTTCAAAAAGAAGTGGGAAATAAGTTTCAACGCATTTTGGAAGATGCCGGCGTGTTTAAAACGACAGCAGAAGGAAAACAGGCTTTTATAAAATTCTTATATTCACTTTAGAAAATAGATTGAGTATTTCATATAACACATGAAGTCTACTATATTTTGCTTTTTGCAAACAGGGAGGAGCAGCAGGAATGGATGTAAATCAATTAAAAGATTTATTTTATCAAGAGTACGGAAAAGAAGATGAATTACGCGTGTACTTTGCTCCAGGTCGTGTGAATTTAATTGGAGAACATACTGATTATAATGGAGGGTATGTTTTCCCGGCTGCGCTGACATTTGGAACTTGGGCTATGGTAAGTCCTCGCAATGATGGAATATACCATTTTCGGTCTGCCAACTTCGAATTAGATGTGAGCTGTCATGTCTCAGATATAACCTATATAAAAGAAGATGACTGGGCGAACTATCCAAAGGGGGTTCTGAAGGAGCTACTTGAAATCGCTGGTTCAGAGAATGCTAGTTGTTATACAGGGGCAAATATACTGTTTTATGGGAATATTCCAAATGGAGCGGGGCTATCATCTTCTGCTTCTATCGAACTAGTGACAGCGCTTTCCTTGAGTAAACTTGCGGGAATGGAGATTCCGATGGTGGAGCTTGTAAAGCTTGGGCAGCGTGCGGAAAATCGCTTTGTTGGTGTCAACTGCGGAATTATGGATCAGTTTGCTGTAGGGATGGGCAAAAGAAAGCATGCGATTAAGTTGAAGTGCGATACGCTTGAATATGAGTATGTTCCTGTAAGAATTGATGGCTACAAGCTTGTCATCATTAATACGAACAAGCGAAGAGGTCTAGCTGATTCAAAATATAATGAGCGCAGGAGCGAATGTGAAGAAGGGCTGAAAATCATCCAACAAGAATTACTTCATGTTCAGTCATTAGGAGATATGAGCGTTGATGATTGGAAAAGGATTCAGCATATTGTCAAAGATGAAGTCATTCGTCGTCGAGTCGAGCATGTAGTCACGGAAAATGAGCGGGTTATTTCTGCAATGGAAGCACTTGAGAAAAACGACCTTGATTTGTTTGGAAAACTAATGAAGCAATCCCATGAATCTTTGCGTGATTTATATGAAGTGACAGGAATCGAGTTAGATACTTTGTATGAAGAAGCTGCAAAAGTCGAAGGCTGTATCGGCACAAGAATGACGGGGGCTGGTTTTGGAGGTTGCAATGTTAGCCTTGTGAAGGATGAAGCTGTCACATCATTTACAGAGATGGTAGCAAGTAGTTATACAGCTAAAACAGGAATCAAGCCGACTTTTTATATATGTGAAATTAGTGACGGTACAAAAGAAATCGTTGAGGAGGAATAGAGGATGGCGATTTTAGTAACTGGTGGAGCGGGTTATATTGGTAGCCACACGGTATTAGAGCTTTTGAATCAGGGTGAAGAAGTGATTGTCGTTGACAGCCTGAGAACTGGCCATGAACAATCCGTTGTAGGAGGCCAATTTTATCAAGGCGATCTCCGTGATCGTAGCTTTCTAAACCATGTTTTTGAAAGTCATGAAATTGAAGCAGTTATTCACTTTGCAGCAAGTTCGTTAGTTGGGGAGAGTGTCTCACATCCATTAGATTATTATGAAAATAACTTAATTGCTTCCCATACACTTGTATCCACTATGCTTTTGCATGGTGTCAAGAAAATCGTGTTTTCATCTACTGCTGCTACATATGGAGAGCCAAAACAGATTCCGATTAAGGAAACGGATACGACCGATCCGACGAGTCCATACGGTGAAACTAAACTGGCAATGGAGAAAATGTTCAGATGGTGTGATGGTGCGTATGGGTTAAAGTCTATTTCTCTGCGCTATTTTAATGCGGCAGGTGCCGATCCGGACGGAAAGATTGGGGAAGACCATCAACCTGAGAGCCATTTAATCCCGATCATTCTTCAAGTTGCCTTAGGCGAGCGGGAGTCAATCGGTATTTTTGGGGTGGACTACCCTACTGAAGATGGAACCTGTATCCGAGATTACATCCATGTGATGGATCTCGCGAATGCACACTGGCTTGCCCTTCAGCATTTACGTAACAGTGAGGCGAGTGAAGTATTCAACCTTGGAAATGGAAAGGGTTTTTCTGTAAAAGAAGTCATTGAGACGGCTCGGAACGTGACAGGACATCCAATCCCAGAGTCGGTAAGCCCAAGGCGTGCAGGTGATCCAGCTGTATTGATTGCATCTTCAAAAAAAGCACAGTCTGTCTTAGGCTGGAAGTCGAGGTTCAACGACTTGGAAACCATTATAGAAACTGCTTGGAAGTGGCATCAGGCCAATCCCAACGGTTACGAAGATAATAAGTAGAGGGGGAGGAAAATGGAAATGGGGATTGCAACACCGCTTGAGAAAGTGGAACACTTTATTAAAGGGAACAAGATTGACGGCGTTTTTTTTCGAAAACGAAGCAATTTTGCTTGGATCACTGGTGGAAAGGACAATCATATTGTCAATACAACAGAAAACGGTGTGGCTGATTTACTAATTTTTGCTGATAAAAAATACTGCATTACTTCCAAAATGGAATCAGCACGAATTCATGACGAGGAGCTTTTAGGACTTGGCTATGAATTTATTACTCTAGAATGGTATGAAAATCAGGATTCCATTGTACAAGGACTAACTGAAGGGAAAAAAATCGCCAGCGATGTACCGATTGGAGACTTCCTAGACTTCGGACATGAGCTCACTAGTCTCCGATACACGCTTACTAGTGATGAGATCGATCGATACCGCTGGCTTTCCAAGCAGGCAGCGATGGCGGTTGAGTCGACATGCCGTGAAATTCAACCTGGGTGGACAGAGTTTGAGATCCAGGCCCATCTTGCAGCAAAAGTTATCAAAGAGGGAATTAACCCCCAACTCATTCTCGTATCAACTGACGAACGAGTATTTAAATACCGCCACCCGATTCCAACAGACAAAAAATTAGCGAATTATGCAATGATTGTTCTTTGTGCGGAAAAATGGGGACTCGTCGCAAACGTTACTCGTTTCGTTCATTTTGGCGAATTGCCTGCAGAAATCAATGAAAACAAGAAAAAGCTAGTTCAGATTGATGTGGCGATGAATGCAGCTACAAGACCTGGAGCCGCTGTCAAGGATGTATTAAAGACAGCGTTTGCGAAGTATGAGGAAGTAGGGTATGGCGAAGATTGGCGCTTCCTGCATCAAGGCGGACCAACTGGCTATGCGAGCCGGGAATTCCTTGCAACTCCGGATGCAGAGGGAACGGTTCTGGAAAACCAGGCATTTGCTTGGAATCCAGCCATCCGTGGCATTAAATCCGAGGATACCTTCCTTGTCGGTAAGGAAGAAAATGAGTACCTCACTGACACGGGGGAGTGGGTATATTTAAGGGTGAACCACAATGGGAAAACGTATGTACGCCCAGATATTCTAGTACGCTAAATCATATCAAATGAAAAAGGTGTCTCATAAGGGTCTGACCTCGCACTCTAAATCAGTTTGTAGTGTTTTATACACTAAACTTGTACTGGATTTAGTTATTGCGGGGTCTGATCCTTTGGTTTGAGACACCCCTTTCATATAGCGTAGCTTAATGATGGTACTACTCAAAAAGAGAATATGAGGTGTTAAGCGTTTCCTGGGGTTGCAAACAATTCGGCAAGGATTAATGCAATCGCACCCATAACAGTGGCGTCTGCTCCAAATTTTGAAATGATGACCTCTGTCTGTTTCGCTGAATCGGTCAGTGCACGCTGTTCAATCGTCTCCTTTACGCTTTCAAGAATAAATTCCTTGGCATTTGAAACCCCTCCGCTAATTACAATTCGCTTTGGATTTACGATATGGATTAAATTCGTGACTCCTACACCAAGATAACGTCCAGCTGTATTTAAAATATTCTTGCTTAATGGGTCTCCCGCTAATGCAGCCTGATAAATGACTTCACCGGTGATTTCATCTTCCTTGTTTTTAAGGATACTAGATTCTCCAAGTTTCAATTCTTTTTGAAGTCTTTCAACAATTGCGGGACCGGAAGCGAATGTTTGTAAGCACCCATAAGTGCCACATGTGCATTTTGGACCATTAAGATCAATGGCCATATGGCCGATTTCGCCGCTAATATAGTGTTCGCCTCTGAACACATGACCGTTGATAATGATTCCAGCACCAATTCCTCTACCGACATTTATACAGACAATACTGTCATCCCCATGACCATTTCCAAACCAAAGTTCCCCAAGGCTCATGGCCCTTGCATCATTTTCAATTTGAACGACCATCTGAAATTCTTTTTCTAGGACTTCTTTAACACGGATATTTTTTAATTTTAAATTGGGGGCAAAAATGGAAACCCCTTGGTCAACATCAACAATCCCATGCATTCCAATTCCAATCCCGATGATCTTGTCACGATCTATTTGTTCATTCTTTTGGATGGTATAAATGGACGTAATCATTAAATCAAGCAGGCCTTCATTTGTGATGGAGTCCGGAATAGGATGAATTTGTTTTTTTCGCATTCTGCCATTTATGTCGGTCAGTATAATTTTGAGATGATGGGAACCTATATCGAGGCCTATAACATGAAACATGTCACTGTTCAACGTGAGTAGTGTCGGTTTTCTGCCTCCACTTGATGCACCTAAAGACGTTTCAATGATCATTTCCGTTTCAAGTAGCTCTTTCACAAGATTGCTTACGGTCGGAGGAGTGAGCTTTGTTGTTTTTGCAATATCGGCTCTCGAAATGGCCCCTTTTTTACGAATCGTATTCAATATGACGGATCTATTTAAAGACTTCATTAATTGGAAGCTTCCTGTTACAATGTTGGGTTCCATTTCCTCGCCCCTCGTCTGGGATTTATAGTTAATTAAATATAATTATAAACTATAATGCTGTAAACGGCAAAAAGGAGCTATCGAAGCGGAGCGGGGTATTAGCGGCACTAGAACGGAACTATTGAAAAGGAAAAGAAATTGATAGAAATTCTTCTTTATTACGTAAGATTTTAGTATTTCATCAGATTAAGACTAAATAAAAGGAAGCACAGAGCAAAATTAACATCATAGAAAAGAAATTATCAGTTTGGGGGCCAATACTCTACGAAAAGTGTGAGCAAGAATAGGGATATTACGATCCGGAAAGGAGGTTTGAGCGCCAGAATAAACAATTAGTTATTCGTTCAGTAAAGCGAAACTTCAATCAGTGGGGTCTTACTGCCAGTTAATGCGGGATAAATGTAGAATTCGCACAAACAAGTTTCAGTGTGATTACAGAGCGAACTCTAAACAAGCATATAATGTAGATGATTTATCCATCATTAGCCTTAGCGGAATAAGACAAGCTACATAAACTATTAAGAAGGGAGAGATTTTATCCTAAGAGATGGAACAAATACAATTTGAAGCAAGTTGTGTTTCTTTCAAAACCAACAGCAAATCAATTTGCTTCTCATAAGTTAAGCTCCCCCATGATTTGCATAATAGGAGGTGACAACATGATTAACTGGAAAGTACGTTTTAAAAATCCAACCTTTATTTTTACAGTATTTATACCTGGGGTCTTAATTCTTGTGCAAATGATTGCCGCATTTATTAACACGTATATTCAACCTATTGGTTTTTCTATTACTGAAGATGCGATGAATGGATTGTTGGGGATTGTCAACTTTATCGCCATTACTTTCTTTGGTATTGGTAGTGTGATTGATCCAACTACGAAAGGAATAAACGATAGTGAGAGGGCAAAACAATACGACCAGCCTCAGTAATATGTTGTAGCTGTTAAACAAGATTTTTGCCGAAAATTCACTTCGTTTTCAACATAGCTACATTAAAAACCATCGCTTTAATGTAGTGATAGAGTGCCAGTTTTAATGGATCGACATTTAATTGAAGTGAAGCGTATAAATGTTAGTGCGTGTCAAACTTATCATATCAATTACATGATAAGTTTGACACGTATTTTTTTAGGAATCTATGTTGGATGTAAATGTTCTGTAAAGTGAAATTTACACAGTCTTAGTGTGAGAGTGGTTTTTGCTTAATATTTGTTTTGTATATTCATAGTGTAATACAAAACAAAAACAAACATTTTCAGGAGGGCAAAACAATGTCTTGGAATCGTAATTGGAAAAAAGGAATAATCGGTGCAATGGCTATATCAATGTTAGCGGCATGTTCATCAAATGATACTACTAAAGGATCTAGCGCAGGAAAAGAACCTGATTATAACGATTTGACATTGACTCAAATAGAAGAAAAGGCAAAAAAAGAGGGCGAAGTTAATTCAGTTGGGATGCCAGATACGTGGGCAAACTGGGGTGAAACTTGGAGTGAATTAGGAACAACATATAAATTAAAACATTCGGATACAGATATGTCCAGTGCAGAGGAGTTAGCTAAATTTGCAGCAGAAAAAAAAGATGCAACAGCTGACATTGGTGATGTTGGAATTGCCTTTGGGCCGATTGCAGAGGAGCAAAACTTAACACTATCTTATAAAACATCTCATTGGGATGACATTCCAAAATGGGCCAAAGATGATAATGGAGACTGGGTTGTTGGTTATACAGGTACGATGGCCTTTATTTCAGACAAGAATAATGTAAAAAATGCCCCGAAATCATGGGACGATTTAAAAAATGGCAATTACACAGTTAGTATTGGTGATGCGTTAACAGCAAACCAAGCACAATTTGCTATATTAGCAGCTGCGTATGCTTTCGGTGGAGACGAAAAGAATATTCAACCGGGTATTGATTTCTTTGCAGAATTGGCGAAACAAGGTCGTTTATCGGCTGGCGATCCAAGTGTTGCTAACTTAGAAAAAGGTGAAATTGATGTTGCTTTACTTTGGGATTTTAATGCACTAGGCTATCGTGAGCAAATTGATGCAAAGCGTTTCGACATAACGATTCCTGAAGAGGCATCTGTAACATCTGGCTATGCAACGGTCATTAACAAATATTCGAAGAACCCGCATGCTGCTATGTTAGCTCGTGAATACATTCTTTCCGATGCAGGACAAGAAAATTTAGCAAAAGGGTATGCACGCCCAATTCGCGAAAATGTGAAGTTACCAGAAGAAGTTAAATCCCTTTTATTATCGGATAGTATGTATAAAAGTGCACAGCCTGTTGGCGATCAAAAAGCTTGGGAAGAAACTACGAAAAAGATCCCTCAAATGTGGCAAGAGCAGGTGTTAATCCATGTCAAATAATCGTTTAATTATGATCGTTGTGGACGCGCTTCGTTTTGATACGGCGTGTTCACATATGGGATTTATGCAACATCTTGTTGAACAAGGAAAGGTCGCTCGTTATGAGGTGAAATCGGAAGTGCCTTCATTATCCAGGCCACTTTACGAAACCATTTTAACTGGAACACCCCCTTTAGTCCATGGAATAGTCGGCAATGGAGTCGTTCGATTATCGACGCAAGAAAGTTTGTTTCATCTAGCTAGACGCAGTGGGAAGACAACAGCTGCAGCGGCTTATTATTGGGTAAGTGAACTGTATAATCATGCGCCATTTCGTCACGGTGTCGATCGAATTCAACTAGACAAAGATGCACCGATTGAAAATGGCCTGTTTTATTTTGAAGATCATTATCCTGATAGTCACTTATTCGCTGAAGCACAGTGGCTTGTTTCTGAAAAGAACCCAGATTTTCTCTATATTCACCCGATGAATGTAGATGATGATGGCCATAAATTTTCAGCTGATTCTGTGCAATATCGAAATCGTGTTTTAGCTACAGATGCCCTATTGGCTCTTACCTTGCCAAAATGGATGGATCTTGGTTACGACATCATCGTAACAGCTGACCATGGGATGACGTTTGATGGGAATCACGGTGGGAATACAACAGATGATCGCCATGTTCCATTATTTATTGCTTCTAAAAAAATAAAGCCGATTGTTCAAGATCAGATTGTTTCACAGCTGCAAATGGCTCCACTTGCTTGTCATTTACTCGGAATCAATCCATCAGAAGCGATGGTCCCTCTACTCATACCTGGCCTAGTCGACTAAGGAAGGGAGACATCATGAACATGTCTGGAAAAAAAGGCGTATTGCTCATATTAGTACCATTCGCTTTGTTGATGACGTTCTTTTTTCTCGTACCGCTTATTCATATGTTAATTAGTAGTTTTTCAAATAGTGATGGGTTTACGTTCGAACATTATCAGGAAGCGTTATCTAGTTCTTATATTTTACAAGGGTTTAAAAACAGTTTCGCTTTGTCTGTCGTGTCAGCGTTCATCGCGTTAATCGTTTCGTTGTTAGGCGTATACGCGATGACGAATTTTTCCGAACCAGTACGAGAAAAGTTATTAATTTTATCGAATTTAACATCTAATTTCTCTGGTGTACCGCTTGCATTTGCGTTTATCGTGTTGCTGGGAAATAGTGGTCTATTTACATTAGCACTTGATTCATTTGGCTGGGATTTATCTTTTTCTCTTTATAGCTGGTCAGGGCTATTGCTCATTTATATCTACTTTCAACTCCCGCTTTCGATCATGCTTCTCTATCCAATTTATTATGGAATTCAGCAACAATGGAAAGATGCCGCTGCGTTATTAGGTGCTTCACCGTTAATGTTTTGGAGAAAAATCGGCCTGCCCATTTTACTTCCTGGTATTGCAGGTACATTTACGATTTTATTCGCAAACGCCATGGGTGCGTATGCTTCGGCATATGCCTTAACTGGAAGTAATTATAACTTAGCAGCCATTCGTATTGGATCACTTATTTCAGGGGACATCTTTGCACAACCAGAATTAGCGAGTGCTATCGCTGTCTTACTTGGTGTAATTATGATTATTGGGATGTTACTGAGTGAATGGCTTATTAAGAAAACGAGAAAGGATTTGTCGAAACGATGAAGAAATTTACAATCGTCATACTTATCCTAATCGGTATCTATTTAGCTTTACCGATTCTTGCGACTGCGTTGTATGCATTTTCAACGGAATGGAATAAAACCATTTTACCAGAAGGATTAACGTTCGAATGGATTCGGACACTATTTCAAGATGCTCGCTTTATCGAAGCATTCGGCAGGTCTGTTCTTCTTTCAGGTGGTGCTGTTTTCATCTCGATTTTGTTTATTGTGCCAGCCATTTTCGTGATTGTATTATATTTCCCATCATTGGAAAAGTGGTTTCAGGCAAGTGTTGTGATGGTATATGCCTTTCCAGGTATTATTTTATCAGTTGGTATCATTCGATTTTATTCAGGGACGAGCCTACCAATGATCCTCGCTGTGATGGGAGTATATGTCATTAGTGTGCTTCCGTTTATGTACCAAGGAACACGAAATAGCTTACGTAATGTGCAAGGTCGGCAATTGATGGATGCAGCGGAGTTATTAGGCGCCTCAAAAATGGATGCTTTCCGTAAAGTGTTGCTACCATCGGTTTATCCAGGATTATTTGTCTCAAGCTTATTATCCTTCTCTGTTTTATTTGGTGAATTTGTTTTGATTAACCTCGTTGTTGGTTCTCAATTTGAAACGGTTCAAATTTATTTAATGGCGAAATTAAGTACAAGTGGTCATATTGCGAGTGCGATTGTATTCGTATATATCGTGTTGATGGGTATTCTGACGCTAGTGATGGCGACATTAACGAAAAAGGCGAAGGGAATGAGACGCACATGAGTAATGTTGTATTAAAAGACGTTCATAAACAATATCAAGATGTAGATGTTCTTTCTGGGATTGACATGAACATTGAAGACGGGGAGTTTGTCACGTTACTTGGACCGAGTGGCTGCGGGAAAAGTACGATCCTCCGTATTTTATCCGGACTGACAGATGCAACGGGCGGCAATGTGCTGATCGATGGGAAAGATATGAAGAAAGTCTCCCCGAAAAATCGGCAAGTAGGTATGGTGTTTCAATCCTACGCCTTATTTCCGAATATGACCGTGTATGAAAATGTAGCATTCGGTTTAAAAATGCGCAAAAAACCAGCAAAAGAAGTTACAGAACAAGTAGAGAAAATGATCAATCTCGTTGGTTTACATGAGAAAAAAGGGTCCTATCCACATGAGCTTTCCGGTGGTCAGCAACAGCGGGTTGCGCTTGCTCGTTCCCTGGTTGTTCGTCCAAAAGTACTGTTGCTCGATGAACCATTAAGTGCACTGGATGCTCAAATTCGAAAACACCTACAAGCTGAACTTCGAACGATTCAACGTGAGCTGAAAATGACCATGATTCTCGTGACACACGATCAAGAAGAAGCAATGACCGTTTCTGATCGAATTTTCGTTATGAATCAAGGGAAAATTGCACAAGAAGGAACACCTTCTGAAATTTATACACAGCCTAAAACTGAATTTGTTGCCAACTTTATTGGTCGATACAATGTTTTTTCAAAAGAACAACTAGGAAAATTAATAGGGAAAAATGCGACAGTGTCTGCAGAAAAATATGCCATTCGTCCAGAATCCATTCATGTACAATCTCAATCCTCTGCTTACGAATTACGTGCCATGGCTGGCGATTCTCTTATGAATGGAAATGTGATTAGGACAACTTTTCATGTAGACTATCAGCAATTTACGATGGAACAATTGCATCATCAAGCGCCTGTATTTGAAAAAGGCATGGAATATCAATTATTCGTAGAACCAAAGGATGTTATTGCTTTATCATGAATGAATTAAAGGAAGAACGCCAGCGTTTAATTATTCAATGGGTGAATGAGGAGAAACGTGTATCTGTCGGAAAACTGGCGTCGAAGTTTTCGGTTACGCCAGAAACGATTCGCCGAGATCTGACCGAGTTAGAAGAACAGGAACAGGTAACGAGAGTGCATGGTGGAGCTGTTTTATATACAAAGATAGAAGAAGAACAAGTTTTTTTACAAAAGCTTGATATGAATCGTGCAGAAAAAGAACGAATTGCAATAGAGGCGACCTCACGCATTAAAGATGGTGATACGATCGCAATTGATGTTGGAACGACAACCGTTCATATAGCGGATTTTATTCAAAATGTGAAAAACTTAACTGTTGTAACGAATTCGATTAAAGCAGCCGATCGTTTTAATCAAGCGATTGAAGAGAAACGGATGACAGGAAAGGTCATTCTGTTAGGTGGGGTGACGAACCCAGCACAATCTTCTGTTTCGGGTGCTATGACACTTGAGTGGCTTAATCATATCCATGTGGATCAAGCATTTATTTCCTGTGGAGGAATCGTGGCGGATATGATCTATGATTATGACTTAGATGAGTCACTTGTTTCCGCGAAAATGATGGCTTGCAGTAAAAAGAATATCTTGCTTGCGGATTCATCGAAAATAGGCGTTTCGTCTTTCTTTTCATTCGGACAGGCTAGTCAATTCGATGAAGTGATAAGTGATCAACCTTGTCAGGAAGAGTGGAAAAAATGGTTTACTAAATGGACTATAGCATAGAGGAGTCGAGTGGAATGTTAATCGATTATCACGTACATCTAGAAGAAGGACCGTATTCGTTTAAATGGCTCGAACGTACGGCAAAAGCAATTGAGCATTTTCAAGGTAATGAAGTATGGGAGCATGGTTCCAGAGAAAAGATTGAAAACCGAATGATCCAGCTTCAAAAGCGACTAAATGCTGGGTGTTATAGTGAAGAGTGGTTGGATCTATATTTGAAAAAAGCCAAACAAATCGGTTTAAAAGAAGTCGGGATTGTCGATCATTTGTATCGTTTTAAAGAAACAAAAAATTATTTTGAAAAAGCGTTAAATTTGGATTCGACCGATTCAATTGGGGAATTGCAAGCGTATTGGTTAAAGAATGTCATGACGGAAAAGATGGATGATTTCGTTGAATCGATTATAGCCGCAAAAAAACGTTGGGAAAAAGAAGGCGTCTCATTAAGGCTAGGGATTGAAGCGGATTATTTTGTCGGACAAGAACAGGAACTTGCGGCACTTTTAGAAGGAAAACCATGGGATTATGTGATCGGTTCTGTTCATTTTGTAGATGGCTGGGGATTTGATAATCCAGAAACCTCATCTCGTTTTGAAAAAATGAATTTAGAATCGCTATATACACGTTTTTATGAAACGGTTGAAAAGATGATTCGATCTAATATGTTTGATTTTATTGCCCATTTAGATAATTTAAAAGTATTTAATTTTAAAGTGGAAAATGAATCCTTTAATCATAAATGGTATGAACGGATTGCCGAAGCATTAAAAGCGACCAATACTGCCACAGAAGTGAATGCGGGTTTATACTATCGTTATCCAGTTAAAGAAATGTGTCCATCTGTTGATTTTTTAACAACGATTGTGGGCAAAGGCGTGCCCATTACTCTTTCTTCCGATTCACATTTTCCGGATGATCTTGGCAAATATGTGGCCCAAAACAAGAAGTTGTTACAACAAGTAGGCGCCTCACATGTAGCAACCTTTAACCAGAGAGAAAGAATCTTAGTGCAGATCCAGTAAAAGGGGTCTGTTTTTTTGAAATAAGGATTTATTTAGGATTCACAGCCTGTGAATCCCAAAGTGGTGAGATATAAGGAAACTTGCCGATGCGAGAGATGAGGTCTAGTTGAACCAAATCGGGTTCAAAAGTCGCTTTACCAAAGCTTGGCGAAGGGATAAGCGACTTTAGAACGGGACTTCCAATCATTTGGAAACCCGACTGATTGGAAGCTATATTCTAGGCAGGACTTTCTTTGCCCCGAGTATAAGCCAGGTACTAAGTACGAAAGGCATTGTTAGTGCTGGAAGACCGTAGGGTAAAAGCAAGGTGCTTAAGCCGGCCATGATGGGTACGGTCAAACAAGCTGCTATGATCCCTGTTACTACCGAGAATTTCGTGCTTTCTGAATTGAATACGACTGATATTGCTAAAATGGTTAAGATCGCATTGTATCCATACAGGCCCATAAATATCAAGGAGTGTTCTGCATTTAGTTGATAGGAGACGAGCAAGGCAGTTGCATTTCCTATAATGGCATAAAGACCGAATTTCCACCCAGCAAAAAATATAGCGATAAATAGAATTACTCCAGATAAAGTATGATCTAGGAAAAAAATTTGTCCAATTCCTTTAAAACTTCCTTCCAACCAACTTCCTTTCCCGGCTATATTTAATGTCCAATTAGCTAATGATTGTGGCTCTAAATCTGCACTTAAATGGAGAGACTTCAATCGATATGAAGCGAGAAATATAAACCAAGTCAGGATGAAAAATGGAAAGGTTAGAATTGGGATTTCCGTTTTTCGCATGATATGCATTAAGGCGGCTGTAAAAAGTGCTGCTACAGCAGATGCAATTAAAGCGATAATCCACTGATACTGTCCGGTTAAATATTCGGTGAGGGCAATTCCTGTCAACACAGAATTATATCCGAATAAACCTTGATTCACACTCTTTTTATCTGCCCCACCTATTGTTCCAATAAATGTACCGATCAAAGCTGATAAAAGGGTCATAATTCCTAAGAAATAATCTGAAACCGTAATCGCTAATAAAATCAAGACTCCAGTCAATGGATTTTCAATCAATATAACTTGAGAGATGCCGTTTAAAGAGGCCACAATGAATGAAAAAAGTGAAAATTCAGTTGATGTATTGCTTTTCCTTTTTTTCATGTAAATTTCCCCTCCATAAGCATTTTTTGTTTTTTGAATCCTCATAAATAAAATAAAAAACACAAACATAAAGAGAAATAGTAGTTTTAAATGCAACTAAATTGGAAAGGCTATGTATGTCCATTTTTATAAATGAAAACAAATGTCTATACTTTAGTATTTTCCTTTTTAAGAAAGATACTATTGGTAATTACATGAAAATAAGGAGGGTTACGATGCACTTATTACCACGTGAGATCGATAAACTCATGATTGTTGTGGCAGGGGATTTAGCTAAGAAGCGAAGAGATAGAGGATTGAAATTAAATCATCCAGAATCCGTAGCACTTATCACATATGAAGTATTAGAAGGTGCAAGGGATGGAAAAACGGTTGCTCAATTAATGGAGTACGGGGCAACTATATTATCACGCGAAGACGTGATGGAAGGCATTCCGGAGATGATTGACGATATTCAAGTAGAAGCGACTTTTCCAGATGGAACGAAATTGGTAACGGTACATAGTCCAATTAGGTAAGGAATGACAGGAGGAATCTTAATGATACCAGGACAATATTTTTTAAAAGAAGAAGATATTATTTGTAATGTTGGCAGAGCCACTTCGAGGATTTCCGTGATCAATATGGGGGATCGTCCAGTCCAAATAGGATCCCATTTTCATTTTTTTGAAGTAAATGAAGCCCTTCAATTCATTCGAGAAGAAGCGTTTGGGAAACGTCTGAATGTACCAGCGGGTGCAGCGGTCCGTTTTGAGCCAGGGGATGAAAAAGAAGTAGAATTAGTTTGTTTTGCTGGAGAACAACGTGTTTATGGATTTAACAATAAAGTAGATGGATCTGTTCAAGGAGGATGCAAGTAATGAGTTTTAGAATGCCAAGAAAGCAATATTCGCAAATGTACGGTCCAACTACAGGAGATTCTATTCGTTTAGCGGATACAGATTTACTGATTCAAATCGAGAAAGATTATACAACGTATGGTGAAGAAGTCGTGTTTGGCGGTGGAAAAGTGATCCGTGATGGAATGGGTCAACATCCGCTTGCAACCCGCGGTGACGGGGTACCAGACGTAGTCATTACGAATGCTGTAATTCTAGATTATACAGGGATTGTTAAAGCAGATATTGCCATTCGTGACGGGAAAATTGCTGGAATCGGCAAAGCTGGAAATCCTTTAGTACAAGATAACGTGGATATTGTCATTGGTGCTTCCACAGAAATCATTGCTGGAGAAGGATTGATTGTCACGGCTGGTGCCATCGATACCCATGTTCATTTTATAAATCCGACCCAAATCGAAACGGCCTTGACCGCTGGTACGACGACATTAATTGGCGGGGGGACGGGCCCTGCTGCTGGATCAAAGGCAACAACAGTTACACCTGGTGAATGGAATATCCATCGAATGTTGCAAGCATCTGAAGGAATGCCAATTAACGTAGGCTTCTCAGGAAAAGGACAAGCAGCAAGCGAAGAGCCACTCGCAGAGCAAGTCCGGGCTGGTGCAATTGGCTTAAAGGTCCATGAAGATTGGGGGGCTACAACTTCCGCACTTGATTATTCACTAAGAGTTGCAGACAAATATGATATACAAGTAGCAGTTCATGCAGACACCCTAAATGAAGGTGGATTTATGGAAAATACGATGGCTGCTATTAAAGATCGCGTGATCCACATGTACCATACAGAAGGAGCAGGAGGTGGGCACGCGCCAGATTTAATTAGATCAGCAAGCTTTATGAATGTTTTGCCATCTTCTACAAATCCGACGTTACCATATACGGTTAATACGATTGACGAACACTTAGACATGTTAATGGTGTGTCACCATTTAAATCCCTCGATTCCCGAGGATATTGCCTTTGCAGATTCACGGATTCGACGTGAAACGATTGCTGCTGAGGATATTCTTCAAGATATGGGCGTATTTAGCATGGTTAGCTCGGATGCCCAAGCAATGGGAAGGGTTGGTGAGGTTGTTTTACGTACTTGGCAAACGGCAGACAAAATGAAGAAACAACGGGGAACGATGGAAGGAGATAATGAACTTTCTGATAACAACCGTGCAAAACGTTATATTGCAAAATATACGATTAATCCTGCCATCACTCACGGGATTTCTGAATATATCGGTTCGGTTGAAGTTGGGAAAATTGCCGATCTTGTTCTTTGGTCACCAGCATTTTTCGGTGTAAAACCTGAAATGGTTCTGAAAAATGGCTTTGCTGTAACGAGCTTAATGGGAGATGCAAATGCGTCTATTCCAACGCCACAACCGATGATTTATCGTCCAATGTATGCGCAAGTTGGAAAAGCCTTGGCTAAAAGTTCGATTACATTTGTATCGCAAGTGGCTTATGATGATAAAGTACACGAGAAGCTGGGACTTGAGAAAATGGTTCTCCCAGTTCGTGGCATTCGGAACTTAACAAAAAAAGATATGAAGCTGAATTTCGAAACGCCTGAGATCACGGTTGACCCACAAACGTACGAGGTAAGAGTGAACGGTGAGTTGATTACTTGTGACCCCGTTGATCGAGTACCGATGGGGCAACGATATTTCCTATTTTGAGGTGAAAGCATTGATCATTGAAAAAATTGTTACAAATATTGAACAAATGGAAAAAGAAGAAATTGAAAAACGCCATAAAGAAAAGGTATATCTCGAAAGCGCCCATTTAATGAAACGAATTCAAAGGGTGACAACCGACCACGGTAAGGAAATAGGGATTCGTCTGAAGGATCCCCGTGACCTTGTAGCAGGTGATGTTTTATATATGGATGATCATAATATGATTATCATCGATGTCTTATCTGATGATTTATTGATTATTAGCCCACGCTCGTTGCAAGAAATGGGGACGATTGCTCATCAATTAGGGAATCGTCATCTACCTGCCCAATTTGAAGAAAACGACATGCTTGTTCAATACGATTATCTTGTAGAAGAATTGCTGCAAGAGCTTCAAATTCCATTTAAACATGAAGAACGGAAAGTGAAACAGGCATTTCGGCATATCGGACACAGCCATGACTGATCACGCACTTTCTTTATTTCAGCTTTGCGATTCTAATTTTCCAACAGGAGCTTTTAGTCATTCATATGGCTTAGAGAGTTATATTCAAGAAGATCAAGTGCATGACCAAGCTACATTCTCTAAATGGCTTCATGTTTATTTGAATGAACAGCTCGTCTATTCGGATGGGCTTGCTTCTCATATAGTATATGAGGCTTTAAAGAATGAAGACTACCAAAAAGTGTGGAAGGTAGATCGAATGCTAAATGTGCAAAATTTACCTCGTGAAACACGAGAGGGTACCCAAAGAATGGGGGAACGCATGCTGAATCTCGTAGGCTCTTTATATGAAGTGCCTGTTCTTTTACAGTATAAAGAACGTATAAAAGAGAAGCGATCTTTTGGACATCCGGCGATTGTTTTTACAATGATCGGACATCATCTTAGAGTTCCACAATCAACGACCACCCTCTATTATTTGTATTCTACTGTCTCAAGTCTTGTCCAAAACGCAGTTCGAGCGATTCCCTTAGGCCAGACGGCGGGGCAGAAAACGATTCAGCAATTCCAAGGTGAATTAATCAAGGCAACGGGGAAAATTCAAAACTTGGATGAAGAGGATTTCGGAATCGTTTCACCTGGGCTCGAGTTATCTCAAATGAAACATGAGCGTGTGAATATTCGCATTTTCATGTCTTAATATGAAAGAAAGGAAGTGTTCTTTATGGAACCTATAAAGATTGGGGTAGGAGGGCCTGTTGGAGCAGGAAAAACCATGCTCGTTGAAAAGTTGACCCGGCATTTAGAAGGTGAGATCAGCATGGCGGTTGTAACCAATGATATTTACACAAAAGAAGATGCAAAATTTTTAATGCAAAATGGCGTCCTGCCTGCTGACCGTATTATTGGGGTCGAAACAGGTGGGTGCCCTCATACAGCGATTCGTGAAGATGCTTCGATGAATTTTGCTGCCATCGATGAATTAATAGAGAAACACCCAGATGTTGAGCTTATTTTTGTTGAAAGTGGTGGCGATAATCTTGCGGCAACATTCAGCCCTGAGCTTGTTGATTTCTCGATTTATATTATTGATGTTGCCCAAGGCGAAAAGATCCCACGCAAAGGTGGACAAGGGATGATTAAATCTGATTTATTTATTATTAATAAAACGGATTTAGCCCCTTATGTTGGTGCAAGCTTGGAAGTAATGGAGTCGGACACGAAGACTTTTCGTGGAAATAAGCCATTTGTTTTTACCAATTTAAAGGATAATACGGGACTTGACCAAGTTATAGATTGGCTTAAGAAAAATGCGCTTTTAAAAGGGCTAGGTTAAAATGAAAGGCTGGACAGGTGAATTACGTTTAGACCTTGAAGAACGACTCGGAAAAACTGTAGCAAAGAATGTATATTTCCAGGGCGCATTGAAAGTCATGCGTCCAGTATATCACGACGATTCTGGACAAGTTTGTTATTATATTTTAAACCCAGGTGGCGGCTATTTAGATGGAGATCGCTATCATTTGCACATTGGATTGGAGGAACAAGCCCGAGTAACCTTAACCACACAATCCGCAACAAAAGTTTATAAAACACCACAGTCATATGCATATCAGGAAACAGAAATATTTCTTAAAGCGGGCAGTTATTTGGAATATATTCCTGATCCGTTAATCGCGTATCAACATGCTCGTTATAAACAAAAAAATGTGATTCGGATGGAGAAAGGCGCAACATTTCTCTATTCAGACATTATTACTCCAGGTTGGTCGCCTAATGGTGAACGGTTCAGTTATGATACGGTTCAATTAATTAATGAAATTTATATGGATGACGAGTTGGTGTCGTTGGATCATATTAAGTTGAATCCGGCAAAACAACATATGGACGCTCTAGGTTTCATGGAAGGTTATTCACATTTAGGTTCCATGCTGGTCGTAGGGGAACAAATGAGCCCGGATCTCCTGGATCGGTTATATCATGCCCTTTATTCGAAAACAGATGTATATGATATAGGTCTTTCTTTACTTCCTGTAAAAGGTTTTACCGTAAGAGTGTTAGCAAACTCAACACAAACTATTGAACGAATATTTACGGAGTGTCATCATTTGATCAGTGAAGAATGGTTTGGAACAAAGCCAAGTTTTCTCAGAAAATATTAATGTTTAAAGAAGTTGAGGCTTTATGCCAATACTTCTTTTTTGTATTAAGGACATGAGGACGGGGCTTCGCGACTTACTAATAAGCCCTCTATTTAGTAGGTATACTTCTTTTTATTATAAAAGCACCCCAAAAGCCAGCTTTGCACTGTCACCATTGTGATTAGGTAAGTGTAGCGTGCTACATGATTTATCCTTCATGGTAAATGGTGGTACTTTAACGTCATACAGGTTTTGTATGCGTTAGCAATGGCTACATATCCCAGAATGTATTCAATTGGAAGTAGAGCTGATAGACGGTGGTTGAAAAGGAATAGAAGAAAATAGTTGCTAAATTCCTTTTCAATTGGCAAACTTAAGTAGATAGTGAACTCCATAGAAAAGAAGGCGAAGGTGACTTACATGATTGAGATAAAGACTTCCACACTCAGCGATGGGGAGTTCAATAGAGGGGTATTTGCAACACGTGATATAGCAAAAGGGGAGCTTGTACATGAGGCACCGGTTATTTCTTACCCGAATAAGGAACATGAACATATAGAGAAGACGTTACTTGCAGATTACGCGTTTGAGTATGGTGTGAACCACACTGCCATCCTCTTAGGATATGGAATGCTGTTTAACCACTCATACACTCCGAATGCAACGTATGATATTAATTTTGAGAACCACACGTTTGACTTTTATGCTTACACTGATATAAAAGCCGGTGAAGAAATACTAATCAACTATAATGGTGATGTTGATGATAACGAACCACTTTGGTTTAATATGGAGAATGATGAAAGTAGCAAAGCAGAAACGAACTGATAGAAAACATGTTAAATTGATTTGATTCATCGGTGGTTTTTGAGGAGAGAAAGTGATATATCTCTCAAGCGAGCATTAATTTCTCTTTATATGAAACCTTCTGGTATCTTCTTTGATTTATACAGTAGTTGGGCGGGAACGACTCACACGTCTGCTTATTTGCCAAAAGAAATGAAGGCATGGATTGCTTTGGGTGGAGACCAAGAGCTGACTCAATTTGATTTTACGAAATGGCTTGATGGACAAGATGTAGAGATTGACCGAATAACAGGTGAGATTGATACAGACATTCCGTTTTTGCACATGGATGAAAATTCGGACTGGTTTCAAAAGTGAATAAAATAATAGAGAAGATGAAGATACAAAGTGCAATCCGAAATTTGGATGGTGCCATGTATCTTCATTTTTTTCTTTTTTTAAGATGATCTAAGGTTTCATGTTCGTAGTTAAGGAAATCGCAGGAAGGGGAATAATTGCAAATTTCTAGTTGGAATGACAAAAGTCCGTGTTAATTAATCGATTAATTAACACGGACTTTATTTGATTGAAGAGCTTGTGAATAAAGGGAAAGTAAAAAACGAGCTTCAGAGAAATATGTTGATTTAAGGGGGGAATTTCTCGGGGAATATTTCCCTTTCTCGACAATGTAAGCCTCAGAATAGTTCCTAACATGATTATCGGTAGGAATCTGTCCAAGTAACTAAGCCTATCTTCCTGACAATGATTCACAAAAATACTTAGGCTAAGATTTGTAGTGTTCGATGTACGTGAGAATAAAAACGTAAAGTACCTTTCCTTATTGAATCAAAAAATAGGATTTTATTTTTTCAAATGATACGCATAATAGTATCATTCATATTGTTTGTGTTTGAATCAGTTTAAATGATTCAGGGCACTTATATGGTCAACTTAGTATACTTGGGCAGCTATGAGTTTTTATTAAAAATATTTGCAGGAATGACGTAAATCGTATATCGTTTAACCTATAAGAAATGAAACTTATTTATGAATGAAACGTATAAATAGGATAGAAATTATGTTAGGAGTGTCAATGCGATGAATCGGTTTGTAACCTCCATTATTGGAATTGTTATATCGAGCCCTATTGCTGTAATCATATGGCCAATTAGTTATTTTGGATTTGGTCAGTCCATTTTCCTATCCACTCTTTGGTCTGTATTAGGTGGCGTTATTGTATTTGGAGCGAGTTCCATCTTCATGTCTGCCCGTTTTTTGAAGAAACATGGACTGAGTAGAAAAGAATATCAATATATCAAAGGCAATGTAAAAGAAGCAAAATCTAAAGTTTTTCGTGCTTGCAAAGCGCTATTATCAATTCGACATATTCCTTCTTTAAAGGAAAGAATCGAGCTTGTGAGGATGATTAGAAAGATATACAGCTTAACGAAAAAAGAGCCAAAACGGTTTTATCAAGCGGAACAGTTTTACTTCTCTCATTTGGATTCGACTTTGGAATTGGCGGAGAAATATGTGTTTCTAGCGGCGCAGCCGAAGAAAAATAAAGAATTAGATCTTTCGTTAATTGAAACACGGAGAACATTAGAGAAGCTGACGAAATCAGTTGAAGAAGATCTGTATGAAGTGATTTCGAATGATATTCAGGAACTTGATTACGAAATAGATGTTGCAAAGCAAACGATAAAAAACACGAAAGAATCGAGCTTGATTAATGGAAGCGGGAAATGGAAATGAGTGAAGGTGAAAAAACACTTGGTCAGGGAAAGGAAGTACATCCTTTTGCTACAGAACTTCCGAGTGAAGGAAAGAAGTTAATAGATACCATTCCAGCAGAAAGCAGACAAAAGGCGTGTAAGATCTCCCAAGAATTACGATTGAATAATCGTCAGGCGTTAGTCACTTTTGGGATGCCTGCACAATCTAAATTGCTTGCCTTCTCGAATACAATGCTTGACCAAGTACAGAAGCTGGATATTGGTGAAATCGGAGAAATTTTAGCTGATCTAATTGGGAAGTTGAACGAAGTGAACCCTGATGAATTGGCACCTGCTCGGCGCCCCTTTTTTGCCCGGTGGTTTAGGAAAAGTCCAAAATCTTCACAGGAAACTGTATCTCGATTTCAAAAGGCAAGCGCTCAAATTGACCGAATCAGTGTGAAGCTAAATCGAAGCAAGAACATCCTACTAGCTGATATCGTCATGCTTGACCGCTTATATGAGCATAATAAAGAGTATTTTCATATGCTCAATATTTACATCGCTGCAGGAGAATTAAGGCTTGAAGAGTTACATGCCAACTTAATTCCAAACGCGGAACAAGTAGCAAAAATGGAAACGGACCTTTTAAAAAAACAAGAATTAGACGATATTCTCTCATATACAGATTTATTAGAAAAACGTGTATATGACTTGAAAATAAGTAGAGAAATTACTTTGCAAAGTGCTCCGCAAATTCGTCTTATCCAGCATACAAACCAATCACTAGTCGAAAAGATTCAATCATCGATTATGACAGCGATTCCGCTTTGGAAGAATCAAATGTCGATTGCTCTCTCATTTTTGAGACAAAATCATGCGACAAATGCTCACAAGCAAGTCTCTGAAAAAACGGAGAATTTACTTGTGGCAAACAAAGAATTGGAGACACTTGCGCATACACAAGATCGTTTAAAGTCTACACTTGCTGAAACATTAGTCATTCAAGCTGAAGGTAGCTCGAATCGCCAACATGTAGAACAGGAATTTCGGTCCATTGAAACGAAGTTAAAACAAAAACTAAGTGAAAGATAAAGTGAAACTTCAATCAGTGGCCCCCCACCTACGCTTCTTCGATTCCTTTAAGCCTAACTGCTCGTTAATGCGGGATATTACAACCTGGATAAAAGGGAGAGGTACGCATACCTTTCTTTTTTTTTTCATAAATCCCTATAGGTTGAACGGTACAGCCGTTGTATTCAATATTAGCAAATGTACGGATGAAGTTTTTTTCTTCATGGAGTTTTGTAAGTAATCATCGTGACTAGTTGTATATGGATTCAATGTTTAAATATCATTGATGTTTCCTTATGTCCGCAGTTTTTGAATGACAAACCATTTGCATAGGCTTGGAGATAAATAGATGACTGAATGTCAAATAGGAGATACAATACTAAAGAAATGAAATACTTTTATAGGATGTGTGAATAATGAGAACGATTAATGCATCAGAAATAATAGATGGTAAAGCGATTAAGTATATAGATGTGTTTGGAGTACAGGATAATATTGCGTTGAAAAGTAGTTATGAAGGGAAAACCTACTGGATTTATGACTATTATTGCATGCATGCAGCTTGCCATTGTGATGATGTTTATCTGAAATTTATTGAAGAAGACGAGAACTCGAAAGCTACAGGGCGTCATTTCGGTGTGAGAAAATCGTTTGAAAATGGTGAAACGGTTATTGAAGATCGAAATCTTCCAGAACAGAAGGCAAATGAGATTGCAACTGAAGCATTAAACTATAGTCCTGAAGTTGTAGATTTATTCAAACAACGGTATGCGCAAATGAAGTTGGAAGGTCATAATATCATAACAAAAGAGTCGAAGAAACCGATTGTAAATGAGAATATAATTGGAAGAAATGATCCATGTACTTGCGGTAGCGGAAAGAAATACAAAAAATGCTGCGGGATTGCATAAGATAACACAGAGGATGTTCCAAATGAAAGAGTTAGAACCTAGAACAATTCTATCCAGTTTAAATGAGAGTGTATGTAGAATGATAAACTGTGCAAAGAGTGTGAGGTCAAGATCTTTATGGTACATCCTCTTCAATACGTTTTATTAATGCATGTACCATCCTGTAGTTTGGCACCTCATCTTTTAAAACTGTTCTTTTTAGTTTCTAAATAGAGTGAAACTTCCATTAGTAGGGGGTCTAACTGCCCGTTAAGTGTGGGAGAAAATTAAAAAAAGCATCTGAAATATTTCAGATGCTTTCATGTATGGCTATTAGTCATGCGCATTATTGTCAGTGAGTTTGTTTTTTGTGAACAGAAGACTTTGTCTTTTCTGTTTAATCTGTTGAGCCAGCGGCTTTAAATAAGGGTTGGCTTTTAATAAATCAGCCAACTGATCATCGTTGGGTTCGGATGATTCATCTTGGACGCTTACCTCTTCAAGCTTTGGTTCTGGTTTGTCGAATCGTTTCCTTTTCAATTCCTCTCCCCCCTTTTCATATAGCCTATGATGGCTCTTAGAATTTTGTCCTTTCATTTGGTGAAAATAATTTGATTGAAATAGGTATACTAGCTCTGGACTCACTAGGTTTATTGGCTGAAACAGAAGGGGAGGATTGGAGAGGCCGTTCAAGTGGAACAGTGATGGGATGTATTCACTTACACGTTTTAGATATGTTAAAAACAAAAGAGTATCAGATAAAAGTGCTGAACGGGTCATCCACTATATATCATTTATCCTTAAACCCCACTGATTGAAGTTCCACTTTATCTGACGTGTACATGACACAATAAATGGTGTATAGAGCGTGAGGTCAGAACCTTATGGGACAACTTCTTCTTTTGTATGAAGGACATGAGGAGGGGTCTTCGCGACTTACTCATAAGCCCGCTACTTAGCAGGTATACTGATTTTATCAAGAACTATCCAAAATTTCGGCTCCGCACCGCCACCATTGCGATTAGGTGGTGTAGCGTGCAACCTGTGGTAAATGGTGGCGTTTTAACGCCATATTCGTTTTGTATGAATTATATTATGACAAGTGCTAACAAAAAGGAATCTAATTAATCGATTAATTAAAGGATCCTGAATTCCTTACCTAGTATGGAAAAGAGAGAATTAAAAAGTGCAATTATTGTAAGTATTCCCCGAGAAATAATCAGAAATTTCGACAAAAATGTAAAGAGGACATTGATATGAAAACGATCTGTTAGAAGTGAAAAAAATATATGTAGGAAGCTCATATCACGAAACGCATGTTTATTCTGGCAACAGAGCATTGGCTAATTATCCAATACTCTGTTGTGAATGATAATTAATTGGTAAACGCAAATGCACTTCAGTACCTTTTCCAAGCGTACTTTCAAAGGTGATATTCCCACGGTGCGTTTCAATGATCCGTGAACTAACAGTGAGTCCGAGACCCGTACCTTTTTCCTTCGATGAATAAAACGGTTCCCCAAGATGCTTGATTCGTTCCTCTTCTATACCTTGACCATTATCCTTGACATTAACAGTCACTTGATCACGGGCCATAGAAAACTCGATTGAAACCGATGTTGCTGACGCCTCAATCGAGTTCTTAATAATATTGATGAATACTTGCTTTAATTGGTTTGCTTCACATCGTATTATTGGGATGGACTCGTTTCCTTTTATTGAAATGGAAGTTCCGTTCAAGTTCGCTTCAGGTTTTAGTAATGTCACGACATCATTCATCAGTATCACGATGTTATGCTCACTAAACTTCATGTCCTGAGGTTTGGCAAGGACGAGCAATTCGCTAACAATCAAGTTAATTCGATCTAACTCACTTAACATAATGGAGTAGTAATGCTGATATTCTAATTCATTGGATTTTAACAGTTGTACGAAGCCAATTAAAGAAGTAAGTGGATTTCTGACTTCGTGAGCGACACTAGCTGCCAACTCCCCAACGACCGATAATTTTTCAGTTTTTCTCAGGATTTCTTCGGTTTCACGTATAAGCGTTACATCCTGCGCATAGCCGATGACACCGATAATTTGGTCATTTATTAGCATTGGAACGAGTGTAAAAGAAAGTAACACGGTCTCTTTGTGTTTTGTAAGAATGCAAATGTCTCCATGTGTAATCCCTGTTTTATTCTCAATGACTTCAGCCAATGATTGGTGCAATTTCTCTTTTTCATTTGAGTTTGCTAATACATCCATGATTGGAACACCGATGATATCGTCAGAACTCCAGTAAGTTACACTTTGAAAGCGCGGATTGATATTCGTAATTACTCCATCTATATCCATCATAAGCACAGGGTCAGGATTATAATCGAAGAGCGATTTATATTGCTGCTGACTTTGCAATAAATGCTGTTCAGCTTTAACCCGTTCCGTTATATCCCTTCCGATGACAACAAATGCTTTTCGTGATCCATCTTCATGAAAAAGAGGAACTTTTATCGTATCAAATGTTTTGTGATTCCCATCTGGCATTGGGATGATTTCTTCACACCGAGTAACTTTCCGGTTTACCCACGTTTCCTCATCTGAAATCTCACAATACTCTAATGCATCTTTATAAAAATCAGTGTATTGAGCTAATTCACTATCTTTTTTTCCTTTATAATCTACATGCTCTAGCTGAAATAATTCAAGTCCAAACTTATTGGCCTCAGTCCAACGTCCTTGTCCATCTTTGAAATTAACAAAATCAGCCATTGAATGGATCAAAGTTTGCAGGCGTTCTTGTTCCTCTTTTAATAACGTATAGCCTTTTCTCTTTTTTAGAAAAAAATAGAGGATAGCTGCAGTAATAACAATAAAGATAATCCCTTCGAATCTATGAACCATAAGCAATTTTTGATAGGGGACATTTGTAATAGTAAGATACCATTCTGTCAAAAATAGAATGGATAAGCCACAGAAAATGTATATGCATATAATTAATTTTGACATGGGAGCTCTCCTTTGTTTGATGCAAAGTTTAGGATGAAAAGCCTCATATTAAATTTTAACATATGGAGCAATTGATATGGGAGAAACGCAAGAAAAGTGAAGGGGGATTTTATTTGGTGAAGGCTAACTGGAGAGGGAAAAAGTAAAAGGACCGCCAAGTTGCTTTGGCAATCCTTTTGAAATTATAACAGCTTATTAAAATTTATACGTTTATGAATCGCATAAATTACTGGAATTCCAACTAACATGACAGCAAATTCACCTACAGCTGTTGTGAACCATGTGAATAGGAATGGGAAGTTTAATGCGAGATTCAGCTCAAGAGCAATCATAAACATTGTGAACGTAAACACAAGTGTATTCACCATCATTAACGCCAGTTTGTTTTTGATATATCGTCCAGCAAAGATGGTAATCAATAACGAAAGCACAGATTGACCGACTCCAAAAACTAAATCATACGGCACCATCGGTGAAAATAGTAGATTCGTTAAAAAGACTCCCATTACAATTCCATAAAAATACTTCTTATTGAATACGATTAAATGATTAAACATTTCTGATACTCGAAATTGAATATTAGTAAATCCAAATGGTTGAATCAAAAATGACACTGCAATATACAAAGCAGCTAAAATCGCATTAACGACTAGCGTTTTAGTTTTCATACATATCTCTCCCTAGTTTTTTTTCGTGGGATGGTTGCGAACCACGTAATCTAAGTTTTGCACTCGACTATCAATAGTACATTAGTTGGGTAGGATGCGTCAATGGGGATATTCGGAAGTAAAGGATAGGGATAGCATATCAGTCATTCGAGTTGCCTTACTGTTGTAAGGTGTGTATCCTTTAAATAAATTTGAAGCTGAGAGGATGAGTTTGGTTGGCAATGAAAAGGTAAGAGCCCATTTTAAAAAGTATGATCGCAAGGATGATGTGATGGAATTCGAAACATCAAGCGCAACAGTGGATGAGGCAGCGGCAACGATTCAAGTTATTCCCGCACGTATCGCTAAAACGATATTGTTTTGAGGAGAAGGAGACAATGCACTATTAATTGTAGCGGCAGGTGATGCAAAGATTGATAATAAAAAATTCAAGAATCTATTTGGGTTTAAAGCAAGAATGCTTCCACCAGAAGAAGTTTTTTTGCAAACCGGTCACGAAATCGGCATCCTCTTTTATTTATATCGAAATGGGGACCTGTTCAAGAATAGTTCTGCCTTCTTCCAAAGAGAGAAAAGCTACATAAGAATAAGCCATTTCGCTATTTTTCGTCATTGAATGGGGAAAAATATATAAATTTACAATGAAAACGCTTTTATTTTCAGAAAATACAGTGTAGAATGGTGGAGAATAAACTGCAATTTGAATAGATAGATTGATAGGGGGACGTTTAAGAGAAACGAATCTACTTATTTATTCATTTGTGCAAACGGTTTCACTGGTTGTTTTTGTGAGAAATACATGAAAAAGGGGATGGGTTCATTGAAATTGAAGAAGGTAACAGGCATTGCCTCAGCAGTATTAGCGTCATCGTTATTCTTAGCAGGGTGCTCTTCATCCGATAAAGCCTCTGGGGATCAGATTACATTAGACGTTTTCCAATTTAAAGTAGAATTCAAGAATCAATTTGAAGAATTGGCGAAGGCTTATGAAGAAGAGAACCCTGATGTGAAGATTAAGATCTCTACAGTAGGGGGCGGAAATGATTATAAGCAATCTTTAATTACGAAGTTTACTTCTAAAGAAGAGCCGGCCATATTCAATGTCGGAGGGCCAACGGATGTTGAACAATTTGGCGATCGCTTGACAGATTTAAGCGACACAAAGGCAGCAAAAGCAGCTTTGGATGGGACACTTGATGGAGTAACTTTAGATGGTAAAGTACTTGGCTTACCATTTAACCAAGAGGGGTACGGATTTATTTATAACAAACGTATTTTTAAAGAAGCTGGCATTAACGCAAAAGAGCTTACCTCTTATGAAGCGTTGAACGAAGCGGTTGAAAAATTGGATGCTAAAAAGAAAGATTTGAAAATCAAAGCGGTATTCGCTTTCCCTGTTAAGGAAAAATGGGTAACAGGTAACCACCTTTCCAACGTTTTCTTAGCTTCCGAATTTGGTGGAAACGTAATGACTGCCTATGAATCTCCAACCGTTGCTTTTACAAAAGGTGATCAGTTGAAGCAAATGATCGATCTACAAAATGAGTTTTCTGTACAGCCGACAACAAGCCTTGATTATTCCCAACAAGTGGAGGAACTTTTCTCACTTGAACAAGTAGCCATCATTCAGCAAGGTAACTGGGTGTATAACACCGTCTTAGACATGGATCCAGAGCTAGCAGAAAAGAATATTGGTATCATTCCAATTCCTGTAAATGGTGAAGCAAAAATGCCGGTCGGCGTACCGAATTATTGGGCGGTTAACAATAAGGTAGATGACGCAGTAGCAGAAGAAGCAAAGAAATTCCTAGATTGGATGTACACTTCTGATACTGGTAAACAAGCAGTGTTAAAAGACTTTAAATTTATTCCTGCTTATGAAGGATATGATTCTTCGAAAATCGCAGATCCGTTATCAAAAGAAATCTATGAGTATTCTGCAGAAGGAAAGACAATTGGCTGGACATTTCAAGGTTCACCGGTTGGTTGGAATGAGGACCAATTCGGAGCAAGCGTACAAGCTTACGTATTGGGAGAAATGACGTGGGATGAATTGGTTCAAAAGAATATTAAAGCCTGGGAAGATATTCGAAGCGGTAAATGATTAAGCGGTTTGCTAAATCCTAACAGGAAAAAGTGAAGCTTTACCAAAGTGGGTATTCGAGTAATTTGGCAAACAATTCAGTGGTGGAGCGGACATTCGACCAAGTAATTAAATGCGGATGGGCTGCTCCACCTTTTTAAACACACACTAATATATGTATTGTTATCAGCTTTTATATCTAGCGTAAGCAGCCTAGCTTCTCGAGGTCACAAGTAGCCCGGACCCAAAGAATGAAAGGAAAACTTCTGCGTGTCTCGGCTTACGCTTTTCAAAAAGGAGGCGTTTCAAATGAAAAATCGAGATTTATCATTTTGGCTATTTTTAGCTCCCGTGCTCGTCGCCATCGTTATCGTCGTGATTTACCCATTACTAACCGGTCTATACTATTCATTTACGAATTGGGACGGTCTCCGTATTTCAAAGTTCGTTGGATTAGACAACTATATCAAATTATTTCACGATAAAGAGTTTGGGGATGCATTCTGGTTTACCATTAAATTTTCTATTGCGGCCATTATAGTCATCAACATTATTGGGTTAGGGCTTGCATTAATTGTGACTCAGCATATTAAGACGAGTAGTTTTCTGCGTACGGTATTCTTTATGCCAAACTTAATTGGCGGCTTGATTTTAGGATTCATCTGGCAGTTCATTTTTACAAAGGCATTTGCTTCGATAGGCGAGTCGATTGGGATTGAGGGTTTGCAAGGATGGCTTTCAACAACGGAAACTGGTTTTTGGGGTCTGGTCATTTTGACATCCTGGCAAATGGCGGGATATGTCATGATTATTTATATTGCTTATCTGCAATCGGTACCAGAAGAATTGATTGAGGCGTCGCAAATTGATGGAGCGAATAGATTCCAGCGCTTCCGAAACATTACAGTTCCTATGATTGCGCCGGCATTCACGGTTAGCTTATTTCTTACATTGTCAAATTCGTTTAAAATGTATGACCAAAACTTGTCACTAACAAACGGTGGGCCATTCAATTCAACGCAAATGGTTGCGATGGATATTGTAAAAACGGCCTTTACAGAAAATTCAATGGCGTATGCACAATCTAAAGCGATGATCTTCTTTGTCACAGTCGCGGCCATTTCCTTACTGCAAGTGTACTACAACAAGAAAAAGGAGGTTGAATTATAATGTTCAAAAACCGCAGACTCCTCCTTCTGGAAATTATCGGAATCCTTTTAGCAATTATGTGGCTTGTGCCATTTTACTTAATGGTGGTCAATGCATTCAAAACAAAACGTGATATCTTCGCAGATACGCTTGGGCTACCTGAAGAATGGACATGGGACAACTTTGTGCAAGCGTTTGTACAACTTGGCTTTATTAAAGCTTTTGGTAATTCATTGTTCATTACGACTGTCAGCACATTAATTATTATTATTTGTTCAGCGATGGCAGCGTATGCATTATCAAGGAATAAGAGCAAGCTTAGCACGGTGATTTTCTTTATGTTTGTAGCTGCTATGCTGATTCCTTTCCAAGCGGTTATGATTCCGCTCGTATCACAGTTTGGTCAACTTGATATGCTGAACCGTAGCAGTTTGATTTTCATGTATTTAGGATTTGGAGCGAGTCTATCCATATTCCTTTATCACGGGGCATTAAAAGGGATTCCGGAATCGTTAGATGATGCAGCAAAAATTGATGGTTGTAATAAATTTCAAACTTTTTGGTACATTATTTTTCCACTATTAAAACCGATGTCGGTAACGGTCGGAGTATTAAATGTAATTTGGATTTGGAATGATTATCTATTACCATCCCTAGTCATTGGAGGAAATGGGACGGAAACCATTCCGCTTCAATTATTCTTCTTCTTTGGGCAATATACGAAACAATGGCATCTTGCGCTGGCCGGATTATCGATTTCCATTTTGCCTGTTATCATTGGGTATTTCTTTGCCCAAAAACAAATCATTAAAGGAATTGCAGATGGAGCGGTGAAATAATAGGAGTTTCCTTTTTATCTTTAATCAAGAAAAAAGTTAGACAGGACGAAGGAGTAGATGAAAATGAAGGTAGTTGTTTGGAACGAATATCGTCACGAAAAAAGCAACCCGATCGTGGCTGACATGTATCCTGAGGGGATTCATCAAGCTATTGCGTCTTTTTTGAAGAGTGAGACTCGAGATGTTACGACCGCAACGCTTGATGAAGAGGAGCATGGATTACCGGATCATGTTCTTTTGGAAACGGATGTTTTAATTTGGTGGGGACATACAGCGCATGACGAGGTATCTAATGAAGTCGTAGAAAAGGTGTACGAGCGTGTTCTTAATGGAATGGGGTTAATCGTACTACATTCTGGCCATTTTTCGAAAGTGTTTAAAAAACTTATGGGGACCTCTTGCGATTTAAAATGGCGTGTGGCGGATGAGAAGGAACGTTTATGGGTCCTTGATCCAAGCCACCCAATTACACAAGGTATTGGAGAGTATATTGAGCTTGAAAAAGAAGAGATGTATGGGGAGCATTTCGATATTCCGGCACCAGATGAACTGCTGTTTATGAGCTGGTTCGAAGGTGGAGAAGTATTCCGAAGTGGATGTACATACCGTCGTGGAAACGGGAAGATTTTTTACTTCCGACCTGGTCATGAAACATATCCTACCTATCATCACCCTGATATTCAGCGAGTGATTACGAATGCTGTTGAGTGGGTTAAGCCGGTAGAACGCGCTCGTCCTGTTTACGGAAATGCACAAGCGTTGGAATCCATATCTGGGAAAAAATAAGAGAAGACAAATTGAAAGGGAGAGAGAATGATGAGTCTATTAAAAATTGGTGTAATCGGTTGTGGCAGTATTGCAAAGAACCGCCACCTACCAGAATATAAACTGAATAATTCTGTAGAAATCATAGCAGTTTGCGACATTGTAGAGGAACGGGCTCAAGAGTTAGCGGAAATATATGAAGCAAAGGCATATACTGATTTTATTGAGCTACTGAATAATCCTAGTATTGATGCTGTTAGTATTTGTACCCCAAACTATCTTCATGCTCCAATGACCATTGCTGCTTTAGAAGCTGGGAAGCATGTTCTTTGTGAAAAACCGATGGCGACATCACGTGAAGAAGCAGAGAAGATGATTGCTGCAGCAACCAAAGCCGGTAAGAAATTAATGATCGCCCATAATCAGCGTTTTGTAGATTCCCATCAAATAGCGAGGGAGATCATCGCAAGCGGAGAAATAGGGAAAGTCTATAGCTTTCGTTCAGCATTTGGTCATGCAGGTCCAGAGTCATGGAGTGCTGATGGTAAAGCTAGCTGGTTTTTTAAGAAAGATCAAGCATTTATCGGGGCAATGGGTGATTTAGGGGTTCATAAAACAGACTTGCTTCGCTATCTATTGGATGAAGAATTCGTGGAAGTAGCAGCATTTGTTAAAAGTAGTGCGAAGGAAAATAGCGATGTAGACGATAATGCCACCTTTATTTTGCAGACAGAAAGCGGAATTATTGGGACACTAGCGGCAAGTTGGGCTTATGTACAAGAAGATAACTCGACGATTATTTATGGTGAAAAAGCCATATTAAGGCTAGAGGATGACCCTGAGTTTTCTTTGATTATTCAACGAGCTACTGGGCAAATTGAAAATCTGAGATTAGGAAAAATTCAATCGAATGAATCGGGCGGCCAGCATGATACACAGGTGATCAGTCAATTTATCATCAGTATTAATGAAGATAAAGAGCCACTCATCAATGGATTGGAAGGAATGAAATCGCTAAACGTCATCCTAGGAGCCTTAGAATCGAATGAAACGAAGAAAATAGTCCGATTATAAGTGCGTGTTCAAAAAGGAGGGAGCAGTCTGCCTCTCTCCCGGATTATTACAAGATTGAAGTCCTTTTGATAGGGCATTATGGCCTTTTTTGAACACGCACTTTAAGTTATATTTAGGAAAAAATTCTGTTTTAGTTACCATAATACGGAAGTAAATAAAGAATTTTTAGATAACAAAAGGTTGTTAGAATTCTTCATCTTAACAACCTTTTGTTTAACTAGCTTCCCGAAAGAAGTCCCCTTCCTCAAGGAACAAAATGAGTAGGGAGGGGATGAATTTCGGTTAGACGTTAGCCGAAAGATTTTCGACATATTGCCAGTTATTATTGTGATTGAGAAACTCGCAATCGTTTAGATTAACCTGTTTGTACGACTTATTAGGCTTCGTGATGTAGCTCCCGTGAATACCTTTGACATATGCCATACCTGTTCCCGTAAAGCCTGTAATATATCCAATTCGCTCATACACTCGTACTCGATCATTCAGATAAAATCCTTTCAGTTGTTTCACATTCTTTTTGTTTCGCTTGCTCTCGATATTCTTCGTCTTCCGACCTTTTCTAGCTGTGGCCTCATGCAACGAACGTTTTTTCTTACGAAATTGCTTGATGAAGAAGACAGAATCACTCATTTGCTGAATCGTTTCTATTCTACTGATCGCAACCGCATCATTCGCATGAGTTTTTTCTAATCCTAACTCTTTCCTTCGTGGTGTAGTGACTGATCCATACGTTACGTTAGCCTTCGGATACTTTGTAAATACTCGTTTACGGAAGATATTCATAAACGTCCCCTCTTTGTATGAAGGTAATTTTTTGCCTTCTTCCATCCACTTCCACAATATTGCACCCTTTTGATGATTCTCATGCGTATGGCAATCTGTACATACTGTAATTAAATTATCAGCTCGATCACTTCCTCCATGTGAACGATAAACAATATGATGTGTATTCAGAATACCGCCCTTTTTCTTACACACTTGACATGTATAATGGTCCCTTGCGAATACAAAGTAACGGACATCATGATAGCCAAGTGTTTGCCCTTGCTGATACGCTTCACCTTGTATCTCCGGATTCATCATCTTCTGAATATCGAATTTCCCCACTTCGATCGTTAACACAGAATTTGGTACAAGAGATAAAAACGTATCGATCCAGTGAAACGTGTTATCTAATCGACATTGTATACTTGGCGGTAGCCAATTTTCGTGACGCTTACGGTTGTCAAATCGTGGCTTTCGATATCGGCATTTTCGATTACGTCTACTTCTTCGATACATACGTCTTGTTTCTAGTAAACTCTTAACATCTTGACGTACTTCTATCTCTCCTTTGGCAAGTACCTTGTCACGGGTCGTAACCGCTAACCCTGTGTGTTTAGCACCTAAATCGATCCCAACATGAATCGCTTGTTTATAGCCACTACTTCCATATATAAGTTGGATCGTAAATGGTTGATAACTTACGATTTTTGCTTTCTTTCGTTTGAGTAAGAGCCTCGCTTTTCTCGGTTTGCATGGCATTAAGGCTTCCCCATGCTTATTAAGTGTGAATACGAACATGACGTATTCCCTCCTTTTGGAGTTCGTTTCCCTTCGCCAATGTTGGAATGGATTTGCGGTAAAACCGCCAAGCTAGGTTGACCGTTCCTTCCCATTCAGAACTATTACAGAGCCTACACAGAGCAACGGACTAGGGAATCATCCGAGGGTGTGATCGCCATCCCAACGTAGTTTCCGTAAAAATTAGGCTAGACAACCAAAGGCTTTTTAAAAGCCCCCACTTCAAGATTCGCTAGAATCTAAGTGGTGGGTAGTTGACCTAGCTTTCAGAACCCTCTTGCGGAATTAACTTTGCAAATTTAAGATCAGCGATCCAGTAAATAAGATATGCAGAAACGCTAAAAAAGAAAAAGAAAATCAAAAATGAGAAGCGCAATGATAGAATCGTCCATGCACCAAGAACAATCATACAAAAGATCGTTAAATGTATTTTGTATAAACCGACTTGTAGGCTAGAAATACATAAACGTTTGAATGTTATGATCATATTGACCATAAGTGGATAAATGCTTAAAAAGGATAGAATGAACAAAAAGCTCATACCTAATGTAACAACAAAAATGACAATTCTGTATGGTGAAGTCATTTGAGATAAAAAGAAGAAATTAAATGTTAATAATGAACTGATTAATGCGAAAAAAATGCCGACGATATAACTTTGCTTCCAATTTTCCATAAACATTGTCTTGAATTGAGAAAAAACAGCTACCTCTTTACGTTGTCTCCACTGTCGTACTACCCCAAAAAGTGCAGCGAGTGCTGGGAAAATCGTAATAATAGGGATACAACATAGTATAAATAAGATGTTTAAATACATGAAATTATATAACCACATACCTACTCGATATAAATGACCGTCTATGCTAAAAATTCTCATCACCCCAATCATAACCAAATAACTGACAATTAATAATATCGTAACAAATGCTAGGTTTACATACAATGAAATAAAAGCAGAAGATTGATAGGAAATAGTAGGATTTGACTACGAAAAGATGGAAGGAATTATTTTGACGCTATAGTGATTGCGGATAATAGATTTTGAAGTCTGAATGAATTTTTAAGAGAATTCTTAATGGTTGTGTATTTTTGTAAGAAAGCGCTTTATAATGTTAATTGTATGTATGATATAATCAAGCAAAAAAAGGAGAGAGTTTCTTGAAAAAGTTAAAAGAACAATTGCGATCTTTAACAATAAAGGAAAAAATAGAGTATGTAATTGATTATTATTCTTTTCATGTAATTGGTGTAATTGTTGTCCTTTGTTTTCTTGCGATGGGCTTCAATACTTTTACCAATCAACAAAAAGAATTGTTATCAATTCATATTGTTAAAGATAATATTATCGATGACCAAGCAAAAGAATTACGAAATGAGCTAGAAAAAGTATTACTGGATCATAATAAAGAGAAGCTATCCGTTCAGGCAATAAATACGAGCGATATTCCGAATAATTCAGAAGCAGTATTAAAATTCCAAAAGCTAGCGGCTGAAATAGCAGCGAAAGAAGTGGATGTTCTTCTTGTAGATAAGGAAGTCTTTCAACAATTTAATGAAGATGGTAACTTATATGATTTGAGTAATTTTCATGTGTTTGATGATTGGAAAATAAGAAAATATCCTTCGGTTAAAGACCCGGCAACGATAACCGGAATTGATGTTTCAAATATCCCTTATCTATCCTCAATCGTTACAAAAGGAGAACCCCTTCTATTGGTTGTCATGGCAAATACTGAACGGCTGGACGGGGTGAAAGACTTCGTTGATCTTCTTGATGACTGAAAAATGCAAACATTCCTAAGAGATTTTTTCATAGAGCCCTGTTATTACATATGTTACATGTTTAATAGTAAAGGTGAGTAAGAATTCATAAAAAAGAAGTGTAGTTCATAAATACAGAGTTTTTCCTAAATTGTAGAGCGGTGAAAAAGTTACTTCTGAATAATAAGGATAATAAAAATTGTTAGCGATAACATAGAAGAGGAAAGGTGTCTTTTGTGTTCGACTATTCCGAAAAAGGTAAACGTTTTCGGAAAGTTATTGCTATCATATATATTAATTCTTGTTCTTCCACTAGTTACGAGTTACATCATTTATCAAGTAAGTATTTTTGAAATCAAAGAAAATGCAACAGAGAATAGTAAAAACCCGTTGAATCAAACGAGAGACCTTATTGATAGAAAAAATGAAGAATTGGAAACTTTGTATTTTGAACGAGATACACGAGAACAAATAATGAAAAAATATATATGATAGTGAGGGAAACTGAATTGAATACGACCATATTTAAGAGTAAAGAGAGGTTTGCATATACACCGCCAAGTAATGGCTATCCAGAATGGAATAATAATCCGGAAATTTTTCAACTAAATCGTTTGCCTGCTCACGCTACAAGTATGCCGTTTCCGACGATTGAAGATGCACGATCTATAGATCGTATGGAGTCATCAAACTGTAAACTATTGAATGGTGAATGGAAATTTTACTTTTCAAAGAATCCTGAAAGTAAAAGTCAAGATTTTTATCAAGTCGGCTTTAATGAAAGTTCGATGAAACAGATTCAAGTGCCATCCCATTGGCAATTTCAAGGCTATGATTATCCGCAGTACACGAATGTTCGTTATCCGTGGGAAGAACAAGAAGCGATAAAAGCGCCCTTTGCTCCAACCAAATATAACCCAGTCGGCCAATACATTACGTATTTTGATATCCCGAAAGAGTGGGAAAATCAACCTGTATATATTCACTTTGCAGGAGTAGAATCTGCTTTTTACGTATGGATCAATGGAGATTTGGTAGGGTACGGTGAAGATAGTTTTACACCTAGTGAGTTTGATATCTCTTCTTATTTACTAGAAGGATCTAATAAGCTAGCGGTTGAGGTTTATCGTTGGAGTGATGCAAGCTGGTTGGAGGATCAGGATTTTTGGCGTTTAAGTGGAATCTTTAGAGATGTTTATCTATATACGACACCTGTCGTTCACGTTTCTGATTATTTTGTACGAACAGTATGAGAATGCAGACCTTCTAATCAACATGAAGGTATCTAATTATACTTGCTCGTCCCAAGAGCCTGTAACAATTGAAGCATATTTATATGATCAAGATGGTCAAATAATTTGTAATGAGCTAGTCGTAGAAAATTATTTACAAGGAAAGGAGGAAGCGGAGCTACGATTTGAGAAAAAAATAATCTCTCCTTCCCTTTGGAGTGCTGAACAACCAACACTATACTCATTTGTTATTGCTGTAAAGAGTATGGACGGGACGATATTGGAAGCACAGAGCTGTAAAATCGGTTTTCGGAAAATTGAAATTAAAGAAGGCCTTATGTTGATAAATGGGAAGAGAGTGCTGTTTAACGGAGTGAATCGCCATGAGTTTTCACATCTTAGAGGCCGATCTATTACGAAGGAAGACATGCTTCAAGATGTTATCACAATGAAAAGGCATAATATTAATGCGGTTAGAACGTCACATTATCCGAACCACCCATACTTTTATGAATTATGTGATCAATACGGCTTATATGTTATAGATGAGACAAATTTAGAGACACACGGTTCATGGAGCTACGGACAAACAGAAATTAATGATGCGATCCCTGGGGATAAAGAGGAGTGGACGGCAAATGTTATTGATCGATGTCATTCCATGCTGCATCGCGATAAGAATCACCCCTCTATCGTTATTTGGTCGTTGGGCAATGAGTCATTCGGTGGAAGTAATTTTATTAAAATGAAAGAACATATGAAAAAGGAAGATCCAACTCGCCTTATTCACTACGAAGGTGTAGCGCATTATCGTCCGTCTAGTGAGGCTTCGGAAATTGAAAGTATGATGTATGAACATCCATTGAAATTGGAAGAGTATGCGCTGAATGCAGAGAAGAGCGATGTTCCTGCAAAGCCTTATATCGTTTGTGAATATGCACATGCAATGGGGAACTCTGTAGGGAATTTGTATCAATATACGAATTTATTTAATAAATATCCGATTTTACAAGGCGGTTTTATTTGGGACTTTAAAGATCAAGCCATTCAAACGACTGCTGAAACAGGAGACTTATATTTAGCGTATGGTGGCGATTTTGGTGAATCACCACATGACGGTAATTTCTCAGGAAACGGTCTCGTGTTTGCTGATGGCTCATTAACACCGAAGATATTTGAGGTGAAGAAATGCTATCAACCGATTGATGTTCATTTTGAAAACGGCATATGTACTATTGTGAATAAACATCTTTTTACAAATATCAATGAATATGAATTAAGATGGACGATGCTTAGAGATGGGGAAGAGATTGGAAGTGATCAAGTAAACTTTTCCTGTGAAGCATTAACTTCAAAGATCATTGATTTAAATGATGTAATGACGAAATTTGAGAAAGACGACGGTGAATATATCTTAACTGTTAGCTTCCATTTAATAAAGGATCAACTATGGGCTGAAAAAGGCTATGAAATTGCATTTGATCAATTTGTCCTATCAGATAGGAGCTTAAAACAATTAGAACCGAGTCAGTCGTTCCAAACAATTGAGGAAACGAATGAAGAATTACAATTGAAAGGTGAAGCATTTGATCTTGTCATAAGTAAATCAACAGGGTTGATTACTTCGTTAAGGAAAGATGGAATCGATGTATTAGCGGATTCAATTGTACCGAATTTTTGGAGAGCGCTTACCGATAATGATCGAGGCAATAAATTAGATCAGCGTGCTGCTATATGGGAACATGCAGGTGAAAAGGCTAGATTACAGCAGTTAGATGTAGTGAAAAACACAGACAAAATCGTAAGCGTAAAGACAGTTTTTGAATTACAAACATCTCCAACTTCATTATGTAATATTGATTATGAAATCACTGGAGATGGCGAGATTCGAGTTCATTTTGAACTGATTCCAAATAAGGCCCTGCCAGAAATTCCGGAAATCGGGATGCTCGTTCCATTAGTTAAATCATTTGAAAATATTGTATGGTACGGGAAGGGTCCTCATGAAAATCATTGGGACCGTGAGAAGGGTGCAAAGGTAGGACGTTACGTTTCCACAGTAACGAACGAATTTGTACCATATATAAAACCACAGGAGAATGGGAATAAAACTGGCATTCGCTCTTTTGAAATTAATAATAATCTAGGAATAAATCTTCAAGTAATAAGTGATTCATTACTAGAGGTAAATGCAGGCGGATATTCAGCGGCTGAACTACAAGAAGCAGGTCATCCATATCAATTGCCAGAGAGAACAAAAACGTATTTACGTATTAATCATAAGCAAATGGGTGTTGGTGGAGATGATTCCTGGAATGCAAAGACGCACCCTGAATTCACGTTATTTTCGAATCAGTCCTATCAGTATTCATTTACTATGAAACTAGGATGAAAATAAAATGTTTAAGTGCGTGTTCAACAAGGAGGATAAAAAGAGCCGAGAAGTTCTGCGAGTAATCGTCTCTAGACCTTTTCGTATGCAATAGTACGTGAGGACCAGAGAGAGCTTTGATGCAATCACAAGCTTTTTTACCGGACTTTTTGAACATCCTCTTTAAGAATGGGAGAATGTTATATGAATCTTTTATCCTAAATGAAGCTATTCTTTCAAAAGCTATGAGATTCTCTTATGAGGAGCTGAAAGAAGAGCCTATTCAAGACTACCAACATCTTTTGAAGAGTGTTGAATTTTCATTAGGAGACGGAAAGTTAGAAGAGGTACTTGATATAGATGAAAGAGTGAAGAAATACAGTGCTTCTGACTTAGAAATGGTTGAATGATTACCCGCCCTTCCATCGAAATGGTTAAAAGACTCATTATCTGGTGTTCGCACTCGCGGAGGCTTTGAGGTATTGATATCATGGGATCGGATGTTGATTCGTAAATTGGATGTGAAATGTAAATCGGATAATCTTTTTACATTTAAATCAGAGGATTCGATCATCGTTTGCGAAGAAGATAAAAGAATAGAAGCGGTAGACGGTTGATTTCTCTTGAAATGGTTAAAAACCAAAAGTGTCAGAGTCTCTTTCAACAGGCATTAAAAGAGACGGTAAAAGTTTAAAGATAGGCATATATAACTTTAGAAGAAGGAGAAATTGTCAATGTTAACGTTTAATGAAAAATCATTTTTAATGGATGGTAAAGAAATTTTATTATTAAGTGGTGCGATGCATTATTTTAGAACAGTACCTGAATACTGGGAAGATCGACTTATCAAACTGAGAGAATGTGGATTTAATACAGTAGAAACCTATGTTGCATGGAATATACATGAACCAGAAGAAGGGAAATTTGTTTTTGAGGACATTGCAGACATTGAACGTTTTGTTAAAACCGCTGAGAAGGTCGGCCTTCATGTCATTGTTAGACCTGGTCCTTATATATGTGCAGAGTGGGAATTTGGTGGATTACCATATTGGCTCATGACAGTTCCGAACATCAAATTACGTTGTTACAATGAGCCATATTTAGAAAAAGTAGAGGCGTATTTCAATGTGCTATTTAAGCGCTTGCAACCATTATTACGTTCAAATGGCGGACCCATTATTGCCATACAAGTAGAAAATGAATATGGGAGCTTTGGGAATGATCAAAAATACTTAAAATATATGCGTGACGATATCAAAAAAAGAATAGGTGATGAACTGATCTTCACATCTGATGGTCCTGATCACAGTATGCTAAATGGTGGAATGATTGAAGATGTGCTCGAAACCGTGAATTTTGGATCGCGAGCGAAGTCGGCATTTGAACAATTAAAGCTTTATCAGCCGAAAGCTCCATTAATGTGTATGGAATTTTGGCATGGCTGGTTTGATCATTGGGGGGAGGAGCACCATACAAGATCCTCGGACAATGTTGTGGAGGCGTTAGAGGAGATATTACAACAAAATGGATCTGTTAATTTCTATATGGCACATGGTGGGACGAATTTTGGCTTTTATAATGGTGCAAACTATAATGAGGCCATCTATCAGCCTACCATAACTAGTTATGATTATGATGGAGTATTGACGGAATCGGGAGATGTTACAGAAAAATTCTTTGCTGTCCGGAAGGTTTTTGAAAAATATGTTGATTTGCCAGAGATGAAATTACCGCCAAGCATAGCGAAGAAACAATACGGTGAAGTCCAATTTACGGAGCGTGTTGCATTGTTAGATTCATTGAATCATCTTTCTACTCCACAGCATAGCCAAGCTCCTTTATCGATGGAGTATTATGGCCAGGACTATGGATTTATCGTTTATGAAACAGTCATTAAAGGAGCTTACGGTAAACAATCCATGACCGTTCAAAATGTCCATGATCGTGGACAAGTCTATTTGAATGGCAAGTATGTTGGGTTAGTCGACCGAATTAGTGGTGAATCCCGGATAGATGTTGATATTACTGAGGAAGAGACAACGTTGCAAATTATTGTCGAGAATATGGGACGCATTAATTATGGTCCATTCCTTGTCGATTTTAAAGGGATAACAGAAGGGGTAAGAATGGGGAACCAATTTTTATTTGATTGGACGGTTTACCCAATCCCATTAAATGAAATCAATCATTTGCAGTTTTCCAATTGTGAAACGAAAGAAAATCATCCCTATTTTCACCGAGGTATTTTGACAGTTAATGAGGTGGCCGATACTTTCATAGATGTGTCGAACTGGACAAAAGGAGTCGTATTTGTGAATGGCCACAATCTTGGTCGATACTGGGAGATTGGTCCGCAACAAACACTTTATGTACCAGCACCATTCTTGCATGAAGGAGAAAATGAGATTATTTTATTAGAATTACACAACCATAAACAAGGTGTAACATTTGTTGATACGCCAGTTTTAGGATAATCTTTTCGGAAAGTGTCACTGCATTTCAATGTAGTTGAATTTTTATAAAAAAGAAATTATTGAAGGATAAACTGAACAATGCATTTTGATTTGGAAATTATCTGGAAGAGAAATTAAGTGATTAAAACTATATTTTGATTGTTTAAAAAAAGGTTTCAATTTAGATATGAAATCTAAACCGTTAGGTGGTTTTAATAGATGGTTGAAACAAAGATTGCAGTACCGACAGAACAGCAAATTGCATGGCAAAATCTTGAGTTAGGGATGTTTGTCCACTTCGGAATTAATACCTTTTGCAATCAAGAATGGGGAGAGGGCACGGATTCACCAAGCCTATTTAATCCGAAAGAACTGGATGCAAGACAATGGGTAAAACTTGCCAAAAAGGCAGGATTTAAATACTTTATACTTACTGCTAAGCATCATGATGGATATTGCCTTTGGCCAACAGAAACAACGGACTATTCAGTTAAGAATAGTCCGTGGAAAAATGGTCAAGGTGATATTGTCCGAGAATGTGCAGAAGCTTGTCAGGAAGAAGGGATCCTTTTGGGGATCTATTTGTCACCATGGGATCGCCATGAACCTTGTTACCAGGACAAGCAGGCATATGATGATTTCTATTGCCGTCAACTAACTGAACTTTTGACAGGGTACGGGCCTATTGCTGAGGTCTGGTTCGATGGTGCTGGTTCTGAAGGGAGAGAGTACGATTGGGCACGAATTATAGGAGTTGTGAAAGAAAATCAACCTGATGCGATGATATTTAACATGGGACAGCCGACTATTCGATGGGTAGGGAATGAAGACGGTGTGGCACCTTATCCATGCTGGAATTCAAAGGGAAAATCGAGAACAAGCATGTTCACTAATGAAGAAGTAAACTGGCTGCCTGGAACACCTGAATGGATTCCAGCTGAGTGTGACGTTCCGATCAGGAAAAATCATTGGTTTTGGCATCCTAACGATGAAGATAGCCTTCTCTCCATCGACGAATTACTTGATATCTACTACCATTCAGTTGGGCATGGGACGAATTTATTATTAAATGTGGCACCTGATAATAGGGGATTAATACCTAAACTTGATGCAGATAGAGTACTAGAATTCGGTAATGAAATAAAAAATAGATTTTCAAATCCGCTTGCCGTTTGTACTGGAGAAGGAACTGAACTGATTTTGGAATTACCATCTGTACTGGATATCGATCATGTAATCCTAAAGGAAGATATCCAATTTGGTGAACGAATAAGAAAATATGAGATTCAAGCTTGGCAAAGTGGCACCTGGCATAACGTGGCTAACGGATCAGCAATCGGGCATAAAAAAATTGATGAATTAGGATCGATACGTACAAATGCTTTAAAATTAGTTGCGTCTGAATCAATAAAAACACCGAAGATTTTAGAGTTTTCTTGTTTTAATACAGGGAAGTAACCTTTAATAGAGGTAGAAGGAATCATTTATGGTTCAGATCTTATATACTTATACGACATCTAAGATCAAGCAATGCCCTTTGGCCCAAGTGAGCTGAAGGGCATCGCTTGTTTTTTATGATAATTAGAGGCTTGGCGAAGGAAATGGAAAATATTAAACTGGCGCGTAAATATGCAAATCTGGCTCGTAATGGTTTTAGAAATATCTGAAGAAAAGAAAGTCGAACGTAAAGTTCTCTCATGGCTTCACATGGATCTATAAAATGCGTGATAGATTGCGATATTTACTTGGAGGAATTCCTTCATATTTTCGGAAGAGACGACTAAAGTAATGAATGTCGGCATAACCAATTTCTCTCCCAACTTCTTCTATTGAAAGGTTGGTTTCACGTAATAGTAGCCTTGCTTTACGGAGACGAATCATCTGTACATATTCACCAGGCGGCATGCCTGCAATCTTTTTGAATATTTTACTCATATGGTCATCGTTCATGTTTAATTGTTTTGCGAGCATTTGATTGGTCCAAGGTTCGGAGGGACTTTCTTCAATTAATGCCATTAATTGAAGGATTCGATCGCCGTGCAATGGAAAATGAGACGGATTATATTCTGTTTGCGTGCGTAGCAATAGTCCAAGAATATTTAGCAAAAGTGCTTTGCAAATCAAGGTGTAACCGAGAGGACGCATCGTAAATTCATGCACAAGCTGTTTCATCAATTGAACACATGATAATGAGGGGGTGTATAACGGATTAGTCGAAAGTGGAGCAAATGATTCCGCAATGGCTTCAATCCCGAATTTGTCCAATTGTACAGCTGCCTCACTAACGACGATATCTGATTCAGTCTGAATATCCAAATCACCAAAAAAGTCAAAGTGAATCCCAAGAAATTGTGCATTTGGAGATGAAATCACCTCATTTTGATGATAAACGCCTGCAGGTATGAAAATCATTTGTCCAGAAGATAGGGGATATCGTTTACCGCCGAGTATTGTTGCAGCTTCACCTTGTTGGACATACAGTAATTCGAAATCGTAGATGCGTCTTTCTGGTAGTTGACCAAGAGGAAGCTTTTGAAATTGTGCATAATGAATGTTTGGTGACCATTCACTGAAAGAAGCATACTGTCGTCTGGGAAAAATTAAGTCGGGATTGTACAAAAATAACTCTCCTTCCTCTAAATTTTTTCTATAAAAGGTTGTTATACTAATTGTAGTTAGTTAATTAATAGCACACCCAATCCTTAATATCAATAAAGTAGGTATTGTGCAAAAGTAGTACTATGGTTTAACTTTATCCAAGTCGTTAGTTGATCTAGTGAATGTAAGCGTAAACATGAGTTGAGGGTATCAGTTATATTGAAAAAAAGTGAGATTGCTGAATATGTATTTATTTATGAAATGAAACGGTTATTAGGGAGGCATTTAAAATGAAAAAAGGTATAAATATTTGGTCTTTTCCAGAGGGCATGCCAATCTCTGAATGTAGCCGCATTGCTAAAGATGCAGGCTTTGATGGGATTGAATTGGCATTAACTGAAACAGGTGAATTGGGACTGCAAACTAGTGATGAAAAAATTAGAGAAATCCGTGCTTTGATGGATGATATAGGGCTTGAAATTTGTGGGTTTGCGACGGGATTGTATTGGTCCTATTCTATGACAAGTGGAGATGCCAAAATGCGTCAGAAGGCAATCGATATTTGTAAAAGGCAGTTAGAACTTGCAGCGGCATTTGAAGTCGACACTATTCTGGTAATCCCAGGGGGTGTCAATGCAGATCTTCAATCGAATGACAAAGTTGTCAATTACGAAAAGGCTTATGAGTTTGCAGTTGAAGCGATGCAAGAATTATCTAATGACGCTAAAGCATCAGGAGTCAACATAGGTATCGAGAATGTATGGAATAAATTCTTACTGTCGCCACTAGAAATGAGGAGTTTTATTGATACTATTGGGTCGGAATATGTTGGATCTTATTTCGATGTTGGTAACGTCGTGTATTCAGGGTATCCAGAACATTGGATCCAAATCTTAGGGGAACGGATTAAAAAAGTGCACTTAAAAGATTATCGTCGTGAAGTGGGCGGGCTTGCAGGTTTCGTAGATCTACTTGCGGGAGATGTAAATTATCCAGCAGTCATTGCTGCACTTCGTGAGATTGGTTATAGCAACTATGTTACAGCAGAAATGATTCCAGCGTATACACACCATTCCACACAAATTATCTATAATACTTCTAGATCCATGGATGCTATTTTAAGAGGTTCTGCTATTTCGCCAAGTACGTTTGGAACACATAGCGCGACACAGATGTAACTTTAGCAATAGGGTTAACAATACAAAGAATATAGGGGGAGAAATAATATGGCAAACGTAAAAGTTGGATTTATTGGAGTCGGTGGAATTGCTGCGGTGCACTTAGAACATATCAACAAAAATGAACATGCAACAATTGTAGCGGTATGCGATATTTCCGCCGAGAGAGTAAAGCAAGTGGGAGAGCAGTATGGAGCAAATAGTTATACCGATGTAGATGAAATGCTCGAAAATGAAAAAATAGACGCACTATTTATTTGTGTCCCGCCTTTTGCGCACGGGAATATTGAAGAAAAAGCAGCTGCACGTGGGATTCATTTACTGGTTGAAAAACCACTGGGACTTGAGATGGAAAATGTAAAAGCGAAAGCAAAAGCAATTAAGGAAGCTGGGGTTATATGCGCATCGGGTTATTGCTTACGTTATTTGGATACGATTTCAAAAGCGAAAGAGTACTTACAAGATAAGCAAATAGCAATGGTACGTGGTCATTATATTACATCATTTGTGCAAACGCCTTGGTATCGCGTAATGGATAAGTCGGGTGGGCAATTAGTGGAACAATCAACGCACACGCTTGATTTAATCCGTTATTTAGCAGGGGATGTGAATACTGTTTATGCAAATATGGCCTTACAAGTGATGGGTGATATTCCAGATATCGATATACCAGATGTGACATCGGTAAATTTAACGTTTGCATCAGGTGCGATTGGACATCTTGTTTCTTCTTTTACACAGGCAGATCATTATTCCGGATTAGAAATTTTAGGGCGGGATTTTAGAGTAGTACTCGATAATACAACTTTACACATCATTGATAAAGACACAACCATTTCCTATAAATCTAAATTGGATTTTTACGGAGAACAAGATCGTGCATTTATTGATGCTGTTCGTTTTAACAAAAAGGAATTAGTGTTAGCTCCTTATGAAGAAGCGGTGAAAACGTTAGCTGTCACATTAGCTGCGAATACATCGAGTGAAACAGGTCAGGCGATTCATTTATCGGAATTTATGTCAGCTTCTGCCGTTTGTTAATGCCAAGTAAATGAAAAATGAGGTGTGAAAAAGATGAGTAGAGTGGCTGTTGTTGGTACAGGTACAATGGGAACTATGCATTTGGAAGAATGGGTAAATGTGAATGGATGCGAAGTGGTTGCTGTCGTTGGTCGAACCAAACAAAACACAACCCATCTTGCTACACAGTATAATGTTAAAGGCTTCGATGATTTAGAAGAAGCACTTCGGCAACTACCAATTGATATTGTTGACGTTTGTGTCCCGACGCATCTTCATGAAGAAGTGGTTCAGATTGCAGCACAAGCGGGGAAAGCGGTTATTTGTGAAAAACCATTAGCAGTAAATTCTAAAGTGGCGAGAAAAATGGTCGATATATGTGAGCAATATAATGTTCCTCTTTGTGTTGGACATGTACTACGATTTTCTCCTGAATACATTGAAGCGAGAAAGCAAGTGTTAAGTAATGCGATTGGACAACCTGGTATTATGAGACTGTCAAGAAGTGGTCCTTATCCAAAAGGCCGTGATGATTGGTATAACGATGAATCCAAAAGCGGCGGTATTGTATTAGATTTGGGTATTCATGATATTGATTGGCTCCGTTGGACATTCGGTGAAGTTGAGCGCGTTATGGCGAAGCAGATCAAACGAGAGAATCTTGAATATGCACTAATCACACTACGATTTGAATCGGGAGTAATCGCTCATCTAGAGGTATCATGGGGATCGAAAAGGTTTACAAGTTCTTTCGAATTAGCAGGAAGCAACGGGATGATTACGTATCAAAGCCGTGATCATGAACCAATTTTATTAGAACTATTTGATGAGGAAAAAGTAGGACAGGAAAGGGTTGCAGTTCCTGGCTACGTTGTTAGGCAAACACCTCTTGAAAAGCAACTTCAACATTTTGTTGACTGCATCGAAAATGGGATTACGCCTATTGTTACATCAATGGATGCAATTAAAGCAATTACAGTAGCGGAATGTGTAATGTATTCGGCACAATCAGGACAACCCGTAGAACTCAAAAAGGGAGGTGTCTTGAAATGAAGATAGGGATCATTAGTTTTGCCCATATGCATGCTGTGAGTTATGCCAATCATTTATCTGATCATCCAGATGTTGAGCTAACGGCTATTTGGGATGAGGATATAGAAAGAGGAAGTAGAATGGCAGAACGTTTTCGTTGTGAGTATTATTCTAATCTGACTAGCTTTCTCGAAACAGGTATTGACTCGGTAGTCATTTGCTCAGAAAACGTTAACCATAAAAACCATGTTATAGAAGCAGCAAGGATGAAAAAACATATTTTATGTGAAAAACCAATTTCAACAGAAATAAATGATGCGAAGGAAATGATTCGAGTTTGCGAGGAAGAGGGAGTCATCTTGCAAGTAGCCTTTCCCGTGCGGTTTGTTCCTGCTGTACAAAACGTAAGAGAAGTGGTTCGATCGGGGGCACTAGGAGAAATTGTTGCGATTCAGGCAACGAATCACGGGCAAATGCCTGGAGGTTGGTTTATAGATAAAGAACGATCAGGTGGGGGAGCAGCTGTTGATCATATTGTTCATGTGATGGATTTGATCCGGTGGATACAAGACGATGAAGTGAAACAAGTGTATGCAGAACTTGATACAAGGTTTTATGAAATTAATGTAGAAGATTGCGGTATTGTCACATTGGAACTAGAGTCAGGTACGATAGTAACAATTGATCCTAGTTGGTCTCGACCGAGTACATTCCCGACATGGGGGGATGTGAAAATGGAGATAGTCGGAACAAAAGGAACGATCTCACTTGATGCCTTTAAACAGCATCTCGTCTTATATAATGATCAGCAGAAAAAAGTTCAGCATATTGGCTGGGGAGATGACATGGATCTTGGTCTTGTAAATGATTTCATTGATTGTGTGAAAAGTAAGCGGCGTCCATCCATTACAGGAGAAGATGGGCTTCGTACATTGGAAGTTGTTCAGGCGGCTTACCTATCTAACAAATTAAAACAAGCGGTCTCTATTAATAGAAAATAAGTGATTAATAATAGGGTATAAAGGTAAGCCAAATGGATTCTAAGGTGACAGGATTTATTAGTAAGCTGGTAAATGATCAAGCAGAGAAAATACCAATTTAGCGGATTTAACAAGGCTTATGAGGACGTTAAGATATACAAGCCTATTCATTCTATTTACTGAGGTGAGCAAATATGAAACTCGGTTTAAGCTCTTATAGTTTATTTTCGGCATTGCAGTCGAAAGAGATTGATATTTTGGAAGCGATTCAGTGGATAGCAGACCAAGGCGGGGAACATATTGAAATTGTTCCGATGGGCTTTAGCTTGGATGATGACCCTGATTTGATTCATGCAATTCGTCAACAGGCAGAAAACGCAGGTATTGAAATTTCTAACTATGCAATCAGTGCCAATTTTATTACATCAAATAATGAAGAGTATGAGAATGAAGTTGAGCGAGTTAAGAAACAAGTAGATATTGCTAATCTTCTTGGTGTAAAACTAATACGCCATGATGTGGCATCGCGGCCAATAAATGAAACTTCTATAGAACAATTTGAAAAAGATTTGCCTAAAATAGTTCGGGCATGTAGGCAGGTTGCGGATTATGCTGCAACGTTTGGAATAACGACAAGTGTAGAAAATCACGGATATTTTATCCAGGCGAGTGATCGAGTTCGAACAGTTATTAACCATGTTGACAGAACAAATTTTAAAACCACACTGGACATTGGAAATTTTATGTGTGTAGACGAGGATTCGGTTTCAGCTGTAAAAAAGAATATATCATTGGCGTCCATGATTCATATCAAAGATTTCTACCTACGACCATCCTATAATAACCCTGGGGAGGGATGGTTTCCAACTACTTCAGGTAACTATTTACGAGGCGCAATAGTCGGTCATGGAGATATTGATATGCAAAAAATTATCAAAATTATCAAACAATCAGGATATGATGGATATGTTTCAGTAGAATTTGAAGGACTGGAAGAATGTAAGAAAGGGTCAAAAATTAGCATGGATAATTTGCGGCGTCTTTGGGAAGAGGCATAAAAGGGAAGAATAATTCCCATGCGAAAGCAGTAGATTCCAAAGAGATAGCATTGATTTTTACCTATACAAAACAAGAAACATAAAAAGCCCGCAAAGCCAATTAGAAAGCTTTGCGGGTGTTTTGTGTCCGGCCTGCCATTCTGTTATGAATCTTTCATGGTTGTTTTAGATTTGCCTAAGGTCCTTAACAGTCATGAGTGTCCCCTTTCTCCACATTTCGCTCTTTTTCAACAACTTTTCCCCCATGCTTAAACATTTTCTTATACAATAAGAGCAGGATACCAATAAGGTAGTCCTTAAATGGCCAAAGTAGCGGACGTTGTTTTTCGAAAGAATAGGGCAGAAATTCGTGATGGTTCATCAATAAACAACATACTTGAGCTAATAAACCAATCTAGTGATACTAATAGGCACACTTCTAAAAGGAGTTGAATGTTTTTGTATAAAGTAATAGTAGTCGATGATGAAAAAAGCATTAGAGAAAGATTAACCCGTTATTTTCCATGGTCTGATGTTGGGTTTGAAGTAGTTGGGGCGGCAGAAAATGGCCGTGAAGCTCTAGTACTCATTGAACAGGAACATCCTGATGTAGTGTTGACTGACGTGCTTATGCCTGAAATGACAGGGTTGGAGCTAGCTAAAGAAATAAAAATATCATACCCGGATATAAAGGTCATCATCCTTAGTGCTTATGATGACTTTAAATATGCCCAGGATGCCATTCAATACGGTGTGAAGGGATATATGTTGAAACCATTGAACAAGGAGGATTTTTATGATGGTTTTAATAAACTGAGGGGCGAATTAAATGAAGATGCAGAATTGAAAAAAGAAAGTGCGTCAAATGATAAATGGAATACGCAGGAATTAATGCTATTGGATTTGATTAAAGGTGCAAACTTACAGACGTATACTAAGGAATGGAGTGCGCAAAATCCATACATTAGGGTCGCCATCTTTTCATTTGAAAGGGTGTTTAAAGAAACCTCAACCTTCTCAATTAGGCAAAAGATTAAAGAGCTTGCAACTGATTTTTGGAAGCGCTATCGTGTCCCTGTATTGTTTTACGGGAATAGTCTCATTTTATTAATCTCTGAACAGAAGCCTGTTTTAAGAAAAGATTTAAAGCCAAAAATTCTATTGTTTGCAGACTCTTTGCAACAAAATCTTGGAGAAATATTCAAAGAAAAGTCCCATATTGTTGTGGGGGTTGGCAATTTGGCCCAATCGATCCAAGAAATTAGCCGTTCTTATCATGAAGCTGTCCATGCTAGTAGCTATAAATATTTTAGTGAACATGAGACGGTCATCTTTCGTGAGGATTTGTCTGCCAACGAAGGATTCGAAAATAATAAGATAATTCAAGATAATATAGTGGAGCATGTGAACAGCATTGAGGGAAAACTGATGGAGTCTGTTTTAATTGGGGAAATAACTGAAATTTCAAATGATATCCACCGTTTCTTCGAAGCATTGGAGCGATCAAAAGGCCAGAAAATTTCAGAAATACGTGGTTCCTGTTCCGAGCTCGTCATTATGCTTATCTTCAGGCTTAAAGAAAAGGGGCTCGCACTCCCATCAATAGATAATCAGCAGGTACTAGGAAAAATCTATGAGATTGATTCTTTAAAGGAATTGAAAAGATGGCTGAAACAAATGCTGGAAACCATGTCTTATGACTTAACGAAAAGTGATGAGCAGAATGTTAATCGCTACGTGCTGATTGCCAAGGAATATGTGAAGTCAAATTATCATGAGAAGATTACATTAATTGAAATGTCGAATATCCTATTCCTTCATCAAGCATATTTTAGTGCTATTTTTAAAAAAGAGACAGGCCAAAATTTCATCGAGTATGTGAATGAGGTTAGAATTGAGAAAGCCGCACAACTGCTAAGAGAGACAGATAATAAAGTTAAGATGATATCTGATATGGTCGGTTTCCATAGCCATTCGTATTTTATCAAAGTATTTAAAAGTGAAAAAGGCGTCACGCCAGTCATGTTTAGAAGACAGCAAAAACGGTAGCGCTCGTGGAGGTATAGCATGAGGAAAAAAACAGGAATAGAAGGGAAATACCCTTTTCGAAACTATTTACTGATGTTTTCGTTGATTGTGGTATTCATTTTTCTTTTGCTATTAAGTTCTATTTATTATGTGAAAATAAAAGACTTTATTGAAGAAAAAAAAGAAGCTACTACCCAATTAAGGATAGACCAAATTTCTAATGAAATACAACTCAAGTTTAACAATATGTATGAAACGATTAACAACTTAAAGGCAAATGAGATTGTAATTCGATATATAGATGAATTGACAGGTTCGGAACTCAGTCCTTCCGATAAGTACTACCAGATGAAGAGCCTTGAGGAATACTTGTATGCAATCAAACAGAATAACAAGCTCATTGATAGTATTCTGATTATTACACCAGAATCCCAATTCAGTTCAGACAGTAAATACGTGGATTACAAGTTTAATGGAATGAAATTAAAAAGTGAAGTGGAGAGTAATTATCATTTTGTTTCCATTGGTGAAACAAATAAGATGATCGAGCATCCTTTGTTAGGTGATAAGAACTGGCAAGAGGATGTTACTTCAAAAGACTTGAATAACCAAATGTATTTTGGAGCTAATAGTGTATCAGCGGACGGCCAATTTAAAGGAGTCATCCTAATTATAATGAATATGAATAATTTAGATGATCATATCTTTTATGCAGATCAAATTGCATTATATGACAGAAAAGGAACGATGCTTTTTAAAGGAAATCAAGTAGATGGAAATATTCCTAATGAGATCGATAGATTGGAACAGGGTAAAAAAGGATTGCTATCAAAGAAAGAAGATGTGGAACTTCATTATTCAAGTATACCTTTTTATAAGTTTCAACTCATTTATGCGGAACAAATAGGCTATTATTCGAAGCAAATGAAAACAACGTTGAAAGTGATTGCTCTGATTTTTCTTTTTACTGTATTAATTGCTTATATTTTTTCAAGAATAGTTGGTAGAAAAATGCTTCAGCCTTTATATAAATTATTAACATCTTTAAAAGAGCATGAAGAAAGTAAAAGTTATAGCAGTCTTTTGCAAAAAAATGATAAAAGGCACATTAAAGTGAGTTTACGAGAACGATTCTTTTTTTATTTTTTAATGACCATTTTGTTGCCTCTCATTGTATTTATGGTGATCTTTTATTGGCAAACTTCTAAAATCGTTTTGGAGGATTTGCAGGAAAGTTATCACACAGTACATGAAAAGATGGCAAGGATTATGAGTAATGAAATCAATCAGAGAGAGCTAATTATGGCGAGGATCGCCTTAGATAATCCACTACAGTATAAAGTAAAAGAGGAAAAAAAGGATGAGATAGGGTCTGAGTTGCTGGATAAAAAGAAATATTCCGAATTAATGAAACAGAATATATGGATTTATAATCAAAATGGTGAATTTTTGTACACGAACAGCTATAGTCATCCGAATCAATTAAATGATGAATTTTATCAACTTCTATTAAATTCTGGTCGAAAAATAAGTTATACGTTGGAAAGAAACCATTTCAATAATAGTACAATTATAATGGGGATGCCGATATTTTCACCCGATAATTATTCAGAGGTGATTGGATATGTTACGGTAGATATTGATAGTAATCAACTATCAAACTTTTATTCAAATTGGCGAAAACCAGGCCTGGATTTGCTGTTAGTAGATAAGAATAATAGGATTATCTCCCATCAAAATCCAATAAAAATTGGCGGCGTTTTGGAAGTGACAGAAGATTTATTAGAAAATGACCATATTCAAAGTTTAAATGACCATATCTATAGTACAAAAATAACAGAACAAGGATGGAAATTTATCTCCAAATATAATTATTCTGATATACAAAAGCAGGTCAATCAATTGTTTATCAGCAATCTTTATTTGTTATTCATCATATTTCTGTTGTTACTCGTTTTTTCCTACTGGATTTCTAAACGAATATTGAGGCCGTTCGGTCAGTTAAATGAATTATTCAATACTTTCGATTTAGAAGGGTCTCATCATGAGATTGCTGAACAATTCTCAGGAATTGATGAGGTGGATACACTAACTAGAAACTTCAATACGATGATTCAGAGAATGGAAGAGTTAATGCATGAATCGCTAGAGGCGAATAAAGAGCGTATCCAGCTAAAATATGAAAAGCGGGAGATTCAAATCAATGCTTTACAGTCGCAGATTAACCCACACTTTCTATATAATACTTTGGACAATTTGATTTACCTCGTTGAGTCAAATGAAACGGATAAATCGGTAGATATGATTGTTTCATTAAGTAGGCTGTTTCGATTCATTACGAATAAAGAACAGGTAATGATCGCAATCAGAGATGAGCTGGCCTATACTAAGACTTATATTAAAATTATGTCATATCGTTTTGATAATTTTGAATGTATTTGGGATGTTGATGATGATGTATTAAATTTCAAAACGGTTAAGTTGATTATCCAACCAGTTATTGAAAATGCGATTCACCATGGAGCTAGAAAAACAAAGAATATGGTAACAATTCATATTTCCTGTAAACGTATTGAAAATACGGTGCATATTCGTGTAAAAGATAATGCCATTGGCATAAGAGAAGAGGATCTTTCAAAGGTGAAAGCATATCTTTTCGCAGCGGTATTAAATAAATCAGGTATTTACAATGTTAATGGAAGGATCAAGCTTCATTTTGGAAGTATATATGGTCTTAACATAGAAAGTAAGTTCGGAGAAGGTACACAAGTTTCAATCGTTATTCCAATTGTTAAATAATTTTTTATGTAAAGGATGTCCCAAAAGTCATGGAGTCAGCTCTCTTCACAATCCTATCTTAGTTTGATTTGTGTTTTAAATTATCTAGATATAGTACTGTGAATGGGAGTCAGACTTCGAATGGGGCATTTTTTGTATAACAAATAATACTTAGTCTATCGGATTTATAAATATAAATCCGATAGCTTCATTTTGCAGATAGAATGAAATATTTTTTACACTATTTTTACTAATGCTTAAAATAGTGATAATTTTTCTAAATATAGTAGAACTATTTGTTTTGATTTTATATTATTCTGAAAACAGTAAACGCTTTCAAAAAAAGAATAGAGAGAGGGGGAAATATCATGCAAACAGTAATAGAAAGGGCGGTAGAATCAAAGCCCAAACGTAAAGAAAATATTAATTGGATTAGAATGAAGAAAATGAAGATGCTTTATTTTATGATGGCTATTCCGATGGTCATGTTATTTATCTTTCATTACATTCCAATGTATGGCATTTTGATCGCATTTAAAAACTTTTCTCCTGGTTTAGGTATTTGGGATAGTCCATGGAATAACTTTGAACATTTTAAAAGACTGTTTTCCGATTTCTTATTTATTAGGGCTTTGCAAAATACAATCGTTATTAGTCTATTAAAGTTATTAATTGTTTTTCCAGCACCGATTATTTTTGCGATCCTATTAAATGAAATTAAAAGCGAAAAATTTAAAAAGGTGAGTCAATCGATCTCGTACTTGCCACATTTCATGTCTTGGGTTATTTTATCAGCGATGGTAATTGAAGTGTTTTCTCCGCAAAGAGGAATTATTAACTATGTTATTACATTCTTTGGTGGAGAGGCCATTAACTTTATGTCTGATAAAGGTTCTTTTATCCCCATTTTAATTCTTACTGATATGTGGAAAGAACTTGGCTGGGGAGCGATTATTTATTTGGCTACGATTACGTCCATAGATCCTCAATTATATGAAGCAGCGGAAATAGATGGAGCAGGAAGATTTCGCAAAATGATTCATGTTACTCTTCCATCGATTATGCCAATGGTTATCATTATGTTTATTCTTCGACTAGGGGCAGTATTAAATGCCGGTTTCGATCAAATTCTTAACTTGTACAACCCGCTAGTATATGAGGTTGCCGACATTATCGATACGTATGTGTATCGAAGTGGATTAGAGCAATTCCAATTTGATTATGCAACAGCAGTAGGATTATTTAAAAACGTTATTGGTATAGCACTGATCCTCACCGCGAATGCGATCATTCGAAGAAAGAGCGAACACGGAATTTGGTAGAAAGGAGGAAATAAAAATGGCTTTAAAAAAACGTAAAATCTCCTTATTTGATATTCTAAATGTTACAGGATTTACCTTATTTTCAATTATCGTGTTGTACCCATTTTGGCAGACAGTTGTTTTATCCTTCTCAGATGCCGAATCTGCTTCTAGTCTCGGAATCAATTTATGGCCGGATAAATGGATACCAGATGCTTATACATTTGTATTTTCATACCAAAATATTATGGTCGCGTATTTAAATACAATTATTAGAACAGTGGTAGGGACGATATTAATTGTTTCATTTACAGTATTAGCTGCTTATCCACTTTCAAAGAAGGATTTACCATATCGGAACTTCTTTACAATCTTTTTCTTGATTGCGATGTTCTTCTCAGGAGGTATGATTCCTGAATTTTTGCTAATTAAAAACCTTGGTTTAATTGACAGCCGTTTTGCATTAATCTTGCCTTCAGCGGTCAATGTCTTCTTTATCATCATTATGCGAAACTATTTTATGACGATTGATAAAGGGCTTGAAGAATCAGCGATTGTTGATGGTGCCAATTATTTTCAAATCTTAACTAAAATAATTATTCCAATATCGAAACCTGTTATCGCAACTGTAGCACTTTGGGCAGCGGTCTATCATTGGAATGAGTGGTTCCATGCTTTGATTTATATTCAAGACGATTCATTAGATGTTTTACAAACCGTCGTAAGAGATATGCTTGTAGCGATGGATCTTACACAAGCAAATAGCCAAATGGGTGGAGGCGGTTCGTCTAGCGCAGACTTATTGTTAAGTAATGTGCGGGCAGCTACTGTAATCATTTCCATCGGTCCAATCGTTTTAATCTATCCATTTGTACAGAAATATTTCGTTAAAGGCATTATGATAGGTTCATTAAAAGGATAATGGGGGAATATACAATGAAGAAATATGCAAAAGTTCTGTCAGCTGCAGCTTTATCAAGTGCGTTACTTCTAACAACTGCTTGCTCAAATAATGAAGCTACTTCAGGGAAAAAGATCGATATTGCAAGTTTGCCGGATTCAGGGGATTATTCAGATAAACTTGAATTAAGCTTATCTGGATCAGTGACAAGAGGAAAAGCGGAAGATGGAAACTATGTTCAAAAGAGATTAGAAGAACAATTTAATATTAAAATCAAAAACACAAAAGTAGATACTTGGAATAAAGACCAAGTGAACTTAATGGTTGCTTCTGGTGAATTACCTGATACATTTGCTTTTACTGCGGGAGGAAAAACACCACAGGAATTATTTGATGCAGGATTAACAAGAACGATTCCAAAAGAGATGCTTGAAAAGTATGCGCCTCGCTATATGAAAATGTTAGAGGAAAACCCACCAGGACCAGAAATGAACTTATTAAAGAGTTCGGATAATGAATATTTACAATTAATTGGTTTATATTCACATGTCGATGGATTAACTTGGACACCAACATTCCGTCTAGACTGGTTGGAGAAATTGGGAATTGAACCACCAGGAGAAATTAAACAAGTTGGCCCAAGCGGTGGACGTGAGAAAATTTATTATACAGACACAGCTTATACACTTGAAGAAGTAGAAGAAATTTTAAAAGCGTTTACATTTAATGATCCAGATGGAAATGGAAAAAATGATACGTATGGGATTTCTCCATATAATGACCAAATGCACTGGGCAGCTTCCTTAATGGGATCATTTGGATTAGCTCCTGATTACAATTTTATCGAAGATGATAAATTAGTAGTTACAGAGATTTCTAAGAAATATAAAGAATTTCTTAAGTTGTTAGCTAAATGGTATGATATGGGATTAATTGATCCTGAATTTACAACACTTGATTTAAATAAGAGTTGGGAAAAATACAAACAAGGAAAAATCGGTTACTATATTGCACAATCTTCATATCTTGCAATGGATGATTGGGCTAAAGGACGAGCTCCACAAAATCTTGTAGAAAATCCAAACTCTACTGCTAAAATACTGGCTACTGCACCGGAAATTGGTGGAAATGGACAGCAAGGTGTTGGCTCATTTATACCAGTTGGTAATTTAGCGGATGCATTCTATGTTTCAAAAAATGTAACAGATGAAGAATTAGCAAGAATTCTCCAAATTTTTGATTATATCAACTTTGATAACGAGGCAAGATGGACGCTTTATGGCGAAGTTGGCGTTCATTCAGATTGGGAAGGCGAGCCTGAAAAATCTGCCTTAAAGGTACGCCCTGAATATGCAGCTGAAGAAGGAAATTCTGGCTTCTGGGGTTATAACTTCCGTACCTATGATAAGGAAAGAGTACAGTGGTTTACATCAGAATATACAATGAATCTTAGAAAAGAATACTTTGCTCGAGATGATGTAAAAGAAAATATGTTAATTCGTCCATATAAATGGGATGTCTTGAATAAAACAAAAATGGCTGAAATGAAGTTGCGTTACCAAGGACAATTAAAAACAGTTGTTGATGAATTTAGAATGAAAGCGATTGTAGGGGAAGTTGACATCGATAAAGAATGGGATAAATATGTTGAAAACTGGTTGAATAACGGCGGAAAAGATATCCTGAATGAGATGGAAAAATCAGATAAAGTATCAGATTTAATGACGCAATAAGTAAATAAGAGGTTTTCTAAGAAGGGGTCTATTTTACACTCTATACACGGTTGATTGTGTCACTGAGACGTAATGAAAACGATATATAGTAGATGATTAAGTACGGCCCTTTCATAATAAGCAGTCTTATTGTCTTCAATGATTTGTCGTTTTAATGAAGGAATATTGATAAGGTAGACAACAATATGCCTATTATCAGGAAAATATCGCAGAAAAGGGCAATGAGCATTCATTTTTCTGTGGAAAAGGTGCGGGGCTTCGCAAAATCAGCCCCGCACCGCCCCCTTCATAAGGTGATACAAATTGAGAACCTGAACCTTTTTCATCGCCTAAGTTGGGATCAGACGCTCATGGACGCTTTTTATTACATATTACAGCTTAAATGTTGACCTTAAATGAAATTGGAGTATCTATATTATTATAATAAAAGGAGATATTCACATGTCCAATATCCAGAAAGAAGCAATCTTTTATCCAGGTTTTGCAGATTCTAAATCTTATCGAATTCCATCTATGATTACAACATCGAAAGGGACTGTCATTGCAGGAATCGATGCAAGGCTAGCTGATCAAAGAGACAACCCTAACAAAATCGATGTGACGATTCGCCGTAGTGAAGATCATGGAAAAACGTGGGGACCTACACAAAAGTTAGTTGCCTATGCAGGGGAAGGGTTAGACGGAGCAGCCGCAATCGATACAGCACTTTTAGAAGATGAAGTAACGAACACGATATTTATGATTTTCTGTCATACTCCAGGTGGAGTTGGTCTTTGGAATAGTGAATCAGGAATTGGCTTTGATTCAGATGGGCGTAAGCAATTGTATGATCAAAATGGTCAATGTTACTTCCTTGCAAAAGATGGGCAAGTCTATGACTCAGACAACAATTTAACAGACTATATAGTAGACGATCAAGGAAATGTTAATAAAGAGACTCAGCTACATGGAAATATCTATTTGAAAAAAGGAAGCGATCTAAATGAAAGTTTACTAGAAGCAAGAACTTCCTTTTTACAAATCATTCAGAGTGATGATGATGGCCGTACTTGGTCGAAACCTAGAGAATTGAATGGAATGGTTAAAGAGGAATGGATGAAGTTTATCGGTTCAGGTCCAGGCTGTGGGATTCAACTAAAGCAAGGGAAGCATGCAGGAAGATTAGTTTTTCCAATATACTTCTCTAATGAAGCAGGTCACCTATCTTGTGCGTGTATTTATAGTGATGATCATGGGATTACATGGAAACGTGGGGAATCGCCAAATGATGGCAGAGAATTGGACGGAGAAATTCTGTCTGCTGAAACAATCTCAGAAGATAAACAATATTTGACAGAGTCTCAAGTGATTGAATTGCCTACAGGTGAATTGAAATATTATTTACGTAATCATTATGGAATTCAAAGAACAGCTGTTACAACAAGTCCTGATGGCGGAGAAACATGGGGAGAAGTGACGTTTGATATGGCATTGGTCGATCCGACTTGTCAGTCAAGTGTTGTGCTTTATCCTGATTTGGGTGATGGCAAGGTACGTGTTTTATTCTCTAATCCAGATGATGAAAAAACGAGAGTAAAAGGAACCGTTCGCTTAAGTGAAGATGGTGGGAAGACATGGCCATACAGTAAAGTGATAGAAGACGGCTATTATGGATATTCTTGCTTAACTGTCCTTAAGAATGGTGAAATTGGCGTCCTATATGAACGTGTTTATGATTACTCTGATTGGAATAACATGGACATACAATTTTGTACGTTTACGTTAGAATGGCTGAAATCTTAGGTTTTTAACTATGAAACTGATTTGGAGTGATTACCGTGCAACAACTGCCATTATCTGAAAAAATGTTTCATGGGGCCATCTCAATTGAAAAAAAAGAAACGTATATGAAACCTTGGAGAATTCCTTTTGGGCAAGCTGAGATTTTTTTACCAAACGAGATTGGTGGGCAGGCAGAGCTTCCTGCTGGTGTCAGAATAGTAATTCGTAGTAATACGAAAATTATAAACATTGGAATATTGGGCGCAGCTGAGTTTATGCAGATGGATTGTTTAATAAACGGTTCTCTATACAAAACTGCTCACATCTCAAAAGGAGATACTTCTGTACACTTTGATGGTCTTTCAGACGAAACAAAGCTGATCGAACTATATTTATCGCAAAAAATGGCTGTACCTATTACTGGAATTTGGATTGATAAGCACGCAAAGTGGGAGCTTGTAGAGGATTCACGCTTGCACTGGGTTACTTATGGAAGTTCGATTACTCATTGTTATTATTCTGAGAGCCCTTCCCAAACATGGCCTGCGCTTGCATCGAATGAGATGGACTTTAATCTTACTTGTCTTGGATACAGTGGAAATTGTTTTTTGGAACCTACGGTAGCTCGGATGATCCGCGATATGCCTGCCGATTTTATATCTATGTGTGTAGGAATCAACATTGTAAGAGGAAACGCGCTCTCAGATCGAACGTTTGCACCAGCATTAATGGGCTTTATCCAAAGCATCCGAGATAAACAAAAAGATGTGCCAATTGCGATCATTTCTCCTATTTTTAACAGGGAATATGAAAAAACAGAAAACAAAGTTGGTTTATCACTTGAAAAGACAAGAAAAGAAATCGTACAAGTTATTGAAATCTTGAAGAAGCATGGCGATCAAAATTTGTATTATTTAGACGGTCTTGAAATGTTTGGAGAAGAGTATGAAAAGTATATGCCTGATGGGCTGCATCCAAATGCTGAAGGCGATAAAATACTGGCTGTTCGTTTTCAACAGATGGTAGAAGCAAACGTGCCTGTCAGAGACAAAGAAAAAATGATATGTAAGCTTTGATAGCATCGATATGACAATAGATGCTCAGAAAAAATGAGGTGGGAAAATGTTTCAAACGGGCGGCTACATGGGGAAATTAAACACGGTCATGGAATGGATTGCAAGATTCTTTTTTGTTCAATTAATATGGATACTTTTCTGTATTTTGGGGCTAATCGTAGGGGGCATCTTTCCTGCCACTTTTACAATGTTTGCGATTTGTAGGAAATGGATGAATAAGCAAACTGAATTTCCTCTTTTTCGTACATTTTGGAATCTGTACCGTGCTTCTTTTTTTAAGGCCAATATATTGGGATGGGTTATTGTTGTGACAGGATTTAGCCTTTTTTATTATCTCCAATTATTTAGAGCGGGAAATGATACAATCCAAATCATATTATTTTTTGTCGTTTCGACAATGTCTATCGCATATTTAATGACGGTATTGTTTGTTATTCCGGTATATGTCCATTTCGATATTAGGCTATCCAATGTCATAAAATATGCGGTCATCACTGCCATCTCTCATCCGTTTCAAGTGATCAGTATGGCTGCCGTTATCGCTGGTTTCAGCATGGTCATGATCCAGTTTCCAGGGCTCTTTCCGTTCTTTAGTTTCAGCTTGTTGGCATATTCGCTTATGTGGCTCGCTAATACGGCATTTGTCAGTATGGAACGAAAGGCTTCTAAATTAAAAGGGAAAAATCCTGTGAATGGAATTACTTCAAATAATGCAAAGATAATTGAAATTTAATGAGGGATGAGGCGTTAGTATGAATATAGTTAATAGAGAGAAATTCAAAGGGATTTTTGTTGCGATGTACTCCTGTTATGACCAAAACGGAGAAGTCTCTTATGAACGTGTGAAAAAACTGGCTCGATATTATGTAGATAGTGGCGTAAAAGGATTATATGTTGGCGGAAGTTCTGGAGAGGGAATGCTCCAAACCAATGAAGAACGTAAACTTGTATTGGATGCTGTCATGGAGGAAGTGGGAAAAGAACTGACCATCATTGCCCATGTTGGAAGTCCGTCTACAAAGCATAGTGTGGAGCTGGCAAAACATGCAGAGCTGGCAGGCGCGGATGCGATTTCTGCTGTCCCAGCTATTTATTACCGTCTCTCTCCTACTAGTGTAAAACAACACTGGCAAAGTATGATTGACAGCACAGATCTTCCTTTTATTATTTATCATATTCCTCAAACTACAGGGTTCCATCTTTCTCCAGAGCTACTGAAAGAAATGGCCGCACAAGAGAAAGTAATTGGTGTGAAAATTTCATCTGAAAGCACATACGAGCTGCAGCAGTTTAAAGCAATTGGTGGAGAAGACTTCCTTGTCTTTAACGGACCAGATGAACAATACATTGCTGGTAGAATGATCGGAGCAGATGGAGGGATTGGCGGTACGTATGGTGTCATGCCTGAGTTGTTTTTGAAAATTGAACAGTGTTTTCAAGAAGGAAATATTGAGGAAGCACGACATTGGCAATATAAAGTAAACGATATCATTTCAGAATTATTATCCTACCCTTCCCTTTATGGTGCGTGTAAAGCGATCTTAAAGCTACGCCATATTGATTGCGGAGAACCGCGTCTGCCGTTATTGCCAATAAGAAAGTCGGATGAGGCTTCCATAGAAAGATTAAACCAAAAAATCTTGGATTATATCAGTGAAGCAAAAAGTGTAAGAGTGAGGTGAAGGAGATGAATTCGCAATTTTCTGAAAAAATACTGACCGTTACTTGCCACGTGCTTCAGGAAGAACCCTTATATGTTGGTGATACGGTGAAGAAAATAGTGATAGAAGTGGCTGGTACAGTTGGGCGTGTCATCACAAGGCAACAACTACTGATGGCCAAATTTATAGAAGCGGTCCGTGGCAATGATGACTCCCTTTTAGGTAAGCAAATATGACTCCAATCGAATTCATTTCCTCATCAGATTTTGCCATCGGTGTTGATATTGGAGGAACAAAGATAAACGCTGGAATAATCGATCGAAATGGTCAGATCCTTTTACAGCATCATTTGCCGACCCTTGCTCAGCAAGGAGAGGTTCTGAACCAAGTGAAAACATTAACTTCTAAGCTTTTGAATGAATACCACTATTCATTTGATGGTACTTCATTAAAGGGAATTGGAATTGGCAGTGCTGGTCAAATCGATTGGCACAAAGGGAGTATCCGCTATGCTAATTCATTAATTCCTGGCTATACTGGAACTAAGTTAAAGGATGAATTGGAGCATGAATTTACTGCCTCGGTGATTGTCGATAATGATGTGAATTGCTTGGCCCTAACTGAAAAATATTTAGGAGCTGCACAAAATAAAAGAAATGTCATCTGTTTAACACTCGGAACAGGAGTTGGCGGAGCTATTCTCATAGATGGAAAAATCATTCACGGTGCTTGGGGAGGTGCCGCTGAAATTGGTCATATGACAGTCGATTTTAACGGCGTTCCTTGCCATTGCGGGAGTATCGGCTGCCTTGAACAATATGCGTCAGGTACGGGTATTGCGTGGAGAATGCAAGAACTTCTTATGAAACAAGGAATAGGAACTACTCAAATCGAAGCAAAAAAAATCATTGCAGATTGGATAAAGGGTGATCCTACAGCAGCACTTGTTATGAATCAAGCAATTGCAGCACTAGGATCAGCGATTGCATCACTCGTTCATATATTTAATCCAGAAGCAATTATTATTGGCGGAGGGGTAGCGGAAGCAGGAGCTCCACTTATTGATGGAATAAAAGCGGAAATGAAAAAACGAGCCATGTCATCATTAGTAGAAGGAGTTGATATCTTCGCTGCCTACAAAGGAAACTTAGGGGGTATGATAGGTGCTGCTCTTCAATTGTGGGAATATGACGAAATAGGAACAAGAGTGCACCTTCAATCCGCATATAAAATATAATCTGTATCGTTAATCAATGGAGAAGACTTGAGTTTTAGTTTTACGACTTTAAGTCGTCAACAATAATGTCTAAATCCACCTACTTGAGTAGGTGGATTTAAATATTAGTAAGTCTTTTCTCGATTTATCTCTAATAGAAAAATAACAGTTTGCTGGTATTTAAATACCATGCTAATTGAGCTCTCATGATCATTAAAAAGATGACTCGTATGGCCCTTTTGGGAAATATCCATACGAGTCATTATCAATAGAAATAGTCTAAGGGCAGAGTTGACTAGTTAAACATAAAATGTAATTGAATCGAATGACAGTCATCAAGATTACATCCATCATGTATGAAAACCCAGATAGTATTTCTGGTACGAATACAAAGGTGTAAGGGGGATATGAGATGAAAGTAGGATTAAGCACGTATAGTTTGCTAGATGCCATTGAAGCTGGAGAAATGGATGTACTAGATGTTGTGCAATGGATTGCCGACAATGGTGGAGAGCATATGGAAATTGTTCCTTATGGTTTTAGTTTAGTAGATAATTTAGAACTAGCAGATAAAGTGCGTAATAAAGCAAAAGAAGTGGGGATTGAACTATCAAACTATTCGATTCCAGCAAATTTTGTCCAAGAAACAGAAGAAGAATTTGAAGCGGAAGTTGTACGATTGAAAGAACATGTTGATCTTTTAAAACGAATGGATATTAGACATATGCGTCACGATGTAACAGCGTTTACACTCCCGCGTGAGAAAATGACAATTGAATACTTTGAAAACAGTCTACCACAAATCATTGAAGGGAGCCGTCGCATTGCTGACTATGCAGCACAATTCGGGATTACAACAACGATAGAAAATCACGGTGTTGCTGTTCAACACAGTGATCGCGTCCAACGCGTGCTCCATGCAGTTGATAGGCCTAACTTTAAAACAACATTGGATATAGGGAACTTTATGTGTGTTGATGAAAACTCTATTGTAGGTGTTAAGAAGAATCTGCCATATGCATCACTTGTTCACTTTAAAGATTTTTATTTTCGTCCTTTTTATGAAGATCCTGGTGCAGGAAAATGGTTTAAGACGTCAAATGGTAATTTCCTAAGGGGGGCAATTGTTGGACAAGGTGATATAGCAATAAGAGAAATTGTTAAACTTATTAAGGAATTTGGTTACGATGGTAATATTACATTGGAATTTGAAGGAATGGAAGAATGCAAGGAAGCATGTAAAATTGGAATGGATAATCTAAGACGCTTTTGGAAAGAGGCTTAATTAGTATCAGGTTAGTTACATTTTTGATAGGCATTTTCAATTTTGATTTGAAAACCCTCTATGATAATTTGTTGCATTGCTCAAGAGTCGGGTGCTTGAATTGTTAAATATAGCAATTGTCAACGGAATTCGGAAAGAAGTTTAAAAAGAGAAAAGAGGATAAGAAAATGGGGAAAATAAAAGTTGGTGTAATTGGAGCAGGTTCTATATCAGACATGCATTTTGAATCCTACAAAAATAATAAGGATGTTGAAATCTATGCCGTTTGTGATATTAACGAACAAAGAGCACGAGAAAAAGCAGATAAGTATGGTGCTGAAAAGTATTATAAAAAATATCAGGATTTATTAATTGATCCTGAAATTGATGCTGTAAGTATTTGTACATGGAATAACTCCCATGCGGAAATATCAATTGCTGCATTACAAGCTGGTAAACATGTATTAGTAGAAAAACCACTATGTAAAACAGTAGAGGAAGCGCTTGAAATAGAGGAAGCAGTTCAAGAAAGTGATGGAAAAACCCTTCAAGTTGGCTTCGTTCGCCGTTTTGGCACCAATACTCAAGTGTTAAAAAAATTCATTGATTCAGGTGACCTTGGTGAAATCTATTATGCAAAAGCATCTTGCATTAGGGCTTTGGGTAACCCTGGTGGCTGGTTTGCTGATAAAGAACGCTCAGGTGGAGGTCCGTTGATCGATCTAGGTGTTCATGTTTTAGATTTATGCTGGTATTTAATGGGTAAACCAAAAGTTAAATCAATTAGCGGAAACACATACAATAAACTGGGAAATCGTTCAAATGTTGAAAATAAAACCTTCTATAAAGCAGCAGACTATGATCCAGATAAAAATACAGTAGAAGATCTAGCCAATGCAATCATTCGATTTGAAAATGGTGCATCTTTAATGGTTGATGTCAGTTTTACGCTTCATGTGAAGGAAGAGTTAATCGCGGTTAGCATGTTCGGTGACAAAGGTGGTGCAGAAATTGAACCTAGGCTTCAACTTGTAACGGAAAAAAATAATACTATTTTAAATGTTACACCACAAATTGATTCATTATCATTTGATTTTAATAAGGGATTCCAAAATGAAATTGATCATTTTGTATCTTGTGTAAAGGGTGAAATGGAAACAATCAGCCCCGTTCAAGATGGCGTAGAAATTATGAAAATATTGGCTGGGATTTATGAATCTAGTGAAAAAGGTATGGAAATCTATTTCGATTAACGGTAGCTAAAATAAGGGGGAGGAAAATAAAATGTCTCAAAAGTTAAAGGTAGCGATTATTGGGTGTGGAGGAATTGCGAATGGAAAACACTTACCGAGTCTTAAGAAGCTTGAACAAGTAGAAATGGTTGCATTTTGTGATACTGACATAACAAAGGCAGAGAAAGCTGCAAAGAAGTATGGAACACTTGAAGCAGCGGTGTATAAGAATTATCAACAATTATTGAAAGACGAATCCATTGACGTGGTCCATGTCCTGACACCAAATATTTCTCATGCGGAAATATCAATTGCGGCTATGGAAGCTGGCAAGCATGTTATGTGTGAGAAGCCGATGGCAAAAACGACTGAAGAAGCTAAGTTAATGGTTGAAACGGCAGAACGTACCGGTAAAAAGCTAACGATCGGATATAACAATCGCTTTAGACCAGACAGCCAACATTTACACAAAGTTTGTAAACAGGGTGACCTAGGTGAAGTGTATTACGCAAAAGCACATGCCATTCGCCGCCGAGCAGTACCAACTTGGGGCGTATTCTTAGATGAAGAGAAACAAGGTGGCGGCCCGTTAATTGATATTGGGACACATGCTCTTGATTTAACATTATGGATGATGGACAATTATAAACCGAAATCTGTGATGGGAACGGTTTATCATAAATTAGGGCAAAAGAAGGACGCTGCAAATGTATGGGGCCCTTGGGATCCAGAAAAGTTCACGGTTGAAGATTCTGCGTTTGGGTTTATTACGATGGAAAATGGAGCAACCATTGTCTTAGAGGCAAGTTGGGCTTTGAATACGCTTGATGTGGATGAAGCAAAATGTTCGCTTAGTGGTACGGAAGGCGGAGCTGATATGAAAGACGGCTTGCGTATTAATGGTGAGAATTTTAGTAAACTGTATACAACCAATGTGGAGTTAGGTGCTGGTGGTGTTGCCTTTTATGATGGGAAGGAAGAAAGTGATGCTGATCTAGAAGCGAGACTTTGGATTGAAAGCATTATTCATAACACAGAACCGATCGTGAAACCGGAAGAAGCCTTAGTCGTTACACAAATTTTAGAAGCCATCTATGAATCTGCCAAAACGGGCAAAGCCGTTTATTTTGAGTGAAATGCTAGTAGAGGTTCTTAACGTACAGAAGGCAGAAGCATTTTCCGTATGAATTAATTTGGGTTTTATTTCGAGTTTGTTAAGGAGGAACAAAAATGATTCATGTTGCTTTATTAAGTAGATGGCATGTACATGCTAATGATTATGAAAGAGAGATCAGGGAAAATGAACATCTATCTGTCCAAGTTGTATGGGATGAAGATATGGAGCGTGGTAGAAAGTGGGCGGAGGAGCTTGGCGTACCGTTTGAACCAGATCTCCAATCCGTTCTAGCCAATCCATCTATAGATGCGATCGTTGTCAATACACCTACTAATCTGCATAAGGAAATCATTCTTGCTGCAGCAAACAATAAAAAACATATTTTCACTGAAAAGGTATTGGCGCTTTCTGTCAAAGACTGTGAGGAAATTTTTGATGCAGTCGAGGCACAAGGAGTTAAGCTAATGGTTTCTTTACCTAGGCTAACGAGAGATTATTATTTATATGCCAAAAAGGTAGTGGACAAAGGCTGGCTTGGTCGATTGACGATGATTCGTTGTCGACTTGCTCATAATGGAGCGGTTGTAGCGGATGGGAGAACACAGGGGTGGTTGCCTGTACGATTTTTTGATAAAGAACAAAGTGGTGGAGGTTCATTGATTGACCTAGGGGCACATCCGATTTATTTGACGAACCGTTTAGCTGGACCCGTACAGGCTCTACACGCACGATTACAGCAAACAAAAAAGCTCGGAGTGGATGATAACGCTGTTGTTTTAGTAGAGTATGAATCTGGTGCGCTTGGTGTTATTGAGACTAGTTTCTTATCAAATGGAAGTCCGTTTCAGTTAGAACTGTATGGGACAGAAGGAACACTGCTCATTGAAGATGAAGACATTCGTTTGAAAAGTAGTCAGCTAGGAGATGGAGAATGGACACATCTAGACGAAATCGAATCGTCTTTGTCAATGCCGCTTGAACAATGGGTAGCGTTCATTAAAGATGGAACGGTACCCACGATTACAAAAGAAGATGTAATTCATTTGACTCTAATCAATGAAGCCGCTGCATTGTCTGATCAAGAGAGTCGTCGAATTGAAATAAAAGAAATTACGGGGGAATGAAAAATGAACAATGTCCTTCGAGTTGGAATTATCGGAGCAGGTGGTATTGCAAGAGCTGCACACATACCTAATTATCTGAAGCACGTTGATAAAGTGAAAATAGTAGCTGTTGCTGATGTCGTAAGAGAGAACGCAGAACAGCTGGCGAGCAAATTCGGCATTGATAATGTCTTTACGAGCTATGACGAAATGTTAAATACTGTGGAGCTTGATGCAATAAGTGTCTGTACACCGAATAAATTCCATGCAGAAGCGACAATAGCTGCACTAAAAGCAGGGTGTCATGTTATTTGTGAGAAGCCACCTGCAATGACAGTTGAAGAAGCGGAGAAAATGGCTGCAACGGCACAACAGGCAGGAAAAATATTAACATATGGTCTGCATTATCGTCATACACCAGAAGTTGAAGCGTTAAAAAGGTTTATTGATGCGGATGAATTGGGTGGTATTTATGCTGCTCGTGTTCATGCGATCCGCAGGCGTGGCATTCCCGGTTGGGGTGTTTTTACCAACAAGGAATTACAAGGTGGGGGACCACTTATCGATATAGGTGTTCATATGTTAGATACTGCGTTGTACTTAATGGGATATCCAGAGCCAGATACTGTATTTGGTGTGGCATATCAAAAGCTTGGGGACAAAAAAGGTGTAGGCCTCTCAGGCGAATGGGATTGGGAGAACTTTTCTGTAGAGGATATGGTACGTGGAATGATTACCTTTAAAAATGGTGCATCAATTATCCTAGAAACAGCATTTGCTGCAAATATCGAACAACGTGAAGAAATGTCCGTATCCTTGATGGGAGATAAAGGTGGTGCAGATGTGTTCCCATTGAAAATTTATCAGGAAAAACATAATACACTTATCGATATTACTCCAGCATATCTTCCCAAAATGGATGCACACGGAATTCAGATGGAACGTTTTGTGAATTGTTGTTTAACTGGAAATCAACCGATAAGTAATGCAAAACAAGGGGTAGCGCTGCAAAAAATTATCAATAGTTTATATGAATCTGCCGAAAAAGGAAAGGCAATTAAGCTATCTAGGACAGTTTAACTAACCAATAATAATTAAAATTGATTCTCAAACTATGCCACGCAATTAATCAGGGCCACCAAGTGACTAGTATTTTGGGGGATTTGTAATGACTAAAAATTTTTACAGAGGAGAATGGCGATGGGGAAAATTGGACTTCAGTTATATTCAGTTCGTGAAGCGGCAGGAGAAGACTTTTTAGGTACAGTTAGTCGAGTTGCCGATATGGGGTATGAGGGAATTCAATTTGCGGGCTTTTTTAAAACACCTGCAAAGGATTTGAAAAGGGTATTGAATGAAGAAAGGATTAGTACAGCAGGGAGTCATGTAGGACTGGATGTATTGATAGGTGACAAGATCCAAGAAACCATTTCTTATAATCTTGACATAGGTAATGATCTGATTATTTGTCCATTTCTACCAGAGGAATCAAGAAACACGAGCGATGATTACCAGAGAACGGCTGAGCAGTTTAATAAAATAGGTCAAATATGTAAGGATAATGGGTTGACGTTTGCTTACCATAATCATAATTTTGAATTTGACACTTATGATGGTATCACAGGATTTGATCTGTTATTTGGAAATACGGACCCCACCCTTGTGAAAGTTGAATTAGACTGTTATTGGGCCACGTATGCTGGCTATGATCCAAGAGATATAATTAAGAAATATGGAAATCGTGTTGTTTCTCTTCATATTAAAGATATGGAAGAGGAGAATGGTAATAAACGAAGTAGTGAAATAGGATCGGGAACACTTGATATTGACGGTTTACTCCAAGTAGGCAATGAGTATGGCGTAAATTGGTTTGTTGTTGAACAAGAGCAATTTGATGGTGATCCGATGGTGAGCGCAAAGTTGAATATTGATCATTTAACTCAACTTTTAAAATGATATTGGTAATAAATGGAATAAAAGATTACTACGTTAAAAGCATTACGAAATAGTTGTGACAAGATGAGAAACGCACACTTAAATTTCATAAAGGAAGAAGTTCGAAAAAACTCATGCAGCATCTGTTTTTATTTTTAATGGGATTGCATTGAAATCTTTTGTCGCGATATATAAAACGTTGTTAAGATTTTGTCCACTTAACAGCGTTTTTTTAGTAAGTAATTGAATTTTTTGGATGATTAATTCTTTGGATTTAAGGTCAGCAATCCAGTAAATAGAGCCAGTAGAAACGCAGAAAAAGAAAGGAATAATTAAGAATGAGAAGTACAATGAAAGTATGGTCCAGATAATAAGAAGGATGAAATAATTTCATAATATGAAACCTTTGCTTCCTGAGAGTCTCGATGTACCAAAAAGGAGTACCTCAAAAAATTCCTCTATCATGTTTAGTAACGAAACTGAAATGATATAAGAATGGAGGGGACTCCCTAAGTCTATTATACGAAAGGAAACTTGTGTGGTATGCAAGAGTTACATGAAGTGGAATCAACAAAACGATTTGAAGTCATCTTTTCAACGTTAAACATAGATCGATTGTTATTTGATCAATTATTTTAAATGCTGAAAGTCGTGTCATTTAGGAGGACTTATGAAAATCTCTTTCTGAAAAGAAGTCATTAGTCGAGAACCGTTCTTTTTATCATTATTAAAAAATTCGACTGATTCTTTCGATTTCATCTGGTGTCAGCGCAACTTGTAAAGTGTTGAGATTCCGACTTACTTGTTCAGGCTTCTTCGCACCAGGAATCAACACATCAATTGCCGGTTGCTGTAAATACCAAGAGAGGACAACATCTGCAACTTCTGCTCCTTTATTGTTAGCAATTTCACGAACTTGTTCGACTTTTTCAAGATTACTAATAAATGCGTCACCTTGGAAAAGTGGATTTTTGGCTCGTCCATCATTAAAAATGGTGTTTTTATCATATTTTCCACCAAGTAAGCCGGAAGCAAGTGGGAAATAAGGAATAAAGGAAATATGATTCTTTTTTGTAAAAGGAAGTAAGTCTTTTTCTGCTTCTCGTTTAAAAAGATTATACCACCCCTGATATACATCCACATAACCATCTTTATTCGCTTCGAGTAATTGTTCCAATGAAAAGTTAGAAACGCCAATTGCACGGATTTTCCCTTGATCTCTTAACTCTTTTAATGCGCCCACTGCTTCATCTTTTGGTGTAGCTTCATCTGGAAAATGAATATAGAACAAATCAATATAATCCGTTTGCAACCGTTCTAAGCTACTTTCCACTGCGTCTCTTAAAAACGCGGGGGAATTATCAAAAACCACTTTTCCATCGACAAATTTATGAGCACCCTTTGTAGCGATCACGATATCTGAACGATTTCCTCTTTCTTTAATCACTTCACCAATCAATTCTTCAGAACGTTTTGGCCCATAGATATAGGCTGTATCCAGAAAATTAATCCCGCTTTCAAAAGCAGTTCTGATTACATCTTTCCCTGTTTCCTCATTTAAATGAGGGTAAATATTGTGACCGCCAACTGCATTCGTCCCAAGTCCAATCGGGTTTACATATAAATCTGTTTTTCCAATTCTTACTTGTTGCACCATTTCCACTCATCTCCCTTTTTTCATTCACATGTAGCATAACAAAAAGTAAGTTCATATATAAAATAGTATGCCTTCAATTCAGATTATTCTTAAAAAGGGATCGAATTTGGAGTATGGCATCAATAATAAAAGAAACACTCGCCTAAGAATGAATCCCAAGCGAGTGTTTCTATTGCAAAAGATTTAAAGATGATTCGGTTCCTCGACCATATTCAAATTAGGACCACGTTGGTTAAGAAATAATCCAATGGCAGTTCCGACCAAGACATAGGTTAGAGAAAGTGAATTGGATATGTATTTTTCAATACTGGCGCGCAAATTTGATTTCTGGATCGTAATGCTAGAATAGGAGGAGTCTGCGCGCTACTCGGCCTTAGTTTCAGCTAATAATCGTCCACGCCGCATCACTGAGCTTCGGTTTTTTTATAAAATCCGTAAATAGAGGGGATATGAATTTAAGCGTAATCTTGCTTAGGGAGGATTCTTTTCTTCGTAAAATGCATTTTTATGTAATAAAATGGGTTTAAATCCAAATTAATGGATGAATTATTAAGTTTTTTACACACATGGTTAATATTGTTCTACAATTGTAAGTAGAAAGAAATTTATCATACGTGAATTTTTGTTAAAATAGTATGTTAGTAGTTATAAAGTGAAACTTCCATCAGTGGGGATTTTGTTTATCCCCCACTGATGGTTAGTTGAACCAATCGGGGATTTACAGGCTGTTTATCCCTCACCTATTTTCCCCTTGATTCTCTAAACATAAGTTGAGGTGGGGGTATTACAGCCTGTTAATCCGGGATAAAGAAATTCTCATTTGAGATTGATAAAATATGAGGTAACGGGGGACTAAAATGGTTTCGGAAACTCTTTTAATTCACAAAAAATTTTATGAGACATTCGTGAACGATGGTAAAGACGGAGAACCGATTCAACTGTTGGGAGAGGCGTATTTAGAAGAACAAAAGAAAGAGATTCCTGAACTGTCAACGATCCGCTATGCACAAGGAGAATTATATTTTCATTATAAGGACTTTGAAGCAGCGATCTTTAAATGGGAGAATATTGGGACAGAACTTGAGCCTTGGGCGAAGAAGAATGTTGCTGATGCCTATTACGAGCTTGGGATGCATTCTACAGCTGAAGAACTCTATAAATCAATTGCTTCAGAGAACTTGGTCTTAAGGGCTGAAGTAGCGCTGCAATTGTTTACACTTTACATAGAAGAAGAGCGGTTTGATCTTGCATCTGGAACGATTAAAAACGTGGTATCCTTTCATCCAGATTATCCGAATGTTACGGACCTTGCTCGTTCATTTTTTGATAGTCAAAATGATTGGGAGAGTGCAATTGAACTTGTTGTTAATGAGAGTCTCAGAACAGGTGTATTAAAATGGTTTGATGTTCTTCAAGGATATGTAGACCTTGGGTATACGAAAAACCTACTACCTGTGTATTTCAATCAAGTATTGGAATTGTTATCACTAACTGATCAGAAACGATTTGAGAAGCTAGTAACCTCACTTTGGCAGGAATATCGCAAGCAAGACGTCTATTTCGAATGGCTAACTTCGATTAATACATTCTTTTACATGAATGAAATTGACGAGACCCATTCTTGGCATGATTTAGCGAATACTTTTAAAGATACCTATTTAGAATTAATAGATGGACATTTCTTAGTTCATGAACTACAACCAATCGTCCCTGAGCTTCTAAGCAATTGGTTGAAGCTGGCGGATTCATCCCAAGTCATGTTTGCCTCAGCAGCTGTATTGTCATGGAATGAAATCTTTAATGAACAAATGAATCCACTAGTCGTAGGGGATGCAGAAAATCGATTAGCACAGATTCGAGTAAGTGAACCATCGTTCCAAGCAAGCTCTACACTTTATGAAGATGTGATTCAATGGTCTAATAAGCATGATGTTGATCCAGGAGAAAAAACAAAATGGCTCGTTGAAGTATTAAAGGACTTAGAGACTCAACATCTATTAATTACAGGAACTGAGAAATCAGAGAAATCTTCATTCGTTAACAACTTACTTGGTGCTGAGCTTAGTGAAGAAGAAACACCTGCCTATTTAATCGTTCGGGATAGTGATGAGCCTAACATCCTTGAGGTTACGGAAACAGAGCGAATTCCATTGCTAGATTTACGTGATATTTCACCGAATGCGTTCATAGAGCTGAACTATCCGTCACCTTTTTTACAAGATCATTCACTCACACTTATTGATACACCTCCTATTGATCGACATACAGTGATGAGCCCCGAATTTCTAAGTATCAGTCATACGGCGGACAGCATGGTATTTGTCCTGGATGCGGTGTCGCCATTCACAGATTATGAGCGTGATATGTTGTTACAGATAAAGAAACGGGCTCCCCATCTGTCTATTCATTTTGTGATGAATCGGATGGATAAGATTTCTAGCGAAAGTGAGGCAAGGCGGATACTCGATGAAACGGCTGAGCGTATTGTAGCGGACTTCCCTAGATCGAATGTTGTTGCTTATTCTTCTGAATATAATAGCCGCAAACAAATGCAGGACGCATCTGAATTCGTCGCGGCAAGTCAGACAGGGGTATTTATTGAACAGCTAAGAACGGATGCTCTTTTATACTATATTCGCCAAACATTAACATCGCTTTTAGAAAAAAGGGTTGAAATGGAAAACGAACGAGTAGAGTCCATTGCTTGGAATGAAGAGATGGTTGTGAAGGTGAACGGTGCAATTAACCAGCTGAAGGATCTGGAAAAAGAAAAAATACAAACTATTTCCAAGAACTATCGCTTGATTAAAGAAGAAGTGAAAAATGATTTGAAAGTGACCATTCCTGAACTTCTCCGTGAAAGTTCAGAGTTAGTGAAGGAAGATAGTGATTTCAGCCAAATCCATCTCACTTTGAATGACGAAATGAATGTCCGAATTCAAGATTATATGAATCGCCGAGTACTGCCAAGATTTTATAATTCTCTTCAACATTGGATTATGGAATCTAAACAAGATTTCACCCAATGTCAATATGAGTTGAACGAAATGGCAGAAGGATTTAATGTCTTGTATCGGGATAATCGTATGGATTTGCAATGTGACTTTAAAGTACTGGATGATTGGAGTCGTGATGCAGATCGGATGACAAGTGGAGTTCGCATAGACCATGTGAATATCCTACTTCGTCATACTCCTTCCCAATTGTTGCTCAAAGGGGCAGGTAAACTATTTGGTTCAATTGGGCAAAACAAAGCAGGGATGTATACGCGTTACAAAAAATACCTGGAAACGATGGATTATGATAATGTAGCTGAAATGATTGCTCGAAAATTCCTTTCCCAATTTGAATTGTTCGAGAAATCACTTGATCGTGATATTACGATGTTTTTCCGCGGCGCAAAAGGCAATCTCCATGCAGCTGTTGAACAATCAGAATATGAAATTAAAGAAAACCAAGCGGCACTTGATAAAATGCGTGAACGTCCAGAGCAATACCGTGATCCAATTACGCTTTTTGAAGTCCGTCTACATCAGTATGAATGGATGCAAAAAGCGAGTAGGTAAGATAAAGAAGAGGGTGTCTCTAAAGGGACATTCTCTTTCTTAAATATTAAAGTAAAACTTTTTCAAATGCGTTTAGTTGATTTCAAATTCAGTAGAGAAATAGAATCTAGGAAACTGTTTACTTGGAATAGGTTATCTATTTAGAATATTATCAATTGACAATCTGTTATTCAGAATGCTAATCTTTAAAGGTATATTTCTATATTAAAAAAGCTACAAAAGTGTCTAATGACGGTAAAGTAAGTACCGATGAGATAATTAAGCAAATAATAGGTAGAGGAAACCCTCTTCAAATTAGGAGTGGGTTTTATTATAATGATAATTCACAGTAAAACAGTAAGTATAGGAAGATTTATAGGGATACTATATAGTTAGTACATGAAGGAGCTATTTGCATATGAAGAAGAAATCCGTAAAACTTGGCGTATTCTTGGCTGGAACAGGGCATCATGTTGCTTCATGGAGACACCCAAATGCCATTCCGAATGCGGCAATGAAGGTAGATTATTTTAAAGGATTAGCACAAACAGCTGAAAAAGGCTTATTTGATTTATTATTTTTAGCAGATAGTTTATCGGTTGCAAAAGATTCGCATCCGAATATATTGTCAAGATTTGAGCCGTTGACATTGTTATCTTATCTTGCTGCTGAGACTTCCAATATTGGTTTAGTTGCAACTGCATCGACCACCTATGAAGAACCATTTCATGTTGCGCGAAAATTTGCTTCTTTGGATCATATTAGCTCAGGCCGTGCAGGTTGGAATGTAGTCACAACTTCACTTAGTTCAACTGCAGAGAACTTCAATAAATCAGAGCATTTAGAGCACAGTCTTCGTTATAAAAGAGCGACTGAATTTGTTGAAGTAGCTAAGAAATTGTGGGACTCGTGGGAAGAAGACACTTTACGTATTGATAAAAAGTCAGGCCAGTTTTTGGACGAAAGTAAGTTTCATGAAATCAATCATAAAGGTGAATTTTTCTCCGTCAAAGGACCTTTAAATATTTCTCAATCTCCACAAGTGCATCCGGTCATTGTACAAGCTGGATCTTCCGGTGATGGACAAGCACTCGCCGCCAAACATGCTGAGATTGTATTTACTGCTCAGGAAAATCAAGCGGACGCTATTTCGTTCTATCGTGAGCTGAAAAGTCAAATGATTGCTTTAGGACGAGAAAAAGGCAGTATGAGTATTATGCCAGGATTGTTCCCGATTGTGGGACAGACGGAGAAAGAAGCACAAGAAAAGTATGAAGCATTGCAAGAATTAATTATTCCGGAAATGGGCTTGGCGATTTTGGGGAGATATTTTGGGAATGTGGACTTTTCAAGTGTTCCATTGGATACACCTTTTGCTGATATTTCATTGCCGGACAATGTGGACAGTATTCGAAGTAAACATGATTTGATAGTCAAACGAGCGAAAAATGAAAATTTAACTTTACGTCAGACTTATCAATGGATTGCGGGGTCACGTGGACACCATATTGCGATTGGTACACCAACACAAATTGCAGACAAAATTGAAAGTTGGGTGATGTCAGAAGCTGCGGATGGTTTTAATATTATGCCAGCACTTTTGCCAGATTCGTTAACAGATTTTGTTGAACAGGTTGTTCCTGAATTGCAATCAAAAGGTATTTTTAGAACTCAGTATGAGAGTACCACGTTAAGAGGGAATCTTGGTTTGGTTAAACCAGAAAATCAGTTTATAACTAAGTAATAGTCGGTATTATCCATTGTAGGATAATCCAATGAAAATGATGGATCCAAAGAGCAAGCCACTGGAGTAAAGGAGGCCGCGATGAGCCAAATATTTAGGGAAGTACAAGTAGAAGAAGCGGATCAATTTTTACGTTTAACCCTAGATGCCTATGCGAGTATACGAGAATTGGATATTCATTTCTCGGCAGCAACAGCAACGAAAGAGGAAGTCGTTAAACATCTAACAGAAAATACTGCGTATGTATTGGAGGAAAATGGAACGTTCCTCTCTACTATATCGCTTCGCTTTCCTTGGGGATTAAATCCTGGTCCACTTGCATTGCCACACATTGGGTGGTTTGCCACCAATCCGGATTATAAGCGTCAAGGGGTAGGAAAGAAAACACTGGCATTATTAGAAGAAGAAGTTTTAAAGCAACAGCTGAAACTTCCGGCGGTGACACTAGGTACAGCAGATAATCATCCGTGGCTTAAGGAAATGTACGAAAAAAATGGGTTTGTAGAAATTGGTCAAAAAGACTTGGGAAAAGGTCATATAACGATATATTTGCGGAAAATTTTGCAACCGGATTTATATCAAGCATGGGTAGAAAAACATGATGAAACAATTACGAAATAGAGGAGAAAAACGATGAAAAAGACATTATTATTTGCTTTGACTTTACTTATGGTGGTGTTGCTTGCTGCATGTGGAAATTCTGATAAAGAGCAAGCGACAGAGGTGGATGCGAAACAAGAAAAAACACTTAAAGTGGGGTCAACCGGTCAAAGTTTCCCAAATGGGTATAAAGATAATGGCAAGTTAACTGGTTTTGACGTAGAACTTACAGAATTAATCGCTAAGAACCTTGGATACAAAGTAGAGTGGGTGACAACAGATTTTAGTGGTTTAATGGGACAATTAGATTCTGGTAAACTAGACACGGTAGCAAATGCTGTTGCGATGACGGAGGAACGTCAACAGAAATTCAACTTCACAGAACCATATAGTTATTATGGGGCACAAATTGTAACAAGCACAAAAAATGAAGCGATCAAATCATTAGATGATTTAAAAGGAAAAACAGTTTCAGGTGTACTAGGTTCGAACAATCTTGCAAACTTACAAAGATATGACACAAAAGGTGAAATTGAAATTCGTACTTATGAAACACGTGATGGAGCTATGCAAGATGCAATTAACAATCGTGTAGAAGGTTATATTAATTCGCGTCCAATCTTACTTGCAGAAATTAAAAAAAATGATCTTCCTTTGAAATTAGTTGGTGATCCCGTTGCATTTGAAAGTGTGGGATATCCTTTTGCTAAAACAGAAAAGGGGGAGGAAATACAAGCAGAATTCACGAAGGAAATTGAAAAATTAAAAGAAGATGGAACGCTGGCTACATTGTCCGAGAAGTATTTTGGCGAAGATATCACCAAAGAATAAACCTAGCGGGGGTCTTATAGAGTAATGAACTTTGATCTTAGTTATATGTTGGAGGTTTTACCTGGAATAATTAAATATATTCCTATTACTCTGCTTTTGGCAGTGGTTTCGATGTTCTTCGCAATTGTGATTGGACTCGTCATTGCGTTGATACGAAACAGCAATATTTTTGGACTTTCACACTTGGCTAGTTTGTACATCTCCTTATTTCGGGGAATGCCTACATTGGTGCAGCTGTTTATCATTTATTATGGTTTGCCACAAATATTCCCATCATTGACTACGATGGGGGCCATGACTGCAGCGATTATTGGTTTTAGTTTGAAAGAATCTTCGTATTTAGCAGAAATTTTTCGAGCTGGATTGAATTCTGTAGAAAAAGGGCAAATGGAAGCTGGTCTAGCGATTGGGATGAAGAAATCGCAAATTTATTTCCGAATTATTTTACCACAAGCAGCTTTAAACGCTTTACCAGCAACAGGGAACACGTTTATATCCTTAACTAAAGAAACATCGCTTGCCTTTACACTTGGTATAACAGAGCTATTTGCAGAAGGAAAAATGATCGCTTCCGCTTCTATGCGCTTCTTCGAGACGTATTTGGCAGTTGGCTTGGTTTATTGGTTATTGATTATTCTTTATTCATGGGGACAAAAATATTTGGAAATTTGGCTTAGTAAACCACTTAGAAGGTGATCCTGATGATAAAAGTAAGAAATTTAAAAAAACAATTTGGCAATGTACTTGTGTTGAATGACATTAATTTGGACATAGAAACGGGAGAAGTTGTGGCCATTATTGGTCCGTCAGGTTCTGGGAAATCCACGCTTTTACGTTGCTTGAACTTATTGGAAGAGCCAAATGGAGGCACAATTGAAATCAATGACGTGAAATTAGATACACTAAACTACAAATCAAGAGACGCCTACCAATTAAGACAGCAAACAGCGATGGTATTTCAACACTATAACCTTTTTAAAAATAAGACAGCTTTGCAAAATGTAATTGAAGCGTTGATTGTCAGTAAAAAGATGAAAAAGGAAAATGCTATTCAAATTGGGGAAGAGTTATTGAAGCGAGTCGGCTTAGAAAAACAAGCAAAACAATACCCGATTACATTGTCTGGCGGACAACAACAACGTGTTAGTATTGCCCGAGCGTTGGCGGTGAATCCACACGCTATTTTATTTGATGAACCTACGTCAGCGCTTGACCCAGAATTGGTAAGCGAAGTGTTACAAGTAATCCGGCAATTGGCCAAGCAAGATACAACAATGGCTATTGTGACGCATGAAATGCAATTTGCAAAAGAAGTTGCAGATAAAGTTATTTTTATGGCCGATGGAAAAATCATTGAACAAGGTACACCAGAGCAAGTGATTGACCATTCAGAAAACCCTAGGACACAGCGATTTTTACGACAGCTGGTAGAGGAGATGGAAGTAACTGAGAGGTAACAAAGGAAGTGTGCTGGTGATGAGAACTGAAAGTTTAGTAGAAGCGATTTATCATTCTAATCCATTAGTAAATGCTGAAGTTAGAGAAGCAGCTGTAGCAGGCATTATAGATTTTCTTGCAGCATCTTATCAAGCAAAAAACGAAAAAGAAACGGCTCTTTTGATAGAAATGATCTTGGAGGAAGGTGGAAACGGGAAGAGTTGGCTGATTGGAAAAGGCATTCAGGCAACAAGGGCCCAAGCGGCCTTATTCAATGGCCTTCAAGCTCATTTGTTGGATTATGATGATGTCCATTCAGATGTGCGTGGGCATCCGAGTGCTGTGGTTTTAGCAGCTTTGTTTGCAGCAGGCGATCCTGATACATCTGGAGAGAGGTTTTTAGCTGCATATGTGGTTGGTGTGGAGATTATGGCTCGATTTGGTGAAGCGATGAATCCCTATCATTATACAAAAGGGTGGCATAATACAGCTACACTTGGCGTAATTGCCGCAGCTGGAGCGCTTGCGTATTTACGAGAGTATTCACCACGTTTGATTGCAGAAACGATGAGTTTAGCCGCAACTCAGGCTTGTGGTTTGCGCGTTCAATTTGGTACTGTGGTGAAGCCGCTTCATGTTGGGATTGCCGCACAGAATGCTGTAAAGTCAGCTGATTGGATTCGCTCTGGATTGCATAGCAATCCAGATTTTTTAAATGAAAAGCTTGGTTTTTTCGAGGTTTATACGGAAAACGTTGTGCATGACGTGACGGTGAATTGGGGAGATTCGTGGCGTATTGTCACGCCAGGATTATGGTTTAAACAGTACCCGTTTTGTTCAGCGGCCACGCACGGCGCGGATGCTGCAGTGTTTTTGCATGAAAAGTATAAATTGTCGGAGGAAGCTATTCAGGCGATCCATATTCGCTTCCCACCGAATGGAGATGCCGCTTTGATTTACAAGAATCCTGCGACTGGAGAGGAAGGAAGATTTTCGATTGAGTATATTGTCTGGCTTGCTCTGACAGGTAGACCGTTAACCTTTTCCTCCTTTGAATCCAAGCCGATCCCATCTGTGTGGAGAGAATCCGTTCAGAAAATAACTCGAGAGAATGACGCGTCCATCAAACTTTCGGAAGCTGCGATACCTGCGGGACGTTTTACGATTGTTGATGTGAAGACTAAAAGCGGAGAAGTATTGTCAAAGAGGGTCGATACGCCTAAGGGAAGTCCTAGAAATCCTTTGACTAAAGCAGAACTACGAGAAAAACTGTTGCACGCGGTGGGAGATGAAGTGAAAACGAAGATGTTGATCGCAGCTACCCACAACCTATATCGCACAACACTTGGAGTTTTTCAAGAAATTGAACAGAATATTTAAGTAGAATCGGTATGACTCAAAATCAAACTATCTGCGTCAAAACCGAAACATATGCTTCCAATTAGAAATTATGTATCTACACAAAAACAGAGGCCTGCTAAGTAAAATCCACATACTTAGCAGGCCTCTTGTTTATCATTCAATTTGAACCTCAGAAAAAGGAACAGCGATGCTTTCTCTATGCACTTGTATCAAGTCTTTGCAGTAATCTTTCCACCTGAACGAGCATCAATAAAGTGAATATCGCCGTTAAGCTTCGGAAATGTAACACGGTAGATGAGTTCGTGATATTCATGCTGATTTTCTTCGTAATTTTTATTCCATGTTAATTCAAAATCGAGGTCCTCAATATAAAGGGACATTGCCTTTTCTTCGGATAAAGTGGGCTGTACATTGATATCTTCTAAACGATCCACATCAATGTCAGAGGCTGAATAATGCGTGATGAACCCCGTCGTTTTATTAACAGTGATGTGGCAAAGACCAAAATGTGTTGAAATCCCTTTATGAAAGATGGAAAAATGAAACCCGTACTGAGTCGTTTCTTCTTCATCTCCATTTGGGGAAGCGATACGGAAATACTGTTCTGCATTTGGATACAGTGTGTATAGAAACTTTAAAGCGATTGTTTTGCATTCTTCCACCGATAATGATAGTTGACCTTCAGTATCCATAAAATTAAACAAACCCGATATCTTGCCAGCTTGTTTCTCGGTTCTAATTTTTAGCGTATTTTCTGTTTTTCTTTTGAAATAGCTGTCAAGGCTAAGATCATTGTTTACAGAATGAGGGGGACCCGGATGCCAAACGGTCACAACTTCATCACCTAAATCTATTTCTCGGAGCTTTGTTAATGCATGTTTATCGAATCCAATAACCTCATAAATCTCAGAATAACCCGGCAACTTTTCAGGAATTGGAAGATAGCTAGTTTCGTAATCCTCTTCGTTTACCTCCTCAACGCTTCTTTCTGCTAATCGATCTGCAGAATGATTGTAAAATGGATAATCTGGTGCGTAGACAAGACAAGGTGAATGCGTGACATTTTCATATACGTCAGGACTTAGATTCGTTATAAGTAGATTCATTTTTACACCGGTCAAAAACGATTGCATCAACTTTTCTTTCTCCAAAATTTCACTAGGGAACCTAATGTCCTGCGCTTCACCGTAATAACGGAATGACAGAATATCGCCGTTAAATACCACATCTACATAAAATCCAGTCATTTCTAGTGGTAATTCAAGCTCCATCTGAGTATAAGAAAATCGTATTCCATTAGACAGTAGATTATTTTTTTCAGGAATAAACCTTTTTAGAGCATTCGGATAATGTTGGGAAACAAACTGAAGTGATTTTGCTAAAAGTTCTTCTTCTTGTAAAGCTACATCATGTATCTTTGGCTCGTATTGTTCATAATGAAGTAATCGGCCCTCACCGTCTAATTCAATCCATATTCCTTGTTCCGCATCATGAATTGATTTCCAGAAAAATAGTGCCACTTGATGCACTTCTTTAAAATCCTCAATCTCCAGTTCATAGTCACTTGAAACTTTGCCGATTTGTCGAGCAAGCTTCCTAAGCCGTTCTTTATTCATTAATAATCCTCCAATGTGATTTTAGAATATGAAATGGTCCTTCTCTATTAACTTTAAGGAAAATTTAGCTAATAGGGAAGTATGAATAAACTAAATACCCACAAATATGTATGTTTTTGTTATTTCTTGAAAGGGAAATTAATGAACATTTACAAAATGATAATATATCTTTTGAAAAAAGCTTACAGAGGAATCTGGAAAAGAGTTTGATAATAGTCAAATACGAGTAAGCGAAGTGCTATATCCCTAGAAAAATCATAAGGTATTACAGGTAAATCTCTCTAATTTTCTTCCTAGCTTATCAGTTAATAAAATTTACAATATCATTACAAAACTATTATAAGGTATTAATACTATAAACTTACAATTTGTTTATAACATTAACTAGGAGGAATGATCCGTGTTTAATAAAAAATTTAAGAAGAAGCTACTCCCTTTAGCCGTTATGTCTACTGTTGCTTTTAGTAGTTTAGGAATGACCTTTTCTACCGCTGAAGCAAAAGAAACAGAGAAAAACAATGCTGAAATTAAAAATGTCATTTTCCTTATTGGAGATGGGATGGGCGTTTCGTATACATCTGCTCATCGCTATTTAAAGGATAGTCCGAACTCAAAATTTGTCGATCGCACGGAGCTTGATAAATATCTTGTTGGCCAACAAATGACGTATCCAGAAGATCCAGAGCAAAATGTAACGGATTCTGCTTCTGCTGCAACAGCTATGTCTGCTGGTATTAAAACATATAATAATGCAATTGCAGTCGATAATAATAAAACTGAAGTGAAAACGGTTCTAGAAACTGCAAAAGAAAAAGGGAAAGCAACTGGACTTGTAGCTACATCAGAAATCACCCATGCTACTCCAGCTGCCTTTGGTTCGCATGACCCTAGCCGTCAAAATATGAATGGGATTGCGGATGATTATTTCGATGAATTAGTAAATGGCGAACATAAAGTAGACGTTCTTCTTGGCGGAGGAACAGATTTATTTATTCGTAAGGACCGTAATCTTGTAGATGAATTTAAAAAAGATGGATTTAGCTATGTAACGAATACAGACGAGCTTTCAAAAGATCAAAACCAGCAAGTTCTTGGATTATTTGCTGATCGAGGACTACCGAAAATGATTGACCGCACGAAAGACGTTCCTTCTTTAGAAAAAATGACAACTTCTGCAATAGACCGTTTAAAACAAGATAAAGATGGTTTCTTCTTAATGATTGAAGGAAGTCAAATTGACTGGGCTGGTCATGATAATGATATTGTCGGTGCAATGAGTGAGATGGAAGACTTTGAAAAAGCATTTAAAGCAGCGATTGACTTTGCAAAAAAGGATAAGCATACATTGGTTGTTGCGACGGCTGATCACTCTACTGGCGGTTATTCGGTTGGTGCAAATGGTATCTATAACTGGTTTAGTGAACCAATTAAAGCAGCAAAACGTACACCTGATTTCATGGCGAATCAAATCGCAAATGGTGCTGGTGTAGAAGAAATATTGAAAAAATATATTGATCTTGAGTTAACGGCTAAGGAAATTCAATCGGTTAAAGATGCTACTACTAAAAAAGAAGTCGATATTGATAATGCAATCGAAAAAATCTTTGACACTCGCTCTAACACTGGATGGACTACCGGTGGTCATACGGGTGAAGACGTTCCTGTTTATGCTTATGGTCCCTCATCTGAACGATTTGCAGGACAAATTGATAACACGGATAATGCAAAAATTATCTTTGATATTCTAGAAAAAGGAAAAAAACAAATAGTTATTTTCGATAAATAAGTTTAGCTTTACAATAAAATATTACAAAGATAGTTGAGGGGCTGACATGTAGCTTTAAGTCAGTCCTTCTTTTTAAATGATAAAGTGAAACTTCCATCAATGTTTTTTATCCCCCATTGATGGTTAGTTGAACCGGGATTAATTGGAGGGTTTCTCTTGAAGAAATGTATCGGACTACTTACACTTTTATCTCTATTATTTTTATTTGGCTGTTCGAATGAAGTAAGTAACAGTGAAATTCCAGAAAAAGAAGAACAACCAAAAAATGGATATTTGAATGATTACGCTTCAAACCCAGCGGTAACAGATGATCGAACTTTACTAGAAATTGGCCAATCCGTTTCCGATGAAAAAGGTGAAGCGACTTTAAAAGCAATCAATCCCATCAATGAAACTTACGAAATTGGTCCAATCCGACTAAGTGTGAAAGATATGAAGCTTATTCATTTAAGACCAGATTATAGTCTAATTGATTATTTTCATGTGTTGACACATGATGAGGAATTTGATTTCGTAAAAGTATTTGTCGAAATAGAAAACACTTCTGATGAAAAAGTAAACTTCGCACCAATCGCTATGATTGAAACTAGTTTAGGCAAGAAATTAGATTGGGAGAAAGACATCTATCTAGAAGAATTAAACGGTGAAATAGAAGGAAACACGACAAAAAAGGGGAATTTAGGTTTTATTATTGACTCTTCAAAAGACCTTGAATGGATTGAACTAACAACAAGTGATCTATTTGATAAAGCTGAAAATAAAATAAATGACTCTCAAACAATAAAGATTAAGTTTTAACCAATAAAAATTGTAGAGATTTTTCTCTATGCTTTTTTTGTGGCTCAACGATAAAACCTTTGGCCTCTGGTTATCATTCAATTTGAATCTAAGAATAAGGGATATCGAATCTTTCTTTTAACACATCATTCAAATTTTTTTTGTAATCTTTCCACCCGAACGAGCATCAATAAAGCGAATGTCACCATTAAGCTTCGAAAACGAAACACGATAGAGAAATTCGAAATATTCACGCTGACTTTCCTCGTGATTTGTGCTCCATGTTCATTCAAAATTGAGGCTCTCGATAAAAGGACTTTGCCTTTTCTTCTGACAACGTAGGCTATACGTCCATATCATCTAAACGATTCATATCCATGTCAGGTGCTACATAATGCGTGAGGAACTCGGTCATTTTATTTATGAAAAAAACCACTGTACATGGCAATGAAATTCCTGACCACTATAAAATGTTCACTTCGTCTAATCAACGATCTCCCAAAATTGGGTGACCGCCTTTGAGATTGGTTAATCTTTTAATCTAAAAAAACGGGCTCCATACTAAAATCAAATTGTTTCAGTTCAAAAAGTGTTGTATGTTCTAAAAAAGGCGAGTCATAATCCATTTTCGGAATAATTGATAATCCTCTGCTTACGAAACTTCCATATGTTTAATTTTTATTCAATCTTTAGGCTCAATTGGAATCGGTACACTAGTTGCCGCCTATTTCATCGGCGAAATATTAGGTTGGATGATCAAGCATTACCAACAACCTCTTCAATACTGGGTATATAAAACTGAGGGGCTATCTAAGGAATCTTAATAAAGGTGTCTATGATTCTTTCACTTAAATTAAATTATTTTATAAATCAGTTGGGGATTTTTTAGTAGAAGTATAATACTTCTGCTATTTTTTTATATTTCACCCCAAATAGCTTAATCATATTTGATAGTTAATTTTTGCATAGAATTAAAGATGGTTAATGATTATACTTCGAAAGCTTATTATATAATAAAGCTCTGGACACCGTTTGTAGCACGTTAAAAATCATTTAGAGTGAGTGGTGATTTAACTCTATAAAAATAGGACGATACGAACTTTATGCTATTAGCTATTAAAATTGAAAAAATATCAAGGATTACTATTTTTTTGACTGACCACTATAATCAGGAATAGGAGATGAGACAAATGAATAAAAAAGATATCGCTAATATCCGAAAGCAATTTAAATTAGATAATCATTTTATGGAAATTCGAGAAATCTTTACTGTTTATGTAAAGAAAGAATCAGGTGAGATTTACCATCAAGTCAGTCAACCGTTTCAAATGCTAGAACAGGAAGCACAAGAATTGTTTTTAGCAAACTTTAAAAAGGTTTTGACAGGCCATCTTGATGCCAAACTGTTTGAGCTGAAATTTAAACGTGAGGTGGAAGACAGCACCCAAATGATCCTCTACGAAGGATTACGAGCAGGATCAACGGAAGATTGGAAAGAAAACATGCTCAAAATCGTCGGGAAAATGTTTGCTCATGCTGCTTATGACTTTGATACTGTGGTGACATTTATCCGAGGAGAATATCAAAAGGCGGCGAGGAAACGGGATGCGGAATCCGAAGAAGGAGGGAATGATAAGGTTTATTCCAGTGAGTTTATCCTTTGCAGTCTCAATAAAACCGATCAGCCGAAAAAAGCCTTGCTGTTTGATTATATCGAGAAAGAATTCAAATCGAATAACGCAGTTGATCCCATTATTAATTTGACTACTCCGTTAACAGGGTTTTTGTTTCCTGCCTTTAATGAAAATTCGGCAGATGTGAATCATATTCTCTATAATGGAGGGAAAGTGAACCAACCAGATGGTTCATTTATAGAAGAAGTTCTCAATTGTGAAGAGATTATTACCGCTATGGAAGATAAGGATAGCTTTGAGCAAATTTTAAAAATTGTGATGGGAGACGAAGTGGATTCCAACGTCATTTCTAATGTCTATGAGGAAATTGATAAGATGGTACAGGAAAATGAAGAAGATGAAGAAAGTGAATCCCCTATGTTGGATTATCGAGACATTGAACGCATCTTAGAGGTAAGCGGCGTCGAAAATGTAGATACCGAAAAGGTGGAACATGCCTTCAAGAGTGTCGTAGATGACGAAAAATATGAAATCAAAGCAAGCAGTATTATACCTAAAACCATTAAAATCAATACGAAGGTGGCAGATGTATCCATCAGCCCGAAAGACCTGAAAAATGTAAAATATATTACTTACAATGGAAAACGGTGTCTATTAGTTGAAATCGATGAAGATGTAGTCGTCGAAGGATTTCGACTGGAAACGAAGACACTCTAGCGGTTTTTGAGGAGCAGATACCTTAATACATTGCAATTTTTTAGGTTCAACTAACAATCAGTAGGGGATGAAGAAAAACCCACTGATTGAAGTTTCACTTTATTTCAAAGCAATAACAATTCATTAACTAGCGTACTAGCGTAAAAAAATAGGTGAATAGAGGATTAAACGAAACCGCCTGTTCCAATGACAGACGGTTTCGATTAGTATCAAATCGTATTGGATTGGGCAATGAGTTATTTTTGTACAAGAACAAGATTCTTTAACTCATCTACTATGTTATTAGAGGCATAGATTGTATGATTGCCCGCAGTGCTCTGTGTGCCACCAGCTTCGGTAATTAATAACTGGCCAGCTGCGATATCGTACCAGTTAGGGTTTAAGTAAATAGCTGCGTCTAATCGACCAGCTGCAATATAAGCTAACGTAACAGCGGCTGTACCAATAATTCGAATTCTGTACACATCGTTTACGATGTTATCTAACAACTGCAATCGTTCCTTATTGCTTTCTTTGTTTCCATCCTTTGCGAAGTCTCCTACTGAAACAAAGGCTTCTGATAGAGCAACATCTCTAACTTGAATCGGTTGTCCGTTTAAAAAAGTTCCCTCTCCTTTCGCCGCCCAAAACAATTCATCCAAACCAGGAAGTGATATGACAGCAACAACGGGATCTCCCTGATAAGTCAGCGCAATAGAAACCCCGTACAACGGAATTCCGACACTGTAATTCACCGTACCGTCAATTGGATCGATTACCCATTCAAAATCCTCAGTTCCTTCAATGTTCCCCGCTTCTTCACTGAAAATCCGATGGGTAGGATATTGTTCTTTAATACGGCGAATGATCAGGTTTTCCACCTGAATATCCATTTCTGTTACAAAATCTTTTGCAGATTTCACAGTTTGTTGACCCGCTTTTCCTGCTTGTGGAAGAATAAATTGTCCTGCGTCTTTACCAAGTTGAATAGCAAAATCTAAATATGATTGATCCATGTCTTTTTCTCCTTTTTCAAAAAATCCTACTGACTCTTTATTTAGTTTTTTACATGTGTCGTTTCTCTCCTTTACTAATTCGACAAATCTCTGTATAGAATCCTGCAAAATGAAGTAGAAAATGAGAAATGGCCTAAGATCACTATTGATTACAGTAATTAAAATCCAATAGAAAGAAACTAAGGATCATCCTTCTCGTTCGCTATTAGATTATAGCTGATCGGACTGCTTGAATTAAAAATCTAATATCGAAATGCTTTCCAATATACATCCGTCTACTACAAGGCTCAATTTAGGGTGTCCGTATTATTGTCTGTCTCCTTAATATAACGTAGATAGTAGTTGAAAATATGTAGAATTAGACGTAACGTAAAAGAAAGAAGGACTAGGCAAGGGGAGTGTAGACGTGAACATTTTAGTTGTAGAAGATAATGAAGCAGTTTGTTCGATGTTAGAAATGTTTTTTGCGAAAGAAGGATTGCACGGTGAGTTCGTGATGAATGGGTTAGATGGGTACAATCGTTACAAAACGGGGGATTGGGATATAATTATCTTGGATTGGATGCTGCCAGGGATGGATGGTGTCAGTATTTGTCGTAAAATCAGGGAAGATGATCGTACAATCCCAATCATTATGCTGACTGCAAAAGATAGTGAATCTGATCAAGTCCTTGGGCTTGAGCTAGGGGCGGATGATTATGTGACTAAGCCTTTTAGTCCACTGGCATTGATGGCGCGAATTAAGGCAGTGATGCGAAGAGCGCAGAAGGATAATCAGTCAGAGCTATCAGAGGATCATATTATTGAAACAAGCCATTTTAAAATAAACCGTGATACACGGGAGGTATTTCTAGACGGTGAATTAATTCCGAACTTAACACCGAAGGAATTTGATTTACTTCTCTATTTTATACAATCACCACGCCAGGTTTTCACGCGGGAGCAATTGCTTGAACGGGTATGGGGCTATCAGTTTTACGGTGATGAGCGAACGGTTGATGTGCATATTAAACGTCTGCGGGGCAAGATTGGCTTAAACGCTCAGCCGATGCTTCATACTGTCTGGGGAGTCGGTTATAAGTTTGATGAAACGGTGACGGTTGATGAGAATTAAGTATGTGTATCAATTGCTTGTAAGCCATATTAGCATTTTACTTGTGGCGTTTGTTATCTTAAGTTTACTTTTCGCTAATTATGTCGAAAATCTAGTCTATAAAAATAAAACGGATGAACTGATTGAATATGGACAAACCATTCTAGCGAAATTTGAAGCCGATCCAAGAGGGCAGATTCAAACGTTAAATCAATATGCAAACGTGTTAGATGCACGACAAATTTACTTTAGTGTGTTTGATCAACACTTGAACTTGCTAACACCTAATATTGGTCCACTTGAAAGTTTTGAACTGACTGCTAAAGAGTACTCACAGCTATCAAACGGTGAAACGGTCATTATACGCCATGAAGGCAAACGATTTGTACAAGAAATGTCGGTGGTATTGTTACCGTATATCCAACGCGCGAATTTACTCGGAGTCATTGTTCTGTATGCCCCCGTAAGCGGCACACGAGAAATGATCAGTGAAGTGAATAATTATCTATTCATTACTGTGGTCATCGCTTTAACGGTATCTTTACTATTAAGTTGGTTTTTGTCTAAACTTCATGTAAATCGAATTCAACGTATCCGTGAAGCAACTTCGATGATTTCATCTGGGAACTATGATGTCTATGTTCCATCCTCCAGTTTTGATGAAATCGGTGATCTTGGCAATGATTTCAACGAGATGGCACAGAAGTTAAAAAACTCCAATGAAGAAATTGAAAGTCTTGAAAATCGTAGACGGCAATTCATGGCAGATGTATCTCATGAAATGCGAACGCCATTGACCACGATAAGCGGAATGATAGAAGGGTTGCGGGATGACTTAATTCCTGAAGAAGAAAAAATGAAAGGCATTAATCTGATGAATCAAGAAACGAAACGATTAATCCGGTTAGTGAATGAAAATCTAGATTATGAAAAAATCCGATCCAATCAAGTCGTGTTAGCGAAAGAAAAGATCCAGCTTAAAGAAGTGTTGGAAGTTATTCAAGACCATCTCTCCATTCAGGCTGAAGATAAGAATAATAGGATTAAACTTGATGTTCCCAAAGATTTGCCCGTGTTTGCGGATTACGACAGACTGATGCAAATTTTAATTAATATCACAAAGAACAGTATTCAATTTACCGAAAATGGGACGATATGGCTCCGTGGTAAAGCGGGAAAAGATAGGGTTATCATTGAAATTGAAGACACAGGTTCTGGGATTAATCCAGCAGATATTGAGGCAATCTGGCATCGCTTTTATAAAGCTGACTTGTCTCGAACTAGCAATCCTTACGGAGAATTCGGTCTCGGCTTATCCATCGTTAAGAAGCTTGTCCAGCTTCATGATGGTGAAATTGAGGTGGAAAGTGAGGAAGGCAAGGGAACGATCTTTACAATTCAATTACCAATAAAATAAATAGTGACAGGTGAATTGTTATTGATTTGGAACAAAGCAGCTAATAGGATCCAATATGTAGATAATACGAAGCACTATGGACTATAATATGGGTAAAGAGGCTGTGGAGACTCTCTCCATAGAGATCGTGTCAAATGAGTAAGAGGAGTGGGGAATTGTGTATAAAATTATTGCCATCGACATGGATGGGACCTTATTAAATGATCATCATGAAGTAACAGCAGATGTACGAGATGCGCTACATAGAGCAAAAGAGCAAGGTGTGAAAATTGTTCTATGTTCCGGTCGTCCTATCGGTGGGATGCGCCGATACTTGAAAGATCTTAAGTTAGATGAAGAGGAAGATTACGTGATTGCCTATAATGGTGCTCTCGTTCAAAATACTCATACCAATAAGATCGTATCTGAACTGTCACTTGGATATGACGATTTAAAGTTGTTCTATGAACTAAGTCTCGAGTTAGATACTCCTATGCAATTTTTTGATGCAGAGAATGTCTATACACCGAATGCAAATATTAGTGAATACACAGTTCTAGAATCGTTTATTAATCAAATCCCCTTACGCTATCGTAAAATTGAAGACATTCCAGCAAATATTGTACTTCCGAAGATCATGTTTATTGATGAACCTGAGCGGTTAAACAAAGTGATTGCACAAATTCCAGCGTCAATAAAAGAAAAGTACATGATGGTTCAAAGTGCGCCTTATTTCTTAGAAATCTTACATCCAGAAGTTAGCAAAGGGAATGCTGTCAAGAAACTGGCGGAAAAACTAGGGATCGACCAGCAAGAGGTGATGAGTATAGGTGATAATGGTAATGACTTATCAATGATCGAGTACGCTGGCTGTGGCGTGGCCATGGAGAACGCGATTCCAGAAGTTAAGAAATCGGCTGATTTTCAAACTCGCTCTAACAATGAGAACGGGGTTGCGTACGCCATTCAGGAACTTGTACTGACGCGTTAAGCTTTAGCTAGTGTCTGGTTTTAAACTGAGGTTCTGCCGTATTTTAATAAAGGTCGACAATTTAAGACAAATTTAGACTCCTTCCTTTAACTAGGAAGGAGTTTTTTGATATGATAAAAATAAGTAACTTCTAATGAGAAGAGGGATTTTAGATGATAGTTGAAATTGGAAATAATTGGTTGAAGGTAAGTATTTCACAAAATGGAGCAGAGGTGCGGGAAGTCAAGCATAAGAAAAATGGACTGAACTATATGTGGACAGGGGATAGTACCTACTGGGGACGCGTTTCTCCTGTCTTGTTTCCGATTGTCGGAAGTTTAAAAGAAAACCAGTATCAGCTAGATGGCAACACATATAAAATGTCACAGCACGGTTTCTTACGTGATAATGTATTCGAAGTGGACAAACAGGAAACAGATTATGTTTCCTTTGTAATCGAATCTGCTGGACAGTTCACACATGTATATCCATATGAATTTAAGGCATGTATTCATTATACGCTTAAAGAAGATTCTCTATTTGTACGATGGGAAATCGTGAATGAAAATAAGGAAGAAATGTATTTTTCTATTGGTGCACATCCAGCGTTTAAGCTTCCTCTTTTAGAAAATGAGAAGATTGAGGACTACATATTGAAGCTTACGCCTGCATCAAATAAGGAAGTCATTGAATATGAGCTCGTGGATTCTTTAATCCATGAGAAAGGCCCAGCTCATGATTTTCAAGAGATTCCACTCACTCCTTCTTTATTTGCACAGGACGCTGTCGTATACAGCCATATTGATCATATGACATTGACATCTCAAAAATCGAGTCATGGTGTCGAACTAACATTCAAGGACTTTCCATTCGTTGGAATATGGTCGAAATATAACGAGACAGATCGTACAATGGCGCCATTTGTCTGCATTGAACCATGGTACGGCATTGCCGACACTCATGATACATCAGGGAACTTGAAGGAGAAATTTGGAGTGAATCGGCTAGAATCAGGGGAAACGTTCCGAGCTGAGTATGGCATGAAGTTTAATTAAGGGAACAAAGATTCTTTTTATCCCGGTTTAACAGGCTGTAATACCCCACCTCAATTTTGGCGAGAGAATCAAGAAATAAATAGGTGGGGGATAAACAGCCTGTAAATCCCCGATTGGTGAGATACAGTGAAACTACCGCTGTGCTCTTCAGCGGTTTAGTTGAGGCCCACACAGACGTTGCCGCAGGATGCGGCGTACTTAGTCTGTGATTCATTGAATCGGGTTCGTACTGTCGCTTTATCGAAGATTTAGCGACAGTAGAACGGGACTAACCCTCAGTGGGGGATGAAAAAAACTCCCACTGAGGGAAGTTTCACTTTATTTACGAACCTTCTTTTTTATACTTACATCATAGAGAACCGAAGTAGATAATATTTCATCCTTGTTTCATGCTTTGTTAATAATTTTGTCATATTTGTTGGCTATGATGAATGTAACAAATCAATTGAAAGAAACAAGGAGGATGGTCCGTATGGAGGAACATCAAATTGAAACAAATACATCTTTACAAAAAGAACCGCAGAAAAAAGGAAGAGCGGGCTGGGGGCAGACGATTGTTTCTGGATTAATCGGTTCCGTATTAACGGCAACAATATTCGTAACGGCGGGAGATCAGCTTTTCCCAGGCACTCCTACTGAAAATCAAACTTCTACAGCCATAGAAAAAGATATAACGAAGGATAATAGTGTAAACGTTCAACCAACCTCATACACAGGAACAACAAGCCTTGCAGATATGGTTGAATCGGCTTCGAAGGCCATTGTCGGAGTCGTCAATTATCAACAATCGGCCAACCGATTTGCACTAAATTCGCAGGAAGTAGAAAGTGGCACAGGTTCAGGGGTCATGTATAAAATTGATGGAAAGAACGCCTATATTGTCACGAATAATCATGTCATTGAAGGGGCTTCAAAGGTTGAGGTATCGTTATATAATGGCAAGACCACAACGGCAGAAATCGTCGGTTCCGATGCTTTAACCGATTTGGCTGTTTTGAAAATTGATGCCACATTAGCTCCAGGTGAGATTAAATTTGGCGATTCAAATGAGATTCGCGCTGGTGAACAGGTTGTAGCAATTGGGAATCCACTCGGTCTTGATTTTTCTAGAACGGTTACTGAAGGAATCATTAGTGCGGCTGAAAGAACTATTGACGTGGATACATCAAGCGGTACATGGGGATTAAACGTCATCCAAACTGATGCTGCAATCAATCCAGGTAATAGCGGGGGAGCCCTAATTAATTCTAAAGGCGAGGTAATCGGAATTAATAGCTTAAAAATATCCGTAGATGGTGTTGAAGGCCTCGGATTTGCTATTCCAAGTAATGATGTGATTCCAATTGTGGATGAAATGATTAAAACAGGAAAAGTGACACGTCCATATTTAGGAGTGGGTCTTGCTGATTTAGCAGAACTTCCGCAAGCATACGTACAAAACATTCCTCAAAATGTGAAGGCAGGAGTCATGGTCACAAATGTGGCAAATGGATCTGCTGCAGAAAAAGGCGGTTTACAGCAGGAGGATATCATTACTGCGATGAATGGGAAAGAAATAAAGAGCGCTATGGAACTTAGAAAGTATCTCTATACAGAAGCAAAAGTGAATGAAAAAGTAAGTGTGGAAGTGTATCGTGGAAATAAGAAAGTAACATTACAGGTTACATTAGGACAATCACAATAACAATATTGAAATGAATGGTTCTAGCTGCAATTAGTAGCTAGGGCTATTTTCTTTGGAGCTGCGCCCTTTAATTTGAATAACATATATCACAGCCGCTATAGCTTTTTTGTGCACCAATTATCTGCTGTAGTGATCATTTCAAGTGTAAGACTGACTGGGTGTATGAGAATTATGGTTCAAGTTTATAATAGTAGAGGGGCCACCAAGCGAAAAATGCGATTCATATATAATTGTCAATAAAATTGTTCCAAAAATATATAAATAGTTTGACAATTCTGTGAACAAGGTGAATAATATATATAAGGAGGATGATGAAAATGGAATCTAGATTGAAATTGTTAAACGCTACGAAGTATGTAGGGGCAATCCTACTTACAATGGGAATTGCAATTTTCTTATACGGTTCTTTTGTAAGCGATTACAGAACTGTGATGGGAATTGGGATTGGTACAGTGATGGGCGCTGTTTTTATCTTCTTGATGGGAATGTTTTTAGTAGCTACTGAAGAAATGGTGACAAATTGTAAGCAGGGGAAAAAGATACTGCCTTGATAATGGATTGGTTTAATAAGAATAATAAGAACGTGAATAATAAATGGTTATATAGATGTTGAATAGGCGTAGTTGATATGATGAAACAAATGGCTGCGCCTTTTAAAAAAAAGAGAGCGTAATACGCCCTCTTTTAAGTGGATCTCTTGGATTACATATCCCAGACAAAGATTAACAATGTCCCGAAAATGGTAACTAAAGCCAACAATATACCAAAATAAACATTTGAATAAATGGCGGCTTTATCTTCTGTTTCACCAGCATGCATGAATACAACGAGTTGCAGGCCTGCTTGTATGAATGCAGTCACAAGAAGTATCGTTATGCCTGCTGTAAATGACATATCTAAGAAGTAAACCAATAAAGCCACTGCTGTAAGGATTAACGAGAATGCAAAGCCCATTACTTGTTTTATTGGGAATAATTCTTTCATATTACATCATTCCTTTCAAGTAGATGAAGCTAAAGATAAAGATCCAAACTACATCTAGGAAATGCCAGTAAAGAGAGAAAATGAATGATTTATTGGCTGTTTCAGGAGTCAATCCACGTTTTTTCACTTGTAGGATAATAAATAATCCCCAGAAGAAACCAAATGTTACGTGCAGTCCATGTGTTCCTAATGTTGTTAATAACATGGATGTGAATCCACTAGCGGTTATTCCAGCGCCTTCGTGTATATATGTTACGAATTCGAAAATTTCAAATCCTAAGAACCCTAAACCTAGAACAAGAGTTATCGAAAAGAAGGTCATCATGGCTTTTTGTTTGCCTAAGCGCATGGCGTGAATACCAAGACCAATGGTAAAACTACTTGCTAAAAGCAAGATTGTTTCCATTAATACTGGTGCTATTTCAAAGATTTCTGCACCGCTGGGACCATTGCCTGTACGGTGCTCATACACGAAGTATGACGTGAAGAGCGTTGCAAAAAGCATAATTTCGGCACCTAGGAAAATCCAAAAACCAAAGATTTTTAACCGGTTTTCTTCCGTGCTATATTCAAGTGGAAGCGAGTGATCTATTTTCATTATTTAGCACCTCGCAATTTTGTTTCTGTCTCTTCAATTTCTTCTACAGGAATGTAATGTCCATGATCTTTTTCGAACGAACGGTATACAAGACAGCCTAGGATACCGAGTAACGAAATAATGACAAGAGGCCAGATACTAAAGATCATACTAAATCCAAAGACGAAGAAGATACAACTCATAATAAATGGTAAGCCGCTATTATTCGGCATATGAATTTTTTCGATTTTACCTTTAAATATTACGTGGCCATTTTTCTTAGCATCCCAGAATGCTTCAGTCGATTTAACTTGCGGCGTAATCGCGAAGTTGTATTCCGGTACTGGAGTATGAGTGGCCCACTCAAGAGTGCGTGCGTTCCATGGATCGTTACCGATATTCCGTGGTGAGTAGCGAACGCTATAATAGACATTGTAGACAAGTAATGCAAAACTAATGGCCATAATACCTGCTCCGATAAATGCAACCATATTCAATGGACCAAATCCAGTTGCTTCAGAGTACGTGTACATTCGGCGTGCTTGACCGTCTAAACCAGTAATATACATTGGGATGAATGCTAAAACGAATCCAATGGACATTAACCATACTGTCCATTTACCGATTCTCTCATTTAACATGAATCCGAACATTTTTGGCCAGTAGTACGTAAGACCACCAAGCATTGCATATACAACACCAGGGATAATCACGTTATGGAAATGAGCAACTAAGAACATTGTATTATGATATTGATAATCCGCAGCTGACATCGCAAGCATAACCCCTGTTACCCCACCAAGTGTGAACAGCGGAAGGAAATGCATCGCGTAAAGCATTGGAGTAGTAAATTCAATTTTCCCTTTCCAAAGGGTGAACAACCAGTTGAAGATTTTAACCCCAGTTGGAACAGCAATCGCCATCGTTGTAATGGAGAAAAAGCTGTTTGCAAGTGCCCCTTGCCCCATCGTAAAGAAATGGTGAGCCCACACAAAGAATGAAAAGGCAGAGATAACAACCATTGAAGCAACCATGGATTTATACCCATAAAGATTGCGACGTGCAAAGGTCGAGATAATCTCACTAAATAAACCGAATGCCGGCAAGATCAAGATATATACTTCAGGATGTCCCCAAACCCAGAATAGGTTGGCCCAAAGCATATCTGAACCACCGTCACCAATTGTAAAGAATTTTGTATCGAATAAACGATCCATTGTACCCATTGCAAGTAATACGGTTAGTACAGGGAAAGCAAAAGTAATGATTAAGTTAGAGATTAAAGCAGACCATGTGAACATCGGCATTTGCATTAATTTCATGCCAGGTGCTCTCATCTTAAAAATAGTCGTGATGAAGTTGATACCCGTCATTAATGTACCGATACCAGCTATCTGAATGGCAATCATGTAATAATTCGAACCTACAGAAGTACTAAACTCATTCCCTGCAAGCGGAAAATAAGAAGTCCAACCTGCATCAGGTGAACCACCAATTACGAATGAGACGTTGAATAGCATCGCACCCATAAAGAATAGCCAGAAGCTTATAGCGTTTAGACGTGGGAAGGCTACGTCACGAGCACCAATTTGTAATGGTACGACGAAGTTAAAAAAGAACATAATAAATGGCATAGCCATAAAGAGAATCATAACGACCCCATGAGTTGAGAATACTTCGTTATAATGCTGAGATTCTAGTAATTTATTATCAGGAATGGCAAGTTGAGCACGTAACATAATACCATCTACGCCACCGCGGAATAGCATAAGTAAAGCAGAAATTAGATACATAATACCGATCCGTTTATGGTCTACTGTTGTTAACCATTCACGCCATAGATAACCCCATTTTTTAAAATAGGTTATGCCTAAGAGTATCGCAATTAGAGTAAGACCGATGGCAACCATCGATGCGTATATCAAAAAGCTTGGATGCGGTACGGCAAAGCGATCAAAGAAATCCATACTTTTTTTGACTCCTTTCAAGATTATATTGATTGTCATATAAAACGAGTGGTTAGTATATTTGTAACCTATTAATGATGACTGTGATTTGTTTCTTTCTCAGAATCACTTGATTCATGATGGTGTTCGCCTTCTTCTGAATCCTTATCAGAATCGGCTGAACCATGATTATGTTCTGGAGCTGGTGAGAATTCTAAATGCGTTCCAGTATATGTGGATCGTCCAAGATGTCCAGGTTCTAATAACTCATTAAATTTTTCTTCAGTAATAGGTTTAGCTGTATCGTGCACTTCTTTTACCCATTTATCAAAGTCAGTTTGGGACATTGCCTGAACATCAAACGTATTTTCAGCAAATCCTGCTCCACTGAAATTTGCATTTCGGCCCATTAATTCACCAGGTTCGTCTGCTGCTAAATGTAATGTTGTAACCATGTCAGCCATTGCGTATTTCTGTCCACCAAGTTGTGGAATCCAGAAGCTAGTAATTGGTCCGTATGAATAAAGTTTGAATTCAAGTGGGCGACCTGCTGGAATATTTACATAGTTAACGGTTTCAATACCTTCTTCAGGATAACTAAAATGCCATTTCCAGTTAGAGGATGAAGCGTAAATAACTACTGGTTCTTGACCTTCGTATCCCTTCGGTGTGGCCTCTACTTCATAGTTACTCTTAACAGACATAACAGAAAGGAAAATGACAATGATAATTGGAACACCAATACAAATTGCTTCAACAAGCATATTCCCTTCAATATGTGGAGGTTCATAATCTGCACTCTGTTTAGAGGCGCGGTATTTAACTAACACGAATACTAAAATTGCAAAAACAACAATAACAATACCAGACATGATCAAGATGGATAACATAATATCATCGGCTTGCACTTTGGCTTGCGGCCCTTTAGGGTCCAAGACCAATAGTGGTTCACAACCAGATAGCACAGCAGCAACCGTGAAAATCATGGCTAATAGAGCCCATTTTAACTTCATAGTAGTACCCCTTTCCCTTATATTTCTTAGTTATTTAGATAAAGTGTTAATCTTTTCACAAACTGACGTTTCTATCTTATTACCATCTATATAAAAATACAATCAAAAGATAAATATGTCACAAAAAGTTCATGAAGATGTTGAGAAATAGTGGCAGTTAAGGCGATAAATTGGATTAATTGAAAATGATGGAATACAATGATGGGGTTCAGAGGTATTTCTGATTGAAATCATGTGGTATCTAATGGATGGATCAAAGAAAAAATTACATTAATATAATATATATAAAAGCAGGAACCGTAAAGGTTTTCTGCTTTTTTTGTTCTTTAATCAGCCCCAATATTGTTTACTAATGGAGGCCTCACTTTATCAGAGGTACTAGTAAGAGTAGTGATGCTAACAATATAAAGGAGGTTTTAAGAATAAAAAAATGGGTAACTTTATGGGATATGAATAATTTTTATAGAAAAGTCAAAAAGTAACACGTACAGTCTTGGATAGCGGACAAGTGGTAATAAAAAAGGGTTGGTAGAATCACTAGAGTGTTTGCTTGACCATGTACAACTTGTTTTTGAAGGCCCTGTTGTCATTAGACGATTTCTGAAGATTGTATGAATGAGTTAGAGTATGCTGTTTCTACCCAATTCCTGTTTTTTAATATGAAGTAAAGGAGGATTCACGATTGGTCGAGTATGATCCCGTTTTATATAGCCGAATTTTAACTGGTGTTACATTAGGTTTTCATACCATTTTTGCCACTCTAGGGGTTGGGATTCCACTTCTTATTGCATTAGCAGAATGGATCGGAATTAAACGAAATGACTTGCATTACCATGTGCTTGCAAGGCGCTGGACTAGAGGGTATATCATCTCTGTTGCTGTTGGTGTCGTTACCGGGACGGCGATTTCCCTACAACTCAGCTTATTGTGGCCGAAATTTATGGAAGCGGCTGGTCATACCATTGCGCTGCCTTTATTCTTGGAGACATTTGCCTTTTTCTTTGAAGCTATTTTCCTGGGGATCTATCTCTATACATGGGATCGGTTTAAGAGCAAATATGCTCATTTTCTCTTATTACTCCCTGTATTTATAGGTGGTGGCGCATCAGCCTTTTTCATATCGACTGTGAATGCCTTTATGAATTCACCGATTGGTTTTAATTATGAAAATGGCATTTTAACAAATGTGAACCCAATTATGGCGATGTTTAATCCAGCTACCCCAACAAAGGTAACACATGTTTTGGCATCCTCTTATTTAACCGCGGCCTTTATTTTGGCGATGATAGCGGCCTTTTCAATTTATAGAGGCAGGGACCATGTCTATCATAAAAAAGCATTGAAATTATCCATGACTGTCGCCCTTGCCTTTGCCATTTGTACGGCCTTGATTGGGGATTTATCAGGGAAATACCTCGCTCAATATCAACCAGAAAAGCTGGCGGCGGCCGAGTGGCATTTTGAAACAGAGAAAGGAGCGACGTTAATTTTTGCTGGTTCTTTAGATGAAAACAATAAAATTAGCAAGGCTATCGAAATTCCATATGCATTAAGTATTCTGGCACATGGAATACCAGGGGCAGAAGTAATAGGGTTGGAGGAATTTCCAGTCGAGGATTGGCCTCCTTTGGTCGTCCATTATTACTTTGATTGGATGGTTACAATCGGCATGTTTCTTGCTCTTGTTGCCTTTATCTATTTTTGCATGCAGTACAGGAAAAAATGGAATGAATTTAATAAACCATTATTAAGCGCTATTATCGTGGGCGGGCCGCTTGCGATGCTTGCAATTGAAGCCGGTTGGTTCATGGCAGAACAAGGCCGTCAACCATGGATCATAAGAGGATTTATGCGCACCGCAGAAGCTGCGACAACATCAAATCATGTTGATACGATGCTAATACTGTTTATATTGCTGTATCTCGTATTGGCCATTTCTATCGTTATTGTGCTCAAAAGGGTATTTAAAGCGAGCCCGCTTGAGAAGGAATTAAAAAAACAAGGGATCGAATAGGGAGGAACCATTGATATGAGCTATGAACTACTCGGCATTACGGTGCTATGGACATTTTTATACGGCTATGTCATTGTGGCGTCCATTGATTTCGGTGCTGGTTTTTTTAACTATTATACATCGATAACGGGAAAAGGGCCCATTGTTCATAAAGTTATTGATCGTTATCTCTCACCAGTTTGGGAAGTGACAAATGTATTCCTGATATTCTTTTATGTGGGACTAATTGGTTTTTTTCCATCTGTTGCCTATTACTATGGGACAACCCTACTTATTCCAGGGAGCATTGCGACGATACTGCTTGCTATACGCGGCTCCTATTACGCATTCCACCATTACGGTCCAAGAAAGGCAAAGTGGACGCAATTTTTGTACGGTTTAACAGGTCTGCTTATCCCTGCCTCCTTATCGACTGTTTTGACCATTTCCGAGGGGGGATATTTGAATGTCAGCGGTGGTAATGTGTCTTTGGATTACAGTGGGTTATTTACAAGCTTCTATTCTTGGACCGTTATTATCTTGGCAATTGTAAGTGTGCTGTATATCTCTGCCTGCTTTTTAACGTATTATGCACACAAAGCTGGGGACACAGAGGCTTTTGATATTTTGAGAAAATATGCCCTTTCCTGGAGTTTGCCCACCATTTTAGCAAGCTTTCTTGTATTTTTATCAATCAGCCACCATAACTGGGAACACTTCAGTCGTATGCTTGACCTTTCTTGGATGTTCATTCTATCGAGCTTATTTTTTCTTGGTGCGGTCTATCTTATTTGGAAAAAACAAAGATTGGGTCTTTCATTCATATTGGTCATGCTTCAATATGCTTTTGCCTTTTATGGATATGGGGCTGCTCACCTGCCTTACCTACTATATCCGTACCTCTCGATTTATGATGGGTTTACGAATGAAGCAATGGCCATCGCTTTAATCATTACCTTTGTTGCCGGTTTATTATTGCTTATTCCATCGCTAATTCTGCTTATGCGATTGTTTGTATTTAGCAACCAGTATGTACAAGGAAAGAAATAGGAGGTGGGTTCTTGACTACATTTTTAATTATGGTAGCACCATGGATTATTGTCGTAATCGCCATCATCCTATTATTTGTCTGGGGGGCGAAGGGGAAAGACACATACCGTTGACTAGAAAGGTACCCGGATTATGAGGTAAAGGAAGCGGGAATGATAAAGTGAAACTTCCATCAGTCGGAATTTGTTAGCCTCCACTGATGGTTAGGTAAACCGGGATAAAGTTGGGAGATCGGCGATGTTATGAATCAGCTAAAAAAAATGGCGTTTGCAAAGAGAGGAACCATATTATTACTGGTTATTTTCGCTTGTTTGACAGGCGTTGTAATAATTATACAAGCCTATTATTTTGTGAAAATTGTTGATTTGGTCTTTCTAAAAGCTGCTTCCTTTAGCGCTATTGAGCTTCCGTTAGGCATTTTGCTTGCCGTACTTTTCTCCAGGGTGGTATTCATGTATATGGGAAGAAGAACGGGCATCAAACTTGCTTCAAAAGTAAAAAGGGAAGTAAGGGAAACATTGTTTGTGAAATATGCCAAAAATCCGATCCAGACTTCCTTGAGTGGGCAGACGGGGCGAAAGGTAAGTACGGTAATGGATGCGGTAGATGAAATCGACAGTTATTTCAGTAGTTACATTCCTCAAATCATCCAAACCGCAATTGTGCCTGTTGTTATTTTGCTTGCTGTATTTACCCAACCTGCTTATTCAGGTCTTCTTATGCTGATTACAGCACCTTTTATACCGATTTTTATGATTATTATCGGGATGAAAACGCAAAAAAAAGCAGAAAACCAAATGGAAAAGATGACCGCTTTTTCGGGTCATTTTCTCGATATTCTACAAGGTCTAACAACGCTTAAGCTTTTTGGTCGAGCGAGACAGCAAAAAGAAGCCATTAAAAAAAGCAGCTTTGATTTCCGCGATGCTACTATGGAAGTACTCAAAATCGCCTTTTTATCTTCGCTTACATTAGAATTCATTTCGACGCTTAGTATTGGCTTGATTGCATTTGAGCTATGTCTCCGCCTTGTTGTTTTCGAAAATATCACCTTTTTCTCCGCCTTTTTCATATTAATACTGACACCGGATTTTTACTTGTCGTTAAAAGACCTGGGAAGTGCCTTTCATGCCGGACGTGGGAGTATGGGGGCGGCCCAAAAGATAGCAGACGAATTAATACAAGAAGAGCACTCAATCTCATGGGGAACCTTGCATTTACCTAAAAGTAGTCCTCCACCTGCTATAGAGATCCAGGGACTAAAGTTTACTTATAATGAAGGGGATTTTTCGTTAAAGGATTTGAATGTCTCGATTCTCCCTTTTGAGAAGACAGCAATTGTCGGTCCTAATGGGTCTGGGAAAACAACACTTTTGCATATCATAGCTGGATTGTTGGAACCTACTGCAGGAGTGATACAGATGAATAGGAAGCCGCGTTCTGAGTACGAGGAAGCGAGCTGGTTTAATCAAGTTAGTTATATTTCCCAGAATCCATATCTTTTCTCTGGAACGATTGCTGAAAATATCCGTATTGGCGGGGATCTGGAAGCCTCCATGAAGGAAGTAGAAAAAGCCGCTGAAAAAGCGGGGCTATCAGGGATGATTCAATCGCTTGAATGTGGAATTGATACAGTGATTGGCGAAGCAGGAAGGGGCCTGTCTGGAGGCGAGAAGCAAAGGGTTGCACTCGCCAGGGCATTTTTAAAAAAACCTTCCCTTATTCTTTTTGATGAGCCTACAACAGGGCTTGATTTATATACAGAACAAATATTGCAAGCATCGATGGGCGAATTGAGCAAGAATTCGACGGTGATCACGGTCGCTCACCGTCTCTATACGATTCAAGATGCCGATCAAATCTTATTTTTGAAAAATGGTAGGTTGGTTGCGACTGGAAAACATGAAGAACTCATCGAAACAGTCTCAGAATATCGCAATATGGTGTTTGCGCAACAAGGAGCGGGTGCAAAATGAAGGATTTACTACTTGTCGTTCGGTTAGTTGTAATAGAAAAGAAGGACATCCTGTATACTATTTTGTTTGGATTTTTCGCAGGGATCGTTGCGATTAGCTTATTCGCTTCTAGTGGGTATTTGATTTCAAAAGCAGCCCTTGTGCCCCCTTTGTATACGATGACGGTGATGTTGGCATTGTTGAAACTATGCTCAATTCTTCGTGCTCTCAGTCGTTATGCAGAGCGTTTTTTTTCACATCGGGCAACTTTTGCCATTTTAGGTAATTTGCGTGTTTCCTTTTTTGAGAAGTTGGAACCACTGGCATCAGGTATTTTACAAAAGTATCGAAGCGGCGACCTTCTATCTCGCATTGTTGGAGATGTGGAAAGTTTGCAAAACTTCTATCTACGCGTTTTTTATCCCCCCATTGTTTTCGTTCTTGTGTTTTTAAGTACGATTGTTTTTACTTCTTTCTACTCGATTTATGTTGCCATGTCATTATTTGCCGGTATGATTTTAACCGGTTTTATCGTCCCGATTTTATTTGCACTAAGGCAAAGGCATATTGAGCAGGGAATTCAAAGTGAGCGCGGTGAATTGTCTACTGAAGTAACCGAGTTTCTTTACGGATTCCGTGATTTGAAAATCTATCAGAAGCTGGAAGATAGAGAACGACGGCTGCTACAGCTTTCCAATCTGTACATAAAGGAGCAAGAGAGAAAGGAAGGGTCGGCTAATTTTAGTCAAACGTTGAATACGTTAATCGCGAATGGTGTCTCCTGGTCTATTGTTGCGCTGGGGGCTTACCAAGTTACCACTGGTAAATTGGATGGTCTATACCTCGCAATGCTTGTGATGATTTCCTTGAATGTATTTGAATACTCGATTCCATTGGCCTCTTTCCCTGTTCATTTCGAAGACAGTCGAAGAGCGGCAGCCCGTCTTTTCTCGGTGGTGGGGAAGGATGCTCCTATGAAAGTAGAGCCAGATAGCGAGATTTATAACTTGGATCAAGATCCCATCGCCATTGATATTAACAAGGTATCTTTCTCTTTTTCTGAACACACCCGGCCGGTACTGAATCAGGTTTCTCTAACTTTTCCGGCTGGGTCAAAGACAGTAATCGTTGGCCCATCCGGTTCAGGAAAATCGACACTTTTGCAGCTGCTTATGAAAATGCAAACAATTGATGATGGTAAGATTTTTTTCAATAGTACTTCCATTGATATGATCACGAAAGAAAGCATTTGGAAAAGCATGAATGTAGTTCTGCAGGAAAATCACTTTTTCTATGGAACCATCAAAGAAAATTTACTTCTTGCAAGAGAGAATGCAACAGATGAGGAATTAGAAGCAGCGCTAGCAAAGGCCCAGCTTGACGGATACACGTTAGATCAAGCCGTTTTTGAAAAAGGAGAAAATCTATCTGGGGGAGAAAAACAAAAGCTGGCAATTGCCCGCACTCTATTAAAGGGAAGCCGTTTATGGTTATTAGATGAACCGACTTCGTCAATGGATGCATTGACGGAACAAAACATATATAGGCACCTATTTAATCAAGCTAAAAACGATACACTCGTTCTCGTAAGTCATCGCTTAACAGGCCTAGACAAGATGGATCAGATTATTGTAATGGACCAAGGGATGGTCGTCGAATCCGGCTCGTTCACAGAGCTTATGGAGAAAAGAGGATACTTTTACGGTATGAAGCAAATTGAGAAGAGTGTTCTTTTTTTATGATTGGGATTGGAGCTATATACATACAGCTTATTCGGGGAATCCTCTTATAATATTATAGGGAAACAGAGGGGGAATTGCTTTTCTGTTAAAAAGGAGAGAAACTGGTAGTGATTCTCCCCTTTTTGTATTTCGGAACTAGGACCCATATCCAAAGGTAATGTGTAGTTTCTTGATTACTGTAGCAAGAGTGATCATGATTGTGCTTAAGTGGTTGGTCAATTTTATTGAAAAGTGGATGGCATAAGATAAAGTGGTTCTATTATAATTAAGGAAAATATTCGGAAGATAGAGAAAATTGGAGTAGACTAAATAGAAGAGGTGCTCGGAGGGAGATTTTCATGAAGGTTAGTATGATACTAGTCATTATTATTAGTGTATTTGCAGCTATTTCTACAATTAAACTAGCTGGTAAAAGTGATCAAGATTATAGCACAGCTACAAAAAGAAATTTAACGAATTTAACACTAATCTATGTAGGATTAGGTGTTATTTCAGTAATCGCTATTGCGTATATTCTTATTAAATGGGCTTAAAGTCTGCATTGTTAACAAATGACTAAAATATGACATTCTATCTAGTTGTAACAATCTAGACGGAGTGTTTTTTTTGATTGAAATATTTGCAGTATCATTTTGCTTAGATAAACATGTGATTTCTTATACTTGCAACCAATAAACGAGAGTGCTAAACTAGTATTGTACCGAATGGTAGGTACAGTACATTCAGTGTAATATAGGTTAACCTATTTAATAGGGAAGAGAGAAAAAAGGAAGTGTGCCCGTTGAATATCACCATAACAGACAATGCGATAGAAGAACTGAACAAAAAAATTGGGGAACAAAAAGGAATACTGAAAATAAAATACGAAATCGATGATAACGAATTTTTTGGGTGTGCTGGCGGCATCCCGACTTTATGGTTGGTTTCTTCTGCAGAAGAAAATAAAGATCAATTATTTGAAACAAATAACCGCGCTGTTTTAATGGAAAAGTCAAAATTGCTCTTTTTTGAAAAAGAACTTAAAATTGATTTTTCAGATGCAGCTAATAGTTTTCAGTTAGTGAGCCCGGAGCGAATCATAAACGGAAGAATGGCGTTTATTAATAAAGTTGAATAGAAATGGTATTTATGTTTTTAATTGGAAATAATATAGAAGAAACTCGCCGTTAAAGTAGCTTTTGCTAAAAGGTAGCAAAGCCTACTTTAACGGCGAATAGTTTATTAAACAATTTGACATATAAGAATAATTGGATACCGACAAAAACACTTCAAAAAATGTCAAACACACCTTATGATGTCCTCATTATGGGAAGTGGACCTGGCGGGGGAGCAACTTTGTCTCGATTGTGTGAATTATGGGAAAATCAAGGTGCTAAAAAGATCGGGATTATTGAGAAAGGGGATAAATTATTTCATTCACATTCCCTTAATATTCCTACGATGAATGTAGATTGTGCTGGCGATCAACTCATTCCAGATAATTCAACTACTCTTGTCGATCGTAATAATGCTTGAGCTAGATCTTGTGTTAATTGATGCAGGACTTTTCTTCTTTTGTTCTTGGTAATGTTGTAAAGCTCCAATTATGATCCTCCACAAAAGGGCAGCAGCGAAATATCTCAGCGTACGGTCAACACCAAAGTGTAAAATTATTTGGTGTGCTTAATTATGAAACAGAGTCTGTTTTCTGTATGCAGGAACCGTCTCTTCGCTTTCTAGAAAACGTCTTGGTTGAATACCCTACAGGAAAATCGTAATGGTGCTTGATCATGCCCGAATTCATCATGTTAAGTTGATCCAACCTTTTTTAGAGGAACATCAAGAACGCCTAAAGCTTCTTTTTAACTCCCATACAGTCCTAATCTAAATCCGATTGAAGGGTTATGGAAGTGGGTGAAACATCTGTTGTTTATCATGTGTTTTACGAGTCTGTACAAGAAATTCGTAAAATGTTCAAGTCTTTATTGCAAAGATCAATCAAACTTCCCAAAAGGGTATTGATGGGTTATGCGTAATTTTATAGATTGTTTAATGCGTTTCATATAGAACAATTTTTGGATAAAAAAATGATTTTCTGATGTTTTGGAATCACCGATTTTTTGTGCCAACAAATATCTAATTTCTCCAACCGACAATTTCCAATTTTGTATAATTCCTTTTTTCTATTATATTACGACTAGTAATAGGTGAACGATTTATCAAAATTGTGTTTGATAACCAGGCTAACGTAAAGAGTAGATTAGTTATCCGGAAATTCAGTGAACTTATCCACCTAAATCAAGAATTTAGATGGAGAGACTTACAAAAAGAGGAATGGTCTTGCACGGCTAAATACATATGTGTAACAATATAAGTACAAATGTGCATACGAAAGGCTGAATATAATGAACTCTGAAAAAATTGAAAAGATGGTTGAAGCAGCTAAGCTCTATCATTTAATGGATTTTAGCCAAATGGAAGTTGCCAAAAAACTTGGTGTTTCCAGACCAACTGTATCAAAGATCCTGCAACAGGCGAAAGAAGAGGGAATTGTTGAGATTAAGATTATGGATCCATCAGAGAACTGTCGAATGTTGGGGGAGGAGCTTGAAGAGAGATTTGGTCTGAAAAAGGCAATTGTTGTTTCCGTTCCTCTATACGAAGAGAATGTTGTAAAACAGGCAATCGGCAAGATTGCTGCTAACTACGTTAACAGTATTGTCAAAGATGGTGATATTATCGGTATCACTTGGGGGACAACCATGTACCAAGTAGCTATGCATCTTAAGCATAAATCAGTACGGGATGTGAAAATTGTCCAGTTGAAGGGCGGAGTCAGCCATTCTCAAAAGAAAACCTATGCATCAGAAGCATTGCATTTATTCGAGAAAGCATTTGATGCTACGCTCTACCAACTTCCTTTACCGGCAATTGTTGATCATGTCGTTGTAAAACAAGCCATAGACGCGGACCGTCATATTCGTAAATTGCTTACGCTTGGAAAAGAAGCTAATATTGCCATCTATACGGTTGGGGTACCGCGAACCGATTCGCTCCTTTTTCAATTAGGCTATTTTACTGATGAAGATGAAAAGGTTATTTCAGAACATGCTGTCGGTGATATTGCTTCCCGTTTCTTCGATAAAGATGGTCATATTTGCAATACAGATTTAAATGCGAGAACAATAGGTGTTGAATTGGAAGACTTGAAGAACAAAGAACAATCCATTCTTGTTGCCGGCGGTTTGAAGAAGATTGATGGTATAAGGGGAGCTATTAAGTCGAAAATGAGTAATGTATTGATTACAGATGCCAACACGGCAAAAATACTTTTAAATAAAGAAATATAAGATTGAAGCAAACGCGGTAGCCTTTTGGTTACCGTGCTTTTTTTGAATTAGCCACTTGAAGCTTCGCTAGTGGTAGTTCAAGTGAGATTTCAGGCATGGTGGATGGGGGAAAGGGAATATAAGGATGTTGTGGTAATTTTACAAAAGTTAATTTTATGTTTTACAAATGTTTTATGATTTGCTATAGTGAAATCAAACGAATTCAATTTATACGGGTTTGTCTAACTTTGTTTGATAACGCTTTCTCATTAAGGAGGAGGGTCTTATAACTGTTTAGTTAGTCGAGAGAGAAGTGCGAAGGAAAAGAAACTAAAAACACCAGTACAACTTATATGTTTTCAAGCCTTCAATTGTTTGCGAAATGTAAAATGAATGAGTTGCAAAGGTTCGTACTAAAGTTTTGATCTATAGTTGTCTGACTTCTGACCTTTAAAATTTACTACTTATGGTATTTGGGAGGATTTTGAAGTATTTCAACTCTTCCTAGAAAAAAATTAGACCTATCAGCTTCAGAGTAAAGTTTAGATTAACCTAAATAAAGGTGAATACAAATTGACTTTGTCTGTGTGAGTTATCGGTCATTGTCTGTGGGGAAAAATGATAATTGAGGGATTGGTGAAGGTAGAATGGACAAACTTACATTAGTGAAAGAAGCAATTAAAGCTAGAGAAAGTGCATATACACCATATTCAAAATTCAATGTAGGGGCAGCAGTTTTGTCAGGAAATGATAAGGTTTTTCTTGGATGCAATATTGAAAATGCTTCTTATGGACTAACCAATTGCGCTGAACGTACGGCTATTTTTAAAGCGGTTTCAGATAAAGAAACAGAAATGAAAGCAATTGCAATTGTCGCTGATACGGACGGGCCAGTATCTCCATGCGGAGCCTGTCGGCAAGTAATAGCAGAGTTTGCAAATAAAGATACAAAAATCTATCTTGCAAACCTAATTGGCGATATTCATGAAACGACAATTGAACAATTGTTGCCTGGTTATTTTACATCCAATGATATGCACAAAAGCTAAACAAGCTTAATAAATAGTGATTTACTATAAGGATGTTACCGATTATTGTCAGATTGCACATATAAGGTGTATAGTCAGAAACACGCGTTTTTTTGCGATACACCACAACATTTGGAGGGACTTATGAGATATCTAATATCGTTTTGTGGGTTATTGCTGGTTTTCGGTTTGGCATTTTTAATAAGCAAAAATAGAAAAGAAATTAAATACAAGAATATTATTCTTATGTTGGTTATTCAGTTTTTATTGGCTGCCGTACTCTTAAATACACGCTTCGGTTATATCTTAATTAAAGGGATATCGAGTGTATTCGAAGGTTTATTGGAATATGCCAGTGCCGGGGTTTCGTTTGTATTCGGAGGATTGGCTAATGAAGGTGAATCGCCATTCTTTCTCAATGTACTTTTGCCGATTGTCTTTATTTCTGTACTGATTGGTATTCTGCAACACTTTAAAATCCTTCCTTTATTCATGAAATGGATAGGCTTTCTGTTAAGTAAGGTCAATGGAATGGGGAAAATGGAATCTTATAACGCTGTTGCGTCAGTAATGGTAGGTCAATCGGAAGTGTTTATCACACTCAAGAAACAATTAGCTAAAATTTCGCCTCAACGGATGTATACACTGTGTGCATCTGCAATGTCGACGGTTTCGATGTCCATTGTGGGTGCTTACATGACCATGATTGATCCGAAATATGTCGTAACAGCGATTGTGCTAAATCTGTTCGGGGGCTTCATTATTGCGTCCATTATCAACCCGTACAAAGTAGATGAAAATGAAGATATTCTTACTATCGAAGATGAAGAGAAACAGTCCTTCTTCCAAATGCTTGGGGAGTATATCATGGACGGATTCAAAGTGGCTGTCATTGTCGGTGCCATGCTCATTGGATTCGTTGCATTGATGGCATTGATTAATTCATTATTCGATATGATCTTCGGTATTTCGTTCCAGGGAATCTTAGGATACATCTTTTCGCCGATTGCATTCTTAATGGGTGTTCCTTGGGCAGAGGCCATTTCTGCTGGCGGTATTATGGCGACGAAGCTTGTAACGAACGAGTTTGTTGCTATGATAAGTCTGGGGGATATTGCTAACACCCTTAGTGCTCGTACGCTTGGAATCATTTCTGTATTCCTTGTATCATTCGCTAACTTCTCTTCTATCGGTATTATCGCTGGTGCGGTAAAAGGCTTGAATGAAAAACAAGGGAATGTGGTTGCTCGTTTCGGGTTGAAACTTCTTTACGGAGCAACACTTGTGAGTATCTTAACAGCAACAATCGTCGGATTAATCATCTAAATAGAAAAAAGAAAAAAGTAACTCCTGAAAAATGGATATATGTTACTTTTTTCTTCATTCGTCTCTCTTCAACAGGGCGATGCACCAACAGGAGGTACTTGTTCATGATAAATGTAGGGATACTGCTTTCAGGCGCTGTATTATTCCTTAATGGATTGATGCTAAAAGGAAAAGCAGAAGCTAAGAGTGTGGCTATCTTAAACTTTTTTGTGGGGGTTTTGCAAATCATAATCCCCTTCTATTTAATAATGATTTCGGATCAGAGCCATTGGACAATCTATGGACTTGCGGCTACCTTCTTATTTGGCCTAACATTTCTATATGTGTCCTTCACATTTTATAAAGGAATGGACGGTAGCGGCCTAGGTTGGTTTTCAGCTTGGGTGACAATGATCGCTATCTTCTATACGCTTATTTCAATCGTTCATTTTCATGATTATGTGACAGCGTTGACTTGGCTGATGTGGGCATTTTTATGGTATTTATTCTATGCTCTTAATATTTTAAAGAAACCGATTGAAGAGTATGTCGGTAAAGTGGCTCTTGTGCAGTCTTTTGTGACTTTGACATTTCCTGCCCTTCTTTCGTTTATCGGAATGTGGGAAGAATTGGTGATTCAACGTTTGTGGCTGGTAGTTTTGTCAGTTTCCATTCTGTATTTCATCAAGGGAGCTGTCGATCTTAGAGCACTTCAACAAAAACAAGCAGTATCTTAATAAGGCAAGGATCCCAAAGAGGAATACTACGGGTCACGTGATGATTATTTTCACATAAGTTCAGTTGGGATTTTACGTTTGTTCAAAACTGATTAAGTAAAGTTCAAAGGATGTCAGCATCCCATACAAAAGCTAGTTTTACGACGAATATCTTCTTCCGCTCCTGAAGGCGGAAACATTAATGCTCGGCAGGGATACAACAACTAAATACTTTTTAAATGAAAGACGCTTTCGGAACAGCCGAAATGGCAGATTTATTCAGCGCATAATAAATCAAAAAATTCATAAAGAGCAAAATAACATATACAAGAGGAGTTGGATTACATGAGAATGGTAGATTTAATCGGAAAAAAACGCGATGGTGGTGAATTAACGAAAGAAGAAATCAATTTTATAATTGAAGGTTATACAAGTGAATCTATTCCTGATTACCAAATGTCTTCTTTCTTAATGTCTGTATTCTTTAAAGGGATGACTGCTAAAGAAACAGCTAATATGACACTGGCAATGGTTAACTCAGGTGATCAAATTGACCTGTCAGCCATTGAAGGCATTAAAGTCGACAAGCATAGTACTGGCGGTGTCGGTGATACAACGACAATCGTCTTAGCTCCATTAGTTGCCGCGGTTGGTGTTCCGGTTGCAAAACTTTCTGGACGCGGACTTGGACATACTGGCGGCACAGTGGATAAATTCGAATCTATTCCTGGTTTCCACTCAGAAATAGAATCTGACCAATTCATTAAACAAGTGAATGAAGTGAAAGTTGCTGTTACAGGGCCAACAGGAAACTTGACTCCAGCGGATAAGAAAATTTACGGTCTGCGTGATGTTACAGCTACCGTTAACTCCATCCCATTAATGGCAAGCTCCATTATGAGTAAGAAAATCGCCTCAGGTTCTGATGCGATCGTACTTGATGTAAAAGTGGGTGCCGGTGCTTTCATGAAAGATATAGAAAGTGCTAAAGAGTTAGCTCATGCGATGGTTGAAATCGGTAAAAATGTCGGCCGTGATACTATGGCTGTTATATCTGACATGGATCAACCGCTTGGTTTCGCAATTGGTAATGCACTTGAAGTGAAAGAAGCAATCGATACTCTTCGTGGCGAAGGTCCTAAAGATTTGGAAGAGCTTTGCTTAACTTTAGGCAGCAAGATGGTTGTATTGGCTAAGCATGCAGAAACGGTTGAAGAAGCACGTGAAATGCTTGAAGAAGTCATTGCGAATGGTAAAGCACTTGAAAAATTCAAGGAGTTCGTCATTGCACAAGGCGGGGATGCTTCTGTTATTGACGATCCATCTAAATTGACCGCAGCTAAATATGAAATTTCGGTATTGGCAAAAGAAGATGGATATGTAGCAGAAATAGAAGCGGATAGCATCGGTACAGCAGCCATGATTCTTGGAGCGGGACGGGCAACAAAAGAATCGGTTGTAGATTTGGCTGTCGGATTAATGTTGCATAAGAAAATCGGCGATGAAGTAAAAAAAGGCGATACAATCGTTACCATCTACAGCAATCGCGAAAATGTCGATGATGTTATGGAACGTATTTATGAATCATACAGATTTTCACTTACAAAAGTAGCGGACCCTGTCCTTGTACATGCAGAAATCCATTGATGTTAAGCATTGCGGAACATACTATAATGGCTATTTCTAATCTTAAATTATCGGAGGAACGAATATGAATAAAGAACAAATCGCTCGCTTGATAGACCATACATTATTAAAGGCAGATGCTAGCCGTGAAGCCGTTATCCAATTGGCGAAAGAGGCGAAGGAACATCGCTTTGCATCTGTATGTGTGAACCCTGTACAAATTGAAACTGCCTTCGAAGTATTGAAGGATACGCCGGATGTAAAAGTGTGCACAGTCATCGGTTTCCCATTAGGAGCTTCTACTCCTGAAACAAAAGCATTCGAAACGAGGGATGCTATTGAAAAAGGTGCAACAGAAGTGGATATGGTTATTAATGTTGGTGCTTTAAAAGATAGAAACGATGAACTTGTTTTGAACGATATCAAAGCGGTGGTTGATGCGGCACAAGGAAAAGCAATAACAAAGGTCATTATAGAAACATGCTTATTGACAGACGAAGAAAAAGTACGTGCATGTGAGCTTTCTGTTAAGGGAGGCGCAGACTTTGTCAAAACATCTACTGGTTTCTCTACAGGAGGAGCAACAGTAACTGATATCGCATTAATGCGTAAAACAGTTGGACCAGATGTAGGCGTTAAAGCTTCAGGTGGAGTCCGCAACCTTGCTGATGTGGAAGCGTTAGTAGAAGCGGGTGCAACTCGTATCGGTGCAAGCTCCGGTATTGCGATTGTAAATGGTCAACAATCCAACTCAGTTTATTGATTGGTTAATGATGATGCAAGCAAACGCCGAGAGCACTGAAATACACATTCTATAATATGTGAATTAGCAAAAAACGCTGGGTTTTAATGACGATTTGCTACTATTATTCATACCCATAAAAAATTTTTGGTATTAAGTCTGATCTTTCGTGAAAAGAATTTGATAAACATCCAAAAAAGCTAGCTTTGTTAAGCTAGCTTTTTAAGTTCATGGCGTTCTTCAATACGTATTTCAATTTTTTCTAATGCTTTTTTATCGTTAAGTAATTCTTGTTTATTCTCTTGCAATAATTCTTTAAATGATTTTTTGATGAGTCTCATAAACACGATACTCCTTTCTAATCTATTTTTGATTCTGAGAAGTAGGAAAAGGAATAACTAAGTTATTAAAGTAGTCTATCTAAATAATACAACAATTCTGATAATTTAATTGGGGAAATTTCGACAATTCTGTGTCCTTTGAGATCAGAAACCATTTCCCAAGCTTGGTATAATAGACATATCCCTTGGTATGTAAGGGTCTTTGTGTTATTAAAAAGGGTTCAGACCCTATTTCCCGAAGGTCTGTTTTTGCATGTGGTGCATATTGAATCGCGATGGCAGCAACGAGCATGCAAAATACGTCTATTCCTTGAATGAAAGACAAATGCTCCCCGAAAATTAGCGCAGCACCTATGGAAAAATAGCATTCGCCGCAATCAAAGGTGACGTGAGACTTGCAGGACCTTTTTCAAACGCCTTGGACATTTGGATATTGCCATTTATTTGCATTCGAAATCCCAATAGCTGAACCAAGAATCAATGAAAGCCAATGCGGATGAAACTGACCGTTTAGAAGTCCGACACTCGCTGTCATGATAAAGGCTACTAAGTAAAAGGAAAACTGAACATGAATTTTTGAAATGCCTTTTCTGTTACTAATCTTAAACACCGTGTTATTAATCCCAAAGCATAAACTCGGGAGAATGGCCAATAATACCCACATTGATAGAGCCCGCTTCCTAAAATGAATGTATGAAAACTTTCATAATTATAAGATGATTTAGCGCCTAAATAAATTTTATGAGAGAAATGGGTGTCCTCTATAAAAGTACAATTGTACACATGAAAAGAATTTCTCTTGCTTATTTATTCGTTTAGCGTAATAATAAGATAATATTAACTGATAATTCTTTTTATAGGGGTTGTATGATTTGAAAGTTGTGAAATTTGGTGGTTCTTCACTTGCATCGGGTGAACAATTAAAAAAAGTATTTGATATCGTGATCTCGGACTCGGAACGGAAAATTGTTGTCGTATCGGCTCCAGGGAAACGAAATTTTGAAGATATAAAAGTGACGGATTTATTAATTGCTTGTGCAGAGGCTCAGCTAGCTGGCGATGATGCCATGGATTTATTAGAGATGGTTATGGGCCGATATGCTGAAATAGCTAAAGAATTAGAGCTGGAAGAACAGGTGATTGCGGAAATTCGTGAACACTTCATCGGTCTACTTCATGGTAATCAAAGCAAGCCAACAAGATATATTGACGCACTTAAAGCGAGTGGGGAAGATAATAATGCGAAGCTGGTTTCCGCTTATTTTCGTAAACAGGGGATCGAGGCCCATTACATTAATCCACAATCAGCAGGACTCATCGTCACGGACGAAGAAGGCTATACGCAAGTCCTCCCAGAATCGTATGAACAGCTTTCAAAGCTTCGTGATCAATCAGGCATTCTTGTCTTTCCAGGCTTCTTTGGCTATAACGACGCTGGCGAAGTTGTAACTTTTTCTAGAAGTGGCTCAGATATTACGGGTTCAATTCTTGCCAATGGAACGAAAGCGGATTTGTATGAGAATTTCACGGATGTGGATGCTGTTTATTCAGTTAACCCTTCTGTCGTTGAGAATCCGAAGCCAATCAAGGAACTTACATATCGTGAAATGCGCGAGTTATCTTACGCAGGATTCTCCGTTTTCCATGATGAAGCGCTCTTCCCGGCTTTTCGTGCAGGAATTCCCGTACAAATAAAAAATACGAATAATCCATCTGCACCTGGGACAAAAGTTGTCAATACTCGTGAAAATGAGAATGGCCCTGTTGTTGGGATTGCTAGTGACAAAGGGTTCTGTAGCATTTATGTAAGAAAATACTTAATGAACCGTGAAATCGGGTTTGGACGCAAATTGCTACAAATTTTAGAAGATTTTCATGTTTCTTATGAACATATTCCATCAGGAATTGATGATACGACGATTATTTTAAGAGAGCACCGATTGAACAAGGAAATCGAGACTAATATTGTGGAGAGAATCATGAATGAACTTCATGCCGATGAAGTAAAAGTGGAGCATGATCTTGCTTTGCTTATGGTTGTCGGTGAAGGAATGAAGCATAATGTAGGTACGACAGCTCGGGCTTCGAAGGCTCTTGCTAATGCAAAAGTTAACATTGAAATGATTAACCAAGGCTCTTCGGAAGTAAGCATGATGTTTGGCATCAAAGCGCGAGATGAAGAAAAAGCCGTTCGTGCGTTATATCAGGAGTTTTTTACAAATGTAGCGGTGAATGTATAACAAGAAGGGCAGACACAGTTGATGTGTTTGCCTTTTTATTTTTGAAATTTCCTTATCATGAATTGATAGGGTGTTTCTTAGGCCATCCACATTGATAAAGTGGCAGCACCTATTAGTTATTTCCAATATACTCAAGTGAGTAAATATGTGTTTTCGTTAGATCAATGACTTCTTGGATGAATTCCTCTTGGGATTCTTTGAAGCCATTTTGGATCCAATTGTGAAGGAGTCCATAAAAGCCATAGGCTGTATAACGTTTAAAATAATCCATATTGACTGGGATATTGTTGATTGTTTCGAAAATAAATTGTTCCTTATAGATTTTTAAGATCGATTGAGGGAACCTTGTATGTAATCCTGGTAACGTGTCATCGTAGTTAATCAGTTCAAAAAAATCACGATTTTTATAGATATATGAAACGATATTAAAAGATGGTGCATTTAGCTTGACTGTATAAACCTTGTGACCAGGTACATACGGTTTGCCTACTGAAGCTTCTAGCCCTTGAAGCATGGATACAAGTAAATCTTCAGCTAATTCAATTTTATCTGGGTAATGGATATAAAAGGTACTTCGATTATAAGTGGCATAATCGACAATGTTTTTTACAGTAACGGAATGGTAACCCTTCTCTTTTATGAGTTCAATTAATGATTGCTTTAAATGCGCTTTTGTTCGAATTTGTCGCCCGGATGTCGTGTTTTTTTCGTTAGTCATGAAAAAACCTCCCTCAGAATAGACAGATTTATCATAAGTGTCTAACTAGTAGACACTTAATGATATCTTAATGATTGTTAAATGTGAACAAGATAGTAAAATTAGTTTGTAAACAAAATAGTACAGATATTAGAGTTATCTAGTACTTTTCTCTAGAGTGTGGTAAAGAATTTTAATACTAGGAGGATTTGGGATGGCAAAATTACAAGACAAAGTAGCTGTAATTACCGGTGGAGCATCTGGTATTGGAGCAGAAACAGCACGTTTATTCGTTTCAGAAGGAGCCAAAGTGGTTCTTGTTGATTTAAATGAGGAAAAAGGGAAATCTTTTGAGTCAGAGTTGAAAGCGTTTAATGCTGAAGCTCTTTTTATAAAAGCAAATATTACGAGCGAAGAAGAAGTTGCAAATATCTTTAAACAAACCGTTGAAACGTTCGGTAAAGTGGATGTTGTCTTCAACAATGCGGGTATCGGTCGTGTTCATCCTTCACATGATTTAGAGTACTCAGAATGGCGCAAAACGGTAAATGTTGATTTAGACGGTGTCTTCTTAGTAGCACGTGAATCCATTCGTGAAATGTTAAAAACAGGTGGCGGTACGATTGTTAATACGGCATCTATGTACGGTTGGGTTGGGTCACCCGGTTCAGCAGCCTATAACGCAGCAAAAGGTGGCGTGATTAACTTAACTCGTTCACTTGCACTTGAATATGCAGAACAAAATATTCGTATTAACGCATTATGCCCTGGTTTTATTGATACACCAATTATACCGGAAGAAAGCAAGCAAGCTTTAGCGGCAGTCACACCGATGAAACGTCTTGGAAAAGGAGAAGAAATGGCAAAAGCAGTATTATTCATGGCTTCTGATGATTCTTCATTCATGACTGGAAATACCTTAACGGTTGATGGTGGATATACGGCGCAATAAACATTCACGGGGACGAATCTTGCTTCAAGTTTAAAACAGTGAATGGTTCTTCGTGACCTAGCTTTATGGGATTACTTGTACCACCTGGGGACTAAGTAGGAAAAGGTGACTTTCACCTTTATATATCCTTAATAAGAGATATGTTTTAAAAAATAATTCAAGGGGATATCTAAGTAAACGTTATTTATCGTTTCCTATGATGATAAGATCTTCCCCTTAGACCTAGAAACAAAAATAAAGGAGGAAATTTCAAATGAGCAATCGTTTTGATGGGAAAGTCATAGTAATTACAGGTGCAGGATCTGGTTTAGGACAAGCCTCTGCCTTACAAGTAGCAAAAGAAGGAGCTAAACTTACACTCGTTGATTTAAATGCTGCTTCATTAGAAGAAACAAAAAGTAAAGTGCTAGAAGTTGCACCAAACGCAGAAGTGTTGCTACTCACTGCGAATGTGGCAGATGAAAAAGCAGTTGAAAATTATGTAAATAAAACAGTTGAGAAATTTGGGAAAATCGATGGTTTCTTCAACAACGCAGGGATCGAAGGCAAACAAAACCTAACAGAAGATTTTGGCAATGATGAATTCCAAAAAGTAGTCAATGTCAACTTAAATGGTGTGTTTTACGGTATGAAGCACGTACTGAAAGTTATGAGAGAACAAGGCTTTGGCTCTATTGTAAATACTGCTTCTGTTGGCGGTATTCGTGGGGTAGGAAACCAATCTGGTTATGCAGCTAGTAAACACGGTGTGGTCGGTTTAACAAGAAACTCTGGAATTGAATACGGACAATACGGAATCAGCATCAAAGCCATTGCACCAGGCGCAATCATGACACCAATGGTCGAAGGTTCATTAAAACAAATGGATCCAGATAACTGGGAAGAAGTGGGGAAACAATTTGTTGAGCCAAACCCAATGAAACGTTTCGGTAAACCAGAAGAAGTGGGGTATTTGGTGGCATTCCTACTATCTGATCAAGCCAACTTCATCAACGCAACCGTTATTCCAATCGATGGTGGACAATCTTATAAATATTGAGAAGTTTTATCTGCTTCACCTACTCTAACCATCAATTTCTATCCCACTCGAAAAACTGATATGTCACGGTTTTCAATAAATGCTTTATTATAATTTACGAACTATCCAAAGTGTAGTTATACAAAACAGAGAAGCACGGGAACCGCCCCGTGCTTTGTCTGATTGCTACATCAGAATAGATCGTTGAACAGCAACCAATGCTCATTAATCTTCTTGTGATCTCCACATGTCTGATTGCGGATGTATATTGGCCACTAGAAATCGAACCAATTTTTATGCAGAAAAATGGCTGAATTTCTACCGTAAACATGAGCGATGAGAGGAATTGAGGAAATCGCGAATGGGTGGTACTTTCTTTGCTATTTTAGACAATGTGGGTATCTTACTGCTATTTGGGTGTGTTTTTTTGCTGCTTGGAATAAGGAAAATAAAATTTTCTTAAAAAAGAAAAAGGATGCATCAAGGGAAAATTTTTACCGAGAGTCATCCTTTTCTACTTAATTCATCACCCATCTATCTTTCATGAACATAATTCTTCCGATGATGAAGAAAAGAATCATGCAAATCAGGTTGCTGCCGACTGTAAGCAAAATATGTTCATAATTAATGATGCCGAAGATTAATTCCTTTAGCAGGCTGAATATGTTTAGGATTGGAATGGCAAAGTGCTGGTATGAAAGTTCATTGATCCCGATCGTTGAAGTAAATAAAGTTGGGAAGATTGCAACCATTAGGATTGGTGTGCTGTAGCTTTGTGATTCCTTGACAGTTTTTCCGATAATGCTTGTCACCATAAGAAGGGATGCAATAAACATGGCATAGATGATTGAGACTAGGATAGCTAGACTGATGATTAGGTAGGCATTATCACCAAATGAAACGGCCTTATTCAGGTTTTCAGTTAAAAAGGTGATTTCTAATGCTACAACGACTAACGTGATGATTCCAGTTAGGGCACCAATGGTTGAGATTGTTAACCATTTTGAGAGAAGCAAGGTGGAACGTTTGGCTGGTGTCATTAATAGAGCTTCCATCGTTTTCTTTTCTTTTTCACCAGCGAATAGATCGGAAGCTGCTGGACCTGCACCTATGCCAATTGCAAGAGCTAACATCATTGGAATTAACATCGCAATTAAATTAATATTAGGGTTTTCTTCGGACATTTCTTTTTGATGAATCGTAAATGGCTCGATTAATGCTGAATCTATCTCTTGAGTCTGCAATCGTTCTGAAATAATGGACATTTCATAAGTGGATAGAGCATTTGTAACGATGTTCATTAGATTGGATGAGTTTTGGCTGAAAGAATCACCGATCAGTGTTACCGAGGCTTCTTTATCGTTTTCAATATTTCTGATAAAACCAGGCGTTAATATTAAGGCAGCTTGTGCGTCACCTTCCTGCAAGGCTTTTTCGGGATTTGAAGATTTCACAAGTTCAATATTCTTATGGGCCGCAAAAATATTCGCTTCATCTGTACCAAATGAGGTATCAACAGCAAGTGTGTACGTATCATCGCCACCATCGGAGATTAATTTTTCGTAAAATAGTGTTAAACCAGTCATCATGATAATTGGCAGAAGGACAGTCAGCAATAAAGTCCTTCGATCTCGGAAGCAATCCTTGATTTCTTTTAGATAGATATTAAGAAGCATAGTTTCCATTCCCCCTTACAAGTTTGCTCATGAAAATATAGTTTAAATCGCGGCTACCTTCAGATTTGTAAAGTTCCTCTAAATCGCCGTGATAGACAAGTTCTCCTTTATGCATCATCGCCACTGTGTCGCAAAGCATAGAAACCTCTTCCATGATATGACTTGAGAAAATAATCGTCTTTCCATCGCGCTTTAGCTGATGGACGAGCTGGCGGAAGACATTGGATGATGTAATATCGAGACCCGTTGTCGGTTCGTCAAACAGGATAATATCAGGATTGTGAATCAGCGTCCTTGCGATGGCCACCTTTTGGCGCATCCCCTTGGAAAAAACGCCTACTTTCCTATTTAGATAGTCTTTCATCCCAAACATTTTTGCCAAGTCGTCGATACGTACCTTTGTTTCATGCTTGCTTAATCCGTATAACATGGCAAAATACTCTAAGTTTTCACGGGCGGTAAGACGATCGTATAGCCCAGTTTCGCCACCGAACAATACCCCAATCCTTTTTTTGATCTCATCTGCATGTTTCAATGTGTTGAATCCCGCTACTGATACTTGCCCATCTGTTGGCGTAAGCAGAGTTGCGATCGTTCGTAGCAAGGTTGTTTTTCCAGCACCGTTCTCACCGAGTAAACCGACGACCTGGCCTTTTTTTACAGAAAAAGAAACATGCTTTAATGCGGTAATGTATACTTTTTTATCTTGGAATTTTTTTGTTACTTCATGAATTTCAATCATTTTCATTCCTCCTGACTCGTTCGTTTTCTTGTTCTTATCATACAAAGAATCATAGAAGGAATCTGCACTTATGTCGCGAATATTCCGTTTATTGTCATAAAAAGGTCATTTTTCCCTATTGAGATGCTAAAATAGAAGAAGCAACAGGCAAATGAGGGTGATTGTATGAAGATTGGTCTTGTAGATGATCGAATGATTGATTTAGATAAATTACTTGCCATTGTGCAAGGAATTTCAGATGTTGAGGTTGTGTTCTCAACTCTTTCGGCGGAAGAAGCGTATGATCAGATCAAGAAGGAATCGATTGATTTATTGATTGCGGATATTGAGATGCCGAATTTATCTGGCTATGAGCTGGCGGATATTATTCATTCGCATGCATTAGACATTTCGGTCATTTTCGTTACAGGTACGAGCGGATATGCGGTGCATGCTTTTGAATTGAATGTACACGACTATATTATGAAGCCTTACTCGAAGGACAGATTAATCCAATCGATTGAGCGGTTAATGGAGAAATCTAAATCGGCCGAGATTGCGGGTAGGCTGTACTTAAAGCAAAAAAACGATATACATATTATTCAAAAGAAGGATATTGTTTTTATCGAGAGATCAGGGCGATCGACGACGATTCATACGAAGTCAGGACCGATAAAAACGTATCAAACTCTTAATGAATTAGAAGGTGAATTACGAGAGCGTGATTTCCTGCGCTCCCATCGATCATTCATCATAAATATTCACTATGTGAAAAACTTCTCGCTCTATGCAAAAAATTCCTATATCGTCACCTTCGAAGGAATGGAAGAACAGGCGATGATTACGAAGGAAAAGGTCGACTTTTTACAAAATCATTATTTTTAAAGGGTGAAGGGGACTTGAAGCCATTTCTGATGTATTGGGGCTTCATCGCGATGCTTGGGATTGTTCATGTGCATGCGCTTTTGAAGCTTTCCTCTTGGGGGATTCCAATTTATATTACTTGTTTACTCGTGATAGCCATCATGTTTTTCTTCTCTAAAAAGACGTTCATTCAAGTATCAAGTTTAGGAATACGTTTCAATGGGTTGTTACTAGTTGTGCAGCTTTTGTTGCTGTCTATGTATGTAGTCAATGAGCCTTCGTTCATGTATCTTGTTCCGTTTTTATTATTTGTCGCTATTGAAATAGTCAGGCAAAACTGCGCATGGAAGGTTTCAACATTGTTAGAAGAAGTAAAGCAATTTGAAGAAGAACGTGCTCACTTTAATGAAACGTTTCGCGTGGTTCGCAGTGAACGACATGATTTCCTGAAGCATGTTTCAGCGATTCACTTTATGCTGGAGAATGAACAGAATGGAGACGCTAAGGCTTATTTAGATGATTTAGTCGATGGATATAAAGAAACGAATCTATCGATTAAAGGCGAGAAAGGGATGGTCGCGGGAATACTACATCAAATGTATCGACGGGCACAGGATGCTGGGATTTCAGTCGTCTATGATTTGGATTTGCCGTTATCAACATTGCCGCTGTCAGATAAAGAGATCGTTACACTGATAGGCAATCTTTTATCCAATAGTATCGATGCGTGCGAGGAATGGCAAAGTGAGCATAAGAAACAAGCTTTGCTTAGTTTGCAATTGTATAAAAGAAGTGGATTATATATATTAATTTGCAAGAATCATAGCAAGCCGATTCCCACGTCCATTTTAGATTCATTGTTTGAAACGTATGGAAAAACTACAAAAACGGGTGAGCATGAAGGGCTCGGGACTAAAGTGATTCATGATGTTATTAAGGAACATCATGGCTTCTTGGACTTTGTATATAAAGAAGACGAGTTTACGGTGAAAATTAAAATCCCGGCAATCCGTTAATAACGAAGGGTCAGACCCCACATCTATTATAGATTGTTTATTATGTAGTGTAATTGACACAATAAACGATATATATAGTGTGGGGTCTGACCCTTTTAAAATAATTATAAAACAGTGAAAATTTCTTCAATAGATTTGCGCTCACGCGGATTTGGAATCATATCTGGATAACCGACATGAATACTACCAACGATTTTTTCTCCTGGCTGCACGCCTGCAGCTTCACGGAATTGCGTAGCAAAAATCGTGGCATAAGTCGCCCAAAATGTTCCTAGTCCTTGTTCCCATGCCAATAATGTGAAATTATGAATTACGCAATTTATAGCTGCCAAATCTTCTTCACGAGTAACAGGGTTAGGATCTTCCTTCATGACAGCAAGAAGAATGGAGGGAGGAGTACTGACTTTATTAAACTCACGTTGACCCGCAGCTTCCTTTTTCGCAGGATCTTTTTCCTTAGTCATGGCTGCATCACGAGCAGCTTCAGCTAACGCGATCAGGCTGTCTCCTTGAACAAAGATGAAGCGCCAAGGCTGCGTCATCTTGTGGTTCGGCGCCCAAACAGCCGTCTCTAGCAGCTCTTGAATCAAGTCAACAGAAACCGGTGTATCCTTATAGCGTTTCACTGTACGTCTCTCTTTAATAATCGTCGATAAGCTCATTTTTAATAGACTCCTTCATCTGAATGTGATTGAAGAACTGTGTGTAAACGGATTACATAGCATAACTGTTAATATGTATGTTACTCGTAGTATATAAAGAATTCAGTAAATATTCAAAAGAAAATGCTGATCCCATATATGCTTAAAAGTAGGGGGTAAAAACATCTGGAATAAAGAGGGGGCAATATTCTAGTTATTTTTAAGTAATAAGCATGAACACACATATGGGAATCAGCAACTCATCTATAGTGGCTACTAATAAGTAGGCTCACCATTTAAGCAATCTATTATGCTAAGAGCATAATTTTTCGAGATTAAGAAGTCAATAATGATATTGAAAATCATTATCAATTAAATCTTCTCTTATTTTATTAAATATGTCAAGGGAATAATAGAAAAATTATTCGGTTGTTTAAGAGAAGGATGATAAAACATAATTCAGACTATTTAAAAATATTGAAAGTAATTGTATGATAAAAGAATCGATCTTTCGTTTTACTAAATAGTTCCTTAAATGAAAGCTTGCATGATGCGAGACAGGCCAGTGTCACACCAAGGCCGGGAACAGGAACAGATTAGTCAAAGTTCATTGTTCACAGAACTTACGCTTGTTTACTTTGAAATAGAAATTTTGCGGAAGGAAATCATGGTGAAATGTATGAAGATATTTTCGTATTTAAAGCCTTATCGAATGATGGCGGCGCTCGCTCTTTTCCTTATGCTGGCTGAATTAGGTGTGGAGTTGCTACAACCGCTGTTAATGGCAAAAATAATTGATGAAGGCATTATGCAGGAGAATCTTTACGTTGTCATCAAATGGGGAAGTGTAATGGTGGGAATTTCTATCCTTTCCTTTATTGGTGGAATCATTAATTCGTTTGCTGCGTCACATGTGAGCCAAAGTTTTGGCTATGACATTCGAAGTCATTTATTCAAGAAAGTACAAGCGTTTTCATTCACCAACTTAACGAAATATCCAACATCCTCATTGATTACTAGGATGACGAATGACGTTACAGTTTTGCAGAATACTGTGTTTATGGCGATGAGGATCATGCTCCGTGCGCCGTTACTTATCATTCTCGGTACAGTAATGGCTTTGCTTGTTAACTGGAAATTGGCGTTAGTCCTCTTAATTTCCATTCCTGTGCTCATCTTTTTCTTAGCCTGGGTAATGAAGCGGGCATCGGTGATGTTTCGATTTGTTCAAGAAAAGTTGGATAACGTAAATGGAGTCATGCAGGAGAATTTAATGGGAATGCGCCTCATTAAAGCTTTCTTACGTAAAGAACATGAAGCAAGTCGGTTTAATGAGGCAAATGATGCTTTACAAAAGAAAACAGCATCTTCACTACGATTCATTGAAGTGTCAACACCGATTCTGTTACTTGTCATGAATGTGGGACTTATTATCATTCTGTGGCTTGGGCAAAAGAAAATTGCTACTGGTACTGTTCAAGTTGGGGAAGTGGTTGCTATTGTCAACTATGCGACAAGAATCACATCTTCGTTATCTGTCTTATCCTGGTTAATTATGTCCATTTCTCGTGCTCAAGCATCCGCGAGTCGAATTAACGATGTATTGGACACAACAGTTGATTTACTTGACACAAAAGAAGAAAGCAGAGGAAATGAGATTCATAGCGGGGAAATTACATTCAAAGATGTTTCATTCCGATATCCAACAGCGGATACGGATGCTTTACGGAATATTACCTTTACGGCAAAAGCAGGCGAAACGATTGCAATTATGGGGGCTACTGGTTCAGGAAAAACATCGCTATTTCAATTGATTCCGCGGCTATTTGATGTCGACCAAGGAGAAATTACAATCGATGGTGAAGATATTACGACCATGAAGCTAGACATATTGCGGAAAAAAATGGGCTTTGTCCCACAGGAGGCACTGCTCTTTTCAGGTTCGATTCAAGAGAATATCGCATGGGGAAAAGATGATGCGAGTATGGCGGAAATCATTACGGCGGCCAAAGATGCGCAAATTCATGAAACGGTTTCTGCGCTTACGAATCAATATGACACGCCACTTGGTCAAAAAGGGGTCAATCTTTCCGGAGGGCAAAAGCAGCGATTAGCTATTGCCCGTGCGTTAGTTAGAAAGCCAAGAATACTGCTACTAGATGATAGTACAAGTGCGCTGGATTTAAAAACAGAAGCTAAGCTGTTGAATGCATTAAAAACCTATACATGTACGACATTGATCATAACGCAAAAGGTGAGTACCGCTAAGGAAGCCAATCAAATTTTATTGCTTGAAGAAGGGGAACTGATTGCAAAAGGCCCGCATGAACAGCTTGTGGCGAGTCATTCATTATATCAGCAGATTGTGCTGTCTCAAATGGGAAAGGAGGGACTGACCGTTGAAAAGAGTACCTCTCACTCATCATAATGATAAGAAATCAAAAGTGAAAATGAAAAATTGGATGGGTACCGTTAAACGAATTTGGAGCTATCTGGAAACGAATAAAACGATGCTGTTTCTCGTGTTATTCATGGTTGTGGTTAGCTCAGGGTTAGGGCTACTTGGTCCGTATTTAGTAGGCGTCTCCGTTGACGAATTTGTTGTAATGAAAAAGTCTAACGGATTAACGATGATGCTTATAGGCTTATTTATCGTCTACGTGTTTTACTCACTATCGACTTGGCTACAAAACTACTGGATGATCGGCATCGCTCAAGATTCAGTTTATCAGATGAGACAACAGCTTTTTGAGCACTTGCATAAACTGCCGATTCCATTTTTCGACCACCGTAAGCATGGTGAACTAATGAGTCGAGTAACCAATGATATTGAAAATGTCAGTTCGACTTTGAACAGCTCGGTCATTCAAATTTTTTCAAGTGTCCTGACGTTAAGTGGGACGGTAGCAGTTATGCTTTGGCTTAGTCCGTTATTAACCTTGTTAACGCTCATCATCGTACCCATCATGTTTTACGGAATGAGATGGATTACAGGACGGACAGGGAAATTATTTAAAGAACAACAGCGAAATCTGGGCTCTTTAAATGGATTTATTGAGGAAACGATTTCTGGACAACGAATCGTGAAAACTTTTTCGCAAGAAGATAAAGTGATTGAGGACTTTATTGAACGCAGTAAAAAATTGAAGCAGTCAGGTTATTTGGCTCAAGCCTATTCTGGGTTTATCCCGAAACTAATGAATATGCTCAATAACCTCAGCTTTGCCATTGTTGCTGGATTTGGCGGGTATCTGGCATTAAAAGGGGAAATTTCAATTGGAACCATCGTGATTTTTACCGAGTATTCCAGGCAATTTACTCGGCCGTTAAATGATTTAGCTAACCAATTTAATACATTGTTATCTGCTGTTGCAGGGGCTGAACGTGTATTTGAAATTTTAGATGAAGAGATTGAAGAACGGGATGAAAAGGATGCGGAAGAGTTGAGCGTTGTAGAAGGACACGTTGCCTTTCAGTCTGTTTCTTTTTCCTATGAAAAGTCAGGGAATACTATACATGATGTAAGTTTCGGCGTATCTCCAGGAGAAACGATTGCACTTGTAGGTCCGACTGGGGCAGGAAAAACAACCCTTATTAATTTGCTATCTCGTTTTTATGAACCAGACAGCGGCAGTATTCTTGTCGACGGTCATGATATTCAACACATAAAGCGGTCGAGTTTACGCCGGCATATGGGCTTTGTTTTGCAAGATTCGTTCCTATTCCAAGGAACGATCATAGAAAATATCCGTTATGGCAGACTGGATGCAACCGAAGAAGAAGTACTGAACGCTGCTAAACAGGCAAATGCTCACTCGTTTATTATGAAGCTCCCGAATCAGTATGAAACACAGCTGATGCAAGACGGAGGCGGAATCAGTCAAGGACAAAGGCAGCTCCTTTCCATTGCTCGAGCGATTTTGGCTGATCCGATCATTTTAATCTTAGATGAAGCAACTAGCAGTATTGATACGATTACTGAAGTGAAGATCCAAGAAGCCCTGCAACGATTAATGAAAGGAAGAACTAGTTTCGTCATTGCACATCGATTGAATACGATTCAAAAAGCAAACCAAATCCTTGTACTAAAAGACGGTGCAATTATTGAAAAAGGATCACATAGCTCATTGCTTCGGGGAAAAGGATTTTACTATGGACTCTACAACCGACAATTGGAAGACACGGCAAATTAATTTGACAAGATGACTTAAACGGGAGAAATCCCTAGATGAGTCATCTTTTTTATACGTATTCCATGCGTTAAACTCAAATATAAAACGTACATGTTAAGAAAATGAACCGTTTATTTATGGGGGGGTGGGTATTGATGTATAAGCACGATCAGTTGACTGAAAGGATGTTTTTGGTAGAGAGAATCTAGTTTAGAATACACAATCTCATTTGTGGTTCTTATTATTCGGGGAATAGTAAGAAAGAATGCGAAAAAGGAAAGGAGAGAGTTTAAATGAAACAATATGATGTGGCTATTATTGGATTCGGTAAAGGTGGGAAAACACTGGCATCCTTTCTTGGTAAACGCGGGAGGAAAATTGCGGTAGTTGAAAAATCGAAGAAAATGTATGGAGGGACATGCATTAATTTGGCTTGTATTCCGACCAAATATTTGATTCATGAAGCGAAAAAATTACAAGTTCATAAAAATCAAGAGTGGGACGAAAAAGCAAAGGCATATGCTTCTGTGATGGTAAGTAAGAAGGAATTTATCGATAAATTGCGTCTTGGCAACTATAAAAAAGTGAATAAACCGGAAGTGGCAGAAGTGATTGATGGATTTGCTTCATTTGTTGATGAACATACTCTTTCTGTCGAACAAGAAAATGGAATGATTCAAATAAAAGCGGAGACGATTATTATTAATACAGGTGCAACGCCAGTTCTTCCTGATATTGTTGGCATTAAGAATAACCCGGTTGTATATACGAGCGATACACTTCTTAATGAAGAAAGATTGCCACAAACTTTATCCATTATTGGCGGTGGATATATCAGCTTGGAATTTGCTTCAATGTATGCAGATTTTGGCTCAAAAGTCCGCATCTTTGATCGAGGGGACACATTCCTGCCGAAAGAGGATGAAAATGTCGCTAAAGCTGTTCGAGAGACATTGGAAAAGAAGGGGATCGAAATCTATCTACAAGCACAAAGTAAAAAAGTAGAAGGAGATCAACTAATTATCGAGTTTACGAAGGAAGACTCTGAAAAAATTTTTCAATCTGACGCTATATTACTGGCAACAGGTCGAAAGCCAAACATCGATGGTTTACAGTTGGAAAAAGCAGGCGTTAAAACGGGTAAGCGAAAAGAGATTGTTGTCGATAATCAGTTGCGAACATCTACACCCCATATTTTTGCGATCGGTGATGTGAAGGGCGGACCGCAATTTACGTATGTTTCCTTAGATGATTACCGAATCGTAGCGGATCAATTAACTGGAGGAAAAGAATATAACCAAGAGAAAAGAGGATATCTACCCTATTCGGTATTTATTGACCCTCCTCTATCCAGAATTGGTTTGACTGAAAAAGAAGCAACAGAGAAAAATCTGAACTTCGATCTGTTTACTTTGGCAGCGGCTGATATTCCAAGGGCGAAATTAATAGGTGAAACTGAAGGGATGTTACGAGTAATTGTTGAGAAAGATTCAGATAAAATTTTAGGTGCAGCTCTTTTTTGTGCAGAATCGTATGAAATCATAAATTTAATTAAATACAATATGGATACGAGAGATACTTATTATACTTTAAAAAATCAAATCTATACCCATCCATCGATGACTGAAAGCCTTAATTACCTGTTTGATGAACTTGTATAGTTCTTCATCCCCCACTGATTGAAGTTTCACTTTTACTACAGACTTTTCCGAACGAGAAAGCCGACTTCTTCAGAGGTGGGATGATAGTGAGGTCGAAACAGGCATGTCTTTAGACGAGCGCACTGAAAAAGTAACTCATTTTGAAAGTAGCGAAGATTTTTATCGATATACAGACAATAGAAGAAGCTAACAACCTATATATAGTAGGTCGTTAGCTTTTTTTCTCTTTAAAAGGACTTTTTCAGTGGCCTCCTTTAGCTGTGGGAGTGGTCAAACTCATCTTTTGCAACAAACTTCTACTTGCCTGTATAGAATAGGGCTTCTCGGGATGTACCGACTTACGATTCAATGGTTTCATAGGATCTTTTCGTAGAACCAACCTATCCATCATCTAAATTTGCGAACAATTTTATGATCATTTTTTATTCTAAATTAACTTCCGACTGATTGAAGTTTCACTTTATTTGACCTTGTCTCATCCTCTATGATATTATTTGATTGATTAATCAAATAAATAATTAAACGATTAATTAATATTTGTTAGAAGTATTTATTTTGATTCCTGATCTTGTGAACAAAAGTGAGGAGATATTCTTTGAAGGAAAATAATCGAATTGTAGAGGGAAATCAGTCATTTATAGCAGAAGCAAGACGTGAGCAAATCATTAAGGCAGCGATTAAAACGCTCGATGAAATAGGCTATGTGAAGACAAGTTTGTCGAAAATTGCAAAAATGGCTGGTATTAGTACAGCGTTAATTTCTTATCATTTTTCTGATAAAAGTGATTTAATGAATCAACTTCTCATGAAGCTGATTGAAAGTTCTTCGACTTATATACTTACTCGAGTACAAATGGAAAGCACTCCTCGAGAGAAATTGCATGTGTTTATCGAATCTAGTTTGGCTTATCAAGGCACTCACCCTAGTCATAATGCAGCTTTATTAGAAATTATTTTCAATGCAAGAACACCAGAAAATATTCCGTATTATAAATTAAATGATGAGGAAGAAGATGATGTCATTTTGCATGAACTTCGAGAAATCTTACGTGAGGGCCAAGAAAAAGGAGAATTTGGTGCGTTTAATATCCATGTCATGGCGAATATGATTCAAGGAGCAATTGGAGAATACATGATGGTTCATCCAAACCATACTCAAAAAGTAGATTTAGAAACATATAGTAATGAATTAATTAAAATTATACAAAAAGCGACTGGATGAGGGAAGTTATTAAATAAATAATAAAGGGGAATTCGATGATTTTTTTAGAGAAACTATTTAATTGGATGTTAGTAATCGGACTTGTCTTATTAGTAGGACGTATTATAACGGCTGTGTTTTTATTTCTGGATGTTCCCTTTACAACCTTTTTTAAAGACACGAATATCATTTCATTTATCATTTTAATAGTTGGTGCAATCGGTTCGCAAATGATGAAAGGGAATAAAAAATAAAGTGGAACTTCAATCAGTGGGAGGTTAAACCGGGATAAACCTTTTGTACATCAGATACACGTGTCAATCGTTTCTTACCATTAAATCGGCATCCATTCTTTTGTGGAAAAAAGCTTTCTTGGAGAATTATAGAATAAATTATTATGAAAATGGTAAAACTATATCATAATGATGCCTAATAAGTGTAAGAGAGGAAATATTAGATGAAGAAAAGAATTTGGTTCAATCGCTGGTTTTCGACAGCGTATCATTTTATTGAAGCGATAAAAAATAATCCTGATGGAATGGAGTTCGAGATTTTCGGGACGCATTCTAATCCAAATACGGTGTATTTTCACGTGTGTGATCATTCAGAAACGGAGCCTGAAATAGATGGTGAAGCGTATATCCAATATTGTGTTGATTTTTGTAAAAAGAATCAGATTGATGTATTCATACCCTATCAGCACGCATTGGAAATTTCGAAGCAGCTCAAACGATTCGATGAAGTAGGGACGAGCGTCTTAGTGATCCATGATTATTCGTTAATGGAGACAATATCGGATAAAGGAAAGCTCTATGAATCTTTCGAGAAAAATGGATTAGCGAAATTTATACCGGACTATCATATTGTAACAAACGCTGAGCAATTTGTAAAAGCATACCATCAATTACATAGCAGTGGGAAAACGGTCTGCGTCAAACCGGTTGACGGTAGGGGCGGAGAAGGATTCAGAGTAATTAAAGATGAAGAGGACGGGTTGAAAGATTTATTTGGTAATATATCACATAAAATTTCGTTTACTGAAGCATATAAAATTTTGTCAACAGAACCTTCTTTTCAATCATTAATGGTATTGGAATATTTGGCTGATTTTGAATATAGCATTGATTGCCTGGCTTATGGAGGAGAACTTCTTGCAGCGGTACCCCGTAAGAAAGCGGGGGGAAGGATTCGCGAGCTTGAGGAAGTACCTGAGCTACTCCAATTAGCCCAGTCGATTCATGATATTTACAACATTCCGTACGTGTATAATGTGCAAGTAAAATATAATCAAGGCGTACCGAAGCTTTTAGAAATTAATCCGCGCATGTCAGGTGGTTTACACATTTCAACGCTTTCAGGGGTAAACTTCCCTTATCTTGCCGTGAAATTGTTATTAACAGGTGAGGCACAAGTAGACAAGCCAGTCTTCGATATAAGAGCTACCCATATTGAGAATGCCGTTATTTTGGCAGATGGGCAGATGGAAAAAGCTATTTAATTCTATATAAAGAAAAGGGTGTCCCAAAAGGAAAGGCCAGAACCTTTCGGGATACCCTCTTCATGTTTTTTCAAAATGGAGTCATTAAATATGATCCACTTTGTTTATTTCTTCATTTTGTGTGATATCCAAATCGCAAGCTGTAAAGTGATGGCATCTTTGAAGTGTTTAGGATTATATCCGGTTTCCTCTTCAATTTTCTTCAATCGATAAATCAAGGTGTTTCTATGGATAAATAGTTCATCCGCGGTTTGTTGGATGTTAAAGTTATTTTTAAAAAAACTTTCAAGAGTGTCGGCATATTTTATGAGTGTTTTCGTCATGACTCTTTGGCAAAACCTTTCAGATTCATATCGATTCAGTTGATGAATTAAAACTTTGAGCTCAATGTCAGCAAAAGAGATAATCTCTTCAGAAGGATCACTGATTGCAAGTGCTAGATCACAATCTTGATAGGATTGACTAAACCTATTTAGGGAATCAAACGGAATACTGAATGCTAGGCGAAATGTTAGCTGCCGTTTTTTTAATGCATGATAAATTTCCCGAATTCTTTGATTAACCATCATTTCTGTTTGGTTGGAAAAAGCCAAAAAGATTCGATTCGTGTTAATAAAACCAACGATTCCGCTTTTCTCACCTAGTATTTTTTCTATCTTTTCAACAATAGTATGATTCGTAATCGTACCTTCAGCCATTTGAATGACAAGGGAATTGTATGGAGGATGCAAGGTAATGCCAAGTAAATTAAGACCACGACGAATCTGATCAAAGGAGGGATGAATTTTCAATAATTCTTCAATGACCATTTCTTTTGTCCGTGTCTTCCATTCCATCTGGGAAGCCATATAATCAGCCTTTATCATTAACTCTGTTGTCATCTTTACTAATTCTCCTAAATCAGCCATTTCATCTGGATTACCTGTAATGCCGATGACGCCAACAATCTTGTCATGAAAAACAATAGGAAGGTTGATACCAGGGTGAGAACCTTTCCAAGAGACACTTTGATTAGAGGATATTATTAGTGTCTGTCCGGTTTTTAAAACGTGAAGTGCTCCTTCGTGAATATCATCGATTCTCTCAACATCACGGGAAGCGATGATAATACCAGAATCATTCATAATATTAATATTCCGGTTAAGTCGTATCGAAGTCTCCTTAACAATTGTATGAGCAATACTCCTTGTTAACATAATTCCTCCCCGTTTTAGTTACTGTGAACAAAATATTCGGAAAATTAACCTCGTATTTTATACGTTAAACATGAAGCTTTTAATAGTCAAGTTCAGTTATAATTTAATTAGAAAATGAAAGCGTTTTCCTGAGAGGAGGAGGATTATGAAAATCGTTATAGCACCAGATTCATTTAAAGGTAGTTTAAGTGCAGTAGAAGCAGCCAACTCTATCAAAAGAGGCATTAAAAAGGCATTTCCTGCTGCAGAAACTGTCTTGCTGCCTATAGCTGATGGTGGTGAAGGGACGATGGAGACATTGGTTGTAGCTACAGGCGGTAGAAGAAAGCATGTATCCGTTACTGGACCATTCGGAGAAGCGGTGGAAGCTGAATATGGCGTATTAGGTGATGGAGAAACATGTGTCATTGAAATGGCGTCTGCATCAGGACTTGCACACATCACCTCTGACAAGCTTAATCCAAGACTTGCAACTACTTATGGAACTGGAGAATTAATTAAGCAAGCTTTAGATGATGGGTTTCAATCTTTCATTTTAGCAATAGGCGGCTCTGCTACGAATGATGGAGGGGCTGGGATGTTACAGGCTCTAGGGATGAAGCTTTTAGATGAAGAAGGGAAGGAGATTTCCTTTGGTGGAGCTGAATTAGCCCGGGTACACTCAATCGATATGAGTGGATTTGATAAAAGAATTAAAGATAGGAAATTTCTAATAGCTTCCGATGTACAGAATCCATTCATTGGACCAGATGGGGCTTCTTCTGTTTTTGGCCCACAGAAGGGAGCGACTTTAGAAGATGTAAAAATGTTGGATCAATGTTTAGCCCATTTTGCAAATGAAGTGGAAAAAGTCACAGGAATCCATCTTCATGACCGACCAGGTGCTGGGGCAGCCGGAGGCCTTGGCGGAGCTTTTCAAGCGTTCTTTCCTGCTGAGATGAGGCGAGGGATCGACATTGTGATTGAATATACGAAATTACAGCAAGCGCTTATCGGGGCGGATCTTGTGATTACTGGAGAGGGTCAGGTTGACTTTCAGACAGCATCTGGAAAAACGCCAATGGGAGTGGCACAAGCCGCTAAATCACTAGGGATCCCCTCTATCATTCTGGCAGGATCTATTGGGCCTGGCATTGAAACTTTATATCCATTTGGAGTAGTGAGTGTGAACAGTATTATTAATCAGCCGATGATGCTGAGTGAAGCAATGGAACGTGCAAGTGAATTATTAGAACATTGTTCAGAGCAAGTTATTCGTTCATTTTTTTATAATCAACTAAATGGATAAAGGGTGGGTTGGCATATGAAAATAAAAAAAACGATAGAAAAAGTTCCGGGTGGGTTAATGGTTGTTCCTCTTTTGTTTGGGGCGCTACTAAACACGATTGATCAAATGCATATCCCTTTTGTCATGAATTTCTTAAAAAAGCTTGGAGTCGCCGAAACACCAGAGGGATTTTATGAATTTTTACGAATCGGTGGGTTTTCGGAAGCTTTATTTAAAAATGGTTCACTCGTATTAATTGCACTCTTTCTCTTCTGTGCCGGAAGCCAGATGAATTTGAAAGTGGGAGGGCAGGCGCTTAAGAAAGGTGTCTTGCTCACATCTTCAAAATATTTAACCGGTCTTTCAATAGGACTACTATTTGGCATCTTTTTCGATCCAATGAATGGGATTCTTGGATTGTCTACCTTGGCTATTATTGCCGCTATGACAAATGGAAACGGTGGAATGTATGTAGCCTTAACGGGTCAGTATGGAAACCGTTCGGATGTTGGCGCGGTGTCGGTCCTATCTTTAAACGATGGTCCGTTTCTCACTCTAATGTCTCTAGGTTTATTAGGTTCCAGTTTTCCAGTTATTGCATTTATCGCTGTTTTACTGCCAATCGGTTTAGGGATGTTACTTGGGAATTTAGATCCTGAAATCCGAGCCTTTTTAAAACCGGGTGAAATCCTGCCTGTTCCTTTCTTCGCCTTTGCTTTAGGGGCGGGGATGAACCTTGCTAATTTTTTCAACCCTTCCGTTGTCGCTGCAGGCCTCACAATCGGTATTTTAACAACTGTGCTTACTGCTGCGACTGGCATTCTAGTATTCAAGTTATTCAAAGAAAAAAGTTATATTGGTCCTGTTGCTGAAGCATCGACAGCAGGAAATGCCGCAGCTACCCCGGCAGCGATAGCAGCTGCATCTGCGGTTGCAGCAAGTTCTGGCATGATGAGTAATGCGGAGGCTGCTGGCTATGCGAGTATCGTAAACGTTGCTACCGCGCAAATCTCAATTGCTACTTTAACAACGGCTATTTTATGTCCAATCGCTGTTATTTTAGTAGATAAATATCAAAAGAAACGTGGGATCGATGGTACGATTGAAGAGGTAGGCCTAAATAATGACATCAACAAAGCGACTCAATCATCTATCCATTAAGAGGATGTTTAAAAGCGGCTGACTTAGAAATCTTGAACTGTATATAAAATAGATGTGGGGTTGCTCTAACACCCTCTTGTCTTTTACTTAAAGACCTTCTTCTTTTGAATGTTTACTTTGAAACTCTTATTTTTACAGGGAAAGGAAATGGATATGAAAACAAATTTATTGTACGGAAAAGATGGATTGTTACTTGAGTTGCCTGATGATGTATTCATGGTTGAGCCAAACCATCTACTAGGAAATGAGGAAGAAAAAGAGGCGGTTACACATGCTCTTAGACATCCAATAGGTGCTCACTCCCTTAAGAAGACCGTTAAAGCGACGGATACTGTCGCAATCGTTATCAGTGATATTACAAGACCTACACCTAATCATAAACTAGTTCCTTGGTTGATTGAGGAATTGAACCATGTACCACTAGAGAATTTTGTCATAATAAACGGCACGGGCACTCACCGGGACCAGACAAGGGAAGAGTTTGTTTCGATGCTTGGCGAATGGGTCGTAGACAATATTCGTATCATTAACAACAATTGTCATGATAAAGAAACGCTAGTTAATTTGGGGCAGAGCAAGTTTGGTTGTGATGTTTATTTAAATAAAGAGTATGTCGAAGCTGATTTTCGGATTGTAACAGGCTTTATTGAACCCCATTTTTTTGCTGGTTTTTCTGGGGGACCAAAGGGTATTATGCCAGGGATTGCTGGGATAGAGACAATTATGACATTTCATAATGCAAGAATGATCGGGGACCCCCAAGCTACATGGGGGAACATGGAGAACAACCCTGTTCAAGACATGACGCGTGAAATAAATCAACTGTGCAAACCAGACTTCATGTTGAACGTCACTTTAAATAAAGACAAAGAAATAACTGGTGTATTTGCCGGTGAATTGTACGAAGCACATGACAAAGGGTGTGCGTTTGTTAAGGAACATGCGATGATCCAGTGTGCCGAGCGATTTGATGTAGTCATTACATCAAATTCAGGCTACCCTCTTGATCAGAATCTTTACCAAGCGGTGAAGGGGATGAGCGCCGCGCATAAAATCGTAAAAAAAGGAGGTACAATTATTATTGCTTCCGAATGTTCGGATGGGCTTCCGAGCCACGGTAACTATTCGAAGATTTTTGACATGGCGAAAAGCCCTCAAGAGATATTAGATTTGATAAACAGTCCTAATTTTAAGATGTTTGATCAATGGCAAGTTCAAAAACAGGCGGTCATACAAGTGTGGGCGGATGTATACGTTTATTCCAAACTTACGGATGAGCAGGTGAACGGTGCCATGCTAAAAAGCTTACATAATATTGAACAAACGTTAGAGGAATTAAAACAGATTTATGGTGATGATATGTCAGTAGCTGTTTTGCCAATGGGTCCACTCACGATTCCTTATGTAGAAGAGTAAAGTGAGACAAGGGGAGGAATAAAGTACACATAGTAAGGGGGATGTCCTATAACATCCCCCGTAATTACTACATATAGTTTATAAGAAAGCGTAATAAGGAGAGATTTGTTTTATTAGTAATTTCGATCTAAGGCGACAAAAGTGGCTCCGGCCCGCAAATCTCAATTCTCGCTCGAAAAGTGTTGGTCCCGGCGCGCGAACCCACCGATCTGGCACGCAAATTTGAAAATCGGCACGCAAACTTGAATTCCAGCGCGCAATGGTTGAAAAGGTGGGGGAAGCACGCATCAAGTCTGGTGTTTCTGCTTAAACTTGCTTGCCCCATCTTCTTATTACACTTAATTAATTACATGCGTCCTTTTCGCTTCTTTCAACCACGACGGAAATTCATTGAGTAATTTATGATACAAATCATCATCACTTTCATTTTCGATATCAACAATTTGAAAAAAGTTTGCGTTGTCGATGAAGCGGCCTTCTAAATCGTCGAGTTTTCTGAGGACTTCAAAGTTTCCGTTGCCAATTCCGACAAATTGCCAGAATAAGGGCTGATTGGATGATTCAATCAATACTTTTGGAACATTATCTTGTTTGCGACTTGCTTTTTTAACGCCACCGTCATTGATGAAAATTAAATAGGTTGGTAGTTTACTTTTTTCTTCAACTAAATATCTTTGTAATACGTCTCTCATAACCGGTGGCTCATTGTTGGCACCAAATTTTTTTACGTGTGGATTAGAAAGGATTTTGCGGTCGATATAATTGGAGAAATCATTCTCGGTAATCGAAGGCATCCTTGTAAATTCATTGTCATAAATCCACACATCTAAAACGCCGTCATCATCGAAGCGGGTTGCTAATGCAAGGAGCCTTTCAATGACGTTTTGAACGGTGCCGTTTTGATAAAGCCTGCGCATCGAACCTGATATATCAAGGACCACGCCTACTCGGGCAATGCCTTTTTGTAATGCCTTTTTCTCCAACACGATATCGACTTTTTTCTTGAGCAGGTCAAAACTAGTGAGTTTTAACGGCTCGGCTATTTGAACGGGCTCAGGATCAGGAGTCTCATCGGTTTCTACATGGTAAAGATCCAAGAATTCCTGAAGCCCGGCATTATATCCTCTGCCAACTGGATTAAAACGCCAGTCACCCTCTTTTTTGTATAATTGACCAAGTTCAAAGGCTGTTTCGTCATAAAACTGATTTTCAGTAAAGGAAAATAAGGTGTCGTTTGTGTCAAAGTCCCCAATGGTCATGTTGATGGAACGAAAATGCTGGAAACTTTGATCTTTTTCAACAGCATCATGTATGGTTACGACGAATAGGATTTCATGAATGTCGTCTTTTATGTAGGGAAGATGAATGGTAATTTGTTGTTCGGCATTGTTTGGCATTTGATTGGCCATGATCAGAGACTTGTCCGGAGATTCTTGCTGGTTATAAAAGATAAAATACTCTTCAAGCGGAATTTTCCGCTGATCATTCAACATAAATACGGATACGTCTACATCATATAGGTTACGATTCAAAGGCGTGGAAAGATCCCAAGCTACGGTGATACGCCATTTTTTCGTGAGAGGGTATTGTTTACTCAAATTCAATCTCTGACCTTTAACTAAAGTAAGCATAAGAACACATCCTTCAATATTTCTTTTTTCATTGTACCTGAAATAGTTATTTGTTTGATACAAATATATCCAAAAATCAACAACTTCAATGAAACCTTTTGCTGGCAAATACGTTATAATAGATATAGGAGTTTTTCAGTAATATTTGACAGCCTAGACCCTTAAAGCCTTGTCATCCGAATTGGCAGGCATGCGTAGGTTGAACAAAGAGCTTAGCGCTTTTCTTTGAAAGGAGATTTGTCAGTGGGTGCATTTGGTCAATACGCAAAGATCAATCCGGTATTGATCGATTTTACAGAAGATGAATGGAAACAATTAATCGAAAAGAAACGCACGGAAAGAGATAATCATCAAAGCGGTGAACCCTTCATTAGCCTTGGACAAGTGGCGGCTCGTTTCTTAGGTATTCCCCGAGATGAGGATGACTATTATCTGACATTATTTACATTATCCCAAAACCCTCATGTATACGTCTGGAATGACCGTTTAAACAAAGAAAATGATCCCGAGAAATTTCAGGCACTTCAAGAAGTGCTACAAATAAACCAAAGTGAACAGCTTTCCGTTAATCGCTTTATCGCTTTTCTTGAAGGGAGACAGCTTATTCCGTCTCATGAAGATCCTTCGATACATCGACATATACGTGAAAGCTTCAATAAAACTTTATCCCGATTTGTCGAACAACATGATTCAGGATTTAAGCATCCTGATTTTCGTAGAGTGATTAGCGATTTAATTAAATGGCTTTGGAACCATGTTGATGAAATCCTTAGTAAACTGGATGGGGAAGAGGTTCCGGTTGTTTTATGGTATGGTGACGCAACGAAAAGCGAACTTTATTTCTTATCATTCATTCTACATTTAGGCCTTGATTTATTAATATTCCATCCACTCGGGTCTGATATCTTCAAAGAACTAGATCCAGAACGGAAGCAAATGATTGTTCAGGATTTCCAAGTGAAAAAAGAACCAAGATCTTTTCCAACACAGCGTCCGGTTCGTAAGGCAACAGTTGCCTATCAGGCATCTAAGGAAATTGAGCGGATTCTACATACTGAGGAGACGCCAATATTTAAGCCATGGCAGTATCGTTCTCATTTCCCTGTCTCCATCACACTAAAAACAACGTATGATGAATTATTTTTAATGAGCAGGGAAAGAGCATTCATTAGACCGAACTTTTATATTGAAGGAAATGAAGTGCATGTGCCATCCCTTTTTGCGAAAGTATCAGGAGTGACAACGAATAGGAGTGAGTATTGGGGGAAAATTGAGGAGCTAAAGGGCGGCGAGTTATCGCTGTTTATCCGTTACTTTCCTTTTACGAACAGCATCAATGGTAATTACCTCTATCATTATCAGCATGCACTTTTAGATAATGGAGTACTAGACCCCAAAAAAATGATCAATAGTGTATGGTGGAAATTAAAGCAATTACCACTTGGGGTTCAAGAAGCGCTTGCTGCGGGAATTTCAAGAGTTTGTGCGAATCCTAAGCTAATTCGTGAGCACAATGAGACGATAGCGGATCTCAAATTGTATTTATTTACCCAGCTTACGGTCTTGCCTGAGTCTATTGTTAGTTTATTACTTAAATTTGATTATCCGCAGTTCGTACCAAGAATTATTTTATACAATAGCGGCTCCGGAAATGGATTAGCACGTTCCGATGCGGCGCTATTGCTTTTGTTAAATGAGCTGGGGTTTGATATCATTCTCCTTAATCCATCAGGACTTAGAGATATAGAGCAATACATGGATGAACAGTACTATGATGTCCATTTAATGGATCAGTTTGAGTTCAATTACGAATATAAAGAACCGAAAATACCAATATGGCGTCGTTTTTTCAAGAAAGATCAATGAGCACCTGCTCCAGAACTAAAACGTTAAAAAAGGTTCAGGTTCTATAAACTGTGTCACCTTATGAAGGTGGCGGTGCGGAGGCCCCGCCCCTTTTCCACAAAAGATATGTAAGAAAGAGGGATAAAGAATGCAGGTTAATAGTACAGAAATACTTGATGAGAACACGAACCAGCTGTCGCTTAATAAAACGGAGGAAATTAAACTTAAGCTTCGTCAGGAACCCGAAGTGCAGAAGCTGGCTCAACAGATTGATGTAAAAAATCAGATTTCATTGTTGGAGTTCGGGAAAGAGCCAGCTGTTGAGATTTCGAAGTTCTCTGACCGTATTTTAGGGACCATGAAGGCCAGTTCAATGGAAGATTCCAGTGAATTATTAAAGCAGCTTGGTAAGGTTATGGATCAGTTTGATCGGAAGGATTTTGCCGAAGAGAAGAAAGGTTTGTTTGGGAAACTATTCAAAAAAGGCGGAAAAGTGATCGATAAGATTTTTGGAAAATACCAAACAATGGGCGGCGAAATTGATAAGATTTACGTTGAAATTTCTAAGTACCAAAATGAGATGGTGACGTCAACAAACACGCTAGAACAAATGTATGAACAAAACTTTAATTTCTATCTAGCCCTTGAAAAATATGGTGTTGCAGGTGCGATGAAGGCAGAGGAATTGAAAGCAACATTATTGCCGCAGTTTGAAGCAAGAGCTACATCGGGAGACCAGATTGCAGCAATGGAATTAGAAACACTGCGAAATGGTATTGAAACGCTTGAACAACGGGTATATGACTTGGAAATGGCGAAGATGGTTGCTTTGCAAACAGCACCACAAATCCGATTGCTTCAGAGAGGTAACACAAAGCTAATTGGAAAAATTAATTCTGCTTTCGTTACAACGATTCCAATTTTCAAAAACGGATTAATTCAGGCGGTATCTGCAAAACGTCAAAAGCTTGTTGCTGATTCAATGAGCGAGCTTGATCGCAGAACGAATGAAATGCTCGTGCGAAATGCACAAAATATTTCTTCACAAAGCACAGAGATTGCACGACTTGCGGGAGCACCAAGCATCAAAATTGAAACGATTGAAGAGTCATGGAACATTATTATTAATGGATTAGAAGAAACAAAGAAAATTGAGGATGAAAATAAACGGACGCGTGAAGAAGGTACAAAACGTTTAATCGAACTGAAGGAAAAGTTTCAAACAAGACAATTGAAAAGTTAAGAGTATTATTATTTGTTCGATTGGAAGAATGATGGTACAATACAATTAAATAAAACACGCTGGCGTGAGTTGGCAAGGGAGTGTTTCTGTTGGCAATTTCGTTACAAAAAGGACAAAAAGTAGACCTTACAAAAGGCAGAGCCGGTTTATCATCCATTACAGTAGGTTTAGGGTGGGACCCAGTAAGTTCAGGAAAGTCAAAAGGCCTTTTAGGAGGATTGTTTGGTGGTGGAAGTACTTCAAACGTTGACTGTGATGCTTCTGTCATTCTTTTGGACAAGAACGGGAAATTAACGAATAAAAACAACTTGATCTACTTTGGTAATAAAACGAGTGGGGATGGAAGTATAAAACATACAGGTGATAACTTAACAGGAGATGGTGATGGGGATGATGAGCAAGTCATCGTCGACTTAAATCGTGTTTCTCCTAGTGTAGAGAAGATTGTATTCGTCGTGAATATTTACGCTTGTGTACAACGAAAACAAGATTTCGGAATGATTCAAAATGCCTTTATCCGTTTGGTGGATAATTCAAACGGTCAAGAATTAATCCATTTTAACTTGACAGATAACTACGCGGGATTGACGTCATTATTTGTTGGAGAAATCTACCGTCATAATGGTGAGTGGAAATTTAGCGCAATTGGAGACGGAACTAAAGACACGTCTATTTCTGAAATTGCGAATAAGTATGCGTAATTTTTTTACAAAACGAATATGGCGTTAAAAAGACATCATTTACCATTGCGGAGCTGGATTTTGGAGTACTTTCTTAATAAAGGAAGTATATCTCCAAAGTAGATTGGTTATATTAGTAAGCTGCAAAGTCCCGTCCCCGTGTCTTCATACAAAATAAATCTAATAAAGTGAGGGAAAATAATTATGGCTATTTCATTAAGCAAAGGACAAAAAGTAGATTTAACAAAAGGAAATCCAGGATTAAAAAACTTAATTATCGGTTTAGGTTGGGATACAAACAAATATGATGGTGGGAACGACTTCGATTTAGACTCTTCTGTATTCTTGCTAAACGCTTCAGGAAAAGTAGGTTCTGAAAAAGATTTTGTATTCTTTAACAATCTTCAAGGTGGTAATGGTTCTGTCGTACATACAGGAGATAACCTTACGGGTGAAGGTGATGGAGATGATGAACAAATTAAAATCGACTTAAGCCTTGTACCAGCTGAGGTTGAAAAGATTGCTTTTACGATTACAATCCATGATGCAGAAGCTCGTAGTCAGAACTTCGGTCAAGTATCGAATGCGTTTGTACGTGTTGTAAACGAACAAGGTAATGCTGAACTCATTCGTTATGACCTTGGAGAAGATTTCTCGATTGAAACAGCGGTTGTTGTTGCGGAATTATATCGTCACGCTGGCGAGTGGAAGTTCAATGCAATTGGCAGTGGCTACCAAGGTGGATTGGCTGCACTTGTAAGTGACTATGGTTTATCTGTATAACCTTTAATATCTTCCAAAATATGATCGAATAAGATAGAGCTACTTCTGATTACCCCTTCAACTGTAATGAACTTTGTTGAAGGGGAATTATCTTTATGTGAAATAGAAGGGATGATGTAGATGTCCATTTCATTATCAAAAGGGCAACGAATTGATTTAACTAAAACGAATCCAGGTTTGACACGTGCTGTGATTGGTTTAGGCTGGGATACGAATAAATATACTGGAGGCTACGATTTTGATCTTGATGCTTCAGCATTTCTAGTTGATCAGAATGATAAATGCACCAACGAACTTGATTTTATTTTTTATAATAATTTGCAAGACCCAAGTGGATCTGTCGTGCATACGGGTGATAACCGTACTGGTGAAGGTGATGGGGATGATGAGCAGGTCAAAATAGATTTTAATAAAGTTCCTGCAAATATCCATAAAATCGCAATTACTGTTACAATCCATGATGCGAATCAACGAAGCCAAAATTTTGGTCAAGTGTCTAATGCATTTGTGCGTGTTGTAAACGAAGATACGAATGTAGAAGTTTTACGTTATGATCTTGGAGAAGACTTCTCGATTGAAACAGCAGTCGTGATTTGTGAATTATATCGTCATGGTTCTGATTGGAAATTTAATGCGATTGGCAGTGGATTTTCAGGCGGCTTGGCTGCATTGTGTCAAAACTACGGTTTGTCTGTTTAACAGATACACAGATAATCTACATGATTTTGTCTACGATTTGCTGTATGAAAAATTGCAATGAAACAGAAATATTACATTTATAATTGTTCCAAATGTCAAAAGGGTGAACACATTTGTGTTTCCCTTTTCGTTATTTTTATCGTTCTTACTAGGTATTTTATAAATATTGGAAAAGGCCTCCTTATGGTTTTCGAATGGGATGAGTCATGTTGATGAGGACAAAAGGCTGTTGGGATCTTAGGTGGTCATCAAAGGCTCTAGAACTTCCGTTTTAAGATAAACAAGAAATATGGAGAGAATATAAAACGCTCTCCATATTTCTTGTTTGTCTTATGCTATCTTTTTAGGTTTTGCTAGGTGTTTGTGTTTAGAATAATAAGTATAAATTTCTTCGGTGATTTAGTGTTTAACCTTACACTTGCCACGTTCGAATCTTACGTTATCTTTTACAGAAATCAATTTTCCGTAAAGAGTTAATGAGACTAACGTGCGCCTCCTTGGCCAGTAGCCAAGGACCGGTGATGGTTTTTCGTAATGGGAGGTAGCAGTTTGAAGCATTTTAATTATTTAACAAAGGACCGTGAGGAGAACATCTTTTATCGGATGCCGGTAGAATTTTCTAAAGACAGTGAGAAAGAATTGTTGGCACTATCACTTGGAGCTTGCTTGTATATGCCAGGCACTCGACCGAATATTTGCGCTGATATAGTGAATCAGAAGCATGATGGTTTAGTATCTATGGTCCTTTGTCTTGAAGATGCTGTCAGTGATCATGAAGTATATCAGGCGGAGATGAATGTCATTGCTCAGTTTCAACAGCTTCATATGCGGATCGGATCGGGATCCATTACGACAGATGAACTTCCCATCATTTTTATTCGCGTAAGAAGTGAAAAGCAAATGAGATATGTAGCAGAGCATCTTGGTAGCTCGATACATGTGCTGACTGGATTTGTGTTTCCCAAATTCACAGCTGAAAATGGGACGGGCTACATTACGGCTCTTCGTGATTTAAATGAGCAATATGGCATTCGATTATATGGGATGCCGATTCTTGAATCGGCTGAAGTTATTTATAAAGAATCGAGAATAGCTTCATTATTAAGCATCAAGAAGCTACTTGATGAAAATTATGATTGCATCTTAAATGTCCGGATGGGAGCCACTGACTTTTGTGGATTATATGGGATAAGAAGAAGTAGTGATTCTACGATTTATGATATTTCGGTCGTCAGAGATTGTATTGCTGATATCGTGAATGTATTTGGTCGAAGTGAAAAAGAATATGTTGTGTCAGGGCCTGTATGGGAGTACTTTTATAAAGAGGAACGAGTGCTTAAGCCACAGCTTCGCCAAACTCCTTTTACGAACAGTCTTGGTAAAGAAGGCTTGTCGATTCGTAAAGAGTTCTTAAATGAATATTTGGATGGATTGATTCAGGAAATATTGCTGGACAAAAACAATGGACTTACTGGGAAAACTGTTATTCATCCGAGCCATATAAAGCCTGTTCACGCGTTTTCCGTTGTTTCCTACGAAGAATATATGGATGCTATTAGTATATTAGAGGGAATTGGTGGAGAATCAGGTGTACTGAAAAGTCAATTTTCCAATAAAATGAATGAAATGAAGCCCCATTATAATTGGGCAATAAAAATCGTTAGCAAAGCGAAAATATACGGGGTGTATCATGAACAATGCTCATACATTGATTTACTCACAGAGCAAGAACAGATCCATATTTAATATATTAGATTCTTTAGCTGTAACAGTTGAAGTAACGGAAAATCCTTATAATCTTCCTTTAGACTTTTTATTCGAAATGGCCGCCCGGAAAAATAAGAAACGTGGCTTTCTGTTTGTTAGTAAAATCCTTGGCAAGCATATCCCAGTAGCGCCGGTTACTTCTTTGTTAAGTGGTGCGTTATTAGCGATACGTTATTTAGAGACGGTGCATACCCATCCAATAGAAGGCAGAAAAGCTGTGATAGAAGCGTTGTTATCAGGAAATAGGCAAGAAGAAATCTACCAATCTCTCATGGACAACCCATTTCATTTACCTGATGAAACACTTTTCATCGGCTTTGCAGAGACCGCGACAGCACTTGGACATAGTGTGTTTGATTTATTTAATAATGCCCATTATCTTCATACTACAAGAGAACAAATTGTCGGGTTAGAGTCGAGCATAGAGTTTGAAGAAGAACACTCTCATGCGACTGAGCAAGCGTGCTATGGAAATAAAGAGTTGTTGCAAAAAGATGGTCCAATCGTTCTTGTTGATGATGAAATTACAACAGGGAAAACAGCATTAAATATTATAGAATCCATTCATGCCGCATATCCTCGAAAAGAGTATGTCGTCTTATCTCTTTTGGATTGGCGTTCAGAAGCAAACAAAGCAGCGTACGCGGAATTAGAAGAAAAGCTGGGGATTCGCATTCGAACCGCAACATTATTGGCAGGTAGGATCGAAGTAGATGGAAATCCTGTTGATACGGAAGGTTGCTATGACTATGCCCATTCTGGTGCTGCGGTTGAAACGGAGGTCCATACTATCAATCTATCAGAATATGAGAGCTTTAAACAGATTGATGATGTTGCGTATGTATCTATTAGTAGTGAAGGATCTGTGAATCAAGTTCCTTATTCCGGAATGACAGGACGTTTTAATGGAATATCATCAAGGGATCGCCCGAGTATTGATGATTATGCATTTCATGTGGGAGTGGGTCTTAAGCAAACCCGTTCTGGCGGAAAAACGCTCTGTCTAGGGACGGGTGAATTTATGTATCTTCCAATGAAAATCGCTTCATATATGGGCGATGATGTCTTCTGTCAATCAACGACGAGAAGTCCGATTCATCGAATTGATAAAGAAGGGTATGCTGTGACAAGTGGGTTTGATTTTGTGAACCCAGATGATTCAGGCGTCATAAATTATTTTTACAATATCCCATACAAGAGCTACCGAGACATCTATCTATTCCTCGAGCGCGAAGTAGAAGAGGTTCGCCTGGAATCTTTATTAGAAAAGATCAAACAAGTCGGTGCAAAGAGGCTCTTTGTGGTGACCATGAATTCTAAAGCAGAAGGAGAAGGTCATGCCGATTAAACAGAACTTTACGATTACGCCAATGGGCAGTTATCCACCTGAAGATGTGACGTTTCTATTAAAAGATCTAAGTGAAGTCATGGAGGAACAGGGGACGGAGGACAGGGAAGAAGCGATTCAATCTGGTGTTCATTACTCTGAAATGTTGCCGATTGAATACAAGCCGACATCTGAATACATGGAAGTGTATCAAAAAGCATTGGTAGAATATGCACAGAAAATGGCGGTGGCAATAGGTGTAGTGACAGAAGAGATTCTTGCGAAAAAAGGGAGGAATCTAATACTTGTATCCTTAGCAAGAGCAGGTACGCCGGTTGGCATCCTCATTAAGCGTTATTTATCATTTGCTTATAACTTGGATGTGCCACATTATAGTGTTTCTATCATCCGTGGTAAAGGAATTGATGAGCAGGCAATTCGTTATATTAAAGAGAATCATCCAGATCGTCAGATTCAATTTATTGATGGGTGGACGGGTAAAGGTGCGATCAGCCTTGAATTAGCAAAAGCTTGCCGCGAAATGAATGACAAGTTTGGCTATGATCTGGATGACAGTCTTGCCGTGTTAGCTGACCCAGGTTATTGCTCTGAAATTTATGGGACAAGAGAGGATTTCTTGATCCCGAGTGCTTGCCTGAATTCAACTGTGTCAGGTCTTGTAAGCCGTACAGTTCATAATAAAGCGTATATTTCTGATCAGGATTTTCATGGTGCAAAATATTATCGTCATCTTGAAGAAGAAGATGTATCCAATGAATTTATTGCTACCATCGTTAAAGAGTTTCCTAGAGTTGAGCAAGATATTCAAACTCATCTTGATAAAATTCGTCTGATGCACACAGCTCCGAATTGGTCAGGAGAGGCTTGTGTGAAAAAGATACAAGTTGATTTTTCAATTGATGATATAAATCATATAAAGCCTGGTGTTGGGGAAACAACTCGTGTTTTATTACGAAGGGTTCCTTGGAAGATACTTGTGAAAAATCGAAATGACGAGCGATTAAAGCATATTATTCTGCTTGCCAAAGATCGTGGTGTTCCGATTGAAGAGTATCCAGAAATGACATATACTTGTTGCGGACTAATTAAGTCGTTGAAGGAGAAACTATGATTTTTGCAAGTGATTTAGATCAAACATTAATTTACTCAATCCGTTCGATGAGGCTTAGTGAAGGTCGTCCTGCGCCCGCGATGCGTGTTGTTGAAAAACGCGGTGAACGGGAAATCTCTTATATGACCTTAGTTGCAATTGAATTATTAAAAGCAGTTGCTCACAAGATGATGTTTCTTCCGGTTACAACAAGAACGGTAGAACAGTTTCAATATATTACTCTATTCCAAGAGGAAATTGTACCGCCTTTTGCTGTGACAAGCAATGGTGGAAATATTCTTGTGAAAGGTAAAATAGATGAAGAGTGGCAAAGACAAATTAAAATGAAGCTAGAAAATGAGGCATTAAGTGGAGAAAAGATCCTTGAACAATTTAGTGAAATAGCTAACGATGAGTGGGTTCATTCCCAACATACGGCAGATGAACTGTTTCATTATTGTCTGATTGAACGTGACTTGGTTCCGCTGGATGAATTGATGCAATTCAAAGAAGTAATCGATCAACAAGGTTGGAAGATGTCTCTGCAAGGTCGCAAGCTTTATTTTGTACCAAAAGCGGTGAATAAATGGGATGCAGTCGCTTATATTAAAGAAAAAAGCAATCGACAATTTGTGGCAACGGCTGGAGATTCGCTACTTGATCTGCCTATGCTTGAAGTTGCGGACTATGCAATATCGCCCATTCACGGAGAACTAAGTGAAATGGGGAATTCCGCAGTGAAAAGAACGATTCACCGAACAGAGCAAAAAGGAATCCTAGCCGCTGAAGATATATTGAATCAGGTTATGCATATTTATAAAGAGCTTTCGTGATCGCTTCTGTATAAAATGCCAATCGAGAAGGTGCTTGCTGGATGATTAACTTATTTAAAAAACAACCAAACTTAGATAGTCGAAACATATTGAGCTCAAGTGAAGCATGCAAGGAATGGGGCATTGACTCTTCGACGTTAAGAAGGAGAATTCATGATTTCCCCCACGGAACCATTCGTAAATTCGGAACATCATGGGTGGTCACTCGTGAAGGGATGTATGTGGTATTTGGTGAAAAGAAAACTCAAGCAAGTTTTGATAGTTGGAAATCTAAGTATGAGTAAAAAAACAAACGGAAGACTCTTTGGATAGAGTCTTCCGTTTGTTTTTTTTTTATGGTGTCCAGCTTCTTTATGACTAATATGTTCATGCTTTTTTTTGTTAAGAAAGAAATTCAGCTGGATCAAGACCGAGTTCCCGGCAAACTTCGCTGACAACGCGCTGTTCGTTCGCGTCGAAGTTGCCGTCTGCGTACCCGATCGCTATGCTATATCTTGCGATAAGACGAGCGATTTCCGGCTTTGTTCGGACCCGGCCTAATGCTTTGAAGGCTTCGGCGCGGCCAACAATCATATCTCGTTCAATTTTCTGAGTAAAGTTGTTGAATTGTGCGATCACTTTGTTTGTATCGAAGACGCGTAATTCTTCGCTTTGGTTGACAAAATCAATCATTTGCTGGCGCTCGGATGGATCTAAATGTCCATCTGCCATGGAAACAAGTGCACATCCTGCAACGATGGCGTCTAACACATCCTGACTTTTGTATCGAGCAAATAAATCCTGTGCTTTTCGCTTTTGTTGCACGGCCCATTCGGAATAATCAGTTTGATTTGGTGACCATGAATTGCCACAACTGTTACAAGTAAGTTTCAATTTGTTTTTTCCGATGAATCCGCCTAGCAATCCGACTGGACCGAGAATTAACCCGCCAACTGCTGCCTTACCAAGTCCGAATCCTTTTTGTCCAGTTCTGACATTGGTTGAATGGCAACGTGGGCATTGCAGCTCTTCGCCACCGTATTGCTGGGAGGCTCCACCTCTTTGCGCTTGATTTTGCATAGGAGGTTGGTAGGTAGGTTGCTGTTGATGTTGCGGCTGATGACCGTATGTATTGGTATTGCTATTGCCAAATCCACCTTGCTGATTGCCAAACCCTTGTTGCTGTTGTTGCGAAGGGATAGACTGCTGTTGATAAGGTTGTTGAACAATTGGAGTGGGAGTTGGTGCATCATCCACATTCACACCGAAGTTTCTACATAAAGCAGATAATCCGCCTTGGAAACCGCTTGCAATGGCATTGAATTTCCATTCTCCGTTATGACGATACAATTCTGCTGCAACGATGGCGGTTTCTACTGTGAAGTCTCTGCCGAGTTCGAACCGTATTAATTCCTCAAATGTTTGCGTGTTAAAAATTCTTACATAAGCATTGGCAACTTGTCCGAAGTTTTGTTGCTTCATATGCGCATCATGGATCGTGATTGTAAATGCGATACGATGGATCGCCTGCGGTACAAGGTTCAAATCAATTTGAATTTGTTCATCATCTTGATGACCTGAACCTGTCCGGTTATCTCCGCTATATAGAATAGATCCATTCCCTCCGGAAGGGTTGTTATAGAAAACAAAATCTGCATCGCTCGCTACTTTACCATTCGCACCAGTTAAAAAGGCTGATGCATCTAAATCATAGCTAGCCCCAAAATTGCCAACATCCCATCCTAGTCCTACAACAACGTGTTGCAGGCCTGGATGGGCTTTTGTTAAGTCTACCTTTTGACCTTTGCTTAGCGTTACACCCATCGATTACACGCTCCTTAAAAGTTTATCATTTTGAAAATATTACTATTATCGTACCACAAAAGGATTAGGGTGTAATGGATTAATAACCTGATATGGCAAAGTTATTTAATGTAAGGTTATATAACATTTATTTTTAATTTTTATAAAATTCAGTTGATTTTTATTGTTTAGTTTAATATGATATTAAATATAACATATGATGTTAGTTTATATAACATCTGCGAGGGGGAGAAAAAATGGAATTAGCAGATTCAGTATTTATGTTTGTGGCAACCATGCTTGTCTGGATTATGACTCCAGGGATTGCGCTTTTTTACGGAGGAATGGTAAAAAGCAAAAATGTATTAAACACTGCGATGCATAGTTATATGCCGCTAGCTGTCATTTCAATCTTATGGGTTACAATCGGCTATTCGCTTTCCTTTTCAGAGGGAAATGCTTTCTTTGGAGGTTTAGATTGGATTGGATTGAAAGGGGTTGGGTTTGAGCCTGGACCATACAGTGATACGATTCCGCACAGTTTGTTCATGTTATTCCAAATGACATTTGCTGTAATAACCGTTTCTATTATTGCTGGAGGGGTCGCTGAGCGCATGAAATTTTCAGCATTCTTACTGTTCACAATTTTTTGGTCGTTGCTAGTATACGCTCCACTAGCTCATTGGGTATGGGGCGGTGGGTGGTTAGCTCAGCTTGGAACATTGGATTTCGCAGGTGGTAATGTGGTTCATGTTTCCTCTGGTGTTACGGGTCTCGTATTAGCGATTATGCTCGGAAAACGTAAATTGTCAGGTGAAAACTCACCGCATAATCTGCCGCTAACATTCTTAGGTGCAACATTAATCTGGTTCGGGTGGTATGGCTTTAACGTCGGAAGCGCTTTGACGATTAATGAAGTAGCCATGGTCGTTTTTGTAAACACGGCAGTTGCTGCTTCAGCTGGCATTCTTGGCTGGCTTGCAATTGAGTATGTGTGCAATAAAAAGCCTACGATGCTTGGTGCATTATCGGGAGCAATCTCCGGGTTAGTTGCGATTACACCTGCCTGTGGCTTCGTTACAGTGCCTGCCGCTATTATTATTGGCTTAATTGGTGGAGCTGTCTGTTTCTGGGGTGTTTCTTATTTAAAAGGAAAGCTTGGTTACGATGATGCACTTGACGCGTTTGGTCTTCATGGAGTAGGTGGCACATGGGGAGGGATTGCAACTGGCTTATTCGCTACAACTTCTGTTAATCCTGGAGGAGCAAACGGATTGCTGTATGGGGGGTTCGATTTATTTTGGAAACAGCTGATTGCAATCGTCGCAACCTACATTTTCGTAGCAGTGCTTACATTTATCATTGCTAAAGTAATTAGTTACTTAGTACCGCTACGAGTGAATGAAGAAGATGAAACTCTTGGTCTGGATATTTCTTTACACGGAGAAAAGGCATACCACGAATCCATTTAAAAAGGGGGCTATATGATGGGAGACGTGTTAACAAAGATTGAAATTGTCACTAGACCAGAGAAGTTCGAAGTGTTCAAACAGGAGTTGGCTAAAATCGGCGTCAGTGGGATTACGGTTGCAGAAGTCAAAGGGACCGGGTTGCAAAAGGGATATAAGGAAACCTATCGTGGTGTGACTCGTGAAATCAGCCTGCATGACCGAATCAAAATTGAAATCATTGTCTGTGAGGTACCGGTACAGCAAGTAATCGACCTTGCAAGGAAAAACTTCAATACAGGTAAACCAGGAGATGGAAAAATTTTTATTTATGAACTGGCCAATGTGATTAAAATCCGTACTGGTGAAGAAGGCCGTGCTGCACTGAAAAATGAGCAATGAAGTGAATTGTCAACAGTGAGAGGGACTTCTTTCCCGCTGATAATTCGTTTAAACAGGATGAAAACAAACTAAGAAACGTATTCAACAGATCGGATAAGAGGTAACGCATGGATAGGAGGAATTTCTTAAATGGGAAGGCTTGAAAAAATCGTCAAAGCCAGAAAGGAGAAAATCATTCATACTCTTATTTCGGAAAATATTTATCAACCTGCTGACCATTCTTATTTAATGAATTTACCTTTGAGAAATTTAGAAGACTTGTTACTTCTTTTTAAGCAAAGGTGCCAAATATCCAAGAAAGATTAAATCCGACTAGTTTTTCATCCTTATCCACAGATAGGGATGTTTTTTTATCAAAATTTTCAGTGACACTTATAGTTTAGAAGTGAACGCCAGGTTAAATCTTTAATTGTTTGAAAATTAAGGGAAAGGGATAGAAACTAAAATTCAACTGAATTTTTTTCAATGTTATATTCGAAATCTGGAATTTATTATCGCCTTACCAACTAACTAAGCAAGTTTACTAACCACTTTTACAATTTACTAACCAACTATGCAAAATTACTAACCACTTTCAAATATTTACTAACCATCTAAGTAAAGTTACTAACCAAATTCGAGTTTACTTATCAGAGCGTGGTCATCGGTCACATAACTGAAGGTAATTCTGAAATTCGACTCGTGTATCAGTGACAAATATGATGAATAGTATTGGCGGATGTAGTCACTACGACAGAATTGCGTTTAATCATCTTTTTTTTAGAATATATTGACAATCGGTGAGAATCTAGATAAACTTTTAATTAACCATCGGTCAATTAAAGGAGAAAACTATGTCACCAAGAAAAGCAGTGGATAATGAATTAACAAAAGAAATGATTATGGACACGGCGAGAGACTTATTTGCAGAGCAAGGTTATCAGCATGTATCGATGAGAAAAATAGCACAAAATCTTGGATATTCACACGGGGCGCTTTATTATCACTTTAAAAATAAAGCGGAAATCTTCTACAGTCTTGTATCGCTGGACTTTTCCTTGCTGAATCACGAGATTGCGAAAGTGATGAATAGTGAAGCTGATAATCATCAAAAAATCAGAGATTTATTTCTAAGATTTATAAAATTTGGTCTCGATCATCCTAATCATTATGAAATTATGTTTTTAACGAGAGATGAAGAGGTTCAAAGCTTTCTGCAGCAGGAACCTAGTGAAAGCTATCGGCAATTTTCAGAAGCGCTGCTTCAATTGAGTAATAGGAGCATACCGATTAAAGAAACGTGGTCTGTTTTTCTATCGCTCCATGGATTTGTTTCAGTCTATTGTAGAAATAGACAGCCTTATTCTGAGGTGGAAATCATGGCTGAAACACATGTAGAAGTTATTTTACGGTCAATTTTGCAGCGCTAATTTTTTTAACATTTTATTGACCGTTGGTTCATTAAGAGGGGGGACAATAATGAAGGCACTTGTATTGGGAGCGACGGGTGGCATGGGGAGCGCAATTGTGTATGAATTACTGGAGCGGGGAGTCGAGGTTACGGCTTTTGCTAGAAACCTAGAGAAGCTAAATAAATTGTTCAAAGATCATCAGGTAAGACTCGTTCAAGGTGATGTCTTTAACGAAGAACAAATAAGTCGGGCCGCGGAATATGCAGACATTGTTTTTCACTCTATTAATATACCTTATCAGGAATGGGAGGATAAACAGCCCATTCTTATGAAAAATATTCTTAATGCGGTCAAAAAAACGAGAACAAAGCTTGTAATTGTCGACAATATCTATGCTTACGGAAGAAATCTTGGTACCTTGGTAGCTGAAACAACAAGAAAGGATCCCCATACGAAAAAAGGAAAGATTCGTTTGGAGTTGAATTCGATGGCAAAGGATTCCGGTGTGCCGATGTTGATCGCCCATTTTCCAGACTTCTATGGACCTCATGCTGAAAACACATTGCTGGATTATATGTTTCAAGCGGTAATGAAAGATAAAACAGCCCAGTTTGTCGGCGATCAAACGATTCCGCGAGAATATATTTATACACCGGATGGAGCGAAAGCCGTCTGTGAATTGGCTATGCAAGACCGCTTTGAAGGAGGGCATTGGAATATTCCGGGCACGAGCACCATTACTGGAAAGGAGATCATTGAACTTGTTAGAGAGTTGACGGGGTATGAGAAAAAGGTTTCCACTGTTTCTAAAAATATGATTCGACTACTTGGAGTGTTTGACTCTGGTATGAGGGAAATGGTTGAAATGTTTTACTTAAACGAAGATCCAGTCGTATTAGACGGCGGAAAATATGAGAGAGAAATAGGTCAAATTCCAAGGACGCCATATAAAGAAGGGTTTCAAAAAACGTTAGAAAGTATTACTCAATAACATAAATGGAGATACTTTGGCGCCTAGTGATATATTTTAAAAATAGAAAATGTGAAGTGTCCCAGTTAAAACCCTTGAATAAAAGCAAAAAGCTCAAGCTGTGACCCATTTAGCTTGAGCTAGTCTATTACAACCCTAACGAAATATACTTCACTTCCAAATATTCTTCTATCCCTTGATGTCCGCCTTCGCGACCTAAACCACTTTGTTTAAAACCGCCAAATGGTGCTTGAGGAGTTGACGGCACCCCGTCATTCAAGCCGACGATACCGAATTCAAGAGCTTCTGTGATTTGAATGCCTCTACTAATGTTTTCGGTAAAGACGTAAGCTGCTAGTCCATAGATGGACTGGTTCGCGCGTGCAATCGCTTCTTCATCTGTTTTGAAGGAAGCAATCGGTGCAAGTGGTCCGAATGTTTCTTCTTGCATACAAAGCATAGAGTCATCGATATTGCTTAAAACGGTCGGCTCGAGGAAGAGTCCGTTTGCTGCCGTTCCACCTGTTTCTAGTTTGGCACCTTGCTTGATAGCATCTTCAATATGCGCTACTACTTTATCGACGGCATTTTGATTAATAAGCGGTCCAATATCAGTACCTTCTTCCAGTCCGTTACCTACTTTAAGAGCTTCCACTTTGGCGACTAATTTTTCAATAAAATCGTCATGAATGGATTCATGTACATAGATTCTATTTGCGCAGACACAAGTTTGCCCTGCGTTTCGGAATTTAGAGTTCAAGACGCCTGTGACGGCCTTATCTAAGTCGGCATCCTCCAAAACGATAACTGGCGCATGTCCACCAAGTTCAAGAGAGATTTTCTTGACTGTATCTGCTGCGCCTCTCATTAGGATTTTGCCCACTTTTGTTGATCCAGTAAAGGTAAGCTTACGGACTCGATTATCTTCAATCCAGGCAGTTCCAATTGCATTTGCATCTCCTGTTACAATATTAATGACGCCTTTTGGAATTCCTGCCTGTTCTGCGAGCTCAACCAATTTTAAAGCGGTGAGTGGTGTTAATTCTGATGGTTTGATGACAACTGTACAGCCAACCGCAAGTGCTGGCGCAACTTTTCTTGTGATCATAGCCGCCGGGAAGTTCCAAGGAGTGATGACACTAACGACACCAACGGGCTGTTTGGACACGAATAATCGCTTATTAACCTGAGTTGCTGGGATGGTTTCCCCATACACTCGTTTGCCTTCTTCTGCGTACCAGGATAAAAATCCATTTGCATAGGAAATTTCCCCAATCGCTTCTTTTAACGGCTTTCCTTGTTCCATTGTCATGATGTATCCAAGCTCAGCGTTACCTTCTTCTATTAAGTGATGCCAATTCCAGATCAACTCAGACCTTTCATAAACAGATAGCCCAGCCCATCCTTTAAAAGCGTCGTATGCTGCATCTGTTGCTTTGTTTGCTTCATCCGCGCCTCCGTTAGGAACAGTGGCAATCACTTCATTTGTAGCTGGATTCCTTACTTCAATTTTATCTAAGCCGTAATCTGACCATTCGCCGTTCACAAATATTCCATAATGTTTCATACGTACAGCCTCCAATCCGTAATTAAAATTCGTTCTTCTTTAAGTATATCTAACAATAAGACTATGATTAAGTTTCTTGCTTAATAGATTAAACGCTTCAGCAATGTGAGAATGAATGTAAAGCTGAAAATCAAGATTGAATGTCAATGGCGATTTCAGATTTACTGGGGTGAAAGCGATATGTAACGACTTTCGTAAGTTGATAATTCGACATCAGTATGAGTTATCCTTTTTCTTAAGACCCTAATACAAGGAAGGCTGGGGTGATGTGGTTATGCGAGTAATGGGTGCATCCTTCATTCTACATTTGCTATAATAATGGAAGATTTGTATAAAATGGAGTTGGGTAAATGGTAACGATTGCTGACATTGCAAAAATGGCGGGTGTGGCTAAGAGTACAGTTTCACGGTACTTAAATGGTGGATCTGTGAGTGAGGAAACGGTGAAAAGAATTGAAAAAGTGGTTCAAGAAACAGGATATTCCCCAAATAAATTTGCCCAAAGCTTGAAAGCGAAGAAAACGAATATCATTGGGACGATTGTTCCCCGATTGGATTCTTACGCGACTTCACAAACTTTGATTGGCATTGATGAGCAGCTAAGAGAGTTGGAATACCAATTAATTATTTCTAACACAAGTCAGGATTTGGACCGTGAAATTGAAAATATCTATATTTTGGCACAGCAAAAAGTGGCGGGCATTATTTTATTGGCAACTATGGTTACCGAGAAACACATTAAAGCTTTGCATGAAATAAAGGTACCAATTTTACTTGTTGGCCAAGAGAATGAAGAATTTCATAGCTTGATTCATAATGATTATCAAGCTGCCCATTCATTAGGGGAATACGTTCTTTCACAAGGACATACTAGAATCGCCTATTTAGGCGTTACAAAGGAAGATATCGCAGTAGGGGTAAAACGTAGAGAAGGGTTTATGTCTGCTATGGCCAGTAAGGTAGATATTGAAGTGAATTATTTTGAGACAAGCTTTAAGAGTGAAGATGCGATTTATAAAACTCTTGAAATTATTAAGCAGTACAATCCAAGTATCATTGTTTGTGCGACTGATAATATAGCTCTTGGCGCTTTAAAAGCTGCCTATATGAGTGGGTTACAAGTTCCGAAAGCTGTTTCAATTACTGGATTTGGGGGGTATGAAGTAACGGATTTGATCCATCCTAGCATTACAACAGCTAAGTTTTTTTATAAAGAGGCTGGTAATATTGCTGCAAAAAATATCGTAAAATTAGTGAACAAAGAAGAAATAGATCAAGTTATATTCTCAAAATATGAAATAATCAAACGAGAAAGCGTTGACAAAATAATTAATTGATTTTATAATTCGTTTAGAACCGGTTCCAAACAATATGTCTGGAACGAGTTCTAAACACTCCTATTTTTTTATGGATGTTTGGAACCGGTTCCACAATTCGCTCAAAGGTGATGAAAAAAATGGATTACAAAAGTACCGCAAAAGGTATTTTAGAAGCACTTGGTGGGAAAGAAAACGTAGCAGCAGCAGCTCATTGTGCGACGAGGTTAAGGTTAGTCGTGAACGATGAAAGTCAAATTGATCAAAAACAGCTAGATGAAATGGAAATTGTTAAAGGAACATTCTCTACAGGTGGTCAATATCAGATTATTTTAGGACCTGGAATTGTTAATGAAGTTTACAAAGATTTCGCTAAATTAACAGAGCTTTCTGATATGTCAACGAGTGAAGTAAGCAGTGCAGGGTCGAAGAAAATGAACCCTATACAACGATTTGTGAAAATGCTTTCGGATATTTTTGTACCTATTATTCCCGCAATTGTAGCTGGCGGCTTGTTAATGGGATTGAATAATTTATTAACAGCACCTGATTTCTTCATTGAAGGAAAATCATTAATTGAAGCATATCCAAACATGGCGGACCTCGCTGCACTTATTAATACATTTGCAAACGCTGCTTTTGTCTTTTTACCGATATTAATCGGCTTCTCTGCGACGAAACGGTTTGGTGGTAATCCGTATTTAGGTGCAACCTTAGGGATGTTAATGGTCCATCCGGATTTGCTGAACGGTTATGGGTACGCGAACGCTGTAGCAAGCGGGGAAGTGCCAATTTGGAAGATATTTGGCTTGGAAATTGAAAAGGTTGGTTATCAAGGAACCGTATTGCCTGTACTCGTTTCATCTTTTATTTTAGCTAAAATTGAAACATTCTTAAGAAGACGAGTTCCGTCGGTATTTGATAATTTGGTCACGCCATTGCTCTCGATTTTTATTACAGGAATACTTACCTTTATCTTAGTTGGACCATTAACAAGAAGTGCTGGTAATGCAGTGACAGATGGACTTGTATGGTTATATGATTCAGCTGGTTTTATTGGCGGTGGGTTATTCGGTCTATTATATGCACCGATTGTTATTACTGGTATGCATCATAGTTTTATCGCGGTTGAAACGCAGTTACTCGCTGATGTAGTCAAAACAGGCGGTTCGTTTATTTTCCCGATTGCTGCCATGTCCAATGTGGCGCAGGGGGCTGCGACTTTGGCTGTATTATTGCTAACGACGAATGCAAAGTTAAAAGGAGTCGCATCTGCCGCAGGTATTTCGGCTTTACTAGGAATTACAGAACCGGCAATGTTCGGGGTGAACTTGAAATTGAGATATCCTTTTTTGGGAGCGATTGTAGGTGCGGCAGTAGGTTCTGCTTTTATTGCATTGTTTAAAGTAAAGGCGATTGCTTTAGGTGCAGCTGGTCTTCCAGGGATTATTTCGATTAAGCCTGGAACAATCACATTCTATATTATAGCGATGGTCATTACTTTTGCGGTTGCTTTTGCTGTGACAATTATTCTTGGAAAACGTGATGCAAAGAAAAATGGGGTAACTACATCGTAATACAATACTGGGAATCACGGATTTCCCACTATTTCATAATGAGGAGTGAACGATTATGTGGACGAGAGAACAACGCTACCGCCGACTAGAGGAAGCAACGCCAGAAGAGATAGCAAGTCTAATAGAGAAAGTTCATGCTTGCCCTTTTAGACAAACATTCCACATTCAACCTCCAATCGGTTTAATGAATGATCCGAATGGCTTGGCTTATTTGGACGGATACTATCATGTGTTTTACCAATGGTTCCCTCTAGGTCCGGTTCATGGGGTAAAATATTGGTATCATATGAAATCTACTGATCTTGTTACTTGGATTGATGAAGGACCTGCGATACGTCCTGATCAAGATTTTGATTCACATGGCGTTTATTCTGGGAGTGCATTAGAGCGGGATGGTGAGCTTTATCTGATGTATACCGGCAATAAACGTGATGAAAACTGGCGACGGTATCCTTCGCAGTGCATCGCCGTGATGAACCAAAATGGGGAAATTTTAAAGTGGAAAGACCCAGTAATCCCCAATCCACCAAAGGGATATACAGAGCATTTCCGTGATCCTAAGGTATGGAGGGAAGATACAGGTTTTTGTGCAATCATCGGTGCGCAACGAGCAGATTTGACTGGGACTGTCCTTCTGTATAGCAGTCCGGATATGAAAACCTGGAAGCTTGAAGGGGAATTGGAAACAGATCTGCCAAACTTCGGTTATATGTGGGAGTGCCCAGATTATTTTAAACTAAACCATTCTGGTGTGCTTATCTTTTCCCCACAAGGAATTGAACCAAAGGATGACGAATTTCAAAACATCTACCAATCAGGTTACTTGATTGGTGAAACATTGAATGTGGCGAGCAGGGAGTTTCGTCATGGAACATTTAAAGAGCTTGATCGAGGATTTGATTTTTATGCTCCACAAACAATGATAGACCGGAATGGTCGAAGAATACTAATCGGCTGGATGGGATTACCGGAGATTGATTATCCGACAGATAAAAATGGCTGGGCGCATTGTCTGACGATTCCTAGAGAATTATCGATTCAAAATGGAAAACTAATTCAAACGCCAGTTAAAGAACTGCAAGCATTAAGGAAACAAAAGATAGAGGTCCAGGCACATATTGAGAATGAAAGCAAATCCTTTGAGGGATTGACTGGAACTACTTTTGAAATGAAAATAAAGATAACGAAACTTGATGCTGCAGAATTCGGTATTGAATTTCGCGCAAATGATACAACGAAAACAGTGCTGACGTACGAGGCAAAGCGTAAAAGAGTACTTCTAGATAGAAGTCTTTCTGGAGAGGTTGTCGGGATCGAGTACGGAACAAGACGTGCTTGTTCATTGGATTCTGAATTAGTAACGGTTCATCTTTTTGTTGACGTTTCTTCCGTAGAAATATTTATCAACGACGGTGAGGAAGTCTTTACATCTCGGATTTTCCCAGAAGCAGATGGTCAAGACATTCGGTTCTTTGCCAATCAGGGAAGTATGGAAATGATGGTTGAAAAATGGGAGATATAAGTAGAAAGAGAGGGCTTTAAAATGGGGTCACTTTATTCAATAGGGGAAGTATTAATTGATTTTATTCCACTCCAAAAGGGGCTATCCTTAAGGGATGTTGTTTCATTCGAACGTGCTCCCGGCGGCGCACCTGCAAATGTTGCAGCAACAGTAGCGAAGCTTGGCGGTGTTGCCCATATGATTAGTAAAGTGGGCGATGATGCTTTTGGTGACTTTTTGAGGAATCAGTTGGAAAAATCTGGTGTTAGGACGGACAAATTATTAACAACGAAAGAAGCAAATACTGGATTAGCATTTGTCTCGTTGCGTGAAGATGGCGAAAGGGATTTTTCATTTTACCGTAAACCCTCCGCAGATTTGTTATTCTCAGAATCTGAAATTGAAGAAGAGTGGTTTTCAGAAGGAGATATTTTGCATTTTTGCTCTGTCGATTTAGTGGAAAGTCCAATGAAATATGCGCATAAAAAAGCGATCAAACAAGCACAGGCAAAAGGAAGTCTTATCAGCTTTGACCCGAATGTCAGGCTGCCATTATGGGATCGTCCAGAAGCGTGCAGAGAAGCCATTCGAGAATTTATCCCCATGGCTGATATAATCAAGATATCTGATGAAGAATTAGCTTTCGTTACAGGGCTTGAAGATGAAAATGAAGCTATTTCTTCGCTCTTTACGGGTCATGTTAAAGTGGTCATCTATACGAAAGGTGCCGTAGGTGCTACTCTTTATGGCAGAGACTTTTCTTATACTTCAAAAGGGTATTCTGTAAATGTTCAGGATACGACTGGAGCAGGTGATGCTTTTATTGGCGCATTCCTACAGATTTTATTAGAAAACGGAATAAAACCATCTCAGCTTGAGGAATTCTCAAGGAAACATCACGAAGAGCTTCTTACATTTTCAAATGCTTGTGGTGCACTTACGACAATGGGAAAAGGAGCCATTGGTTCTCTGCCTACAAAAGAACAAATCATGGAACTCGTGACTAAAGGGTAATTGTTTTTAAGATAAGAGAATTATAATCGAGAACAAGGTGCATGTTTCAAACGAATGCACCTTGTTCTTCTTATATATATAAGAAGATTGGTTAATTCTCAAATGGCTTAATCTGACGGTATAGTTGTTCGGTTACAGGTAGTTTGACGCCAACCTTTTCTGCAAGCCGAAGTGCTCCGCCTTGTAGGTGTTCGACTTCTAGAGTGTGTTCTTTACGGCGATCTTGATGCATGGATGAGGTGGATTCCTCTGGAAGCCTATCGAATTGTTTCATAAATTGAGCGACGTGTTCCTCATTAATAGCCACTCCGTTTAAATTCGCGAGTCCCTTCATTTCTAGAAGTACTTGGTGAATGAGTTTGAATGTATCGGGATATTTCCGTATCGTTCCAATTGAAAAGTTGGTTGCTGTCGTGACCCCTGAGAAGGCGGTAATGAATATATATTTTTTCCATAATTCGAGCATAATGTCTTTAGAGTAGTGAGCATCCATAATGGCATTGTGTGAAATTTCTTCAAGTTCTTTACAAATAGCTTGCTGAGAGGGGTGGAGAGGCCCAAATAAAAAATCATGACTGCTGCTCGTATGGACAACATGCCCTTTTTCATCCAGTGTTGTAATAATGTATGCACTGCCGCCAATTACAGCTTCTTCACCTAACTCTTCTTGAAGAATGGCGATATGTTCAAGTCCGTTTAATAGAGGGATCACTTTAGCGCCCCTATCGACTAACGCTTTAAGGACAGGAATGGTTCCCTGTAAATGGTAGCCTTTAACAGCAAGGACGACGAGATCGGGGTCTGTTAGCCCATTCAGGTTGTCTGTGAAATGAAGATCATTAAACACATAATTACCGTGTGAACTAGTAATATATAAACCATTCTCACTCAAAAGCCTTGCTCGATTTTCACGTACGAGAAACTGTACATGTTGACCTGCTTCTTGCCACCTTGCACCATAATAAGCCCCTATTGCGCCTGCACCAATAATTACGATATTCAAAGATAAGCACCCCGCTTTTATTATTTCAAGCTTGAAACGATCCAAGCCTCTTCATCTTATCACTTATTGGATTTTTATAGTATGGAATTGTAAAAAAAAGCTAATTTTCAAATATACCAAACGAATATAATGTTGAAGCGCCACCATTTACCACATGTAGCACGCTACAAGCACCTAATCACAATGGTGGCGGTGCGGAGCCGGATTTTGAAGCGTGTGACTTTGTTATGGGACAGCCTAGTTTGGCTATAGAGTAGGTCGCGAAGCCCCGTCCCCATGTCCTTCATACAAAAAAGAGGATGTTTATAGACATCCTCTTTCCGTTAATTATAAATTCGAACTTTTACGGTTTTTACACCCCAATTGAGTGCATGTTTTTTTGATGGCATAAATACGTCGATCTTGTTCCCTTTAATGGCGCTGCCTTTATCAGCTGCGATGGCATATCCATATCCATCGACATAAACCTTCGTACCAAGTGGAATGATTTTAGGATCAACGGAAATCACTTTAAGTGATGGGTTTTTCTTTAAATTCAATCCAGTTGATGTAATTCCACTACACCCTTTGCAATCTGCACTGTAGGCAGTCGCTTTAATGGTCATGGTTTTATATGTGTTTTGCGTTGCTGCTTTTACTTGAACTTTCTTAGCTTGTGTTTGCGTCGCTGACACATTTAAAACTTGTTTCGGTTTGATTGTAGTACTCTTTAGTTTATTCCAAGTTGTAATTTGCTTAACTGTTACTTTATGTTTTTTAGCTATGCTATAGAGTGAATCGCCTTTTTTGACTTCATATGTACTCGCCGATGCAACGCCGGAAAACCCAAATACTAGAAAAAACGTAGCTGTTAGATAGACTAGATATTTTTTCAAAATGATAGTCTCCTTTGTTAAAATTTAATAGACTTAGCATAACAGGAGAGTATGACAGCTATATTTCATTCTAATAGTAATTATGTTACAAAATAGAGACAAATCTAGTTTTTTTGTAATATTACAGATTGTTTTTACGTGGAATTAGGTAGAAAAATCGCGATAAAGCATGGATTTTTCCGAATTTGTAAGAGGTTAGAGGGAGGCAGTTATCAGTTATTGTGAAATTAAACTAAATATTTCGACAAATAACCTCGCTAATTAGTTAGCATTTTATATATTTAATGCGCTGATGAATACTCCCAGCACATAATTTTCTAACAAAAATTTGAAGTGGGGGTTTCCAACGTATCGAACATTTCTGAACGCTTAACGTACGTTGCGTTGACACAGTGGTGTGCTAGAAACACCCAACCCCTCCCTACTCATTGGGCTACGTCCTTCGATTCCTTGAGGAAGGGGTACTCTTGCCTGAAGTTGATAGAATAGATCAGATACCAATGTAACTTTCAATTTAGTAAAACTCGTTTTGATATCTATTTTTTGATTACGGCTCGAAAAGTGTCCGTTTTGGCTCGCAAATCTTAAATCTGGCTCGAAACCCCCTCATTGTGGCGCGCAAATCTCATTTCTGGCTTGAAACCCCCTCATTCCCGCGCGTATTCTCAATTCCGAATGGCAAAATGCTCTTTTCACATTTTACTTTTGAGGGAAATGACCCGAAATCGGGTATTTTCTATAATCTATTGATTTTGCTACGAATTTTTTCATGAGAATGAAAACGGTTTAAAAAATCGTTGACATAGATGTATATACAAGTTAATATGAAAGCGTGATCAATATATGTATATACAAGTTATGAGGAGCTTGGTATAAGTGAACTTATACCAGGAAGTTAGGGGGAGAAAAGATTGAGCAAATATAAGGAACCAGCAAAAGAACTCCTAGAAAATATCGGAGGCAGTGATAACATTTCTGTGGTAACTCATTGTGCGACAAGAATGCGATTTGTGTTAAATGATCCAGGAAAAGCGGATATTGATCAAATTGAAGAGATCAAACTAGTCAAAGGTACGTTTACACAAGGCGGACAATTTCAAGTCATTATCGGCAACGAAGTTTCATCTTTTTATAATGATTTTATCAAAATGGCTGGCGTAAGTGATACGTCGAAAGAAGATGCAAAAGTCGCTGCCAAGCAAAATATGAATCTTTTACAAAGAATGATTTCCCATCTAGCTGATATTTTTACTCCATTAATTCCGGCTCTCGTTGTCGGAGGGTTAATTCTTGGCTTTAGAAATGTGATTGGGGATATTAAGCTTTTAGAAGATGGGACCAAAACATTAGTCGAGGTATCTCAATTTTGGTCGGGTGTACACGCCTTTCTTTGGTTGATTGGTGAAGCTATATTTCATTTCTTACCGGTTGGAATTACATGGGCCGTTGCAAGAAAAATGGGGGCTTCGCAAATCCTTGGAATTGTCCTAGGTATTACGCTCGTATCGCCTCAGCTTCTGAATGCATATGGAGTTGCGGGAGCTACGGAAATCCCTTTCTGGGACTTTGGCTTTGCGCAAATAGAGATGATCGGTTATCAAGCCCAAGTCATTCCAGCCATTCTAGCAGGTCTAGTCTTTTCATTTTTAGAATTAAAGTTACGTAAAGTTGTTCCAAATTCGATTTCAATGATTGTCGTTCCGTTCTTATCATTAGTGCCAACGGTTTTACTTGCCCATATCGTTCTTGGTCCAATCGGCTGGCAAATCGGTTCTTGGGTTTCTGATATCGTTTATTCAGGATTAACTTCGGCGTTTGGCTGGTTGTTTGCAGCTGTATTTGGATTTATCTATGCACCTCTCGTCATCACCGGTTTACATCATATGACGAACGCAATTGATTTACAGCTTATGAGTGAGCTCGGCGGAACAAACCTTTGGCCGATGATTGCCTTATCTAATATTGCTCAAGGATCTGCCGTACTTGCCATGATTTACATTAATCGCAAAAATGAAGAAGAAAAACAAGTTTCCATACCAGCTGCGATTTCCTGTTATTTAGGCGTAACGGAACCAGCCATGTTCGGAATCAACTTGAAATATGGTTTTCCGTTTTTAGCGGCGATGATTGGCTCTTTAGTTGCCGCGGTTATTTCAGTAGGCAGCAATGTGATGGCGAACTCTATCGGTGTTGGGGGAATACCTGGTATTCTTTCAATCCAACCTAAGTATATGGTCGTATTTGCGATAGCAATGGTTGCTGCGATTGTCATCCCATTTGTGTTAACTATTGTTTTTGCTAAAACAAATACAGGAAAAATATCTTTTAAGAAATCCCGTTCATTAAAAGCTTGAATACAATAGGAGCTAAGCATTCGTTGCTCCTTTCTTGAAAATAAGTGTGTCTTGTAAAGGGTCAGCCCCTTGCTTAAAAAACACTATAGCCGTGTATATAGAGCGTGAGGTCAGCCCCTTTTTGAGACAACCTTTTAATTTTATAAAGAAAACAATGACAACCTAGAAATGGCGGTGTTCACGATGAACGAATGGTGGAGAAAGTCTACTGTTTATCAAATATATCCGAAAAGTTTTAATGACACGACTGGAAGTGGTGTTGGCGATATCCAAGGAATTATCGGAAAACTTGATTACCTAAAAAAACTTGGCATTGATGTGATTTGGCTAACGCCTATTTATCAATCTCCACAGCGTGATAATGGCTATGATATTAGTGACTATTATTCCATACATGAAGAGTATGGAACGATGGAAGATTTCCATGAACTCCTAGCAAAAGCGCATGATTTAGGCATTAAAGTGATTATGGATCTTGTTGTCAATCATACGTCTACTGAGCATAAGTGGTTTAAGGAAGCAGCGGCATCGCTTGATAGTCCATATCGTGATTATTATATTTGGAAAGATCCGAAAGATAACGGTGAGCCGAATAATTGGCTGTCTAAATTTGGCGGACCTGCCTGGAAGTATGATGAAAAAACGAAACAATATTATCTTCATCTTTTCGATGAGGCACAAGCAGATTTAAACTGGGAAAATCAAAAGCTTCGTCAAGATATCTATAAAATGATGAATTTTTGGTTTGAAAAAGGAATTGACGGTTTCCGACTTGATGTCATTAATTTGATTTCTAAAGATCAAAGCTTCACAGATGATGACGGCTCCATACTTCCAGGGGATGGTCGGAAATTTTATACAGATGGACCTCGGGTTCATGAGTTTTTACAGGAAATGAATCGAGAAGTATTGTCACATTATGATAGTATGACAGTCGGTGAAATGTCCTCGACTTCGATTGAAGACTGTATCTATTATTCCAATCCCGACCGCAAAGAATTAAGCATGACCTTTAACTTCCATCATTTAAAAGTCGATTATCCGAATGGTGAGAAGTGGGCAATTGGTGATTTTGACTTTTTTGCATTGAAAAAAATCCTCTCAACCTGGCAAACTGAAATGCAGCGCGGTGGTGGTTGGAATGCATTATTCTGGTGTAATCATGACCAACCCCGAATCGTTTCCCGCTATGGCGATGATGGTACGTATCACAAGCAATCTGCAAAAATGCTTGCGACAACGATTCATATGATGCAAGGTACCCCGTATATTTATCAAGGTGAAGAATTTGGCATGACGAATCCGAAGTTTAATCATATTGAGCAATACCGTGATGTCGAAACCCTTAATCATTATCGAATCATGAAAGAGGCAGGTCGGACAGAAGAAGAGATCCTTACGATTTTTCAAGAAAAGTCACGGGATAATTCCCGGACCCCTGTACAATGGAACGATGAATCTCAAGCAGGTTTTACAACGGGTACGCCTTGGATTCCTGTTGCTTGCAATTATTCTGAGATCAATGCACAAAAGGCGATGGAGGATCAGGATTCGATTTTCTATCATTACCAAAAATTAATTGCACTGCGTAAACAATACCCAATTATTACGGATGGGGAATACCGTTTACTTGAGGAAAATCATCCTAAACTTTTTGTATACGAACGAGTGTTAGAAAATGAACGGTTACTTGTGATCAATAATTTTTATGGAGAAACGACCAATCTATCTATCTCTTCTGAACAATTGAATGATTATCAAAATGAGATTTTGCTTTCAAATGTAGAAAATGCCCCTAATCTGACTGCAAATATGAAAATTAGGCCATACGAATCCTTTGTTTATCATTTGAAAAAGAAATGATAAAATGAAAGTTCAGCAGTAGGGATATTTATCCTAATGTGCATGATTAGTTGAATCAATCGGGGATGTATAGGCTGTTTCCCCAGAATCAAATGAGAATGGTGATAATGGGTGAAACAGAATAAATTCATGAAAATATATGAAGATATTGCAGGTCAAATTAGAGATGGTCGAATCGCAGGCGGTGCATTGCTACCGTCGGAAAATGAGTTAGCTGATTCGTATTCAGCATCAAGGGAAACCATTCGCAAGGCATTAAAGATGCTTTCTGAAGACGGCTACATTCATAAAGTACAGGGGAAAGGTTCCATCGTTCTCGATGTGACAAAGTTTGACTTCCCGATTTCAGGACTCGTCAGCTTTAAAGAGCTTTCGAAAAAAATGGGTCAGCGTGCAAAAACCTTTGTTGAAGAGCTTGAAAAAATAAAGCCCAATCACGACCTCAACGATAAAATGAAGCTTGGAAAAGATGAGCTAATTTGGAAAGTTAATCGTGTCAGAGAAATTGATGGTGAGCGAATTATCTTAGATAAGGAATTTCTCGTTGAAAAGTTTGTCCCCACCCTTACGAAAGAAATTTGCCAAGATTCCATATATGAATATCTTGAAGGAGAATTAGGACTCACGATCTCTTTTGCAAAAAAAGAAATAACGATAGAAGAGCCGTCAAAGGAAGATCGCCTCTATTTAGATTTGGAAGGTTTTCATAATATCGTAGTTGTCAAAAACTATGTGTACTTGGATGATGCCAGCATGATTCAATATACCGAATCCCGCCATCGTCCAGATAAATTCCGTTTTGTCGATTTTGCTAGAAGGAAATAAAGTTACAAGGTTACTTTAAAGTTGTAATAATTAAATTGTATACATGAACACATGGCTTTTCATAATGAATGAGTCATGTGTTTTTTGTTGTTTAAACGATGTACACCCTGCAACGATTTAACATCCAAGAGCTCATCACGCTCTATTTTGAGGGCACTTAAAAGAATCTGACTACTCCCACCTCTAAAGAAATGGGGTTCTCATGTACTTAATAGAAGCCTTACAAAGCTCTCCACAGATCCTCTTCATACATACAGGAAAGGCATTGCCTTTCTTTTTTACGAAAATGGATGTCTGTGTACAACATCTTTGATTACTCTTCTGTTCCATGAGACTTTATGTTCCACACAACCATTGTTGTGTTAGCGAACCCTTTTAACGAAGGCGGGTAGCTCCACCTACGAAGGGTCGATCCCTTACCAAACTTTTTTGATTCCGATACTACTTGGCAAATTTTCTTTGTTTTGTTTTAATCGTTCCATTGTTTGTAAATGAAAAAGCACTCCATTCCCTCCGACACCTAAAGGAGTGGGCTTCCTGGAGCTAACTTCTGTGAACGTGTTGTAATTCGTATGTGAATTTCCACATAATATAAAGAGGTAGTGAAGGAATACTATTGAATATAAACCTTCATACAAACAGTGGTACGACTTGTATTAAAGGAATTAAGTGGTTTTCGAGAAAGCTACATATAAAACTTCTATTAGCGGGATTCTCCTAAACAGGAAGTATGAAAAATAAGGTGGTGGGGATGACTTTGAAAAGTAAAATTAAGATTTGTGTACTTGTTCTGTTTGTATTCATGTTTACTTTGATACAAGATGTGGAGCAGGCTAACGGGCCTGTTCTGGCTACGAGTGGTAGTACATTCGAGCAACAACTTCACCAACTTCTAGCAAATGAAAAATTATCTGGAGCCATTTCAGGCATTAGTATCCGCTCTTCAGAAACTGGTGAGATTATCTATGAAACTGGTGGAGATATTAGGCTGCGCCCAGCTTCGAATATGAAACTACTCACAGCTGCAGCAGCACTGGAAATGCTTGGCGGAAATTATGTGTTTAGAACAGAACTGTTTACAGATGGAGTTATGAATGGTGATGTTTTGTCAGGTAATTTGTACATTAAAGGAAAAGGGGACCCAACATTACTTAAGGAGGATCTAGAAACACTAGCTACGATGATTAAGAATAAAGGAATTAAAACGGTTGTCGGCAACGTGATTGGTGATGATACTTGGTATGATCGTGAACGATATTCAGCCGATATGATCTGGAGCGATGAAAGCGAATATTACGGTGCAGCCATTTCCGCATTAACGATAGCGCCAAATAAAGATTATGATTCTGGTACAGTCATTGTTGATGTGACTCCAGGAATGAAGGCTGGTGAGGGAACGACTGTGAAAGTCACGCCACAAATAGAATATGTCAAAATCGTTAATTTGGCCGAAACGGTGGCGCAAGATGGGAAAAAAGAGATCAAAATCGTTCGTGATCATCATAGTAACACCATTATGATAACTGGAACGATCCCTGTTAAATCTAGTCGGACGAGACAATGGGTAGCAGTATGGGAACCAACTGTTTATACGACTCACGTGTTCCAACATGCTCTGCAAGCCCAAGGGATTAAACATGTTGGGGATGTAAAAGCAGGAAAAGTACCAAATCAGGCAAAATTGCTTGCAACGCATGACTCAATGCCGTTATCTCAATTGCTCGTTCCTTTCATGAAACTGAGCAATAATGCACATGCTGAACATCTAGTAAAGGAGATGGGCAAAGTCATTTATGGTGAGGGAAGCTTTGAAAAAGGGCTTGAAGTGGTTGAAAACACCGTTCAATCGCTCGGGATGAACCCTGCATCTCTCAAGCTTCGCGATGGCTCGGGTATATCACAAATAAATTTAATCCCGGCCAATGAACTTACGAAATTACTCTATGCCGTTCAAGTAAAAGGTTGGTATCCGGCTTTCGTACATTCATTGCCTGTGGCAGGCGATAGTGACCGGTTCATTGGTGGCACACTGAGGAATCGGATGAAAAATACCTTTGCAGCAGGAAATGTGCAGGCAAAAACGGGGACACTGACAGCGACGAGTGCTCTTTCCGGTTATGTTACAGCGAAAAGCGGCGAACGTTTCATTTTCTCAATCCTATTCAATAATTTCGTCGATGGAGATTCCATTACAAAAATACAAGATGATATTGTAGTCCTGTTAGCGGAGCAAGAATAAGTTTGCCCCGGTGTGCCGGGTTATCTTGACGTGGGGAACAGGGTGACAATTGAACCGTTAGAAAATGAATTAGAAACCCTTTCAAGAGTTACCCGTAATTAATAGATAGAAGGGGGAGTCAGAATGGATAATCAAACTTTATACTTTAACGATAACTTTTTCTCTTCAGGAAAAACCATTATTTATGATGAGAATAAGACACAAGTGGGCGAATTGGATTTAAAGAGTGCTTTTTCTTCAAGTGTAGATGTGTTGAATCAGACAGGAAGCATCCGTGTTAGTGGAAAGTTCCGAACACTTCGTAATAGATGGCTCGTAACAGATTATCATCAAACTGAGCTCGGAGAATTGCGCCAAAGATTTGCTTTCTTCTCCAAAAAATATGAATATAATGCAGGGGAACGGGGAGTGTATGAGATTAAGTCTGAAGCTTTTTCCCGCCAATATGAGATCTTTGATAGTCAATCCAAGCTTGTAGCCAAGTTTGAGAAAGTGAGCGGATTCTTCTCATCTGCGGCGTATCGCTTGAGCTCATATGAGGAATCCATGCCGGCTTTGGAATGGATTGCGGTCGTGATGGGAGTGAATGCGATCATAAAACGGAATAACAGCGCGGCGGCGAATAGCGGTGGTGCTACGTAATGGTGCCAGGCTGTAAGAGAGGGATGGTTATAGCATTGAGATACTACATTTCTCTCTCTAAATTTGCCAAGAAACGTTCTCTTCTGCAATATTAATAGGTGAATCTGTAATCTTCAACGTGTTGATTAAAAAGCCAATACTAAAGAATGCTGTGCTTTGGAGTTTTTTTCTTGCTAGGAACTTACAGACTCAAGTGTTCCTTCCATATATTTAGGTACGAAGTTTGAGTAGGAAAAATACTTGTATTAAAAGCAGGTTGTACAAAATCTGCATAGAAGGGATGATACATATGTTTCAAACGGTAGAACAATTAATAGAAAATCCGGTATTTTATTTTTTTAAGGAGATTTCGAACATTCCGAGAGGGTCCGGAAATGAAAAGCAAATCAGCGATTATTTATTCGGCTTTGCGCGGGAGCGGGGTCTTGAAGTCGTACAAGACGAAGCGCTCAATGTCATAATTAAAAAGTCAGCTTCTAAGGGGTATGAAAATGCACCGTCAGTCATACTCCAAGGACATATGGATATGGTATGCGAGCTTAATAAAGGAACGATCCATGATTTTGAAAAAGACCCTATAGAATTACGAATTGAGAACGATATGCTGTATGCGAACGGGACGACATTAGGAGCAGATAATGGAATTGCGGTTGCCTATGCACTTGCTTTACTTGATGCCGATCATATTGTACATCCTGCTCTTGAAGTAGTCATTACTACAGAAGAAGAGACGACAATGGACGGCGCAATTGCGGTTGATCCGGCTCACTTCACAGGTGAAATATTCATCAACCTTGATTCAGAAGAAGAAGGCAAGCTGCTTGTCAGCAGTGCCGGTGGGGTTTGTGGAAAGCTAAGCCTGCCTGTCAACTGGGAAGCTGCTCCTGAAAATACTGAAACATACCGCCTTAGTATCGGGGGATTGCGCGGCGGACACTCAGGCATGGAAATTGATAAAGAAAGAGGAAACGCCAATAAATTGTTGGGCCGTATTTTATATAACATATCAAATGAAATTGCATATACATTAAGCGATATCAACGGTGGTTTGAAGCCAAATGCCATTCCTCGGGAAGCAGAGGCCATTCTTGTTATTGAACAAGAAGCTTATGAGAAATTAGAAAAGAAAATAGCTGAGTGGAATCGAGTGTTGAAAAATGAATTACAAACCGCTGACCCACAAGTATATATAAAGCTTGAAAAAATTTTCTGTGCAGAAAAAGTGTTTTCGAAAGAAACGACCGAGCGGATTGTACAAGCAATTATGTTAACACCATCTGGCATTCAAAGTATGAGTATGGATATTAACGGATTAGTTGTGGCTTCAACCAATTTAGGTGTTATCACGACATCTGATTTGGAAGTAAACTTTTTAAATGAAATCCGCAGCTCGGTAAGAAGTTTAAAAGAGCAAATATTAAATCAAGTGAAGGTCATTGCACAAACTTTAGACGGGAAGGTTGAAACGAGTGGCAACTATCCTGAATGGGCGTATAATTCAGACTCGGCCATTCGTGACTTGTGTAAAAAGGTATATGAAAAGAAGTATGGGAAAGAGGCAGAAATCATCGCCATCCATGCCGGTATTGAATGCGGCGTTTTTACTGAGAAGATTCCAGGCCTAGATGCCATTTCTTTCGGTCCTGATATGTTCGATGTCCATACACCTAATGAACATCTTAGCATTCCATCCACAATCCGTACGTGGGAATACTTGCTTGCCGTACTGGAAGAAATGAACAAATGAAGCTGAGATTTATTGATAAATGTTTCTACATATAAAGTGAAAATGGAGATGACTGAACGAGTCGTTCCCACATCTCTTTCTATTGTTTAAAGTGTTCTTTACACTGAAAATAAAATGATACTGTTTTTTAGTTATTGATATTAAAAAGATAGCTAATGTCCACCCCCTGCCAATCAATGGAACATAAGATAACAATATAACTACGCATTATAGGGGGAATAAAGAATGGCCCAGATTGGTAACTGTTGTAACGATCAGCTTGTCGGTGTAAATGATGCATTATGTTTTACAATTGATTTAGAGGATACTGATGGAGTAGCTACAGTACTTTGGAATGACGCGACTAATTTTATTATTAATGGAACTATTCTAGTTGAGAATAATGGCAATCCTGCAGCATCACCTACAGCTTCACTTGAAGTAAACGGAACTGCGGTTGCTGGATTTACAGTCGTAGCAGGCGAGGCAAGATCCGTTACAATGGATAACATAAACTCAATTGGACTCATTGGAGCAGGAACAGGTACAGCAAGTGTTAAAGTTTCTTTTTCTCTAAACTATAAGTTCTGATTTCAAAAGAGGATGAATGTTCGTCCTCTTTTGATTTTGTCCCGCATTAAGGAGCAGTAATCCCCCCTACTGATTGAATTTTCACTTTATCTTTTGACATTTGCTAATCGCATCAAGGAAATAGGACTATACTAGAAGTTTCTTTGTTCTAATTACTACAGAATATAAGGGGCTTTGCATAAAAAAAATTTTTTTTAGAAAGTAGAGATCGTTATTATGTGTGCCCAAATCTTTTCATCTGGCTGCAAAACAGGGGGAACGGGACCAACGGGAGCCACTGGACTAACGGGAGCCACGGGACTAACGGGAGCCACGGGACTAACGGGAGCCACTGGACCAACGGGAGCCACTGGAGCCACTGGACCAACGGGAGCCACTGGACTAACGGGAGCCACTGGACTAACGGGAGCCACGGGACTAACGGGAGCCACGGGACTAACGGGAGCCACGGGACTAACGGGAGCCACGGGACTAACGGGAGCCACGGGACTAACGGGAGCCACGGGACTAACGGGAGCCACGGGACTAACGGGAGCCACTGGACCAACGGGAGCCACTGGACCAACGGGAGCCACTGGACCAACGGGAGCCACTGGACCAACGGGAGCCACTGGACCAACGGGAGCCACGGGACTAACGGGAGCCACTGGACCAACGGGAGCCACTGGACCGACAGGACCCACTGGGCCAAGTGTGACAACTAACTCTATGTATGCGTCTAATACAATTGGAAGTACTATTGTATTACTGCTAGGGGGGACCAGCGTTCCGCTTCCTAATAACCAAAGCTTAGATGGGTTTACCGTCAATGGTGCTAACACTACTTTTACCGTTCCTGTGACAGGTCGCTATTACTTGACCTATCAAATAAATACAACAGTTGCACTGCTTGCTGGTTCTAGACTGATCTTGAATGGTACTACGCCAATACCAGGTTCAATTGTATCCCCAGCGGTATCTACATCGAATTATAATAATGATGTGATTGTATCTTTAACAGCAGGCGATACCATTTTACTTCAATTATTTGGTTTGATAGCTACTGTAATCTTAGTAGGGGGAGGAGCCACAGGCGCTGCTCTAACCATTATTCGTTTAAATTAAGGCTGATTTTTCGTGATATTGGATTAATCAATCAACCTATAAATTGAGCCAAGATTACTTCCCAAAAACTCATATATCATGTATTCATCGACGGTTCTCAATGTGTGAATTGTCTATAGGAGAAGAGATTTGGCTCTTTTATAGGTATAATCTTTTTTCTAGTTTTATCTTAGTATTGTATTAGAAGAACACCTATCTCCACTTTATCGTTTACAAGGGTGGACGATATTCGCTTCAACTACTATATTTGCATGACCTAACACTTTCACATGTTGCTGTAATTCAATTGAGAGGTCGATTACGTAATAAACATCTTCGTGTACGCTTGGCGAAAGAGTAGCGTGACAATAAGCTTTTTCAATTATACAGACAATTGTTGTACCAATTGGTGCACACAGGAAAAAACTTTCTTCAAATAAAAAAGGAATCGGCCCTGTATAACAGTTATCATCATTATGTTTGACACAAACATACCCCTTTTTTCTAAGTTTCACTTTTTGAAGTAACATTGTTTTTCCACTTGGTAATATTATTTTTCTATTTGTTCTCCCCGATACACCCAAAACCTCTTCACATTCAATCACTTCATTGAAACAACGATTTGTTTCGTTTCCACATTGATCAGTAAAAAAGCATTCAACTTTTTTATTCCCCTTAATATCCTTTTTTTCTCCATCTAAATATGTCACTTTTTTATTTATTACCATGTAAAACTTCCCCTTGATCCCTTGCTTCGAATCCGTTGTCATAGAAAGTGATTGAAGTTTTGCTATTGTAACACTTTTGGAACGACCATTAAGAATGGAAAAAAGGAATTTATCATTAACAAAAACATTTATAACGCCATCATTCCTTGAATCATTTGAAATCCATATTGTGCTCGTCATATTGGAAGGGGAGGCGTCTTCCCATAGTAATGTAGGCTCTTGCTTACTATCTTCAATGTGAAAATTTCTGCATATTTCCTCTTTTATTATTTTTACTTTTTTTTTTATGAAAACAGGATTTTTAACCTGAATCGTTGAACAATGAACAAGCCAATCGAATACTTTTGTTAGATGTACACAATGGGTACCAGGGTAAGTTACTTGAATTTCAGACATGCAATCCCCCCTGTGCTATATATTTAATTTATGAATGTTTTCTGAATTGGTTTACGAACTGTCTAAAAAAATCATTATGCTAAGTATGATGATAATGAAACATGAACGTATGAAATGATTTTATTGAAATAATACGCTTTTTCTCCCTTGTACAGTGAACAGACTGATTTCCTAAAGAAAGATGCCAATCAGTAGTTTTGGAGTTCCTGAGAAAAGCGGTCCATTTCGTCTAAAATAGAAAATCCATAAAAGCGCCATCTTTCAATCAAATGAATAGTGTGTTTTTTTATAGTAGGATATTAATTTATCTGAAAAATGCGCTCATATTAACCTTTATATATACCTTCCCTAAACTCGCAGATTTGTACAATGGAAGTGCATAAAAGGCCACAAAAGCATGATTTCAAACAATAGTAGACATAGATAATTGAATATTCTATAAATTAATGTTGACAATTCATATGTGAATTAATATAATTGTGGTTAATTGAATGCGAATGGAAAGCGAGTGAGAGAAATGGCAAATCAAATTGAGAATACACAATTAAGCTTTGGACAGAAAGAGGCACCTGTAAAGGTTGAAGTGTTTTTGAATTTAACATGTCCTTATTGCGCTACATTTTATGGGATTGCGGAAGAGGTTTTAAAAGACTACTTAGCTAATGGACAAGTTGAATTTATTGTCAAACATTATGACAAGCCTAGAGAAATGCTGTTAAATGGAACGTTAATCAACTTATTCCTAGATTATGAGGATCCTTCGCGCGTAAAAGAAATTTTAAAGGAATTATTTGCAACACAAGAACAATGGGATCAGTTGAACAATCAAGATATTAAGAAGCTATTAACTGAAAAATATCAATTAAAAGAAGAACCACGAAATACCGAAATTAGCTTGGGTGTAACTGCAGAGGCCATCCGCAGAAATGTGAAAATGGTGCCTACAGTTTTTATCAATAATAAAGAATATCAATATCCTACAGAATTATCGGCAGATGAATTGAAAACGACAATCGAAGCGGCATTAGAAAATAGCATACTCACTAGTTAATTACCTCGTATAAACGCTTAATCCAACAAAAAATCAGGCAAGAGAATTTGACTTTCTCCTGTCTGGTTTTTTATTTTACCTCTATACTCAATACCATATTGAAAACCCATTTTTGAAGTTCTACCTAGAACAAGCAAGCTACCAAAAAAGTAGCTTGCTTGTTTTTACACGTTTAATTCTGGCTTTGGTGTCGATGGTTTAATGTATTTAACTAATAGTCTACGTGAGATTGGTCCAACAATTAGTAACTGCGAAGGAAGCGCCACGATAAAGTTTAGACCAACTATTTTAAGGTAAGCTGTGAAAATTGAACCTTCAATTCCTGTCATTACCGCTGTTAAAATAAGTCCGTATACTGACATAATAAGAACCATTATAGGGACCATACAAAAAGCAAGCGCCACAATAAATTTGATTTCTTTCGATTTATCATAAGGTAGTGATAATGCAAATTTACGCGCTTTCGGTTCAACGAGTGACTCTGCAATAAAAGCGACTATAAATGTAATGATAAATTGAATCGCTGCACTCCCAACTGTAAACGATGAAAATCCGTGTAAAGCTGTGTTGTAAACTGACATAATAAGAACCATTCCAAAACACATAAATAGGCCAAAAATAATGCCTTCTTTTTTATTACTAGGCAAATATAAACATCCTTTCGTAAAGAGAATAAGTGTTAATTATATATGCCTAGATTTTTTTACATAAGTGACGATTCTGTGAACTTTTTTTAGAAAATGTTAAATTATCCTGTTGTTTTGATGTGAAAAATAGAGCTGTAGATAGAAGATCTGTTTACGAGATTGATGGGAGGACAATGAATGATCCGATGGGGAGAAGAAGCCATTATTGAGACGAATATTGAGAAGGTGTGGAGTTTATTTTTGGATGAAAATAATAGGCTATGTTTTAAATCAATGTTGAAATTTGATATACTTTCGTGAATATGTGAAAACTTTGCTATATTCATCAGTAACTATATATACTGGTTCAAATGGCTTGAACTATTTGAAAATGATAAAGAAGCAATAAAGGTAAAGAACTTTATGGTTAAATGTAATGTAGCCTATGCTTATATAAAAACAGCAGATTTTAAAGAAAGAGAGCTAATATTTGTAAAGGAGATTAAGGTATGACAGAAATCTGGGAATCAAGTTTTATAGAAAATCAAATGATGTGGGGATTTGAACCTTCAGACTCTGGAATCTTGACAAAGGACTTTTTCCTTGAAAAGAAAGTTAAGGATATATTGATTCCTGGTATTGGATATGGTAGAAATGCAAAGGTTTTTATTGACAACGGAATAAATGTAACAGGTATCGAGATTTCAAAAACAGCGATTGAATTGGCAAGGCAAAATGGGCTTAATATGAGTATTTTTCATGGTTCAGTAACCGATATGCCTTTTGATAACAAACTTTATGATGGTATATTTTGTTATGCACTTATTCATTTATTGAACAATCGTGAGAGAGATAAGTTTATTAAAGATTGCTATAACCAGTTAAAGCCAAACGGATATATGATTTTTACTACTATTTCAAAAGAAGCTCCAATGTTTGGAAAGGGCAAACAACTAGGTAAAGACTATTTCGAGATAATAGAAGGGATAAAAATGTTTTTTTATGATTCTGACTCGATCAAACAAGAATTTGGAAAATATGGACTGATAGAATTTTCGGAAATTTTTGAGCCGCATAAGAATATGGAAAATAAACCTCCGTTTAAATTTATAATGGTAAAATGTCAAAAAGAACTATAATTATAATTGCATAAAAAATCAAAAATAGTGAATTGTTAATTGATAAGGCTTATGTGTAACCTATTCCTTCAAGTGCTTACGCATTATTCTTAAAACTATTTTAAAACATAGCCAAATAATAAAAAATTTGCCTAAAGTGGTGCGAGAGTGTATGCAAAAGGTTGAACAAGAAGCGTTAAAATTTTAGGATGAGGAAATGTCCATATAAAAATCGTCACTTTAGTTTTGTTAGGATGAATTTAAAAAAGGAATGACTGAAGTCAACATGCGAATGGTTGGCTTTTTGTTATGCATCCAGAAGGTGCTATGAATCAAAGTCATTAGGCTAATAAAATGGTAATATAGGATAAAAAAGGAGTTTATCTAAAAAAAGTGATGTGTGAAGAGAAATTTCTTTTTATTCCTTGTTATCATATATAGATTTAGCATAATGGGAGGGGTTATATGGATCTCGAAAGTCTGATTAAGAGGAAATTAACAGCCACATTTGTCACGACAATGATTCCATCTATGATCTTAGCATATTTATATATGGCAGATAGTGTTAAGTCGGAATATCCCTATGGTTTAGGAGGGAATTTCTTAGGCTGGTTATCTATATATAGTATGTATATAGGTTTAATTGTCTTGATTTATGGAAATCTAGTTTCAGTTGGTTTAGAATATCTACAAAAAAAGTGGTTTGTGAAATACATATGGCTTTACGTTTTGCTTCATGGCTTTTTTGGTTTAGCAAATGGTTGGCTTTTTCAGGAATTTACATTGGCGTTATCCGGAATGATAGTTGCTTTGTTCTATGCGATTATAGATAGATGGCTATACGTAAGAATTGAGGTTCAAAAGAGTTTTAAGATGTTTTTTCTATTTCCGGTCGTAATATGTGGTTTGCTTTGGGGGTATTTTCAGATCATGTCTGAGCCTTTACCACCCTTTACAATGAAAGATGCTGTTAAATTTGCCACTGATGGTGATGGGACTGTTACAGATAAATTCCCTAAGAATGTTGGCAGATGGGAAGGGCAGATTGACGGCTATTATGTTGAGAGAAAAACAACTGCAAAAGAAACGGGAAAAGAAAAATATCTCATTACTTTTACTGAACGATGGAATAAAGGAAAGGTAAAGGGTTTCTCGTCTTTTTCTTACGAGGTAGAACGTGGATCTTTAACCGCATCTGGTCGTGAAGGGGAGGAACCACCGTACTATAAATGAGACTTAACTAGTTAAACAATAAAAAATCAGAAGGGCTACAAATTCGGTTGTTCCGATTGTAACCCTTCTTCTATTATTAAGATCGCAGGATACCAAAATTGAAATACGATTACATAAGTGATGAATATTTTGGGGGGAATTCTATTCTATGAAAGGTTATCTTTGATTCTCTGTTTAAGAAGTAGGGATAATATCTTAGTTTACAGAAATACACTGAAAAGGACCAATAAGATATAACATGAAACTAAGCAAATAGAGTTAACCTTGATAAATTTAATGAAAACTATAAGATAAAATGTAGTCCTGCTGCTTTATTTGAAAACGGATTCGATGAGGCTTGCGCTTTTTTTATGTAGGGATTTATAGAAGGATTTTAAACGTTAATACCGAAATACATATATGGAACAATATCTTTAGGAGCTGAAAATTTTGGATGAAAATAAAGAAGAATTATTAATTCGTTTTGAACAGATTAATGGAGTGATTCGTACATAATCAATTATGTAATAGTAAATAAGTAAAAGAAATAACGAATAGGGAAAAGGGGATTGAAAATGGATGTGAGATACCCAATTGGGAACCTACAAGTTCCTGAAAAAGTAACATTAGAAAATATTCAAGAATGGCTAAAGGAAATCGAAACTTACACGATTCGATTAAGAGAAACTGTCGACTCATTAAGCGATGAGGAATTAAGCAGAACTTATCGTGAAGGTAGCTGGACAGTTCGTCAACTTGTTCATCACATTGCAGATTCTCAGTTGAACATGTATCAACGTTTGAAGCTGGCCTTAACAGATGAGAATCCAACAGTACCAGCTTTTGATGAAGAAAAGTGGGCTATTCAACCGGATACAAAGCTTCCAGTAGAAAGTTCTATTAAAATATTAGAAGGTATAAATGAGCGCATCGTATCTTTAGGACATAGTTTAACTGAAGAGCAATTAGATCGAGCTTTTACTCATCAGATAAACGGTAAAATAATTGTTGCAACAAAAGTTGCAAAATTAGCTTGGCACGAAGAGCATCACTTAGCCCATATAAAGATCGCATTATCAAAATAATACAATATGTATAGATGTGGCTTGTCGAACCTCGATAGGCCATTTTTAAAAATTAAAATAAGGAATAATTACAGAAGTTTTATTCAACTAAAGAGCGTGATTATTGAATAAGCTTCACTTTTTTTTTTCAACTACATACCTATGTGAAAATTTAGAAGAGATTGTGAATGTTTGTACTTAAACGAAGCAAGATAATAAAAGATGGTAAAATAAGCAGAATAGTATTAATCGTTAAGGATGATTTCTTTTTTACTAATAATGACTCCCCATATTTTCTTTATTTCCTACAAAACACGAACATTAAGTTATTTTTTAAAATTAATATTCATATTTATATTGAATATCTATGGTTAGTTTGCTATATTTAAAAAGCAATAATCTTAAATATCATTACTCGTATATACTCGGTAATATGGTCTGAGCGTTTCTACCTGGTTCCCAATGAAAGAACTGGACTACGAGTTAAAGTATTCGGTTGTTCGGCTTTTTGGCCACTGCCATTTTATGATTTAGCAAAAGCATCATTTTTTGCTTAATTATCTATACTTTAACTTTGTAGGTCTAGAAGGTAGAAATCATTCTACATTTTCTAGACCCTTTTCTTTGGACCAAATCTTCCAGTGTATCAAACAACAAGAGAAAAAGGAGAGATTATTTATGAAAAACAAAAGGTTACCAAAATACGCTTTATTAGCAACGATTACTGTACTGTTATTATCAATACTAGCAGCATGTAATTCAGCTTCACAAAATGAAGCTGGACAAAAAAATACTCAACAGCCTATTATCATTCAAGGCCCAATGCCAATAGAGGCTGAACATTTTGCAAAAAGGCTAGAAAATGTTAAAGAAGAAAAATCAGGAACTTTTGTATTTTACAAAGGAACACTGGACAATTATCCTGTCATCGTTACTAAAACAGGTAAGGGAATGGAAAATACAGCAGCTGCTACAGCAGTGGCCATTGAAAGATATAACCCTATAGCAATAATCAATCAAGGAACATCAGGCGGACATGATCCGAATTTAAACGTATTTGATATTGTTCTAGGAAAAAGAGTTACAAACATAGGCGCATTAAAAGCAGAAAACATGAATGAAAACCAAGGAATTGATCCAACTAAATGGATACCTATGGATTTAATGGCTTCTGAAGGAAGTGCAGGAGAAGATCCTAATGCTGAAAAAATCCGGTACTATGAGGGAGACAAGGATTTACTCGCAGCTGCTAATGCAGTAAAAGATAAATACACTAAGGGTAAAGTTGTCGAGGGTACTATAGGTTCAGCAGACTTTTGGAATAATGAAGTTGATCGAATTAAATGGTTCCATACTAAGTATGGTACATCTGTAGAAGAAATGGAAGGTGCCGCAGCAGCACAAATGGCCCAAGCTTATGATGTAGCATTCTTGGGTATTAGAGTATTGTCTAATAATAAAACCAATGGTGGTAAATACAACCCAGATACAGCATCAGCAAATCAAGAATATGTTTATGAAGTAGTTAAAAAATATATAACTACGTTGTCAAGCAAATAATATAGAAAACCAGATTAGCATCAGTTCCACAAGGAATTAAACAACTTTATTATCTGTTCTAATTTCAGAAGTAAAGCTGAACTTAATCTTTTTAAAGAACTTTAAAAGGAGATACTACAATTTAAGTAGTGTCTCCTTTACGTTTTTATAAGTGAATTTTAATGACTATTCCTATTCAGGTGTTACTTACAAAACCAATTTAAATAGAAAAAATTAGACAAGTACATCAAGTAATAACATTAAACACGACTTCATGCGAAATTAAACGGCCTGTCCCCAATTAAGTTGAGGGAACAGGCGGCCTTATTAGAGCTTCTTCGATGTCACATATTAGCAGGTCAGCCCAGATTCTCAAAATTCTTTTTAGCTGTTAATTGTAGTGGGAAAGTCGTAGCTGATTATGTGAATAATCGTCGTTAATCTTTAGTTAAGCAGCAGATTTCGTTTGCTTCTTTGATGTGAAAAAACACTTCATCATCGGTGGCGTAACGATGGTTGTTACAAGAATGACTACAACGAGAACGGCGAATAAATCGTCGTTAAGTAGTTTGGATTCTAGACCGATTGCAGCTAAGATTAAAGCGACCTCACCACGAGACACCATCGCAGCTCCAATCCCAAGCGAGCTATTCCAACCAAATCCTGATAATTTAGCACCGATAGCTGCACCAACTAATTTTGTTAGAATAGCTACTATACTTAATACAACAATCAGACCTAAATGATTCATAATCCCCGAAAATTGTGCAGTAATTCCTATTGAAGCAAAGAATACTGGAACAAAAATCGAATAACCAATGGTTTCAACCTTTTCAAAAACTTCATGTTTAAAGCCCGTTACACTAATAGCCACACCAGCTATATAAGCTCCGATTATCGCTGCTACCCCTGTATATTCTGCTAGGTAGGCATAAACAAAACAAATAATTAGAGCGGCAGAAATAACCGTTTCCGTCACTTTTAAGGAAGCGAACTTTTCCAAGAACCATGGAACTACTTTCCAAGCAACAAGAATGGCGCCTGCAAAAAATAATACTTTCTTTAAGATAACGATTGATAGATCGACTTCGCCACCAGCAAAACTCATTAAGAAAGCCAAAGCGATAATGACGACCACATCATCAATCACGGCTGCACCTAAAATGGCAGTTCCTTCAGGAGTTTTTAATTGCTTCATCTCTTTTAGTGCTTGAACAGAGATACTCACACTAGTAGCAGAAAGCAATAGACCTAGAAACAATGATTGAAAAGAAGTAAGATCCATCATCATTCCTGCAAAATACCCTACAGCAAGCGGAACAATGATTCCACCAAAACCTACAAAAGTAGACGCTTTTCCAGTTCGTTTAAATTCGTCAAGATCGGTTTCTAAACCTGCTATAAACATTAACAAGATCACACCGATTTGACTAAATGCTGCTAAGGTTTCAGTCTCAGTAACTAGCCCTAACACGGATGGCCCTAGTACAATACCTATTAGGAGTTTTCCTAAAACGGAAGGTTGCCCTAATCTTACACTTATATGTCCGGCAATCTTGGCTGCAACTAAAATAATCGCTAATTGAAGTATTAACATTTTTATCCCCCTTTGTATATTTTTGTAAAAAATACAAAAAAAGCCTGTTACCAAAGGACATACTAATCCCTTGGTGACAGGCTCCTCCAAGTACTACACTGTATTTTATTAAAACAATCATATCATTTTTAGTGGTGGAATTTCAATATTAATATCTTTCTAATTTGTGAAAAGCAGAGCGATACTCACGCACTCCTTGTCTTTACTTCATTTCTTTTTTTATAATATTGATCGACAAAGCGACCAAAAATGGATGCAAGCACTTGCTGAAATAGCATACTTATGACGACAGGTACGGCAACTTGAGCAGGAAAATAAGAAATGGCGATAACGGCACCAGTACTAATATTGCGCATACCACCTAAGAACGTTAGTGACACAACATCTTCTCTGTTCATCTTTAAAAGCCTGCCGATAAGAAAAGAAAACAAGTAGCCAGAAAAAGCAATAAGAAAGACGACAATGGCGATGAAGACCAATTTTGTGTCAATATGACGTAAATATGGAGCGATAACCGAACTATTTAACAACACAACGATTCCTAAAAAGATTTTTGAAATCGGCGAAAGGCGCGGACCTAATACGGTTTTTACCTTTCCATTTGTTACTTGATTAAGCAACATCCCAGCCAATGAAGGAAGAACGACCATCCATAGTAAACCGCCCATCATGCCGAGAATATCCATTTCTACTTGTTCGCCAACCATAAGCGACATCGTATATGGAACGATGAATGGCGATAAAAATGTATCAATTAAAATCACGGCAAGTGTAAGTGGAATGTTCCCTCGATAGATGGATACCCACAGAACACTTGTAATGCCGGTCGGAATAATCATGCCAAGAACTAATCCGGTTATCGTATAAACATCCCCGTGAAAGACAACATGACCTACACCCAAAGCCCAAAGCGGCATGATCACATGTAGAATACACATCGTAATAATGATCGGTAGAGGATGGATCATCACTTCTTTAAATGACTTAATATTTGACCCCAAACTACCGGAAAACGTCATAAATGCAAACAACCATGGAACTAAAAACGAAAAGCTATCGACGTAGCTTGCAAACGTCACACCAAGCAACACACTTATCGGTGTAATAAACGGCATTTTACTTTCTAAAAAAGCATTTAATTTTTGCAGCATCTTCTAAGCGCTCCCTGAAAATAAACTATGAGATTATGAAACTACTTAAGCCTACATCGTATTGTGGAAAATAAGCAACTTCACTATTTTATGTTTTGAAGAATAAAAAATGATGGTAAAAAATTTTAAAATAGGCATCAAACTTAAGTAGTTACAAAATGTATATATTCAATATAACATATCTCAGCATTCGTGTTTATGTCACTTCTCCTGATATCAAAAGTGAAAGAACAACTTACTTTTAATAGGGACAAAGTGAAACTTTAATCAGTGGGGGGACTGCCCGTTAATGCGGGATAAAGGTTGTATTGTATATTTCTATACTACTGTACAATCAGGACCGAAATGCTATCATAACATGTAATTTAAAGAACTATCCATGAGTGTCTGCTCTAAAACCTGACGAGGAAAAAGGTTCAAGTTCTATAAACTGTATCATCTTATAAAGGCGGCTTAGCTGCGCTGATTTTTCGAAGCCCCGCCCCTTTTCCACAGAGAAAAAAGCATTACCATCAGCATGTCCTAAAAAAGGGGATTCTGTGATAATGCCGTTATTTGCGCCTTGCCCTTCTTGTTAAAGTCTTAAAGGATTCAAACTTATTAGAGCGCTATTTAGTAAAATGTTTATTCGGCATTAAGGGTTTTAGTCGTCTAATTCCTCTTTTTTCACCCACTCTTGAGACCAATTTTCTATTTCTTTCAAAATCGGTTCTAATGAGAAACCCTTTTCCGTTAATGAGTATTCGATTCTAACAGGTGTTTCTGGTATGACATCACGCTTCACGATACCCTGCTGTTCGAGGTCTTTTAAGCGTTCTGACAAAACTCTGCCGCTAATTGCTATAGAAGATTGAATGGTGCCGAAGCGTTGTGGACCGGACAATAATTGATAAATAAGTAAAGTAGTCCAGCGTTGACTTAAAAGAGAGACGGCTTTTTCAAATCGCGGACAAATAATGGATTGATTCATGCTCTTTCACTCCTTTCATTACAATATATCATATTACAATTTAATATCATATAATTTAAAAATACAAAGTTACTTGACAATAACGTGTTATGAAAATATAATAACTTACATAAAGTAACTAAAAGGAGAATAAAAAACATGAATAAAAATGAAGCAGGTGCAGTTATATTACGTATTATTTTAGGTCTTACTTTTTTCATTCACGGTTTTGTTAAATTTCAAGGTGGAATAGGTAACACGGTTGGCTTTTTTGACAGTATTGGCATTCCTGGGTTTGTAGCTTATCTCGTCGCAACTATAGAGTTAATTGGTGGAATTGCGTTGATACTAGGTATTGGAACACGAATTGTTTCGGTGTTGTTTGCTGTTATTATGTTAGGAGCCATATTTACAGTAAAGCTTCCTCTCGGGTTTCTTGGTAATGGGCAAATGGCGGGATATGAATTTGAATTAGCACTGCTTGCTATGGCTATTTTCCTCGCTTTTGCAAATCGCTCTCTTTTCTCATTAGACAATAAAATTTTTAATAAAGAAGGGAAGTAGTAAAAATGGAAAAGTTTCATCAAAAGCCAATTACGTTTGTTGGAGAAGTTAGTATTAATGTAATGGAATTGGATCGTGCCATTACGTTTTATCAAGAAATTATCGGTTTTCAAGTTTTGGAACAAACTGAACGTAAAGCGGTTTTAACAACAGACGGTAAAACACCGTTGCTTACGCTTGAACAGCCAGCTGATGTGATTGCTAAAGAAGGACGTACATCTGGCTTGTATCATTTTGCCCTGTTGTTGCCCACTCGTGCTGATTTGTCGGTCTTCTTACGCCATTTACTTCAGACAGGCTATCGATTTGGAGCGTCGGATCATTATGTAAGTGAAGCTTTGTACATTTCTGATCCGGACGACAATGGTATTGAAGTATACTGGGATCGCCCGTCTTCTGAATGGTCATGGTCAAATGGAGAAGTAGCAATGGCAACTGAACCGTTAGATGGGGAAAGCTTACTTGCTGAAAGTCATGCCGAGTGGAGTGGATTGCCAGCTGATACGTTGATGGGGCATATTCATTTACATGTAGCGGATCTTCAAAAAACAGATGAGTTTTATGTGAAAGGTCTTGGATTTACCGTTGTAAATCGATTTGGAGGGGCTCTCTTTACTTCGACAGGTGGATACCACCATCATATCGGTTTAAATACATGGAATGGTGTTGGTGTTCCTGCACCTCAGAAAAACAGTGTTGGACTTAATTGGTATACACTCGTTTACGCAAATGAAGAAGCAAGAAGCAAAGTGATTGTACAGCTGGAACAAATCGGTGCTATAGTGAAACAAGAAAACGATGTATATGTGACAACTGATCCATCAGGAAATGAAATTCATTTAGTTATTTAAAGCTTTTTTTGGAGGAACGTATGATGAAAGAAGATAATACATTAAACGATTCTAGTTTTGAAATCGGGATTTATACGCTTGGTGATATCGTTCCAGATCCCCATACTGGTAAAGTGATTAGCGCCCGCCAGCGCTTGACAGAAATAGTAGATGCAGCAAAACTAGCTGATGAAGCAGGACTAGACCTTTTTGGTTTAGGTGAACATCATCGTTTAGACTATGCGGTTTCAGCTACTCCAGTCGTACTTGCTGCAATTGCGCAAGTAACGAGACAGATTAAATTGACCAGTGCGACTACTGTATTAAGCACGGTCGATCCTGTTCGCTTATTTGAAGACTTTTCGACATTGGATCTGCTATCAAACGGTCGCGCTGAAGTTATTGCGGGGCGTGGGGCGTTTATTGAATCTTTCCCGCTTTTTGGATATAACGTCAACGAGTATGATGAACTGTTCGAAGAGAATATTGATTTGTTTTTAAAACTGAACGAACAAGAGAAGATTACGTGGGAAGGCCGGTTCCGCTCAAGTCTTCAGAATGCTGAGATTGCACCACGACCAGTTCAAAAGCAACTGCCACTTTGGGTTGGTGTTGGTGGATCACCTGAAAGTGCAGAAAGAGCAGGTAAGTTTGGAGTTGGGATGGCTCTAGCCATTCTCGGCGGCGATCCAAATCGATTCAAACCACTCGTTGATATTTACCGCAAAGTGGGCGTTGAAGCCGGTCATCATTTGAATGAGTTAAAGGTAGGCGTTACCGGGCACACATTTATGGCTGAAACAACGGAACAAGCCAAGGACGAATTCTATCCATATTATTCAAATTACTGGGAGTATGTGAATCGTCAACGAGGGATGAATACACGAATGTCTCGGGCTGATTTTGAACAAATGTCAAGTCCAGACACTGCATTGTTTGTTGGTAGCTCACAGCAAATTATTGAAAAAATCCTGTATCAGCATGAATTGTTCGGGCATCAGCGATTTATCGCCCAGATGGATATCGGTGGGATTCCATTTGCTAAAGTTGCGAAAAATATTGAACGATTAGCAACAGAAGTAGCCCCGGTTATCCGACGTGAATTAAGTAAATAATCGTTTTGAAATAGTCATGTTAATGAAAATGATGGATTAAAGGAACCAGCATGTTATATAATGTTGGTTCCTTTTTTTATTGAAGATTACCCTTCCATAGAGTGAGTCTCCTTTTGGGGAATTAACTGTTCTCCCACTCCTTCTTTGTGTAATTGCGTGGATAATATGAAAGCCGTAAGCAGAAGTCCAGAACAAAGTAGTAATGACGAGGGAATGCCCCCAAGATGGTCGATCATCCAGCCGCCAAGCCCAGGTCCAACTAATTGTCCAGCAGCAAAATAAACAGTTACATATCCCAATGCAATTGGTGCATATGCTGGATGAATTTGTTCTGTCGAAATAGCTTGAATGAGAGAAAGCATCCCGACAACCGTAATTCCCCAGAGGAACTGACTGATTACAAACCCTATAAGTTCGGGGAAGGTAATGGGAATGAGCATCGCAATGGTCCCCAGGAAAAGTGTGATCAATAAGGACTTCTTCCGCCCAATCTTATCCGAAGTCATTCCCCATATCGGTCCACTAAAAATGGACATAAAACCACCCAAAGCGACAATTTGACCAGCCAAATAGCGATTAATATGAGCCTCTAAAATAAAACTAAAAAGGAAGTTCTGTGGAATTAAATATGCAAATCCAATCAATCCGTAGATACAGGCTACTAATAAGATTCTTTTATGCAAGTACACCTCGCGAAATAGAGAAGTTTTTTCTTGCGTTATTTTAGGTGAAGATATGGGTGGATCTCTGAGAATTATCTGAGCAACAAAGGCAGATAGTAAAGAAAATAGTCCGTATAACAGCCAGATATATCGCCAACCATTTCCAGAAAACCAAGCTGTAAAGAATGGTATCAGTGTGCTAGAAAACAATGTTCCTAGTCCTAACCCACTTAAGAGAAATCCGATCATCATACCCCTTTGCTGTGGAAACCAACCGACAATAATATTAACCAATGGGGTATACGCAAAAGCCGCACCAACACCGAGAAGTACCATACCTATTAAGCAGGAAAAATAATTTTGAACCCAGGGCATGTACAGTAAACCACAAGTAACAAGTAGTGTCCCTAAGATTACTAGACGTTTCGACCCCCATTTTGCTGCGAAAATGCCAGCAAAGAGAACCAATCCCAAATAGCCGATCGAAGTTGATGTGCTCAGCACACCTGCTTGTTCATAGGTAAGCGATAAACTGTCCTTCATAAAAGGCATTAGAATCCCGTAAGACATTCTGCCAAAGCCAAGAATACTAATTGTCACCATAGCGCTCGCAAAGGCATACTTCCAAACTTTTTGCTCATGACTCATCATTCACACCCCGATATTTTACTGGCTTCAATTCTTTTACCAGACTCATATGCATCTTTCATTCACTGTTTATGATTATTGATTACCTAAGTACTGCAATGAAACCTTGAATTTTAAGGGTATTCAGTTATTCTGCTCATCCCACTCTTCTAATGACATTATGTTAACATTTTCGCCAAGATCCAATCTTAATGGAGTCATTAATTCAAGTAAGTTGCCATCAGGGTCTTGGAAATAAATAGCGGCGTGGGCGTTTCGTTTGTTTGATAAGACGAGCGGTTGTTTCTCTGGCGGAATTCCAAAAGTTTCAATTATTTGTATCCCTTTTGATTCAAGCCATTCTTTCGCATTCCTGATATCTTTTGTATCAACATGCCATGCAATATGCCTTAAAGAGGGGTGATATGGTGTGTCAACTTTATCTGTTTCCCACAAACCTAACCAGCTATGACCTTTCTCTATCCAGAAGAAAGCTAATTTTTCATGTTGATAGGCAATTTCTAAATCTAACTTTTTATAAAATTCTATTGAGTTCAAAAGATTAGTTACAGGTAGATGTGCTTCATAAAGACCTTTGATCATCGTGATCGCTCCTTTTTATTATATATTTAAGGATTGATGTGCTATTTGGAATTATTTTTTAAAAAAAGAGAACCAATAAGGCTCTCTACAATTATCATTGCTCATACTAATGATTTTCCATATCCCACTCGTTTTAGCAATGGTTTCATCACTATACTCTGATGATAATGGTAGAGGTTTACGTGTTAAAGTGTTACTCATAAATCCATATGAATTTTCTAATCTAATTGATTGAAACAAACTAGCAACAAAGTTAAGGATGCAATACAAAATTTATTTATCAGAATACCGATCATTTTAATTATTTGAATAAACTGAATTATATAATCATATACTATTTTTTTCCTTGTTTAAATAAATTTACATTATTATTTTGATTGCAAGGTTAACAATCCAGTAAGATAGAAACTGAGAGCATACGTCAATAGGTCTGTATAAAAGAGTAACACGTTTTTGAATAATTATTTTCTAGAAAAGTCTGATTATTTATGGTACACTAATAAATCGTAAAGCCCTCGCGTTTAACAACTTGAGGGCATTTTTGTTTGTCTTTTTAGAGTTATGGGAACTCTAAAAAAGAGAAATCATACGCGTATGACATGGATAAAGGGGTATAACATGAATCAAGTTCAAAAATTTGCTCTGATGGTTTCGTTGATATATTTCCTAATTGGTATTTTTTGGGTAATTAGTACTGATTCGATATCTTTACTAATAGCAGCGGAAAACTTTCACGCCTATACAATCTTTCAGCGAGCGAAAGGCTGGGGTTATATATTCCTGACAGGGTCTGTTCTATATGTATCACTCAATTATTGGGGAAAGAAATTACTACATTCGGAAAATGAGCTGAAACGAAAGGATGTTCAATACCGTTCGCTGTTTAAGCATAATCCGGATGCTGTCATAGAGTTGGATTTAGAAGGAAATATCAATTCAATCAATCCTGAGGGAGAAAAAATACTCGGAGTTACCGAAGAAGAAGTAAGGGGAAAATGCCCGACTACTGCTATTTCTATCGAAAATGTCGAAAAGATTCGAGAGTATTATTGGTTAACCTTAGAAGGAGTAAACTCCTACTTTGAAGCAATCATCCATACAGATGGTAAGAAGAAGATTCTAAGGTGCGCAATCTTTCCGATCATTGTCACAGAAGAGATTGTAGGTGTATATGCTCTTGCTAGAGATGTCACGTCCCAGAGGCATGATGAGGAGATGCTCATTGCCTCTGAGAAAATGACGGTGATTGGCCATTTGGCAGCAGCAGTTGCCCATGAAATACGTAATCCTCTAACTTCATTAAAAGGATTTGTACAATTGATGCGTACGGAGAAGGAAGTTACCCCTCACTATCTCGAGATTATGGAAGAAGAGATTGAACATATTAACATTATTTCAAGTGAGCTATTAATACTTGGAAAAAAACAAGAGATTTCACTGCGGCTTCGTAATGTTCGTGAATGTGTATCGAAAGTTGTGTGGTTAATGAAAGCTCAGGCGAATTTAGCCAATCTCGAATTGGAGTTGATTGAGGTTTCAGATGAGCCAATCTACATTATTGCAGATGATGTACAATTGAAACAGGTGTTTATTAACCTGATTAAGAATAGTATCGAAGCTGTAGATAAGGATGGAAAAATTAAAATTGAAATCAAAAAAACAGAGAGTGATGCGATCATCACGGTATCGGATAATGGCAAAGGAATTGATGAAGAACGATTGAAATATCTTGCCCAGCCTTTTTATTCGACAAAAGAAAAAGGAACAGGGCTCGGTCTCGCTATTTCTTACAAAATCATTCACCGCCACAACGGGGAAATGAGCTTTAAAAGTAAAAAAGGACAAGGTACAATTGTAACTGTTAGGATTCCATTAGCAAATGACGAAGAACAAATGTTATTATAAAGATAGCTTAAAGTGCGTGTTCAAAAAGGATAAAGAATGCCGAGAAGTTCTGCGGGCGCATCTCGATAACCTTTCGTGTATGCAGTAACGTTTGGGACCGGACTTGCACAGGATGCGCGCGATTTTAACAGAAGGTCAAAAATGCACTTTGATGCAATTCGCTAGCTTCTTTACCGAACTTTTTGAACAACCTCTTAGAGATTAAAGGAGAGTACTATGACTGACACACCTGAATTTATTAAAACAATGAAACCGTTTATCCAATCAGCTTGGGAGAAATCTGGATTTTCCCGGTCGACTCCCATTCAAAGTAAAGCTATCCCAGTGATAACCGCAGGAAAAGATATCCTCGCTGAATCACCAACTGGTACAGGGAAGACTCTTGCTTATCTACTACCTGTGCTTGAAAAAATAGATCCCGAGAACAAATCAGCACAAGCCCTTATTATGGCGTCGTCACGTGAGCTTGTGATGCAAATTGCCGAAGAAGTCCGAATCTGGGCAGAAGGCAGCGGAATTACAGGGGCTTCGTTCATCGGTGGGGCAAATGTAAAACGTCAGCTCGAAAAATTAAAAAAACGCCCGCAAATCATCGTCGGAACACCGGGACGTGTATATGAGTTAATTATGCAAAAGAAAATGAAAATGCATGAAGTGAAAACGATTGTACTAGATGAAGGTGATCAATTGATTGTGCCTGAGCATATGGGGACGATCCAAAATATAATCAAGACAACGCAAAAGGATCGCCAAGTACTGATGTTTTCGGCTACTCTTCCGGATCAGACTGAGAAACTGGCCCGTGATTTAACGAACGAACCGGAAGTCGTCCGCGTTGATAAGAGCGAGAAGATGGAATCTAGCGTGGATCATATCTATTTCGTTGTCGAACGACGTGAAAAAGCCAAAGTTCTTGAAAAAATTACTCGTCTAGAAGGATTAAAGGGACTTGCTTTCTTAAATGATATCGCCGAAATTACCGTGTTAAAAGAAAAACTCGATTATAAAGGGATTAAGCTCGGTGTGCTTCATGGCGATTCCAATAAAATGGATCGTGAAAAAGCACTAAGACATTTACGTTCTGGTAAAATGCCTTTATTGTTAGCAACAGATGTTGCGGCAAGAGGTTTAGATATTAAAGGTCTTACTACCGTTGTACATGCTGACATGGCAGAAAGCGTGGACCAATACGTGCACCGTTCAGGTCGTACAGGACGAGCGGGTGCAGATGGTACAGTCATTTCGATTGTCACAGAACGCGAAGAGCGCGAGTTGAAGAAACTGGCTCGCGAGCTTGATATTACATTAAGTAAGAAAACATTTTATGGTGGAGAAATTGTAGACGCCAATCGATAAGGAAGAAGGGATAGCTGTGATTTAAGGCTATCTCTTTTTTTCGGTTCAATATAAGTTTTAAATATGGATTATAATAAAAAGGTTTAGGTGAATATACAACTACGGAAACATGAATAAAAAGCAGCGGAATTATGAGGGATTCTCGCTGCTTCTTATTACCTCAAGAAAATTAATGTCCTTTTAAAAACCATCTTCGGAAGCCGAAAACGGAATGTTGAGCCTATTTTCTACTGCACGTAGGCGTTGGTTTAATCTGTTCAGGCGGCGTGTATGTCGCTGATCATTTTGATTTAGTCGAATGACCTCTTGGTTAACTCGCGTTAGTTCTCTGTTCAAACGAGTAATTTCCTGACTTAGCCTGTTCAGTTCTTGAACTTGCTGCTCATTTTGTCTTTCAAGTTGTCTAACTCTTCTTTCCAGTTGCGGTTGTCTATCAATGTCCACTTGTTCGTATTGTTGAAATTCAGAATTAGTCGGATACTGTGAATAATAAGCCTCTTGTTGTGGAACATATTCAAACTGTTGTTGTGGAATATACTCTGGATAGTAACCATATGGATTCATCTTACGCCACTCTCCTCTTGAAGTCTGGGTTAATACCCTATACTCTATGTGGAAGTTCGTAAAGGAGCAGGGCTAATACCCAAATATCGATTTTTTTTGCGAACTCGAAATATAATTACGTTACTAGTTGACAAAAAGTAAGTGCAGGTGTATATTTTTAATTAGAGATATATCAAATCAAGATATTGTGTATGCAGATTTTGATTAGAAGAAATTAGGGGATATTTTGTAGGCAATAGAATAAAAAATCGTATTAAGGTGAAATTAAAAAAGACTGCCAATATATGATTGGTTTATTCTTAGTGGTACTAATAAATACAGGCGGTGAAAGTATTGGGTTTTTTCGATAAATTATTTGGGAAAGCAAATAATAATACAGATGAAAGAGGAGGAAATGAAATGTTGAAAATTGGGATTGTTTTAGGTAGCACACGTGAAGGACGCGTAAGTCCACAAGTAGGAGAATGGGTAAAAGGGATTGCTGATAAACGTGGCGATGCAGAATATGAAATCATTGATATTGCTGATTTCCAATTGCCGTTTTTAGGAACAACTGATGGAACAGAACCAGGCATTGCAGCTTGGAATGAAAAACTTGCTAACGTAGATGGATTCGTATTCATTGTTCAAGAATACAATCACAGTATTACAGGAGCATTAAAAAATGCCCTTGATTTTGCTCGTGAAGCTTGGAATAACAAAGCTGCAGGTATCGTAAGTTATGGTTCAACTGGTGGAGCTCGTGCAGCTGAACATTTACGTGGAATCATGGGTGAATTAATGATTGCGGACGTTCGTGTACATCCGACATTATCATTATTCACAGATTTTGAAAACGGCAGTGTTTTCAAACCAGCTGAATTACATCTTGATAATGTAAATGCAATGTTAGATCAAGTTAACGCTTGGAGTGGCGCATTAAAAACTTTGCGTAAATAAGTAGTGTAACTAAGAAGGAGGGGATGACAAATCCCCTCCTTTTTTGTGCGCTTGTAAACTCATCTTCTGAATCAAGGCTAGATGAACGGTTCGTGTTTTGTTCATATTAGGCATCATTATCAGTTGATAGTGATGATAACGTTTACAATTTCGGTGATCATAACATATTATAGAAGTAGGGGGAGGAGGAGCGTTATGGGGAAGAAAGACAAGCATATTGAGACAAAGGTGATTCATGAAGGGTACGATTCGAAGCAGCATTTGGGAAGTCTCGCTGCGCCTATTTTTCAAACATCGACATTCGTTTTCGAAACTGCTGAACAAGGTGAGAGACGGTTTGCAGGAGAAGAAGAGGGGTATATATATTCCCGGCTTGGAAATCCGACTGTGAAAATTCTTGAAGAACGCATTGCCATGCTAGAAGGTGGTGAAGCGGGTCTTGCATTTGGTTCAGGGATGGCAGCTGTTTCAGCCGTTTTACTTGCGTTAACGAAAGCAGGTGACCATATTATCTGCTCACAAGGCTTGTATGGCTGTACTTTCGGATTATTGCATTTAATGGAAGATAAATATCGTATTACACATGACTTTTCAGAAATGCTGACCGAGGAACAAATAGAAACATTGATTCGGCCTGAAACAACATGTATTTATGTGGAAACACCGATAAATCCAACGATGAAAATGATTGATTTAGAGATGGTCGCTAAGATCGCGAAAAAACATCATATCCAAGTCGTTGTTGATAATACCTTTTCGTCGCCTTATTTGCAGACGCCACTAGCTTTAGGCTGTGATATTGTACTTCATAGTGCAACGAAATATATTTGTGGCCATGGAGATGTGGTGGCAGGACTTGTTGTGGGAACGCAAGAATTTATTAGCAAAATGGCCAGGACAACGCAGAAGGATATCGGTGGGATTATCTCCCCTTTTGATGCTTGGCTTTTGTTGCGGGGATTGAAGACTCTGCCTGTCAGAATGGATCGACACTCTTTCAATGCCGAAAAGTTATTCAAAAAACTGAAGCAACATCCAAGTGTTACAAAGGTCTATTATCCTGGAGATACAGAGCATCCTGACTACCATATTACCCAAAAGCAAATGAAAGCTGGCGGCGGTATTATTTCTTTTGAAATTAAAGGTGACAAGCAGGACGCACAAAAAATATTGAACTCACTACAATTAATTAAAATTGCGGTCAGCCTAGGTGATGCGGAAACACTCATTCAACATCCAGCCACAATGACTCATTCGGTTGTTCCTATTGAATCCCGTTTTAAAATGGGCATTACAGATCAACTAATTCGTCTTTCCGTAGGACTAGAGAATTGGGAAGACTTATGGGCGGATTTGGATGAAGCCTTGAACAGGATACAGGTTTAATGAAAGAAGATGTCCCCAAAAGGATCTGATCCTTTGGAGGCATCTTCTGCTACTGTAAACGAACTTCTGTCTAAAAAGTATTTATTAAAAATGGGCAACGTACTACAAAAGTATCCCATTTTCATGTAATATTGAAGGGGTTATTGTCGGAATAATATGAATTGGATTTTGAACTATTATTTGATGTAACACAAGGATGTTCCTATAGATAGAGAAACTGTTCATGTAATCAGAGGATTATTATGAATATTCTCTTGGTTGATCTCTCTATAGATTACAATATTTGGCGAAGGAGAAATGAATGATGACAAAAGAAGAAAAACAAGTTTTATTTAAAGAAGCGATGGGCAACTATCCAACAGGGGTAACCATTGTGACAGCTACTACTCCCAACAATGAGCCAGTTGGATTAACTGTAAATTCATTTGCATCTGTTTCACTGGACCCTACCCTAGTTCTTTGGTCAATTGATCATAAAGTTTCTTCCATTAAAGCTTTTACTGAAGGTGGAAAATTTGCGATACATATTTTAGCTGGTGAGCAGCAGGAATTATGCAAAACCTTTGCTAGTAAAAATGTGGATCGTTTTAGTCAATGTGAGTGGGAGTTTTCTGGGAATCAATTACCAATCATTCAAGGTGCTTTCGCTGTTTTGGAATGCAAAACGTTTAAAACAGTTGAAGCGGGAGATCATACCATTTTAATTGGCGAAGTAACAGATATACAAATCGAAAAGAAAGATCCTATGTTATACCACCGGAGACACTTCGGCGCGATTCCGGCTGAATTTTATCCAGTGACTGAAAAATAAACTACCCTCAAGGGAATCCTAGGATCCGAATTCAGGTATTGGACCGCTTGTGAATGAACTAAAAGCTGCACCTTTTAATGGATGAACTTGCTTTGGATCTTTGAGGCAGGTTTTTATTTTGACTAAATGTATTGGAAATAATTTAACTAACTTAGTGATCATTAATAGTTGATCTACTTATCAAGTAACGAATAGTTATTTACGATCCGATAATTTTTTTACCCTAATACCACAAGGGATCAGATACTACCATCTGTTCAAGCTCTATCTTGCTAATCCAGTGTAATATCCTGCGAATGTTGAATATACTATCCCATCAATTGAAATGAATGGTGGATATTGACTATGGAGATTGTTAAACAAGGCGAGGATCTGATTATTACAGGAGCGGGGTTTTTAGTAGCTGGGACAATCATTTCTGCTATTGGAGCAACAAATGTGATTATCACAGGTACCGATAATGGATTAGAGCTCGTAGCCAGAGGAAACGCGGTCGAGGGATTTGGAAATGTACTGCAAGCAATTGGTAGGACTAAAGTGTATGAAATTGAAGGCAGGGAAGAAGAGATTTTGAGCATCATGGGCTGCTGGTTTCAGGCTGGGGGCAACTTCACCAATACTATAGCAAATGAGGTGATTCTTGAGGGAACAGAAGAGGAGGAAGGACTGAGAGTGAATGCTCTTGGCAGTGGCGTGCAATCAGTAGGTGCCTCCTTAGAAGCCGTTGGGGCCCCAGTCGATCGGCCATTGGAAAGTACGGGAAACTGGGTGATTGCCCTTGGCGCCTCGATTGACTCGATTGCGAATTTATTTATCTTACAGGATAAAAAAAAACAAGGTGATGCTTTGGCTGTGTTCGGCAGCTATTTGGAAGTGATTGGTGCGCTGATTGTTCTGTATGAATTGACCTCGCTAAAGGAAGAAAACGTATCTGAAACGGAAGACAATCGTTATCAATATCCAAGAATACCTGTATGATTGCAAAAAATAGGGAATCATAGTAGATATAATAAATTGCAAAAAATCACAATTTATGAGCAAAAATTTACACAAATCTACGAATAGCTTGTATAATGAAATGGAAAGTGTGATATAGCACTTTTGGAAAAGCGGAATCATTCTGCTAAATATGTTTGTCCTTCGGGGTCGGGTGTAAATCCCAACCGGCGGTGATGAAGAAATTCTAAGCCCGCGAGCCTGTAAAAAGGCAGGATTTGGTGAAATTCCAAGGCCGACAGTATAGTCTGGATGGGAGAAGGACATATGGAACTGATTAAATGGCATTTGTGAACCCTTTATTTTGAAAAATTCAAAATAAAAGGCTTATTTGGCTATATAATAAATCCATAATCTCCCTTTAGCTCCTTAGGCCGTACCTATGGGGCTATTTGTGTTTTTTTGTCGAAGCATCAAATTGAGAAAGAGGGTGAAAACATGTTTACCGGAATTATCGAAGATGTAGGAACGGTGCAATCATTAAAAAGAGGCGCACAGAGCATGGCGTTAACGATTGAGTCTCCTAAAATCCTAGAAGATGTTAAATTAGGCGACAGCATATCGGTGAATGGCGTTTGTCTGACAGTCACTGAATTTACCAATCGTTTGTTTACAGTGGATGTGATGCCAGAAACCGTTAAGGCATCAACAATCAAGCTGTTAAAGCCGGGGGCAAAGGTTAATCTAGAGCGGGCAATGAGTGCTCAGGGAAGATTCGGTGGACATTTTGTCTCAGGCCATATTGACGGCACAGGTACGATCATGAAAAAAGAACATAAAGAAAATGCGGTTTACTATACGATAAAATTAGCAGAAGGATTAGCGCAATATTGTATTCCTAAAGGCTCAATAGCTATTGATGGGACAAGCCTAACCATATTTCGGATTGAGAAGAATGAAATAACCATTTCACTTATTCCGTTAACACATAAAGACACGATTCTTGGACAAAAGAACGTTGGAGAAATCGTAAATATTGAAAATGATTTGATTGGAAAATATATCGTCCAGCAAATAACCAATAATGGACAAACTACTGGATTTACAGCAAGCTTTCTTGCTGAAAATGGATTCTAATAAAGGAGGTGCTTTTAGATGTTTCAAACGATTGAAGAAGCAGTGGAAGATTTGAAAGCTGGCAAAATCATCATCGTTGTCGATGATGAAGACCGGGAGAATGAAGGCGATTTTGTCGTGTTGGCAGAAAAGGCAACGCCTGACGCGATTAACTTTATGGCGAAATATGGTCGTGGTTTAATTTGTACGACGATTACAAATGAGCTCGCAGAGAAATTAGACCTGCATCCAATGGTTGAGAACAATACAGATTACCATGGAACAGCTTTTACAGTAAGTATTGATCACGAAAGTACGACTACGGGAATCAGCGCGTTTGAACGCTCGACAACGATGCTTGCTCTTTTGGAAAATGATTCTTCTGGCAAGGACTTTAAACGCCCTGGACATGTTTTTCCAATTATCGCTAAAGATGGCGGGGTGCTTGAACGAACAGGACATACAGAAGCATCTGTTGATCTTGCCCGTTTATGTGGAGCAGAGCCAGCTGGAGTCATATGTGAAATTATGAATGAAGACGGCTCAATGGCACGCGTTCCAGAGCTCCAAGTCATTGCCAAAGAACACCAGCTTTCATTTATTACGATTGCTGAGTTAGTTCGCTATCGTAACCAACTCGAGTCAAAACTTAAAGAAACACCAGAACACGCTTAAATTTTATTAAACTATTAGGGGGAATTATCATGGGTAAAAATTTTGAAGCACAACTTATTGGAACAGGGTTAAAAGTAGGAATAGTTGTCGGCAGGTTCAACGAGTTCATCACAGGAAAATTACTTTCTGGTGCATTGGATGGACTTAAACGTCATGGAGTTAGTGAGGATGATATTGACATCGCTTGGGTACCGGGGGCATTTGAAATTCCGATGATTGCAAAAAAATTAGTTCAAACCAAACAATATGACGCTGTGATTGGATTAGGTACGGTCATTCGCGGAGCAACATCACATTATGATTATGTATGTAATGAAGCAGCGAAAGGCATGGCTGCTGTAGGACTTGAATCTGGAACGCCTGTAATTTTCGGCTTACTTACGACAGAAAATATTGAGCAAGCCATTGAACGCGCAGGTACAAAAGCAGGAAACAAAGGTTATGATTCAGCTGTTTCCGCGATTGAAATGGCGAACCTATCTACTTTAATCGGAAAATAAGGAATGCGTATTTTGACTGATAAGTCGTTCTGTGTACATATCGGTTAAATTGCGAGTTAAATATGTTATGGAATCAGAAAAAGGAGCCAATGTGCTCCTTTTTTCGTGCTTTGAAATAGATTGACGTATAAATTCAGAATCCGACGCAAATATGAGATTTGCAAATTGCTCGTCGGGACCGCACTTTGTAGAAAAGAGACTCCTCTAAAAGCAGGATTGCGCAAAAATGCATTAAAAATCCTAAGCGAATTCGCCGAACCACCCCCATAATTCCAATTTTTATAAAGAACCCGAAGCTAAGTGATGCGGAGGTACGACTAAAAGCCAAGTTGCGTTCAAAAGCCCTCTTTTTCGAGCATTACGATCCGGAAATCAAATTTGCGTGCCGGATTGGCCTTGTTACGTGCCAGAATGGATAGTTTTCACGCCGAATTCATCCCTTTTCGGGCGAGATTTTCGATTTGCGCGCCGGAGCTTGACTTTTAAGGTAAATGGCCACTATTTACGAAATATTAATCTTCCTCCTTGAAGGAAAATGGTATATTATGGGCATAGGAACGTGCAGTAGTAAATCACATAGAGGGGGATTTCGTATTAAACATTATCTTTTTGATCTATCAGGAGAAAATGGTTGGAAAAGATACTTGCTATCATCGGTTATCATTTTGGTTGCGCTAATTGCCGGGAGTGTTCTGTATGCTATATTAATGATGATTACAGGTCTTCTAAATGGAGATGGCATCGTTTTTGATAATAAATCTGGCATGTTCGTAGGCGTCGACCCAACGCTCGATTTATTGTTTATGAATCTAATGTATGTCGTTTGGATGTTTGGAATTTGGCTTTCAATCCGGATTGTACATAAAAGGAAACTGAAGACGCTGATTACTGCAAATGATCGAATCAATTGGAAACAAATCTTTGGTAGCTTTGCACTCTATTTTGGTCTTATGGTGTTATTAGAGCTCGTCTATTACTTAATTTCCCCTGAACATTTTGTATGGAATGAATTTAATTTAGAGAAATTTTTATTCCTGTTTTTCGTCGTTTTAGTGTTAACTCCGATTCAAACGACAGTTGAGGAGTTAATCTTCAGGGGGTTTCTGTTGCAGTGGATTGGAAAGGTGATCAACAACCCCATTGTACTAGCAATTATCATGGCATTGATTTTCGGATCATTGCATTTCTTTAATCCAGAAATGGAGCGTTCAGCTATTTGGGTCGGACTTGATTATGTATTTGTGGGGTTTATGTTAACATTCCTTGCCGTGAAAATGGGGAGTTCGGAGCTGTCAATCGGTGCACATGCTGCCAATAATATGTTCCTTTTCTGGTTTATCGGTGATCCACAATCTGTAGGCGGAAGTGTTCCTGCACTTATTACTGTGGTGAACAATGATCCGGCGATTTCATTAGTATTAGACGTCATTCTTTTTCTTGTATTTTATCTGATCGCTGTGAAGAAATTTAAATCTTCTGCAATATAAAATGGATTGAAAAGGGGGACCCAGAAGTCTAGATAGGTAGACTTTATGGGTGCCCCTTTTTATGTGCAACATCTATAAAAGTATTCCAGCATCGATGGGAATGTTCAGTGTGATAAGACATAAATTAGTACCAAGTAATAAAACTTAGTGATAAAATGGGTTTATCTATCCATATGGGGTGAATGTGAATGTATACACCTGTCGCTAAGTTAGTGAGGGTTCTGTTAAAATTACGAGGCAAATTGGTTGTGAAAAATATAGAAAACCTGCCTGAAGAGTCCGGCTATGTCATTGCTTGCACACACAGAGGGTGGGTCGACATCTTGGCTCTCGGCGTTTCGATTCTACCTGTGGAAATTCATTTTATGGCAAAGAAAGAACTATTTCAGAACAAAGCAATTGGTTGGTTTTTAAGAAAAATCAATGCATTTCCAGTCGACCGCGATAATCCAGGAACAAGCACAGTGAAAATTCCGATTCAATTATTGAAGCAAGATAAGAATGTGGGGATTTTTCCTTCTGGCACTAGAACATCAGAGGAAGCTCCGTTAAAGCGGGGAGCGGTTACGATTGCGAAATTAGCTCGTGTTCCAATCGTGCCTGCTGCTTACTCAGGACCAACGGGCTTTAAGGATTTATTTAAAAGACAACCGATTACGATTATTATTGGTGAACCGATTTATCTAGATTCAGCTAAGAAAGGGAAAGACGAGCTGGACCATGTTACAACGGAATTATCGGATGTCTTTAAAGCATTGGAACAGCGGATAAGTTCGTAATCGTTCAACAGTATCCTCTGAAATGGTAGAATATCCTAAGGCTGTAGTTATGAAGGAAAATGCTAAATCAGGGTAAGCTATAAAATATCTGTTTTTAGGAGGAATTATATGTACCATCTCTTTTCACATAATGATTTAGATGGCGTTGGCTGTGGTGTTGTCGCGAAGCTTGCTTGGGGAAATGAAGTAAAGGTGAGCTATAATTCGATTGGTCGACTGAATCATCAAGTAGCTGGGTTTCTTGAAAATGCGACAGGAATGGACACGCTAATTATTACCGATTTATCCGTGAACGAAGAGAATGAAAAGAAAATTAATGAATATGTCGCTGCTGGTGGAAAGGCATTGTTGATTGATCATCATAAATCGGCACTACATTTGAATGAACATGCTTGGGCGTCTATAACTGTGGAGCAGGAAGATGGCAAGTTAACATCAGCTACATCTCTTTTGTATGATTACTTAGCAAAAAAAGACTTGCTTACAAAAACAAAAGGTACAGATGAGTTCGTTGAATTAGTGAGGCAGTACGATACGTGGGAGTGGGATGTGAATCAGAATTTCACTGCAAAGAAATTGAACGATCTCTTCTTCATGATTTCAATTGATGAATTTGAAGGGAAAGTTCTGAAAAAGCTCAATAGTAGTGAGCCATTTCAATTTGACGAGATTGAAAGCAAGCTACTTGATGTCGAAGAAAGCAGAGTCAAACGATACATAAATCGAAAAAAACGTGAAGTGTATCAAGTGGCCATTGGCGAACATTTAGCAGGTATTGTCCATGGAGAAAACTATCATTCAGAACTTGGGAATGAGCTTTCCAAGGAGTTTACACATCTTGACTATATTGCGATTGTGATGGCAGGGAGTAAACGGATTAGTTTACGAACGATTCATGATGATGTGGATGTTTCTGAAATTGCGGCTCTTTATGATGGTGGTGGGCATCGCAAGGCCTCAGGGTGCAACTTAACAGAGAAGGCATTTAAGCAATTTGTTGAGCAAACATTTTATTTGGAGCCACTAAAGCGAGATGCTTTTAACAATCAACATAATCTGAAAGGTGCAAAAAGCGGTTCTCTTTATAAAGGTAGAAATGACGAGTCCATTTTTGTCTATCAAAAAGGGGAGGAAGATTGGGTGATTGAGGTAAGTCAAAAACCACTTACAAAACCCTTCCCTTCGTTTGAAGCAGCGGAAAAGCATTTGAAAAAGGAATATTTTGCAGTCTTGGTTAGGGATGCTGATTGGATTGGCCATTTACTAAAATTCTCGCCATATTATAAAAAATAAAAAAATGAGGATGTCCATAGGTCAAATCACACACTCTATACACCGTTTTTGTGTCATTTACACGACATATAAACGATATATAGTAGATGTGGGGTCTGACCCTTTGTTGGATAGCCTCATTTTTTTATGGTTACAATTGTGTAGAATAGCGGATAATAACAATTGTCAATATAGGTAATGCATAAGTGTTAGCACTTATTTCAACTATATTAGGAAAGGTTTAGGGTACTAGAGGGGCCGGAAATTTTAACTTTTCTAATTGATAGGAGATAATTCGTTATGTCATGGAAATTGGTATTTTCAAGCGAGTTTATAAATAATGTTGCAGTTTCAGTAGGTATCTTTTTGTTATTTTTAATTTTCCGGAAGATATTTTCAAAATACGTGATTGCTTTACTAATAAAGGCGAGTCGAAAAGCACCAAATACTTTTTTCTCTTACATATTTTTATCATTTGAAAAACCAATTCAGTGGCTGTTCATTCTGTTGGGAATCTATATTTCTGTTTGGTATTTTCCTTATCTGGACCATACACATTTGTTATTTATTAAATTAATAAAATCCACGATTATTTTTCTTGTTGGTTGGGGATTGTATAACTTTTCATCATCATCTACACTTCTTTTTGCAAAGCTTAACGAAAGATTTAATTTTGAGGTTGATGAGATACTCATCCCATTCTTGTCAAAAGTATTGCGGGTAATCATTATAGTAATTAGTTTTAGTGCGATTGCACAAGAATTTAATTACAATGTGATTGGTTTTGTTGGAGGGTTAGGCATAGGCGGACTTGCATTTGCTCTAGCTGCTAAGGATGCAATTGGAAATTTATTTGGAGGCGTCATCATTGTTACTGAAAAACCTTTTACGATAGGTGATTGGATTTTAACACCTAGCGTAGAAGGAACAGTTGAAACGATCACTTTTAGAAGCACAAAAATCCGTACATTTGCTCAAGCCCTCGTAACAGTACCTAATGCAAAATTAGCTAATGAAACAATTACGAACTGGAGTGAGATGGGGAAAAGGCGAATTGTGTTCAATATAAGTGTTACCTATGAAACACCAAAAGATAAATTAGAAGATGTGATTAAGCAGATTGAATATATGTTAAGAAATCATTCTGAAATCCACCCAGACACAATTGTTGCTAAGTTTGATAAATACGGGATAGATGGGTTAGATATTTACTTATACTTTTTTACGAAAACAACGGTTTGGACAGAATTCTTAAAGGTAAAAGAAGAAATCAACTTTGCCATCATGGATATTCTTAATAATGAAGGAGTTGCCCTAGCGATCCCGAATAGAAAATTGTATGTCGACTCCAATTCGGAAGAAACACAAAGTGAAACGTATTTGAGGAATTCACGAAATACTAGTTGAAATATTTTAGTTACACAAAAACGAAACACATCGAGAGGCTGTCCTAGAACTTAGGACCTTCTCCATGTGTTTTTTATAATGGAAGAAGGATGTTTCTGAAACGACGCCTTCTTGGGATCGACTAAGAAAGATTTATTTGTCTGATGGATGACGGTTGATAATCCATTCTCTTTTTTGGAAACGTACATTTTTACCCATTGATGATTGAATGCTTCTCATTTTAATTGATGTATATATTATATCGATATCGTAATAAGTGTATTTTTTTACATCGTTATCAGATGTCGTAAACGATATGAGACTATATGGGATCTTTATATTTTATTGTTAAATAATGCGTTTTCATAATGAGTGAATAATTATAATTCATTTAAAAATCAAAATTATCTTTTAATTAATTAAATTCTGTGATAATATTTTAAAATATTAATGAAAGTGAAGTGATTGTTATGTCGCAAATGTTGGCTTTAGTTATTCTTGTATTAATCTTATATATAGGTGACGTAGTAGCTGTTCGAACGAAAGCCTGGGTACCATCTGTATTCGTTTGTGCAGTACTATTTCTTATTGGTTATTGGACATTTTTCCCATCAGACATCGTAGCGGTGGCTGGAGTACCACCTGTGGTTGCGACTATGATGATGTTCTTATTAATCACAAATATGGGTACTTTGCTTTCTCTTCAAGAATTGAAGAATCAATGGAAGACCATTGTCATTGCCCTTTCCGGTGTTTTAGGAATTATCGCTATATTATTTACGATTGGAACATTGATTTTCGACTTTGAAACAGTCGTTGTTGCCATTCCTCCATTAGTAGGTGGAATCGTATCAGCATTAATCATGTCTGAAGGAGCCAAAGAAGCAGGTCTCGCGTCTTTATCTGTATTTGCAATCGTCATCTACGTTATGCAAGGATTTGCAGGATATCCCATCACTTCAATTGTATTAAAAAAGGAAGGGAAAAGACTACTTGAGAAATACCGCAGTGGAGAGCTGACAATAAAAGATGCAAAAAATGGTGTGGAAGTAGAAAAAGAGCAGGAACTTAAACTTTTCAAAAATATGCCAGAAAAATATAACACAGAATATTTCAAATTTTTAAGGCTTGCTTTTGTTGGCTTACTTGCCTATCTTGTCTCTACCTTACTTGCACCATTCGTGACGGTTAATGCACTTGTCCTATGTTTATTATTTGGAATTATCGCAAAAAGTGTCGGATTTTTGGAAAAACAACCTTTACAAAAAGCGAATGGATTCGGTTTCTCCATTATGGCTCTTATGCTTTTCATTTTCGACGGTTTGCAAAAGGCGACACCAAGTATGATGCTCGAGATCTTATATCCTCTTGTCGTTTGTGTTGTTTTAGCAGTCATCGGCATGTATATATTCTCATTCATCATCGGAAAGATATTAAAAGTCAGCAAAGAAATGGCATTCGCCGTATCGTTGACAGCCTTATATGGGTTTCCAGCAGACTACATCATCACGAATGAAGTGATTAAGTCTTTAACAAATGACGAGAAAGAAAAAGAGGTATTAACGAGCCATATGTTGCCACCTATGCTCGTCGGTGGATTCATAACTGTAACGATCGTTTCGGTCGTTTTAGCTGGAATATTCGTAGGATTCTTGTAAAAGGGGGGATTGTGAAAATGTCTCAACAACGAATGAAAAGCCATATAAACGCTTTGAGTAAATTCACATCAACACCTGGGAAAGGTGTTACACGCCTTACGTACAGTAAAGAAGATTTGCAAGCAAGAAATTATATCAAGGAAAAAATGAAGGAATATGGTCTAACAGTTTCGGAAGATGGTTTCGGTAATATTTTCGGTAAGCTTGAAGGTCGTTTAAAAGATGCACCAAGTGTTCTGGTTGGTTCCCATTTTGATTCAGTCCCGAATGGAGGGGCATATGACGGTACTGCAGGAGTCGTTGCAGGCTTGGAAGTAGCCGCCCTCTTTTCTGAAAATCAATTAAAACCAAAATATCCTTTAGAAATTATCGCGATGGTCGAAGAAGAAGGATCGAGATTTGGTGGCGGATTGCTGGGGTCACGAGGAATTGTCGGTTCACTTAGTGAGGAAGAGTTTATTCATCTAAAAGATAAAGATGGTATCTCTACGGAAGAAGCGATGGCAAAAATCGGATTGGATTCTACTCTTACTAAAGTGAGAGAGCCAAATACAATGAAAGCATTTTTGGAATTGCATATCGAACAAGGCCCAATTCTAGAAGAAAAGAATATTCCAATTGGTATCGTTGAAGCCATCGTTGGCTTGACTCAATTGGAAGTGACGATAGAAGGGCGAGCAGGTCATGCGGGTACAACTCCAATGGATCGCCGCTCAGACGCTTTAGTCACTACTGCAAAGATCATTTCCCAATTGCCGGACCTTGCAATCGATGAGGGAGAAGGAACGGTCATCACAACAGGTCGCCTAGAAGTATTTCCAAATGGAGCAAATGTCATTCCAGACAAAGTTGTATTCTCTGTGGACATCAGATCTGGTAAAGAAGAAAACGTACGGAACACAATCCAAAAGACGATAGCAATGATTGAGTCTTACAGTGAAACTGGAATCCGAACATCTGTTGAAGAGCTTTTATATATTCAGCCAAAAGAGTTAAATATGGAGATTCGTTCTTTGTTGAAACAAGAGAGTAGTAGACTAGAAATCCCGTATTGCTCGATTAACAGTGGTGCAGGTCATGATGCGATGATTTTTTCTGATCATACAAATGTCGGGATGATTTTCGTGCCAAGTAAAGACGGTCTTAGCCATTGTCCAGAAGAATGGTCGGATGCACGGCATTTGGCGGATGGCGTTCAAATCCTTTTTGAAGCAGCAAAGAACTTAACGGAGGTTGAATAAACATGATTCGTCAAAAAATTAAAGAAGCCATTCAGACATATCGTGAAGAACTAACGGAATTACGTAGAAAACTCCATAGTGAACCTGAGGTATCATGGGAAGAAGAAAACACGACCGCATTCATTTGCGAATATCTAGAAAATCTAGCAATTCCTTATCGAAGAACAGAACCAACCGGTGTCATTGCAAATATAGAAGGGGCCAAAGCTGGTAAAACGGTGGCTTTAAGAGCTGATATGGATGCGTTGCCTGTTGAAGAATTGAATAAAGATCTTCCATATGCTTCTAAGGAAGATGGCAAAATGCATGCTTGTGGTCATGATGCCCATACGGCAATGTTGCTTATTGCAGCGAAAGCTCTAAATGAAAGTAAAGATGAGTTACCTGGAACTGTACGATTAATATTTCAACCTGCCGAAGAAGCGGCTACAGGTGCACGAGAAATGGTGAAACAAGGTGCGATGGAAGGCGTTGATAATGTATTTGGCATTCATATTTGGTCACAGATGCCGACTCATAAAGTTTCATGTACGCCGGGGCCATCATTTGCATCAGCGGATATTGTTAAAGTTACATTTAAAGGAAAAGGCGGACATGGCGCTATGCCGCATGATTGCATTGATGCAGCCATTGTTGCATCTTCCTTCGTCATGAATGTCCAAGCTGTTGTATCAAGAACAATTGACCCGCAAAAACCTGCCGTGCTTACGATCGGAAAGATGGATGTTGGCACACGGTTTAACGTCATTGCCGAAAATGCTGTTATTGAAGGAACTGTCCGTTGTTTTGACAATGAAACGCGTGCTCATATTGAAAAACAAATCCAACAATACGCTGAAAATGTCGCAAACATTTACGGTGCAAGTGCCAAAGTGGAATATATCCATGGAACCCAACCGGTCATTAATGATGAATATAGCGCTAAGTTCGTACAAAAGGTCGCTTCAGAAGCATTCGGTGAGGATGTTTTATATACTGAAAAGCCGACAATGGGTGGCGAAGACTTCAGCTTCTATTTAGACAAAGCCCCTGGCAGTTTCGCTTTAGTGGGCAGTGGGAATCCAAAAAAAGATACGGAATGGGCACATCACCATGGCAAATTCAACATTGACGAAGACGCTCTCGCAACTGGAGCCGAACTATACGCGCAATATGCATGGGCATATTTGAACGAATAATGGAGTAGATAAAGTGAAACTTCAAACAGTGGGGAATTACTGCCCGTTAATGCGGGATAAAAAAGGTGCAAAACCCAAAGAGTTCAGATACTACAACACTTTACGCAGATTAAGTTTAGTGGATCTAACGAGAAAACTGTTTATTTGGAAATTTCATATTTTCACCCTTGACATTCAATAGTAATAGATATAAAGTGAGAATTATCAAATAATTAAATATGTAACTTTCTTATCCAGAGAGGTGGAGGGACTGGCCCTTTGATACCTCAGCAACAGACTTTTAAGTACTGTGCTAATTCCAGAAGCGTAAGGCTTGAAGATAAGAAGAGTAAATAGCCATTGCGCACAAAACTCTTCTTGTATTCAAGAAGGGTTTTTTATTTTTTGTTTACTAGTCAGCAAAAAAATGTTGTTATTACAAATAATAAAAGAGAGAAGGAATTAAACATGACAAAAACAATTACGAAAGTCCCGTTTAAAGCAGATCACGTTGGTAGTTTATTGCGACCAGATAATCTACATAACGCAAGAAAGGCCTTTAAAGAAGGTACAATAACTGCGGAACAATTACGCGAGATTGAAACAAAGGAAATAAAACGGATTGTTGATAAGCAAATTGAGGTTGGGTTGGAATTAGTGACGGATGGTGAGTTTAGACGTACATGGTGGCACTTAGATTTCTTAGAGCATATAAATGGATTTGAAGGCTTTGTACCAGAAAAAGGATACACTTTTGATGGTATAGAAACAGAGAGATATAACGTTAGAAACATCGGGAAAATTTCATTCAATCCTGATCATCCATTCATACAGGACTTTATTGAATTTAACGAAATCGTCGGTGACCGTGCAGTTGCGAAACAAACGATTCCAAGCCCGAACCAATTATTTAATCTTGGGATTCGTGATGAAACGATTTACCCTGACATCGAAGAATATGCCAATGATATTATTAAAGCGTACCAAGATGCATTAAAAGCGTTTTACGAGGTTGGTGTACGATACTTACAACTAGATGATGTATACATTGCTGGTCTTTCCTCACCGGGGATCCCTTTCAATGATGGAAAATATTCAAGAGATTACTTAATCGATTTAGCATTACGCGTAATTAACGGCGTATTGGAAGGAAAACCTGAAGATTTAATCGTGACTACACATTTATGCCGCGGAAACTATCAATCTACTTGGGCATTTGGAGGAAGTTATGATCTTATCGCCCCAACGCTACTTGCAAAAGAAAAAGTAGATGGATTCTTCTTAGAATATGACGATGAACGTTCAGGAGATTTTAAAGCGTTAGAACATATTCCAAATGATGGTGCACAAGTTGTACTAGGAATCGTCACATCTAAAAATGGAGAAGTCGAAGATAAAGAAGCAATCATAGCTCGTATTAAGGAAGCAGCCCAATATGTACCACATGAACAATTGTGCTTAAGCCCACAATGCGGATTTGCTTCCACGCATCATGGCAACAAGCTAACTGAGGAACAACAATGGGAAAAACTAAAATTCATCGTTGATGTGTCAAAAGAGGTTTGGGGATAAGCCCAATTTAAATAAATGAAATGACGGAGCTAAGCTTAGAATTATAAGCTTTGCTCCGTTATTAGTTGTAAAGAAAGCGTAATAAGAGATTGCCCTACTTTGGGATAACTGTCTTTTGATTTTGCCGACGTCTTTGCAACCGGTAAAATTCTACTGACACAGTTGAGAAGTTTCATTAAGTCGTCAATTTTCGGTCTTTTGAATTCATTGGCTTTACACGAGTTACTTCCTTTACTGAAGAATATCTGTTATGAAAAATGGCATTGATTTCTCCACCTATCACAAGAATAAGCCCTGTTACATACAGCCATAGCATAAGAACAATGACACCGCCGAGGCTTCCATATGTAGAGGAATAATTTCCAAAGTTACTTACATAAAAGGAAAAGGCAATAGAAATGATTAGCCAAGTGACAGTGGCAATGATGGCACCGGGAAGTACATGTTTAAATAAGTATTTCTTATTAGGAGCAAATTTGTATAAAAAAGTAAGCACAATTGAAATAACAGCGAAAGCAATAATCCAGCGTAAAAGGTTGAAGATGCTTTTGAATTCGTTTGAAATGGGTACAACTTGATTAGTCATATTTAAAATAACATTACCGAATACCGGAAGTACGAGTATAACGATAAAAGCAACGATCAACGCTAAAGTTAAGGCAATGGAAATTAGTCGAGCTACAATGAAATTTCTTGTTTCTTTAACATCAAAGGCAATATTCATAGCGTGCATGAAGCTGTTCATTCCTTTGGATGCTGACCAAATCGACCCTAAGATTCCTATAGTAAAAAGTCCACCATTTGACTCTGTTACAATTCCGATAATCGTATCGGCTAGCACATCCGTAGTTTCTGATGGTAAGAAATGATTCATAAAATTGATTGCTTGTTGTGGCTCGATATTTAGATAGGGAAGAATTGAAAGCGATAAAATGAGTAATGGGAAGATGGAAAGTAGATAATAATATGCCTGTTCAGCAGCTAACCCTGTTGCCCGATCCTCCTTAACCTCGTTCCTAAGTTCGTTTCCGAACGCTAATAGATGTTTCATTAGACTTCACTCCCGGATTTTTACTGGTTAGAAGTCTATTCCCTACGAAAGATGATCATAATCCTTGATGAGACCAAAATTTTTTGCTCACAAATCGAAAGAAGCCTGAATTTTTGGATTCAAGCGTGATAGATATTAGCAAAAAAAAGAATCCCTTCCAATGGATGAGATTCTTTTTTGCAGTATCTGTTCCGTACTACATGTAGTGGAACAGGAAAGAAACTAGTATTTTAGTTTACTTGATAGCCTTTTGAAGTTTACTTATCAGATGTACAGAACGACCGGTTCCAATTGCGACGGATTCAAGCGGGTTTGGCGCTAGATGAACAGGAACGACAATTTCTTGGCTCAGCCAGTCTTGAATGCCGTTCAGCATAGCACCACCACCGGTAAGGACAACACCTCGGTCGACGATATCACCACTCAACTCTGGTGGACAATCTTCAAGGGTAGCACGAATGGCTTCTAAAATATGAAGAAGGGATTCACGAATCGCTTCTTGGATTTCTTCTGAATGTATGGTTACGGTTTTCGGCAGACCTGAGACAAGGTCTCGACCTCTTATATCCATGGTGAGGTGATCATGCGAAATGAGAGCATGGCCGATTTCTATTTTAATTCGTTCAGCAGTGCGCTCTCCAATAAGAAGATTATATTCTTTTCTAATATGTTGAACAATATCTTCGTCAAACTGATCTCCGCCAATTCGTATGGAGTTGCAGGATACGACGCCACCAAAGGAGATAATCGCCACTTCTGTTGTTCCGCCACCGATATCAACGACGACATTTGCGGTAGGTTCGTCAACGGGCAAGTCCGCTCCAATTGCGGCAGCAACTGTTTCTTCTATTAAATGCACCTGCTTTGCTCCGAAGCTCTTCACCGCATCTTCTATGGCCCTTCGCTCAACTGTCGTAGAACCAGATGGTGTACATACCACAACGATAGGCTTTCTGATTGAAAGTCCAAGCTTCTTCGCTGCTGCTTTCATAATTTGCTTAAGCATTTGTGAAGTAATATCGAAATCTGCAATAACCCCATCTTTCAATGGCCGAATCGCCACTATATTTCCTGGTGTTTTTCCAATCATCTCTTTTGCATCATGACCAACAGCCACCACTTTATTGGTGATTGTATCAATGGCTACAACAGATGGTTCGTTAAAAATAATTCCTTTGTTTTTACTATAAATTAATGTATTGGCTGTCCCTAAATCGATGCCAATTTCTGTATTTGAAAACATCTAGTCACCCCTATTAATTAGAGTTTGACCCCTATATAGCATTTTACATAAAATTTGTAGAATGTGGGGAAAATAATATGTGGTAATTGTTTACATTCGCTAAAATCCTCTGTCGAAAGAGTGAGTATTTCCCGGAAAATACTCGATATTCAACATATCATTCTAGAAAATAAAAAACCATGCCAATTAAAGGGACAATTCTTAAATGGTACCATCAGAAAACTTGCTATCTAGATAAATCGCGTTATTTCGCCCTAAAGTCTGATACATATATTGGCTTAGAAAATTGCAAGCGTGTATTAGGTGAGATTGGGAGCTGAAATCTTTTTACTATGACAAATGTAACGATAACGTATCCAGTAATTCAGTTAAAAGGTAAAATCTGTTTTATTATTTTGTGAATATTGAAAAATATATTTTTTTGATTGAAAAAACTAATTAGCAATCATATTGTTAGTTTTTTTGAAAAAAGTAAAAAGGCACTCATTTTTTTATGTTTTCTACCGATATAAAAGAAAGAGAGTAGAAGAATAAATGAATGGGTGAATATGATGGATAAAACGTCAATAATTGGTGTCATTTTAGGAGTTATTGCAATAGCAGTCGGGATGTATTTAAAAGGTGTGGCCATGTCTTCCTTGGTGAATCCTGCTGCAATCTTAGTTATTTTAGGTGGAACGGCTGCAGCTGTCATTACAGCTTTCCCTTCATCTGAATTAAAGAAACTGCCAAAGCTATTTAAGATTTTATTTACAGAACAAGAGTTGACGAAGCCACAAGAATTAATTCAAACATTTTCCGAGTGGGCAGTCATTGCAAGGAAAGAAGGGTTACTTGCATTAGAAGCGATTGCAGAGCAAGTAGATAATCAATTTTTAAAAAATGGTTTGAATCTTGCTGTTGAAGGTCAAAGTGCTGATTATATTCGTGACGTATTGTCTGAAGAAATCGATGCAATGGAAGAACGTCACATTGGCGGAGCGGCCATTTTCACACAAGCAGGTACATATGCGCCTACTCTAGGAGTATTAGGAGCGGTATTGGGGCTAATCGCGGCACTTGGAAATATGGACAATACGGACGAACTTGGGCATGCCATTTCAGCAGCATTTGTGGCGACCTTGCTCGGAATCTTCACAGGGTACCTGCTGTGGCATCCATTTGCCAATAAGCTGAAACGAAAATCACTGGCAGAAGTACGGATTAAAGAAATGATGATTGAAGGCATTCTATCGATTATTGAAGGAGAAGCGCCACGAACGATCGAACAGAAGCTGACTTCCTATTTGACGGCTGAGGAACGGAGAAAATGGCTGGAAGGCGTGAAGCAAGATGGCTAGGAAGAGAAGGAAAAATCGTAAGGAAGAACATGTGGATGAATCATGGCTTGTTCCTTATGCGGATATTATGACCTTGCTTTTGGCATTATTCATCGTGCTATTTTCTTCGAGTTCGGTGGATGCGAATAAATTCCAACAGCTTTCAGGCGTGTTCAATCAAATCTTCACCGGAGGAGCAGGAGTCATGGATTATCCATCTCCTGTTCCGGGCTCACCAGACAAGAAAGACCCTTCAGCAGATGGTAATGGAGAGAATGAGCAAGGCAATCTTGGTCAAGTCGAACAAAAGGAGCTCTCAGAAATCCAAGAAAAAGTAAATGTATTTATCAGGAACAATCAATTAAATGACAAATTAGGCACCTCATTAACGAGCGGTGGCTTGCTCCTTACAATTCGGGATAATGTCTTATTCGATTCGGGAAGTGCCGAGATAAGAACGGAAAATCAGGGGATTGGGCGGGAGATTTCTGAATTGCTCGTCATGGATCCGCCCCGCAGTATCGTAATCAGCGGACATACCGATAATGTACCGATTCAAAATGCTAGATATGATTCTAACTGGGATTTAAGTGTGATGCGTTCAGTGAACTTTATGAAAATCTTACTTGAAAATAATGGCCTAAACCCAAAATGGTTTAGTGCTAAAGGATATGGGGAGTTCATGCCAATCGCTTCTAATGAATCAGTAGCTGGACGGGCGAAGAATCGGCGTGTGGAAATTCTTATTGTGCCACGGAACACTGTAAAGGAATGAGAAAAACGAACTTGGTTACTTTGAATGGCATTTTTAGATACTTGCTGTTTAATAGAAGCCAGGTTTTTCATTTTTACTATCAAGATACTGTTTAAACGAAGAGGCTGCTTACTAGAAACGGTGTATCGTTTGTAAAATCAGACCTGTATGAGATATACTTTTTGTCTTGGAAGAATCATGCATTGTTGTTCATATCTCAGCTTTTTTGCAGTAGAATAGAGATAAAGTGAAACTTCAATCAGTGGGGGCTTCATCCCCACTGATTGTTAGTTGAACCAATCGGGCTTTTATGGGCAGTTATCCCCCAGCTTATGCTTCCTCGGTTCCTCTAAGCCCTGAGGTGGGGGTTTTACTGCCCGTTAAAGCGGGATAAACGTTATTTTAAAAGGAAGTGTCCAGAGTGATTGTATTGAAATCAGAACGAGAAATTCAGGCGATGCATGAGTCAGGAAAGATTCTGGCCGCATGTCACCTTGAAATTGCCAAGCTCATCAAGCCAGGTGTAACGACTTGGGAAATAGAAGAATTCGTTGAGGGCTTTTTAAAAAAGCATGGAGCAAAACCGGAGCAGAAGGGCTATAAAGGGTACCAATATGCCACTTGCGCAAGTATAAATGAAGAAATCTGCCATGGATACCCTCGGAAAACACCATTGAAAGATGGAGATATTGTTACCATTGACATGGTTGTTAATTACAATGGAGCGCTTTCTGACTCAGCGTGGACCTACAAAGTAGGAAACGTATCCAAGGTGACAGAACGCCTCCTTGAAGTAACCAAAGAATCCTTATATCGGGCGATTGAAGTATGTGTACCAGGCAACCGGATTGGAGATATTGGTCACGCGATTCAGTCCTATGTGGAGGGTGAAGGCTTCTCAGTTGTCCGTGATTTCATCGGTCATGGAATTGGGAATGTCATTCACGAAAGCCCTGAAGTCCCGCATTACGGATTGCCGCATAAAGGACCGCGCTTAAAGGAAGGTATGGTATTCACGATCGAACCGATGGTAAATGTCGGTACATATAAATCAGTACGTGATCCAAATGGCTGGACAGCATCAACTGCTGATGGGGAATATTCCGCACAGTACGAGCATACTATTGCGATTACGAAGGATGGCGCATTGATCTTGACAAAGCAATAAATAGATGGAAAGCCGGCTCATTTTGTGTGAGCCGGCTTTTTTTCGAAGCTATGTTAAACAGTATTGTTGATTTTGAATCAAATTTCATGGGGAACTGTAGGTATATGGTTCCCCATACATCTTCAACTAAAGTTCCTCGTTAGCTGAATAAACGATTTGTATAATCAAACTTTATAGGTTCCATTAAAAAATAAAATCAAGTCGCCAATTGTACCAACACAAAAAAATATAAAATAATAACTTGCAATGGTGATTTCCTTGTTAAACAGCTCTTTGAATGCCTGAATAAACAACTTATTAAACTTAAACCAATTTAATATCCAACCGATTAAAAGAAAACTTACAATCATCATTTCTTTTTTTACCCTCCTCTTTCAAGTGAAATATAAAAACCCCAAAAGCAATTCGCGCTTTTGGGGCAACCTAGGTTTAGTTGCGTAATTTTCCTAGTTCTTCAACAATGGCTTGCATTTCACTTGGGCTGAATTTGGATTTGCGCATCACCATTTCGTAAATGTCTCGGAGTTCCTCATACATTTCTGCATTGAAATGTGTGGATTTTACAGCTCCGATATTCATCATTCTCAACTTTTCTTTTATCTTTTCAACCATGTAATCAGCTGTTTCTGCTGTGTTGTGTGACACATCCATGATATCATTCCTTTCGTTCCATTCATTTAGTTAATCTTGTCATTATTGTGATGATAAGTCAATGAAAAGTACAGGTGTTTCAATGGATGGAAATGCTTGTTAATGGAAAAAATAACGAGAGATTTTTTACAAATAATTACGAATTGGTATATGATGGGATAAAAGGATAAAATAAAGAATTACATACACACATATATAAAATATGAGGGGAGAGAAAAATTATGAATGAAAAATATGGGGTGAAAAAAAGTATCTTCTTGAAGTCGATTTTAATCGGAGCGGCAGCTGGAGCAGTGATCAGTTTATTTGATAAAACAACGAGAACCTCAGTGATCAGTTCTGGAAAAGGATGCATTCAAGAAATGAAGACCTTTGTGAAGAATCCGAGCTTAAGCCTAACAAAAGTATGTGATACAACAGAACAAATTCGAATGACCATTGAAAAAATCACGGATGATGCTGTGTACATTTCACAAAAGGTGGAAGAATTGAAAGAAATCCCGCCTCAATTGGCACATGCAGTCATTGAAACGAAAGACGCGATTACGGCTGAAATTAAGAACAATAGGAATGAAGAACCTGACGATTTGAAGCTGCATACTGTGTGATATTTTTAAAAAAATCATAACGAAGGCGGATAAGATATATTATTGGGCCAAGTAACCGAGTTTGGGGTGGCAAAATGAAGGGAATTGCGTATGTTAAAAAGATGATCAAAAGGATGGATCAGGATGATGTAGGAGGACTGGCTGCACAGCTGGCTTATTTTTTCTTGCTTTCCCTCTTTCCTCTACTACTCGTTCTCATTAGCTTATTGCCGTATCTCCCTATTTCCGAAGCGGATTTATTAATGCTATTTCGTAACTTTGCCCCAGCTAGCTCAATGGCACTTATTGAGGAAAATATAAATCAAGTGATGCAAGCCAATACGAAACTGTTATCGTTTGGAATCATTGCGACCATTTGGTCAGCTTCAAATGGGTTAAATGCCATCGTTCGTGCATTTAACCGAGCTTACAATGTCGAAGAAACGAGAAACTTTTTTGTAGCCAGAGGGATGTCAATCCTCCTTACATTGGCTATGATATTTGTCTTTGTGATTGCTCTCGTATTACCAGTATTCGGCAGGCAACTTGGTGTGTTTTTATTTTCTTCATTCGGATTATCAGATGAGTTTCTGCACATCTGGAATGCATTGCGCTGGCTTGTCAGCGGAGTTGTGCTTGTCATTGTGTTTATTATGTTGTATTGGCTTGCGCCGAATAAAAAGCAGAAATGCCTACATGTTGTCCCAGGGGCCTTTTTTGCAACAGCGGGTTGGATTATCGTGTCACTTGCGTTTTCCTATTATGTGGATCATTTCGGAGGGTATACGACTACATATGGAAGTCTTGGTGGCATCATCGTACTCATGATTTGGTTTTATCTGACCGGTATCATCATTATCATCGGTGGTGAAATCAATGCTCTATCAAGTGAACGGAAACATCCAACATGTTAATAACATTCCGAAAATTACCTTCATGAAGCGGCTGAATGAGGCCATACTACAACTGAAGCAGTTATTGGCTTCAGTAAAACAGAGCAGGGGGCGTTTGTGTGCCAAAAGGTCAGCAAAAAGACGGTAGTACGAAGCAAAAAGGAAAAAATAAACCGAAGCAAAAAACATCCGGTTCTGCAAATGGGCAAAATGGGTATCATTAGTTAACAAAAAAGGCTTGGACACCGTGTCCGAGCCTTTTCGTGTGGGGGAGTATTCATTGCGGTATCATAGATCCACATGATTCATTACCCCTCTTGTTCTCATAAAAACCAATATGGCGTTAAAACGCCACCATTTACCATGAAGGATTAATCCTGTAGCACGCTACACTCACTTAATCACAATAGTGGCCGTGCGAAGCCCTGTCCCCATGTCCTTCATATAAAAGCAAACTAAAAGAAAATGATCAATAGCATAACGCTTAATGCAAACAAAAATCCGTCATCAACATACTAAAACAAGCCTACTAATAAACGGCCCAGTAATATGGCTAAGGCTTACGAATATCCCGCATTAATTGTTTAATGAGCTAATAGAATGGGAAAAGCGGGAGATAGTATAGAGGAATGGGGGGAATGATATGGTTAATAAAATATTTTTCGTAGCTTTAGTTGCCGGTGTCCCGCTGTCGATTATCGGCTCCATTCTGCACTGGTCAACGATTTTAATGTTCGTAGTATACTGTCTGACAATTATTGCACTTGCAAGCTTTATGGGCCGAGCGACAGAGAGTCTTGCGATTGTAATGGGACCGAGAATCGGCGGTTTATTGAATGCAACATTTGGCAACGCCGTTGAATTAATTATCTCCATCTTTTCTTTGAAAGCTGGATTGCTTGGAGTTGTACTTGCATCATTGACGGGTTCCGTACTAGGAAATTTATTATTGGTCGCAGGTCTTTCCTTTTTTGTAGGTGGAACGAAATACAAGCGACAAACATTCAATGTATTTGATGCAAGGCATAATGCTGGGTTGTTAATTTTTGCCATAGGATTGGCCTTTGTGATTCCAGAAGTGTTTACACAAAATATGAGTGAGAGCCGGACGATGTCATTAAGTGTAGGGATTTCTATTATATTAATCATTCTGTATCTTGCTGCGCTGTTCTTTAAACTTGTCACACATCGAGGCGTATACCAGCCTACTGAAAAAACAAAACAGATCGAACATGAAGAGGAAGTACCAGAATGGAGTAAGAAAAAGGCGATTGCGGTGCTTTTTGGGGCAACACTCGTGGTGGCCTATGTTTCTGAAAAATTGGTTCATACGTTCAGTGTTGTCGGCGAAACATTCGGCTGGTCAGAGCTATTTATCGGAGTTATTATCGTCGCAATCGTTGGGAATGCGGCAGAGCATGCATCAGCTGTTCTTATGGCATATAAAAATAAAATGGATGTGGCGGTAGAAATCGCTGTTGGATCAACGTTGCAAGTCGCTATGTTCGTAGCGCCTGTACTAGTCCTCATTTCATTATTTTTCCCGATTTCTATGCCACTGATCTTCACTTTGCCTGAGTTAATTGCCATGGTAACAGCGGTGTTATTAATCATCATGATTTCAAACGATGGGGAGTCAAACTGGTTTGAAGGCCTTACTCTAATGGCGGCATATGTAATTATGGGAATAGGATTTTACTTATTATAAGTAACAAAAAAATGGCTCACCTCATCTTGATTAGGAGAGCCATTTTTATTCAATTACGTTTTGTAAGTACATATAATCATCCAAAATTATCTTCACGCAACCTTATGTGACATGGAACCAATAATTCTAGAAGTAGCCACCATCCTTTATGTTTCGTTTTAGTTAAATAATCGTGTAATAAAGTAAAGGTTATGGAATCGTCTCTATAAGCATTCCTCCTTGACGTAATGTTGACTAAACGATTTCCCCTCCTTTATTTGAATGTAAGCTTATTATATACCATATAAATAAAAATGTAAATATTCAGAATTTTACAATTGTGTTACAAAACAACAAAATCTCAATCTTTTTTACAAAATCTTAATAGTACTAAAAAGCTATCTTCACCTAATCACAATGGTGGCGATGCGGACCTGGGTCTTGAGGTACTTCCTTAAAGGGGAAGTGTATCTGCAAAGTAGATTGTCTATATTAATAAATCACGAAGCCCTGTCCCCCTAATCTCCATAAAAAACACAAATCTTTTATTCATCGCTTGCATATAAACGCTATGTCTGACAAACGATAGTAACAAAACCTTTTTTAAAGGAGTGCGTCATGATGAAGCGACTTAGAGTATGGATGGTTATTGGTGGTTTACTGATAGGGTTTCCTTATTTTTCAGACGAAGCTTTTGCTACACAAAAGGAGAATACGCCTGTAGAGAAGAAGGGAAATGCTCCAATATCAAAGGAGAAAGTACCCCAAGCAAGTAAAACTGTCATTCCTCCATCTGTTTTAAATATTGCAAAGGAAAACACGTATCCGAATTCGACTCAGGACTTACCTTATCTTCAACCTAGTGAATTCGCTCAATCCTTAATTGATACATCAAAAATAAAAATTGAGAATCCCCAACTCATTCATATGCTGAATGAATCAGCTGTTGGCAAAGCACCGTTTTCATTTGGGTACAGAGCGACGATTTATTTAGGGCATTGGGCATTGAATTATCAATCAAGTGAAACAGCGCCTAATTGGGAATATCAAAAAATTAACACGAATTTCTTTGATAACCGTGCCAATTTGACACCACATCCCATTCATTATGTTCAAGAGATGCAGAAGGTCGTACGCGGTGGCTTAACTGCCAAAATTCCATCTTCACCAGACGTGCAAAAAATGATGCTGATTAAAGCGGCTGAAAAAACCCATTTACCGTTAGCGTTTGAAACGATTATTGGCGGAGCAACAAAGAAAGATCAAGTCTATAATATACCGGCAAAACGACTGGGCTACCTGAATGCATATGCCTCAGCCATTAATGAAAAAGGAAAAGTCACGTATGGTGAGGTGTATGTGATTTTAAAAGGAAGCAAGCGATCCTTACTAATCAAAAATATTACCTCCCAAGGAATTGGTGCGTGGATTCCGGTTCAAGATCATCTTTCCTTCAACTTTATGGCTAGTGAACAACCAAGATAATGTGGCTGATCTAACCTAAATCAAAAGAAAGTGTCCGACGAAAGGACCTGCCCCCACTACTTATATATCGTTTAAATGACGTGTGAATGACATCATAAACGAAGGAATAGTGTGAGGTCAGGCCCTGTAGGACACGCTCTTATTCTTAGATGGTAGACTTTCTTGTTTGAAAGTCTAGTTTGGGATAATAAGCGTTTTTAACGAGTACGTTTGGACCCAAGCACTTAACTGCTGGACAATGACAGTTCAATTCTCCAGCAAGCTTGGAGTTCATCCATGTTTCATACGATTGTGACAGCGGCTGATCGATAATATTGCCGAGTGATGGAGCATCGCCAAAGTCTGTGACAATTACATCCCCCGTAAAGATATTCACGTTCAAGCGAGAGCGACCATCTGGATCATTTCGGACCGTGACTTTCTTCGTGTCATATAAGCGTTTCAAAAGTTTTACATCTTCCTCGTTACTGCTACATGAATAAAAAGGAAGGGTGCCAAACAACATCCAGACATCCTTATTCCGAAAATCGAGCAGTTGGTGAATCGCTTCACGCATTTGATCAAGCGTCAATGTCTCTAGTGCAGAAGCGAAATCGCTAGGATACATCGGATGGATTTCATGTCGCTGGCAGCCCATATCCTGAACAATTTGCTTATGAATATGCTCTAGATGAGGAAGAGTCCGTTTATTCAGCATCGTTTCCGCGGAAACTAAGACGCCAGCCTTCGTCAAGGCCTGTGAATTTAGAATGATATTATCAAATAGCTTCGCACGCTGCTCGCGAGTTGGCTTTCTGTCCATCATTGCGAACCCAGTATCAATGAATTCATCGATCGTTCCCCAGTTATGCGAAATATGTAACACATCAAGGTAAGGAATGATTTCTTCGTAACGAGCAAGGTCAAGGGTTAAATTCGAATTCATTTGCGTTCGTACACCGCGTTCATGTGCATATTTTAACAGTGGAAGCACGTGATTTTTCACTGACTTTCTGGAAAGCATCGGTTCGCCGCCAGTAATGCTAAGTGAGCGTAATGTTGGTATTTCGTCAAGACGACGAAGAATGAGGTCCAGTGGAAGGGCGTTCGGATCTTTCGGCTGAAGCGTATAGCCAACAGCACAATGTTCACATCGCATATTGCATAGTGTCGTTGTCGTGAACTCGATATTGGTGAGCGTCATTTTTCCATATTGTTCAACGTCCATATATGCTTCCCATGGATCATAGGCAGGTGAAATCGGTTGTATTGCTGGAATATTGGTTAAACTGGTCATTATGAAAACTCCTTCAGTAAGATTACATTCCTATTATGGGCAATCAAGAAATAATGTCAATGGCACAAATCATGTTCATATTGCACTTTCATAATATGTTCGATACGATATAGAAGGCGAAAGGAGCGTGCATCATGGGAAAGCAAATAACCGATAAAGACGATCAATTAGTGTATTTGAAAGGGCGTCTAACGATGTTTATTGAGGTCTTAGAAAACATTGATCCAGAACATACTGAGCTTGAAGACATTGATCGCTTAATCAGTATGATTGACGAACTTGAAATGAAAATTGAACAATTCAAACGCTAATATATATGATACACAAATCCTGAATATATCAGAAGAACCGGCTGTAAGGTATTTTGCTGGTCTTTTCCTCTTTTTGCAACACGAAAAAAGGGTCAGACCCCACATACTATAAATCGTTTAAGACGTAAACAAAACACATTAAACGGTTTATAGAGGGTGAGGTCTGACCCTTAAGTGTATTAACCTACATTTACAGTTCCACGTACTGCTGCTTTTCTTCGTAAGAAATCTAAAGATGGTCCGATGGCAGTAGCAAGCGTCACGCTCAATGCATAATAACTAGTACCTTCCCTGCGTCGTTCATTCGGAATCACACTTGCGACAATGGTTCCTGTCGCAGTTGAAGCCGGTCCAAACGCAGCACCGTGTAAGAAGCGAAAACGAACAACTTATTGAAATTGTCAAGTAAGGTAGAAAGGCTACTGATCATATAGGAATAAAGAAGGCGGTTGTTGGCTGATATACTTACGAATCGGCCGATATAATATAGAAGACGGCTGATATATTTACAAAACGGCTGATATAACAGAAAACAAGCTGATATTGTATATATAGCTTCTTTTTCCGCATGAAAAGATTAAGCTATTTGCTCCATTTATCCCGCATTAACGGGCAGTAAGACCCCCACTTCAAGGCTTAGAGGAATCGAAGAAGAGGTAGGTGGGGGACAACTGCCCGTAAAAGCCCGATTGGTTCAACTAACAATCAGTGGGGAATGAAGAAAACCCCCACTGATTGAAGTTTCACTTTATTCATACCAAAGCAGTTCTGCTTTCATTTTCTTGCCTTTTTTCTTTTTTTTATCGGTAATCTGCCATTTATCTTCTGTTTTTTTCAAGACATACACATAGTTTGTCCCGTCTGCTCTTTTAAATAAAATATAGCCATGGTTGCCATGGATAAAGGTAACAGGGTCAATGACGTTTTTAAACGGCGGTTCAATATCAGGATTGAGCATTGTTGTTACAATCCTTTCGGCAATATGAGAAAGAGATGTAAATTCCTTCAGTATTTCAGATTCAAATAACAGCTGATCATACGTATACATCTGATAATCTTTTAAGTTAAGCGCAAATGTTTGTTGGATATCAGCTAGAGCTTCTTTGTAAAATTGCTCCATTTTCTTTTCTTCCTCGTCCCCGATATGAACGAAATCTACTACTTTTACTGCAGCCGGATCTACTGCTAAGGTAATCGTATCCGTTCCATAAGGCGGGTTATGGGCATGTTCAAAAGTCGTCACTTGCACCTTGACGATAAAACGAAATCCACCTTCTTCTACTCTTTGAATCTGGACGATTTTCGCATCATATAATCCGTATTGTTTGTTCGTTTGATAAAATTTTTGAATCTCTTTAGAAATAGCAGGATTTAGTGTTGTTAGTAACGTATCATATAACTCTTGATAATTTGGGTTTGCTGCAATGATACTCGGTTGAAACATAAAATTCATGATAAGGAATGTAAAAATAAAAGCCCAATTTTTCAACGTAATATCCTCCCCAAACATTTACGGTTACTATGTCCCTTCTCAAAAGAATTATTAGTAATCATGTTGTAGGTATGAACAATAAAGTTGTTTAATACCATATTGGTCTATACAGATTTCATTCATAGAATAGATACTAAAGTGGTTTATCACTACTTCAAAAATGCTCCCCTTAGCATTCCTATAGAACGTTAATTTTCAATCAATTAGTATTCTCTCTTTTTCCCCTTTTTTACCAGATCCCAGTCTACCTCTATATTTTTTCCAACCCTTTGAAGAAGCTGGAAAATTGTTTCTGTTTCTTCAGGGGAGAATCCAGACAGCGCAACTTTATTAGAATAATCTCCCTCTCGCTTTAAAAAGGGATAAACGTTCTTCCCTTTTTCTGTTGGAAATAATTTTTTTATTTTTTTATTATGATCATCTTCTCTCTTTTCTATAAAACCTTGTATTTCAAGTTTTTTTATGGCGCGAGCTGCTGTTGTTCGATCTACTTTTATCATTTCTGCCAACTTATCTTGAAAAATCCCCGGATTTTCACATATTCGAACCAAATACAAATACTGTCCTTTTGTAAGCTCATATTCTTTAAATTCGATATTACTGATAGAATCCAATGCTCTGGCTATCATTCCTATTTCACGAAGGATCTCTTGCATATAACCGCCTCCATTTTTGTTGTATTTACAACAAAAATATTTTCATATATACTTTTGTATATTGACTTATTTTAATTATGACTTGTCTAAGAAAATAAATCCAGAAAGGGCGAAGATAAGTGGAAGTAAAAAAAATAACGGTGGAAAATGATCTAAGAACGGCATTCTATATCAGAAAAGAAGTATTTGTTGTGGAACAAGGCGTACCACTAGAGGATGAATTTGATGAATTTGACGCACTTAATGGACGATGCGAACACATATTAGTTTTTTACAATGAACAACCAGTGGGAACGGGCAGAATAAGAGTTGTTGATGGCTTAGGAAAATTAGAAAGAATTTGTATTTTAAAGCCATATCGTAAATATGGTCTAGGAAAAGTAATTATTAAAGCATTGGAAGAAAGCGCTGCTAAAAAGGGAGTATCCAAAGTTAAATTACACGGACAGACGCAAGCAGAGGGTTTTTATCAAAAAATTGGTTATCAGACTTCATCTAATATGTTTATGGAAGATGGAATCCCACATATTTTAATGGTGAAAGAATTATCTATAAAAACATCATGAAAAATCAGAGTAAAGCAAAATATGGTCTGTTTGTATTAGGGATTTTAATATTAACCTTTGGAATTGCATTGACTATACAATCAGACCTTGGAACATCACCTTTTGATGCACTATTGGTCGGTTTATCCATAAACCTTGGCCTAACTGTAGGAAGTTGGGAAATAATAATAGCTTTCATATTGATTTGTTGTAATTCGTTATTAATAAGACAAAGACCAGAAGTTTTGGGGTTATTAACAGCATTTATTACTGGCGTTAGTATCGATATATGGCTTTTTTTATTACACAATTTGATAACACCCGAATTATGGTTTTACAAGCTTGCTTGTTTTTTGATTGGCTTAGTTGTTATAGGTTTAGGAACAGCCATTTATTTACACACGAATTTTGCGCCGATTCCAATTGACCGATTAACATTAATAATAAAAGAATTAACTAGAACAAATATACTGTTTTCGAGAACATTCATTTACCTCGTATGCTTGATACTGGCAATGATATTCGATGGACCAATTGGTATTGGAACGCTATTAACTGTTTGTTTAGGGGGGCTAATACTTAATTACTTTATGCCGTTTACTGAAAGGGTATTAGGCAACACACTAACAAATTCTAGTACACCATCAAATTTTGATGCAGATAAAGACCATTCAATCTAGATTACTTATGGTAATAAGAAAAGGTATATGCTTCTTGATAAAGGTGGTAGGCCTGTAGTGCCTGTGATGAAGTATTTAGATGTAACAGGAAAGAGCAGCAATACACTAAAAACTATAATTTTCTTCTTACTACACAAATGTCATTAATACCAATGCTCGTGATGCCATGCATGAGATAGGCGGGATGGCAGTACCCCTATTAGAACTTATTATTCTAAAAAAGAAAGGCGCCATCTAAAATACATCGGATAGCGCCTTGATATTTCGAATAATTCAATTAAGGGTTCGTCGACCAAAGTCCAGCATGTTTTAATACAACTCGTGGATGAAGTTTTAGCTGTGCAACCATTAAATCTGCTAAATCTTCTGCTTGCATCACTTTTTCTGGATTGCCGTCTGTTAAGTTTAGCTCAACAGCCATATCTGTTGCAACCGTACTTGGCGTTAACGTTGTAACGCGAATATTTTTCTTACGTACTTCAAGCATTAATGACTCACTTAGTCCGATCACTGCAGCTTTTGAAGCCGAGTATGCACTTGTAATGGGTGCACCTTTTTGACCAGCTGTTGATGAGATATTAATGATGTCGCCTGTGTTGCGCTCTATCATTTCCGGTAATACTGCACGTGTTGTATAGTACACACCTTTTACGTTGACATCGATAATATTTGTCCATTCTTCAGGCGTTAAATCCATGAAATTACCGAATTTTGAAATGCCAGCATTATTTACTAATATATCGATTGCTCCAAGCTCGCCACGAATTGATTCAACCGCTGTGGTAATAGAGTCTAAATCCGCTACATTTGCCGAAGCGTATGCTACCTTCACATCATACTGTTTGAGTTCCTCTGCTACTTGTTGTAAATTTTCAAGTGTACGTCCAACAAGACCTACGTGAATACCTTCTTTGGCAAAAGCTATTGCTGTTGCGCGACCAATTCCACGCCCTGCTCCTGTAATTAACGCCACTTTTCCTGCGATTGTTTGCATGTTTTTTGCTCCTTTAGATGATAGTTTTATTTTAGACGAAATAAAGTGTATTAAACTAAAACATTTTAATAATTAAGTAAGGTGAGTTTGATAAAATTGTTCGGGTGATATAATTAATAATGCTGTTTTACTCATAAATGTTTGCCGCCTAAAATAGATAAAGATTTGTCTTTAAGACTAACTTCATTCTACTTATGTTTTTCTACATTGTGAAGAATGCACTTTTTTGTGCGGAGGTTACCAAAAGGTTACTATTATAAGAAAAGGAGTTAACTCCCTATGTCAGATACATTAAGAGAAGAAATTAAAGAGAAAATATTAAATCAGAATTATCATTGTGAAAAAGAACTTACCTTATCGATTATTAGTGGGAAATGGAAAGTTGTTATTTTGTGGCATTTAGGTGTAGAAGGACCACATCGCTTCAGTGAACTTCAAAGACTTTTTCCGAAAATATCTCATAAGATATTAACAAACCAATTACGCGAACTGATGGAAGATGGAATTGTTCATAGAGAAGTGTTTCCAGAAATTCCTCCGAAAGTCGAATATTCAATGACTGAACTAGGGATGACGTTATTACCAATCGTTGAGATGATGTATGAATGGGGAAAAAAGAGAATAGATCAAATTAAACAAGAAAACACCCATTTTGAATAAGAAAAATAACGGGATCATTTCCAATGATCTAAATTGCCTGTACTGTTAGCAAAAGTTATATTGAATATCAAAAAGGATATTTTGTTGCATTGAAAATCTTGGACTTATTCCTTACTTATGTTAAAAAGGCAGAAAGAGAAAGGAGTTTTATCTTGTTCCGATCGGGCGCGATTGTTGAACAAGAAGTAAAAGGGTGGTACATATTATATGACTAATATGTACCACCCTTTATTTTTTATGACTTCTTACAATTTAGGTCTTGATAATAAATTAAACAAATTTCTTGTCATTAAACACAGGTTGAGCGAATTCAAATCATATATGTAGAAGGAAATTGGCTTGGACATATGGAAATTATGTGTATCTACCCTGGGATGTCATGCTAATGCGAGTCTGACTAAACCGAAGAAGAGGTGATCTAAGTAAATGGCGCAATTTGTGAAGGTTGAAAAGGAAGACAAACTAGCGATTATTACGATAACGAATCCCCCTTTGAACGTGATCAACAGACAAGTTTTCAGAGATTTAAAAGAAGTCTATACAGATATTAAGCATGATTTTGAGACGGTTGCGGTTATTATAACGGGATCCGGCTATACGGCGTTTGCAGCAGGAGCAGATATTAAAGAATTCCCCGACATGTTCGGCGATGAGAATATCAAACAGCAAATTATAGAATGCCATGAGGCGCTGGATCTGATCGCTACATGTCCAAAGCCGACCATCGCTGTTTTAAATGGGATAACTCTCGGTGGTGGCTGTGAGCTGGCGCTCGCTTGTGATATTCGCATCGCCGAGGAACATGTTCAAATCGGATTACCTGAAGTGAAACTTGGCTTATTCCCAGGTGGCGGTGGTACACAGAGATTACCTCGTCTCATAGGAACAGCGAAAGCGAAGGAGATGATGCTGACAGGTGACCCGATATCCGCACTACAAGCGGAAAAAATCGGCCTCGTTAATCGTGTCGTTACAAGAGGACACGGCCTAATTGCAGGAAAAAATCTCGCAGCTAAAATCGCCAAAAACTCCTTGCAATCAATATCGAGGATTAAGCAAGCCATTGATGAAGGCTATGATACTTCGATGGACGAAGGACTTCAATTAGAGGCGGAATTGTTTGTCGAGATTTTTCGAACAGAGGATAGCAGAGAAGGCATTTTAGCATTCATTGAAAAACGCAAACCGGTGTTTCAGCATAAATAAGCGGACTGCAAATCAAACAGAGCCAAGATTTGTCTCATTAGGGTCAAACTTGGCTCCAAAAATTTGCTTTGTTATCCAAATTTCCTAAGTCGTCATAACCTGATCATTTTGGGTCGTTTCCATCAACCTCTTGTTTATCTTCCGTATTTTCTACATAAGCATGAAAAGGTGGTTCTACAAATTCTTCATTCTTCAAACCGCTCCTTAGGAAATAGATAAAAATTGCTCCGATAATTCCTAAAATGATGATGAAGCCAATGGTTATAACCCACCACAAAGCCATACAAACTCCCCCTTTGTACAGATATATGCCGAAACCTAGATTTTTTTCCAAATTCCACTTCGTATAATTTCAATCCTGGCTCAAACACTAAGTAAAAAAGAGCAAAGGAGCGGAATTATGAAGAGGCTAATGATCGTACCAATGGTGCTGATGTTGTTTTTTGTCACCCAGCTGGAAGCTCTCGCGACAATCTCGAATGCACCTAATCATTGGGGCTTTAATAAAGGGAAAAATGAGCAGCCAGCACAAGCGGGGGCCAAGCTTGATGAAATGATGAAGAAGCATGGTGCCATATATAAAGGAAGCTCAGCCAAAAAGAATATTTATCTAACCTTTGATAATGGCTATGAAAATGGATATACAGCTAATATTCTAAATATCCTGCGCCGACAACATGTGCCGGCAACGTTTTTCGTGACGGGGCATTATTTGAAAACAACGCCAGAATTGGTTGTAAGAATGGTGAAGGAAGGGCATATCGTCGGCAATCATTCTTGGAGCCATCCAGATATGACGTCAAAAACGGATGAAGCCATTCGAAATGAATTGCAGAAAGTAAAGGAAGAAACTGAGCGAATTACAGGGCAGAAAACGATGAACTATTTACGCCCACCTCGGGGGATTTTTAGTGAGCGGACAATGGCCATCGCCAATCAAGAAGGATATACACATATCTTCTGGTCTCTTGCCTTTAAAGATTGGATTGTCGATCAGCAAAAAGGAGCAAACTATTCTTATAGTGAAGTGATGAAGCAGATTCATCCTGGTGCGATTCTCTTGCTACATACTGTATCAAAAGATAACGCCGAAGCGCTGGATTCGATTATTACTGATTTGAAAAAGAAAGGCTACACGTTTAAGAGCTTGGATGATTTGATGATTGAACAGCAATTGGAGAACCCGATGCTGTATTAAGGGTCTAACCCTTAGGAAGATTTTATTAGAAGAACAATCAATTATGTGCTATTCTTGTTGGAAAAAGGAAGCAAAAGGTGATAGGATGGCTACTACATTTAAAATCGAACAACCAAAGATTCCTTATGATTTAACTCCAACAGATTTTCACGTAATGGACGACGAGCCTTATTATGAATTGTGCATCATAAGCGATTGCTCGATCATTGGGGAAGATATCCATCGAATCAGATTTGAACAAGTGATATTTAAAAATGTGACCTTTGTCGATGTGTCATTCCGCAATATTGAATTAACAGATGTGATTTTTGAAAAGTGTAACCTATCTAATACAGACTTTAGTGATGCAATTATTCATCGCGTTGAATTCAAGGAATCGAAAATACTAGGACTGAATCTTTCAGATGCAACATTAGGCAATGTTCGGTTCGAAAATTGTCATGCAAACTTAAGTAATTTTGGCTTTGCGAAATTAAAACAGGTTATGTTTGATTCGTGTTCGCTTTGCAATGTGGACGTATTTGAAGCAAAGTTCAACAAAGTAGCTTTCAGGCAATGTGATTTAAATGAAGCGAACTTTATCGGAACATCTTTGAAAGGTGTGGATCTAAGTAGCTGCCGGTTTCAGCAAATAAGCGTATCACTTGATGATCTTAAAGGCTGCGAGGTTTCATCAGAGCAAGCCATTGGTTTTGCTGCGTTGATGGGATTGAAGATTAAAGAATAAGGGAAAAGCTCATTCTTCTTAAGGGAGAAAGAGCTTTTTTTGACATATGTTTCACCAAAGACTTTATCGTGCTTCAGAGCCTCCAATATATCTATTATCATTAAATCGATACGGTCTATCTACTAACCATGTTCTAGTTCTTGCCCACCGCTACCGCATCGTATCGCATATATGCTATAATACGTGGAAAACTGTTAAAGGAAGATAGTATGTGGAAGGAAACGATACGGGTAGAAGCTCCTTATAATTTTGATTTAGTGCTTGATCGCTTAAGCCTAGATCCATTACATGTCATTGATTTTCAAGAGCGGACGATTAAGGTACCGCTATATATAGAAGAAACACCACTTATCGTTCACATTCAAAGTATCGGCAATACGGACAACCCTATGTTTATTTTGCAAGGGGAGCAAAATGAATATAAGGAAGCGGCACTTGAGAGAGTGAAGAAAATATTCCATTTTCATGAGCCATTATCAAAAATCACAACGCATTTTCAAGAGACAGACCTACAGGCATTATTTACCGAGCATCGCGGCACACCCATTGTGTTAGACTTCGATTATTATAGCTGTCTTGTGAGATGCATCATCCATCAACAATTGAACCTCTCCTTTGCCCATACACTAACAGAACGCTATGTAAAAACATTCGGCTTTGAAATAGATGGTGTACCATTTTTTCCGACACCGGAACAGGCAGCCAAACTAACGGTGGAAGAATTGCGTGACATTCAATTCAGCACGCGAAAAGCAGAGTATGTGATTGGTTTATCAGAGAAGATAGCCACTGGAGAGTTACATTTAAAACAACTAGCAGAAAAAACAGACACGGAAATCATCGATACACTCGTAAAAATAAGAGGGATTGGCAATTGGACGGCAGAAAACTTCCTGCTATTTGGCATTGGAAGGCCAGATTTGTTTCCAGTCGCTGATATTGGCATCCAAAGGGCTTTGCAGCAATTATATAATTTACCGCAAAAGCCGACCAAAGAAGAAATGCTCAAATATAGCGAAAACTGGTCGCCCTATTTAAGCTATGCCTCCCTCTATTTATGGAGAAGTACGGAAAAACGGAGTGAAAAGAAATGAGCCAAACTCAAGATCAACAACTAGAAGTCAACCAAACTTTCCCATTAACGATAAAACGACTCGGCATTAACGGCGAAGGAGTCGGTTATTTTAAGAAAAAAGTCGTCTTCGTCCCTGGTGCATTACCTGGTGAAGAAATCGTCGCCATTGCAACAAAAGTAGATACGAAATTTTCCCAAGCAAAAATTAAACAAATCCGCAAAGCATCACCACACCGGGTTGCAGCACCTTGTCCGGTCTATGAACAATGCGGCGGTTGCCAGCTTCAGCACCTTAGCTATGACCAGCAGCTTGTTGAAAAACGAGACATCGTCGTTCAAGCGATGGAACGCTACCTAAGAGTTCCCATTGAATCATTAAACATTAAAGAAACGATCGGCATGGAAGATCCATGGAACTACCGAAACAAAAGCCAATTCCAAGTCGGCATGAAAGAAGGCAAGATCATCGCCGGACTATACGGTACCGACTCACACCAGCTAATCGATATTCCAAACTGTCTAGTTCAGCATAAATCAACCAATAAAGTCACACGTACTGTGAAGAAAATCTTAAAGAACCTAGATATCTCGATTTATAACGAGCGGAAGAAAAAAGGTGTAATCCGCACCGTGATCACACGTGTCGGCTTCGAAACAGGAGAAGTCCAAGTCGTCTTAGTCACAAGAACAAATGAAATTCCAAGAAAAGACGAACTCATCAAGCAAATTCGCGATCAACTACCAGAAGTGAAATCACTCGTCCAAAATGTGAATGACCGCAATACATCGGTCATCTTTGGCGACAAAACGATTCACCTAGCAGGAGAACGAATCATCAATGAAACACTCGGTGACCTATCTTACGAACTATCAGCTAGAACCTTCTTCCAGCTGAACCCTGTCCAAACGGTCAAACTTTACAACGAAGTAAAGCAAGTAGCAGCCCTAACAGGCCAAGAAAAAGTCGTCGACGCTTATTGCGGAGTCGGCACAATCGGCCTCTGGCTATCCGATCAAGCCAAAGAAGTTCGCGGCATGGACACCATCAAAGAATCGATCGATGACGCCCAGAAAAACGCCAAAAAACACAACCGAAACAACGTCCACTACGAAGTAGGCAAAGCCGAAAACGTCATGCCTCGTTGGGTCAAAGAAGGCTTCAGACCAGATGTCATTGTTGTCGATCCACCAAGAACTGGATGTGACCAAGCATTATTACGCACTATGATGAAAGTAAAACCGAAGAAGATTGTGTATGTATCTTGTAATCCGTCGACATTGGCGAAGGATTTGCAGGAGTTGAGCAAGCTTTATAAGGTGGAGAGCATGCAGCCTGTGGATATGTTTCCGCAGACGAGTCATGTGGAAGTTGTTACTGAGCTTAAGTTAAAAGATTAATGCTAAAACCTTGCCGTATGGCAGGGTTTTTTAGGATTAATGGTGATGAACCGTATCATAAGTAAATGAGGTTTTTAAAATAAACCGTTGGTATAAAAGCTGAACGGCTTATTTTATACTTTAAGTTTTTGTTTATTAAACTTGGGATTTAATATTTCGTATATAACTTCTTCTAGCACGATAACTTCAATTTTAGGATTAAAAATGTTTCGAACAGCCAAACAGATTATCTGCGGAGTGGAAGTGATGCAGATGCTGAAAAAAAGACAACCTCAACAAGGGTGAAGTCTGTCCAGAGCGAGGTTGAATTCACCAATAAAAAACACCTTCATATTTAATTTTAGGTACGATACCCGAATTAAATATGAAGGTGTTTTTATATGTATCGTTTTATGGTCAGCCCTAAAGTGAGGACGTTTTGATTATATTAAAATTATTTGAAAGAACCTTCAAATACGATTTCTTCTAATGGGCGACGACCTGATGGTGTTTCACGATCTTGTAATTCTGGAGAAAGCATTTCTTTTTCACCTTTGTACCCGATTGCGATCGCTAATTGTACATCAAAGTTTTCGGGAATTTTTAATGCTTCTTTTGCTACATCTTTGTATATACCGCTCATTGGGTGAGTGACTAACCCTTCTTTAGCTGCTTGTAATGAAAGGAATCCCCAAGCCGTGCCAGCATCGAATTCATTTGAACCTTTTGTATTATCAGAAACGACTAATACTAATACTGGTGCATTTTTAGCCCATACTAAGTTTCCTTCCATTAAGATTGGGTGGAATTTTTCACGGTCAGCTTCAGTTTTAGCGACGATGAAGCGCCAAGGTTGGTTATTACCTGAAGAAGGAGCCCAACGAGCTGCTTCGAATAGTCGATTTAATACGTCGTCTGCTACTGGTTTGTCAGCATAAGCACGTGGAGACCAACGATTTAAAAATAAGTCTGCAATTTCGTGTTCAGCTGTACGGAAATCTTTTGCTTGGAATGTCATAATAAAATCCTCCTAATTGTATCAATTTACCTTTCTTATTTTAAATAATCTCAAAGAGTTTGCAAGTAAATTGACTTACGAAAAGTAAGCGTGTAATTTATTCGTACGATGGATTAGTGAATTTAATCGAATTTAAAGTGAAAATGATAAAAACGTAGGGAATTATTGTTTGAAAATAATTCCTTTCAATATTCGTGTAAACTCTGTAGCACCAGGTGCCATCGATACACCAAGGCTACGCGGTGCACTTGAACAATTTGTTCTAAATGAAGCAGAATACGCACTACAATTAAGTTTGTTAAATCGCTTTGGTCAAGCTAATGAAATTGCGCAAGCGAGTCTTTGGATAGTATCTGACTTATCTTCTTATATTACAGGTACAACGATTCGTGCATATGAGGTTATACTTCAAGGTAATTATAAAACGAATGCCGATTTATACAGTTTGTAGGAATCGGCTTTTTGTATGCTTTTATAAAACGTTTTACATTTACAGAGGATAGCTGTTAATTATGCTATTTCTATCGATAAGCGTGGATGAGACTGGTTAAGACTAACAACCTCATTTAGATTCATTGCGGTGAACCGTACCATAAGTAAATGAGGTATATAAAAAGACCTTTTATGTTTCTATCAATTAAACATAAAAGGTCTTAATTTTATTATTTTCCCTGTATTCATTGACCTATTTGTAAAGCCATACGTGCATAATAGATAATAATTGTTCCATGATTACTGGCTTACTAATATAATCTGAAGCACCTGCATCAATACATTGATTTCGATCATATTTCATTGCCTTCGCTGTAAGTGCAATAATAGGAAGATTATTGAATTCAGGAATTTGTCGTATGAATTGAATTGTCTGGAATCCATCCATCTTAGGCATCATAATATCCATGAGAATTAGTTCGATGTCTGGATTACTTTGTAAAATTGCGATACCTTCCTCTCCATTTTCCGCAAACAATACTTCAACTTGATAACTTTCAAGTGCTGATGATAATGCAAATATATTTCGGATATCATCATCAACTAAAAGTATTTTTCTTCCCTCTAACAATTCCCTTCTTTCAAGCAATCGTATCCATGGTTTACCATCTTGTAATCGAGTCCCAGATGGGGCCGATGTTGCGGAACTAGACTCTTCAAAAAGGTCCGTAGCCACCTCTGCTTCAGCTAGAGATAATCTATTTGTGTTTATATTTTTTTGATTCGGTAAAAATAAAGAGAAAATACTTCCCTGGCCCACTGTACTTTCAACTTCAATAAAGCCGTCTAATAAGTGAGAGATTTCCCGGCTAATGGAAAGTCCTAATCCTGTTCCGCCATATTTGCGGATAATGGTCCCATCTGCTTGTTTAAAAGCGTCAAAAATAATGCCCTGCTTTTCTGCCGGTATGCCAATTCCCGTATCCTTAACGGAAAATGCAAGTTCAATGTCTAAATGAGTTAACGTCTGCAAGTTTGTACGTGACTCTTTTTTTACTTTTTCAATGATGAATGAAACAGAACCATGGTTGGTAAATTTAAATGCATTCGATAATAAATTCTTCAAAATTTGCTGTAAACGCTGTTTATCGGTATGAATCGTTTTGGGCAAATTAGAATCAAGAAGAATGTTGAACTCTATATTTTTCTTACGTGCAACAGGGGTAAATTGTGCTTTCACAAAATCCTTAACGTCGCTAATTAATACTTCATTAATATTAATTTCCATTTTCCCTGCTTCCACTTTTGCTATATCTAAAATGTCATTTATTAAATGTAACAGATCGTTTCCTGAAGAAAAAATGGTTTCCGCATAATTGACTTGTTTTGAAGTCAGGTTTCGATCGGCATTTTCAGCTAGCATTTGGGCTAGAATAAGTAAGCTATTGAGCGGTGTGCGTAGCTCGTGGGACATATTAGCAAGAAATTCTGATTTAAATTGAGAACTAATGGCTAACTGTTCAGCTTTTTCTTCAAGAATGCTTTTTACTTTCTCTACCTCTTTTGTCTTCTGTTCAGACTGTTCAATTTGTTCTTCAAGTTGCTCATTAACTGTTTTTAACTCTTCTTGCTGCAATTGAAGCTCTTCAGAGTGGCTTTGCAGTTCTTCTGTTAAAGCCTGTGACTCTTGGAGTAGCTTTTTAAACTTCATATTTCTTAGTATACTGTTTATATTGACACCGAGATTGTCCATTAATTCTTTTAGCAGCATTTGTTCTTCAGTATTAAACGATTTAAATGAAGCTAATTCAATAACAGCTAAAACTTCTCCTTCAAATTTTACTGGTATAATCAAAATGGCTGATGGTGATGCAATACCTAGACCAGAAGTAATTTTAATATAATTCTCAGGCACTCGGTCTAGCAGAATCATACGATTCTCTAATGCGCACTGTCCTACAAGTCCCTCTCCTAAACGAAAGCTCTCTGCACCAATGTTCTGTTGATTATAAGCATAAGCAGCTATTTTTTGGAAATTTATTTCAGTTCCTTCTTCATTTTTTATATAGAAAACCCCATAAGATCCTTCAACCATAGGCGTGACTTTTGATATGAACAGATTTGCTAAAGAGTTTAAATCAGCTATCCCTGAATACATCGTAGCGATTTCAGCAATTTTTGTTTTTATCCAGCTTTGTTTCTCTGCAATATTTTTTAGTTCAATCAGTTCGAGTTGGGTCATTTCGAGTTCTTCTGTTCTTATTTTAAGTTGACGAACTAAGGACTCATTTTCAAAAATTGTAATGACTTGTCGAATGACAATAAATAACAGAATAAATGCTCCACCTATTACAAAACTTGAGTAATCTTCTTTTTTGGTCATACCAAGAATGATGAAAATCAGCAAACTAAAATACGGTAATATATTAAACAGTCTGTAGAACGGTTTTTCATGCTCTTTTTTTTCTTGTGATAGATTATCCTCCATCTTGACAGAATAAAAACTTGATATACCTATTAATAATAGACAGAAATTCCATACTGGGTTTAAAGGTGACAAAAGATCAAATGTAGAAGTAATTGAATAGAATAACCAAAAACAATCTACAATGGTGTAAATAATCATTGCAATACCATTTAAAAATATGACTTTAGACGAAAAAATCCCTTTATTAAAAAAGAAAAGCAACGCAATACTAAACAAAACCCCTAAAATAGCTACCGGATAAGTTACAGAGATAATGAGTTTAAAAGTGGATATTTCAGAATTATGTAAAAATGGTTTCAAGAAATAAACCCACGATATTGTTGTTAACACAGTCATAAATATAAAGGAATTAAAAAAAAGTTGAATGGTTCGATATTGCACTTTTTTCGTAAATATTTTATAAATTACAGCAATACTGTATATAATGCTAAACATGGCATAAAATAAATTATCCCAACCTGGGAATGGGTTGTACTCGTTTAAAACAAACTGGTTGTATCTCCATATTAATTCCCCAATAAATTGACTAAATAATGCGAGGCAGAGAATGAGCCAAAATCTTTTCTCCTCTTTTTCCTGTATATGATAACTTGCTATACCTATAAACGTAATTGCAATCAATGGACCTAAAATTGCAATTAATCCAATTCCTAATAGGTTTGTTGGCCACAGTATAATCAACAAATAATAAACGAATGTATAGACCAATGTAATTAATATTGAAGGTTTCTTAAATTTCTCCAATGTGTTTCATCTCCTTTCATCTTTAGGGGTTTTCCTAAAAGGTAATTATTTTAATAATGTAAGTTGTTTGATTATTGGGAATGTTTAACGCACATGATCATTGACGGCCCTTGATTCGATAAAGAACTGTACAGTTAAGGTGTAATGCATACGGAATAACACCTTTTCTAATTTTACCAAAACACTGCTATTAAAAAAATTAATATTGAATCAATTTCACTCTTAGAGCCTCAAGGACTCTAAGGAACAAAAAAAGAGTATAGAAATAAGTAGTCATCACAACAAACTTATAAGACTGGAGGAAGACTCCCTATGACTACTATACGGCAAGGAAGCTTATTTGGACTACAAGAATTATTTGATTTAGAACCTATCCACCGTTTTGAGGCTATTTTTCTAACATCGACATTGATCCGATCTTCGCTGTGGTAACGAAGAAATCTCATTTTGGTAGACCTGTTGAACTGAACTATGCTGCTATGATTTCCTCACTTGAGACCAAAAAAATCCTGGATTTATATGAAACTGTTAAGCAACAGCAAAATAAGAAGAGGGTGTAAGTGGGTATTCTGGCTAATGTGTTTTAAGACACTTCTCTGAATTTCACGTTTTCAAAACTTCATCCTTATAACTACTTTAGTAGTAATAGATTTCATACGTATGACGTTCTATGTAAGGTAAAATCTATAAAAGAGGATAACAGTAAGAAGAAGCAGAGAGACATTGCTCTCTACTTCTTTTTAAGTTATACCGATTAGTCGGGGATATTCGATTTATATCATTCTTCTTAAATTATGATATTTTTGCAAAAGAGCTGTCCATATGGATCACCTAATATTTTGAATGGGCACTGCGCCTGATCGGCGGCGTTCAAGTTCTACGTCCATTTCTGCCCGTTTATCATCGAGTTTGTAGGGAATCATGGTAATTGCGATTAGTACACAGATGACAAGTGGTATCCAGATAAAGCTCATTTCAATATAATTTAAAGCGGTTTCAGTTTGTTTACCATTCGGAATATAACCGCCCATTTTCAAAATAACGCCTACAAGTGCACTTCCAAGGCCTAGGCTTACTTTTACAAAAAATCCTTGGAAAGCGGCAATCATCCCCGCAATACTTCGATTATTTTTGTACTCTGAATAATCAATAACATCTGGCTGAATCGCAAAAGTGGTGCCGAAGATGCCATAGATTCCAAGCCCGGTAATTGCTAAACCGGCAATCAACAAGACAGGTGATGACTTGCCAAAATAAATGACAAAATCTCCAACAATATAAATAACTGTACTTAAAAGCAATACATTTTTCTTCGGCATTTTCTTCTGCAGCCAGGGCAATATTAGCAGTATTGGCAGACCAGAGAGAATACCGAAAAGTCCTACAAACATCAGCCAATCCGTACGGCCCAAATTATACGTGAAATAGTAGATAACGGTTGTATTTCTAATGACAAAAAGGCCAAAATAGAGAAAATTCAAGATAAAGAAAATAACGGCAGGGCCAGTCAATCCTTTAAAATCCTGTTTAAAAGAAGATTTCCCTGGTTGAACGGTTGGCGGAACCACCTCTTTCGTATTCATGAAGGTAAACACAAATACGAGCACTGCGACAATGCCATAAATGGTCATCGTAATGAAATACCCTTTTTGGTTATCTCCTTGACCGAAGAAATTCACCATTGGCTGCGTAATCGACATAACTAAAGCGGTTCCAATTAACGCGCAAATCATACGAGTCGTTACTAACCAGTTTCGCTCGTGGTTATCGGAAGTTAACCTCGGTACAATCGTATTTAATGGAATATTAACCACCGTATAAGCAATATTCAACAAGCAATATGTGATATACGCCCAGAGAATTTTTCCTGACATACTGAAATCCGGAACCATAAAGGTCATGATCGTAAAGGCAGCAAACGGAATAGCTCCGATTATGAAGTAGGGTCTTCCTTGTCCCCATCTAGTGCGAGTCCGGTCAACCAATAATCCCATACCGGTATCGGCAAAGGCATCAATGATTTTGGTTACTAACATTAAGGTACCAGCAACGGTTGCGGTGATGCCAAAGACATCTGTATAAAAAAACAACAGGTAAGATGCCATTGTACTAAATACGAGGTTGCAGGCGAAGTCGCCCGCCCCGTATCCAATTCTTTTTTTCCATTTATTCATTGTTATCACATATCCTTATTGTAAAATGGGTATAGCATATGCTCGAATCATGTTGTAGAAAGTTTTGTCAACGTTTTCATATTAGACTTTAAGTTTTGATAGATTGATTTATAAACTTGGTAATAGTCATTATATTTCCGATGATTCTCCTTATTTGGCATGACTTTCTGATCGAGAACCTGCCATTTCTTCACATCTTCATAAGAAAGAAGACCTGTACCAATTCCAGCAAGCATGACATCACCCATATTTGCTTCTACATCATGAATCGGGCAGACCACAGGATAGCCTGTGACATCAGCAAAGATTTGTCGCCACAATTTTGATTTTGTTACACCACCGGCAAGTAGGATATATTCGCCTAGATTTTCTCCGGTCGCTTCAATAGCATCTCGCAGAGAGAAGGCAACCGCTTCCAGGAAGGCACGATAAATATGAGCCTTTGTATGTGCCAATGAAAGTCCCACGATGGTACCTTTTGCATCAGAATCCCAAATAGGACTTCTTTCTCCCATAAAGTAAGGAAGGACAATCAACCCTTCGCTTCCAACAGGAATGTCTGTGGCCTGTTCATTTAACACATCATAGGCATTTTTTCCGCCCGCTTTTTCTGCTTCCAATTCATATTGACACATCGTCTGACGGAACCATTTTACAATCGCTCCAGCTGTAGCCCCTCCGGCAAAATAATAGGAAAGTCTTTTCGCATCAAATAAATACGGCCAAACAATCAGATCTTTCCCTTTCACTGGTTGATCAGAAATTAAGGATGCGCACATCGAAGTTCCAATGGCCGCTGCATAAATACCAGGTTCAAATACGCCTAGGCCGATATTGGCAGCACCGCTGTCAATCCCACTGGCGATCACAGGCATTCCTTCCAAAAGGCCTAACTCCGCCGCGGCTTCTTTTGTCAATCCACCGACAATATCAGTTGATTCCACTATGTTCTCCGGCATCATCGACAGCGGAATTCCCATCGCATCCATCATTTCTTTAGACCAGGTTCGGTTATTCATATCAAAAATCCCGCCGATATTTCCTGCAGAGGAATAATCAATGGCAATTTGTCCGGTCAGTTTATAGATTACATAATCGTTCGGCGGGAGAAAGAGCCTGGTTTTCTGCCAATTTTCCGGTTCGTGATTTTTCATCCATAACATTTTGGTATAGCCGTAATAGGGGTCAGCTCCATTATGGGTAACTTCGCGGAGTTTTTCTTCTCCAATATGATCTAAGACCCACTTTGTTTCCGCTTCGGCTCTTCGGTCCATCCAAATCATGCACGGCCTAACTGGTTCCATGTTTTCGTCCAATGGAATTCCTGAACCTCCATAAAGCCCGCTAATGGCGATTCCACGGATTTCCCCCGCAGGTATTCCTGACTTTTGTACCGTGTTTTTAATCGATATTTTCGTTGCATCCAGCCATACATCCGGCCACTGCTCTGCCCATAATGGTTTTGGGGTTAGCACATCGTATTCTTGTAAATCTTGAGCAATTAAATTTCCTTCCGTGTCCATTAGGATTGTTTTGGTACCAGATGTTCCGATATCTGTACCGAGTAAGTAATTCATAGATACGTCCTCCCGAATTATTAATCTATTAAATGCAAGTGAAAGCTCCATCGATGATAAAGTCAGATCCTGTAGTAAAGCTGCTAGTGTCTCCTGCCAGATAAACACAAATGGACTGAAGTTCTTCTGGTCTACCCATTCGGTGAAGCGGTGCCATTTCATTCCACTGTTCGATCAATGGCTGTAAGTTTGGAGAATTTAAGGTGAGTTCTGTTCCGATATATCCTGGACTAATACAATTTACCCGTACATTTCTTGTTGCCCATTCTACTGCCAGCGATTTGGTTAACTGGATGACACCTGCTTTAGATGCGTTGTACGAGCACTGTGGTTGCGGCACGTTGACAATATGTCCTGACATCGAAGCCGTATTAATAATCGAACCGCCACCTTGTTTTAACATGACTTTTCCCGCTGCTTGTGCTGTTAAAAATACACCGGTAAGATTAATATCAATGACTTTTTTCCACTGTTCATAGGTCATTTCCTCTGCTGGCACATTCATGCAGATTCCAGCATTACAAAAAGCAACATCTAAACGTCCAAATGCTTCTAGGATGGTTTCGATCATGGCATCTACCTCTGCTGGGTTGGTGACATCTGTCTTGATGGCAATGGACTTGATCCCATTATTTTTTTCAAGTTCCTGAGCTGTCTTTGTGGCTTCCTCAATATCCAGGTCCACAATCGCTATATCTGCTCCTGCTTCAGCAAAAGCTGTTGCGACACTTTTACCAATCCCTCTTGCCCCGCCTGTTACAAAAATCTTCTTTCCGTCTAATCTCATTTTTTCAATAATCCCCATTTTCCCCAATTCCTTTTTTGTTAATTTATTTTGTAAAATACTTTTATAAAATACATTTACATAATAAAACGATTTTCTCTTATAGTCAATAAATATAAAATCTATAATTGGCAGATACTTTATGACAAAGATGTGATTGTATCCGTTCTTGTGATATATTTGAAGAGTTAAAGTAAGTGCTTTTATAAAATTAGTTTATAAAATGGGGTGTTTTTTTCATGGACAATAGCATCACGTTTAAAGATATAAAAAAAAGCAATTATTCATCGATTTACCACCTCATTTTTCAAAATGAGAAGCTTTCGAAACAAGAAATTGCTAATCAGCTTCATTTGAGTTTACCGACGGTCACCCAGAATCTCGTTCGTTTGGAAAAGGAAAAATTGATTGAGAAGAGCGGGCAGTTTGAATCTTCTGTGGGAAGGCGTGCAACAGCTTATGCCATTTTCCCTCAGGCTCGGATTAGCATTGGGGTAGAGATTCAGAAGAGGACCGTACAGATTCTGGCCATTGATTTGCGTGGTCATGCTTTTCAACAAGAGAGATTAGCGATGGATTATTCTAATGAAGATCGTTATTATAAAGAGTTAAGTCAAGCAGTACAATCTTTCATCTCGTCACTCGATGTGATAGATGAGCAGGTTCTAGGTATTGGTTTTGCGGTACAAGGATTAACATCAAATGACGGGGAAAAAATCACATATGGAAAAATATTAATCGCTACAGGATTAGATATTGAAGTGTTTTCAAAGTATCTTCCTTATCCATGTATGTTTTTACATGATGCTAAGTGTGCGGCAACAACAGAGTTGTGGGTAAGAAATGATATTGGCGATGCAGTCTATCTATCGATTGGTCCGCACCTTGGGGGTGCGATTATCATAAATAGTCAAATTTATATGGGGAAAGAAGGACATAGTGGAACGGTCGAACATATGACGATTATTCCTGATGGTCCTACTTGCTACTGCGGGAAGAAAGGATGCATGGAAACGATTAGCTCTGTTCATGCACTTCTAGATGATGATGAAACATTAGATTTCTTTTTTCTACAAGTCCGTTCCAGAATTCCTTCTTATGTGAAGAGGTGGAATACCTTTTTAGATCATTTAGCCATTTCAATCAACAATATTCATCTTGTTCTGAACAGTGAATTTATTCTAGGCGGATATCTATCTCCTTATTTAACGGAATATGATATCGAAACACTTCATGAAAAAGTAAACGAAAAAACGGCATTTCCTAGCAATGACCCATTTATTTTTATCAGCCGTTCACTGGCAAATGGAGTACCCATTGGTGCCGCTATCCCATATATTCAATCATTTTTGAATGGGATTTAATGGGATTAATATGTATCTTTCTTAATCAAAATGAAACAAGGGAACTGTCTCTAAATAGCATGGACTACTGAAGATTTATTCGAAAAAGCAGAAATCACAGTTTTAAAAGAGATAGTGATGCAGAGAATCAAAGGGCACAGGTGATGACATGATACATACCTACTTAGGTGAAACAATACGATTTGAAATCACATACAAAAATCGTACATCTATAGGGATTATAATAGATAGTTATGGAAATATTGAAGTTCAAGCTCCAAAAGGGACACCTAATGGCAGTGTGCTTCAGTTATTAGAGGATAAGTGGGATCTTATTCAGCAAAAATTGAAAGAAATGAAAGATAGGCTGCAAGGACCGCGAAAAAAGGACTATGAGTATGGTGAGAGTTTTCTTTATATGGGGAAGTCCTATCCAATAGAGATTTTTCAAGATATCAATATAACGCAAGACCATGTAGTGTTTAAAGAAGAAAAGTTACATATTTATGTAAAGCGGTCTGACACTGAAAAAATAAAACAAGCATTAAAACGATTTTATTACCAGCAGTGCAAGGGTTTAGTGGAGAAGAGTATATCCTCCTATCAGCGGAACTTCAAAACAAAGCCACGTTCTGTTCGTCTTACGGATAGCCAAACTACCTGGGGCACCTGTGATTCAAATCGGCAGTTAACGTTTAATTGGAGACTGGCAATGGCACCACAGGAGGTAATTGACTATGTAGTCGTTCATGAAATGTGCCATATGGTTCATATGAATCACGACCGATCCTTCTGGCGCCTTGTTGGAAAAATAATGCCTGATTATAAGGAAAAGGAAAGCTGGCTGACTTTATCAGGATGGAAAATGACCATCTAGTAGTCCATTTAGCTAGTTACAAAATGCAAATTAACAAGTTTATCATGTGGATAGGAATAACTCACCAGCACCTCATTTGTTGCCACATACACTGGGGACATGTCGAGTGTATCTCGTAGCTCATTTTAAAAGAAGGCAACTAACCCTTGTAGGTGTTGCCTTTTAACGTTTCCTGCAACGTATGAACACTTCCATTTGACTGACCCCAGTAAACGGAAACGTTACAATTCAGGGGCTAAGGCATCATTTTTTCGTTATTGAAATAGTAGGAATTGACAGATTGGATACTTTACCCGTAAAGTTGCTTATTATGCAAACTAGAACGGAGGAGAACAGATGCAATTCATTAATAATCTACTTCTGGATATGGGATTAGATCCTAGATTAGTAGAATATCTTTCGATTATAATCAAGATTCTGCTAATAGGACTTATCTGTATCGTAGCAAATTATATTTCAAAGAAAATTGTGATCAGGATCATTACTCGTATCGTTACAAACTCCAAAATCAAGTGGGGTAAAATCATTTTGGATAGACAAGTTTTTCGAAAGTTATCCCATATTGTTCCTGCGATCATTATTTATTCGTTTTCTTCAACATTTCCAACCTATCAATCAATTATCGAAAAATTGGCCATTAACTATATCATTATTGTAGGGTTAGTGTTTATTCAAAGCTTACTTAATGCACTTAATGATATTTATCAAACCTTTGAAATATCCAAGGTTAAGCCTATTAAAGGATATATTCAGGTGGTTAACATTATTATCATGACTTTCGGGTTCATCTTAGTTATCTCGAATCTGATAGGGGAGAGTCCTCTTATCCTATTAAGTGGTATTGGTGCTCTCTCGGCAGTTCTGATGTTAGTATTTAAAGATTCGTTATTAGGACTAGTGGCAGGAATTCAGTTAACGGCCAATGATATGGTTCGGGTTGGGGACTGGATTGAAGTGCCAAAGTATGGAGCAGATGGTGACGTTATTGATATTTCTTTACATACCGTAAAGATTCAAAATTTTGACAAAACAATTACGATGATACCAAGTTATGCCCTTATTTCCGATTCTTTTATAAACTGGAGAGGGATGCAAAGCTCAGGCGGCCGACGAATCAAGCGCCCTTTGTATATAGATACCAGTAGTATCACGTTTTGCACCGAGGAAATGATTGAGAAATTTATAAAAGTTCATTACCTTTCAGACTTCATTATTCAAAAGGAAAAGGAAATTACTGAGTACAATGCCAAAAATGAAATAGATAGGAACAATCGTGTGAATGGTAGGGCCCTTACCAATATCGGTGTTTTTAGGGTGTATATCAGCAATTACCTCAAGAATCACCATGGAATCAATCAGAATATGAGCTTAATGGTTAGGCAGCTGGGGCATAGTGAACACGGGTTGCCTATAGAAATTTATGCATTTACCAATGAGGTACAGTGGGCAGTGTATGAATCTGTGCAATCTGATATCTTTGACCATCTATTTGCTGTTGCACCAGAGTTTGGACTTAGAGTATTCCAGAATCCATCTGGGGCTGATTTAAGAAACATGGTAGAAGAATCGAGCAACAAAGCCTTGATTGGCGAAAGAAGCTATTGAAATAATCAATCACCGAAACAAAACCGACTGTTTTAAATAAGAGGCCACTGAAAAAGTCCTTTTAAAGAGAAAAAGAAGCTAACGACCAACTATATATAGGTCGTTAGCTTCTTCTATTGTCTGTGTATCGATAAAAATTTTCGCTACTTTCAAAATACGTTACTTTTTCAGTGCGCTCCTTTAGAGGTGGAGTAGTTAGCGGTAATCAAGTGGTTATTAATAGGGGCTTTCCAGAAGTTTCGCGCCTTTTCGGAGGCCTTTATTTCATAGCTATTTCAAGGAAGAGCAGAGAATAAAACTTACATTTTACCTCAAAATAAATTGTGTTGTCAATAAGAAATTTGTAATTTTTCAAAATAAATGTTATAATTGTTTTTTCAATCGTATTCCGAATTCCGCTGTATTTTTTTGCAGATAGAATTATGGATACGTTTTTTTAATCCTTTTTTAAACCGAAGAAAAATTCAAACAGTCGTGTGAGCTTTAAAGGTAAGTTAGTTGAATAAAATTATCAAGTAACTATCTAATAGTAACCGAGTTTTTATTCTCCAAGGAGGCCTAGAATAATGAATCTAATCAATAAGAAAGTTACGCACAAGCGTTTTGGCATGGGTAGTATAGTTGAACATAATGATTCAAGTATTGAAATACATTTCGCATCGGAAAATAAAAAGTTTGTTTTCCCCGATGTATTTGGAAAGCACCTAAAACTACATGATGAAAGTGTTGCTAATTCACTCGAAGAAATTATACAAAAAAAGGAAATGAAACGAAATGAGGAAGAATTGAAGAAGGAAGAGGAAAAAAAACTACAACGAAAAAACCAGGAACTTCGCTTGGAACATGAAAAACTTATGAAAAATCATAAACTTCATCCCGAATCACAAATGGTTTTTTGGTGTGACACAGAAGAACAGAATAGTTCTTTTTCAGAGTGGAAGGTTTTTTCAGGCGTAATAAAAAGTGGTAATAACAAGGGGAAACCAAACAAACCCATCCGCTTGCACCAAAATAGCGCTGTCCTGTTAACAGCAATAGATTCCAGCATGCCTGAAAAAGACAGACGTATCTTAGGTGTCTATATGGTGAATGAAGATTTTATCGGTAAGCTTTGTGAAGATGGATCTATTCCTGCTCATTCAAAATACAGACTCCAACTTACAGAACAGGAATCGGATCAGATGCTTTTTTGGGAATATTATGTAAATGAAAAATCCCCCCAAAAAATGACTTGGAATACAGGTAAATACCGTTATTTTGATAATTCATGGATGGCTCAAATTTTGCTTGATATAGTTTCGTTGAAAAGGGACCCAAAGGAACGAGAGCTGGCACAACAATTTTTTGAACATTTTTGTAAAATGAATCAGATAACAGATCAAGAGTTACCAAAGCCTAATGGCACATTAATGCGTATTTAGACGTTAGCCCAAAGATAACAAGAATGACAGGGGACTGACACATTTTTCCCACCCATCACTAATGGCGAACAGTGCCTGGCTCTGTTTGCTAATAAGCGTGTAAATAAATCAGATCTTCCTGCCGTTATTTTACTTGGCTTTTTAGCAGTATGTTTGATTGGGGTTTGTTGATTGTAACTGCTGTGATTGTTCATGGGATAGCTAACTGATTTGAAATCAAAATATAAGGTATGTAGATGCTTCAAAGGCTTCCATTTTTCAAATTTAGAACCATTCGCAGCCATGTTTATGGGGCTTTCGGGAGTTAATCACTCCCTCCTACTCGATTTTTCGTGCAACGAATTAACAAAGCTATATAAATTAATGGGTGCAAGAGTGAAATAAGACAATCAATATATTGATTAAATCAGTCTGTCGAGAAAGTCTCGACAGACTTTATTGTTTTATGAATATTTAAACAATTCATCGCTTTAATTTACTATAATATAAGTAATTAAACTAATAATGCCTTTCAGGGGTGGCTAGACTTGTAGCGAACTGAAAGAAGCATAGAAGATAAGAAAAAATCAGAAAGGATGACAAAATGTCAGAAATAAAAGATGAAATCATATTAAGAGGGCTTAAAGAACATAATCTAAAAAATGTCGATTTAAATATTCCAAAAGAAAAAATCATCGTATTTACTGGTCTTTCAGGCTCAGGAAAGAGCTCAGTCGTTTTTGATACATTAGCAACAGAAAGTAGAAGACAAATGACTTTGAACTATCCTCTCTATGTCAGAAATCAAATGCCAAGGTACGAAAGGCCCCACGCAGATCTTATGCAAAACTTAAGCCCGGTTATCGTAGTAGAGCAAAGACCGATAGGAGGCAATTCCCGCTCAACAGTGGGCACTTATATGGATATAAATCCATTAATTAGACTTTTGTTTTCGAGAATAGGAAATCCATCAATAGGTTCTGCTAACGATTTTTCGAGTCAAAGTTCCTTTGGTAGATGTCCAGAATGTGGTGGATATGGGGAGGTCATTGCGCCAGATCTAAATAAGATGATCGATTACGATAAGTCACTTCGAGATTATGCAGTGAAATTTAAGCCATTATCGCCTTCAGGTTGGCAAGGTAATTGGATGATGACCTGCGGATTATTCGATCCAGATAAACCCATAAAGGACTATTCAGAAGAAGAACTTCACCTACTAGTATATGGTCCCCGAGAAGGTGAAAGAGCCTATGCACCGTTTCACACAAAACATGGACCTCAAAACGCAGAGTGGGATGGGTTATTGCCTCGATTTACGCGCCTTTATATAAATAGAGATATCTCAAAACTACAACAAGTATCCCAAGATGACGTCCTAGCAGTGTCCACACATTCATTATGCTCAACCTGCCAAGGTTTAGGTCTAAGCCCAAAGGTATTAGAATGTAGAATAAATGGTCTAAATATCGCAGAATATGATCAATTAGAGCTTCCAGAAATACTAGAAGAACTAAGGAACATTAAAGATCCTATGGGAGAATCTATCGCACAACAAGCAATCCCACATGTAAAACAACTAGTCGACATGGGACTAGCATATTTGAGTCTATCAAGAAAAATGGGCACCCTGTCCAGTGGCGAAGCGCAAAGGGTAAAAATCGCTCGTCATTTAGGGAGCAGTCTAAACAATATCACATACATTTTCGACGAACCAAGTGCAGGACTTCATCCAGAAGAAGTGGATCTGTTAATACAGATGCTAAAAAGGATAAAAGACCAACATAATACTGTAATCGTAATCGAACACAATCTATCAGTAATAAAAGTAGCGGATGAAATAATAGAAATGGGACCAGGAGCAGGTGTAAATGGAGGAGAGGTTGTCTATCAAGGAAAATTAGAAGGACTAAAAAACTCTCCCACCGCAACAGCCCTAAACCACAAGCTAAAAATAAATAGAAATCCAAGGGATATAAAAAGTTATTTTACAATAAACAGAGCAAGTAACAATAACTTAAAAAATATAAGCGTAAATATTCCTAAAAATGTTTTAGTCTCTATATGTGGAGTATCAGGTTCAGGTAAAAGCTCCTTAATATTAGAAGCGTTCACAGAAAGATATCCAGAAACCATCATGGTAGGACAAGGCGGCATCGGAATCTCTAACCGTTCGACCCTAGCTACATATATGGGAATAATGGACGATATTCGCGCAATATTTGCAAAAGAAACAGGACAACCAGCAGGTTTGTTCAGCTTTAACTCCCAAGGAGCATGTCCTATCTGCAAAGGAAAAGGAGACCTAACGCCAGAAGTAGCATTTGCAGATCCGGTGACAATCTCTTGTGAAGCATGTGGCGGTACGAGATATTCAGACGAAGCGCTTGTCTATCAATATCAAGATAAAAATATAGTAGAGATTTTAGATTTAACAATAGACGAGGCTATTCATTATTTTAAAATACCTAAGATTATAAAAAGAGTGCATACGCTAAAAGACGTAGGATTAGGGTATCTGACCTTAGGACAGACGACAAGTTCTCTAAGCGGAGGAGAAATCCAACGTCTAAAACTCGCAAGCCACTTACAAAAAGAAGGACAAATTTACCTATTAGACGAGCCATCCTTAGGACTACACACAGAAGATAATGAAAAACTCTTAGACGTATTTCAAAATCTCGTAAACAGAGGTAATTCTGTCATCATAATCGAACATAATTTAAACTTTATAGCGGCGAGCGACTGGGTAATAGAATTGGGTCCAGGAGGAGGAAAACAAGGTGGACAAATTATATTAGAAGGTACACCAGAAGAAATGTTACATGCAGAGACATTGACAGCGAAATGGTTAAAGGCTGAAGTTAGAAAAGATTTCACTTAAAATGTGGATTTATTTTAATGCAACACTAGTGACATCTACTTAAACCATTATGAGTAACAACAATAAGGGGGAAACTGACATGACAAAGAGTGATAAAAAGGAATTGTTACTAGAACAACGTGAAGAATTACTTAGAGTGTTGAAAGCACGTTTTGAGAAAAATATGCACCGCCATAAAGGTGTTGAATGGGTTAATGTCCAAGCAAAGCTGGATGCTAATACTGAAAAACTGTGGTCGCTTAATGAGATGGAAATAACCGGTGGTGAACCGGATGTTATTGTTCATGATAAAAAGGCAGGCGAATACATTTTTTATGATTGTTCAGCGGAAAGTCCTAAAGGCCGCAGAAGTGTTTGTTACGACCGTGAAGCGTTGGAGTCAAGGAAAAAACATAAACCAGAAAATAACGCTATTGATATGGCTGCTGACATGGGTATTGAGATTTTAACGGAAGAACAGTACCGGGAGCTGCAGAAATTTGGAAATTTCGATACTAAAACATCGAGCTGGGTGAAAACACCTGCTAATATTAGAGAACTCGCTGGGGCCATCTTTTGTGATCGTCGCTACGACACTGTCTTTGTATACCACAATGGAGCAGAGTCTTATTATGCTGCTAGAGGTTTCCGTGGTTCATTAAGGGTTTAAAATCTTGGTCTGTAACGTTGCCTAGTGAAGGGACGTAGGTGGCTTCTACCCCATGGGTATAGATTTTGCCATAAAGTTATATCATCAAAACTCTTTGGTTATTTTGTATAAAAGTTATGTGATATCCATGTAGAGTGTGTCTCGCAACTCATTAAAAAAAGGCAACTAACGAATCTTAGCTGATAAAATAAATCAGCTATCAAAGAAGTATAGCCTAATACAAATTTAGGAGTATTTGCTGTTCAACTAAAGATGAATAAGAAATTGTGTAAAGATGTATAAAAATAGGCAAGATTCCACTAAAATAGGAACCAAGCCTATATACTTAAACCCACCAACGCGCATGTGTGTGGCAGTTTATATTAAATTTGTAACCCAAAAATAAACATTTCCGATCAGTTTGATAAAAAGTGTTTAAGCATGGTATGAGTGTAAAAGAAGCAGGGGCATTTTTGCTTTTTAATTTTGGGATAAAGATTTGACCAGGTATCGCATAATGAGAGGACTTGAATTTAAATATGATAGATAATTTTTGGCGTGATTTACCACGTCCGTTTTTTGTACTGGCACCAATGGAAGATGTGACAGATGTTGTTTTTCGTCACGTAGTAAGTAAAGCCGGTCGACCGGATGTATTTTTCACAGAGTTTACAAACTCGGATAGCTATTGTCATCCAGAGGGCATGAAAAGTGTGCGTGGCCGTTTGACTTTTACAGAAGATGAACAGCCAATGGTGGCACATATTTGGGGGGATAATCCCGAATATTTCCGTCAAATGAGTATTGGCATGGCAGAGCTAGGATTTAAAGGCATCGATATTAATATGGGCTGCCCTGTACCGAATGTGGCATCGAGAGGGAAAGGTAGTGGCCTTATTCTGCGTCCAGACGTTGCGGCAGAACTTATTCAAGCAGCAAAGCTGAGCGGACTGCCTGTCAGCGTGAAAACACGACTTGGCTATAATGACGTAAATGAGTGGGAGGAGTGGCTAACGCATATTTTAAAACAGGATATTGCGAACCTTTCTATTCATTTACGTACAAGAAAGGAAATGAGCCAAGTAGATGCGCATTGGGAGTTAATTCCGGAAATTAAAAAAATACGTGACCGTATCGCACCGAATACGCTGCTAACAATCAATGGAGACATTCCTGACCGTCAAACTGGGCTGCAGCTTGCTGAACAATATGGTATTGATGGCGTTATGATTGGGCGAGGGATTTTTAAAAATCCTTTTGCTTTTGAAAAAGAGCCAAAAGAGCATAGCAGTAAAGAATACCTTGATCTTTTAAGACTGCAGCTTGATCTTCAAGATCAATATGCGGAAGCACTGCCACGTTCAATCACAGGGCTTCATCGCTTTTTCAAAATTTATGTCAAAGGATTCCGTGGAGCTGGAGAATTAAGAAATCAATTGATGAACACGAAATCAACAGATGAAGTGCGTGCACTGCTCGATAACTTTGGGTCAAAGAATGTTGATGGGATGGGGGAACAGTAGAAGTGCCCCAATTCAAGGTAAATGCGAAGCGGGACGTTAAACTGATGTGACCCCAAAAAGTTAGAGCTTATATGAAGCAGTTAATTGGCTGGTGTGAATGCGGTATTGAACCGAGCTCATTCCCGCCAATTTTTGCTTTATGCGTTTGTTATTATACTAAGCTATATTAGGGTATGAATTTGCAAATTAAAAGTACACAAATGGGAGATCATTATTCTCTTCAATATAATTGAACCTTGGAATGAAAGCCGTCATGTTAAGTTGAACCATACCATAAGTAAATGAGGTTTTTTAATGTATTTTTAAAGAACAAAAATTCGATTCTTAGATCAATATTTCCTTCAAGCAGAAACATTAATCTTGATAAGTTCTTTTGCAATTGTCCGCTTGATTTTTAGAGGTAAGCACCTAGTCCAATTTAAAAAGCAGTATCAAAGAACAACTCAACGTTCTTGATACTTCTTTTTAAATTGGAGGTACTGTAGGAAGCATACCAAGGCGTTCGTAGCCTTTCTCTTATGCCGCTTTCTTTTGCTTTTGGTCTAAGCGATGACTTAAGAAAGTTAGAAGACTTGCAAAGATAGCAAGTAGCCCACCGACTAATGCCACACTTATCAAATTTCCCTGATGGTAAACAATTCCGCCTAATGCGGAACCAAAGGCGATACCGACATTGCTTGCTACTGGCATCAGTGAAGCAGCTAGACCTGTAGCTTTTGGTTGATAAATACCGGCAAGGTCTATCAAATAAAGCTGGATAGATGTTGTTAAGAGGATGGCCATTAATGACATCAAGCTAATGTTAACCAATCCAAAGATAAAATTATTTGTCGTCCAATATAAACTGATCAGAACAATGGCTTGAACGAGGAAAACAAACCGGAGGCGTCCGATCGCATTGTAGTTGGCAATTTTACCAGCGAGTATGTTGCTGAAAATAGAAATAAATCCGTAACCAAACAGGATCAAACTGATTGAACTACTTGGTGCTTCCATTCCTTTCAGGATCGGAACAAGATACGTATAAACGGCATACGTCGCTCCAAATCCAAGCGATGGAATGAAAAAAGCCATTAAGATTCGTGGGTGTGTTAATAAAGAAAATTGATCACGCATCGAACTGCGAAATGGATTGTGCATAGTAGGCAAAACGAAGAAAGATGCCAAAAACGCAATTCCACCGAGAAAAGTCGTTAACAGGAAGGTTGCATTCCAGTTGTACCATTCAGCGATGACAGTGCCTATTGGTACTCCAATCACGTTTGCAAGAGTAAAACCACCGAAAACGAATGATATAGCAAGTCCACGTTTTGCGATCGGCATGGTTTCACTTGCAACAATCATAGCAAGTGAAATTAAAACTCCTGTTACAATCGCAGTCATCATCCGAAGTGTAAGGAGCATGATGTAGCTCGTCGAAATCACACACAAAGCATTCAGGATGATGAACAAACCTATCAAAAACAACATCCATTTACGCTTTGGAAAATGGCTTGTTGTCGACATCACGAGTGGTGTGGCAATGGCGAACGTAATCGCAAACGCAGAAACGAGTGTGCCTGCTTTTGCATTTGTTATATGGAGACTCGAGGAAATATCGGTTAAGATCCCGATGATAACAAATTCGCTTGTCCCGAGAACAAATGTTAATAAAGTAAGTGTTAAGATGAGTAACCAATGTCGCTTGGATAATTCTGTGGCGTGCATAAATACCTCTTTTCTTAGATGAATGTAAATGTGTCACAGGGTAGATAAACAGTTTAACTATCATACCATAAAACCTTTTTACGAGGAAAACCCTTGCTTAGTTATCATTGATCATTTCTATAAAAATTGATTAACGATATTTCTTTCATTGGTGGCTCATTATTTCATTCCAGGAGAAAAATTGACTGCTAGTAAGGCAATTGGGATCTTGATCGGAATATTTGGGTTGTTTTTAGCAATGGATATTCAGTTTGGAGGAAATATATGAGCTCCCCTTCTTGCGTTAAGCTCTGCAGTAACATGGGCGTTTTTCAGTTTAATTTTCAAAAAGAAATTGCAAGGCTGTGACACTATTCAACTTACTACATGGCAAATGGGAGCGGGAGCTATTGGCTTGTTTACTTATTCGATCAGTTTTGAACATGGTCAGTCACATTGGAGTCTTATGGCTACAGTATACCTTTTATATTCTGGCGTTTTGGCATCTGCATTAGCTTTTGTTATCTGGTCTCATATTCTATCTAAAATGGAAGCTAGTAAAGCATCGATTTCTTTGCTAATAGTACCCGCAGTTGGTACTCTGTCAGGGGTTTTATTTTTAAAAGAGGATTTAACTACTATTACATTGTTAGGGATAATTTTGGCGCTTTTAGGAATTTGTTTGGTAAATCGTATAGGTTCTACCCGTACCACATTTATAAAATTAACAGATAAATAAGATAAGTGAATAGATTACCTAGGTAAACACACGACTTTTGTGTCAACTGTATAAGTGACTCCTATTTTACATGAGAATCTCTCTTTTTAATGCAATTTTTTTGGTAGAAATCAGATAATCAACATACGTAATATTATATTAGTAAACAAATATAAACAATTGTTAAAAATATTAACAGTTGTTTTCTATTTGTTGACGAGACCTTAAATCGTTGTTATGATAAATGTAAATTTAATGTAGAATTATGTCGTATAATATTGGGGATATGGCCCAAAAGTTTCTACCAAGCCGCCGTAAAGGGCTTGACTACGAGCTGAGTTTTAATTGAAAGAGGGAGTCTCTTTCTTATTTACTCATGCCCTAGTCAAGCGCTCCGGTAGATATCGGAGCGTTTTTTTATCGTTTAAGTAATATTTAATTCTAGATTTTATTATACTAAGAAAGTTTTGTACGCTCTTAATGTGTAATAAAGTGTGCCCCATTCCAGTGCTAGGAAAACAGTTGGATCAATTCGTAAAGTAAAATAAAAATTCAATTTGGAAGGATTGAGAAAGAATGAAAAAGAAAATTTACTTTAATCATGATGGCGGTGTAGATGATCTTGTTTCTCTATTTTTATTACTACAAATGGATACCATTGAACTAACTGGTGTTTCCGTCATACCAGCTGATTGTTATTTAGAACCAGCTATGTTTGCAAGCCGAAAAATCATTGATCGCTTTGGAAAAGACAGTCTAGATGTAGCAGAGTCAAATTCTCGCGGAAAAAATCCTTTTCCTAAAGATTGGCGTTTGCACGCTTTCTTTGTGGATGCCTTGCCAATATTAAATGAATCCGGAAAGATTGTTACACCAGTAGCGGAGAAACCAGCACATCTTCATATGATAGATGCAATTCACGCTTCAGATGAAAAAACTACTCTTTTATTCACCGGTCCACTTACGGATCTTGCTCGTGCACTAGATGAAGACCCTTCTATTGAAGAAAAAATCGATCGACTCGTATGGATGGGCGGCACATTTCGTGATGTAGGAAATGTGGAAGAGCCCGAACATGATGGGACAGCGGAATGGAATGTATTTTGGGACCCTGAAGCAGCTGGTCGAGTATGGAAAAGTAGTATACAAATTGATTTAGTAGCGCTTGAAAGCACTAGCCAGGTACCTCTTACAGTAGATATACGTAATCGTTGGGCATCTGAACGCAAACACCTCGGTGTTGATTTTATTGGCCAATGTTATGCGATGTGCCCGCCGTTGGTTCATTTTACAACAAATTCAACATATTTCTTATGGGATGTCTTAACAACAGCATTTGTTGGTAATAGTGATCTTGTAAAAGTGAAAAGAATTAATAGTATCGTGCATACAGATGGGCCGAGTCAGGGGCGTACAGAAGAAACAGACAATGGTCGCCCAGTAAATGTGGTTTATGATGTAAATTCTAATGCTTTCTTCGATTATATTACCGAATTATCTAAAAAAGCTTAATCTATAACATACAGATTTTGAAATAGATGGTTAATTAACATGAGATCACAGTTTTGTTGAAATTAATGTTAATAACTATCTTGAAAGCTTAAAGAACGTTCGTATTTGTGAACCATTGATCGTAGTACATTTAGAGAGAAGTTCTTAATGTATTACGATCAATATAATTGATTGTATTTTTTATAGAAAAAATTAAGGTGCGAGTAAGTCAAATACCAATATTATAGATGTTGTTAATTGAATTTTCGGAAATTTAGTAAGTGATTCTAATTTAATATCAAGATTTTAATAAAAGAGTTTAGAAAATTTAGTTTCAGCACAAAAAGCATAGTTGGAGGAAAAAATGACTATAAAATCAAGACTTAAAATTATGATGTCTCTTCAGTTTTTTATTTGGGGATGTTGGCTTGTTACACTTGGCTCATATATGTTCAATACTTTGCATTTTACCGGCACACAAGTTGGAGGTGTTTATAGCACAATAGGGCTTGCTTCTCTTCTAATGCCAAGTCTTGTAGGGATTATTGCAGATCGTTGGATAAAAGCAAATAGATTATATGGAATTTGCCATTTCCTTGGAGCGATTTTCTTATTTTCAGCTGCAGGGATTTCAGAACCTAATCTCATGTTTTGGGCTATGCTTTTTAACGCAATGGTTTACATGCCAACGATTTCTTTATCTTATACGATTTCATATTTTTGCCTAGAAAAAGAAGGGCTTGATACAACGAAATACTTCCCTTCTGTTCGTGTTTTTGGAACAATTAGTTTTATTCTTGCGATGTGGATAATTAGTCTTGGTGGATTTGAGCTAAGCAATATTCAGCTTTACATGGCTGCGGGGGCTTCCTTCTTACTTGCACTTTATTCATTTACACTGCCAGATAATCCAACATCAAATGTCAAAAAGGATAATTCGTTAGTAAGTCTTTTAGGTCTAGATGCTTTCGTATTATTTAAGCAAAAGAGAATGGCTATCTTTTTCATTTTTGCTATGCTGTTAGGTGCTGCATTGCAAATTAACCTTGTATTTGCTGATCCATTTTTACATGATTTTGCGTCAATCGCTAACTATAAAGATAGTCTTGTTGTTAAATATCCAGCAATTTTATTATCAATGGGACAAATTGCTGAAGTGTTCTTTATTCTTGCCATTCCTTTTTTCTTACGTAAATTTGGGATTAAGACGGTAATGTTGTTGAGTATGGTGGCGTGGACATTACGCTTTATTCTTTTCGCCTATGGCAACCCATCTAATGTAGGTGTCATTTTATTGCTATTATCAATGATTGTATATGGTGCTGCATTTGACTTCTTTAATATTTCCGGATCTATTTTTGTTGAAAAGGAAGTGGATCGTCGAATTCGTGGAAGTGCACAAGGCTTATTTATGACAATGGTCAACGGAGTCGGTACCTATTTAGGCGCTGTTCTTAGTGGAAAACTGGTGGATTATTTTACGATTAACGGAGTGAGGGATTGGCAAAGTATCTGGTTAGTTTTTGCAGTCTACACATTCGTCCTTGCAATCATTTTTGCTGTAAGTTTTAAATACAAGAATGACCATAATGGAATTAAGAATGTAAATAATGTTGCTTAATAGATATTCTATATCATTTTTGTTTCTGCTTTGAAACGATATTTGGTTTGAAATGTAATCTCTGTGCCTGTCACCACTCGGGTTATGTAGAATTATGTCGAGATTTATAAGGCTACTTGGTGGGGTTCTTTAGCGCTATTGGCAGTCCGAGTCTATCCTTAGCACTTAGGAAAAACTTGAAAAGTATCACGATGTTTGTACATTATTTAGAGTAACCTTCTTCCTAATAACCATTTTGGGCTGTAGGGGGGTTACTTTTTTCTTCAAATTGACCAGTATCCCATGTATTGCCACATACACTCCGCGCATGTGGAGACGGTCTCTCTGCTAGTGAAAAAGTAAAAAATAACCCTTGAAAATACTGTGTTTACAGCGTTTTCAAGGGTTATTTTTTTGAGGGAATTGAAGGATTTTTATTGGGTATTATGGTTGCAATACTTGGAATAAATAGTTCTCCTGTAATTGCACTATATATAGGAAATCTCGATACCGAATCTACTGAAATGATATATAAATTAATGAGAGATATAAATAGAAAGTTCAGTACGACTTTTGTAGTAATAACCCATGATAAAAAAATAACTGAGAAAGCTGATAGAATAGTAGAAATTAAAGATCATATCCAAATAGAAATATAGACAAGTTATCTAAATATAGGGAATATTATTGACAATAGAAAGCTATGATGCTAACATTTTTATAAACCGTAGACGAGGGAGTTAAACTGTTAAACGATCTCTCAGCGAATCCGGGATGGTGTAAGCCGGATAGATGCAGTAACAGCAAGTGGGCCTCAGAGGGCGAAGCGAAAAAAATTTTTAGTAGCTTAGACGTATAGCCAGCGTTATAGGGCTAAGGGTGTTTGTGTGAGCACTCTGCAGAGAAGAGGGTATGTATGATACATATCAAACAAGGTGGTACCGCAAGTTAACACTTGTCCTTGAATTATTATTTAAGGATAGGTGTTTTTTATTATTTTATGGGCCAAAACAACTGTAAGTAAGCAGGATATAATTGTTGCGGAGAAACCCTATTCGTTATGTATGAAAGTAGGAAATCTCAGAGTTATAAAGAAGAAAAGGAGAATGAAAAAAGTAATGAAAGTAGTAGGTTTATTAATTATAAGTGTTGATAGGAGTACGTGTCATGGATGATAAATTTATGCTATATAACTTAAAAGTAGAAGTTGTAGGTACAGATAAACCAATGGTTTGCAAGCATAAGGAAGGTGGTTACTTCTTAGTTATAGGGGAAGACCTTATCTTCCCAGAAAGTAATTCATTTTCAATGTATGCCTTAAGCGCTATTTTGCCGTTACTGCCTGCAAAACAACGAGTTTTACACACTAATGACTGGATGTTGTCTGATAGTGTAATTGCCTGCCCAGATCCAAACTGTGGTGCTAGATTTAAAATAACTCGTATTGGAACTCAAGAATTTAGTCATGCTGAATGTACAACAGAACCCATCTATAAAGGAGATAATAACTAATGGTAGAACGATTTGAATTAGCGAAAGATTATACAATCAGTAAAGTGATCAACGGCTGTTGGCAACTATCGGAAGGTCATAGTTTAGAAACAAATTTAGACAAGCAAGATATTATGAAGGCCTTCCATATGCTTGTCGAAAAAGGATTTACGACATTTGATTGTGCTGATATATATACAGGTACTGAAGAACTCCTAGGTGAATTCTCAAAGCAACTTAAGCACGGAAGCACCATTTCACCCAATGATATTCAAATTCATACTAAGTATGTACCTGATATCAATTTACTTAGTGATGTCGATTTTACATATACAGAAAAAATCATTGACAGAAGCCTTAAACGGCAAAATCGAGATGTATTAGATCTAGTGCAGTTTCATTGGTGGGATTACGATGTGCCCGGCTATATCGAGACAGCTAGGGATCTGTTAAGACTAAAAGAAAAAGGGAAAATACGTAATATCGCTGTTACAAACTTTGATACGAAACATTTGAAAGAAATCGTTGATGCCGGGATACCGATTGTGTCTTGTCAAAATCAATACTCGGTTTTTGATAGACGTCCAGAGAAAGAATTATTAGATTATTGTAAAAGTAAAGGCATTACTCTGCTGTGCTATGGTACATTATCAGGTGGTTTATTAGCGGAAAAATGGATCGGTAAACCATCTATACAACCCGAAACACGCTCACATGTTAAATATCTCCAGGTGATTGAAGAGACTTTAGGTTGGGGTAGCTATCAGGAATTGTTGTTATTGTTACAAAGAATCGCTAAAAAGCATTCTGTCAGCATCGCTCATGTTGCTACAAAATATATCTTAAGTCAACAAGGTGTTGGGGCCACAATTATTGGAGTTAGAAATAGCAGCCATGTTGAGTCAAATGCACACATATTTAGTTTCGAACTCGATCGTTCTGATATTGAAGAACTAAATCAATTCTTAGATAATTATCCAATATTAGATGGTGAACCTTTTGAGTTAGAGCGTACGGCTGATTCAAAATTCCGGAATATTATGAAGATGAATTTGAATGAAGAATAATTATACCAAACGATCTTAACGCAGTTTTTGGATATTGCGACGATTAAACAAGAGTACACGTTTAATACATAAGAGGGAGTTTCTATATGGATAAAAGACTCGAATTTAAAGGTGGCTGGGGAGTTGCGTTTATTCCAGTCGTTATTTTTCTGTTTTTCTGCATATTGTATTTTATCGTTTTTAAAGCGTTTGAAATGTATGCACTCGCAATGGGTGCTTTCGTCGCACTTATGGTGGGGGCAATTTTTGTAAAAAAGGGTAACTACGAACGTTTCTGGGATTCAGTCTATGAAGGCGTAAGGGAAGCCGTACCGATTGCAATTCTGCTGTTCGTCATCGGGATGTTCTCGGAGCTGATCAAAACTACTAACATTTCGGCAGGTTTCGTGTGGCTTGCCGACTTGCTAGGCGTGGATGGAGGATTATTCACTGCGTTCACATTCTTAGCAATTTGTATCATTTCTACTGCTACTGGATCATCCATCGGATCAATGTTTACCTGCTTCCCTATTTTCTACCCGGCAGGAGTATTGTTGGGATGCGATCCTGCCGTTCTTGCGGGCGCAATTGTCAGTGCTTCTATTTTTGGTGATAACTTAGCACCAATATCAGATACCACCATCATCTCTGCAGGAACTCAAGAATACACAAAAAAAGAAGGTTTTGCTGAAGTGGGTGGCTGTGTTGCCAGTCGGCTAAAGTATTCCTTGGTCGCGGGTGTTATCTCTTTTGTTCTGTTCTGGATCTTTGGTGGTGGCGGCACGGTAGGTGCAGGCGCTTCAGATATCCTTGCGAAAAACATGAATCCCATCACACTGGTCATGCTGGTTCCGGTAGTCATCATGTTAATCGTAGCAATCAAAACTCGCAATATTTATAAAGCTATTACTATAGGTATCATTTTAGGGACAATGACAGGTTTAGCGTTTAACCTCTTAACTTTTGACAATATTATCTCAGTTGCAGATGGTACTCCAGTAGGATTCCTAACGGGCGGTATCAGCAGCATGATGGCAACAGTCACGCTGGTTATTTCAGTCTACGGTATAATGGGTGTGCTCAATGGTGCGGGAGTGCTTGAAAAAGTCACAAACGGCATACTTAACAGCAAAATGGGCAAGACGGTTCGCGGTGCTGAAATCGCTATGATGTTAGGTATTTCATTTACAACTTTGATCTTCGGTGGTGTAACTAGTGCGTCGATGACGACGTTTGGAAAAGTACAGAATGAGATTGGCAAACGTGTTGGTTTGCATCCATACCGTCGTGCTAATCTACTTGATGGTTTTGCTAATTCTATCGTACTAGTAATCCCTTTTTTAAGTGTTTTTGTATTCCTCGGTGCTTTGCTGACACAAGGCTATGATTTTGTTGCACCGCTTTTACTAACACAAATCAGCAGCGGTATGATTTATTGCATGGTACTGTTCTTGGTTCTATTGTTCTCGGTTATAACGGGATGGGGCCGCAAATATGAAGGCCTGGAAGGGAAAGCAGTTAGCAATCCTCAAGATTAGTAAACAAGATACCAAGTTCGGCTCTCATAATATGGTGAGAGCCTTTTTTAGATAGTGGTAAGACTTTACGCTGAGTACTTTTCTGGAAAATCCTTTATTTGGTTTTATCTATGCATTTTTCATTAAAGGAAAAATGAAAATCCTATATATACTATTGCATTTAGCTTGCGTATGTACGATTTCAGTTTTTGCGTTTATGGCTTTTATGTTTAGGTACTTTGTTCCTTTTGCTCCATAGAACTCAAAAACGGAGATTTGAGGGGGGGTTAGGTATTCCAAAAGTGTCATCTATGTTGGGGTTCATTGCAGGGGCATTTTCTATTTTTCTGTGGAATGTATTTAGCTTCTTTAATCCCTATTCTAATGCAACTGATATTGAACCCATATTAAATACTTTTATCATGCTATGTCTTCCTGCTTGTTTAGTAATCATTTCTTCTTTAATGTCTAAGAAAGTCTTGATGTTAATTGCTTTCATATGGTCGTTACCAATCAGCCTGTACGTAACTATGACTCCAAGCATATTTGTATTATTTGGCGTTACATCTTTTGCCTATTTATTCAGCTACTTATTGATGCTTGCAAAGAGATAACCAATTTGCTAATAATCTTTTGATTCAAGACTTAAAGTAAATAGGATGAAGGAGCCTAATTTCAAGCTCCTTTTATTTATATGTGTATTCAATTTCGAAATAATCCTGATTAACCATGTGAATAAAGAGGATTTATTGTCTGGGGAAAGGAAGCGAGAAAAAAAGGATGTGGAAAAAGTTGTCAATTATCTTTCTGATCATCGTAGGAATTCTTGCATATTTAGTTTATTGGGCTTTTTTCGATATGGGAAGACTTCCAGAAGGTGAATATATTGCAGAAGCAACTTCACCTGATGGTCGGTACACAGTAAAGGCATATATGACAAATGGGGGAGCTACAACATCATATGCTGTTCGTGGAGAGCTAAATTTCAATAACGAAAAGAGGGCGCCGAAAAATATCTACTGGCAATATAGAATAGAAACGGCTTCGATGAAATGGTTAGATCATGATACTGTCATCATTAATAATGTTGAACTCGATGTTCCAAATGATATGTATGATTATCGGAGAGATTGAGGTGATTACTTGAAGAAGGCAATTCCAATTCTCATTTTCATTGGTATTTTATTTATAAGCTCTTTTCCTTCCGTTACAAGTGCTTGTTCGTGTGTAGAATTACCAAGTGTAGAGGAAGAATTCGAACGCTCGAAAGCAGTGTTCAGTGGGAAAGTTGTCGATATAAGAAAGAAACGAAGCCTAAATGGATATACGTCAAAGTCAGTCTTCATTGAAGTAACTAATACCTGGAAAGGTGTAAAGCAGTCGCAAATTATTATTACAACTGGTCAAGGCGGTGGAGACTGTGGATTTGATTTTAAAGAGGGAGAAGAATATTTGGTCTATGCTACCGAATCAACTATGTACGGAGCAAAATCACTCGTATCAATCATTTGTGATCGAACAAATAAATGGAGTTCTTCACAGGAAGATTTAGCGATACTTGGTGAAGGACAGCCTCCGATTGAAGAAGTTGACTTAACGGGTAAGCATGCGGGAAATCAATTATATTTATGGGTTGCGGTGATTGTAGTCGTTGGTATTGTTGCTATTTTCTTGTTAATAAGACGTATCGAATATAGAAAACCACGTTGAAAGTGGTAGTTCAACAGGCGTAAATATTATCATTAAGTCGGGAGAAAAAGTAAGGAAGCTATGAGGTAGACTATTTATTGAAGAGAGGAGATGCACAGTTGAGAAAGCAAGTAGCGAAGAGGCTTTCATATTTATATATAGGTGAGTCACTGGCAGTAGTCAGTTTTATTATTGTAAGTTTTTTGCTTAATAAGTCTTATCCCCAATTACAATTATATTCACTTGCTTCTTTTTGGCTTTCATTTTTTCTTTTGGAGTTTCTTTTAGTGCAAGGAAGTATATATTGGTATTCAAAATGGAGACGATTAAAAAGTGAAAATACATCGGTAACGCCAATTCGAATGGTTCAGCAATTAAAAAAAGTACAGAAGTGGAATATTTGCTTAATGATTGTCCCGCCTTTTTTGTTCGTTATCGACTTTCTTCAATGGTATCCGTCATTGCCCATAGGTGGTTTGTCTATATCAGGTTTTATTTACATATTTGCGATACTTGAATATATTAACTATTTTCATATTCAACTTTCATACGACAATTCTTCTGATATCGAGTATCTTCTAAAGTCAAAGAGGCTAAAACAGGCATGTTTAAGTAAAGACTTTGAGAGAGTAGAGGGAAGTAAATGGAATCAACAGAGTTAAGTAATATGAGATTGAAGCGAGATGTTTTTTAGAAAAAATGGGCAAAAAGCGGAAGGAAAGGAAAGAGTTTATTTTTACTAGCCAAAGCGCGGTACGTATAAAATTGTGTCTACTTTCTAGACCTAATACCAAAATACTAGTTTTGGTGTGTATAATAAATGTATGAATATTTGTAAATATGATTTGCGTTAGAGGTGAACATGTGACAACTAAAGAATTGAGTAAAATTGTTATTGTAGATGATGAAATTTTGATAAGGCAAGGCATAAAACATTACCTTAATTGGGAGCAAGAAGGTTTTCAAATTGTCGGAGAAGCTTCTAATGGAAAGGAGGCACTTGAAATCATTGAACGAACCCATCCGGAAATTGTAATAACCGATATTGTAATGCCTATTATGGATGGAGAAGAATTGACAAGAATAGTTAAATCAAAATATCCAAATATCGAAATCATTATACTAAGTAGTTTTGGGGAATTTGACTACGTTCGTTCTACCTTTCAAAGTGGAGTTGTTGATTATATATTAAAGCCTAAGCTTGATGCAAATACGCTGTTAGAAGTGCTAAATAAGGCAGTGAGTAGAATTCCAACTCCTGAATCAAATGAGACAAAGCAGCAGGAGCGAATGTCTGTAAACCATATAGTTGAAAAGTTAATTTCTGGTTATGAAGCGGATTATGATGCTGAGCTACTATCTAGGGTGTTTTCCTATGATAGCTTCTATTTATTAGGTGTAGTGTTTAGTCGGAATATTCCTAGAGGAGATCTTATTCAAGTTCAAGATAGTATCACAGAACAATACCAATCTTATCTAGATCAAGCAACGTGTCATACCATTACTTTTGATAGAAATGAAATCGCATTCATACTGAACGTAAACAAAGATAAGTCCCATGAGGTCATTGATTTCGCAAAAGGAGTTGCGGGAATTCATACAAATTCGGGCTTTGTTCTAAGTGAACAATTCTCTGATTTATCACAAATAGGACCTATATATAATGAAAAGGTATCAAAATTGATCCAATATAAATTTTATTTTCCTCACATCCCTCTTTTAAGGAAACAGGATTTACAACGAGAAGTACCAAATATTGAGGCTTTTAAAATCGAGTGGTTCACAAACGAATGGAAGTATAGTCGCTTTCAGGAAGCGATCAGCTATTTACAAGAATATGTATCTGTATTTTCTAAATGTTACACAACGGATGTATTCGAATTTAAATCATTCTTTGAAAATATCATTTTTCATATTAATGTTATTCTAAATAATATGGAATACGATGTAGCTGAAATCGGAAGTTCCAAGTATGAGTATTTAAGGTCCATTAACGAGGCCAATTCATCCAGTGAGACAGTAGAACAACTAAATAAATTTATTAGTCAAGTAAACAAATGCTTACATGCGGAGAAAAATCAACCTAGTAATTTAAAAATGAAGAAACTCCTGCAATATATTGAAGACCATTATGCAGATCAACTCAGCCTTGCGGATGTAGCAGAGCATTTTCATTTTAATCCTTCCTATTTGTCTAACTATTTTTCTACAAATAATAAAGAAGGGTTTGTTGAGTATTTGAATAAGGTTCGAATTGAAAAGGCTTCACAGCTCCTACTTAAGGATTCAGCATCCATTTCAGAAATTAGTGGAATAGTAGGTTATTCAGATCATAGCTATTTCTGTAAAGTATTTAAAAAGATAAATGGAATGTCACCTAGTAAATTTAGAAAAAAACACACTTGAGGATAAGAGATGGGGTATAAATGAGAATAATAACGAACCGATTTAAACATAACAGCTTATTTTTTAAAATGTTTCTTATTACGATATTAATTATTGTTACTATATCCTTCCTTATAACCTGGACTACATTTCGTATGTCAGAGAAGTTTTTTATTGATCGGTTTAGTTTTAACAATAGTAAGGTTATAGATCAGATAAAGGAGAGTTTAGGTACGTTCCAATACTCAATTGTTATCGCTTCAAATAACCTTATGAACAACGGAACGATTAAGAGTTTTCTCTCAGGTAAGCACTCAAACAAACAGTTGGGCACATATTATTATAATGTAAAAAAAGAGATGGACAATATAAAAACAAGTGTAGAAGCTTATGATGTAGGAATCTTGGTCTATGGTATTAATGGTATTAGTTTTGCAACAGAAAGATCTTCATGGTCTATATCCGATGAAGAACTACAGAATCACTCTATTACCACAAATACACTCAAACAGCCTAATAAACTGTTATTTCATCTAGAACAACCAAAAGATCAAACACAGGGTGAGGAGGTTATTATTGCTACAAAGGCCTTTATGGAACCAACTTCAAAATATATTTATGGAACGATGTACTTTACGATTCGAGAAAAGGATTTTAGAAAGTTTTATAGTAGTTATACAAGCTTAGGTAATGATGTGTTAGTTATGGATCAGTCAGGTACCATTTTATCAAGTAATCGTAATGAGTTTATTGGAAATACAGAAGTGGAACTCATCGATTATGCGATCCAATTAGAGGATCAGCAAATGAATTATATGGATGCAGATTTCAAAGGGAAGGACCATCTTATTATGATTGAATATCTACCTACCCTTGATTTGTATTTGGTAAATTTAATTGATAAGAAAGCTGCTTTTGGAAATATCATTGATAAAAAGTCAATCGTACTTATTTGTATACTATTCATCTTTCTAGCAATTATCATTGTGTTTTTTTCTTCTAGAAAGGTAACAAATTCGTTGTCAAATCTAGTAAAACAAATTGAAAATACCCCCCAAAATGACTTTGACCATTATATACCTGTAACAGGTACGTACGAAACGAGACAAATTGGTCAAGCCTTTAACTCAATGCTTGATGAGCTTCATGAGTATGTTGATAAGCTTGTACTTATCCAGAATCAGAAACGTAATGCGGAATTAGCAGCATTGCAGCAGCAGATAAATCCACATTTCTTATATAATACGTTAACTTCAATCAAATTCATGGTGCAACAGGGTGGAAAGGAAGAAGCAACCGAAACCGTTAATGCGTTTATATCCTTATTACAAAATACATTAGGCAATATTAGTGAAACCATAACCGTTAGGCAAGAAATAGATAATTTAAAAAGCTACGTCTTAATTAATCAGAAGCGCTATGGAGAACGAATTAGAGTGAATTATTTCATAGAGCCGAAGTGTTTTGAAACCCAAATTCCGAAACTAATTTTACAACCTTTTATTGAGAATTCTTTCTTTCATGGTTTCAATAAAAAAAGTGGAGGGACGATTAATGTCCTCGTTTGGGAGGAAGGTGCAACCCTTATTTGCGAGGTATTGGATAATGGTGACGGAATGGAAGTATCAGCAGATAACAAACTTCCGGATACGAAGCGCAAACAGGAGATGTTCAGTGGGATTGGAGTTCGAAACGTCGATGAGCGCATTCAGCTGATCTATGGTGAAACTTACGGTGTTTCAATCTCAAGTAAGATAGGTGAAGGGACAAAAGTTCGCATCTCACTTCCAGTACGAAAAAACTAAAAATAGTCATAGAACCTAAAAATAGTCCAAACGAATAAGTGGGTGTGTATTCACTTTCTAAAAATATCGCAAAATTCTAAAAATATTGTCCTAACTTGTCCTCTCTAAGTGATGATAATATAGTAATAGTAAGTTGGGTAGCGCTTACAAAATGAAAAGATATAATCTTAGGGGGGTACATATGAAGAAATTATTAGCATTAATAATGATAAGTATGCTTTTGCTTGCTGCATGTTCTTCTGGGGCTTCAAATGGTACTGAATCAGAAGAAGGCTCAGGTTCAAATCAAATTACAATTTGGGCATGGGATCCAAAATTTAATATCAAAGCATTAGAATTGGCGAAAGAAGCTTATGCTTCTGAGAATCCAGACCTTAAAGTGAATGTGATTGAAAATGCTCAAGATGACATCGTTCAAAAACTAAATACTAGTTTAAGTTCTGGTACTACCAAGGGATTGCCAAATATTGTGTTAATTGAAGATTATCGTGCAAAAAGTTTCCTTCAAGCATATCCAGATATGTTCCAACCATTAACTGGATCTATTGAAACAAAAGATTTTGTTCAATACAAAGTGGAAGCAACAAGTGTAGATGGTGAAAACTACGGACTACCATTTGATACTGGAGTAACTGGATTATATGTTAGGACAGATTATTTAGCAGAAGCCGGGTTTTCAATCGAGGATTTACAAAACATCGACTGGAAAGAATACATTGAAATTGGAAAGAAAGTAAAAGAAGCAACTGGTAAAAGATTGCTTACTATCGACCCAAATGAATTAGGAATTCTTCGTACAATGATTCAGTCAGCAGGTAAGTGGTATGTGAAGGAAGATGGTACTACACCTGATTTAGCAAATAATGAAGCTCTTAAACGATCTTTCGAAATTTATAAGGAACTTGTTGATAACGATTTAATGAATTTCCATTCAGACTGGAATCAGTTCTTGGCTACATTTAATGGTGGAGAAGTTGCTACAGTAACGACTGGTAACTGGATTACTCCTTCAATAAAAGCGGAGGCTTCGCAATCAGGAAAATGGGAAGTGGTGCCACATCCTAGTCTTCCAGGTATGAAATCCGTAAATGCTTCTAACTTAGGTGGTGCGTCATGGTACATTCTAGATGTGCCAGGTAAAGAGAATGCAGTTGATTTCCTTACAAAGACTTTTGGTTCGAACGTAGATCTATATCAAAAATTAGTTACTGAAATCGGTGTTATTGGTACTTATATCCCAGCTACTGAGGGAGAAGCGTATAAGACAGAAGATGCGTTCTTCGGTGGTCAGTCAATTATCTCAGATTTTTCAAAGTGGGCTGAAGAAATTCCACAAGTAAACTATGGTATGCACACATATGCGATTGAGGATATTTTAATTGTTGCTATGCAAAATTACCTTGGTGGTCAAGACCTTGATAAAGTATTAGAAGATGCACAAAAACAAGCGGAAACGCAAATTAAATAATTTGCCTTGAATGTAGCCTCGCATATATTTTTCAAGAAATAGGCTGTGTTAAAGCTCATTGTTGATTTTGGAGCAACATGTTGATTGGAGCGGAAAGCGAACGCCTCAACAGCCATGATTAACAGAGCCAAGAAATAAGATATATAAGAGATACAGCCTTGGAACTCGCCAGCTGAAGCTATTACAACTGTTAGGTGAGCTCTTCCGAGGCTATTCTTTTATAGATAAGTAGGGAGTTGAAACAAATGATACCAGCAACTACGAAGCAGAACATACAGCCGAAGCCAAGAAAATATAATAACAAATTTCGATTTAAAAATGGATTAATTGGTTGGGCTTTTATTTCAATAGCAACGGTCATGATCTGTTTATTTTATTTCTACCCAATGGTTCAAGCACTTATTCTTTCTTTTCAATCAGGTGCGGGAACAAATCTCCAATTTGTAGGTTTGGATAACTACCTACGATTATTTACAGATCCGGCATTTATAGCTGCTTTGAAAAATACAGTAATTTACCTCATCATCCAAGTACCGGTCATGATTATTTTTGCATTGTTTATTTCTGTTTTATTAAATAATAAGAAATTGAAACTAAAAGGATTCTTCCGAACGGCCATATTTTTACCGTGTATTACATCGCTTGTAGCATATTCCGTAGTATTCAAATATTTATTTGCTACAGATGGCATCATTAATAAAATGTTAATCAATGTTTCACTTATTTCAGAGCCGATACAATGGCTAACAGATCCTTTTTGGGCAAAAGTAACAATTATCATTGCAATAACATGGCGTTGGACAGGCTATAATATGATTTTCTATTTATCTGCTCTGCAAAACGTGGACCATTCCATTTATGAAGCAGCTAAAATTGATGGGGCAAATGCATTCCAACAATTCTTTAAAATTACAATTCCAATGCTAAAGCCAATCATCCTATTTACTTCTATTACATCAACCATCGGTACTCTTCAGTTGTTTGATGAAGTTATGAATATAACAAAGGGTGGTCCAGGAAATGCAACGATAACCATTTCTCAGTATATTTATAATCTATCATTCAAATATACGCCTGATTTTGGCTATGCAGCGACTGTCTCATATGCAATTGTTATCATGATCGTCGTCTTTTCTATCATACAGTTCAAAGTAGCAGGTGATAAAAATGCATAAAATAAAACAAATATTCATTTATATTTTATTATCAATTTTCACTGTCATCTCCATCTTTCCATTCATATGGATGATTATTAGTGCAACGAATAAATCTATCGATGTTACAAAAGGAAGATTATTACCAGGAACTCATTTGGTAGAGAATATCCAGAATCTTTTGAGTACGGTTGACCTTGTTCCTGCTTTAATAAACTCAGCAACCATATCCATTGCAACGACCATTTTATCTCTAATCATTGCATCTCTTGCTGGTTATGGCTTTGAAATATATAGAAGTAAGGCAAAGGATGTTGTATTTAATATTTTGCTTCTTTCGATGATGATTCCTTTTGCTTCACTAATGATACCTTTATTCCGAATGTTTGGGACAATCTCTCAAATTGCACCTGGGATTGGTATTGATACATTAATATCTGCAATGTTGCCTAGCATTACAACTGCTTTTCTGATCTTTTTCTTCAGACAAAATACAAAGATGTTTCCAAGAGAGCTACTTGAAGCTGGAAGAATAGATGGTTTAACAGAGCTTGGTGTTTTCTTCCGTATTTATGTACCTACGATGAAAACAACATATGCAGCAGCTGCCATTATTACATTCATGGCAAGTTGGAATAATTATCTGTGGCCACTTGTTGTTCTACAGTCTCCTGAAAACCATACGATTCCATTGCTCATATCTAATCTTGGTTCAAGTAATTCACCTGACTTTGGGATTATTATGACATCCATTGTGATCGCAACTTTACCAACAGCACTGATCTTCTTCTTGCTTCAAAGACATTTTGTCGCAGGTATGATGGGATCTGTAAAATAAATAACCAACGTCTGATAGGGGGCCAACCAACAAAACGCGGAAAACATACGCTAAGAGAAATTCAGGATAAAAAAGCCGATTTTTCTTACGCTAAGGAAGTAACATCAGGGAAATACGGATTAACGATGGTAAGGAAATCCAAATATAAAAAGCCTGATTTCTCGCTTTTTACACCGAGGAATTAGGCTTTAGTTCCTTCATTTGATACATCTTTATCAGTTAGTTTATTAACTATATCTTGAGCGTTCTTCAAGTCAGTATCTGATTTTGATTTCTCTACTTTCTTGACATTTGTCCAAGCTTTGGTTTCGTCAAATTCTGGACGACCACTTACATCAACATGGCCATGTTCGCCTACTACGAAGACTTAAACTAAAAAAGCGTCAAAGAGACGCTTTTTTGTCTTGTCTGTTAACCTTGTGTCTAAAAGCCCAATAAATCCCTCTGTCATAAAATTTGACGCCAAAGAGTCGGATTAAAGCAAAGATCAGAAAACCTACCAAAATCCCCGTCATGTTGGTCATCACATCCACAACATCCGTGATACCTAGACGAAAAACATATTGAGAGAACTCAATCAGCAGGACCAAAGCCAATCCCGTGAATATGGTCTGCCAGAAACTTCGCAACAGCAGATAAAGCATCCAACCAATAGGAATAAAAATCAGGATATTGGCCAAAGTTTCTACATTAGAATTCCAGAAGACCGCCCGCAACTGCAGATTAACCCCGGCAATGCCATCACCGTAAGACTTGAAAAGAATAAAAATCATGCTACTTAGAAAATACACGATGCCTTCCAACCAAACAAACCATTTGTAAAAGCGCCCGCGGCAAAGCTGGTAAATATTAGCTGAAAAAACCAGGCTGGTCAAAAGAAAGAGAGCCGTGGCTGGCCAGATACTATCAATAGCAGCCACTCCAAACATGAGCCTGAGCAAATAGCGCCCAAAGAGAAAGCTCCGATAAAACCATAGGCAGGCGCCCAAAAATGGAAGAAAGAGAATAGTTGTCAAAATAAGTGCTGTTTTTTTAGTCATATCTTATTAGCCCCCCCTTTATATAATGATTTTAAAAAGATGAGACTCACCTAGTAAAAACCCATCTAGGTGGGAGTGCTCGAGAGCAAAGTGTAAAGGCAAAACTAGCAAAGCCTACTGGAGAATTCGGATTGTTGTGCGATCCAGAAACGTAAGATTGTGGAATAACTTTTGCTTTTAACCTTACTCTTACATTCATTCTGTTAGGATATAAATTAAATTAAATTAAATTTTATTTTTTCCCTTATCATTCGTAAACGGTCACAATTACTCCATCCATATTGTTACCTGAAATCTCAAAATAGCTATTATCAGGTATGTTAATCGTCCTGCTTTGAGAAATGGAGTAATAAGTAATTGAGTATTTTTCCCCATTAATTCTTACAGAAATGTCTTTTTCTTCTTTTAGGTAATCTAAATATTCTTCTAAAGCAAAATTCTTTTCCTTCATAATCGCACTATGTGGTAAACCAACATAGCGGATATGCCATGGTTCATATTGAATTCCTGTTACCCCCGTTTTATCCTTTGGATAGCGTAAAATGAACCCGTATTTCCAAGCGTTATTTTCTAACCACTTTCCTTCAGGTGCTTCAGCCATCTTCATTTGAGTAGATCCTACATCAAGCGATAAACCCAAATTGTGTTCGCTATAGCCGGCTGGCAACGCATAGGCAGAACCCATTTCTTGATAAAGTACACTTTGCTCATCAAAGTCTCGAAAGCCACTATTAATAGAGAAATTACGAACTCCTTCTTTTTCTGCAGCAGTAATCATCTCTGAAAATCTACGTGCTATATTCTCTGACAAATAAATTTTGCTATCTAACAATCCGTACCCCTTTGTCAATTCATTGTGCGTAGATAGATTGATGACATCCGATTTTATACTTTCTGGGTAAACCGGATATTCACTGTTGACCAAAAGCAGATTTCCTTGATAAATTTGTTCTTCTATACTCTCTTTTTTTTGGAGATTTTCAGAAATCCTTCTATCCTCTACGTTATCATTTTCATATTGATCATAATTTTGTCTTTCTACTTTTGGTTCAAAAAAAGGTTCAATTTTAACGTAAGCTAAACCAAAGCACACTAATAATAAAAATAAAAAACCCCACTTCTTCATTTTTCAGTTTCCTCCTTAACCTTCCTTGCTTAAAAGAATAGGGAAAACTATTAAAAAAAAGAGTAGGGTAAATATTAAATTTTTCTTAAATCATGTACTTGAAGTTAGTTTGTCTTAAAGTTCATTTTCCTTTGGTAAACGGACTTCAAAAATTGTCTTAATAACACTGCTTTTAACAGTAATAGTTCCATTATGCTGATCCACGAGATTCTTCGCAATGAACAAGCCAAGACCTGTGCTATATTCTTGATGAGTTCTTGCTTTGTCACCGGTATAGAACATATCAAAGAGATGCGGGAGTTCATCCGGAGGAATGCTATCTCCATAATTCACAACTTGAACGACCACTTCATCTGCATCAATAAAGCCGTTAATATCGACATACTGACCTTCATATCCATAACGAATGGCATTAGTCAAAAGATTTTCAAATACACGTGCTATCAAATCTCCATCACCCAAAATGGGTAAATTAGGTGTACTATCCATCCGAACAATCAAATGATTCTTTTCGAATACAGGATACAATTCTTCCTTCAATTGATTAAGCAGGTCAGTTAAATTTATTCTCTTTTTTTCAAGTGGCAGCATTCCATAGTTCATTCTAGTTATTTCGAATAACTCATCAATTAGCCTTTCTAAACGTTGAGATTTAGTGAAGGCAATCATTAAAAAGTGTCTGACTTGTTCTTTAGTCAAGCTCTCATCCTTAAGAATCAAATCCAAATATCCCAAAACAGAGGTAAGCGGAGTCCGCAAATCATGAGCTAAATTTACCACCAATTGATCCTTGCTGCTTTCCGAAAAATCGCCTCTTTCTATAGCTTCTTTCAACTTTTCACTTGCCAAATTAATATCTTGGGCGATATCTCTAAATTCATCATTTGACTTAACCAGAACCTTATATGAGAAGTCTCCCCGAGCTAGATAATGGATTCCAGTTGAAATCACATTGAAATAAGTCGAATAGCGCTGTGTGAGTAAATAAAAAAAAACGAACGAAAATGGAATAAATAGCAATAAGAAGAAGTTAATGTCGCCAATTTCTCTCAGAATTTGACGATAAAAAAAAAGTTTGCCTCCAAACTGGGCATTAGTCTGATAATAGTACTGCAGTCCTTTAAAGATCAGATACGTTGCGATACCTGAAAAAATCATACTTAAACCTAATAACAACACCATCTTTGAACGAAAACTGCGCATCATTTTACCCATTGAATGTATACCCTACTCCCCATACTGTCTTAATCCATTTGTCTTTCCGTTTATCTTCTTCAAGTTTTTTCCGAAGTGTCCGTATATGAACCATAACGGTATTACCACCTTGAAAGTATGCTTCTCCCCACACCTGTTGAAAAATATTTTCCACACTAAAAACTTTCTTTGGATTACTCGCCAGTAAATACAAAATGTCAAACTCTTTCGGTGTTAGCTCGATGGTTATACCATATAGGGTAACTGTATGCTGATCGAGAGTAATCACTAATCCGCCATATTCCAGGCAGGTTTTATTATCTGTTTTCGGCTGATTTAGTTTCATAAAGCGTCGGAGCTGAGCATTTACACGAGCAACCAATTCTATCGGGGTGAATGGTTTAGTCATATAATCATCTGCTCCAATGACCAGTCCCTGTACTTTATCAAAATCAGATGTTTTAGCACTCAAAAAGATGATGGGCATATTATGCTGTTCGCGAATGCGGCGGGTTACTTCATATCCATCCATTTTCGGCATCATAATATCCAAAATCAGCAAATCAATCGATTGAGCCTCGACAACACGAACAGCCTCTTGTCCATCCGAAACTTTAATAACATGGTATCCTTCTTTTTCTAAATGGATGGCAATCAGATCAGCAATTTCCTCCTCATCATCAGCAATTAATATCGAAATATCTCTCATCATTCCACTCCTAAATAAAATTCACATACAGTGATATATCAAGTCCTATTCATTTTCTATTATTTCCTTTTCTTTTTCAAAAATATGATCCCATTTAACATCTATATGAACTTAAATATTCATTTGCGAGACAGAATAAACTTGCAAATGCGTTATGAGAAATGAGGAGAATCGAAAAGACCATTTTTATTTTGGGTTCCATATCTAACTAAACACTACGCCGTCGAATTCAACGAGGACTAAATAAAGGAGAAGCCATGAATGGGTTAGCGAGAGCCTTATTCTTTGGTAAACGAGGTGAGTTACGAGAACGAGGAATACAAGACCGGTTACAACGTACAAGTGCTTTAAACATTCTGATTTATTCCATCTTCACAATGGACTTATCATTCACTGAGGCTGATGCGTTAGTAAAAGAACAAACCCCAGCAGCATCCAAATGGATTATAGGTGCCCTTCTTTATGTATCGTATAATATAGCAGCCGGTTCCGCATTATTGATTGTGATGGGTGGAACCATTAAAGACCGCAAAGTTGCTGGTATGGGTGGCATACTTGGTGGCATCATGCTAGGTTTACTAATCATTTTAATTCATATCGTGATGTTAGTGAAAATAGATGTTGTAGGTGGAGTTGCTATGCCAACACTTGAACTGGCTAACCAGATTCACCCCGTTGTCGGCATCTTAATGGCGATTGCGCTGCTAGGTATGATGTATAACACAGCGGTCGGTATGTTCTACACCTTTACTGTTCGATTCATCAAACCAGAAAGTAAAATATTTAAGCCAGCCATCGTTATTACCGGGTTACTTGGCTTTGGCGCAAGCTTAGCAGGATTCACTACACTTGTTGGAAAAGTATATTCAACAATGGGATACTTAGGGCTCGCCTTAATCATCGCGATTATAATCGCATGGACACGGAAAGCGAAAAGGGAAAAACCTATTGCCGCGTAAAATAGAGGCAAAATGAGACATTACAAAAAATAATAATAAAATGAGATTGAAGTTAGTTTATCCTATCCAATTATTTCTAAATTTGCGCTCTATATGTGGTTAGAACTAAAAACCCGCTCATTTCCAAAAAAGAAGTAAGCGGGTTTTAAGCGTTCTACAAACTCACTCCGATGTCGTCAGGGACGCCTGGACATCCGGACTAATTGCCGATTGAGGATAGTTAATTTGTTCATCGAATTCTACCCAGTCGAGATTTGCCATCATCAACAGAAAGCGTTTACCGGTGGACGGGTCGCTGATGATGAGATGGTCACGACCAGCCGTTTCTACGCGTCCGTGGTAAACCATTGCATTCCATTTGCTGTTACCTTGATAAGTAAAGTAGAATGTACCTACCTTACCTTTGTTGAAGCGTAGGATATTTTCGATAAATGATTCTTCCATCGTGCCTCCCGCAAATTGCTGCCCAGTCCCGATAGGAACCACTGGGACACCGTAAGAGGGTCCAGATGGCATATTCACTGGGAAGCCGGCAGGTTGTTGTGCGCCACCAACTCGCATCATGGAAGTTTGATCAAAACCAGGATAATAATTCATTGGATTATAACTAGAGTCTCCGCAAGTCATGAGAAGATCAGCTCCTTTTTAATTTATCTATAAAACTCTGGGCAATAGCCCGGTACCGCAACATAGAAGCAATGGTTCTTGTGCGAAAAGTCGAACTTCGTCATTGGGGATCTTGGCATCGTTTCGGTACAAGGAGCTCGGTACTTTTTCCCCGGACTGGGGTTAAAAAACCACAAATTCATTCTTGAACGAGGTTCCCTATGACCCTGTAACAAATTTCTAGCCCTCTGGAGGTCAGCTTCGTCGGGACGTTGTGTATACAATGATCCATTTAAGACAGGCTCGAAGTGAGGAATACCAGTTCCAGGTATGGTTTGATAAATCGCATGTCTGATATTGCGCAACCCTTTGAAGTCAGGTGCACAGTCAGCTTCGACTCGATTGGCTACAACCGATCCCACCATGTTCATCCCTTGAACTCCTTCACCGCTCGCTTCCGCCAGCATGAGCCTAGCTAACTCCTCCACGTCACGTGAAGTATGTTTTATTCGTCTACCCATTTTCTCACTCCTTTGGCCTATACAGATAACTTATTACCTGAAGCTGGTTTTGGTAACTTGCCTATCAGCCCAAATCCTTCGTTTCCATCCGCTGCCTATTATCATGGCAAAGAAGCGATTAGAAGAAAGCTTGCCTTTAATCCGGGTGAAATTGTGTATAATTTTCCTTGGATGCTAGTTAGTGCATTTTTGATGTTCTTCCTTACTGGTGTAGCATTAGTTCCTGCTGTCGTTGTCTCTAGCCTGTTTTTAGGTGTTCGTATTTTTGATGCAGTCGCCGATGATTTTCTCTTATTTTCCAAAACAAAGAGGACATTCAGAAGGCAGAATGTGTAACAAAAGCCAAACTTCAAGAGCTAGGATTAGAAATTTCCATAGAGAAAACGAAAATAGTTGATTTTAGACATGATGATTTTGATTTTCTTGGTTTTACATTTGAGCATTGGAGGAAACGCAAGAAAGACGACGAGCCCTACTGCATTGCGCGACCAAAGGATTCTACTTGGAAAGACTTTAGAATGAAAATTAAAGAAAAGACAAAGAAGTTCCTAACATTCAGTAAAGAAGTTTGGGTGAATTGAGTGAATTCCATCATTCGAGGGAAAGTCAACTATTTTCACTATATATGGAAGGCAATCAAAGCAAATGAAGAATACGGCTTGAAAAGTAGATGTTACTTTAATGTATTCAAGAATGAATTATTAGCCATTGATAGTTATATTCGGAGAAAATTGCGAGTAGCTATGACCCACAACCACCCCACCCAAAGAAAGGGCTGGGCAATGTGTACAAAATGGAATAATGAATATTTCGTAAGAATTGGATTGATTCCAGCTTTTTATTATTACTATGAAAAGTTATATGGTCATACAGTGGTAAGCTATCTAGAATAAATGAAAGTGAAACAGACTAAGAAATACAAAAGAGCGATACAAAGAGCGAAAGAACGAGGTCAAGAGTATTTTACTCTTAACCTCGTTCGGAAAATGAACTATGCCCAAAGAATAGCTGGATTTGATAAATAAAACACATTGGTAAGCCGTAAGCCTTAATAGGGCACGTGCGGTCTGATGAGGGGGTAGCCATGAAAATGGTTACCCTACTCTCTATTTCAGCAAGCGGGCATTTTGCGAAATAACACTTAATGAAAAATTGGACATTGATGTTAAAGTATATAACGGAAATTTTGAAGCTAAAGAAGCAGTTTAATTCATCATAAATAATTTATCTAAATATATACAAAAGAACATTTGTTCGTATTATAATTCTATTAATGATACTAAATTAGGGGGATTATATGAAATTTAAAAGTATAAATATTCAAGAACGTATGAAACATTATAATGTACCAGGGTTAAGTGTTACATTAATTGAAAATGGTCAAATCAGTGTTACAGAAAATTACGGTTTTCTAGAGGCAGGAAGCGATAAAAATATTAACAGAAATTCTATTTTCAGTGCTTGTTCAATTAGCAAGTTCCTTACAGGAATGTTAGTAATGAAGTTAACGGAACAAGGTCTTCTTGATTTAGATGAGGATGTAAACAAACGTCTTGTAGGGTGGAAAGTACCTGATAATGATTTAACTAAAAATAAAAGAGTTACGTTACGAAATTTGCTTAGTCATCAATCTGGGATTATAGACTCTGTAGATAGTTTTGCTGAACTTAATTCGATTATATGGATTCCTTCAATGGTTGAATTATTAGAGGGGAAAACCCTTTATTGTAAAGCTCCTATTAAAGTGAAGTATGAACCTGAGAGTGAATTTCACTATTCAGATGCCGGTTTTTGTATCATTCAGCAACTAATAGAAAACGTTACTGAAAAACCTTTTCAGCAAGTTATGAATGAACTAATATTTAAGCCATTAAAAATGGAGAACAGCACATTAGACACGTCAATTTCTGAAGCGAAAGAAGAAGAATTTTCTTGTGGTCATAACAAATACGGTGAATTAGTAGAAGGGAAATATCCTATATATCCTTACCTAGCTGCTTCTGGACTATGGACAACTTCTTTAGATCTAGCCCAGTTGGTACTTGAATTAATGAATGCACTAAGAGGGGAAAGTAAGATTGGAATTTCCACCAGTAAAGCAAAAGAAATGATAACTCCACAGGGAGGAAAGGCGTGGACTGGGCTTGGTGTATTTTTAGAGGAGGTGGAAAAAGAACTTGAAATTACATCACTAGGTTGGGGAGTAGGCTTTCAATGTATGATGGTGGCGTTTCCAAATTTAGAGAAAGGTGCAGTCATAATGACAAATGCAGAATTGGGTGTTCATCAAATGGAGGGGATTATAGGAGAAATATATGAATCTCTTATGTTATAAGAAACGTTAACGTTGTTAAGGGGTGAGAAAGATGCAGATAGCATTAGCCGATATAACCTATGTACCTCAAGTCGTGTCTTTCTTTAAAAACAATTTAGATCGTAATAACAGCGGAGTTTATTCTGAAGAGTTTTTATGCCCACTGGGAATTAAAGCAGCAATAAGAAGAAAACAAATGATTGTGGCGATAGTCGATGGTCGAGTAGTAGGAGCTTTTCGATTTTACAGAAAAAACATCTACTAGCATTTCGTCATACCGCTTAAAACGAGGTTTATCGTGGTCAAGGGTTGTGTAAAAAGATGTTAAAGACTATAAATGACTTACCAATCTTTGCGTTATTTCCGATCGAATTACGGTTCTTTTGCTTTTTCCAATCATCATGCCTATTTTCGTTTGACAGAAAAGCTCACACATGGGAAGACCAACTGTACCCCGCAAGATGACACAAGACGACTTTTATTTCTCTTTTAGTCAATTCCTTTGTTTAATACCTTTACTGTTTGAAGGGCTATTAACTCCTTATATGTTTCCTGGCTTGCAATATAGTTAATTCCTGTTTTTGCTATCTTAATTCCTCCTATTATTCTTGTCACCCACTTTATAACTTCGAAGAGAGAAAAGTAGCATAGGGAGAAAAATTTGAAAAAATCTATATTAACAAAATTGATTTTAAGAAAGTTTGATTAGAATTCTGTTAGGATGTGTCAGGATTAATATGGAGCAGGGATATGAAACTTTATTAGAGGATAATCGTAAATAACTTGAAGTGACTTTGGTGATTGAACTAATCTTACTTTTCGTTTTTTTATTATTAACAATGCTTGCTCGCTATATCGTATTTGATCCACTAATGTTTGGAATGATTTTTCTTTTACCAGTTGTAGCTCTTGTTGTTTTTATCATTAGTAAAAGACTAGCAGAAAAAGAGCGTGCTTATCAGCCAAAAGATATTGAAGATTGGTCGTTTTACAATATTCAAAAACCACTTTGTTGATAAAAAAAATACTGGTTCCGCCTCCGGGGTCAAATGTTAATTTACAAAAAGATAGTTGATATTTAACGAGGTAATTTCAGATACAACATAGGTTCTCCCGTAAAGAAAAGCAAATATAAAAAAGGATACTGCCCCCTCGTCAGATAGAGTTGGGGAGCAATACCTTCATTTCAAACACAATTGTCGTTATCGAACAGCCCAAATCGTAGCATTAACTTTTGCCTCTCCATTAGAAGTAGTGGTATCTTTCCATTCCACCGTTTGACCAACTGCAGGATGAGCACTTAGGATTCCCATTTCATCGTCCCCGTCAACACCGTCGGAATCATAAACTTCTACGTTAATCTGACTATTCGCAGGAACGTTGACATAACGATCATTATAGTACTCGCTGTACTGATTGCCGAATGTCGCATCCATCGTCCCCCAGGCCACATTATAGGCCGTATTTGTTGGAGCATCGTTTTTCTTCCACAAGCGATCGTCGGATACTCCGTTTCCGTTTACGCGTATTTTCACGAAAATATCGCTTTTGCCGCCAAATGGATCGCGATTTTTAAGACTTGTCACACTATTTACTTGTATCCGGTGAGAATAATAAGGATGATTCACATATGTGTGGGAAAAATAGCCGAGTCCATTCAGATGTGTATCCACCATATGGGCTGGATCACTCAAGAAATCACCGGCGAATGTGGCATTGTCACTGCTATCATCCCAAACCCAAGGCATAGCAGCTGAATCCTGCTGATACGTATCTCCGTCAAGTTTACCCCAGCTGCCAAAGGTATGTCCGTTTCCGATATCATTTCTGCGATTCCAAAATTCATCAAAAGAAACAAGATCATAGCTATATTTGTTCGTGTAGTTTCCAGAAGCGTTTGTAACTACATCTGCACGATCACTGTAATAATAAACGATCCCATCTCCTCCTGGAGCATCCGTTCCGTCATAGGCATAATTGCCATGACCCCCGATAGGGCTTTGCCCGTTCGACTGTATGAATACTTTCGGATGGGAACCGTTGAACAGCACACCTCCATCTATGTTGTCAGAACCAGTCGTAATCGAAGGATCATTTGTATATTGATAAAATTGATTATGTGCCACAGTTTCCATTAATCGGAATGTTCCGTAGGGGGTGCCGTCTTTGCGGATGACAACCAAAACACCTTCTAAATCATTCTCATGCATATCAAATACCGTTGGACCGTCATCACGAGTATGGTAATCATAATAACCAATAAAATAATGGGTCGAAGTTTCTACTACTGAATAATAGATATTGGACTTCATGGGGTACTTATTTAAATTTTCCCAATTGTTATTACCTACCCAATCTCCATCATAGTCAAAGTTCGTCACATAATCTGCACTGTACCCATAAGTATCGTTCACATCCTGATAAAACTCTGGTGCCCAATATTCGGCAATCTCTAGCGATGAAGCCGCTTGTGTCTTATGCGGATTAAATGCGCCAAAAGAACAAAACAGTAATACCCCTGCCAGTACTGTGCCAATCATTTTCTTAAACAAGAAGATCCCTCCAATAGTAAATAGATGATGTCAGACAGCTATTATTTAGAATATTGGATAAATATAAACTTGGTATAAACTCTTTATTAAGATTTTGAAAAAATTCGGATTATACAGAAGTTGTTATTGTTTCTCGTATGGAGAAAATGATAAATCAACCTTTTTGTGGGATCCTGATTGATCGTGCGGTGAAAAAGAAAGTACACTCTGTCCTATGAATGATCTTCTTTATTTTATCTTGTATAAGTGTTAAGCATATAAAAAGGCAGTCAATTTGGCTTCCTTGTTTTTCAGCATCTCTAATATAAGAATGACGACATTCTCCAAGAGCGTTATGTTGATCTACCTAAAGAGCTTATCCATAATGGCTGTTCGAGTTATCGGGAGGCCAGCACCGTTATTAATTTCCGCTTATAATTAGGAGGGAGAAAGGCTTGAAATTGTATGACAAAATCGATAGTATTAACAAAAAATCCCTTCTGTAGTATGTGAGAACTTACGAGTAACTCACTTTTAAGATTGAGACAACGAAAACATCATAAATGTCATTGGAATATATTTCAAAGGGGAATAAAAAAATATGGCGAAAAAGTTGCGATACATACAAGTCAAGGAAGAGATTGAAAAAAGTATCAAAAATAAGGAGCTGCTGCCAGGACAAAAGCTAGATTCGGAACCGATGCTTGCAAAAAAGTTTAATGTCAGCAGGTCCACATTACGAGAAGCCATAAAGATGTTACAAAAGGAAGGCTTACTTATCAGTAAAAACGGAGTAGGTACATATGTGAACAATAAACTTAACTACATAGAAAATCCTTTAAATAGATTACAGAGTACTGGCCAAATGATTCGAAATGTTGGGTATGAGGCAGGAGAAACTGACATGAAAATCTATCAAATGAATCCAGAAGAAGAATGGAAAATAAAATTGAGCTTAGAAGAGACGGAACAAGTCACGATATTAGAGCGGACGAGAACGGCAGATGGAAATAAGGTTGCTTTTTATTATAATATTTTTCCACAGCGTATGATTGGTGATCTATTCAATGATGGATTTTCAGGAGCTATATTTGATGTTTTGGAAAAAAAGGCTAACATTAAAATAATTTCTGCCATCACGGAAATTTACGCAGTCGACCCTTCTATAGAAATGGATCAAAAGGCAATCGAACTTTTGGGTAGTAAAATTATCTTATTAAAACAACTTCACTTCGATGATGCCAATCAACCAGTATTCTATTCAGTAGATTATTTAAATACGAAGATATTTAAATTAACAATTAAACGAGATTAATGTTAGAGGTGTTTAAAAAAGTAGACGTTTGCCCCGCTTGCTCGTCGCAAAGGAGACGGTGTTCTCAGAAAGGGTCAGACCTCGCACACTATACACAGTATATAGTAGATAAATACTAACTATAATCTGTAAATAGTAGTTGCGGCGTCTGACCCTTTCGTTATGGGCAGCAATGTTTCTTTAGTATAATGTTTGATCAAATTGATACTAATAAACCTTGCTAAACGAACAAAAGAAGGAGCGTGTTTTGAAATAAAGATTAATCAAAACACACTCTTAATATATTCAATTGGATCATTTTTTTATAAAAAAGTTTAATCATTTTAGGGGATGTTTTGTTGAAAATTAGCACCCGTTTCTTGAATGAAAAATGCTAAACTGAAAAATGATTATTTTGGTTATTACTCTCATAGATTCTTGAACTATTTCCCCAAGGATGATATCCGTCACCTACATAAGTGAACCCATATTTTTCATAGTATCCAATGTGGTCAGTACAAAGGAAAACTTGATTGAATCCTGCTTTTTCGGCATCATCTTTAGCACGTAAAAGTAGCTCTTTACCTAAAGACCTACCACGATAGCTTTTTTCAATGTAAATAGCACATATCCAAGGCCATAAATCCATACGACTAATAAAATCATTACTAATAAGACCCGCGCAGCCAATGATGTCACCCGAATCCTCCATTAAATACCAAATAGGAAGGGGGCTGTCCGTTGTTATGCTATGTGTCATAGAATCCTCATATACTTTCATACTGTTTTCGTTTGCCCATTTGCTTTGAAAATATTTAATTGCTTTTTCTTTATACTCTGGATGTTCTTTAACGCTAATAATTTGCATAATGACTTTCTCTTCATTGTGTCGTTTTTTTTCGTAAGCTAACTAACTGATTTTAATCAATCTTTTTTAGAAATGATCAGATCTTTATAAATTATCAACTTTATTTAAAGCTATAAGCTATCTATTTTTCAAATATTTTAAAATTTACAATAAGTTAATCTTTAATTTATATTCTGGTTACAATTACCTATTATTCTTGAGATGTCAGACAGCTTGAAAAATAGGAGGGGATATGAATGATGAAGAAGATTAAATTAGTACCGCTTTTATCGATTCTGATTATTGGTGTAATGATGTTAGCTGCATGTGGAAATGAAAAAGATAGTGGAGCAGTTGCTGAAGAAGGTAGTGAAGAAACAACTACTGATCGTTTAGTTGTTTACGCTGCATTAAATGAAGAAGATATCGTAGAAATTGAGAAAAAGTTTGAAGCAGATACAGGTATTGATATGGAATATATTCGTCTTGGAGGCGCTGGTGAAGCAAGTACAAGAGTACAAGCTGAAAAGGATAATCCAAAAGCAGATATCATGGTAGGTGGATCTGTAGAATTCTATCAACCTCTTGGTGAACAAGGGATTTTAGAGAAATATACATCACCAACTGCTACTGAAATTGATGACAAGTTTAACGATCCAAACGGTTTTTGGCAAGGCTGGTACATGGGTGTCCTTGGAATTGTTGTAAACAAAGAAAGATTTGAAGAAGAACTTGCACCAAAAGGCTTGGAAATGCCAAAAACGTGGGATGATTTACTGGATCCTAATTATAAAGGATTATTCCTTTCTTCCAATCCTGCTACAGCTGGTGGCGGTTATATTTTCGCAGCTACACAGTTATTCCGACTTGGAGAGGAAAAAGGATGGGAATATCTTAAAGGCCTAAATAATAATGTTCATCATTATACAGCAGGAGCGGTTGACCCGATTAATTTAATCGCAACAGGTGAATTTGTTGCAGGGATGTCTTGGGCACATGATATTGTGAAATCTGCTAAACAAGGCTATCCGATTGAAGTCATAGTTCCAGAAGAAACGGCATTCGAAATTGGTGGCGCTGGAATTATAAAAGGCGGAGAAAATACAGAGAATGCGAAGAAATTCATCGACTGGCTGCTTACAAAAGAAGTAGGAGAAATGAATACGCAACTTTCTAACCGTTACTCTGTAAGATCAGATGTCGAGCCTCCACAAGGTATGATCCCTGTTGATGACGTGAAACTTGTGGATTACGACCGTACAAAAGCGGCCGAAATGAAAGAAGATGTGGTCAATCAATTTACAGAGATGATTGGTCAATAAATAAATAAATAAATATATATGGAGGGGCTGACTCTTTCGTTATGGGACAATCCCTTCCATTTTTGACTTAAAGGGTGTGTGCATTTTGACTACTACTATCTTGAAAAATGTAACAAGAAATCTATTGTTATACCTCACGGTTGGTTTGCTATTACTAATCATCTTTACGTTTGTCATTTGGCCTATTCTAAAAGTAGTTAGTTTTGCTCAATTGGAAAACTTCTCGGAACTATTTACAAATTCACGATGGTCAAAAGCTGCGATTCATTCATTAATAATGATCGTTATTTCTACACTGTCTTGTACATTTGTTGCATTTATTTTTGCCTACACAATTGCTAGATTAGAAATTCCATTTAAAGGGTTGTTCAAATTTATCACGATCCTACCGATTGTTTCGCCGCCGTTTATTGTGGGCATGTCCTATATTTTGCTGTTTGGAAGACAAGGGATTATCTCAAAACAAGTGTTGAATTTAAATGTTGATGTGTATGGCTGGCATGGTCTTTGGCTAGTACAAACGATTACTTTTTTTCCTTATGCCTATGCAGTTATCTATGGAGTATTAAAAAGGAGTTCGCCAAGTCAGGAATATGCTGCTTATAATATGGGATCCTCGCATTGGCAAGTTTTTAAAAATATTGTCCTGCCACTTAGCAAACCGGGAATCGCAGGGGGAGCGTTAATTACAGCAATGAGTATATTAGCGGATTTTGGTAATCCAATGGTTATTGGCGGTAACTTTACCGTTCTTTCAACCGAAGCGTATATGCAAATGATTGGCTGGTTTGATTTATCTTCAGCAGCTATCCTATCGACGACTCTTTTAATTCCCGCACTAGGTCTATTTTTATTGAATAGGCAGTGGGTTGGAAAACGATCATATACGACAGTAACAGGAAAAGAATCATATTCAAGTCATTATCCAATACCATCCTATATAAAATGGACCCTTTATTCTTTTTGTATGTTTATTACTGTTATTGTTTTGTTGGTCTATGGAGTTTTATTTTATGGAGCTTTTACAACAACATGGGGCTATAACTGGTCCTTAACTTTCGCAAATTTAGATTATGTATTTTCAAAAGGGAAAGAGCTGACGAATAGTATTCAATTTGCTATTCTTTCATCGGTTTTGGCTGGTTTATTGGCGTTTCCTCTTGCATTCATTGTGCAAAGAAAGAAGATTGGAATAAATCGCTTTTTAGATTTTCTGTCCGTACTTCCAGGTGCCGTTCCAGGAGTCTTCCTAGGATTGGGGTTTGCAATTGCATTTAACACTGAACCAATAATGCTGTCAGGAACAGCAATGATTATGGTCATTGCTTTAACAATATGGAATGTACCTACATTTTATAGCACGCTTTTGGCTGGGCTACAACAGATTAGTAGTTCCTTAGAAGAGGCATCACAAAACTTAGGTGCAAATCGTCTGAAAACGTTTCGTCATGTTTTACTGCCTCTATTAAAAGGACCATTTGTTTCAGGAATGGTTGTGACGTTTTTAAGATCGGTTACGTGCTTGAGCGTCATCGTATTCATCTATTCTGCAAAAACATCCGTTGGTACGGTGTCAATTTTAGGTCTTGTTTCGAACGGTGAGTGGGGTAAAGCATCGTCATTTACGATTGTCCTTATTTCCATCGCTTTTGCTGTCTTAGGATTATCACAACTTTTTTTAAGAAATAAAAGAAAATCTAGCGATTATTAAGTGGAGGTCCCTATGAATACGGAAGAAGTCATCATAAAAATTGAAAATTTGTCTAAAACTTTTGGCAACTATTTAGCGATTGACAATATCTCGTTAGATATACCCAAAGGTAGTTTTCTAACGTTTTTAGGACCGAGTGGTTGTGGTAAAACAACACTCCTGCGTTTAATCGCTGGATTTTATGAGCCGGATGATGGGAACATCTATTTTGAAGAGAAAAAAATAAATGAACTCCCTGCATATAAGCGTGATACACCACTTGTATTTCAAGAGTATGCACTCTTTCCACATTTGAATGTTTTCGAGAATATAGCTTATGGTCTTAAGCTGAAAAAAACCCCTAAAAAGGAAATCCAAGACCGAGTCGATTCGATGCTGAAAATGTTTGGATTGATAGGAATGGAGAATCGTTTCCCGAAAGAATTGAGTGGTGGACAACAACAAAGGGTCGCCTTTGCTAGAGCATTAGTGATGGGCAAGAACGTATTATTAATGGATGAACCTTTGAGTAATTTAGATGCGAAAATGAGGGTTGAAGTCCGGGATGAGTTACGAGCGTTACAGAAGAAGTTTGGTTTCACTGCCATATTCGTCACGCACGATCAGGACGAGGCCTTGTCCATCTCAGATCGAATTGCCGTGTTTAATAAAGGACGGATTTGTCAGGTAGGTACCCCGATAGATATTTATTTTAAGCCAAAAACAAAATTTGTAGCAGATTTTGTAGGGACTGCCAATTTTGTTGAGGGTAAAGTTATTGAAATGAATGATCGATTCATTATGGTGGAATGTAATGATGCCGTAATCAATGTGCCCAAAAATGAACATGACGTAAGAATTGGTGAAGAAGTGACACTCGTAATTCGACCAGAATATATATCCGTTTCATCAAAAGTCGACATTCAAGGTAATCAATCAAACGGAGTAAAAGGGAATATAGTGAAAAGCAGCTTTCTTGGAAGGACGATTCGGTATTGGGTAGAAGCAGGTTCGATGCAATGGATCGTTGACGATTTTAATCCGAAAATATCGGGCCCACTTGAGGGGGAAATCACCATGATGTTAGATCCATCAAAAGTACATTTGATAAAAAAAGAGATTGAAATGACGAAAGTGGGAGGCTTTAAAATATGAAGGCAAATGTTCAATTTCTGAATGTTGGCTGGGGAGATTCGCATATCATTCAGTTACCGTCTGGATTGATTACGTTAATCGATGGAGGAGATGGGATTCTATCAGATGAACAAGACCATCCTTTGAAGTGGATGGAAAAAAACAGGATCGATCAGTTGGATTTGATGATTCTTACGCATATTCACGAAGATCATCTTAATGGATTAGTAGACATTGTGAAGTGTAAGAAGATAGATACAGTGATTCTTCCCTATCAGCCTTTTAATCTGGCCAATCTTGATGAAGGAAAATTTAACGGAAATGAAGCAGCGCAACGAGTATTCAATATGCTGAAAAGCTATTTAGAATTTATTGCGTTATTAGAAAAGCAAGGGACAACCATAAAATGGCGAAGTGAATATGCAACGAAGGAAGATTCCATCGTCTGGTCCGAAGACGGGTTTGTCTTAACTCATATGTATCCTTGGATCGGTGACCCTCTCCCTGCATACAATACTCTCCAAGAATTTCTGGAGGGACAAGAGTCTATTTCTACTAAAGAAATTACTGCTTTGGAACGCTTTTTTAAAGAGTCAAACGCTGACAGCTCTGTGTTTCGATTATCAGTAGATTCAAATCCGGCAGAGAATATTCTTTTCGGTGGTGATCAGCTGGAAGAAGGATGGAAAATATTATCTTCACGTACATCATTGAAAAGTCTAATTTGGAAAGTGCCTCACCACGGAATGAAAGATGCTTTTACGAAAGAAATTCTTGAACTCATTCAACCAGAATACTGTGTGATCTCGATTAGTGTAAATCGTTCTTCCTTTTTACACCCTCACTGGGATGAACTTCGTTTACGAATTGAAGCTCCTTTTTATTTAACAGGAAGTATCCAAAATGGATATTCTTTTCAGCTATTTGAAGGTGAATCATTAAACGTTCAAATAGGTTATTAATCATTTTTAAGTGTAGTAGAAACATCCATGAGCATCTACACTCTACTAAAACGACGAAAAGGATTCAGGTTCTAAAAATTGTATCACCTTATGAAGGTGGCGGTGCGAAGCTGATTTTGCGAAGCCCCGCCCCTTTTCCACAGAAAAGAGGGAAGTATATGAATCAAATAGATGTTAACGTCCATACAATATTAAATTCAGCCATCAAACATGTTAAAAATGCTGGAGAATTGCTAATCGATCTTATGAATAAACCTATTCATATGAAAGAGAAAATCAATCAATCGGATCTTGTAACGGAGGTTGATGTGAAAATCGAGGAATACCTGTGTGGCTTAATTCGAGAAGAATACCCTGATCACTGGATCCTATCTGAAGAAGATAGTGCCCAAGGAAATAAAGAAAAATTGAGCCAACCTTCTGATGAATATGGCTGGATTATTGATCCAATTGATGGGACGACTAATTTTATTCACCAGATTCCTCACTTTGCCATTTCTGTCGGTATTGTGAAGGATGGATTTCCTGTTTGTGGCGTCGTGTATAATCCTTTGACAAAGGACTTATACTCAGCCCAAATCAATGGCGGCACTTTTTTGAACGGGGAACGAATACATGTCGGAACGGAAAAAGAAATAAGTGAGTCTTTACTTGCGACAGGATTTCCTGCCTATGATTGGAAGCCTAATTCTGATGGAATGAAACATATGGAAAATATTATTGGGAAATCAAGGAGTCTCAGAATTATTGGTGCTGCAAGCCTGGATTTATGTATGGTAGCTACCGGACAGCTTACGGGTTTCTTTCATGATGGACTGCATCCATGGGATGTCGCAGCCGGAATCATTATTCTCAAAGAAGCAGGTGGAACCGTCACGAATCGTGAAGGCAATGCGTTTCGATTAAGCGATCATACGTTAGTTGCATCGAATACACGGATACATGAAGCGTTAGTATCATTACTCATTTGAGGAATACATAAAGTGAAACTTTCATTTAGCAGATATACTTTTACGATCGGAAAGCTACTGAAATTTCGGCTCCGAACTGTCACCATTGTAATTAGGCAAATATAGCATTTTTAATAATGGATCTTTCATGGTAACTGTAGATATGTTAATGCCATTTAGGATATGATATCTATATGAATATATTTCCATTATTTTAACGATAATAGATAGGAAATCGAGAGCGAACAAATGGATGGAATTAGGGAGAAATATTAATGGGAAATTAGGAGGTAATTATGGGAAGATTAGTTCATTTCGAAATTCATGTTGATGATATGGAACGAGCAAGGAAGTTTTATGGAGAGGTATTCGGCTGGTCATTTCAAGATTGGAGTGATTATGCTGGTATGCCTTACTTTGGAGCGGTGACGGGCGATGAAAATGAGCTAGGAATCAATGGTGCTTTGATGCAGCGTCAAAGTGCTCCCCCAGAAACAAATCAGGCGTTAAATGGTTATGCTTGTACAATGGGAGTGGAAAACTACGATTTTACGGAAACAAAAATTATGGAAAATGGCGGCCATGTCGCAATGCCTAAGTATGCCCTGCCTGGAATGGCGTGGCAAGGATATTATATGGATACAGAAGGCAATATATTTGGAATTCATCAACCAGATGTGAATGCAAAATAGAATCCAAGATAGTTGATTTAAAGCATGAAATCACATGATGCGGCAGGCATGCTTGAATGCGCGCAATATCTGTCTTGCAATGCCCGAAGCGGTTGCACATGATGAAGTAGAAACTCCACATTTCCTAACGTATAGTCTTTTACGGCTACATGAGCATGCCTTTGCAACTGGTGACAATTACCGCATCCAAATGGAAGAATTGTCGGAACAGCTGGTATTTACATAATAATCATTCTAAAATGGCTTCGTATCTTAAGTGATGCGAAGCCATTTGTACTTTTTATCCCGCTTTAATGGACAGCCAAAACCTTACTGATTAAAGTTTCACTTGATATAGCATTATGAGTAATTCAAGTATGTTCTATGTTCCCTCAGATAACTGCTTTGAGGGGATGTTTCATTTACAATATCTCATTTGGAATTTAAAAATAAAGGATTTTGCAGAATTCCATGAGTGAAAAAGAGGAAATGCCTTCACGCAGAATATCGGAATTCTTTTTAGTAGGGATATCGAATGTTAATTAATCTTCATCAAAGTTGACTTTTGGGACATTAAACGATCTGTAAGTTCATAGTGTTAAGAGAGATTGTGGAAAAAGGTATATACTACAAAGGTCTATATTTAGCTTTCGGGTTAAAGAGATGTTATGTTTGAGGAAAATATTTTGGTTGATTTTATTAAAAATGCTTGTATGAATTATAAGAAATTGTTAAGTAGAGGTAATGTATCGTATGGATAAGGATTTCATAAAAAACGCCGATGCGTGCTATCGATTGGCGGAGCAAAAGGCTGCTCAATATTATCAATCACTTTGTACGCAAGTTATGCAAAAGACCTATGTACCTACTTTGACAAAAGATATTCAGTCCTGGAAACAGAACCACATCCATCATCATTCATTTGTATCCTTTTTTTTGCGCGGTAAGAAAAAAGCTGATTCTCGGGAGTATCACAATTATATTAAATGGCTGGATTACACTGATAAACTAGAGAATTACCTGGGTCGCAGCATCTCTTATATTTTCTTGCGGGATCTAGGCAAAGCTTTGGACTCACCTGACACACAGACAAGGATTCGAAGTGTCGTTGACCGATTAAAAACACACCTGACTCATTCCACCGCAACCGATCGAGGTAACAATTCGGAGATGTTTAGCATGGCTGGGGTTTATCGGAAGGCCCAGGAGGAAGGCGTTGAATCCACGATGATTTGGGTGATGGACAAACTAAAGACTGTCTCTTCCAATATTCCAAAGGGAATGGATGCAGAGCAAGCCCAGCGAAAACTTATTAAAATCATGGCTGGGGTAATCATGCATGTGGTGGATGAGATGGGCGATGAAATATCCCCTGAAGAACGTTCTCAGAAACTTGATGAGGCTATTCGGTTAGGGTACTTCTATGGTCTGACCTATCCATTCATTGACGATCTTCTCGATGCCAAAGTTTTATCCGAAAAAGAGAAAAGAAAATATTCTGATTTAATACGTACCACACTTATCACAGGTGCTGTTCCGGAATTGGGCGAGTGGACTGGAAAAAACTCAGATCTAATCCGCTATATTCATACGGAACTCCGAGATGCCTTTGAGTATATGAAGGCCTATCAGCGACCAGAGACGAGAAAAAAATTTTTCGAGCAATCCTATGTGTTTTTTCATTCTCAGGAAGTGGACCGTGTAAAAGAACTATCCAATGCAAATTACACCAATGAAGAGCTTTATATCCCGATTATTTTAAAATCCTCTTCTTCACGATTAATTGTCCGTTCAGTAATCAGTGCTTCTTTTGACGAGGGTTTTGACAACCGAACATTCTTTTATGGAATTTACAATCAGCTTGCTGATGATTTTGCAGATATGTTTGATGACATGAAGGACGGTGCGGTAACCCCTTATACCTATTATATGAAATATCATGATCAACGTCCGGATCTTATAAATCCATTTGAATTATACTGGACGGTCATCTCCCATTTGATCCATAACGTGTATCATTCAGATACGAAGACCTGTGAAGTGATATTGGATCGTGCGATAAATGGCCTGAAACGATTTAAAGAACGAATGGGAACCAAAAAATACAATGAAGTTATGGAGTTATTTGCTCCTGAAAATCCGAATTTCAATCATGTAATCCAAAAAATGGTTCAAAAAGCGGATGATGTGGATTTCTTTGATAAATTGCTTAGGGACCATATGATTACCATCCTGAAAAATGAGCGGAAAGAGCAGGAAGAATTTTTAGATACGATCGAAACCGTACGTAATCAGATCAACAACATCTTATATATTTCTAAAACCGATAATGTTCCTTTGATGGAAGAGCCAATCGTTGATGCTGCAAATTACAGTTTGGAAGGCGATGGCAAGCGATTGAGGCCGATTGTGACTTGGGTGATGGGTGTTGATGTATATGGATTAGAAAGTTCAGCAATCGTTCCACTTCTAAGATCATTGGAGTATATGCATACCGCATCCCTAATCTTCGATGATTTGCCATCCCAAGATAATGCGTCCATCCGCAGGGGGCGTCCAACCCTTCATCAGGTGTATACAACTGCAATAGCTGAACTAACCGGTCTCTTTCTGACCCAGAGGGCAACCTGGGAACAAGCATCTCTAGACCAGTTCGATTTGAAAACTGTACTTAACTTGATTCAATATTCGGCCCAAATGACAGAGGATATGTGTAAGGGACAAGCGATGGACTTGAATTCTAAAGGGAAACAATTGACACTGGAACAATTGAATATGATGAGTTTTTATAAAACTGGGATTGCCTTTGAAGCTTCCCTTATCATGCCTGCCATTCTCGCCCAGGCGAATGAGTTAGAGATTAAAGCTTTGAAAAAGTTTGCTCATCATGCCGGTATTGCGTTTCAGATTAAGGATGATCTGCTTGATGTTGAGGGAGATTTGAACGTACTCGGAAAACCAATTGGCAAAGATGCTGAAAACAACAATAAAACTTTTGTATCAGTCCTAGGTGCTGCTGGTGCTAGAAAGGCAATGTGGGAACATTACTGTCTTGCGATAGAAGCGATGCACGAGATGCCCCGGAAAACTCCTTTTCTGAAGCATCTATTAAATTATATTGTGAACCGGGATCATTAAGAGTTTGTGATACGTAAAATTTAGATAGAATACCGAGAGTTTTTTTATTCTTAGCATCTGAAGTGTTGAAGCATTACTTTGGACATGTTGAGTGCGTGGCACGACTTATTTTAAAATAAGACAACAAATGGGACAGTTTCCTGTCCCTATGTCCCTTGCGGTTGAATCAAACGGAGCTTAATGACAGGGGATTAAACGGATATATTGTATGACGATAGATATCATGTACATTTAGGTTATTATGAAGATAACTTTGATTTTGAGTGTGTAGCATTCAAAAGGCAATCGGAAAATGTATGGGATGTTTTCTATGATTTTGACCAGTATGGTTTTCAAAACATGACCCCCAAAAACGAATTATCAATAGATGGATTTGGAAGTAGAATTTTTGCCATCTACAATAAAGAACTTGATTATGATTTTGGGGTAAAAAGATTTGAGCAGTGGTTATCGTTGCATAATATAATTTAATGGGCAAGGTTCATTTTCCCGCAAATCTTTCATTTTGTAGATGTCTAATGGGACAGGAAACCTGTCCTTATGTCCCCTTAAATGTAAGGTATTTCCTTTCCCTCTATCAAGGCTTTCAAATTTGCTAACGATTCGTCGAAGTCTCCGGAATTCATTGTAACTCTTATTCCATTGCTTTCCTCATCTAACATAAAGGATATAAGTGTTTGTTGTGAATCCAAGTAAAGGGAAAACTCCTGATAAGGTTTTACATTCTCAATCGTTAAGGACATAGGAAATTTCTCTATTAGACTATTATGAACACTAGGCATTAACGTAAAAGTTACTTGCTCTCCTACAGTTAGATTGGGGATTTCCCAAGGTGAACCCGGCGCATACCATTGTGATAGTTTTTCCTCATCAGTAATAGCATTCCAAACCGTTTCTTTATCACTAACAATCAAAATAGAACTATTATCTTCTGTACTACTCATTAATTAGCCCACCTTCAATATTAATTCATTGTTATTTTTAACATACTTGACAAAGAATTCTTTTTCAACTAAATGAGCGTTACCTCCTCATTCATATTAATACCTTCCGTGGAACGTCTTGTGAAACGAATGTTTCTGAGTGTCAAAGTGACAATAATTTTTGAAAGCGTTTTCGATTTTAGTTGACATGTTCGGAATTTGAAATTATTCTATAAATATAGAATATACAGAATATACAGAAAATATAGTTGGATGAAAGTTGCAGGAGAGTGTTTATGATAAGCCACCGAAGGAGCAAACTTCAATAAGACCCTTGAAGCGAATCTCTCAGGTAGAAGAACTGCAACTGGACACACCTCTGGAGAGAGCGTATGAATTGATACGCCACCAAAGGGGAAAGGCTCTATTGAGCTAAACTCTCAGGTAAAGGGACAGAGAAGGGCAGAGAAAAACACACTGTTTTTCTCTGTCCTTTTTATTGTGCCTGCAATTTACACGATCATCATCACTGAAGAGACATAGTTAGTTTAATGGATAGTTAACCAAAAAGGAGAGGTTTACCATGAAAACAAGCTATAGAGGTAATAACAGAATGATGACGGGGATTGTGTTTGGGGTGCTTACGTATTGGCTTTTCTCACAGTCACTAATAAATGTGATGCCGGAAGTTCAGTTAGATATGGGAATTTCATTGGGAGTTTTGAATACAGCCATTAGTTTATCCGGATTATTTTCAGGCATGTTTATTGTAGCAGCTGGAGGAATATCTGATCGAATTGGACGCAAGAAAATTACGACTATTGGCTTACTATTAAATATAATTGGTTCACTTTGTCTCGTCTTTGCACAGGAGACGATTCTCTTAATGATTGGGCGTGTGATTCAAGGTTTCTCGGCAGCGTGTATTATGCCTGCGACGATTGCTTTGGTGAAAACCTATTTTGATGGTGCTGATCGACAAAGAGCCTTAAGCTACTGGTCTTTTGGATCTTGGGGCGGCATGGGCATTTGTTCGTTTGCAGGAGGTTTAATTGCTACGTCTTTGGGATGGCGTTGGATTTTTGTTTTTTCCATTATTTTCACTTTGCTATCTATGTTTTTGATTAAAAATGTACCAGAGAGTAAAGCCGAACAAAGCCATTCATCAAAATTTGACTTTTCTGGCTTTGTTATCTTTCTCCTAGTGATGCTCGCTTTAAATGTTGTCATTACAAGTGGAGAGGACTTGGGTTGGACAAGCCCCATTTCGTTGACGTTAGTGGCTGTCACTGTCATAGGTGGTTGGGTATTTTTAAAAGTTGTAAAAGGAAAATCTAACGGATTTATCGATCTTTCTTTATTTAAAAATAACTATTTTACTGGGGCTACTTTGTCAAACTTTTTACTGAGTGCTGTAGCGGGGGCACTTATTGTTGCCAATACCTATGTCCAAATGGCAAGAGGATACAGTTCCTTTCAATCTGGGTTATTATCTATTGGCAATTTAGTTGCTGTGTTAGTGATGATTCGTGTTGGTGAAAAAGTATTACAACGAAGTGGTCCAAGAAAGCCGATGGTCTTAGCTTGTCTTTTAGTGATAGCTGGAATTATGTTAATGACCTTAACAATCTTACCCAATTTGATTTATTCCGTTGTTGTTTTTATTGGTTTTACTGTGTACGGGATTGGACTTGGCCTTTATGCGACACCATCTATAGATACAGCAGTAGACAATGTTCCGACAGCAAAGGCAGGAGAGGCAGCAGGTATTTATAAAATGTCTAGTACACTTGGCAGCTCATTCGGTTTAGCGATATCTGTTACTGTTTATAGTGTAGTTGAAAAGGCTGGAAATATGGATGTGGCTGCAAGTATAGGGTTGCTGACAAATGCTATGTTTGCTGGACTAGCTTTACTAGCTATAGTAGCTACGATTCCAAAAGAAGGTATTAAAAAATCAATAAAAGAGAGAAAGGCTTCTTGAACTACATTGAGTCATGCACCATAAAGAAAGATAATGGGGAAGAAAAAATTGTAGGAATAGAAGTATATTGGAAATAAAGATCAAAAGTGAATCTCATTTAAATCCGAAGTTTAATGAAAAAAAGAAGGAGAATGCTTGATATACGAAGCGTTTCCCCTTTTTCATGTACTATAAAATAATGTTTATAAGAATTATTTGTGTTATTGCCCAGCTTTTTAATACCTATTTAAAAAGCGGAATTTTTTTCAGTACAGCACAAACTGGAATAGCTACACAGATCCCCACAACGTTTTGAACGATGTTTCCGGGAATAGAGGCCGCTGGTATAATCCAGCTACTAAATAGTACCCCTTCACAAATGTAATAACCAGCTAACATAAAAGGAGCCGAAATGATAGTAGCAAATAGATTGAAACCAATACTATTTCCGTTGCGGCCTTTCGACCAGGCGATTTTCCCAACTATATATCCTTGCAAGCCGCGAGCTAAAATAGTGAACGGTGCCCACAATGTCCAACCAGAGATTAAGTCAAATAACCCCATCCCAACGGCACCAGCGATGGCGCCTTTTTTAGGACCAAATAAGATGGATCCGATAAAAAGCATAGCTGTCCCCATATGAACTAACCCGCCATTTGCCGTGATCGGTAGTTTGATATTTAACAAGACCGTGGCAACGAATACGAGTGCAATTAACATGGATGTTTGAATTAAATCGAAAGTACGTGTGTTTGAATAACTCGTTGTTTTTTGCATAGACATAAACCTTTCTTATCTTTTCTTTATAGGCATTAAGGGATAGAAGTGCAAGGTTGCCGTTTCTTTTGAAATCTAGATCGCGTATGTCTTCAACAGGGGTAACTTAATGATAGTCAACACTGCAACGGATTCCTTCTATCAGTCAGAACGAAAAATTATATAAAACCTTCACCATAGATACCGTTATCGAGCACTTGGACATGATAAACGAGTTCAGTCCATACTTGTACAAGTGGTTTCCGATGATAGCAGCATCCTTTCCCTTTAATGCCGTTTATTTACTGAAAACTTTAGCAAAGGATTGGTATATTTAAAAGTGTCAATTTAGCTTAAAACTTAGGTGCCAGTTTATAGAAGGAATCTAAACTCTTTGCATCATAAAAATGATAGAATCAAAAGAAAATTATGATTGAACCGGATACGCATGTGAATGAAGTGGTCTGAATTTCGTCAGCATTTTCCAGAACGGTGTGTCTTAGTAGAAGCATTAAATCAGAAACAAGAGGAAAAGAAAGGGTCCTTGAAGAAATGTCGGTGATCGGTGACTTTGAGAACGGCAATGCAGCATGGAAAGTATATAAAAAACGACATGCGGAAAATCAAAGTCGCGAATTATATATCTTTCACGCAAATAATGAAGAAATAAAGGTAATTGAACAGCCATATATAGGAGTGCGTAAAAGAGTATGAAATTTTATATGGATGATCATTTGCCTCTAGTTTCGGTTGAAATTGAATATAATGGAATGAAAAAGTCATTTAGTAACGTCCTGCTTGATAGGGCCGTTCTTCAACCATTTTAGATACAGATTTAGAGAATGCCATTACACGAAAGATGTACGGAATTGATGGTACTGACATCTGTATAGAACAAAAAGTGAGCGGTATGACAATTGATAAGTTCCAAATTAATGATTTTACAGACCTTTCGAACGAGAAAGCCCACTTCTTCAGAGCTGGGATGGTAGTGAGGTCGAAACAGGCGTGTTTTAGGCGTGCTAATGTTTCGATTTTTTGTGCTTTAAGTGAACATTTCATTTGTAAATAGAACTGATGTTCTGTATAATTAGATGCTAGGGGACAGGTACATTGTCCCTCAAATATTTCATTTTGTAGATGTTTAATGGGACAGTCCGAGATTACTGAAAACGTGCTTTTTCTTTGGAAATGAATAGGTCCATCTATTTTCTTTAATAAACTGGTAATTAAAGAAAATAGAAACAGTACTCAAAGAGGATAGTATGCTTGCTATCCTCTTTGAGCACTGTCATGGAAAGATAGGTGGGTTTGTAGACCTGTTTAAAAATTTACGATGGGTTAAGTTTCTAAATGAATAATACCAAAAGGGCTCTCTGGCCAAAAAAGGCTTTAGATTTCTTTTATTCTTTGAAAGCATGAATGGCAAGCTTTACATCATCGATTCGTTTACAATTAGTATGGGTACGTCGATTCGAAATAACACAACATAATTATTAGTCGTTATGCCAACATAGAAAAACTAAATTGAGAGAATTGAGAGGATATCATTCACTATGAAAATCAATCAATTAATTGCGAATAATATTAACAAATTAGATGCAGTACTACCAGTAGATAAATCGTTAGGAATTGCTGGTTTGTCTGGATCTGGTAAAACAACTTTTTGCCAAACGATTGGTGAAGAATCCAAGAAGCGTCTCGTTTCCTTATTGCCAAAGGCTGAATATCAGTATTTATTTCCTAATATCATGGAAACCAATTTCAGTGCCATCAAGATGGAAGAAATGCCTTTAGTCCTGTTTCTCGGAAAATCAGCCATTTCTGCCAATCCACGTTCAACGATTGGCACCCATACGGGCGTTTTTAAAGACCTCCGCGTGCGGCTTGCTGAGAAATTTAATCTTTCTCCAGAAGTGTTTTCATTTAATAATGAATTAGGCTGGTGTCCTAAGTGTAAAGGACGCGGTACTACCCAAAATGTCGAATGTAAAAAGTGTGAGGGCAAGCGCTATAATCCAGAAGTTGAGCAAAAAAGAATAGAATTATTGGATCAACCACATAGTATTTCCGATATCAACAACTTAAGCATTGAATCGATTCTTTCCCTTGCAGAAGAATTACATATTAGTGAAGCAAAACAGCATATTCTTAAAAATATGATCAATATGAGTATTGGTTACTTAACATTAAATCGTATTATGGGTACTTTGTCAGGTGGAGAATTAACACGACTTTACTTGGCAGAATTCATGGCAGCAAGTGAAAATACCGTTATTATTATTGATGAAATCTCCGTTGGGCTTGATCACCAAACACTATTGCAAATTTTGGAACAGATTAAAAAGCTAGGCTATAAAAATCAAATTTGGCTCATTGATCATTCAGACACAGTGCTCGATACAACGAATGAGCAATTGTTCTTTGGTCCTGGTAGTGGGAAATATGGCGGGGAAATCGTGGGAGAATCACCACGCCCACAACCAATCCATTGGGAACGAAATCAGGCAATACCAACAGAATACTATCAATTTCATGATCTATATTGCCGTAATATTCAAATGGCTGAAATTCAGATTCCTAAAAATAGACTTGTAACCGTTACGGGTGAGTCTGGATGTGGTAAATCTACACTTGTCAATGAATGTATAGCCAAAGATTTTCTGAAGCGATATCCAAAAGATAGACTAGTTATGGTAGGTCAAGATCGAAACCAATCGATTACCAGTCGGTCAACCGTTGCGACTTTTCTTGATATTAAAAAGAAACTCACAAAGTATAGTGAAGATATTGATGATATTTTTCAGCGCTCAATTGAAGATATTATTGAAGAACTACCAACTCAAGACATCGCCCATAAACGCTTGAGCTTACTGATCAAACTGGGACTGGGTTATTTGACGTTAGAAAGAAAAACACAGTCCTTATCAACTGGTGAATTTCAATGTGTTCATTTAGTTTCGGAGCTGTTTGCTAACTCGAGAAACCCACATACGCTTTTTATTTTTGACGAGCCTTCAAAAGGTTTATCACAGAATATTTTAAACCAATTCATTGATAGTATTAGGGGCATTCTACAAGATGAATCCGTCTCAATGATGATGATTGAACATAATTCTTACATGCTAGAAAGCTCTGACTTTATCGTTGATTTTGGTAAAAGACAGCATGCGTCTGTAGAACATCTTGATGTTGTCAGTCATGATGATTATAATCGTCAAAAAAACAGTGCAGATAGAGTTGACCCATTGCATCTTTCTTCCACACTCAAGCAGCAAAAGGGTATTCACTATTTAGAAGAAAATCAGATTGACTATTTTAAAAATGCAGAGAACCTTTATAAGGGCGGCATCTTAAAAAGCTTATCATCAATGGCTCGATTGATTTATGGTGAATACGAATCTGAAACAATTGCACCCGTCATCGCCATTGATTTTGAAAGACATTTGTATAGTCAATATAGTTTTCTCTATGAAATTGGCGGTCTAATCAACCATATTGTGGCGGCGCATCCAACTAATAAAGATACAAGAAGCTTCGATTTCTATGATCAAGACAATCATTGTCCAAGCTGCTCGGGCCGTCGGGTGATTGGAAAATTTGATATTGATGTTGTCATTCAAGACAAAAACGTACCATTTTGGGATGGCCTATTGCATCCAGACGTGATGGAGGTATTAAAACATTATCAATATCCGAAATTGCAATTCCTTTTTGATGAGATCAAGAATGAACTTGGTCAAGATATTAGTAAAAGCTATCATGAGATGACAGAAGCAGAGAAGCATACCTTTTTATACGGGTATTGGGAAAAGTCATTCTATGATAAGAAAGGCAAAGCGCGGAGGACATGGGATGGCTTTAATAAAATTCTTGGGATGTATATGTCCATTTCGAAATCGATTATTAAAGAGCATATGAAAGCGTCAAAAGAGATGATTACCTGTCCGATTTGTCAGGGCGCCGTGCTAAGCCATCATAAAAAGCTCGAATTTGGCGACACAGATATTCGTGAGATTATTCATCAGCCGCTTGATCAAGTTTTGAAAACGGTAGGTGAGTTACCAGAACTCGTAAAAATGAAATCGATTGTTGGCGGCGAGATGGCCTTGACGGAAGATGTCTCCCTGTTGCCTAGGGAAACACAAGTCGCACTGAAAATGCTTGAACTGGAACAGGCAAGCTTTGCCCACTATGAAATGGTATTACAAAATGTCTTACCATTCTGGGACAGAATTAAAGGAAACATCGAAGCTATAAGCAGTAAAAATCTGATAACAATTTGTGATTTTGCCAATATTGACGAAACAAGAGAAACAATTATTGATAAGTATTTCACCAATGGAAAATACAAAAAACTAACGTATGTTTATGAAGCATTTGGTTACAAAAAAATTGTCACCCAAATAAATAAGATTAAAAAAAACCATCCATGCCCATTCTGTAAAGGGAAGAAAGTCATTTCAGAAGATGGTCTTCATGACGGTGTGTACAAATTATCGATACCATGTGTGAGTTGTGATGCAAGTGGTATCAATGAAGAAGGGCGTAAGGAAATCGTCGATGATTTTGACGTGCAAACATGGCTAACTGGCAAAGTACGTGATGTTGTTGCTGAGAGCTTAATAAATGAGGCTGTTAGTGATATTCCAATTTTTAATCGTATTCGCGAGTTGAATAAAAGAGATATGATGGCGGTTTACCAATGCATTGAGCAGAACAATTAAAGTAGAATGATTCATACAAGCCATATTAAAAAAAAGCTAGATGTCAGCTAGTGATTATTACTCATTTGCAATAATGAATGGCAAATGAGTTTTTTTGCTATTCTAAAACTTGAGCTTGTTGGTTAAAAGAATATCTTGTACTGGTGTTTTTAAACGTTATATTAGTATATTATTTTATTTGTTAGTATTTTAATTAATTTACTTATTTTGTAATAGTTAATAGATGAATATTATATTGACATCGTAATATTTATAATTATATAATAAATCAAGTAAATCAATACACCTCGCTTTTTATGATTGTGAGGTAGAGGCGCGGTATTTATTAGTGCTTAGTGGAGTCAGAGAAGACGAAGAAGCTATGCAGAAGGAAATGTCGCCGAAGTATATAATGAGTTCTCGCCATTATGTGCTGGGTCTGTAATGAATAATTACAGGACTGTCTTAATAAGTTTCCCAATTTATTAAGTTGTGCTATCTCTCAGAAGAGATAAAAGGGTGAGGAATTTGGAATGGCTACATCGATTTCCGGGTTCTTTCTCGGAAGGTATCTAGTCTTTTTTTATTGCCTTTAAGAGATTCCTTTAGCATATAAGGGATCTCTTTTTTCTATGGTGGCGGTGCGGGGCTGGGCTTCTAAAAAATCAGCTCCGCACCGCCACCTTTATAAGGTGATACGGTTTTTAGAACCTGAACCTTTTTCATCATTTAAGTTAGGATCAGATGCTCACGAATGCATTGTATTGAAAAAATGAATATAGCTTGTATAGGCTAAGATGGAGGAAATGAATATGGAAAAACTGCAAACACTTTATTACGAATTTATCCCGACGGGCGAAGATAAAATGAAATTAGATCCAGCGAAAACAGCACTTTTAGTCGTGGATATGCAAAATCAATTTATTAGCCGTGATGGATTGGATGCTCAAGTTGCACGAGAAAAAGGCATGTTCGATAAGTGGGAATCTTTCTATGATCGTATTGATAACGTAGCGATTCCAAACAATAAAAAACTACTAGACTTTTTCCGTGCCAATCAATTAGAAGTCACTTTCGGACGGATTGCTTGCCATCATAAGGATGGACGTGACCGTTCCCCTGTACAACGTCGTCCAGGTTGGAATAATATCTTATTACCAATCGGTGATCCGGGCGCAGAAATGGTAGATGAATTAAAACCATTAGAAGATGAAATCGTGGTAAATAAAACGACAGACAGTGTTTTAAGTGGGACAAACTATGAATTTTTACTTCGTAATATGGGCATTGAAACAGTTGTATGTACAGGTGTTGTAACAGACCAATGTGTTGCCTCAACTGTACGTAGCTTAGCAGACGCTGGTTTTGAAGTAATTTTAGTAGAAGATGCTTGCGCAGCGGCAACGAAAGAGTTACATGATGCAGAAATCATGATCATGAATCAAATTTATTGCCAAGTGATGAGCACAGATGAAACCATTCAATTCATTTCAGAGGAAATTGAACAACGTACTGTTGTTCAAAAATAGAGAGGAAGCTTTTTAAATGAGTCAAGGACAAAGTAATGCAAATCAAGACAGTACAGCTCCTCATTTTAAGCGTGTCCTCACACTGAAGGATTTGGTGATTTATGGCATCGCCTTTATGACGCCCATTGCGCCTGCTTATATATATGGTTTTGCAGCACAGTCGACAGGCGGTATGTTGCCATTAGCGTATTTAATCGCGATGGTTGCGATGATGTTTTCGGCATATAGTTATGGCAGAATGGCTGCAGCGTTCCCAGTTTCCGGTTCAACGTATACGTATACACAACGTGCGATTCATCCGCATTTAGGCTTTTTTGCCGGCTGGGCCATGTTTATGGACTATGTATTAGTGCCTTTAATCGTCTTTATGGTTGGTGCTTCCTATGCCAATGCATTAATTCCGTCCATTCCATATTGGGTATGGGTATTCATTATTGCCGGAGTTATTACTGTCGTAAATATTCTTGGAATTGCAGTTGCAGCAAAAACGAACCAAATTTTAGTGTTATTTATGGGAATCGTTGTTGTCATTTTCGTTGTTTTTTGTATGAAGGCGATTATGGTAGAGGATGGTGCATCGGCTTTAGTATCGATTACCCCGTTCTTTAATAACGAAACATTTGTAATGTCAGCCATCGTTTCAGGTGCAGCCATGGCATGTTTCTCATTTTTAGGATTTGACTCAATTACAACCTTATCGGAAGAATCGGTGAATCCTAAAAATGATATTTGGAAAGCGGCCATTCTTTCTTGTTTAATCGGTGGGGTTATTTTTATCTTGCAAGCTTATGTTGCTCAGTTAGTCTGGCCAGATGTGAATAACTTTAGCTCAGCAGATACGGCTTTATTTGATATTGCGAATGTAGCAGGTGGTGCAGTGCTTGTAACACTTTACACAGTAGCGATTATCGTTTCAACTTTAACAGCTGGTTTAACAGGTCAGGCAAGTGCTTCACGTTTAATGTTTAGCATGGGACGTGATGAAGTTCTACCGAAAAAATTCTTTACACATTTACATCCTAAATATAAAACACCGATCTACAATATTTTATTAATGTGCAGCATTAGTATTGCTGGAGCCCTTTTCCTATCAATCGATTTTGTTGCAGAATTAATGAGCTTTGGTGGTTTAACTGGTTTTATGTTTGTTAACCTATCTGTTATTGTGTATTACTATTTCCGGAAACAAGAGAAGAAATTTATCCGTTATTTATTAATTCCGGGCCTCGGTTTCTTAATCTGTTTCTACTTATTTATTAATTTATCACCAATGACGTTAAAAGTAGGCTTTATATGGCTGGCAATTGGGGTTGTCTATGCGCTTATTACAACAAAAGGATTTAAAAAGCTACCTCCGAGTCTTATCGATTTGTAATCGGTAGTTTACATGGCATGAACTTGGTATTATTACTTGAGTTCATGCCTTTTTATTTTGCTCATATTAAGGGACATTATTTATCCCGATTTAACAGGCTGTAATACCCCCACCTCAATTTTTACGAGAGAATCAAGAAATAAATAGATGGGGGATAAACAGCCTGTAAATCCCCGATTGGTTCAACTAACCCCCACTGAGGGAAGTTTCACTTTATGTTTCGAGGCATCACAGTGACAATAATTAATGAAAGCGTTTTCTATTTTTGGTTGACATGTTCGGTTTTAATAACTATTCTAAATATATAGAAAATATAGATGGATGAAAGTTGCAGGAGAGTGTTTATGATAAGCCACCGAAGGAGCAAACTTCAATAAGACCCTTGGAGCGAATCTCTCAGGTAGAAGAAACTGCAACTGGACACATCTCTGGAGAGAGCGTATGAATCGATACGTCACCAAAGGGGAAAGGCTCCAATGAGCTAAACTCTCAGGTAAAAGGACAGAGAAGGGCAGAGAAAAACACACTGTTTTTCTCTGCCCTTTTTTGTTGTGCCTGCAATTTACACGATCATCATCACTGAAGAGACATAGTTAGTTTAATGGATATTAACCAAAAGGAGAGGTTTACCATGGAAACAAGCTATAAAGGTAATAACAGAATGATAACGGGGATTGTGTTTGGGGTGCTTACTTATTGGCTTTTCTCACAGTCACTAATAAATGTGATGCCGGAAGTTCAGTTAGATATGGGAATTTCATTGGGTCTTTTGAATACAGCCATTAGTTTATCCGGATTATTTTCAGGTATGTTTGTTGTAGTAGCTGGAGGAATATCTGATCGAATTGGACGCAAGAAAATTACGACTATTGGCTTACTATTAAATATAATTGGTTCACTTTGTCTCATCTTTGCACAGGAGACGGTTCTCTTAATGATTGGGCGTGTGATTCAAGGTTTCTCGGCAGCGTGTATTATGCCTGCGACGATTGCTTTGGTGAAAACCTATTTTGATGGTGCTGATCGACAAAGAGCCTTAAGCTACTGGTCTTTTGGATCTTGGGGCGGCGCAGGCATTTGTTCGTTTGCAGGAGGTTTAATTGCTACGTCTTTGGGATGGCGTTGGATCTTTATTTTTTCCATTATTTTCACTTTGCTATCTATGTTTTTGATAAAAGATATACCAGAGAGTAAAGCAGAACAAAGCCATTCATCAAAATTTGATTTTTCTGGCTTTGTTATCTTTCTCCTAGTGATGGTCGCTTTAAATGTTGTCATTACACGTGGAGAGGACTTCGGTTGGACAAGTCCCATTTCGTTAACGTTAATGGCTGTCACTGTCATCGGAGGTTGGGTATTTTTAAAAGTTGTAAAAGGAAAATCTAACGGATTTATCGATCTTTCTTTATTTAAAAATAACTATTTTACTGGGGCTACTGTGTCAAACTTTTTAATGAATGCTGTAGCCGGAGCACTTATTGTTGCCAATACCTATGTCCAAATGGCAAGAGGATACAGTTCTTTTCAATCTGGGTTACTATCTTTTGGAAATTTAGTTGCTGTATTAGTGATGATTCGTGTGGGTGAAAAAGTATTACAACGAAATGGTCCAAGAAAACCGATGATCTTAGCTTGTCTTTTAGTGATGGCTGGAATTATGTTAATGACCTTAACCATCTTACCAAATTCGGTTTATTCCGTTGTTGTTTTTATTGGTTTTACCGTGTATGGGATTGGACTTGGGCTTTATGCAACACCATCTACAGATACAGCCGTAGACAATGTTCCGCAAGCAAAGGCAGGAGAGGCAGCAGGTATTTATAAAATGTCTAGTACACTTGGCGGTTCATTTGGTTTAGCGATATCTGTTACTGTTTATAGTGTAGTTGAAAAGGCTGGAAATATGGAAGTGGCTGCAAGTATAGGGTTACTGGTAAATGTTATTTTTGCTGGACTAGCTTTACTAGCTATAGTAGCTACGATTCCAAAAGAAGGTGTCAAGAAATCAATAAAAGAGAGAAAGGCTTCTTAAACTACATTGAGTCATACACCATAAAGAAAGATAATGGGGAAGAAAAAATTGTAGGAATAGAAGTATATTGGAAATAAAGATCAAAAGTAAATCTCACTTAGATGTGTTACGGTGGACCGTACCATAAATAAGGGTAAACCATAAAAATGAAATCAAAAAAGAGCATGTCCCAAAAGGGTCTGACCTCGTACTCTCTAAACAGTAAATAGTAGTAAAATACTATTAGAGTCATTGCGAGGTCAGCCCCTTACGTTATGGGACAGCACCTATTAATATTACAACTTAACTTCAAACTTTTTTTGATTAAAATGTATCTTTCCTTCTAGGGAAGTAAATTTATTCACAATTCTGTACGCTCTTTCCTCATCAAGTGCTAGAAATCTCATATTGCAAATGTTTAAAACATCCTCACGATTTCTTTGATGGAAAGCGGATCGTCACTGTTGTTCCCTCACCTTTTGAGCTTTGGAAATCAATGGTCCCATTGTATTTTTCGGTAATATGATAGCAAATCATTAAACCTAGTCCTGTTCCATTGCTTTTTAACGAGTAAAAAGGAGTACCAAGAGACTTAACTTCCCCTTCTGACATGCCGAAACCATGGTCCGTTACTTTCATCTCGACAAAATGATTCTTTCTTTTCGCCGTAACAAGAACAGAATCGCCAATTTTTGAGGCTTCAATAGCATTTTTAATAATATTGATCATTAATTGTTTATACTCAATGTTGTTGGCGTAGATATAGCAATCTTCATCCACACTTAAATGAATCGTATTATCATGTAAGAGTCCATATGATTTTAGTAAATCTGTTACACTATGAAGCACATCTTTCACATTCACAATTTCCATTTTTTTATCTTTATCGGGCTTAGCTATAGATAAAAATTGAGAAATGACTTGTTCTGCCGTATTTAATTCATCAATCATCAAAGTAAAATGATCTTTTGTCTCATTACTAATTGGTGTGTCTTTTTCATTGTAAAGCTGCAAAAAACCTTTAACAACTGTCAACGGATTTCTAATTTCATGTGCAACAGCAGCTGTTAATTGCCCCGTTGTCTTTAATCGCTCCGAATTTTGTAATTGTTCATAATATAACTGCTGTTTTATTATACGTAAATTTGATGCTCGATAAATAAAATAGATAACCACTTGACTGCCTAGAATATTAATAATATTCCCAGCTATATCTTGTTTAATATGTGGATATAGATTTCCCTGATCAATTAGCACAATATAGCAAAAGGTTACTGCCATTGAAAGCCCATTTAATAGTAATGAAAAGTAAAATAGCTTTGAATCAAAAAATAAAATGGAAACTGCAGGGATTAAACATAGAAAGATAAAGGTAGACCAAGTTTCTGGGTATAAAAAGAAAAGTGTATAGAAATAAGCGGATCCTACGATAATAATGACAATTCTAAAAATATGATTTTCATACTTAGGATAAAGCAATAAACAGGCAGATAGAACGATTACAAGAATACTATGTAATGTATAACCTACCTCAAATTCACCATAACGTGGAATAGATATTAACATCCCCACAATCATTAGAGCGATGATGATGAGCACGACTGTATAATAAAATCGTTTATTAATGTGAGTATAAAATTCTTTCATACATACTCCTTTTGTTGTACTAATTGTAAGTGTTTGATCGTCTTTTGCGTGGTACATGGGCAGGCAGCGAGTTGTATACGTATGTAAACTCTCATTGAATGTGTACCTCGTGGTTTATGGTAACAATATTGTTGTTTAATAGGATCTTTAATAAAAAAATCCTATTTTACTATAATAGCATGAATGAATATAAAATTTAGTGGGGATTCCCATTTGTCACTAACGATCGGAAAAGAAATTCTTGAAAAAGTTTGGGATAAGGTTCCGTGCTCCTTCACTTTTGTCTTTTGCATACATTTACTCTTTCAAGAATACACTGGTATAAAAATTAGAAAAGGATAGATAAATATGCCCGTTATGCTTCCAGTTAGCATTAAAACGGTTGAAATCAGCAACGGCCCGGATAAAACAGTGTTTTATCCTAAAGTAATAGGTATGCAAAATCTAGAAATGGAAAGATCAATTAATCGAGCGATTGTCGATCAAACCCAGCAACTCATAAATCAACAAGTTGGGAATATGCCGAAAACTGTAGTACAAATGATTGGGTCGTATGAAATCAAAAACAATCAACGCCAGGTTCTGAGCTTAGCACTTTCCAATTATACTTACCATTACCATGCTGCTCATGGGATGACGTATATAAAGTCTTTAACGTTTGACTTGCAAACGGGGAAGCTTTGTGAACTTAAAGACTTGTTTAAACCTGGAAGTGATTATGTCAGAAGACTATCAGCCTTAATTCATTCACAAATTAAGCAACGTGATATTCAGTTAATCAACGGCTTCACAGTCATTCGGCCTAATCAAGACTATTACATTGCGGATAAAGTCCTCGTTATCTATTTTCAACTATATGAAATCACTCCATATGTTTTTGGTTTCCCTATGTTCCCAATCTCTGTATTTGATATACAGGATATCATTGATGAAAATAGCCCCCTCGGTCGAATGGCTGTTAATAATTAAACAACCTTTTCACATAATAGTAAATACGAAGAATCCTCATATTGAAAGCCGCCTATCTCTTTTACAATCATTCAAACGCTCAGAGCATTATCACTCTGAGCGTTTGAATGATTGTTACACGTATTAAGGTCGTGCTCATTCGTTACTTGAAGAAAAAATCAAATAAAATACATTCCTGTAAGTATAATCATTCTTGGTGTTTAGTTTCTGAATGTTAACCCATTTTCCTTCAAAGCAGACCTAAGTTTAGGTAAAGAGGCTGGTCCCATACCGTGAAATTGCAAAATCTCTTTTTCACTATATTTTGATAGATCCTGTAAAGAAGTTATACCATTGTTCTCCAACGCTCGTCTTGCTGGTGCCGAGAGCAATGAAAGAAATCCATTAACGGGTCTTCGTTCTTGCTCACAAGTCGGACAGGTTGGACAATCGCTACTTTTATAATATGTATGTTCCTTGTTGCAAGTCCTTACATTTATTTCTGAAGTTGTCATTTAAAATATTTCCTTCCTTTTATGGTTGAACGAACACCATCATTAACTACTAATGTAACAACTTAAATATCAAGATGTCAAAGCTAGAATAGTGATAGGCAATCACCTTTACTTAAAAGGCGCTATATGCCTGTGGAAACGGTATAATAACTTGGCAGAGGTAGACATTAAAAAGGACTGTAGTGTGTTTTGGCATGTACAAAAGTCAAAAGAAGAAAAGGAGAAACTATGGTAAACAGTAAAGAAATAGGTTGGAACTTAGACAACAGTTATGCCCGTCTGCCGAAATCATTTTCTACCAGTATTAACCCAACTCCTGTGCGCTCACCAAAGTTGATTATTCTTAATAACCAGGTGGCAACATCTTTGGGTTTGAACATTCAAGAGCTGGAAAGCGAAGATGGCGTAGCGGTGCTAGCTGGAAATCAGATTCCAAAAGGCGCCAAGCCTCTTGCTCAAGCTTACGCGGGGCATCAATTCGGGAATTTTAATATGTTAGGGGACGGCCGGGCGGTGCTGCTAGGCGAGCAAATCTCAGCCCAAGGTGAGAGGGTAGATATTCAGCTTAAGGGTGCAGGGAGAACGCCATACTCCCGCGGGGGTGATGGTCGCGCGGCACTTGGACCGATGTTACGCGAATACATCATCAGTGAAGCTATGCATGCATTAGGTATTCCTACCACTCGTAGTCTAGCAGTGGTGACAACTGGTGAGTCAATAATCCGCGAGACCGAGTTACCTGGAGCAATTATGACTCGTGTGGCTGCCAGTCATCTGCGCGTCGGTACCTTTCAATATGTTGCACAATGGGGTACAGTTGAGGAACTCCGAATCTTGGCTGACTATACACTAAAACGTCATTATCCAGACGTTGAAGCTGGTGAGAGCTGCTATCTATCGCTCCTTCAGGAAGTGATCAAGCGTCAGGCTCAGCTTATTGCCAAATGGCAATTGGTTGGCTTTATTCATGGAGTGATGAACACCGACAACATGACCATTAGTGGAGAAACGATTGATTATGGTCCTTGTGCCTTCATGGATAGCTATGACCCAGAAACGGTATTCAGTTCCATTGATATTCAAGGCCGCTATGCCTATGGTAATCAGCCGTATATGGCCGGGTGGAATCTTGCCCGGTTTGCTGAAACTTTATTGCCACTATTGCATGAGAATCAGGAGCAGGCTGTCGAAATTGCTCAGGACGAGATTTCGAATTTTATGGAGTTGTATCACTCTCATTGGCTCGCGGGAATGAGAGCGAAACTAGGGATTTTTAACGAAGAGTCAGAGGATGAAGACCTTATCAATGGCCTCCTTATTTTGATGAAAAAGCATCATGCGGATTATACCAATACTTTCCGGGCGTTAACTTTTGATCAACAGGAGGATACGGTCCTGTTTGGCACTTCGGAATTCGCCCAATGGCATGAGATCTGGCAGGCGAGATTAAGCAGACAGCAGGAATCGAAAGACTTCGTAAAACAGTTGATGCAAACCAGCAATCCTGCTGTAATCCCACGAAATCATCGGGTAGAAGAAGCATTAGAAGCTGCAGTGGAACAAGGAGATTACAGCGTGATGGAACGGCTTTTGGATGTTCTTTCCAACCCTTACGCGCACTCCACCGAACAGGCTGAATACTCCACACTGCCAAAGTCAATAACCCCTTACCAAACCTTTTGCGGTACTTGATATATAAGCATTAGAGGTATTTGCATCGGTTTACTATAGCTACAAAATAATGCTGCCTCTTTCTAAGGTAGCATTATTTTTCTTCGTTAGGGGATATGGGGTTTAACGGAAATTATTTTTATCACTTCAATGAAATGGCTATGCAACTGAAAAAGAAAATATCCTATAAATTGTAAATATAGTAGTATCAACTTGTAATCCAGACAACATTGCTTCTATTATGAATCCACTGTGAAGAGTTTTCAGATGATGCAAGCATTACCACAAAACCATTTCCTCAGTTGTTTTTATACGTCCAACCAAAATAAGTTTCTAAAAAAATTTGAAAAGCAGAGACCTCCGTAACATTTAGAGTGATGTGTTTGATCTTCATTTTTCCTTCCTTCTTTCTTCATTTAGATTATATAAAAAATCCTTTTTCAAGCCTTATATTAATGTGGGTAAGACGTGAGCTAATCCTTATCAGGAAAAAGAATTTGAACAAGCAATTGAGCTTTATCTTGTTTTGTATGAAGGATATGGGGCGGGGCTTTGCGACTTACTAATGTAGCCAATCTACTTAGTGGGTATATGTACTTTATTAAGAAAGTATTTCAAAGTCTGGCTTCGCACCGCCACCATTGTGATTAGGCTGGTGTAGCGTACAATAGGATTAATCCTTCATGGTAAATGGTGGAGTTTTAACGCCATGGGAGTTTTGTATAGAGAGGTATAAACTTTACTCTTGATAGACAAATTAAATATAAATTGGCAGCCGGCACGGAGAAGTGATAAGCAATGAACGGGTGTATGCGCTAGTTTACATTTTCTAGTGGGGCGTGGCAAGATGTATTCTTACCATTCAGCATACAATGAACCTTTTGGTGAAATGATTTTTGGAAAAGAGGTAGTGTTGATGAATGTAAGAAGTAATAAAAAAGCTAGAATGGGTATAACCCTAGGGGCTACTTCAGCTGTTGCTTGGGGAATAGATTCGGTGATCATTGGCATTATAATAGCTAGTACACCTTTTAAACAGGCTGTTGTACTTGCTCCAATCATCGCCGCTTTCATGCATGATTTTTTCTCTGCTCTATGGGTATCCTTATTTATGATTATAAAAGGTGAATTTATAAATGTATTAAAGTTGTTTAAAACAAAGAGCGGAGCAATATTAATATTGGGGGCATTGTTCGGTGGTCCTTTAGCCATGACTTTTTATTTTCTTGGTATTCAATATGTAGGAGCAACTTATGCGGCCAGTATCGCTTCTATATTCCCTGGGATCGGTGCTGTGCTTGCTTTCTTTTTTTTGAAGGAAAAAATGAACAAAAGAACTTGGTTCGGCGTTCTTTTAAGTATCATAGGAGTCATTATATTAGCCTATGTGCCATCGAAGTTAAACGCCGATAGTCATTTTTTTATCGGAATATTGTTTTCATTAGGTGCTGCCGTATTTTGGGGACTTGAAGGGGTGATTGGTGCTTGGGGAATGAAAGGAAAAGAAGTCATTCCTTTATATGCAATTAATATAAGACAGATGACCTCTGCACTCTGTTATGGACTATTAATTGTACCATTTATGCAAGGATATCCTTTAGCATTTCAGGCAGCGTCATCTAACATCGTATGGTTAATTGTTATAGCAGGTTTATTAGGTTTTGCCAATTATTCTTTATACTACACGTCCATTAATTTAATCGGTGCTGCTAGGGGTCAATCGCTTAACAATACTTTTGTTTTTTGGGCTATAATAACTGAAATTTTATTAATTGGTACCCCTATTACTTTACAATTTGTTATAGGTGCGGTAATCGTACTTTTAGGTTCTATTCTCGTTTCAGGAAACGTAAAAAAGTCAAAGAGTTGATTAGTATATTTGAAAAGAAGACATATCATGCACCTCTTACAACATGATATGTCTATATAAACAATTACCATTAGGGTGTCTCAAAAGGGTCTGACCTCGTACTCTATACACAGTATATAGTACGAGGTCAGACCCTGTCGTTATGGGACAGACCCATCATTTTTTTAGAAGTTCAAGTGCTTCTCCGAATTCCTTATCAATTTCAGCATTCGGTCGATATGTTGCTATACTTACAAAGTATGTAACAATCCAACAGATGATGAAACCGGGAACAATTTCATAAATTGTATTAGACAATGAAGCAACATTGCCCCAAATCATAACGGTGATCGCACCTGCAACCATTCCAAAAAGAGCACCTTTAGCTGTAATCTTCCGCCAGTATAGCGAAAGTAAGATGATCGGACCGAAGGAAGCACCAAACCCTGCCCACGCGAACGATACGATTTTCAAAATGGATTCGTCATTTGGCCAAGCGAGCGCACCCGCTATAATTGATACGACAAGGACAGCCATTCTACCTAAAAATACGTATTGTTTATCTGTTGCGTCTGTCTTTATAATCGCTTTATACAAGTCTTCAATGAGCGCCGAAGACGTAACGATCAGCTGCGAAGAAATCGTACTCATAACAGCTGCAAGGACAGCTGCAAGCATAATTCCCGAAATGAACGGATGGAAGATAATCTGCCCGAGAGTAATAAACACGGTTTCCGGATCTGCAAGTGTAGCGTTACTTTGCTGATAATAAGCAACCCCGACAAGTGCCGTTGCAACAGCTCCAAAAAGGCTAAGGAACATCCAGCTGATTCCAATGCGACGAGCGCTTTTCACTTCTTTAACCGAACTGATCGCCATGAAACGAACAATAATATGCGGTTGACCGAAATAACCAAGCCCCCATGCAACAGCTGACAAAATACCGAGGAAGGAAGCACCGGAAATGAAGTTTAACAATTGTGGATTAACTTCCCGAATGCTCGTTGCTGTGTCCGAAATACCTCCTGTAAGAAATAACCCGGCTATCGGTATAAGTAGAAGTGCAAAAAACATAATAAGACCTTGGACAACATCCGTATAGCTAACCGCCAAAAATCCACCAAACAGTGTATAGAAAATTACGACGGCAGATACGATCAAAAGACCGACGTGATAGTTAAGTCCGAATGAGCTAAGGAAAAATTTCCCGCCCGCAACCATTCCAGAAGATACGTAGAAAGTAAAGAAAATAAGAATAATGATACCTGAAGCAATCCGTAATAGACGCGATTTATCTTTCAGACGACTTTCCAAGTAACTCGGAATCGTAATGGAATCATTCGACACTTCCGTATAGGCGCGAAGACGTGGTGCAACGAGTACATAGTTTAAATATGCACCGACCGTAAGTCCGACTGCAATCCATGCTTCAACAAGACCGCTCAAATAGATTGCACCTGGAAGCCCCATAAGTAACCAGCCCGACATATCCGCAGCGCCAGCACTGAGAGCCGTAACCATTGGTCCAAGTGAACGTCCGCCAAGCATGTAGTCCGTTAGGTTAGATGTTCGTTTAAATGCATACCAACCGATGAAAACCATCGCAGCCATGTAAATAATAATTGCTATTAATTGGTACATTTCATTGGACATAGTAAATCCTCCTTCTCAATTAGTATTTTCATAACATATTTGTTACGACTTAGATTATTTCTATATTTTATAATAAGGGTATACTTCTTTAAATTCAATTACTCTTTGAGAAGAGGGCGGATTCATGAAATAGTGTTTGCCCGAATCTGTCGATTAATTTCCATGGTATGAAAAAAACTGTAAATTTCCTATCGGTCTTCTTTCTAGAAAATACCTTAGTAGTTATCGTTATTCATAATTTTAATAAAAATAACGGTTCTTTTATTTGTTATCAAAAAAGAGAACTATTTTTTTCTTCATATTATTTATAATCATTTATAAAAAAGCAATATATGTCAAAAAAATCACCGTTTTTTCTGTTATCTTATTTGTAAGGGAGGTTCATAGAATGAGCTACAGTCCTATCATCCAAAAAACCATTGAATTTATAGAGTGCAACTTAGATGAAGAATTATCGTTAGAAAATATTGCTCAGTTTGCTGGTTTTTCAAAGTATCATTTTCATCGTATTTTTCAAAAAGAGGTTGGCGTTACCGCATCTGAATATATTCGTTATCGAAGAATTGCTAATTCAGCCAATATGCTTCTCTATACGGATGAAAAAATAATAGATATTGCTTTCTATTATCGCTTTGAAACACAAGAATCTTTTACTCGTTCATTTAAGAAATATTATCAATTACCGCCAGGACAATATCGTAAAATCATAGGTAAATTAACGTTACAAAGGGAGGAAATCATGTTGAAAAATGAACAGTTATTGAAAGGATGGCACTTAAGTGGCAGTCACCCGTTTAATTATAAGATGGGAATTGACCGAGAAATCTTTCATAAAGGGAAAGCATCTGGAGTTTTACAATCTGTAACCGTACAATCTCAAGGTGAATTTGCAACAATGATGCAAGAATTTAAAGCAAATAAATATCTTGGCAAACGATTAAAACTATCTGGATTTTTAAAATCAAAAAATGTTGATGGATTCTGTGGATTTTGGATGCGAGTAGATGATGCACTTCACGATGTGTTGCAATTTGATAATATGAGTGACCGGCCAATCGTCGGAGATACTGAATGGAATCATTATTATATCGTTTTAGATATACCTGAAAATAGTACAGTCATTTCCTTTGGCGTTCTACTTTCAGGGCATGGGCAAGTTTGGATTGATGAACTTAAATTTGAGGAAGTTGATAATGCTACACCGACGACTAATATTGATTTTGCGGTTGATCTCTTAGACGAACCTTCAAATTTATCTTTTGAAGAGTGGGAGTAGAGAAAGTGAGAAAAAATATATTGAATGCACCTTTATGCAATACTTTTTGCATCTGGGAATTCGAAAAATAGCCTCAATCCCTTTTTGGTAGTCTGAATTATTTGATGAATCAAAAAATTATTTGTTTTAGCATTTTGTTTATTTAATTTTGTAGTTAAAAGTAGCGCATACATAAGTTATAAAGTTGTTTTTACTTCATTATTAATACTCTGGGTCATAGACTTCTTTTTCATAGTTTTATGTATTACGTATATTACGAATCCCATCATTCAGTTTGTTTTAGTAAAAAGGCATGTTCAATAAAAAATCTGTCTTTCACAAACCAGCGTTAGTGTCTTATAAATTCAGAGTAAATGAGGGGATATAAAATGATTTTTTCTACAAAGAGTTCTTTATTATTTACAGTAATTTCTCTTTTGGTTTTATTAGCAGGTTGCGGGAGTACCGAAGCAGTTGAAGAAACAGATCAATACATTTCAAACGTTGAACAAATTGATATACCAGATAATGTAAAGGTAATCGGTTTGGGGGAGGCAACACATGGAAACATGGAATTTCAAGAGTTGAAAAAAGATGTTTTTGAAATATTGGTAAAAAATGAAAATTTACGAGTTTTTGTCTTAGAAGGTGATTTTGGAGGCGGACAACGAATTAATCAGTTCATTTTAAACGGAAATGGTACAGCAGAAGAGGCAGTGAACACCCTTGATTATAGTATTTATAAGACGGAACAAATGATTGATCTTGTTCAATGGATGCATGATTATAACGCGACGGTGAGGGAGGACGAGAAAGTTTATTTTTATGGGAACGATATGCAACGCTATGACTACAGTAAAAAAGGTGTGCTTGACTATTATAAAGTTGTAAACGCAGATGCAGTAAAAAAATATGCATCACAGCTGGAACACGTTTCAAATGATAAAATGCGTGAGTTAACGACGGAGCAATTGAATGAGATCGATGAAACAATCGAAAACATCATTTTAGACTTGCAATCAAATGAAGTGACTTACGTGGAACAATCGTCTACTGATGCCTATGCCTTTGCTTTACAATATGCACAAATCATGAAACAGCGTACACAATTATTTTTAAACGAAGGAGATTATACGAAACTTCGTGATCAATATTTGGCTGACAATTTACAATGGATTGTTGAATTTGAAGCAGCGCGAGGTCACGATAAAATATTCATCACCGGACATAACGGGCATATTGAAAAAACATCTGCATCGTTAGCTGGCTACAAATCGATGGGAAATTATTTAGATGAGTTATATGGTGAAGAGTACTTTGCAATTGGTACTGATTTTATCATCAGCGAGTTTCAGGCGAAAAATGGTGGCTCTGGTGAAAGACAGATTCATACGCTGGAGAATCACAATGATTTAGTTGATGCATTCAGTAAAGTGGAGCCAAATATTTTCTATGTTGATTTTGGAAAAGTGAGTGAGTCGGATGAGTTATGGGATATCATCACGAAGGAGCAGAAGATGCCAAATATTGGGGATGATTTCCGCGCATGGTACAAGTTTTTAAAGGCGTTTTACACGATTGAAATGACGCCCAATGAAGCATATGACGGTATTATTATTGTAAAAGTAGCGACACCAACAAATGTAATAGAATAGTACTATTTAAGTAAAGTAACTTTGCTGACGACATCCCACGGTAAATTGCACCTCTGTCGTGTAAGTTCATCTCCAAACTTCGTAAATTCATTTTTTTCAGTACTTACTAACTCATTCTATTATTAAAAACCGATATGCTTTGCACTGGGGCATTGCGGAACAACAGTATTAAATGGAAATAGAAAAGGTGAGGAAGCTCATTTTTATATCTGTCTCTACGACCATTTTCAATAATGCAGCTCTATGTCAAGCTCTGTTATTTAAAATTGGAGTTGAGGGAGAATTTTTTTACAAATCTATATAATACATTACGGAGATGTCGCAAAACTAAAAAGGTCATACCTTTCGTTTTGCGACTCCTATTTCTAAGAAAAAATCAGAGCAGACAAACTGAATTTAAGCATCTAAATATTCTAAACGGCCAATCTCTAATGATCCATGGCTCTTCAAACTTTCAACAGGAAAAATGAATGTCCATGGCATACTCGTTTCTGGCGGAACAGTTAGTGAAGGGAGGGTGAAAGTATGCTCAGCCATGATTTCGTTATTTTCAAGATAACGCAGTTTTTTGCTAATAAATGAATAGACTTGTTGACTGAAATTATGAACAAGCACGGTGACCAATAATTCGCCTTTATGATTCATTGCTTGCCATAAAGGAGTGAATTGAATAAAACTATGATTCGGCAAACTCGTTTCTAGAAAAATTTCCTCAATAGTTTTACGATCTTTATTGGATATGGTCTTATCCCACGATGATTCATACTGAAGTGTTTGCATCTAGTGCCACCTACCTTTTAAATACCTTTATTTTAACACATAGAAAAGCAGGTATAGTTTTGCACGTTTAGTATGGATCTCAATCAGAAACTTTTAAGGTGTTTGAAGAGGAATATCATGTAGGGACCGGTGGGCTGGTATTATATGTACAGTAGAGGTTAAATCAGTAGTACATGATACGTTTTTCTTTGTTCGCTCCAGTCTAAAAATAGGAACTTAGCTTGTCCGGTTTTTTGATTGATTTACTTAATGTACTGAATTCAATTTTATGTTCTTCATCCTATAATTTTTGATAATCTAGCATGTTACCATACTGCATCGACAAGAAATTCTCGAACCTCTCTCTAAACTAATATGATTGTTCATTAGCTCTGCTTCTTTCAGATTTAGCCATATTTTTAGTTGAACGATGGGGGGGTCATTTGGCGACGATGCGATTGCCTGGTTGCCCACCTTTTTTCTACCCTAAATAAAACTTATTTTGTCCGTAATAATTAGGCAATAACAATCTATTTTGTATAACGGTTTGCATAGCTTGAAGCGACGAAAGCATTCGGTTTAATTTTCGGCTCGACACCCATGGCTTCCATTCTTGCTACCATTTCATTTACAAATTCACTTGTTTTATTCTTTTTTCCAGCGCCAATATCAATATGGCCTTCCATTGTAAATGTGGCTCCTTGATAAAGGTAAGGGAGAACGATATCGATTAATTGATTTTTTCTTTCTTCTGTAAATAAGGAAACAATTTCTTCTGATAAAGATAATTCATAGGAAATTCGTTCATGCAAATGCAGCATTCTCCTTGGAATCATGACTTTTCTAATACAAGCCCATACACCATTTCCTTCATTAAATATGACAATTCCTGTTATAAAGATCGTATGTGTTTGATGAACTTGAGAATCTGTTCCTACCATTAATCGAAAGTTACTACATGGTTGCGATTGCATGAACTTCACAATTTGCTCAAAAACCTGGTCAAATGACATCGCATTTTCCTGTAAATTTTTAAACAGGTACTGATTACTCAAATCATTTTTCATATGGTCATATCACAACTTTCTTCGCCAATTAATGAATCCAAAAATCTGTTCTTATCTGTATTTTATGAAAAAAACCTTTTATGGTGTCAGGCAAGTGTGGTGAGCGATTTATTTTTCTATGGGGAATGATCATCTCATTAGAATAATATTCAAGTACTAAGCCATTTATTATGAAAAGATGAGGAAGGGGTTATTGGAAGATTGATTTGATTGTTTAGAAAGAAGACTTCTTCGGATTTAACTGGCTAAAATGAAGTTTGTGGCATAAATGAACGAGGTTAACGATGGCCGATATAGCCGAATCCACCGCCTCTCGATAAAAAAATGACGTTACTCCCAGATTTTTCCGAAAGATAAGCAATGAATGTTCCGAGTATCCCAGCAACGATGATGGCATAAGTGAAGGATATAATCGCATTAATGGCGCCAAATGGAAGTGCCATAACACATCTTATTTAAAAATAGAAAATGGCTGTTGCGATGCCAAAGGTAATATTGGTTATACTTACCCACCCTATATTCCTTTTTTCACGTGGAACTTTATTTAAACAACCCTTCCGAAAGAATTCCCCTTCCTCAAGCCTGTGAAGGGTGAGACCCAAGGATAGGGAGGGGATGAATCTCGGTTGGTGTTAGCCAAAGGCTTTTATTTTGTAGCTGAGGCGGATAAGGCGTCTGATTTAGTAAAGAAATGAGTATTTATGATTTTGTTATTTTTCTTTCATCAATTACTTTTGATTGAAGCATAGTCTTATGTCAAAACAGGGTCAGAATCGCATTCTATATATCCATTTAAAACGATATATAGAGGATGTGAAGTCTGACTCTTATTTTAATGAAATATTAATTTTCTCCTGAAAACGAAAAAAGTTTATGGAAATGATTGATATGCTAATATTGGTAAGTGATTTTCTAAAAATACAATTGTATTTTTACAGAGAACATATTATTATGATATAAGAAAAAGTATTGGATTAGATAGATAGAGTCTATAATGGCCTTAATTAGGGAATATAGGCAATTGGAGGAGTTAATTTTGGCAAATAAAGAATTAAAGAGAGGGCTAGAGGCACGTCATATTCAAATGATTGCTTTGGGCGGTACGATTGGTGTTGGCTTATTTATGGGCTCAGCCAGTACCATTAAATGGACTGGACCATCTGTCATGCTAGCTTATGCTGTCTGTGGTTTTTTTATATTTTTCATCATGCGCTCTATGGGAGAAATGCTTTATTTAGAGCCTACTACGGGTTCATATGCAACCTTTGCAAGTAACTATATTCATCCTTTAGCAGGTTATATGACTGCATGGAGTAATTGGTTTCAATGGGTAATCGTCGGAATGTCCGAGATCATTGCCGTTGGAATGTATATGAAGTATTGGTTCCCAGATCTACCCGCATGGATACCAGGTGTGGTCGCCATGGTTATCTTAGGAGCTGCAAACCTCATTTCTGTAAAATCTTTCGGAGAATTTGAATTTTGGTTTGCGCTAATTAAAATTGTCACGATTGTATTGATGATTATTGCTGGCCTAGGTCTGATCTTTTTCGGATTAGGAAATGGCGGCGATGCAATTGGCTTATCAAATCTTTGGGCAAATGGCGGCTTCTTCACAGGAGGCTTTTCAGGTTTCTTCTTCGCGCTTTCCCTAGTCATAGCATCCTACCAAGGTGTTGAACTGATCGGAATCACTGCGGGTGAAGCAAAAAATCCAACGAAGACTATAACAAAAGCGATCCAAACGATCATTTGGCGTATATTAATCTTTTATATTGGCGCTATTTTTGTCATCGTAACCGTCTATCCATGGGATAAACTAGACGATATTGGCAGTCCATTTGTTTCAACCTTTGCTAAAATCGGTATTACAGCAGCGGCAGGTATTATTAACTTTGTCGTCATCACAGCAGCGATGTCTGGATGTAACAGTGGGATTTTCAGTGCAGGGCGTATGCTTTACACTTTAGCATTGAACGGTCAAGCACCGAAAATCTTTGCGAAAATATCTAAAAATGGAGTACCAGCATATTGTACAATCGCTGTCCTTTTAGGTTTGGTAATTGGTGTTATCTTGAACTTCCTTGCACCGCCACAACTATTCCTTTATGTGTACAGTGCTAGTGTTTTACCTGGAATGATTCCATGGTTTGTCATCCTTATTAGTGAGCTTAAATTCAGAAAGGTAAGAGCTGTAGAAATGGACAACCATCCGTTCAAAATGCCTTTTGCTCCTTACAGTAACTATGCAACAATTGCCTTTTTACTGATGGTGTTGGTTGGAATGTGGTTTAACCCTGGAACTCGTATCTCCCTTATTGTGGGAGTCATTTTCCTTGCTATTGTTGCAGCAAGTTATTACTTGTTAAAAATGGATAAGCGAGTACCGTTAGAGACTAGTGCGGAAGATGATATTACTGGGTAAGTAGCTTTGAGTCATTTTGATAAAAAGAGTCGGTGATACAAGTTATTCTAGATTTGAAGATCCAACAACTAGTGTAAAGAAACATCTCTACCCGTTCCACTCCATTTAATCATAACGTCAAAAGTTCCTCATCTGTTCCAAAGCGGATGAGGATTTTTTGACGTTTACTAATATTTTCTGCATAGCAGTGGTTATATCTAAAATCGTATCATTTGTTTTCATAATACATACTATTAGAAATGTTCATTTTACTATTTATGAAAGATAAAGTGTATTGTAAATTAATGGATGTTATTCTTGGTTAAAGGGGAAATAAATAGAGGGATTTTGAACGATATTGCCGCTTGTCGTTGGTGGATCGTTTGGTCACTTGTTAGTCATTGAGTATGCCTTGACGCCGGTACTATCGGCACTAGGTGCGAGAATGATAGTAAAAGGTGCATTCGTGCTTGATGCACAGATTGAGTACGCGGAAAATAATCAATTTCAGCTCCATCTTCAGGTTGAAGAGCGACTTGCAAATGTGCTCCAGCTCGTCCAAGAAGAAAGCCGATGATATTCAACTCCAATTTACAGATAAATTGAAACTTCAATCAGTGTGGCGAGGTCTAACCTTTTTCTTTTGGGTCACCCCGAATTAAAGAAGATCGGAAACATAAAAATTAGAAACATGCCACTACATCTTTAATATCTGGATTAACACTATAACCCGCTATGAAGTGGTGGTTAAAATCATAGAAGAATTAATTGGAAAAAGCCTGATTTCTTATAGAAATGGGCTTTTTCGTCTTTTAAGGGAGAAATATTTTTAGACTGAATAAATCTTATTAAAAAATAGTCGATTGACACGCTAAGAGGTCTTATATTAAGATACTAACATACTCACTTACACAAAAGCGTAAAAGCGTTGAATTGAAAAAGTAACTGATTATTTAGGAAATTCAGAAACTAAGTAGATAGCGCGAAATAAACCGAACATTTAGTTGGTTGTAACAAGAGAGCTGGCTTCTGTCCGGCAATGCCGTTATTCAAATGAGTGAATAAATTTTTTTGTTAATGAGGGTGGTGTTACGAAGCTTCCGTCCTTTTGGGGGATCGAAGCCCTTCATTAAGATTGGTAATAAAATGTAAAATTTATTAAGGGGATGAGTCATGACAAGTGTCTGCTGTCTCTCTTACCTTGAGTTAAAGTTCCTCCAGTTTGTCCGTTAATAAGCAGGATGCCTATGTTAAGCAAACAATTAATAAAGGAAGTGAAAAGTAAGATGGGGAAAAATATATCAATTGGTTTAGCGCTATTGCCTATTGTAACTTTAATGACTGCAGGAGCTGCTTCTATTTTAATTTGGAAAGCCGGTATGTTTATTCCTTTAATTATTGGAATCATTGCGACAATCCTTGTTGGAGTGATAAGTGGTTATAAATGGGATGAGCTGGAGCAAATGATGGTGAATGGTGTTTCAAAAGCTTTGCCTGCGATGTTTATATTGCTAGTTATTGGATTGATCGTGGGAACATGGATTGCTAGTGGTGTGATTCCATCTATGATCTACTATGGATTATCATTTATTCACCCTTCATTCTTTATTCCAGCTGTCGCTCTTGTTACCGGGATCGTTTCCGTCACTCTTGGTAGCTCATTTACTTCGATTGCCACGATTGGTTTAGCGTTTATGGTAATTGGTGAAGGGATGGGGTTTCCCCCAGGACTTATTGCTGGTGCCGTTATATCAGGGGCATTTTTTGGAGACAAATTATCACCTCTATCTGATACGACGAATATCGCACCAGCAATGGCAGAAACGAATTTATTCAGTCATGTTCGCCATATGCTTTGGGATACCATTCCTGCATTTATCATTACACTCGTTTTATATGGAATAATCAGCAATGGGTCACAGCAAAATGTTGTAGATACAGGGAAAATTGATATGATTTTGGCGGGGATTGAAAAGACGTTTTTCATTCATCCCTTGCTGTTATTATTACCTGTACTAACTATTTTACTTATGATGAAGCGTTTGCCAGCTTTGCCCACATTAATGATTGTTGGCTTGCTGGGTGGATTAGTAGCATTTATTATACAAGGTCAATCAATCACTTCCGTTGTTAACACAATGACATATGGATTCACGGCTAAATCCGGTGTCAAAGAGGTTGACTCTTTATTAAATAATGGTGGAATAGTTTCCATGCTTAATACAATCGGTTTATTAACCATTGCTACAGCTTTAGGAGGCCTTTTAGAAGGTACTCGTGTCTTCCAAACTTTAATTCGACCTATCATCAATAAAATAAAGACGGCTCGTTCATTAATTGCGACAACGATTGTATCGACTTTTATCGTTGCCTTCGCAAGTGGTGCCCAATTTTTAGCGATAATCTTACCTGCAAGAACATTTGTTCAAACATATAAAGATTTAAAAATTGATACGAAAAATTTATCTAGATGTGTTGAAGCGGCAGGAACAGTCGGAATCACACTGGTGCCTTGGGGTGTACCAGCTGTTTTTGCAGCGAATATGTTAGGGGTAGGAGTAGAGCAATTTATTCCATATCTATTTTTTGCTTTCCTTGTTCCCCTTATCAATGTCATTTATGGATTTACTGGTTGGACGATAACGAAAAAAGATTATTCTGAGGAACAGGTGCAAGAAACAGAATCAATTAGGAGGGAATTGACATGAGCGAAGTCATCGTGAATATCATTGGTACAGCGCAAGATGCTGGTGTCCCGCATCCGAATTGTTTTTGCAAGAACTGTGTAAAAGCAATAGAAGATGCAAAGTTTCGGAGGTTTGCTTCTTCCTTGGCTATTATTCTACCAAAGTCAAAAGAGTGGCACTTGATTGATGCAACTCCTGACTTAAGGGAGCAAATGGCATTTATCCAAATGAAGTACCGGCTACAACAACAATTGATGGATAGCATTTGGCTTACTCATGCCCATATTGGACATTATCCTGGATTAATGTTTTTAGGAAAAGAAGCGATCGGCGCTAAAGGAACATCTGTTTATTGTGGTGAAAAAATGAAGCAGCTACTAGAAAATCATGCACCATGGAAGCAACTAGTTGATCTTGAAAATATTAATCCAATAGAGATCACACATGAACATCCCGTCGAACTTACATCAGCTGTTCGAATAACTCCTGTGGAAGTCCCGCACCGAAATGAGTTTTCTGAGACTTTTGCATTTTGGATTGAAGGGCCGACTCGTAAACTACTTTATATACCTGACATCGATCGATGGGATGAATGGGATCGTGATATATATGAAATGGCCAAGGAAGCGGATATTTGCTTATTGGATGGGACTTTCTATTCAATAGAAGAAATTGAACGAATGGGGCGAGATTATAAAGAAATTCCTCATCCGGTAATGACGGAAACAATGGATCGCCTGCAAGACTTAGTGGATGAAACAGCTATATATTTTACCCATTTCAATCATACCAACCCCGTTATAGATCCAGAAAACTCCTTTATCAAACAAGTAAAGGACAGAGGGTTTCACATTGCTGTTGAGAGTATGGAAATTTTATTATAAGGATTTTTTACAGACCTAACCAAACGAAAAAGCCCACTTCTTCAGGGGTGGAATGATAGTGAGGTCGAACCAGGCGCGTTTTATGACACGTAATGGTTCGACCTTTTTTCTATATTAAACAAAAATCAGAGGAATAGGAAAGAAAGCAACAATCTTTTGTCTATTCTTTCACGAAAAGTAAGAGAGCTCGATACCGGGAATCATGATTACGAGTCGAACTCTGAGATTTACACGCCAGAAGGGCAACGTACGTGAAAGATCTCTAACTTGCGAGCCAGAATGAGCCTTTTTCGTGCCAGATTCCTGATTTGCGAGCTGGAATGAGCCTTTTTCGTGCCAGATTCCTGATTTGCGAGCCGGAATGATCACTTTTCGCGCCAGATTAGAATTTGCACACCAGCATGAGAATTTTCGGAACCAGCCCCGAAAAGTTATGCGCCATAACAAGTATATTATATTATTAAAGCATTTGGCATATACTACTATGGGTGATGAATATGCCATGCCAATCTAGTGATGAACTAAAGATATTAGTGGAAGAAGCGAGGATCTGTACAAAAAACGGCAAGGTTGCAAACTATATTCCTGCACTTGGAAAAGCAAAGGCAAACGATTTGTCCATTGCTATTCACTATCCTGACGGGCGCTGTCTTTCAGCAGGAAATATCGGAAAAAAGATTACCCTGCAAAGTATCTCAAAAGTGATTAGTTTAGCTTTAGTCTTGATGGACAGAGGACTAGACGATGTGTTTGGGCATGTTGGAATGGAGCCAACTGGAGATCCGTTCAATTCAATTGTGAAATTAGAAACGATGGCTCCCACGAAACCGTTAAATCCTTTGATCAATGCAGGTGCTCTTGTTGTGACAAATATGATTAAAGGGAACACGGTTGAAGAGCGGTTTTTGCGGCTCTTATCCTTTATTCAGGAGATGACCAACGATTCAACAATCGGTTATTGTGAGGAAGTAGCACGTTCTGAATTTGAAACATCTCATTTAAACCGGGCTTTATGTTATTTTTTAAAACAGCATAATATGATGGCTGAGAATACAGATGTAGAACAACTAATGGATTTATATACAAAACAATGTGCCATAGAGATGAATTGTTTGGACTTGGCCCGAATCGGCTTGGTGTTTGCAATGGATGGAGTCGATCCTCTAAGTGGCAAACAAATCATCCCTACAGATGTCGCTCGTATTTGTAAAACATTTATGGTGACATGTGGCATGTATAATGCCTCTGGAGAATTTGCCATCAAAATTGGCATTCCCGCGAAAAGCGGTGTATCGGGTGGAATTATGGGTGCTGTACCAGGAAAGTTCGGCATTGGAATTTTTGGCCCTGCCCTAGACGAAAAAGGAAACAGTATTGCCGGAATAAAATTATTGGAGCTGTTATCAAAAAATTATCAGTTGAGTATGTTTTAGAAAAGGTCTATCCCGATTTAACAGGCTGTTGTACCCGGAAAAGTAAGTTTGACGCTAAATTTCTATAATGTAAAGTTACCTTTTTTATATCGAACAAAAAAGAGAGAAGCCAAGAATACGGCCTCTCTCTTCTTTAGTGTTTTTATCTCTTATCCAGTAACACAGATATCTCTTGTTCAAGCCTTACAAATCCATCTGACATACTTTGAATCTCTTTTTGTTGATTGGACACAAGTTGGAGTGTGTCATCAAGACTTTCTTTATTTATTTCAGTTGTATTTAAGTTTATTTCTACACCTGCACCAACCTCTTGCATCATGCTTCGTACATTCAAGATAAAATCTTGCAGATCTTTTGTTTGGTTAGAAATGTTTTGCATATATGAATCCACATTAGAGAAAATTCCTTTCACTTCAACCATTCCGACTGTATTTTTCTCAATTGATTTTTGCGATTGCGAAATTGTGTTTGCAGCTGTATTCATTTTTGAATGGATTCCGGAAAGTAATTCGGAAATAGAGTCAGATGATACTTTAGAGGATTCTGCTAATTTTCTAACCTCTTCAGCTACAACAGCAAATCCTTTCCCATGTTCCCCTGCTCGTGCTGCTTCTATTGATGCGTTTAAAGCAAGTAGGTTCGTCTGTTTTGATATGTCAGAAATCGTCTGAATGATTTTTTCAATTGATTCTGTTTCCTCATTTAACTCTTGCATAAGATGAATCGTACCTTGAATATCCCGATTGAAAGTAACTAAGTCATTCTCCAACGTGTCAATCCGTTTCCCACTTTCATGGGTTGCCATTTTCGTAGACTCTACATAATTGTGCATCTCCGTAATGGAGCTTGTCATATCGTCTACTTGATTATTCGTAGATTCCATGCCTCTATTTAAATCTTTAGATTTTTCCGTTTGAGCATCAAAAGTTTGAAGCATTTCATCTAATAAGGCAACAATTTCTAAACCGCGTGTATTTGCACCATCCGTTGCTTGATTCAAATCCACTTGATACTCTTTTACAGATGCCAGCGAATGAGTAATGCCATCTAACATTTGTTGTAATTTCTCTTGCGATTCAATCGCTTCTAACTTTTGCACGACTACATCTTTCTGTAACTTATTATTGAAATATGCTTGCAATATAGAAGCTAATGATACAAAACAAAAAGTAAGTAAGAAATACATTAAATCAACAGGACTCGTTGAATGAAAAATGACATCTCCTTGTGTAAAAAAGAAATAAGAAACGATTACTAATGTGATTAAAATGGTTAACCCGTTAATAATTTTGTCTTGGTAAATGCCCATAACGGCAACATAAAAGTAAATACTCATAATATTGATCATGTGTGGATCAATACTGATCACCGTGAACATGAAAGCGCCAATGACAATTAAATTAAAATATTTCATGAAGCCAGACAGTTTTTCTTTCCAGCGTGGTCGATTGGATAGATAGGCAAACGGAGCTAATAGGCCATAGATGATGCCAAGTACTGTCGCGACAAAGGAAAATGGAATACCAAGGATGAGGTTCAATAACTGAACCGTCGTTATGACGCCTGCAAAAACTAGAACGACCCAGTTATTTCTTCTTACTAACAAGTCAATATTCTCCAACTAAATCTCCTTCTTTCTGTTCAATTAATGTTGAAAGCCAAGTATATTTTTCAAGATGCTTGTTTTCATAAACTTCTTTAAGATGAAAAAGCGTAGGCACTGCATACGCGCCTTTGTAAAAAACATCATCCTTAACCTGTACAGATGGGATATGGTATGAATCATTAAATGAACGAAAAACTTTAGGATCCGCAATTCCAATTGCATGTGTGTAGCTATTTTTTTCAGCATAATCAATCATTAAACAAATCGCACTTCTGCCAAGCTTTCCACGATATTCAGGTAAAACGGCAAAACTATCCACTTCCATGACCTTCATATCATTTGTTACAACATCACTAAATAAGTTTTTTATAAAAGGACTTGTCCAAATTCCAAAAGGTATGATTTCGTATGTCCCGCCAAACTGTCCGTCTTCACTAACTATTAAAAATAAATCAGAACCATTTTTTGCATATTCCATCTCGAATCCTTTCTCATCCCATGACACTTTCTTGATGTGATGAAATGTTGCAAGTTCCTTTTCTGTGCTAACTTTTTTGTACATCATGTTGCTTCTTTCTTTTACTGTATTCAACGTTTGTACTCCTCCATTATTAAATTGATAAAAACTACCTGTGCTATTTGGCCTACATGTTATTATTCGACATTTCATGAAAAATTTTTAGCTTATCTTATAAAGCTTTTCATGAAACAACAAAAAATTCACTAAATTTCAACAATTTCCTCATGAAGAATTAACAATTTTTCTGTTCACTTTAATAAAGAAGGGCAAAAGAGGGAGAGCGTTATTCTATAAAAATCTATCATTAAAAATGAAGCAATCTTTTGAAGGGAATCGGACGTAATTTTCATAACAGGCACGAAATAGACGATTCTGGATAGAAAATCTTAAGTAGGATGGATGCTGAATAAGTATCTATGTTACAAAAATATCATTGTATAAAAATTAATATATATGTATAATAATTTTTGTCTGAAATCTGATAAATGATTTTTAATCCTGAAATAAAATAAGGGTAGATTTTGCAAAAGAATCTCCACAAATCAGACTTATTAATAAATAGATAATAATAGGGTTAAGGATACGATCCTTTACTATTCTGCACAAGCGATTGATACAATCCCTGCTTCTATGACTGCTGTGGGGATGTTATTCTTTCAAATCGGATTAAACTTTCTCGTTCCTTCTGGGAGTGGACAAGCAGCATTAACGATGCCACTAATGGCTCCATTATCGGACTTAGTCGGTGTTACAAGACAAACAGCTGTTCTTGCATTTCAATTCGGAGATGGCATTTCAAATATCATCTTTCCGACAAGCGGTTACCTGATTGCTGGACTTGCAGTTGCGGGAATACCTTGGGGGAAATGGATTAAGTGGTTATTGCCCTTTTTCTTTATTCAAATTGGGATTGCCATTATCGCACTTATAATTGCACAGTGGATGCATTATGGACCGTTTTAAACAAAGGAGGAGATTTTCTTGTCGTATACCCATATAGATGAGCAGTTAATTAAACAAGCGATTGAAGATCGTCGCTTTTTTCACCAATATCCTGAGTTATCGGGATTAGAATTCGAAACATGTGCATTTATTCGTAACAGACTTGAAGCATTAAAAATAGAAATATTAGATTTCGAACCACCTAGTGTGATTGGTTTTGTAAAAGGGACAAAAGGAAACAAAACGATCGCGTTAAGAGCAGATATTGACGCTTTGCCGATAACAGAAGAAGGTGATAAACCTTATCTATCAAAAAATCCAGGCGTGGCGCATATGTGTGGGCATGATGGTCATACAGCGACATTGTTAGCTGTAGCCGAATGGCTATCGATAAAAGGAAATGAAGTCGAACCAAATATTGTCCTTATTTTTCAATCGGCCGAAGAAATTACCCCTAGTGGAGCAGATAGGCTCATTAAACAGGGCGTTTTAGAAAATGTCGATGCCATTTTCGGAATTCATTTGTGGCAAGGGATGGAAAAAGGGAAAATCGGTCTAACACATGGACCGATGATGGCGTCAATTGATGACTTTGAAATCATGATTCAAGGTTCAGGCGGACATGGATCAATGCCTCATGAAACCGTTGATCCGATCTATGTGGCCACCCACGTGATTCAATCTTTGCAAAGTATCATTAGTCGGAAATTAAATCCAATCGATTCTGGTGTCATTACAGTTGGAAAGATTGAAGCGGGAACAACCTATAATATTATTCCTGACACAGCGAAATTAATCGGTACGATCCGGGCATTAACACCACAAGCGGTTGATACGCTTCAAAACAAAATGGTTCAACTAACAGAAGGAATTTGCAAGGCATTCGAGGCAGTTGGTCAAGTGGATTTTATCATTGGAACGCCGCCGCTTGTTAATGATCCTAAAGAATCTCGCTTTGTGGAGTCTGTCATTCGCCAATCTTTTGGTGATGATGTATTCGAGTTAGTTGATCCAGTGATGGGAGGAGAAGACTTCTCTTATTATTTACAAAATAAACCGGGCGCGTTTATCTTTGTAGGCATGGGTGGAGAGAAGAGTATGTATCCGCACCACCATCCTAAATTCGACATTGATGAAGAGGTTATACCAGAAGCGATTAAGTTATTTATTGATATTGCTAAAAATTATAAATAAGGAAGAATGCTTCTCATTCGTCTTTATCGTAATTTGGCGAGAATATGATACGATTTTATTTGAATAATTTAATATTTCGTTAATCAAACAGGACAGCTCATCGGTAGCTGTCCTGTTTTTAATTTCAAATTAATAGAACCCCGCGACTTCATGAAAGTGTCACTCGATGATGAAGGAGACTACTAAGTATTCGATATAGGAACTTCTAAGGTAGTTATGTTAGTACAAACTTTTTAGCGTAACATATTGCCAAACAGTGATAAAAAGCAAAGAACAAAGATGGAAATGGCGGTTTTGCTTTTTTTGTCATTTAAAATTAATAGACTAAGGCTTATAGCAAAAACTTGTCTCCTTTCATAGGATAAAGAAAAGCTGTATTCAATGTTACCTGAATTCAGTTATCCCAAACGGGCTTAGCATAAAGCTGAAAACGTATGTTAATCAAATTTCGAAATGGAAAAATAGAAGGATTTTAGAATAAGAGGAGTTGTGCAATTTTACTTGAAATGATTGTTAATTTGCTATCGTAGCAGTTTAGTAATGAATAATTTTAATGGAGAGGTGAAAAACATTGAAGGTAGATGCTGTTTTTGAAGGTGGTGGAGTCAGGGGAATTGCTTTTATCGGTGCGATTCAAGCAATGGAAGAGGAAAACGTAGAATGGGAAAGGCTGGCTGGAACATCAGCGGGAGCGGTAATTGCTGCTCTTTTGGCAAGCGGCTATAAAAGCTATGAAATTAGAGACCAGCTGAGTGACATTGATTTCTCAAAGCTTCGAGGTAGGACGATTTTGAACCGATTTCCCGTTGTGGGCACCTTTTTAGCACTTATGGTTCATCTAGGAATGTATAAAAATGATTATTTGGAAACATGGTTGGATTCACTTCTTGCAGAAAAAGGCATTAAGACATTTGCAGACCTTCCAGAAGGCAAGTTAAAGATTATTGCTTCTGATATTTCGAATGGCCAAATGCTTGTTTTGCCAGATGATTTGGGACGTTATAGGATGACTCCTGCTGATTTAAAAGTTTCGACTGCCGTTATGATGAGTACTTCCTTGCCATTTTTCTTCCGTCCGGTTATTTGGAAATCAAAAGACCGTAACAAATCCTACATTTTAGATGGTGGTTTGCTTAGTAACTTCCCAATCTGGATATTTGATACAGACAACCCTCGTTTTCCAACGTTCGGCTTCCATTTTGTGAAAAATGAAGTGAACATAAATGCGGTTATCCCAACGCCAATCCACCTTTTTAAAAATATATTTAAAACGATGCTTCAAGCCCATGATTTACGATATATGAACGAAGGAGCGATTGAACGCACGATTCAAATTCCTACTGGCGACATCAGCGCAACTGATTTTGAACTGAATGAGGGTGAAATCGACTTTCTCTATAAATCAGGCTATACCTCTACTAAAGAATTTTTGTCGAAGTGGGATTTTGAACAATATAAGATCAAACGAATGCAAAGAGTAAAGAATAAGTAGATAAAAGAAAACTCTATCTCCTCAAAACAGGGCTATAGTGTGACCAAACATAAAAAGCGGACCTCTTTTCGCTACATGTGTTTTCTGCTTAGCCATTTTCATAAATGAGGTATATATGAGCACACTTTTCATGAGGTGTGCTTGGAGCTTTGATGTCTGTATTTGTTGTTCAAAAAGTCCGGTAAAAAAGCTTGCGAATTGCATCAAAGCTCATGAATGACCTGCTGTTAAAACCGCGCACGTCCTGTGCGCAACACAGAAGTCGGCACATCCTGTGCAAGTCCGGTCCTTGAGACTAAACGCTCCTCGAACTTCTCGGCTCTTTTTATCCACCTTTTTGAACACGCACTTGAATGGGAGTTTGCCAATTTTAACTTTATTGTGAGTAAACTCGTTATGGAGTGTGTATTTCAATTCTGGCTTGCAAATCTTAAATCCGGCTCGTAAAGTGCACAATCTGGCTTGCAAATCTTAAATCCGGCTCGTAAAGTGCTCGATCTGGCTTGCAAATCTTAAATCCGGCTCGTAAAGTGCACAATCTGGCTTGCAAATCTTAAATCCGGCTCGTAAAGTGCACAATCTGGCTTGCAAATCTTAAATCTGGCTTGCAAATCTTAAATCTGGCTCGTAAAGTACTCAATCTGGCTTGTAAAACCGGATTCTGGCTCATGAACTTAACTTCTGGATCCCAACAAGGTGCTCTTCTTTTCGCTGAGAAATAAGCTAAAGGCAGGATGCTCTCTATCATTTTACTCTGATACTACTATAATCCTGGGGAAAGGTCTGAAATTTGCGAAATAAAGGGTAGTTCGCTCGTTGAATTATCAGAATAATATAACTATCATGACGTATTTTATGTTAAAATAGTTTTATAGAGTGTTTACATACTATTTTGCTGCAAGCAAGGCTTGTTTGAGAGGGAGAAATCAATGATTATTGGGTTGTTACTTATTTTACTTCTAGTATTATTTTTGCCTTTTTTCGTAAAATACATTGAAGAAAATTTAGAAGTATTTTTGTTTATTATGGGTTTTTTAGCTGCAATCGTTGGCGGCGTATTTGATAAGCATCTTCTAATTAAAGCATTAGAGGATCCGATTAAAATTACGATTGCTGTTTTGGTGGCTGGGCTATTATTTAAGTGGCTTAAGACACCTTTAGAAAAAGGGATTCTAGGCATAAGTCGTGCGATGCCTTTTCGGTTATTTATTGCTCTAGTCGTTATTATCTTAGGATTGATTTCAAGTGTGATTACTGCAATTATTGCTGCTTTAATTTTAGTTCTCATTGTTAGTGTTCTGACACTTGACCGTCAATCAGAGGTTCGACTTGTCGTTTTAGCCTGCTTCTCTATTGGTCTTGGAGCAGCGTTAACACCGATTGGTGAGCCGCTTTCAACCATCGCCATCAGTAAATTAGGAGAGGATTTCTTTTATCTCTTGCGATTAATTGGCCCTGAAGTTATTCCAGCTGTACTGATTTTCGGGATTCTTGCTGCGTTTTTGGTGCATCCGAAACAAACTCAAGATGGGCTGTCCAACAATCAATCGAGCGAAACCTATCGTGAAATTATGATTAGAACGATAAAAATTTATTTGTTTGTCATGGGACTGACCCTTCTTGGAGCAGGTTTTGAAACGTTGATTAACCGTTACCTGCTTGATTTAAATACCGGAATTCTTTACTGGATTAATATGATTTCAGCAGTTCTTGATAATGCAACACTCGCTGCCGCTGAAATTAGCCCTTCTATGGATGAACCGACCATAAAGGCAATTCTACTTGGTCTATTGATTAGTGGTGGGATGCTTATACCAGGTAACATCCCGAACATCATTTCAGCAGGAAAGCTAGGGATCACAAGTAAGGAATGGGCAAAATTTGGTCTTCCTGTTGGTCTAGCTACTATGCTTGTTTTCTTTATTGTTATCACTTTATTTTAATAGGATAGGGAGCATGGAATTTTTTATTAGAGCACAACACTAATACGACAAAGGAGCCACAAGGGTTCCTTTGTCTTTTGAGGTTATGGGATAAAACTTGCCTAACACTATGTTTTCATTCACAATTCAACTCTCTGAATCAATCTAACTTTTGAAATAAATCAATCTTCATCTCATATTTGTGTGTCATACAAAAAAAGTAATATAATATAGAAAGGACTAAAAATGTCCTCGGAAAATTCAACGATGGAGGGGAACACGATGAGTAATCAAATTAAAATAGGAATCGTCGGGTATGGTAATCTTGGCAGAGGAACAGTAGAGGCAATTAAACAATGTCCAGATATGGATCTTGTCGCTATTTTTACAAGAAGAACACCTGACAGTATTTCGGTCAATGAACCAAATGTGAAGGTTTTACATATTTCCAAAGCAGTGGATTATAAGGATGAAATTGATGTTATGATTTTATGTGGAGGATCAGCAACGGATCTTCCAGAACAAGGCCCTGATTTGGCCAAAATGTTTAACACAATTGACAGCTATGATACACATGCTAAAATTCCTGAATATTTTAATTCGGTTGATCGTTCTGCAAAAGAAAGTGGAAAGACAAGCATTATTTCTGTTGGCTGGGATCCAGGTTTGTTCTCGATCAATCGTTTAATGGCAGAAGCGATTTTACCGAACGGTGAAAATTATACGTTCTGGGGTAAAGGTGTTAGCCAAGGACACTCAGATGCTGTTCGTAGAGTTGAAGGTGTGAAAGGTGCTGTTCAATATACGGTACCAATCGATGAGGCAGTTGAACAAGTAAGAAATGGTGAAAATCCTGAATTATCCACGGCAGAGAAACATCTTCGTGTTTGCTATGTTGTAGCGGAAGAAGGATATGATCAAGCTAAAATTGAACAAGATATTGTCACGATGCCGAACTACTTTGCCGATTATGAAACGAAAGTGAACTTTATTACAGAAGAAGAATTAAAAGAGAATCATTCAAAATTGCCACATGGTGGTTTTGTTATTCGTGGTGGGAAAACAGGATCAGACAATAAACAAATTATTGAATTCTCACTAAACCTAGAGAGTAATCCAGAATTTACAGCAAGTGTATTAGTCGCATATGCGCGAGCTGCATATCGATTAAACAAAGAGGGACAAGTTGGTGCCAAAACCGTTTATGAGGTTGCACCTGTATATTTATCTCCAAAATCTGCAGAAGAATTAAGAAGAGATCTATTGTAGAATTTTCTTTTGAGAATCCCTTGAAGCTATATAGCATATTTAACAAATAAAGAGGATGTCCATAAGGGTCTGACCTGGCACTCTAAATCAGTATGTAGCGTTTTATACACGCATCTTATATTGTATTTAGTTATTGCGGGGTCTGACCTTTTGCTTTTGGGACGCCCTTTTTTTGTATAAAAATTCAGGTTCCAGCGCGAAAGACTCATGCTCTAATTTGAATTCTTAATCTACGATACTGTGCCGATCTACTTCAAAGGTCTTTTCCTAAAAATGATTCATAGTATTTATAGAAAAACCCTTTACACAATGAAAGCCATTACTCATCGGCAGAAAGGGGATTCTTTTTGGAAAAGACGAAACTGACAGGTCGAATTGTCACACCGAATGATTCTGATTATGAGCAAGCGAGAATAAATCTGAACTTGAGCATCCCGAAGTTTCCAAGGATGATCGTTTTTTGTCAAAATGTTCAAGATATAGTGAATGCATTAAAATGGGTGAGGGAGAATCGTATCCCTTTCCGTTTGAGAAGTGGACGCCATAGCTTTGAAAATTTTTCTTTAGTGAACAGAGGACTGATTATTGATGTAAGTGAAATGAATCAAATAACAGTTAATCGCCAAAGTTTAACCGCGAAGATTGAAGCGGGTGCTGGATTAGGGAAAGTATATCAAGAATTATGGGAATACGGAGTCACCATTCCTGCTGGAACATCTGTCAATACGGGGATTGTCGGTCTCACGCTTGGTGGTGGAATTGGTTTATTAACAAGATTATTTGGCCTGACTTGTGATCAACTACTTGAAATTGAAATGGTTAAAGCTTCTTCCAATAGGGACGCGGAAGTTATTAAAGCGAATAAGTATGAAAATAGTGATTTATTTTGGGCTTCTCGTGGTGGTGGTGGCGGGAACTTTGGTATTGTCACATCCTTAACATTTAGGGTACATCCAATCTCGGACGTAGCGATTTTCTCGATTACATGGGGATGGGAGGATTTTGAGGAGGTATTTAACGTATGGCAGAATTGGGCACCTTTCACGGATAAACGACTTACTTCTACAATTGAATTAAGAGCGAAGGAAGTAAATAGAATTGAAGTACTTGGGGAGTTTGTTGGTCCTGTTTCCAAATTAAAACAGCTCCTTCAGCCATTATTAAAAGCCGGCAGACCCATCGATCAAAGAGTAAAAGAGGTACCGTATATTGATACGGTCAAATTTTTTGATTCTCCAAGCGGAGACCGTCCATCCAATTTTAAGAGATCCGGTTCGTTTATAGGAGAACCACTTTCTAGAGAAGCCATTCTAAAGATGAAACAATTTTTGGCCAGAGCACCTAACGAAAATGCAGCCATATGGCACCAATCACTGGGAGGTGCAGTTAACCGACTTGCCCCCAAAGATACAGCCTACTATTATCGAGAAGCTATTATCGCTCAGGAGTATATTTCTTCTTGGAATTCCACTAGTGAGGAACGGAAAAACGTCCATTGGATTGAAAGTCTAAGAAAGGCGCTATCAAAGAATACAATGGGCGACTATGTGAACTGGCCGGATATTTATATTAAAGACTGGCCAACCACCTACTATGGCGAAAATGTCAACCGACTTAGAAAAGTTAAAACCGAATATGATCCGTATAACGTATTTACCTTTCCTCAAAGCATCCCTCCCTACAATAAACGAATATTTTAATAACCTTCCGAAAGAATTCCCCTTCCTCAAGCCTATGAAGGGTGAAACCCAAGGATAGGGAGGGGATGAATTTCGGTTGGCGTTAGCCAAAGACTTTCACTTTCAGAACGAATGTTCTATAACGGGGTCAGATCCAGCAAGGGAGGTGATGACCGTGTTGATCAATCAAAAATACGAGATTTTCCCAACAGAAGAACAAAAGGAAAGGTTAGACAGTTGGTTACAATACTGCCGTCAAACCTATAATTCTGCCCTTTTAGATAAAGAACGTAAATATAGACAAAACAAAGAAAGCTACAACCGTTACGATATGCAAAGACAACAAACCTTGGATAAAAAGAAGTACCTGTTTCTAAAGGAAGTTCCTTCTCAGCCTTTGCAGGAAGTTTTTGTGCGATTAAAAAAGGCATTTGATAGCTTCTTTCGCAAGGATACAAAATACCCAAAACAGAAAGGGTACAAAGATTATACGAGTATGACGTTTCCTCAATTTGGGAGGAATGCAAAAGGTAACAGAATGGCGATGTCTTTTTCTGATAACGGGAAGTTATTCCATACAAAGCTAGGTGAAATAGACATTCTGCTTCATAGACCATTAGAAGGAAGCATCAAACAACTTATCATCAAGCGTCAAGGAAAAAGATGGTAGGCTATTTTTTGTGTCGAAGGACAAGTACTACCAGCGAATATTGATGTACATCATGCAGTAGGAATAGACGTGGGACTCACTAAATATGCGGTTCTTTCCAATGGTATAGAGTATGATAATCCTAGATTTCTTCGTAAAAAAGAAAAACAAGTAAAAAAGGCACAACGAAAACTTTCTAAGAAGAAAAAGGGGTCTAGTAACTACAGGAAACAAGTGCAACAAGTTCGACAATTTCATGAAAAAGTAGCGAATCAACGAAAAGACTTTCTTCATAAACTAAGTTACAACTTAGCAAAAAATTATTCGGTTATCGCTGTGGAAAATCTGAATATCCGAAACATGGTTAGAAATAGAAAGTTATCTAAGTCCATTTCTGACGCTGGTTGGGGGATGTTCCGAAACATGCTTGCGTATAAATGTGAAAAAAATGGTGGCGTACTGATCAAGGTAGAACCAAAATTCACTTCACAAGATTGCTCTTGTTGTAACAATCGAGTCAAAAAGTCTCTATCTATTCGTACTCACATTTGCACGAAATGTGGAATGGTGCTAGATAGAGACTATAACGCTGCCATAAATATTCTACAAAAAGCTATAAAAGAATGGCTTGTGCCAAACTAACATACCAAGAACTGTAGGGCAAGGTTGTGTCCGAACAGTATAATCTACGCCTGTGGAGATTGTGTAAGACATATTGGGAAACCCTCACTATGCTACGGTTGATGAATCAGGAAGCCCCTTCTTCAAACAACCCGAAAGGGGGGGGGGGAGAAGGGGTCATTCACTAACGAAAGGAAATGACTCTAAAGGTAGTGAATGTACTTAATGATTCAATTGCTATAGGAAATTTGAAGTGGGAGTCTTCTCGTCTAATACCGATAAAGTATCAAAAATAAATGGTTTTGAAAAATACTGCACGAAAAAAACGGTGGCTTTCACATGAAATCGCACCGTTTTTTAGTTAATAAATAGCAAAACTAGATTTGCTTAATCACCTTGCAAGGTACACCGGCAGCTACAACATTCGGGGGAATATCTTTTGTAACAACGCTTCCTGACCCGATGATACTATTTTCACCAATCTTAACACCAGGGTTCACAACAACGTTTGCTCCTAACCATACTTTATTCCCAATCGTAACAGGTAAAGCATATACATCACCCTTTGCCCTGGCTTCAGGATCTGTCACGTGATTTGCGGTGTAAATTCCTACTCTTGGTCCAAATAATACATCATTCCCAATCGTAACTTTTGCACAATCTAGTATGATTGCATCGTAATTGGCAAAGAAATTATCCCCTACATGGATATTAAATCCATATTCAACTCGAAAGTTAGGTTCAATCATTGTATTCCTGCCTCGTGCTTGAAATAACTTGTCCAATAATAGCTTTCTCTGTTCCATTTCACTATCAGTTGTCAAATTATATAATCGTGTTATTTTCTTCGCATTCTCTCGTCCTTTTATCAACTCAGGTTCAAAATCACAATAGACTTCTCCTAAGCACATCTTTTCTATCAAATTCATCATATTTACCTCGTTTCTATTTATCCTGTTTGAACCGGCTGTAATACCCCATGTTTTAAAACCTCGATCCAACTAATTAATCTTCTCAAGAACAGAGGTAATCGTCGTTTTTACTTTCCCCTCTTGCATAGTAAACTCCCGCTTAACTTCACCGAGTCCTACCACAAAATATTTACGTGTAACGGAATGATCCTCGTTGTTTTTTTCAATGACAATTACGTTTTCAAATCGTTTGTAGGGTGTAGAAAGTGTAAGCGAGTCCTCAATCACTTTCCAACCATCAAACTCAGATCCAGTTTTTAATGGTAGCTGCAAGTACGTATACAACGGGTTTAGTTGATCAAGTTCATTTTCGGTAGGCAAATAATCATCATAAGCCTCTCCTGTTTCTTTCACGACGACAACTTTATTCTCTTCTATGCGAAACGTTCTTAACATTACCGTTCCACCATTATCTTCGTATACATTTACATAATGGTCATTCAACCATTGAGTTCGCGAATTGTATTGCGCATACTCGTTGCCTATCCCCAAGTATTCAGCAATCGCTCCATCCTTCATAAAAAAGTCAGATAAGATACTTTGTTCCGTTTGATTTGTACCTTTCTTTTCCGTTTCATGCACAATTTCTTTCTTATGCTCATCTCTTTGATTAGGCACCGACTCATTTCGTCCACAAGCAGCCATAATCAAGAGAGAGAGGACCATGAATACACATTGAAATCTTCTCACAAATAAACACTCCTTTATTAATTATTTATGATACGAGAGGGCATTCAAGAACATTTCAACGAACAGAAACATGTACTCTTTTTCTACATACAAATAGAATGCCTTTCCACCTATTGTAAATGTTTTGTTAATCTATGATTCAGTTAAAGGATTTTCCCATACATTAAAGAAATCTTAATATAAGCACCTATTGGAGAATACGAGTAGGAGGTTATGTCTTGATATCAAAAGTAGTAGTTCGTACCCCTTTTATAATGAATATGTGGGAAAATCACCCTAAAACCTGGAAATTTTTAATTGATTTGGGAATTTTTTTAAAATATAAAACATTAAACATCGATAAAATTCCAAACAAAATCGTATTCCCTTCGTCTAATGTTCTATATATTAATTCAGAGGAAAACCGTGGTAGAGCGTTATTAATTAGTGACGGAATCACACAAAAGCGACTCTCCTATTTCTGGAGTACATCTGTAAAAGAGTTCTCTCCAGATCTGATCATAGACGTAGGGGTAAACTATGGTGAATGTCTTTTTTCTACAACCTATCCTGTTCGAACAATCATATATGGAATCGAGGCAAATCACCATCTGATTCAATACATTATTAAGTCAAGAGAGGTTCATCCGAATAAAACCCAAATCACGATTATCAATGCCTTTGCATCAGACAAAGATGACGAACAGAAAGAATTCTTTATTGATAAACATTGGTCGGGGACATCTTCTGCTTCCTATATACCAGCTCACAATATGATTGAAAAGGTACCAGTTCGAACCATCGCGATTGATTCAATCTTAAAAAAAGACATAACAAATGGAACCGTGCTATTTAAAGTAGATGTAGAAGGGTATGAAGCATTCGTCTTAAAAGGAATGATCGAGTTATTCAAGAGATGTGAATCTGCGGTTGGTTTTATTGAATTTAATAGTGAATATATAGAAAAATCAGGAATAAAAGTAGAGGCATTTTTTTCTTTTTTGCAAAAGTACTTTACGGTTTATATGTATGTAGAAGATGAGATCTTAGTTAAAGCTGACGGTGTTTATTATGAAGATTTAAAAACTATTTTTGGAAAGGACTATATTCATACAGATTTACTAGTTGTAACAGATGAAGAGAATATAGAAGTATTTGATTTTGACATACAAGCTAAGGCCTAAAAAAATAGTGCGAAGAAGCCTATTCAACCAGAATGGACTTCTTCCTATCAATCTTTGATTTGACGTGATTTAATTCAAAACTTAGGATTGCAAATTTTAAGCATTTGTGGCTAATTTCATCCCGGTTTAACAGGTTGTAATCGCACCTCAAAGCTTGAGGTGGGGTGAGAAAACCCTTGCTAATAGTAGTTTCACTTTATGTATCTTTTTTATCGAATAACTTCTAAGTAGATTTAAGGTTTGAACAGCTTGTTTCCTATCCCAATTTTGTAAAGTGATTATCTTGAGTCATACGATCAATCACGGAATAGACGGGTAGGATAATAGAGAAACGGGTTCCTTCCCCATGCTCACTAGTCACATGAATGTTTCCATTCATCTCTTTAATAATACTAAACGAAACCATCATTCCGAGTCCAGTTCCTTTTTCTTTTGTTGTAAAAAAAGGTTCCCCAAGACGATCGATTTGTTCTTGTGTCATCCCTATTCCTTCATCCTGAATATTAATATGGATCATGCTATTTTCATAGTTTAAGTGGATGTTAATTTCTCCATGATTTGACATGGATTCAATGCCATTTTTCATGATATTAATTAAACATTGTTGGAACTTTTTTCTATCCCCTTTAGCTACATAAGAATGATCTACTGCAGATAACTTCACCTGTATTCCATTCATATTGGCTAAGGGGATAATGACATTGACAGCATGTTGAACTTCCTCATTAATATTAATATTTTCTTCTATATCGAATGCGGGTTTGGCAAAAGTTAAATAATCGTTAATCACGTCTGTAGCACGATCCAATTCTTGTAACGCGATATTTGCATACTCTTTTCTTGCCTGTGTTGATTCACCTTCAGATAACATTTGGATAAATCCTCGGCTGACAGTGAGTGGATTTCTGACTTCATGAGAGATGCTGGCAGCAAGATGGCTCACAATTTGTAATTTTTCTGCCTTCACTAACTTTTGTAGTACCTGAAAATTTGTTTGGATCACTTCCCAAAGAAGAGTGGAAATAAACATGCCGATAATATGAATGGCGACAAACTTCATCCAAAACATGTTATCCGTGTTAACCCCAAACATATGTATTGAAACAAATAAGGAACTAAATAATGCAAAAATAGTTAATGCGATACTTAACGCTACTTTTTGTTTGATGTTCATTTGTAAATAGTATTTAGATAAGAAGAATACGAATAAACCGATAAAGATGTGTGTGATCGCTGTAATATAAAAACCGACATCATGACCTTGAAAATAGCGGATGATAAGAATCAAAAGTAATTGAGAAAAACCTAAACGAAAACCTCCGATTAAACCTCCTAAAATGAAGGGGATCCAGCGAAGGTCCCAAACTGAACCTTTTTCAAGAGCTATAGGAAGTAGCATGCATAGGATAAGTGAGACTACTGGGAAAATACCAATAATCCATCCTTTTATTTCTTCTAATCGATAGGCATATTTAATTAAATAAACCATTTGTACTAAACATAGAGAGAGTAGAATAAATAAAAAATTGATAAGTAAGTCCTTTGTCATAAGATCCATCGTTGCACCGAGCTTTCACTAATAGTATGAATCATTAAAAGTATTATATGTAAATCATACCAAAATAAGTAAAAAGTTACTAGTGATATATAATAGAAAAAAGAATTTTCAGATAATAAGCACAACGAGAAATTTTTTACCATTAAAAAGGTGGCCCATAAGAGACCTGGCACCAACACAGTATTACAGCTAGGTATTCTGAAACGAAAATCATACTAGCTGTAATATATTGTGGGATTTGACACCTTGGCATATGGGACGCCCTCCTTACTTCGAATTTATGATGATATGAATTATTGGAATAAATTTAGTTTTCCAATCCGCTCTACGGCCTTTACCAATAATTTTTCATCGACTAATAAACCGACACGGATATACCCTTCTCCATATTCACCAAACCCTTTTCCAGCAGCAACTGCTACATCTGCTTTCTCAAGCAAATAATCGGCGAATGTTTCACTAGTAAACCCATTAGGAACCGGCAACCAAGCGAAAAAAGATCCAGTTGGTGCCTCGACTTTCCAACCAATATTTTGACATGCCGTAATAAAGGCATTTCGGCGTTGTTCATAACGGTTGACAAGTTCTTCAACACATTGCTGATCATCTGTTAGCGCAGCAACTGCGGCCTTTTGAACAGCCGGAAATAGACTAACATATAAATGGTCTTGAATGAGGTTTAAGGCTTCAATTATTTTGGGATTCCCGACTGCAAAGCCAACGCGCCAGCCAGCCATATTATAGGTTTTCGATAAGGTATACATTTCCACACCAACGTCTTTTGCCCCGTCAACTTCAAGAAAACTTACTGGTTTTTTTCCATCAAAACCGATGGCACCATAGGCGAAATCATGCAAAATCGTGATGGAATGTTTTTTCGCAAAAGCAACTGTTTCTTCAAAGAACGTCCGATCTACTGTAGCACCAGTCGGATTGTTCGGATAGTTAAGATACATTAATTTTGCTGCTTCTTTTTGTTTTTGCGGTATGGCGTTGAAATCTGGTAAAAATTGATTTTCAGCTTTAAGTGGGAAGGTCTGATACTCGACATTCGCCAACACTGCACCTGATAAATAATCCGGGTAACCTGGATCAGGCAATAACATAAGTTCGCCTTCATTTAACAAGCACATTGGCAACTCAACTAGACCTGTTTTCGTCCCAAATAAAATAGCTACTTCAGTCTCTGGGTCGATAGCTACTCCATATTGTTTTAAATAAAATTCGCTAGCAGCTTCCTTCAGTTCTTTAAGTCCTCTAAACGGAGAATATTTATGAGTTTGTGGATCCTCTACCGCAGTTTGTAGCGCTTTGATGATATGAGGTGGTGTCGGCTGATCAGGGTTACCTTGACCTAAGTTAATAACATCCCGTCCTTCTGCAACTGCTTTGCCTACCTTTTCAACTAGGTTTGCGAAAAATTGTACTGGTAATTTTTTTAAGCGCTCTGAATATTCCATGTGAACCACCTTTTATGTAAGAGTTGCTATTTAATCTAAAATTTTATAATATTTAGATAAAAAAGTCTAGAGGTGCCGAAAAATGAAGATTGCTTGTGTGCAAATGGATATCACCTTTGGTGAGCCAGAAAAAAATTTTACAGCGATTGAAAAATATATCGAAGAAGCGGCAAATGCACAAGTGGATGTCATTGTATTTCCGGAAATGTGGAATACAGGCTACGCTCTCGATAAGCTTGACAGTCTGGCTGATCGCGAGGGAAGTATAACAAGAAAGCTACTGTCTCAGCTTGCCAAAAAACATCAAGTGAACATTGTCGGTGGTTCAGTAGCAACGAAAAGAGGAGACAAATACTTTAATACGATGTATATCGTGGATAGAACTGGAAAAATTGTCGCCGCCTACGATAAAGCTCATTTATTCAAGTTAATGGATGAGCATGTATATTTGAACGAAGGACAAAGTATGAATGTATTTGAATTGGATGGTATAACGTGTGGCGGGGTCATCTGTTATGATTTGCGTTTTCCAGAATGGATTCGGACTCACACTTTAAATGGAGCCAAAATTATGTTTATACCGGCTGAGTGGCCAAAGCAACGGATTGACCATTGGCAATTATTATTGCAAGCAAGGGCGATTGAAAACCAATGTTTTATCGTGGCTGTCAACCGCGTCGGTAAAGACCCAAATAATGAATTTAATGGTCATTCGATGGTCATTGCACCTTGGGGTGAGTTACTTATTAGCAATCAAACAGCGGAAGGGATCTTGTACGCGGAACTGGATTTAGAGGAAGTCGATCGGGTACGGAAGACGATTCCAGTTTTTCAAGACAGGCGGACGGATTTATACGAATCATAAGGATTTAAAATTGGTACACTGCTAGAGTAGTAGTGTGTTATTATTTTTTTAAGATTGACAATAGTTAAATAGTTTTATAATATATTAATTACAATAAATTTAATCATGATACTTATCCAGAGCGACCGAGGGACTAGGCCCTATGACGTCCGGCAACCCCCAATATTGGGAAGGTGCCAATCCTGCAGAATGACCATCATTCTGAAAGATAAGTCGAGATTCTTTCGTATTTCGATGCTCCTTTCAGTTGAAGGGAGCATTTTTTTGTAGGAATAAAGGTCTATCTCTTATAAATCACTTGTCAATTTGAAGAAATGTGAGGAATCGTATGATCGAAATTCGTAATCTTTCTAAGACATACAAAACGAAAAAAGGGTTGGTTAAAGGAGTGGATGACGTTTCGCTGACCATAGAAAAAGGAGAAATCTATGGAATTGTCGGATATTCTGGAGCAGGAAAAAGTTCATTGCTTCGCTGCATTAATTTGTTGGAGCGGCCCACTTCAGGTCAAATTAAAGTGGATGGAACCGATCTTACATCTTTAAAAGGTGAGGATTTACGTTTAGCGCGGTTAAAAATCGGTATGATTTTTCAACATTTTTATTTAATTAGTCAAAAAACCGTGTTTGAGAATATTGCCTTTTCTTTGAAAGCTGCCAAAATACCAGCGAGCCAAATAAAAGGGCGGGTAGAAGAGTTGCTTAAAATGGTCGGTCTTGTTGATAAAAGAGATGTTTATCCTGCGCAACTAAGTGGTGGGCAAAAGCAACGGGTTGGCATTGCCCGGGCGCTTGCTAATAATCCAACGGTGCTATTATGTGATGAGGCCACTTCAGCACTAGATCCGACCACTACAAAGTCAATATTGAATTTATTGAAGAAAATTAACAAAGAACTCAATATTACGATCGTTTTGATTACTCATGAAATGAACGTTGTAAAGGAAATTTGCAATCGAATGGCCATTATGCAGTTCGGGAAGGTCATTGAAGAAGGTGCGGTATATGACATTTTTGCCAACCCTCAGGCAGAACTTACAAATGAGTTTATCGAAAGTGTTGTATCTTTTGAAATACCTGAAGTCATATTAAATGGATGCACGGGACCGATTGTGAAAGTCATGTTTAAAGGAAAGGTTGCTTCAGAAGGTATCATTTCCGATATGCTTCAGCAGTATAACGTAAGTGGTAATTTTCTGCATGGTTCGATTGAATATATTCAAGAAATGCCACTCGGTATCTTTATTATGGAATTAAAAGGACAAAAGGAAGAAATCGAAAGCTCACTTCAGTTTATTGAAAATCGTGCTGCGCAAGTGGAGGTGATACGCGATGGGCTTTGATTTTAATCATTTCGTTGAACTTATCCCAGATATAAATCTGGCTTTTATGCAAACCATTTATATGATTACCATTTCACTAGTGGTTGCCGTTGTGATTGGCCTTCCGTTCGGAATATTATTATTCGTAACGAACAAAGGCTTATTCTTGGAAAATCGCTGGTTCAATAATGGATTAGGTTTTGTAGTGAACTTGGTACGTTCAATTCCATTTATCATTTTACTAGTTGCACTACTTCCACTAACTAACTTTATAGTAGGATCACAAATTGGACCCACTGCAGCGAGTGTATCTCTATCAGTTGCAGCGATTCCGTTTTTTGCTCGAATTGTTGAGACAGCATTGCGTGAGATTGATAAAGGGGTCATTGAGGCAGCTATTGCCGCTGGTGCAACACCATGGATGATCGTCAAAGATGTGCTACTGCTAGAAGCCAAATCTGGCATTATCTCAGGTGTCACGCTAACGCTCGTCAGTTTAATCGGGTTTTCGGCTATGGCTGGTACTGTTGGTGGCGGCGGAATCGGCGATTTGGCTATCCGTTTTGGCTATTATCGCTATGACAACACGATTATGATTGCAACAGTAATTATATTAATTATATTAGTTCAGATTATTCAACTTGCTGGTGATTTCATCGCCAAAGTTGTTGATAAAAGATAAGAAACAGAAAGAGGGAGAAATTTATGAAAAAATGGCTAACAGCATTTATTTTAGTAGTTGTTGTAGCGGCTTTAGCTGCATGTGGCAATACTGACAGCGAGAAAAACAGTAGCAAAGGGACAAGTTCAGAATCAAAAGAAATTAAATTTGGAGCGACAGCCGGTCCTTATAGTGACATGGTAACGAAAGCTATTATCCCTGGATTAGAAGAAAAAGGATATAAGGTGAAGATTGTTGAATTTAGCGATTACATTCAACCGAACAAAGCGTTGGACAATGGTGATATTCAAGCAAACCTGTTCCAAAATACCATTTACCTTGAAAATTTTGCGAAAGAAAATAAGATGGATTTAACAGCGTTGCTCTCTGTACCCACTGCGCCGATGGGGATTTTTTCAAACACGTATAAGTCCATAGATGAAGTAAAAGACGGGGCAACGGTTACACTTCCTAATGACCCAGTCAATGCGGCTCGTGCGCTTAATACGCTCCAAGATGAAGGCTTGATTGTAATCGATGAAAATACAGACCCACTAACGGTATCAGAAAAAGATATTAAGGAAAATAAGAAAAATCTGAAATTCCAACCGCTCGAATCAGGTCAACTTCCCCGTTCAGTGGAAAGTGCAGACTTAGCTGCTGTCCCTGGAAACTTCGCGTTGGCCGCCAAGATGGACTTGCTTGATGCATTAGCACTTGAAGATATGCGTGATCAATATCGCAATGTAGTGGCTGTTAAAACAGACGATAACGATTCACAATTTGCAAAAGACATCAAAGCTGTTGTCGAGTCAGAAGAATTTGAAAAGATTATTGACGAAGAGTTCAAAGGATTTGGAAAACCTGGATGGATGAAGTAATTAGAAGCTATTGACTAGTGGGACGTTATGTGTAAATAATAAATGAATAAGATAAGAAGCTAGGTGTGGTTCGAAATCTGAATCATCCCTAGCTTTTGTTATGTTATAGCGCCCAAAATTGTATGAGATAGTATAGCTAAACTAAGCAGTTACTATTTTATCCGAATAGCTTTTTATAATTTGTCATACATTCATAAGTATATTAAAACCAAAAATGCTAACGATAACTACCTGTAAGACACTCATCCTAGCTGTTTGGATTTGTTCGTTGTCTAGGGAATTTTACTATATGTAGATAGTATTTCCTGCTGTCAGATGTATAAGAATAAATTGGAAGTAAAGATAATGTTCAGAAAAACAGACTGGTTTAAGCCGTGGCACATATGGAACAGACTTTCGATCTTATATACAAGTGTATATAGTTATGAAGGATGTCATCATATTCAAAAAAATATAGAAAAAGGGGTATGCAATATGGCAGAAGAAAAAGCCGATCATAAGAATCCAACAGATAGCAAAAAAAAAGTGAATGTTGGCGATATGATCGATATAAAGAATGGAATTGAAAAAGGGAAAAAGGGGAAGGTAGTCGTCGTGCGGGAAAACTCTGTTATTGTGGAAATTGGCAGAAATACAAAAAAGGACGAACCGATAAATACTGTTGTGAATCATAAAAATTATAAACTAATTAAATAAGTGTATAGCAGCAAGGTTCAGTCCCGACTACAATCAAGTAGTGAGGGACTGAACCTTTTTGGGACACCCGCATTTAATTCTCTTGCAAACAAAAAACCTGCTCATTTGCAACTATCATGAAAATCAAATGTAATAATCAGGGAAAAGACCATACGAAATATAAATGCAAGCTATTTAGAGTGGTGCGTTGTTAGTGGCTAAGAAACTTCTGATATATTTTAGGTATACCCTAAGTTATCTAACCTTTGGACATAACTTTGTACAATGGATGCTTGATTTTGATTATTAAAATATTCTTCGTCTTCTTCTCTCTATTTCAATACGTCGTCTTCTTTCTATTTCGATTTCAAAAGGTAAAAAGGGTCTTCTTCTAAAGGTATCCCGAAAAAACAAGTTTCTTCGACCAAAACTAAAAAATGGCATTTAATTAGACCTCCTGTCAACCTGGTTCGCTGGTTATCTTACTATATGTACTTAGAATAATAATGAATGGACAAGTGCTGATAAAAAGTAAAATAGTCAGGAAATGTACACTATTAGAGGTTGTTCAAAAAGTCCGGTAAAAAAGCCTGCGAATTGCATCAAAGCTCTGTCTCTGTGGTCCTTGAGACGATCAGTCCGCGAACTTCTCGGCTCTTTTTATCCCTTTTGAACACGCACTTTTATGTACTTTTGGCAAAAATAGATGTAATTTCTTAATTTGCTTCATAGAAAAATGGTTTTTGAATACGAATCACTTGAAAATCGCTATATTATTCAATCCAAATGCTTGATTTTGCTTTTCGTCAAACATCTTGAAATTTTGTAAGGTGGACTTACCTAGGAATTCAAGAAGTATGCATATTTCGAAAGGCAAAGTCTTTGGAAAAGTTCACTGAAATGGCTGAACAATTTAGACCAATGATTTACAGTATTATTCAGTCTATTTCCATTTATAAGAATCAGGAAGAATTCTATCAAGTTGGGTTAATTGCGTTGTGGGAGGCACAAATGAAATTCGATCCTGACCGCGGTGCCTTATTTTCTACGTATGCCTATAAAGTAATCAAAGGAAAACTATTAAATGAACTTCGGAAAAATGTACGGATCGATGATACTTATACCGTAACGGATATAAGTGTGATGGCTGAAGACCCTGCTTTATCATCCAGTGATCTTCATCTGGAGTCTGAGTACTTATCCTGCTATTGTGAAAATCTTACGGAATTGCAAAGGCGTTGGGTAATCGGAACATTTCAAGATCATTTGAGTATCAGTGAAATGGCTGAGCTGTATGGAGTTTCCAACAGTGCTGTAAAATCATGGCGAAAATCGGCTATTATGAAACTGCAAAAAAGCTTGGTTGAACACAATAGTTGATGCAAATTCAATTTGAAGATGTGAAAGAATTTTAGTGATGGAAGAAAGAGCTCTGAAGTTGTATTGCCCGCAACTTCATTTTAGAAAAGTGATTTTGCAGGTAGCTTTATTTTCAAAAAGCGTGGTCTAAAACCATCGCCATCAGACGATTTACGATTTCGTCCCAATGGATTCACTCTACTTTAGTAGGTGTTCGTTCAATGTTTTTCATATAAAACTTCATTTGATTTTAGGACATTGATCCTAATGCATTTATTATCTCTGAATCTGCACATATTGAACCTGTATTGTGAATAGACATAAACTTGTGGCTATTAAGCAATGAAGAAGTAAAAAGATTCCGTTTAAGACTATTGGCGTACGTGGTCTTTAGTTATTTACGTCCTGTTTGGAAATCGACAAATAAGTCACAATATAACATAGGGGAGATCTAACATGGCAGAAAAGACCTTCACAATTATTAATGAAACAGGGATTCACGCGCGTGCAGCAACAATCCTAGTACGAACTGCGAGTCAATATATTGCTGACATCAACCTGGAGTATAAAGGTAAATTGATCAACTTAAAATCAATTTTGGGTGTGATGTCCCTAGGTATTCCAAATGATGCAGTAATTAAAATAACGGCTGTAGGTTCTGATGCAAATGAAGCCATTGCTGCTTTATCAGATACGATGAATCAGACAGGTTTCGCAGAATAATTCAGATGGTGGCCTACCTTTGATACATTTAATAAACACTTGAATTTGGACAGATGAAGAAATCTTCGTCTGTTTTTTTGTTGTGTCTAGAAAACAATACTACATTATTTACGTGAATTACTTTATTGATTTACTCGCATCCAGTGCAAACGCCATTAGAAATGGGGGGAATAGCTTCGGTGAAGAAAGTAGTATTTGCCCCTTTTAATCTAGTAAAAAAATATAGAAAGGGGGGGAATTTAATAATCGAAAATGAACTACAAGATGACAGAATTATCGGTTCGATTATGCAATTGAAAGTATGGTCGAAAACATTACCTCAGCTACATTTAAATTGTGAAGTGAATGATCTAGAAGAATATCATGATTTCGAAAAGGTGACGGAAAACGATTCAATCTTTCCAAACATAGAAGAAGGCATCACGTTAGAAGAGATCAGACAAGTTGAAATGCCCAATGAGAAAGTAACATTAAAACTGAATTTACCCATTGACCAAGCGGAATGGTTATCGAAGCAAAAAAACGCGGAATTAAATGAAACTTTTAAAGAAATCATTAGATGACAGGAACTATAGACATCAAGTTAAAAGAAGGGTCAGATCTCGCACTCTAAAACAGTATGTTGTGTTTCATACTGAATTTGGTTGTTGCTTTAGTCTGACCCTACTTTGACTATGGAACACCTCCTGTTAATTATTTTCTAATTGAGCATATTAAAAAAAATGAAAGTGCTTGCATGAGATAAAAGATTATGATAATTTTAACTTGTATAAAAAATAGACATGTCTAAAAAATTAATTTTCAACTAAAGGAGAAAAGAAAACGATGGTTACTACTAAAGAAACGCCTCATATCAAACCTAATGGGGTAGAAATAGCTGAAACGGTACTGTTACCCGGAGATCCTTTAAGAGCAAAGTTTATAGCAGAAACCTTTTTAGATAATTACGAATGCTTCAACGAAGTGAGAGGAATGTTAGGATACACAGGCACATACAAAGGTAAGAAAATCTCTGTTATGGGTACTGGAATGGGTGCACCGAGCATGGGGATTTATTCTTGGGAATTAATTAATGTCTTTGGTGTTAAAAATTTAATTAGAATTGGTACTTGTGGTGCCATGCAAGAAAACATTGATTTATATGATGTTATTTTAGGGATGGGTTCTGCAACGGATTCAAATTTTGGCGATCAATTTAATTTACCTGGACAATTCCCATTAACGGCTTCTTTCGAACTTTTGGAAAAAGCAAAAAAAGTAGCAGATGAAAAAGGGCAAAAAGTTCATATTGGAAACATCTTATCAAGCGACGTATTTTATCATGCGGATCCAACATATATCAAGAAATGGCAGGATATGGGTATTTTGAGTGTTGAAATGGAATCTGTATCATTATATTGGAATGCCATTCAAGCAGGTGTAAATGCATTATGTATTTTAACGGTAAGTGATCATTTAATTACAGGAGAACAGACTTCAACTGAAGAACGTCAAACGGCATTTACTAAAATGATGGAAATCGCATTAGAATTAGCGTAAATTTGCTCCATCTATGATTTAGACAAGCTTCCTTCAGCTTCACTTAATACGACGTGAAGGAAGCTTGTAATGACTGATGTGTTAGTTCCAATCGTTCATCTAGTTATTCATGAAGGATGAATGGAAACCAAACACTTAGATCCCTATCCAAATCAATACAAATAGAGGTGATTTATCAAGAATTACTACAGACTTTTCCGAACGAGAAAGCCCACTTCTTCAGAGGTGGGATGGTAGTGAGGTCGAAACAGTCATGTCTTTAGACATGTTCATGTTTCGGTTTTTTTTTGCTTTAAGTAAACGTATCATTTGTAAATAGAACAAATGTTCCGTATAATTGAATTGTGGAGTTATTTGAATAATAAGAAAGGAGGAAAACAACGTGTTTGTGACTCATTCATTTAAAATACCTTATGATAAAAAATTGTATTCGGAGTTAAGGATCATGCAGCGAGAAGCAGCTTCCGTTTGGAACGATATTGTCAGAGAAGCCACTTCTTATTATTTTTGCTTTAAAAAGTGGTTAAGTAAAACGGAAATCCAAGCGATTCGGAAACAAACGTATCATCTTCATTCTCAAACTGTTCAAGCTATTGCAGATAAATATGTTGCCAATCGTGAAACCATTCGTCAGCTACGAGTAACGGACAAAAAAGCAAAATATCCGTGGCGAAAAAAATCCTATTATTGTATTCCGTTAAAACAAGCGTCAATGGATGTTTCTAAAGAAACCATCACGATTAAAAAAGTGGAATATGGATTTCACCTGGCAGAACTCTTAACTAAAAAGAAAAAGAAAAACTGGAATGAAAAGGTGCCTAAGAAAAACAAATCTGTAATCATTCCTAATCTTTCAAAAGAAGATTTAAAAAACTGTAAATACGCGGAGATTGTTTGGAGAAACGGAGCCTACTGGTTTTGTTATTCGGTATCTGTACCAGAAAAAGACACTTCATCGTATGCGTTTAAAGCGGCGGGTGGAGATTTAGGTGAAATTCACTCCGTAACGGTAGCGACCGAGGATCAAGCATTAGTAATTTCGGGTCGAGGGATGCGTAGTATTTCTCAATTCCGTGCAAAGGTAGTAGCCGATTTAAGTAAGAAAATGTCTCGCTGTAAAAAGGGCTCTCGTCAATGGGGAAAATATAGACAGGCAAGCGTACGAATTCGCCAAAAGACAAAAAAACAGCTTGAAGAGTTGGAACATAAGACAACAAAAGAAGTTATTTCTTTTTTAGAAGCAGAAAAAGTAACGAACTTTGTCATCGGAAACGTATCTGGTATTGAAAAAAGTACAAAGAAAAATAGGGAAAAGAAACGGAAAAACAATAAAAAAAGACGACAACAATTATCGTTATGGAATCAGGGGAAAATCAAACAAAAGTTAACATACAAAGCCCAATTAAAAGGGATCAGCTTGGAAGAAACAGAAGAAAGCTATACCTCCCAAGATTGTCCGTTTTGTGGGGGTCGACACCAAGCAAACGGAAGAAACTTCATATGTTCTGTTCACAAAACAGAAATCCATCGTGATGTAAATGGAGCGCAAAATATTGCGCGCAAGAACTATCACATGGAAATGAAACCACTTCTTTCGGTTTTATATAAGCAACCGGTTTGGCATAAGCGTTTTTTGTCCAGGGAAGAAAGACAAAAAGCAAAACATCCAAAAGATCAACCGAAGAAAGAGAAAAGTATCGCCGGACGGACGGCGTAGTAGGCACCGATCTTGCCCTTTCGATGGATTGTTTTTCTATCGAGAGTTGTTCGCCCAAGTTTTGCCTCTGCGACTTCCTTTGGGAGTTTGTAAGTGAAATGTTTGCGAAAAAGAATCCCACTGCTTTAGCTGTGGGAGTGGTCAATATACAGAAACCCCTAAAAATTTTAGAAAAGGATACGGGTTGACTAAATGAATACAAATAAGCTAGATAAATTGAAAAGACCACTCTATATCAATGTATATGACGAGCTCCTGCTCCAAATTACGAAAGGAGAATACCCTGTAGGCAGTAGGCTTCCTTCAGAACCAGATTTAGCAAGCAGACTAGGGATTAGTCGCGCAACTTTACGACAAGCTTTAGCACTTTTGCAAGATGATGGATTAGTAAGAAATATACGCGGGAAAGGAAATTTTGTGATCGATTCGTTTTATAAAAAAGAGGGTGTTCAATTAGAAAAATTAAGTAATCCTATGCATAAGTGCCATATAAGTACATTTGACCGAATAGATACAAATTATCGACTGGACAAGGAAACGGAATATACGAAACAAGTATTAAAAAGAGATTCATCTACAGTTGTAGCTTTAGAACGTTTGTATAGAAAGGGAGACGATTTAGTAGCCTATGCTTTTACTTTTATGTCGATGCAAACAATAGAAAGTTTATCCTTGGACTTAAATAATAAGGAACAACTACTAGATTTTCTAGAGAACCAAGCGTATGTGAATGCCAGCCATGGAGAAATTGAAATCAAATATACACGTACTGTTAATCTAGTCAACCAGAAAGAAAAGTTAATCGGCCAAAATGAATGTTTTTTACTATTGGAAAGCCTTTATAGCAATTCAGAATATCCATTAATGTATAATAAATTTTATATACCGCAACAGTTCTCGAATATAAAATTAAATATTTACAAATAGCTAATGGATGGACATTTCTCCGTTAGAACAATTCTACCGCTTTTTAACTTGCTCCAATCCAGCTGACTTTTTACTGGAATTATATAGGAGTCACCAACGATGGTGAAGAGACGTTATTTTTCTGCGGAAAAGGGGCGGGGCTCCGCAAAATCAGCTCCGCACCGCCACCTTCATCAGGTGATACAGTTTGAAATCATGAACCTTTTTCATCGTAAGATTAGGAGTAGACGCTCATAGATGTTTTTCATTGTTGAAATCGATTAAAACTTTAAAGGATATTGTAATGTAATAGAGATCGTAAAGTCTGTGTGCAATAATAATGGTAAGAACGGATGGCAAACCAAAGTGGAATCTAGCTGACTAGTAATTCTTACTATATTGAAAGGGAGGAAACAGTCATGAAGCCGAAAGTAATTGTCTATAAGAAAGTGGATCAAAGTGTATTGGATTTTATTCAAAAGACTTGTGATGTTGTTTATTTTGAGAAGTTTGATGCCCAAAACTATCCTGAATTTCTACATGAGTTAAAGGACGCACAGGGGATATTAGGTTCGGGGTTAAAGGTGGATAAGGTTTTACTAGATCAGGCTCCACAATTACAAATTGTGTGCAATACCTCGGTCGGTTACGACAATTTGGACGTGCCAGAGCTATCAGAACGAGGGATTATGGCTACAAATACTCCAGAAGTATTGAACGAGACAGTTGCAGATACGATTATGGGATTAGTTTTAGCAACGGCTAGAAGGATGCCGGAACTTGATCAAAGGGTTAAGACAGGGCAGTGGGGAACGAAACTTGAGGAAAGTTGGTTTGGGGTAGATGTCCATCATAAAGTATTAGGAATTATCGGAATGGGCGGAATCGGCTCTGCGGTTGCTAAAAGGGCTCATTTCGGATTTGATATGGATATTTTATATCACAATCGATCTAGAAATGATGAAGCCGAACAAAAGTATGGGGCTACATATTGTTCGCTGGAAGATCTGCTCAAGCAGTCTGATTTTGTATGTGTCATGACACCACTAACTCCTCAAACTGAAAAGTTGATTGGAAAAAGAGAGTTCGAGTACATGAAGAAGACGGCGATATTTATCAATTGTTCAAGAGGAAGAGTTGTAGACGAAGGTGCTTTAATCCATGCGCTCAATACTGGAGAAATTCAAGCAGCTGGGCTAGATGTCTTTGAAAAAGAGCCGGTCGATTTTGATAATCCCTTGCTTTCGATGACCAATGTTGTCACTTTGCCACATATCGGTTCCGCCACTTATGAAACGCGCTTGAAAATGGCGATGTTAGCAGCAACAAACCTAGTTGTCGGATTACAGGGAGAAATTCCACCTACATGGATCAATCGTGAGATACAGGTAAGGTAGCTGAACAGCTATCGGGGAATTTAGAGGAAATAAAATAGTAGGATGTGTCGGATAGTCCTTTTTTAGGCTATCCACTTTTTATTAGATGACAGGCGTCATCCAGAAATAAGTAAATGATGAGTCTTTAGAAATAATGGATGAAACAAGACATGTTAACAACAGTAAATATCGGCTTTGAATAGAAATTATGAAAAGTAGCGGATAAATGGTGCAGCTGTACTGAAAGGTTAGCATCATTTGGAAACTGCTAATCCCTGAAGTTCATTGACCGTTACAAACTTATATCCTTTAGTTGTTAGTGCTTGTAATATCCCTTCAATCGCTTTCAGTTCCTCGCCCGTGTCATCATACATGGGGTGCATTAAGATAATCGAACCAGGTTTGATATGAACCTTTACATCATTCACTTTGTCAGAAGCAGAGGTGTAATGGCTATCTGGTTCAAGATTCCAAGTTATTGTGTCTCTATTATGTTTAGTTAAGTAATAGGGCAAACCTACAAGTTTTTTTCCGTTTGGTGGTCGAAAATCAATTTCATCCTTATAGCCAGCTTTTTGAATGAATTGGTCTGTTTTTTCAATTTCTGCTTCGATATAGGAAAGCGTTTTGAAAACCATTCGATTATGAGAATAAGTGTGATTGCCAATCTGATGCCCAGCTGCTACAATTTTTTTAGTTTCCTCTGGATATTCCTCTATTTCATTACCGATTAGAAAAAAGGTAGCCTTTGCATTGTATGTATCTAATAGTGGTAGAATCTGATTAACATTTTTTGATGGACCATCATCAAACGTTAAAGCAACCACCTTTTGATTTGTTTCCACCTGGCTTGTTAATCCTCCAAATAACTGATAGGTTCTAGAATTCATTAATTTATATGTACCAAGTAATAGAAGGAAAAGGACAAGAATTCCTATTCCAGTAAACGTTACTCTTTTTTTCATACAGATACCCTTTCTTAAAAAGTTTTATAAGGCCAATTGCTATTGATATTCTAGCAAAAAAAGCAACGAACGGTCTAATATAAGGACAATTGGTACTCTGCTAGCTTGGTAGATCAATAGATATGAATATTACCCTGCCAATTAAACTTGCCACGCCATTTCTTCATTTGCAGCTTCTTCCTCAAAGTCAGGAAATACAGAGTCATAATATAATTGATCGAGCATATTGGATAATGTCCCGTTATAATATCCAGCAAGATTGCGGATGTTTTTTCGTTTTGTAGCCTGAAAGGACGTCTTAATCGCTGAAATGCCAATTTGTAAAAGCTCTTCCTGCGTATAAGTAGTTTTTATATAATGCGTTTGTGCGACATAGATGCCATAAAGCTTGTCCACTAAAGGGCAATCACTGACAAAATTATGAATCATCTCCTTAAATCGTTGATAAGCAGACGAATGACTGTCTTGATACGTATGATCTAATTCTTTATTTTTTTGCTTAAAAGGAATGCAGCTTTTTGGTGTGACATTTTCAGGTACCTCTTGTGTGACAACTTCTTCTTTAGCGGCAGATTGATCGACTTGCACAAGTTTTTCTTTCTGAATGAATTGAATCACAATCGCATTGGATGTTTGTTTCATATCCGTTGTCCGCTTCATTTCATATTGCCGAATCACACCGAGTTGTTCCAATTTAAGGCAGACTCGAATGACTGTTCTCCTGCTTTTTCCAATCATCTCGGCGATTTTCGTTTTACACAAAAAACTCACACCCGGATACACACAACTATATCTTGCAAGAAGGCGTAATACCTCCGTTTCTGTTTTCGTTAAATCTAAAGAATCTAAATGAAGCAAAACCGCCTCGTTTAATTCTTCTACCGATGTAAATGTTGCTAACTCTTGATACGTTTGAACCCCTGCAATATATTCAATCCTTTTCTTCGCCATCTAAAATCCCTCCCGTTATGCAGAGAATTCTGCTTGTCACTCTCTTTATAACTTCGGAAAGGGGGAAAGTAGCATGAGGAGAAAACTTTTTTCAAAAAAATAGAATCTGTAAAAATACTACTAGACTTCGACATGTGCACAGAATAATCCAGCTATGAAAGTAATTATATAGCGCTTACTACTTCTAGTAATTCGTAGCTGTGCGATCAAATTGGTTAAGAAAGGATTATCAAACTGCTAGTATTAAAACCTACTTGTTCCAACATTAAAAAAATTTCTAGGTAATTTCACGATATAAATTCACTTTGAATCCATTATAGGAAGATCACAAGTAGTGCTAGGCATCTGAATTTACATGGGGATGTATGATTATTACTTGATTATTCCTCCAAAGAATGGCTTATAAGAATTGTGCTTTAGATTGTGAGATAACCAATTAAGAATAAAATCAGAAAAAGGCACTAGCATTTAAGCTTGTGCCTTACTTGATTCTATTGTGCAGATGGAGCAAATGTTTTGGCAATATGAGTCGTAACCGGGCCATACTTATCCTTTTTATTTGCCGGGTAGGAAATGATAAATTTATTGAAGACTTCTTGGCCAAAAAAGAATTTATTATAAAAGATTTGCCCATTATCTTCATAGGAAACTACATACCAATCATCTGTCAACTTTTGATAGGCAATTTGTCCAGGGATGCTATTTAATTCTTCCTGGTAATAGGTTTCGATTGTTTCTCCTTCGCTCACAATATTCGTATGGCCGCCATAGGCAGTGACTTCAAATTCTGCATTATAGAATCTTGCTCCATCGCCATTAGTAGGGGGAGTATTCATCGTCAAACCTTCTGGATATTGCATTGAAAAACCAAAACGATCGTTCGCGTATGGACGATACTTGAATTTTTCAGCTTTCTTTTTTTTGTCCTTTTTGCTGTTTGATGTTTCTTCGTTATTACCTGTTTCATTTTGTTGCGGTACAGGTTCATTGGTCGTTAAAGCTACTGTTACTTGTTCAGTTAGTTTAGTCAGTTCAGATTGATAGTCTGCTAGACTCTTGTTTGTTTCGATGTCTTTTTGTAAAAGCTGAATCTTTTCTTCTGCTAAATTGTAGCTCTCTTTTGTAATTAGGCTTTTAACGAGGTCAAGATTTTTTTGGAAAGAAGACGTGATATTTTGATCTGTAAGGATAAGGTCTCGAAGATCTTTCGCTTCTGACTGCAAGGTTTTTAATCCATTTCTATGATTCATGACTGTATTAAGCGAATCAATGGCAGAATCATATTGTTTTTGTTCATAGGCGCTCACCGCATTTTTCATCTGAGTGGCTTGGTCAAAGTAGGCGGAGGCATCTTCGTCTCCTCTTTTTTCTTTTAATGCTAGTTCAAAATGGATAGCTGCTTGATGATAATCCTTTACTATCAAGCTTTCGATTCCCTTATCCATCGCATTTTGATATTTGTCATTAGAACAAGACGCGAGTAATAATAAGCTAACAATGATAAGTGCTAGTATCTTGAATTTTGATTTCATCGAAACTTCCACCTTGCCTTCTCCTTTCTTTGTTTAGGTTATTTATTTTCACTAAAAATTTGGTATAATTTAGTTAGTGAAAGGTGGTGAAAACAATGTCTACAATTACTGCAAAAATACAAATCTATGTTTCCGATAATCAAGTTCAAAGTTTAAGGATAACGACTATTGCTTATCGCAAAGCTTGTAATTGGTTATCGAAATACATATTTGAAACAAAAAACCTAAACCAAACAAATATTAATAACTTGTATTATTCTGATTTACGAAATCAATTTGGACTAAAAAGTCAAATGGCTCAATCCGTGATGAAAACCGTAATCGCTCGTTACAAGTCAGCTAAATCGAATGGACATGAATGGTCTTTGATTGAATTTAAACTTCCAGAATATGACCTTGTATGGAATCGTGATTACTCACTAACCCAAAATCAATTTAGTGTGAATACACTGGATGGTCGTCTAAAGCTAAATTATGAGCGCAAGGCTATGAAGGAATACTTCAATGGTACTTGGCAATTTGGCACTGCTAAATTAGTGCATAAGTACAAGAAGTGGTTCTTGCATATCCCGATGACAAAAGAGTACCAAGTGTTAGACTTAGTAGATGTAAACAATATTGTCGGTGTTGACTTAGGAATTAACTTTCTTGCTACTACTTATGATGGTCAAGGTAAAACCACTTTCTATAATGGCAACATTGTTAAGCATAAGCGTGGTAAATTTAAAGCTACTCGCAAACAACTGCAAATGCGACAAACACCATCTGCTCGTAAGAAACTAAAACAAATTGGTTCAAGAGAAAACCGTTATGTAACTGATGTAAACCATCAAATTACAAAGGCACTCGTTGATAAATACCCTAGAAGTACTATGTTTGTTTTAGAAAATTTGACAGGCGTTCGCATCTCGGCTGAAAAAGTACGAGTAAAAAATCGCTATGTTTCGGTGTCTTGGGCTTTCTATCAGTTCCGTCAAATGCTTGAGTATAAAGCTGAATTGAATGGACAGAAAGTAATTGTGGTAGACCCAAAATACACTTCTCAAACTTGCCCTAAATGTGGACATGTTGAGAAAGCGAATCGTAATAAAAAGCTACACACTTTTAAATGTAAAAATTGTCAATACCAATCAAATGATGACCGTATTGGTGCTATGAATCTACACCGTAAAGGAATTGAACATATTGGTGTAGTTACCGCAGGAGTATAGCTCTTGCGGTAGGGGCGAAGTCAACCGTCCTTATGTTCCACCATACTAAGGTAGGAGAGCGTCGCTCGTTCGCACTACTGGGTAGGAACAAGCGTAATTGCACTCTATGAGGGTAGAGGCACTGTCAAACCTTGACAGACACAAGCCCCCACTTCAAGCGACCTGTAAGGGTGATAAGTGGCGGGGCGTTGACATGTTCTCCATTCCATTACGTAATTCAATAACAAATCAAATTCTACCAAATGATCAAGGTTTTGTCTTAAATTTCTAAAAGGATTAAGTTATATTTACACGTAGATAAATCATTGAAAAAAGAAGCACCGATAAAATTAATATCCAGTAAGGGGTTCCTTCTAGTTGGAATGGTATAATATAACTATCCAGGTCAATAGATTTCACTGAACCGTCCAATACGTGGGCACTTGAGATCGCATTAGCCTGAACATCAATAGAGATATAATTAATGTTCATATTGCCAGTTAAACGGTTAAACTAGCCATTTTATTTCTTCATTTGCAGCTTCTTCCCCAAAATCAGGAAATACAGAGTCATAATATAATTGATCGAGCATATTGGATAATGTCCCGTTATAATATCCAGCAAGATTGCGGATGTTTTTTCGTTTTGTAGCCTGAAAGATGCTTGCATCTAATCTTATTAATAATTAATCTTTCGGTGAAAATACTATATAATAACTCGTAAAGAATATATCATAGAAAAAGAAAGGATTAAGTGATTATTATGGCTATTCGTAAAGAAGATCTTTATAAAATGATTGATGGACTTAATAATGCGGATAAAAAGGCAGCTTTTGATTTCATGCAATTTTTAATTGAACGTTCAAAGAAAAAGCCGGTACATTGGCAAGCTATTGATGAATTGAATCCAGATGATGAACCTTTAACTGAAGAAGAGAAACAACAACTTCAAAGTGGTGACGGATATATTTCAGGAGAGGATGCAAAACGTGAATTCGGACTACAAATTGATTTACCATAAATCTGCCGTTAAATTCATTGCAAAACAAGATAAAACCTCTCAAGAAAGAATTGTAACTTGCTTAAAAGGTTTGTTGATTACTCCACCAGAAGGGGACATTAAAAGTTTAAAAGGATATGAAAATCTATATAGATTAAGAATAGGTGGTTACCGTATTCTTTTCAATATAGACCACGAAGAAAAGGTTGTGTATATACAAGCTATTGGTAATCGGGGAGATATTTATAAACAATCTTAAGGTTCATTGTCTATCCCAATGACCTTTTTTATGAATAAAGTGAAATTTCAAACTGAAGAACGAACCCATGGAAGAACACTATTATGATGTATGATAAATCGATATTAAAAGAAATGATGCTTTTGAATGATTAATGAGAATCAATCACCTTTTACATCTCTGTTATCCGCAACTACCCACTTTAGCTACTTCTTTAGTAGCAATAATGAGACAACTAAAGAATAAGTCACCCTCAGAGCCATAGGCATTTGAATTGAAATCCATTTATTGCTGGTAAAAATCACTTAGAAATACATAGCGAACAGTGAAGTGTGTTGTTCGCTATGTACAAATCAATTCTCTTTTTATTTATTCCAGATAGCTAGTAAACCAAGCTGGTCTTTTGTCGGTTGATTTACTGCCATTATAGGCAAAGGTGAATGTAGAATACCATGCCTTATTGGCTCCTAATATAGTAATCGTTTGTTTTATCTGTTCCTCAATCTCGTCTAATTGTTTGGATAGTGAACTCTCGCTTGTCTGAGAAAATTGGATCAGCCATGCATTTCCTTTCGCCGAGTTTATAGCCTTTTCTAGATCGTTAAATCTCTCTGTCCATGTATGAACGTCGAATGATTCAAGTAGATCAGAGTATAGGTTAGGAAGTACAGCCTTTAAACGCTGTAAAAGCACTTCGCATCTTCGACTTTTTCTTCCGTATTCATCAAGTTCTATCAGTTGATCTTTAGTAGTTGCATAACTTTCTACATCTCGTATCATAACTGTTTCAATTATTTGATCGACTAGATTGTGTTTTTCATTTGCATTGACCGATTGTTGAATCGTCTCTGTAAGCTGCTGGAACCATCCTTTGAGATCTTCGAGTTCTTCATTCAGGGTGACGAATTCTAAATCTGATAGAAGATCAGTAACTTGATTTGCGTCGAGCGGTTTTCCAAAAATAAGAGGTACGTCATTAAAATCAGCTTGGATATGATTAAGAATTTCTTTAATACCTAAAAGAAGTTTGAAAGGTTCTATGATGTCTTTTATTCTTGCTACTCTTAAAGAGCGTGATTGAACAGCATCCAGTTCAACCTTCAATTGTTCCTGGATCATCTGCTCAATTTTTCGTAGAGTATGATCTGTTTTTATAGTTTCTTCCAATAAATGAATAGGTTCTAAAGAATCACACTTTCTTCCATTAATTCGTACATCTTTGACGATATACCATGCCTCTTTGACTGCTTTTGGACGCAATAAAGGCATGCCTAATCCTTTCCCATTTTTAAAATGAGAATGCAGTTGAGTAATATCAGAGCCCAATTGGGAGATAGGAATTTCTCCAGTTCCAGTTATCTCAGTTAAGCTATGCTTTACAGCCAATTCTTTGATTGTTTCAATCCACCTGGATATTTGACTATAAAACTCTTCCCAAGGACTAAATTTTGATTGAAGTAGGTCATGCCATGCAGCTTGATCACCTTGATTTGTATTTAATTCACCAACCATACTGGAGGAAAATAAAATGATAGAACATAACAAAGTAGTCGTTATTACATGAACATAAAAGTAGTAAGTGAAAAACTAGTGTGTCTGCTGATACGATTCGTTACTACGAACGTATCGGCTTAATACCACCAGTAAAAAGAAATAAGAATGGTGCACGTGATTTTGACGATGAAGATATCCGCTGGATTGAGTTTTCTCGGCATATGCGTGAAGCAGGGTTATCCATTGAAGCACTAATCGAATACATTGGGTTGTTCAAAGATGGTGACGATACTACGATCCCAGCTCGTGTGGGAATTTTATGTGACGAACGCGACGAACTAAAAAAACGTATTGATATGATGCAAAGTGCACTTAATCGTTTGAATTATAAAATCGATAACTATGAAAGTCATGTTGTTCCAGCTGAAAAAGGACTTCGTGAATTTGATGAATGAAAGTTGCACACAAAAATTTATTTTCGATGTTTCTACATATATGCGAAACGGAGTGGGAAATAAGTGAAAATTTTGATTTTAGGTGCAGCTGGTCAAGTTTCTCGTATGTTAACTAACCGCTTGCTCAATGAAATAGATGCAGAAATCACTCTATATGCGAGACACGCCAATTCTCGTTTAAAAGCCGCAAGTAAACGAGTAGAAATTATTGATGGTGACTTCAATGATAAAGCAAAACTAGTCGAAGCAATGTCTGGCGTTGATGTTGTTTATTTAAATGATATGCGTAACGCAAAAGCAACACAATCTATTGTTTCGGCAATGGATGAAGCTGGTGTAAAACATCTGATTGGTGCAACAGTCTTAGGTATTTATGATGAAGTCGCTGGTGCATTTGGCCGCTGGAATGATGCAATGGTCGGATCTAGCGTAGCATTATACAAATCTGCAGCGAAGGTAGTCGAAGACTCTGACCTAGATTACACACTACTTCGTTTAACTTGGCTTTATAACCAAGAGGGTAACGAAGATTATGAACTGACTATAAAAGGGGAACCATTTATTGGCGCACAGGTTACACGACAGGCTGTAGCGCGTTTGATCATGGATTTACTTGCTGATAATACGAAATATATTGGCAAAAGTTTAGGAGTCAGTGAACCCAATACAGATTTTGAAAAACCGTCCTTCTATTAGTATTTCTCAATAAAAGGGGAGATCTACTATGGAAGAAAAAGTAATAGCTGGACGTGACCGGTTTGAGGAATGCGTACAAAATTAAACTATGATGTTTTATTCGGGCAAGTATGAGGTGGGAAGAAGAATTAACTCCAGAAGTTTGATTACATAACTGCGCTCATAACTTCAGGTGTATTTTAACAATTACTAACTCATCTCGAAAGGGAAAGAAAATGACTTACAAAAGATGAAATTATCGAAATGACCACTCTTCTAGCATTTTATGAAGATTAGCCAAAAGCTAAATCTTCTTTTGCGAGTGTTTTCTAAAGTATACGGTACATAAAACAGAGGAGGCTATATTATGGAATATGTAAAGTTCGGTAATACTGGTATGGATGTTTCTCGTATTTGCTTAGGAGCGATGGGGTTCGGGGATACTGAAAAATGGACCCACAAATGGGTTTTAGATGAAGAACGTAGTCGTCCAGTCATCAAAAAAGCTCTCGATTTAGAGATTAATTTCTTTGATACTGCGAATATCTATTCAATGGGCGAAAGTGAAAAAATTCTCGGACGGGCATTGAAGGACTATGCTAAACGTGACGATATTGTTCTTGCAACAAAAGTTCACCAAACAATGCGTCCAGGTCGTCCTAATAGTGGCGGATTATCTCGTAAAGAAATTATGAGCGAAATCGATCAAAGTTTAAAGCGCTTGGAAACAGATTATGTAGATTTATACATTATTCACCGCTGGGATTATGACACACCAATTGAAGAAACTATGGAAGCTCTTCATGATGTCGTTAAATCAGGAAAATCTCGTTACATTGGTGCGAGTGCTATGTACGCTTGGCAATTTCAAAAAGCGCAACGTGTAGCAGAACGTAATGGCTGGACTAAATTTGTATCCATGCAAAACCACTACAATATGATTTACCGTGAAGAAGAGCGTGAAATGATTCCGTTCTGTCGTGATGAAAACATTGCGATTACACCATATGGCCCACTCGCTTCAGGTCGTTTGACTCGTGATTGGTCTGAAACTACTCTTCGTTCTGAAACAGACATGGTTCAACATTCAAAATATGATAGTATGATGAAAGCTGATCAAGGAATTGTAGAACGTTTGGCTGAAGTAGCAAACAATCATGGTGTTACTCGTGATAAGATTGCGTTAGCATGGCTTCTTAACAAGGATCAAGTTGTTGCGCCAATCATCGGTGCCCAAAAAGAAAGTCATCTTGAAAGTGCCGTAGCTGCACTTAATATTCAGTTGACTCCTGATGAGATGAATTATTTAGAAGAGTTATACATTCCCCACCCAGTAGTAGGGGCTCTTCCAAAACCAAAATTCAATAAATAAAGGGATAATAATATGTACCAAAATATGCATTTTTTATTTTTAGTTTGAAGATCTACTGATTTTAGTCTAAAATGAACTGATGTAAATATAAATCCGTTTAATTACGGTAGAGGTTTCTAGCTACCCTCTCTAAAAAACTAAGGAAAACAGCACTGCTTTCTTAGTAGTGCTGTTTTTCTGTCGAAAAGGGGATTTTTTTAATGAAGCAAGAGAAGGCAGTAGTCGTTTTTAGTGGTGGTCAGGATAGTACGACTTGTTTATTCTGGGCGATGAAGCAGTTTAAAGAAGTCGAGGCAGTTACGTTTGATTATAATCAGCGCCATCGGTTAGAGATTGATTGTGCCAAGCAGATTGCAGATGAACTTGGCATTAAACATCATATTCTGGATATGTCGCTGCTCAATCAATTGGCGCCGAATGCGTTAACGCGTGATGACATTGCTGTAAGTGAGGGCGAAGAAGGAGAGCTTCCTTCTACGTTTGTTCCGGGGAGAAATTTGTTGTTCTTATCCTTTGCTGGGGTACTTGCCAGCCAAGTTGGTGCAAAGCATATTATTACCGGTGTTTGTGAAACAGACTTTAGCGGCTATCCGGACTGCCGAGATATTTTCATAAAGTCGTTAAATGTCACGCTGAATCTATCGATGGATCAGCCATTTGTGATTCATACACCGCTTATGTGGATGAATAAGGCGGAGGCCTGGGGCATGGCGGATGAGTTAGGTGCTTTGGAATTTGTTCGCAATAAGACATTAACCTGTTATAACGGAATCATGGCAGATGGTTGCGGGGAATGTCCGGCATGTAAATTGCGTCAAAAAGGTCTTGATGACTACTTGAGTCAGAAGGGGCAGAAATGATGTATGGATTTCGTATTGTAGATAAATTACAAAAGATCAATGAAGATATTAAATCCGATCAATTAAAATATCATACCAAACGAGTACTTGTTAGTAAGGAATTTACCTTTGATGCGGCTCATCATTTACATTGCTATGAAGGAAAATGTAAAAACCTTCATGGCCATACGTATCGCGTTATTTTTGGACTTAGTGGTTTTATCGATGATCGTGGTTTGCTCATTGATTTTGGTGACATTAAAGAAATTTGGAAAAATGAGATTGAAATTTTTCTTGATCATAAATATTTAAACGAGACGTTACCTTTAATGAATACAACGGCTGAGAATATGGTTGTTTGGATTTATGAAAAAATGGTGGAAGCATTAAAAAATAGACAAGAACAATATGATGGAGCAAGAGTTGAATTTGTCCGTCTTTATGAAACACCGACAAGCTATGCCGAGGCAAAAAGGGAGTGGATGGAAGTTGAGTAAAATTCCTGTGATGGAAATATTCGGTCCAACCATTCAAGGGGAAGGCATGGTCATCGGTCAAAAGACGATGTTTGTCAGAACGGCGGGCTGTGATTATTCTTGCTCATGGTGTGACTCGTCATTTACATGGGATGGATCCGGTAAACATCTCATTAAGCAAATGGAGCCTGACGAAATTTTGCAGCAGTTAAGAGAACTTGGCGGAGACGGATTTTCTCATGTGACCATTTCAGGTGGAAACCCCGCTCTGTTGAAGAATCTTGCTGGATTTGTCCAATTATTAAAGCAAGAAAACATGAAGACCTGTCTGGAAACGCAAGGCTCGAAGTGGCAAGATTGGATGCTTTCAATCGATGAGTTGACGATCTCGCCGAAGCCACCTAGTTCAGGGATGAAAACGAACTTTGACTCACTTGATATGATCTTCAATAAGCTCATGTCAGACGATTTTTCAGGAAATGTGAGTTTAAAGGTCGTTGTATTCAATGATGCTGATTTTGACTATGCAAAGGAAATTCATAGAAGATACCCTGGCATTCCTTTTTATATGCAGGTGGGAAATGATGATACGAAGACTGTAAATGACGCAGCGTTAATTACTCATTTGCTGAAAAGATACGAAGAGTTAATCGAACAAGTGATACAAGATGAAGAGTTAAAAGAAGTTAAAGTACTCCCTCAACTCCATGCATTAGTATGGGGGAATAAACGAGGGGTGTAAGAGAAGAGGAGTATCGATGATCAGAATTTTACTATATTTAATTGCCATTGTAACAGCCAACGTTGTGACGGCTTCTTTTGCACCGTTATCGATCGGTGTGTTTATTGTGCCAATGGGAACACTGTTTATCGGGGCAACTTTTATCCTAAGAGATTTGGTTCAAAATGCATTTGGCAGAAAGAAAACCTATTTGGCAATCGGAATCGCTTTAGCAATGTCGGCGATTGTGTCATATATATTGGGAGACACATTATTAATCGTTCTTGCGTCCGCCATTTCGTTTGTCATCTCGGAAACAACGGATACAGAAATTTACTCAAGATTGAAGCTGCCGATGGCTTGGCGAGTTTTTTATAGCGGTTTAGTCGGTGGTTTCCTTGACTCTGCTATCTTTGTCATTATTGGCCTAAGCCCATTGGGTGCCAATTTCCTACCATGGGAAGCTGTACCTTTTGCGATTCTTGGTCAGGTCATTGTAAAGACGGTTATACAGAGCTTTGGCGCAATGGTGCTCCATCGCGTAATCATTTCGCGGAACCGAGTAGAGGTAGCTTAAGTAATTGCTAAGAAACTATGATACTGCTAATATGGCATGAAAAGATAAAAAATCAGGAGTTAGAAGAGGCGGTATTTTCTAGCTGGTATGTGATTCCTTGATGAAATGATTAATCTTTATTGAACTTCAAAAAATAGCCCGAATTTTAGTCATATGTAAAGTGACCAAGATTTGGGCTATTTATTTTTATAGTCAAGGAGAAACAAATAATCAACAGGCGTGGTACTTAAATAAAGATGGATCCATACAACGGCATATCCATTATATAAAAAATAATCTAGAAGGTGATCAAAGCTTATGAAATATTCTTATGAGTTTAAGGAAGATCCATTTGGCGATTTAGGAATAGTTTTGCAGGAAGAAATAAGTCTTTTCTCAGACTTTATTGAAAATATTGCGTTAGAAGAACAAGTCGATGAATATATAGAACATATCGAAAAGATTTTAAAAGGGACATATGAGGATTTTGAAATTCAATTAAATGCAACAAGTATACTCATAAAAAAAGATGTGACAATTGTTGAAAACCTTTTTAGGATTGAAGAACCTTATGAAAACACGATAGAAACCAAGCAATTTAAAGAATTACTATTAATATGGCGAGATAAATGTTACTTATGAAGTGACAGGGGTACCGCCAGTCTTAGTACAAGCCATCAACTCAACAAAAATTAATGGGGAAACGATGATTGTAAGTATTTTTGAAAAAGAAGCTCCCATCCATCCACAAAATATCGTTTTGAAAGAACGCACTGTAACAGGTATTATCGGATACCACGATGTATTTCCAGTTGTTATTAGTTTAATGGCCAAAGGATACTTCCCAGCGGATAAACCAGTAACAAAGCGTACAAACTTGATGAAGTGATTGATGAAGGTTTTGAAGGCTTGTTAAAAGAAAGAAATCAAGTAAAAATCTTAGTGAAAGCTGAATAATTCTAAAGCCGGATTTCCACAAATAGGGGAAATCCGGCTTTTTAGTTGGGTATAAACCTGTTGTGGCAAAAGAAAGTGCACCATTTGCCTACCATACTACCGTTCTTTCAATTATTAACTTTTTAAGATGTCTTCAATTCTATCAAGCTCTTCTTGAGTAAATGAAAGATTATTTAAGGCTGCAACATTTTCTTCAATTTGACTTACTCGACTTGCGCCGATTAAAGCTGAAGTAACCTTTCCATCTCTTAGTACCCAAGCAAGTGCCATTTGCGCCAGGTTTTGACCGCGTTCAGCTGCCACTTGATTTAATTTTATTACACGATTTACAACTTCTTCACTCACTTGATCTGTTCCTAATGCACCAGTAGATTTAGCAGCTCTGGAATCAGTCGGAATGCCATTTAGATATTTATTTGTTAAAAGGCCTTGTGCTAAAGGACAGAATGCAATCGATCCAACACCATTTTCTTGTAATACATCTTGCAGGCCATCCTCAATCCAGCGGTTCAACATGGAATAGCTAGGTTGGTGAATGACAAGTGGAGTGCCTAACCGATTTAGAATTTTAATCGCCTCTTCTGTTTGTTCCGCAGTATAACTGGAAATGCCTACATATAAAGCTTTCCCTTGGCGAACGATTGAGTCTAACGCACCCATCGTTTCTTCTAAAGGCGTGTTTGGATCAGGACGATGTGAGTAGAAAATATCGACATAATCCAGTCCCATCCGCTTTAAACTCTGATCTAAACTTGCGACAAGATACTTCTTTGATCCCCATTCACCGTATGGACCTGGCCACATATAATAACCAGCTTTCGATGAAATGATCATTTCATCTCGATAAGGAGCAAAATCCGTTTTTAACATTTTCCCGAACATTTCTTCGGCGGATCCAGCAGGTGGACCATAGTTGTTTGCTAAGTCGAAATGGGTGATCCCTAAATCAAAAGCTCTTCTTAGCATGGCGCGGCCATTTTCGTATGTATCTACTCCACCAAAATTATGCCATAAACCAAGTGAAATTGCTGGAAGTTGTAGGCCAGATCGCCCGCTTCTACTGTATTTCATTTCATCGTATCGAGTATCTTCCGCTTTATAAACCATTGTAATCCTCCTAAAGAAGTGATACTTCATATTATACGGCTTCACATCGAATTGTCGATATTTTTAAACTATTTTTTGAAATCGCTTTAATTTACTGGAATTGAGATTTCCCGCACCAGAATGCTCTATAGTGCGTGTTCAAAAAGAAGGATAAAAGAGCCGAGAAGTTCGAGGAGCTCATACCTCGAACTTTTCGCGTATGCAGTAATACGTAAGTAAGATCGGACTTTTTGAACAACTTCCTATCGAAACCAATACGGGGTTATTATGTTTGACTTTAAGCAACCATTAAAGAGCTTGATCTTCACACAATGGTTTTATTGTAAAATCTTGATATGCGTGGCTCTTCATCAAGTCATACACTTTAGATTCCAAATCTTGAAGGTCGTCTTCGGAAAGATTATTGTTAGGTTGAGGATGGAACCATTGAATTTCTTCATCGTGGAAAATCCCATGATAATGATCCCCTTCAAAGTTTAATGTAAACTGCTGACGCTCATGGACTTGATCCTCGAACAATGGTTTTACTATAAACCCTTGATATGCGTGTTTTCTCATCAAGTCAAACACAGTGGATTCTAGAACTTGGAGATCCTCTTCAACAAGCCTAGTATTAGGTTGAGGATGAAACCACTGAATGTCTCCCTCATGGAAAATCCCTTGATAAGTATAGCCTTTAAAGTTTAGTGAAAACTGCTGACGTTCATGAACTTGATTTTCAAACAAACGTTTTACTTTAAACGCTTGAACCATGATAAAACCTCCTAAAATTTTTACCTCTTTGGATTAGAATGGTCCTTGCTAAAACCAATGCGCTAGGAATGATAAGGTGTGAGTTACCTATTTAACATCTTGGTCATGTCAACATTCAAAATGTCTCCAGATGATGCATCAATATCCACATCATATTCTGTATTTCGATTCATAATAGAAATTTCGTATTTTTTAATCCCATGATCTTCAATGGTATGAGTGTTCGTTACTAGACCACCTTGAGATGTGTCTAAGGCAATCGTCTTTGCTTGTAATTCATTTATCATTTGTGAAGGTGCATTTGATAATTTCGTTGTTGGGTGGTTATCAATCATTGCATGAGCTCCTAGACCACCTACGATTAAAGCACCTGTTAATAGCATTGGCATCAAGTTCATTCTTGATAACCTCCTCGTTTTGTTTATATTAGTATCATAACGGCTCGAGTTTAAAGTAAAAGAAGAATAACCTTAAAATTCCCTTAGAAAAGTAAGAGAACGTACTAATCCAATCGTAGATGTCTAAATTTGATTTGGATTGAATAAAACATAGATTGGCGATATCTATGCGTGTTCAGGTAAAAAAGTCGAATGGTATTCACATAGAAAAAGCTATATGATTAAAGAATAAAGTTTTAAATCGAGGAGAAAACCCATGAATGAACAGTATTACGATGCGTTACTAAACATAAAAACAGTAGGTGACCAAAAGGGATTCAATAATTCTATGCATTATCATCGTTATGAGCCAACTCCATATCGTGCACTCGAAACATTATTTAATACATATGAATTGAAAAGTAGTGATCGTGTTGTCGATTTTGGCTGTGGAAAAGGACGGTTAAATTTCTATATCCATCATTTATTTCAGGCGACTGTTGTTGGGATTGAAATGAACGAAAGATTTTGTAAAGAAGCGATTGAAAATCGAACTAGATATTTGAAGAAGGCAAAAAGTAGAACAGATAAAATCCATTTTCACTGCTCTTTAGCAGAGGAGTACCAGATTAATCCGTTAGATAATCGTTTTTATTTTTTTAATCCATTTTCGATCCAAATTTTTATGCAGGTTATTAATAATATCTTGTTATCTGTAGAAGAGTTCAAACGGGAAATCGAGCTGATTTTGTATTATCCGTCAGATGATTATCTTTATTTTTTAGAGAACCAAACGTCATTTGAATTAAAAGAAGAAGTCATCCTGCCAGACTATGCGCATAATCCTTATGAGAAATTTTTAATTTATCGATTAGGATATTAGAAGGATGTAAGGAAGGTACGATAAAAAAGAAAAACAGCCATCTTTCTATTGCTGAATTGGCCAACTGCTTAAGCACTGTAACCAGGGGTAGAAAAAGTTACCGGTTGATTCTCCCTCCAAAATGTATAACACTTAACGTAGCAAGAAAGCAGTCAAGCACATAGGAGGAGAATTATGAAACATAAGAGATTTCTACTTTTGCTAATGGTATGCATGTCTATTATTTTTTCTGTGGCTACTATTTTGCCTTCTGTTTCTAAAGCACAGACAAACGGCCATGATCCGGTTATCTTCATTCACGGTGCAGGTGGAAGCAGTACAGCCTTTTCCGGCATAAAAAATTACCTGAAAAAACAAGGCTGGTCCGATGATGAACTGTATGCTATTGAATTGATGAATAAATCTGGTGTTAGTTTGAACAATCAAAAACAGCTTGCTTCTTATGTAGATGAAGTGTTAAAGAAAACAGGAAAGAATAAGGTTGATATTATTGGACACAGTGCGGGAGGCCTGAATACCCTGACTTATATTCTCGATGGTGGCGGAAGCAAGGTAAACGATGTGGTAACGTTGGGTTCTCCAAACAAATATGTAACATCGAAAGCTCCCGTAGGTACAGATCCTAACCATAAAATCCATTATACTTCGATTTATAGTACCAACGATTATGTTGTACCCACTTGGCTTTCAACACTTCAGGGAGCGAAAAACGTTCAAATCAGCGGTGTAGATCACGTTGGGATGCTCATCAACAGTAAAGTCTACGAGCTGATTCAAGAAGGATTGAATGGCGGAGGGAAAAATACAAATTAATAAAAGATTCTTATCTTGAACTTAGTTCTTTTCAACAATACTAATCACAGCCTGTCTAATTCTTTACTAGAATGATAATAATTGAAGCCAGCCCATAGGTCAGACAACTAACCTACTGGGCTGGCTTTTTTTGTACTTTAGGAATTACAGGAATCAGGTGTAGCTTTGAAAAAAAGTTTGATAAAAGCCATAGCGTTATTCTTTATCTTAAGACGTACAAAAAGCGCTCGTATTAAACAAAGTTTGATTAAAATGAGTGCTTTTATTTTCTCTATTCAGTTCTTTTTAGAATGAAATCTGATCATACTTATTCAACTATCGCGAGTTTGTTATAGTATTTGTCTAATTTTTGATAATTAATACTTGTGATATTTTTGAAAATCTAGAAGAAAACACTCCACTAAACAAGAATTTTAAGAGGGATACTCGCACATAAAATGGAACCTTACGAAATTATTCATGGATCAAGATGGACGTGTTGTACATCGTTTTGCGTCAACAACTAAACCGGAAGAAAATGAAGTGGATATTGAAAAAATATTGTAAATATGCAAGGCATCATCCGAATTCTTAACATATTCAGTCATTGATATGAATGGAAGGAGCACTCATGCTACAGATTTCTATTAGCTGTTTGGCTAATTCAACTGGGGGTCGTTCATAATTACTCTGAATCCACTCTAGAATAAGTCCCAAAAAACCATAGGTGCGAAAAGTAATAAAATGATCACCATTACGATCTACATGTTGGTCGGCTGTAAATGTGATTTCCTTCTGTAATAGATTAATCGTATGGACAATCTGATCAAGTAAACCAGGGATGGGGTCAGTTGCAATTAAGAGTCTAAAGTAGGAGGCATGTTCATAAATATATTGAAATATAGCAACTGAAGATGGAGAAAGCGTATCAACTTTCAAATAGTTTGATTGTTGATAAGGTTGACGGTTTGCTTTTTTAAACCCTTCAATCATCTCCTCTACTAATTCTTCCTTTAAAGCCTCCTTACACGTGTAATAATTATAGAAGGATGATCGGTTATAATCTGCTCGCTCAACGATGTCTTTGACGGTGACATTAGAGTACCCTTTTTCTTGAATTAACGAAGAATAGGCTTCTTTAATGACCCTTTTCGTTCTCCGTACTCTTCTATTTACCCCATGCTTATCAGTCATCACAAGCACCCCCGAAAAGTTTTTTCATCGCATTGAACACAATATGAAAAAGTGTTGTCTAGGTAGACAAATTCTCATATTTTAATGATTGTTTCTTTTTGTATAGTTGATAAACTAATACTAACAGCAAGTAGTACTTTAAAGAAGATGAAATGCGAGCGCTTTAAATAATGATAACAAATTTAGAGCTAAATGTAGTGTAAGAACTACCTCATTTTCGTTCTAAAGAAATAATAAGGGGGATTTTGTTATGTGAAGGTTAGATGTAAAAATAGTAGCTCTTGGTATAGGAGGAGTGCGAGCAAGCCGCCTAAGAAGATTATTAACTGAAGGTGTAATGGCTAAATAGGTTGGGTGTGGTATAAGTAGTAATATTTCGGTTGGACAAGCATACCATTAGAAGGAAGCTGTGGCAAAATGGAAGACGAATATACACTGGAAATTTCGTACGTGTTTTTCATAAAGTAGCAACGGGCATCATTCGAATTGGTCAGCGTTTAAACGTTTCTAACGAGCATATTAACATGGACCTTTATGTGGATCGTTTTATTTTGTTTTTTTACAAAGTAGTTAAAAAATTTTAACAACGGAATGGGGAATTATTATGTCTACAACATTAATTTCGTTAAACTCTAAAGCTGTTAAATTTACGTCTACCCCGAAAAACATGTTAATAAATGGACAATGGGTGGAAGCTGCTTCAGGAAAGAGATTTGAAACAATGAATCCAGCAAATGGTGAGGTTATTACTTCGGTTCCAGAAGGGGATAAGGAAGATATTAACCGTGCAGTAGCTGCAGCACGTATTGCATTTGATGAAGGACCATGGCCCAAAATGAAACCAGCTGAACGTGCTAAACTACTGTTTAAATTTGCTGATCTAATTGAGGAAAATGCTGAAGAACTTTCTCACTTGGAAACGCTTGATAACGGGGCACCAGTTAATTTCACCGCAGGAATGGCAAGCTCGGCTGCTGAAAATATCCGGTATCATGCAGGATGGGCAACCAAGATTACAGGGGAGACCATACCAGTTTCTGTTCCAGGAAATATTTTTAACTATACAAGACGGGAACCAATTGGGGTCTGTGGTCAAATTATCCCTTGGAACGCTCCATTGTTGATGGCAGTTTGGAAGTTGGCAGCACCGTTATCAGTAGGGAATACGGTCGTGTTGAAACCAGCAGAAAACACACCATTGACGGCATTACGATTAGGTGAACTGATTCAAGAAGCTGGCTTTCCGGATGGGGTCGTCAATATTGTGACTGGTTATGAGCATTAACTGCACATCCCGATGTCGATAAAATTGCGTTTACCGGTTCAACGGCAGTTGGGAAACAAATTATGCAAGCTGGTGCAGTAAATGTTAAGAAAGTCTCACTAGAATTAGGTGGTAAATCAGCGCACATTATTTTTGCTGATGCGGATTATGATGTAGCTCTTCGGAATGCAGCTAATGCCATTTTTATGAATTCAGGCCAAGTCTGCGTGGCTGGTTCCCGTTTATTTGTTGAGAAGAAAATTTACGACCGATTTATGAGTGATTTAAGTGAGTATACGAAGAATTATAGAGTGGGTGACGGATTTGACCGATCAACCGTTTTAGGACCTCTCATTTCTGAAAAGCAAAAAAATCGTGTGTTGAATTATTTGGATATTGGACAGCGAGAAGGTGCTGAATTGTTAGTTGGCGGTAATACGACAGCGAGTGACTTGGCAAAGGGCCATTATGTCAAACCTACTGTGTTGGCTAATGTAACGAATGATATGAGAATTGCTCAAGAAGAGATCTTTGGTCCAGTCGTTTCAGCTATGCCATTTGATGATATTGATGAAGTCATTAAGCTAGCAAACAAAACAGATTATGGCTTGGGTGGAGGGATCTGCACAACGGATGTCCGTAAAGCACATAAAGTAGCCCATGCAATGAAAACAGGTAATGTATGGGTGAACACATATAGTCTCTTAGATCCAGCTTCTCCTTTTGGCGGATACAAACAAAGTGGAATCGGTCGGGAAAATGGTTCAGCATCGATTGATATGTATACAGAAGTCAAGAATGTCTGGATTAATTTAGATTAAAGATTTTATATGGATAGCGAGTTTCAATACTGCTAGATACTTGATTTATAGAGAAAACAAGGGCTGTCCCGAAAGTCGAACTATCGACTTATCGGGTAGTCTTTTTTTCTTTATAAAGAGTATAGAAAAGCCCATATTAATGAAGCGATTTGCTACTTTTCAAACACTGTCGAATAAAAGAGTTGCTTCAAGTTGAACTGAATAATATCTCCCAAACAATCCACTAACCTGATTTTTAGGGAAATAAATTTATAATCGCTACTGATTATTTGGCAATTTCTCTTCAGGATGACCGTTACCTTGCCTCTTTTTATTTCGTTCGTTTTTTTTCTTTGTTTCACGTAATTTTTCTACATAATCATGCGTACTTTCTTGTTTCATTGTTATTCCTCCTCGTTAATCAAGTAGTTTTTAATGTAACCAAAAACACTAGAAAGATGCATAATCAACAAATAAAATTCCTCATTCGGCCTAACTCTCAAAGCGATAAGTTAATAAATCTGAAACCCTAAACAGGTTACTCGTATCATGCTAGCCTCTAGACTAAGCCAAATCTAAGGATTATTAACTTCATTCAAACTGTTAGGGCAGTATAGTACCAAAAATTATAAAATTTGTTTTACGAACAACAAATTTTGTAAAAAGAGCCTTAAGCTATAAAAAATAGAAACTAGATAGTATATACTCGATAATAAAGAAGGATGATGGGGAGTGATGGCTACCAATTATGACTACGGAAGTTGAATTCATAAACGTCAGTAAATCATATATGAATCAGCACGAGGCGGTCGAAGTATTAAAAGGAGTTAGCGGAGAGATAGAAGAAGGGGCGATTGTTACGATTATTGGACCATCGGGATCAGGGAAGAGCACGATTTTATCACTTTGTAATTTGTTGCTTACTCCTGAAGAAGGGGAGGTACGAATTCGAGGAAAGGACGTTCGAGAGTGGAATATCCAGGAGCTTAGACGTCGGGTCGGGATTGCTTTTCAAAGCGCTCCTATGCTAAGAGGAACTGTGTTAGATAATTTGTCCTTGCCTTTACGGCTGCAAGGTAGAACATTAGAAGATCCAAAGAAGTATATGGAGTTTGTCGGTCTAACAGAAGATCATTTATCCCGTCAAGCCAAAGAGCTTTCGGGTGGGCAGAGGCAAAGGTTATCGCTTGCTCGAACACTTGTAAATGATCCAGCTATTTTATTGCTCGATGAAGTGACATCCGCATTGGATTCTTTGTCTGCACATGAGGTAGAAGAACTTATTTTAAGGATTAACCGTGAACAGCAAACGACGGTTCTTTGGGTTACTCATGATCAATCACAAGCAGAAAGAGTGGGCGATCAAACGTGGCTTGTGATCGATGGGAAAGTAGTCGAAGCGGCTCTTACTAAGCAATTTTTTGTTAAGCCAAAAGAAGAGCAGACGAAACAATTTTTGGAGTTGAGGAGGGAGTACAAATGAGCTTGATTGCCCTTCTCTTTAGTTTTGGATTTGTTATTTTTTCCTTTTTTCTTTCACAAGCATTTAAATTGGGACTTGGTCGAGACCTAATTATTACGAGTATTCGGGCTACTATTCAATTATTGATTGTTGGCTATATACTTAACACCGTATTCGGTTTTGAGAATCCACTTGCGATGATTTTGATGCTTCTAGTTATGGTGTTCGTAGCAGCTAAAAATGCAGCGAAACGCGGTAAAGGTTTGCCACGTATTTTTTGGAAAATTTTCTTGACGATTAGTATCGTTGAGATAATAACTCAAGGTTTTTTACTTGGATTACAGATCGTACCGGCGACTCCGCAGTACATAATCTCGATTAGTGGGATGATTATCGGTAATTCAATGGTTATTGCCAATCTTTTCTTAAATCGTTTAAAAGCTGAGTTGGAAATGAGAAAAGAAGAAGTTGTGCTCGTCTTGTCACTTGGGGGCAGTGTAAAACAATCCATATATCCAATCTTAAAACAATCCATACGGTCAAGCTTAATCCCAACGATTGAAGGTCAAAGAACAATTGGTCTTGTCCAGCTTCCCGGTATGATGACCGGCCAAATTATAGCTGGAGCTGATCCTGTACAAGCCGTCCGCTTTCAACTATTGATTGTATTTATGATCTTATTTGCAGCAGTCCTGACCGCTATTATCCTGGGCTTTCTCATTTATCCTGGATTATTTAATAAGAATCAGCAGCTGGATATAAGTGCTTGGTAAAATACAAGATTTGAGAATTCAAATCATATAGAAAGGTGATCAAAATGAACATTACAATCAAACAAGAAACCAGTTCGGATTATCGTGCAGTTGAATCTCTAATAAAGTCAGCTTTTGAACATGCAGAATATACCGATCATGATGAACACAATCTAGTGGCGAGGCTGCGAAAGAGTGATGCTTTTATTCCAGAGCTCTCCTTACTTGCCGTACTGGAGAAAGCCATTGTTGGTCATATTTTATTTACAAAAATCATGATACATAATGGAAAAGAAAAGTACCCATCCCTTGCTCTTGCACCAGTTGCAGTTTTACCTAATTACCAAGGAGAAGGTGTTGGTAGCAAGCTCATTCTAGAGGGAATAAATCGAGCAAAATCTTTGGGTTTTGAATCTGTAATTGTGCTCGGGCATGCAGATTATTATCCACGCTTTGGGTTTGTTCCAGCAAGCAAATATAAGATATCGGCACCTTTTGAAGTGCCAAATGAAGCGTTTATGGCATTGGAGCTGAGATCGCAAGCTTTAGATCATATTACTGGAACCGTAGAATATGCGAAAGAATTCTTTGCATGAGTCAGCTATTTGAATGAAACGAGGCGGGTAGAAGTTGAGTAAAGGTGAGAAGCTCCAAGACTGTCTTCACGTCTGAATGTATCGTAGCAAAGAATCAAATAATATTTAGGAGCAACAATCAAATAACTTACGAATTGAAAGGGAGAATCTTCATGAAATTGAATCAAATTGTGGACAATGTAAAATCGACTTTTCGACAAGCTGCTGTCCGGGTGAAATCTGCCATGACAGGAACAACTACTACGATCCAAGAATTGGCGGACTATGTACTCCATCATTCAAAAACACAACAAGAAAATCGTACGCTTTTAGGGATCTCCTATTCGTTTTATCATTTGGAAAAAGAGGGGATTCACTATTATTTAGAAATGAGGGGCACTCATATTTTACAGTTGGACGTGCAGACGACTGACGAAAAGATTGTATCCTATCGTTCTTATCGTGATCAAGCTCAGTTACATATTAAAATGAAATTTCACGAACCGCTTTTAGGTCAAGCCTAATAATAATAAGCGACCTGATTATCTCTTTAGAATAACCAAGTCGCTTATCTATTTTCTTTAATCATGATGTCTATCCTTTCACTTTATCAATTGGTCTTCCAATGGTTTCGGGGCATAATCATCAAATTGATTAAACATATAAGTGAGGTACGAGTTTAATTCAAACCGATCGTCTTGAAAAAAATCAGTCAACCTTTTTGTGTTTTCTTGCAATACATTCACCTCCAGCTAACTATTAAACTGCCTTTATATTATAATTGCCAACTATAATTCTTTTATACATGAAAAGTAAAAAAATAGTAAAGTTTAAATGAATGGGATAAACCAGCTTTTTGTATGAAGGAAAAGGGGGACAGAGCTACATGAATCTAAGAAGCATGAACAAATAACTTGAAAGATAACACAAGATTTGTATAAGAACTTGTCGTGTTGCTCCGCACACCCTACCTTATTGGAGGTAGCTTGGATATTTATGAATGTAAACATCCTTCATACTAAAGGTTGGCTTCAAAACACCATACTCGTTTTTGCTATAAAAATGTTTATGAAAGAACTCTCCTGTATTGGCCCCGCCTTCGCCGAATACAATGATGACCCCGCATGTCACCCGCCTATTAATGATTTTAATAGAAAACGCTTACATTTGCAAAGATTTCTGTAAATCAAATTTCGACATAATAATAACTGGCACCATTTGCTTGGAGGGGACTTCAACTGGCTTTCCTTTCATAGATGATAGATTGTCTTTCTCATAAGAGCTTTTCGCAAGTCTAAAGAGTTGTCGAAGAAAAAGGAGGATGTCCTAAAAAGCAAAGGGTCAGCCCCCGCAACAACTAAATACAGTAAAAGATACGTGTATGAGACACTACATACTGATTTAGAGTGCTAGGTCAGACCCTTATGTGAATCCCTTTAAATATAAGTAAGATTTAGCTCGTATCAAAATGAGAGATTAGTGAATTGTACCACCAATTTCGCGAATATCCTCTTTTTCAGTAGCTGCAATGACTGCTCCGGTTTTGAGCCCACGCACAACAATTTCAAGACTTAAGCTAGGAGAACCATTTTCAATCGTCTGCTCTGGAATATATGGAATATGGATAAAGCCGCCACGTATGTGCGGTGCATGATTAGTTAAATAGTGCATTAATCCATAAAATAGATGGTTACAAACAAAAGTCCCTGCAGTATTGGAAACGGAAGCTGGGACTCCATCTTTCCTCATCTGATGAACCATCCGTTTGATCGGCAAAGTTGACCAATATGCAGCTGGGCCGTCCTTTGAAATGGGTTCATCAATCGGTTGTTTTTTCTGATTATCTGGAATTCGTGCATCATCGACATTAATGGCGATTCGCTCGGGGGTTATTTGTGTACGTCCCCCTGCTTGGCCAACGCAAATGACAACATCAGGTTTATGTGTTTCAATCGCTTTTATCGCAGCTTTGATTGAATCATGAAAGACAGTGGGCACTACTTGAGTTACAATCTCCACGTCATCTATGATGACACCTTCTAATTGCTTGACTGCTTCTAGAGCTGGATTTATTGTATCCTTACCAAATGGATCGAAGCCGGTTACTAATACCTTTTTTCTCATCATTAGACCTCCAATTTTACAAGTAAATACATAAGTATGATATTGAATGTAAGCACGATTAATGCTGTTGGAATTTGTACACGGATGACATGATTTTTATCCTTCAAATCTAATAAGGCGGCAGGGACGATATTGAAGTTTGCTGCCATTGGAGTCATTAGTGTTCCACAATAACCAGCAAACATAGAGATTGCGGCAATGTGATTCGGATTTGCATCAAATTGATTAATTAAAAATGGCACAGCAATGCCTGCAGCCATTACTGGAAACGCTGCAAATGCATTTCCCATAATCATCGTAAATAGTGCCATTCCAATGCAGAACACAAAAACGATCATAAATAAAGAGTTTTCCGGGATGAACTGAGTCACAACATCAGATACAACTGTTCCGACTCCAGCTTGTGTAAAAATCGTTCCTAATGTTGCTAAAAGTTGTGGCAATACAACTGCCCAGCCGATCGCTTCTAAAAGACGGCGAGATTCCTTTATCGCTGTTTGTGGTGTGTTTTTTGTTAACATCATTGCTACTATTATCGCAATCAAGCACGCAACACCTAATGCTACCAATGTTGTATTTTTTGGATCAAAAATAAACAAGGAACCAATTTTTACTCCTTCAAACCCCTTTGCTCCGGCAACTGTTAAGATGGGGATAAGTAGTGCAGGTAAAAATAACCAACTACCTAAACGTTTACGTTGTGTTTCTCGTTGTTGATCGGATGATTCACCATATTTACCTTTGCGAAGCCCACCCATTCCAACGATAAGTACCATCAAAATAACCATTAATCCAATATAAAATGGTGGGATAACACTTCCGAATAATAGTGTGATGGAATAGATGAAATAAAATAATCCAGATAAAAGGCGACGAGGGTTCGCTTTATCAGCAAAAGTATATAAGGAACAACATAATCCAATGATTCCCATTATAATATAAATAAATTCAACTGAAAAAATCATCTAATCACATCCTTCTTAGCTTTTGAACCTAATTTTCGATCAAGCTTCTTATCAAATAAGTAAAGTCTAATTGAATGAACAATTAAGGCGAAAATCGCTGTAGGTATCCCCCATAGTGCCATTGAAATTGGATCTGCTTCAATTCCATTTTGATCAAAGAAGCCTTTCATTAATAAAATCGCTCCAACTGCTACAAATATATCCTCACCGAAAAATAGGCCGATATTATCAGCAGCTGCCGCATGTGCGCGAATTTCTTCCCGATCTTCCTCTGGAACTTCCCCATATTTTGCCTTGGCAGCTCCTTCAGCCATCGGTGCTAGTAGAGGACGTACAGTTTGAGGGTGCCCACCAATACTAAGTAATCCGAGAGCAGCCCCAACTTCACGACAAAGTAAATAAATAGTGATAATTCGTCCAGCCGTCGCTGCTTTAATTTTTGAAACGAGATGTCCTGCTTGATTTTGTAAGCCACTTCTCTCTAATAGTCCAATTACCGGAAGTGTTACGAGTAAAATCGACATATAACGATTCGTTGTAAATGCTTCCCCGAATTGCGTAATGATGTCCACGATCGGTAGACCTGCAATTAAGCCAGTCACCAAACCGGATACTGTCACGACAACAAGCGGATTTAACCTTATTGCAAAGCCTATAATAATTAAGGCAACACCAAATAATACCATATTAGTCACATCTCCTTAGGTGCAATTTATCTGAAAAATAGCACTTCAATTTAGTGTAAATGTTATTTTATCATAATTTAATTCATGAAAGATAGGCATTATTTTTTGTGAACTATTAAAGGGAAACTTCAATCAGTGAGGGGATTCATCCCCTACCTACGCTTTTTGATTCCTCTAATCCTTGAGGTGGGTTCTTACTAACCGTTAGTGCGGGATAAATAATTATCAGAGATAAAAGGCTGAACAAGAAGCGTATCTACAAGAAATAACTAAGTGTAAACAACTAGTAGGGCAATGGGAGTAGATGATGATGAAGTTGACATTCATCATCTGGATAGTATTTTAATAAAATACTTCATTCCCTTACATTCTATTTGGAAAAATACAAAATGGGAGTGGATGTAGTGTTTCTTTTTGGATAGTATGGGTCTTTTCCTTCTGTTATCAAGACCATTACATAATGGATTGTTTCAAACAAAGATGATCTCATCAATTACCCTCCATAGTAGCCACTCTCAAATCAATAGACCGGATATTCTTACAAAGAAGCAGGGCAACTAAAAGGTTGCCCTGCTTCTGCGATTCTATTCTTTCGTATTTATAGGAAATTTGAGCAGCAAATCGATCCAATGAAAAAATGCTTCTTTCGGTAAATCTCTGAACTGGCCGATGTTGGATTAACAAAACAGATTAATGAATCTTTTACATTATCAAAATATTTACTTAATGTTTGATTGGTAAATTGTAAAAGTAAACAAAAGCAAAACAAAAATTGAAATAAAAAAGTTTGTTTAGGAGGCAACATGGCTAAATTACTTATTCGTAATCTTTCTAAAGAGTATAGTGGCGGCGTAAAAGCAGTTAAAGACTTTAATTTAACCATAAATGATGAAGAGTTTATTGTATTTGTTGGACCATCAGGTTGTGGGAAATCGACAACATTAAGAATGATAGCCGGTCTAGAAAGTATTAGTGGCGGTGAACTTCTCATAGATGACAAGGTAGTAAATAACCTCCATCCGAAAGATAGGGATATTGCGATGGTTTTCCAAAACTATGCGTTATATCCACATATGACTGTATTTGGCAATATGGCTTTTTCTTTAAAGTTAAGAAAGGTACCAAAAAAAGAAATTAATGAACGTGTACATAAAGCAGCCAAAATTTTAGATATTGAATCTTTGTTAGAACGAAAACCAAAGGCTTTATCCGGTGGTCAAAGACAACGTGTAGCCCTTGGTAGAGCGATCGTACGAGATGCGAAAGTATTCTTAATGGACGAGCCACTTTCTAATCTTGATGCGAAATTAAGAACGCAAATGCGTGCTGAAATTACGAAACTTCATAAAGAATTAAAAACAACAACGATATATGTTACCCATGATCAAACGGAAGCAATGACTATGGCATCTAGAATTGTCGTATTAAAGGATGGTGTCATTCAACAAGTAGGAACACCTCGAGAAATCTATGCAAAACCAAACAATATCTTTGTTGGTAGTTTCATTGGTGCCCCTGCGATGAATTTTATTGAAGGTACGTTAACAGAAGCTGGCCTAGATGTCGTAGGGACGATTATTCCACTCCAAAGCGAACAAATTAATCATTTAAAAGCAATAGGCTATCTAAATAAAAGCCTAGTTGTCGGGGTTCGACCTGAACATATTAGACGATCTGATAAATCTGAACAAAGTAACAGAAAATTTGACTTTAAAACAAATGTTGAATTAGCAGAGTTAACAGGTTCTGAAATCATATTACATGTGAAATTAAATGAAAAAGCACTAATTGCCAAAGTGGATGCGATGGAGCCATTTGAAACAGGTCAATCAATTGAAATGACCTTTGATTTTGAAAACATTCACTTTTTTGATAAAGAAACAACAGAACGAATCGAATTAAATCGGGTAGGAATGAACAAAGATGAAAAAGTTATCGCTATTTAAAACGACTAATTCGGAAACGATCAATGGACTGTTACACCTGATGCACATCATTCACATTTTTTCTTTTGAGTGGAAGTGCCTAGGTCAACTAAAGAACGAATCATTCAGCAATTGAAGTTTCACTTTATTTTACGAAAAAATCAAAAGAAGGTTAGAAAGGAGGAATTAGTTGAATGGATATCACGTCCGGAAACAATATTGAGACAGCACCTAAGAAGAAAAAAAAGCACAAGGTAAAGCCGATGAAGCTTAGCTATGAAAATATTTGGCAGCATCGTGCACAATATATCATGCTCTTACCTTGTATTATATTCTTCATTATTTTCTCCTATTTACCTATGGCTGGTATGGTATTGGCATTCAAGGAATTTCGATTTGATACAGGACTTTTTGGTGGCGCTTGGGTTGGTTTCCAATACTTTGAACGATTTTTTAACGACCCTCAAAGTTGGACATTTATTAAAAATACACTCATCATCAGCTCGATGAAATTAATATTGGCATTGCCGTTTCCGATTATTTTAGCACTTATGTTTAATGAAATTAAAAATAATAAAATAAGAAGCTTTTTTCAAAGTATTACCTATTTGCCACACTTCTTATCATGGGTTGTTGTGGTAGGGATATTACAAAGTATTTTAGCGCCGAACACAGGACTACTAAATCAAGTGATTTCGTTCTTTGGAGGTGATGGTAGCACGTTCTTCTTAATGGAAGAAGAGAGTTTTCATTCTATCATGTTTTGGAGCTATGTTTGGAAGGATATTGGTTGGAATTCTATCATTTACTTTGCCGCAATTATGGGGATTAGTCCTAGCCTTTATGAGGCTGCAGCCATTGATGGGGCAAATAGATGGAGACAAATTTGGCACATCACATTAACGGGTATTAGACCGACGATTCTAATTTTACTCATTTTATCGTTAGGGAATATCCTATCTGCAGGATTCGATCAAATCTATTTATTAAAAACACCAGGAAATGCGGAGGTTTCTGAAATTATTGATACGTATGTCATACGCACTGGGCTTCAAAGTGGCCAATTTGGATATGCAACAGCAGTAGGAATGATGCAAGGGATTGTAGGTTTAATCCTTGTGTTAGTAGTCAACCGTTTTTCTAGTAAGAAATTTAATACATCATTATGGTAAATGAAATTGGAGGGAGTACACTCACGATGAAAAAGATGTCATATAAGTTACTAACACTGTTATTAGTAGGCATTCTGTTACTTACCGCTTGTTCGAATAATTCAAAAGAGACAATGAATCATGAAAAGCCAGAGGGTGCACCTGATACATGGATTGCAGATCGAACAATTAAAGGGTTAGTATTCATGAGTGATGGCGACGTTTCAGCGGGAATGAACCCTGAAATCGCTGCAGAATTAAAGAAAAAAACAGGGATTACATTAGAATTACAAGGGATTACAGTTGAAGATTCGACTGAGGCATTGACTACAGGGTTAGCATCAGGAGATTTACCTGATTTCGTTGCTTATTACTTGGATCATAGTGGACGACCTGAGATGCAAATATTATTAAAAGCTGGTCGTGAAGGGATGTTCCATGACTTAACACCAATGCTGAAAGAAACAGAGATTTATAGTAAATATTTTGAAGAAGGTTACCTACCAAAAGATACGAAAGACAATATTATGTTTAGAGATGAATTTAAAGGTGCAAGTTACTTCGCTCATATGTCAATGGCTCGTGAGCCTGGTACTGTTAAACGTAAATATGTTGGTGGACCTTATATTTTAAAAGATATTGTCGATCAATTAGGAATTGATCCGATGGAAATCGATACAACGGAAGAATTACGTGACTTAGCCGTGAAGATTAAAGAAGGTAATTTTAAAGATGAGAATGGAAAGCCGGTAACACCGATAGGTCCAACTGCATGGGGTGGAGCTGACAGAGACTTTATTTTCAATGATCTTGTATGGTCAGGTGAAACTGGAGAGAAATTCTTAGAGGATGAAGATGGGAAAATTAAGCATGAGGCTCAAACAGGTTATGGTTTAAAACGTGTTAACTTTGTCAGGGATTTATTAGCAGAGAAACTTCTTCATCCAGAATTCTTTACAATGGAAGAAAATCGAGCAAAAGAAGGTATTGTCAACAAATCATTTGGAATTGTAGCTGATATGCATAACTATGTTGTTCAAAATAACGATATGAAATATGTTCCGCTTGGACCGATCGATACAGTTGAAGGCGATTATCAAATGCAATTAACGTATAAATCAGGATATGCTGGTTGGTCAATCCCGAAAACAACTGAGTATCCAGAAGATATTGTAAAATTAGCTGACTTTTTAGCAAGTCGTGAAGGTAAATTATTAAGTCAATATGGAATCGAAGGAAGAGACTACACGTTAGATGAAAAGGGTAATCCAATTGTTAAGAAAGAAGTTTTAGAATTAAAAGAAAACGATCCTGCACAAGCTGCGAAACTTGGTTTCAGAGGAGCGGGTTCATATTGGGCAGAACATCTTGGCTATACAGACATTGATAATATGGCAGACTTTGGTGAATTTGAATACGGTGCAAGAGTTGCCGGTGAAGATACACAAGCTGCGGAAAAAATCATTGATATGTGGAATTATGATGAAAGATTAAAAAATGCACAAGTAATTGACGGATCAACACCTAAATCATTTATTTTCGAACTTGAAAGTGGTGACAATTTAAACATTGCTCTAGATACGTACAATGAAAATTTATTACGTGCTTACTATAGTAAGTCAGAGGAAGAAGCAGCACAAATCTTACAAGAATCAAAAAAATTGCTTGAAAAGTCAGGGTTAAATGAATATATCAAGCTGATTGAAAAGAAAGAAAAAGAAGGTACGACAATTAGATTCTAAAACTATTAAAAGGGGGTTATCCCACAAACGTTTGGGTCAGATCCCTCTACGACTATATACAGTGTATAGAGTGCGAAGTCAGACCCTTTTGGGACACCCTCTTGCTTTAATAAAGGAGGAATTCACATGTTCAACGAGCATGATAAAACATGGCGGTTTTTTAAAACTTTCAATATTGTTATCGTGACTCTACTTTGCTTATCGGTTATTCTTCCTTTTTTAAATATTTTAGCTCTATCGTTAAATGAAGGAACCGATGCGCAAAGGGGCGGAATTTACTTTTTCCCTAGAGAGTTTAGCTTTGGGAATTATATCGAGGTATTTCAACAATCATCCATCTTAAATGCACTTGGAATTAGTTTGTTCAGAACAGTAGTCGGAACGATCATTAGTGTATTTTTAACGGCAATGGCGGCTTACGCACTAAAAACGAAAACATTACCTGGTAGAAAGGTCATCACATTTTTTATCTTTTTTACAATGTTATTTAGCGGTGGAATCGTTCCTTATTATTTAGTATTAACGGAACTCCATTTAACAAATACAATCTGGGTTTATATTATCCCAAGCCTTTATAGTGTATGGAATATTTTAATTATGAAGACGTTTTTTCAGGCAATACCAGATAGTATTGAAGAAGCGGCTAGAATTGATGGCTGTAGTGAATTTCAAATTTTCTTGAAGATTATCTTGCCGATGAGTAAACCGGTTATCGCAACAATAGGATTATTTAATGCGGTTGCCCATTGGAATGATTGGTTCTCAGGATCGTTCTATGTAAGAAATCCTGAATTAAAACCACTTGCAACTCTATTACAGGAAATGTTAACGAGACAACAAGCAATGGCAGATGCATTACTTAGAAACTCTGGTGCATATGCAGCATTAGAAAAAATTACGGTTACCGGTGATTCATTAAAGATGGCAACCATTATTCTAGTTGTAGCACCCATTATTATGATCTATCCATTTATCCAAAAGCATTTTGTAAAAGGTGTAAATATTGGATCAGTGAAAGAATAGGAGGTTTAATTGATGGAGCTTACGATGAGAGAAGAAGGAAAGTTTAGGATTTTACAATTGACTGATTTACATGTGGGTTCAATGCCTTTTCATGAACATGATGATCTTACGTTTAATCATATAAAGGATATGACTGAAAAAGTAAATCCGGATTTAATTGTGATCACCGGAGATTTGATTTGGTCTGAAGGTGTTCTGGGGCCGGAAAAAAGTTTCGCTGAATTGATAAAGGTATTAAATGAATTAAAGAAACCAATCGCGATTACGTATGGTAACCATGATTCAGAAGAAGGAATTTCACGTTCTGAATTAAGAAAAATGGAAGAAAAAATTGATTTGCTTGTTGAGAAAAAACATTTGCATATTGCAAAAGATCGAGCGTCTTATTGTGTTGAAATTAAAAATCAACATGATGAAGTTGCAGATGTCCTTTATTTCATCGATAGCGGCTCAATTGATCCGCTTGGAATTGGAACTTACGAGTTTGTTCACCCAGATCAAGTGACATGGTTTAACGAAGTTTCTAAACAATATCGTAATAGAGAACAAGATTTTAAGAAGGATTTATTATTCTTGCATATTCCACTTCCAGAATATAAAGAAGCATTTATGGAAGGGCAAGTGAGTGGGCAGAGAAATGAGAGTATTTCTTCACCAATGGTTAATACGGGACTATTTACTTCATTATTACTAAATGGGCATGTCGCAGGTATATTTTGTGGTCATGATCATGACAATGACTTTGTTGCTGACTATCATGATATTCGATTATGCTATGGTAGAATTAGTGGATTTCAGTGCTATGGTGAGCTTACTCGTGGTGCACGTGTCATCGAATTAAGTAATCAACAGGTATTTGAGACATATCTCATTGAAACAACTAAGTACCAAGATTACAAATAACATGAAAAGTCATCAAGAAATCCCACAATTTAAATATTTGTTTATTCCTTTATTAGTAGAGCAATTGTTTCAATTACTACTCGGCAACATGGATGTATTGATGCTGAGTCAGTACTCAGATAATAGTGTTGCAGCAGTTGGTCTAGCGAATCAAATCATTGTTGTTACAACGATGATATACGGATTTATTAATATTGGAACAACGATTCAGTTAACCCAACTTTCCAGTACCGGTCAAACAGAAAAAAGTGCAAAAGTTGTTTCCCATGCATTTTATTTAAATGTTATGTTTACGATCATCATGACGACGGTATTAGTAATCTTTAATGAGTCCTTCCTGAAAATGCTGCAAACACCTGAAAGTTTAATGGCCGAGGCATCTACCTATTTAAAGGTAATTGCATATGGACTTGTTTTCCATTCGATTATGGGCCTGATGGGGAGTATATTTAGAAGTTACTCAATGGTAAAGCTTGTTATGTTTGTGACAATAATGATAAACATTTTAAATATTGCTTTGAACTATATTGTATTGTTTACACCGATTACAATATTAGGTGAAGGAGTATTTGGCGTTGCTGTTGCGACGAATATAAGCCGGATGATCGGTATGATTGTATTATGTATGTACTTTATGATGCATAAGCAACTTCTGTTTGGTGTCATCAATTGGTTAAAGGTAGAATGGAAGACAATGAAAAAAATTCTGGTCCTTGGGGTCCCCTCAGCCGGAGAACACGTCTCCTACAATTTATCGCAAGTGATTATCACTGGTTTCATTGCAAGTTTGGGTGCTGCTACGATTACGACTAAGATTTATACTCAAACAATCACTTCGATTGTCTTTGCATGTTCAATGGCCATTTCACAAGCTGCGCAAATCATCACTGGGAAGCTGATTGGCAATAAAATGCACGATAATGCTTATAATTTTTCAATAAGATTATTAATGAAAAGTATTGTTGTAACAACTATTATAACAGCTCTTATCGCCTTATTATCTGCAACCATTATTTCATTTTTTACAACAAATGAAGACATTAAGCATCTTACTGTTCTTCTTGTTTTTCTAAGTATTTTATTAGAACCAGCTAGAGCGGCAAATGTTCTCCTCGTTTCTACTCTGAATGTGGCAGGCGATGTGAAATACCCAGTATTGATCAGTATCATCGTCGTATGGGGATTTGTTATTCCGATGAGTTTTGTTGTCGGTGTATGGTTAGGGTACGGGTTGGTCGGTATATGGATCGTCTTTATATTGGATGAATGGATCCGTGCATTACTATTATTTTTACGTTGGAAAAAAAGGCGCTGGCAGTCATTGAATATATTAGTAGATTAAGAAAGAAGTGAATACGATGTTGAGTAAGGATGAACGACATCAGTTTATCTTAAGTCGATTAGATATACATGACAAAATTATGGTCATTGATTTAGCGAAATCTCAAAATGTCACCCCTGAAACGATCAGAAGAGATTTAGCAGATCTTGAGATGAATGAACAATTAACACGGATTCATGGTGGAGCGGTTCCTTTTATTCCTACTCAAAAAGAGATGGTATATGACAGGAAAATGTCACTTAATTATGAAGCGAAGTTGAAAATAGCCAAAAGGGCATCCGAGTTTATTCAACATGGAGATACGATTGCAGTCGATGTAGGTACGACGACGGTTCATATTGCCGATATGATTGAAGATATTCGTTCATTAACAATCGTCACGAATTCTTTGAGTGCTGCTCTTCGATTTAATGTAGCTATTGAAGAGAAACGTATTTCAGGGAAAGTGATCATGCTGCCTGGGGTGACCCATCCTGACCAATCATCAGTTAAAGGGACGTATACCGTTGATTTTTTAAAAAGATTTCATTTTAATCGAGCTTTTATTTCTTGTGGTGGAGTAACTAAAGATGCTATGTATGATTTTGATATGGACGAGTCACTTGTTTCTGAAGTTATGATTCAACATAGTCAAGAAGCGATATTACTAACGGACTCATTGAAATTAAATAAAAAATCTACGTTTGAAATAGGTCCAATTTCTACTATCACAAAAATTATTTGCGATGAGGAAAAACCATTTGACTGGCCTGAAAGCGGTTATGAGTGGGTATCTATTAACGATTTGCACGAATAAGGAAGGATGATAATAGGGTATCCCCTATACTTTGAAGAAGGCTGATTCAGCTTTCTTTTTTGTTTTTAATGAAAAAGACTTTCAAATTCCCCAAAATCAAAGTGCATCATTGCAGGGGCATAGATGCTAATCCACTTTGCATGTTCTACCATCCGATCTATCGCCTATTTCCAGGCATCTTCAAGTATCGCCGTATATTAATTAAATTGTCCATCCCACGAATCCTTTTAATGAGACGTCGATGTTTGTTGGTGACATGATTATTATATGAATCGTCGACTACCTATAGTTCGTCAAATAACATTGGAGACTTTAGTATCCACTAGAAAAGTGATAAAATTGTACCTTAGAATCAAGGTTGTTTAAGAAAGCAGCCGAAACCCTTATAAAGTCATCTTTTAGAATGTAGAATTACCGATAAGGTTAAAGGGAATCATGTCGTTAACTAGAGTTGCAGGAAGGTTCGAACTTGTTTAATGATCTCAAAGACGACTAGTAAAGATGGAGGATTTATATGAAAGACAATGCAGAATTGAAAGACAAGCGATTTAAAATAGCTCATAGGGAAGCGATAATCGGAGTCGTTCTTGTCATCATTAATTTTAGTTTATGGTTTGGGTTTGCTTACGGATTAGGTTCAGGTGACCCAGCCTCTTATAACTATGTGTTTGGCTTGCCAGAGTGGTTTTTTTACAGTTGTGTCTTAAGTTTTATTGTGATGTTCATCCTCGTTGTCTATAGTGTGAAATTCCTGTTTAAGGAAGTTCCATTTGAAGAGGAAGAAGAAAGAGGAGATCACACATGAACTGGCAAGTTATTATTCCATTACTATTATTCTTAGTCGTTATATTTTCTGTTGGTTTTTGGGCAAGTCGGTACGTTCGATCAACAGATTCCTTTCTTCAGGAATATTTCCTAGGTGATAGACAGTTAGGTGGATTTGTATTAGCCATGACGATGATTGCTACATATGGAAGTGCGAGTAGTTTTATCGGTGGTCCAGGAGTGGCTTATACGGAAGGGTTAGGATGGGTACTTCTTTCGATGGCACAGCTTCCAGCAGGCTACTTTGTCTTAATGGTTTTAGGAAAGAAATTTGCGATTATCGCACGAAAATACAAGGCGATTACCTTAATTGATTTTCTAAAGGAAAGGTATAAAAGTACGGCAGTTGTCATCATTGCTGCTGTTAGTATCATTGTTTTTTTGTTTTCTTCAATGGCTGCACAATGGGTAGGAGGGGCAAGGCTGATTGAGTCTTTGACAGGATTATCATACACTACAGCATTGTTTATTTTTGCTGTCTCTGTTCTTGTTTATGTCATTATTGGCGGCTTTAGAGCAGTTGCTTTAACAGAAACCGTTCAAGGGGTCGTCATGTTAGTGGGGACGATTATTTTACTAGTCGCTACGATTATAGCTGGTGGTGGTATACCCAATATTATTCAAGAGCTTGTGGCGGAAAATCCAGACCTTGTCTCCCCTTATGGAGCCGAGCGAGATTTAACACCTATTTATGTTTCTTCTTTCTGGATTTTAGTAGGGGTTGGGGTTATTGGCTTACCGCAAATCGCAGTGCGAGCGATGTCCTATAGAAATTCAAAAGGAATGCATCAAGCAATCATCATCGGTACGTTTGCTATTGGAACGATTATGCTTGGCATGCACGTAATTGGCGTTTTTGCAAGAGCGGTTCTTCCTGGCATTGAAATTGGCGATAAAGTCATGCCGACGCTTACGCTAGAAGTTTTACCACCATTTTTAGCGGGGCTCGTACTCGCTGCACCAATGGCAGCCATCATGTCGACAGTGAACTCTTTATTGATTTTGATAAGTTCGGCAATTGTGAAGGACCTTTATTTAAACTATCTAAAACCAAAAGCGACTGAAAACCAGGTGAAACGAGCTAGCTTTTGGGTTACGACCTTAATCGGGATTTCCGTTATCCTCTTTGCCTTAAGCCCACCAGACCTGCTCATTTGGTTAAACTTATTCTCATTTGGTGGGTTAGAATCGGTATTTATTTGGCCGATCGTCTTTGGCCTTTATTGGAGTAAGGGGAATAAATATGGCGCTATTTCATCAATGGTTGTCGGGATGGGGTCTTATATTTTATTTGATCGACTCTATCCAAACGCTTTAGGCATGCACACCGTTGTTTTACCTGTTTTATTATCTCTGATCGCGTATGTACTCATCAGTAAGCTGACGGATAAATACGTACTTTCATCGAATCTTCATCTAGAATCAAATGGATGAGCAACAGATATCCGTACCGAATAGGAAAAAGCGTCGTGCACCATCTGTATTATCGATGGTGTATGGCGCTTTTTTTATTAACTAAAGAGATGTGGTGCAAACTGTCTTATTCATTCAAATCCCCGCTATTCTTTGCTAACTGATTTAGTTGAGTGTGAATTTTTTGATAGACAATTTTTCTTTCCTCGTTAAAATCTTGGCCATCCCTGAAATAAATGGGTTGATCAGCAAGGATTACTTTTTTACTCTTACTGGCGTATAAAGGAACAAAACATACATGTTGACCTGTAGCTTTATAATAGTATTTTTCCAAGTAAAGAAAGCCTTCATACATTGCTTTCGTACGCGAAGATGTGTCGCTGTATGCCATATCTGGAAAGATGACGACGCTTTCTCCTGTTTGTAAAGCAGAAACGCTCTGTGTAAATGTTTGTAGAATTTGTCTAGAACCTCTGTACACAGGAATTCCTCTGCTTGAATGTAAAAGCTTTGCAATGAGATAGGATAGCGGCAACGCACAGATCTTTGCAAGATACTTATTCATCCCGTTTCTTTTTGTAAATGTATATTCCGCATACTGTGTATAACAGGCTGCTTGATCAAGGAAAACGTGTAGAATCCATGCATGCAAACTTTTTGGGAACCATAGCATTGTCACGAATGGACCAAATGTATTTTGATGGTGGGAGATATACACAACCGGACCGTTTATATTTTTGGGTATTTGAACATGGTATGTAGGATAGATCATTCTTACAATAAATTGGACACATCGAAAAAATGTTCCATAAAAATTATCTTTCATCCCGTTCACCAATGATTTGTTTTTTTATAGTTTCATCCGTTTTAAACACCCAATAAAGTTGAAATTGGTGACTGACCATACCTAGTAAGAGGTCGATGCAAATTTTTGCGAGAATCACGTTTACACCCATAAAGATCGTTGCTGAAGTTACCATAATATAGGAAGATAACATAATCCCAATACATAATAGATAATATTTGAAAATTGACTGGGTTAGTTTGTTCTGACTGCTAAAAACAAATGTTCGATTCATATAGAAATTGCTCGAAGAAGAAAGGACCCGAGAAACAAATGTGGCGTAAAAAATCCGTGCTTCAAGTGGCAACCCGACTAATATCACACTGTTCAACAAAATAAAACTGCCGATATCGATTAATCCTGACAGTATCGTAGAATAAAAATAATGGAGAAATCCAGATAGAAGTTTTGCAAATATCTTGATGGAATCGAATATAGAGTGATAATGCGAACTGGCATTGTTGTCAAAATATAAAGTCTGTATCGAAATCTCATTAAATGGGATATTCATCTTTTTAGCATAGATTAACATATTGATTTCATATTCGTAGCGTTCTCCTTTAAGCTCCAAGATTCTCGGGAGTTCAGTTATTGGAATGCCTCTTAACCCGGTTTGCGTATCTTTTAGTTTATACCCGTATAATAATTGAAAGAAAAAACTTGTGGTCCTGTTACCTAGTAAACTTCGGAATGGTACATTGCCGTTGCTTAAATCCCGAACACCTAAAATGATACCGTTTTCATTATTTTCTAGGGTATGAGCGATATTACACACATCTTCTACGGCGTGCTGCCCATCAGCATCAGCTGTTACCACACCTTCTAAATATTGATAGGTTTTAAGAAAATAGTCAAAAGCAGTTTTTAACGCTCTGCCTTTCCCTTTATTCAGATCATGCGTTAAGACCGTACAATGTTCAATCATGCTTAATTTAGTGAAAATATACGTTAACTCTTCTTTACTGCCATCATTTACAACAATAATTTCGGCAGCACCTTCTGCTAATAATCTGTGGACATAATCAACCAAACTGCTTGTAGGGTTAAGGACAGGAATTATTATGGCACAATTTTTCATAATAATAATCTCCTTTCCAAGGAATAAGGTGGCAAAGGTATAAGGGGATAATATGAGGGACCCTTTTAAACTGCTAATCTCCTACATGTAACCTATATTAAAATATGACTCTTCTTCTTGGTTTATGTTTAATCTTAGGTTCATTTCCATTGATACTTTTTAGAAGACCATTGGTTGAAATAGCTAATACTTAAGACAACATTGCTGGGCTAATTGTATGGTCCATTCAACCATTTATTCAATCAGATAAAGTGAGACTTCAATCAGTGGGGGTCTTACGTCTGTTAATGCGGGATAAAACTTCAAGGGAAACCGTTGATGAAAGGCTAACGGTACATAATGGCGCGTACGACAGTTCTTTACCGACTAATAATATAATGGCTCTAGTGATATGATTCACCAGAACCACTTTCATAATTAGTCCGGAGCTTTAGAGCGTCGATTATAAACCAATTAAAATAGTTAAGGGTGGGGAGTGCATAAAAGGTAAGGGATTTGGTCTTTTTGTACGTGAAACATAATGGCAAAAGAGATACAAACTGATACATAATTTTGATTAATAATTATCGTATAACGCCTTTAATGTTTTTTCTCGAAAGTGAATTCTATTTTTATAATCCTTTGCGATAAGCTCGGTATAGATTAAATCAAACAGTAAAAAGAGTGGTAAGGATGGCGAAATATTCTGTCCCATATGCATATTGCTTTTATTCATGGCGAGTAGAGTTAGGTCAGCTAGCTGTGATAGCTCAGAGTCTTTTTCGCCGGTAAAAACTAAAATGGCAGCCCCTTGTTCCTTCGCGATGCTTATAGGACGAATGACTTCCTTCGTCCTGCCAGTGACAGATATTCCAATCACAACACTTTTTTCTGTGCATAGTGCTGCGTCCATCACAGCTTGATGTGGATCGGTAATGGTCTCAACATTTAATCCAATTCGAAAAAACTTTGATTTAAATTCCAGGGCAGCAATTCCAGAGTTACCGATGCCATATACATGGATTTTATTTGCGTGAGTAAGAAGGGAGACGGCTTGTTGAATGTCAGAATATGTGACTTTTTTAAAGGTATTTTCAATAATATCCAAGTGATTTTGATATAGTTGGGCAAAATAGTCCATTTGCTTAATCGTATTCGTCGTGCTCGGTTTATCTCTGAGATCCACATATCTTTTTAATTCATGCTTAAACTCATTGAATCCTGAAAAAGATAATTTTTGACAAAAACGAGTAATGGTCGCTGGTGAAATATGCATTTTCTTTGCAATTTGGCTACTAGATATATGGCTGATTTCATCAGGATGTTCAATAATATATCGAGCAAGTTCTATTTCTGTGTTTGTGAATTTGTCCATACTGCACTCAATTCCATGCAACAGGTTTTCACCTAAATATTCCATGTTGTTCACCTATTTGTGGGGGATTTTTACTGCTATTTTTATCATATAGGATAACCTTTTTACTTGTCCATTATAGATGAGTGTTCCGATCTATACTAAAAATGACTCAAGCATCAGCCTGAGTCATTTTTAGTATAGCTTAGATTTTGTGAAAATTGTTTTATTAAAAAATATTATTTAACAGAAGCAGAAATTTAATCTAAAAAAACGACTAGAGCAAAGCGTCAACAAATCGTTTAGTAATTTGCTGTGGGCGTGTAATGGCTCCACCTACTACTACCGCATGAACATTGATATCTAATACGGAACGGGCAATTTCTGGTGTAGAAACGTTTCCTTCCGCAAGAACTTTCGCATGCTTCACTACTTCTACGATTTGTTTAATGACCGCGTAATTATTGAAATCAATCTTCAATCCTTGTGTCTCAGCTGTATAGCCATATAATGTTGGAGCAACGATATCAAATCCTAGTTGATCAGCATGAATGGCTTCTTCTACCGTTGAGACGTCCGCCATTAGAATCGCCTGAGGATATTTAGACCGGACCTCATGATAAAATTCATCTAACGTGCTTCCATCAGGTCTTATGCGAGCTGTTGCATCAGTGGCAATAATTTCAGCACCCGTTGTCATTAATGCATCAATCTCTTTTATAGTAGGAGTGATAAAAACAGGATTCTCTCCATACACTTGTTTGATGATTCCGATTACTGGAAGGTCTACTTGCTTCTTGATCTCTAAAACGTCAGCGACCGAGTTTGCACGAATTCCCTTAGCACCGCCTTCTTTTGCTGCAATAGCCATGCGCCCCATGATGTGGGAGCTGTGTAAAGGCTCACCTTCTAAAGCCTGACAAGATACAATTAATCCTTTAGTGATTTGATCTAATACTGGTTGCATTTTATACACTCCCTTGTCCAAAATGATTTATTCATGTCCTAAATACTCTTCTACTTCGTTTTTTACAATGGTAACCTGTGGACCATATACGACTTGAATACCATTGCCTTTTTTCACAATCCCTTTTGAACCGGTTTGTTTAATCACATCATCCTTAACCAAGGAGTCATCTTTAACAGTTACTCGAAGTCTGGTTGCACAGCAATCTACTACATCAATATTAGTAGCTCCACCTAATCCTTCGACAATTGTTTTGGCACGATCAGTAGCTGTCACTTGTTGTGCAACAGTCTGTTCCTCATCTTCACGTCCAACAACTTTGAAATTTTTTCTCTTAATAAGGAATTTAAATGTGAAATAATATAAGAAGAACCAAGGAATACCGATTAGTAATACATAAATCCAATTTGTTTTAGCCATACCTTGAAGGATACCAAATAATGTAAAATCAATGAACCCTCCAGAAAAAGTTTGTCCAATTGTAATATTGAAGATATCAGCCATCATAAAGGCTAACCCATCAAACAGAGCATGAACAAAATAAAGAAGTGGAGCAACAAACAAGAAACTAAATTCAAGAGGCTCTGTGATTCCTGTTAAAAAAGAAGTTAAAGCTGCTGAAAGAAGGATCCCTGCAACGACTTTTTTATTTTTTGGTTTAGCACAGTGATAGATAGCAAGAGCTGCTCCTGGAAGACCAAACATCATCGTAATGAAACGACCAGACATAAACCTTGATACACCTTCATAATATTGTTCGGTGTTCGGGTCAGCTAATTGGGCAAAGAAGATATTTTGTGTCCCATTGACAATATGCCCGCCAATTTCCATCGTACCACCTAAAGCTGTTTGCCAGAATGGTAAGTAGAAAATATGATGTAATCCCATTGGTCCAAGCATACGTAGAATAAAGCCATAGAAAAATGTTCCGATCGTACCTGTGCTTGTAACTAATGAGCCTAATTGATTGATGAAAAGTTGGAAATAAGGCCAAACGATAAATAAAACAGCCCCCACGATAATCGCTGTAAAAGAAACAATGATCGGGATAAAACGAGAGCCTCCGAAAAACCCTAAAACTTGAGGTAACTGGATCTTATTGTATTTATTGTGTAATAAGGCAGCCACAATCCCAATGACAATCCCACCGAAAACACCTGTTTCTAATGTTTGGATACCAACCGCCATTCCTTGGCCAGCACCAGCTAAATTATCTTTCGCAAGATCCCCCGTAATGGAGAGTAGGGCATTGATTGAGCTGTTCATAACAAAATACCCAATCATTGCAGCCAGACCAGCTGTCCCTTTATCCGAACGGGCAAGACCTACTGCAACACCGACTGCAAAAATAATCGGTAAGTTACCGAAAACGATACTCCCAGCTGAGCTCATTATGGTAAATATGGCTTGAAGCCATGCAATATCTAAAAATGGATAAGCTGAAACCGTATTTGGATTCGATAGCGCTCCACCAATACCAAGCAGCAAGCCAGCAGCTGGTAAGACAGCAATCGGAAGCATAAATGATTTACCAAACTGTTGGGCTTTCTCAAAAACATTCTTCAAAACTATTACCTCCTTGTGTGTGAATCATGTTGTCTTATGTGTAAGGTATCCCTTATGGGCTTATTATATATATGTAAAAAAACGCTTTCAATGGAATGGTAGAAGTTATCAAGCTTTTTCAGTAATTTGACGAAAAGTCAGAAAGGAATTTCAATCGTAAAAACAATACTGATTATTCTAAAGATGTTACTGATGATTGGGAGGGTTTTATGGGGAATTTAACTTAACGGAAAGAATGAATTTCACTTTTTACAAATGGTTTTAAATAATTTCTTGTGATGGTGACCGAAATAGGTAAAAGTGAGAACGGAAATCGGCAGTACCCGAACCACATTACAGGTTTTTCAATCTAGAATCAAAAATTGCGCTCCGGAACGAGTATCTTTAAGTTATATCATCCAATTTTCTCATATATGGTCCAATCTTTAAGTTATATCAGCCGATTTTCTCATATATCAGCCAATCCTCAATTTATGTTGCGATCCGGAATCAAGATTTACGCGCCAGAAGGAATACATTACGATCTGTAATGAAAATAAAACGGAAATCTTTCAGTCAATATTAATAATTCGAATATTTGAAGGGGACTGACACCCTATACTTGTGAAAAGACTTCGGAATTGTTAAATTATTCTGTGGATAAATAATTAATTAGGGTGGGATGGTTCATGAAGAAAGCTTTAATCATTATAGATGTACAAAATGCTTTTGATGATCAGAAATGGGGAAAACGAAATAATCCAAATGCAGAGGAAAATATAAGTAAACTACTAAAGCTCTGGAGAAACAAGGGATGGCAAGTGATTCATCTTCAACATTTGTCAGATTCTCTACATTCTCTTTTTCATCCGAAAAATGATGGTTTTCTTATCAAAGAGTTGGTGAATCCACTAGAAGATGAAATTGTCCTAACTAAGAAGGTAAATAGTGCGTTTATCGGAACCAATTTAGAAGAGTTTCTAAGATCAAATGAGATCGGTACAGTTGTCATAACAGGTTTGACGACACCCCATTGTGTCTCGACAACGACAAGAATGAGTGGTAATTTAGGGTTTAATACATATCTTCTTTCAGACGCTACAGCAGCATTTGGGATGAAGGATCAAAATGATCAATATTATGATGCAGAGACAATCCACACTATTTCACTTGCTACTTTGCATGAAGAATTTGCTACCGTTATAACGACAGAACAACTTATCAACAAGTTAAATCTAAGATAGAAACAAAATGTCTGTTTTAGAGTAAGTGATTCATATAAATGGAAGTGGTACAAGAACTGAAGTTTGTCGAATAACGGAGAAAAGGAAATGAATAATTGAGGCTGCACCACGTAAAAGGGCCAGCCTCATTTCATTTATGAACGCTGAATCATAGAAGTAGAATAGCTTTTCACTAATTTCTGTAGATTTTTATGTCCTTCTCTTACTTTAATTGTTTCTTCAATGATTTTTTGGAAACCTTCCAAGTCTTTGTCGGATGCATTCAATACGGATCTAGTCACACTTTCGGCGATTTGTTGTAAGTTTATTTCTGAACTCATAGACAACGACCACCTTTCCACTTATTTGTTAGGGCATGTGTTTCTCCACTTTACTTATTTATGGAAAGAGTGTGCAATTTCCTGCTAGTAACTTAATAAATTTATCTACAATTATCATCACGTTTCTTATTCGTTAGTGGAATTTCAACAAGGTCGTAGGATTTCAAATGGGGTGTTGGTTCTTAATCATCCCCTTCTTGGAAATCTTTCAATGTCTTTTAAATATGCCATTAGACTTATTTTACGGGAAGCGTTAAGTTCTTTAGAAACAGTAGGAAGCATCAATAGGCAGACACAATTCGCAATCATTTTACCGGAATTTTGGAACAACCTCATAAAAGAGAAATTGATTTTTCAGAAAAATGCAGATATTATTATAAGCATATAACGATTATAGATACAGGAGAGGATTTTTCTAATGAAGTCGATTTATACCGGGAAAACGAAGGATGTTTATGCACTTGAAAACGGAAATTATGTATTGAAATTTAAAGATGATGTAACAGGGGAAAATGGTGTCTTCGATCCAGGAGCCAATACAGTCGGTTTAACGCTTGAAGGTGCAGGTCGAGCAGGTCTTAGTTTAACGAAGTACTTTTTTGAAATATTAAAAGAAAAAGAAATTCCTACGCATTATATAGATGCTAATATTGAAGAAGCGACGATGACAGTGAAGCCGGCAACTGTATTCGGCAAAGGGCTTGAAGTAATCTGCCGTTACAAGGCAGTTGGAAGCTTTCTCCGTCGCTATGGGATGTATGCAGAAGAAGGGCAACCATTAGACGCATTTGTAGAAGTCACTTTGAAAGATGATGAACGCCAAGATCCGCCAATTAGCGAAGATGCACTTGATATGCTAGGTATCCTCACAAAAGCGGAATATACCGTATTAAAAGACCTTACCAAACAGATCGGCAGCGTTGTAAAAGATGAATTAGCGAAGAAAGATATCGAATTATACGATATTAAATTTGAATTTGGCAGAGTCGGCGAAGATAAGCAAATCGCGTTAATCGATGAAATCTCAGGAGGAAACATGAGAGCTTATAAAAATGATACCTATATCGAGCCGCTGGAATTAGAGAAATTGATGTTGGAAATTAACCTCTAGAGTATTCTTATGGTCGTGATTATCACTAAGGTGAAAAAGGTTGCCATCGATAATTGATCGTTACTACCAGAGTTATCAAAACACCCCAATCTTGATCGCCTGTATGATCTGACCCAATAAAGTTAGACAAATATTTTAGGCAACTTTTAAGATCCGAGTTCGGTATTCTACCGGGCTCAGGTCTTTTAATTTTGCCTTCATTCTTTTGTGATTGTAGTACTCAATGTACTCTTTTAATTCTCTTTCAAAATGAGCCATACTTTCAAATTCTTGCAGGTACAGCAATTCAGACTTTAATAAGCCGAAGAAATTCTCGATAACGGCATTATCTAAGCAGTTACCCTTACGAGACATGCTTTGTGTAATTCGGTGCTCTTGTAATGTTTTCTGATACTTCTTCATTTGATAATGCCAGCCTTGATCGGAATGAAGAATGACTTTGTCTTCCGGTTTAAGACGTTTTATTGCTTCATCTAACATATTGCCCACGAGTTGATAGACAGGGCGGCTCATGACTTTGTACGCAATAATTTCGCCATTACATAAATCGAGGACAGGCGACAGATAACGTTTTTCCCCGAAAAGATGGAATTCGGTCACATCTGTTACCCATTTTTGATTCATTTTATCTGCGTTAAAATCACGTTGTAATACGTTCGGCGCGATTTTACCCACGTTCCCTTTGTAAGAACGATACTTCTTCATACGGACCATGCATTTTAAGCCAAGCTCATTCATTAAACGATTGATGGTCTTCGGATCATGAATAAAACCATATTTCTTTAGCTCTTTTGTGATGCGACGATACCCATAGCGACCTTTATGTTCATGATAAATCTTCTTAATTGCCTCTTTTATATCGGCGTATTTGTCCACTCGGTCTAATCGTTTCTCCCAATAATAATAAGTGCTGCGTGGAATGTCTGCGACTTCAACTAGATCCACAACGCCATACGGATCCTTTAGTTCAAAAATTACTTGCGCTTTGATTTGGTTTGTAATTTTTCCTGCATTTGAACTAAAGTATTCAACTTTTTTAAGTAAGCATTCTCCACTTCTAAACGCTCGATTTTCGCTTGTAACGCTTCTACTGAGCCCTCAGCTGGTGTCGTTTTAATTGTTTTCTTCTTCATAGATGGACGCCCCTTTTTCTTTGGTTCTAGCGCGTCCAATCCCTTTGTTTTCAGCAACTGATCCCATTGATAAATGGTACTGGGAGCAGAAATATTAAATGTGCTTGCCGTTTCTCGAAAAGACGCGCCCGTTTCGTTCATAAAATTGAGTACGTCTAGTTTAAACTGACTGGAGTAACTTGTATAGCCCTTCTGAAAACCTTCTGCCCCTTGCGCTTCAAATAATTTAACCCAAGTAATGACTAGTGATTTCACTGTACCAATGCTTTCTGCAATGGTTTTATAGCCTTCCTTTCCAGTTAAATAACGTTCTACCGCTTTTAACTTATCCTCTACTGTATATTTAGACATAAAAACACCCCGTAAATGTTAGTTTGGTGTCTAACATTTACGGGGCAGTTCAGTATGGGACTATGATGGGGGTGTTTTTTTGATTCTACTCATAACTGCCCAATCTAGTTGCGGCTCCTAGCCCGTCTGAGGTCATAAGCTGGGCAGTCGCCTCACTTTTTGAAGTAAAAGCCCGATTGGTGAGATACAGTGAAACTCACCTTAGTTCGTACTTTCGATCCTAGCGCCACTAATAATCAGTGGAGGGGACGAAAAATCCCCACTAATTGAATTTTCACTTTATTTCTTGCGGCCACAGACCACAATGGTTTTGTGCTTGACACCATTGTAACACCAGGTAACACGATGACAGTCATATTTTAGAGCCATTAGTTGCACAAGTGATAAAGCCTAAAGCTGCTGCTTGAATATCGCAAGAATATGTATACCTAATAGAGAATTTGTATAACATAAGGGGAACTAATAGGGTTTAGAGTTTACTGATTTTAATGTCTAAGAGTATTCTTGTAAATAATTGCATTGTATTAAAATAAGGAGAAAAATAGATGAAGATTCGATTTGGCTATGTAGCGAATGCGATGGGCTTATGGGATGCAAGCCCTTCAAAGGCTTTAACTTTTGCACGGTATTCAGCTCTTCCTAAAAACGAGCGAATGGAGAAGCTCAAAACTGTCACTGCACAAAATTTACATCATACGAAAAGAATTTTGTATTATAATATCGCGCATGAAATAGAATTATATCGGTTTTCAAGCTCACTTGTACCCTTAGCAACCCATCCGGAAGTAATGTGGGATTTCATTACTCCATTCAAAACCGAATGGGAAGAACTTGGTCAATTAATAAATCAATTTAAGCTTCGCCCGAGTTTTCACCCAAATCAATTTACACTTTTTACAAGCCCACGAGAAGAGGTGACCATGAATGCAGTGATGAATATGGAATATCATTTTATGATGCTTGAAGCTATGAATGCATTGGAGAGGGGAATTATTAATATTCATATTGGTGGAGCCTATGGGGATAAAGACATGTCATTAGGACGCTTTCATCAGAATATTAAAAGATTGCCAATAGAAATTAAAAAGCATATGACGCTTGAAAACGATGATAAAACCTATGAAGTTGAGGAAACGCTTATTACTTGTGAAAAAGAAAATATACCGATGATTCTTGATTATCATCACCATATGGCGAATAAAGGGGAGGTTGAACTTACACTTTATTTACAACGCATTTTTAACACTTGGAATGATTCTAAGGCTGTACCAAAAGTCCACATTTCTTCGCCAAAATCAGAACAAGCCTATCGTTCCCACGCAGATTTTGTCTCTTTAGACTTCGTACTCCCATTCTTAAAAATGGCAAAGATACTTAATCAAGATTTTGACATTATGATAGAAGCAAAACAGAAGAACCTTGCCATGCACAGACTTATAGAAGAAGTAGCTTCAATTCGGGGAGTCAAACGTATATCAAGTTCTGCGGTGGAATGGTAAGTATAGATAGGAAGATTCTTCTTGTTTACTTAGACCATTTCCCTATTATAACTGGAAAGATGAGCTATTAATAATTTCTATTCTCCCTTTGATGAGGTGGGAAAAATGACAATTGTACGTCTTGGCTATGTTGCCATGAGCATGGAATTAAAAAACGCGTCCCCGTCGAAAACGATGACTTATACCCAATTTCAGAAAATTCATGATCGGGAAGCTGCCATTCGCAAATTGGAACGTATATCAATATTGAATTTACAAAATACACTTAGGCTCCTTAAGCATAATGTAGCTTCTGACATTCATTTTTATCGTTTAACCTCTCGTCTTATTCCCTTGGCGAACCATGAAGAACTGCTTGATTGGAATTATATAAAACCACTAAAAGGACTGCTCCTTGAGATTGGAGATTTTGCTAAAAAACATAAGATAAGAATTGATTTTCATCCAGATCATTTTGTTATTATTAATTCCATGAAGAAGCAGATTTTGAAAAATTCAATAAATACATTAAAGCTGCATTACTTATTACTAAAGGGGATGGGGATTGACTCGACTCATCGCTGTGTGATGCATGTGGGCGGCAATTATAAGGAAACTGAAAAATCACTCGAACGTTTTGTTGATAATTGGATGGTTGTTCCGAGATCCATTCAAAAAATGATCATGCTTGAAAATGATGATACTTCGTTTACCTTAGAAGATACACTCTACTTATGTGAAAAACTAGATATTCCGCTTGTATTCAATTATCATCATCACCTTGCCCATCATCAAAATAAAAGTTGGGAAGATAACTGGAATCGAGTTGTGCAAACATGGAGGCATTCTCCACTTCCAATTAAAATGCACATTTCAAGTCCGAAAAGCGAAAAAGCGTATCGCCACCATTCAGATTATATAGACATCGATATGTTTTTCAAGTTTCTGAAAGTGATAAATGGCAGTATCTCACAAATTGACTGTATGATTGAGGCCAAGAGAAAAGACGAAGCATTATTTAAATTAATGGAAGAGGTTAAAACAAGAGAGGATGTTGACCTCATTGATGGCTCTTCTTTTCGTTTGAAGTAAATGGAAAGAAGAGCCAAAGGGAGGACTGTAGGAGTCTAATTAATTTGAGTTACCCTCCATTTTCTATAGTAAGCTCTTGAGAATGCTCGCCATGGATGTTTAATATACGGACAGTTTCAGGTTCTATTTGAAGAAACACGTAGTTCGGATCTTCAGGACCGTCAAACCATTTATTAAATGATTCGTCCCAAAATTGTTTTTTCAAAGCTTGTGAATCATTAATGGAAGATGTTCCTAAGATTTCAACATATGCATCGCTTTGTCCTTTTTCTTCATAACCTAACAATACAGAAACGGAAGGATTCTTTTCTATTTCTTCTATTTTCTCAGTATCCATTCTCGTTGGTGTAAATAATGTTAAGTCGTCATTATAGAACGTCATATACCGTGAATGGGGCTTGTTATTTTCAACAGATGAAAGAATACCCGTTCTGTGATCAGAGATAATTTTAACCACCTGTTCTTTTAAAACTTGATCGCTCATTAAATCTACTCCTTTTCTTATAAGTTATAGTTAATTTTCCTCTAAATTAGTGTGATTAAACTGTAAAAAAATTACTTTCATATAGAAGGGATAACCATTACTACTATGACAATAATAAATAAAAAAAGGAGTGGTTAATAATGGAAGAAAATGGTGTAGTAAAAACATTAAATAAATTTTTAAAAGGGCAATACATGGGTATCCATGCTTATGAACACCACATACAGAAATTAAACGAACCTTACATAAAAAGTGAATTTCAAAGAATTCAACAAGATCATAAGAACCATGCCTTAAAAGTTGCTGAAAGAATTCAAAACCTTGGAGGAACACCAGTGGATGATGAAGGGATGATTGGTTCCGTCCAAGGCTTTATTGGTCAATTTATGATTCCTGATACACCGGCTGGAATAATAGAAAGTGCATTAAAGGGAGAAGATTATTATGGGATCCAAGTGTCTGAAAAAATTGTAAAAGGGGATTTAGACCCTGAAAGTCGACAATTAATTGAAGGGATATTAGATAAGGACAGAGTGCATGTTAATTTCTTAAATCAATTAGTTAACGAGAATAGACCGTCATGATATCATTTCTTTTCTTAACATTCTCTGTCCTTAATTACTAAATTACTATATAAAGAAAAGGAATGGTTAGGAAGTGGGAATGACGAGTGCGCTGATTTGTTTATTGATTCAATCACAAGCACTATAAGAGAGTTTAATAATTCATTCATGGAATGCAATACTTGTTCTATTGTTTCTTCGCCAGCTTTTACCCACCTACTTTTATCTCTTATATCCCAGTCTTTATCCAAAGGCTCTTGAAATTGATTAAGTCCTGTGGAAGCTGTTAGTAAAGAGTTTTCATCATAGTCTAACCCAATATTCACTACATGTTTAATAACATAAGGTGTTCCAAACTCAATATAGGCATTAGAATGATCTAATGCCCCTGTCAAAACATTAAAAGGGATTCTTAAATAGATCGATTCCCCACCTTCCCGCTATAAAACTGCATCGAATTTCCCTTGGTCATATTCAAAATTACTACAGAAACTACACCCATAGGAGTTAAACATTTTTCGAGCAAGTCCAAAATTGGCTTTTTTTTCTTCTAATTCTGAGTTTAATTTGATCATCACCATTCACCTCTAATAAAAATATGTATTATTACTATTATTTTAAAAAAGTGGGGGGAAATACATAAAAATATGGGTCGAATGTAATTAGAAATATACGATGAAAAACTGCTTTCCAAGTGAAAAGAGATAGGTCGAGATTGAATGAATGTTTAATTTTTACAAATAGTTTAATTTATTTATTGTTTGAGTAAATTTTACTCCAAGAGAATCAAAGAGAAAGGACGAACTCTTTACGATTCCATCCTTAAACTAAACTACTATTGAAATTTTATTGTTTCATTTGGTTCAATTCCTGGATGCATTCTTGAACAAGAGTAACTCCTTGGCTTATGGATGCCCCACCTCCAAATGCTGCAGTCACACCTATAGTTTCAAGAATGTCTTGTTCTGAGCAACCTTGATCAAGGCATCCTTTTGTATGATAGATGATACAATACTCGTCCTGAGCATGGAGACTGATGCCTAATGCGATTAATTGTTTTTCTTTTTGAGATAAAGTACCTTCTTTAAAGCATTCTTCAGTAAAAGAATTAAATTGTTTTGCAAATTCAGGCATTTTTTCGGTGAACAATCCAAGTCCTTTTTTATATTTAATAAGTGCCTCTTCAGTAGAGTTTCTAATTTCAAAATTCATTTATCATTAACCCCATTTCAAAAATAGTTATGTTCCTCAAAGTTATTATGAGCCGAATGTGTATGTTTAAACAAAATATTATTATAAATTTCAAACCTTTACATAATCAAGAAAACATAATTTTAGGAACTAAAGGCAAAACTTTAATAATGAATAACTTTACCTAATAGTTCTTAAAGAAAAGGGTGATATAAATGGAACTTTATAACGAAAATCAAACATATCATGCTGGAGATATTGTCTATGTTTTTTACCGTAACCCGCACACGCAGGATGTAGCAAATATACAGGTAGCAGCAGTTGTAAATAACCCTGAGAATCCCAATGAATTAGCTATTTTTCTTTATGAAACTTATTATCCGCTATCCAGTGAAATGGCTATTTACTCTACAGAAGATGAGGCGAATCAAGCCTTCAATTACTATTATGAAGACGTATCAGAGGGGACATTGGAATGAATATGCCATTTACACCTAAGCTCGTATATTTTGAACCCAATGCGTTGGATTATCCATTAGGAAGAGAGCTTAAAGAAAAATTTGAAAAACTGGATGTTGAAATACGATATACGACTTCCCATAATCAAGTAAGGAATCTTCCTGGCGAAAATGATTTTCAAAGATATCGAGTAGCAAAATCCACGTTAGTAGTTGGAATTAGAAAAACGCTTAAGTTTGACACATCAAAGCCATCAGCAGAGTACGCTATTCCTTTTGCAACAGGCTGTATGGGTCATTGTCATTATTGCTATTTACAAACTACGATGGGGAGCAAGCCATATATCCGTACGTATGTTAATGTCGAGGAAATCCTGGAAGCTGCCGACAAATATATGGAGGAACGCGCGCCCGAACTGACTAGGTTTGAAGCATCCTGTACATCTGATATTGTTGGGATTGATCATTTAACCCATACGTTAAAACGGGCGATTGAACATTTTGGTGAATCAGAGCATGGGAAATTAAGGTTTGTAACAAAATTTCATCATGTAGATCACTTACTTGATGCTAAACATAATGGAAATACAAGGTTTCGATTTAGTGTTAACGCTGATTATGTGATTAAGAACTTTGAGCCAGGGACTTCTCCTCTAGTAAAAAGAATTGAGGCTGCAGGAAAAGTTGCAAGAGCTGGATATCCACTTGGTTTTATAGTAGCACCCATTTATCTTCATGAAGGGTGGGAGGACGGATACTATCATATGTTTGAGCGTTTGAGTGAGGAATTGCCTTTAGAAGCTAAAAAAGATTTAACATTTGAGTTTATTCAACATCGATTTACTAAGCCAGCTAAGAGAGTAATCGAAAAAAACTACCCCATGACAAAATTAGAGTTAATTGAAGAGAAAAGAAGGTACAAGTGGGGGAAATATGGAATAGGAAAATATATTTATCAAAAAGAGGAAGAAGAGGACATGAAAAAACATCTATACACCTATATGGAAAAATTTTTCCCAAATGCTAAATTAGAATATTTCACATGAAGAATACCATTAAATACTAGATTTATTAATATATCATGGAACTTTTTGGAATAGCATATTTCTACTTATAAAGGTAACAATAAAGATGGTGAATATACACCAACTAACTACGATGTAGGGGGATTTTACTATGAATATTCGTGAAGGTCTAATACCAACTGCATTAGGATCTGCTGTAACGGTTACAGGTTACGTAATGAAACAAAATCGTGGATCAAACAAAATGATTGCAAATACCATTTTTGGTTTCGGTTTAGCACACGTAGTATTGGGCGTAATAGACCTTGTAGAACATCGTCGTTAGGTAATAAGAAGGCTGAGCAGTGTTATATGCTCGGCCTTCTACACTTATTGAGGTTAGAGTATGGAGATAATGTAATTGTCGCATCAACAAGCTTAAAATTAATGAGAAACAAAAAGGTAAATATCAGCAGGATTCGGGATCAAAATGTTATAGAGAGCATGTGAGTCATGTTCCAGATTGCGGAGAAAAAAGTGTGGATCTAGAGATGCAAAGGGTTTAGTAATTTAACTAATAACACTAATCAATAATTGTATCGTAGAAAATAGAGAAATATGATAATTATCTCCAAGATTATCCTACTTAACGGTTACATTAGTTTAGGTAATTGTAATCGTTGGTCAATTGTGTAGCTTATTCTTCTGTTATAGTTATTTAATAATAGGGTTCTTATTCTTTTGTAAGTTAATTATGTATGGGCTAAACGGTAAGAGCTGATCAGTCTATTCAATATAAATAGAATACACTCAATTGATAAGTCTTTGATTCCTTGATATTGTTAGCTTAATAGATCCTCAATAGCACCTATCAAAAATACATATTAAAAAAGGAAGAAAAATGATCTATGGATATGCTCGGGGTAAGTATTCAAGAACAAAACCTAGATTAAAGAAAAGTAGCTTTCAGGAATTAAATTAGCCAAACAAAAGGGAAAATCGAGAAAGGGTAAAAAAATATACAAATAAACATCCAGGAATGAACCATGCCCTTGAAGTACGAAAAAAACAGATAAAACTGTTAAGGAGATTTGTATAATTACAAGGCTCAGTCAGGCAGCGTTTTATGGGAAGCTAAAGGAAATGGAAAAAGATAAGTTGTGAAAATTGGGGATTTATTCATATGTGGACCTTTTTTCTCGATTCATTTCTTTACCTCTTAAAAAGAATATTAATGGATGTTTTTAAAATGGACAAATTCATGGAACGAGCAGTAGAACTAGCGATTGAAAATGTTCGTTGTGGTGGTCAACCTTTTGGTGCAGTACTTGTCAAAAATAACAAGGTTGTAGCTGAAGGCGTGAATGAACTGCACAAAGCGTATGATGTTAGCGGGCATGCGGAATTACTTGCTATCCGGCGCGTGCAAGAGCAAGTACAAACGAATGATCTATCAGGTTATACAATGTATGCAAGTGGGGAGCCTTGTCCGATGTGTTTATCAGCTATGTACTTTGCTGGAATCGAAAAGGTTTTTTATTGTGCATCAGTTGAGAATGCGGTTGAAGTGGGATTAGGGAAATCAAAAGATATATATAAAGACTTACAAAAAACAAAAGCGGAACGTGCACTTTCGATGATACAAATGCCATTGAAAGCAGGGCAAGAAAATCCAATGAAGATTTGGAAAGAGCAATCTTGACTTTGGAAAAATGCGAGTTTTGCAAGAATGAACAAACATTTTTATAAAAGAGTGTTCTCACTGAGTAAAAAGAGCGTATTTTGATGGTGTTTCTTATCAAAACAGGCTCTTTCTTTTTGTTCGCTAATCATTAATAGTTGAACATCCTACTAGATCTACCATCCTCATCTTTTTTCAATATAAACTTCTCCAAGAATTTCTTTACTTTCATAATCAACAGCCGAAAGTTCTGTTTGTAAAAAAGAATTTACTTCGCTTTGTTCCACATCATATAGAACTTCTATTTCTTTTGAGAACAAGAGACCTTCTTTTTCAAGAGTTTTGGTTAATTCAGGAACGGGCTGTGCTTGAGGCTTTTTCGCAAGAACTTGTTCTAGTCCATTTACATAGAAGTCAAGTGGACGTGCACCAACGATTTTTACCCCTTTATTCTCTTCGTTTACGATGATGATTGTTGGGAATCCGCGTACGCCAAGACTTCTAGCAAGGGCAAAGTCTTGATCTAAAAGTTGCTGTCCACTAGGAAGTTCTGCTTCTTTCACGATGGATTCTCCGTCAAGGCCCATTTGATTGACAAGATTAATCAAAATTTGTTCTTCGGCAATATTTTGATTAAAGGCAAAAACCGCTTCTCTTGCGCGACGTAAGAAAGTCTTAGCTAGCTTCTCATCTTTTTGTTGAATGATTTTAAATACTCGAGAAGGTGGGTAGGATGACTGAATCGGATCCGTAAAGAATAATGAACCGTCAATTGGCATACGGGAATGCTCGCCAACTTCTCTCCAGTGACCAGCTACGTCTGCAGGACCACCAATCCCATTCGCTACGTCTGCAAAGCCATCCCAACTTTCTAATAATCCACCCATTACAGTGTGGAATTTAATATACTGTCCGTACTGCTCTTCGAATTTTCGTAAAACTGGCTCAAGCGCCCAACAATGAGAGCAAATAGGGTCTGTTACATAATAAAGGTTAATCACTTCTTGAGATTGGTTCAAATCAATCGTTTCCATTACGTCTTCGCCTGGGTCACCGCATACTCCTGTTTCTAGATCACAAATCATATTATTTTTTGTCATTTTATTTACCTCATTTCTTTATTGATTTTTATACTGTTGTGCCCACTCTTGGATCGGCACGAGGGCATTTGTCAAGGCGCGGCCTTTTTCTGTTAATTCATACGAAATACTGACGGAAGAACCAGTTTCTACTTTTTTTTCAATTAATTCATACTCGATTAGTTCAGAAAGTTTTTGCGAGAGCGCTCTAGGCGTAATATCTGTAAGATCCCTTTTTATCTCAGAAAAATGAGCTGTGCCATTTGGACAAAGCGACAAGTAATGGATAATTAACCCGTTCCACTTCTTACCTAATATTTGCATCGAAAATTCTAAATAAGGACAAATATTAATAAAATCACCTCCTTTGTATATTAAGTATATCAAGTATAAAAAATATATAAAATGGTTTTTATTAGATGAATGATTCAATTTTGAAAGTTAAACTGGGATAAATAAAAAGCCAACCATTCATACTAGGATAAAAGTCAGCTTTACTTTGATATCATTATTTAATTCAGTTATCGATTTCATTTTTCTCCAGTAGAAGATTTCCCTTTAGAGAAATGGAATCTTTTAATCAACGTTATTTTGACTGGAACATTTTTAATGACGAAACATGTTCTTCCTATTATGAAAAAACAACAAAAAGGACGGATTATTAATATATCGTCTGCACATGGCAGAGTGCCTGATGCTTATAAATCCGCTTATTGTGCTGCTAAATATGGCCAAGTAGGATTTACTCAAGTAACGGCACTAGAAACGGCACAAGATGGCATCACATGTAATACGATTATGCCTGGACCAGTACGTACAGAATTAATCGAAAAACAATTACCAAAACTAGCAGCACAGGATGGTACAACTGTAGAAGAAGCACTAAATCACCATATCCTGGGTAAACAATGGATGAAACGTTTACTTGAGCCTTCTGAAATTGGTGCTACAGCTGTTTTCTTAGCTTCAGACGGTGCAGCTGCAATTACGGGTGAAGGAATCGGGGTTACAGGCGGGATTTAATTTGCTTGTACCTAGCTATTTTTAGCTAGATTTTGTCTGAATAGGTATAAGTACATTTTCATCAACTCTAGATGTATTTTTCATAGTAGATATATTTGAAGAATGAGAGAAAAATTAAAGGATGTCCCATAAGGAATGGTCAGACCCTTCTTGGACATCCTCTTTGTGTTGTTTTAAAAGAGCTACCGGAAAAATCTGGTAATCTTCTTGGAGTGACTACCGTCCAATCTTTCAGGTCTTCTTTTCATGCATTGAAAATAAGATATAAAGATGTGTATATAGAAGAAAGTAGGGTGAGCATGATGGAAGAAGAAAAAAATCTTGATCTTGAGCATAAGTTAGATGAAGTGATTAAAAGATTAGACCAAATGGAAAAGCAGAACCAGAATCATAGAGGCATGTTTGGTCATAATGTATGGGTACTCGTACCGATTGTCGCGATTGTTATGTGGGGGTTACAAAGGATATTATGATTCCAGCGTATAGGTCCATTCGATTTTGAGAGGAAATATTCACCTGAAAAACGATGAAAGCATTTGAAAAAAGTTGTTCCCAAGGAGTCAGACCTCACACTTTATATACCGTTTATTGTGTCATTTAAACGATATTAAGTAGATGTGGGGTTCTGCCCCTTTCGTTATGGGACAGCCTTTTTTTTGCCTTTTTGGCGGTTTTCAAATTTGTAATGTTACTTAGTTTTTGTTAACATATAATTAAGTAACATTAGGAGGAAGCCGATGGAGTATGTCGATCCGATAAAAGACATCGAAAATATTATTGCAATGAAAGAAATTTTAGAGAAGCAATCTAAGCGGGATTTATTGCTTTTTGTATTTGGGATTAATACAGGCATTAGAATTAGTGATTTGCTTTCGCTTAAAGTAGCTGATATTTGGGATGGGACAAAGATAAAAGAATTTCTTTGTGTTCGTGATGATAAGAATGATGAAAAGCAGGCATATTATATAAATAATAGCGTGAAATGTGTTTTAAACAATTACTTGGAAAGTTTAGATTTTACGAGCGGTGACTATCTTTTTAAGTCAAAAAAAAATGCACAGCCAATCACACGCCAGCAAGCGTACCGCATCATAAACCATGCAGCGAAAGAAGTGGGAATCACGGGGAAAATCGGTACACATACTCTTAGAAAAACTTTCGGATATCATGCGTATCGCAAAGGGATCGCGATTTCCATTTTAATGTCGATTTATCATCACCATACGCCTGCAGAAACCTTACGTTATTTAGGAATTGAAAAATCTGAGGAACAACTGATAAAGGTGGATGTTAATCTGTAAAAGATCAGGGGAGAGGACTGACGTTTTTAGATCAATCAACGACAAAAAAACCTCCACTAAAATCACCTAGCGGAGGATTGTATATCGTTATTGTTGATCGTCATATGTTTCGAGCGTCATGTCAACATTCGTTAAATCATGGATGCAGTCATCCGTAACATGAACTTGTAGAGTTTCTTTGTTTTTCATGAATTTGAAAATACCATTATTAAAATCAGTGCCATGTTCTTTGAAGAAGATTCCTTCAAATTCAACATTTTTTGTATGAATGAAGATAACTCGGTAATAGTCTCCTTCTTTCACAAGGTATGCACGGACTCCTTTCTCAAAGTGACCCTCTTCGTCTTTAAGCGAACGAGCAACTGAGATGATATGAAGATCGATAAATGGAATTTCACGTAATAACGAGTTAATTACGGAACCCCTGGCGATTTGTTCCCAACGGCTTTGAGCTGTTTGACCGAGAATAATCTGTGTAATATGTTTTTCCCTCGCTATTTCAGCAATTACTTTAGTAACAGGTCGTTTTTCATTATCTCTAATGATAAATGCTTCGGCGTTATGTTGATCTGCTAATTGTTTCCATCTCTCAATATAAAATGATTTTTCCACATCTAATTCATCAAATGGTTTTGGGTCAATGGTTAGGATATAGAGTGGGCAATCAAGCATATTTGCAATTTTACAGCCGCGTTGAATGAGGCGCTCTCCGTTTGGTCCATAATAAACGCAGACGAGGATGCTTTCATCCATACGCCCTTTCAATTTCTTCATTTTTAAGTTCACCTCGAGTTGATGTGAATGTAACAGGATTTTACATTCCGTTAAACTATGTATGACTATAGCTTATGGTTCATCAACAGTCAATCAAATAAAGAAAGTTCCAGGAATGCCTATTTAGGAGAGTGGGATGGACGGCTTAAAATAAAGCAAAGGGTCAGACTCAGCAACAACTAAATCCAGTATATTTTACATGCATGAAACGCTACAAACTGATTAAGAGTGCACGATCAGACCCTTATGAGACACCATCTTCATTATATTCATAATTTTAATAAAAGGAGGGGGATTGATTGAATTGGTTACCCATTATGATATTGATTCCATTTATTTTTGCAATATTTGTTCCACTCATTTATAAACGCTTTACACCACGCGTTCATACAGGTTGGTTTGTATTTTTTGTGCCGCTTACATTATTCATCTATCTGTTACGTTATATCCCCGCTATTTCTAAGGGGGAGACCAGTCATAATACGATACCATGGATTCCGTCTGTAGGTATTAATTACACCACTTATTTGGACGGATTAGGTCTTATTTTTGGCCTTCTGATTACTGGGGTTGGCGCGCTCGTTATTCTATACTCCATTTATTACATGTCAAAACACCGCGAAGCACTTCATAACTTTTATGTTTATTTGCTTTTATTCATGGGTGCGATGCTTGGGCTTGTCTTCTCCGATAATATTCTAGTCCTATATGTATTTTGGGAATTGACAAGTATCTCCTCGTTTTTATTAATTGCGTACTGGTCACAACGAAAAAAATCCCGTCAAGGTGCTCTAAAATCGATGCTTATCACGATATTCGGGGGGCTTGCGATGCTTAGTGGGTTCATCATGCTTTCCATGATGACAAATACGTATAGCATTCGTGAAATGATAACCGAAGTAGATGGCATGATTGCGAATTCTTTATTTCTTCCAGCTATGATTTTAATTCTACTAGGAGCTTTCACAAAATCTGCCCAATTTCCATTCAGTACTTGGTTACCTGATGCAATGGAAGCACCGACACCGATTAGTGCCTATTTGCATTCCGCTACGATGGTAAAAGCAGGGATTTACTTAGTTGCCCGATTTACCCCTGTTTTCGGAGGTAGCTCGGAATGGTTTTGGATTGTTTCAGGAGTAGGGATGATTACCTTACTATATGGCTCTGTAAATGCCGTAAAACAAACGGATCTAAAAGCATTATTGGCCTATTCGACGATTAGTCAATTAGGGTTGATCATGAGCTTACTTGGTTTGGGGTCCGCTGCGATGTATTTTGGACAGGGCGATGAATCAACGATGTATGCAGTGGCTGTTTTAGCCGCTATTTTTCACCTAATTAACCACGCTACCTTTAAAGGAAGTCTGTTTATGGTCGTCGGCATCATTGACCATGAAACAGGAACTCGTGACATTCGTAAATTAGGCGGCTTAATGCATCTTATGCCAATTTCCTTTACGCTTACGATTATTGGTAGTTTTTCCATGGCAGGTCTGCCTCCATTTAACGGTTTTTTGAGCAAAGAACTGTTTTTCACAGGTGTATTACAGGCTGCGCAACTGAATGTGTTTAATATGGAGACTTTCGGAATTGTTTTTCCTGTTATTGCATGGGTAGCCAGTGTTTTCACATTCATTTATTGTATGATTCTCGTATTTAAAACATTTACAGGGAAGTATCAACCAAAGCGGCTGGAAAAGGAAGCACATGAAGCTCCGATCGGGATGTTGATTCCACCGATCATATTAGCTTCTCTTGTCATTGCCATCTTCTTTTTCCCAAATGTCGTTTCAAAGTACCTTCTTCAGCCGGCCGTCGTCGCCATCTTGCCGGATTTTGCTCAAAATGGTGGCGCTCATGTACAAATTAGTGCTTGGCATGGTTGGAATACAGAGTTATTCATGACAATTGGGGTTGTCGCCTTAGGTCTACTCATGTTCATTTATTTGAAAAAATGGATCAGAATCTATGGAGTTTTCCCACAATCGTTGACATTAGATCATCTCTATAATCAGGGAATTGAGAAAACTGAGTCTATTTCATATCGATTGACGAACCGTTATATGACGGGTTCGATCCGTGACTATTTAGTCTATATATTCGCATTTATGATTCTGATGTTGGGTGGGGCTATTTGGCTGTTGAATGGTATATCCTTTGATTCTTCAAATGATGCGCCGATTAGTATGTATGAAGGTGGATTAGTAGCAGGGATGGTCATCGCTGCATGTACCGTACTTTTTTCAAAGTCAAGGATAACTTCCTTGATTGCTGTTGGTGCCCTCGGTTTTCTAGTATCCATGCTTTTCGTTATTTTCCGAGCACCGGATTTAGCACTTACTCAATTGGTCGTTGAAACTGTGACAACTGCTTTGTTTTTATTATGTTTCTATCATCTACCAGATTTCAGCAAGAATATCGGTCGAATGCGATTCAAAGCGACGAACCTCATTATTTCTATTGGAGTAGGCATGGTTGTAACTATCTTAGCGTTGTCTGTCAATGGAAACCGTCTCTTTAAACCAATTTCAAGCTATTTTGAGGACTCGTATGAGCTTGCTGGTGCTAGAAACATCGTAAACGCAATCCTGGTTGATTTCCGTGGATTTGACACAATGCTGGAAATTTCCGTTCTGTGTATCGCAGGTCTAGGAGTGTACACATTAATAAAGCTTCGATTAACAGGGAGGGATAAGGAATGAAGAAGCCAAATGATGTCATTTTGCATTCAGTTACAAAAGTGGCTGTCGTGATTATCCTGACATTCTCTATTGATCTTTTCTTCGCTGGTCATCATGACCCTGGTGGAGGATTTATAGGAGGACTTGGTTTTGCCTCAGCCTTGACTCTGCTACTTTTGGCTTTTGATATTGAATGGGTTCGTGAAAACATTCCAATCGATTTTAAGGTGGTTACAGCAAGTGGAGTATTAATTGCTGTACTTACTGGTCTAGGTAGTTTGGTTTTCGACGCCCCATTTTTAAGTCAAACATTCAATTATTTCAACTTGCCTATTTTCGGGAAGACTGAACTTGCTACCGCCGTTATTTTTGATTTTGGAGTCGCGTTGGCTGTCATCGGAACAGCTGTCACGATTATTTTGAGTATTGCGGAGGATCGATAAGATGGAAACATTAATGTCTATCCTTGTTGGACTATTATTTTCAATAGGCACGTATTTAATTTTGACGAAAACTTTGTTAAGAATCGTATTAGGAGCATCCATTATCAGTCATGGGGTCAATTTACTCATTCTTACGATGGGCGGATTAAAGAAAGGGGGTCTCCCACTATTAGGTGAGAATAACCTTTCTTATACAGATGCCTTACCCCAGGCGTTAATTCTAACAGCGATCGTCATTAATTTTGCAGTGACTGCACTTTTTTTAGTGCTATGTTATCGCACGTATCAAGTTGTGGGCACGGATGATTCGAAGCAATTGAGAGGTAATGAAGATGAATAATATTGTACTACTGCCAATTATTATCCCGTTAATTACTGGGATGATTATGGTTATCTTTCGGAAAAATATCCGATTTCAACGGGCTTTTAGTTTCTTTGCCATTTTAGCAACTGGAGGGGTATCGGTTTTTCTGATGGCGCAAATTAGAACGAAGGGAATTCAAACCCTTCAGTTAGGTGGATGGCAGGCTCCTTTTGGGATTAGCATGGTGGCAGATATGTTTTCCGCTTTGCTTCTTCTCACAACAAGTTTCGTTTCGTTATGTTGTTTACTATTTGCTTTCCGTTCCATTGGGAAAGAGCGAGAAGCGTCATATTTTTACCCGATGTTTTTATTCCTTATTACAGGGGTTAATGGCTCCTTTTTGACTGGAGATTTATTTAACTTATACGTTTGTTTTGAAGTGATGTTGATTTCGTCTTATGTTCTTATCTCCTTAGGGGGAACGAAAAAACAGTTACGGGAGTCGATTAAATATGTCCTGACAAATATCGTTTCGTCCTTCCTTTTTCTGGTGGCGATTGCGTATTTATATGCGATGACAGGGACTTTAAACCTTGCTCATCTGTCTGTGCGTATTGCTGAGGCAGGACAAGATGGACTCATGACAACCGTTGCGATTTTGTTTTTAATTGTATTTAGTATGAAAGCTGCTCTCTTCCTATTCTTTTGGCTGCCTGGCTCTTATAGTGCCCCGCCAACTGCCATTGCTGCTCTTTTTGCAGGATTACTAACAAAAGTAGGGATATATGCTTTATTTCGTATGTTCACGCTTGTATTTTATCATGAGCCGCAAATCACTCATTTAATTATTGGTGTTTTGGGTGCATTGACGATGTTGTTAGGCGCCATCGGAGCCATTGCTTATTGGGATATTAAAAAAATTCTTACGTATAACGTCATGGTAGGGGTAGGATTTATTATGGTAGGTTTGGCATCCTTTACGCCAGTGGCTATGGCTGGCTCCATTTCCTATCTGATTCATGACATGATTATTAAAGCCCTAATCTTCCTTATTGGAGGAACGATGATTCATCTTACTGGAACAAGTAAGCTCAAAGAAATTAGCGGACTCATCGGTACACATCCATATTTAGGCTGGATGTTCTTTATCGCCGCACTATCACTTTCAGGGATTCCACCATTGAGTGGTTTTATTGGCAAAGTATTTATTACACAAGGGACGTTTGAAGCAGGGTACTATTGGCTCGGTGCAATGGGTCTCATTACGAGCTTAATGGTTTTGTTTTCTATCATGAAAATTTTTATGAACGGCTTTTGGGGTGAAACCTATTTAAGTGAAGAAATGGAAAAAGGGACGACTAAGGGATTGATGTTCCCAATTGGCCTTCTAACGGTTGCAACCATTGTTCTAGGAGTAGGGGCAGAAGGGATTCTTGGATATGTGAATCTTGCAGCTGAAAGTTTAATGAATCCGAAGCTTTACATCGAAGCGGTATTTCGGGGAAATGTAACTCCTTAGGATAAGTCAGTTATTGCTTGGGAAACGTATCCGAAATAATGTAGGCAATCTAATTTGTCTGTCTTTAAATCAGCGTCTAGCTTACTGTGATTGGTAAGACAACTTTAGTGTTTGATCTCTATTTTCTTCGTAAGCTACCAAAGGTGCTTTGATAGTTTATATCGAGATAAAGCTACAATTCATTTATTTTGCCTGTCTAACGCTTGTCCTGTATTTTTTGAAATGATTGAAAGGGGTGAATGAATATGCCTTTCCAAGTATTAATCAATTTATTTATTGCTCTATTATGGATGTTTCTTCAAGATGAATGGAGCGTGTTAACTTTTTTTAGCGGCTATTTAGTTGGGTTGCTTATTCTTTTTCTGATGCGTCGTTTTTTTCCTCACTCCTTTTATTTAATTACTTTTCTTTCTATTTTGAAATTATTTCTCGTCTTCATTCGGGAATTGATTACGTCAAGTGTGCTTGTGATTCGACAAGTGATACGGCCGAGGATCAATATTACCCCGGGAATTTTCTCTTTGAAAACGGATTTAGAAGGGGATTTGGAAGTTACTTTACTCGCTTTACTCCTAACTTTAACCCCAGGTTCTGTTGTGGTTGAAATTTCTTCGGACTCGAAGGTATTTTACATTCATGCGATGGACATTCCAGAATCTAGCGATGCCGTTATTAAGTCGAGTATAGTATTTGAGAAGGCCATTAAGGATGTGACTCGTAAATGTTCAAATTAATCTTGATGATTTCGTTATTTTTCTTGACCCTTTCTATGATGGTTGCTCTTTACCGGGTAATAAAAGGGCCTTCCATGCCTGACCGGGTTCAGGCGTTAGATACAATAAGCATTAGCTTAATTGGGGGAGTGGCCATTTGTTCTGTATTGTTTCATACTCATGCCTTACTAGAAATCATCTTGATACTCGGTATTCTTTCGTTTGTCGGAACGATTTCTTTTGCAAGATTTATCGAAAGAGGTGTTGTCATTGAACGCAAACATATCAAGTGAAGTAATTGCTGCTGTCCTTATTTTGGTCGGTACGCTTTTTAGCTTTCTTAGCGCAGTCGGCTTAATTCGATTACCTGATGTGTATACCCGTTCACATGCAGCGTCCAAAAGTTCAACTCTCGGTGTCCTTTGTACACTACTCGGGACATTACTTTATTTCTGGATAACTGATGGATATTTCAGTATCCGCTTGATTTTGGGCATTTTCTTTGTGTTCCTAACTGCTCCGGTTGCGGCTCACCTTATTTGCCGAGCTGCTTATCGCTCAAATGTAGAGCTGGCAAAAGAAAGTGTTCAGGACGATTTGAAAGAAGTTTTAGAGAAAGACTAATTGCTTATTTAGGAGGGATATTCATGGCAGAAATCAAATATGAAATCAAAGAAAATATCGGTTCCATTTCGCAATCTCCAAAAGGATGGAACAAAGAACTCAATCTGATCAGCTGGAACGGCAAAGAACCAAAGTTTGATCTGCGAGATTGGGCATCTGAACATGAAAAAATGGGGAAGGGACTCACTTTAACACTGGATGAGGTAAGAGCGTTGAGAGATTTGTTGAATGGTCTGGAGTTGTAGGTTTCAATCTTTATATGTTAAGGAAAATGTGAGGCGGTATTAGTAGAAGTGGTTGGAGCGGAAAATGCGCATAATTGGGTAATGGATTTGTTTAGAGGGATGCTCCTATAGAAGAAACGATACTGCATCTATAGGCAAGAAGTTCAAGGGAATCTAGGATGAATGAACTTACCGAATGCTCAAAAATTCAGGGTCAGCGATTGCTCTCCCTGAATTTTTTTTAGGAATTTTAATCTAATGATGGCTACACACGGTACCAATTCTGTGTTTACTTATTTGATTGAAAGACGATACGCCTTTACGATGATCCCATCATCAGCTGGCTGAAAATCAAACTGAGGCAATCTATCAAACCCCATACGTTCATATAGCCGCATAGCACCTTCCATGAAATCAGCAGTATGTAAACCGATGTGTTTGGAACCATTTACCTGGGCCCACTTAATACATTCATGAATTAATGCCGAGGCAACGCCTTTGTTTCTTGCCTGAGGTGAGACGGCAAGCATTCTTATTTCCGGATAATCTAACATATCGACAAGACCTTTATAGGCATCAAGTTTAGCTGGAAACAAAGCAACACTTCCTACTATTTCTCCGTTAAGATCAGCTACTAAACGTTCTACCCCTGGCTGTACATCGGCATCCGATGTTACCGACTGTTTTAGTGCGAACCAATGACTTTCTGGAACACTTTGTGAGTGTTCTTCATATGCTTGTACTCTTTGTTTTCGAATCAAATCTAATTCACTTTCTAAAGCTTTGCGGATTTTCATCACAAGCATCCCCTTTTGAATTTTATGTATTTTTAACCTGATTTTACCTTGTTGCATTCATACTATTTTAGCATGGATAGTAAAGGGATATGAAGAAAGACGTGTTTCATAAAATCATGTTCCAATACTCTAATTCTAGTCGAATGCGCACACGTTATCAGTTGAAAGTGAAAGAGGTATTCCTTAATGGAATTCACTATGTTTTACATAAGAAGATGCTTACAAGGGTGACACTTTCGTTATTGGTCCTTTTTTTATCTACACTTATTCCCAATATACCCTTCATTTTATCCTCATACTTGTCGCCAATTTAGCTAATAATAACAATAAAGTGAAACTTCAATCAGTGGGGGGTTCATCATCCCCCACTGATTGTTAGTCCCGTTCTACTGTCGCTAAGATCTTCGCTTTCGCTTCGATCAATCGACAGTACGAACCCGATTCAACGAACTCAGACTAAGTCCGCCGCGTCCTGCGGCAACGCCTGAGTGACCCACATCCTGTGGGCCTCAACTAAACCGCTGAAGAGCACAGCGGTAAGTTTCACTGTATCTCACCAATCGGACTTTTACTGCCCGTTAATGCGGGATAAATCGCTGATATAGCATAAATTGAGGATGTGAGTTAAGATCGATTTTTTCCAGAGTCAGGAATCACTTACCGCAATTCAGTGGATCTTGAGAGCCATTGTCTCTTTCTTCTTTTTACTCTTTGTTGCTAAGATGATGGGACAACGATCCCTTTCTCAGTTACGTTTACTTGATTTTGTTATTGCATTAATAATTGGCAATATTATTGCTCACCCTTTGTCTGATCCACAGTTAGGTTTGAAAGGGTCTATGACAACGACAATCGTTTTGGTTTTTTTATATGTAATGGGTATTTTTTTAAGTCTTAAATGGAGCAAGCTTCGAACCTTTGTTGAGGCGCCTTCATTTCCCCTTATTGAAAACGGAGAAATTATTTATAAAAGCTTATCTAAGGCTAGGATATCTATTGATGTATTATTATCTGAATTAAGGAAGGAGAAAATTGAAGATCTGAAAAAAGTTTCACTAGCAATATGGGAACCAGATGGTACCATTTCATTTTTTATAAATTCTCAATATCAAGCTGTAACTCCCTCCGATTTACAAATCGTAACAAAAGCCTTTCACTATCCAAGTACGGTCATTAAAGAAGGGAAAATGGACCTCAGTGAATTAAAACGAACCGGCAAAGATGAATTATGGCTGAACAATGAAGTTAAGAATACATACAATCTGGACGTAAAAGAGATCTTACTAGCAACAATGGACCAAAACGATCACATAAAAATCTTTTTGTACGTCAAATAGAATGAACTCTAAAGGAGAAGAGAGGGTGCCCCAATTGATGGGACACCCTCTTTCGAAATTACTCGTCTTTATTATCTGGATCTGTCATATCTTTCGGATCTTCAATTGGATCTTCTGGATCTGGGTCATTATCATTTTCATCATCTTTAAGCATGTTATCATTTTTATCCACGCCTGGGACTGTGCCGTTATCCTGATCATTCAAATCATTTGTATCATTCACATCTTCATCTACTGGAGCTGGAGTCTCCACATTATTTTCTGGTGGAGGCGGCTCTTGATTATTATTACATCCCGCCATCAATATTACGGATAAAGATACCCCTGCTAACATAAGAAACCATTTGTTATACATGATTGTACCCCTTTCAAATTTATTCTCTATTATAATTCCTAAAACTAAAGGGAAATATTCAGCAAAAAGGGAGAGGAGAAGAAATTAGTGTAAATACAGGCCTGATCCTTTAATATTGGAAAGGACTCAGCTTTTATATTGATTTTTTTCACAAACGTTCATCGCATTTTGCAAGGAAATAATCTCCTTTTGTATTTTGGAAAATCCATTTATATCAGGAACGTCCTTTTCTACATATAGGCGATGATATTCGGCGGTTTGTGCCAAGGTTTCTAAAATATAAAGAAATTGGGCAAGTTTATCTTCAGAAAGAACAGGCCGATCCAAGTCTTTTAAGGAAGAGTCTAGTAAGTATCCCAACTGGTCGATGGAAAATATCACGGGCCAGAGAAACTCTAAAGCTTTTTTATTGCTTGGACGCTCACCTAAAGCAGTCGTATATACTGTTCTTAAATTGGTTAGATTGGTATGCATTTTAATATGTACTCGGCTTTTTTCAAAATGAAAATCTTTTCTTTGTTCAGAAAACAACATGAGTAAGAACTGTGCTTGGCTTCTAATCGTTTTTGCGATTAAATGAGGGAGCAGACCAGAAGCAGATGTCCGGCCAACTAGTAGTACCCCTAGAAGACCAATCAGACAACCAATTATAATATCGATAATACGTGTTGTAGCGAAAAATGGCATGTTATGCATCTGAGTTGTGCTTTCTGCCATCACTAACGCGTTTGGGGTGATAAACATTGTAGCAAGGGCATAATTACGTACAATAAAAAGTTCGGTAAAGAATGTTAAAAGCAGGATGATCATGCTGATAAAAAATCCTTCTGGGTGAATTGAAAGAATGAAACTCGCTATCACAACGCCAATAATGGTGCCAACTGACCTTTGTATTGCACGGAGGAAGGTACTCATAATGGTCGAACCTAACAGGACTGCAGCACAGGAAAGTGGCACCCAATAAGATCGATTAAACTCAAATGCGTAGGCAATCAGGGCTGCAATCGTAAGAATAATTCCGTACTTGACAGCAGTCAGAAAGACAATCGAAGTTTTGTCAAAAGCGCCTAAAAAAACGGTCTTTACGGACTGTTTTGTAATTTGTATTTCGCGATTAATCTTGGACATTGGTTCATTCATGATCGCATCCGCATTATAAACGCTTGTGAATAAATGGTCCACGGATTCATCATCCTGATCTGGTTGCAAAATGCTATCAGGGATGCTTTTCTTATTGGCTTCAATAGAGCTTGTTAGAGCCCTGACGGATTCTCCTAATTCTGATGGGAGTTTCTTATTTTTTTCTACTGATCGGTCAAGAACTTCCAAATAAATGCTACTTGCATGTTCATTTAATAAGTACAACCGTTTATAGAAATCAGAGCTTTGCCAAGAGATATATCCTGCTATAAGTGTATGGTTTGCCTCTTTCATCGCTACAACCGTTTTTTCTCTAGCGTCATTAAATGTTTCCGTACCGACTGAATCGAGGAAAGAAGCCAATTCACGATAGACTCGTTTTACAGCCGTTGTTTCTGGTCCATGTGGATTGAAAAACCAGCCGGCCATAGCAATCAGCCATGATAAAGTCCCGCCAAGAAAAATAAGACCAGCACGTAGTGGAGCAAGCGATGGATCTATAGGCATTCCTGTCGTCATGGCAAAACCTAAAACTAAAAAAACTGCGGCAGGTCCTGGGATTTTTAAGGTCCCAAAAATAAAAGTTGCAATCGCTCCAATACCACCTATCATTAACGCTGACAAAATGGGATAAGGGGCGACAAGTGTTCCTAAAAAAACGGCAAAAGTAAGGCAAAGCAGAACAGAAAGTAGCTTTTTCGCTCTTTGTGCATAGGGCTCATTAAAAACATAAAGGTATGTGAAGCCGCCGATTCCTGCCAACAAGCCGTATTGAAAGTTCCCTAGTATCAAGCCAATCAAACTAGGTAAGGCCGCACATAATCCAGCACAAAACGCCTTTGTCCATGGAAGGGGATTTTTTTTAATCTCAAATGCTTGTTTAATCGTCGTAACGAGCGAATTTGATTTAAGAGAAGGATTAATTTTTTCATTTTTGGCCATGATGAAGCCTCCTTACCTTCATTGGTAGTTATGTTAATCTTCCCTTGTTTGTACACTTTCTATGTGTCTAGAAATAAATCCCGAAAAAGATAAAAAGAAACTTAAGTAAAAACTTCAAGAAATACTCTTTATTTTTGGAATTTTGCTATTATGGGGTTAGGTTAATTATTTTTATTTATCAGGTGATGGGCGTGAGGAATATCTTTAAACAACGGATAGTAAAATTTATATTCTTTTCTTTCGGCAGTATTCGTACGAAGATGGTGCTGTTTTTTCTAATTGTTGCTCTGTTGCCATTGCTTTTATTTGGATTTCTATCATATGGGAAGTCGTGAATAAACAATTTAATGAGTATGAGCAATTTGCTGTGTCTCAGCTTGATAAACAAATCGAAAATACATTTGAGCAAATGTATCTTGTTTCGAAGGATATCAATCAATATTTATCGGACCCAACTCTGGTTATATTAAAGGAGGAAATCCCTCATAGTTATACTGAATTTATTGAAATTGAAAACTTTGAAAGATATTTAGAGGCACATAAGACGTATAACACGAAAGGAATCTATTTAATTACCAATCCAGGCTACTATATGAAACGCATTAAATAGTCTATAAAACAATACACAACCGATCAATGATCGTTTTCAGGACTTGGTTGATCTCTTCGATAAAGGCTGGAACATTTTTACGAATATCTTGTACAGGCTCGTAAAACACATTGTACACCACAGACGTTTTTAACCACTTCCATAGGCCTTCAATTAGATTGAGATTTGGGCTATGGAAGTGGCAAAAAAAGAAGATTTATCCGTTCTCTATGCTCTTCTAAAAAAAGGTTGAATAAGCTTGGCGTGATGGATGCGAGCGTTATCCAATATCATCACGATTTTCCCCATAGGGTACTCTTTCAAGACGTTTTCTAGAAAGCGAAGGAAGGTTAGAGCATCGAACGATTGATTCTGCATACAAAAAACAGACCCTGTTTCCCTAGTAACTTCACGATTTGGTGTTGACCATACGTCGGAATTTTACGCTGCTTTCCTTTTGGAAACCAGGTATATCCGATGGCTAGGTAATCACGGATCGTCGACTCATCTTGAAATAGAACGTTCTAGATTTCCCCATTTTCTAGTTTTTTTAGATCCTGAAACGTATCTCGAAAGGCTTCCTGTTTAACGGGATCTGCTTTAGCTAGTGTGTACGTGGGGCGTGTGTGACTAAATTCTAATCGATGAAGAAGGCTGAGCACCCCACGATCTGCATACTGAACGTCAAATTCCCGTTGAATCCATTCGCGTAACAACGGACTTGTCCAATTCATATCAGTTTTCAGTCCGACTTCTGCAGGTGTTTGGTGCAAGACTACTTCTCGCACTTGTTCTTCTTGTTCGGGTGTCAACCGTCGAGGAGCACCGGGGGAATGACTGAGTTGTAATCCCGGAAGGCCATGGGCTTCCGGGATTTTTGATGTAGATACTAATGGTATTCACATTAAGATTCACCAAAGATGCAATTTCCCGATAAATCTATCCTTGTAAGTGAAACTGTATGACTTGATAACGTTGATATAAACGGACATTCTTTTCTGTTTTCAATGCCTGTCGGATTTCTTCTAGTCGTTGTTCCAGATTTTCATAGGTTTGTATTTTCATCTATTTCGCATCCTCTCGTCATTCTAGTTATAAATAGAATTCGATAAGAAGTACATTAGAACCTTTATTGCGTTTCATATACACTAAAACAGATTACATAATTTCACTTTCAAGATATCTATATAATGTAGATTTACTAATTCCTGTTTTTTCTTTAATCTCAGCTAAACTGTATTTTTTACTCTGATACATAGTAATAGCCCGTTTCACATTTTCATCAGGTTTTCTTGGCCTTCCAGTTGAAACTCCCTTTAGTTTAGCCTCGTACATCCCCTGTTTTGTTTTTTCACTTATCACATCGCTTTGAAATTCAAGTAAGTGGTTAACGATGGCATTGAAATGATATCCATCAGTGCTGCTTGTATCAATCCCTTCAGTAAGAGATTGTAGACAGGCTCCCTTTCTTTCAATGGTTTCTAATAGTTCTACTAAGTGATGTGTTGAATCAGCTAAAGCAAATAACTTGGTAATAATTATTTTATCGCCGCGATTAAGGTTATGAAGCATCTTTTTAAGATGTGTTCTTCTCTTTGCTGATGCATGTTCTTCTGCAATAATGATTGTACAATCGACATTTTTTAACTTTTGTAGTTGATCTGCACATTTCGGATCATCTTGATACGGTCTCATATATCCTATTAACATACATACTCCTCTACTTTTTAAAACATTTTCCTCTATTATACCATAATCTGTATTCAAAAAAGGCTCATAATGGTTCCCTTTTGGGAAAGTTAGTGATAAACTAATTTTAGTTTAAAACTAACCTGACTTTTACGAAAAATAAAAGCCATATAAATATAAATTATGAGGTGAAAAAAGTGAGTAGTAAATTAACTGCAGAATGGTTTCCCAATGTGAAGGCAGAAATTCTCGCTGGGATTGTTGTCGCATTCGCTTTAATGCCAGAAGTGATCGGTTTTTCTATTATTGCTGGCGTTGATCCGATGGTCGGTCTGTATGCTTCATTTTGTATTTCCATTGTGATTGCGTTCGTTGGTGGACGGCCGGGAATGATTTCAGCTGCAGCTGGATCCATGGCATTAGTATTAGTTGGATTAGTACAAGATCATGGTATTCAATATATGCTTGCAGCAACTCTCTTGACAGGAATCATTCAATTTTTATTAGGCGTTTTTCGTATAGGACAATTAGTAAAATTTATTCCGCGTTCTGTCATGGTCGGTTTTGTGAATTCTTTAGCCATTTTAATTTTCACAGCACAGTTACCGTCATTTTCAGGTGAATCTTGGCCTATGTATGCAATGGTAGCTGGTGGATTAGCCATTATTTATCTGTTTCCTAGAATAACAAAAGCGATTCCTTCACCACTTATTGCTATTATTGTGATTACCATCATTGCCATTTATACGGGTAGTGATGTAAAAACGATAGGGGATATGGGAAGTATTTCAAACACTTTGCCACATTTCTTCATTCCAGATGTGCCATTTAACTTAGAAACACTTCGGATTATATTCCCATATGCTATTTCATTAGCTTTCGTTGGTTTAATTGAGACTTTGTTAACAGCTGAAATTGTCGATGATATGACAGATACAACCAGTAACAAAAACAAAGAATCTAGGGGACAAGGAATTGCTAATATTGTTGTAGGTTTCTTTGGTGGAATGGCAGGATGTGCTATGATTGGTCAATCTGTCATTAATACGAAATATGGCGGACGTGGACGTCTTTCTGCGCTCATTGCTGGTACCTTTTTGATGTTCCTTATTATTGTCTTGAATAAAATCGTTGTTCAAATTCCATTGGCTGCTCTTGTAGCAGTTATGATTGTGGTGTCAATAAGTACATTTGATTGGAGTTCATTAACACGACTACACAAACTTCCAAAAACGGATGCTATTGTAACCGTTGTGACAGTAGTTGCGGTAGTCATCACTCATAACTTAGCAATTGGTGTTATACTTGGAATTATACTCAGTGCTATTTTCTTTGCTTCTAAAATTTCAAAAGTGCAAGTGACAGAAGTCGTTCATTCATCACTTCAAAAGATGGAATACAAAATCGAAGGTCAATTGTTCTTTGCTTCAGTGACGGATTTTCTTGCTTCCTTTAACTTCAAGCAAGAAAATATTACAACTGTTGATATTGACTTATCCAATGCTCATATATGGGATGAATCAGGCGTTAACGCTATTGATAAGGTTGTTCTAAAATTCCATCAAAATGGTATAAAAACTAACATTCTTGGATTAAATCCAGCAAGCAAAACGTTACTTAATCGGATTACTATGTTTAATAAGCCAGGCGGTTTAAATTAAGATAGTAGTCATTCATGAAGATACCCCTTCAAAAAAAGGGGTATTTTTTATACTAATGATTGCCATAATATGATGACAAGGCCGATAAAGACGACAGAGTAATTAAATAGTGCATTGTTTTCTTGTTCTTCAACTTTTTGTCCTATTAGTTTTTCAAAAGCTTGCATACGTAGTTTAGTCAGCTGAAGGTACATAGTGATCCCTCTCCTTTTTATGCGAATACAATTATGAAACACCCTCTTTGTTATACAGTATTCGAAATCGCAATTTCAATTGCATGAAGATTACGTAAGAACTATGATATTTAATAGTACTAGCAGTGTTCCAGAAGCCTTTTTGAGGAAGAAATGTGGGTTGAGAGTATATTCCTTTTATAGGATATTATATTTTGATAATTTTGAAATGAAACAACTTTAAAGAGCCTTGCTACATGTATTGATATGCTCCCTGCTGATCCGATGTCAGCTATTTTTAAGGCAAACTAAAACGGCAAGTTGGTTCCTATTATTGTAAATGTACGGTCTTCCTGTAATTACTTTCCTTAAACTAACGCTAATAATCCAATAGAGTTGAACCTATTGGTCACAATCGAACCACCTTTAATTAGGCTTCATAATGTTTCATAAGACTTGTATCAAAATCTAATTGTTGTATCCCATTTGCCTAACGCTATGGTTTTGTGTCATTTCAATATTGTAAATATACAATAAATTAACCCATTCAGTACCTCCTTTAAAAAGGAGGTGTTTATATATGTCAGGTTGTGTTAATGGCGGCTGTGGCTTCGGTGGATTTGGCGGTTGCTGCTAATAAACAAAAGGAAAAAGGACGACCATTGATGGTCGTCCTTCTTTATATTAGACAATGTATGATTATCGTTTTTTTCGTACATTGAGAAGACTAATTAAGTGTTAATGCAAATGGCGTGCTTTTTACGATGTAACATAGCTACGAAAGATCATAATAAAATGATGGCAATGATTGTTCCAATACTGCTCATGATCAACGCATATCCCAAATTCCAAAACGAGACTTTGTATGAATTGATGGATAACAGATTAGCAGTTAACGATACAGAAAGATTAAAAGGTCCGGCAATGGTAGTCGATAAGCCTGAGGTCATTAAAACGAGACCGACACTAACTGGATTTATTGAATGTATAATTGGTTCAAGTACTCCACCAAGTATACTGATCGTTACAAGGGGGTGAAAACCAATCATCGCAAGCCCAATAAACAAAATTTGAATAAATACAAAAAGTAAAATAGGCGTGGTTGTTAAGTATTCAAACGGTTTTTGGATGTAGTTCATAAAGATTGAATCATTTAAATTACTTGTAAAAAAACCAACTGATAGAAAAAGTACCATATTATCTGTCAGACCTACTGTTCGGATCTGCCATAACGGTAGGCAATAGGCGAGATATGATTTCAATCGTCTAATGGAGAGAGCCCAGACAAATGAAAAGGGAATAATAATCAAAGCGACTGTTTGAAGAAAACCCATATCAAAGATGTGATTGACTAGCACAATGATTATCATAAAAACGATTAAATAGAGAAAAAGTGAGAAGATTTTTCGAGTCATGCGTGTGTTAATCCCTAACTCGGTTGCTGATTGAGCCTCTGTTTTTTGAGCACTTGTTTCGTTAGGTAATTCATACCGTTTAAAAGACTTAAACCCGATTACCCAATTAAGGATAAACAGTAGGACTGTGATCAAAAATAACCAAGGAAGATAAACAGGATAAGATACGTGAGTATACTCAACACTTAGGACTACGAGAAGCTCCATTGGACTTATTAGTAGACTTAAAGAATATCCTCTAAGTAATGATTGTGAAATAAATCGGTTTTTGATGTTTTGAGTTTCTCCCACAAGATTTTTTTGAACGACCGTTTTAAGCAAGGGAAGGGTTGCGATATTTAGAAAGCCACCCAATAAAAAGGCGGCAAAAGAACTGCGATAGTATAATTGCCCCAAATGGTGAATCCGTACTCTTAATAACTTATTTACTTGTTGGTCATACCGGCCAACAATGATGATACTGTTAATAAACGGCAGAACATAAAACACCGCAAGCAGCGACACAGTTGTAGTCATGTAAAGTGGAACTTCAGTGAATGATCTTTGCTGGTAAATAAAAATGAAAAAGCCGACAACAAAAAAAATAATACCGACGACTTTATATAAGTTTTTAGCAGATTTAAGGGAAAATAGTAAAGAAATTAGTGCTAGAATACCGATGGTATAGGAAAGGAATGTTGAATGCATAAATAGGTTCAGAAAATAACAAATGATTAATAAGCTATATAGCACGATCATGATCTGCGTTCTCCTAAGGGTTTTTTATTTTAATGAAAAAAAACGAAAGATCCGCTATTTTCCCGAGTGACTTCATCAACATGAAATCGTTTAATCGGCTAAAAGGGTAGAAAATATTGAACTGATAGCAAGAGACATTAAAAAATGGTTTAGATATTAAAGGGAATACTATTAGGCCAGTTTAGCCATTGCCCTTCGATTACTTTGAGACAAGTCATTATGTAGAATAGTAGTGCTAGTTTATAAATGGACGAGCGAACGGTCAATATCTTGAATGATGTTAGTAAGTTTGTTCACCTTCTTTTATCAAAATAATAAAGTCGTTCACTATTTGGAATAAGGTAGATGCATGGTTTATCCGTATTTTTACAGTCATAAAGAGAAATGTCAAGGTGAACTAACGGATTTTTTTGGAAATTTAGACAATGTAGCACGATAGTTCCATGACCAAAAAGCTTGAATACTATCGGCTAATAAGTCATTATTCATTGCCATTATTTAAAAAACAAATGATTGATTCCCTTCGTTCTTTTTACTAGTATCACTGATTATTAGAACATAGCCTAAATCTGCTTCTCATTGTTAATAATAAACATCATTTCATTACGGAAAACAATCAATAATCAACTTTTGAAATCGTCATTTAATGAATTAACTAAACTTGAAATGGCGAAGTTAATACACTACAATGTGTAGTGTGTAGTGTGTAGGGGGAGGAGTATGGATATTAATAATTTTAAATACGATGAGGTAGGGCTAAATCGCTTCTTTGGACCTTTAGAAGCGAAAATCATGGAACTCCTTTGGGAACAAGAACGAAGCATAAAGGAAGTTCAACAACGTTTGGATCAAGATAAACCAATCAATTTCAATACGGTCATGACCGTGATGAATCGGTTGGTAGGAAAAGGAGTATTGAAAAAGAGGATACAAGGCAGGGTCTCATTGTTCCATCCTGTTCAATCTAAAGAAGACTTTATTAAAGATCAGTCAAAGAAAATCACAGAGAATCTGCTTGATGGATTTGGTGGCATCGTCATTAATCATATGTTAGATGCTATGGAAGAAGTTGACCAAACTTTGCTTGATAAATTGGAACAAAAGATTAAACAGCTTAAAGAGGATAAGTCGTGATGTGGTGGAAGAAACGGTCCCTTTTTGTTATAGGATTGAGTCTTTTGATTGCTGTTTTAATCTGGAGCCAGATGGGGATGTACATCGCTCACCTTCTGTTTGGAGTAAACCTTCATGTGAATGTCTTTAAGTTTTGTATTAGTTTGTTTAGGGAACATTCATTTTATTATTTTTTGGTTACGATAATATTGGATGTATTAATAGCCTATACAATCTTAATTACACTGATCAAGATTATTGGACAATGTATGTTGTTGAAAAGGTTTAAAAAGGTGATTTTTGCTCAACAAAATCTAGGATTAACTACCGCTTTGAATAGAGAATTTGAGCGTCTACATCAAGACATTATCGTCATTGATCATAAGGAGTCGCTCGCATTTACTTTTGGATTTAGAAGACCTAGGATCGTCCTTTCTAGTGGTTTAATCGAGATATTGGATCGTGATGAACTGGAAGCTGTTGTGGAACATGAAACTTTTCACCAACAGAATGATGATTCCTTGAAGATTTTTATTCTACAACTAATCTCTCAAACTATTTGGTTTATTCCCCTAACTAAATGGTCATATCAAAATTATAAAATTATTAGCGAATTATTGGCTGATGAATATGCGATCCAGAGAATGGGTTCTGAATTAGGCTTAAGCAGTGCTTTGTTTAAGTTAATTAAGAATTATTTTAAGGGAAACTCTACCCCGGTCTTGGTTCATTTTTCGGATGAATCGGTCAATTATAGATTACAGCAATTAGTAGAACCTAAGAAAACCATCCCTGTCAGGCTAAAAACGACCTCGATGGTAATCTCGATTTATGTATTAATTCTCATAATGGGGATGATATTCGTGACGATTACGTAATTGTAGTAGTTGTCACCATGTTTTTTTACCTATTTGCACTACGTGATGTAGTGTATAAATCATGAAAGAAAAGCGATTTTTAAAGTATGGAGGTTATACAATGGCTAATAAAAAATCAAAAAAACAAACGTACAAGAAACAAAAGCAATCATCGAAATTTATCTTTTGGGTAATTGGCTTGATCGCAGTTTGTATCATCGGCTTGATATTTTTGTCTAACGGAAAAGATCAAGTAGCTGCTTTCGACTATAAAGCGCAGCCTGTAATAGGAGATTCAACGGCTCCTGTTCAAATTGTTCAATTTGGTGACTATAAATGTCCGATCTGTAAGAGTTTTGAGGAAAATTTCTTCCCACACATTCAAGAGAATTTGATAGACACTGGAAAAGTTCAATTTTATTTCATGAATTTTTCATTTATTAATGTGGATTCAATCCGTTCAGCTAAATTTGCGGAAACGGTGTATAAAGAATTAGGAAATGAAACCTTCTGGAAATTTCATAAGCTATTATATAGTAAACAACCCGATGATCTAAAGTATGAGAAAATGGATGTGTTTACCGATAAATTTTTAGAAGAAACATTGGCAGAAATCGCTGATAGTTCTGATGTAGCGAAAGTCGTTAAGGCATTTAAAGCGAATACTTCTGAAAAAGATTGGAAAAAGGATATGTCCACTGCGAATAGATTGAATGTAACTGGAACGCCTTCCATTTTTGTTAACGGGGAAAAGTTTGCAGGAAACACATTTGAGGACTTAGAACAGATGGTTGATGAAGCCACAAAGGAGAAATAGTTCATGAATATTCCATTGCTATTTTCCTGGATTATTTCCATCGTTGCGACTATAGGGAGTCTTTTCTTTAGTGAATATCTTCATTTTATCCCTTGCACCCTTTGCTGGTATCAAAGAATTCTCATGTATCCATTGGTGTTTTTTTTAGGACGGGCTTTTTACGAAGGAAATAGTAAAATTTATGCTTATATATTGCCTCTATCTATTTTGGGGATGCTGGTTTCGGGTTATCATTACAGCCTTCAAAAAATTCCGTCTCTCAAACAATTCGAAATGTGTACGAGCGGTGTCCCCTGTTCAGGAGAATATATTAACTGGTTAGGGTTTATTACAATCCCTTTACTAGCTTTTGTTGCTTTCTTGTTCATTACTTTTAGTATGGTAGTACTTGCTCGTAAGCATAGAAATGGTTGAGTAGAAAATAGACTAACTCTTAATAGAAATATTCGTCTATCGGTATTGAAAAACTGATAGGCGCTTTTTTTTATGATTAAAGGTGGCGCATATTTTGACATGTAGGCATTAATTAGAAATGTTGATGATGGATACTAAATTTTTTATGGTAATATTTTCATAATAAGGGTGTGGATTTGATGTGGAATTCCTGGTTTTAAAAAGAGGATAGATACATATACCTATATTTATTTTGAAAATAAGAGCTTATCACCTAAAAAAAACACAAATTCTTCTAAAAAAACTCTCTTTAAAAACATGCTAATTATTCGTAATATTAGCTTATGAAAACGTTTTCTGTGGAAAGGGGAACAAGTAATATCAATAAAATAGGGGGGAAGCACATGAAACTTATCAAAAAAGTGGGGATTTTCATCGATTCTATTTTTGAGAAACTCGCCCTTACGTCTCTGATTGCCTTAGTACTAGTCGTTACGACTCAAGTGATGACCAGGAAATTATTTAACTTTGTTTTCTTTTGGTCAGAAGAAGTGACCTTGCTATTGCTTGGCTGGTTTGCTTTTATGGCGATTGCGATAGGATTTCGAGAGCATATCCATTTAGGGATTGATTCTTTTACTAATCTATTTCCAAAAATCTTTAACAAAGTATTAGATAAAGTTATTAGTCTCTCTATTTTTGCTTTTGGTTTATACCTTGTCGTTCAAGGGTGGGACTTTACTGTACTGATGATGGAATCGACTCTTCCAGCAACGAAACTTCCAAGCAGTATTACGTATGTTGCGATGCCAATCACTGGTATTATGATATGCGGTTATTCCCTACTACACTTGTTCAATAAAGATACAACTAGATATAAAGATCTGGAGGAGGGAATGTAATTTGGACACGAATACGATTGCGGTCATCATCTTACTCTCAAGCTTTGTACTATTAATATTACTTCGCTTTCCGATTGCTCTAACGCTTGTTGCCTCATCATTGATAACGGTTATTTATTTAGGTATACCGATGCCAATTATTGGTCAGCAAATGATTCAAGGGTTGAATTCCTTTTCACTGCTTGCTATCCCGTTTTTTATCTTGACGGGACAAATAATGAGCGCAGGGGGGCTGGCTACTCGGATTGTAAATCTGGCAGGCTTGTTGGTCGGTCGAATTCGTGGCGGTTTGGCTATGGTAAACAGTGTAGCTTCGTTATTTTTCGGTAATATCTCAGGCTCTGCAGTAGCGGATGTTTCTTCTGTCGGTTCTGTTATGATACCAATGATGAAAAAGAAAGGCTATGAAGCGGATTATGCGGTTGGGGTAACGATTGCATCAGCTATTCAAGGGGTAGTCGTACCGCCGAGCCATAATCTGGTATTATATTCTTTAGCAGCAGGTGGGGTATCGATCGCCAGTTTATTTATGGCTGGTATCGTACCAGGCGCAATCATGTTAATTGCCCTTATGATTACTGCTTATATTATTGCAAGGAAACGAGGGTATGAAAAATCGGACCTTATACCAAGATCACAGTGGGCCGGAATTCTTTTACACGGTTTCCTTTCGTTAAGCCCTGCAGTCATTATCTTAGGCGGGATCATGAGTGGATGGTTTACAGCAACTGAGTCAGGTGCACTAGCTTGTTTATATTCTTTTATTCTGGCATTCGTTGTTTATAGAGAAGCTCCAATCTCAAGTATTTGGAATATTTTGAAACGAACTTTAAAAACGGTTTCGATGGTATTCTTCCTGATTGGAGCATCCGCTTCCTTCGGCTGGATTCTGGCCTACTTGCAAATTCCATCTATGGTAACTGATTTGTTCTTGAATTTTTCGGACAATCCAATTGTTATTCTATTAATCATTAATATCTTATTGCTACTTCTAGGTGCGCCAATGGATATGGCGCCAATGATTTTAATCATGACACCTATACTTCTACCAGTTGTAACAAGTTTTGGAATGGATCCTGTCCATTTTGGGATTGTTCTTATCCTGAATGCAGGGATTGGATTATTGACACCGCCTGTAGGAACGGTCTTGTTTGTTGGCTGTGCGATTGGGAAAGTTTCCATTCAACAAGGAACGAAAGCCATGCTTCCATTTTTCTATGCATTACTAGTCGTTCTGTTAATTATCACCTATATACCTGAAGTTACATTATGGCTTCCGAGTTTAGTAGTCAAATAACTTGAGGCATAGGTGAAATTATAAATTAAAAAAAATAAAAGGGGTGTAATGAGAATGAAAAGAAAACATATTACAGGTTTTTTAGCTACAGCATTAATGGTTGGTGGCTTACTCGCTGGATGTAGTGGAAAAGAGGACGCGGCTCCAGCAAGTGGCGATTCCAAATCGAAGAAAGCGGAGTTCACTTTTCGCTTAGCAGATAATCATCCAGTGGATTATCCGACAGTTATAGGGGACAAAAAGTTTGCTGAGTTAGTCAATGAAAGAACGGATGGCCGGATTAAAATTGAGGTTTTCCCATCAGGGCAACTAGGTGATGAAAAATCAGTACTTGAACAGGTTCAGCTCGGAGCAATTGAGTTTACGAGAATTAATTCTAGCCCGCTGGCCGAGTTTAATGATGATTTCGCAGTATTTGGACTACCATATGTATTTGAAAGTGATGAGCATTTGTGGAATTTCTTAGACAGTGAAACAGGAACAGAATTGTTGGATGGTCTTGAATCATCAAAAATGAAAGGACTAGCTTATTACAGTTCTGGTTCTCGTAGTTTTTATTCGACTAAGCCAGTTAAAAGCTTAGCAGACTTAAAAGGACAAAAGCTCCGTGTTCAACAAAGTAAGGTCAATATTGATCTAGTTGCAGCTCTTGGAGCAAGTGCTACTCCTATGCCATATGGCGAAGTATTTAGTGGTCTCCAAACAGGAATCATCGACGGTGCGGAAAATAACCTACCAAGTTTTGATTCTTCTAACCATTATCAAGAAGCAAAAAATATTATCTTGGATCACCATCAACGTATGCCAGAAGTACTATTAGTCAGTCAAACGGCATGGAATAAACTATCTGAAGAAGATCAAAAGATTGTTAAGCAGGCTGCTCTAGACTCCGTAACAACCCAAAAAGAAGAATGGGCTAAGTGGGAACAAAATTCTGAAAAGAAATTAAAAGATGCTGGTGTAACGTTTACTGAAGTAGAAGATCTTAATGAATGGAAAGCGGCCGTTAAACCTGTCATCGCTGAATATCAAGACAAATATAAAGATTTATTAGATGCTGTTGATGCAGCTAAATAATAGAGTGAGTAATTAATCAAAGAATTCCAGGTCAAATTTTGATCTGGAATTTCTTCTAGTAGAATCGACTAGAGGAAAGAAAACGAAATAAATTAAAGCGTAGCATATGGAGAATTATTTGTTTTTTCCTATACTATTAATATTAAGATACTAAAAAAAACACAATTTTTACTAAAAAAAACCATATACATGAATCGGATCACTAGTCGTATAATACTTATTAAGCGCTTACACAAAACGGGTTTGGTATTATAAGTCAGAAAATTCTGAATATTATTAAAGGAATAGTCCTAATTCAATTTAGTTACTAAAACTTTGTCCCTACTCAGGACTAATAGAAACGTAGATAAAGTGTATCACTTAAGGAGGTGATCTTGTCTTTTAATACATAGCAGTGAAATTTTACTTCCTGTTATTTTGTAATTGCTTTACTAGAGAGATGAGGAGGAGAAGGTAAAATGGGGAAAGTCTCAAATCGTTTTAAAAAGGTTGCAAAAGTCTCGTTCGCTTCGTTATTGACAGTCTCGCTTGCATTTCCATATGCAGGGGTAGATCGTGCATCAGCTGCTAACGATGATAACAACAAATCTGTGCCAAAACTCGATGCCCGTATCAAACAAAATTTGAAAATTAACGGGAAGGAATACAAAGATTTAAATGGAAACGGCCAACTAGACAAATATGAAAATTGGCAGCTCCCTATTGACGAGCGGGTAAAAGATCTGGTATCACAGATGACGCTTGAGGAAAAAGCGGGGATGATGATTATTTCCTCACATTATATGGGAAATAGCAAATCTTGCGCAGCCCCTGACAAAGCTAGCCTGCTTTGTGAGGAAGATTCAATACAAACGATTAATAGTTGGTCAGTACCAGGCCAAGATTTTTATGAGTTTGATCCACCGATTATCTCAGCATCAGCAGCTACTAAAGGTATACAAGAGCGTAATTTACGCTACTTAATTATTCGTGACAACCCATCTGCTGAGGATTTGGCGACATGGATCAATGAGTTGCAAAAAACAGCAGAGAATACAAGATTAGGGATTCCTGTTGTCATGACCTCAAATCCTCGAAATCATGTTGGAAATTTAGCTTTCGGATTTATGGAAGCATCCGGCAAGTTTTCAGAATGGCCAGGTGAATTGGGCCTTGCGGCAACGCGTGACGCAGATCTTGTAAAAGAATTCGCTCAAATAGCTGCGAAGGAATGGACGGCTACCGGTATTCGTAAGGGCTATATGTATATGGCGGATGTTGTCACAGACCCGCTATGGAATCGAATTAACGGTACATTCGGTGAACACCCTGACTTAGCTGCTGACATGATTACTGCAGTGGTGAAAGGTTTCCAAGGTGAAGAGCTCGGAACACATAGCGTTTCTTTAACGACAAAGCATTTCCCTGGCGGCGGTGCACGTGATGATGGCCATGATCCGCATTATGAGTGGGGTAAATACAATCCTTATCCGACGGAAGGTAGCCTATATAAGTACCATCTTCCAGCTTTCAAGGCAGCTATTGAAGCGGGAACAACTTCTATGATGCCTTATTATGCGTATCCAAGTAATGAATTTAGTGTACCTCAATTAAAAGATGGTAAGGAATTTGAAGAAGTTGGTTTTGCATTCAACAAAGCGCTTATTACAGATCTATTGCGTGAAGAGTTGAATTTTAAAGGATATGTTAATAGCGATACATCTATTATGTATTCTATGCCATGGGGCGTTGAAAGCTTAACAAAGCCCGAGCGGTATGCAAAAGCAATTAATGCCGGAACTGATATTGTTTCAGGAGAAGCAGATCCAACTGATCTAATCAAAGCAGTTAATGATGGTTTAATTACTGAAAAGAGAATCGATCAATCAGTAACTAGGCTGTTGAAGGAAATGATGGACTTAGGCCTATTTGAAAACCCTTATGTTAATCCAGAGAATGCACAAAATGTAGCAAATGATCCAATTTCACAGGAAAAAGCAGATGAAGCACATCGTAAGTCAGTCGTACTTCTTCGTAATGATGAAAATACATTGCCTCTGAATGACGAGAAACTCGAAGGAAAGAAGCTTTATGTTGAGGTCTTCTCCAAAACAGATGCTGATACTAAAAGTAGCGATTTGAAGAAATCAATCCAGCAGTATGATCCTTCTATCCAATTGACCGACAATCTTGATGCTGCTGACTATGCTCTAGTATATGCGATGCCGAGCACCGTAGCGGATCGTCCGGATACTCCATTAACAGTGGCGTTAGGACCTGATACAGGAATCGATGTTACCAAGATCAAAGCAATTGAGGAGAAGGTCCCAACCATTCTGACAATTAATATGAGCAGCCCGTGGTTGATTGAGGAAATTGAAGAAAATGCAGCTGCCGTCGTATCTGTTTTCGGTGTAAAAGCAGAGGCATTGATTGATGTAATTCGCGGCGATTTCGCTCCGACTGGTAAACTCCCATTCACGCTTCCTGCTAATCAAGCAGCGATTGATAACAACAATGGTGACGTGCCAGGCTATGATGAAGATGACTCTTATGTTTATCGTGACAAAAATAATCAAGCTTACGAATTTGGCTACGGCTTGACTTATAAAAGTGGGTCAGAACCAAACCCCGAGAAAGTGACATTTGCGGACATCACAAATCACTGGGCAAAAGCGGATATTGAATTATTAGCTACAAAAGGAATCATCAAAGGGAAAACAAAGGACATGTTTGCACCAGAGAAAAACATTACTCGAGCTGAATTTACAGTATTACTTGCACGTGCTCTTGGTTTAACAAAGGTTGACAAAGAATTAAACTTCAGTGATGTAAACCAAGATAATTGGTTTGCAAAAGAAGTACAGGCGGCGGTGAGTGCAGGATTGATTAATGGATACCCTGATGGTACATTCCGCCCTAATATGAACATCACTCGTGAACAAATGGCTGTACTGATCAGTCGTGCCTATCACTTTGTAGAGAAAAAAGAAGTGACTAATACAGCTGATCAAGTATTGGCTAAGTTTACAGATCGTCAGTCGATTGGTGATGGGGCGAAAGCAGATGTAGCGTTGGCAGTTCAACTTGGAATCATCCAAGGAACGCAAGCGAATGAAATCCAACCAAAGAAACCAGCAACTCGCGCTCAAACAGCTGTCATGTTAAAACGATTTTTACTTAAAGTGAATGCGTTAGTTGAGACAAAGTAAAGCTCTACTAAAATGAGATTAATAGGATTGGTAAATCCCCTTTTAAGCTTTTAAGCGAAGAAGGGGATTTTAATATGGTATCCTGGAAAACGAACAAACCTTATTTACGGAATGATCGAATTGTAAATGTATAGTGATAGGCTGAATTCATTTGTGCATGAAAAAGTTCCTAAAGAAATTGTGATAAAATTGATGAAACAGAGGCATAGCAAATAATTAGTTTAGCTAATAAACATGTCTATTTACCTGGCTGGATATTTCGGTTAAGATTAAGTATGGAAACGGAAACAAGCTGTTAAATGGTAGGATGATAAGTTATGAAGAAGCAATGGAGAAAACTTTCTTTTTTTATCAGAAAATTCATACTGTTGAGTAATCAATCGCTTTTAATAAAGCTTTGTGTATTGTCTAGTATACTAGTGATTTTTCCAGTTCTTTCAGTTGGAGCTATTTCGTATAAACTTTCTTCTGATAAATTAGAAGAGGAGTTTAGGGAATCAAGCCAACAAATTATTGAACAGGTAGAGTCACATATTGAGTATTATTTACAAGATTTTGAGATTGCCAGCTTAAAAATTATTAGCTCTCCTCACTTTGCTAATTTTTTGAAATTTGAGACGAAAGAATTTGGAAATAATCAGGAATTTACGGAGGCAACACGAGCTATCTTAAAGGAGGCAGAATATTCTAGAGCAGATATATCAAATATTACCGTCATTTTAGATAATGATCAAGTCATCGATACGCTCGGTTTAGAAAACTACTATCCTGCTACCAAAATTAAAGAGGAGTATTGGTATTCATCGGTACCGAGAAATGGGATGGTCATGTTAGTAAGCAGAACGTTAAAATTAAAAAATAATAACGAGCAGTCTGTGATATCACTCGCAAGGCGTTTATATAATCCAAGGACATTGCAGCCAGTAGGAATGCTGATCATTGATATTAATTTCAGGAGGATTGAAGAAATTGCTAATAAGGTGACACTAAGTAAGAATGGTTATTTCTTTATTTTAGATTCCAAAGGGCATTATGTATACCACAGCGATTATTCTAAGCTAGGAAAAAAGGTTGAATTCGATCAATTGTCTAACTTGAAAACGGAAGAAGATGGATCTGGAATATTAGATAATGATCGCAAAGATTTTGTTACATATTCTTTTTCTCGAAACATTGGCTGGAGGTTTTTTACAGCAGTTCCATACAGGGATTTAATGGAAGGAAGTATTCAAATTGGAAAAACTATTTCCTGGATCATTATAATCGCACTATTCTTTGCTTATCTCATAGGATTCGGATTTGCAAATAGCATCATTCGTCCAATTCGGCGGCTTCAACATTTTATGAAGGAAGTTGAAATTGGAAATCTCAATGGCAAGGTAAGAGTGGAGTCTACTGATGAAATTGGACAATTGACAATGGGTTTTAATAATACCGTTGAAAAACTATCCAATTTATTGGAGGAAATATATATTTCTAAGTTGAAAGAAACAGAGATGAACCTTAATCAAAAAGAAATTGAATTGAGAATGCTGCAGTCACAAATTAATCCTCATTTTTTATACAATTCACTTGAAACAATTAGAGGTATGGCATTGGAGGAAAATCGGGAGGACATTGCCTGCATGTCATCTTCACTCGGAAAGCTACTCCGTTATAATCTTAAAAATAGCTCACTTACGGTAAGTCTAAAAGAAGAGATTAAGTTTTGTGAGATGTATTTGCAAATACAAAAGTTTCGTTTTGAAGATCGTTTTGAGTATATGTTTGATATTCCGGAATGGGCAATGGATCTTAAGGTCGTGAAGTTTTCGATGCAACCTTTAGTTGAAAATTGTTTTAAGCATGGTTTTGATCAGATTAAGGGGAAAATGAAGATTGTCCTATCTGTAGTTCGAGTTTCAGAATCTTCTATCGTTATTCGCGTTTTAGATACTGGTGTTGGAATTCAGGAAAATATTCTAAACGAGATTACGAAAAAAATTGAACAAACAACAACAGCTAATAACGGATTAAATATTGGAATAATAAATGTTCACCAAAGAATTTCTTACTTGTTTGGCTCTATGTATGGGATTACGATTCAAAGCACACAAGGCATTGGAACAGCAGTTGATATGCATTTGCCGATCAGGAAAGCATATGATAAGGAGGAGGAAGAATGAAAAATGTCTTGCTGGTTGACGATGAGAGATGGGTTCGTACCGCACTTAAGTGGACAATAAATAAGTTGAATCTCCCAATATATGTTGCCCATGAATGCAATAACGGGTTGGAAGCTCTTGATTGGATCAAACAAAATAATGTAGATCTAGTAATAACTGATATTCGTATGCCAATCATGGATGGACTTACATTTATTAAGCAAGTACGGGATTTAGAGTTGCATGTGGATATTATCGTTATTAGTGTTCACGATGAATTTCAGTTTGTACAAGATGCTATGCGAAAAGGGGTGACTGATTATTTGTTAAAACCGATTGATGATGAAGAGTTAAGAAAATGTTTAGAAAGCTGGTTGAAGAAAGGGATGGGAGTTCAGTTAGAGAGTAGGCATGCAGAAGAATCCTTTCCTCTTTCAACAATAGATAAGGTTCTTCAATATATCCAGGAAACTCCACTTGGAGAAATCAACTTAAAGGAAGCAGCTAAAAAGGTGCATGTCAATCCGAGTTATCTAAGTCAATTATTTAAACAACAAGTAAAACGAAATTTTGTTGATTATTTGACAGAGCTTCGAATGGAAGAGGCTAAAAAGATTCTGAAGACGAGCAGCTTGCGAATATCTGAGATTGCCGAACGCTTAGGCTATTCTGATATAGCGTATTTCAGTAATACTTTCAAACGAATGACGAGTTTCTCTCCATCTGAGTTTCGAAAGGTTAAAGACCAGTGAATCGATGATGTCTGTTGAGGACGGGCTTTGATAGTACTTGAAGGGAAGTGATAGTTTCACGACATTCATTTTGAGTGCAAAAAAAACAATTCTCTTTTTTACTTTTTAGAATTGGTTAATGGATCACTTTTTAGATATTTGAGTAGAAATCATCTTGCTTTTTATTGTGGTGTTTACGTGGCCGTTTAGTTCGTTTTTAACTTTAATAATTATCTTCTCCGCATTAGTTCATGTGATTTCGCGTACCAGATAAATCCGATTTTTAGTGAGTCTAACATTTTCTTCATTTATGTTTTCCCCTTTCAAATTTTTAGGATGTATACCTTTTAGTTTTGCAATTATCTTCTCCGCATTAATTCATGTGATTTCGCGTACCAATCCAATCCAACCTTTAATGATTCTAAAAGCTTTTTCATATGTGTCATCTCCTCTCTAACTTATATTACTATTATCAGATATAAGCTATATTTTAACAATGTCATTGAAATCGGTAACAATGATGAAGAAAACGGAAACAAGGGTAAGAAAAACGGAATCATTTATGTTTTTCTTAATAATTCACAGTTTTTCTCGAGTTTTCAGTAGATATTAATAAAATGGTGATGTTTTAAAAAGGAATTGGTTGGATTTGCAAACAAGCATGGGTTAACCGTAACGGAAAATAAAATAGGAAAAATTAAACGTCATGATACGATAGGAATAGAAGAGATTGATATCAACAGGAGTTGAGCAAGTATGAAAGGGAGAAATCTAAAAGGGCCTGTCCCTTTCGTTATCGGACAGACCCTTTTTTCATTATTCAAATAAATTAATCGTCGTAATAATGATCGGCATGGCAAATACATCAATAAGAATGGCTCCTACAATTGGAACGACGAGGTATGCTTTTCGTGAAGGTCCAAAGCGCTCTGTCACTGTAGCCATATTAGCCATTGCATTTGGTGTAGCTCCAAGGCCATGACCTGTAAAACCAGCTACCATTACTGCAGCATTATCATTAGTGAGAGAAGATCTGGGGATTACTATTATCCCCGAACATTATTTATCTGGTCCAAAGGATGATTCAATTGTCCGAAAAACGATTGATTCTCAAGCATTAGAAAGGACTGTTTATTTAACGTTTATGAAAAATCGTTATTTAGCTCCCTCGGTTCAAACTTTTTTAGAAGATATTCGGCGGAACTTTGCCTGATGCACTTTTCAATTTGATAAGAAATGTATACATACAAGGGCTTAAAAAAGGAAAGCTTAGCAAGTAGGAGGTGTAACTATGCAAAAAATTGCTGTAGAAGGATCATTAACGAATATTTCCGAAGCGTTACGTGAAAAGGGCTATGATGTTGTTGAATTAAAACAGGAATCTGACGCACAAAACGTAGACTTTTGTGTTGTGACTGGACTAGATTCAAATATGATGGGCATACAAGAGGCTTCGGCTAAGGGTTCGGTGATTGAAGCGAGCGGATTATCCGCAAATGAAGTTATTAGCGAACTTGAAAGTAAAATAAATCATTTACAGTAAAAAATAAAAGGCTGAATCAGGTGTCGGAAAGATCCGATGACCTTGGTTCGGCCTTTTTTATGCTCTTGGATTATATACGTGAATAGTCTTCAATGGTATTGACTACATCAATCTTTTTCTATTAGGTACGGGCCTAGACCGCATTCATAAATTCGCATACCCTACACTGTATGTGTTTTTTGCGGAGGAAAAATGGATAGTTTCTTTTTTTGATTGTTAACTAATTTTTCCACTAGTCCTAATCTAAATAATGGAAGGTGTAGTGTCTAATGAGAAATATGGACCAAAATCCATCGGAGCTGTGTATAGAATTCGCGGAAATTCTTGATTCAACACCTAGTGTAGTAAATGGCGTTTGTTTGGCGACTCGATCGCGAACAAATTTACATCCAGTCGTACTAGGTAGGAAAGCGGAATCCTTTATGTTTATTCCCCAAGCTTTTTCGTTTGAAAACATAGATCGTGAAGGAAAAGCTTTATGCCTTGGTGAGACCGTAATTCTTGAAGAAGAAATCAATCCGTTCATGAGTAAGCTCCGAAAGCATGGGATTATTGTAACGGCTCTACACAATCACTGGCTTTTTGATAAACCACGTCTCATGTATATGCATTTCGAATCAACTGATCATCCAATCACATTCGCAAAGAAAGTTAAGGATGCGATGTCGGTGTTGATTACCCAAAACGTGGGGGTTGCACAAAGAGGAATGATTCATGATACAAATGTAGCTAACCTTTGTGATAGATTCAATAACATTCTTGGTGGAGCGACTCATACATCTGAAAATGGAATGTGTATGGTAATGAAATCTCGTACAAATATCAAACCGATTGTTCGTGGAAGAAAGGGCAAATCCTTCTTATTAATCCCGCAAATGTTTACTTTTGAATCGATGACAAGCGACGGATTGGCTCTTTGTACCGGGGAAACTGTCATTCTTCAAACTGAGATTAATCGTTTCATTAGTAAGCTTCGTGAACATGATATTATCGTAACCGCTGTCCATAACCACTGGTTATTTGATAAACCCCGTCTTATGTTTATGCATTTTGAATCGATTGATGAACCGATTGCCTTTGCAAAAAAAGTTCGGGATGCTTTACGTGTACTAACTACTAAAGAAGTTTGTCCGAAAAAATAGGCTTAGAAGTAAAAGATGGTTATAAGTATGTGGAAAAGGTAAGATTCCTCCTGTGGATATATTTGGGATTCATAAATTGATCATAGATAAAGCATTCTATCATTTGTAATGATTAAAGCAAAGGAGGATTTTTACATGACTGTTATTAATCAAGTACAACAAACATTATCGGGTTTAAAAGGTATTCAAGCTAGTTTTGAAACATTTGCATTGGCAACAGATAATCAACAAGCTAAACAAATGTATCAACAAGCTGCCCAACAAACACAAACCATTGTCGATACCCTTTCTCCAAGAGTCCAACAAATCATCGAAGAAGAGCCTCAATATAAACAATAATGACCAGTAGAAAAGAGTCCGTCCTAAACTAAAGAGTCAGACCCCACAACAACTATACACAGTTATATAACACGATTAACTGTGTATGGATTGTGAGGTTTCAGTCACTTTTAGGACATTCCCTTTTTTAAGCATAAAATCGAAAGCAACAATTGAGTGGAAAGAGGCGTTGTACGCATGTTACATCATAAAAAGAAGCAACTGGCATCCGTTCCAAAGGAGTATCGGAAGCGAACGCTGTTTCAGTGGGGTGACTTGTTATGCTGAGAGGAAGGCGGACTTGGGTATTCGATCAAAAACCGGTCATTATTTCCACAGGAACTGTTGGCGGTCCATTTGAAGCAGACGGATTACTTACGAACGACTTTGATCTTCTTCACGCAGATTTGTGGTTGCAACAAGATTCCTATGAGAAAGCACATAAAGTACTTTTGGAAGAAGCCTGTCAAAAAGCGATAGAAAAAGCAGAACTTCAAAAAGAACAAATTCAGTTTCTTCTCGCTGGAGATTTAATTAACCAAATTACTCCAACTACCTTTGCTGGAAAAACAATTGGGGCACCGTATCTTGGATTATTTGGAGCATGTTCAACTTCTATGGAAGGGTTGGCATTAGGCGCTTTTCTTGTGAATTCAAAAGGAGCCAAGTATTTATTAACGGGAGCTTCTAGCCATAATGCGGCTGTTGAAAAGCAATTTCGTTATCCAACCGAATATGGCGGACAAAAACCCCCTACAGCACAATGGACAGTGACTGGTGCGGGAGCGGCGCTGTTAAGTGACTCTGGAATTGGTCCAAGAGTCACATCAGCTACAATTGGTCGTGTAATTGATATGGGGATTGCAGATCCACTCAATATGGGAGGGGCAATGGCGCCAGCAGCCGTTGATACGATTGAAGCCCATTTAAGGGAACGAAACATTGATCCAGCTTATTATGATTTAATCGTGACTGGAGATTTGGGTCGAATTGGACATGAAGTTTCGCTGGATTTATTAGACCAGCATGGAATACGAGTCCGTGATGATCAGTATCAAGATTGTGGGTTAATGATTTATCGGGAAGGACAACCAGTCTTGGCAGGGGCTAGTGGTGCAGGATGTTCAGCTACGGTTGTTTATGGTCATCTGTTAAACCGGATGAAAAAAGGCGAAATTAAACGATTGCTGGTGGTCGCAACAGGTGCATTGTTATCACCTCTTACATTTCAGCAAAAAGAAACAATTCCGGTAATTGCCCATGCCGTGTCGATTGAGTATGAAGCTGAATAGGAATCATGATGATCATAACCACTGCCAATAGAAAAAGGAGGATGCGCATGTGACTATCGGATCAGAAGTGAAGCAATGTCTTGCTAGTCTTAAAGGAATTGAAGCCAATTTATCCAGCTTAGAGATTCGGACTCCAGATGAAGAATCGAAACGCATCTTTCACGAGACAATGGTCATAGTGAATGGAGTCGTGGCGGATTTGCAGCAACGAGCTATTGAGTTGGAAGTGGAAGAAACGCAATATAAAGGTTTTTAAGCATCATAGTTGGAGGTGTAGTAGTGCCGGATTGGTTAGAAGTCATTGTACGTTCATTACTATTTCTAGCTATTTTGTTTTTAGTGACTAAATGGTTAGGTAAAAAGCAAATATCCCAATTATCTTTCTTTGAATACGTCATTGGAATCACAATAGGCAGTTTAGGAGCGGAAGTTGTTACAGGTCTTGAACAAAGCATTTATTTAGGAGTATTATCCATCCTTACTTTTGCAGTTATCCCTTTCGCAGCTGGTTTAATTTCATTAAAAAGTAAAAGCTTTCGCGATTTTATTGAAGGAAAAGGGACCGTGTTTATTAAAGATGGAAAAATCATGGAAGAAAATTTAAAAAAAGAACGATATACGATTGATGAATTGTTAGCACTTCTCCGAAAAGATAATGTTTTTCAGGTGGCAGATGTGGAGTTTGCCGTATTAGAGGCCACTGGAGATTTAAGTGTATTGGTTAAAAAAGAAAATCAACCATTGACTGCGAAGGATTTACATATGGCTGTTGCCCCTATTAAGGAACCCCAGACTGTTATCATGGATGGAAAAGTACTGGAAGAGCCATTGTCCACGGCTGGTCGAAGTAGATTATGGTTACAAACTGAGTTGGAAAAAATCGGGGTGCTTCTTGAAAATGTATTTCTTGGGCAAGTCGATAATTATGGCCAATTAACCGTCGATCTTTATGATGATAAACTTCAAGTGCCATCTCCTCAAGAAAAACCGTTATTATTCGCAACTATGAAAAAGTGCCAAGCAGACATCGAATTATTCGCACTTGGAACGGAAAATAAAGAAGCGAAAAAGATGTATAGCTTAAATAGTGAAAAGCTACAAGAAGCGATTGATAAAGTGGCTTATTTATTAAAAGAATAGGAAAAATAATGCGAGGTTGTCTCTAAAGAGTTTGCATTCGTCAACTACATGCAAGTATTGTCTACTGTATCTGTAGTTGCGGAATCTTACTTTTTTCATGGGATATCCTCTTTTATTATTCTTAAAAATAGGGCTTGGACATATATTTAATTGTTAAATAATTCAAAAAAGGTGATTCGTATCGTTCAGAAAATAGTAGCTACTATTATAGGTAGTTTATTGATAGCGATTGGAATTAACGGCTTTTTAGTACCACATCATTTGTTGGATGGAGGAATTACGGGTATTGCCCTCATAATTCATTATTACTTTGAATATCCGACCGGGCTTTGTATGTTGCTGTTAAGTATTCCTCTTTGCATATATGCTTGGTGTCGTGAAAGGAAGTATTTTTATAATAGTTTTCTTGGATTGATTGTCGCTTCGACATTCATTGATTGGTTAGCTCCTTTACGGAACCAATTTTCACCGTCTATTGTTACAAGTGTGCTATTTGGGGGGATATTCATTGGAATTGGAATTGGGCTTATGCTGCGATACGAAACAAGCACAGGCGGAACGGACTTGTTAGCTCAATTTATCGCGCAAGCCTTTTCATTAAATATTGGAGTTGTTATATTCATCATTGATGGTTTAATTGTTGCTGTCGCATATAACGCATTAGGACTGAAAGTGTTTCTTTTTTCTAGCTTAACAATTGTGATTATTGGTTTCATGACTTCATCAATGGCTAAACCTGTTGGAAGCTGACATGAAAATGGACCGTGTTAAGGAGAAATAAAGTCTAGCTAAGAAGGGTCAAACCCCGCGACAACTAAATACAGTATAAGATGAGTGTGTGAAACACTACATATTGATTTAGGGTACGAGGTCAGACTCTTTTTTAGACACATCTAAAAGGAAATAATCTCATTAAAGGTCAATGAGCCATCCCGTTATTCGGTTGTATTTGACTAGGCGCAAAGGCATTTATCATTTGCTGCATATCTTGTTGTGCTAGTTGTGGGACCTGATAATAATGATGTTTGTTTTGATAAATGGAAATCTCGTATGCCATTTCAATACAGTTGGGAACCGAATCTGCGAGCACCCGACGGACCACTGGATTTGTCACTTCACAAGCGGCCATTGCTTTCATGGCTGCAGATGATTTTACAGCTCCGAGCATTAACCCGGAGATGCACTCATCGGTGATTTCTGTTACAGACTGTAACGGTTTCTTCGGCTGGGTTGGTGTTAACCCATAAATGAAGTCATTACCTTGCTTCATTTTATAACTTTGAGTCCGCTTCTGCGGATCCTGACCGGTTGTGAAACAATCAACTGTAATATTGTATTCATCCTGGATAAATTGATATTGGTGATTCAATATATCCATAAGTTCGGGGTCTTTTACATGTTGGCGTAAAAGCATATATTGATTGAGTGTACCAATTGTTCCTGATAACACTTCATGAACATCGAACATTTCATGACCGCCATGATTCAGTTGTTGAGGCACAGCGCCTGTATGCATATTTTGGTGCATGGGACCTTGTTGGTTTTGCATGAATTTTCATTCCTCCTCTTATATAAAAAAACACATTCAACTTTAGTATGTGTCCAGAAATAAGAGTTATTCAAAAGACTGTCTAATTTAAAGAATGAGTAAATCGCACCAAATCAATTTTTTCGACTTATAACATATACATTGAGTCTAGCTACTATTGTTTGGTGAGCTGTTATTGTTCGAGAAAGTCGACAGCGGTTTTTACCTGACTTTTTGAACCTCCTTTACCCCGCATTAACGGGCAGTAAAACCCCTACCTCAAGGCTTAGAGGAATCGAAGAAGCGTAGGTGGGGGAACTGCCCGTAAAAGCCCGATTGGTTCAACTAACAATCAGTGGGGGATGAAGAAAACCCCCACTGATTGAAGTTTCACTTTATAAGAAGATGATTTCGCTTCTTTTCACATTCAGTTCAGTGTAATTCTCTACATGATTTAAAGTGGAAGATGTGAGGCAAACTACTACTGACGAGTAAAAGATATTGTTTGGGATGTTTGGAACAATCTAAAAAGACCTAGTTAAACTAAAAAAACCTCGTCAATTTCGTGTGAAACTGTACCGTTTTGGTTCGGCAAAAATAGGGAGGGATTTTATCGTGAAATTAGTAGCCATTGTAGGGAGTAACCGTAAAGAATCGTATAATAAAAAAATCACTGCCTTTATGCAAAAAAGATATACGGACAAGGTCGAAATTGAAATTTTGCCACTAGAAAACCTTCCTATGTACAATGAAGATGAGGAGTTAAACCCGCCCGCCGTAGTAACAGACATTAAGAAAAAAATCACGGATAGTGACGGAATCTTAATTGCAACACCAGAATACAACCATTCCATATCAGGTTTCTTGAAAAATACCATTGATTGGTTTTCGAGGGTGGATAAAGTAATGGTGAATAAGCCAGTCATGATTGTTGGGTGTTCTCCAGGTGCACTAGGTACAGTTCGTGCTCAAATGCAACTTCGTCAAATCTTAAACTCACCTGGCGTTTCGGCATTCACTCTGCCTGGGAACGAAGTATTTATCGGAGCTGTACACGAAAAAATTAATGAATCTGGAAACCTAGTTCATGAACCGACGATTCAATTCTTAGATACAGTAATGAATAACTTTGTGGAATGGATTCAAAAAGTTAAATAATAAAGTACGCGCGTACATGACGAGTATAAAAATCAATAATAATAGAAGAAAGAGGATGTTCCATAAGTAAAAGGTCAGACCTTACCACTATTACATACAGTTGATGGAGTGTAAGTAACTCGAAAAACTGTGTAGTGATGCTGGGTCAGATCCTTTTGGAACATCCTCTTTCAAGAATTTTAAAAAGTTAGGTATGAGAAGAAAGTCTTCTCCTTTGAAAATTCGGATAGGCAATCCCGAATAGAATTACTGCTACACCAGTCCATTGAGAGAGGGTGACCACTTCGTGTAGCACAAATGTGGACATGAGAACGGCTGTTGGTAGTTCGGAGGCACTTAGGATGGTGCCAAGGCCACTGCCTACTTTTGGCATGCCAATATTAAATAAAAGTGGAGGGACGAGCGAACCGAAGAAACCAATAAGAAGACCGTATTTAAGCAATCCATCCGCCAATGCTCCGTTTAGGAGAAATACTGGTGGAAGTACGGTAAATACGAGAAGTGCCGCTCCGGTTGTCATGATTGCACTTTTGTAGATTGGATGAATCGGAAGACTTGCACGACCACTTACATAAATAAAGGTAGCAAAGGATAATGCCGAAAGCAGTCCCCAGCCGATTCCGACAAGTGAAAAGGTGAGATCACTACTTAAAAAACCTGAAGCTAAAACGGAGCCGCAAAGAATGATTGCCGTTGCAATAATACTCTTACGTTCCGGTACTTTCTTATCAAAAATGTATTGTAAAATAATGCTGATCCAGGTGAATTGCAAAAGCAGGATAATAGCAAAAGAAGCATCGACATATCCTAGTGATTTATTGTAAAAAATCCCAGTTAAACCCATTGGCATCCCGCTGATCAACAAAATCAGCCATTGTTTAACACTTAACCTAATTTTGGGGACAAAGATCGTAATGATCCATAACATAACGGCTCCAAGCAAATACTGACTGCCCGTCAAATCGCCTATTCCATAACCATTTTTATAACCTAATTTAACAAATGACGAGATAACTCCGTATGAACAGCCACCAAGAAAGACTAGTAAAGCATATTTCCATATACCCATTAAAAAAACCTCCTATAAAACAATAAAGCCACCCATCCCCTTAATAAAGGATGGGTGGCGAAAAGTAAAGTTGTAAACTTTAAGAAAAATCCACCTGCCGCAAACTTGCCATGCAGCTTTTAGTTTATCACTATTACTTCTTATTATAAATTGTAATGATGGATTGTAAAGAGGGAAATTTTATCCGGGTTTAACAGGCTGTAATATCCACCTTATGGTAAGAAATCAAAAGAGTGTTGAACAGCCTGGAAATCCCGATTGGTGAGATACAGTGAAACTTACCGAGAGTTACGCAGGAGTAATAAATAAGTGGGAATTTAAAGATACTAACACCATTCGTAAAGGGAATGGTGTTATTTTTTTGTAAAAAAGTAATTAATAATTGTCCTACTCCCTTACTCATGGTATGATTTAGACTATACAAATCACGTTGGCGTGATTATTGTGGGATGTGGTATGGATTGTGATCGTACCTTTTTAAAAAGAAAGGTACTGTATTTTCATATCCAAGCTGATTTTAGAGTCCAATATTTTAGGGAGGTTTTATTTTTTTGGAAATTTTAAACCAAATGTTTAGTACGTACGCTTTATTTTTCGACTGGCAAATGTGGGGAGAAGTGTTAACAGATCCTGTTTCTTGGGGATTAATCGGGACATTAATTATTATGGAAGGGTTACTATCAGCTGATAACGCACTTGTGCTAGCAGTTATGGTTAAACATCTTCCCGAAAAACAACGAAAAAAAGCATTGATGTATGGTCTATTAGGTGCTTATGTTTTTAGATTCCTTTTCATCGGAATCGGCGTATACTTAGTTAACTTCTGGTGGATTAAAGTGTTAGGTGCACTTTATCTTGGATGGATTGCTTTTAGTCATTTCCGGAAAAAATCCGGCGGGGATGATGAAGTAAAAGAATTCAATAAAAACAGTTGGTTAGTCCGTACATTTGGTATGTTTTGGGCAACAGTCATTATGGTAGAAGGAATGGATATCGCGTTCTCGGCTGACTCGATTTTGGCAGCCTTCGCAATCTCGGATCAAGTTTGGGTATTATTATTGGGCGGTATGATTGGAATTTTATTAATGCGTACAGTAGCTCGAGTATTCCTAAATCTAATTGATAGAATTCCTGAACTTGAAAATACGGCTTTCATTTTAATCGGCATTATCGCTCTTAAAATGCTATTAAGTGTATTTGGAATCCATATCCCGCATACAGCATTTTTTGGCATCATCGTTGTTGCGTTCGTAATTACGATTATCATTCATAAGCGAAATGAGCGTAAGGCGGCTACTTCGACTGAGAGCTAAGATAATGGTGTTTGGCACTGTTTAATCAATATTGAACACACTTAGGAGCAGAAAGCCATTCGTATCAGGGCTTTCTGCTTCTTTTTGCATTTTAATTTTTTTCTGAAGATTTCATATAAGAGGTGGTAAAGATTATTTCATTCCAGTTTAACAGGCTGTAATATCCCGATCTCAATTTTTGTGCGGGAATCAAGAAAAAAATAGGTGGGAGGAAAAAAACTGATGAAAGTTCCACTTTATTTGACAAAAATGCGATATGTATAGTATAATAATTATAAATAATTGAATATTCTCCTAAAGGGGAGTAGCTTTTACAGCAAAGTCGTCATTTCAGAGAATTTCTCTCGGCTTTGTTGGCAACTTGATGTTGTTAGCAAGACCTTTACCGAAGAAGGGTAAAGGTATAACCATAAAATTTCAAACCTTTACCGTATTTTGGTAAAGGTTTTTTGTTTGATTATTTTTCAACTTTCAATAAAAGCGAGGTGAGTTCGGTCGGTAAATTTGCTAAACGTTTCCTATTTATCATTAAGTTTTGGACGGTACTTCCGTTTCTAAGGGAATTCTTCATTTCACGCGAAGTTCAGCTTCATAAAAAGTGATGGGAATAGTATTCATGATTGGGTACGCAGTATTTCCGTTTGATTTGATTCCAGATTTCTTCTCGCTCATTGGAATAGTGGATGATGTGATGATTTTTGGAATTGTTGTGAACTGGATGGTTCAGCTATCACCGGAAACACTTAAGGAAAAAAATAAGCTAATGGGGTAACCTATTTAAAAAAATGAAAGAGGGGAAGTTAGGACATATGGAATTTTCAATTTTACTTGAGTATGGTTGGGTGTTACTTGTGTTGGTTGCGCTTGAAGGGCTTTTGGCCGCGGATAATGCGCTTGTGTTGGCGATTATGGTAAGGCATCTACCGGATGAAGAAAGGAAAAAAGCGTTATTCTATGGACTTGCAGGAGCGTTTGTTTTCCGTTTTGGCTCGCTGTTTGCAATTTCGTATCTTGTCGATGTATGGCAGGTCCAAGCGATTGGCGCCATTTATTTAATATTTATTGCCTTGAACCATATATTTAGAAAGCTTCTAGTAAAGAAGAGTGAAGAAAATGTTACTGAGGAAAAGGAAACGAAGAAAGCTGGCTTTTGGGCGACAGTTTTCAAGGTGGAACTAGCGGATATTGCGTTTGCAGTAGACTCGATCCTTGCCGCCGTTGCATTGGCAATGGCGCTTCCAGATACGAACTTACCGAATATTGGTGGCATAGACGGCGGTAAGTTTATCGTAATCTTCGCAGGTGGATTGATCGGATTAATTATCATGCGTTTTGCGGCCAATGTGTTTGTGAAACTTCTGCATACTCGACCAGGGCTTGAAGTGGCTGCATTTATGATCGTCGGCTGGGTCGGTGTGAAACTAGCTATTTACACATTATCACATCCATCGTTAGCAATATTGCCTGAAGCGTTTGCCCATTCAGTGGCTTGGAAGACTATCTTCTATGTCGTGCTGATTTTGATTGCACTAGGTGGCTGGTTTTTTTCAAAAGAGAAACTGGACCCTGTAAAAGAATAAGGAGAATAACTGGCTGCGCTCTTTAAGGCGGCCAGTTATTTTAGGTAAGGCTACCCCCTTTATATAAGAAGCTGGCTCTGCCGTCTACTATCATGCCGGCCCGACCAAGTAGAGTGCACGTTTCTACTGGAAAAGAGTGTTTAATCTTATTCAAAATTTTTTGGTAAGAAAGTTTTGATATTAAAGGTTACAGTATTCAGAAGCTATTGAAATATTTTATTAGTGATGGGGTAGAATAAAAGCAAAGTCCATTATCAAAGAAAACCATCAATTAAAACAACGATCGGTAAAGTTGTGCATTTTCCTTGACAAAACAATTACTTTTATACGATAATAAATATTGAATTAGAATTATTATAGTTAAATAATAATTATTATGGTTAAATAATAATTATCGATATATAAGTAACTAGAGTTTCGGATAGATGTTCTGAAACCAACTATTTATAATTCTCAAAAACACACGCAGGAGGAAATTAATTATGTCTCTAATTGGAACAGAAGTAAAAGCTTTCAACGCATCAGCTTATCAAAATGGTCAGTTTGTCGATGTTACTGAAGAAAATCTAAAAGGTCAATGGAGTATAGTTTGCTTTTATCCGGCAGACTTTACATTCGTATGTCCAACTGAGCTTGAAGATCTACAAAACCAGTACTCAACTCTAAAAGAACTAGGGGTTGAAGTGTATTCCGTTTCAACAGATACTCACTTTACACATAAAGCATGGCATGATAGCTCAGAAACGATTGGTAAAATTACCTATCCAATGATCGGTGATCCTTCACATACAATCTCTCGCAACTTTGATGTGCTAATCGAAGCTGAAGGGGTTGCTGATCGCGGTACTTTTATCATCGATCCAGACGGCATCATCCAAGCTGTTGAAATTAATGCAGGTGGCATCGGCCGTGATGCAAGCATTCTTGTTAACAAAGTTAAAGCAGCACAATATGTTAGAAACAATCCTGGTGAAGTTTGCCCAGCTAAATGGCAAGAAGGTTCTACCACACTTAAACCAAGCCTTGATCTTGTAGGAAAGATTTAAGGAGTACGATAAATGATACTGGACGCAGACATAAAGGAACAATTAACCCAATATCTTCAGCTTATGGAAGGTGATGTGTTACTCAAAGTTAGTGCAGGAGCTGATGATGTATCTAATGATATGCTAGCTTTAGTGGATGAATTAGCTGCTATGTCATCCAAAATTAATGTAGAGAAAACACACCTACCAAAAACACCGAGTTTTAGTGTAAATCGTATCGGCGAAGACACTGGGGTAACTTTTGCTGGTATTCCTTTGGGACACGAATTTACTTCATTAATATTAGCTCTGCTACAGGTTAGTGGAAGAGCTCCAAAGGTGGATCAAAAGGTAATTGATCAAATTAAAAACATTAACGGCGAATATCATTTTGACTCTTATATCAGCCTAAGTTGCCACAACTGTCCTGATGTTGTACAAGCACTGAACTTGATGAGCATTCTTAACCCTGGCATTACACATACCATGATTGACGGTGCGGCATTCAAAGAAGAAGTAGAAAGCAAAAACATCATGGCAGTACCAACGGTGCTCCTCAATGGAGCACCCTTTGGTAACGGCCGTATGTCTCTAGAGGAAATCCTCTCCAAGATAGGCAGTGCTCCAGATGCATCAGAGCTTGCTGATAAGGATCCATTTGATGTACTTGTTGTTGGAGGCGGCCCAGCCGGTGCAAGTGCAGCAATCTATGCAGCACGTAAAGGTATTCGTACAGGCGTTGTTGCTGAACGCTTTGGCGGTCAGGTCATGGACACCATGAGCATTGAGAACTTTATCAGTGTCAAGTATACTGAGGGTCCTAAGCTCGCAGCCAGTCTTGAAGAACATGTTAAAGAGTATGATATTGATGTGATGAATTTACAGCGTGCTAAGCGTTTAGAAAAGAAAGAATTCATCGAAATTGAACTCGAAAACGGTGCAGTTCTAAAGAGTAAGACCGTAATCATTTCAACGGGTGCTCGTTGGCGCAATGTTGGTGTACCCGGCGAAGAAGAGTTTAAGAACAAAGGGGTAGCATATTGCCCTCATTGTGATGGTCCATTGTTTACAGGAAAACACGTTGCGGTTATTGGCGGCGGAAATTCTGGTATTGAGGCAGCGATTGATCTTGCAGGCATTGTGAAACATGTAACGGTTCTTGAGTTTAATCAGGAGTTAAAAGCTGATTCTGTACTACAAGATCGTTTGTACAGTCTACCTAATGTAACGGTCCTCACGAACGTTCAAACAAAAGAAATTACCGGTACTGACAAGGTAGATGGTATTTCCTACGTTGATCGTGATACAGGAGAAACTCAGCATATTGAATTGCAGGGTGTGTTTGTTCAAATCGGTCTTGTACCAAATACCGATTGGTTAGGCGAAACAGTTGAACGTAATCGCGGTGAAATCGTTGTAGATAAACATGGCGCTACGAACATCCCTGGAGTGTTTGCTGCAGGCGATTGTACCAATAGCCCATATAAACAGATCATTATTTCTATGGGATCAGGTGCGAATGCAGCCTTAGGTGCATTCGATTATCTAATCCGCAATTAAGGAAAACCCAATATAAAAAGCCCAACTTCTCAGTAAAATTGAGAAATTGGGCTTTTTTTGTTACTTCATCAATGACCCGTTTGTTGAATAAAAAAATACGTCTTGTTCTACTAAACAAAAATTGAAGGAACACGTACGTAATATGCTTTAAAAACGATCAGAATGGAAAGATGTTATTATATTAGTAATTAGATAAATTCAGAGAGGGAGGGACAACATGAAAAAATACATCGAACAGCTTAAACCGACGCTAGATAGCATATTTGAGCATTTGCATCAGAATCCAGAGGTTAGTTGGAAGGAATATGAGACAACTGCGTATATTCAGCAAATACTCAGTTCGCATGGTTTCCCATTCCATATGTTTGTTGATTGTACCGGGCTTGTTGTAGAAATGGGTAGTGGTGACTTTTGTGTAGGTCTGCGAACAGACATGGATGCGCTTTGGCAGGAAGTGAACGGTCAGTTTCAAGCCAACCATAGCTGTGGTCATGATGCACATATGACGATGACGATCGGAGCCATGTTGCTTTTGAAAAAAGTGAATGCTTTTCAAAAAGGAAGATTCAAGTTTATTTTTCAACCTGCTGAAGAGAAAGGAACCGGCGCGTTAAAAATGGTTGAAAAGCACGTTGTTGATGATGTTGATTTTCTTTATGGTGTTCACTTAAGACCCATTCAAGAGTTGAGGAACGGCCAAGCGGTTGCCGCGATTTATCACGGTGCCGCGAAGTTTATTGAAGGAGTGATTATCGGTGAAGATGCTCATGGTGCACGGCCGCATCTTGGGCAGAATGCGATTGAAATCGGTTCCTCCCTTATTCAAGAAATCAAGGGTATTCACCTCGACCCATTGGTTCCTTATACAGCGAAAATGACTAAATTTATAGCAGGCGGTGATTCTGGGAATCTAATTCCAGGGAAAGCTTCGTTTTGTATAGATTTAAGGGCGCAAACGAATGAAGTGATGGATGAACTAACTGAAAAGGTTGAGAAAATAGCAAGCGCATTGGCGAATTTATATGGGGTGAAAATCCATTTGGAAGCAAAGGGATATGTTGCGGCGGCAGTTGTCAATCAAGAGGCAAGAGACTATATGGAAAAAGCAATTGTTGAGAGTATTGGAGCGCAGCATGTAATGGAGCCGATTGTTTCTTCAGGAGGCGAGGACTTTCATTTTTACACACTAAAAAATCCTCATTTAAAAACGACAATGCTTGGCTTAGGGTGTGATTTAAAACCGGGGCTACATCATCCCAATATGACCTTTAATCATGATTGCATCTATACAGGGGCAGAGATTTTAGCAAGAACCGTGTTGCAAACCATTGAAGCATATGAAAGGAAGAAGTAATCTGCTTTCCTTTGAAGTCGATTGGTTTCACAACCCTAGTAGGGGCACTATAGCCGATTACAGATAGAAATAAAATCCAGGTATGGTTTGCGTGATAACAGGTGAAATCAGCCCAGAGAATAAGCGATATGGGAAAAGGAATTTAATTTTGAGCCCGAGAGGTGTAGACATTCTGCTTGAAGAATGGGGGCAAATTTGTAAGTGAAAAAATGTATGACAGAGAACAGGACGATCTTCCTCTAATGATTCAAGGACGTCCTGTTTTTTCATCCCGCATTAATCCCCCACTGATGGAAGATTTACTTTATGTAGCGTTTTTTATAATGAAGATTAAAGAATTGTAATGCAGTACATACAAAGTCAGGTATCTTCTATATATTGAAGAATTTTTGTGCTTAATACAAAAGTAATTTGTAAAACGAATCAGTTTAGTGTGTTCACAATTATTACGATGATGGACATACGAACATGTATGGATAATATTATTTCCTATTTTGAGATGATTTCATTTTTATAATCCGATAAACTTTAAAAAAAAGTGAATGAAAATTGAGGATGCTGTTGAATATGAGAAGAGTATCACTACAAACAAAAATTCTTGGGTTAGTGCTTACGTTAAGCTTATTTCTGATTATTTTATTAACGTCATATTTTACCTATATGGAAGGTAAGCAAATTGCAGAGGATAGAGGTCTCATCGCTTTGGAGCTATCTAAAGTCATTTCATTCATGCCTACTATTATCGAGGCATTTGAATTAGAAAACCCTTCTGAACATATCCAACCTGTTATCGAAAAAATCCGGAATGAAACGGGTGCCGAATTTATCGTAGTCGGAAATAAAGCTGGAATTCGCTATTCCCACCCAATGCCATCAGAAATTGGTAAGCGTATGTTAGGGGGAGACAATGAGCGGGCGATTCAAAATGGTGATTATTATATTTCGGAAGCACAAGGTTCCCTTGGTCTTTCAATGAGAGGGAAATCGCCGATATTTGATAAGGATGGCAATATAATTGGGATTGTTTCGGTAGGCTATTTAGTTGAGGATGTTAAGCAACAAATCGTAAGAAATGTGTCCAAAGAGTTGCTTGTTTCTTTCCTAGCTCTCGTTATATCAATAATAGGCAGCTATTTGCTTGCACGGAGTATACGTAAAGATACAATGGGATTAGAGCCATATGAAATCGCCAATTTATATAAAGAAAAAAATGCCGTGCTTCATTCCGTAAAAGAAGGGATCCTCTCCGTTGATAAAAACGGCATGATCAATTCCATGAATAATCCAGCAAAAAGACTGCTGAATGTTAAAGGAACGGTTCGCCGTATGAAGGTAGACGGATTATTTCCTTCAAGTCAATTATATGATGTTCTTAAAACAGGCGAACCGCAAATCAATCGGGAAATGACTTGGAAACATCAAACGATTATTGTGAGCATCACGCCGATATTTGATGATGATGGAGTAAGTGGTGTAGTTGCTTCATTTCGTGATAAAACGGAAATCGAGCAAATGGTGAACACTTTATCAGAAGTGAAAATGCATTCAGAGGATTTAAGAGCACAAACACATGAATATACGAACAAATTATATGTCCTATCTGGATTAATCCAATTAGGGGAATATGACGAGGCAATAAATATGATTCAAAGTGAAAGTTCTGAGCTGCAATTTCTCAATCAGATTGTATTCGAACAAATAAAGGATACAAAGGTTCAGGCAATCTTGTTAGGGAAATTAGGCAAGGCGTCTGAAAAAAAGCTTAGATTTGAAATAGATTCGCAAAGCTACATAGACAAACTTCCCGACCATATTAAACTGTTCCAGCTAACTCTTGTTCTTGGTAATTTAATAGATAATGCCTTTGAGGCTGTTTATGACATAGAGGATCCGATTGTAAAGTTATTCGCGACTGATATTGGAGAGGATATTATCTTTGAAGTAAGTGACAATGGTAAAGGGATCACGGAAGAAGAAATGGACGTGCTTTTTGAACGCGGTTTCACTTCGAAGACGAGTGAAAAACCAAGAGGATACGGACTTTCTAACGCTGATAGTGCAGTAAAGGAACTAGGCGGCATTATTGAAGTGCATAGCGAGGCAGAAAACACGGTATTCACGGTTTATTTGCCCAAAGAAAAGAGAGGAGGAGAAGAATGGGGAAAATAAGAGCAGTCATTGCAGAAGATGATTTTCGTGTAGCGGAAATTCATGAGAAGTTCCTGAATAAATTTGCAGAAATAGACGTAATAGGTAAAGCATTAAATGCAAAACAAACGATTCAAATTTTGGAGCAAAAGAAACCGGACTTGCTTCTTCTTGATGTATATTTGCCAGATCAACTCGGAACTGATTTGCTACCAGTCATTCGTCAAAAATACCCAAACGTGGATATTATCATGATTACGGCAGCAATCGATCAAGAAATACTTGAACAAGCACTTCGCTATGGTGTGGAATACTATTTGGTCAAACCAGTAAAAATGGAGCGTTTTGATCAAACGATTGAAGAATATCTCAATAAGTCTCAGCTTTTGCAAACTAAGCGTGATTTAGACCAAGATTTTGTAGATCTTATTTTGCAAAAAAACTTCCCATCCAAGAAAAACAAAGGGTCTTTATTACCTAAAGGTGTCGACGAAATTACATTATCTAAAGTGAGAACTGTCCTTGAAATGAGTGATACGAGTTTGTCGGCAGAGCAAGTGAGTGTTCAAATTGGTGCTTCGAGGACAACTGCAAGACGATATCTGGAATATTTGATATCTGTTCAGGAATGCAAAGCTGAAGTAGTATACGGTGTTGTCGGGAGACCAGAACGGAGATATTGTAAAATTTGATGGGAATCCTTATCTTGATTACTAGAAGGACTGAAACATATTGATTGAGTTCGGTCTTTCTCTTTTTTATGAAGGACATGGGGATAGGGCTTCACGACTTACTAATCTAGCCATCTATTTATAACGTATACTGATTTTACCTTAGAAAGCATCCGAAATTCCGGCTCCGCACCGCCATCAGTATGATTAGGTGAGTGTAGTGTGTTAAATGGTACATCCTTTATAGTAACTGGTGGCGTTTTAACGCCAGATTCGTTTTGTATAAAAAAACGAATCTCTATGTATTTACGGAAAGTCAGAAAGCCTTTCGTGAACAAAATGAACAAAATTTTCACAATTATTTTAAAACACTTTAATTTGAAAACGCTTACAAATTAACGGACATAGATTACAATTTATCTAGATATAAGTGCGGGTTCAAAAAGGAGGATAAAAAGAGCCGAGAAGTTCGAGGAGCGCATCTCGAGAACCTTGCACGTATGCGGTAATACGTAAGGACTGGAGAGACAGAGCTTTGATGCAATTCGCAAGCTTTTTTACCGGACTTTTTGAACATCCTCTATAAGATAAGGAGTGATAAATATGCTCGCTTTACTTGGATATTTGATGATAATTGTATTTATGATTTTAATTATGACGGGGAGACTTTCTGCTATGATTGCTCTCATTGTCGTGCCAATTGTATTTGCACTCATAGGTGGCTTCGGGAGTGAAATGGGTCCGATGGCGTTGGAAGGAATCAAAAGTGTTGCTCCAACCGGAATCATGATATTGTTTGCGATTTTATTCTTTGGTATTTTGATTGATGCTGGAGTTTTTGACCCAATTATTAAGACAATTCTTAAGTTGGTAAAAGGAGATCCTGTAAAAATTGCCATAGGTACAGCTGTTTTGGCCCTGCTCATTTCACTAGATGGAGATGGGACCACTACATACATGATTACAATTTCTGCAATGCTTCCTCTTTATAAAAGAATCGGCATGAGACCGCTTTTATTAGCAGGGATTGCTGTTTCTTCTTCTGGCGTTATGAATCTTCTTCCTTGGGGAGGACCGACAGCAAGGGTGATGACAGCATTGAATCTTGAAATGTCAGATGTATTCACACCTGTTATACCTTCTATGATTGGCGGTGTTCTATTCGTTTTGTTCATGTCTTATTGTCTCGGGAAAAAAGAAAGAAAAAGAATTGGTGTAATAGAGTTCGACTATCAGGGGGTAGCTCAACAAGCGGCTGCAACTGAGGAATTATACTTAAAGCGCCCTAAATTAATCGTTTTTAACTATGCGTTAACGATAACCTTATTAGTAGCACTAATCATGGAACTACTGCCATCAGCCGTTTTGTTCATGATGGGTTTTGCCATCGCCATAACGATAAATTATCCGAAATTAAGTGATCAAAAAGAACGTGTAGCCAATTATGCTGACAATGCTTTATCTGTTGTTTCGATGATATTTGCTGCTGGAATTTTCACTGGCATTCTTGCAGGAACGGAAATGGTGGATGCTATGGCAAATTCGTTGATTCAGCATATTCCAGATGTAATGGGTTCGCATTTTGCTGTAATCACAGCAGTTATTAGTGCACCGTTTACGTTCTTCATGTCCAATGATGCCTTTTACTACGGCGTACTTCCATTACTGGCTAAGGCTGGAGCAGCATATGGAATCGATCCTGCCTTGATCGGTAGAGCTTCTCTTTTAGGATTGCCTGTTCATCTATTAAGTCCACTTGTTCCTTCTACCTATCTATTGGTCGGGATGGTAGGAGCAGATTTTGGCGCACTACAGCGTTCCTTCTTGAAGTGGGCATGTGGTTCAACAGCTGTCATGATTATTGTTGCTGTTGTATTAGGAATCATCCCTCTATAAACTGACGAAAGATTAAGTAGATGCATAGAAGCTAAGAATAGCGAATTAAAGCACAGACACGGGTATGACATTGTATCATCTTCGGGTCTGTATGGAATTGCGAGGTGCAATGGCGGTATTTACAGTAAATATTAAAAGGATATTGAAACTACTAGGCTAAGAAATAGGTCCATATAGCCTATCAATCGATCAAAAAAGACGACTCTAGAATTCAAAAATGAATTTGAGTCGTCTTTTTTTTATCTAGCTATACAAATCAATTAAAAAACTACAAGTTTTTCAGTGGCCTCTTTAATGGGGAACAGTTTCTCACGAACATAGAAGGTGGAGGTGTCTAGATTTATGAGATCATTATATTAGCTTAGGGTCTTTATGAAGACTCGAGTCTTAGTTAACGACTTTAGTCAGCGACATTTATGTCTAAATCCACCCGCTTTAGTAGATTGTCGTTTAAAAGATAATTAAACAACAACTTTATTGTTATTCAAAATTAAGAGTATAAGTTCTGTTGTCTATACTCATATTAAAATTATTGAATTTACTTTTCTCTAAGAAAAGCAGTAGTAATAGGAGGTGAGATTTCCAATGTGGAAAAAGCCGAAACAAGACCAGTCATCTTTTGAAGAAAGCGAACTTGCTAAGCTTTTAACAATGTGCAAAGAGTCATCAGACTTTCTTACTTTCAGGCTTCATGAAAATTCTCCCTTTTTCATTGCTTATTTTAAAACTTTAGTTAAACCGGAGATCATTCACCACGATATTCTCCCTGCCATTAAAGAAGATGAGCTTTCTACTTTAGAAGAAATAAAAGAAAAGTTGTCGATTGAGGATCTTTCTATTACAGACAAGATACAGGATATTCAAAATAAATTAATGACCGGATGCTTGATTTTCTACAATACAGAATCTCCTTCTGCCTGCCTGCCGGTTCCAGCACCAGCCGTCGAAAAACGGCAAGTAGCCACTCCGGAAACGGAATACTCAGTCGCTGGGCCGAAGGAAGCTTTTGTTGAATCACTTGATACAAATTTAAACCTTGTGCGTAAACGCTTGCCGATTCCTGAGTTGCAGATAAAAGAACTACAAGTCGGAAAGTTATCGAAAACCCGGGTCGCAATCGTTTATGTAAAAGGAATCGCTGACCAGGAAAACGTGAATACCGTTATCAATCGGATTCAAGAGATCGAATACGATGAAATTACAGACAGTTCGTTTCTTAGTCAAATGATTACCGACAATAAAAACTCGCCATTCCCGCAGTTAGTCGGCACAGAGAGGCCTGACCGGCTTACCGCTGTACTCACCGAAGGGAAAGTTGCCATCCTTTCAGACGGGTCACCCACTGCGATATCAGGTCCCGTGACACTCATTTCATTTTTCTCGGCATTTGAAGACTATTTATCCAATTGGAGTGTCGCATCCATATTCCGGTTGCTTCGGTTATTTGCAGTTCTTTTCTCTACTTTAGCCACATCGATTTATGTAGCCATTTTAACGTATCATTACGAAATGCTTCCCCGCGATGTAATAGCAACACTGATTACATCGCGGGGAAGCATCCCGTTTCCACCTGTTTGGGAGGCATTTTTACTTGAATTGGCGATTGAACTTTTGCGAGAAGCAGGTGCCCGGCTACCGACAAAAGTTGGTCAAACAATTGGAATTGTAGGGGGTATTGTACTCGGAACAGCAGCTGTTCAAGCTGGCTTAACGAGCAATGTCCTGCTCATTGTCGTGGCCACCAGCGCGCTTGCTTCTTTCACCACGCCTATTTACGAGCTCAGCAATGCAATCCGCTTAATTCGTTTTCCATTTCTGCTGTTTGCTCAACTTCTCGGTCTCGTAGGGGTCGTCATATCTTTTTCTTTTCTTATGGCTCATCTCTTAAAGCTGACATCTCTCGGGCGCCCTTTTCTTGAGCCAATATATCCGTTACGCGTGCAGGATTTCAAAGATTCTGTTATTCGCCTACCGTTTAGCAAACAGGCACACCGCCCTCTGCAAATAAGAGCGGAAGACCCTGTAAGATTTCATCCAGAGGCTCCGCCCAAAAAAGACTGGGATATTGACGACTAATTTATAATGGAGGTGCTGTATGCTGCCCTTACCTTCGGAGAACCGGAAAGTCTCTCCTTTCTTTGTTTTTTATATAATTGTCACTACGCAAGTAGCCATGGGCACACTCAGCTTTCCACAAAAGCTTATCAAAGTCGCAGAACGGGATGCTTGGATTTCTGTTATTATCGCTGGCCTCTCCATTCACGTGATGATATGGATGGTCTATCGAATATTAAATAAAGGAAATAATGATATTACCGTTATCCATAAGCAACTGTTTGGAAAGTGGCTTGGCGGGCTCCTCAGCCTAGCATTGATTGTTTATTTGCTTATTCTAGCAGTCTCCGTGCTCCGGTCTTATACTGAAATGATTCAAGTTTGGATCTTTCCTGAATTGCAAACATGGTATATGGGCCTGATTCTCTCTGTGCTTGTGTTTGTGTATGTCATCGGAGGTTTTCGAGTCGTTGTTGGGATGTGCTGTATTAACTTCATTTTCATCTTTACTTTATTTATAATGTTATGGTTTCCTTTACAGGAATCTGAACTTTATTATCTTTTTCCTGTTTTCGATCAACCCGTGGCCAAGATTTTGTCCGCCTCCAAAGGGATGACTTTGTATTTTATGGGGTTTCAATGTCTTTTTTTCTTTTATCCCTTTATAAAAAATGCCCGAGGCTCCCAAAAGTGGGCACAATATGGAGTGGTTTTTACTACATTTACTTATTTAGCAATCACGTTCGTTTGCATCATGTTCTTTACTAAAAATCAATTAATTAAGCTGATTTGGCCGACAATCGCTCTTTGGAAAATTGCTGATTTCCCTTTTCTTGAAAGATTTGAATTCGCGGGTATCTCCCTTTGGCTGTTGAACATTCTTCCTAGTGCTTGTTTATTTGTTTTGGCTAGCACGAGAGGACTAAAACAGCTGTTTTCTGTGAAACAAAAATATAGCCTTATCTTAATTCTCATCATGATCACTGTGGCGGCTGTTCTTATAAAAGACCACAAGCAGATTGATCAACTAAATGCAATGATACGCTTGGTGAGCCTTTACGTCACTTTTGCTTACATTCCTTTTGTGTTTTTTTTCCAATTGATTAAAAACAAAAGGAGGAGAACATCATGAACATGAAGGCTTATTTATTATGGAGCATTTTCATACTTGTCCTGCTGTTCAATTTTTCGCTTGAAACACATGTGCTTGAAAATATTCAGCATGTTTCTGCTATAGGTTTTGACTATGTAGACGACCGCCGGATGAAAGGGACAGCCGCTGCTCCTTTTTATCCTCCGGGGATGGATGTTAAGCCGTTAAATGCCTACTTTACAGCTGTCGGACATAATATTCTAAGCATCTTACAACAGCAGCAGATACAAGCCCAAAAAAAACTCGCTACAGGTCGTTTACAAAATATTTTGATTAGTAAAGAGTTGGCGAAACATGGAATCGAAGAGATCGCTGATCCAATTAGCCGTTCGACCAAGATTGGCCGGGATGTTTACATTGCGGTCGTCGACGGCAGCACCGAGGAGTTGTTGACTTTTCCGTATCCAAATACGCAGACAACGGCTCAATATCTTTCCGATTTCATGCAAAGAACTATGAAAGATGTTATTCCCAATCCAACTGCTCATCATTTTCTGGCTCAGTATTACGGGACCTACCAAGATATATTTCTGCCTATTATTGAGAAAAAGAAAGATCATATTAGATATAAAGGTCTTGCCCTTTTCAAGGATAATAAATACGTAGGAGCACTTTCAATCAAGGATAGCTATCTATTTAATAATCTTTACAATAAGACTAAAGAAGGCACTGAGGAATTAAGATTGAAGGATAAAACATACGTTACTCTTGAAAAAATTCGATCCAAAGTGAAATATAAAGTATCCGGCAACCAGGATAATCTGCGGGTTTCGATTCATGTTTCGATGGTAGGTCAGGTTAGAGACGCTCCCGGCTTATCGACTAATGGGACCATTATTAAAGAAATTGAGCAGAAGTATAGTAAAGAAAGTACGAAAAGAGCGGAAAAGATGATGAAAAAACTTCAGGAATTAAATGTCGATCCACTCGACATCGGCGATAGAGTCCGGAGTCATTTTCGGAATTTTAATGAAAAAGAGTGGGAGGAAAATTACCCAACCGTTCCCATTGAATTTGATATGAAGGTTCATATTGTGAACACCGGTATCACGGAATAGAAAGTGATATTTTCTCCCAGTTTTACAAGCTGTACCCCGATTGGTTCAACGATCCATCAGTAGTGGGGGATGAACACTCCCACCTACTGATTAAGATTCACTTTATGTAAAGTGCACGTCTTTTTCTATTGCAAAATGTCTCGTTGGCAAACAAGTCTGGTATGGATGCAAAACTTTTGAGTGAAGGCCCTGATCATTGAGGCAGTAGTAGTGGGTGGCTTAACGCAGGGAGTCCATCCCTTTGTGTTCGTAAAACAAATCAGTCCGTTCTTTCCTAACAATTACATACATAACATAATCTTTACTTATGATTAGTCATATTAAAATGTTATTTTATTTATGACTGTTCATTCTTTATAATAAATGATATAAGGTGCGGAAAGAAGGCCGATGTAAAATTGAAAAAAAATATATGGTTGTTTATTGTACTAAGCAGCGCAGGTGGTTTTTTGCTTTCATTGACAGGTTTGTCAATAGGGTGGATGCTTGGGACATTGCTCGTTGCTGCCCTTATTTCTTTCGGATTCCCAAATTTTCTAGAAGCGAAAGGTTTGCCGAAATACTGGTTGTATATTGGGCAGTGTATTTTAGGCATTGAACTTGGTCAAAAAATTAATTTATCTGTTCTATCAGTCTTTCAGCAACATTGGATTGTCATAATCGTCATGCTACTGCTTTCAATATTGTTTTCATTACTATCTGGTTTGGCACTTTGGAAATGTAGTCAAACGAATATGCTGACGAGTTTTTTCGGTACGGCACCGGGTGGATTATCAGCTATGCCGGGGATGGCTGAGGAAGTCGGCGCTAACACAGCGGTCGTTAGCATCATTCAAACGATGCGCGTTTTTCTTGTTATTTTAATTATCCCGATTATTGTGTCCGTATTGGCGATCATTCCGACTGAACCAGTTATCGTACAAACGTCAGGCCCTATATTTGAAATCGATCACCTTTTATGGAGTATAATGCTTGCTGTCATTGCCTATGGGGGATACCGTGTCGGTAAATACTTAAAATTTCCAGCGCCATGGCTCCTTGGTAGCATGGTGGGAGTTGCCAGTGTGCAATCCATCACCTCTACCTCAATGGGACACGATATGATTGCCTTTTGGCCACATAGTATCATGGTGGTATCACAAATTTTAATTGCCGTATCGATCGGCTCTCGTTTCCGTAAAGAAATGTTTATCGGTTTAAAACAAACATTAGTCGTCGCGTTCATCAGTACGCTCGTTTTAATAGCGGCGATGTTCGCATGTGCGTACTTTGTTTCCGAAATCACAGGAATGGCGTTTATGACCACAGCCCTCGCATTTGCACCGGGTGGCATTGCGGAAATGGCGACAACAGCAGTCGTTCTAGATGCTGATTCCACATTTGTTGTGGCTGTGCAGGTGCTCCGAATTATCGTAGTTTGTCTCGTACTGCCGCCAATTTTCAAATTGCTGCATAAGTGGGACATGAAAAAAAGTGCGCATACTCATATCTCAGTTTAATGTATGCTAGGTGAACGGCGTAGAAAAGTAATACGTATTCATAACCCATAATCCTCCGCTAATAAATGTAGAGAGGAATCACATATCATCTTTGTTCTTTGAATACATTTCATTAAGGCGAATAATGGATAAATGAGGTGGGGTATGTTTATCTACGTAGTTAAAACAGGGGACAATTTATATTCTATAGCAAAGAAATATCAGGTTTCCCTGGATAGTATCCGGTATAGAAATGCCTTAAAAACAGATCAGCTAGTACCTGGACAGGATTTAGTCATTTTTACGAATGTGTATATTGTTCAACCTGGAGATTCTCTCTATACGATAGCCCAAATGGCTTTACTTCCAATAGAAGCGATCCGTCTCATAAATGGTCTATATTCTGATTTATTACTGGTTGGTATGAATTTATATTTACCACCCAGAATTAAATATAACGCAGAGAATTTTGGTTATCTAACTCCATCCACCCTTGAAACCACTCAAACTAATATTCGTAGATTTGCGTCCATCACTTCGGATTATGGCATTTTTGAGTATCATATTCTTGAAGATGGAAGTTTAAGTTCGCTATCGCATGATCAGCAACTTCTCACATTAATCGCTGGGAATCATGTAGCACCACTTGCAGTGATTACCAATTTAACAGAGACTGGATTTAGTGCAGATTTGGTTGGGAGAGTGTTAAATAATCCTGAATTAAGACAGCGAGCAATTGATCATATCTACAATCTGGTGAAAAGTAAAAAATACGCTGGGGTGAATATTGACTTTGAAAGGGTGCGCGGGGTGGATCGGGATTTATATAGTGGTTTCTTACACTCGCTACAAGAACGTTTAAAGCCGGAAGGGTATTATACGTCTGTTGCCGTGCCAGCGAAAACAAGTGATGATATTTCCTGGTTACAAGGATATGATTATGGAGGAATTGGTGCAGCTGTTGATTTTGTCTTTATCATGGCTTATGACTGGCATGAAGCAAGTAGTCCACCTGGACCTATTGCTCCTATAAATGAAGTGAGAAAAACAATCGAATATGCCCAAAATCATATGAGCAGAAATAAAATTATCCTTGGTGTCCCAAGGTATGGATATGATTGGACAATGTCTAATGGGACAGTTGTGAGTGCTCGTGCTATTGCTGTTATGGATGCAATCGAGACAGCTATGAAATATCAGGTACCCATTCAATATTCCATTCAAGATCAACAACCTTTCTATCAATACCGAGATGAATCAGGTAAGCGTCATATCGTTTGGTTCGAAGACGCAAAAGCCCTTTCTCGAAAACTCCAAATGGTAGTTGATTACCGGTTAAAAGGAATCGGAGCTTGGCAATTAGGATTACACTTTCCTCAATCTGGGTATTTAGTAGATGAATTTCTGGCAAAGAAATGATGAGTAATCATCATCTTTCACAATTAAACTTCTAAAAAGTAAGTCGATGAAGGATCTTTTCCGATTGTAAGATGATTGATACAAAGAGCGGTAGCCGATGTGGGCTGCCGTTCCTTTTTTTGTATAATTTGGAATATATACTCGAAAAAAGCCTTGCTGTCCAATAGCATAGTTGATATATTTCATATTGATAGAAAATCAGCCACATTTGGAGGGAAATCGTCATTGAAAAAAGGGCGTTTAGCAATACTATTAATTATCGTGATACTAATTGCGGGGTACTTTAGCTTGAAATTAAAGCCTGCATCTGAGAAAAAAGATGTTTCTCAAAAAGAAACGAGTGCTTCTGAATATCTTGAAAAGGTAGATACAAATTATTCTTTTGATTTGGCTAAAAAGCTAACAACCTATAAATCAAACGAGAAATTAGGCTATCGACCAGCAGGCTCGAAAGCTGAGTTTGAGGCTGGAGAAATGCTGACAGAAGAGTTTAAGAAGATTGGATTGAAGAATGTTACGAAGGACGAGGTCACTGTGGATAGCTGGGAGTTTGAGAAAGCGGACCTCACATATGTTGATCAAAATAATGAGAAGCATGAATTGGTTTTAGGCGGCTATCAGGCGAATTTTGTAACAGATGGACCTGAAGAATTTGAAGTGGTCTATGCTGGAAAAGGAACGAAACAGGATCTAGAAGGTCTTGATGTGAAAGGGAAATTAGTGTTAATTGATATTAATCAAAGAGATGAATGGTGGATTAATTATCCTGCCTATCAAGCTTCTTTAAAAGGAGCAAAAGCGGTTCTTGCTGCACAAAAGGGTGGATATGGGGAGATAGATCCAGAAGCATTGAACGCACAAGACTTGTGCGGCCCTGATGATACTCCGGCATTTTCAATTTCGAGAAAAGACGCAGATGGCTTACTTGCATTAATGAAAGAGACGAATCAAGAAAGCGTATCAGTAACTTTTGATGCTGTCTCAATCGTTGAGAGAGATGCGAAGTCATACAATATAGTTGGTGAAATACCAGGGAAAGATAAGGATTCAATCATTCTGTTAAGTGCTCATTATGATGCATATTTTGATGGCTTCCAAGATGATTCCGCTGCGATTGGATTATTAGCTGGTATTGCCAAAGGCTTAATTGACAGCAACTACGAACCGGAGAAAACCATTGTATTTGTTGCTCAGGCTGCGGAGGAGTGGGGAATTGCAAATTCAAGATATGATTGGTCCACAGGTGCTTATAGACAAATCTTTGAAGCACGTCCAGAATGGAAAAGACAAGTTGTCGCAAACATTAACTTTGAATTGCCTGCCTATGAGCATACAAGTGCAGATGAAATACGATCTGTTTATGAATTAGATCAGTTTCTGACAGAGTTTTCGAAAGAAGTACCGAAAGTAGAAGGGGTTTATAAAGACGGAATCAGTGTAGTTTCTCCATTGCGAACATGGTCTGACGATTTTTCCTATTCACTTGGAGGGATTCCTGCTCAGCGTAATGATTTCCAAGACTCTGATTTTATGAAAACTCATTATCATTCTCAGTTCGATAATGAAGCTACTTATAACGAAAAAGCTTTTGAATTCCACCATAATCTGTACGGCTTGCTTGTTCAAGCATATGATCAAACAGCTGTTATGCCGTTGGATTTTACTGAACGTTTTAAAGCGATGAAAGACACAATCAATGTAGATGTGAATGCTACTGCAGGAATTGATACTGTAGAATTGAACGCAGGCTTGGATATGGTGATTGCTACTGCTGAAAAAGTAACCAAACAAGTCAATAAAATTAATGCTGACTATAAGGCTGCACTTGTTAACGGCGATGAGAATAAAGCGAAAGAATTACTATCTGAAAATAAGGATTTCAATGACAAATTGCGAGAGGTTTTCCGTTATTCTCAAGATCACCTCTTAAATCTGACATGGGAGGATGAGCCGCTTTTTCCTCATGAACATGCCCAGAACAACCTTGATGCGATTGGCCGTGCACTAGACGCATTGCAAAAAGGTGATGTGAGTGTGGCGCTTGATGATTATTTAAGGCTCGTTGATAACAACTGGTATGCGTATCATTTTGATCGTGAAACATTCGACTTTTTCACGAACCAGGTACTTGACCAAGGCGCAGATCGATTAAGCTGGGGGAACGGGAAAATCATCGGACATGAGGATCTATATGACGTAATCAACAGTCTTCAATCGAAGTCTGAAACGAAGAACCCGAAAGTGGATGCTGAAATCCAAGCATTGAAGAACGCAGAAGAAAATCAGAAAGCTCTATTAAAGCAGACAATTGGTAAAGAGGTAAGTGACGTTCATGCATTGGAAGAAAAGCTGAATACAATTGTAGAGTAATAGGTACCCAAACAGCAGATATTTTGTTGTTTGGGTTTTTGTGTGGGAAGGATTGTATATAAATTGAACGATTAATTTCCCCCTGCTTTAACGAAAGATGTCAGACTACTTATCTGTGATTACGACATATAAATGTGAAAGCAGAGTAATAGAAAAGTGGGAACGCCCAGTACTTTAGGCCATTATGTTCCAGAATGAGTATAAGAACGGAGATGGTTCATTCAAAGTATATAGTGGAATATTTATCTTCTAAATCCAATAAGGTAATAATAAGTCGGCAGTCTGTAAAGGAGTAAAATGATGATTCTCTCTAAATTTGTAGATGAACTTCCCATTCCTGCAGTCTTAAAACCTCGTCAAAAAAGTCAATTTGATACGTATTATGAAGTGAATATGACTGAATTTAAGCAACCCCTCCATAGTGAGTTAATGGAAACAACGGTGTGGGGCTATGAAGGAAGTTATCCTGGTCCTACAATCGAGGTGGAAAGTGGCGAAAGAGTATGGATTAAATGGATCAATAATCTTCCTAGGAAGCATCTTTTTCCGATTGATTATACGGTACACGGCGCCCATCGAGATGTACCAGATGTAAGAACGGTCGTACATGTACATGGTGCCAGTGTCGAATGGGAAAGTGATGGGTATCCGGAGGCCTGGTTTACGAAGGGATTCGAACAAGTCGGTCCATATTTTAAAAAGAAAATATATCAATATACTAATGACGTGCGAGCATCTACGCTTTGGTATCATGATCATGCTCTCGGCATCACTAGACTTAATGTTTATGCAGGATTGGCAGGATTTTACCTTATTCGAAATCAACGGGAACGGTTATTAAACTTACCTAGTGGTCAATATGATATTCCACTTATCATACAGGATAAATCATTTAATGAAGATGGTTCGCTATTTTACCCAAAGCAGTCGGATAAAACAGTTCAAGAATTAGAAACATCGATTGTTCCTGAATTTTTTGGGGACACAAACCTTGTAAATGGGAAAGTATGGCCTTTTTTAAAAGTAGAAGCGCGGAAATATCGGTTTAGGCTGTTGAATGCATCCAACTCTCGTTTCTATCAAATCAGGCTTGATTCAGGGCAACATATGTATCAAATCGGAACAGACCGAGGATTTATGGAGTACCCGATTGGAATTAAAGAACTCACGTTGGCTCCTGCAGAAAGAGCAGAAGTCATTATTGATTTTACCAATCTTGAGGGAAAGAATATTGTCTTGAAGAATGATGCACCTGCACCATTTCCAGTTGGTCCGCCAGTAAATCAAAATACGGGTACTGTGATGGAATTTAGAGTGAGCCTTCCCCTTAAAAGTATTGATACGAGTGTTATCCCGTCTTATTTAGAAACACTTCTCCAAATGAATGACCAAACTGTTTCTAAGGAAAGACATCTTACATTGGATCAGGCGACCGATCGATACGGTCGTGCAATGATGTTATTAGATGGTAAAGACTGGGGCACACCTATATCAGAAAATCCGAAATTAGGAACAACAGAAATATGGTATTTCATTAACGTAACGGAAGATACTCACCCGATTCATATCCATTTGATAGATTTCCAGGTGCTCGACCGGAGAGCCTTTGACGTAGAACGTTTTAAAAAGGAGAAAGTCATCCACTATACGGGCCAATTGATGCTGCCTGAACCACAAGAAAGAGGTTGGAAGGATACAGTAAGGGTGAATCCTAACGAAGTAACGAGAATTATCATGCAGTTTGATACATTTGCAGGTTTATATGTTTGGCATTGTCATATGCTGGAACACGAAGATTATGAAATGATGAGACCGTTTATGGTTATCCGATAAAACCTTTATTTTTTGTTGATGAATAAAGGAACGGTATGATGATTTGTTCCACATCGTCAGCAAGATAGGTTTGTAAAGACTCTGGGTGTAGGCTTGGAGTCTTTTTGAATGGATATATTTAATGGAGTATTCAAAAAAACTATTGCATAATTAAAATGAACAAGTTAGAATCGAGATAATAAATGTAATCGATTACATTTAAAGTAAGGGGTAGAAGAAAATGGTGAAAATGAGTGATGTGGCAAAACTGGCGAATGTATCAACAGCTACCGTGTCGAGAGTGCTTAGAAATCCTGAAGCTGTTAAAAAGATAACTCAGCAAAAAGTTTTTGAAGCTATTAAACAGCTAGATTATCAGCCAAACATTCTGGCCCGTCATTTTCGAACGAATCAAACAAAGACCATTCTAGTTGTTGTACCTAGTTTAACAAACTTAGTTTTCTCGGAAATTATTTCTGGAATTGACACAGTAGCCACTGAAAAAGGTTATCAAGTTTTGTTAGGTAATATAAATAACAGGATGGAAAAAGCACAAAGTTATATTAATCATTTAAAACAGAAACAAGTAGATGGCGTTATTTTATTAACAGTTAAATTAGCTCAGGAGCTATGGGAGGAGATTGCTCACGACTATCCGATTGTACTTGCCTCTGATTTTGTTGAAAAACTGGATATTCCGGCAGTTTGTATTGATAATTTAAATTGTGGTTATCAAATAACGGAGCATTTAATAAAATTAGGTCATCGAAAAATTGCTCATGTTTCAGGGCCCCTCGATGTGGCAATCGGTCGTGAGCGTGCGCAAGGCTATCGTAAAGCATTACATCATTATAATATACCTGTTGATGAATTGTTTATGATTGAAGGAGAATATTCAATCGGATGTGGCTATTCTTCAGTAAGAAAATTAATGAAGCAGGACAATAAGCCAACTGCTATTTTCTTTGGAAACGATGAACTGGCAATGGGTGGTATCAAAGCAGCAAAAGAAATGGGGATTAGAGTACCGGAAGATTTAGCGGTGATTGGATTTGATGATATTAAATTTTCAGCTGTTTTTGATCCAGCGCTGACAACGATTGCTCAACCTTTTCATGAGATGGGTAGAAAATCTATGGAACTGCTTTTGAAGATTATGACTGGTGATTCACTTGAACATGAAAAATATGTCATTGAAAGTCAGTTTATCGTTCGTGAATCATGTGGCGCCAACATAAAAGGACAGTAATTTTCTGTAGAAGGAAAATGTAATCGATTGCAAAATAAATGCAATCGATTACATTCCAATAAATTGAAAAGAGGGATTATCATTACAGCTATTCCAGTTGCACTTCAAATGTTTACATTAAGAGAGGAAAGCAGCAAAGATTTTATTGGCACATTGAAAAAAGTAGCAGAGCTCGGCTACGAAGGGATTGAATTTGCCGGGTATGGCGATTTAACAACGACAGAATTAAAAGTCGTTATGGATGATTTAGGTCTTCGTGCAGCAGCCAGCCATATACCTCTTATAGAGATGGAGGCAGATTTAACAAAAATAATTGATGATCAGCATAGAATTGGGAGCAATAAGCTTGTTTGTCCCTATCTTCCTTTGGAAAGAAGAACAGAAGAAGATTACCATGAACTCATTACGCTATTAAATCGTTTTGGAGAAACATGCAGCAAAGAAGGCATTACACTATGCTATCACAACCATGATTTTGAATTAGAAAAACTTTCGGACGGGCGTACAGCGCTTGAAACGATTTTTGAGGAAACGAATCCAGAATGGGTGAAAGCGGAATTTGATATCTATTGGCTGACTAGAGCCGGTCAAAATCCGTTAGCTTGGATCAAGCAGTATCCTAACAGAACTCCACTTATTCACTTGAAAGATATGACGACTGACGAAGAACGTTTTTTTGCAGAACTAGGTACTGGAGGCGTTGACATTGAATCAGTACTTGAAAAAGGCGAAGAAGCTAATGTGGAATGGTGGGTTGTGGAACAAGACAGAAGCAGGCGTTCACCACTTGAAAGCATTGAAATTAGTATGAAGTATTTGAAGAAGCGATTGCCTCATTTAGCGAACGTGTAAACCATTATTTTCATAAAAAACAGGAGGGAAGACTATGAGAAAATTTCTAGCAACGTTAACGGCTGCTTCAATGGTCATGCTTGCAGCTTGTGGAGGAGAGGAAACCGGCTCAAAAGCGACAGGGAAAAGTGGATCGGGTGAGAAAGTGATTGAAGTGTGGCACATCGAACCGGGAGAGCGGGAAAAATATTTTGAAAATGTAATAGCTCAGTTTGAGCAAGATCACCCAGGTACAAAAGTAAAACTCAATCGTATTCCGAATGATGCTTACAAGCAAAAACTTTCCGTCGCTATGTCGGGCGGTAATCCCCCAGATATTTTTCAAAGCTGGGGGGGTGGCTGGCTGAAAAACTTTGTTGATCAGGGTAAAGTGCTTGATATTACAGACCAGGTCGATCAAGATTTGTACCTTGAAAATGCCATTGCTAACACGAAATTTGATGAAAAAGTATACGGCGTCCCTCTGGGTATTTCAACAGATGTTATGTTCTATAATAAAGAAATCTTTGCTAAGTACAATTTGAAAGAACCGAAAACATATGAAGAATTTGTTCAAGTGATTGAGACATTAAAAGAAAATAAAATCATTCCAATAGCATTAACAAATAAAACCAAATGGCCAGGCTCTTACTTCTTCATGAACTTTGTAAGCCGCATTGCAGGCCCTGAATTATTTGAGAGTGCGTTTAAACGAACAGGAAGCGGTTTTGATGACCCAGCGTTTATTAAGGCTGGTGAGTATATTCAAGATTTAGTGAAAATGGATGCATTTAATCCAGGAGCCAATGGCATCCCTGTTGATGAAGGGCGCGGTCGTCAACTTCTATACACGGGAGAAGCAGCCATGATGGATATGACTACTTCTTTCATTAATAATATACGGGCAGAAAATCCGGAATTTGAAAAGAAACTAGGTTTCTTCCCATTCCCAACAGTACCGGATGGTAAAGGGATTCAAACGGAAATCGGCGCAGCAACAGGCCCTGTTTTTTCTGTATCGAAAAGCGCAAAAGAGCCCGATCTTGCTGCACAGCTTATTAATGAATTGACAACAAAGGAAAATGCGCAAATCTATACAGATAAGACGGGCTCTTTAACAGCGATAAAAGGTGCTATTCCAACTGATGAAACGATGAAGCCACTTTATGAGTTGATTCAAAATGCAACGTTCATGCAAATGCCGTACGATCAAACATTGCCGCCAGAACTCGCTGAACTTCATAAAGACACAACTCAGGCACTTTTCGGGCTAACAATGACACCGAAAGAAGCAGGAAAGAAGATGGAAGCAAAAGCGAAAGAAATGCTTGATAAGTAAAAAAGTAGAGGCTGTCCTATGAAGAAAGGGTCAGATCCCACATGTTCTATAAATCGTTTATAGCGTAAAAGACACAATAAACGGGTGTATAGAGTGTGAGGTCAGACCCTTTTGGGACAAACAAAGGAGGGACCTTTATGAATGCACAGACAGAAAAAATAGATTTAATACAGAAGATTGAAAGGACAAAGTCGAAGAAATTTTCACGTAACAAAAATGTAATGACAATCTGCTTATTCATTGCCCCGGCTTTGCTCGTATACCTCCTATACGTTGTATATCCTATTTTTGCAACGTTAAATTACAGCTTTTACAATTGGGATGGGACAACCGAAAAAACATTTGTTGGTCTTGGAAACTATGTTGAGCTATTCAAAGATGCGATATTCCGGACGGCTTTGAAAAATAATTTATGGGTTGTTTTTGCATCTGTTTTTGTCCAGATTCCGCTAGGTTTGATTATGGCGCTTATGCTATTTGCTCCTATCAAAGGGCTTCGTTTATTTAACAGTATTTATTTTCTCCCATTTTTAATGTCTACGGTTGCAATTGGTATGCTCTGGGTACTCATGTTTGACCCGATCAATGGTGTCATTAATTTGTTTGTTAATTTCCTTGGATTTGAAAACATCGCCTGGCTTAGCAATGAAAATACAGCGATGATAGCTGTTTTATTAGTCGTCGTCTGGCAGTTCTCTCCGTTTTATATGATTTTGTTTAAAGCAGCACTTGTTGGGATTTCTGAAGAATTATATGAAGCCGCCCAAATTGATGGGGCAAATACATGGCAAAAGTTTAAAAATATTACGATTCCCCTTTTATTGCCGACAATTGTCAGTTCTTCAATCTTAGCGATTGTTGGATCACTCAAAGCATTTGATATTTTCTATATTATGACTGGTGGCGGTCCGAACGGCGCAACTGAATTAATGGGTACTTACATGTTTAAACAAGCATTTAATAACTTCAACATGGGTTATGCCAGTGCTATCGCCTTCTTGATGTTTTTTATTGCGATAATCGTCACGATTATCATTCAAGTCCTAGAATCCGTACGTAAGCGAAAAGGAGGATACGAGTAATGGCAGTTATGAGAAAATTTCCCCTTTATATCATAGCTTTATTATTGCTTGTTTTTACCGGTTATCCATTTCTCTATATGATTTCCACGTCGTTAAAAACACAGGGAGATTTCTTTGAAAAACCTTTCTCCCTTTTTAGTTCTTTTAATTTCAGTAACTATACTTCTGTTTTTGAGATGGGGATTAGCCACTACTTTTTAAACAGTCTAATCGTATCAGTGGCTGCTGTCGTGATTGTTATGTTTATTGCGGCATTGGCAAGTTATCCATTAAGTAGGATGAAATTCAAGTTTAATCGTCCACTCTTCCTGTTGTTTATTTCTGGAATGATGCTTCCCATTCATGCGACACTGATCCCTATTTTTAAACTGACTCAAAGTATGGGAATCTACGATACATTATGGGCGCTTTTAGGACCATATATTGCTTTTAGTTTACCGATTTCCATTTTTATTTTGACACAGTTTATGCAAGAAATTCCAAAGTCTCTTGAGGAAGCAGCGGAGATGGACGGTTGTACGCCTTTCGGTATTTTCTGGCGGGTCATTTTGCCGATGTTGACACCTGCGTTGATGACCGTATTTATCTATAATTTTATTCATTTATGGAATGAGTTTATCTTCGCTTTAGTCTTACTTTCAAGTCCTGAAAATCGGACGATTCCACTTGGTCTTCAGGACTTTTATGGCGAATTTTCAGTAAATATTCCGGGGTTAATGTCTGCATTAACATTATTCAGTCTGCCAATTCTCGTTGTGTACTTCTTCTCTCAAGAAAAAGTAGTCAAAGGTCTGGCGGGTGGGTCTGTAAAAGGGTAAAAGGTTTCGTGCTAAGCAAATTGATAAACTAAGTTCGATTAGTTGAATATTTGAGGAGGGAATAGTATGAAAAAAATAAAAGTAGGTGTGATTGGCTGTGGCAGTATTGCGAGACGCCGACATTTAATTGAATACGAAGCAAATGCACAAGTGGAAATTATTGCTGTTTGTGATATTAAAGCAGAGCGGGCCGCAGAAAGTGCCAAAAAGTATGCTGCAAAGGCATTTACAGACTATAAGGAGCTGTTACGTTTAGCAGAAATTGATGCGGTCAGTATCTGTCTGCCAAACTATTTGCACGCACCGGTTTCCATTGATGCGTTTACGGCTGGAAAACATGTTCTATGTGAAAAGCCAATGGCTACATCAGAGGAAGAAGCGAAAGCCATGATAGAAGCGGCAGACATGAGTGGCAAAAAGTTGATGATTGCTCATAATCAACGCTTTGTTTCTTCTCACCAAAAAGCGAAGGAACTCATTGACAGTGGGAAGCTCGGGAAAATTTACAGTTTTAAAACAACATTTGGTCATCCGGGTCCGGAAGCATGGAGTATCGACGGTGCAGGAAGCTGGTTTTTTAATAAAGAACAGGCATTTATCGGTGCCATGGGGGATCTCGGCGTACACAAAGCAGATTTAATGCGCTATTTACTTGGTGAATTTACCGAAGTAGGAGCATTTATTGAGACAAATGCAAAAAAAAATACTGAAGTGGATGACAATGCGGTTTATATTTTACGGACATCATCAGGTATTATCGGTACGCTAGCAGCAAGCTGGTCATATGTAACAGGCGGCGATAACTCTACGGTTATTTATGGAGAAAAAGGTGCACTTCGTCTCGAAGCTGATCCTGTATATTCATTAATTGAAGAATATCGGACTGGCGAAACCGTCCATCATAAACTAGATAAAATTCAAACGAATGAAGAAGGGGGAAACACGACGACGCGTGTGATTGATCACTTTATTGAATGCATCATAAACGATGAAGAACCGCTTATTACTGGAGAAGAAGGAATGAAATCGCTGCAAATTGTTTTGGCTGCGCTCGAATCCAATGAAACGAAACAAATTATCTCATTAAAGCAAAGAGCGGAAGTCATTTAAAACCTTGTGTCCTGACAAGGATGTGAAGGAAAAGATTATTACGCTCTGTTAGAGACTTGCAAGCTTGCAGAAATTTATTATGTGGACCTTGGGCTGGAACTGCATGTTGGACTTTTTAGAGAAAGCATTTAAAGGGATTAGGATGCATACTTTTTTGCAGAAAGTGATTGTCACTTTCTGTTTTTATTTTTTTCGGTGTATATGTCCTTGTTCGATTTATCACCACGAACTGACAAAAATTCGGTGTATAAATGAATCCTTAAGCTAATTTTTTTGAAAGCAAAGTTAACACGACTTTTTATGAAATTAGTAAAATTATTTTCTGCTAGCAACAGGAAAACACCTATATGATGCAGAAGATATGTCGAGACAAGAAAGGAAGTGATGAATTGATTTTTAAAAAGAGACAACTGCCGCTGATCGTGAAAAAATTAGAGGCATTAGTAAGAAGATTGCCAGAAAATCATCCGAAAAGGCCGCTGGTTGAAAAGGATTTGGTGAAACAACTGACAGGTTACCGCGGTGAAAGGGCTGTTGATTATCATTTAATGGATGTTCCGAATAAGCAATCCCTCATTTTACATGATCTCCGTTTGAAGGCAAGCTCCCACTATTTTCAACTTGATACCATCATTCTCACACAAACATTCATCCTTTTACTTGAAATCAAAAATATATCGGGTACCTTGTATTTTGATGAAAATTTCCAACAAATGATTCGAATATATAATGAAAAGGAAACTGCATTTCCAGATCCATTTCTGCAAATCCAGCGTCAGGAAAAACAGTTGGCAAGCTTTTTGGTAGGGCAACATATGTCTGCACTGCCAATTAAATCATATGTAATTGTCAGCAATCCAGCTACAATCATTAAAACATCACCTCGCAATTACCGGATTAAAGATCGAATCATGCGTGTAGCGAATCTGCCAAATAAATGGGCTGATCTGGAACGACTATACCATGAAGAAAAGGCCGAATGGAAAGAAATAAAGAAACTTGCTCGATCTTTTATGAAAAAAGATACGCCACTCGTAACGGATGTGTTGGACAAATACTCGATACCGATTTCAGACGTTCTTACAGGTGTTTTCTGTCCTACATGCTTGCATTCAATGATGGAACGGAAAAAGGGCAGTTGGTATCGTTCATTATGCTTAACCAAAGAGAAAGACGCACATTTGCAGGCACTCCAAGATTACTATCTGCTCATCGAATCCTCAATCACGAACCGTCAATGTCGTGATTTTCTGCATGTATCTTCTGATTCAATTGCACGCAAACTACTGATTTCTATGAATGTACCTTTTTCAGGATCAAATAAAGGAAGGGTTTATCATTTTTTTGAAGGGAAGAATGATAATGGCTGATATAATAATGAAGACCGCTGATATCTGTGTAATACGGCCGATAAAATGAAAAATCGGCTGATATATGGACAGAAACGGCTGATATATGCAAAAAAAGCTCCTTTGATTAGGTGGAAATTTCCTCTAAAATGAATCTAGCAACCTTGAAAGTGAGAGACTGATGAGAATTAATAAATATATAAGCGAAACGGGTTTCTGTTCAAGACGGGAAACGGATCGATTGATTGAAGCAAAGAGAATGACCATTAACGGCGTAGTTTGTGAACCGGGAGATACGGTAGCACCAGGGGATGTGGTGCTGATTGATGGCAAGATGATACCGAAAAAGGCAGATTCGATCTATCTCCTGCTGAATAAACCAGTCGGAATTACTTGTACGGCTGCTCCTCATGTTGCAGGTAATATTATTGAATACGTCAACTATCCGATAAGGATTTTTGCAGTAGGAAGATTAGATAAAGCGTCAGAAGGATTGATTCTCTTAACGAATGACGGCGATATCGTGAATAAGATGATGCGCTCGGAGAATGCTCATGAGAAGGAATACTTAGTCAAGGTCGATCAACCGATTACAGACGATTTTATCGAAACAATGGCCAATGGTGTCGAAATTCTTGGCGTCATGACAAAGCCATGTGAAGTAATAAGGTTGAATGATTATGAGTTTACGATCATTTTGACACAAGGTCTCAACCGGCAAATACGGAGAATGTCAAAGGCGCTGGGATATAAAGTGACAAAGCTTGAACGGATCCGAATTATGAACCTTACATTAACTGGCCTAGAGCGCGGGGACTATCGGGAGCTTACAAATGAAGAGCTGAAACTGCTGCTGTCTAGTTTACATGAAGGGGAGAAGTATTCGTAATGAAGAAAAAATAAAACAGAGGTGAGCGCCAATGCTTATGTTGAAAAAGAATATTGAATATATCAACGATTATCTACTTCAGGGTCATAAGAATGAAGATACTCCCCCATGGTTGAACTATTTAATCGATGCTGAAGAAATACATCAAAACTATGAGAATGTTACTTCTATTAACGAATTGTCTACACATAGTGTTATCAAATATGTTCAAAGAACTTTACAAATTCTAGAGGAATTAAAAAGACCTTTTTTGAGTGAGGAAATGTATTGGCAGCTAGCCACTGTTTTGTCCTATTGTGAAGTTGCTAAAGGTGGAACAGCCGAACAAAGAAATAAATGGCTAGAAAAAGGCTATAACATCTTGGCTCATAATGAAGGTTCTGCTGATATTTTCTTACATGACTATACGGGCTACGACAAGCCGTTGTTATATGAATTGATTAAAACGCATGGATTGTTGGGACAATATCTTCGTGGTGAATCTAGGCTGATTACCCAACGGGGATTAGTGAAGGTTTTTAAAAACTATTACTCTACTATGGAAGCAAAAAAAATGCTTCTGCATCTTAACCATTGCGTGATTGGGGGAGTTTCTAATGAACTTTGGCTAAAGCTCCAAGGAGACATAGAAGCTTCAATTGATAGAATGTTTCATAAGCAAGATAATCAAGACGAATTCGAGTCGAGAATAGACAAATTAACGTCAAGTTTTCAAGAAACCTATCAAGAAAAGATGGAACTGATTGATGGTCAGGGCTCAGACAAAGTGAAAATGTTCTTAGCGGATAAAGATTTATGGTATGTAGAGCCTTCCATGCATGATTTCTCATTTGTAGATTTCTGGACGATTCTGGTGATGGCTTCAGAAGATCTTAAGAAGTTTTCTGTTAGACATATTAATTTTGAAAAACTCATGCAACAGCTCCATTATGATTATCAAGGAGCAAAACATAATAATATATACCGCAAGCGGATCATTGAGAAATACTTAAACGAATTCAGGATAAATCGTAGACCAGACACGACTCACGTGAATTTCAACATAGAAATAAACGAGAGCCTTCAAATCGCTTTTGTCTCGTTTGAATTTTCAGCTGTGGGCGAGTCGCTTATTCAATTCTGTGTGGAAGCTGAAAAGGTAGATATGATGCATAGTCGAGCAACCGTGCTGCTATTTGATTTCTTTGGTTTAAGAAGAGATGCGTATGATCGATTTCACAACGAATCTACCTATCTAGCACATATGAACAGCGCAGCAGATGACAAACGAATCATTCTTGATTACATAAAGGGAGACACGATTTTAGATGTCGGACCCGGCGGTGGCGTCCTGTTAGATATGCTAGAAAAAGAAACGGTTAATAAAGAAATCATTGGGATTGATCTATCTGAAAATGTCATCGAATCTCTTAAGAAAAAGAAAAAAGAAAAAGCGCATTCATGGGACGTCATAAAGGGGGATGCCTTAAAACTAATCGATACCTTTAAGCCTAATACGCTTGATACGATTATTTATTCGTCGATTCTTCATGAAATTTTCTCCTATGTTGAATATGAAGGAAAGAAGTTTAATCATGATGTTATAAAACAAGCGTTAAGCAGTGCTTTCACTGTTTTAAAGCCTGGTGGCAGGATCATAATTCGAGATGGAATTATGACAGAAAGTAAAAACCTAAGCCGCATTATTCGATTTAAGGATGGTAACGGAATGAAGTTTTTGCAGCAGTATGCAAAAGATTTTCAAGGCAGGGAAATGAACTATCAAGTGCTAGCTAAAGACACTGTTAAAATGAAGATCAACGATAGTATGGAATTCTTGTACACGTATACATGGGGTGAAGATTCATACGCCCACGAAGTACAAGAACAGTTCGGTTATTTCACACCCGAGGAATATAAAAATTTTGTACACGGGCTTTTCGGTAATAAAGTAAAGATCATTCAATTTAAGCATTATTTACAAGGAGGATACCCTAGCAATTTGCATTCGAAAATTGACTATGAAGATGAGGATGGCAATAGTGTCACTCTTCCAGATAGCACCTGTTTGATGGTTATTGAAAAGGTGTGATGATAGAGATTTATCTGCTAAAAACATGTAAAGGCATAGGTAGACATTTATAAATATAGCAAGCGTACCTAGCGTTCGATTTAATGGCCTCATTTACGATCTGGAACCTGATAATTAGATGATTTTCCAAGTATTTATCGATCCGAAATGAGAATAAAAACGAGGATCTTTCATTATACATCCTCGTATTTTTTTCATTTTTCGTGAACCAAGCAAATTTTCTCCAGTAATTCTATTTCCAACGCTTTTTCCGATGTTTAAAAAATGTAATAATAAGTAGCGAAACAGGAATAATCACTTGAAAAGGGAGATGTATGGGAAGCATGATCAGCTGTGTCCCTTCATTAACATGTTCCGCGTAATTACTGGAAATGGTCATCGACACAAGTAAAATGGCAATCCCAATCGGATAAGCGAGCTTTGACGGTTCTTTGAAGTTAAACAAGTTTGCGATTCCTGTTACAGCCCCATAGAAAAACAAACTTATTTTAAAGAAACCTCCAAGAATTAAACCAAGCATAAAATAGACATCAAGACGTTCCAAGAATCCACCTATCTGAATGGTCTGTATGGTTGAAAGAAGGGGAAACTGCGAGCGTGTAGTGAGGTTTATACCAAGAACACTGATGTTAAGAACCACTATTAGTGTTAATGTGAGGCCGCTTAACCCTATGGCGTATACACCAGTGAGTTTTGCCTTTTTTGATTGATTCAAATACGGTAAAATCATTGCGAAAACGATTACTTCCCCAAATGGAAAATACAAAGTTCGAGTTAATGCTGTTTTAACAGCCGGCAATATGCCTTCCTCAAGGACGGGTTGTAAGTTATGGAGATCGATTACACCAGAGATGACTATAAGCATAAAACCACTAATGGCAAGCAAGAATAATATCAAAAAAAGCAATTCACCTGTTCTTGCTACTACCTCGATTCCTTTTCGGATTGTATAGATGATAACAACGAGGAATAAGGCATTTAAAATAAACAAAGGTGTTCGCGGATAGGCAAATGTTATCAACATCTCGCCAAAAACTCGCAGTATCCTTGCCGCTAAATACATAAAGTAGAGGATGTAAAGAAAGGCAAGTAGTTTTCCGAAAGGTTTCCCCACTATTTTTTGCATATATTCCGTTGGAAGGATATCTGGATAATAGTGAAAAAGCCCATAATAGACTAAATATAAAAAAAAGCCGCCTGCCGTCCCAAGCAGAATAGCAAGCCAAGCGTCTTGTTTCGCCTCTATAGCAATAGGAATTAGCAAAGCACTGCCCAATTCGAATAAAACAATGAGCACGAATAGCTGGTATGCGCTGATTTTCGCCTTTTCCATAGATATCTCACCTCCTTTTTTAACACGCACTTATAGCCTCAGGATCATCTATTTTCCACGCTTTTTCCGATGTTTAAAAAAAGCAATAATAAGAAGTGAAACAGGAATAATCACTTGAAAAGGGAGAAAGATGGGAAGCGAGATAAACCGCGTCCCTTCACTAATATGTTCTGCGTAATTGCTGGCAATGGTGATAGATAAAATCAAAATAACGATCCCCATCGGATAGGCGAGCCTTGATGGTTCTTTGAAGTTAAACAAATTTGCGATTCCTGTTATAGCTACATAGAAATACAAACCTATTTTAAAGAAACCTCCAAGAATCAAAGTAAGCATAAAATAGACATCAAGGCGTTCCAAAAAACCATTTATCTGAATGGTCTGTATGGTTGAAAGAAGGGGAAACTGCGAGCGTCCAGTGAGGTTTACGCCGAGAACGCTGATGTTAAGAGCCGCTACTAATGTTAGAGCGAGGCCGCTAAACCCTAGGGCGTATAGACCAGTGCGTTTCCCCTTTTTAGCTTGATTCAAATACGGTAAAATCATTGCAAAAACAACGGCTTCTCCAAATGGAATGTACAAAGTTTGAGTGAATGTTGTTTTCAAAACTGGCATAATCCCTTCTTCTAGAATAGGCTGTAAGTTATTGAGATCAACTATACCAGAAATGACTATAAGAATATTTCCACTAATGCCAAGCAAAAATAATATGAAAAAAAGCAATTCACCAGTTCTTGCTACTACCTCGATTCCTTTTCGGATTGTATAGATGATAACAAGGAGGAATAAGGCATTTACAATAAACAAAGGTGTTTGCGGATAAGCAGATGTTACCAACATCTCTCCAAAGTCTCGCACCACCCTTGCTGTCATATACATAAAGTAGAGGATGTAGAGAAAGGCAAGCAATTTTCCGAAAGATTTCCCGACTATTTTTTGCATATATTCCGTTGGGAGGATATCGGGATAATAGTGAAAAAGGCGATAATTGACTAAAAATAAGAAAAAGCCTCCTACCATCCCAAGCAGAACGGTAAGCCAGGCATCCTGTTTCGCATCTAGCGCAAGAGGGATCAACAAGGCACTGCCCAATTCGAATAAAACAATGAGGACGAATAGCTGGTATGCGCTGATTTTCGCCTTTTCCACAGATATCTCACCTCCCTTTCATTAACGATTATTTTTAAGTTCAGAAAGGTATGATTTGTTTCTTAAGCCAGAGCGGCGTACAAATGCATCTACCGTCACATCTACTTCTAACTTAGGAAATGTTACATCATTCCAATCGGTTTTCAGCTTATTCCATTCTTTCGGATCAGAACGATGAAACGCTTCGCCAAACCCAAAAATATCCGTTTTATTCTCCTGGGCACGATGAATCGCATCATGTACATCTTTCTTGATTGTTTTTTCTACTTCTATTTCAATTTTTCTCAGCACATGCGGATCATTTAGATTGACTGGCACCCTTACCTCTCCGATATCTCCTTCAGCACGGATATGAATCGATATTTTGGGTTGGCCTTTTTTGGTATGTGCCGTAACTTGTGTTTTTTGACGGACTACGGTGTATTCAATTGCTGCTTTTTCTTTTTCCCAGTTAATATTCACAATCGTTGATTTGATTCGATTTAAAACCCATCCTGTTCCTCTGGCTGTTTTTCCGTGAAGCCAATCGACCAATTTACCATCTTTAATGACGGCAATACCGTTGGCTTCAAGCCTAGCTTTTGGAGTGGAGGATCCTTGAGTATTTGCAATTTTTTTTGCGTCTTTTTTCTCCCCTTTTAGTGAAAGACCGCTAATTAAAGGTTCTTTTCCAGGGGATACGAGGTAATGAATGACTTCTTGAAGGTTGACGGTCGGCTCTTCACCCAATAACCTCTCCGTGTTTTTTAAGGTTTTAATCACATTTACAGCAGAGACTTTATCGAGGGGGGGCAACGTTTTTATAATGTCCTCAGCTTTTGAGCGATGCGCGATCACAACCATCGCCGTTGTCCGGAATTCAAAGTCACGTTCAAAGGCATCAAGAATGTTGGTAATCCCATCTTTCTTTGCCAAGTCTTCACTAATGATCAATAGATTGGTATGAGCATAATATAGTGTTCGTGAGGATTTGGTTGAAACCCGTCGAGTTACTTCATAAATATTGTCTCCAGTAGAAGAATAGACAGTAATGGGAGGACCTTGCCCACCTCCGCCACCTTGTAATCCACCTGCTACGTTACCTGGATCGATAATTTGGAAGGTCCCCACATATTTCCCCGCTTCATTTTTATCAATCCCAAAAGCAGAGACGATTGCAAGATCCGGTAACTCCCTTGCATTCCAGCACCCCGAAATAAATGAGGTAGTTGTCAAGATCAAGAAAAGAAAAAACCATTTACGTTTCATTGTGGTCCCCTTATCTAGTATTTTTTTTCTTCATCTCACGGTCTTTGGGAGGTGCGGGCTTCTGATTATCCCCTTCACGAACTGTATTATCTTTGCTACTAATTAATCTTGGTCTTAGTTTCTCTGCCCATAGCGGAGTTCGAATAAGCGTATCCCCAATGTTTTTCGGAATGAATGGTGCGAGCGGTGTCATATATGGAACACCGAATGAGCGTAGACTGACCAGATGAACCACAAGCATAATGAATCCTAAGATAATACCATAAAATCCAAACACCGCGGCACTTATCATAAAGAGAAATCGAATCAAACGGGCAGAAATGGCAACCGTATAGGAAGGCGTAGCAAAATTGGCAATCGCCGTGATGGATACGACAATAACCATTGCTGGCGAAACAATGCCAGCTTGTATCGCACCTTGACCGATAACCAATGCTCCGACGATTGATATCGTCGAGCCAATCACTTTTGGCATTCGGATCCCTGCTTCTCGCAAAATTTCAAATGCTATTTCCATGATGAGGGCTTCGACAAATGCAGGGAAAGGCACTGAATCTCGCTGTGCCGCAACAATGATTAACAACTGTGTCGGGATCATTTCCTGGTGAAAGGTTGTGATGGCAATATAAGCAGCTGGTCCTATCAAGGAAATAAAGAAAGCTAAGACTCGTATAAAGCGAGTGGCTGTAGCGATATCGTAGCGAGAATAATAATCTTCAATGGCTTGAAAAAAACCAATAAATAAAGCGGGGGCCAGGAGCGCATCCGGAGAACCATTTACAAAAATGGCTACTCGGCCTTCAAGAAGATTGCCTGCTGTGATATCTGGTCTTTCTGTCGTGAAAATGGTCGGAAATGGTGTCAGGGTCTGATCCTCAATCAATTGTTCAATATAGCCCGATTCAAGGATGCTATCGATATTAATCCTTTTTAATCGTTTACGTACTTCATCGACCACTTCAGCTTTGACAATGCCGTTTATATACATAATAGAAACGTCAGTTCGAGTCACTTTGCCGATTTTCATCGATTCAATCCATAAATCGGGATTACTAATGATTCGACGTACCATCGCTATATTTGTCCCGATTGATTCAGTAAAACTTTCTTTTGAACCACGGATAGATACTTGTGTATTCGGTTCTTGTATGGAACGCCTTTCTCCGCCTTTTGCGCTCGCACTCCATGCCTTACTCGAGCCGTTGATGAGAATAATCGTATCACCTGACATCAAGGTTAAAAATAGCTCATCCCAATTCGTAACTGGATGTACACTACCAAGCGTAATGAATTCTTTTGCGAATTTATCCAATTCATCTTGCTGATATAGCATTTCAAGTAGATCATGATTCGTTTGTAATGGTTCAATTAAAAAATCATTGATGGCTTGCGTATCAACTAAACCATCAACATAAACAACGGATGCTTTATGTAGAGGCGTATTGCCTGTAATGATCGTTCGGACGATAATATCTGAGCTGTGTCCAGTCTTTTGTTTAATGATATCAAGATTAACTGACAGGGAAGGATCAATAAGCTCTGGTACATGATGATTTTCCGAATCTTGGGTATCTTTGCTTTGATCCGTATGTCCTTTTTTCTTTTTATATTTAAAAAATGGAGGCATCGCAGAAGACCCCTTTCTTTTTTGTTTCTTTTATTATTTCTAATAATTTTCTATCTATGCATGATTTACCTGGGGTTTTATAGTCACAATTTTTAAGTTAGACGGTAGTCACTTAAACAGGTTTACTTTTTGCAAACAAGTGAACAATATTAGTGAAAGGTTGTGAATAAAAGGTGAAAATCCTTGGTGTGACTTGTCTAATGATGGCACTTTTATTGAGTTTTACGCTGTACTTGGATATTCTACAAGGCTTTAATTTAAGAACTTCGTTAATGAACGTTTATAATCCCTTTGTTGTGATGGAAACGCCCGAATTAGTTGTTCTATTTCTTCTCATTTTATTATTATTTGTAGATGCGATAATTACCTTTGTTCAAAAAAAGAATGAAAAAACAAAGAAGACTAAAACATAATGCTAAAAACACAGTAATTCATGGAGAAGTGTATTTTCTATTTAGATAAAATGGAGTTTCGAAGAAGTAGTTTGAATGAAATGGTAGATCAGTATGTAAATGAACCGGCTGATGATGAAAAAATGTATGGTTGTAGAAAGAAAAGTAGATATTCTTTGTTTATTCACCGCTTTCGCAAATTACTTACCAACTTATGACTACCACGGAACTTCAGGATTCACCGCTAGACTCGGGCGTATCTCTTCATTGCTGCCAGAGTCCTATATTAAGGACACAGTTAAATACTCCCAATCAAACAAACCGATTCAAATCTTCCGCTCAACATCCAATAGCTAGAATTAACAATCAAGTTACTTAAAGTGCGTGTTCAAAAAGAAGGATAAAAAGAGCCGAGAAGCGCATCTCGAGAGACCTGCGCAGATACAGTAATATGTGAGGACCGGACCTTGCGCAGGATGTGCTGACTTCTGTGTTGCTCGTATGACGTGCGCGATGATGCAATTCGCAAGCTTTTTTACCGGGCTTTTTGAACAACCTCTTAAAAGTTTTTGTTCAAAATATTTAGTGCTCACCGATTATTTTTAGTATAGTAGTAATAGAGACTTAAAAGAGGTGAAGGCCATGTATTTGACGATTAAAGAGACAGCTGAGTATTTATCGATGCCTGAATCTTATATTGAAAGTTTGATTTTGCAGAATAGAATTCGAACCGTTCATGATGGAGAGCAATATTTAATATACAAGGATCAGTTCAAGACTCATTTCGAGCAAGTTGAGACATACAAAAAACACCTTGAAGATATTTTGAGTGAACCGATCCCTGAGGATTTAGATATTAAGGATGAAGATTAAAGACGAGGAGGATCTAGTTTGAGCATTCAAAAAAAAGTGGGTTTGGTGTTGGATGTAGAGACAACGGGTTTAAGTCCAAATGAAGATGAAATGATTGAGCTTGCTATGAAGCTGTTTTCATATAATGAGGCGACAGGGGAAGTCTTGGAAGTAATTGAGGAAGATTCGTTCCTCAGAGAGCCTATGTCGGTGAGTGCAAGGCGGAGCTACGAACATGCTTATGAAGTACATGGGATTCCGTTTGAGTTAGTCCGTGGGAAAAGTTTTTCCGATGTGTTGATTAAGACGTATTTTAACCGTGCAGATGCTATTTTTGCCCATAACGCATCGTTTGATCGCAGTTTTTTAGTTCGGATGTATCCAGATGTTAATGAAGTGAAATGGTATTGCACAATGAGAGGTGTCGCCTGGAAAGACTATGGGATGTATAACAGTAAGTTATTGACATTATTAAAAAATCACGATATATCGGACGTTCAATCTCATAGAGCGATGGATGACATTACATATTTACTTGAACTTATCAAAAAACAAAATCCATATGGTGACTTATATTTGCAGGAGATACTAAAACGTGGGCCGATGCGAAAATACAAGCCTGCTGTTACACAAGTAAAGCGGAAATCAGCTTTTAAATTATGAACGAATTGTTCTACATGCAGTCCTAAATCCGCAAAATGTATGGAAATGGAAAAATCAGAAAGCGCCGTACGAGATTGGAGATAGATAAGTGAATGAAGTAATGAATTTTTTGAAAAGTAAAGGCTTTACTAGGTTCTTAACATTATTAATATTGATTATCGTGCTTACTAGTATCGGAAGTATGGTTAATCTCGTCTTATTTACGTTCATCTTTACGTTTCTTATGGGCAGGCTACAAAATCTTTTATCAGCCTACGCAAATAGATACGTGAGAATTAACCCTAAGCTGATATTAGCTGTGTTATACACAGTATTTGTACTTGCGCTAGCATATGTGCTGTACAAATATCTCCCTGTCATCACGATGCAAATTTCCGAATTAATTGGTCAGATTTTTCATTTTTATCAGCACCCGCCGGATAACCAGGTGATTCACTATATAAAAGATTTTATTAATAGTCCTGATTCGTCCTTCGATATTCCGAAGCAATTCAATGCTGTATATGGTTATCTATCTGGAATAGGTTCACTCGCCATCCAGGTACTTATCTCGATCATTTTAAGCTTATTTATCCTGCTTGAAAAAGATAAAATAATCCGCTTCACGTCCAAATTTAAGCATGGAAAGTTCGGTGAGTTTTTCTTAAATCTTGAACACTTTGGGAAAAAATTCACGAATTCGTTTGGGAAAGTCATTGAAGTACAATTTTTGATTGCGACAACGAATTCTGTTCTTTCTGTATTATTCTTATGGATTCTCGGTTTTCCACAGTTACTAGGGCTAGGAATTATGATTTTCTTTCTTGGTTTAATCCCGGTAGCAGGTGTAATCATTTCCTTAATTCCACTTTGCATGATTGCCTATAGTATTGGGGGGCTGACAAAGGTTATCGCGGTTCTGGTGATGATTGCTGTTATTCATTCATTAGAGGCTTATGTCCTCAATCCTAAGTTCATGTCGGTCAAGACGAACTTACCTACATTTTTCACTCTGGCCGTATTGCTTGTATCTGAGCATTTCCTTGGCACTTGGGGATTGATCATCGGGATTCCAATCTTTATCTTCGTCATTGATATGCTTGAATTACCAAATGAAACTGAAAAACTACCCATTAAGAAAAATAAGGTTAAATAAAGTGAAACTTCAATCAGTGGAGGTTTTCTTCATCCCCACTGATTGTTAGTTGAACCAATCGGGCTTTTACGGGCAGTTGACCCCCACCTCAAGGCTTCTTCGATTCTTCTAAGCCTTTGAGGTGGGGGTCTTTACTGCTCGTTACTGCGGGATAAAAAAAGGATAGGATCAAGTGAATTTTTATCTGCTTGGTTCTATCCTTTAAATGAAAGTATTCTATTTTGTTTTTGAAAGGATGCACAATTGAATTGTGGAAGGTCTTAGATGAATGAAAGAGGGCTCCTATATTGAAAAAGTGACGAATAATTCCACGATTATTAGTTTTTTAGAGAGTAATAGCAATGTCGTTTGGGCTTTAGAATCTGTTTTAAAAGAAGAAGGACTTCCTCATTTTAAATGATGCTCGTACTTATCGGATAAAAACTACCATCGATAGTGAAGGAAATTTTTCCTGTTTCTTCAGATACAACAAGAATCACTGCATCACATTGCTCAGACAACCCTAATGCTGCACGATGTCTTGTACCTAATTTCTTTTCTCCGGCTTGTTGTTTAGTTAAAGGCAGGATATTAGCAGCAGAGAAAATTTCATTTCCGCGAATGAGGACAGCCCCATCATGTAGCGGATTTCCAGGATAAAAGATAGTAGCTAATAATTGTGGGGTAAGTTCAGCACGAATTAACGTTCCTTTTTGAATGAAGCTATCTACAGCGATTGATCGTTCAATTACAATAAGAGCCCCATGACGAATTAAGGAAAGCTGTTGAATACTTCTTGAAATATCTTCATATTTTGCTGTGTATTCTGATAAGTAACAATTCATATAAAAGCTAGCTGCTGCTGATTGGACTTGAATGAAGCGATTCTTAATCTCCTCAAAGCTCCCCAATAAACAATTACTTTCCTTTTGAAGTACGTTCAATGATATCTCGAGGTGCTCGATAATTTCCTTAATATCAGCCTCAATCCTCTGTTTCATCGGCGAAAAATCACATGTATTCATTGTTCCTCATTCTCCTTTCGTTTTAGTTTGAATAAATTCTAGATATTTATGTACATCGTATCCTTAAAATAGTTATAATCGGTCTTCTAAAGAGAGGACTGTTTTTATCTAATTTAATAATTTATAGGAACTGAGTTTATCAACAAATTTATCCACAAGTAACAGGAAAAGGAAGTGGAGGATTCTCCTTAACTCGTCCCTATTATTTAAATAATCTGATTTTTTATCCACGCTATACACAGGGATGTGGATAACTTATCCTGCTTATAAATCGCAGACGTGCATCCTTTTTACTCAGTAGAAATTGGACAGACATACTTCGTAGAGCTTTACATTCGGGATGGAACATAAAGCCACTCCTAGTTAAAATTCTTATTTTCAATAATAACAACCTTTGTTTTTGCTGAACGCCCTGCTTGTTTCGTGTATTCAACTAATTGAACAATAGTAGGATAGCATTGCTTTGCACCTAAGACTAATAAGGGGACACCGATAAAGTCGATTTTTAGCCGTCTAGAAAATAGCCCCCCCATTGTCATTGCAAATGGTACAGTTGGAGAAGTGTTGGAAAAAACAATTCTATCCTCTCCATGATAGACATCTTGCAATATTTCACTTAAATTTTTTAAAGCAGGAACAACGAGTTTATCGTTCTTCCGGCCCAGTGTATAGACAGAGTTTTCATCCTCATCTATGCCATGAAAGATAATTCGGCCCATATCATGGTTCGTTAACTTATTAAAATAATCAATATCTAAAATTTCTGCTTTGGTCAGCGTTCGACCAGTAGGTAATTTGTTTAAATGATACGCTGCCGCCATTGCTGTGCTATGTGTTCCGGCATAATCATTGTATATATAAATCATGATTTCACCCTTTTTTTAAACATTGATATCTTGGTAGTATCTCCATATATACTTGTATTATCCAAAATGAATTCTAAATCGAAAAAAAGTGGCTCGCTCGAAAAGTAGCATTGCCGTTATTCGAACAAGAAGATAGTTTCATTCTCCTGGTCTTGGTCCAGCATTCTTTCCGGAACTTTCAACGGTCAGGATGGGACGTACCGTTATATCTTCATTAACTCGGATTTGACAAGATAATCGTAAATGATCCTCAATCCCTTTTTCTACAAAGGCATTCTTTTCAATCGTTGTTACATCCGAGAAATTACCTGCTAACACTTCCACTCTACAAGTTGTACATTTCGCCTGTCCTCCACAGCGGTGGAGAATATGTACCCCATTATCTTCAAGAGCTAATACTAATTTTTTCCCTTGTTCCACTTCAAATGGTTCTTGCCCCCAAACAGTTACATATGGCATTGTTTAATACGCTCCTTATACAATAATGGTAATACTAATCATTGAAATAATCTAATGAAGAAGCAAACGTTATAAATAGATAATAAATATGAAACAAACATATTTGTCTAGAATCGTACATTTACCTTCAAAAGAACTTTTAAGATGCTGTCTATTTTAAAAATTATCTTACTTCATTTCTTGTTTGTCTTTCCATGGTTCAAAGGAAAATGGGATGCCGATCATTTTAGCTGTTAACTCGTCATACGATACTAAATCCTTTCTTGACAACTCCTTTAAAGAGCGTTTCCCCATTGCTCTAAGTGCGATTTTCATTTCTTCGATACTGGCTGTTAAGAATTTTTCCGCGGCTTTTACTCCTTCTTCTACATTAAATTGGTCTTTGAATTTCCCTTGATTCCAAACACTTTGTGTAGGTGGTTCAAATGGAAGGGCATTCAATGTTTGACTATGTGCGACAGCAAATAATATAGTGGAGCCTAAATATACAGCATCAGCACCGAGTGCAAGTACTTTTAAAAAATGTCCAGGTACTAAAAGCCCTCCTGAGATAATTAAACTAATTTGCCCTTTCATCTTTCTTTTTTCTAAATGATTGGCAGCCCGGACAACCGCATGCAATGTCGGTATTCCGAAGTCGTCTGATAAAATGGGAGGAGCTCCGTGTGTGGCTGCTTGTCCTCCATCAATCGCAATATAATCAACACCAATCTCAATTAAATGATCAATATCTTCTTCGACTTTTCCACCTGCACCCATCTTCACACCAATTGGAACACCACCTGATATGTCTCGAAGTTCCTTAATAAGTTCTTTTATATCTGCTAATGTTTGATCTTCAAAAAAATGTTCAAATATGACGCCATCTTCATTTTCTTTAAGCCCCATAATTTCACGAGCACGACCTGTTAAATTTTCGGGAGATATTTTTCCACCCATTCCAAATAATGCACCCTGCCCGAATTTAATTTCGATCATGTCGGCACGCTTAATAAGGTCTTCTTCCTTGGACCATTCTGTTTTGGAAAACTGCAAAATATATTTTCCTGCTGTGTCTAGTTCTTCAGGTAAGATCCCGCCTTCTCCGGAATTAATCGCGGTTCCGACATTTTTAGCTGCACCGGCTAAAGACAGTCTCACTTGTTCGCTTAGTGCAATTCCATAGGCCATCCCGCTGATCATAAGCGGAATTTTTATTTTTAACGGTTTTTTTGCTTTTGGCCCAATCATTATCTTCATATCAACTTCTTCTTCACCATCAATAGGAAACGGTGTCGTTTGTGCAGGTATAAAGGTAATCGGATCCAAATGCGGCCATTTTTTTGAGGAGCCGAGTGGGCGATGAAGGAGGTCACCAGTTTCTGCACGTAAGCTATTTTCAAGTATATTTTGAACGCCCATATGCCGAAGCCCTGGCATCAATTCCATAATATTTTCTTGATAACTATCGGTTAAAATGATTTTTCCAGTCTGCTTTACGAATCGTTTTATCATCCAACGCCAACCAACGAGCATGAATAAAAATAAAACAAACAAGATGGCTATCATTGCAAAAGTAAAATAAGATAAAAGGTTCAACATATACACTTCTCCATAATCAACTAAAATTTCCCCGCATTAACGGGCAGTAAAGCCCCCCACCTCAAGACATAGAGGAATCAAGGAAGCGTAGGTGGGGGATAACTGCCCAATCTAGTTGCAGCTCCTAGCCCGTCTGAGGTCATAAGCTGTAATACTCTGTGGCAAACTGCGCCACGTCGTATTCCATCTTATGCTTGTCGGGGCTGGGTAGTCGCCTCACTTTTTGAAGTAAAAGCCTGATTGGTGAGATACAGTGAAACTTACCTTTGTGATCTTCAAAGGTTTAGTTGAGGCCCACAGAATCAGGATGTGGGTCACACAGACGAAGACATGAGGACGCGGCGCACTTAGTCTGTGATTCATTGAACCTTAGTTCGTACTGTCGATTGATCGAAGCGAAAGCGAAGATCTTAGCGACAGTACGAACGGGACTAACAATCAGTGGGGGATGAAGAAAATCACCACTGATCGAAGTTTTACTTTATATATAACATTATATCCTAATATAGGAAAATTATGTAGTGTGTAGCTAAAGACGTTTTGAAAGAGCCAATACTTTTAATGCGAATTTTATCTCTTGAAAAATTCCTAAGTCCAGAAAATATGTCCTCACCAATTTCAGGATTTCTTGTATAGAATACCCTAAATGTAGAATTATAGAAAAAGGAGTTAGGGTCACCAGTGAAAAGAGGGGGATCAGCTTGATTCGTAATGTGAGTAAATTAGTAGGGAAAACAAAAGAAAAGAAGCCTCATTTACAAAGGAATCACAAGGATTTTAAACGACAGGATCCCCTTTATGAAAATTTTAATCAAAATGTCGAAACATTTCGTTCGGTTTATGAGAATTGTTCAGATGTCGTTTTCCGTCCGTTCTTCCTTTTTGGAAAAACAAGGGCAATCATAATATATATTGAGGGTCTGTCAGACATCGAGGGAATCGAAGAATTTGTCCTTTCTCCACTTATGAAGGAACCAACCAATGAGGCCCAATCAATCAATGAATTTCTTGAACATAAAATGCCCGTTTCTAAAGTGAAAAGAGTACATACGATAACGGATTGCATCGAGTCAATCTCCACTGGAAATCCCATTCTTCTTTATGAGGGTGAAAGTAATGGATTTTCTTTAGGATTGGCTAAATGGGAAAAACGAGGGATTGAAGAAGCGGTTGCAGAGGCAGGAATCAGAGGGTCTCGAGAAGGATTTAATGAATCTTTAGAGGTAAATACGTCTCAATTGCGACGAATTATTAAAAGTCCTGCACTTAAAATACAAACAATGAAAATCGGAAAGTATACGAAGACGACTGTTGCGATTGCGTATATTGATGGACTTGTAGATACAACGCTTATTGAAGAGATAACCAAACGGTTGGAACGAATTGAGATAGATGGCATATTGGAAAGTGGCTACATTGAGGAAATGATTGAGGACAACCCTTATTCACCTTTTCCTCAAATCATGTCAACTGAAAGGCCAGATATTGCTAGTTCTAATTTGCTAGAGGGACGGGCGGTTATTCTAGTAGAGGGAACTCCTTTTACTTTAATTGCTCCAATATCCTTCTTTTCCTTGATGCAATCACAAGAGGACTATTATCAACGCTTTCTGATGGGCACTTTTATCCGTTGGCTCCGTTATGTTTTCCTTGGAATCTCACTATTACTACCATCTCTTTACATAGCCGTTCTAACGTTCCATCAGGAGATGGTGCCAACGCAATTGTTGCTAAGTATGGCATCTTCCCGGGAAGCGGTCCCTTTTCCTGCCTTAGTAGAAGCGTTGCTCATGGAAATTATGTTTGAAGCAATGCGTGAAGCAGGGATTCGATTGCCGAAGCAAATAGGTTCCTCTGTCAGCATTGTGGGAACGCTCGTGATTGGACAAGCTTCTGTCCAGGCAGGGTTGGTTTCAGCACCAATGATCATTGTGGTGTCCATAACGGGAATCTCTTCTTTTATGATGCCTCGTTATACTGCTGGAATTGCAATTCGAATGCTCCGTTTTCCATTAATGATACTTGCTGGTACCTTAGGACTGCTCGGAATCATGATGGGAATGATTGCTATGGCCATTCACTTGTGTAATTTGCGTTCTTTCGGAGTTCCTTACTTATCACCACTAGCACCGCTAAAAACTCGCGAGCTAAAGGATGTACTGTGGCGATCACCTTTGTGGATGATGGATACACGCCCGCATCTTACGGGGGAATCTAATTTATACCGTCAGTCATCGGGACAAGAGCCAAGTCCAAAAAGGGGAGGAGAATCGGATTAAATAATAGCTAAAGGTGAACAAAATAATGGAGAAAGGAAAGGGGAGTCACTCGATGAAAAGCATCTTTTTATTGATCTCCGTTTGTGGATCGCTTCTTTTACTAAGCGGCTGCTGGGATCGAGTAGAAGTCAATAATTTGGCTATTGTCACTGCAGCAGCCATTGATAAAAAAGGTGACAATCAAATTGAACTCTCCATTCAGGTGTTCATTCCCAAAACATTCAGTAGCGGAGGCGGGCAAGAAGGAGGCAGTTCCGGCGGAGAATTAGTAACGGAGGTAGCATCCAGTAAAGGGAAAAATATTGCAGATGCCCTATCAAGACTTCAAAGCTATATGCCTAGAAAAATCTTTTGGGGACAATGTAAAGTCTTTATATTTGGCGAAGAGGTTGCAAAAGAAGGAATACAAGATCATTTGGATTTCCTGCTCCGCCATCCACAGACAAGAGAAAGAGCCTATGCCTATGTCGGCGAAGGAAAAGCAAAGCGGATCCTTGAAACGGATTCTGGCATGGAACGCTATTCGGGGGAGATCTTACTTGAGGTCTCCGATTTAGGTATCGCGATGCGGACCACGCTGAAGGACTTGAATGAGATGTTGATTGGCACGTCTCATGCTGCTGCTTTGCCATACGTTAAAATATCAACAGCAGTGAAGAAAAAACGAAAGGAGTCATACCATTTCCCACGCATTTTCGGTACAGCTGTTTTTCAAAAAGATCAAATGGTTGGAAAAATTACTGAACGGGAAACAAGAGGGATCTTATGGTTGAGAAATGAAGTGAAAAATTACACGGTTACCGTAAATTCCCAAAGTCTAAATGGAGACGTGTCTTTAAATCCGGTATCAACTGATATCGAGCTAATTCCACGAATGGACGGTGGAAAATGGAAAATGAATGTAAATATCAGCACAGAAGGAAATGTTGTGCAAAACAGTTCGAATATTGATTTTACAAATCCAAAATCAGTTAAGAAAGTAGAGAAAGTGTATCAAGAAGCAATCAGAAAGCGAATCGAATTGGCTCTACAGTTAATCCAGCATGAACTAAAGACGGATATTGTAGATTTTGCTAAAGAATTCGAACGGAAATATCCGAAACAGTGGAAACGAGTCGAAAATCGCTGGGAAGAGATTTTCCCAGAAGTGGAAGTAAAAGTAAATGTTAAGACCAAAATTCGTGGGCAAGGATTATACAGTAAACCTGGAAAATGAGGAAGAGGTGAATGAAAAGTGAGGTGGGGTGCTTTTTTTTGTACAACTGTTATCATCGCTATAATCATTTTATTTGAATGGCCGAGTATGAAAGAAAACCCTAAAAAAGACAAGATGACCTTTTTTACACTGTTCTTCATCGGTTTATTACTATCGATGTTTAATCTCCCAGAATTGACAGGACCTACTGCATGGATTAAAACTATTTTCAGTCCGTTTGGAAAGTTTATGAAAATGTAAATGTTTGTTGCAAGAGGTATGAGTTCATATTTCCTTACTAACACGAAAAAGGAGCAAGATGATGGAGAAAGGCAAAATTTCATCCCTTCAGATGGCACTCATGATGTATCCTACGATGTTGGCTACCATTATTCTTGGGGTACCCAACTTCACAGCACGATATGCCAAAACAGATTTATGGTTGTCACCCATTTTAGCTTCTCTCATCGGCTTTGTGACGGTGTATATCGCTTTTAAGCTACACAAACTTTATCCGAAACAAACGATTATTCAATTAAGTGGTCACATTATTGGTCGGATTCCTGGGAAAATACTAGGTTTTTTATTTTTATTTTTTTATATCCAGGTCACGGGAATCGTTATCAGACAGTATGCAGAATTTGTAGTCAACGCTTTTCTAATCAATACCCCTAGTATTGTGATCATGGCATCGATGGTATTACTCTGTGCCTTTCTCGTAATAGGAGGTTTAGAGGGATTGGGGAGATTTGCTCAATTAATTTTTCCTATATTAATAATTCCACCATTCATCTTAATCATTTTATTGTTACCTGATTTTGATTTTAAAAATATATTCCCGATATTGGAAAATGGCATTATGCCTCCACTTAAGGGAGCGATTGTACCGAGTGGCTGGTTTACGGAATTTTTTCTGATCACTTTTCTCCTGCCTTTTTTAGTGGATAGGAAAAAAGGGATGAAGTATGGGATGATAACAGTTTTCTTCGTTATGATGACATTAGTTGTGGTGAATATTACTGTTCTTTTTATACTCGGACCAACGACGGCTACTATGGTTTATCCCTTGATGATCGTTGCTCGATATGCGAGTTTGGCTTCTTTTTTTGAACATTTGGAGTCCATCGTCATGGCTATCTGGATAGTAGGAGCGTTTGTCAAAATTTCTGTGTTTTATTATGCGACTGCTTTAGGAACCGCACAATGGCTGAATCTTTCGAACTACCGACCCATTGTATGGCCGTTAGGGATTCTGATCGTGGCATTCAGCTATTGGTCACTTCCTAGCAGTATGGAATTGGAACGTTTTCTTGTCCAGGCTTTCCCCTTTTACGGTTTATTGATACAAACGATGATTCCTCTATTTTTGTTGGTAATCGCAGTTGTTAGTAAGAGAAATGAAAAAGGATCTGAAACGAACTGACTTTTGATCACTTGTATAGCCGTATTTCGTATTTGTTAATTAGGTTTGTGGCAAGGAATATAGATTTTGAGAGATCTTTGAAACCTGATTCATTGAGACAAACACCCAAAAGGTATAGACATTCACAACTAAGCGGATAGGTACTCGTTACCCACTCAAAAAACAAAGTAAAAACAGTTCTCTTGCTTTAGGGCGCTGTTTTTTCGTTTTAGAAGGCGTTCTTTGGAAATGTAGCAGAATACGGTGAAGGGCCAAGATAGAGGAACGGTTCGTATTGGACAATAGAACGATCTGTGTAGTCGCAACATTCAATTCAGTACATTGCCACTAGGTCCTCTTTTTTTAACGGAAGAGAAATGAGTACAATAAAAAATTGTTACTACTTTGTGAACGCTATTGCAAATGTGAAAAGGGGATAGTATGATGAATGTACAGAAAGTTAGTGAAAACATTCACAAACTATACTTTAGACAAACTAACCATGGAACGCAAGCATTTTTTTAAGTAATCATGTGAATAATTTCACAAACTTTCGTTAAATTATTTTAAGGAGAGATGTAGAATGAAAACGAATTGGAATAACGGACCGATTATTAGTGGAGTTTGGACAGTATTGAGAATTTGGTTAGGCATTCAATGGGTAATGGGCGGTTGGGGCAAACTTACTAGTGGTGAATTCAATGCAGGTGGATTTATCCAAGGAGCGATAGCGAAAGCTGGTGGAGAACACCCGGCAGTACAAGGTTGGTACGCAAGCTTCCTTGAACAAGTGGCTTTACCAAATGCAGAACTATTTAGCTTCTTCGTTCAATGGGGTGAAATATTAGTAGGGGTCGGACTAATTCTTGGAGCGGCGACAATTCCAGCGTTAATTGCAGGAGCTTTCATGAATCTTAATTTCCTTTTAGCAGGGACGATAAGCACGAACCCAGTTTTCTATACAATCGCTATCATTCTCCTTTTTGCAGGGGCAGGAGCATATAATTATGGTGTAGACCGCTTTGCAATTCCATTCATTAAAGGATGGATAGGTAAAGATAAGGGGAACGGAAAGATTTTTCGCAAAAGAGAAATTGCTCATTAAGATTAAGAAGAGGATGACTCAGTGAGTCATCCTCTTCTTAATGTGTATTATGATTCTGTTTCGCCCGCTTATCGGCTGCTTGTGAGCGTTGTTGTGCTTCTAAATCGTCATGGTCAGCAAGTTCTTGGGAAAATTCAATATCAAGTCCATCGCTTTTCTGATTTTTGAATCGTTGAACTGATTGTTGGTTAAGTTCTTTCGCCATTCTTAATTCCCCCTATTATGCAAAATGAGAATGTCTCATAAGGGTCTGACCTCGCACTCTAAATCAGTATGTAATGTTTCAGATACTAATGTTGTACTGTATTTAGTTGTTACGGGGTCTGACCCTTTGCTTTTGAGATACCCTCATTTAGCTTTTGTAGAAATCAAAATATCATGAGCGGAAATTCCCTCCAGCTTAATATAGTTTGCCAGATGACGCGTATCCACCAGCACGATCCGCTTTCTTAAAGTCCTTAGAGTAGAGAAATTCTTGTGTGGACGTTAATTTGTTCTTGACCAGTTTTTCTTTTCTCTTGCTTCCCATCTTCATCAGCTCCTATTGTGCAGATGTTCTTATTTTTTCCAATTCAATTGATTTTATACGATGAACTTTTAAGGAGAATTGAGTAAACGCCATTCTTTATAATTACTTAACAAGATTCATACACAGATAAAATAAAGCCGGATTAAACTAAACATATGAAAAGGAGGGTGATTATGAAGCAATACTACTGTAATTATTGTTTAACGTTGACTAAGAAGAATGAGATTTGTAAAGAGTGCGGTAATAAAATTATAAAACCAATAGAGGTCAATATTCAAAAGCAAAAAGCTTGAGGAATATTGCTTTTTTTATGTGAAAATATAACTAAGTTCTTCATCGCCTTCCTCTTACCTGCAATCCTTCATCTTTATTGTTTCTAAAAAAATCCTAGAATATATGAAAGAACTTCCAATTTAACAATCTTTATGCAAGCCTTTTGGTTGAACAAGGCACTTGTGATTTTCTTAGTAGACAGAAGATTTACATACTCGGAAGTTCTTCTTCACTTTTTTTGTTGTATCCTTCATAATTGGAATTGTTGGAAATAATGGAAGCTTCACCTCATGCTATCCATGAAGCTGTTCCCATAGTAAGATAAATTCCATGCGTATGATTTTTTTAATGAGCACATAAAGTAGAGTACATAAGGGAGATGGCGTTTGTGAAATGGATATACCTGTTGATGGCACTAGCTGGTGGACTTGCTGTAGGAATCCAGGCAGTGGTCAACGGTGGGCTTGGTAAAAAGGTTGGAACGATAGAAGCTTCATTTATTTCATTCTCTGTCGGCACAGCAGCTTTATTTTTTGTTGTGATTTTTTTCGGCAAAGGGAATTTGCTTGCTATTTCTGAGGTTCCGAAAGGACAATTAATTGGCGGATTACTTGGCGCTTTTTATGTCATAGTTATGGTCACGACGGTTCCAAAGCTCGGAGTTTCTTCAGCCCTCTTTGCCGTCATTGCAGGGCAGATTATAATGGGAGCGGTCATCGACCATTTTGGCTTGTTTGGAGGAGAAAGAATCGCGCTTGACTTAAAGAAATCTGTAGCTATTGTATTCATGATCGGATCTATTTATTTATTTAATCATAAGTAGGAAGAATTTTGTCAAAAAAGACTAGATTTGAAAAAGGACCAAAAATGGTCCTCAATTAAAAATTATTTTAATAAATCGACAAGTGCTGCCTCTAGATCGGGAAAAGCGAAGGTGAATTCATGGCGTTGTAAAACGTTTGGAATCACCTTTTGTCCTTCTAATACGAGGGCGCTCATTTCGCCGAGCATGGTTTTTAACAAAAACGGTGGCACAGGAAACCAATGAGGGCGATGTAGGACGGTCCCAATCGTTTTCCCGAAGTCCTTCATTTGCTGTGGGGATGGGGAGCTAAAATTAACAGGTCCTTTAATTACTTCAAGATTCACACAAAACAAAATCGCTCTAGCAACATCCTTAACATGAATCCAAGACAGCCATTGTCGGCCTGTCCCAATTGTACCGCCGGCAAATAACTTATAAGGAGTTACCATCATAGGAAGCGCCCCCTCACTCTTGCCAAGTATAACACCGAAACGTGCAAATACTAATCGGCTACAATATGCTTTTGCCTTTGATGCTTCTTTTTCCCATAACTGTACTGTACGTGATAGAAAATCTTCATCAATTGTTCCACTCTTTTCTGTGAAAACCTCTTTTTCTGACGTTCCATAATATCCGATTGCACTGGCATTAATGACCACTGCCGGTTTTTCTGTAAGCATTGAAAGGATTCGAGTCATTTCTCTCGTTGTCTCGACCCGACTCTCGACTATGATACGTTTACGTTTATCTGTCCAACGCCCGCTGTTCAACGATTCCCCAGAAAGATTAATGAATGCGTAAATACCTGCCAACTCATTCTCTGGACGTGCAGATTGATTAAGCCATTTCACATATTTTACACCGGTAATAGGCTTTTTGTTTTCTGGATTTCTTGTAAGGATATAGATTTCATGGTTTTCTTTTCTAAGCTCTTGAATAAGAGCCATACCGACAAAGCCGCTTCCGCCTGCTATGGCAATTTTCATCATTTGCCTCCTTGATTCAAGCCTTATCCCCGTTTAACAAGCTGTAATACCCCAACTGATGGAAGTTCCTCTTTTTTCCATCGTTACTTATTTCGATTCTTTTTCGCATAAACCTTCTTTCAAATATGGTACATTAGACAAAGAGGTGGTATTCTTGGCCGTTATTACGAAAATAACAACTCAACAAAAACGAACAGACCGCTATAATGTCTTCATGGATTATGGAAAGGGAAAAGGCGAGGAGTACGCCTTTAGTGTTGATGAAGAAGTATTATTGAAATTTCAGCTAAAAAAAGGCATGGAAATCAATGAATATGACCTTGCCGATATTCAACTGTATGATGAAATTCAGAAAAGCTTTACAAGTGCATTGAATTATTTATCGCACCGTATGCGTTCAGAGCAAGAAATTCGTATGTATTTAAAGAAAAAAGAAGTAGATGAACCGATTATACAAGAAACGGTTTTGAAGCTATATAAATATAAGTACTTGAATGATCTCGAATTCGCTCGTGCTTTTGTAAGAACCTATATGAACGGTGGAAATAAAGGGCCGATCATCATTGGGCAAGAGTTAAGGGAAAAAGGGGTCAAGCTTTCGATTATTGAGCAAGCTATGGTGGAATATCCGAGTGAGCAGCAAATTGAACATGCTATCATGATGGCTGAGAAAGCAACTAAGAAAGAGACGAAGCTTTCTGCGCGGGCCTTACAACAAAAGCTGGACCAAATATTATCTCGAAAAGGCTTCTCTAGAGATGTGATATCGATTGCGCTTGAAGAGGTTACGGTTGAGAAAAATGATGACGAAGAATGGCAGTCACTCATGTTTCAGGCTGAAAGAATAAAACGGCGATATCAGGGGTATACCGGATATGAATATGAGCAGCGAATGAAGCAAGCGTTATTTCGTAAGGGCTTTTCAATTGAAATGATTGACCGATATTTATCAGATGAAAAACACGATTAATCAAACCTGTTGACCGATGTCGATTCGTTTCGGTAAGCTTAAGTGTGAGTGGACCATCTTTTAAAATAAAGCTAAAGGACCGGTGACGGTATTGCTAGAGAGGTGCTAATAATGAGCGAAACAAGATATAGCCAAATGTCAGCATATGAACTTCAACAAGAAATAGCAGGTTTGCATGAGAAAGCGCGCAAAGCGGAACAACTTGGCATCGTAAATGAATTTGCTGTCCTTGAACGGAAAGTAATTATGGCAAAAGCATATCTGCTTGATCCAAAAGATTTCAAGCCTGGTGAAATGTACAGTATTGAAGGAGATCTAGGAACATATTTCAAGATTGATTACCTAAATGGAGTCTTTGCCTGGGGCTATCGATTAAGCGGCACGAAACAGGAGGAAGCCCTGCCAATCTCAATGTTAACACCTTTAAAATAGGCTACCTTCGCATATCTTGTTGCTTTTAAATGATATTTACACGAATATCCGGGGTTCATTTTAGTTACAGGTACTTCGCTTTGTGCGGGCGGTCTAAAGGAGCCTCCTCAGTGTTTTACACTTGCGGAGTCTCCCTAAAACACGCTTCTCTTAGCAGGAGTCTCGCAGATCAACTACAATCAACATCTGTTCGAATCTGTTACTTGCAAAAACAACAAACTTTACGAAAAGAGCCTTAAAATAAAAGCAAGGTCAGACCTGTACCAACTTATTAAATATTATCTGAGGTTCTTTCGTTTGAGGCTCTCATGCGTTCTTGAGGATGGTCATTAATCGTTCCATCTGCACGCTTTGACGAAAATTCAGCTTTTGCACGAGGCCCACCTTCGAACCTATTTTTGTTTTGATTTTGAAAATTACTCGCTTTATTTCTCATGTTTTTTCTCCTCCAAACAATCGGGAATCGTCGCGCTTCTTAGGCACGTACGATTAGTATGAGGCAAACATCTGGGAAGTATGATTAAATGATAGGTGAAAAAATTGGTAAAGGAGAGTACAGAAATGGAAGAATATAAAGAACAATTAACTGAACGATTGCTACAAAAAAATGATCAAATCACTTATGAGCAAGCATTAACCTGGGTAGAATTACTGTGGGAAGATTTTGAAGCCACCTATGCAAAAGCAGGACATGAATACGCAGGGGCGGAAATGACTTTGAAGGTTGTCACACAATGGATTGACAATTATGGCGAACGGCTACATGACTTTGTAGCGAAAAATCCGAAATATCGTCATTTACTTCAAGGGGAAAATGAGATTTGATGTACATGAAATAGGTGATCTAAGAAAGGGTCTGACCTCGCAATCAACACACAGTTTAAAGATTATTTAACCTTCATTAATCTGTGTGTAGTAGTCGCGAGGTTTGACCCTTTGCATTTTGAATGATCCTTTTTAAAGTGGAATTAGCTTCAATTTCTTTCGCAATTTGTCTTCGCTAAATATCCAGCCTGTATAGGAATTTTTAATTTGAAGATCATGGTCTAGATGAACAACGGCAACAAAAGGATAAAATCCGTTGCTACGGTATCTGAGGTCGATGAACCGAACTTCGAAAAATTCGTCGAATTCAGCAATTTCAAATCGATATACTGGTGAAAAAGACAAGAAAGCGGCTAAATTTTTATCGTGTTTCGCTACATGGAGAATCTCACTATCGGGAAGTGGAATCCGGTCAAATGTATCGAGAATCGTTACTTTTCCATTTTCTGCACGAGCGACATAATAATGTTTCTCAGCGATAACCGCCACTTTCCAGCGATGATAGTTCATCGTTGGTGATAAAATAATCTTTGATGCAGATGGAATTGCCTTTTTGACAGCAGCTTTTATGAATCGCTGTTCTCGGAAGCGAGCGATATAGTAGATAATCAGAACGAAGTAAATCGTAAGAAACGTATAGCCAGGCGGAAATCCGAAGCCCCAAAGAATGAGTCCGGCAACATGGATCCCGAATATAAATGGATCAAATGTATTGATAATGCCAAATGCTACCCACTTTGAAGAAATCGGTCGAATGGCTTGCGTGCCATAGGCATTAAAAATGTCAACAAACACATGGAGAAATACGGCAAAAAAAGTCCAAAGCCATAGATGTAGAAGATTAGAAGAAGAAAATATACTGTAAAGAACGCCAGTAATTAAAATGGGCCAAAGCAAAACAGCTGGAATGGAATGGGTAATTCCCCGATGATTTCGAATATAGACAGCATTGTTCCGCAATTTAAGTATGGTATCGATGTCTGGAGCCTGGGAACCAATAATTGTACCAAACATAACTGCTTGGGCAGTTAGTGTATGGTCTGCCACGATAGGATCTAAAGTGGCCAGCCCTGAAAGAGCGATTCCCATGACAAAGTGAGTACCTGTATCCAAAAAGCCAACCCCTTTGTATTTGATAGTAATAGAGGATGTTCAAAAAGTCTGGTAAAAAAGCTTACGAATTGCATCAAAGCTCAAGAATGACCTTCTGTTAAAACCGCGCATGTCCTGTGCGCAACACAGAAGTCAGCACATCCTGTGCAAGTCTGGTCCTTACGTATTACTGCATACGTGCAGGTATAAACGGTCGCTCCTCGAACTTCTTGGCTCTTTTTATCCTCTTTTTTGAACACACACTAATAACTTACATGTAATGAACCGTTTTTTTTATGATATCTAGATTTAAATTATAAATGTTAATATATCGTTATTTTATCCCAATTTAACAGGCTGTAATACCCCACCTCAAGACTTAGTGGAATCAAAGAAGCCTAAGTGAAGGATAAAAAAACCACTGATGGAAGTTTTGCTTTATTCCTACTATACATCATTTAATCACATGATATACTTTGAAACGTTAAGAAATAAAAATGTACGTTCACCCTTATTTATATTCCCTTCTTTAAATGAGGTTAACATCTTGGAGGAAGAAATGTGAAAGAAGAAGTAAATGCATTAAAGACAATAGATCGTAAACAATTTCAACATGACTTAATTTCTTGGTTTGCAAGTGAGCATCGGGATTTGCCATGGCGAGAGAATAAAGATCCATACCGGGTTTGGGTTTCAGAAATCATGTTACAGCAAACTCGAGTCGATACAGTTATTCCTTATTTTAATAGATTTATGGAGTGGTTTCCTACTCTTGATGAATTCGCAGAAGCAGATGAAGAGCGCGTTTTGAAGGCGTGGGAAGGTTTAGGTTACTATTCTCGTGTCAGAAATCTGCATAGTGCTGTAAAAGAAGTGAAGGCTACGTATGGCGGTGTTGTTCCAGATACACCGGAAGAAATTGCACAATTAAAAGGAGTAGGACCTTATACAGCAGGTGCTATTTTAAGCATTGCATATGGAAAACCGGAACCCGCTGTAGATGGGAACGTGATGCGCGTACTTTCACGGATCTTGCTGATTCGAGAAGATATTGCTAAGCCGAAAACGAGGAAGACTTTTGAAGCAGCAGTCAGGGTTTTGATTGACCACGACAATACTTCGTTTTTCAATCAAGCCCTTATGGAACTCGGTGCTTTAATCTGTACACCTGGTAAACCAGCATGCTTATTATGTCCGGTGCGGGAGCATTGCGAAGCATTTAAGGAAGGTGTCCAATCAGAGCTACCAATCAAAATCCAAAAGAAAAAAACCCGTATGGTACCACTTGTGGCCGCGGTACTTATTAATCATAAAGGTGAATTTTTAATTCATAAACGACCAAGTAAAGGCTTATTAGCTAATCTCTGGGAGTTCCCTAACTTTGAAATTCATACTGGCCTTTTGGCAAAGCGCGATTTTTTCAATCAGGAATTGAAGGAGTTACTAGGTGTAACATCAGAATTGGATGAGCTTTTGGTAAAGATCGAGCATGTCTTCTCACATCTGGTTTGGAATGTTGATACATTTTCTGGTGTCATTCCAGCAGAAATTGACCAAAATATCATGGAAAAGCATCAATTCAAATGGGTAAGTGAGATGGATCTTGAACAGTATGCATTCCCTGTCCCACACCAGAAAATGATGGCGGCTTTTAAAGAAAAAAATAAGTGAAATAGAGGAAGACTTCCCCATAAGGAAGGGTCAGACCGCGCAATCACTCATTATACTTTAAATTAAGTGAATGGTTCCGCTAGAAACTGTGAGTTAGTGCGAGATCAGACTCTTTGGGGAATTTTCTAGTTTGTGGTTGTTCAGGAAAAGTAATGAATTAAACAGAACCTAAATAAGCTAGAATTAGCATCATTTGGGTCCTGTGTTTTTACTTATGTGTATTCGAATAATCTGTTTCCAGATTATTTAGGCCACCACGATTTACGATTTCTTCAACAATTTCTCGATGAATCACTTGTCCTTCTTGGTTTAAATAAGGTACCATTTGTTGAAGAGAGTGATGAAAAAAAGCAAGCTCATCTTTATCCCATTCTGACTTTTGCAGCATCGACAATTCTGTCATATCACGACCAACATACATATTAGAACACTCCCTTTTGCATAATCATTCTATTTTTCATTTAAAAAGCAAATTTTATTCTTAGTTCTGAAAGGATGGATCAATCTATGACACAAAAAGTAGCACTTGTAACAGGAAGTAGTAAAGGACTTGGACGAAGCACCGCATTGACGCTTGCAGAGGCCGGTTATGATGTAGTGATTAATTATGCACGCAGTAAATCAAAAGCATTGGAAGTAGCGGCTGAGATTGAAGCGATGGGCAGAAAAACATTAGTCGTGAAAGCAAATGTTGGAGACGTAGAAAAAATTAAAGCAATGTTCCAAGAAATCGAAGAAGCGTTTGGCCGATTAGATGTGTTTATCAATAACGCGGCATCAGGTGTTCAGAGACCTGTGATGGAACTTGAGGAGTCCCACTGGAATTGGACAATGGATATTAACAGTAAAGCTTTCCTTTTCTGTGCACAGCAAGCAGCGAAGCTTATGGAGAGAAACGGTGGCGGAAAGATGGTCAGTATCAGTTCACTTGGTTCGATTCGATACCTGAAAAACTATACTGCTGTTGGAGTTTCCAAAGCTGCATTGGAAGCACTAACCCGCTACCTTGCTGTTGAACTGGCACCGAAGAACATTTGCGTTAATGCGGTTTCAGGCGGTGTTATTGATACGGATGCACTCAAGCATTTTCCGAACCGCGAAGAATTATTGGCGGAAGCGGCCGCAGAAACTCCAGCTGGCCGAATTGTTTCAATGGAAGATATGGTAAAAACCATCATGTTCTTGATATCTGAAGATGCAAGCATGATCCGAGGTCAGACAATTATCGTAGATGGCGGTATTTCTCTTTTAGTGTAAACGGAAAACAATAATTGGATAAACTTGGTTATGAAAATTTGGATATCTAACTCCCTTCCTGGTTATCTTATTATTCGTGGAGGTGATTACGAATGGCAAAGAAATCAAAAGCAGGTACAGATATTCAACAAGTGCAAAAACAAAATAATGCTGCCACTTCAGGGCAATACGGCACTGAATTTGCGAGCGAAACGAATGTCCAAGAAGTAAAGCAACAAAACCAACAAGCACAAGCTGGTAAAAGCTTTGGTAAGTCCAACGATGGATCACAAGGCCAATATGGTACTGAATTTGCAAGCGAAACAAATGTTCAAGAAGTTAAGAAGCAAAATCAACAAGCTGAAGCTGGTAAAAGATTTGGTAAATCCAACGCTGGATCACAAGGCCAATACGGTACTGAATTTGCAAGCGAAACAAATGTTCAAGAAGTTAAGAAGCAAAACCAACAAGCTGAAGCTAATAAAAACCGCAACAGCAATTTTCAAGACTAATCATTTCCATCAGTGAAAAGGCATCCTTATCCGAGGATGTCTTTTCCTTTTGATTGAAAGTCGTCTTAATAATAGGTTCGATGTATATCGACAAAACTTCTCTAATCCCTACATAATCTTTTAAAGGAAATTTATTATGAAGCAAGAATACATATAGATAAATATTCTTTCGGTGAGGTGGGGTCCTGAATGCGAGAATTTGATAGACTGATTAATGAGCAATTAAAAACGATGGATAAATTATTATTTCTACAAACAGAACTAGAACGTTGCCAAGCGATTGAGAAAGAATTATATGACTTAGAGCGAAAATCGCAGGTGGGTACTCTACATGACGAAATTAAGCAGATGAAACAAGAACTAAATGATATTCAAAATCAGTTTGAGAAACAAACCGAAGAAGTGATCCAATATTATCAAAAAGAACTAACGACTGCGAAATAATGATGTAGAGATTAATTATTAGTCAAGATGAGTATAAGCGTATAAAGTCAGTAGAAACATGGAAAATCACTGTTTTTTACTGCTTTCTTCGTTTTTTTACACATTTTTACTAAATGATTAATCTCTTTTGTTTTAAAATCAGCGATAAATCGCTATAATAAAGAGATATAGGAACTTGACAGGCGTATATACAAATGGACTTACATGAATGTAAAACAGAAGTTGGTAAAAGAAAGTAGGGGAAATTAATATGGAGATTCCCACCGAAGGAGGAAGGGTCCAAATTCAGAGTTACAAGCATAATGGTCACATCCACAGAATCTGGGAAGAAACGACCGTTTTGAAGGGAACACAGAATCTTGTTATCGCTGCTAATGATCGCACAATGGTGACGGAGTCTGATGGAAGAACGTGGATAACGAGAGAACCGGCTATCTGCTACTTCCACTCGAAGTATTGGTTCAATGTGATAGGCATGCTGAGAGAAGACGGTGTTTATTATTATTGCAATATCAGTTCACCGTTTATTTATGATTCACAAGCGCTTAAATACATTGATTATGACCTGGATATTAAGGTGTTTCCGGATATGACCTTTAATCTGCTTGATGAGGATGAGTATGAAAGGCATCGGAAAGAAATGAATTACCCGGAAGAGATTGATCAAATATTGAGAACGAACGTTGATTATTTGATTTATATGATTCGGCAACGAAAAGGACCTTTCTCTGCAGAATTTATCGATTCGTGGTATGAAAGATTTTTGACTTATCGTTGAATCAAAGGATGTCCCATAGCGAAAGGGGTCAGAACCCACATCTCCTATATATTGTTTAAGATGTGAACACGACACAATAAACGGTGTATAGAATGTGAGGTCAGACCCTTTGGGGACATCTTTTTCTTTCGAATCAACAACGTTGTAAGTGAAAAACAATAGATTGGTGAAATTGCGTGATTTTATTTTAGTATCACCTTTAGAAAAAATGGAGGATTTCTGTGGACAGCATAAAAAGATATTTGCAATTTGTAAAACCTTATAAATGGCAGATTGCAGGTACGATATTAATTGGCTTGCTGAAATTTGCCATTCCGTTATTAATCCCGCTTTTATCCAAATATGTTGTGGATGATATTATTGCAAGTTCTAAGTCTGTGGATGAAAAAACAAATCAGTTGTTTTGGGTCATTGGGATTATGCTGTTTGTTTTTGTTGTGTTACGTCCGCCGATTGAATATTATCGGCAATATTTTGCCCAATGGGCCGGTACAAAGATTCTCTACGACATTCGCAATAGCTTATTTACCCATATTCAAAAGCTCAGTTTTAAGTACTATAGCAACACAAGAGCTGGGGAAGTGATTTCCCGGGTGATTAATGATGTAGAACAAACGAAGAATTTTGTCATAACGGGCTTAATGAACTTATGGCTAGATATTGCAACGATATTCTTTTCTGTGGCGATTATGTATACAATGGATGCTAAGCTAACCATTGTCAGCTTAATTATGTTGCCATTCTATGTATTCTCAATCAAGTATTTCTTTGGCAGATTGCGTGGATATACGAGAATTCGTTCTCAAGCTCTCGCCGACCTACAGAGTCATTTACACGAAAGAGTTCAAGGAATGCCGGTTATAAAGAGTTTTGCTATCGAGGATTATGAACAAGAGCGGTTTAGTAAACAAAATAAGAATTTCCTTGATAAAGCTCTTCAGCATACGGGTTGGAATGCGAAATCATTTGCTGTTGTGAACACGATTACCGATATTGCGCCACTTTTGGTAATCGGCTACGCAGGTTATGAGGTGATTCACGGGAATTTGACCTTGGGAACGATGGTGGCTTTTATTGGTTTTATTGATCGTCTTTACAACCCACTGCGTCGTCTCGTCAACTCCTCAACGACTATGACCCAAACATTGGCTTCAATGGATCGAGTGTTTGAATTGGTAGATGAAAAATATGACATTGATGATAAACAAGAGGCCGTTGAATTAAAGCAAGTTGCAGGTGAAATTACATTTGACAATGTTTCATTTGCCTATGCAGAAAATGAGCGAGATGTGCTGAAAAATATTCACCTTGATGTCAATGCAGGAGAAACAATAGCATTAGTTGGAATGAGTGGCGGTGGGAAATCCTCACTAATTAGTCTGATTCCGCGCTTTTATGATGTTAGTAAAGGGAGAATTTTGATTGATGGAAAAGACATTCGTGACTTCAAGGTTCGTAGTCTAAGAGACAAAATTGGAATGGTGCTACAAGATAACATTTTATTTAGTGAATCTGTGAAAGCGAATATCCTCATGGGTAAACCAGATGCCACAGACGAAGAAATGATAGAGGCAGCTAAAGTTGCGAATGCACATGAATTTATTATGAATCTTACGGAGGGGTATGACACAAAGGTTGGTGAACGTGGAGTCAAGCTTTCGGGTGGCCAGAAACAGCGGGTGGCCATTGCTCGAGTTTTTCTGAAAAATCCGCCGTTACTTATTTTGGATGAAGCAACATCTGCGCTAGATTTAGAAAGTGAGCATCTTATTCAAGAAGCTCTCGAAAAATTGGCCAAAGAAAGAACTACGTTTATTGTAGCCCACCGACTATCGACTATCACTCATGCGAATCGAATTGTCTTAATTGATCAAGGAGAGATTGCTGAAATCGGTACACATGATGAATTAATGAAATTGCAAGGTCGTTATTACCAGTTATTCCAAGTTCAACAACTCAACTTAACAGAACAAACCGCTGATTGACACGGAGAATATCGTGATTTTGATGTCAAATAGTAGTTAAAAAAGAAAATGAATAACGAGAAAGAGGCCGACATATGTCAGCCTCTTTCTCGTTATTCGTGAATCTAAGTTCTCTCAATCGTCTAGATTAACCGATACCTGGTTTTCATCTTTATGATACGATTGGAAACTGTTAATTAACATTTCAAGATGTTCGAGCTGTTCGTCATACTCATTAATGTATGCAATGAGTGGAACTAATCTAGTGGAAAGCTCAGCCAGTTCATGATCCATTTCATTATGCTGTTTGAAAAATAAATCCAGCAGTTCTTCCCTAGTTAAGCAATTTTCCATCCAGTCTTCCGCGTAGCTCCCTATTCGAATTTTCCTAATATGCTTCAGTAGCATTTCTTCATGCTTGTAAATGAGGCAATCGATATGTTGAATGATCTTCAACTCAAAATCATCAGGCATCATATTAATTTCATTTTCAAATTTATGAATCCGCCTTAAAGTTTCGTAGGCTTTTTTTGTTGTGATGATATGCTGCCGATATACGACAAGCTTTCTGGATGTAGAGATGTTTTCCTTCTTGTACTTGCGTTCTTCCTTAAACATGGAAAAAAGATGCTCCATGTTTATTAAGTCATCTTTGATACGGCTGATATCTTTTTTTAGTAGCGTATGCTCTGAGGCATGGCGTGTACTAATTCGAATCCACTTTAAGATATCTTCGGTGGTGCTACTAATTTGTGAGTAAACCTTCGCTTCATACTTTGGCGGAATGAATACCAAGTTCACAATGAATGAAGAGAGAATTCCTAATAAAATGGACAGAAACCGGAAAGATGCGAATTCCAGAAAATTACCTTGCTGGTTCTCCATAATCGCGATCACGGTAACCACGGTCAGAACAATCGTATTTTCCATTTTTAACTTTAAATTTATCGTTATGACAACCACTACGGCCAATCCGACGAGAAAAAAATTATTTCCAAAAAGCAATACGAATAAAACCGCGACGACTGCCCCAATAATATTTCCTTGTATTTGCTCCATCACTGTCTTAAATGATCGATAAATCGTCGGCTGAATAGCAAAAATAGCAGAAATTCCAGCAAACACTGGAGCTGGCAGGCTAAGAAGTTGAGCTAAATATAATGCCAAAACAATTGCGATTCCCGTCTTAATAATGCGGGCACCAAACTTCATGAGTTAAATTCCTTTCTTCTTCTTCAATTTTTATCTATACATGTATGCGATAATTATTTAATTATAAAAGTAAGGATTCATCTATGTACGTACTACTTTACACGTAAAAGATTACAAGTAAACAATAATGTAATATACATGGTTATTAGCATACTTTCAAGTGATAATTACAAATGAACTGATAAATGTGGAAAGATAGATAGAAAGAAGGATAGTAAAGCTTAAATTGAGCCAATTACATCATTTCAAAAGTGAGGAGTTGGAATTCGGGTTTTCTGCTTTTCTTATACTTAGTGATTGGAATTCAACTCTCGGCTGATATATGCAAGGTGGGCAAGGATTTTGACAGATTCACTTGGATGAACCACTTCATATGCAATAAAGGCGGCTTAAGATAGTAGGAAATGGACGGAAAAATATTATTTGCATCGAAATTGAAATATATGCCATGAATCTAAAATTTATGCTTCAATTGAAAAAATGGATAGATTATATTTGTTCTTTAGATGACACTTGGCATAGCTGGTTCGGTGCAGTTAATGGTAAGTGAGTATTGATGAATTTGAGGAATTGGTCGACGACTCATTTTGTTTTTCTTAATAAGAAAAATCTAGAAGTCATTGACTTCTAGATTTGAACGAAAGAGTATAGTTATACAATTATTTTTGTTCTTTAAGCATTTTAAATGCATGATCAACTGCAATTAATGTATTGTGGATATCTTCCTCTGTATGTGCGATTGTTAAGAACCAGGCTTCGTATTTTGAAGGAGCAAGGTTAATGCCTTGGTGAAGCATAAGTTTGAAGAACTTCGCGAATATTTCTCCATTTGTATTTTCAGCTTGCTCGTAGTTTTCAACTTTTTCGTTTGTGAAGAAAATCGTTAAAGCACCTTTTAAACGGTTAATCGTAATTTCTGTATCGTGTTTTTGGGCAGCTTTTAGGATACCATCTTCAAGAATTGCACCTAGTCGATCGAGTTCATCATAAATGCCTTCTTGTTTAAGAACTTCTAGGCAGGCAATACCTGATAACATGGAAGCTGGGTTACCAGCCATTGTTCCAGCTTGATAGGCTGGTCCAAGTGGTGCAACGGTTTCCATGATTTCTTTTTTACCACCATATGCTCCGATTGGTAAACCACCACCGATGATTTTTCCAAGCGCGGTTAAGTCTGGCTGCACTCCGAGCATGTCTTGGGCGCCGCCGTAACAAAAACGGAATGCTGTGATGACTTCATCAAATATAACAAGTCCCCCAGCTTCGTGTGTTAATTCAAGGACCTCTTCTAAGAACCCTGGATTCGGTTCCACGATGCCAAAGTTGCCGACAATTGGTTCGACAAGGACAGCTGCGACTTCACTTCCCCATGTTTTTAGTGCTTCTTTAAAAGGCTCGATATCATTGAATGGCACAGTGATTACTTCTTTCGCGATTGCTTTGGTTACACCAGCAGAATCCGGTGTTCCAAGTGTTGCTGGGCCGGAACCAGCAGCAACGAGAACAAGATCAGAGTGACCATGGTAGCAACCGGCAAATTTAATGATTTTATCGCGCCCTGTATACGCACGTGCTACGCGAATTGTAGTCATGACTGCCTCAGTACCTGAATTGACAAAACGAACTTTATCCATAAATGGCATCGCTTCTTTAAGCAATTTCGCGAACTTCACTTCATGAGGAGTAGGTGTTCCGTAGAGAACTCCTGTCTCAGCCGCTTTCTTAATCGCTTCTGTAATATGAGGGTGTGCGTGACCTGTAATGATTGGGCCATATGCAGCTAAGTAATCAATATACTTATTGCCGTCTACATCCCAGAAATAAGCACCCTCACCGCGCTCCATCACAACCGGAGAACCACCGCCAACCGCCTTATATGAACGAGAAGGACTATTCACACCTCCAACAATATGCTCTAACGCTTCCTTATGTAAACGCTCCGAATTCGTAAAATTCATTCAAAACCAACCTCCTAAAATAACGTCATTCCCTATCATACCATTAATCCGGGAAATGGGGTCTGACCCCTGCCTTTACATTCCAACCCCCTTGCTACAAGTGTATTTACGAGGGGGAAAAAAGTTCGGGAAATAGGGTCTGACCCCTAAAGTTGCGTCTGAATGAAGGTGAGAAGTGCGATAATGGTTTGGGGATTTTGGATGTTAAACTCCTGATGACGTAGTTCTCCTTTGGGATTGTAGGGTATGATTTTTCCAGTACCTCTTTCTTCATTAATAAATAACTTGAAGCTAAAAGGTGTTTCGGTAATGGAACCAGAATCATCTCTCTCAATAATTTGTCCTAACAGTTCTCCATAATCTGCTTCAAAAAGAAAATCGTATCCGCTATTTTGAGCCAGTTTTTCAACTTGTGATAAGATTAATTGTTGTACAGAACCGATTTTATTCATTCTACTCAACTCGCTTTCACGGGTTTTAAACCCTTTTAGGCATTTTTATTGTTTTACAACTTAGCTTTGGATAGACTAATTCATTGGGTAACTAAGGCAATTGGAGGAATAGTACATGAACAATGCAATTGAAGTAACTCAACTGCGGAAGGAATTCAAATCGTATTCCAGCCGTACAGGATTAAGAGGTGCATTTCGTGATTTGTTGACACGGAACTATAAAATTGTCCCAGCAGTAAACGATATTAATTTTACTGTAAAACAAGGTGAGATGGTAGCTTATATTGGCGAAAATGGAGCAGGAAAATCGACAACGATTAAAATGTTGACTGGAATTCTAGAGCCCACCTCAGGAAAATTACGCGTGAATGGGATGAATCCACATCGTGAACGAGAAAAGTTTACACGGACGATCGGCGTTGTATTTGGACAGCGCTCTCAATTATGGTGGGATATTGCCGTTCAGGAGTCATTCAGATTACTGAAAAAAGTGTATAAAGTATCGGATCAGCAATATGACGAGCATATGGGTCATGTCATCAAAACGCTCGACATCGGTCCTTTACTAGATAAACCTGTTCGGAAGCTTTCGCTTGGTCAACGCATGCGCTGTGAATTAGCTGCAGCATTGATACATAATCCACCGCTATTGTTTTTGGACGAACCGACGATCGGACTTGATGTACTCGTTAAATTGAAAATTCGTGAATTTCTTAAAGAAATTAATGAGAAGTACAATACGACCATTTTATTAACAACCCACGACCTTGGAGATATTGAAGCCCTATGTAACCGAGTGGTTATGCTTGATGAAGGGAAAATTGTGTATGATGGTGAGCTGGATTCTTTGAAAAACAACTGGGCTGAACAAAAAGAAATCCATTTTCAGTTTATGAATCATGTAAACCTATCTGAGCTAAAGTCTCTACCACTCACGTTTTCTGCCGAATGGGAATATGACGAGAAAAGCCAAACCTATATTGCTTATTTAAAAGAAGAAGATGAAAATATCTCTCAACTGATTTCAGTTGTAGTTTCTCAGTTTAAAATTAAAGACGTGAAAATTCATGAAACATCGATCGAGGAGATTGTCCGTAATATTTATGAAAAAGGCATGAAATGATTGTATGAAATTTCTCGTTCAAATACTCAATAGAAAGGAGCTCGAATCTTGGATAAGTATGTAGAGATGATACGAATGCGCTTTTTGATGATGCTGGCGTATCGTACAGATTATTATACGGGGATATTAATATATAGTATTAATATTGGTGCTTACTATTTTTTATGGAATGCGATTTACGGAGAAAAATCCTCTATTGAAGGACTAACGAGCATCCAAATGACAACATATGTAGCAATTGCATGGATGGCGCGTGCATTTTATTTTAACAATATTGATCGTGAAATCGCAGCTGAAATAAAAGAAGGGAAAGTAGCGATTGAACTGATTCGACCTTATAACTACTTAGGGATGAAAACGATGCAAGGGTTGGGAGAAGGAATTTTTCGATTCTTTTTCTTTTCAATACCAGGAATGATTTTGGTTGCGCTCATTTTTCCGATTCAACTCCCTTATAACCCGGTAAGCTGGGGATATTTCGGTATATCATTGTTGTTAAGTTTTGTTATTAACACACAGATTAATCTACTTACAGGGATTACAGCGTTCTTCTTTTATAATAACTCAGGATTAATTCGGGCCAAAAGGGTAATCATTGACCTTTTTTCGGGCTTGATTTTACCGATTAGCTTTTATCCATTTTGGGCTCAAGATATTATGAAGTATTTGCCGTTTCAAGGAATTAGTTATGTCCCGAGTATGATTTTCACCAATGGTTTTAGTGGCAGTGAAATCGTTTATGCATTACTTCAACAATCAGTTTGGGTACTTATTTTGTTGATACCTATTCGACTACTTTGGACAGCCGCGAAAAAACAGCTGATCATACAGGGAGGTTGAAGTGATGTTTTATGTAACGATGTTTTTTCAATATATGAGCCAATATATGAAAACTCGGTTGGAATACAGAGCCGATCTAATTGTAGAAATGATTTCTGATTTTCTGAATCAGGCGGTGAACTTAGTTTTTATTCTTGTTGTATTTGGACATACGCAATTTTTAAGCGGTTGGAGCCGTGACGAAATTATCTTTATTTATGGTTTTTTTCTTATTCCGTTTGCTTTATTCAGTTCTTTTTTTAACATATGGGACTTTAATGAACGGTATATTGTGAAAGGGGAGATGGACCGGATATTAACAAGGCCGATACATAGTTTGTTTCAAGTTATTCTTGAGAGGATGGAGCTTGAATCGCTTTTTGGTGTTGTGACAGGACTTGTAATAGTCGTTTATGCTGGTTCTTCTTTAGACCTAGCCATTAATTGGTATGATCCATTCTTGTTTATCTTATTTGCGATTGGCGGGGCACTAGCATATGCGGCGATTTTCATTGCCATTGCGAGTATTGGTTTTTGGTCGGATGCCAAAACCTCCATTATGCCGATGATGTACAATATCGGTAACTATGGCCGCTATCCAGTGGATATATACAATAAAGTCATTCGCTTTCTGTTAACATGGGTTCTACCATTTGCCTTTGTCGGCGTATACCCAGCCGCCTACTTCCTTGGTAAAAAAGAATGGTACGCCTTTTCTTTCGCAACACCATTAATCGGAATTATCTTCTTTACACTATCCATCCTCATCTGGAACAGAGGAATCCGTAAATACCGAGGTGCCGGGAACTAACCTGGGAAATGGGGTCTGCCCCCTACATAACACCACAAAACCCTTGGTATAACAAGGGTTTTTGTGTATTTAGGAAATTGAAAAATAGGGTCTGCCCCCAAATTTGTTCCTTTTTGCATATATGTGCTGGACAAGGAGTAGGTATAGTATGAGGGAGTTTTATCCTACGCTTAACGGGCAGTAAGGTCCGATTGGTTCAACTAACCATCAGTGGGGATGAGGAAAACCCCCACTGATGGAAGTTTCACCTTATAGTGAAAAGAGGAATGGGGATGACTTTTTATGCGTTGTTGATTGCCATTAACCTTTGTATGGTTATGAGTATTCGTACATTATTCTTGACTACCGGTAATAAGAAGCGATTTTCGATGGAAACACTTGGGTGGGCGGTTAATCTATATGCGACGATCTTAATTGGTTTTGCCTTGATATATCTATTATTTGAACTGCAAAATCATTCCGTGATCCTCGATAATGGCAAGAGAGTGGAAGGGGATTTCTTCCAACAATTACAGACTTCGTTTTATTTCAGTGCAATGACGATGTTTTCTGTCGGTTACGGGGATATCAGTCCAATTGGAATGGGAAGAATGGTAGCGACAATTCAAGCGTTCGTCGGCTATGCACTGCCGGTAGCCTTCGTAATTCGAACGGTGAGCGAGTTGGACCAGTATGAGCGGAATAAGAAGTGAAAGTTGTCTTTGCTGAAAAAATTAGGTACCCTAAATTATAGAACCTATAGAATAGAAACTGGAGGGTATCAAATTGACATTACAAGTAGGAGAAAAAGCACCAGATTTCACACTTCATGCAAGCGAAGGTGGGGAAGTTTCATTATCTGACTATCTAGGAAAAAATATCGTTCTATTTTTCTACCCGAAGGATATGACACCAGGATGTACAACGGAAGCATGTGATTTTAGAGATCAGCACGCTCAGTTTGATGAGCTTAATGCGGTTATCTTTGGAATCAGTCCAGATCCAATAGCAAGCCATAAGAAATTTATCGACAAACACGGTCTGCCGTTTACATTATTAGCGGATGAACATCATGAAGTTTCTGAAACATATGAAGTATGGAAGTTGAAGAAAAACTTCGGCAAAGAATATATGGGAATAGAGCGCTCGACTTTTTTAATCGACGAAAAAGGAACACTGGTCAAAGAATGGCGTAAAGTCAAGGTAGAAGGCCATGTTGAAGAAGCACTCGAATACTTGCGAAACAAAGCAGAATAAGCGAGGGATATGATGAGAGACGAACGACTGAATAAACTGGCGACTCTCCTGCTAACCCATTCGATAAAACTAAAAGCGGGAGAGCGTGTATTAATAAGAGGGCACTACAATGCAAAACCGTTAATAAAAGAATTAATTGATGAAACGTATAAATTAGGAGCCTATCCATACATCGATATTATGGATGACGAATTGAACCGTCATTTAGCGATGGGCTACGAAAAAGAACAGCTTAAAACACTTGCTTCTTGGATGATGAAAAAATATGAAGATACAGATGCAGTCATCATTGCTTATGGGGAAGAAAACGATGCTGAGCTTTCAGAAGTGCCAGCAGAGAAGCATCGAATTCGTGGTGAAGCGATGAAGAAGCCGACATTCTTCTATGTCAATAATCGTCGTTGGGTGCTACTTAACTACCCAACAATGGGTTTGGCACAAAAAGCTGGCATGAGCTTAAGCCGCTTTGAGGACTTTTTGTTGGATGTAAGTACAGCTGATTATGAAAAAATGGACAGTGCCATGCAGCCGTTGAAGCAATTAATGGAACGTACTGATCGAGTTCGTCTCGTATCACCAGGAACGGATTTATCCTTTTCGATAAAAGGTATTCCAGCCATTGTTTGTGCAGGTGAAAATAATATTCCGGATGGGGAAGTATTTACGGCTCCGGTCAAGGATAGTGTCAATGGAACGATTACTTTTAATACTCCATGTCCATATCAAGGCATGACTTTTCGAAACGTATCATTAACCTTTAAAGAAGGTAAGCTGATTGAAGCAAAGTCTGATCAAACGGAAAAAATGAATGAAATTTTTGATACAGATGCAGGTGCCCGTTATATTGGTGAATTTGCTATTGGCGTAAACCCATTTATTACAGAACCAATGGGTGACATTCTTTTTGACGAAAAAATTTGCGGTAGTCTGCACTTCACACCAGGTGAGGCTTATGAAGAAGCGGACAACGGAAATCGTTCAAGTATTCATTGGGATATGGTGTTAATTCAACGTCCTGAATATGGTGGAGGAGAAATCTATTTTGATGATGTTTGTATCCGCAAGGACGGTCTATTTACATTGCCGGAGCTAGTAGGATTGAACCCTGATCAACTAAAATAGCCTGCCTATTTTTCTTGGGAAAGGCTATTGTCCAACTCAACTTTTCTATCATTGAATATATTAAAGTATGGGAATACCTCCTCAGAATAACTTACGCGGGCCAATTGCTCGCGGTTTTTTATGGAAAAAATAATCGACTATGCGTAAATAATATAAAGAGAAAACAATTGCCTATTGGAGGAATTCGTATGCTTGTATTATCAACGATTGTACCATCCAAAAAGATTCAAACTGATATCGCAGCAAACTTCCCGAATATTGAATTTCACTATCGAGAGGAACTTGCGGTAGGTGAATTATCCCAAGCTGAAGTTTTAATTACATACGGTGAAGATTTAGAAAATCAGCATATTCGAAAAGCTTCCAAGCTTAAATGGATTATGGTCATGTCTGCGGGCCTTGAAAAAATGCCCTTTGAAGCAATTATTGAACGAGGTATTCTCGTAACAAATGCCCGTGGTATACATAAAACCCCAATGGCTGAATATACATTCGCTATGGTTCTTCTGCACGAAAAACAAGGGCGGTTGCTGCTTGAAAATGAAAGGAATGAAAAATGGGACCGTGACATTAAAGTAGGGGAACTAAATGGGAAGACGATGCTAATCCTTGGTACAGGTGCAATCGGTGGCGAAATTGCCCGCATGGCTAAAGCATTTAACATGAAGACGATAGGCGTGAATCGAAGTGGTAGCCCGACTGAATATATCGACAGAATCATTCAGAAGAATGCTCTTATTCCTGCGCTTTCACAAGCGGATTATCTTATATCCATTTTACCGTCCACTCATGAAACAAAGGGGCTCCTTCAAGGAGAACACTTTAAGGTGATGAAGAATTCGGCTGTGTTTGTAAATATCGGTCGAGGAGACGTAGTAGACGAGAATATCTTGCTTTCAGCACTTGCTAATCAAGAGATTGCCCACGCGATTCTCGACGTATTCGATCCTGAGCCATTAGCAAAGGGTCATCCATTCTGGAAAATGGATAATGTGACCGTAACTTCTCATTTATCAAGCAGATCCTATGAATATCTACCACGGGCGTTCCGGATTTTTGAACAAAATCTTTCTAGTTATCTCGATGGCAAATCTAATTTTGTTAATAAGGTTGATCCAGAAAAAGGATATTAATTTGGTTTTAAAGAACAATGCTTGATATGGTAAAATTAAATGAATTTCCAAGGCATTGTCAAGACTTCATAGGAGAAGCATTGACAAAGTGAGTCAATCAAAGGTACACTAATTATAAATATTCTAATGTAAGAATATCTACTTGATAAGAAAAAGAGGTGCATTACGGTGTCCCAAGAGCTATTAAAAGAAGCATTGGATTCATTGAAAGATACCGGAGTACGTATCACCCCTCAACGTCATGCAATACTTGAGTATTTAATAAACTCGATGTCTCACCCAACGGCAGACGATATTTATAAAGCTTTGGAAGGTAAATTTCCAAATATGAGCGTGGCAACAGTTTATAATAATCTTCGAGTATTTCGTGAAGTTGGTCTGGTTAAAGAATTAACTTATGGGGATTCCTCTGCGCGATTCGATTTTGTCACAACAAACCATTACCATGTGATTTGTGAAAAGTGCGGTACAATTGTTGATTTCCACTATCCAGCGTTAGAAGAAGTCGAGCATTTTGCTTCACAGGTCACTGGATTTAAAGTGAATACCCATCGTTTAGAGGTTTACGGAGACTGTCCAGCTTGCCAAGGGAAAAGCTTGCACTAAAAAAGGTTCCGCCTACTAAGGCTGGAACTTTTTTTATGTTTAGAAATTAGTAAGCTATCTGCATAATGACATTACATGTTGGAATTATGGGTAGAACAAGGTGAAGTAGATTACTAGTAGGAAGAAAAGAGACAGTGATGCTGCCTCTCATTGTTCGTGTTGAGTTTGTTTACGATTATATTTTTGATCAAACTCTTTACCTTCGAGACTTTTATCAAGAGTTAAAGATTCATCACAGTGCATGCAAATATCTACTCTGCCTAATATTTTTGTAGGCTTACTGCAGTTTGGGCAAATCACCTGCACCGTTTTTGTCGAGAGCATACCAATCCAGAAATAGACGACCGTGCTAGCTACGATGAATAGAAGACCGAGTAACATAAAAATCGTCATAACAATTGGATGGGATTTGAAAAAGATCCCTCCGTACATCACAATAAAACCGATGAAGATCAGACTGAGAGCAAATGTCCTGATTTTATTTATCTTACTAGAATATTTCGCCATAGTTGTCCCTCCTGAAATTTTACTATATCATATTTTATTGGAAAAGAAGAACAACATGCAGTAAAAATATAGCAAATCAAGAAACGGGAAAGTATCTATAAAAGATTGTTCTAATGCAGGGATTACAGGTGGAATGTCGAACAAGTAAACATACCACAATTTTTTGGGGGAATTAAGAAATGGAAGATATTCTTCGTCCGATTTATCAAGAGCGAGCAAGCTTAAAGTCAACGCTAGGCATATTATTAATAGAAAAAAGAAAAAACACAAGCTCTAATACAGACACTTTCGATTATATTTTATTTGTAATAGTAAATGAAGCGGAAGAACCAGTTTTTTTAAAGCATTATACATATAAAGATCAAAAAGCAGCTCTGCACATTGTCCACGAAAATCAATTAAAAGAATGGTTATTGCTTGGCACGAATCGAAAAGTAGTCGATTGGCTTCAAAATGGAAAGGTTTTATATGATCATAATGAATATCTCTACAATCTTAAAACGGAGCTTCGTGAGTTCCCTTTCTATGGACGGAAAATTAAGATCGGTATCGAATTTGCGAAATTAATAAGAAGGTATATGGATGGAAAAGCATTTTTTGAAGATGGACACTATCTAGATGCTTATAATCACGTGGTCCATTCTTTGCACCATCTCGCTAGATTAGAAGTGATTGAACAAGGTTTTTATCCAGAAGTAACGGTCTGGAATCAAGTGAAATATATGGAGCCAGAAATTTTTAAACTGTATGAGGAGCTTGTCAACAGTGAGGAAACTATCGAGAAGAGGCTTGAACTTTTGTTTCTCGCTAGTGAATTTCTTATCTATTCCAGAACTAATACAGGTTCGCAGCATTTATTAGAAATAATGAAAGAAAGACAAGGTTACTGGAGCATATCAGAATTAATGGAACATCCTGAAATTGCCCATTATGCAGTTGATTTAAGTGTGTTGTTAGAATACTTAATAGATAAGACGATAGTTGAAGTCGTTGAAATTGAGACCAAGGGGCATGAAGTTTATCATCGTCATTATCAAGCTTGATAATTATTTTAAAAAAGTTGTTGACCTTATGTTTGTATGATGTTATATTTATATACGTCGCTGAGGGACATAGGTTTTCACAGCGGCGGAGAAACATCTCGAAAGACTTTTTTGAAAAAATATGTTGACAGTACATACGCTAACGTGTTAAATTGATAAAGTCGCTTACGAGATAAACGATAACAAATTGCTCTTTGAAAACTGAACAAAACAAAGCGCCAACGTTTTAAATTAAGTGAGTATACACTATAAAAACAATGAGCAAGTCAAACACTTTTTGGAGAGTTTGATCCTGGCTCAGGACGAACGCTGGCGGCGTGCCTAATACATGCAAGTCGAGCGAATGATAGGGAGCTTGCTCCCTTGATTTAGCGGCGGACGGGTGAGTAACACGTGGGCAACCTACCTGTAAGACTGGGATAACTTCGGGAAACCGGAGCTAATACCGGATAATTTCTTTTCTCGCATGAGAAGAGATGGAAAGACGGTTTCGGCTGTCACTTACAGATGGGCCCGCGGCGCATTAGCTAGTTGGTGAGGTAATGGCTCACCAAGGCCACGATGCGTAGCCGACCTGAGAGGGTGATCGGCCACACTGGGACTGAGACACGGCCCAGACTCCTACGGGAGGCAGCAGTAGGGAATCTTCCGCAATGGACGAAAGTCTGACGGAGCAACGCCGCGTGAACGAAGAAGGCCTTCGGGTCGTAAAGTTCTGTTGTTAGGGAAGAACAAGTACCAGAGTAACTGCTGGTACCTTGACGGTACCTAACCAGAAAGCCACGGCTAACTACGTGCCAGCAGCCGCGGTAATACGTAGGTGGCAAGCGTTGTCCGGAATTATTGGGCGTAAAGCGCGCGCAGGTGGTTCCTTAAGTCTGATGTGAAAGCCCACGGCTCAACCGTGGAGGGTCATTGGAAACTGGGGAACTTGAGTGCAGAAGAGGAAAGTGGAATTCCAAGTGTAGCGGTGAAATGCGTAGAGATTTGGAGGAACACCAGTGGCGAAGGCGACTTTCTGGTCTGTAACTGACACTGAGGCGCGAAAGCGTGGGGAGCGAACAGGATTAGATACCCTGGTAGTCCACGCCGTAAACGATGAGTGCTAAGTGTTAGAGGGTTTCCGCCCTTTAGTGCTGCAGCTAACGCATTAAGCACTCCGCCTGGGGAGTACGGCCGCAAGGCTGAAACTCAAAGGAATTGACGGGGGCCCGCACAAGCGGTGGAGCATGTGGTTTAATTCGAAGCAACGCGAAGAACCTTACCAGGTCTTGACATCCTTTTGCCCTCTCTAGAGATAGAGACTTCCCTTCGGGGACAAAAGTGACAGGTGGTGCATGGTTGTCGTCAGCTCGTGTCGTGAGATGTTGGGTTAAGTCCCGCAACGAGCGCAACCCTTGATCTTAGTTGCCAGCATTTAGTTGGGCACTCTAAGGTGACTGCCGGTGACAAACCGGAGGAAGGTGGGGATGACGTCAAATCATCATGCCCCTTATGACCTGGGCTACACACGTGCTACAATGGATGGTACAAAGAGCTGCAAACCCGCGAGGGTAAGCGAATCTCATAAAGCCATTCTCAGTTCGGATTGTAGGCTGCAACTCGCCTACATGAAGCCGGAATCGCTAGTAATCGTGGATCAGCATGCCACGGTGAATACGTTCCCGGGCCTTGTACACACCGCCCGTCACACCACGAGAGTTTGTAACACCCGAAGTCGGTGAGGTAACCTCTAAGGAGCCAGCCGCCTAAGGTGGGACAGATGATTGGGGTGAAGTCGTAACAAGGTAGCCGTATCGGAAGGTGCGGCTGGATCACCTCCTTTCTAAGGAATATAACGAGCGCTTTTGTTTTGTTCAGTTTTGAATGAGTAATTCATTCAACTCAAAATATGAAGTGAATTAGAAACAAGCTATTCAAGGAAGCAATCAAAGGAGCACCGGAACGTATTTATATACGTGAGGATGCGAGTGAGAGAAGCTGACGAAGAAGAGCGCCGTTTATAATTCGCTGAATCGTTCTTTGAAAACTAGATAATAGATAGAAGGCAAATTTTTGCATTAATTTTTCAAGACATCAAGTAAGACCTTTTAACAACTAGGTTGTTTGGTAAACTTTTCGTTTATCAGCCATCATATGGTTAAGTTAGAAAGGGCGCACGGTGGATGCCTTGGCACTAGGAGCCGATGAAGGACGGGACTAACACCGATATGCTTCGGGGAGCTGTAAGTAAGCTTTGATCCGGAGATTTCCGAATGGGGAAACCCACTGTTCGTAATGGAACAGTATCTTTACCTGAATACATAGGGTACTGAAGGCAGACCCGGGGAACTGAAACATCTAAGTACCCGGAGGAAGAGAAAGCAAATGCGATTTCCTGAGTAGCGGCGAGCGAAACGGAAGATAGCCCAAACCAAGAGGCTTGCCTCTTGGGGTTGTAGGACACTCAACATGGAGTTACAAAGGAACGGGGTAAGTGAAGTGATCTGGAAAGATCCGTCAAAGAAGGTAAAAACCCTGTAGCTGAAACTTCGTTCCCTCCTGAGTGGATCCTGAGTACGGCGGGACACGAGAAATCCCGTCGGAAGCAGGGAGGACCATCTCCCAAGGCTAAATACTACCTAGTGACCGATAGTGAACCAGTACCGTGAGGGAAAGGTGAAAAGCACCCCGGAAGGGGAGTGAAATAGATCCTGAAACCGTGTGCCTACAAGTAGTTAGAGCCCGTTAATGGGTGATAGCGTGCCTTTTGTAGAATGAACCGGCGAGTTACGATTTCATGCAAGGTTAAGTTGATAAGACGGAGCCGCAGCGAAAGCGAGTCTGAATAGGGCGCATGAGTATGAGGTCGTAGACCCGAAACCAGGTGATCTACCCATGTCCAGGGTGAAGTTCAGGTAACACTGAATGGAGGCCCGAACCCACGTACGTTGAAAAGTGCGGGGATGAGGTGTGGGTAGCGGAGAAATTCCAATCGAACCTGGAGATAGCTGGTTCTCTCCGAAATAGCTTTAGGGCTAGCCTCGAGATGAGAGTATTGGAGGTAGAGCACTGATTGGACTAGGGGCCCCCAACGGGTTACCGAATTCAGTCAAACTCCGAATGCCAAATACTTATTCTCGGGAGTCAGACTGCGAGTGATAAGATCCGTAGTCAAGAGGGAAACAGCCCAGACCACCAGCTAAGGTCCCCAAGTTTACGTTAAGTGGAAAAGGATGTGGAGTTGCTTAGACAACCAGGATGTTGGCTCAGAAGCAGCCATCATTTAAAGAGTGCGTAATAGCTCACTGGTCGAGTGACTCTGCGCCGAAAATGTACCGGGGCTAAACGTAACACCGAAGCTGTGGATGGATACCGTATGGTATCCGTGGTAGGAGAGCGTTCTAAGGGCGTTGAAGCTAGACCGGAAGGACTGGTGGAGCGCTTAGAAGTGAGAATGCCGGTATGAGTAGCGAAAGAAGGGTGAGAATCCCTTCCACCGAATGCCTAAGGTTTCCTGAGGAAGGCTCGTCCGCTCAGGGTTAGTCGGGACCTAAGCCGAGGCTGAAAAGCGTAGGCGATGGACAACAGGTTGATATTCCTGTACCACCTATACATCGTTTGAGCGATGGGGGGACGCAGAAGGATAGGGTAAGCGCGCTGTTGGATATGCGCGTCCAAGCAGTTAGGCCGGAAACGAGGAAAATCCCGTTTCCATTAAGGCGGAGCTGTGATGGCGAGGGAAATATAGTACCGAAGTTCCTGATTCCACGCTGCCAAGAAAAGCCTCTAGTGAGATGTAGGGTGCCCGTACCGCAAACCGACACAGGTAGGCGAGGAGAGAATCCTAAGGTGTGCGAGAGAACTCTCGTTAAGGAACTCGGCAAAATGACCCCGTAACTTCGGGAGAAGGGGTGCTTTTTAGGGTGAATAGCCCGGAAAAGCCGCAGTGAATAGGCCCAGGCGACTGTTTAGCAAAAACACAGGTCTCTGCGAAGCCGCAAGGCGAAGTATAGGGGCTGACGCCTGCCCGGTGCTGGAAGGTTAAGAGGAGAGGTTAGCCGCAAGGCGAAGCTTTGAATTGAAGCCCCAGTAAACGGCGGCCGTAACTATAACGGTCCTAAGGTAGCGAAATTCCTTGTCGGGTAAGTTCCGACCCGCACGAAAGGCGTAACGATCTGGGCACTGTCTCAACGAGAGACTCGGTGAAATTATAGTACCTGTGAAGATGCAGGTTACCCGCGACAGGACGGAAAGACCCCGTGGAGCTTTACTGCAGCCTGATATTGAATTTTGGTACAGCTTGTACAGGATAGGTAGGAGCCTGTGAAGCCGGAGCGCTAGCTTCGGTCGAGGCGTCGGTGGGATACTACCCTGGCTGTATTGAAATTCTAACCCGCGCCCCTTATCGGGGCGGGAGACAGTGTCAGGCGGGCAGTTTGACTGGGGCGGTCGCCTCCTAAAATGTAACGGAGGCGCCCAAAGGTTCCCTCAGAATGGTTGGAAATCATTCGTAGAGTGTAAAGGCACAAGGGAGCTTGACTGCGAGACCTACAAGTCGAGCAGGGACGAAAGTCGGGCTTAGTGATCCGGTGGTTCCGCATGGAAGGGCCATCGCTCAACGGATAAAAGCTACCCCGGGGATAACAGGCTTATCTCCCCCAAGAGTCCACATCGACGGGGAGGTTTGGCACCTCGATGTCGGCTCATCGCATCCTGGGGCTGTAGTCGGTCCCAAGGGTTGGGCTGTTCGCCCATTAAAGCGGTACGCGAGCTGGGTTCAGAACGTCGTGAGACAGTTCGGTCCCTATCCGTCGTGGGCGCAGGAAATTTGAGAGGAGCTGTCCTTAGTACGAGAGGACCGGGATGGACGCACCGCTGGTGTACCAGTTGTTCTGCCAAGAGCATCGCTGGGTAGCTACGTGCGGACGGGATAAATGCTGAAAGCATCTAAGCATGAAGCCCCCCTCAAGATGAGATTTCCCATAGCGTAAGCTAGTAAGATCCCTGAAAGATGATCAGGTTGATAGGTCAGAGGTGGAAGCGTGGCGACATGTGGAGCTGACTGATACTAATCGATCGAGGACTTAACCTTATTGTTCTTGAAAAAAGCAAAAAACCTTCTTATTATCTAGTTTTGAAAGAATGAAAAAATATTATTGACTTTATTTAAAAGTATGATATAATAATAAATGTCTTTCAGAAAAAAATGTCTGGTAATGATGGCAAAGAGGTCACACCCGTTCCCATTCCGAACACGGAAGTTAAGTTCTTTTGCGCCGATGGTAGTTGGGGGTTTCCCCCTGTGAGAGTAGGACGTTGCCAGGCAGTTTTTTAAAACCACATTGTATTATTCCGCAGTAGCTCAGTGGTAGAGCATTCGGCTGTTAACCGAACGGTCGTAGGTTCGAGTCCTACCTGCGGAGCCATATGGAGAGCTGTCCGAGTGGCCGAAGGAGCACGATTGGAAATCGTGTAGACGGGTAACCCTGTCTCAAGGGTTCAAATCCCTTGCTCTCCGCCATTCTAAATAACGTGGCCCCTTGGTCAAGCGGTTAAGACACCGCCCTTTCACGGCGGTAACACGGGTTCGAATCCCGTAGGGGTCACCATATACATAACGGAGGATTAGCTCAGCTGGGAGAGCATCTGCCTTACAAGCAGAGGGTCGGCGGTTCGATCCCGTCATCCTCCACCATTATTTAATCAAATTTCATCATTTCTATTATCGCGGGGTGGAGCAGTTCGGTAGCTCGTCGGGCTCATAACCCGAAGGTCGCAGGTTCAAATCCTGTCCCCGCAATCTGGTCCGGTAGTTCAGTTGGTTAGAATGCCTGCCTGTCACGCAGGAGGTCGCGGGTTCGAGTCCCGTCCGGACCGCCATTTTATTTACTAGTTAAACAAGCTTGTTGTTCATATAAATTAACTGGCTCAGTAGCTCAGTCGGTAGAGCAAAGGACTGAAAATCCTTGTGTCGGCGGTTCGATTCCGTCCTGAGCCATCAGTAACTTAATATGGAGGGGTAGCGAAGTGGCTAAACGCGGCGGACTGTAAATCCGCTCCTTCGGGTTCGGCAGTTCGAATCTGCCCCCCTCCACCATTAATTATAGGGGTATAGTTTAAAGGTAGAACAAAGGTCTCCAAAACCTTCGGTGTGGGTTCAATTCCTACTACCCCTGCCAACTTACAAATTCATCTTACATCATGGCGGTTGTGGCGAAGTGGTTAACGCACCTGATTGTGGTTCAGGCATTCGTGGGTTCGATTCCCATCAGTCGCCCCATTTTTAAACATAATGAATTAATTTTTGAATATATATGTAACAATGGGCTATAGCCAAGCGGTAAGGCAACGGATTTTGATTCCGTCATGCGAAGGTTCGAATCCTTCTAGCCCAGCCATATGCGGAAGTAGTTCAGTGGTAGAATACAACCTTGCCAAGGTTGGGGTCGCGGGTTCGAATCCCGTCTTCCGCTCCAAAAGATGGCGGCATAGCCAAGCGGTAAGGCAGAGGTCTGCAAAACCTTTATCACCGGTTCAATTCCGGTTGCCGCCTCCATAAAGTTTTTGCCGGTGTGGCGGAATAGGCAGACGCGCACGACTCAAAATCGTGTTCCGTAAGGAGTGCCGGTTCGACCCCGGCCACCGGTATCAAATGGTCGAGTGAAAGAAAATGCAATCGAAAAAGAGTTCTCACACTTTGTGGGAGCTCTTTTTCGATTCTTCATAAATAGCAAAAATAGTGTCTTAATACAGGAAGCCTTTGATAATGTAGGATTTTTTCTTATTACGCAAACGGACCAGATTGTGGAACAATACGCTCAAAGAAATTTTAATATCTAAATTAAAGTTTAGCATAGTTTGTGTGTGGGAACTTATACTATAGGGAGGTTAGTTTAATAAGAAAAGAAATTTTAAATATAAAAACACAGGGTTAAACTACCCCGTGTTACATTACTTCTGTTTATCTAACGCTAATTTCAACCCTTTTTGATAATATTGCGTCATCGTTTCTTCAGGAACCATGCTTCCACCAGTCCCCCAAATAATATGTGTACCCTTACTCATCTTTTCTGTTAAACTATGCTTCTGTAAATAATCGATGCCCTCTTTACATAATTTACTTGGTCCTATCATGCCTGCTAGTGCAGAAGGTTCTAAGTGGATCCCCTCTGTATCGACTAGTTCTTTTAGCAACTTATACAACTGTTCATCACTAACCGTATAATTACCACTTAAAAAAGGCTCCATAGTTTTACCGACAAACCCAGATGGCTTTCCTACAGCAAGTCCATCCGCGTCTGTTACATTATCGATACCAACATCTTGTACAGAAACTTTATCATGAAGTCCAGTCATTAAACCGAGTAACATACATGGTGAGTGGGTAGGTTCTGCAAAGAAACAGTGAACATGGTCTTGATACAATAATTTCAATCCAAAAGCTACGCCACCAGGGCCGCCACCTACTCCACATGGAAGGTAAACAAACAAAGGATGATTTTCATCAATTGTTATCTCTAGCTCTTCTAATTGTTTCTTCAATCGAGATGCAGCCACTGCATATCCTAAAAATAGGTCGTGAGAATTTTCATCATCCACAAAATAACATGTTGGATCACTATCTGCTTGGATTCGACCTTCTTCTACAGCTTTACTATAATCAGCTTCATATTCAATAACTTTGACATTTTTGCTTCTAAGCAAGTCTTTTTTCCACTGTTTTGCATCAGCTGACATATGAACAGAAACATTAAAACCTAACTTTGCACTGATGATGCCAATACTAAGTCCTAAATTTCCAGTCGAGCCTACTGCGATTGAATATTGTGAGAAGAAAGTTCGAAACCTATCACTATCTAAAATTGAATAATCATTTTGAATCGTTAACAATTGATGTTGAAAAGCTAGTTCTTCTGCATGTTTGAGAATTTCATAAATCCCGCCTCTTGCTTTAATAGATCCTGATATAGGAAGGTGACTATCACATTTTAGTAATAATTCGCCTAATATAGGTTGTTGATACTCCTGTTCTAAGGATTGTTTCATCGAAGGAATTCTTACTAAAGGAGATTCTATGATACCATTCGATGCTTTTGTTTCAGGGAAAACCTTGGCGATATATGGGGCAAAACGTTTCAACCTTTCCTCTGCATCTCTTACATCTTCTAGAGTAAGGGGGGATTTTTTAATTCCCGTTTGAAATTTTTCGACATTTGGATTTATCCAAAATACTTCATCCATCGAAATGAGCTTATTTAGTAAAGGATATTGGTCTTTCCATGTTTGTAATTCCTGGCTTTCAATCTCTTTCATTTATTTGGTCCTCCTAATTATCTTGTAGTAAGGTGTTTTATAAATTATAATTAAATAAACTTAAATACAGTTTAACACACACTTAACTATATGTTAATTAATATTAACTTTATTTAAATTAAATTTAACATCTTATAAAGGAGTATCGATTATGGAAAATATAGATATTGGTAAGAAAGTTGAAAAATATAGAAAAGCTAAAGGATTGAGCAGTAGAGAGTTAGCAAAATTAGCTGATATTACACCTTCAATGCTAAGCCAAATTGAACGTGGATTGGCAAATCCTTCTATTCAAACCTTAAAGGTCTTAGCTAAAACCCTAAATGTTCCAACTTTTAGTTTTTTACTTGAAGAGACAATTACGGAGGATTTAATCGTTAGGTCCAGTAAACGTAAGAAAATGATCATTGATAATTTGTCTTATGAGTTATTGTCGCCGAATTTTACGGGGAATTTAACAACAGCGATTATGAACGTTCCTTCGAATACTTCTTCATCCGAAAATCTTCTAGAACATAAAGGAGAAGAAGTAGCATTTATTTTGGAAGGAAAAATTAAGGTGTATTTGGGTGAAGAAGAATATCTATTAGAAGCTGGTGATAGCGTGAAAATACCAGCAAATTTGAAACATAAATGGGAAAATAATTTTAGTGAAAAGGCAATTGTATTATTTTCAGTTACCCCACCTGCGTTTTAACAACCAACCGAAAGAATTCCCCTTCCTCAAGCCTGTGAAGGGGATGAATTTAGGTTGGCGTTAGCCAAAGGCTTTTATTTTCAGAACTAATGTTCAATGTAATTAGATGTTTCAAGTCCCTCGCGATTAAAGAGTGTATGATAAATTTAACCATTATTTATCAAAAATCCACACTGGTTGTTTATTGTGCGGTATACCCACCATCAAGTACAACAGCCTGCCCGGTAATGCCGCGTGCTTTCTCGCTTGCGAGGAAGATAGCGTAATCGGCAATTTCACTGACATCGAGTAAACGGTTTTGAGGCACCAGTGGATAAATGACTTCTTCCAAAACGCTTTCTAACGGTACTTGCCTTGTTTTTGCCAGGTCTTGCAGCTGTCCACGGACAAGTGGTGTATCTACGTAACCGGGGCAAAGGGCATTTACAGTGATACCTGAAGAAGCGCTTTCTAGAGCGGCGACTTTGGTTAACCCAATGACTCCGTGTTTAGCGCTGTTATAGGCGGCTTTGTTGGCAAAACCAATTAGGCCGTTAATGGAAGCAATATTGATAATTCTGCCAAATCCTTGTGCCTTCATAATTGGCAATACATGTTTGATGGCGATAAATGGGGCCGTTAACATGATTTTGATCATGAGTTCGAATGTTTCAGTTGGGAATTCCTCGATGGGAGAAACATGTTGGAGCCCAGCATTATTGATAAAAATATCGACACGACCGTATTTATTTTTTGTTTGTTCGATTAATTGGATAATGTCTTCTTCTTTAGCCACATCTGCTTTAAGGCCAATCACTTCTAAACCATTACCCTTAAGTTTTTGAGCAGATTCTTCGACCGTTTGTTGATTAAGATCGGACAATACAACTTTTGCACCGTTTTCTGCAAAAGACTTACCAATTTCGAAACCGATTCCTCTTGCTGATCCAGTGATGATGGCGACTTTTTGATTAACCATTTTACATTCCTCCAATAAAAATGTAATGGTTACTTGCAGAAATAGGTCATTGGCATGTGTACTTAGGAAATTTTAAAATAAGGGAAGTTAGTCTGTTTAATAAAAGGGAAGGGGAAGGTCTTTCAAAATTAGAATGTTAGGGTTGGGTTTTGATGAAAAGTCTATCACAATTATCGGAATTTTTAAAGAAAATTATTGAAGTTTTTTCAATTCTCATTTTTGGCATGATTTTTGCATGTATTACTTATAGCTACATATTGTACTAGAAAGAAGAAGTTGAAATGATAAAACAGATTGTACTCATAGGTTCTGGTGTGAAGGGGAGCAGAATTGCACAATCTTTTGTGGTCAGTGGGTATTCTGTCGTCATAAATGATATTAAAGTAGAATGCTTGTCTAAAGCAAAAGGAATAATTTCTGATAATCTTGCATTACTAGTCGAAGAAGGTGTGTTGACTAAACAGGAGAAGCAACACGCCCAATTTACTATTACGTATACTTGTGATTTTTGGGGGGCAAGGGACTTTATTGATTGCTGAGAGACTCTGAATCTAGTGGTATTTCCTTCCTTTTCCTATGTTATAATGAGTGAAACAAAGAGAAAATAAGGAGAATGGGTATGACCATTAATGATCAATCTATTCAATTTGAAATCTTAAAAGCGATCGTGGACAAATTACCGTTTGGCGTTTTTGTTACAAAAAATGAAAGTGATATCTTCATGTGTAATTCACTGATAGTAGAGTTTTTTTCCGAAAATCAACTAGATGTCAAACTTTCGATCATTACCGAAAAAAAGCTTAAGCCTAGAGTAAATACACCCATTCAGTTAAATGGGAACCAAGGTATTGTCCGAAAAGAAGTGATTATGATCTTAAAAGAAGAATATCAGCTTTATCTTCTTTTATTTTCAAATAATAAAAATGATTTTCTTAATATAGATAATCATGAAGAGCTACTATTTAAAGATATGATCGAATTTGCTTATGACGGTTTGGTCATGGTTTGTCCAAAAGGGTACGTTCAAATGCTGAGCCAGGCTTATGCGGATTTTCTTGGTGTGGATCAGGAAAGCTCGATTGGTAAGCATGTGACAGAGGTAATTGAAAACACTCGTATGCATATTGTCGCAAAAACGGGGAAACAAGAGCTAGCGGAGCTTCAAAAAATAAATGAAGGATATATGATCGTGACTCGATCGCCGATTCTGAAAAACGGGAAAGTGATGGGAGCTGTCGGTAAGGTATTATTCAAAAATGTTGGGCAGGTTACTGCTATATCTAAACGGATTAAATTGCTTGAGGTTGAGCTGAAAAAGTACAAAGGCGATTTCCGTGAAAGAAACAAGGCTTCTTATACGTTCGATCATTTAATCGGGGAAAGCGAGGCTTTTAATGAGGTAATTAACCAAGCGAGAAAGGCAGCTAAAAGTGATTCAAATGTATTATTATTGGGTGAAAGCGGAACAGGTAAGGAGTTGTTTGCCCATTCCATTCATAATGCTAGTCGTCGTGCTATGGGGGTATTTGTTAAGGTAAACTGTGCTGCGATTCCAGCAGAGCTATTAGAATCAGAGCTTTTTGGCTATGAAGAAGGTTCTTTTACAGGTGCAAAGAAAGGTGGAAAAGCAGGGAAGTTTGAAGCGGCAGACGGCGGTACTATTTTTCTTGATGAAATAGGTGAACTGCCGATGCATATGCAGGTGAAATTACTACGTGTTTTACAAGAAAAAGAGATTGAACGTGTAGGTTCCGCTGGTAGTATCCCGATTGACGTGCGCGTGATTGCTGCAACGAATCGTAATTTAGAAGAAATGGTAGCGAAGGGTGAATTTCGACTTGATTTGTATTATCGCTTAAAAGTTATGGAAATTACGATTCCATCGTTGAAAGAACGGCAACCGGATATAGAAATTTTAGTCAATCATTTTATCGATAAATACCAACAGATTATGAAAAAACAGGTAAAAGGAATTTGCGAGCATGCTTTGCGTTTACTTACTTTGCATTCGTGGCCTGGTAATATTCGAGAGTTAGAGAATATTATTGAACGCGCCTTGAATTTCGTAGATGAAGGAACAGTCATCGGGAAAGAACATCTACCTGAAGAAATAGCTGGTCATAGAGAAATAAATTCAATTCGTTCATTAGTTGAAGTGATGGAAGATACGGAGCGTAATACGATTTTAGCTTGTTTAGGGATGACTCAAGGAAATAAATCTGAAACAGCGAAACAATTAGGTGTTAGCCGGACAACACTGTATGAAAAAATGAAGAAATATGGTTTGTTATCTTAGGGAAAGCTGTCTTGAAAAAGGTATGCTCTAAATACTCTACAAACAGTGTGCTAAATAAACTTGTAAATACTGTATTTAGGAATTGTGAACCTTTACCTTTGAGACAGTTTTTTTACTTGCGAAATAAGATGTGTTAGAAAATCCGTACATGAAAAAAGGAGAAATCTATCATGTGTAAGATAAACCGAACATGGTTTGGACCATCTATTACTTGTTGTTAATAAAAACGAACAGTGATTGGATAGTTTTAGAATTTTTTCGGACAAATTCTAATTGATTTTACGATGATTGATCTTTTATTAAAATTTTTTAAACAAAGAACGTGTATTGAATTATCGCTTTAAGAAAATGAATCGTTAAGTTTGGCATGAAACTTGCATAGATATAAGATGAATGGTTTCTCTGTGAGATAGATAGTTTGCAAGCATGTACATGGTAGTTAGGATTTTATTTATGTAAGCGTTATCAAAGGTGAGGGAGTTAGTCATCATCCTATTTGATCTGACTTGGGGAAGGCAGGTTTTAATGGGAATAAGCTAATTTAGAGAATCATAGTTATCTTGATAGGCTGAAGATTTTGAAGATAGGAAAGTATAGGTTTCTTTATAGGTTCTGATGTCTAGCTCCAGCTCCTAACCCCTCGAGGTCATAAGCCAATCAAGCTAAGGGTGAGAAAACCATTCTTCCTATATCTTGCCTGTCTTATGCTATGCCTGAGGTTGACCAAGGCGCTTGCGCTTTTCATATGGGGATGGGTTTTAATTTGAATCAAAGGGGGAATTTACTTGGCTATTCAGATTATTGCTATTGTGTTGGCTTTAGGTTTGTTGATCTTTTTGGCGTATCGGGGTTATCCAGTTATTATTATTGCGCCACTTGTTACATTACTTGCTGTTGTTTTATCTGGAGGACTTTTGTTGCCAAGCTATACGGAAACGTATATGACAAATGCTGCTAACTATGTGAAATCATTCTTCCCAATCTTTTTATTAGGGGCCATTTTTGGGAAAGTGATGGAGATGAGCGGTGCAGCGGCATCGATTGCGCAAACGATCGTAAAAAAATTAGGATCGCAGCGGGCGATTTTATCTGTTGTGTTAGCCTGTTCCGCGTTGACATATGGCGGGGTTTCCTTGTTTGTAGTTGCCTTCGCTGTGTATCCATTCGCAGCTGCTATTTTTAAAGAAGCAGATATTCCTAAACGACTTATTCCGGGAGCAATTGCGCTTGGAGCATTTACTTATACAATGGATGCACTGCCAGGAACACCGCAAATCCAAAATATCATTCCAACGAATTATTTTGGAACAGATACTTATGCAGCACCATTAATGGGAATTATCGGAGCCATTATCGTATTTATTGGCGGAATGATCTGGCTGGAGCGTCGTCGTAAACAAGCTTTGGTCAAAGGGGAAGGGTATGGAACTGGCCATATTAATGAACCAGAAAGTACAGAAATGGCTTCACTTCCTAATTTTTGGCTGGCGATTGTACCACTCGTACTTGTAATCTTATTCAATTATTTGTTTAGCCGTAGCGGAATTTCCGTTAAGAACTGGTACGATCAAACCGTATTAGCGGACACATTTAATATAGCTAATGTTAGTACAGTTACTTCTTCTTGGTCATTGATTGTTGCTTTAACAATTGGGGTACTGGCAGCGATGCTTTTAAATGTTAAACGGATTAAAGTAAAGCTGGCAAGCGGATTAACAGCTGCTGCAATGGGTTCATTGCTAGCTATTTTTAACACAGCCTCTGAAGTTGGGTTTGGGAATGTAGTCAAAACATTACCCGGCTTTAAAGTAATTCAAGACTCAGTTTTCAATGCTAGTAGCAACCCACTCGTCTCTGAAGCGATTGCTGTAAACGTTCTTGCAGGTATTACCGGTTCTGCTTCTGGCGGATTGTCCATCGCTTTGGAGGTAATGGGAAGTCACTATTTGCAATTGGCACAAAACCTTGGCATTTCGCCTGAAATGCTACACAGGATTGCTTCCATGGCTTCCGGTGGAATGGATACACTTCCACATAATGGAGCAGTAATCACATTGCTTGCCATCACAGGGTTAACACATCGTCAATCTTATAAAGATATTTTTGTCATTACGATTTTGAAAACAGTGGCCGTATTTATTCTTGCATTTTCCGCATCATTATTTATCTAAAGAATACGAAAGAATGGGGATGGAAAAATGGGAAAAGTTCTATCATCATTAGACGAAGTCATTCAACAAATTGAGGATGGCGCGACAATCGTTGTTGGTGGCTTTGGCTTATGTGGAATTCCAGAAAAATTAATTACGAGTTTACGAGATAAAGGATTAAAAGATTTAACAATAGTCAGCAATAATTGCGGTGTCGACGACTGGGGACTAGGTTTGCTTTTGGAAAATAAACAAATAAAAAAAATGGTCGCTTCTTATGTAGGCGAAAATAAATTGTTTGAACAACAATTTTTAAGCGGCGAACTTGAGGTAGAGCTTGTTCCTCAAGGTACACTTGCTGAACGCCTACGAGCAGGAGGAGCGGGAATTCCCGCTTTTTATACAGCTACAGGGGTAGGGACAGAGGTCGCTAAAGGGAAAGAGCATAAAGAGTTTGATGGCAAAACATATATTATGGAAAAAGGAATTGTTGGCGATTTTGCGTTTGTGAAGGCGTGGAAGGCGGATCCGTTTGGCAATCTTGTTTATCGGAAAACGGCTAGAAACTTTAATCCCGTAGTCGCCACAGCTGGGAAAGTGACAATCGCAGAGGTTGAAGAAATAGTTGGAATCGGTGAACTGAATCCGGATGAAGTTCATACGTCTGGCGTGTACGTTCAAAAAGTTTTCGTTGGTGAGAATTATGAGAAACGAATTGAAAGGCTTACAACAGCTAATGCATAAAAGGAGGGTTTGTTATGACTGGGAGAAAACGTATTCTAGAGCGTGCCGTTAAAGAAATACAAGATGGAATGTGTGTGAATTTAGGAATCGGGATGCCTACCTTAATTGCTAATATGATTCCAGAAGATGTCGATGTCATGTTGCAATCAGAAAATGGCTTACTTGGAATTGGTGCTTATCCGAAAGATATCGAAGTGGACCCAGATTTAATTAATGCCGGAAAAGAAACGGTCACAGCAAAAGCAGGTGCTTCCTATTTCGATAGTGCTGAATCGTTTTCGATGATTCGTGGTGGCCATATTGATCTTGCCATACTTGGTGGGATGGAGGTTGCCGAAAATGGCGACTTGGCAAACTGGATGATCCCAGGGAAAATGGTGAAAGGAATGGGTGGCGCAATGGACTTAGTGCAAGGCGCTAAACGAATAGTCGTGATTATGGACCATGTGAATAAGCATGAAGAGTCCAAAGTCAAGAAGGTTTGTACATTGCCACTAACTGGTCAAGGCGTCGTACATTGCCTAATCACTGACTTAGCGGTATTCCACTTTACTGAAGCGGGGATGGAATTGATTGAGCTACAAAAAGGGGTTACACTTGATGCAGTAAAAGCGAAAACGGAAGCGGATTTTGTGGTGAGTGAATCGCTTTCGGTAAATCACTAATTAATCTGGAGTTTTAGCTTCATGATAGCAAAAGAGGGAGAAGCGATGGCTTTTCTCTCTTTTGGATTTTTGCTGGAAAATATTACTGAACTTTCCGATGAGTTTTTGAATACCCAATACAAACTGATAATATTGTTTAAGAAAAACTTGTCTCATACATAAATTTCGTAAAAAAGAATGAAAACTAGTCATTCATATTAGGACTCTTTTTTCTCTTTTCATCCTAGTCAAAGGTGTATATGATAGAGTTATACATAATTTGAACTAGGAGCTGTTGAACTTGATTAAAGCGATCTTTTTTGATTTGGATGATACCCTTTTATGGGACCAAAAAAGTATAAGTGAAGCATTTAAAGCTACTTGCGAGTTTGCTGTAGAGAAGTATGAAGTAGATGCTTTGCAATTAGAGGAAGCAGTGCGAGAAGAAGCGAGGAAACTTTACGCATCGTATGATACCTATTCTTTTACACAAATGATTGGCATTAACCCGTTTGAAGGGTTGTGGGGGGATTTCGGTGATGAGGGGATCGAATTTGGGAAGATGAAGGAGTTTGCGCCTGCTTACCGCCGAGATTCTTGGACTAGGGGCTTAAAGTCGCTTGGGATCAATGATGAAGAATTTGGTGCTGAATTAGCGGAACGCTTCCCTCAAGAGCGGAAAAAGCGGCCTTTTCTTTATGACGAAACGTTCCAGGTATTGGATGAGCTACATGATAAATATCGTTTATTATTGCTGACAAATGGTTCACCAGAATTACAAAATACGAAACTAGCTATTACACCTGAGCTTGTTCCATATTTTGACCATATTGTTATTTCTGGAGGATTCGGAAAAGGGAAGCCTGACGTATCCATTTTCGAACATGCATTAGAACGGATGAATATGAGTAAGGATGAAGTCTTAATGGTTGGCGATAATTTAATGACAGACATCCTTGGAGCATCCCGCTTAGGCATCCAATCAGTATGGATTAATCGTCATGAAAAGGAACGGAATGAAGTAATTCCTACTTATGAGATTACACATTTAGAAGAGTTGTATCCCATTTTGCAGTCTTTGAAATAAAAGAATCAATTGCATGAAAAAGTTCTCCTATGGGGGACTTTTTTAATTTCACGAAAGCCCCGTAGAATTTTTTTAAAAAAGAGTTGCAAAAATCATGAAAGAAATATATAATTAATTTTATTGATAAGGAAACGCAAATTTCGACAAATTACATGCGGGTGTAGTTTAGTGGTAAAACCTCAGCCTTCCAAGCTGATGATGAGAGTTCGATTCTCTTCACCCGCTCCATACATAGCTACTAACGCAGTGTTTCGTTACATAGAGAACGAGGCATTGCGTTTTTTTATGTTTATCAAGGATTTGATTTCATTATGAGGTTAGGTCCTTTTTTGAGTGGAAGTTATTTGACCTTTTCCAAATAGATAATACAACCTTGCTAATTTATATCGTGTGCAAAAATATGACGTACATCCATTGACAAGAATATAAAAAAAGTGTAAATTTTAAACAACTACTTTGCATAATCAAGTAGTTACTTTTTTAGCAAGCTATCTTGCATAATCAATTAGTGGTTTTTCAAACAATTAAACGTAACTGGCGTAGTTTTTTTGATCACTATCTTGTTTAGCCTAATAGTTGTTGAAGGATGGTGTATATGTCGATAAGAAGTCAATTATTAAAAGGGATTTTAGATGGATGTGTATTGGCGGTGATCGAGAAAGAGACCGTTTATGGGTATGAGCTTTCACAAAAACTGCAAGACATTGGATTAGAGGATGTAAGTGAAGGGACGATTTATCCTGTTTTACTAAGACTTCAAAAGAATGGATTAATTAGAGGAGAGATGAGACCATCTGATTTTGGACCTAATCGAAAATATTATTATTTAACTTCTGCTGGACAAGAAGCTTTATCCACCATTATTGAGGAGTGGAAACAAATATCTGATCCAGTCAATGAATTATTAAAAGGAAGGTGAGTAAGGAATGGAGGCAAGAAATATGTTATCAGCTAAAAGTGAAACCTTTATTGATAATCTAAGACTTTATCTTATGACTTCAGGAAAAAATGAAAGTGAGATAAAAGAACTGATAGAGGAATTAAGGGTTCATCTCCTTGAAACACAAAAAAACGGAAGAAGTATCGATGAAATCATTGATGGTACCCCAGAACAATATATGGTTTCATTAAAAAGAGAAATGAAAACTGATTATAAAAGTCTTATAAAAAATCTACCGTTCTATTTTACAGGAGTCATTGCTTACTTAATAATGGGGCCTGCCATTAGAGGCGAATTTGAACTAAATATGGTCCAAGTTATTGGATTTCCCATCATCGCTGTAATTGGACTTCTTATTTACGTTTTCTTTTTACAACAGTCAGGGAAAAAGCAATTTTCAAACAAAAAGTTTTTTCTTGTAGGAATTATTGCAAGTTCAAGTGTGACCGCCCTTTTTATCATCCTATTGGTGGGAAGTGGACTTATTGTCGAACCTTTCTACAAAGGGAGCACGACAGCCAATTGGATCATTGTGACCATCTGCACTTGTATTTTTGTCTCTTGTGCTATCTGGAGTAAAGTATGGTTTCCCATTTGGATTCCAGCAATATTATTCATCCCAGATTTCCTTTTCCGTTTTTCAAATTTAACGGATGAAACGATTCTCATTATTGGTTTTGCATCCTTTATTCTTCTCTTTGTTTTAATCCTTTTAAGTCTTGTCATAACAGAAAGATATAAGGTAAAAGTCTAATGGTTATCCTCCATAGTTAGTACCAACTATAGACTGGGATTATATTAGTTCTTTTCAATGGATTTATAGTTTGATGTGTAACTTGTCATGATTTGTTCAAATCTCTATCCTTCGAAGGAATAGAAACTGGATCGATTGGATGAAAATGAATGGTATATAGTAACTTAAATTCTTATTTGTAAGCTCTAAAATTTCGTCAGTTCCATCAATTCTAAACGGTACATGCATATGTAGCCGTTCATATTAGCAGAAACGGGGTAGTAAAATGAAAGCATTAATCTTTGAGTCGTTTGGTGGTCCAGAGGTATTGCACTATAAAGAGATATCAGACCCATCCATTAAGAAAGGAGAAATATTGGTGCGAATGAAGGCGATAGGATTGAACTTCGCTGATGTTTACAGAAGGAAGGGGAATTATCATTTAGCAGGTCTACCGCCCTATATTTTAGGCTATGAAGGTTCTGGTATCGTCGAAGAAGTAGGTGTGGGGATTACTGATATTAAAGTTGGTGACCGAATTGCATTTGCGGATGTGCCGTTTGCCAATGCAGAATTGGTTGCTGTTCCTGTTGAAAAAGCCATTTTGTTACCAGATGATATTTCTTTTGAAACGGCATCAAGTGTTTTACTTCAAGGGTTAACGGCTCATTATTTAACAAAGGATAGTTTTGAAGTCAAAGCAGGAAACTCTGTTCTTGTTCACGCGGCAGCAGGAGGTGTTGGACAACTCCTTGTTCAGATCGCTAAACTGCTTGGCGGGCAGGTTATTGGATTAACCTCTTCAACAATAAAGGCGGAGGCAGCATATTTAGCTGGAGCGGATCATGTATTCCTATATGATGAAAAATGGTATGAAAAAGTAAAAGAAGTGACAAATGGTCGAGGAGTGGACGTCGTTTATGAGTCCGTGGGTTCGACTATAGGAGACAGTTTTGAAGCAACAAAAATCTGTGGTACGGTTGTGTTTTATGGCATGGCAGGTGGCGATCCTGCTCCAGTTGATCCACGTATGCTGATGGATACTTCAAAAACCCTAACTGGTGGAGACCTTTGGAATGTTCTAACTTCTTATGAAGAAAGGAATACACGCTCAAGACAATTATTTAACTGGATTATTGATGGAAAACTAGTACTGAAAGAACCGACTACATTTGCTTTAAAGGATGGCGCAAAAGCACATAAATTACTGGAAAGTCGAAAAAGCACAGGGAAAATCTTATTGATTCCATAAAAATCATGAGAGTTTATTAATCCTAAAAACTTTCTTTATAAGTAATCGCGCCTTTTGTATGATTTAGTTCTGGGATTGCAGCATCAGCTTTTTTTAATACCTCAGTACAAAAACACCGTCCGATGATTTGGACGGTGTTTAGAGTCTTCAAAATTACTCTAACTGTAAGGAAGAGGGTCTATTTAACGATTGTATAAAACCCTTCACCGCCATGAACTTGTAGAAACATTTTCATTAATGATTGTGTCAGCTTATCTGCTTCATCTAGTGAAGTAGAGGGCTTCAGGTAAATAATTTGTAGGGCAGAAGTTGTTGTTTCCGTTACCTTGGTACGCTCTGAATCAACGAAAGGACTGCCGAAAGGTCCACTTTTGTCGGCTGATATAATCATATCTTTCATGGAATTGTAGCGGCCATTTAACCCATCGTATTGATCGGTTTCTTCGCCAATTTTTAGCGTGACATCTCCCTCTATTTGGTCGAGGTTATATATACCAATTGGCACCTCGTATTGTAGAGAAAAGAAATTGTTTAAGTCGATGGCAGAATGGATAGGCTGTATGTAATTTTGTTTGCTTATTCGGCGATACAGGGCTTCAACAGACGGTCGGTAGCGTGATGGGTTTGTTCCAGTTGCTTTGAATGTTTGTCGCCATTCTGTAATTCCAGAAAGATCCCTTAATTCTTTGTCTTGAAGATCAAAGAAGATCGATTCCTGAAATAGCTGGAGCCTGCCTTTGACCATTTGCGGCGAGTCGCCTATTACAATATTTTTATAAGAAATAATGCCCGCTTTAAAATTAGGAATTTTATCACGAAGTATGGAGTCAATCTGAACTTCCAAACCTTTCACCTCCAAAAATGGTTGGATATAGTTTATCATAGATGAGAAAGGTTTAAGAAGGAGTATGCTCCTTTTAGTTAGTTGGTAGGAGTGAATGATGTGGATATAGATGCATTTAAGCAAGAAGTGATTCAATATAGTAAGGAAATTGGCATAGATAAGATTGGTTTTACAACGGCTTCAACGTTTCAGGAAATGAAGAATTTACTTATTCGTCAGCAGGAATTAAATTACCAATCGGGCTTTGAAGAGCCAGATATCAATAAAAGAGTGGATCCAACATTGATTTTCAATGAACCGAGATCGATTATTTCGATTGCGCTTGCTTATCCTTCGAAAATGAAGAATGCACCGCAAAGTAAGAAAGGTGAACGTCGTGGGATTTTTTGCCGAGCATCATGGGGACAGGATTATCATGTTGTTCTACGTAAGAAACTACAACTACTTGAAGATTTTATTAAGGGAAAAGTGCCAGGAGCCATGGCGAAATCAATGGTTGATACTGGTGAACTAGTTGACAGAGCCGTTGCAGAGCGTGCTGGGATTGGTTGGAGTGGAAAGAACTGTGCAATTATCACTCCCGAATTTGGTTCGTATGTTTATTTAGGGGATATGATTACAAACATCCCTTTTGCATCAGATCAACCGATTGAAGATCAATGTGGCACATGTAATAAATGTGTGGACGTATGCCCGACAGGTGCACTCGTTCAAGGCGGACAGCTGAATGCGAAGCGTTGTATTGCATTTTTGACGCAAACAAAAGGATTTTTACCAGATGAATTCCGGACGAAAATCGGCAATCGATTGTATGGTTGTGATACATGTCAGACTGTTTGCCCGAAAAATAAAGGCATGGATTTTCACTTTCATGAAGAAATGGAGCCTGATCCAGAGTTGGCTAAGCCGTTATTGAAGCCGCTCCTTACAATTTCAAACCGCGAGTTTAAGGAGAAATACGGCTCCGCATCAGGATCTTGGCGAGGTAAAAAGCCGATTCAACGAAATGCGATTTTAGCGTTAGCTCATTTTAAAGATGAGACTGCACTGCCAGATTTGATAGCTGTTATGAAAGAAGATCCACGACCTGTCATACGCGGGACAGCTGCATGGGCAATTGGTAAAATCGGTGGGGATGAGACGGTACCCTTGCTTAAAGAAGCACGTGAACAAGAGACGGACGAAGAAGTACTAGCAGAAATTGATAAAGGTCTTCGTTTTAGTACGATAACTGAGTAATGAAGGTTCGACCTTTCGTGAGGAATTGCGGGGGTCAGCCTTTTTTTGTGTTTTTACTGAAGTTTTATACATATATCTTATCATATGGGTTTATTCCTATTTTAAATGTGTAAGAAAATCAGGAAAATTATAGAGGTAAAATAGTAGATAAATCCTTGGATCTCATTCATCTGTATAAACCGCGTTTTTCGGGTTAAGATCCCAACCGATGGAAGTTTCACTTTAAGAGGAGGGATTCGTTTGAAACTTCAGCTAAAAGCGATTGTGCAGAAGCGAATTGAACAATATATTGGAAAGTCGCGTGAAGAGGTAGAAGGAAAACTCTTACGTAAACAAAATTTATTTAAACAACGGGAAGCAGAAATTGTCCATGTTAAGGCAACTGGCCAAGTGCTATCTAGGCATGAGAAGCAGAATGAAACAGAATTAGATTATCAGCTTCATCTTCAATATTTTATTAAACAGGGAGACACTTTCTTCATTGAAGAAGAAACAGAAGATAGGAGAGTCACGTTTCAAGATGGAAGAGTGGTCAGTGATTATGAAAATGAAAGAATATATGGTCAGAATCGGGAAGAATGCGAAATCGATGTCGTTGCGGAAAGAATGGATTATACGTACGATCGCTTGAAGGCCGTAAAATATGCAGAAAGATGGTGGAATGATTTCAATCCAGCTTATCCGAAGTTTACTGATGATTGTTCAAGTTTTATCTCACAATGTCTTCATGCTGGAGGAATTCCGATGTGGGGAAGCCCGAATCGAAATAAGGGATGGTGGATGTCAGGGAAGAGTTGGAGCTTTAGCTGGACAGTTGCGAATGCATTGCAGCAGCTACTTGCAGGAGGAAAGGGAATTAGGACAAAGCAAGTTCGTACGGCTGAACAATTGAATTTGGGGGATATTATTTGTATTGATTTTGAAGGAGACGGCCGATTTAATCATTCGTTGATGGTGACAGCTAAGGATGAATACGGAATGCCGCTTGTGAATGCACATACCACAAACAGTCGACATCGTTATTGGACTTATGAAGATTCAAGCGCCTATACGCCTAATATTGTTTACAAGTTTTACAAAATTCTTGACGGAAGCTGATGATGAGGCACAAGGTGCATTTAGTGATATAATATGGATTGAAGTTTATACTAGAGGTGAACAGAACGTGGCAATACATGTCGTTTTATATCAACCAGAAATTCCGGCCAATACCGGAAATATCGCAAGAACCTGCGCGGCAACCGATACGAAGTTGCATTTAATTCGTCCGCTTGGATTTTCCACAGACGATAAAGCTTTGAAAAGGGCTGGACTAGATTATTGGCATCATGTTGATATTCAATATTATGATTCTTTGGATGAGTTTTTTGAACAAAATGAGGGCGGGGATTTCTATTATCTGTCCAAATTTGGAGAAAAACCACATACTGGTTTTGATTACAGCAACCAAGATCGTGAAATTTATTTCTTGTTTGGTCGGGAGACTACAGGGCTTCCTAAGGAATTAATCCAACAGCAAAAAGACCGCTGCCTTCGTATACCGATGACTGGAAATGTTCGCTCGTTGAACCTTTCTAACACGGCTGCCATTCTCGTTTATGAAGCGTTAAGACAGCAAAATTACCGGGAGCTCGATTTGAAGCTAGAAGATTGACTTAAAAGTACGTGTTCAAAAAGGAGGATAAAAGAGCGGGAAAGTTGTGCGAGCGCATCTCGAGAACCTTTCGCGTATGTAGTAATACGTGAGGATCAGAGAGACAGAGCTTTGGTGCAATTCGCAAGCTTTTTTACCGGACTTGTTGAACATCATTTAAAAGGGCCGGTTTAAAAGCTGAGCCCTTTTTTACTAAGCTCTGTTAGATGAAGCTGTTGATTTATGGCTCATTTTTCTCTTGCCGATGAAACGGTGATTTCACATGATTCAAATAAAAATCATTTTATCATCGATTTGGGTGAATAAAGCTTTACCAAATGAACTTACATGAGGGTGAATAGGGTATGAATGAAATTATTGCAAAGATAATGGATCATCGTTCCATTCGATCATTTCAAGACAAGCTATTAACGTCTGAACAGATTGAAGTAATTGTCCAATCTGCCAAAGCAGCTTCTACTTCAAGTTTTGTACAAGCGTATTCGATTATCGGGATTACGGATCCTGTGAAAAAAGCGGCTTTGGCAGAACTTTCCGGTCCACAGTCTTATGTAGAACATAATGGACACTTATTTATATTTTGTGCAGATTTGCATCGTCTTGAGATTGTAGCGGAAATGGAGGAACTGGATTTATCTGTGCCGTTAGAAAGTACGGAAAAATTCATGGTTGCGACCATTGATGCTGCACTTGCCGCCCAAAATGCTGCTTTAGCTGCGGAATCGATGGAACTTGGTATTTGCTATATTGGCGGCATTCGCAATCATTTACCTGAAGTAATAAAGCTTCTCAATATTCCATCCAAGGTCATCCCGTTATTCGGTATGGCTGTCGGGTATCCAATGGGGCAAAGTGAAAAAAAGCCACGTCTACCTATTGAAAATGTGTATCATGAAAATGAGTATCAGCCTGATAAAGAGGAATTTATTGCTCAATTGGAGAATTATAATGATACGATTTCCGGGTATTACCGAAAACGGACGAATGCCGTTCGGAAAGATACATGGACAAGACAAATGGCCGGGATGATTACGAAAAAAAGCAGAATGTATATGAAGGATTTTATAGAACGTCAAGGCTTGAACAAACGATAAAGAAAAACTTTCATCAGGGGTTATTATTTTTTGTAAGCGGGATAAATATGAGCTACCCGTACAAATGTAACGAAACCTTTTTTAAGTAGTGTTTTGAGTAGAGCCATAAGCATTTATGAATCGTTCTATTTTCTGTGTTCAGAATGAGGCGATGAAATAGTTGACATAGAAATCGAAGACAAAGCCGTAGCGATCATTCTAAAAAAGGATGTCCCATTTGAGACATCCTTTTTTAGAATGATCGCTACATTTTAAGTAAAGCCCTTATTAATTCTACCCCATTTAAACTTTGCCACGTGTTTTCTCTTACTTTTTCACAAATGGTTTGTCATTGTATCCAGCTGTGAAAATTGCGACTAAAAATGTCACCATGACCGCAAGAACAATTACCGTTCCCATTATGTACCCCCCTCTAAAACCGAATTCTTCCAATATTGCGTATAAAGGTAGTATACCCCAATTTTTCAACGTTGTGAATGTTAATGGAGGGAATTTTTTGAATAGTACATGGGGCGTTTCCGAATTGCTTTTTCATTTCGTCTGAACTTTTGTACATGTTTGTCAGATTCGGTGCATAGATTAAAGTATTCATCTCTGATAGGTAACAAGGGGAGGTTGCTAAAGATGGACATTTTAGGAAAAATTGCGAGATTTAGAGAAGAAGAGCACAAGTTAAAATGGGAAGGCACCTTCGCGGAATATTTGGAGATTGTCAAAGAACAGTCATGGGTTGCACAATCTGCACATTCACGTGTATATAACATGATCAGAGATGCTGGTATAGAAGAAGTTAATGGAACACGGAAGTATAACTTTTTTAGTGGTCAATTATTTGGATTAGAGGAGTCGCTTGAACGCCTTGTAGAAGAGTATTTCCATCCGGCTGCAAAACGATTAGATGTGAGAAAAAGGATTTTACTCCTGATGGGACCGGTATCGGGGGGGAAATCGACGCTCGTTTCAGCACTGAAGCGAGGGTTAGAATCGTATTCACTTAAAGATACAGGTGCTATTTATGCAATAAAAGGTTGTCCAATGCATGAAGATCCACTTCATTTAATTCCACAAAATTTACGCCAAGACTTCTTTGATGAATATGGTATTCGCATTGAAGGGAATTTGTCTCCACTGAATTTAATGAGGCTTGAGCAGGATTATGGAAAGAGAATTGAAGATGTGATCGTTGAGCGGGTATTCCTTTCCGAAGATAAACGGGTAGGCATTGGAACATTCAGTCCATCTGACCCGAAATCTCAAGATATTGCTGACTTAACAGGAAGCATTGATTTCTCGACGATTGCCGAGTTTGGATCGGAGTCTGATCCACGTGCATACCGATTTGATGGTGAGTTAAATAAAGCAAACCGAGGGATGATGGAATTTCAAGAAATGCTGAAGTGTGATGAGAAATTTCTCTGGCATTTACTTTCGCTTACACAGGAAGGGAATTTTAAAGCAGGTAGATTTGCACTGATTTCTGCTGATGAACTCATTGTAGCCCATACAAATGAAACCGAGTACAAATCATTCATTTCAAATAAGAAAAATGAAGCCCTGCATTCACGAATCATCGTTATGCCAATTCCATACAATTTAAAAGTAACAGAAGAAGAAAAGATTTATGAAAAGATGATTAACGAAAGCGATGTCCATAATGTTCATATCGCGCCACATACATTAAAAGTAGCAGCGATGTTCAGTATTCTGACCAGGATGAAGGATCCGAAAAAAGGAGATATCGATTTAATTAAGAAAATGCGTCTCTATGATGGTGAAAACGTAGAAGGCTTCAATTCAGCGGATATTAATGAGCTGAAAAAAGAGCATCAGGATGAAGGGATGAGCGGAATTGACCCACGATATGTGATCAACCGCATTTCTTCGACGATTATTCGCAAAGAAAACCCATCGATCAATGCACTTGATGTACTTCGTTCTTTGAAAGAGGGGCTTGACCAACATCCTTCGATTACAGCTGAGCTACGTGAAAAATATTTAAATTTCATTTCACTTGCACGCAAGGAATATGACGCGATTGCGAAAAATGAAGTTCAAAAAGCATTCGTGTATTCATATGAAGAATCGGCGAAAACATTAATGGATAATTATCTCGATAATGTCGAAGCATACTGCAATAAATCGAGACTGCGCGATCCATTAACTGGTGAAGAGATTTCTCCAGATGAAAAGTTGATGCGTTCGATTGAAGAACAAATTGGAATTTCAGAAAATGCGAAGAAGGCGTTCCGTGAAGAAATTTTGATTCGAATTTCGGCCTACGCTAGAAAAGGAAAACGGTTTGACTATAATTCACATGACCGTCTGCGTGAAGCCATTCAAAAGAAACTATTTGCTGATTTAAAAGATGTTGTCAAAATTACAACATCTTCGAAAACACCAGATGAGAGCCAATTGAAGAAAGTGAATGAAGTAGTGGCAAGGCTAATCGAAGAGCATGGCTACAATTCTACATCTGCAAATGAATTGCTCCAGTATGTTGGCAGTCTATTGAATCGATAAAGTGAAACTTCAATCAGTGGGGCCCCTCTAAGCCTTGAGGTGGGGGGCATGACTTTCTGTTAATGAGGGATAAACATGGGAAGGGTCTGACTTTTGCTTTTAGAGGTCAGATCCTTTTTGCCTCAGAAAAGGGTAAAAAGAAAGGGGGAACTGGCTTTAAAGATTCAGGAGATCGTAAAGCATGATCAATAAGTAAGGTGGAAGGGATGCTATGGCATCCCTTCAGCTTTTAGATAAAAAGATCTAGGTTAAATAGGAGTTTTAGTGTTTAGTTTTGCGAATTGCCTATTATTTTACATATTCTTTACTTTTAGATATTTCCCTATTAACACGAAAAAATGTAATGGACAGGGTCACTCTACTTATTAAGAATGAATGAGACTCAGCATAAAAGGCCTGTACAGTTTAAAGGTATTTGCCTATTTTTTAAATTTTTTTGTAAATTATTGCGTGTCCTTGCATAGGATAGAGTAATACAATCTTTTACGAAAATAATTTACAAAGTCTATGGAAGTTTCACGTTATAGTATTAGGGTTATAAAGATTTCCGCACTACCGTATCATATGCAAGGAGATAAAGGATGGTTCGAGAATGTATTAGAAATAAGAAGACTAATTCATAGAATATCGGTGTATAGCACGATACACGATCATGATTGCGATAATTGTACGGACTTCGATATTTGCAAAAAGAGTGTGGGAGAAGTAGTCAAAGTTTCATAAAGCCGCCTGTGTGTCATCGGCCAGAGACAAGTCAATCTGTCAAAAAAATCATAAAGCGATCTTTATGCCTGCTCATTTTGTTCTTGTCGCCGATAAGCAGACGCATTATGCTTTGCTATTAAGGGGGGAAAGTGTATGACGAAAGAGAATAATCATCAGTTTGCAATTTCACAGGAGGATTGGTCCCTCCACCGAAAAGGTTTTGATGATCAACAAAGACATCAGGAAAAGGTGCAAGAAGCGATCAAGAATAATCTTCCGGATTTAATTTCTGAGGAAAGTATTATCATGTCTAATGGAAAAGACGTCGTGAAAATCCCCATTCGTTCACTGGATGAATATAAGATCCGTTATAACTATGATAAAAATAAGCATGTAGGTCAAGGTGACGGAGAAAGTCGAGTTGGAGATGTAGTGGCAAGAGATGGCTCACCAGAAAAAGGACCAGGTAAAGGTCAGGGAGCAGGGGACTCGGCAGGAGAGGATTATTATGAGGCGGAAGTAACCATGCTTGAAATTGAAGAGGCATTGTTTAGTCAGTTAGAACTTCCAAATTTACAGCGCAAAGAACGGGATGATAACACAGTAGAGGATATTGAATTTAATGATATTAGAAAAACGGGTTTGATGGGAAATATCGATAAGAAGAAAACGATGATCTCTGCATTTAAACGAAATGCCTTAAGTGGTGATCCAGGTTTTCATCCGATTTATAAAGAAGACTATAAATTTAAAACCTGGAATGAAATCGAAAAGCCGGACTCTAAAGCAGTCGTTTTAGCGATGATGGATACGTCAGGAAGTATGGGACTCTGGGAAAAGTATATGGCTCGTAGCTTCTTCTTCTGGATGAATCGTTTTCTCCGGACGAAATATGAATCCGTTGAAATCGAATTTATTGCTCACCATACAGAAGCCAAGGTCGTTTCAGAAGAAGATTTCTTTTCAAAAGGAGAGAGCGGTGGTACGATTTGCTCATCCGTCTATCGCAAAGCTTTAGAGCTCGTTGACACAAAATACGCCCCTGATAGATTCAATATCTACCCATTTCATTTCTCAGACGGTGACAATCTTACCTCAGATAACGCCCGCTGTGTAAAACTCGTCGAAGAACTCATGAAGGTATCTAATATGTTCGGTTATGGAGAGGTCAACCAATACAATCGCCACTCAACTCTTATGACAGCCTACAAAAATATTAGCAACGAAAAGTTTCGCCATTATATTTTAAAACAAAAATCTGATGTTTTTCACGCGATGAAGAGCTTTTTTAAAAATGAAGAAACACAAATACATGCTTAATTAGAGCAAACGCAGAACAAGATTTCTTGGTCTGCGTTTATTTGTTATGATGGGGGTGGAGTATAAAAATTTAAAGAATACACAGTATGCCATGTATTGGGCAAGAATGAGAAATGGGTGAAAAAGATTGAACGATTCACATACAGATTTTCAAATTTCTTTGCAAAATATCGAATTTCTTGCACCTAGAGTAAACAAAGGAATTAAGATCATCCTTGTTATAAATGGTGAATTAAAAATTGAAACCAATAGTCGTTTTTATCATTTGGAAGAAAAAGACTTCCTTGTTATTAATCGCAATCAGCTTTATCAGGTCCAAGGAAGTGAAAGTAATAGCACGCTTGCTTTAACTATCTCGGATGCCTTTATGGATCATCATTACGCGGAGTATCGGAATCGTCGATTTGAATGTTATTCCAGAGAAATCGATATGGGAAGAGATGACATGATTCAATCCATTCGAAGACTGCTTGCAAATGTGATGGTCAGCCATTATAGACAAGAAGAAAGCTATAAGATCGAGATTCATGGAAATATCAGTCAAATACTTTTGATCCTCATCCGTCGTTTCAAAGAAGAGGGTAGTGTCTTTGAAAGAGCAGATACGGACAACTTACGATTATCCCAGATGATTGACTATATGGAAAAGAATTATGAGCAGATGATTACCTTAGAAAAGGTAGCCGAGAAATTTTATCTTTCTACGAGCTACCTATCCCGCTATTTTAAAAAAAAAATGGGGATGGGGTTCAGCCGTTTTTTAATGAATATCAGGCTTAAACATAGCATGAAGGATTTACTATATACGTCTGATTCCATTTCGCAAATTGCCATGAACAATGGATTTCCCAATTCTAAGTCCTTCTCTAGCCTTTTTAAAGAAGTATACGAAATAACCCCTCATGCTTATCGGGAAAAACATGGGATACAAACAGAAGATTCTGTTCAAAGCTATAGCATTGAGGATGCTGCGATGTTGATTCGTTCACCAGAAATAGTTGCGAATTTAAGCAGTCTGCTGATGGAAGATCAAAAGTCGTATTCTCACACTGAGACGCGTTTTGATAAGCTGTCAATCAACTTGTCCAAGCCGTTATCGTTGAAATTAAATTGCCCAGATCACATTCTTAATATTGGAGAAATCATCGAATTATTAAAGGAAGATGTTCAATCTCAAGTACTGGCAGTGAAACAAGATTTACAGCTTCGGTATATTGGAGTTCATCATCTGCTTAGCCGCACAGTGATTCCTCCAGAGGTAGAAACAGATGAAGCGATTGCGACAACCTCTCCATATTTCAATATTGATCGTGCACTAGAATTTCTAAAAAAGCATGATTTGGCTCTATTCGTACGGATTGATTATAAGGATATTTCAAGTAATGAAGATCGTTATTTTACTAAGCTCACTCAATTCATGAGGCATTGTTTGCAAATATACGGAGAAGCGTTTGTTAAACACTGGCATGTTATGTTTTATGAGTCGTATTCTACAGGTGTCGAAGCGAAAGAGCTTCAAAGAATCTATCTAAAATTACATGGAGTACTGAAAAAGTATATTGGATTGATTCATGTTGGGGTTTATATGCCGTTTTCTTTCCACAAAGAAAAAACAAGCGATCATCATATATGGCAATTAGGATGCAGTGAGTACATAGATTTTATCGGCTACAGTGCGAACCAAAATGAGTTTATTGACTTTGAAGAAATGGTAGATGACTCGTTCCAATTAGCGAAGGATTATATTAAAGAAAAAACAAGTAAGATGAAGCGGTATTTTAAAAAAAACCATTTAGAAAAACCGCTCCATCTCGTATCATGGAATACATTGTCTGGAAATACCCGATTTACAAACGGCACTTTTTTTCGGGGAGCTTTAGTCTTAAAAAACGTTTTGGATATCGCGAATGACGTGGAATCGGTCGGATTCTGGATTAACACAGAAGTCCATGAAGAGGGGGGGAGGGATCAGCGTTTTCGAATGGACGGCTTAGAATTATTCCATTATTTTAACGGAAAGCGTCCTGCTTATTTTGCCATGATGTTCTTAAAACGTCTTCATGGCGAAGTTGTGGCACACGGTTCAGATTACGTGATGACGCAAAATGAGCGAGGTTTTCAATTGGTATTGATGAATTGTACAATTGTTAATCCTTATTTCTCACTCGAAGAGACGATCCTTCAAAAACTTAATAAAGATATTCGCATTACTATTTCTGGATTACAAACTGGCGAATATCAAATACGTAAACAAGTGTTTGACAAAGAACATGGAGCTTTATATACGAAATGGTGGAACTTAAACAGTAACCATGGAATGGATGCCGAAATTATTGATTACATCATCAATTCCAGCCGGCCTTCTTTGGAATTATTTGATGAAACGATTGATGGAAATTGGTCATTTTATTCCTACTTGACGAGCAACGCAATTCACTTCTTTGATATTCGAAAAACATATCAATAAATAAAAGGATCAGACCCCCAGCGAAAGAATATGGGGTTTGATCCTTTTCTGCTTTTAAAAAACATCTTTAATAATAGATGGTAAAAAATCAACCCTCTTTTTTTTACCTGATTCGAGACGAGGTTTAATATTGCACGCCAAATGGTATAAAACAACATAAGAATTAACTCTACTGATTTACCTGGATTTTTTATAATGAATGTAGAGAAAATAAACATAAGGTTCCTGCTAAGATTTGTTCTAATAGATTATTTTTACAAATTAAAGCTATTATGGATACTATTTCTATTGTGAAAACTTTACCCTATGCAAATGATAGAGGTAAGTAATCATTTAATCTTTAGGAAATCTGACAGAAATCTAATCAAAACATCAGGAGGTTTATCATGGAAACAAGTTATAAAGGCACAAATAAATTGATTATTGGTATTGTTTTCGGGGTTATCACATTTTGGCTGTTTGCTCAATCAATGGTCAATGTCGTTCCAGCCGTTCAATCAGATTTAGGGATTTCACTTGGAACAATAAACATAGCCATTAGTTTATCTGCCTTGTTCTCAGGCATGTTTATCGTTGCTGCTGGTGGCTTTGCAGATAAGATTGGACGTAAAAAAATCACGTATGTAGGGTTAATTTTAAGCGTTATCGGCTCCTTGCTTATTGTTATAACACAAGGAGCAGCATTGTTGATTATCGGACGTATACTTATAGGGATTTCAGCAGCATGTATTATGCCAGCAACAATTGCGTTAGTAAAAGATTATTATGAGGGGGCTGATCGACAACGAGCCCTCAGTTACTGGTCCATCGGTTCTTGGGGTGGCTCAGGTGTTTGTTCACTTGCTGGTGGAGCAATAGCAACATATATGGGCTGGCGATGGATTTTCATCTTTTCTATTATCTTTGCAATTCTTGCGATGTGGCTTATAAAAGATACTCCAGAAAGTAAAGCAGAATCAACAGGTACTTTTAAATTTGACTATTCTGGATTAGGTATTTTTATTATTACGATGCTTGCTTTAAACTTGTTTATTACTCGCGGTGCGGATTGGGGCTGGACAAGCTCTTTAACTTTAATTTGTGCAGTGGTCGCAATCATAGGGATCATTGTATTCGTTAAGGTGGAATTAAAGAAATCAATTGCACTAATTGACTTCTCTTTATTTAAAAATAAACCATATGCAGGAGCCACCTATTCCAACTTCTTGTTAAATGCAATTGCTGGAACACTTGTTGTTGCCAATACGTATGTTCAAGTCGCTCGCGGATTTACGGCCTTCCAATCAGGAATGTTATCCATCGGTTATTTAGTAGCAGTGCTTGCGATGATTCGTGTCGGTGAGAAGATTTTACAAAAATCAGGCGCAAAGTCTCCAATGATTTGGGGGGCTGTAATAACTACAGTTGGTGTAGCTCTGATGGGATTAACATTCTTACCCGGTATTACCTATACAGTTGTCGTATTTATTGGGTTTGCTTTGTTCGGTCTTGGACTTGGAATTTATGCAACCCCATCTACAGATACATCTGTATCTAATTCACCTTCTGATAAAGTTGGGGCAGCAGCTGGGGTTTACAAAATGGCAAGTTCACTCGGTTCGGCGTTCGGCGTTGCGATTTCTGCGTCTGTTTATGGTGCCATTGCGGCTACTAGTAGTGTTGAATTAGCTGCAACAGGAGGGATAATTGTCAACGTAATATTTGGTATACTTTCCATCATCTCGATTATTTTTATGGTTCCTAGTGATGCTGGAAAAACATCCAATGAGCCATCACCTCGATCAAGAAAAAATACTGGTCAACCACATCCTAGTCATTAAAGAAAAACATTGGTGGAAAGATCATTTCATTTTAGAGGAAATACAGGAAACTTTCTGAGCTTAACTTTAAATGAGGTAGATATTATGAGAAGCGAATTAATGAATTTACTTGAAGCACGTAAAGAAGAAATGATTAAAATTCGTCGTTTTTTACATGAAAACCCTGAATTATCTTTTAAAGAAGAAAATACAGCACAATATATCATTGATTTTTATAAAGGAAAAGATGTGGATATTCAAACAAATGTCGGCAATGGGTATGGAATTATCGTAACGATTAAAGGTGGCAAACCAGGAAAAACAATTGGATTACGGGCAGACTTTGATGCGCTACCCATTGTTGAGGAAACAGATGTTCCGTTTAAATCGAAAAACGAAGGAGTCATGCATGCATGTGGGCATGATGGACATACGGCCTATTTATTAGTGTTAGCTGATTGTTTAATTCAATTAAAAGATTCTCTTGTAGGAACGATTAAAATCATACACCAACATGCAGAAGAAGTTCCACCAGGTGGAGCCAAGAGCATTGTTGAATCGGGCTTGCTTGATGACTTGGATGCGGTATATGGAATTCACTTGTTCCCAACAAGTCCAGCGGGTAGTGTAGGCCACCGTAGTGGCTATGCAATGGCAGGAAGAACATATTTCAAATTAGGGGTTCAAGGTGTTGGTGGACATGGTTCCTCGCCTCATTTAGCTAATGATGCCATTGTGGCCGCTACCCATTTTGTAACAGCTGTTCAAACCGTAATCAGTCGCCGTTTAAATCCATTTGAGGTCGGTGTTATCACGATCGGATCTTTTGACGGAAAAGGTACTTTCAATGTAATTAAAGATCGTGTTGAACTTGAAGGGGACGTTCGTTATATGACGAAAGAAACGCAAACATTGATCGATCAAGAAATTCATCGAATTGTAAAAGGAATTGAAGCGGAATTTAATGTGAACTGTGAACTCACGTATACTGCGGATTATCCGCCATTATACAATAATCCTGAATTGACAACTAAAGTTGTTCAAAGTCTTGAAAGTCTGAAAGATCATGATCCAGATATTAAGAACGTGTATGAGTTCGACATGCTATCTGGATCAGAAGACTTTGCCTACTATTTGGAAAAAATTCCTGGCACATTTTTCTACATTGGCTGTAAACCTAAAGGGGTAAAGAAAGCCTATTTCAATCATCATCCAAAATTCGATATCGATGAAGATGCCCTGCTTGTAGCGGCAAAAGCAGTAGGGCAAGTAGTTTGCAGTTATTCTGATATAGAATAAGGTATCGAGTTAAATTTGGATATTAATGGCTTAACATCGTTTCTGTAATAAAAGTAGTCATGATTAGGGAGGGAACTATTGTGAGAAAACAATTATTGGACATGTTAGAAGAACGTAAAGAAGAAATGATTCAAATTCGCCGTTATTTACATGAAAATCCGGAATTATCCTTTAAAGAAGAAAAAACGGCTCAATATATTGCTGATTTTTACAAAGGAAAAGACGTTGAGATTCAAACAAATGTCGGTAATGGTTATGGCATTATTGTAACGATTAAAGGTGGCAAACCAGGAAAAACAATTGGTTTACGAGCAGACTTTGATGCGTTGCCAATCGTGGAAGAAGCAGATGTTCCGTTTAAATCGAAAAATGAAGGAGTCATGCATGCATGTGGTCATGATGGACATACTGCTTACATGTTAGTTTTAGCTGATTGTTTGATTCAATTAAAAGACTCAATTCCAGGAACGATTAAAATTATTCACCAACATGCGGAAGAGGTTCCGCCAGGCGGAGCAAAGAGTATTGTTGAATCAGGTTTGATTGACGACTTAGATGCTGTTTACGGCATTCATTTGTTACCAATGGGTCCAGCAGGAGTTGTGGGGTATCATGCAGGATTTTCATTCAATGGAAGAGCGTATTTTAAATTAAAAGTTCAAGGGATAGGGGGACACGGTTCGTCGCCTCATCTGGCTAACGATGCGATTGTTGCTGGTTCATACTTTGTTACTGCCATTCAAACGATTATTAGTCGCCGGTTAAATCCTTTTGAAGTCGGCGTTATTACAATTGGTTCATTTGATGGAAAAGGTACTTTTAACGTCATTAAAGACAGTGTCGAACTTGAAGGTGATATCCGTTATATGGCTGTAGAAACAAAAGAAAAGATTGAAAAAGAAGTTCGTCGTCTTGTTAAAGGCCTAGAAGAAGAGTTTGGCGTGACTTGTGAGCTAACATATGAACCGGATTATCCGCCTTTATACAATAACCCGGAACTTACAGAACAGGTTGCAGCAAGCCTAAGAAGTATGAATGATAAACATATTAAAGAAGTGAAGGAATTTCCGGCATTACCGCCATCTGAAGACTTTGCCTACTATGCAGAAAAATTCCCTGCTTGCTTCTTTTACATCGCATGTTCTCCAAAAGGTGTAGAAGAACCTTACTTCAATCATCATCCAAAATTTGATATTGACGAAGATGCCCTTCTTGTAGCGGCAAAAGCAGTAGGACAAGTTGTATGCAGCTACTATGAAGTAGACTAACACAAAAAGTATATGAATTCGTTATTCAAATTTTCCCCTGAAATGAGAGCTTAGTTTTTTTACATCCCCTTTTATTCGAATGAAACCTTATTGCATTCCTCGTGTTGTACGAGGGTGTGATAAGGTTTTTTTGTTTTATATAGAAAATTATACCGGTGATCCTACGTCTTGAGGCTTAGAAAAAGATAATCCTAGGGCTCCATGCTTTTAATGTAATTTTTTTCTAAAATGAACATGCAACCTACATGTTAGTTACGAGGAGGAATTATGAATGAAATGTAAAATTGTTAACTTTTAAAATTAACAAAATATTCTGTACGTTTTTAGTGGGTCTATGGTAATATTTGTATCGGTGTCAAATTTATCTATTGAGAGGTGACGTGGAAGTGTCGTTTATAACGAAGTGGTCGTTTGGTAATAAAGCTGCAGTTTCATTAATGACTATATTAATTTTAATCATTGGTATTGTTAGTTATTTGAGATTGCCAATGGAGTTTCTGCCTGCTGCTGATAATCCACAGGTAACGATTATCGCAATGGGTCAAGGTACCGATTCGAAAACAATGGAAACGGAGGTAACCATTCCTGTAGAAAGAGCAGTAACAGGTGTGAATGGAAAAACATCGGTTTACTCTACAACGGGAGATGGTTTCTCAAAAGTTGACATCTTTTTCGAAGCTGGCTCGGATATGAAGCAAGCTAAACAAGAAGTTCAAGATGCGTTAAATCGTGTAACATTACCTCCTAATATATCAAAGCCTACCGTTTCACAACTTAATACATCTATGATTCCTATCGCTAATATAGCCGTAACTTTTGAAGATGGAATGACGGCAGATAATATGGCATTAGCACGGGAAAAACTCCAACCGCTATATCAAGATATCAAAGGTGTCTCGAGTGTTGATATGTATGGGATTACAGATTCCAACGTATCCGTCAAAATTAATAATGATAAATTAACTGAAAAACAAATTTCACTCCAAGCAGTTATGGGAGTTCTTCAAGGTCAAAACACAGCCTTATCCATCGGGGAAAAAATCATTGATGGAAAAACAAGCAACATTAAGGTGATCGGTGACGTAACTAGTTTAGAGAAGCTGAAAGGATTAGTGGTAGCTCCAAATGTAACGCTTGGAGATATAGCAACGATTGACGAAACAAAGAATGCCAATTTCATTAGTCGTTTTAATGGGAAAGATAGTCTAGATATTAGCATTACGAAGGACAGCCAATCAAATGCAGTGACAATAAGTAAAGAGGTAGAAAAAGTAACGAAGGAAATAAATGAAATGTATGATCAGCAGGAATCTGTGGTTTACATATCATCTGCTGACATGGTACAGACTTCCGTACAAACCATGATGAAAGAAGTCCTGCTTGGTGCACTATTCGCAACCATTGTCATTATGGTGTTTTTGCGAAATATCCGGTCTACTTTTATTACCATTGTTTCGATTCCACTATCACTTTGTTTTACACTGTTCTTGCTGTCGTGGTCTGGAATTACATTGAATATTTTAACGCTTGGCGGAGTCGCTGTTGCTGTTGGTCGTCTTGTTGATGACAGTATTGTTGTCATCGAAAATATTTTCCGAAAAATGCAAACAGAGAAATTTTCTGTCCAAATGGTCATTGATGCAACGAAGCAAGTAGGAGTTGCCATTACCTCCTCAACATTAACGACAGTGGCTGTTTTCTTACCGATGAGTCTGTTGAACGGAGGACTTCAAGAATTTCTTTTACCATTTGCTTTAACGGTCACATACTCCTTGCTAGCTTCCCTCATCGTCGCATTGACCGTTGTACCATTAATGAGTGCAAGTTTACTGGAGAATACAAAGCTTCCTGAACATAAACCAGCAGTACGTTTTCCAAAAATGGTTACTTGGTCATTAAATCACAAATGGATTGTATTCTTGATTGCATTCCTTCTTTTTGTCGGTTCGATCGGGACATATTTTGTCATCCCTAAGGGGGCAGTTGATAATTCATCTGCTGATTATGTCGTTGCCACATTAAGTTATCCGAATGATACACCGATTGAAGAAGTAAAGAAAAAGACGATTGAACTAGAATCATGGGTAAGTGGAATGGATGAGGTCAACTATGTATTCTCACAAGTAGGGTCTCCGGCTGAGGCTGCTCAGTTCGGCTATGTTGGATCACCTACTGAAGCGACCTTAAGTATTTTGTTACATGATAAAGAAGACACAGAAAAGATACTAGCTGAAGTGGAAAATAAGAAAAATCAATATCCTGATGCACAGTTAGAGGTATTCGCTTCCTCATTTATGATGGGGGGAGGCAGTACGAATGTCACAATCGATGTAGTCGGGGAAAATGTAACTGATCTTGAAAAAACAGCCAACGCTATTAAAGAAAAAGTAGAAGAAATTGATGGCGTCAAAGAAGTGAAAACTAATCAAGATGAAAAGAAAACTGTTTATTCCTTAACGGTAGATCCTGCAAAAGGGAATACAGAACAAATCGCCAAACAAGTTGGTATCATGTTAAATCAAACACCAATTGGAACGATCAATTTGAATGACAAACAAACACCAGTCTTTCTAGAGCCTATTCTTGATACGAAAACGCCTGAAGAATTGAAAAATATTCCGATTTCTACAGGTACTGGTCTCGTACCAGTATCGTCTATCGCTTCATTACAAAGTGAAGAGCGTTCAACTAACCAGTTTCATAAAGACGGAGAAACCTACCTTCGCGTAACGGCTTCTGTCGATTCTGCAAAGCTGTCCGAAATATCAAGCAAGGTAAATCTTGAGATATTCGGGGACCAAAAGGATCATGAAGGGATGAATCTTCCAGAGGATGTAGACGTTCTTATCGGAGGAGCTAGTGCTCAGCAGGCAGATGACTTTACGGATTTATTTCTCATCATGCTTGTTTCCATCGGCATTGTATTTTTAATTATGGTCATCACCTTTAAGTCGATTAAAGCACCGATTGCCATTCTTTGCTCTCTTCCGCTTGCAGCAATCGGCGCTATTTTAGGAATTGTCATAAGCGGAATATCTGTAGATATAACTGCACTTCTAGGAGCATTAATGCTTATAGGAATTGTCGTGACAAATGCAATTGTTCTTTTAGATCGGGTTAAACAAAACGAACAAACGATGATTATTCGGGAGGCGCTGGTAGAAGCAACAGCTACTAGAATGAGACCGATTTTCATGACAGCAATTGCCACAATCTGTGCAATGCTTCCACTATTATTGAAAGAATCGGAAACTGGCAGCTTAGTTTCACAAAGTTTAGCCATTGTGGTCATTGGAGGCTTAGCCATGGCAACCTTACTGACACTAATCGTCATCCCGTGTATTTATGAGCTGTTATACTTTAGAAAATCAAAGAAACAACGGGCTGTAGAAAGCGTTGAACAGGAAATTTCATTATAATTAAAGGGGTAAAGAGGGTGTCCAAATAGTGTTTGACCCTTTTATTAAGTTGAAAAAATAGGAAACATCTGATCACCCTTTGGTGGTCAGGTGTTTTGTTTTTTTATAAGCTCATAATCATAAATGGGAAAATAATAAATAATAGGAAATCATAACCTTTTTAGAAAAGAAGTAATGGATCTTCTAATTTTATGTATAATTGAATATGTATGTTGTTAGTGGCATAAGTAAAGGAGGACACAACTATGGTTGAAAACCCAGCAGGGTTTTGGGTGCGGTTTGGCGCACAGGTGATTGATGCACTTATTTTTATCGTACTTGGATTGGTATTAGGAACTATTCTTTCGAATGGAACATCTGAATGGGTGAGCAATATTATATCATTTTTATATGCTCTATTGCTTCCTATCTTTTGGTATGGATATACAGTCGGGAAAAAAGCGCTCAAGGTTCGAATTGTAAAGCTTGATGGGACTCAGGTTTCGTTCTGGACTATGATTAAGCGCTATGTCATAGCAGGGATTGTATATGGATTGCCTTCATTTATAGGTGTTATCGGCTTTCTTGTAACGGTCGGTGTTTCAGGATTTGATGTATTCATGAGTGAGAATTTGATGAATGATGAGGTACTTGGCGGACTACTATTGAAAGGGTTCGTTTGGGTGATGATCGGCCTTTTACTATCAGGTGTTCTCTATATAATTAGTGCCTTCATGATTGGACTAAGAGAAGATAAGCGCGCGCTTCACGACTTGATTGCAGGAACATTTGTAACGAAAAACCTGCCGTAATGAAAAAGGATCAGACATTTGATGTCTGATCCTTTTTGAACCTAGAAAACTACTTGGAGATATACGAATTCCCTGTAATCCAGAAACGCCATGGATAATCCTTTGCTTCACCGCTATTCTCAATACCGATTCTAGGACCGCTGGAGATATGTTCGGAAATAATGCCAGGGGTGATATAAATCGGCGGTTTTGTATAGATCAAGCCATAGTCCTGCATTGTAATCCCGAGTGCCTTTGTTAACTTCCCAGGTCCATTCGTCAACTTCTTCACAGTTTGTAAGCCGCGCCTTTGCTGCATCAGTTCAATTCCTTCGACTGGTTCCACAGCTCGAATGAGGATGGCTTCGGGTTTATCGACTCCACCACTAACGACATTGACCAATGTATGAGTATGCATTTGATATGTATAGACCAATCCAGATTGGCCAAACATAATTTCTGTCCGTTTCGTCCGTCGATTGCCAAAACTATGTGCGGCACGATCGCAAGGTCCCATATAAGCTTCGGTTTCCACGATATACCCTGAACAGATGCCTTCGGGTGTTTCTTTTACCAATAAACAGCCAAGTAAAGATTGCGCAAGATCCAATGTTGGTTTCTGATAAAAATCACAGGCTAATGCATGAAATTTAGTCATCTGTTTTCCTCCACTGTTTAGCAATATTATCCCGCATGAACGGAAAGTCAAAACCCCCAATGATTGAAGTTTCACTTTATAGGTCCATATATTTTTTTGTTATTGGGATCTATCTGAGAAAATATCTTAATTGATAAATAATAGCATAGTTCATTTAAATCATCTTATAATAAAGTGAAACTTCCATCAGTGAGTTTTTTTCCACTGTACTGTTAAACCGGGATAGAATAAACAAATAGGATGTGTCTTATATGAATAAACAAATTGGATTTATTGGCTGCGGAAAAATGGGGCAGGCCATGGTTGAAGGGATGATCAGGGCGGGCGTTGTACCAGCTGATTCAATAAAGGTAAGTACAAGTTCACAAACAACGTTATTCCAGGTAACTGAAAAGCTCCGAGTTCAAGGATCACTTAATAATAAAGATATTGCCCGATTTGCAGATTTCTTATTCTTAGCGGTTGAGCCATCAAGTTATACGAAAGTGATCGAAGAAGTTAAGCATGATGTGAAAGAAGATTCTGTAATTATTTTGCTCGCTGCAGGCATCTCTATTCAAACAGTGGAGTCTGCTTTCGGCAAGTCGGTTAAAGTGGTACGGACGATGCCAAATACACCATCTTTAGTTAGAGAAGGAATGACAGCCTTTGCCATTAATGAGTTAATAACTGAAGAAGATTTGGCTAATGTAGAAGATATCTTGAATGCGTTTGGAAAAACAGAAGTTCTGAAAGAAGAACTGATGGATGCTGTGCCTGCTATTAGTGGTTCTTCACCTGCCTATGTGTATATGTTTATTGAAGCATTAGCTGATGGCGGAGTCAGAGATGGCATTCCAAGAAAGCAAGCGTACAAAATGGCTGCCCAAGCTGTGCTCGGAGCCGCGAAAATGGTTCTTGAAACAGAGAAGCATCCGGGTAGCTTGAAGGATGATGTGTGCACACCAGGAGGATCAACCATTCGAGCAGTTGCTGCATTGGAAGAAAGCAATTTCAGAGCCTCGATCCTGAATGCCATGGAAGCATGCACTCGAAAAAGTAAAGGATTAGATGATGAATAAGAATGGAAGAAAAGCCAGCTACGATTGGCTTTTTTTTGTTTAGCGAGCTATATGAAGTTAATTTCCATAATAGAAGCATTAATATATTTAATCTTCTGTCAATATGAATTAAGATTAGGTGGGACAACGATTAAAGAAGAGGTGGCCAATATGCTGAATTATGTAAAAGAGTTAAAAAGTCTATTAGCAGAGGACCGGGTAACCATTAATCAAACGATATTAGAGCAGCACAGCCGGGATGAGTCCTATCATACTCCACATTTGCCGGATGTCGTTGCTTTTCCAGAAAGTAAAGAAGAAGTGAGTGCTCTCTTAAAATTTGCCAACGAACAAGAAATCCCTGTTGTTCCTTTTGGACTCGGTACAAGTTTGGAAGGGAATGCGATTCCTTATAATGGCGGCATCTCTCTGGATATGTCGCTGATGAACAAGGTGATTGAAGTACGAGAAAAAGATTTTTTAGTCAAAGTTCAGCCTGGTGTTACACGAACACAGCTTAACAAGGCGCTGAAGAAGTATGGACTGTTCTTTTCAGTTGATCCAGGTGCAGATGCTACCCTTGGTGGGATGGCTGCGACCAATGCTAGTGGAACCACAGCGGTTAGATACGGGATCATGCGCGATCAAGTTCGTGACCTTGAAGTGGTTTTAGCTAATGGGGAAATCATCCATACCGGAAGCTTAGCGACAAAATCTTCGTCAGGATTACATTTGAACGGTTTGTTTGTCGGTTCGGAAGGGACACTAGGTGTATTCACCGAACTGACTCTTAAAGTATATGGCATTCCAGAAGAAATCGTCGCAGGAAGAGCTTTGTTTCCTTCTGTTAAGCAAGCGATTTCAGCTGTGAATGGCATTATGTCTGCTGGGATTCCAATCGCAAGAATCGAACTGATGGATGCGCGCTCAATCACACAAATAAATACCTATATGAACAAGTCATATGAAGAAAAACCAACTTTATTCCTTGAATTTCATGGTAACGCAGCAGGCTTAGCGCAAGATGTCGAGTTTGCAAAGGACATTGTTCGTGATTTTGGCTGTGAGAATATTACGTTTGAAATCGATTTAATCGCTAGGAATGAACTATGGGAAGCGCGCCATAAGCTTGCATATGCTTTAATTCATAGCTCACCTGGGAAAAAGCTGATGTCTACTGACGTGAGTGTTCCACTTCACGAATTAGCGGATGCGATTCTGAACACTCGAGAAAAAATAGACCTCTCGAAAGTAGAAGGAGCCATTGCAGGTCATGTTGGGGATGGCAACTATCATGTGCTCTTTATGTTGGATTTAACTGATCCGTTTGAAGTAGCCGAGGCGATGCGGTTAAATGCAGAAATTGTTGACTATGCACTTAGTCGTGGGGGGACATGTACAGGTGAACATGGGGTCGGGATTGGCAAAAGAATTTACCAACGCCGTGAACATGGAAATGCGTATGATGTCATGTTATCGATTAAGCAAGTATTAGACCCGAAAGGAATACTAAATCCAGGAAAAATATTTTTGGAAGAAACGGAATAAATCAATTTAATTTCCAATTATCGAGAGATCTGAAAGTGAGTGAAAACATTTCCTGGTCTAAACAATTTGTGATCCTCAATTTGCCCGTTGTTACTCGTCATGTTCATAAATATCGGTGATATAGGATAAGGTAAATAAAAGTGTTAAAACTTATTCATGATAGGAGAGAGGAAGAATCATGCACGGTGAATTTAAGCAGCTTGATCATCGACCTTTTCCTTTGCCTTCCTCACCTTGGTTGTTGAGTCAGGTGTGGGAGGACTTATTATTTATGCATTATCCAATGGACCCGAATGTTTTAAGGAATTACGTACCATTTGAACTTGAACTGGATGTTTATGAAAATAGGGGATGGGTCACTATCATTCCATTTAGGGTCACTAATATGAAAGCGAGGAGAATTCCTTCTCTTCCAATGTTGAATTCCTATCTGGAGTTAAACGTCCGAACTTATGTGACCTATAAGGGCATCCCAGGAATCTATTTTTTCAGCCTGGATGCAAACCATCCACTCTTTGTGATTGGGGCAAAGTTCTCAGTAGGGCTTCCCTATAAACATGCCCATATGAAATTTCAGCAGCTGAAAAATGGTTTTCAATTTAAGAGCGAAAGGCACTTAGATAAAAGCACCTCTGAAAAAATTGATCTTACCTATAAACCAGGAGATGTATTGTTTGAATCACTGCCAGGGTCTTTAGATCACTGGCTGTTGGAACGGTATTGTATGTATTCGTTTCAGGGAAAAAAACTATTAAGAGGAGACATCCATCATGATAAATGGAAGGTATCGAAAGCTAAAGTAACTACTTTAATCAACACGATGGCATCCTTTTTGCCAGTAGACAATATTGCGAAAATCCCTAGTTTACTACATTACTCAAACCGAAGAAGGGTTTTCGTCTATCCGCCAAAGAAGGTAGGAGAGAGAATGAAGTAGATTAAGAGCGTAAAAAAAGAGAGGAGTTAGGATTAGCAGCCAAGCGAACATTAACCGATGTCTGGCTAACAAGGGGAAATATAAATAAAAGAAAGCTTCCATTCAAATAACGAGTAGGGAAGCTTCCTTTTATTTATATTTCCTAGTACTTTTCATGTGAAATTATTTATCAATGACTATTTTGAAGATGACCTTCAAACATATCGATAATTTCAATAAACCTTTCTGCTTCCCTAAATACATGATCAGCTAGAAGAGGGTGAATATTACTCTTTATCCGGCATGCTTCGATTAAATCTCGCGCTGTTTTCTTGAAGTCCCTTAGTGAAACGACGGAAACCCTGTTTTGATCTAAAAATTGGTCTAGAAGGGCAGGTGTCTCGGATTCTGGTCTCATATGCTCCAAATCGATTGCTTGGTACAGAAGTTGATCAAAATCATGACTAAATTCTCGTGCTTGGTCAACTAATTTTCTTTCGCTAGGATCTAAAAGATGGCCGATAAACTTGGCGTGATCTGCCATAATTTTAAGGAAGAAAACATTTTCTTGAATAATCGCCTCAGGCAAAGGCACAAGTTTTCCTTCATTGAGCTCTTTCAATCGATTCGCGAAATAAGCAGCTTCTCGACTCGTGTGATCAATCAACAATGGGTAGTTATTTGAGAGCACCTCACATCGTAAAGTTAGACCCAATACCTTTCGTTTATAAGCCCAAATAGACGCCACGGATTGATACACTTGATTGTTAAATGCTTGAACCTGCTGCGGATCTGAACTGGGGGAAAACCGATTTACTTGCTCCTCAATTCTTTCAAAAACAGTGATAAATTGCTTGGCTTCATCAATTAATTTAGTATCATCTGAACTGAAACCCAAACTTAAAAATAAGGAGTGCTCTTTCATAATCCTTGACCAGAAACGGATTTCATCTAATGATCTGCTTACAAATTCATTTGCCATTAAAGCCCCTCCTCTTATCACAAGCTATTTAATCTATATGTGATACTGCTAGAAGTCATACATTTTAGCGGAGGGGTTCCTAAGTTTTGCTAGATGTCTTTTATTAGAGCGTGTTCAAAAAGGAGGATAAAAAGAGCCGAGAAGTTCAAGGAACGATCGTCTCGAGGACCGGAACGTATGAAGTAATACGTGAGGACCGGAGAGACAGAGAGACGAAGAAATTCGACAGCTATTTTTCCCGGACTTTTTGAACATCCTCTATTATGGAAAAATGAACAGGTACACTTAATGCACAGTGATGTTGCCGCTCGATACTTGAAGGTCTATTGGATATTTACCAGTGCCATACGTTCCTTCTATATTCTTATCTGATGTCGTTGCGTTTTTTAATTGAAAGCTATTATTAATAACTCCACTGCTTACTTTGCCATTAAGCGTAAAGCTCGCGTCGTCTGGTACATCTAATTTGACGGAACCTGAACTTACTGTAACATCAGCTGGAGCGGTTAATTTATCAAGCTGGATATTTACAAGGCCAGAAGAAACCTCAGCTTGTAGTTGGCCACTATAATGTTTGACAACCATTCTGCCAGAACTCACGTTAAAGTTTCCGGAATCTGTTGTAATAGCGTTCATTTCAAAATTTCCTGATGAAACAACAGAAGTGAAGGTATCTACGTTAAGATTGGCGAAATCTGCGTGACCTGACCCAATATTTATGGAAAGGTCTTTAAGTTCCATTGGATGATTCTTTGAGTCACCAGCAAACTTCAAGCTGCCAGACGAAACGGAAATGTCCATGTTTTCATGATAATCTTCAGGAATATAGACCGTAAGTTTAGGAGCATTGAAGAAGCCAATTTGCTCAAACCATTTACGCTTGTATTCAATCATTACTTTATTCCCTTTTTGCCTTACGTTGACAGAACCCTTGCCACTTAACTCTGCCTTTATATCTGACCTTTTTTCGGGAATGATCTTTGCTTCGACACTTGAAATATGAAAATCAAGTGTATCTATTCCTTTTGACACTTTAGTATGATTCGATTTCCCATGAGAAAAAAGCGAAGGAATCGTATTGGATATTGTAAATAATAAGCCAATTCCAATAATAACAAGAAAAATCATTAGATAATTTTTCACAAAAAAACCTCCATTAGTGATTTGTTTTCGATAATTTAAGTTTAAGGAAATACAGTTGTTGAAACAATGAGCTGGGGAATTATTTATTGCTAGGACTTGAGACGTAGTAATAAGGTGAAACTTTCATCAGTGTTTTTTTCACTGATGGTTAGTTGAGCTGGGATAAACGTAACAAAAGGTGAACGAGATTCGTACAAATACAGTCGTTATATGTAGAACTAAATGGTCAAATAATAAAATAGCGCTTCTTTGAAATATGATACCGGGCAATTTCAAATCCCATTTACAATCAAGCTTTGTCTGTAAAAGTATTAAAAGCAGTGGATTTCGTTCACGAAATCCACTGCTTTTATCTTTGTTCTTTTATATGTGAGGTTCTAAAAAGAAAACGGCTTAGAGGATTAAGATGTTTTCTTAATAGCCTCATCCATTAATATTTTCATTTTTTAACGCCGTTTCAACGTGTACGTATTTATAGCCAAGGTCTTTAGCAACGGCCTCAAAGGTAATTTCGCCGTTTGCGACGTTTACTCCTTTTGCCAGTGCTTCGTTTTCAAGAATGGCTGTCACGGCACCTTTATTGGCAATTTGTAGCGCATAGGGTATTGTCACATTTGTTAAGGCTAGAGTTGACGTATTTGGGACAGCTCCAGGCATGTTCGCGACGGCATAATGGACGACTCCATGCTTTACATATGTCGGTTGATCGTGAGTGGTAATCTTGGTAACTGTTTCAAAAATCCCGCCTTGGTCAACAGCAACGTCAATGACAACTGAACCAGGCGACATCGATTTGACCATTTCTTCTGTAACAAGCTTAGGAGCCTTTGCTCCAGGAATCAATACGGCACCAATGACTAAATCAGATTCAGATACAGCTTGTGCTACATTATATGGGTTAGATATTAATGTGGAAATTTGGTTTCCGAAGATATCGTCTAATTGGCGAAGACGGTCAGGGCTAAGATCAATAATCGTAACATCTGCGCCTAAACCGATGGCTATTTTCGCTGCATTCGTACCGACAACACCGCCGCCGATAATCGTTACTTTTCCACGTTTTACACCAGGAACACCACTTAATAAGATTCCTTTGCCACCATGAGGTTTTTCCAGGAATTGAGCGCCTATTTGTGCAGCCATTCTACCAGCTACCTCACTCATTGGCGTCAATAATGGTAGAGTGCGATTTACAGAAACCGTTTCATAGGCTATGGCTAGGACACCACGATCTTTAAGTGCTTTTGTTAAATCAGGATCTGCTGCTAAGTGTAGGTATGTGAAAAGAATTAAATCTTTACGGAAATATTGATATTCTGACGCGATGGGTTCTTTTACTTTAAGGATCATTTCAGAAGTGGTCCAAACGTCTGCGGCTGTTTCAGCAATAATGGCACCAGCAGCCAAATATGATTCATCTGAAAAGTTGCTTCCTTGACCAGCGTTTTTTTCAACATTTACTTCATGACCAGCGTTACGTAAAGCAACAACACCAGCGGGAGTAATGGCGACACGATTTTCATTGTTTTTTATTTCCTTAGGAATTCCAATTCGCATAATCAAATCACTCCATTTCAAAAAAGAATTACTCTTTGTACACAAAGTATAACTGTATCAGAAAAAATATGATATGTGAAATCAGAAAATTACAAGACGAATATTTGTGGAATTCTACAAACGTTAGTTCAATTAATCAGTTTTTGCTTCTAATCGCATCAAAATTCGACGCTTCCGATAGAGCATACTGCCAACTTCAGCTACGTCAGCAATCATGCTCCGATTGGTAAAGGCCCCAAAGACCATACCGGCAATCGGAATCATTTGCAGGAGTTTTTTCCAACCAAATTGATCACGATATGTATAGACAACTTCACGCCAACCTTGAAGCTGACTGACCATTTCCTTTCGATCAGTCTGTTCGTTGCGGTGAAACGAGGCTAAATCATTTAATATTGCTTCTTTGCCAACAATATCTGCTGTCGCAAATTGCAAGCATTTAACAATAAAAACTCGTTCTTCTTTGTCTTTCGGATCAAAGCCATATGCTAGGGAGATATCTTGTAAGGTTTTCAGAGACAAGCTCAATAATAAAGGGATGTCAATAGACAACGTGAAAATCCCCCCAATTCCAGTGGATGCCCCTTGTACAGTAGCAAGCTTGCTATTGGTCTTTTTAATATCTTCACTTACCGAGTTCATGACAAGGAGCGAAACATTGGCACAATCATCCACAGAGGTAATGGATTCTCCTGGGACATATCCTTCAATTCGCTTAAATACTGACTGTTCTTTCGTTAAATATTGCCCACCACTTTGAACGAAGCTTCCTAATTCATCGAGTAAGAGAGCGATCTTGTCTTGAATAAATGCAGGGGTGGCTTTATCAAGTAATTTAAAGGGTAAACGGCCAATTTTCTCCCAAAACCATAACCCTTTTTGCTCCTTTTCCCATGTATTTATGATTTGTAGCTCCGATTCCAAATATTCCTTTGATTCATTGTTCAAGGGGGATCCCATCCTTTTATTTTTTCTTAAAAAATCTTGATCATGCCTGATTTTTAAATCTAGAAAGATAGTCATTTTGTGCATGGATCCTTCAAGCAAACATGACTAACTTCTACAATTCGCTTCAAGCGATAATTAAGCTTGTTAACATGGATATGAAGCTGTCTGGCGGCATCATTTTGACTACAGTCTCTTTCACTTTATTTTAATCGATTTGTTGACTTATTAGAAAGAATAAGTTCCTTTGAAGGGGGAAAGAGAACAAGTGAAAAAAGCGGACAATAAAAAAAACCCTTCCGCTTCAGTAGGTCGGAAAGGAGGATAAAGAGTATTACATAAATAAATTCAGTACGAAGTAAATTAAACCTGCAAGCGTTGCTGAAATAGGTAATGTAATAAACCAAGTAATAATCATACTCTTGGCAGTACCCCATTTGACACCTTTAATCCGGTGAGCTGAACCTACACCAAGGATAGATGAAGAGATAACATGGGTTGTACTGACTGGTAAGTGTATAAGTGTTGCCCCGAAGATGATGGCAGCACCTGTTAAATCTGCCGCAACTCCGTTTACAGGACGGATTTTCATAATTTTTCCACCAACGGTTTTAATAATTTTCCAACCGCCAACTGATGTACCAATACCCATTGCTAGCGCACAAGAGAATTGTACCCAGAACGGAATATCATCGGTAGTTGCGAAGCCGTTCGTCATAAGGGCAAGAGTGATAATCCCCATCGCTTTTTGAGCATCATTTGTTCCGTGTGAATACGATTGAAGGGCAGCCGTAGCAATTTGAATGGTACGGAACTGCTTGTTTGTTTTTGTTAAATTATTATTTTTAAAGATCATTTTAATAATGGAATAAACAATAAAACCTACAGCAAATGCGAGAATTGGTGAAATGATTAGGGCTTCAAGTATTTTTAAAAATCCGCCCCATTTAATTTCAGAGAATCCAGCAGCAGCAATCGCAGCGCCTGCAATCGAACCAATTAGTGCATGGGAAGAACTACTTGGAATCCCATAATACCAGGTAATTAAATTCCAAGTGATGGCAGCAATAAGGGCAGCGAGAATCACAATGGAGCCGTTCGGTAATGTAAACGGATCGACAATGCCCTTCGTTATCGTTTTGGCCACACCTGTGAATGTCATTGCACCGACGAAATTCATCGTTGCAGCTAAGATAATCGCGTGGCGTGGTTTTAATGCTTTCGTTGATACAGAAGTTGCAATGGCATTGGCAGTATCATGGAAACCATTAATAAAATCAAATGCAAGTGCAAAGATGACGATTAATATCGTTAATAGAAATAAACTATCCATTTGTGGAAGACTCCTTACGCGTTTTTCATGATAATAGTTTCAAGTGTATTGGCGACAGTCTGACAATGGTCAGCAATTTCTTCAAGGCTTTCATAAATTTCTTTATATTGAATAATACGGATTGGATCTTTTTCAACTGAAAATAGGTTTTTGATGGATTGACGTTGAATTCCATCACAAACTGATTCTAAATCTTTAATTTTAATCGCATGTTCACGAATGTCTAGTAATTTTTTTGTTGCTAAAAGATCAACAGATTTCTCGATTTCATACGTGCATTCTTTAATCGCTTCGACAAATTTCAACATGTATTCATCCACATGGATAATTGAATACATTTCAAATAAAGCGGCACAATGCTCTATGCCGTCTAAAACATCATCCATGCTCATTGTTAATAGCAGGATATCTTCACGCTCAATCGGCGTAATGAAGGCATTGTTAAGGTCTGTAATGACGCCGTGGACCATATCATCGCCTTTGTGCTCATACTCTTTCATCATTTCTGAGAAAACCTTAAGATCGCTTACGTTCTTTAATTTGAAATCAGCAAAATAGTCTGCGCTCTCTTTTAAATTTTGAGAAATATTAATAAGAGCTTGTGCGAACTTGTCTTTCTTTGATTTGAAAACCATTTGAAAACCCCCATTAAAGCAGAATTGGCATAGCTTTGACAATTAAAAGTCAGAAGCCTATGTATAGTATTAGCGAACTTATTGTAACGAATTCTCTTAGTTGTAGGGAAGATATTTCGACGAAAATTTACAAAATCTTAACAAAACAAATACAGAAAATTTAAAATACATCAAATTAGATGCTTTCTACATCAATAAAGTTCAATTATAATATAAGGTTATGTATTTTTTTGGGAAATGATTATAGACAAGATGGTTCCTTATGTCCAAATCATTTCTTTAGAAGAAGAAACCAGTTAATGGTATAATTTGTGTAAGTATAGAAGGAGGTTATTCGATGATTAAAAGTATGAACGAAACAATCACCTTACATAATGGTGTAGAAATTCCACAGCTCGGTTTTGGCGTTTTCAAAGTTGAAAATGGAAGTCAAACAATCGAATCAGTAAAAAAAGCGTTAGAAGTAGGCTACCGTTCCATTGATACTGCTGCGATTTATAAAAATGAAGAAGGCGTGGGGCAGGCCATTAAAGAAAGCGAAATTCCTCGCGAGGAACTTTTCATCACATCAAAAGTTTGGAACACGGATCAAGGGTATGAGTCAACTCTTCAAGCATATGAAGCAAGCCTTGAAAGACTAGGACTTGATTATTTGGATTTATACTTAATTCATTGGCCAGGGCAAGATAAATATATCGAAACTTGGAAAGCGCTTGAAACTCTTTATAAAGAAGGCCGAGTTCGTGCCATTGGTGTAAGTAACTTCCATGTTCATCATTTGGAAAACTTATTAGCGAATACAACCATTAAACCTGTTGTGAACCAGATTGAACATCATCCACGACTTGCGCAGCTTGAAATAAGAGAGTTTTGTAAACAGCATGATATTAAAGTGGAAGCATGGGGTCCGCTTGGGCAAGGACATCTTATTGATGAACCAACAATCAACCACTTAGCTAAGAAACATAATAAATCTGCTGCACAAGTCTTAATAAGATGGCATTTACAGAATGGAACGATAGTGATACCTAAATCAATTACACCATCAAGAATTGAATCAAATACTAAAAGTTTTGACTTCGAATTAAGTTTAGACGAAATGAACAAAATTGATGCATTAAATCTTAATGAACGATATGGATCAAATCCTGACGAAGTCAAATTTTAAACCAAAACCTGAAACAAGCAGATTATTGCCTGTTTTAGGTTTTTTTGATGATCGCTTGTCGCGTGAGGGTGTGATGAATGAAAAACGGACGTAAATAAAAAGAAACGTCACAGAGAATAGGTATCTTCGTAATTTCCTCAAGTATTCGAATACATCTTTATGCCGATCTAAGTGTTCCTTCGTACTAGAACAAAGATCCCTATACCCCACAATGTTCAAAAATAATCGTTGAAATAATTACATTTTTTTATTCGGCTTTTTTTGGTTTTAGAATCTAAATAGGGGGAAAGTAAGTATATAAGACGGCAAGTAAGGTGTCAGTACAGAATACTCCGAATGGGGTGACGGGTGACATCGCAAGGGATAAGATAGAAATCAGGATATTATTCAATATTATAGAAATATGTCACTCGATTTTTGAACTGCACCTAAAAATCGCTTCCGTTGGTTAGAAGTAAGAGGGTGCGCAACCTCTTAGCATTTGCAAATCTATTACATTGAAGGAGGAGTTAAATAGTATGAGTTTTCTTTGGTCATTAATTATTGGTGGGATTATCGGTTGGTTAGCAGGAATGATTATTGGACGTGACGTGCCGTTTGGGATTGTCGGAAATATTATCGCGGGTTTCGTCGGTGCTTGGTTAGGGTCATTGATTTTAGGAGATTGGGGACCTGTTGTTTCTAACTTTGCTATCATACCAGCATTGATTGGCGCTATCGTATTCGTTTTTATCTTAAGTCTGATATTACGCGGCACACGACGCGCTTCATAACATAAATTCCTATAAACAGGATGCCGAATCGGCATCCTGTTTATTTTATAAGGGAAAAATGGGCGGTTTATCTAAATATGGTGCAGTAATACACAGTTTTTCTTCAGTCATGGGATGAATGAAGGCTATTTTTCGGGCATGTAGAGCTTGACGGGGAAATATTTTCTTACCCCCATACAATGTATCGCCTGCTAATGGGTGCTGAATATGACTAAAGTGGACACGGATTTGATGAGTGCGTCCACTGTCTAATGTACAGCTTACCATGGTTAGATTTTTTTCGGGAAAAGATCTTAGTACTTTATAATGAGTGATGGCTGTTTGGCCAGTCGGCGATACTCGTCTTCTCGTAGCATGATGGCGGTCCCTCCCTATTTTAGCATCAATGCGACCTTGGTCATTCGTCATTTGCCCCTCTGCTAATGCTACATAGGTCCTAGTTATGGTACGTTCTTCTAACATCCGATCTAGAATGGCACCAACGAAGGGGTTTTTCGCGAATAGCACAGCACCTGTTGTATCTTTGTCAAGGCGATGGATATGTTTGATGAACGACTGTTGATTCGTTTCTGCTAAGTGATAAGCAACTCCATTAAGAAGTGTGTTGTTTTGTTCAGGCTTTGCGGGATGGGTATCCATACAAGCTGGTTTATTAGCAATTAGGAGGTGGTCATCTTCATATAAAATATTGATATGGAGATCCTTCGGCACTGGGGAATCGGTGCTGGGAATTTCGAATACGGGAATTCCCAGCACATCATCTTCTTGTAACGGTTTTGTCCACTGGGCAGTTTCTCCATTAATTGTCACCTTTTTACTCATTCGCCATTCGTGTGTCAGCTTTTTGGGGGCTTTCCAATAATCTTTCATAAGTTTTTCTGTTGTTAATTCATTCCACTTTTTTGGCACGGTTATTGCCAAATTATCTTGAATTCGCTTGTTAGTAAGCATTTTTCCACCACTTTCGACATATAAATATTTAATTCGACAAAATACTACATTGCTCTGATAGGATAATGGAATTTTTACCAATCTTTCTACCTATAAAAAAAGTAAGTGGCGATATTTTCCACCCTTTCTGCCTAAATCTTATGGTATTCTATTGAAAGAAACTGAAACCATTATCATACTTATTGATTTACAAGGGTGGGTTGTTAGTGAAGGTTGTTTATTCTTCTACATATGAACAAGAACAAAGAATAGAGAATCTTGTATCATATTTTTTTGACTTTATTTTCCCAAATTACTTTCCGGAAAACGAAATCTCACATTTCAAAAAAATTGGTGTGCTTCAGTCTGAGGCATACGCTGGGACGTTAAGAAGAGCGTATCAGATTATGACTAGTTTGCAAGTAATCACCACGATTCTTGAGAAAAATGAAAATAGTGAACAGAATTCGATTGATATGAAAATGGAATTACTATTAAGCAAAAATATTCAATTACTTAATGAAAGCGGTATGTTTTTCCCTTTTCTTAGCAATCACTTTCTTCAATCAAATAATGAAAACGAAGAAAATAATGAAAACTCCTCAATGTTCTACGAAGAGCTGGTCAATCAATTTTTAAACTAGTCATTATCCTTCATTTTACCTAAACAAGAGGCTGACGCAAACTCGTCAGCCTCTTGTTTATCCTTTAAAAAGTTGTTTCATTACTTTTGCAGTTTAGTTAAAAGCAGAAGTACTTAAAAGGGTTGTTTGCTCTTAATTAACACCATTATCTTCGAACCATTGTTTAAATGTTGCTTCGTCATTTTCACTTGTGATGCGAGCTTGTTCAACACCATTTTTATAGAAAACAATTGTCGGCGTTACTTCTAAATTAAATTCATTCCAGCCTTGTTCGAATTCAAGAAGATTGTATTGAACAAGGTCGATGCCCATTTCTTCAGCAAGTGGAGCTACAACTGGTGTTGTTCTTTTGCAGTGCTCACAAAGTGGACTGAAGTAATAAACGGCTACATCTTCTTTCGCTTTCAACTTTTTATCTAATTGTGCTGGCAGGATGATGTTTTGATAGTTTGGATCATCCAATTGGTCGATAGTTGCCGGGTCAAGCTTGTCGGTGCCATATGGATTATCCGCTGTCTTTAGTTTTTCGTCTTTTTGCATAGTTGTTACAATCCCTAGTGTTGCGAATAACGCAATGATGACGACTAGAAAAATAATGATTTTTTTCATGCGTACTCCTCCTTGGATTTTTTCCAGATGATAATGCTACAGATGAAGATTAGGACGAATGCAGTCAAAGCAAGGAACGGAATGGTAATAAAGCCAAACCAGTTAATGTATTGCCCTGTACAAGGAACCCTTCCACAGGAAGCAGCATGATCACCGAATAGAGCAACTTTTTGAATTAAATAATGATAGCTTGAAATTAGTGCTCCAACCCCGGATAGAATCATGGTATATAAACTAATCCGATAATCTTTTCTAACAACCGCAATCCCTACTATCACTGTAAATGGATACATGACAATTCTTTGGAACCAACATAGTTCACATGGTTCATATTGCTTAATCTCGGAAAAGTACAAACTGCCGAGCGTTGCGATGACAGATACTGCCCACGCAAAGAATAAATAGTTATCACGATTGTCTTTTATCGTTTTCATCTTCTCTCCACCTATTGTTTTTTCATAAAAATTATAGTATGTCCAAAGCCCTTATGTAAAATAAATGTACTTACTAAAAGTTATTTGCACAATGTTAAAAAGTGGATTTATCCCGTATTAATGGAAAGTCAAGACTCCCAGCTCAAGACTTAGAGGAATCGAAGAAACGTAGGTGGAGGATGAAGAAATCTCCATCGAATGAATTTTTCCTTTATTTGGATATTTAGAATAGAATTGCCGATTGTTCTATAAGTATTCTGGGTAAATGCAAACGGATGAATGGGTTTTTGTGTGAAAGTAGTGATAGATATTATAGTAAGTTAAATGGGTCTAAAGAAGCAGGGAAATAAGATAATTTTAAGTTACATAAATTTCAAAAAAGTAAATGTGAAAACATCCTTGTTTTCTATGATTTTTACTCGTTTCGGGGCTTGTTCATTTCTTTTGGAACAGTCGCTTTTTCTGCTTCTTTTTTTTATACAAATGTGGTACGGTAAAAAGGAAATATATATCCAAGTGTGAATTTTCAAAATGTTATCCACGTTATAGAAAAGGGGACTGTGCTTGTGAATTGGAGAGATACATACGCAAAATGGATAGGGGATCCAAATTTAGACAACGAATTACGAGTGTTGCTTGACCAATTAGAAGGCGATGATGCATTGCTAGAGGATGCATTCTATAAAAATCTTGAATTTGGGACAGGCGGAATGCGTGGGGAAATCGGCGCAGGGACGAATCGGATGAACGTATATACAGTCCGAAAGGCAACATTGGGTCTAGCTCAATATATAGAATCATTTGGCGAGGAAGCGAAATCACGTGGTGTAGTCATTGCCTATGATTCCAGACATAAGTCTCCAGAATTTGCATTAGAAGCAGCAAAGACCCTTGCGACTTCCGGAATTAAAGCTTATCTCTTCGATGAGCTGCGTCCGACACCAGAATTATCATTCGCTGTTCGAGAATTGAATGCTTTTTCGGGAATTGTTATTACTGCAAGTCATAATCCACCTGAATATAACGGATATAAAGTATACGGTCCAGATGGTGCCCAGTTGCCACCAGATGCGGCAGACAAAGTCATTCAATATGTGAATGCAATTGAAAATGAACTCGTTCTTCAAGTTGATGATGCAAAGACATTGAAGGAAAAAGGGCTTATCGTTTCCATTGGCGAAGAGCTGGATACAGCCTATAATGAACAATTATTAAGCATTCCAGAAAATCCAACACTTGCAGCGGAAACGGATATTTCAATTGTCTTTTCACCGCTTCATGGTACAGCTAACAAATCCGTGCGGCGTGCATTGAAGGATCTTGGATATAAGAATGTCCATGTTGTAAGGGAACAGGAGCTGCCTGATCCTAATTTTTCTACGGTTACCTCACCGAATCCAGAGGAGCCAGCGGCATTTGAATTAGCCATTGAGCTTGGTAGCAAAGTAGACGCGGATCTATTAATTGCAACAGATCCGGATGCTGACCGCCTTGGAGTCGCTGTGAAAAATTTGGATGGAGAATATGTAGTGTTAACTGGCAATCAAACCGGTGCACTGTTCTTGGACTATTTATTAAAACAAAAACAAACAAAGGGAACTTTACCTACAAATGGAGTGGTATTGAAAACGATTGTGACATCCGAAATAGGCCGCACGATTGCTACTAATTTCGGGTTACAAACGATAGACGTCCTGACTGGGTTTAAATTTATTGCCGAGAAAATTGGTCAGTACCACGAGTCAGGTGAACACCAGTTTCTATTTGGATATGAAGAGAGCTATGGCTATTTAATTAAAGATTTCGCGAGAGATAAAGATGCCATTCAATCTGTCGTATTAGCTTCTGAGGTATGTGCATATTACAAACAACAAGGCATGACATTGTATGAAGGCTTACTAGAAGTTTTTGAAAAATACGGTTTCTACCTGGAAGGGTTACAATCACTTACGCTTAAAGGAATTGATGGTGCCAGACAAATTCAGGGGATATTGAATGAGTTCCGTGAAAATCCGCCAAAAGCAATTGCTGGATACCATGTAGTGGTTCAGGAAGATTACCAAAGCAGTCAAAAGCTTTTCTTGCTAAAAAATGAACAAACGGCAATTGACTTACCTAAATCCAATGTACTTAAATACTTTTTAGAAGACGGCACATGGGTATGTTTACGACCATCGGGTACGGAACCAAAAATCAAATTTTACTTTGGTGTACAAGGAAAGACGATGAAGGACACGAAAGAAAAATTAACGGCTGTTATGGAAGATTTCATGACACGTATTCAACAATTGATCTAATGGGTATGTAAAGAAAAAAGGGCGTCTTATAAGGGTCTGACTCCGCACTCTAAATCAGTATGTAGTGTTTCATACACTAATCTTGTACTGTATTTAGTTGTTACGGGGGCTGACCCTTTGCTTTTTTAGACGCTCCTCTTTTTCATGTATATATGTTTCCAATTTGCAGAAGCTATAGCAATGTTAGCTAGGAAGCAGCTCAAAGTAATCTGTCATATTTTCAGCCGCATGATCGAGGTAACGAAGTAATGCATATAGATGTGTTTCAATGAGCTTGTGATCATGTTCAAAGTGATATGCATGCAAAAAGCGCTCAATCTTTTTTGAGAGAAAATGATCTCGGGTGCGGACCATTAAGATAAGCAAATTATCCCATTCTGACCTGTGTGTGTAAAACAATGCTCTGTCGTAATCCGTTTTGGTCATGAAATCTCCTCCTTACTAAGGAGCTATTTGTAGTTTGTTCAAACTTGTTCGTTTGTTACAAAGAAAAATGTGGAGATGTTATTTCTTAGGGATTGTTGCTATTTACCTGGATAAAATGAAAGTTCCATTAGTGGAGATTTCCTCCCCCCATTGATAGTTAGCGTTGTTTTACTGTCGCGTTGGTAAAGTTCACCGTATCTCCCCAATCAAAGATTTTCTTATAAAGTGAAACTGCAATCAGGGAGAGGCTTGACTTGCCAATAATGTGGGAGAAAAACTGAAGTACTATTAGTTCGAACTTGTTAAACTGGGTAAACGAAGGTGGTTTATAAATGAAACGAGTCATCGTTTGCATAGTAGGTTCCATGATTTTGATTGGTTTTCCCATTCAAGCTGACACAAAGACACCAAATTCTGTCTATACAGTTGGGCAGTTTGAAAAAGAGATAAAGGATTTGGAGAAACGCTATCATCTTGACTTGATGTCAATCGGTCAATCTGAAAAGGGAAAGAATATTTGGGCTGTGAAGCTTGGAAAAGGAAAACAATCAATTTTGATTAACGGTTCACATCACGGCAGAGAATGGCTCTCTACTGTATTAATCATGAAAATGATCAATGCATACGCAAAAGCCTATGAATCAAAGTTGAACATTGATGGGTATTCCACCAATATATTAGATGAAGTCAGCCTCATATTTGTGCCTCTGTTAAATCCGGATGGTGTTCAAATTCAACAAGGGGATTTTTCCGCATTTGATCTACAGGAAAAATGGGCATTATTTAGGATGAACAACTTTAGCACAAACTGGTCAAGGTGGAAGGCGAATGGAAGAGGGATAGATTTAAATCGTCAATATCCAGCTGGTTGGAATGAACTGGACACAAATACACAGGCACCAAATTATCAATTTTACAAAGGAAAGAAACCGCTGCAAGCCTCTGAATCAAAAGCGCTCGTTCACTTTACTAAGCAAATCAAACCAATACTTGCTGTTTCCTATCATACATCAGGGCGTGAAATTTTTTGGTATTACCATAATAAGCCTGAGAATATCTTACGTGATTATTCTTTGGCGGCAAAGACAGCGGTTTTAACAGGTTACAACTTGTCTATTCCTGAGAAACATGCCAATGGAAGCGGCTATACCGATTGGTTCATTACCGAATTTCAACGACCAGCCATGACAATTGAATTAAGCTACCTTGTCGATGAAACGAGCCCTCCACTCGAGGTAATTTACGAGGAATGGAATCGCAACCGTGCCGTTTTATTGATGCTCGCATCGTCCGCTTTTTAAAACCTTAGAATAAGAAGAAGAATACGTTCCATACTATAGATATACCATTGCAACAGGAGGAAAATGATGAAGAAAATCATAGGTATACTCATATTCATCCTAAGCCTTAGCTCGTTTCAACTCGTTTTGGCCCAACAGCCCGATTATGAAAAGTACGGAAAAATTGCCATTGCTGTTATACAAGCAAACCATCCGGCTGAAGAAGTCACCGACTACGAATATAAAGGCCGAAAACAATTGACAAAAAATGAAGTAGAAGATGATTTTCTTTTCTTGGTAGCGGAAAGTGGAAAAGAATTCAATGTGCTGGTCAAAATCAAACATAACCTGGCCAATAATAAGTTATTAACTTTAACGGTTGAAGAAAGTAAGTGAATAAAAGAATTGAAAGGCATGGCAGAAAGCTGTGTCTTTTTTTGTATTAAGAGCATGGGAACGGGGATTCGCGACTTACTAATATAGCCAATTTACTTAGAAGGGATACTTATTATATTGAGTAAGCATCCAAAAATCCAGCTCTGCACCACCACTCTTGTGAATAGGTGAGTGTAGCGTGATATGTAATCGTAAATATTGGTATATTAACGCCATATTCGTTTTGTTTGGAAAAAAGACAGGAGGGGAACCTCGTTATTATTTGGGAGCTATTCCAACTTCCGTCATGTTCCCGCGCTTTTTTCATACATTAATGTAAGGAAGAAAAAAGGGGGAGAGGCGGATGAATACAGAAGATCAGAAAGCATTGGAATATGCGATAAGTGAAATTACTGAGATTGCAGAGGGATTTGGGCTGGATTTCTATCCGATGCGGTATGAAATTTGTCCATCAGAAATCATTTATACATTTGGTGCGTACGGAATGCCAACCAGGTTTTCCCATTGGAGCTTCGGGAAACAATTTCATAAAATGAAAATTCAGTATGACTTTGGGTTGAGCAAAATATATGAATTGGTTATTAATTCAAATCCTTGCTATGCATTTTTATTGGATTCAAACTCGCTCATTCAAAACAAATTGATTGTTGCGCATGTGCTTGCTCACTGTGATTTCTTTAAAAATAATGTTCGATTTCAGAATACAAAGCGTGATATGGTCGAAAGCATGGCAGCAACGGCCGATCGGATTCGCCAATATGAAATTCTACATGGCAAAAAAGAGGTCGAAATATTTCTAGATGCAGTGTTGGCCATTGATGAACATATCGATCCGTCATTAGTCCGGCCGAAGCTAGCTTGGTCCATGGAGGACGAAGATTATGATGAGGATGAAATTAAACCAATTGTGTCCGCATATGATGATCTGTGGTCCTTGGATAACAAGGAAAAACCACTACGTAGTGTAGGGAAAAAGAAAAAGAAATTCCCACCACAGCCAGAAAAGGACATCTTACTATTCATTGAACAATACAGCCGTGATTTGACCGAATGGCAGCGGGATATTTTAACAATGATGCGCGAAGAAATGCTTTATTTTTGGCCACAGCTTGAAACGAAAATCATGAATGAAGGCTGGGCATCTTATTGGCATCAAAGAATCGTCAGGGAATTGGATTTGACCTCGGGAGAAGCATTGGAGTTCGCCAAGCTCAATGCCGGTGTCGTCCAACCATCACGTACAAGTATAAACCCATATTACCTCGGTTTGAAGATTTTCGAAGATATTGAAGAACGTTATAATAACCCAACTGATGAAATGAAGAAGCTTGGTGTCAAGCCAGATTCTGGTCGAGAAAAGATGTTTGAAGTTCGAGAAATCGAAGCGGACATATCTTTTATCCGGAATTATTTAACTAAAGACTTAGTGACACGTGAAGATATGTATCTATTCCAAAAGCAAGGGAAGGATTACAAAGTGGTTGATAAGGCATGGGAGCAGGTTCGCGATCAGCTCGTCAGCATGCGCGTCAATGGCGGGTTTCCATATATTACGGTCAATGATGGCGATTATCTACGAAATGGTGAGCTTTATCTGAAACATTGGTACGAAGATATTGAGCTAGATTTGAAATATCTAGAAAAGGTACTGCCTTATATTCACCAGCTTTGGGGACGCCCTGTTCATTTGGAATCGGTCATGGAGAAAAAAGAAGTACTCTTTTCATATGATGGTAAAGGTGTGCATCGGAAATATTTATAAAGGATAGCCGGCCGCTTATATGGTCGGCTGTTGAATATGTACCTCAGGGTAGACCGTGCAGTAATAATGAAACCTATTAAAAACAGACAAAGTTAATTATTTATGAGTTACGGAATTATTACAGAGTTGTAACGACAATTTATTTGAACAATAAATTGGATATAAAACCTGATTTAAACAGGAATCATGGTGCTAGTATAGCCGTGTCGATAAGACTATACTAGCGCCATACATATGAAGACTAAATGCTTCAGTAACCCAATTATCCAAATTATAAAAACTCACAAATGCTTTAAATATTCCGTTAAACAATTACTAGCTATGTAATCGGAGTTAATTTGAAACCATTTTTTAAGCAGCTTAAAGTAACAGTTTTTTATTGAAGATGCTTTTTGGCTTGCGTATATAAGAATATGCTTATACAATGATGAGGGGTTAAAAAGATTTAAAGGATATCTTTTTATATAAGTATATAATTATTTATGAATCAGTAAGGGAGGTAAGTAAAACATGCAAATGAATGAAAAATTAGATATTGAAATGACGGCAAACGTTCTTAAACTTCTTGGTGATAAAACACGTTTGACCATGGTTAAAATTATGTCTGAGCATGAGTGTTGTGTCTGCGAATTTGTGGACCTATTTGATATGAGCCAACCTGCTATTAGCCAACATTTACGAAAATTAAAAGATAGCGGAATCGTGAAAGAAGCCAGAAGAGGGCAATGGATATTCTATTCGTTAAACCCAACATCTTCGTATTTCTCATATATTCAAACCGTTATCAAGGACTTGCCAAGTCTAAACTTTAAATTAGAAGAATTAACAGCACAAGGAAAACGAATATGTTGTGACTAACTAGGAGGAACTACTTCAGTGGGATCAGTTATTTTGGCAATTATCATTTTTTTATTAACACTCCTTCTTGTTATCTGGCAGCCAAAGGGATTGTCAATTGGATGGTCAGCTTGTGGCGGTGCGGTTTTAGCTTTACTTGTTGGTGTGGTAGATTTTACAGATGTCATTGACGTGACATCAATTGTTTGGAACGCAACGCTCGCTTTCGTCGCCATTATTATTATCTCCCTTATTTTAGATGAGATAGGCTTTTTTGAATGGGCAGCTCTACATATGGCTAGAGCGGCTAAGGGAAATGGTGTAAGAATGTTTGTCTATGTAAGTATTCTGGGTGCTCTTGTGTCTGCTATTTTTGCAAATGACGGAGCGGCTCTTATCCTTACACCGATTGTATTAGCAATGGTTCGTGCCTTGAAGTTTAGTGATAAAATGATTTTCCCATTTATCATAGCGAGTGGTTTTATTGCTGATACTACCTCTTTACCTTTGGTGGTAAGCAATCTTGTAAACATTGTGTCGGCAGACTTTTTCAGTATTAGTTTTGCCGAGTATGCATCAAGAATGATCATACCAGACCTCTTTGCACTGGTAGCAAGTATTTTGGTTTTATATTTGTTTTTCCGTAAAAGTATTCCGAAGAATTATGATGTATCACAACTTAAAAAACCAGTGGATGCCATTCAAGACAAAAGAATGTTTCGACTGTCTTGGATTGTATTAGGAATATTGCTGATTGGTTATTTTTCAAGTGAATTTATTGGGGTACCTGTATCCATCATTGCAGGCATCGTCGCAATTTTCTTCCTAATGATGGCTAGAAGGAGCCCAGCAGTCAACACGAAAACAGTGATTAAAGGCGCACCATGGGCAATTGTATTTTTCTCGATTGGCATGTATGTAGTAGTTTACAGCCTACGAAATGTTGGATTAACGAATGTATTAACAGATGTAATCCAAGTTACCGCTGATCAAGGCTTATTCACAGCAACGATGGGAATGGGCTTTATTGCGGCTATACTTTCCTCGCTCATGAATAATATGCCGACTGTTATGATTGATGCACTTGCGATCAAGGATACGAGTACAACAGGCGTGATCAGGGAAGCGCTGATTTATGCAAATGTCATCGGTTCGGACTTAGGACCGAAAATTACACCAATTGGTTCTTTGGCTACATTATTGTGGCTACATGTACTTTCATTAAAAGGCGTGAAGATCTCATGGGGAACTTACTTTAAAACAGGCCTTATTTTAACCATCCCAACATTGTTTATTACATTAGTTGGCTTGTATATATGGTTGCTTATTATTCATTAAAAACGAACTTTACTTAAAAAGGAGAAATCAACATGATGAAAAAAACACTTTACTTCTTATGTACGGGAAACTCTTGCAGAAGCCAAATGGCGGAAGCTTGGGGAAAAAAATATCTAGGAGACGAGTGGCAAGTGCTTAGTGCAGGAATTGAAGCACACGGCTTAAATCCTAATGCTGTAAAAGCAATGAACGAAGTTGGACTTGATATTTCCAATCAATCTTCGGATATCATTGACCCTGATATTTTAAATAATGCCGATTTTGTTGTAACGTTATGCGGCGATGCGGCGGACAAATGTCCCATGACACCTCCACATGTAAAACGTGAACACTGGGGATTTGATGACCCAGCGAAAGCGGAAGGAACAGATGAAGAAAAATGGGCTACTTTTGGGCGTGTCCGTGATGAAATTGGCAAAAGAATTGAACGTTTCGCTAAAACAGGTGAATAATTAACAAGGGAAAGCCGTGAGACATCTCTCGGCTTTTCTTTTAATTCATGTATAAGTAAATGGTTATGTGAGAGGGATGCCGATGATGAAAGTTGAAAGTTTTGATCCTGTCATCATTTAATCTCATAAATTTTAGTTAGCTGTTTAATAGGACTTGTTATCTTGAATACAGGAGCTTACACTTTAATTAACAATGAAGAGGAAAGGGACAAAAAAATGAAAGTTAAGCATTCGTTGATGATTGTGATTTGTGTTTTATTAGGAGTAGTATCAGCATGTTCAAATACTAAGGTTGAGGAACAGAAAAGTGAAAAAGAAGAAGTTCATGCAGAACACACAGAACATGCTATTAGTGATATCCGTGAAGAAACAAGTAGCGTTGATGTATTGCCGAAATTTATGAACGATAAATCAGAAGATATGAAATTAATTTATACCACAGCCGCTAACCATAAAGGTTTGCTTGAAAAAATCCCTTGTTATTGTGGATGCGGTGAAGCGGTGAATCATAAAAGTAACTATGATTGCTTTATTTTTGAAAACAAAAGGAATGGAGCATTAACTTGGGATGATCATGGAACAAAATGCGGTGTCTGTTTAGAAATAGCCGCACAATCGATCATTGATTATAGCGAAGGAAAATCTATTAAAGAAATCCGAAAAGCAATTGATAAAAAGTATGAGAATGGATACGCTAAGCCTACACCAACTCCAGAAGCTTAATAAATTAGGAAAGGGTCAGATCTCACACTCTATACAACCGTTTATACGTCATAAACGATAGAGAGAAGGTCTGACCCTTTTATTAATCGGAATGTGAATATGTAAAATTTAGCAAACATTCAAACAATTGTTTGACTAATGAAAAAATACCTCATATACTAATAGTCAAACAAGTATTTGAATAATGGCGGTGAAAAAAATGAAACAAACTGATGTATGTGAAGTAACTTGTATTGATGAGTCAAAAGTAAGAAGAGTGAAAGAATCTGTATCCAAACAAAATACAATGGCTGTCTCGCAAATATTCAAAGCATTGGCTGATGATACAAGAATTAAAATCGCTTTATCGTTGAGTGAAGAAGATGAATTATGTGTATGTGATGTAGCGAGTATTGTTGGGTGTACAACTGCAACTGCCTCTCACCACTTAAGGTTACTGCGAAACTTAGGTTTAGCTAAATATCGGAAAGAAGGAAAGTTAGTGTTTTATTCCTTGGATGATGATCATGTTAAACAATTAGTCCAAATTGCATTTACTCACCAAAGGGAGGTGGCAGTGCATGAATAATAAGCTAGAGACTTCAGAAGAAAAAGCAGTCTATCGAGTTCAAGGATTTTCTTGTGCAAACTGTGCAGCTAAGTTCGAAAAGAATGTCAAAAGTCTAGATGGAGTATCAGATGTACAATTAAACTTTGGGGCTTCTAAAATTACAGTTTTTGGTGATGCCTCCATTGAAGAATTGGAAAAAGCGGGGGCTTTTGAAAATTTAAAAGTCACTCCCGAAAAACAACGACTCATAGAAGTGAAGGAACCTTTCTGGAAAAAGAACTCAAGCGTTATAGGTGCATTTGTCTTCCTGTTAATTGGATATTTTTATGGGCAATTAAATGGGGAAGAAAGTGTAGCTACGGTATTGGCTTATGCAGCATCTATGATTATTGGTGGTTATCACCTCTTTCTCACGGGAGTTAAAAACTTGATTCGTTTTCAGTTTGATATGAAGACTTTAATGACGATTGCTGTAATAGGGGCTGCCGTTATTGGAGAATGGGGTGAAGGTGCTACTGTTGTGATTCTCTTCGCAATAAGTGAAGCATTAGAATCCTATTCAATGGATAAAGCCCGCCAATCGATTCGCTCTCTTATGGATATCGCACCAAAAGAAGCGTTCATTCGTAGAGGAACCAAAGAGTTTATGATAGAAATTGAAGAGATCAAAATCGGCGATATCATGATTGTAAAACCTGGGCAAAAAATTGCAATGGATGGAATAGTTAGTAAAGGTGCATCCACGATCAATCAAGCGGCTATCACTGGAGAATCGGTACCTGTTGCTAAGGGAATAGATGATGAAGTGTACGCCGGAACCTTAAATGAAGAAGGACTTCTTGAGGTACGGGTTACGAAACATGTGGATGATACGACGATTGCAAAGATTATTCACTTAGTGGAAGAAGCACAAGCAGAACGAGCCCCTTCCCAAGTATTTGTAGATCGGTTCGCTAAATATTATACACCATTAATCATCTTGGTTGCTTTAGGGGTGGCAACCATTTCTCCACTGTTTTTTGATGGTGATTGGAACAAATGGATTTATCAAGGCTTGGCTGCATTAGTGGTGGGCTGTCCATGTGCATTAGTTATTTCTACACCTGTTGCGATTGTAACAGCAATCGGAAACGCTGCTAGAAAAGGTGTCTTAATTAAGGGAGGAATCCATTTGGAGGAGATGGGCGCAATTAAAGCCATCGCATTCGATAAAACGGGAACCTTGACGAAGGGTGTTCCTGTTGTAACGGATTATCTTCCATTAACGGATATGAATTCGGGTGAACTTCTAGCGATTACCGCAGCTTTAGAGAACGGATCTCAACATCCATTAGCATCAGCTATCATGAAAAAGGCAGAGGCAGAGAATATACCTTATAAAGAAGTAAACATCAAAGACTTCATTGCCATTACAGGTAAGGGCATTAAAGGGCAGGTAAAAGATGAGACTTATTATGTAGGAAGTCCCCAATTATTTAATGAAATGATTCAGAATGGAATCCCGACAACCACAAAGGAAACGATCACTGGATTGCAAAATCAAGGGAAAACAGTCATGTTGATTGGTACTGCAAATGGAGTGTTAGCCTTGCTTGCGGTCGCGGATATAGTGAGAGAAAACAGTAAGACAGTTATCGAAAAGCTTCACTCACTGGGTATTCAGAGAACGATCATGTTGACTGGAGATAATGCAGGCACAGCAAATGCGATTGGGAGCCAAGTCGGTGTTTCCGATATAGAGGCTGAATTACTCCCTCAAGATAAATTAGCTTTTATTAAGGATCTCAGAAGAAAATATGAAAAGGTGGCCATGGTTGGAGATGGTGTGAATGATGCTCCAGCACTTGCCGCATCGACGGTTGGTATTGCAATGGGCGGTGCAGGAACTGACACGGCTCTAGAGACAGCTGATATCGCTCTTATGGCAGATGATTTAGAGAAATTACCATATACGTTACAACTAAGCAGAAAAGCTTTATCAATCATCAAGCAAAACATCACATTTTCATTAGGAATTAAACTTGTGGCTTTATTATTGGTAGTCCCTGGTTGGTTAACACTTTGGATTGCAATTTTTGCCGATATGGGTGCCACTTTACTTGTCACACTTAACAGCTTACGACTTCTTAGATTAAAAGATAAATAAAAAGTGCCGGGCATAGAATCTTATGCCCGATGATACAAATAATTGGAACGGATATCGGAATAGACTTTTATCCCGCATTAACGGAAAGTCAAGACCCCCACCTCAAGGCTTAGAGGAATCGAGGAATCGGTAGGGATAACTGCCCGTAACCCCCCCACTGATTGAAGTTTCACTTTATGATGTTTACAAAATTGTCGGAAATACGTGCGAAATGATCGAGGCTAAAAATGTTATGATAAAAATGTTATATAGAAAAATATTAGTCAAAAGAAAGGATCGATAATGAAAAAGTTACTCTTTATGTTGATATGTATGTTCATATCAATCCCTACCATGGCAAGTGCACATACTCATCTATCTTCATCTAACCCTACAGAAGGCCAAGTTGTGACCGAGGAACTTAAGGAAATCACTCTCGACTACGCGGGGAATATTGAAAAATTAAGTACTATGAAGCTTTTGAAAGATGGAGTAGAAATACCACTTTCTCAAGTCCTAGTACAAGACAAGCAAATGGTTGGGACATTATCCGCACCACTTGAAAATGGCTCTTATATCATTGATTGGAATATTGCGGGAGAAGATGGACATCCCATAACTGGCAAGGTTTCATTCGCTGTAGAAATAGAACAAATAAATGAAGAAAAAGAAACACCAGAACCAAAAGTAGAGGAAAATAAACAAGAGAATAAACAGCAGGATAAAGTAGGGACTCCAAAAGTAGAGACCCAAACTGAAGATCAAACATCAACCAATACAGTAACAACAATTATTACAGTACTTCTTTTAGCCATTTTGGTTATAGGTCTAGTTGTATTGTTCAAGAAGAAGCGTAAATGATGAATATACTAATTCAAATTGCTGAATTAGGAAATTATCTGATGTTTTCAATTCTAGCGGGGTATATCGCGCTGCAATTTGTACCAGAAGAAAGTAAGCCAAAGATAAATGTTCCGAAATCTGTATTATTACTTTCAACTCTTGGGATCATTATTTTTACTTTAATGCCCATTGTGCAAGTCATCTCCTATTTTAAGGACAGTGTTGGGTTACAGCAGGCGACGATGTCTGTACTTACTGAATTTCAGATTGGGAAGTCCTGGATTTTCATAGGCTTTATGGCAACGTTTTTATGGATGACTATTTATGTAAAAGGATCTAAATATTTACAGGCGTTGCTGCTATTCTTAATGATTCTAGGAGTAGGATATGCTAGTCATAGTGCTTCGTTGTCTTTTTGGAAGGGATTATTCTCTCATACGACACATTTTCTAATCGTCTCATTATGGACAGGTATACTCATTCATATATCATGGTTTTCAAAAAAACATTCCTCTTTGTTAAAATTTTTGCGCTGGTTTACCCCATTTGCTATCGTCTGTATAGTCGTAATTTTTATAAGTGGATTTATGATAATGGTACCGATTGTGGAACCGAAAGATTATGTGAAGTCTTGGGTCCTACCTTATGGGCAAATGCTGCTTCTAAAACATATTAGCATCATACCTGTCATTGTTTTTGCTTTTGTTAACGGATTTCTTGTGAAAAAAGCAATGAATCATTCGTCCTTTAACCCACGTCCTTGGCTAATTTGTGAAAGTATTTTACTACTGTTCGTATTTTATTTTACTGCTGTAATGGGGACGTTATCGCCCCCTCATACAATTGATCTCACAGTAATCTCTGAAGGTGCCTCTCCTTGGGTAGAATGGTTATTAGGTAAAGATATTATTGTTCCGTTAGATGTACAGTTTATTCCATTTTTTCAAACGATATTGTTAATCATCATCTCATTCGTATTTTTGGCGATGATTATTGTAAGTTTTAAAAATAGAAAACCTTATTTAGGGTTAATATTCGGAGTGAGTTTTATGGCTGCTGTGTATATGGGATTAATGTTATCCATGTCCATATAAATCCATATACAAATATGTTGTTATCAAATCTAAATGTGGATCAAAGTCATCTTCTTGTTAAAGAAGGATGGCTTTTTTCTTCCGAATTAATTGAATTTTCGCTATAAAATAGAGTTAATATTGCCTATTTACATGAAATAGTCTGAATAACAGGATGTTTAAATCGTTTATATGGAGATATTTACATAGGGTTTGAAGAATTCAGTGAATTTTGAATTGGATCATGTATAATTAATTTTACCAAGCACGTGTGAGGAGAATGTGAGTAAAGATGATTTATACTATTGCTGTATTTTTATTTGCGGGATTAGCAGAAATTGGTGGAGGTTATCTTATTTGGTTATGGCTTCGTGAGGGAAAGCCCTTTTATTTGGGGATGTTAGGAGGACTCGCCTTAGCTTTATATGGAGTTGTTGCTACGTTTCAAACATTTCCATCTTTCGGTCGTGTTTATGCTGCGTATGGAGGTGTCTTTATTATACTTTCGGTATTATGGGGATGGGGAGTAGATAAAAAAACGCCAGACTTGTACGACTGGGTAGGTGGTGCCATTTGTTTAATTGGTGTATCTGTTATGTTATGGGCACCAAGGCAATAAATAAATCGATTGTAATGAAATAATACTGTTATTATATTATCCACAATAAAATAAGCTTGTAATCTTTTATCAAGAGAATAAGGCGAATATATTTGAGAAACAATATCTTTGTCTCCTTTGTCGCGACAAAGTTAGCTTTCTTCGTTATTGAATGCTTGAGACTCGTCCTTTACCATTAATGATGAATATAATGAAGGGAAGAGAGAAAATGGCTCAATTAAATATAAAAGTAGCTATACAAAAGTTCGGGAATTTCCTTAGTTCGATGGTCATGCCGAATATTTCAGCTTTCATAGCGTGGGGGTTAATTACTGCACTATTTATACCTACTGGTTTCTTTCCAAGTGAAAGTTTAGGCCAAATGGTCGATCCAATGGTTAAATACTTGCTGCCGCTATTAATCGGGTATACAGGTGGTAAGATTATACATGATCAGCGCGGTGGTGTTGTTGGAGCTATTGCAACGATGGGTGTCATCGTAGGCGCAGAGATTCCAATGTTCCTTGGCGCCATGGTTATGGGGCCGCTTGGTGGCTATGCGATCAAGAAGTTTGATCAATGGATTGAAGGGAAGGTCAAAGCTGGGTTTGAAATGTTAGTAAACAATTTCTCAGCAGGAATCATTGGCGGAGTTCTCGCTATTCTATCCTTCTTAGGAGTCGGTCCTGCCGTAACTGTGTTTACAGGATGGCTAGTTACGGGTGTTGATGGACTCGTAGCGGCAGGATTATTGCCATTAACGAGCATCATCATTGAACCTGCAAAAGTATTGTTCTTAAATAATGCAATTAACCATGGTGTCCTTTCACCAATTGGTATTGAACAAGTTAAACAGACTGGACAGTCCGTTTTATTTCTACTTGAGGCAAACCCAGGACCTGGTATTGGTGTCTTGCTTGCTTATAGTATTTTTGGAAAAGGGACAGCCAAGAAATCAGCACCGGGAGCTGCCATTATTCAATTCTTTGGTGGAATCCACGAAATTTACTTCCCATATATATTAATGCGTCCGATGTTATTTTTTGCCGTTATCTTGGGTGGAATGAGTGGCGTATTTACATTAGTACTTTTAGGTGGAGGATTATTCGCCCCAGCATCACCTGGTAGTATCCTAGCGATCGCTGCAGTTACTCCACATCACACAAGTGCGTTTATAGCAAACTTTGCAGGTGTGTTAGTAGCTGGAATTGTTTCATTTGTTATTTCTGCATTCGTCCTGAAAACAGGGAAACAAACAGATGAAAGCATTGAAGATGCAGCTAAAAAAATGCAAGAAATGAAAGGGAAGAAAAGTTCTGTTGCAGATGTATTTGTTTCACAAGGTACGATGCCAGATAACGTGAATAAAATCATCTTTGCATGTGATGCCGGAATGGGTTCTAGCGCAATGGGTGCTTCTCTTCTTCGCAAGAAAGTGAAGGAAGCAGGAATGGATGTCGCTGTTACGAATACATCTATTAGTAATCTTCCTTCTGATGCCCAAATTGTCATCACACAGGAAGAACTGACACCGAGAGCACAGAAACAAGTGCCGAATGCGTATCATATTTCCGTGGATAATTTCTTATCAAGTCCAGAATATGATCGATTAATCAGTCAGTTAAAGTTTCCAGCCAATGCAGAGCTTCATGAAATCGTAGAGGATGCACAAGAAGCTGTTCCTGGTAACCCTGATAGTGACAATGACAATGACGGCTTGCTTCGTCCGGAAAATGTGTTTCTAAATCAAGAATTCGCTAATAAAGAAGAGGCGATTCGCTTTGCTGGAAGAGCATTAGTGAATGCTGGATATGTGAACGAAAGCTATATTGAAGCCATGATTGATCGTGATGAAATGACTTCAACCTATATGGGTAATGATGTTGCGATTCCACACGGTACTGAAGAAGCGAAAAAGGATGTTCTCAATTCTGGATTTACCGTTTTACAAGTTCCAAATGGAGTGGACTTTGACGGTCAAAAAGTACGTTTAATCTTCGGTATTGCTGGGAAAGACGGTACACATCTTGAGATATTATCTGGAATCGCCGTGACCTGTTCTGATATGGATAATATTGAAAAGTTAGTCGAAGCGAAAACGGCGCAAGAAATAATAGCTATTTTAGGAAAAGAATAAATACTTACATTTACGAATAGAAAAGTGAACCAAGCGCTTTTCTAATCTCCCTTTTGTAAGAGTGAATTCTTACAACAAAGCTGTTTTCTAGCGCAAGGCGCAATCGGTTCTAGGAACATAAGACGATTAAACTGATAGGAAGAAGGATATTCCTTATGCAGCTTGATAAGTCTTTATCCGGTCACCGAAACTTGCTCCTTGCGCTTTTCTAATGAAATGAGATGGTAGCATGTATATTACCTCAAGGGAAAAAGCAATTATTGAATTAATTATTAAAACATCTGGGAAACATACAGCTTTTTCTATTGCGAATTATCTAAATGTAAGTGTGAGAACCATTCATCGTGATTTAAAAGCAATCGAAAAGATTCTCCTGCCATTTGAGCTTGATTTAGCCCGCAATGCGGATAAGGGGCTCAAGATTGAGGGGAAGAATGAACAAATATTTCGATTGGTTCAGTACTTATTGGGAATTCACCCAATCGATGAAACACCAGAGGAAAAAAAACTGCAGCTACTTTTAGCACTATTGCAAGAAGAATCATACAAAATCCAGTCGTTAGCCACTAGTTTAGGTGTCAGTAGTACGACACTAGCCACCTACTTGGATGAATTGACAGACTGGTTAACTCATTCAAATGTGCAAATCACTAGAAAAAGAGGAGTCGGGGTTGAGCTTCTCGGGACGGAAGCAAATAAACGAAAAGCCTTGGCAAACTATTTCTTACTGTATTTTAATGAAGAACTGATTGAGAGCTTATTTTTATTAGAAAATGGAAAATACTCAAAAGAAATGGTCTTGTATTATTTTCTTCCAGAGTATTTTCTTGCTATTGATCGATTAGTTATTATGACTTTAAATCGTTTACAGCCACGTCTTGCGGATGGCGATTATATTGGATTGATTGTACATATGTGTATTTCCATGCAAAGGACAGAATCTGATTTTCTCTTAGAGGAAATTGTAGATTATTCGCTTGAATTAACTGAGGAATATAATCTAATCGTGAAAATATGTAAGGAGATTGAAGAAACTTACTCGGTCGTGTTTACTAAAGCCGATCTGATTTATTTGGCGGTTATTCTTAAAGGATCTAAGCTACAAGCAGCTGATACCGTTCCCTATGATAGCGTTGTATTAAGTCGAAAGGTAAAAAGCTTCATCCGAAATGTGTCCTCAAAGCTACATGTTGATTTAACAATGGACTTTTCCTTGTATCAGGGGCTTCTTGCTCACATGGAACCTGCGTTGTTCCGCCTTAAACAACAAATGGGATTATTTAACCCACTTAAAGAGGAAATCAAACAAAAGTATCCGGTTCTATTTATGGCCGTACAGAACAGTGTAGAAAAGGAATTTGAAGAAGTTGAATATTTTCCCGATGACGAAATAGCCTTTATTGTCCTTCATTTTGGCTCAGCACTCGTTATGAGGGAAGAAGGAATATCAATAAAAGCACTGATTGTGTGCCCAACTGGTATAGGTACCTCAAAGATGCTGGCAAGTCGAATAAAAAAAGAAATTTCAGAAATTGATTTTGTAGAAATCAGTTCGATTAAAGATCTTCAGAAGCATGGAAATTTAAAAAACTTCGATGTTATTATTTCTACCGTCCGCCTTCCTTTTATTCACGTTGAAAATATCTTGGTTTCGCCACTTTTAACTGAGGAAAACATTTTGACGATTAGGAGATTTTTACGGAATAACATCGAGAACTTAACGAAAAATAAGCATTATAAAAAAACAGCAAAAACGGGCTCCTCCTCTTCTCGCGTAGCAAAGGATGGGATCAGGGAAATCTTACAAGAGCTGAAGGATGTACAAGAAAGCATCCAGGCTGTTCTAGACCATTTTCGGGTGTATCGGAAACCTCAGTTAAAAGGCCATGAACAAGTTATTAAAGAAATGGTTTGGATGGCGCAAGAAGATAAGCTTTTAACTCATGCAAATGAAGTGTTTGAACTGTTAATGGATAGGGAAAGAAAAGGCGGGCTTGGCATTCCGAACACAGGAATGGGTCTTTTTCACTGCAGAAGTGAGAATGTTCAAGAGCTTATTTTCCAAATCTCCCATTTAGAAGAGCCTTGTCTGATAAAAGGGATGGATGGTAGAGACATGTATATGAAGAATTTGCTGTTAATGTTGGCGCCTGAGGAAATGAGTGTAAATAAGCAGGAAATCGTAAGTTTGATAAGTACAAGTTTAATTGAGAATAATGAATCGATTATGACTTTTTCCTCATCGAATGAGGGCATGATTCGTGCAAAATTAGAGGCCGTTTTTCTAGATTATCTTCATACTAATTTAATAAGGGAATGATATGAATGAAACAAGCAGTACATTTTGGAGCAGGAAACATTGGAAGAGGATTTATTGGAGCACTTTTTTCACAGTCTGGTTATCAGGTGACATTTATCGATCTTGCGGATCAAATCATTAATCAGTTAAACGAGAAGAAGAAGTATCAAGTTAAATTGGCTACAGATCAGAAAGAAGCTGTAACGATAGAAAATGTATCAGGACTAAATAATATGAGGCAGGAAAATGAAGTTATTGAAGCGATTAAAGGTGCAACTTACCTGACGACTGCAATTGGACCGAATATCTTACCACGTATTGCTCCATTGATCGCAAAGGGCTTGGCTGCTCGCGTAAAGGAAAATGATGAAAAAATCTACGTGATCGCTTGTGAGAATCAAATCTCGGCAACAGACCTTTTAAAAGGCTATATATTAGAAAATCTAGATGAAGAGACCAAAGCAAATTTAGCTGGTAAAGTCTATTTCTTTAATTCAGCCGTTGACCGCATTGTTCCCATTCAAAACAATCAAGATTCTCTCGATGTACTGGTTGAGCCTTATTATGAATGGGTTGTAGAAACAAGTGAAAGCATTCCGCCAATCGAAGGGATGACAATTGTTTCAGAACTTGCACCATTTATTGAAAGAAAGCTTTTTACAGTGAATACAGGACATGCTGTTATTGCATACCTTGGGTATCTTGAGAATAAGTCGACGATTGACCAAACGTTAGCTGATGAAAAGATTATCAAGCAAGTTCAAGCAACACTTGGTGAAACGGGTGCTTATTTAATTAAGCAATATGGCTTAAATCCAGAGGAGCATCAACAATATATTAATAAGATTATTAATCGCTTTAAAAATGCTTACTTAAATGATGATGTGACTAGAGTGGGCCGCTCGCCTCTTCGTAAGCTTGGAGCAAATGACCGTCTAGTACGCCCCGCTACTGAAGCAAAAAAAGCTGGACTATCTTACACGAATCTCACAAAGGCAATCGCATCGGCCTTACTCTTTGATAACAAGGAAGATGAAGAAGCAGTAAAAATGCAAGCCATGATAAAAGAATATGGTGTAGCGCATGTTCTGAAAGAAGTGAGCGAATTAGATGAAAATAGTGAAATTACGCTAGAAGTAATCAAGCATTACGATGTATTAAAAAAATAAAGTGAAACTGCAATCAGTGGGGGGCTTCATCCCCACTGGTTTTTTTACCATATTACCGCAAGCAATTATGTTGCACTAAGCAAACATTTTTCGAATACATTATGTAGTAAAAAGGAGAGAACAAGATATGTCTTATTCACAGCGGACTCAAAAGAAAATTGTAGGGTATTCAGCGATCTTTAAACAACTCGGAATCATCACTGAACAAGAATATCAAGAAATTAAGCAAGCATATGTTATTAAGAAAGCTGATTAAATATTATCAAACATAATCCGCTAAACAAGCCAGTGTTCAAAGGACATGGGGACTTAGTCTCCGCGACTTATTAATATAGCCAATCTACTTAGCATGTATACGGATTTAAAGCATCCAAAATTCCGGCTCCGCACCGCCACCATTGTGATTAGGTGATGTAGCGTGCTATACAGGATTAATCATTCATGGTAAATATTAGCGTTTTGACACCATACAGGTTTTGTATGCAAATAATCGTTTGTACGCGAAAAAAATCCAGCAATAGCTGCTGGATTCAGATAAGGAGGAAAAGGTATGTTGCTTATTCTTTATAGTATAGGATAATGATGAACAAATTATGAATAAAATGAGAAATTCTTATGAAATGAAGAGATAAATGAAACACGTTGATATAATAGTAAAAACCGCCGATATATTTCTAATTCGGCTGATATATTGTCGGAATCGATTGATATATGTAAAAGAGCCACATTTATGGAGGAAATGCTGGACGCATGGTCGTGATCGAATCTTTTTAATGGATATAACACGATCTAGTTATTTGGAATTGACGGAAAGGCTTGTATACTATACTCTAAATAGAGAAAAAGTGGTTGTATCGTCGAGGAGTAGATTGGTTAATACTTGTTTTCGGTTGCCGGCTACTTGTCGAAATGAAGCGGATGCCTATTGCCTTAGTCTGGCATCCTTTTTAGTATGCAATCGTTAGAAGATGGAGGGTATTACAAATGGAATCCATTATTATGGATATGATTGAAGCCTTTAAAGGATTGGGCTATTTTGGAATCATGCTTGCTTTGACCTTTGAATTTATACCGGCAGAGCTCGTGTTGCCACTTGCAGGTTTTTGGGTGTACGAAGGGGATATGAATCTTTATTTGGCCATTTTCGCTGGTTCGATTGGCGGCGTGTTAGGACCTCTAACACTGTATGCTTTAGGACGCTATGGCGGAAGGCCGATTGTTTTGAAATTTGGAAAATACTTTCTTGTGAAAGAAGTTCATATTGATAAAGCAGACCATTTTTTTGAAAAATATGGTGGAAGCGTGGCATTTTTCGGACGATTTATACCTGGTGTACGAACAGCTATTTCAATCCCATGTGGAATGACGAAGATGAATATTTGGAAATTCATCGTGTACACCTATGTGGCTATGCTGCCTGTCACAAGTGTTTATGTTTATTTAGGCTATAAACTTGGACCTCAGTGGGAAAAGGCCGGTGCTATCTTTGGACAATACGCAAACCTTCTCCTTATCCCCATTGCGATTATCATCATTTGGATGATTGTGAAGGCCAGAAAATCGAAGGCAAGAACAAACTAAAAATTAGAATATGCTAGCTTGTGGAGAGAAGGAAATGTATCTCTGCAAGCTTTTTTCGTTTTTTAGAATAGATTAGATTTGAAGCTGTCTTTCAATTAGCCGTAATTAATACCGTGAAGCAGTAAAAGATTAACGCGAAATAGATACAATAAGGAAAGACGCTCATACAAGCGCCTTCCTTCATTATTTAAGCTTATTAGCAACAACCATATCCTCCACCGTGTCCCCCTTGGAAACCTCCGACAAATCCACTGCACCCGATAATAATCAAAAGAATGAATAACACAATGATTTAAGCAAAACCATTATTGAATCCACCACAATCGCGTTCGCCCACACAAGACATAGTAGTTCCTCCTCTATTTTGAAAAGCTTTCTAGTGGCTTAGTAAAAGCAAATGATCTAAGCTAATTCATCATATGTCCATCACACAAAAATGTTTGCCTGTTTATTAAAATGGGCGCTAGATGATGATGATAAAGGCTGTGAGATGCTTATTAGATTTCCGAAACTTTCACTTTTTAGTAAATAACCTGTTTTTGAATCAAACAACCTAAACGATTTCAACATCATGCTGACACATATGTCCTATATACTGTTTCTTATAATGAAGCGTCCATCAGAGCGAAGTCTTGTGATGGATTTTGCTATTGTTTTGAGACTTATGCCCTACGACTAGCACTTCGGTGATAAATTCATTATACTTTTATTCAAGGAAGTGAAGAAGGCAATGAAAAAGATTTTAATTGTAGAAGATGAAATCGCCATTTCAATGGTGTTAAAAGCATATATGCAGCGAGCGGGATATGAAATCATTCAAATATATGATGGCTCGCTTGCATTCACAGCATATAGAGAGCATGAACCTGATCTTGTCCTCCTTGATGTCATGCTTCCTGGAATGGATGGATGGACAATTTTGGATAAAATCCGTGAAAGTAGCTCTTGTCCGGTTATCATGTTGACAGCACTTGGAGATGTGGATTATCGTTTGTCTGGATTTAAATCTGGTGCAGATGATTATATATCAAAGCCATTTGTAGCAGACGAAGTTGTAGCAAGGGTCCAAGCAGTCCTTAGAAGATCACCAGCTTTTGCTGATGAGGAAAATGAAAACTCTAAACAATTGGGAAGCTTGAAGGTTGATTTTAACTCCTATCAGGTCCATTTAAATGAAGAAGAGATACCATTCACGCCACGTGATCTTTCATTATTCATGTTCTTGGTGAAACATCCTAACCAGATTTTCACAAGGGAACAATTACTCGATCAGGTTTGGGGAATCGATTACGATGGAAGTGATCGAGCGGTGGACCTTGCTATTAAACGAATAAGGAAATCACTGGGGAAATGGCCTGATACAGAAGGAGAAATAAAAACATTACGTGGAATGGGGTATCAGCTGCTTGTCTATGAAAATTAAGAAAAGAACGACACTTATACGCTATTGGACAACCAGATACTTAATTACACTGACAACGGGTTTGCTCATATTATCAGCTGTTTCATTTTGGTGGATGGAAAAGACTGCTTTAGAATACAGACTTAATCTGTTGAAATATTTAGCGGAAGAAACAGCTGACCGTGCAATAAAAGGAAATGGACAAATCGTTGTTGGACCTACTCTCTCGAAAGCGATTGAAGAACGGGAAAAAATGATTAATCTAAATAAAACCCCGATTATTTACATTGTAGAGCCCGATGGGGAAATTATTTCTACCATTCCTCAAATCTATATTGACAGCAGTTCAAGTAAACTTCCAGCTGCTATTATGAACCATAAGCAAACGGTTCAGAAAGTGAAATTTGAAAAGGCAAACGAAGTGTATATCGTAAAGTCTCCAATCATAGATCATGATGAAATAAAGGGCTGGGTGATTATTGCCCAGGAAGAAGCATCTTTAAATGAAATCAACACGGATCATGGGATGCTTGCTGTAATGATGTGTGGTCTGTTGGTTCTTGGTTGGGGTGTTATCTATGCTCTTTCTCGGAAAATCTCGATACCGATTCAACATGTAGCGAATGCTGCGGCACAAATTCGTGAAGGGAATTATGATATTCAACTAAAAGAAGAAGAGACACGGGAAGAGGAAATTTATGAGTTGGTCGAATCATTCAAAGAAATGACAAATCGGTTAATTCAAATGGAGAAATTGCGAGCCGAATTACTTGCTGGCGTTACACACGATTTGAAAACTCCAGTTACATCCATCAGCGGCTTAATTCAAGCAGTCAAAGATGATGTCGTAACCGGGGAAGAAAGCAAGGAGTTTTTGGATATTTCGCTTAAAGAGACCCACCGACTGCAAAGAATGATTGAGGATTTACTTGATTATAATTCGCTGTCAGCTGGCTCATTTACCATGCTCATGGCGAATGCAGATATAAATGAATTTCTTCGAGAAATGTCGTATCGCTGGAAAATGACGCAAGAGGAGCAAGACTTTGATCTACATGTCAAAGTGCCTGATCAATCTATTATTGGCTATGTCGACTCCTTCAGACTCCAACAAATTATCATCAATCTGTTGAATAATGCAAAACAAGCATTATTGGAAAATGGAGAAATTGAAGTTTCTTTGTATGAAGAGGAAAATGAAATTCGGATTGATGTAAAAGATAACGGAAGAGGTATACCAATACATGAGATAAATTATGTCTTTGAACCTTTTTACAGAGGCGAGAAGAAGAAGCTTAAAGTAAGGGGATTAGGTTTAGGTCTTCCGTTTAGTAAAATGCTCTCCAAAGCACAAAAAGGAGATATTACACTGAAAGAAAGCAGTGAAAACGGTACAACCTTTACAATTCATCTTAGAAAAGCGAAGACTTAAAACCTAAAAGAGACATCCCTAAAGCCACTTTTACGGATTAGATTTTTTAATAGTATGACGAGCTACTAAAAAGATATCTAAACAGCTGAAACTGTTTTAAACCATCAAAAGAGGCTGCCTATTGAGACAGCCTCTTTTGATAAATGAGTATTAATTGATCAAACTAATCGCTCTCCACAATTGGATATGGCGAACTTGACGTGGCAAGAAGCGTCCCATTTCTTCTTCATTATAGCCAGCATGTAAATTCTTTTCATCAAAGATAATAGGGCGGCGAAGCAAATCAGGATTTTTTTGAATGATCTTGCATAGCTCATTTAATGGTGTTGTATTAATATCAATATTTAAATTTTTGAATTTTTTTGAGCGCGTTGAGATGATTTCATCTGTGCCACCTTCAGTTTTACGAAGGATTTCCTTAATTTCTTCAACACTTAATGGTTGTGCATATAAATTACGTTCTGTGTAGGCAATATCATGTTTGTTTAACCAGGATTTTGCTTTTCTGCATGCTAAGCTGCTTGGAGTAGTATAAATAGTAACCAATTCAATCGACTCCTTCTAGAAATTTTAATAGTTTAAGTATTCAATGTATAGTTATTGTTTGTTTAATGATGAAGTAACGGGTAAATTACGAAACTCTCATCTGAAATAGTACGTTACCTTTTTCATTAAGTTCTGCGGTGAGAACATTGATTGCTTTTCTTGATACTCTTACTTTACCGTTTGTTTGTGTCAGCTACATGTCAGACTTCTATATTTTCTAGAAAAATTAATTTTGCTACTATTATACTGGTTTTAAAGGCGACAATACTCCCATTGATGGAAGTTCCACTTTAAATTAGACGATCTTGTTGTCGAATGTGATAGTGTTTATCCCGGTTTAACAGGCTATAATCCCCCCACCTCAATTTTGAGGGATAAATAGGTGGGGGGATAAATAGTCTAATCTAGCTGCGGCTCCTAGCCCTTCTGAGGTCATAAGCTGTAATACTCTGTGGCAAACTACGCCACGCCGTATTCCATCTTACGCTTGTCGAGGCTGAGCAGTCACCTCGCTTTTTGAAGTAAATCCCCAATTGGTGAGATACAGTGAGACTACCGCTGTGCTCTTTAGCCGTTTAGTTGAACCAATCGGGTTCGTACTGTCACTTTATCGAAGGTTTAGCGACAGTAGAACGGGACTAACCATCAAAACCCCCCCACTGATGAAAGTTTCACTTTATGTTTGTTTTCAATAGAAAATTATTCTTTCATCCTCATTTATGATATAATCGACGAACACTATTGAATGAATGAAATGAGGAACGATTTTGTTAACTTTTGAAGAGAAATTAAAGATTATTGAAGCATTTCCAGAATTAACGAGAAAAGATGTTTCACTTGGAAGAGTGAATTTTCATTATGAAGAAAGTTTGCATGAGAAAAAAATTGTTGTGCAGCATCTACACCCGAATGGAAATGGATTTGTGTTTGCCAGACATCTGCCTAAGAAAGAAAGAGGACCTAAAGGATTCGTGAATATTAAGGATTTTTCTGAGGCTGAGTTGAAGAAAATCATTGCATCAAGCCTTGCTTATTTAGCAGAGCCATTTGAAGAAGTGGAAGAAGCTGAAGATGAATTTGCGGACCTTGAGGGGATCTGGATTGGTCGTGACAAACAGGAGCTGACTTTAGTTCATGAGGACTTGTTATGGAATATTTATTCAGGCACTAATATTGAAGAATGCTTCGAATCCCCAGTTGAGGCAGAGCGTTATTTAATGGAAGAACGCTTCAGAAAAAAGAAGTAAAAGCCTTTTAATTGTAGAAAAATAGGAGGAATTGTCGATTGTTATTTGGGTAATTGCCTTGTTTTTTTTCTAAAATACATGATATACTATAATCAATTATTTTTGTTCGGAATAAGATTCATAGAAGGAAGTACCTTTATGGTTTCCTCTTGAAGACATTATCCTAGATCAAGAATAGTAATAAAGGGATTTTTTCCAAACAGGAGGCACTATACATGGTACAAGGTAAAGTAAAATGGTTTAACGCAGAAAAAGGTTTCGGTTTCATCGAAGTTGAAGGTCAAGACGATGTATTTGTACACTTCTCAGCTATCCAAGGTGAAGGTTTCAAAACTCTTGAAGAAGGTCAAGAAGTTTCTTTCGAAATCGAACAAGGCGCTCGCGGACCACAAGCTGCTAACGTTCAAAAATAATTTTTGATTCTATAAGAAAAAGGCTCCATTTTGGAGCCTTTTTCGTGTTTTAAAAACCTATTTTAAAAGAGTGGTAGTTCATCCAGGTTATTTTCCTTAATCCCGTCCGGCTCACTTCGTAAAATATCTCGTCCATATTTATGGAAAACATCTACGTGAGCAAGTTTTCCATCTTTTGCTTCAGATAGAGCGGTAGGGTAATCTAGCTCTCTGCCAACATTTGTTTTAACGGCAATGATATTACCCTCCTCGTTTTTCCGAACGGCTTCAATATATTCCTTGCCATCATCAATCTCTGGAATTATCCGACTGTCTGTAGCTTCTTGTTCCCTATATTGATTGTATGCATCTTCAAAACGATCCATTTTGTATGCCACCTCCTATACATAGAATAAGCAAATACAATAAATGTATACATAGGAATATAGCAAATTCGTATTTGTTCATTGAATGGTTAACTAAAGATTTAGCGACAGGAACAAGGGGCTCCATTAGTTGAAAAAAATCCGCCGTCTATTCATAGGACGGCGGATTTTTCAAACTTATTTTGTTGAGCCCTTAATTTCGTTTTGAAAACTTCTGTGAACTTTTGAATTCGCGAAAGGTCTGAATCTTGATACATCTGCTCAATCTTTAATGTAACGGCTAATTGTGTGTTGGCAAATAACATGTCGCGGAACTGGTTAACAGCTCCGCAAAAATGATTGTAGTTTGTTTCACCTGTACCAAATACGCCGGTAACTAATGGCGTTACGTGAGCAACTTCTAATTCTTCATATAATGGAACGATTTTTGCGGGTAAATCTCCATCGCCCCATGTATAAGTACCTACCAATAAACCTTCATATTGGGAAATCGTGCTGAGATCAAAATCTTTGATTCTAAATAGCTCTGCTTCCGGCAAAAAAGAAAAAATGGCTTCTGCTAGGGCTTTTGTATTACCCCCGGCAGAATGGTACACGATGGCCGTTTTCATAGCTCATCGAATCCATTGCTTGCATTGACCTGACTATACGTTCTAGATTTTTGTTCAAAGAAGTCTGTTTTTGTCAGTCTGATTGATTCATCATCAAAGGTCTTAATCCAAGGCATTGGATTTTCTGGATATTCCTTATAGAGATTATCCAATCCAAATATGCGTAATCGTTTATTAGCAATGTATTCAATGTATTCGTAAAACTCTTCTAAATCAAGGTCTGCTTTTCCTTGAATGTCTTCAAGCATATACTCTGACCATTCTTTTTCTAAATCAACAGCTTTTTCTAACGTTTCATAAATGAATTTCGTGTTGCTTTCATTGTTCAATTCTGGATATTCATACATTAAAATTTGTACAAGCATTCCGACAAAGTCAAAGTGGACCATCTCGTCACGGTGAATATAGGAAATCATCGTTGCAGAACCAGTCATTAGGTTTTGACGGCCTAAATTGTAATAGAAGGCAAAGGCAAGATAGAAATAAATACCCTCGAGATTGGTCGAATGTATTAAAGCTTCGAATAAATGTTGTGGACTTGGATCATCAACAAATTTTTGATAAGCATCTACAATGGGTTTATTTCGTTTTACAACTTGTGGATGCTGTTTAATACGATCAAACAATTGCTTCTGCTTATTTAAAGGAATCAAAGAAGCTAGGATGTAAGAGTAGGATTCGTTATGAATGGATTCTTGCTGTGCCATATTTGCAAGGATGGCCTTTGCGGCAGGGTCTTTAACATATCGAAGAATCTCCACTAGTGTTGGTGTTTGCAAGCTGTCCATGCCAGCGATCATCGTAAGAATGTCTAGAAAAGCGTCTTGGATGTCTTCGTCCAAATCTCCCCACTGCTTTTTATCTTGAATCATGTTTACACTTGAAGGCTTCCAAAAGTTATTGATTAGCTGTGTATAGACATCATAAAATTTTTCATATTGAATATCATTCCAGAGGAGAAAACCGGATCCCTCACCTTTGAATACCCCTGTTGCCTTTGTAGGATATGTTGGTTCTAACAAGCGGATTTTTTTAATGTGAGTTGTCATATAATCGCTCCTTTGTTTATAGGGAATATAAGTTCGTATCAAGATCGTATTAAAAGCTGAATAAAAAGGGAACCTTTTTATTCAGCAAATGTGTACGATTATTTTTTTAATAAATTTACTACTAATGAGGCGCTAAGGCTTTTAACTAGAACAGCTTTCGCATGCATTATCATATTCAGAAGAAGTAGAACGAACGTAGTACGTTGATTTCATTCCGCTGTTCCATGCGGTCATGTGTATATCAAGTAAATCTTTCGCTTTAATTGTGTTATGAACGTACAGGTTAAAACTGATAGCCTGATCGATATGACGCTGACGAGCTGCGTTATGTCGAATACTTTCTTTTTGCGATAAGTGGAATCGCGTTTTTTTATAGTATTCATAGGTTGCTGGTGTTAATCCTGGAGCCGTTACCTTGAACTTAAAGTTTTTCTTTTCTTCGTAAAATTCAATTTCATATAACGGGTCGATTCCATCAGTCGAATTTCCGATTTTAGCGGTCGATGAATTCGGTGCAATCGCCATCAGGTAACCGTTTCGGACGCCGTGTTTTTGCACTTGTTCTTTTAATGTTGTCCAAGCTTCATCTTGGTAATTTCTAAGTTCGAAGTAGTTGCCTGTATTCCAATCAGAGCCTTCATAATATGGATAAGCACCTTTTTCTTGTGCCAGCTCACTTGATGCTTTGATTGTTAGAAAAGCAATTTTCTCATAAAGAGTGTCAGCTAGTTCAACTGCTTCGTCTGACTCCCAGTACATATTTTTCGTAGCAAGCAGGTGATGCCAGCCAAATGTTCCTAAACCAATCGCACGGTATCGTTTATTTGAGATTTCCGCTTGCTTGACAGGAAGATTATTCACGTCAATTACATTATCAAGCATCCGTACTTGAATCGGGATAAGCCGGTCTAATACTTCATCACCAACAGCGCGAGGCAGGTTGATGGAAGACAGGTTACATACAACAAAATCACCACTCTTACGAATCATGACAACATCGCCATCTTCTGTCTCGTATTCTTCTGTAATTGAAGAAGGACTTAAGTTTTGCGCAATTTCTGTACATAGGTTCGAACAATAAATCATCCCTTTATGTTTGTTCGGGTTTTTGCGGTTCACTTCATCCCGATAAAACATGTAAGGAACGCCTTCTTCTAACTGAGAAATCATAATACTTTTCATAATTTCAATGGCGTTGATTTTTTCAAACGCATAGGTTGGAAGAACACCGTTTTTGGCTGCTTCTACTGCAAGTGCGTAATGTTCACGGAAGCTTCCTTCCCCTTTTTTCTCATCATAGAAATCTTCAAGTGAGAATCCAAGTGTTTGCTTGACTGTATGAGGATCAAATAAATACCATTCTTTGCGATTCTCTACAGCTTCCATAAAAAGATCAGGAATACAAACGCCAGTAAAAATATCATGTGCTTTCAGACGGTCGTCGCCATTTTGTGTTTTTAAATCAAGGAAGCTCATAATATCTTTATGCCATGCATCAAGATAGATCGCAATTGCACCTTTTCTCTGTCCAAGTTGATCGACACTTACTGCTGTTTGGTTAAATAGGCGAATCCATGGTGTTGTACCTGAGCTGTTGCCTGAGAAGCCACGAATGTCCGAACCGAGTGAACGGATTTTACCGACATAAAGCCCAACGCCGCCGCCAAATTTAGAAACTTTTGCAGCATCATAGTTTGATAGATAAATGCCATCAATCGAGTCTTCAATAGCATCAATAAAGCAAGAACTTAGTTGTCCATGTGTCTTCCCAGCGTTCGAAAGAGTAGGCGTTGCAACGGTCATGTAGAGGTTTGACATGGCCCAGTATGCTTCTTTGACGAATTGAAGTCGATATTCTTGCGGTTCAAGACGCATGATTTCCATTGCAATGATCATAAACCGTTCTTGGGGCAACTCGAAGACCGCGTTGTTCGTTGGGCGTGCAAGATATCGATCGTTTAACAAATAGAGACCAATATACGAGAAGAGCTTGTCTTTTTCAGGATCAATGGTTGAGCCCAATTCGTCAATCTCTTCTTTAGTATAAGCATCAAGTAATTCAGCTTTATAAACGGGGTAGCGTTGCCCGTCTTGGACGCTGGACATTAAGTGAATCAATTCATAAAGGGAGCCATATTTTATCCCTTCATAGCCTCGATTAGCCTGTGCTTCACGATACATGGAGTTCAATAACTCAGCCGCTGCGACGAACGTCCAGTCTGGAGCGTCAATGTCGACACTTTCAAGAGCCATTTGGATCAGTTTCTTGGAAGTTTGCTCTTCTGTCGGATCATCTTGGCGATCAAGCCACTTCATAAAGCGTTTTTTATATTTGTCCATGTCCAATTTGCCTTCGAATTCTTTGGATAGGTGGTTTAATTGTAGTGAGTTTGCATTTTCTGTTAAATTTTCCACATCAGGAAAGGCGAAAGAATTATTAATTGGTAGGTTCATAGTAAGTTCCTCCTTAAATACAATCAAAAAAACGTAGCATTTTTTGTGAAAATCCGATTCGTAATAGTCACACACGGTGAGTGAATCAAAACATCTTGCAACATAAAAACTGTTTGTTTGCAGATAATCTTTTCATTCACTCACATAAGTTAGAGATTCACTATATCTAGTTAGGTGAATTGGTAGGATTATGTCGACCCTACTGTTCATATCGGTAAAGCATGGTTTTAGCATCTAAAGCTTAATTTCTATATATAGATATATTTATGGTTTTCAACATCTATATATTGTGATTCGCTCCTTATTATCCTAATGGATAAATAAAAATAAATCAAATCTTGATTTTTATAAAAAGTATAGTTTCTGCTGAAAAAATTGTGGAATAAGTGCCTGAATTGCTTATTCTATCAAATGGTTGCTAGACTGAGCAAGGATGAAGAAGGTTTAAAAAAATTAATTTTGATGCATGATTGATTAGGCAGCATGGAGTATCATCTATTTTCAGTAATTTGCGTAGGAGCTAATTAATAAACTTGCAAGTTTGAAATGTGTTTTGCAAAGAACTTTATGCTAAAATAGAAGAATTGAAACAATTTTATTTTAAAGGGGTAATAACGTGGAAAAAGTACTTGTTTTCGGACATAAAAATCCAGATACGGATACAATTTGTTCAGCAATTGCGTATGCCGATTTGAAAAGACAATTAGGAATGAATGCAGAGGCCGTTCGTCTAGGCGAAGTGAACGGTGAAACACAATATGCACTTGATACATTTAAATTCGAAGCACCACGCTTGATTACAGCAGCGAAAGGAGAAGCTTCTGATGTGATATTGGTAGATCATAATGAGCGTCAGCAAAGTGTAGATGACATTGAACAGGTTCGAGTCATTGAAGTCATTGATCATCACCGAATTGCGAATTTCGAAACGAGCGATCCGTTATACTATCGCGCTGAGCCAGTTGGTTGCACGGCAACGATCTTAAATAAAATCTATAAAGAAAATAATCTTGAAGTACCAAAAGAAGTTGCAGGGCTGATGCTTTCTGCGATTATTTCTGATTCATTATTGTTTAAATCACCAACATGCACAGAGCAAGATGTTGCGGCTGCCATGGAATTAGCAGAAATTGCTGGGATTAATGCGGAAACATATGGTCTTGAAATGCTCAAAGCAGGAGCAGACCTTAGTGACAAAACGATTTCTCAACTCATCACGCTAGATGCTAAAGAATTCACAATGGGAGATGCTAAGGTTGAGATCGCCCAAGTAAACGCAGTCGATGTGAATGAAGTGTTAGCGCGCCAAGCAGAATTGGAAGCAGCGATTGAGGCTGTAATCGCAGACAAAGGATTAGACTTATTCCTATTTGTCGTAACTGATATTTTGACAAACGATTCTGTCGGACTTGCACTAGGTACACAAACTCAAGCTGTTGAACGTGCGTATAATGTCACATTGAATAATAAAATTGCTGTTCTTCACGGTGTTGTATCACGTAAGAAACAAATTGTGCCTGTGTTAACAGACATTTTCACGAAGTAATAAATGTAAAAGAGGTTGTCCCATAAGGGTCTGACCTCGCACTCTAAAACAGTATGTAGTGTTTCATACACTAATCTTGTACTGTATTTAGTTGTTGCGGGGTCTGACCCTTTGCTTTTTGGGCAGCCTCTTTGTTTAGATTAATTTACTGTCTCGACTTTATATGCAGCTAGTTTTTTGAGCAGTTGTGAGCTTTCAGTATCAAGACCTTTGAGTTGGACCGTTTTACCGTGTGCTCGGTATTTCAAGATAATCTTATCCACTGCATCTACAGCAGAATCGTCCCATACTTTTGAGCGACTAAAATCAATAACAACACGATCAATTGTTTCCAGCAGGTCAAATTGTTTCACGAAGTCTTGTACGGACGCAAAGAACAGAGGACCTCGTACGTAGTATAAAGTCTCTTTGCTGGTTTCAACTACTGTCTATTCAACTCGCACCTTAGAAGCTTTAGCCGAAAAGAAAATCATGCTTAAGATTACGCCGGCAAATACACCTTTTGAAAGATCATTTGTGTAAAGAACAACGATTACTGTTATTAGCATGACCAATGTGTCGGTGATCGGAACCAGATGCAGTTTTTTCAGTGATGACCAATCAAATGTACTAATTGAAACCATAATCATCACGCCAACAAGGGCTGCCATCGGAATTTTCACAAGAACATCATTTAATAGAACAATTAATATTAATAGAAAACCACCAGCAACAAAGGTAGAAAGTCGACCGCGACCGCCGGATCTAATATTAATACCTGATTGACCAATCATGGCACAACCAGCCATGCCACCGAAAAAAACCGCAACGATATTCGCGATACCCTGGACCCGTGCTTCTGTGTTCTTATTACTTTCTGTGTCCGTTAAATCATCTACAATTTGAGCGGTTAATAAATTCTCTAGTAGTCCTACAAATGCTAATGCAAGTGAATAAGGAAGAATAATCATGAACGTTTCCATCGTAAATGGAACGTTAGGAAGAAAGAACGTAGGTAACGCTTGTGTGTAAGTTCCCCTATATCACCGACTGTCCGCACAGAAGCTCCTGTCGTGACAGCGATAATGGTCATGACAACAATCGTAATAAGCGGGGATGGAATGACTTTAGTAACATAAGGAAATAAATAAATAATCGCAAGTGCACCTGCAGTCATCACGTACATGACCCATGATTCACCGACAAAGTGAGTCAATTGTGCAGAGAAAATTAAGATCGCCAGTGAATTGACGAAGCCAACCATAACAGGTCTTGGGATAAATTTCATCAGTTTGCCGATTTTAAATACGCCAAGGAAAATTTGGATGATTCCCGTTAAAATGGTCGCGGCTAATAAAAACTGCAAGCCGTGATCTTTAACAAAATCAACCATGACAAGTGCCATTGCTCCAGTAGCGGCTGAAATCATTCCAGGGCGGTCACCTACAAAGGCAATGATAATTGCAATGCAAAATGAGGCGTACAAGCCAACCATCGGATCAACGCCTGCAATAATTGAAAATGCAATCGCTTCGGGAATTAAGGCTAATGCAACAACAATGCCCGATAGGATATCGCCACGTGTATTGCCAAACCATTCTTGTTTTAATCTAGCGGTATTCAAATAAACACTCCTTTATCTAAAAAATATTCATGAGCATCTAATCCTAACTAAATCGATGAAAAAGGTTCAGGTTCTCAAATTGCATCACCTAATGAAGGTGGCTTTGCTGCGCTGGTTTTGCGAAGCTCCGCCCCTTTTTTCCACAGAAAATGACTTGATTAAATAGGAAGCGTGTGAAAATGCAACGGAATTGATTATAGCATCCGTCTTTGGCAATGAATAGAGTACATAGCTACCTAATTAAAGACAGGCGGTTGCCTCAAAACCAAAGAGAAAGCGTGATCATCTGAAGGGTGTAGCTCTACAATGGATCTAGTTTGCCCATTCCGCAATATTTACTAGAGAAAAAATAGGATTAGAGACAAGTGATGATGAATATCTTGGGAAATACAGCAGGAGTTTTCCTAATCGCTGCTGAACTGTTAAACGTAGAAAGCAAGGGGGAGAGTCGATGGGGAAAATTTTATTAACATCAGCTGGTTTTTATACAGATGCAATTAGAAGTCGTTTTTTGCAATGTTTTAAAACTAAACCGGAGGATGCTAGGATATCCATAATAACGACAGCTTCAATTAATGAGAAATCGAATAACGAGTGTGCTTTAAAGATATTGCGTGATTTTCATGAAATGGGAATGAAGAATGTTCGTTTTGTAGATATTGAGTTTGAAGAACCTGAGACACTCCGGCAATCAGATGTCATTTATTTGAATGGCGGTAATCCATTTTATTTATTGCATCATCTCAAAAGGAGTGGGGCAGATACGGTTATTCGAGAGTTTGTCGAAAATGGTGGGCTGCTGATAGGAGTAGGCACAGGTTCTATCGTTCTTGGCCCTGATATTAAGTTGATGCAACATTTCTCTCCAGAAATGGATTCGGTAGGCTTGGATGATTTAACAGGTTTAGCGCTAACGGATGTACGGATTTTTCCACACTATGGGAACGAAACGTTGTATCCTGATAAACAAGGAAGAAGAGTTGAAGAGCGTTTACTGGAGTTTGAACGGGCGAATCGTTGTTATGTTAATCGTCTTAGAGATGATGGTGCAATTGTCATTTAATAGTTGGCTATTGCTGAAACAAATGAGGAATGTAAATGTTATGTAAATTTGTTGAAAATCATGATCCTTCTATTATATGCTTTAATACATAGAAGCTAAGATTAGGAATACAGTTTTGGTTTAATAAAAGGAGGATAAATAATGAGTGTTCGTCAAGGGTTTGAAGAAGAGCTTTTTGCACTTAAAAATTTGGTGCTTGAAATGGGGACAAGAGCAGCTAATGCATTACATGAATCCATAGAAGCTTTAGTCGCGCAGGATATTGATCGAGCTCTAAAGGTTATTGATAAAGATTATAAAATTAATCGAATTGATCAGGAAATAAACGAAAAGGTTATTTGGCTTATTGCTAAGCAACAACCTGTTGCATCAGATTTAAGGAGAATAATTTCAAGCATAAAGATTTCAACAGATTTAGAAAGAATAGGGGATTTGGCTGTAAATGTTGCAAAATCAACCATTCGTATAGGCGAAAAGGAATTATTTAAACCATTATATGACATTCCTTTGATGGCTGAAAAAGCAGCTTCCATGCTAAATCAAGTCATGCTGGCTTATGATGTACAAGACGAGGAAAAGGCCAGAGAAACAGCAGAGCTTGATAATGAGCTTGATGAAATGTATGGGAAACTTACCCAAGAGTTATTAGAATATATTGCTCAAAATCCTGAAGTAACGTCTCAAGTTGCCCAATTATCATTTGTTTGTCGCGATCTAGAAAGAGTCGGTGACCATGTAACGAATATTTCCGAAAATATTGTTTTTATGGTAAAAGGTCAGCTATACGACTTAAACAGTTAAGTCTTCATGGAAGTTCTGGAAAATACGTAAAGAGCATATTGTAAGGCGTGTGAATTGGCACACGTCTTTTTTGATATCTCACAAATAATGTTTTCATAATAATGAGAAAATGATAGAATTATAATGCAAAAAGAAATGAATGATCATTTTACGATATTACCCAATTATAGAAATGCAGGGATTTTGCTCCTGACAAAAAATTAAGTTATGCAGCTAGAAAAATGTTGAAAGCTGTCAGATTTTATCTAAATTCAATATGAACGCGGTACTAACAATACTTTGAACAAATTACTAATGCTGAATAAATGGCAAGTTACTTGACAGCAAAAAGCGTACGAATATCCTGAAGAAGAAAAAAAATGACTATCAGAATCATGTGAATGAAAAATACATATGGATGAATACGACAAATAAATGAATCGTAACGGAGGATGTTCAATGAAGATACGCGAGTTTACATTAGGGGACTATGTAGAGGTAGCAAATGTTTGGGAACAGGCAGGAATTACAGTATCAGCTTCAGATTCACTCAAAGGGATTGTACATAAAGTAGGAAGAGATTCAGAGTTGTTTTTAGTTGCAGAAGAAAACGAGAAAATCGTTGGGTCTGTGATGGGCTCGTATGATGGACGCCGGGGCTGGATCAATCATTTAGCTGTTCATCCTGATTATCAAGGAAAACGAGTGGGTAAATTGATTATGGAAGAATTAGAACAGAGGTTAAAAAGAATTGGTTGTAAAAAAATCAATCTCTTGATTGAATACGATAATTCAAAAGTAATTGGCTTTTATGAAAATCTCGGGTATAACACAGATGAATTGGTGTTTATGGAAAAATGGATTAAGTAAGGACTTGTACAATTAGAAAAATATCAATGAAGGTGTCCAATTTCGATACGGGACATCTTTATTTGTTTTTTTTTTCGTTTACGCTTTAATAAAGTTAGTGTAAACTACGATGCTTATTTCAATTTATCCCGTATTAACGGAAAGTCAAAACCCCCACTGATTGAAGTTTCGCTTTATTAAAAAATAGGTTTGGATAATAAAGTGGGGAAGGGCATCTTTAATTTTATCCCAAAATAGAAAAGAAGGTGAAAAGAATTTTGGGATTGAATACAACTTTAATAGGCCTTATGATAAAATGAGCCTTTTGTTTAGCGCACCTAGAAATGAGGATTAAGAATGACTAAAGTGAAAGAAATCGTACCAGGTTTAGTTTTATGTCTCGTAATCGCTTGTTTCTCCATCTTAATCGCAAATACATTCTCTTTATTTGGAGCAGGAACATTTGCAATTATTGCCGGGATTATTGTCGGCAATATTGGTACTGGTAAGATGAAGCGGTTCAATGCAGGAACGAAATATTCAGAATCTAAATTGCTTTATTATGCAATTATCTTATTAGGCGGTTCTATCAGTTTACATTCAATTGTAGAAATTGGTTTTTCTGGAGTGACTTTTATCCTGTTACAAATAGCAATAACGCTGATGGCTGCGCTTTGGATTGGAAAAAAGTTAGCACTTCCAGAAAACTTTCGGCTATTAATGGCGAGCGGAAATGCTGTTTGTGGATCTTCAGCGATTGCTGCGACAGCCCCTGTTATTCAAGCTGCGGAAAAGGAAAAATCACTTGCCATAACTGTTGTCAATTTAACCGGCACTGTCCTCATGTTTGTTTTACCCCTTGTAACAACATTGCTATATAAACAAGAGATGCAACCATCGTCAGCATTGATTGGAGGGGTGCTTCAATCAGTTGGACAAGTTGTAGCAAGTGGAAGTATGGTAAGTGAAGTCGTAAAGGAAGAAGCTACGGTGTATAAAATGGTCAGGATCTTATTGCTTGGTGTTGTCATTTATGTGTTGATGAGATATAGCAAGAAAGCCCCTGTTGAGAAGAGTGAAAAGGAGAAGAGTAAAAAAATAAAATTGCCAATCCCTTGGTATATTTCAGGATTTTTACTACTATGTGCATTACATAGCCTATTTGCCTTTCCGAGCCTACTGCAGGAAGTGATACAAAATACCGGAACTTTTCTTGAAGTAGTAGCTCTTGCGGGAATCGGATTGAGAATAAAAATGAGAGATTTAGTTGAACAAGGTGGGAAGGTCGCCATCTATATTGGGTTATTGTCAGTTGTCCAAATACTAGCGGCTACGCTTCTGATTGCATGGCTTATTCTCTAAAAGTGAAGGTGAATTGATTTAAGATTGCCAATCAGATGGGGAAATCTCCTTTTCTTACTTGCTAGTTCGATTAAATGGAGGGTATAAAGTAAAAATGAGGAAAGGATCCGATCCTTTCCTCATTCTTCATCTTTATGAAACGACTTCAGTAGAAGGCTGTGCTTTTCCTTGTTTATGCACATTTACATGCTGTGGAAACTCTTTCACTTCATTGGTCGTTTTTACTGTTTTGTAGATTTCTATATAACGGATATGATGGTCTTCCATATCTTTTATTTTGAAGCAAACCTCTTCATGTTCGATGATATCGCCTTGCTTAGCCTCGTAATTCTCTGATAAGATCCAGCCGCCGATTGTATCCATATCTTCATCGATGATTTCAAGTCCTATCAAATCATTCACTTCGCTGATTAACACTTTACCATCAAGAATATAATGATCTTCCTTCATTTTCTGAATTTCAGGAATTTCGTCAAGGTCAAACTCATCACGAATATCGCCTACGATTTCTTCTAGGATATCTTCAACTGTCACTAATCCGGAAGTTCCGCCGTATTCATCCATTAAAATAGACATATGAACACGTTCTTTTTGCATCTTCACTAGTAAATCATGAATTGGAATTGTATCGATCACTCGAATAATTGGACGAACGTAACGTTCAATTGTTTGGGTGGATTGTGTTTTATTTGCAATCATTTCGGTGAACAGTTCCTTAATATTAACCATCCCAATGACGTGGTCTTTATCGCCGTCAATCACAGGATAGCGGGTATATTTTTCTTTTGACATCACGCTGAAAAATTCTTCTATCGTATCATTAATCGATAGGGTCGCAATCTCAGTACGAGGTACCATAATTTCTTTGGCAATCCGATCGTCAAATTCAAAAATGTTATTCACATATTTAAACTCTGATTGGTTAATTTCACCATTTTTATAGCTTTCAGACACGATTATACGAAGTTCTTCTTCTGTATGGGCCAATTCATTTTCTGAAACAGGCTCAATTCCAAACAATTTCACGAGCAACCTAGCTGAACCATTTAAAATCCAAATAAATGGATACAAGATTTTATTAAATAAAATCAATGGTCTAGCTACAAGTAAGGTTATTTGCTCAGCTTTTTGAATGGCTACAGTTTTCGGTGCCAATTCGCCAACTACCACATGAATAAAGGTAATAAAAGCGAAAGCAATGGCAAACGATATGAAATGTGTAACAGAAGTTGGCATGTCAAATTGCGTCAATAAAGGTTTAAGCAACTCTACAATCGTCGGTTCGCCGAGCCACCCAAGTCCGAGAGCTGTGACAGTAATTCCAAGCTGACAGGTTGAAAGGTATTCATCTAGATTGGAAATAACATGCTTAGCTGGGACTGAATTGATTCTACCTTCATCGACCAACTGATCAATTCTTGAACTTCTCACTTTCACAATCGCAAACTCCGAGGCTACAAAAAATGCCGTCAAAGCAATTAAAATGGCTATGAAAACCAAGTTTATTATGTCCAAATAGTCTCCCTTAACTCGTCGCGAAGACGAATAAGGAGTCCACCTCCTAAGATATTAAAAAATAAGTTGTTTGGTAAATTCGTATAATTTTTGCACCGTTGAAATTAAGCGCAGTGACCAGTGGCATACGGACGGGAAATAACTTTGACCTGTCTTGCGATAAGAATAATATTTCTACCTGCATTTTGGTCAAGGAAAAATTGTGTGTTTATTCGTCCATTCATTAATACCCCATCTAATCACCCCTGCTTAAAAATTAAGTAAATACGTTTATTATAGAAAAGGAAAGCCATATCGTCAAACTATAAAAATGACCTAATATCGCTATTATTTTAACTATATGGCTTATTATGAACATATATTAGCCTTTTTCAAAAGATCTCATGAATGTTTGGATTGGTAAGTTTGAATCTTCTTCTTGGAAAAAATACGTATGATGTCATGTTTACTGGGCAATTATGACTAAAAGTGTGATAAATAATAGAAGGTGAGAAAAGATGAGTAAAAAAATAATAATAGGGGTATTATTAAGCATGATGCTTGTAGCTTGCCAAGCAAAAGCTCAACCTGAAGGAGAAGAAGTCAGTAGTCAACTGATTCCTTTGACCGCTGTGATTAAAATAGAAGGGGCAAAGGAAAGTGGTACAGAAGTGAAACTGGTTGCTTCAGTCATGCAAGGATCGAAGGCGGTAGAAGAAGCTGACGATGTGGTCTTTGAGGTTCGTAAAGCGGGACAAGATGAGAGAAAAATGCTACCTGCCGAACATATGGCTAAAGGGGATTACAGTAGCAGCTATACATTTGAAGAAGAGGGAAAATACTACGTTGTTGTTCATGTAACTGCGAACGGTTTGCATGTTATGCCAGAAAAAGTGATTGAAATTGCAAGTAAATAATTAGATTCATATGGATAAAATCGATTTAAGTAGTTATTTATTGGGGTATAACAAAAAAATGGAAAAACGAATGAGGTGAATTCAGATAATGAATCATTGCATCCAGAAATTAAGAAGTAAAGGGATCAATATTGCAAAAACGAAGTCACGTCATGATATTTTCTCGAATTTATACCAAGTAGATCCAAGCTTATTAGTTGTCGGTATCCAGCAAGTTCAACCATCACAGATAAAGAAGTAAAAGACCATTGTATAAGTCAATAACTGAGGTTGTCCCGTAACGAAAGGGTCAGACTCCACATCTATTAGGTATAGAGTGTGAGGTCTGACCCTTATTTTTGGGAAAGCCTCTTTTTTTTGCATTACTCAGCAAGAATAAAAGTAGAGCCAAGCTTATATACTATGTATAAAACAATGAAGACTAGGAGTTTACGATGTCAAATTTGATTATGAATATATTATTGTTCTTTCAAGAGATGGGTTACCTAGGCATTGCATTAGGCTTGATGATTGAGATTATTCCTAGTGAGCTTGTGCTGGGGTTTGGGGGCTATTTAATCGGCACTGGCGTAATTAACTTTTGGGGTGCACTGTTTGCTGGTGTTATTGGAGGGACGTTTGCTCAGTTGTTTTTGTATTGGGCGGGGTATTTTGGAGGTCGGCCATTTTTACTTAAGTATGGGAAATATATTTTCATTAAAGAAACGCAAATTGATGCTGCAGAACAATGGTTTGAGAAATATGGCGTGGGTGTCGTATTTACTGCGCGATTTATTCCAATTGTACGCCATGCAATTTCGATTCCAGCAGGGATTGCCAAAATGACATTCGTGAAATTTACTGTCTATACGATAGCGGCTATGATACCATGGACAATCCTGTTTTTATTGCTAGGTAATATGCTTGGTGAGAATTGGTCACAGATCAAACATATTGCTCAGCCAATCGTTCTGCCGATTATTATCGTAGCAATAATAGGAGCCATTATCTATACGCTTTGGAAAAGAAAACAAGAACCGCCAATCATCATCGTATCCAAAAGAAAATAAAGTTCAACTAACCATCAGTGTTTTTTTCATCCTCACTGATGGTTAGTTGAACCGGGATAAAGCAGAAATCAAAGGATCTGACCCTATCTTACGTGTATGTAACACGAAAAAGGTGAAAAAAACGGGGGATCCTTTGAGATATTTTTCCAGGTACAAGCATGTTGATCTTTCTTATCCTTCTTCGGAAAGAACTTGTTTATCCTCTATCAGGACTCTTTGAATTTCAATATAGCGAATCATATGATCTTCCATTTTATTTACTTTGAAGGTAAAAGATTCTGCTTCTAAACAATCGCCTGTTTGGATTTCGTAATTCTGTGTTAGAACCCAACCGCCAATAGTATCAATGTCCTCGTCTTCCAAGTGAATCCCCAGTTTATCATTGATGTCCGAAAGCAGGGTTTTACCGTCAACGATAAAATGCTCTTCTGTTATTTGGCGGATGGGAGGAATTTCATCTACATCGAATTCATCGCGAATTTCACCGACTATTTCCTCTAATATATCTTCAACGGTTACCAAGCCTGCTGTACCGCCATATTCGTCCATGAGTATCGCCATGTGAACTCGCTCTTTTTGCATTTTTATAAGTAAATCTTGAATCCGGGTATTCTCCATCACTCGGATAATAGGTCGTGTAAATGCTTCTAGGGTAATGGCTTTCACTTTTTTATTTTTAGTAATATCAGAAAAAATTTCTTTAATATTCACCAGTCCAACAACATGATCCTTGTCATCTTCAACAATCGGATAACGGGTAAACCTTAAGTCTTTCGCATGTTGGATAAAATCTTGTAGCGTATCATCTTTTGAAAAATTGACGATATCGGTACGAGGAACCATGACTTCTCTCGCAGTTCGGTTGTCAAAATTAAAGATATTATTCACATATTTATATTCGGATTGATTAATTTCTCCGCTATTGTAGCTATCGGATAATAACATTTTCAATTCTTCCTCTGAATGAGCAACATCACTTTCTGAGGATGGCTTTATGCCAATGATACTAGTAATAAAGCCAGCTGAATGGTTTAAAACCCAAATGAACGGGAATGCAATTTTATGGAACCAAATGAGAGGTTTCGATACTAGCAGACTTACTTGCTCTGCTTTTTGAATAGCAATTGTTTTCGGTGCCATTTCCCCAACGACAACATTTAAAAAAGTGACGATTGAGAATGCGATAAGAAAATTTAGAATTTGGCTGAATTGCGCTGGTATATGAAATATTTCAAGAATCGGTTTGAGAATATGCCGCATCGTTGGTTCTCCAAGCCAGCCTAAACCTAAGGCGGTAATGGTAATCCCAAGTTGAGTGGCAGATAAATATTCATCTAAATTAGATATGACCTGCTTGACTGCGGGTGCTTTCGGATGTTGCATCTCAATTAATTGATTAATTCTTGAACCCCGAACACGGATAATAGAAAATTCTGATGCAACAAAAAAAGCGGTTAAAATAATCAGTATGATTACCAAGAGTATTTTTACTATGTCCAAACGCTAAGGAACGAAAAGAATTCGTATTAAGAAAGAGGGAAATAAAGTTTGTTAAAACGTCACATCTCACTAGATCGTACGAATTATTTCGTACCGGTCACCTCCCAATAAATTATGTCAAAATGAATACGTGATCTCTTTCATACTTATAGCTATAAATAAGTATTGATTAAAGGCCAATGATCCACGATATTTAGCCCTATATATAGGTATTACCTAATTCACTTCACTCTATTTTATAAAAAAAATAGACATTCAGTCAAAATTAAACGGTCGATTTCTAACGAATGAAGATAAGATCAAAAAAAAAGCCACAATCATTTATTGATCCAGGCTGGAAAATACAGAAAAATAATGAGGAAAATAGCATCATGAAGTCAATAATCATCAATCATACACAAGGCATTCGAATCGTAAATGTTGTTAGTACATCATTGGAACTGCATGTTAAAGAACCTTGATTCTTTTCAATGATTTCTTTGCATACAAATAATCCAAGTCCTGTACCGCGTTCTTTGGTTGTAATGAATGGTTTGAAAATATCGCGAATCATATCCTCTTGAATTTTTTGACCGTTATTGGAAATGTTTATGGTCAGTTGCTTTGATCGTTCTTCTGTTGTAGAAATATCAATCATAGGATTCACATTCTCAATGGATAATACATCTAAAGCATTTAAAATAATATTTAATAGAACTTGACGAAATTCTTCTTTTGAACCAGAAATTAAGATATTGTTCGCCAGTTTCGTATTAATGTTTGCATTCACTTCAAGAATGCTTGGATAGAGGAATTCAATTACCTCTTGAATTAAGTGGCCAATATCAAATATATTTTTTTCTGATTCTTGTGTTTCCTTTTTTGAGATATCTAAAAACTGAGTGATCCTCGAATTTAGCTGTTGAAGTTCAGTTGAAATAATGTCTAAATATTTTATATCAGGTGTTTCCGCCTGAAGGAGCTGAACAAATCCCATAATAGAAGTAAGTGGATTTCTAAATTCATGAACAAAACTGGACGTCATTTTTCCGAGAAGGGTAAGTCTCTCTTTATGAGTTTGACTTAGAGTATCACAATGGTCCTTTACCATTTCCGACTGTAATTTCGAATAGTAGGAAATTGAATCAAATAAAAATTGATCTATGCAAGAATTCATTAATTTTAAGATCGATTGACTTTCTACTGTAGACATGTTCTGTAGCAATAAATGATGTATAAGAATGGAACGTCCACTTGAAACATGATTAATAAAATCCACAATAGGTGTTCCGGCTTGTAATCGTTCGTCTGCTATGGTATGTGCAAGCTGTTTTACCGCATGATCTGTATGAGCATCCTTGTGCATGAAAGATTGAATCAATAGCTCAATAAACTGTCCAAAATGCAATGGGATTTTATCGTAAAAAGGATCTTCTGGAGAATAAAAGATTTGTTCGTTCCATTCATTGAATATTTTGTTTTTATTAGTTATGAGAAAATCAATCGCTGATTCTTTAATGGATATCATTTGAACCTCCAATTGAAAAATCCGACATTGTATATGTATTTTCGCCAATAGATTAAAAAACCCTTTTTTTTGACAGGATGGTCATTAAATATTTTCCATGCATAGCTGAAATGACTGAAAATCAACCTCTTGGGATATCATAACCTGTTATTAAATAAATAGAAAGGAGTCATAAAACAATATGGAACTTTGGCAAAGGATGGGTAAGAAAAGTATGTATCTATAGTAGTGCGTGTTCAAAAAGAGCCGAGGAGTTCGAGAAGCGTATCTCGAGAGGACCGGAGCGTATGCAGTAATACGTGAGTGAGGACCAGAGAGAGAGAGAGAGAGCTTTGAAGCAATTCGACAGCTATTTTTACCGGACTTTTTGAACATCCTCTAGTAGTATAGGCATATAAACACATTCATTTTTAAGTTCAGGAGGGGCAAATGAAAGATTTTTTTATTAAAATATTCAATAAAAACAAGCTATCTTATCTTTTTCATATTGGACTTATTTCATTTTCCGCAGTTCTACTGATAGCTGTGGTTTTTTTAACTTTTTACAGGCCAGATATTAGTCTTTTAACAACAGAACTTAAGCGGTCAACAGAAATTTATGATGTGGACGGTGAGCTTGCTAGTAAAATAACCGCTAATAAAACAGAAGGAGCTTCAATAGAAGATATTCCTAACCATGTGAAGAATGCTGTAGTCGCTATTGAGGATCATCGTTTTTATAAACATACTGGTATTGATTATCAAGGGATTTTCCGCGCCGTTTATGTGAATATGAAGGCCGGCAAAGTAGTTGAAGGCGGAAGTACAATTACTCAACAATTAATAAAAATTGCTTTACTAGAACAGAATCGTACATTTAAAAGGAAGCTTGAGGAATTTTTTATAGCGAGAGAAGTAGAGAAGGAATATTCCAAAGATGAGATATTAGAAATGTACTTAAATCAAATTTACTTCGGTCATGGTGCTTGGGGAATAAAAAAAGCCGCACGGATTTATTTTGGCAAAGATGTGAATGACTTATCTTTATCGGAAGGGGCTATGCTTGCAGGAGTAATCAATATCCCGACAAAGCTTGATCCATATAACCACTATGATGCTGCACTGAAACGGAGAAATCTTGTTCTGACGAGGATGGTGACGAATGGATTTATCGATTTAGAGCAAGCTGAGCAAGCGAAACGTGAAGAAATTATTTTAGCCCATAATCAAAAAGGCGATCAATTGAAAGGGAAATATCCTTATTTTATCGATGTGGTGTTAACAGAGGCTTCGAAAAAATATAATCTGGAAATTGATGAACTGCTGAGAGGGGGTTATAAGATTTATACAACTCTTGATCAACATATCCAACAAGCTTTAGAAGAAGTGTATGAAAACGATGGAAACTTTCCAAAAGGAGTGACAGATGCGCTTGTTCAAAGTGGTATGGTATTGATTAACCCGAAAACGGGTGGAATAAATGCTCTAATGGGTGGCAGAGGGGAGCACCAATTTCTTGGCTACAATCGCGACTCAATTAAAGGCTTCACCGGGATCTACAATCAAGCCGTTAGCTGTGTATACACCAGCACTTGAAGCAGGGTATAAGCTAACCGATTTATTAGTAGATGAAAAAATGAGCTTTAAAGGATATGAGCCATCTAATGCTAATGGTCAATATGTAGGTGAAGTCCCGCTATATGAAGCGCTTATTAAATCATTAAATGTTCCTACCGTTTGGCTAATGAACGAAATTGGAATCGAAAAATCCATCCATGCACTCAAACGATTTGGCATTCCGTTGACTGAAAATGACCGGAATCTATCGCTTGCACTTGGTGGAATGGAAAGAGGAGTATCCCCACAGGATATGGCTGAAGCTTACTCCGTTTTTGCAAATAATGGTAAGCGAGTCGAATCTCATTCAATCGTGAAAATTGAAAATGCAAAAGGTCAAGAAGTTGCAGTATGGAAAGAAAAAAGTACGAAGGTTATTGAGCAAAAAGTGGCGGACCAAATGAATCGTTTGCTCTTAGGCGTTGTTGAATCTGGCACGGGAAAGAATGCTGCAGTTCGGGGCTATGAAATTGCTGGTAAGACAGGCTCTGTACAAGTGACAATTCCTGGTGTCAAAAGTGGTGTAAAAGACCAATGGTTCGTAGGCTATACGCCGTCATTAGTCGGCGCGGTCTGGGCAGGCTATGATCGTTCAGATAAAGATCATTATTTAACCACCCATAGTAGTCAAGGAACAGCACTTATTTTCCAAAAGGTTATGACGAATGTCCTTTTAAATCAGCAAGCGGAATCCTTTAATGTTGCAAGCTTGAAACCTCTAATAGAGGAACGGAAAAAAGAACTAGAAAAGCAAGAACGTGAACAATATTGGCGTGATAAAGGAAGTGAACTGAAGGATTCATGGGAAAAATGGTGGGAGAAGTTGCTTAAGAAATAAAGAAAAGCAATCAATAGGTTGTGAAGAAAAAGCGTCAAAACAGTCACTTAGATTTGTACTATTCGATACAAATAGTCACCTATGCAACTGTGAAAGAGGCTGACCTATAACAAAAGAGTCAGATTCCATCTCTACTCCGTTTAGATTACATGCAAATGACATAATAAACGATGTGAAGAGTGTGAAATCATGACCCTTTTGGGTAACTCGCCTTATAAATATGAGATGATTTGTTGAAATTCTATTAAAAAATTAGGTTAATAAGAAAACCAATTACCACGATTGCACCAATAATCATAAATATTGTTCTCATTTGTTCACTTCCTCTTATCCATGATCGAACACTGAATGTTAATTGAGTTCTCACAAGATTTTTATTCTGGTTTAATAGCCTGTAAAACCCTGATTGGTAAGTTTGGGTCGTTGAACCTTAGTTCGTGTCGCTTTATCTATGGATAGTTTGCGTTTTAGCGATACTAGAACGTGACTAAGCATTAGTGGGAGATGAAAAGACGCTCACTGATTGAAGTTTCTGTTTCTTATTTATGTAAATGTTGTATGAAGTTTCTCGATGTTGTTGGCTAGGCTGACAACAATTTTTGATTTTGGATATGACATGTTGAATATGGTTTCCGGCTATATGTATTTTTAGCTGTTTGCAATCTTTTAAAGTAAGCATGAAAGAAACAAGTTTAGATAAACGTTCTGGCTGCACAGTACGATCTTCACATTGGAAGGTAATGGAGCCGGGATAGTCCTTTATGACGTGGAATAATTCCGTGATTTGCCGGATATTTAGTTGTTCGTTAATCGTAATTTGAGATATAGTTTGTTTCATAATTGAAGCCTCCTTTTATGGAATGAATTAAGCTAGGTTCTGTACTTCGATTTTCCATCGTTTTGATTGGATATGATAGATATGTACCCGAGCTTTTAATAAGTAAAACCTTTCATAGGTATAATGATAAAAGGTACCTAGTGGTTTGCGAAATGATAAAAGGCAGTAGTTTTATATAGGAAGGAAGACTATCATGTTAACTTTAATAAAAAATGGTGAAGTGTATGCCCCAGATTATCTAGGTAAAAAAGATGTTTTGTTGGTAGGGAAGCAAATCGGATTTGTGCAAGATACAATTGAAAGGCCAGAAAATTTCGTCGAAATTGACGTAATCGACGCCACTGGAATGTTAGTCGTTCCAGGATTTATCGATGCGCATGTTCATCTCATTGGCGGTGGTGGAGAAGGTGGTTATAAGACGCGAACACCTGAAATTCAGCTAACAGATGCAACGCTCGCAGGAATTACAACGTTAGTCGGAGTTATTGGCACGGACGGTACGACAAGGACGATGCCTGCTTTATTGGCAAAAGCAAGAGCACTTGAAGAAGAAGGCATCACCTGTTTTGTGCAGACAGGCTCATATCAAGTACCGGTGAAAACACTGACAGGCAAAATAGAAGACGATCTTATCTTAGTTGATAAAATTATTGGCGTTGGGGAAATTGCAATTGCGGACCATCGTTCCTCACAGCCGACTGTGGAGGAAATTGCTAAACTTGCTTCCCAAGCTAGAAATGGTGGCCTTTTATCCGGGAAATCAGGTATCGTGAATATCCATGTGGGAGATAGCCATGATCATTTACAGGTAATCGAGGAAGTAGTAGAAAAAACAGAACTTCCAATTAGTCAGTTCTATCCTACGCATATCAATCGAAATCCTCACCTATTTGAAGCAGGAATTAACTTTGCCAAAAAAGGGGGCTATATAGATTTCACAACAAGCACTGTCCAACAATTTCTGGATGGTGGAGAAGTAAAAGCAAGTACAGCCTTAAAACAAGCATTGGATGCAGGTGTCGAACCTACGAAAATTACGTTTACCTCTGATGGACAAGCGAGTCTTCCGAACTTTGATGGGGGTGGAAACCTGCTTGGGTTGAATGTTGGGAAATGTATGTCCCTTTACGAGGCGGTTGTTGATGCGATTATTTGGGACGGTGTGTCGATTGAAGATGCAGTTAGAGTGGTCACAGAAAATCCAGCGAGTATTTTAAAATTAGCAGGAAAAGGCCGTATAGAAGCGAAGAAAGATGCGGATTTAATCTTACTAAACAAAGAAACGTACAAAATTGATACGGTCTTTGCAATGGGACAGAAAATGGTCGAGAACGGCGAAGCAATAGTCAAAGGCACATTTGAGAATTGAATACATTAGAAGAAACTTTATCCCGCATTAACGGGTAGCAATCCCCCACTGATTGAAGTTTCACTTTATTGTGTCAATTACCTAAGATAAACATACTATACAATTAACCCATGTAAGTACCTCCTCAAAAAAAAGGAGATGTTTGTGTATGTCAGGTTGTGTAGATGGTGGTTTTGGCTTTGGCGGAGGTTTCGCCTTTATCGTTGTTTTGTTTATTCTGCTAATCATTGTTGGAGCTAGTTTCTGTGGTGGATTTGGCGGAGGAGCTGCTCCAGGATACGGATATGGTGGATACTGCTAAAACGTTTAAAAAAGCCGACCTAATTATAGGTCGGTTTCTTCACGTTAGATTCCGCTTTTTAATGTAAGTATATGTATCAAAGATTTTTAAATAATTCATGCGTATTTATGAAGAATGAAACACATATTTAATAATATGGTAAAGTTAGAGGGGAATTTTGAATTGATATCGAATAGAAATTTCTAATAGGTGGGTTCCTGATAGAAAATAATAATCTTAACAAAATACATATTATTGGTTTTTAGTTGGGTGTGGAACAGTTAAATCTCTTTGACATATAAAAACAGGAGAATTAACCTTTCATTTGAGATAGAATGGACGTATATAGAAATATAAAGAGAAGAAAGGGATTGGGATGAAGATGAAATGTATTTCAATTGATTTAGATGGTACGTTGTTAAATCCTCAAGATGAAATTACTGAAGGAAATATAAGAGCTTTAGAAGAATTAAATGAAAAAGGTTATAAGCTCATTTTGAATACGGGAAGAGCTTATGCGGATGTCATAAAACTCAAAGCCGTACAAAAGATGGATGTTCCGATTTTTTGCGTAAATGGTTCTGTTCTGTACTCAGAAAGCGGAGAGATATTATATGAAGCAACCCTTTCTATTTCGACATATAAAAAGATATTCTCTATTTTGCAAAAATTAGGGGTGGGTATTCTTGTCTATACGAATTATGGTGGATTCCCTTCTACTTTGCCACCACTACATCATAAGAGTAAAGAAGAACTGAATACTCTATTTCAGGAATATAATTACGATGACATTTTAAAACATGACAATCTTAAAATCTATAAATTAATTGCTTTGGTCCACCAAGAAGATGTGGAAAGAATTGAGGAAGTAATAAAGGCATTAGTGGATACCGATGATGTTACAATGGCTTCTTCATTCCCTAATAATTTAGAAATTACTTCACATGAAGCACATAAAGGGAAAGCATTGTTTCGATATCAAGAAATTATGAATCTATCGTTTGATGAGATTTATGCTTTTGGTGATGGGGGCAACGATCTTGCCCAATTTGAGGTAGCAACTAAGTCAGTTGCAATGGGAAATGCCCCCCTTCATATTCAACAAAAAGCGGATTTAATAACAAAGACAAATGACGAAGATGGGTTTGCTTATGCAGTGCGTCATCTTTTAAAATTAATAAAAACAGAAGAGGAAATATCAGAGATTATTGTTGTTTAAGAAAATTTAGATAGCCGTAAGCGTAAACCAATGAGATACCCCAAAAGGGTCTGACCTAGCACTCGCTACACAGTATATAGTGTTTCTTACACTTTAATTAAGCTGTGTGCAGTAGTTGCGAGGTCGGACCTTTTATTTATCCCGCATTAACGGGCAGTAAAACCCCCACCTCAAGGTTTGAGGAATCGAAGAAGCGTAGGTGGGGGATAACTGCCCGTAAACGCCCGATTGGTTCAACTAACAATCAGTGGGGGATGAAGAAAACCCCCACTGATTGAAGTTTCACTTTATGGAATATCCTCATTTATGCGTTAATTAGCTAACTAAATTCACTGTTTTTAGATGGTAGACGCTTAGACTTCCTTTCTGATGACCATACTTGTAGCGATGAAAAATATGAATGGATCTTAATTGAACGGTTATCCGAAGAAGAATGGAATACATACTTTGAGATCTTCCATACTACACTAAAAAAATCAAAAGAACGATTTAACACGGCCAAAAATAAAAGATATAAAATATATAAATGGTACTTTCAAATACATCTGATATTCTTTATGATAGGGGATATGAAAAAAATGAAGGGATATGTAATCAATGTGGAGTAACATAAAAAGCAGGCTGGAGAAACTGTCACCTGCAAAGATTATTACAGGTTATTATTTAATGGCCGTAACTATATCAATTTTATTATTCAGTATTCCGGCAGTACATAAGCCTGGAGTAGAAGTGTCCTTTATTGATACAGTCTTTACAGCTGTAAGTGTGGTAAGTGATACAGGTTTGACTGTTTTTAATATTTCGGAAACATATAGTGTATTTGGGTATTTTGTCATTATGATCGTCTTGCAATTCGCTGGCCTTGGTATTATGGCCATTAGCACATTCTTCTGGATGATTTTAGGACGGAAAATCGGGTTACGTGGACGACAGTTAATAATGGTCGATCATAATCAGCTCGCATTATCCGGACTCGTTCAATTAGTTAGGGAAATAATCAAGCTTATTATTCTTATCGAACTTTTAGGGGCGCTTATTCTAGGCGTACATTTCTTGAACTATTATCCAACTTGGAAGGAAGCTTTTCTGCAAGGTTTGTTTGCATCTGTAACTGCGACAACAAATGCCGGAATGGATATAACTGGTCAGTCTCTTGTTCCATATGCGAACGACTATTTTGTGCAATTGATAACAATTATACTAATCATTCTTGGGGCGATTGGATTCCCGGTATTAATTGAAGTAAAGGAATTTTTATTTAGGAAAAAGACCGACTTTGAACATCCTTTCCGTTTTTCACTATTTACCAGATTGGCGACATCAACATATGGAATTCTTCTCGTGATTGGAACAATTCTTATTTTGCTATTTGAATTTCAACATTATTTTAAGGATTTGACATGGCATAAAAGTTTTTTCTATGCTTTTTTCCAAGCAGCAACGACGAGAAGTGCAGGTCTCTCTACGATGGATGTGACCGAATTTACGCTGCCAACGCTCTTAGTTATGAGTGTTCTCATGTTTATTGGCGGATCCCCGACTTCAGTGGGCGGAGGAATTCGAACGACAACATTTGCTTTAAACATATTATTTATTTATCATTTTGCTAAAGGCAATCGTGATATCAAAGTCTTTAAGCGAGAGCTTCATCAAGATGATATCATGAAGTCACTGGCCATTACGCTATTGGCTATTGTCATGTGCTTTACTTCGGTCGTCGCAATCAGTATTTCTGATCCTCACCATCAGCTAATCGAGATCGTTTTTGAAGTTTGCTCTGCCTTCGGTACGGTAGGCCTGTCTATGGGAATTACCCCGGATCTTAGCATTTTTGGGAAATTCGTTCTCATGATTTTGATGTTCATAGGAAGAATTGGCCTTACTTCATTCTTATTTATTATTGGCGGCAAGAAAAGGGAAACAAATTATCATTATCCGAAAGAGAGAGTTATTATAGGCTAATGGAAAAATTCGGGGATCCTTTTTTAGGACCCGAATTTTTTTATTTACTTCATATTAGACCAATTGTTGCGAATAATAAGTTGTTTTCTAAAATAGGTTTAATAATTATGCTCAATATATCAAAAAGAACGCCCGATTTTTTTCAAAAAGTAATGCGTATACTCTACTTTACAAGTATTACGATCCAGAATTCGAATTTGCGCGCCAAAAAAGCATAATTACGAGCGGGAATCCCGAGTATCGCGCCGGAATGGAGACTTTTCGAGCGAGATTTGAAATTTGCGCGCCGGCGCGCAAATTTAGCGAATCGAGAATTTACTAAATTGACTAGTATCATCCGTTATCAATTATAGCTACGTATTCTGTATCTCCTAAAAAATAGACAGAAACCATATTTACAAATAAATCAATTCATTGTAGTATTTAGTTAAATACTTAAATGTATAAATGAATACGAAAGGAAATAGCTTATGAATCATGCGTTTAAGGCTCTTTCTGATCCGACCCGTAGAAAAATCTTGGACTTATTGAAGGATCGAGATTTAACAGCAGGGGAGATTTCAGATCATTTTAATATGACAAAGCCGAGCATTTCCCAGCACCTCAAATTATTGAAAAATGCTGATCTTGTGCAGGATGAGAAAAAAGGTCAGTATGTTGTCTATTCTTTAAATACGACGGTGTTTCAGGAATTAATCAGCTGGGCACTGGATTTTATCGACAAAGGAGATGGACAGAAATGAAGAAACATCTTTTACCTGTCTTATTGATAGTGGCCACCGCTATCTTATGGCTTGTATTCTATAAGCAGCTACCAACGCAAATACCGATACATTGGAATCTCAATGGAGTCGCAGATGGGTATGCAACGAAATTTAATGCATTGCTGATGAACGTAAGTATAATGATCTTGCTATATGTATTGTTGATTTTTTTACCTAAAATAGATCCAAAAAGGAGAAATTATAAAAAAAATCCCAGATCCTATTCCATGATTATAATTGCCATCTTATTTTTTCTCTTTTTAATAAATGCCCTCGTTATTTTTACTGGAATAGGCTATGACATTCCGATTGGAAAAATGGTACCGCTTCTCGTGGGTTTCTTGTTTGTTGTGCTGGGAAATTATATGCATTCCGTCAAACCGAATTATTTTGTCGGAATTAGAACACCTTGGACATTGAGTCATGATACGGTTTGGAAAAAGACGCATCGCTTTGGGTCACGGATCTTTATTCTAGCTGGATTCTTATTTATAATTTCTCCTTTTTTACCAGATTCTCTTGTTAGGATATTCATGTTTCCAGTTATTTTTCTAATCATTATCTTACCTATTGTCTATTCGTATTGGGTATGTCGGAGAATGGATATAGAGTGAATGTGATAAAAGACCTTTGTAACCTTTTGGATAAGTCTATTAATGAGCTCACCAAAACGCTCTCCTTTATGGGATTTTGAGAAATATGGTGATGAAGGAGATGTAATGGAGCTGTCTGTAAATGATAGTACAGTAAAATAGACACAAGAAACCATGCAGCAATTTACATGGTTTCTCTCATCCTAACAGAAAAGGATTATAACAAGACTTGTCCAAGATAAAACTATCTTCGGTTAGATCCTCCATACCGATCTTCCCAATTAGAACATTCATATAATACATTATCCAAGAAATTATCCCAATAACAATGGCTGTACTTGTGACAGCAATCCTTATTCGAATGCTTGCCAGAATGGTTCCTATTTCCGTGACTCATGAAAACACCCCCCTCTACACAAATGTAGTATATTCTTGTTCGCTAAAATTGATTGGACTAGTCGACATATTAAACTCATTTCAAACATGTATGAATATAGCTTCCTTTATTAATAAAAAAATAACGGATTTTACAATCATTTCATATATTTAAGTATTTACTTAAATAACTAATTAAAAAGGAGAGAGCCATTATGGAATATCTTCAACTTTTATTTCCAATTATTATTTTTGAACTTATTTTAAAAGGAATTGCACTCAGGGATTTATTCAAACGAGAAAGGAGAATGGTAAAGGGGGAGAATAAGCCTGTTTGGGTGCTAGTGATTTTACTGATTAGCACAATTGGTCCGATTGTCTACTTTATACTCGGAAGAAAAACAGTTTGAGATTCGGGAGGAGAGATGTATGATGATACATTGTGAAAATGTAACGAAAAAGTATCGTTCATTTCAGGCGTTAAATGAAATTAGTTTTTCAATTGAAGGAAATGGTTGTTTCGGCTTTCTTGGTAGAAATGGTGCTGGAAAGACGACAGCAATCCGAATATTGGCAGGACTTTTGAAGCCCACTTCGGGAATTGTGAAAGTGAACGGTTTGGATGTGGAAAAAGAAAAAGAAAAATTAGCAGAGGTAATGGGGTATTTGCCTCAACATCCAGCGTTCTATGAATATATGACGGGTCAAGAATGGATGCAATGGGTCGGCCAGTTATTTCGTTTAGAGAAGAAGACGATTGAAAAGCGAGTAGAAAGCTTATTGTGGGATTGTGGAATATGGGAGGCTCGCAATCGGAAAATTTCAGGCTATAGCGGGGGCATGAAACAAAGACTGGGACTTGCTCAAGCATTAATGAATCAGCCTGAACTGTTAATTCTTGATGAACCAGTCTCTGCTTTAGATCCTGTTGGACGTCATGAAATGTTAACGATGATTATGAAATTGAAGGAGAACATGGTGATTTTTATGTCTAGCCATATACTGGAAGATGTTGAAAAGATAGCGGATCATATCATTATGATTGATAGAGGAGAAATTGTTTTGGCATCTGATATACAAGAACTAAAATCAAGGTATACAAGTCCAGTCATTCGTTTTTCAATATCAGAAGCAAAACAAATGTTAACAAAGGTTCTCGATGATCAGGAGTGGGTTAAAAATATTCAAGTGAACATTAATGACTACATTTTGACTGTAAAGGATATGCCTATAGCGAGTGCTCAATTGCCAAAACTTATTTCTCAATCAGGTGCTATGCTTGTTTCCTATCAGGTAGATACACCTTCTTTGGAAGATATCTTTTTAAGGAAGGTGCGTTAATATGATGATATTCATGAGAATGTTCCAAAAAGAATGGAAAGAACTGATGAGTACGTACAAAATCATTTTCGTTCCAATCGCTTTTGCTATCTTAATGATTAGTTTTCCAATTTCAATGAAACTTTTGCCCGATTTATTAGCGAGTGAGATGCCGGAAGGGGCTGTCATTGAAATTCCAGAACTATCAACATCAGAAATGATGTCAGCTGGGTTTAGTAATTTTGAACTAATTGGTGTTATTATATTAATTCTTATTTCAATGGGAAGTATTGCTGGTGAAAGAGAAAAAGGAGTAGCAGCGATGGTGCTTGTCAAACCAGTCAGCAGAGCCGTTTACCTACTCGCAAAATGGTCGGCGTATTCGTTGCTTGCAGTTGGGAGTTTTATCTTTGGAATGCTGTTAACCGCTTATTATACGAACTTATTATTTTCAGAGAATTTAATTTGGGCAGATACAATCGGTGGCCTCTTGCTTTATCTCCCGATTATCGTTTTAATTATCACTCTCTCAATCTGTGCTTCATCTTTTTCCAAAAGTGCAGTCACAGCTGGGTTTATCTCCATTGTCCTTTACTTGCTGATTATGAATGTTCCTAAATTCCTACAAGCACGATGGGTAGAGTATTTGCCGCATGGTTTGGTAAATGGAGCTAATGAGTTTATGAAAGGAAATATAATTGATTTAGTAGGACCTTTACTTGGCGTATTTTTCTTAATCGTTCTTGTTTTGGCAATAGGCATTGTTCAATTAAAAAGGCAGGAAATATAATAGAGAAAGCATGAGGATAGCCTTGGAGGCTGTTCTTTTTCATGTCTATTTACTAAAAGAGCCTTTTATAACTGGTGATTTAGTCTTAATATTCAGAATTTATCGCGGTCGAAAGGAACTAAAGAAATATAGACGGAGCTAATCAATTTTCGATATGTTATTTGTAATCGCCTCCTAAAAGGTAATTTTTTCTTAAACAGGGGACACTATGAATTACAAGTTAGGAGGAGACGTGTAATGAGACAAGAAATGAAAATGATTGGGATGTACATGGTAATTATTGTGATAGTTTTTTCCCAGCTAGTAGCAGTGAGTCCTGGTCTAGCAAAGACAAGGGATACTACGGTCCAAGACTTGATTGTTTTTCAAAATATCCCGCAAATAGAAACAACTTCAGGGGAATTATTTGTGTTAAAAGCGATCCAAAGATACGAAGATGGTCACTTTGAACACACAACATCAGAGGTAAAATGGCAATCAACGAATCCTAAGGTAGCAAAGGTTGATCAATTAGGAAATGTAGAGTTCACAGGTAAGAAGGGAAGTGCGCAGATTGAGGTTTCAAAAGGAAAATTAAAGGATCAGATTGGTGTTCGTTACAAGGAGCAAGGTGAGCTTGTGAAGAAAAAAGGGAAAAGGTATGACGTAATCAATCAAGCCATAAAAAAAATGACACTGGAAGAAAAGGTTGGACAAATGTTGATGCCAGACTTCCGAACGTGGGAAGGCAGTCATGTAACGAAAATGCTTCCAGAGATTTACGCACTTGTTAAGAAGTATCATTTAGGTGGGGTTATATTATTTCAAGAAAATGTCGTATCAACAGAGCAAACAACGAGACTTGTTGCGGATTATCAACAAGCAGCTGAGAAATATGGATTGCTGATGACAATGGATCAGGAAGGTGGAGCTGTTACTCGGCTGCAATCTGGAACGGATATGCCTGGAAATATGGCATTGGGTGCCACTCATTCTCCTGTATTAGCTTCGAGGGTAGGACTGGCGATTGGAGAGGAATTAGCCTCAATCGGCATTAACATGAACTTTGCACCTGATATGGATGTGAATAATAATCCTGATAACCCAGTGATTGGTGTTCGATCATTTGGAGAGAATCCAAAGCTTGTGGCTGAACTTGGAACTGCTTATGTTAAAGGGTTACAAGCAGCTGGAGTTGCAGCAACGGCCAAGCATTTCCCGGGGCATGGAGATACCGCTGTGGACTCTCATCTTGGTCTACCTGAAGTACCCTATGATAAAGAAAGGCTAAAAGAGATTGAACTATATCCTTTTCAAGAGGCAATGGAGGAAAATATTGATGCGATTATGACAGCGCATGTTACCTTTCCAAAAATCGACGATACCAAGGTTATTTCGCAAAAAACGGGAGAAGAAATTGCGCTACCAGCAACATTATCCTACAAAGTCTTAACAGAATTGATGAGAAAAGAAATGAAGTTTGAAGGAGTTATTACGACAGACGCGATGAATATGAATGCCATTGCTGAGCATTTCGGATCAGTCGATGCGGCAATTCGTGCTGTAAAAGCGGGTGCAGATATCGTATTAATGCCTGTTGGTTTGGAAGATGTTGCTAACGGCTTAGTTGAAGCGTTAAAAACAAAGGAACTATCAGAAAAAAGAATTGAACAATCTGTTGAGAGAATTCTTACATTGAAAATAAAGCGGGGAATTATGAAGGAAGAAACACCTCAGCCGATTTCTGGAAAAATCGCTTATGCGCTGGATGTTGTTGGGTCTCCAGGGCATAAACAAATTGAAAAAGAAGCAGCTGAAAAATCGATTACGCTTGTAAAAAACAATCACGTATTACCATTACAACTTAATGAAGGAGATGACATTGTCGTCCTTGGACGAACATATCTCACTGATTTAGCAAACGCGGTTAAAAAACACCATCAATATATAACGGTTATTGAGGCCAATGCAAACTATACTCTAGCACCTGAACAATTGGAAAGGATTCGTGATGCTAAAGCCGTCATTATCGGATCAGACACTTCGACAGTAGTAGGCCGTTTACTTGAGAACCCGCAAATGAAAATGATTAATCAAGTGATTGCTGAAACAAATGCTCCAGTGATCGGAATCGGCATCCGTAATCCATATGATGTTATGGCATTTCCAGCGATTGATTCGTATCTCGCTATGTACGGATTTAGACCGGCAAGTTTTGAAGCCGCTGGAGCCGCTATCTTTGGGAAAATCACTCCTCAAGGTAAGCTTCCAGTCGCTATTCCAACACTAGATGGTAGTGGACTGCTATATGAATATGGTCATGGACTTACCTTGTAAAAGGAGGAGAGCTAATGATGAAGAAAAAGTATCTCGCGATTTTGACTATGGCTCTCATTTTTTCATCACTATCCATTGCTTGGGCGGAGAGTGAGAAATCAAACAAGGATAAAGGAATGGTAGATAAAAAGTTCAAATTAGGCGTTGAAGTATTGCTTGCAGAACAAATGGAGTTACTTCAAGGAAAAAGAGTTGGGCTGATCACGAACCCAACTGGGGTGGATCAGGAGCTTACTAGTATTGTTGATCTCTTATACGACGAAGATGATATTAAACTAACTGCTTTATACGGACCAGAACATGGTGTCCGCGGCTCTGCACAGGCTGGCGAATATGTGGAGTTCTATATCGATAAAAAAACAGGACTCCCTGTTTATAGTTTGTACGGTCAAACAAGGAAACCAACACCTGAAATGCTAGAAAATATTGATGTGCTTTTGTTTGACATTCAAGATGTCGGAACACGATTCTACACGTATATTTATACGATGGCCTATGCAATGGAAGCTGCAAAGGAAAAAGGCATCCCAATCATCGTATTAGATCGCCCAAATCCATTAACGGGTACGGCCGTTGAAGGGACCCTTTTAGACATGAAGTATGCTTCTTTTGTAGGGAATTACGCCATTCCACTAAGACATGGAATGACGATAGGGGAATTAGCGCAGCTGTTTAATAGCAAGTTCAAAATCGATGCTGATTTAACCGTTGTCAAGATGAAAGGCTGGAAGCGGGACGTGTATTATGATGAGACACCTTTGCAATTTGTCCTTCCTTCGCCAAACATGCCCACTCTTGATACGGCTATCGTTTATCCAGGCATAGCTTTGTTCGAAGGTACGAATATTTCAGAAGGGAGAGGAACAACAAAGCCTTTTGAACTAATTGGCGCACCATTTATTGATGGAACGGAGTTGGCCCAGCAGTTGAACACGCTCAAATTATCTGGGGTAACATTTCGGCCGGCATCCTTTACACCGACCACATCTAAGTTTGCTAATCAGCTATCTCATGGTGTGCAGATCCATATAACCGATCGGAAGAAGTTTCAACCGTTTGAAACAGGGGTTCATATGGTAAAGGCCGTTCATGATTTATATCCAGATCAATTCCAATTCCAAGCTGCAAATCGTGCAGGAATCTCATTTTTCGACCAACTTGTAGGAAATGGTTGGATTCGACAAGGAATTGAAGAGAGACGAAGCGTGAAAGATATGAAGAAACAATGGGAAAAAGAATTAAATGACTTTAAGAAAACCAGGTCTCAGAATTTACTTTATTAATAGAACATCTATAGACGGTGGCAAGACTCGCTAATCGACATATAAACAACTTAAAGGTCATCCAAACATAATGTGGATGGCCTTCTTTGTTTTGTATGAAAGACATGGGGACGGGGCTTCACGACTTACTAATAAGCCTGCTATTTAGCAGGTATACTTCTTTTATTATAGAAAACACCTCATCACAATGGCTCCGCACCGTCGCCATTGTGATGAGGTGAGTGTAGCGTGATACTTGATTAGTCGTTCATGGTAAATGGTGGCGTTTTGTATGAATCTGGAGACTTTTTATCTTCAGTGACTATGCGCAACGTTAAATGTTTGAAATATTAAGATTTTTTTAATAACTTTTCAAAATCTTAATATTATTTGAAAAAAAGAATGGTAAACTAATAGTAATCACGGTTGAAGAGGGTGGATTTGATGAGTTTTAATCAAGTTAAGGGTGAATTTGTATCGTGCCTTAAGGCGTGTATAATTGCAATCATGATTGTTTTAATTTGCCGTACCTTTCTATTTACACCCACTTTGGTGAGTGGTGAATCCATGATGCCTAATTATCAGGATGGTAATTATGTAATCATCAGTAAAATGAGTGAGATTGATCGGTTTGATACAGTCGTCTTTCGGGCCCCTAGCGGAGATGGAAACTATGTGAAACGAGTAATTGGTCTGCCAGGGGATACGGTAGAAATGAAAGATGACCTTTTATATATCAATGGAGAACCGAATCCAGAATCCTATTTATTGAAAGCGAAGCAACAACTCAAAGCGACAACGCTGCTGACCGGAGATTTTACCTTAAAAAGTGTGACAGGATTTTCGATGGTCCCTGAAGGATATGTTTTTGTTTTAGGAGATAACCGATTGGTTAGTAATGATAGCAGGTATTTTGGGTATATTCCTATGAAATCCATCATTGGGGAAGTGAAATTCAAGGTGTGGCCAATTAAGAATCAACAGGTGAAATAGAAAGTGATCATGAAGAGATTTTTTCAACTTTTTCGTCAAATTATCTTTTATGATATAGATATTTCTAAAAAATTAGAATGATTTTAAATATAACAAATAATGATTGACAAAGAGATTAACTGATAGTAATCTATTTTACATAAATGTACAAAAAGACTAATGTGTGGGAGGCGAACGTGATGATGACATTTGTTATACGAGATCATAAACGTAGCAATATGAATACAATCACAGCCTACCTATGTACTTTGTCTTGACATTTTGACAGAGTTATTAACGGGTGCTTACATCAAGCGCAGGCTGCGAAAATATCGTGGCTTGCGCTTTTTCTATTGTTTACGTTCTTTTTTGAACGTAAAGGTATGTAAAAGCTTTCGCTATGTGGCGGGAGCTTTTTGTTTTTTGAAATAGATGCATTCGCGTCCTTTCAATATAAGGAAAACGAACCTTAAGGAGGAATAGAAAATGAAAGTACTTAAACATGTGAGACGATTCAATGTCTGTGATCCAGAGAGTGGTTAGGAAAAGCTGATTTGAAAATAAGGGAGGAAGATAGATGTTTTCGATTTTCAGAAAATTGTCCTGGTATTTTAAAGAACAATGGAAACGATACACGATGGCGATTTTATTTTTATGCTTGGTAAATATCATGGAGGTTATACCGCCTAAGCTGATTGGAATGGCAATTGATGACATTAATAATGGAGCATTAACTCGTGATGGGATCATTCGGTATATCGTTTATTTAGCAGTCGTTGGCCTAGCAAGTTATCTTTTCGGTTATCTATGGAGTTACTTATTGTTTGGAGGCGGTCACTTGGTCGAACGTAAACTAAGGACTGGGTTTATGGGACATCTATTGAAAATGACCCCTACATTTTATGAAAAAAACAGAACGGGCGATTTGATGGCTCGAGCAACCAATGATTTAAAAGCCATCTCCATGACGGCAGGATTTGGGATATTAACTCTTGCTGATGCTGTTTTGTTTACGTTAACGATAATGCTTGTGATGGGAACGACGGTCAGTTGGACTTTAACAATCGCGGCCGTTTTACCTCTGCCAATTATGGCAGTCATGATGCAAATATATGGAAAAAGAATTCATAAACGTTTTACAGAAGCACAAACTGCTTTTGGAAATTTAAATGATAAAGTGCTTGAATCCGTTGCGGGGGTTCGGGTGATTCGAGCTTATGTTCAAGAACGGGAAGATGAGCGCCGTTTTGATGAAATGACGGAAGATGTCTATAAGAAGAACCTGGAAGTAGCGAAAATTGACTCACTGTTTGACCCGACTATCTCTATACTTGTTGGAATAAGTTATTTGATTGGTCTTGGGTATGGCGCCTATATGGTGTTTCAGCAGTTAATCACACTCGGCAATCTTGTATCCTTTAATGTCTATTTAGGCATGTTGATTTGGCCAATGATCGCGATGGGTGAGCTAATTAATATCATGCAGCGTGGGAATGCTTCTCTTGATCGTCTCACTGAAACGATGTCCTATGAAGTAGATGTGAAAAATGAACCTAGTGCAGGACTGATTGGTTATCCTGAAGATCTATCATTTGATTCTGTCCACTTTATGTACCCAAAGTCTGAAGTGGTGAACCTAGACCAAGTATCTGTAAAGATTGAACGCGGGCAAACATTAGGAATTGTCGGGAAAACAGGAAGCGGAAAAACGACATTTGTTAAACAGCTCCTACGGGAATACCCGCTTGGTGAGGGCGTACTTTCGATTACAGGAATCCCTATTAATCAGTTGACGATTGAAGAAGTACGCGGGTGGATTGGCTATGTACCGCAAGATCATTTTCTTTTTTCAAGGTCCGTAAAAGATAATATTTTGTTTGGAAAAATGGATGCTACAGCTGAGGAGTTAGTGAAGGCCATTCGCTTGGCAGATTTCGAGAAAGATCTCGAAATGCTTCCTGAAAAGCTTGAAACACTTGTTGGTGAAAAAGGGGTTGCTCTATCAGGTGGGCAAAAACAACGAATTTCGATTGCGAGGGCACTGATTAAAGATCCAGAGATCTTGATTCTCGATGATTCATTGTCTGCAGTGGATGCGAAAACAGAAACAACTATCATTGAAAATATCCAAAGAGAGCGTGCCGGTAAAACGACGATTATCACGACCCATCGCCTGTCTGCTGTTGCGCATGCCCAATGGATTCTTGTACTCGATAACGGTCAGGTGATTGAAGAAGGTAGGCATGAAGATCTACTTGCTTTAGGCGGCTGGTATAAGAAGCAATATGAACGACAACAAGTAGAGGCAGGAACTGAGGTGAACGTATGAAAGTCGCAAAAAAACTATACCAATATGCAATTCTATATAAAAAATTAATTATTGGCGCGCTCATCATGTTAACCATCTCCGTAGCCGCTGATTTAACAGGACCGTTCATTGCTAAGAAAATCATAGATTCCCATATTCTAGGTATTGAATCGGAGTGGTACGAAACAGAAGAAAGTAAAGACGCTGTTTTTTACCAAGGGAACTGGTATAAACGTGCTGACTATTTTACAAATCATGAAACGAGAGGGCAGGAAGTCAGGGTTCTACAAGTTGGGACCAAATTTGTCTTTGTGGAAGGTGCAGTACCGTTTGAAGGTAGCCGGAAATTGGATGGAGCGACTTTAATAATTACGAAAGAAGGGCAATCGGAGAGGTTTCCTGCAGCCGTTTTAGGAAAACAAGACTTAATGAGCTTTTATCAACCAGAGATTGCTAGAATCCTCATGCTTGTAGCTTTTTATTTCGGTCTTGTTTTAATCTCCTCGCTGTTTCAACTTTTCCAAAGCTATTATTTACAAAAATCAGCAAATCGAATTATCCAACGGATGCGTAATGACCTCTTCACACATATGTCGAGGCTGCCGATTCGCTATTTTGATAATTTACCAGCTGGCAAAGTTGTTGCGAGGATTACGAATGATACAGAAGCGATCCGTGAGTTGTATGTAACGGTTCTTGCGAATTTTTTCTCCAGTACGATTAATATTATCGGGGTATTCATTGCCTTATTCATCTTGAACCCACCGATCGCACTGGTAGCTCTCGTTCTAGTTCCAATCCTTGTAATTTGGACGATCATTTATCGGAAGTTTGCTTCAAAGTATAACCATATCATTCGAGCAAGAATCAGTGATATCAATGGAATGATCAATGAATCGATTTCTGGGATGACAATCATTCAAGCATTTAATCAAGGAAAAAGTGCAAAGGAATCTTTTGAAAAGTTGAACCAAGAGCATTTTATGTACCAAAATAAAATGCTGAACTTAAATTCACTCACAAGCCATAATTTAATTGGCGTATTAAAAACCATTGCATTGGTGCTGTTCATCTGGTATTTCGGTGGCATGTCATTGACCGTTTCAAGTGCTATTTCTTTAGGGATGTTGTATGCGGTTGTAGATTTTATCAATCGTTTATTGCATCCAGTTCAAGGAATCGTCAACCAGTTTGCAAGCCTAGAGCAAGCGTTAGTGGCTGGAGAACGAGCATTCAGCTTGTTGGATGAACCTGGAATTTCAGTCGAGGACCAAAGCATTCCGCGTTACAAAGGAAATGTGGAATTTAAAGATGTATCATTTGGTTATAAAGAAAATGAATATGTGTTAAAGGATATTACTTTTCAAGCGAAACAAGGGGAAACTGTTGCATTGGTGGGTCACACTGGATCAGGAAAAAGCTCGATTATGAATTTACTATTTCGATTCTATGATACGAATAAAGGGCAAATTATGATTGATGGGAAAAACATTCAAGAAATTCCGCATCAAACCCTTAGGGAGCACATGGGGATCGTGCTTCAAGATCCTTATTTATTCACAGGTACAATTGCCTCCAATATTAACCTTGAAAATGAAGCGATTTCTCGGAGAGAGATTGAAAAAGCACTACGTGATGTTGGTGGAGATAAAGTATTAAGTCACTTATCAAAAGGACTAGATGAACCGGTTATTGAAAAAGGCAGCACGCTTTCATCTGGACAACGGCAACTCATCTCATTTGCCCGGGCACTCGCCTTTAACCCGGCCATTCTCATTTTAGATGAAGCGACCGCAAGCATTGATACGGAGACAGAGGCCATCATTCAGTCTGGGATGGAAGTCTTGAAAAAAGGCAGAACAACGTTCATCATTGCTCATCGACTCTCAACGATTAAAAACGCGGATCAAATTCTTGTGCTTGATAAAGGACGAATTGTTGAAAAGGGAAATCATGATGAATTGGTGATTCAAAAAGGAAAGTATTATCAAATGTATGAATTGCAGCAAGGCCAGAAGAATGAGGTTGCAGGATAACAATAAATAGATAGTAGACGGCTTTAGACTAATTGGACACTCTTACTACATTAGTAAATGTGGGGTTTCCATCTAGTATGGAGCCGTTTTTTGTATGAAGGACATGGGGACAGGTCTTCGCTACTTACTCATATAGCTAATCTACTTAGCGGGTATACTTATATGATCTATCCTTCATAGTAACTGGTGGTGTTTTAACGCCATTCAGGTTTTCTGGAAAAGGGGCAGGGCTTCACAAAATCAGCTGCGCACCGCCACCTTCATAAGGTGATACAATTTGAAAACCTAAACCTATTCCATTATTGAATTCGTTGGGCTTAGAGCAGACGCTCATGGATATTTTTATATGAAATAACGACAAGTTTGGAGAATATGCGTTAATATCTAAAAATATGCGCCAAAATAAAAAAATACGCGTCAAAATCCCAAAATATGCTTCAAATCAGAAATGCTTCATTTACATGAATTCATTAATCTCCTTATTTAACAAATCTAACTCAAGAATATGCGTAAAAACAAGAAAGTTCTTTTGTCATATCTTTTATATGGCAACATATATAGCATGTAATCACTTCTTTAAAAGAATCCATTCTATTTCCTTTATTTGTGTAGTATTTTCATATAAAATGGAAATAAAAAGGCCTGATAGAAAAATAATCTAATTAAATGCAGTGAATGGAGCAGTTTAATGATTCAATCGATGATATTAATCGTACTTTCTTATGCTTTTGGCTGCATAAATGGTGCTTATTATCTTAGTAAATGGAAGATGGGAAAAGATATCCGTGAACTCGGGAGCGGAAATGCTGGGGCAAGAAATGCAGGACGGCATCTAGGGAAAAAAGGGTTTCTTTCTACGGTTGTCATTGATGCTGCCAAGGTGTTTATGGCATTGCTCATTGTTAGTACCTTAACAGAAGTAAGTGAAATGGTCATGCTATTATGTGCTTTCGGTTTATTAATCGGACATATTTGGCCAATCCAGCTTCAATTTCGTGGTGGTAAAGGAGTCGTGGTTTTTTTAGCCGTTACCCTTTATCTTGTCCCAGTCGCTATTGTGGTGACAGGAATTGTCATGGGAATCGGTTATTTATTATTACGTAGATTTACAATTCCTGGTATGATATCAATGCTGACGATTCCGATTACTACTTGGATAACTGGACATTCATGGACTTATTCAATAGGCTTGCTGTGTATGTTGATTATTGTGCTATTCGCTCATATACCGAACAGCAGGAAGAAAGAAAACTTAGAAGATATAGGAGAGTGAACATAGTGGAATTTGTTTATAAAATCGCTTCAGAGCAAAATGAGTTCGAGCAAATTTATAAACTTAATTATCAAACATTCGTGGAAGAAATTCCTCAACATAACCAAAACGAACAGCAGCGATTGATTGATCGTTTTGATAAACAAAATACATACATGATTGCTAAGAAAAATCATGAGGTCGTTGGAATGATCGCTGTTAGATCCAACCGTCCATTTTCATTGGATCAAAAACTGACGAATTTGGACGACTATTTACCGAGTGATGCGAACCCTTGTGAAATAAGACTTCTTACTGTAAAAGATGAATTTAGAAAAAGTCCCGTTTTTTATAAATTAGTTGAAGTGCTAGTCAACTATTGTTTGGAGAAAAAATACAATATGGCGCTCATATCAGGTGTTGAGCAGCAAATCCCTTTATACAAAAGAATGGGTTTTCAAGCGTTCGGGGAGATGGTTGGAACAGAACAAGCAAAGTTTCAGCCAATGTATTTGACAAAAGAGCAATTTGAAAACTCCACAAAGGTGTTCAAGCGGCTAATAGCTAGAAAATCCAATGAATCTAGCAAAGTTTCGTTCCTTCCAGGTCCGGTACAGCTTCATCCTGAAGTAGTAAAGACTTTTGCTCTGCCTGCAATCTCACATCGCTCGGGTGTATTTATAAAGGGAATGGACAAGATACGGAAAACTCTTTGTAACATGACAGAAGCTAAGTATGCACAAGTTGTTGTTGGGACTGGTACATTAGGCAATGATATCGTGTCTGCTCAGCTATCTCAGATTGAAGGCGATGGTTTGATTTTGGCAAATGGTGAATTTGGCTATCGGCTGATTGACCATGCCTCACGCTTTAATTTGTCATTTTTTACAATTGGAAAAGAATGGAATACACCCATTTCGGTTTCAGAGATCGAACATTTCCTAAGAGAAAACCCGAACATTAAATGGATATGGACGGTGCATTGTGAAACTTCAACCGGCTATTTATTTGATTTGGAAAAAATCGAAGAGCTTTGTCTTAAGTTTGGTGTTGAATTATGTGTCGACGCATGCAGCTCGGTTGGTGTTGTCCCGGTATCCTTCAAAAATGTACTAATGGCGACGACAGTCAGTGGAAAGGCATTAGGATCATACCCTGGTCTGGTTATAGTTTTTCACCGGGAAAAGCTACGTCTGAATGCTAACGTGCCAAGGTATTTAGATATTGGCATGTATCAAGAGTATGAAGGTGTTCCTTTTACCCATTCTTCAAATTTATTAAAAGCGTTGCACGTTGCATTGCAAAAAGTAGATAGCAGCATAATCGAAACAAAAGCGGTATTCATTAGGGAATTCTTGGAGGAAAATGGCTATAATTATTTAGGAGACGAAGCCTATTCACCAGGCATTATTACAATTTGTTTGCCATCCTATCATTCTTCCAAAATGCTAGGTGATTATTTGAAAAGTAAAAACATCCTTACAAGCTATGAAAGTAACTATTTATTAAAGCGAAACTGGATCCAAATTTCGTTAATGGGTCATCATAGTGAAGAATCAATTCGTACTTTGTTTCTTGCTTTGACGCAAGCGAAAACAGCCTTTGCTAGTAAGGTGTGATGGGATATGACGCAGAAGGGAATACGTGTTACACCAAAATTACTGTTTTTTCTTGCATGTGCATGTATGTGGTTGAAGACCGTTATCGTTTCATTTATTGGTTTTGATATTACCATCCACACATGGTTTGATGCGTTGCTTCTTGTTGTCAATCCAATCGGTTCATTGTTTTTATTAATCGGACTCAGCATTTACTTTACAAAAAGGCTTCATATTAAGTGGCTTTTGGCGATTATGATACTAGTAACAGGATTGCTTTATGGAGATTTACTGTATTATCGTTTTTATATTGATTATGTGACCGTTTCTATTTTGTTTCAATTTAAAAATGTCGGGGGAATTGGACCAAGTACGTTTGAGTTGATGAAGGCGTGGGATTTACTCTTATTTGCAGATGTATTAATCATTGCCTGGTTTTCAAAAAAAACCATCGTTCAATCCAAAGAAATAAGTGTCCGTTTCAAAAAACGATTTATTGGCTTCAGTACATTATTACTTCTTTTACTTGTAGGTCTCGGGTGGAGCCAGTCTCCTTATCTTTTTTCTGCCTCGTATAATAGAGAACAGATGGTTAAAAGCATCGGTCCTTACAATTATCATCTTTATGACATTATAATGGGGCTTCGTCCTACTATTGATCGTGCAGTGGCTACACATGTTGATACTGCGAAAATCGAAGAATATATGGCGAGTAAACAGGAAGATACAACAGATTTCTTTGGACTGGCAAAAGGAAAGAATATTGTGTTAATCAGTATGGAATCCACACAAAACTTTGTAATCAATCAAAAAGTGAATGGTCGAGAAATTACACCATTTTTGAATGATTTGATAAAAGAAAGCTTTTATTTCAATCAAATTTATGACCAGACTGCTCAAGGGAAAACATCCGATTCTGAGTTTATGATTGATACAAGTTTATACCCGCTGTCTGGAGGATCTGTTTTCGTCAGACGACCTGGGAATACGTTTACTAGCCTACAACATCTATTGAAAGAGAATGGTCAGTATTATTCCGCCTCCTTTCATGGCAATGACCCGTCCTTTTGGAATCGAGAAAAGATGTATGAAAACCTTGGCTACGATCGTTTCTTCTCCAAACAAGATTATCAGGTAACCGATGAGAATTCGGTGAATTATGGTATTAAAGATATTCCTTTTTTTGAACAATCTGTGGAGCTCATGAAAACAATGCCTGAACCGTATCTTGCAAAATTAATTACATTGACGAATCACTTTCCATTTTTGCTGGATGAAAATGACCAACTGATCGCGATGGGAAATACCGACGAAGGTGTCGTAAATCGGTATGTGACAACAGTTCGTTATCAGGATGAAGCAATCAAGCGGTTGTTTCAAACGCTTAAAGATAATGGGATGTATGAAGACACAATCTTTGTGTTGTATGGAGATCATTACGGAATTTCAAAAAAATATGAAGTGGCATTAAGTCAAATGCTAGGTGATACGTATTCGCCAATTAATCATATTCATTACCGCCAAGTACCAGTGATTATCCATATCCCTGGTGAGGGCGGGGAGACTATTTCTGTTCCGGGCGGAGAAATCGACATCCGGCCAACACTTTTACATTTATTAGGCATGAAAGCAGAAGATACCATATCGTTCGGTCACAACTTATTCACAAGGAAAGCAAGCCATCCCGTGATTTTTAGAGATGGTGGTTTCGTGAATGATACGTATATTTTCCAAGATGGGGTTTGTTTTAATAAATCATCGGGGGAACAGTTAGATAATGCTGCATGTGAACCATATCAAAAAACTGTTCATGATGAATTAGGATTGTCAGATGAGATAATATTTGGAGACTTATTGCGATTTAAGGGAATAAAGGATTAAAAATGAGGTTGTTTGAAAAAGAGTCTGACTCCACACTCTATACACCGTTTATTGTGTCATTTACACGTGAAATAAACAATCTATAGTAGCTGTGGGAGTCAGAACCTTTGCGTTTTAATCATGTTAAACAGTAAGCACTAGTTTACTTTTTTCCAAGGCTTTTGTGAAATCTTTAATCAAATCATCTGGGTTTTCAAGGCCTGCTGATAGACGAAGCAGGCTTTTTGTGATGCCACGTTTTTCACGTTCTTCATCAGGCATTGCTGCATGTGACATCTTCGCTGGATAAGATAAAATCGTTTCGACAGCACCAAGGCTTACAGCAAAAACTGGTAGAGTAACGTTAGAAACAAAGGAGCGTAGGACATCTTCATTTTCTAATTCAAAAGAAAATACTGCGCCAGCTGACTTCGCTTGTTGCTGTTGCAAAGCAAATTGTGGATGGCTGTTAAGTCCTGGATAATGAACTTTTTTTACAAGTGGATGTGATTCCAAGAATGCCGCGATTTTTTGAGCAGATTGTACAGAATGCTCCATTCGGACATGCAATGTTTTCAGGCCGCGCATCACAAGCCATGCATCCTGAACACCGAGAACGGCTCCGAATGAATTTTGCAGAAATCCAAGTTTTTTTGCTAATTCTGGATCACGTACGACGGCAAGACCGGCCACGACATCGCTATGTCCGGATAGGAATTTAGTCGCGCTATGAAGGACAATATCTGCTCCCAATGTTAGTGGCTTTTGTAGTGCTGGTGTTAAAAATGTATTATCAACATATGTTAACGCACCAATTTCTTTTGCAATACAACAGATTCCATGAATATCAGACACCTTCAAAAGAGGGTTAGAAGGTGTTTCTATATAAATGGCTTTCGTATTAGGTTGAATGGCTGACTTCACACTTTCTAAGTCCGTCATATCAACAAAGCTATGTTCAATATTGAAGCGGGAAAGTACTTGTGTGACCATCCGAAATGTTCCACCATATACGTCTTCAGATACAATCACATGATCACCCGCTGACAGGAGCATGAAGGCAGTAGAAATTGCCGCCATTCCTGATGCGAAGGCAAATCCATTTGTACCATCTTCAAGTCCAGCAATAATCTCTTCCAACGCTTCGCGAGTTGGATTCGCGCTTCTGCTGTAATCATATTTCCCAAACTGGTCACAATCAAATTGATGGAAAGTGGAAGCATGTTGAATCGGCACGCTTACTGCCCCGTTTGTTGAATCATATTTATAGTTATTATGAAGAAGCAATGTTTCAAAGCTGAAATGATCTGCTGTCATGCTGATACCTCCTTTTTCATTTTAGCAAATGCTTGTTCTAGGTCTTGGATGATATCTTCGGCTGCTTCAATTCCTACAGAGAATCGGAGCAGCCGATTACAAATACCGTTTGCGATTCTTATTTCTTCAGGGATATCTCCATGTGTTTGTGTGGCAGGGTAGGTAATAAAGCTTTCGGTCCCGCCAAGACTTTCAGCAAATGAGACAAGGTTTAAGCCTTGTAAAAATGAATTTACATATTGTTCATCGCTTAATCGGAAAGAAAGCATTCCGCCTTTTCCCGGATAGAGAACATCTGTAATGGATTCATGGCTAGAAAGATAATCTGCAAGTTTCCGTGCGTTTTCTTGATGTCTTTCCATTCGTAAAGCAAGTGTCTTCATTCCACGCATTAACAACCATGAATCGAATGGACTTAGTACCGCACCTGCACTATTATGGTGATGTGCTAGAGCTTCAGACAGATCTTTCCCTTTTGATATAATGAGTCCAGCAAGCACATCATTATGTCCGCCTAAATACTTCGTCGCACTATGAATCACAATATCGGCGCCGCTTACAATCGGTTTTTGAAGAAGAGGCGTATAGAACGTATTATCGACGATTAATAGGACTCCGTATTGTTTGGCTATGGCTGACACCGCATCAATATCCGTTTCCTGCATAAGCGGGTTTGTAGGTGTTTCTAGAAAAATCGCTTTTGTTTGAGGGGTAATACTGTTTTCAATCTCTTTTACATTACTTGTATCAACATATGTACATGTTAACCCCCATTTTTTAAAATCTTTCTCGAGCAAACGGTAAGTACCGCCGTATAAATCACGGCTGACAATCCATTCATCTCCAGATTGGAAAAGGGAAAGGACTGTGAAAATGGCAGCCATTCCAGAACTACAAGCAAAACCTTGATCGCCACCTTCAAGTTTAGCTATCGCTTGTTCAAGCAGCTTTCGAGTTGGGTTTCCTGACCGAGAATAATCATATCCAGTTGATTGACCAATTCCATCATGGCGATAAGCAGTTGAGAAATATACAGGAGGACTTATTGCACCAGTTGCAGATTCACTTCGATTCCCTAATTGAGCTAGTTGTGTATCAATTTTCACTATCGTTCACGGCTCCCTTTTTTAGAATATAAAAACATCAATGAGCGTCTGCTCTAAAAATCAGGCGATGAAAAAAGTTCAGGTTCTAAAAATTGTATCACCTTATGAAGGTGGCGGTGCATAGCTGATTTTGCAAAGCCCCGCCCCTTTTCCATAGAAAAAAGTCTTCTATAAGAAGAAGACTTTAGAATCGCATAAGTATGCAGTCTCTTCTTATCTACCAAGCCAAATAGCTTGATGGAATTAGCACCTTGGCAATATTTTACGATTGCTGGTTGCTGAGGCGTCACAGGGCCAGTCCCTCGACCTCTCTTGATAAGAAAAATTGATTATTAAGTTAATTATGAATTTACTATACTTTTCATTTATTGTCAATTAAAAGCATATCATTATTTTTACAATTCAAAATGGAAGGACTTAATTACGGAGGTATTAAATATGTTAATTGATATAAAGAAATTGAAGAATCAATACGTTCAGTAATAAACAATATAAAAAATCAATTAAGTGACGTTTGTTAGTTTATCTGAATATAATGCCTACATAGGGAGTGAGGATATTGAATGAGACCTGTGAGTTTGATACAAATAAAAAAGTAATTCACTCCTTTCAACGTAGTATCGAAATTACTTCAGCAATCCTATTATTAACCGGGCAAATCACAATCATTGGCGTGTTTGTAAGACCAGGCAGATTTAGTCTCTCGTTAGGTGGTCCTCTTTTTGGAGGGCATCGTTTAGAAGGGAAGGACCACTCGCAAGAAGGAAACCTTTTTATCGATATACTGGACATCATTATAGCTATATTATTAATCAATGATGTAATACACGTGACTGGCACATTTGTTTCGTCTGGTGATTTTTCAATTAATGTTTCAGGTCCTATTTTCGGTTATCCTGAAGTTCTTCCAGCACTGCCAATTGAAGATTATAACTTTTTTAATAAAATAGTAACGCAGCATTATATCGTTCCACCAGAATTATTAACTAATATAAAAGGGAATGAGTAAAATGTCATTAACAGATATTCCTACAGTAAAAACTTCTAGAAACAATACATTTTTAATAGCGCTCCCCATTATCATTTTCATATTTTTCTTCACTCAGCAAAAGTCCACAGATGTCTAAATTTCTAAAAAGGAAAGATCTTAAACCTAAAACCTAGAAAAGATGGGGGTAGAAACTTTAAGTTATCCTTACTGTTAATTGATGATAAAGTCCTCTAAAAAATAATAAGGTTGTTTAATTCTTATTAAGCTAAAGGGGAGCATTAGTCTAACAAAATATGTACTTATATTCTTCCACAATCAGGCGAGATTGTTGAGCAACACAAGTAGAATATGATCAAACCTTTTTATAAAAATCTTATACTTGGTTAGAAAGATTAACTCCATTTTGATCAATTTTTGTTCAAAATGGAGTTTTTTGTGTTTGCTGATAAATCAGGGTTTGTGATTTTATTTTAATTAAACTTTATTAAAATGCTGCATACACCATACTGTTGCTTTGTAATAAAATGGATAGGCTGCCTTGGGTAGCTTATTCTTCTTAAACTAACGCAGCAGTTTAGTTGAACAAGGGAAATCTAAATCGCTTGGATAAATAGATAGAATAGAACAACAGGATGTTGGTCACGAAGGCGTTGCCACACGATGTGGTGCACTTAGCCTTAGTTCCTTTGTAAACAACTCTTTGGGGGTCTCGACTTTTACACTTTTCAGGAGGCTTATCGCTCACCCCGCCGAATGCGTCCGCATGTAACGGAAATCAGTAGTATTATAGGACAGATCTATTCATCAAAATAATTGGAACACTAGAATTATGAAACAGAAAATTTTATACTTATTTTTTAAAAAAGCATTGCTGCTTTTAGCATTGCTTTTTTTTGATGCTATGAAGTTCAGAAAATCATTTATGTCTTATTTCGCTCTTAAGTTTTCCTAACCAGTTGGATCTTCATTTATACTCGCTCATTATTTATTTAATAAATTTTATTTCATGTATAGTCAACCTTACATAATGTTTAGCATACAATACAATATGTAAAACAGAACTTACTTAATTTTAATATTAATCTTAAAGGGGGTATGTAATCATGACCTATCAAGAAAAGAAAAGCATCGTATCATTAATCAGCTCTATTTTCATTTTTATGTCCTTCTGCTTGTATATGTATCCACAGTATCCAGAAGGGGGGCTAGACTCGCCCGAAACCTTTCGCTATTGGGGTTTCTTCGTTTTCATCTTAACAGTGGTTTCTATAGTAGCACACATCGTAATTAGCATTATTTTTAACATTTTGTTTAGAATTACAACAAGAGAAAAAGAACCAGCATTCGCAGATGAATTGGATAAATTAATTGACTTGAAAGCAAACCGGAATTCTTTTTTATTGTTTATTATCGGTTTTATTATTGCAATGGGATCGTTGATTATCGATCAGCGGTCACAGATGATGTTTATTATTCTAATTGCTTCGGGATTTATCTCAGATGTGGTCGGCTCTTTATCTAAGCTATATTACTATCGGAGAGGAGTCTAATATGAGTAAAAATCTTGTCGGCAATCACATCCGAAAATTACGGTTTAATCATGACGAAATGACCCAACAGCAATTAGCTGACAAGGCGGGCGTTACAAGACAAACTATCGTGGCTCTCGAAAAAGGAAACTACTCGCCATCGCTAGAGCTAGCCTTTCGCATTGCTTTAGCCTTTAACTTACCATTGGAAGAGGTATTCTTTTATGGGGAAACAACAAACTTGGAAAAACAATGATCGTTTTTCCTTATCGTTTATGAATATTAAAAAAGGGGATAAAAATGAGTTCAAATCAGAAAGCAGCAAAGATTGTGGGGGTACTGTTTTTATTAGCAACACTTTCGGCGGTAATTGGCCTTTTGTTGTACGATCCTATCCTAAACAGTTCCGATTACTTGATTAAAGGTTCTGAAAATGCCAATCAAGTGACACTAGGAGCACTTTTGGAGTTAATTCTTGTCGTATCAGTGATTGGAACGGAGATGACAATTTTTCCGATTTTAAGAAAGTATAATACATTTGGAGGAGAATTTTTATGAAGGCAATAGTATGCACAAGGTATGGATCACCTGATGTACTTCAGCTAAAAGAAGTAAATAAACCTATTCCTAACGAGAATGAAGTCTTGGTTAAAATTTATGCAACAACCGTTGCATCTGGAGACATTAGAGTTCGAGGATTTAAAAGTCCTCTATTGTTATGGATCCCCATGCGAATTGTCTTGGGGCTTAGAAAACCAAGAAAACCCATCTTAGGGGTTGAGTTAGCAGGAGAAGTAGAACAAATAGGTAAGAACGTAAAACGTTTCAAAAAAGGTGATCAAGTTTTTGCATTAACTGGGATGAGACTTGGTGCACATGCTGAGTACACCTGTCTTCCTGAAAATGCAGTAATTTCCGTAAAACCCTCCAATATGACCTTTGAGGAAGCTGCTGCTGTTCCTATGGGGGGAACTACGGCTTTATATTTTCTTAGAAAAGGAAACATTGATAAAGGAAGAAAAGTTTTAATTTATGGTGCCTCAGGGGCTGTAGGAACATCAGCAGTACAGCTTGCAAAGTACTTTGGTGCAGAAGTTACCGGGGTATGCAGTACAGCAAATTTAGAATTAGTAAAGTCTCTTGGAGCTGATCATGTTATTGATTACTCTAATGAGGATTTTACAAAAAATGAAAAGCTTTATGATATCATCTTTGATGCTGTTGGAAAAAACTCAAGAAGAAATTGTAAGAAAGTGTTAGCTCCTGACGGAAAATATTTAACAGTTGATGGGCAGGGGATTGCAAAGGTTTATAAAGAAGACTTGACATTTCTAAAAGAGCTTATAGAAATAGGTAAGATTAAATCGGTTATAGATAGAGAATATCTACTGGAAGAAATTCCTGAGGCTCATCGTTATGTAGAAAGAGGACATAAAAAGGGCAATGTCATAATCAAATTGATAGAATAAAAAGGATATTAAAGTATTTCTAATTACAACCCTTATTCAACTAACGGGTGCTTGTGCGGCCGAGCCTAGGTCGTATCATATAGCGGGTGGGATTCCCGTCGAGTAAGAACTAGCCATTCGCTCGTAGCGAGTCTTGGAGGGCTAATGGTAACTTTTAGCCTTTAAGCGTAGACAGTTAGGTGACGGGCCGAAAGCCAAATGGTTGAAGGGATTGAGCTCCATAATGTTAGTAAATCGAGAGGGCTGATGCCTTAAGCACAACAGAAAGCTACATTTTATCCTTCGTTAAAGGCAAGAAGGATAAAACCTCTCTGGAGTCAGAGACCTTGGCACGTTACACATTGATATGATACGGCAACTCGGGAGACCCTACCGGTCTTTTCTTCCTTTTAGAAGAGTATGGTGTACAAGCGATAATAAGCAAGGAAACCAAATGCCGTTGTAGGGAGTCGGATAGCAGCGTAGTACCAATGAAGTTGGGTAATGCCGATGGAGGAAAGGCTGCTACCAAGTTATCACCCTTACTAGGGACACATTTACTACACGCAGAGGTAGGGATAATAAATGGAAACAAAACTATTAAGGATAGCAGAATTAGCAAAAATCTGAGCGAAAGAGATTAGCTATATTTTGTGAATGGTGACTAGGAGGAGCCGTGTGCGTAAATAGCGCAAGCACGGTTCTGTGAGGGGGGAGGAACACAATCTACCACAAGGTAGAGAGGTTCCCTTCTACTCGACTAGTGAAAAAAAGACTGTCTTTTTGACGGTCCTTTTTTGGTGAGATTAACACAAATACATTTTTGTAAAGTGCTTGCTACTTATTTATAGAGTTATTATTGCTCTCATCATGATTTTTGGAAGCTGTTTTGTCATCGACTTCAGCCCCTTCTACAATCTGGTTACCAATAGCACCGCCTGAAACACCGCCTATTACAGTACCAATTAGTCCAAATTGAGCACCTATCATAGCACCCGCAACGGCTCCATTAAGAGTTCCTGCTGCTGCTGCTTCACCAAAGTCACTCGCACCTTGATTAGCATTACTACCAGCTTGATTGTTGCCACTTTCTTCTACATTTCCACCAAAGTTATTGCGTTCGTTACTCTGATTCATCTATTCACTTCCTTGTTTATTAATGGGGAATATGCTAATGATGAAAGCACACCATCCTAAACATATACTACCCAGCTGAAGTAGTTTTACTCACTATATGTTGGTTCAAGATATGGTTGTTTTATCGGCAGCCATTTTTTCTTGTTCAACTAACGGGTGCAAGAGTTTAACAAGGGGTTGTTACGGCAACTCCTTTTTCTTAGTGCGCCAGGCATGGCGACTATCTAGGTGGTGAAAGTCCACTGTGGGGGTACACATCAACTAACCACTAGAGAAGCGCAAGGTACTTATCGCGAGGTAAGGGCTGAAGGAAGCGTGTATCAAAATCTTGGCTCAACGAACAGAAATCTGATACCAAGGCTTTATAGATGGATAAGGCTCCTAAACAAGTCAAAGTCCAAAAGATGTGCGTAATCCTATAAAGTAAATCAGGTGAGTAAAAGAGGAAAGATAGTTGCCTTACCCTGGGAGGTCTCACGGACAGCTGAGGAGTCCCCTATAAAGAAAGCTGGTCGGAAAAGGTTTATCGTGAGAAGTCAGCCGAAGCCATAGTAATGATGAAAATCATGAAGGGCTGAACAATTTATAGTGTTTCTACACCATGATTGCACGAAAGATAAACTTCTGAATGTGTTAATGAGGAAAGTATGAGCGTATCTCAGAGGATACTCAAAAGAGAAGTGTCTTATCGTCACGTGAAAGGAAAGGAAGAAACGAGTGTGGAGCTCTTAGAAGAAATCCTAAACAATCAAAATATGAATCAAGCCTATAAGCGAGTGTACCGTAATAAAGGCACGAGTGGAATAGACGGAGTGACTGTGGAAGATTTGAAGGTACACCTAAGGGAACATAAGGATGAACTGCGGGATCAAATTCGGAAAAGGAAATACCAACCAACGCCGGCATTACGAGTCGAGATTCCAAAACAAAATGGAAAAATGCGTAAACTAGGTATTCCAACAGTTGTCGACAGAGTGGTACAACAAGCAATTAGCCAAATACTCGGCCCCATATTCGAAAAACAATTCAGCGAATACAGCTATGGTTTCCGACCAAGAAGAAGCTGTGAAATGGCAATTATCCAGGCTTTGGAATATATAAATGACGGACATGAATGGTTAGTAGATATTGACTTAGAGCGATTCTTTGATACAGTTCATCACGACAAGCTGTTGAGAATCATCTCCCATACGATTAAAGATGGAGATGTGATTTCCCTCATACGGAAATATCTTATAAGTGGTGTGATGGTCAATGGAAAGTATGAAGCTACACCAGTAGGAACACCGCAAGGTGGCAACCTTAGTCCACTTTTAAGCAATATTATGTTGAATGAACTGGATAAGGAAATGGAGGCAAGAGGACTGCGTTTCGTAAGATACGCAGATGATAGCCTTATTTTCGTCAAAAGTGAGAAAGCAGCAAACAGAGTACTTCCTTCCATTACAAAATTTATCGAGAAGAAATTGGGATTGAAAGTGAATACGGAGAAAAGTAGAATCTCAGGACCTAGTAAAACAAAATTTCTAGGATTCGGTTTCTATTATGATTCTACTAAGCAGAGGTTTCTACCAAGACCACATGGAAAGTCGATTCAGAAATTTCAAAGGAAACTTCGCCAGCTAACAAAAAGAAACTGGGGCATCTCACTTGATGACAGAATCATCAAGTTGAAACAAGTCATTTTGGGTTGGACCAACTATTTCAAGATAGCCAACATGAAGAAAATTCTTGGAACAATAGACGCAAAGCTCCGTTCTAGAATTCGGGTAATTATTTGGAAGCAGTGGAAGAACAATAAAAAGAGAATAAAGTTTCTCGTTCAGCTTGGCATACCAAAGGAGGAAGCCAAAGGTTTAACCTACTGTAGAAAAGGTTACCGATTCATTGGATTATCGAAGGTCGTACAAAGAGCCTTGTCTAACAAGCGACTAAGGCAAAGGGGAATCCCCTTTGTCTTAGACCACTATCTAAAAGTACACACTGAAATATAAATTGAACCGCCGTATACGGAACCGTACGTACGGTGGTGTGAGAGGGGCGGAAAGTTATTAACTTTCCCTTCTACTCGATTTCAACTAACTAAGCAGGATAGTTTAGTAATCTATTGGGTTAATATGGTAAAACGCTATTAAAGATTGGAGGTAATTATTTTATGGAAATAGTTACACTAGAAGATAATATCGCAAAGTTGAAAAATATATACAAAATGTCAGACAATTTAATAAATAAGCTTTTATACACTAATGAAACAACATATCCCTATCATCCAATAGAAATGGGTGCCTTATTAACGCATATTAATATTGATGAAGAACAAAGATTATGCACAATTATTGAAGGAATGCATAGAAACATAGGAATAAGTTATGAGACGGTGGCTACTTACCCATGAGACTTTTTCTTGATTAAATAAGCAATAATTTATCCCATCTTCTAATGCACTTCTGTATGCAAGACCTTCAAGTTGAAGATGTTTTGCTAACTCCGCAACATATTGTGTAGGTATATAATTAAAATATTTAGTTTCCTCTTCCACAGGCTTCGAGAGTTCCATATTCACTTTATTGGTTAATGAATAAAGCTCAAATTGCTTCAAAAGTGGCTTGCCGTGGAATTTTACATTGTTAAATGAAGAGATTCGAATATTCTCTTTAATTTTCACAGTAGCAAATGAAACTTCTTTCCCCTTATAAGGTCTCACTTCTGCAATTGCAGTTTTTAAGTTTTCCGCTAAATATAGATAGGGGATTCCCTTTGGATTGATTCGTCCCTCAGAAGCTAAGTGTTTGGGAGGACTCATGATTTGGTCGCCTTCATATGGTATGATTGTGCTATTCTCTGGCTTCCCTAATCTCCCACGGTAACGTGTTTCGTCTGCTTTTAAATAAGTTTGATTGTTTTGGAGTATTTCAATAAGTGATTCCTTTAATTTAGTGTCAATTCCGAAACCAAACCGATTACCATGTTTAATATTTTCTTTGAAATCCTCCCAAGTTTTGAGTATACCTTCCTCAAACTGAATGCTAAATTTTCCACCCAGCGAATTTCTATCTATGGTTTCACGAAATAAGGTAGTATAATAGTTTTTTTGCAGATGTAGGTGATAAAGATTCACTTAATAAGTCTATTTGTTTGGTGAAGAACCTTTCTAATTCGAAGCCTAAATCATTTGGTTTAAATTTATGAGCCCAAAAGTACATATTTTCAACAAAAAAGCTATCTTGAACATCAAGTGTTCGAACGTTTTGAGATGTACAAAATGAACAGTTTCCAATTATCCCTTTTTCTTGAATATGCTTTTTAAAGGGTACATAGTTAAAGCAACTTTCACAGCAAACTTTCATCAAAACATTCCTCCTACACAGTAAATGGAATAACAACTAATAGGGTACCATATTCAGGTAATTATGAAAGAGCAGAACTCTTCAGTTTAGTTCTCTTTCTACCTGCCTCCGCTTTTTGTGAAGAAATGTACTTAAAGTAACGGTAGCTTTACTTTAATTAGAAGTAAAGCCCTTTTCTTATTCAAGTAACTGGCAGGTTAGTTCATAAGGTTATTGATAACTTTGTGGTTATGAAGAGAAAAAAACCTTTGATTAGAATCTAAGGGTCTTAAAAGTATTCTAATTTTGAGCCTTTTCTAGAGCCAGTTTAACACCAAAACCTATCAGTATGGTACCTGTTATTCCTTCAATAAACGTTTGGGTTCTAGGCTTTTTCATAAAAGCACTAATCTGGTTAAGTAAATAGATATAGAACAAAAACCAGACGGCGGTTAAAACGGAATAAGTTATTCCCATTATAAGAAACGGTAAAAAAGTATTGCTTCCCGAATCCACGAACTGCGGCAAGAAGGTTAGGAAAAAGATAGCAACTTTTGGATTTAGGATGTTGGTAAGGAACCCTTGTTTAAAACAAGACTTGCTTTCATACTTACTTTCGAAAGTCACTTCGGTGGTGGTTCCTGCTTTCTTGTTCTTTAGTGCCCATAATGTCTTGATGCCTAGATAAATTAAGTACACAGCACCGACGTATTTGAAGACAGAAAATAATAAAGCCGATTTCACAATAATTGCTGAAAGACCTACAACAGCAGCCAATGTATGAATTAGTAGTGCACAACAAGTACCAAACATCGTTTTAAAACCTCCTGTTCTTCCAACAGTGAGGGTATTTTTTGTAGCGATAGCAGTATCAGGACCAGGTAAAATAATGAGAAAAATACACATAATTAAAAACAAATAAAAGTTCTCCATTTTTATTAACCACCTTTCCAAGTATTATTACTTAATTATTGTTAAACTTAATTTACCATAAACATTTTGAAAAGTGGGTTATTTTCAAGAACAACTCTTCTTCAGCTAACTGGCAGGTTAGTTCAACAAGAGAGAGGATAATCTATCCTTCTTTTTATGTGCATTTGACTCCATATGCAAAATTTTTCTCTATTTGTAGGATAAATTTCAAAAGAGTCTGGAATTATTTGTGTCGACTGGTAGAGCAATTCAGATACAGTTACACATTTATACCCGTTATTGTATAAAAATTTCAAAATGTTATCTAATACAATAACTGTTTGAGAAGTCTGAGTATATTCACTACCATGCCAATCATGAAATAGAATGATATTACCTGGTTTTACTCCTTTTGTTATATAGTTATAAATTTGACTTGCGGGTGGATTTGCCCAATCACGAGAGTCCTGCCCCCATGACCATAAAACGATATCTTTTCCGTTTTTTAAAGCAGTATTAATAATTAAATCATTATAAAAACCACCTACTGGCCGGTAAAGAGTCGGTTTAAAACCAACTGACTTCTGTATAATTTTATCTGTTTCTTCTAATTCTGATGATAGTTTTGCTGATGTAATATTTCCGTAAATATGATGATAAGTATGATTGGCAATTTCGTGTCCTTCTTTTACTTCCCGTTTTAATAGTTCAGGAAATCTTATTACTTTATTACCAGCTACAAAAAAGGTGGCTTTAGCATCATATTTAGCTAATATATCAAGTATCTGTGGGGTAAAAAACGGATGAGGTCCATCATCAAAAGTAATGGCAACTAATTTTTTCTTTGTGTTAACTTCCCAAATAACATGTCCAGTTTTTTCATATTCCTCACGACTTTTAGTGGATGCGGACACATTTATTTGAAGGGAGAAGAAAGGAATCAATAAAAGAAGGATAAAAAACAATATTTTTTTCATTGGACACACTCCTCATTTAACGACTTGGTTTATGATGCCCTTATTAAAATATTTAATGAGAAACATGAAATGAAATGATTGGCAGGATTTAGTTGCACATTTAGAGGATTTTGTGCAATAAAAGATAAGGTGCTTGTTGAACTAACGGGTGCTTTCGTACATTAAAAAGACCGCCTATTGGCGGTCTTTTTAATGTACGAAAATAACTAAAATCATACATACGGAAAAAACTTCTTCAACTAATAAAGCAGGTTTGTTCAACAAGAAATTACAATAGGTATTCACCTACTGTAAAATACAATCAGATGATTAATGTCCGTTAGTAGAAAAATGTGAAATAAAAATTGTTTATATTTGGGAGGGAATAAATGAAAAAATTTTTGAATGAAATTCGAAGACCAATCAATATACCGATATCAAGAAAATTTTTATATTCGATTTTAATATTTATCGCAGGGGTTATTTTAGGTGTAATATCTAAGGTGCTTGATGAAACTGCAAGTAATTTATTACCATACTTTCTTGAAGTGTTGGATTTAAGTAACTTCTTTTCTCGTATGGGAGTTTGGATTTTCCTTGCGATGCTAATATCTACGTATAGCAAATCACCTGTTAGGTCTGCCATAAATGTTTTTTTATTTTTTGTAGGCATGGTAGGTAGCTATTATCTTTATACTATTATGATAGCTGGTTTTTTTCCTAAATCATATATGATGATTTGGATTATCATGACTGTTATTTCACCATTTTTGGCTTTTGTATGTTGGTATGCAAAAGGGAAAGGTATAATTGCTATTTGCATTTCATCAATAATATTTATGCTTATTTCAAGACAGGCTTTTGGATTTGGAGTTTGGTATTTTTACATTAAATATAATCTGGAATTGTTACTTTGGATAGCCACGATTTTTGTTTTATATCAGTCTCCAAAGCAAATAATTAAGATGGTTACCATAGGATTGATTCTTCGCTTTCTTACCGCTGAAATCAATTTATTCTGGGGAATGTTGTAGGTTTCTATCTACACATTTTTCTTTTTATATATCAAAGATTGTGAAAAGTTATACTTAAAGTAACGGGGAGCTTTAATTCAACAACGTGATCACCAAATTGGTGGTCTTTTCAATGTACGAAACTATACAAAATCATACATTCAAAAAAACACCTTATTCAACTATCGGGGCAGGTTAGTGGAGTAAGTGGATGATAGTTCACCTCTTTTTGTAAACCAGTTTAATTCCATTTGCGGAATGTAAACGACAAAAGAACCATATAAAATTATGGAAGGAGGAGAGACATAAAATGCAGATAATGAACAATTATTTTCGTGCACGTGCGAGTATGGTGTACATGATGACCAATAATGAAGTAATGAATCAAATCATTGCCTTTTACATGGACATGAATGGTATGCTCACCTTTGCGGGTTCCTCCCCAACTAATGGTAGAGGTACTGGTACAAAGGAAGTTTCCACTGCAACAACAAACGATGGCGTCGACCCCTTAGCTTCACAAAGCGCCCTAACTTTGTCCAGTGATGGACGTTTCCTACTTGCAGTTAACGCAGGCAGCCATAGTGTCAGTAGTTTCATCATAACCGATAGTGGAAGGCCTGTTCTTGTTGATGTAAAGCCATCAGGAGGTGCTCAGCCCAATAGCGTAGATGTGTTTGGTAATCTTCTCTATGTCTCCAATGTAGGTCATGCCGAAAACAATTTTGCGTCAAATATCACTGGTTTTCACATAGATGATAACGGACGCCTTACTGCTATTCCAGGATCCACTCATTCTCTTAGTACTTTAAATGCTCAGCCGGCGCAGGTTCTCTTTACTCCAGATGGCAGTAAAATCGTTGTCTCCGAGCTTACATCAAACCATCTCAGTGTATTCCATGTAAATAAAAATGGTACGGTTACAGGACCGATTGTTAATGATTCTTACGGCCAAGGACCATTGGGCACTTATTTTCTATCCTCTGGGATCCTCTTAGTTACAGAAGCAGTTTCAAATGCCTTGTCATCTTATTCATTGAGCAACGATGGTATTCTTTTTGTGATCAGCGGCTCTGTACAAAACGGATATCAGACTGCCTGTTGGGTTGTAACAACGAGGGATGAACGTTTTGCATACACTACCAAAACCTTAAGCGGAACCATCTCCACCTACCGAATCGATCACAATGGAGCATTATCAGTGGTAGGGCATATTACGAGTACACCGCCAGGTACAGTACCAGGTCTTCCAATGGATGTTGGAGTCAGTAAAGATGGACGACATTTTTACACACTTAACGGAAATCAGGGTACAGTGTCAGTATTTAATATCCAAGATGATGGTAGTCTAGTAAGATCACAGGTTGCTGCCTGGACTAACTTTCCTTACTTTGGGTCGCAAGGTTTAGCTGTTCTTTGATTCTATTAGGTTCACCATACTGGGAGGAAAAGAATCTACAGGAGCTTCTAAAAACAAGGCTGCCGACATATTGGTGGCTTTTGTTATGAGACAACATAATTGCAAGCAAGATTGGGAAGAAATGTACTTAAACTCCCATGAAAATTAAAATATTCTTAAAACCAAAAAAGAGTATACGAAAATAGATCCAGAAAATTACTTTTTAAAAAAGGCTGAGTCTTATGAGTGATCTGATTGAGTTTGGTAAATCGTTAAACAAAAACCTCTAATTATAGCAAATTAAGTAGAGGCTAGCGCGACGACCAAAAAGGATTAATCTCCCATGAGTGCTACCCATAAAGGGCGCGATAGTCGGTGGTACACTGTGGTCGGCGGAGTTAGACTAACGGATGGGCTCAAAGGCACCATAGTTCAACGACCTTCTTCGCCAGCCATTAAAACATTATCGACCTAGAAACCAATTTTCTTTCTCTGTGCTGCATGGATGGCTAACGGGGCAGTTTAGTTTAAGTACAATCCTTCACAAAGTTAGAAAAAAGCCGAGCTCCATATTTGGAAATCGGCTTTTTTCTATATATTCATTTCTAATTATAATTGATTTAATGGACTTCTTATGGTTAATTCAAACCTGTTAAATACCACGCATCCATAGCTGAATGGTCAGAACCTGATAGTGGTTCATGTAAAAGTGTAAATCCAAATTTTTCATATAATTTACATGCAGCTTTTAATTCATGCTGTGTTTCTAAGTAGCACTTTGTATAATGTTTAGAGGCAAATGACAAAGCTGTTTCCATTAGCTTCTTTGCAAATCCTAAACCTTGCGTTTTTGGAGTTAAGTATAGCTTTTGTAATTCGCAAATTTTTTCATGTTCGTTAAACGGTGCTATACCAATTCCGCCAACAACTTCGCCCTCTATTTCTACTACCCAATAGTTCGCATGTTTTAAATTAGTATAATAATGGTAAAGGTCGTTAAGTTGAGGGTCAAAATAAGCTGTTCCAGGAATCGCTAAGCCAAGTGATTTTAGTGAATCCTGTATTATTTCTTTTACTTTTGCATTGTCTTCTTTTTTAATTTCTCGAATAATCATATATGATCTCCTTCAATTAGGTCTTAATGAAGATTTTTGAAAATAGTTGACTAAGTCTACATTTTAAGGATATAGTTATATTAATATTAAATGTGGACAAAGTCAACTAAGGGAGAATGTATGGATAAAGAAATTATTGATGATATCAGACAATTTAATCGATTTTATACAAAGGTACTTGGTTTATTTAATACCCAAATTCTAGATACAGATTATTCATTAACCGAAGCACGAATACTATTTGAAATTAGCGAGAGAACTGAGTGTATTGCGAATAATCTCGTTCAAGAACTTAATATTGATAGAAGCTATATGAGCAGAATTTTACGTAAATTAGAGAGGCAAGAATTAATAGAGAAAAAAAGTTCAACAACAGACAATAGAAAAAACTTTCTCTTTTTGACAAAAAGAGGAGAGGAACTGCTGGATAAAATTAATATTCAGTCAGATGAACAAGTAAATCAATTGTTTAATGGACTAACTGAAAGTGAGATTAATGAAATTCGTATTTCGATGCTGAAAATAAAAGAAAAAATAGATAAAAATAAACTTTAAAAGTTCGGAAAATTGTTGACTAATTTTGGTCAAGAGGTTTAATTAGTTTGCACTGGTGTAAGTGCAAACTGAACAAAACAACTATCTTTTGACGCACCATGCCCATGTGTGAATTAACTCACTTAAGCTAACGGGTGCTTTACTTGAATAAAGAGTAAAGCCTTTTTTCTTATTGAAGTAATGGGCAGGTTAGCTTAACAAGAGGTGATGATAAAAGGACAAGGAAAATTCCTAATGGGTTCACTTAGAAGGTGGAAATATTAATTTGACAGATATTATGACAATAAAATTGGCAATTGTTAAGAATAAATAAAGTTAGAAAAAGGATATCTAATGACATCCTTTTTCTAACTTTATTTGCTTCTTCTTTTGTAAAATAAATAGATGATACCGAACAACAAGTAGAAACACCATTAAAACAACTTATCCATTTCTTTAAACGGGAATGGTAATTATTAATATTATTGAGGTGGTAGATGCCTTTCTTTACATATTCGTTCTTCCTGCCGTTTATGATGACGTGTTCCACATCTTTATTAGACGTATAAGATTTGTAAGAATTGTGAGCAACGGAAATAAGCACCGTATCACTCTTAAAATGCGATGTAAGAGTTGGATCAATTTGCTCTACTAGAATTTTACCTGAACCGACTTGCTTGGAAAGGATTGTTTTGTTTCGGTCTCTAGCTACTAATACACAGACTTGTTCATTGGAAATACCTCTTTTTGTAGCAGAACCGCCACGCTTTCTTGGTTTACGGTTCGCGATAACCCTTCGTCCTTTATGGCTTTCTAAGAAGTATGTTTCATCTACTTCTACTAGTCCTTCAAAAATACCGATACTTTCTTTGGCAAGAGCAGACAACACTTTGTGCCTCCAGTAAAAAGCAGTTACGTGAGTGATATCAATTTTAAAAGCTGTTTTACGAAGTGATAAACCATTCAACATACGCTCAATAAATGGAATCCATTTGTCTGCCTTTTTCGAACGATTCATAGGGGAATTGGTCAAGTCATTGCTTAATTTATGACAGTCTTTGCACTTCTAACGTTGGCGACCATCTCGCTTGTTATCACGAAGCACTGATGTACTTCCACAATGACGACAATGAAATCCATGTGAAAACTTCGTCTCTCTCAATTCACCAATTAAAGCTCCTTGTTGTGAAGCTGATACAGAGAAATGGCGAGCTAGATAATCTAAAATGGATTCTTTGTCCCTATCGTTTAAAGAAGAAATATCAGCTATTATGTTCGTTAAAGTCATTTGAATTGCCCCTTTTGTAATTTATACCGTCTGGATACCACAAAAGATTATGATTTATTCGAAATCAACCAATGACTTTAACATAGCCTTTTTTAATTGTTTTAAGCGCAAAACATTTGTACAATAACATTGTATGTAGAATTTTCAAAAAATAAAGCGCTAACAAGAGAAGTGCAAAGGGGATTCCTACTAAGTGGGACTGCATTAGCGTTATACAAAAGAGGAGGAGAAGAAATGGAATATAGAATCGAGAAAGATACAATGGGGGAAGTAAAGGTTCCTTATGATAAATATTGGGGTGCACAAACGGAAAGAAGTCGTAACAACTTCAAAATAGGGAATGAAAAAATGCCGATTGAATTGATTCACGCATTTGCTTATGTAAAACAAGCGGCTGCTAAAGTGAATTTTGATCTTGGTGATTTATCTGAAACGAAGAAAAATGCCATTGTAAAAATCTGCGGTGAAATTTTAGAAGGCACATTGGACAAGCATTTCCCACTAGTTGTCTGGCAAACGGGTAGCGGTACACAAAGTAATATGAATGTAAATGAAGTCATCGCAAACAAAGGAAATGAGTGGTTGAAGGAAGTTGGCAGTGACGAATTACTTCATCCAAATGATGATGTGAACAAAGGGCAAAGCTCGAATGACACATTCCCAACTGCGATGCATATAGCGGCATATGTTGAAGTGGCAAGCAAATTGGTTCCCGCAATCAAAGTACTTCGTGATACATTTGCAGCGAAAGAAAAGGAATTTGCAGACATCGTGAAGATTGGCCGTACGCATTTACAAGATGCTACGCCAATCACACTTGGTCAAGAAATCAGTGGCTGGAGAGCGATGCTTGATAAATCTCTTAATATGGTTGAGGAAAGCAGCAAGCATATTTTGAATTTGGCACTTGGTGGAACAGCAGTTGGTACTGGAATTAACTCTAAGCCAGAATTTTCTGCTTTATCTGCAAAACAAATGGCCGAGGATACTGGATTTGATTTTGTTACATCGGATAATAAATTTCATGCCTTAACAAGTCACGACGAAATTGCTTATGCACATGGCGCAATCAAAGCCCTTGCAGCTGACCTAATGAAAATTGCAAACGACGTAAGATGGTTAGCAAGCGGCCCAAGAAGCGGGATCGCTGAAATCGCTATTCCTGAAAATGAGCCAGGAAGCTCAATCATGCCTGGTAAAGTGAACCCAACCCAAAGTGAAGCATTAACGATGATTGCGGTTCAAGTAATTGGTAATGATACAGCAATCTCAATTGCGGCGAGCCAAGGAAACTTTGAATTGAACGTATTCAAGCCTGTTATTATTTATAACTTCCTGCAATCTGTAAAACTGTTGTCTGACGGAATTCACTCGTTCAATGACAACTGTGCAGTAGGAATTACAGCAAACTTAGACAAAATTAAAGAAAATGTTGAACGTTCATTAATGCTTGTAACAGCACTTAATCCGCATATCGGTTACGAAAAAGCAGCGGAAATTGCAAAAACGGCATTTAAAAACAACTCAACATTAAAAGAAACAGCCCTTAAACTAGGCTACCTAAACGAAGAACAATTCGAAGAGTGGGTAAATCCGCAGAATATGGTGAATAACTAAGTAAGTAGAAGTGTAACAGCAGGCGCAATAAAAACACTCAAGTTAGAGATGTGTTAAGAGGGTCTGGCCACGTACTCCTTATTCCGTATAAAATGTACAATCACTTATTTTTCTGAATATAAGAGTTACGTGGTCCGACCCTTTGGTTTTGATTAAGCCCCATGATGTTAATAGGAGGAAAAGAAGATGACATTATGTCCACTTTGCAATGGACTTCGAAAAATTCATGTTGCATGCACAGAATGTGAATCCGAAATGAAGGATATGGGAAAAGCCATGGACTATGATGATGAGTATAGTGCATATATGGACATTGATACCTTAAAGCAAAACGATGGCTTTCCAGATTCATTAAAAAAAGGTCAGTGTCCACATTTAATGAAGTGTCTGAACTGTAATCACGATGAGGTTATCTTAGTTAAGGAATGAGAAACAAAAAAACGAATCGAGCTTCCGGTATGAGAGAGTCGATTCGTCAATAGCTGTTCATTCCGCTGATCCTTTATCTTGCTTGCGTTTTATATCAAAGGCTGTGTTAATCACAACAACTTATATAAATAATATTCATTAACGGGTTCTCCGTTAATAATCAGCGAATGAACCTTCTCACCTTCCAAGATAAAGCCCATTTTTCGATATAAATTAAATGCTTTACTATTGTCTTTTATAACAGTTAATCCTAATCTTGATAGTTCATTTTCTCTTGCCCACTCGAATACTCGATTGAATAATTTAGAGGCGATACCTTGCCCTTGAAATTCTTCAAGGACACCTAGTAAGAGATAAGCAGAATGTTGATTTCTTTTTACATTTCCGCCAAATGCTGCGATAAAACCTACGAATTTATTTTCCTGTTCGACAACAAAGATGATTGATTTCTTTTCAGATAAAATTCTTTCAATGGATTTTATCTGTTGTTCAGGAGTCGTTTTTCTTTCACCAGGTTCAAATAACATAAAATTAGAGTCATCAATTCTTTTACTTAATTCGATAAAACCTTCTGCATCACGAACTTTAATGGGTCTAATCACGACTAACGACTCCTTTCAAACTATTATTCTCCAAATGGGTCATCGTACCAGCTAAAGATTCAATGCGAGACTTTACATTTCTTTATACTTCAATGTAAAGAAAACAAGTATTCTATCTTTTTTCTGGTGGGAAGACTTTAGTTTTTATTATGGATTCAAAAGAAATGGTAAAACAAAAGGACATTACTACTATTAGAGTAATGCCCTTGTTTTAATCATTTAATTTTAACAGAAACTTTATTATTTTCCTATCTATGCCAACTGTTGCTCGGCGAATTCACGATATAAGTCATGTGATAGAGTTAAATCCTGATGGGTACCGATGCCTGTTACTTGTCCTTTTTCGATGAATATGATTTTATCAGCATCGACGATTGTTGATAATCGATGAGCGATGACGAATGTAGTACGTCCTTCCATTAATCGTGTTAATGCTTGTTGGACAACACTTTCTGATTGGCTATCTAAGCTTGCTGTTGCTTCATCCATCATGAGAATTTTAGGGTCTCGTAAAAAAGCACGGGCGATAGCGATCCGTTGTCTTTGACCACCAGATAGTTTCACACCACGCTCACCAACTTCCGTGTCCAAACCTTTCGGGAAATCTTCAATAAACTGGTCGGCGTATGCCATTTTGGCTACTTCCCATAGGCGTTCATCAGATATTTGCGTTGAATCGTTCAAACCATAACATAAATTTTCGCGAATTGTCCCAGCCATCATAGCACTTTCTTGTGATACATAACCAATTTGACTGCGCCATGAATCAAGTGATAATTGATTTATTGGCGTGTTACCGATTCGTATTTCTCCTGTAGTCGGTTCGTAAAATCGTTCGAGTAAGCCAAACATCGTTGTTTTACCGCTTCCGCTTGGTCCAGCAAAAGCGATCATTTCGCCAGGTTGAGCTTCAAGTGAAATATTTTCTAGAACAGGTTCATCCTCACTATAAGCAAATGACACGTTTGATACTTGAATTGGCTCGTTTGTAATATCCATTTCTATGCCATCTTGGCCAGATTCTAATGGTAATTCCAAAATCTCGATAATTCGCTCTGTCGCACCTTTTGCTTTTTGTAATTGTGTAAAGAACATCGCAAAGGATGTGATCGGCATAATAATTTGGAATAAATAGAGTAAAAAGGCGATAAGTGAACCAGTTGACATCGATCCATTTGCTACCCGCATGCCGCCATACCCAATAATCATTACAATGACAACCATAATGACGAGGTACATAATTGGACCGATTAAAGCAAAAATACGTGCTTCCTTTAATCCGTAACCAAGTAATTTCTCAATGCCTGTTAACCCATTTGTTTCTTCATTTTGTTCAGCGGTTGAGGATTTCATTAAGCGAATTTCACTAAGAGTTTGTTGGATTTGTCCAGTGAAGGTGGCTGTTTCATCTTGTAAACCACGTGAGATTTTCGCCATTTTTCGACCGAGTGGAATCATGATGACTAATGTTATTGGTACAGAAATTAACATCAGAAGTGTCATTTTCCAATCCATGACAAGTAAGATGACAATGGCACCAATAATCGAAATAATACCTGTAATAAATTGAGGGAAGTGATTCGAAATTAAATCTCGCACAACACTTGTATCATTAACGACTCGACTCACCGTTTCACCACTTGATTGTTTATCAAAATAAGTTACTGGCAATCGAATCAGTTTTAGCCACATGCGATCACGAAGCCTTGCGACAATTTTATGGCCGACTAGGCTTAATAAATAAATGGAGATTCCGCTTATGATCGCTTGGATAATAAAAGCTGCCCCAATGCCGATTATGAGTGGAACACTTAATGATGCGACGGAAAACCCATCTACTAAATTCTTTGTCAATAATGGCACGACAAGGCCTGCAATAGTTGTTAGAAGGCTTGCTGTTAAACCAATAATAAGTGCGACTTTCGGGATATTCGTTGATAAAATTAGGGAAATAAATGGCCTTAAGCCACTTTTTTGATTTTTCATTGTCTATAACTCCTATCATTGCGATCTATCTATTGTCGGTGGAGAGTGGAGGGTTTTCAACTGCAGTTCTTCCATTATGAACAGCATGAGGTCTCATGTCAATAATATGTTAGCCTCGAGTATTCCTTCAAGCATTGCGCTTAGAGAACGAAAAGGGTATTGCTCAAATCTTGTAGCTGCTTTATGCCATTTATTCATCCTTATGTCTCTTATGGATACAATCTAGCTGTTGATTCATCAAGAAATTAGAGTGCAATCGTTAGATCTGAGCCGGAAATGGCTACTAACCTTCGTGGCACATACTATAAGTTTGCGGGAGGCATTGGAAACATAGGTGGGAGATGAGGAAAACCTCCACTGATAACAGTTTTACTATGTGTTTCTTTGAACAGTATCATAATTAGATAAGGTTTCAACGTTGCTTGCATTTGGAAAAGACGCTTAGACAGATTGTCTAAGCGTCTTTGTGTTAAGAGATTGTAAATTAATTTACATAAATCGCTTACAATTCAAAAGATTTAACTTTTATGTGATGAATTGGTAAACCCCGTCATTTTAGTATGAAAATATGTTTAAATGGGTTTGACGAAAGATGGAGGTTGAAAAATGAAGCACGTAGAATTGATGGATATATCAAAGTCGTACGATAAACATACAAATGTATTAGATGAAATTAACCTTTCGATTAACAAGGGTGAGTTCTTTGTTTTAGTCGGTCCCTCTGGATGTGGAAAAAGCACATTATTAAGAATGGTTGCAGGGTTAGAAGAAATAACCGGAGGCGTACTGAAGCTAAATGATGAAGTAGCAAATCATCTACCACCTAAAAATAGAAATTTATCTATGGTTTTTCAAAATTATGCACTCTACCCACATTTAACAGTAGAGCAAAATATACTTTTTGGTTTAGATGTTAAGAAGATTAATAAAAAAGAACAAAAAAGAAGACTTATGGAAACAGCAGAAATGATCGGTTTAAGTGAATTATTGAAAAGAAAACCTAAGGAACTATCTGGTGGTCAAAGGCAGAGAGTGGCATTGGCTAGGTCAGTTGTAAGTGAAGCGCCACTTTGCTTAATGGATGAACCACTATCAAATTTAGATGCCAAATTGCGGGCACATATGCGCGTTGAAATACGTAGATTGCAAAGAAAGTTGGGTCTCACAATGATCTATGTCACCCATGATCAAGTCGAGGCAATGACAATGGGTGATAGGATTATGGTTTTGAATGATGGGAAAGTACAACAAGTTGGAAAACCGATTACTTTATATAACGAACCAGCCAATACATTTGTAGCCTCTTTTATTGGCTCCCCAAAGATGAATATGGGAAAAGCTGAGTTATTCGTTGAGAATCGTCAAATTAAAGTGGAGGACAAGCTTACGTTTAATTTAAGTCCGTCAGATTTAATACATATACCATCAGACAAAAATACAATAATTGGCATTAGAGCAGAACATATTTATCCAGCAACTGAACAAGATGCAACTAATTATTTAGAAGTTGTTGGTGTGGAGCAGTTAGGAAATGAAACGATTATTGTTTTTGAAGAATTAGGAGGTCATCTATGGAATGCTAAATGGCCGGGCCAATGGGCGATTAATCCGGGTGCTAAGGTTCCGGTTAACATTTCAGTTCAAAATTTTTGTTTCTTTGATGCAGAAAATGGTCAATTAATACAACCTGCATATCAAGAAAAAAATCAAGAGCAAGAGGTCATTGCACAATGAATACAGAATCTGCTATGCCGTTTGAGTATAATCAAGTTCATTTCGAGGCGTTAAAAAAACAACAGCGTAAAAAAGTTTTCTTGAAAGGCCTTTTATTCTTATTACCCTCATTACTTTTATTTAGTATTTTTATATTTTATCCAATGATCCGTACGGTATATTTAAGTTTCTTTTTAACAAATCAAGCAGGTATAACAACAGTCTTTGTTGGAATGCAAAATTATATCGATATCTTCACATCTCCAATATTTATGAAAAGTTTAACATCAACATTTTTATTTGTTTTATTCACAGTGCCGGGAACGATTATTGTAAGCTTATTTTTGGCAGTTATTGCAAATGAAAAGATAAAAGGGATCGGCTTTTTCCGAATGATATTTTCATCCACGATGGGGGTATCTGTAGCGGCAGCTTCTGTTTTTTGGCTATTTTTATTTCATCCGAGTATTGGATTTTTTAACAAAATATTAGTGACATTCGGTTTTGATAAAATCGGTTGGTTAACAAATCCAGAATGGGCCCTTGCTTCTGTTTCATTATCAACAGTTTGGATGAATATTGGTTTCACATTTTTAATTATTCTTGGTGGTTTACAATCCATTGATTCTCATCTATATGAAAGTGCAAACATAGATGGTGCGGGATTTTTCTACAAATTGCGACGGATTACAATCCCGATGCTTTCTCCTACCTTATTCTTTGTGGTCACTGTTTCAATCATTAATGCCTTTCAAACCTTTGGCCAAATCGATATGTTAACAAAAGGTGGACCAAGTAATGAAACAAATCTTATCGTTTACTCGATTTATCGTGAAGCGTTTGTGAACTATCAGTATGGTACAGCAAGTGCACAAGCTGTCGTCTTGTTCATTATTATACTCATCATGACAGTGATCCAGTTCAAGCTTGGTGAAAGGAAGGTCCATTATCAATGAGGATGCCTCTTTCTAAAAAAATCGTCTTATATACATTACTCACAGTATCGGCATTCCTAGTATTTGTCCCAATCATCTTTGCTTTCTTGATGAGCTTTATGAATAGTCAGGATGCGATGTTAGGTAAAATAATCCCTTCTGTGTGGACACTTGATAATTACGTGAAGGCATTCGAACGTTTACCATTGCTGAAATTTCTATTCAACAGCTTAATTACTTCTCTACTTATTATGATCGGTCAGTTAGTCTTGTCTAGTTTAGCGGCTTACGCATTTGTTTTTCTGAAATTTAAAGGGAGGGATGCTTTATTCTTTTTGTTTATTGCAACCATGATGATCCCATTTGAAGCGTCAATTATCCCAAACTTTCAAACGATTAAAGGGATGAATTTATTAGATACGTATCCAGGGTTGGCCTTGCCTTTCTTGGCTACAGCATTTGGTACTTTTTTATTAAGACAAACATTTAAACAAATTCCTAAAGAACTTAAAGAAGCAAGTGAAATTGCTGGGATGGGCCATTTTAAATTTTATTTAACAGTCGTATTACCCGTTGCAAAAACAAGTCTAGTTACATTAGCACTTTATGGCTTCTTAACGGCTTGGAATATGTACTTATGGCCGCTTTTATCTACAACAAATGATCATGTACGAACCGTTCAAATTGGCTTAAAGCAATTGCAATCACAAGAAACAGTCAATCAATGGGGAGTTGTAATGGCTGGTGCAATGGTTGTGGCCATTCCTACGCTGATTTTATTATTCGTAGGGCAAAAGAGACTCCAAAAAGGGTTAGCTGAAGGTGCACTTAAATAACGATGGGTTCAATGATTATCAAATAGAAAAAAACTAAAGGAGACTATTACAATGATAAAAAAGTTTTTCGCTTTAATTATGGCAAGTCTATTAGTGATTCTAGCTGGTTGTGGTTCAAATCAAACATCAAGTACTGAGAAAGGATCTACATCTGAAAAAGATGACAAACAAGTTGTTACATTCTGGCATTCCATGAGTGGCGTGCCTCAAGAAACATTAAATAGTATTGTAGAGGAATATAATAATTCCCAAGATAAGGTTCAAGTAAATGCAGAATTCCAAGGAACGTATGAAGAGTCACTTCCGAAGTTTCATAGTGTTGGTGGAACGAAAGATGCTCCGACCATGATTCAAGTACAAGAAATTGGTTCAATGTCTATGATTAATAGTGGGAATATTGAAGCTATTCAAAAATTTATCGATGCTGAAAATTATGATATGAGTGGTCTCGAAGAAAATATTATTAACTATTACAAAGTAGATGACAAATTCTATTCTATGCCTTTTAACTCCTCAACACCTGTCATGTACTACAATAAAGATGCATTTAAAAAAGCTGGATTAGATCCTGAAAAAGCTCCAGAAACGTTTGAAGAAGTAGAAGAAGCAGGTAAGAAAATTGTTAAAAGTAATGACCAAATGAAAGGATTCGCTTTACAAGCATACGGTTGGTTATTTGAAGAGTTATTAGCTAATCAAGGTGGATTACTGTTAAATAACGACAATGGTCGCACAGATACACCTACAGCAGTCGAATTTGATAATGAAAAAGGGAAATCAATCTTCGAATGGGCAAAAAGAATGACGGATGCTGGAACTTTTGCAAACTATGGAACAAACTCTGATAATATGCTTTCTGGCTTCTTAGCAGGCGATGTAGCGATGTTCTTACAATCATCAGCTTCTTCAAGAGACGTGATTGACAATGCTCCTTTTGAAGTGGGCGTAGCTTTTTTACCTCACCCTGAAGCTGAAGAACGTCAAGGTGTTGCAATTGGCGGTGCAAGTTTATGGATGTCAAGCGGCAAAGATGAAGCAGAACAAAATGCAGCTTGGGATTTCATGAAGTATTTACAAACTCCAGAAGTACAAGCTAAATGGCATGTAGGTACAGGCTACTTTGCCATTAATCCAGCTGCTTATGATGAGCAAGTTGTTAAAGATGCATACAAAGAAATGCCACAATTACAAGTTTCTGTACAACAGCTTCAAGCGACAAAACCGTCTTTTGCGACACAAGGCGCATTAATGGATATGATTCCGGCAGAACGTAAAATTATCGAAACTGCACTTGAAACAGTTTATAACGGCGGAGATGTAGATGAAGCATTCAATAGTGCGGTTGAACAGGTGAATGCAGCGATTGAACAATCTAATGCAGCAAGAGGAAAGTAATTTTTAATGATCGTTGATAAAGTAAAAAGAAAGAGAATAAAGCGAAAAAAATGCTTTGTTCTCTATTTCTTTATCCCTAAGTACAAGGGGCGGCTTCACTTGGTAAGTGCAATCAATTTTATTGGAAAATAAACAGGAATAGTTGAAAATTGTATAGATATTCGGCACTGCTTACGACATCTTATTAGGTTGGTTTTGCGATTAAGATGTAAACCTTCCTTCATATTAATTAATGGCGTTAAAATACTATATCGATTTTGAATGAAGGACATGGGGACGGGGCTTCGCGACTTATCTATATAGACCATCTACTTTGCAGATACCCGTCCTTTATGAAGAAAGTACTTCAAAGTCCAGCTCCGCATCGCCACCATTGTGATTAGGCGAGTGTAGCGTGCTTAATGTATAGAACCTTCATGGTAAATGGTGGTGTTTTAACACCATACCCATGTAATAAGAAAGAAAGGATTGTGTTAATCATGATTCAAACTAAAATATTTGGTCACCGTGGAAGTATGGGCACCATGCCAGAAAACACTCTATTGGGATTCCTTCAGGCATGTGAGTGGGGGGTAGATGGTATTGAACTCGATGTACAAATGACAAAAGACGGAGAATTAGTAGTGATTCATGATGAAACAATCGATAGAACGACAGATGGTACAGGTTATGTGAAGGACTATACTCTACAAGAATTAAAACAGTTTAGTGCAGGAGTAAAATCCTCTAATTTAGCCTTGTTTGATAAACATGTTTGGTCTAAAGAACGTATACCAACCCTAGAAGAAGTCTTAGAAATGATTACACCTTATCAAATTGAATTAAATATAGAATTGAAAACAGATATGTTTCCTTACGATGGGATTGAAGAAAAGGTTTTAGCAATTGTTCATCAATTTGATTACGCTGATAAAGTAATTTATTCTTCATTTCATTTACCAACTATACTAAAATTGAAAAAAATTGAGCCAAATGCGAGAATTGCATGGTTATTAGTTTATGAACTCAGCCGTCCGTCTGAATATATTCAAAGTTTAGCATTAGAAGGATTACATCTTCATAAAGATTTACTATTAAACAAAGGGAATTATGGTATCAGTGCAGATGATTTTAAGATCAGAGTGTGGACAGTAAATGATCCAAAAGAAATGGAACAACTAGTAAACATGAATAATATAGATACCATTATGACAGATTTTCCAAAGGAAGCTCTTTTCTTAAGAAATGCTCACTCAGTAAAATTTTGATTTCAGATTTTTGTTTTAAGATACCTGATGACTAGCACCACTCGAAAGAAATACGCTGTTAAATATCTATGTAATTATTTGAGGAACGATTCACTTCAAGTAATCACCAATGCGTGTGGAGTACTGCGTTGATAAAACGAGCTAAATAATGAGCAGATGGAGTAGGGGGATCTTGTAATAGACCTCCGCTTTTCCATCTGCTTTTATTTTTAATGTCACGGAGTTCAAACGTACTACCTGAAATACTTGGAAGTTTAATTTACTTCAACTACCCCATCTCCTTTGAATGAACGAATCATAAAACTAGTGTAATAAACAATATTGAACAAGTGTGTTTATTACCAAGGTATATAGGTGAAAGATAGAAATGATTAATTAAAATTTTTTGTGCTGGTTACAAAATACCTGTAACTTGCCTTTCTAGCTTTTTATCAGATTCTATTGTATAAATAACTGGAAGTTGAAAACATCCAATTTTCGAGTGCTGTAAATCATTTTATGAAGGAGATAACCGGGATGAAAAAAGTATTGCCTACTATTATCTGTTTATTTTTCATTTTCGGAGTGTATGTCACAATAGATAGTCAATGGATGCAGAACCGAGCAGAAGTTGACATGAATTCGTTTATTGTGATCGGACACCGCGGTGCTTCAGGATATGCTCCCGAGCATACAATTCCTTCTTATGAACTTGCTTTAAAACTAGGTGCGGATTATTTGGAAATCGATTTGCAGATGACGAAAGATGGAAAGTTAGTTGCAATGCATGATGACTTGGTTGATCGGACTACCAATGGTAAAGGAAAAGTATCTACTTATACACTCGCAGAACTTCAAGAGCTTGATGCGGGGTCATGGTTTAACAAAGAACATAAGAAGTTTGCCGATTCAGTTTACGAGAATTTGAAGGTGCCTTCATTAGACGAAATTATTGGTACGTTTGGAGAAACAGCCAATTATTATATCGAAACGAAGAATCCAGACAAATATCCAGGTATGGAAAAAGAATTACTCAAAATATTAAATGAAAATGGATTAATAGGTTCAGATGCTATAAAAGGAAGAGTAATCATTCAATCATTTAGCGAAAAAAGCCTTCGCAAGATTCATGCAAGTAATCCAGATATTCCGCTCATTCAATTGATAAAATACCAAGGGAGAGCCAAAGTCTCAAATAGTCAAATCAAGAGATGGAAAGAGTATGCAAGTGGGGTTGGACCGAACTATCGAAAGATTGATAAAAACTACATTCATACGATAAGAAAGGCTGGCTTGTGGATCCATCCGTACACAATTGATAACCAAGAAGATATGAAAAAGTTAATTGGGTATGGCATTACAGGTGCGTTTACTGATTTGGCTGACCGGCTAGTTCAGGCAAGCAAAGAGGTTCCAGCCCCGACAAATTATGAGTAATAGTGGGCAACATAGTAAAAGTCATATAAAAAGCCCTTGGGTAAGATTTGTTTGGAAAAGATGAAGGGAACTGTTGAATGGACGGAATCTATTTACCACGGGTGCTGATGATCCACATTAAAATAGAAGAAACTCGTCAAAAAGAGCCTTTATTAAAGCGGGAGTAAAGGACTTTTTAGGGATATGAGAAGGTCGATATGTTTGGATTACCATTTCCTTAATGGGGGCAGTTTCTATATAGTCCTACTTACCTACACAAGAGGAAGGATATTACTTATAGAACCTGAATCTTAATGAAGTGTAGGTGGGGGATGAAGAACCCCCACTGATTGGATTTTTGCACTATTTCTAATTCCGAGTTGCGCTTATGAATAATAGCCCGTAACAAAGATCCCTCAGAGACACAAGGAGAGAATTTTTTAATTAATTCTTACGGATTCCAATCTTCCGGCCAGCCTCATTAGGCATGGGGTGGGACTGATAATCGTTTGCCATATTTTCAATCCGTGTTTTGATAGATGCTGGAAACGGAGCAGGGCGTCCTTCGGTCATGTCCATTCCCATCAACATTTGTTCACTTGTTGCTAAGCGGTCACCCTGGTCATTTTCCATGACGAAAAATACATGTAGTCTTTTGGCGTCGTGGTCTAACAGATGGATTGTGACACGAAGGCCTTGACCTTCATGTGCCTCTTTTATGAACAGGAGATGTGTTTCTAATGTATAGATCGAATAATGATATTGATTACGAAAGTCAGCATTGATCCCTAACACGATCATTAGACGATCAACGGCCATGCTAAATACGATTGCATAAGCAGCATCAGTCATATGTCCGTTATAGTCAATCCAATCCTTTCGAACGATGTCTTCTAGCAACGGTTTTACGGTTTGAGACATTTCGCACCCTTCCTCCCTTTATACTTTCCCACTTAAGTTTGCTCCTGGCCAATATTTTTCTAGTAGTTGAAGGAGTTCGATCAGAAAATCATCACGACGCTGTTCAAGTTGAGATATTGGATGTCCAGCTGTTTGCTGTTCACAGCCAGCCACAACTTTATTCGTTAGCCCCTCCGTTAGTTCAGGTGCAACGAGTTTGGTCCAAGGAAGTTTTAATGCAGGTCCAAATTGTTCGAGCATATGCTTCATCCCTTGTTCACCGCCAGCGAGGTGCAGAGTTAAGAAAGGTCCCATTAATGCCCAACGTAACCCAGGACCATAAACAATTGCCGCATCTATTTCTTCTGTTGTAGCGATGCCGTCATTTACAAGATGTAATGCTTCGCGCCAAATTGCTTCCATAAGACGGTCCGCAATATGACCTTCGATTTCGTTAGATATAACAAGCGGTTTCATCCCGATTGATTCATAGAAATGTTCTGCCCGTTTTATAACGTCAGAGGAAGTATTTTTCCCACCAACAATTTCTACAAGTGGCACTAAATACACTGGGTTGAACGGATGAGCAACAATGACACGTTCTGGTTTTTCGCATTTTTCCTGTAATGTGGTAGGCATAATGCCAGATGTACTTGATGCAATGATCGCATCGGGTTTTGCATGTTGATCGATCATTGCTAATAGTGTTTGTTTTAATGTTTCGCGTTCTGGTGCGTTTTCTTGAATGAGATCTGCGTTTGCGATGGCTTTTGTAAGATTAGGTTCAAATATAAGTCGATCTTTTGAAGCTCCGGCAGCTAATCCTTTTTTTTCAAGAGTAGGCCATGCTTTATCGATTGCTGTTCGCATGCGTGCCTCAGCAGTTTCTGCTGGATCTGTTGCGATTACGTCATAGCCTTGAGCAAGAAAACGAGTAATCCAGCCATTCCCGATAACTCCTGTACCAACAACGGTTACTTGTTTGATCAAATTTGAATCCATACTATTCAGCCTTTCCGTGAGGATTATTTAATTTGAGGTGTATTCTTGCTTCTTGAGGTGTCATAGGCTTGGTACCAAGACCATCCATGATTGTGACAACTTTTTCTACTAACTGGCCATTTGTTGCAAATATCCCTTTATCAAGGTAAAGATTGTCTTCGAGACCTACGCGGACATTTCCACCAAGCAGCATTGATTGAATCGCTATTGGCATTTGATAGCGTCCGATCCCAAATGCAGACCAGTGAGCATTTTTTGGAAGCTTATCTCGCATGTATAGCATTGTTTCCGCATCCGCATCAGCTCCCCAAGGAATACCTAGGCAAAATTGAAACATAGGATCCCCATCAATAAGACCTTCATCCATTAATTGTTTAGCGAAGCGAAGGTGCCCGGTATCAAAGCATTCCAATTCTGGCTTAACACCACTTTGTTGAATGAGACGAGCTTGTTTGCGAAGCCAGTCATTTGGGCTTATATAAAGTTGATTGCCAAAGTTAAGGCTGCCACAATCAAGTGTACAAATCTCTGGTAATAATGTACCAACAGGTTCATGACGTTCCTCAGGTGTTTGGATGTCAGTTCCTGGCCCACCGACTGCTGGGTCTTCTTGGCTAGGAATCCAGTCACCACCACCACCTGCTGTAAGGTTAAGAATGACATCTGTGTCGGATTCACGGACTCGTTCCACCACTTCACGAAAAAGTTGAGGATCATGACTTAGAGCACCGGTTTTTGGATCGCGGACATGGATATGGGCGATTGTTGCTCCAGCTTTTGCTGATTCAATCGCAGCATTTGCAATTTCCTTTGGTGTGATTGGAACATGATGGCTCTTTTTTGTTGTATCGCCTGCACCGGTTACTGCGGATGTTACGATTACTTTTTTACTCATATCGATCCTCCTATTCTGCTTTTTAAAAACATTCACTTGTAGAGGTTGTTCAAAAATTACGGTAAAGAAGCTTGTGAATGCTCATGAATGACCTTCTGTTAAAATCGCGCACGTTCTGTGCAAGCAAGTCCAGTCCTCACGTATTATTGTATACGCGCAGATTATCGCTCGCAGAACTTCTTTGCTCTTTTATCTTCCTTTTTGAACACGCACTTGTACAAAAAAAAGAAAATGGACAGTGTTTCACCATTTTCTTTTTAAAATAAAGGACCGGAACCCGCTTACCTTATTACTAAATTCAAAGAAGTTCGTAATAAGATTAAGGCGGCATGGGCAACGTGTTTTAGTTTGCTCTTATTCCACCCCTAATTAGGTTCGGATCACAGATATATTTAATTGTTCTTCCATTTTAGAAATGAATTATGATTTTGGAACATGCTTGAAAATTTCCCCGCTATCGAAGAAATCGACTAAGCGTGTTAACCAATGGTAATAATCCAACCATTCCTTTGTTTCTTTGAGTAAGTCATTGACTTTTTTTTCTATTTCTTCTGTTAAAGTTTCATTCTCGAGCATGGCCTTTAATTCGGTTGATAATTTTTTCTCGAACAGTTTATTTTTTTTGATGGTCTTTTGCCAGTTGGAAGTGAATAACGAAACAAAGGTCTGGTAATAGTCTTGTTCAACATTATAAAGGTCTTTACGGACGCCTTTTTCAAAGACTTTTTCAGCAATATTGAGATCTAGCATTTCACGAACCACTTGGCTCATGCGCGTTTTACTCATGCCTGTTGCTTCTGATAATTCATCAAGGGTCATCGCTTTTCTATTCATATAGATAATACCAAGCACTCGGCCAACTGTTGTTGAGATCCCGAATGTGTGCATATTATCCGCAATTTTCTCGACAAATTGATCTTCCGCTTGTTTAATTTTACTAATTTGTTTTTCATCCACAACGATCATCCTTCCAATTGCCAGTTGCATATGTCACTGTATCACATTTGAGTAAAACTGGAAAATTAGTATTTGGAAGGAAATGAACAGATTGACGAGCATTTATAAGGAATGTCTTGCTTAAACTTTGTGTAATGAAGATTTTACGTAAATTTCATACAATTTGTACAGTTTGTAAACTTTTTAATTTACAAACTTTACTTTACACTTAAGAGGTTACTAAAATTTTTTCACGGTTAGGTCCTTATATTAAATAAATTGATGTAGGGAAAATAATGGAGGTGTCTTACATTTGCTGAAATTCGACCATGTTTCAAAAATGTATAAGGGAGGAAAAAAGGCAGTTAACGACTTATCCTTAGAGTTTAAAAAAGGAGAATTTATTGTTTTTATCGGACCAAGTGGCTGTGGTAAAACGACAACGATGAAAATGATTAACCGCTTAATCGAACCTTCTGAAGGAAGCATTTATATTAATGGAGAAAACATTTTAGAAAAAGATCCAGTACAACTTAGACGCGAAATTGGGTATGTAATTCAACAAATTGGACTATTCCCCCATATGACGATTCAAGAAAATATTTCACTCGTTCCAAAATTGCTAAAATGGCCGGAAGAAAAACGTCGTACACGTGCAAGAGAGTTGTTAGAACTTGTTGATATGACACCAGAATACTTAGACCGCTTTCCACATGAACTAAGTGGTGGGCAACAACAACGTATTGGTGTGCTACGAGCATTGGCAGCTGATCAGTCCCTTATTTTAATGGATGAGCCATTTGGTGCATTAGATCCTATTACCAGAGATGCTTTACAAGAAGAGTTCAAAAAATTGCAACAAAAACTAGGGAAAACAATTGTGTTCGTTACGCATGATATGGACGAAGCCCTTAAATTGGCTGATCAACTTGTGATATTGCGAGATGGTCAATTGGTACAGGTAGGTACTCCTGATGAAATATTAAGAAATCCGGTAAATGATTTTGTTGAAGAATTTATTGGGAAGGAACGGTTAGTTCAAGCTAGACCTAATATTCAAACAGTTGGGCAGATCATGAACCCAAAACCTGTTACTGTGACAGAGGACAGAACATTATCTGAAGCAATTCAAATAATGAAGCAACAAAGGGTAGATTCTTTACTGGTTATTGATGAAGAGCAGATGCTTAAAGGGTATATTGATGTTGAAATCATTGATCAATCCCGTAAAAAAGCGACACATGTTGGGGATGTACTGGTAACAGAATTACTAACAGTTGATAAAGACACACTGGTTCGTGATACAATTCGAAAAATCTTGAAAAAAGGAATGAAATATGTTCCTGTTATTGATCAAAAACAACGTCTTGTTGGGATTGTTACAAGGGCAAGTCTTGTTGATATTGTCTATGATTCTATTTGGGGCGAAGAAGAGATTGAACAATGATTGAAAGGAGGGAGAGGTGATGGATCGTATTATTGAGTTTTTTACTAATTATGGCGGCGAAATGTTATTTAAAACTTGGGAACATTTATATATATCATTAATTGCGGCGCTATTAGGGATCATTATAGCTGTTCCACTTGGGGTTGCGCTAACTCGTTTTCCGAAAGGTGCAAGCTTTGTGATGGGGATATTAGGCATTATTCAAACGTTTCCGAGTTTTGCAATTTTAGCCTTTTTTATTCCAATTCTAGGTGTTGGTAAAGTTCCAGCTATTATCGCTTTATTTTTCTATTCAGTCCTACCTATCTTGAGGAACACATATACAGGTGTCAATGGTGTTAAACGTAGTTTGCTAGAAGCAGGACGCGGGATGGGTATGACTGGATGGGAACGTATCCGTTACGTTGAAGTGCCACTAGCGGTTCCTATTATTATGGCAGGTATTCGTTTGTCCACTGTATATTTAATTGGTTGGGCAACTTTAGCGGCTTATATTGGAGCTGGTGGACTAGGTGATTACATTTTTAGTGGCCTTAACTTATACCAAGCCGAATTCATTGTTGCTGGAGCGGTTCCAGTTACTATTTTAGCCTTATTGGTTGATCTTCTTTTAGGTCGTGTTGAAGAAAAAGTAACACCTAAGGGAATTAGAAAAATGAAAGAAGCCGTTTAGGAAGGGGGAGCATGAAACGTGTTAAAAATAAATAAGAGTTTACTAGTTGCATTCGTCTCTTTGACTGTTTTCATTAGTGGTTGTTCTCTTCCTGGCTTGAGTGGACCAGCTAAGAATACAGTTACTGTCGGGACATTGGGTACGTCAGAATCACAGATTATGGGGAATATCGTTCGCCTTATGATTGAACATTACTCGGATGTCCACGTTGAAATGGTCAATAATTTAGGTTCATCGATCGTCCAACATAAAGCGATGATGAGCGGAGATGCTGATATTACTGCGACACGTTATACAGGAACAGACTTAGCGGGTGCGTTAGGAATGGAGCCGGTAAAAGATCCACAGGAAGCACTTGAAATTGTGCAACGTGAATTTGAAGAACGATTTGATCAAACATGGTTTGATTCATATGGGTTTGCTAACTCTTATGCATTTACTGTCACGAGAGAATTAGCTGAAAAAGAAAACTTGAACACAGTATCAAATTTAGAACCATTTGTTTCTGAGTTGAAATTAGGCGTTGATAATGCCTGGTTGAAACGAAAGGGAGATGGGTATGAGGGTTTCGTCTTAGAGTATGGGTTTGAATTTGGCAAAACATATCCGATGCAGATCGGTTTAGTTTATCAAGCGGCAGCGAACGGAAAGATGGATGTTGTGCTTGCTTATACAACAGATGGCCGTATTAAGGCATTTGATTTAAAAGTATTAGAGGACGATAAGTATTTTTTTCCACCATATGATACGTCAGTCGTTGCGAGTAATGATGTATTAGACAAACACCCAGGTCTCAGAGATATCCTTCAAAAACTAGCAGGTACAATTGATACAGAAAAAATGCAAGAGTTGAACTATGCTGCTGATGGAGAAATGAAGGAACCATTAATCATAGCAAGAGAGTTTTTGGAAGAACACAATTACTTTGAATAATTAGGGGGTGACTATTAATGGAAACGATACAGGACGTTTTATATTATTATTCTCAAAACACAGGATATGTATGGGAACAATTTTATCGGCATTTTTTAATGGCTGCTTATGGTGTGATTTTAGCAGCGATCGTTGCAATACCGCTTGGAATCTTAATTGCCAGATACCATAAGTTAAGTATCTGGGTCATGTCTTTAGCAAACATTATACAAACGATCCCGGCATTGGCCATGTTAGCTGTGCTTATGTTGGTAATGGGACTTGGAACGAATACAGTTGTGTTTGCTCTGTTTCTCTATTCCCTTTTACCAATTATTAAAAACACGTATACAGGAATTCGAAATGTTGATCATGCTTTACTAGAGTCAGGGAAAGCGATGGGGATGACCAAGTTACAAGTGTTACGAATGGTTGAGCTACCGCTTGCTTTGTCAGTTATTATGGCAGGATTACGAACTGCGTTAGTTATTACAATAGGTATTGCGACCATTGGTACGTTCATTGGTGCTGGCGGATTAGGTGATATCATTTTACGAGGTACAAATGCTACAGATGGGACAGCGCTTATTTTAGCAGGGGCAATCCCTACCGCTTTGATGGCCATTATCGCTGATGTTGTGATGGGTTGGATAGAACGAAAGTTATCACCCATGAAAAAGAGAAAAGGCACCGTAAAGCAAGTTGAAGAGCTTGCAGTATAGCCTTTCTTAACAGAAGGTCAAAAATGCGCGACGAAGAAATTGGCAAACCTTTTACCAAACTTTTCGAACAACCTCTTAGAGAGGGAAAAAGGAGGAACTCATGTGACTATTGGCCAAATTTTACTAGAGAAAGATGTTCCTTGTACATTACGGGATGGTACGGTTCTATATGCAGACATTTATCGCCCTAATAAGGAAGGAACTTTTCCGGTTCTGCTGACCCGACTGCCTTATAATAAAGCTTTGCCTATGTATTCACATCGGTATCTCGATACAAATCGAATGGTGCAAAATGGATATGTAGTCATTGTTCAGGATGTCAGAGGACGCTTTGCATCTGAAGGAGATTTTGTCCCATTTTTACATGAAGCGGAAGATGGATATGACACGGTGGAATGGGCGGCAAAACTCCCTTTTTCAAATGGAAAAGTGGGGATGTTTGGTTTGTCCTATTATGGCTTTACGCAGTTGTTGGCTGCTACGGAACGACCACCACATTTGCATGCGATTGCCCCTGCCATGACGTTATATGACTGGCGTGAGAACACAGTAGAAAAGGGTGGGAAGTTCTTGGTCGGTTCTTCAGAAACATGGGCACTTCAATCAGTCGCACCAGATCAGATTAGTCGAAAATATAAAGATCCGAAACAGTATGCTGAGATGATGGAAAAAATGGCGGAATATGACAACCAGATAGAAGAATGGTATCATTACAAGCCAATTCAGGATTGGCCTCCACTCAAAGAGCTAGGAGTAGCTGGCTTCTTTTATGATCTTGTTGGTGATACATGGAGTGAAGATCAATGGGATCGAGTGAATATTACAAACAAATATCACAATATCGAAGTTCCAGCTTATCATATTGCTGGCTGGTATGATAACTTTTTACAAGCAACGCTTCAAAATTATACGAAGTTGAGTGACATGGTGGAGTCCGATCAAAAATTAATTATTGGTCCATGGGGACACGGTTTATTTAGTTCTGTACTAGGTGAAAGGTCTTTTGGCATTCATGCATCTGGCGATTGGATTGATCAAAAAGAAGACTTGACTAACTTACATATTCGATGGTTTGATCATTGGTTAAAAGACAAGAATTCAACTGTGTTTGAAGAAGCGCCGATTAAATTGTTTGTTATGGGGATTAATAAGTGGCGTAGTGAAAATGAATGGCCGTTAGCTCGAACAAAGTATACTCCTTTTTATTTACATAGTGAGGGGGGAGCAAATACTCGCTTTGGTGATGGGCGTTTAAGTTTTGAAAAGCCGGAAAATGAACCAGTCGATACATTTGTGTATGATCCTGCGAATCCAGTTCCATCAAATGGGGGAGCAACCTTGTTTTCCGGTGTTAACACGTTGGGACCTCTTGATCAGCGAGAAATTGAAAAAAGAGACGATGTATTAGTTTATACATCAGAGCCTTTAGAGCGAACACTTGAAGTGACAGGCCCAATCAAAGTGAAGCTTTGGGCAAAAACAGATGCGCAAGACACGGACTTTACCGCGAAATTAATCGACGTTATGCCCGATGGCAGAGCTTATAATTTAACAGATGGTATTGTTCGTACGACGTATCGAAATGGGCAGAAGCAAGAAGCCATAAATGATGAAGTCGTTCAATATGAGATCGATTTATGGGCAACAAGTAATGTATTTCTGCCTGGCCACCAAATAAGAGTGGAGATTTCGTCCAGTAACTTTCCACGCTTCGATGTGAATTTTAACAATGGTACAACGATGCTGGAAGCCACAAAGTATCAGACAGCTAACCAAACCATTTATCACAATGAAGAGTACCCTTCTCATATTTTGTTACCGGTAATCCCGAGCATTGAAAACTAAAATGACATCAAAAAAATTGCTATTTATTAGCAATTTTTTTCATTATAAAGGTAAAATAATGAAGTGCAATGTGTTGGAATTATTACCAGAAAAATATACAAGCGAAGTTTAATAATTAAAGGCAAATTATTAGATGGTGGTGTAGAAGATGAAGAATAGAGATATAAAGATTAATACATCGATTGAAAAGCTCTTGAACAATGAGGGTTTTTCTGGAGTTGTCATAGTTAAGGATGAAACTGAAGTAATTTTGAAGTCAGCATCTGGTTTTGCCAATCGAGTGAATGAACAACTGAATACCATTCATACACGCTTTAGCATCGCTTCAGGTTGTAAGTTGTTTACTGCAATTGCGATCTGCCAATTAGTTGAAAATGGCCAATTATCTTTTGATACACGACTTAAAGACTGTTTGGATATAGAATTCCCTCATTTTAATGAAAATGTATTGATCCACCATCTCTTAACACATAGTTCAGGAATTCCCGACTATTTTGATGAAGAAATAATGGCTGACTTTGAAGATCTTTGGAAGGCAACACCTATGTATCTATTAAAAAGTTTAAAAGATTTTCTACCACTGTTCCAAAATGGCAACATGTTGTTCAAGCCTGGAGAGAAATTTCATTATAATAATGCTGCATTCATAGTTCTAGGGTTGATTGTTGAGCAACAAACAGGCTGTTCTTTTTCAGACTATGTTGTAAAGAATGTTTTTAAACGATGTGGAATGAATGATTCTGGTTATTTTTCTTTAGATCAGCTTCCTAAAAACACATCTTACGGATACATCGATCATGAGGATGGGACATGGAAAACGAATGTCTACTCAATCCCTATCCAAGGTGGTGCAGATGGAGGAGCCTATATTACTGCTCCGGACATGATTAAGCTTTGGGAAGCATTATTTAATTTTCAGCTATTAAATGAAACAAATACGAATTTGCTTTTGACTTCACACATTCATGTGAAAGAGGGAGTAGATTACGGGTATGGGGTGTGGATTAATAAGCGGAATCATTCCATCTACAAATATCATGTAATGGGCTATGATCCTGGTGTGAGCTTCCATTCAGCGGTATATCCTGAATTCGGGATTATCGTTGCAATTCCTTCAAATAAATGTTCAGGTTCTTATCAAGTAATGAAAGCAATAGAAGAATATATGGAGGGATAACCGATATTTTGTGTTCAGAGCTTGGAATAAGTTTTTAACCTACTAGCATTTTAAGAGAGAAAGCCGGGTATTAGAGGAGAGAATATGAATATAAGAAAATTAAATGTAAATGAAATACCGCCAATGGATTTATTGTTATTAGCTGATCCTTCGCGAAAAATGGTTGAACAATATATCACTAGGGGAGAATGTTTTGTAGCTGAAATTGATCAACAAATTATTGGCGTTTATGTGCTACTACTAACACGTCCCGAGATGGTGGAATTGGTGAATGTTGCTGTAGCAGAACAGCATCAACATAGGGGGATAGGGAAGCATTTAGTATTGGATGCAGTTCAATACGCCAAGAGAAAAGGATATAAAACAATAGAAGTTGGTACTGGGAATTCAAGCATAGGACAGTTAGCACTTTATCAAAAATGTGGCTTTAGAATGGTTGATATCGATAAGGACTTTTTTATTAAGCATTATCAAGAAGACATTTTTGAGAACGGTATACAGTGCAGGGATATGGTTCGATTATCTCAGGATTTATAAGCCGAACAAAAAAAGATTGTAGTGAAAATCTCTTTTCACTACAATCTGACTGTGATCTATTGAGTGTTTTAATAACTCCTATACACATAAGGATCATTAGGAATCTTATCAACTTCTTCTGAATTACTTACCAGAAGAAGTTTGTTTAGATAGCTTTTTTCGTTGATAAGTAGAAAGCACGACTCCTCCCACAATGAATAGGGACCCTAATAATTCTACACTGGTAATTGGTTTGGATAGTAAAATGAATCCTGTGACCATGGCGACAAAGGGCTCTAAATTAGATAATATAGATGCCTTTGAAGCATCAACATGTCGAATATTATTATTCCAAATAAGTGTGGCTATGCCATGCACAATAACTGCTGTTCCGATTAATAAAGCCCAATCAGATATATCAAAGCTTATCCGAATCGGAGCGTCTAATGAAAAAGCAAATGGGATCGCTACAATAAATCCAACAAGATTTGAATATAAAGTAATCGTAAGCGGGTCTACTCTTTGAGAGAGGACTCTTGTCATAATTATCATAATGGCGAAAGTAATCATCGTTACAACAATCCATAATAATCCTTTATCAATGTGAATGGTTGATAGATTTCCTTTCGTTACGACAAAATAAATGCCGATGACCGCAAGAATGGACCCCAGCAACATACGAGTCGTTAACTTTTCTTTTAAAAATACAGCGGCTAAAAAGCTAGTTAAAATAGGAGTAGTAGCTAAAATTAATGCAGATGTGGTTGGATCAGCTGTTTGTAATCCCATAAAAAAAGACCATTGATTAATGAATACACCAATAACTCCCAAAACAAAAAGCCAAATCAAATCTACATTATTTACACGTCTAAATCCTTTTTTGTACAAAGATAATCCAATTAACACTAGGACAATAAACAGTAGTCTCAGCATAGTTAGCATAGTTGGGGAGAAATCTTGAACTAATATCTTACCAAAGACAAAATTACTTCCCCAGACAACAACACATAAAATCAGCCAAGAATAAGCTTTTAACATTTAAATCATCACCGTTCCTCTAACAAAATGCCATTGGTCTATTATAAACGTCATAGCTTGTTCCGTATACTATTTCAATAATTCGGATATAAGATGTTCTTATATCCGAATTTCCCCTTTTTTTGTGAGGGATTGTTTCTGGAAATCCTGAATGTATTTAAGCTGATCCGAACGGGTACTTATGTTTAGCGTTAACGGAATATTTAGATCCTAAAAAATGAAAATTGATTAAAATGCCCAACAATATTCTTTGCAGTCCTTCATTAAATAAAGGGAAGGATGAATTTTTATATGAGGGATGGATGGAAATGGCGAAAAGATACCGGGGAAAAACATTAAGTAAGCTCCCTTCAAGAGGACGAGGGGACTGTCCGTTGTGTAATCGAAAAAGAATTAAATTATTATACTCTCATAAAACGGAAACAAAAAACATCATTCAAGTATGTAAAAACTGCCGACATAAATAAGTTTGCCAAGATTGCTTCGGCGACTTTTTTTGTTGAACGGGCGGGAAAGGGTAAGCAGTTTTAGCAATACCTACTATGGGCTGGAAATTTGGGTGGTTTGGATGAGTTAATCCGTTTACTTAATAAACTAGAGGCTAAAAATAGGTAGAAATGAAGGGGGTTAAGAGTAAGTTAGCGTTCATTGAGAACAAAAAAACAGTGCAATTTCATAGGTGAAATGCACTGCTCCTTTATAAGTCTTCATAGCTTTTTCACTCTAAAAGAGGAAAGCTGAAATTATCTGACTGCCTCTTTTAGCTGGTTTAATTCCGATACAGGTCTGATGCGTTGTTCTGTTTCGACATCGAAGAAATGCGCTTTATTCATATCCAGTGCCATTTCCAAATTATCGCCTGCTTGAACGATTGTACGAGCATCAACACGTGCAACGAAGTCTTGGCCACCTAGTGAAGAGTAAAGCATGAACTCTGCACCCATTAGCTCAGCTACTTCAATGTGGGCACTCATTCTCGTTTCTGGAGAAGATTCAATGAATAAAGGCTCATCGTGGAAGTCTTCAGGGCGAATTCCCAAAATGATCTCTTTTCCTACATAACCTTGATCACGAAGAAGCTTCATTTTGCCTTCAGGGATGGCGATAGATTGGTCGCCAATTTTAACAAAACCATTTTCTAGTTTTCCATTTAAGAAGTTCATGGCCGGAGAGCCAATGAAACCGCCTACAAAAACATTTTCAGGTCTTTCATACACGTCTTTAGGAGCACCAACTTGTTGAATGATACCGTCTTTCATAACGACAAGGCGTGTAGCCATCGTCATTGCTTCTGTTTGGTCATGGGTAACATAAATTGTTGTTGTGTTTAAGCGTTTATGCAGTTTTGCAATTTCAGCACGCATTTGCACACGTAGCTTAGCATCAAGGTTCGACAATGGCTCATCCATCAGGAAGACTTTTGCGTCACGGACGATTGCACGACCAAGGGCAACACGTTGACGTTGACCACCGGAAAGGGCTTTAGGTTTACGATCCAAGTATACTTCGAGACCGAGAATTTTCGCCGCATCTTTCACGCGTTGATCAATTTCTGCTTTCGGCATTTTACGAAGTTTTAGCCCGAATGCCATATTATCATATACAGACATATGTGGGTATAATGCATAGTTTTGGAAGACCATCGCGATATCGCGATCTTTAGGCGGAACATCATTTACACGTTTTCCATCAATGTAGAAATCACCTTTTGAAATTTCTTCAAGTCCTGCGATCATACGTAATGTTGTCGATTTACCGCAGCCAGAAGGTCCTACAAAAACAATAAATTCCTTATCTTCAATTTGTAGATTGAAATCTTCTACAGCCGTTACTTTATTATCGTAGATTTTAAAAATATGTTCTAATTGTAATTCTGCCATTTATAAAACCTCCCAATCTCTTGTCTATGAATCTATTGTATTGGAAGCGTATTCAAAATAATATAGACAGGGTGCACAAAAATGATAGTATGTTTTTATGCAAGTTGCCATAGATTTAAAACTCTGATAACAAAATTAGCAAATAAGCGGGTAATGCATGATTAAAGGTTCGTACATCAAGGCCTGTTTTATCAATAAATTTATCGATGCGATATTGCAAACTATTGCGGTGGATATAAAGTCTCTTAGCAGCTAAACTTGCATTTGAATTACATTCAATATAGGTTTTCACTGTACCAATTAATTCTTTATCTAGTAATGTTTCACCGAGTAATTGTGTAGTAAACCATTTTTTTTCTTCTTCTGCAATGCCTTCTAGAAATAGCAGAGGAAGTAAATCAGCAAGAACGACCATTTTCTGATTTTGAATAAGATTTTTCGCTTTAAGATAGTATTTCTTTTCCATTTCATAGTGAGAGGCTAACTCTTTATCTACCAAATGAAAGCTACCTAGGAATATTTCAATCTTTGTATAAAAATCACTCTCTAACGTTTGCAGCATGGCTACTAGTCCCTCTTTACTTAGTCCACCTTCTGTTTTTCCCTCGATTAAAGAACCTGATTTATCACCCGTCCATATTAATACTGCACTTGAAGAAACAAATGACAACAGCGCTTCTTCAAAATCACGATAGGAAAAATCATTATGATCAAAGTGGAAATGGGTGAAACGCACATGTTCCCAACGTGTTCTAGGTAATTTTCCATTCTTATGTAATAAAAAGTCACACCAAGTTAGTTTGGTGGAAGTATCGTTTCGTCCGTCGAAAGAATCAGTTTGGAATAAGAGACTAAGAAGGTTGATCTCTTCAGGTGTAATGGCTGATTTCGGTATGCCGATTTCACAGCCAGCATCATCTCTAAACCACAAGTACTGTTCCACATTAGAAGCTTCCTGCTTATGGGAAATCGAATTTGGAAATTTATTCAGTAATTTTTCTATCATAATGAACTACCTTTCTTGTTTGTATTCCAGGGAAGTTTTCTTTATTATAACGAAGTTTTAATTATTAGAACAATTTGATGTATTTTTTATCAATTTTAGGGATAAGTAGTAAATTGAGTGAGGGAAGACTTTTTAAAAAAATTAGAATAGCGAAGAGGAGAATAATGGAGTTATTAAGAAAGAGACAGAACCATGATGGGTTCAGTCTCTTTCGCATCCTGTTAGTTACTTATTCGAGGAGGATCTTCGTCATAAAAATCATGCGACTCCTCAATATTTTGCTTGCTTCCTGCTTGATAGACGTTACCGCCGGCCATACCTTCGTTAATAATTCGATCAACATCTAAATAGGCTGTATCTTTTCCTTCGTAATCAGTATCTTTGAGAAATGTGTACTTTTCTTTCATGTAGGTTTCCTCCTATAATGGCACTTTTGCACGCGATTATAGTTTTACCGCAGAAAAAGTCATTATTCATAAACGTGAAAGACCATTAAGTCGTGAATCCTGCTTGTTAGCTGATCCATATTGGTGCGAGCAGGTTCTGAATTTCGATACTCAATCCTTCCATCAGGAAGATAAATGACTTGATAATATTTTTTATCATAATAAAAGGAAATCGTCCAACCAGGCAATTGCTTGTCTTTATATAATGGCGCCACCTGAAAATGAGTGATCACATGATTACCCCCATAAATGGGATTATTAGTAGTATAAAGGAAGAGCACTCTGTATTGCTATCTTGAACGAAGTTTTGGTAGACCGATTTCTTTGAATATATTTCGCAACTGCTTATGGCGGGCTGCTTCGATTTCCAGCTCATCGAATTGCATGGGCTTTGCGTTTACTTCATAAATAAAAAGATTCCCATTAAGATCTTCACCAATATCAATTGAAAATTCTCCGAAAAAACCAAATGACTTCGAAAGAATGATGCCGCATTGTTCAGCAATCGTTTTAAATTGCTCGTCAAGTTCTGCCGATTGCAATCGAGTATATGGATAAAGCTTTCCGCCTCTTGGAATATGTGTGGTAACTTCCTGGGTTTGAGACATCCTAACCGCTTTGCCTGTTACAAGATGAACTCCATTCTGGTAATGAACAAGGATTCGATAATCAAAGCGATGACCTCGTATTTTTTTCGGTTCTATTGCACGTTGGGCGATATACTTTTTTCGTAATAGTCTGTCTGCTTCAGACTTCCAATAATCTTCAAAAGCAGGGTAGGTTTCTGTGCTACTCGTTTTTTTAACAAGTATCGCTGAATGATTTGTTAAGGAAAGTGTTGCAATGCCGTATCCACGATTTCCCTTCCCTGGCTTCACATAAATTTCACGATGATGTTCAAGAAAATCTTTAAGCACTTGGGATGTAGATAGAAGAATGGTTTCTGGTAAAAATGGACTTAATCCGGGATTTTTAGCTAACGCTTCAAACATATCGTATTTATGAAAAAAACCAGGATTGAAAACTGCAATGTTACGGGCTTTAAAATCATTCAGTAATGATTGGAACGAAGTGGTTTCTTCAAATGAACGGAAGGGAATCCGGTTGTAGACGACACATGGCTTGGGAACTGCGACCTTCATCCATTTCTCATGATCAGCACTATAAACGAGACCAAGTCCGGTATTTGCTAAAGCGTCTTCTGCAGTAAAAATAAATGAGAAGATCCCATGCTTTAAAAGCTCTTGGTGCAAGTCATAAAATAGTGGCAAGTTTCCAGCAATACCTAAATCGTTCTTTTTGTTTTGACAGGTCATGATCCCAACGGTCAATATTCGGTTTCTGTGCTCCAGTTTTGATTGTATGGAAAAGGATGGTGATGGGATTGCTTCATTAAAATGGATTTGTGCAGATTCTTGGCCAAAATAGGCCTTTTGACCAAAAGAGCAATGCGACCATAAATGATTAGTTAAATCGTAATACAATTTCATTCCTGTAAGCCGCCAGTGCTGGCGAGTGATTGCTCCGTTAAATAGACGGCATAGTCAAGAGCAAGCTTCCTTGTTAATAATTCAAATTCACGCAATTTAGGATGAGAAAAAATCGACCGTCCGGGCTTTGAATTGGCTTCAAACATCCAGACTTGCCCTTGCTTATCTAATCCTAAGTCAAAACCGATTTCAGCAACGATCCCATCCAAGTGCTCTTCGATCGCCTCACTTAAGATAAGTGCGGCTTTTGATAATTGTTGATGGACTTCAAATACTGTATCATCATCACCAAAAAGTTCATCAAGTGTCATGATCGTCCCGCCATTTTTCACATGGGTTGTGAGGCTACCTTCACCAGCAATTTTTGCGGCAATTGCAGTAACTTGCCAATCCCCATCAAGGTCTTTATTCGTATGGACCCGAAAGTCGATTGGACGGCGGTTGTTACGGATTAAGGATATCCCTTGTTGTACGATTAAATGGTCAATCCGTTTGTTTTTAAACACATGCTTTAGCATCGATTCAAGGGTGGAGAAGCGTTTTAATCGGTTTTCATTTTCATGATCACGATAACGGCAGTAATACATGTCTCCATGCTTATCATAAAGAACTTGGTGAATCCCTAATCCGAGGCTCCCATGAATCGGTTTTATATAAACTTGACGATGTTCAGAAAGTAATGTTTCAACAATTGCAAAAGACTGAAATGGATAGGTGACAGGTAAGTAGGGGGTAGCGCGTTCATCATCTATTAGACGCTCATACACATCCCATTTATTAAAAAAGCCTGGATTATACCAAGGAACGGAATAGTCCGTTTGGAATTTTCGTTTCACTTCTTTTGGCCCCGTTTTATTCTCTGTTTTTCGGTTAGGTAACCGGTCATAGATGACATTTGGAAAAGGAAATTCACAGATGTCCCATTGATTGTCCTGATACACATAGCCACGAATCGTTTCTTGCTCCCAGTTGATGTGATTTTCACCAAAAATGAAGGGAATGCAGCCAGTTGTTTTATTTAGAGATAAAAGCTTAGAAAAAAATGAAGAACGTTCGCCCAACGGTTTAGTTAAAAAAGGTCCAAAGCCCGCTGAAAAGATGCCGACTAGTGGCCCGATATGAATGTTGTTTTGATAAGGGAACACATGTAAGGAAGTTTCTGTTTCTGGAAAGTATAGCGCTTTTGCAAGCGATCGTGAAAGAGCAAAAGTTTGCCGAATAGAAGGGTTGCTTCTTATGTCAGCCTGATGTGCACGATGACCAAAGCACACGGCTTCCTTATCGGTAAAATTGACAACCCCTTCTAGCTCAGATGGGTAATAAAAAACATCTCCCAGCATATCAGTTATTTCGAAGGGATAGATTTTCTTCATCGGTTTCACCTGCTTTCACTAAGTTGTCAGATAGATATTGACAATAAGCAATTGGAGCATGATATAGGGCATCTTTCTTATCTGGTTGCAGTGTTTCAATAATTTTTCGACCGGGTTTGGAGTTGATATCAAGAATCCAAACTCGATTTTTTTGATCAATGCCAAGATCAATCCCTAGTTCAAAAAGTGGCTGAAATCTTACTTCAAGCTCCTCAGGTAGCGTACGAAGAATATGCCCAATGGTAAGTTCAATATATTTTTGATGGGGATGGGCAATTTCTTTGATAAATTTTTCATAGGTGATAGCCTTGCCACCTGTTGCTAAGTTTGATGTGATACAATCCTTGTTCCCCTTACGAATTCCCCTACCTTGTTCTACCCAGTGATTGGTTGCATCTTTTTGCAGGAGAATGCGCAGATCGAATGGTTCGTTATCAAGATTGGATAATGGTAAATAAGGCTGAATAAGGAATTGGAATTTGTTTAAGAGTGATTCAATCCATCTATGAAGCTGTTCTTTTGATTTGAAGTGTCTTTCATATCGTTTTTCATGTTTTGTCATCGTTACGACGGTTCCATCTTCAACCTTAGATAAAAGATAAATTCCGATTCCTCTCGAGCCGAATGATGGTTTTAGAAGAATCTGTTCATATTCATGAAGATGATTCCAAACGGTTTTTGCATCTGTTGCCTGTGCTGTTACGGGGATATAAGCTTGGAGCAGTGGCAAATCCTTAAGTTTAGTATAAACTTCCCATTTACTAGGAAGGCCATGACCGAGAAATTGAGCCTGCTCTTTTAGCCAAGTTATTTTGTTTCGAGTTTTTTGGTCGTCTCTAGTTAATCCATGAAAGCTACGGTCATAGATAAATGTTGGGATCGTAAACTTTTTTACATCCCAAAGATTAGTTACCGGATTGTACGATTCACCTTGTATCGTTTTAGCTTCCGTATCAATACCAGAAGACTTGAACCGAAATACCTTCCACCCACTTTTACTTGCTCTTTTTGCAATTTCAGTACTATAACGCTGTTCCTTTGATAAATCGGATAACATGATGCCTAGGGAAACCATAGTTCCCGCTCCTTTCCATTGGTCATGATTAGATTTAAGGCCCCTTACTTACATACAAAGTGTTCATATATTCAACGATGCGTTTCACAGAGGGACGAATTTTATCAGAGTCTGCATGAAATTTCTTCGAAGGTTTTGAGTTCACTTCAAGAATCCAAGGATGATTGTCTGAGTCAAGTGCCAAATCAATACCGAGCTCCCCAAATAAATCCTCTCGCTTGCTTTCAACTGTTTTGGCAACGTTTAAAGCAAGGCTGGATAAGCTTTTATAAATCTGAATCGCTTCTGGTCGTTCGAAAACAGAGGAGAGAAATGCAGCAGCATTTTTCATTTCGCCGCCTTGAGCGAGATTTGAAACAATATGTCCGGCATTACCAAGCCTTGCAACAATGGATGTGATCGTCCATTCTTGCTTTTTACTTTTATTAAGTAGCACTCGAAAATCCGTTTTATGCCCATCAATATCGAGTAATGGGATGCCTCTTTGAACGATATAGGAACGCTTTTTTGTATTTTTCATTAGGACTTGATAAAGGCGTTCCTCGGTTTCGATTAGATGAGTATCCTGTATATTGCTTGAATGCTCTAGAACCCATCCTTCCAAAACACGTGATAGCTTACAAATATTGCGCCCTTGACTTCCAAACACAGGCTTTACAAATACTTCTGTATGAGTTTGCAAAAAAGTGACAAAGTCTGCTTCTGACTGGAGCAGGATGGTTTCAGGCAAGTATGGATCAAGTGAATCTTCAGTTAATAGTAGTTCATGAGTTTCCCATTTAGAAAGAAAACTGCCATTGAAAAAGGGAATAGAAGCTTCTTTTAATAATGTACGGAACCGAATGAATAATTCTGTGTTTTCCAATTTTCTTGAATGGATTCGGTTATATACAACATCGGGAATGGGCACAGACATCCGTTCCCAACCTTCATCATTTGGAAGGTAACCTGTCAATTCTTTTGGTTTTTCAAGAGTTTGCAGGGGAATGATGAAAAAAAGAAATCCATTCATGCAACAAAACCTGTACAATTCTCTAAAAAAGATTTCCATATCTCCAAATCCATTCGTTTCACTTGGTGTTTGATGGGTGAGAAGTGCTAGAATAGGCCCAATTGAAAGCTGAGAATCTATCGGACAAAAGCCTATTTGTACAGAGAATGATCGATTAGGAAGTGCTAGAAACTGAAGTACATTTTCGGGAATCTTAAGTTGTGCTAAATGATCTTGATGGATCCTTACGAACACGTCTATTTGTTTGGAACCTACTTGTAATGAGATACGGGTGGAGTCTGTTAGCTGCCACTTTTTTAAAAGAAATGGAGGGACATAAATAGTGGGAGTACGACCCGCAGTACTTTTATCTGCAATTATTGAAACTTTGTCGCATAATACCTTCATTGTCATTCCCCGTTTACGCTCGGTTTAGATAAGTCATACCACCTATTTTAGGCGATTTTGCTATTCTGGGTTATTGTATGATTAATGAATAAAGAATGTGTGCAACAGCCTATTCATATTTGTAACTTCCATCAGCGATGTTTTTCCCGCTGGCGGTTCGTTAAACCCGAATAAAAGGAGAAACTTCATGAATTTACTATTAACCATCATCTTTATGGTCTTGATTGGAGCTATCATAGGAGGATCGACCAACTATTTAGCAATTAAGATGCTTTTTCATCCCTACAAGGCTGTTTATTTATTTGGAAAACGCCTCCCCTTTACACCAGGTCTATTGCCTAAACGCCAAGAGGAATTGGCTACACAGCTTGGAAAAGTCGTAGTTGATCATTTACTTACACCCAAAAGCATTCAGAATAAGATTGTGAATGCTTCCTTTAAAAAGGATATGAATGAATGGATGCAAGGAGAAGTAAAAAAAGTCATAACAACTGAAAAAAGTCTGGATGCAATGTTCACTCAATTCGGAGTACATCAACCTGGAGAAAAATTAGAAAACTATGCTAAAGAATTTGTTTTGAATAAATATGATAACTGGCTTACCGAATATGGCCATCAAACCTTGGATGAGGTATTGCCTCCCAAAGTCAAAGAAAAAGTTTCAGAAACAATTCCGACACTCTCCACGTACATACTGCAGAAAGGAAAAGAATACTTTATTAGTGAGGAAGGAAAAGTGCGATTAGAGTTTATGGTTAACGACTTCTTTAAAAACAGAGGCATGTTCGGCAATATAATCCAAATGTTCGTGGGCAATGGAAAACTTGTTGATAAGGTGCAGCCAGAACTAATCAAATTTCTTGAGCAAAAGAAAACGGCAGAATTGATCACCGTTCTAATGGTTGGCGAATGGAGCAAAGTGAAGCAGTGGGAGTTTAGTAAAGTCTGGGATATGTTCGGTAATGAAAAAATCAAAGCATTGCTATTAGAAAAAACCGCAGAGTTACTCGCCATTGAAGAAATAATGAATAAACCGCTTAAAGAGATCACAAGTAATGTGGAAGAGCTAATTATAGAAAAAATGGTTCCAGCTGTGTTTGACCAGGGTATTGGCTATTTAGGCAAGCATATTACACCATTAATTGCAAAGCTACAAATCGCAAAAATAGTTGAAGAACAAGTTGCAGGTTTCCCAATGAAGCATCTTGAAAAAATTGTTTTATCGATTGCCAAAAAAGAACTATCGATGATTACGTATTTAGGTGCTTTATTAGGAGGAATTATCGGGATCGTTCAGGGATTAATTGCTGTTTTTATCCCGCATTAATGGAAAGTCAAAACCCCACCTCAAGGCTTAGAGAAATCGAGGAGCGCAGGTGGGGAAAGAACACCCCGCTGAGTTAAGGTTTCACTTTATGGAGGAAGAATATGTGTGATTTTCAGGTTAGATTTGGTATAGTGGAAAAGAGAAATCCATGAATGGGGGAATATGAATGAGTAATCTATATGATTCAGCATATGATTTAGAAAAAGCAATCCGTGAGAGCAATGAATACAAGGAGCTAAAAAGCCTATTTGATCAAGTCAACAGTGACGAATCTGCTAAAGGGATGTTCGAGAACTTCCGTAATATGCAGATGAACTTACAACAAAAGCAAATGACTGGACAAGAAATCACGCCAGAAGAAGTCGAACAAGCGCAAAAAACAGTGGCATTAGTTCAACAACATGAAGCCATTTCAAAACTGATGGAAGCCGAACAACGAATGAGCATGGCAATTGCTGATTTAAACAAAATTATCATGAAACCGTTAGAAGATCTTTACGGTTCTCCACAACAATAATCATTCACTTTGTTAATTCGTAACGGACTCATATCAAGGTGCAATTAAACAAATAAAAAAACATGGCCATTTTTAAATGATCATGTTTTTTTATTTCATTTTTAGCGAAAGTAGAACGGGGCATTAGTGGGGGATGAGAAAAACTGATGGAAATTTCACTTTTTTTCTAATAGGCCATGTGATTTAGCTAGCGTTTTCCTGTCTGGCAACTTGTAAGTGAACCTGAAATCAAAATGGAAAAATTCTTGCTATCCATATGTTCTACCGCCAATTTTTCCTTCATAAATTGGAATAGGAGGGGTGGTCAACATGGTGTATCGCTTACTTGCCGTGAATATTGATGGGACATTGCTTCAATCGAATGGCCGTTTACATAAATCCACGAGGGAAGCTATTGAATATGTACATCAAAAAGGTGTGAATGTAGCCCTTGTAACGTCAAGAAATTATCTCTCAGCAAAAAAAGTAGCGAAAGCGTTGAAAATTAATCCGATGCTGATTGCTCATCAAGGAGCCTTTGTCGGTTCAACGATTGAGAAACCAATTTTTATAAAAAGAATGAGTGAAGAATTAACACTTGAAATGGTTCAGCTGCTTGAAAAAACTGAATGTCAGATTCAATTAATCCGGGAAAAATCCTTGATTGGAAATCGAATGAATCTTCCTGAAAATTTGCTAGGAAAAACGATCATCTACAATAATGAGCCAAGTGTATATTCGCAGCACTTTGTAGATGTTTTAAGTGAAGAGTTAAACGAACAGCCATTTTCACCAGTGAAAATTGATGTGATTTTTAAAAGTCGTAAAGATCAAGCTGATTTGTTAATCTTATTTAAAGAGCTATTCCCCGAAGTGGAAGTAATCGAAAAACATTATCAAAAAATTATGATTGTTCCAAAAGGTGTTTCTAAATGGAATGGGATTCTTTATTTAGCGGACTATTTAGGCGTTAAAAGAAATGAAATTGTTGCAATTGGTGATGATGAGGATGACTTCGAAATGATTTCAGAATCAGGCCTTGGAGTTGCCATGGGCAATGCTCCAAATGATGTGAAGCTTGCTGCTGCATGGGTAACTCGTACGAATGATGAACATGGTGTGGCGTATATGCTGAAGGAGTTTTTTAGAAAGCAGTACGATATTGAATTTTTAACAAAGATGAACATGTTGAAATAATTAACAAAGAATAATTTCTAGTTTCCTTTCAACAAACTTAACAAAAGCTATATAGGTAAAAATGATGGTTAATTTCATTTTTATAGAGCAGATCATTCTTCTTTCTCGAAGTTAATCATTATAATAGAAGATTAACAAGAGGATAGGAGTGATACGATGAAACAACGGTATCTTTTTGAGTATGAAGTGCTTTCCACTCAGAAAAAAGGTGAATTTAGTCAAGTCGCCGAAACAGAAGAACAGGCTAAAGCATTGATCCACGAAAGAATCGTCGACTTGGAATTTACTGAGGATGAAGATGTGGTGATTGGACAGTTGTTAAAAGTATTAGATGCAGAAAAACAAATTTTTCAGTGTGAAGGCTGCGAATCTTAAATTTATCATCTTTCTATACTAACAAATCAACAAAAAACACATGGTTTTGCAGTTAGCCATGTGTTTTTTGTTGATTTATTTATGTTTTTCTTACATAATCTAATCATTATAAGTTAAGTATACTTATACTATCCATTGTTTTTGGACAGACTGATAGAGAGAACTACTGTTCAAATTTTAATCAATGCACAAGATATATGAAATCAGTCGAAACAACAAACAAAAAATACTGTAATTTTCAACTTAACAATAGTTACAGGAATTTAGTTTGCCTTATCTTAGCCTTACTAGGTGACAGATATAGAGATAATATGTTATGGTTTCATTTCTACATACTATTTAAGAATAAAGGACGAGGTGTAAGACTATGAATAAAACTGAATTAGTCAGTGCTGTAGCAGCACAAGCAGAATTAACAAAAGAAGATGCTAAAAAAGCGGTAGATGCGTTGATTGAAACGATCTCTACTACGCTTTCTAAAGAAGAAAAAATTCAATTAGTTGGATTTGGCACATTTGAAGTGCGAGACAGAGCAGCTCGTACAGGTAGAAACCCACAAACAGGTGAAGAAATTCAAATCGCTGCTTCCAAAGTTCCCGCATTTAAACCAGGTAAGGAATTAAAAGAAGCTGTTAAATAAGTAATTCTATTTACAATTGTGTAAAAAAACTCTGGGGATGAGTTCATCTCCAGAGTTTTTTATTTAATAACGTTTGAAAACGGTTATCCAGAAAAAAGTAAGATATGTATACCTTTTAACAAAGCTTTCGTTTACCTGCCGTTCAGTTATCGGTCGAAATTCCTTATAAAAGGTCGGAAAAGTATCGCTTTTAAATATTCAGATGAAATGATGGATTAGTCACTAGCAAATTGCTTTGGTTGTTGTTAACATTGACCGAACTAGTCCAATTCTGTAAAATGAGAAGGATATTTACGAAATAAAATTAAACAGGTGATCATTTTGCAAATTGAAATAAAGGGATTACATGATGAGCGGTTTGAACGTCCGCTTCGAAATATTGCGAACTTATTTTATGAAGAAACGGAAATTGTTTTTGGCGAGGCTAGTGATGCAGATTTTGAGGTGACACTTCAGTATGAAGTAACCGATAAAATTATCGTGACCGCAGCACTTCTGGTAAAAGCTACGCAAAAAAACTATACAGCTGGTTATGAGCAAGAGCTGATTCCAGCAAAAACTGATAAAGAGCAGTTTAAACAAGTGAAGCGAGTTGTTTCCCATGTGTATTTGGATGTGCTTCAGAAGATCACAGGCATCACACAGAAATGGGGTATCTTAACAGGAATTCGTCCCACCAAACTCCTCCATCAAAAGCTTCAGCAAGGGCTATCGAAAGAACAAGCACATGCTGAACTCCGTGAAGATTATTTAATTTCTGATGAGAAAATTGATCTAATGCAGCGTATCGTCGATCGTCAATTGGCAGCTATACCGGACTTATACGAATTGAAAAAAGAAGTGAGTATCTATATTGGGATTCCATTTTGTCCAACAAAATGTGCATATTGTACGTTCCCTGCCTACGCGATTAATGGTAGACAAGGTTCTGTGACTTCATTTCTTGGCGGTCTTCATTATGAAATTAAAGAAATGGGCCGTTGGATGAAGGAACATGGTGTCAAAATCACCACGGTTTATTATGGTGGCGGTACACCAACAAGTATTACTGCGGAAGAAATGGATATGCTGTACGAAGAAATGTATGCAAGTTTCCCGGATGTTGAAAAGGTTCGTGAAATAACAGTTGAAGCAGGGCGTCCTGATACGATTACACCAGAAAAGCTCGAAGTATTGAAAAAGTGGAAAATTGACCGCATTAGTGTGAATCCGCAATCATATATTCAAGAGACGCTGAAGGCAATAGGGCGCCATCATACGGTTGAAGAAACGATTACGAAGTTCCATCTTTCAAGAAAAATGGGCATGAATAATATTAATATGGATTTAATTATTGGCTTGCCTGGAGAGGAGCTACCTGAATTCCAGGTAACCTTGGATGAGACGGAAAAGCTACTGCCCGAATCACTGACTGTGCATACGCTATCGTTCAAACGTGCTTCGGAAATGACACGCAATAAGCAAAAGTATCAAGTGGCTTCGCGTGAGGAAGCCGAGAAAATGATGCGAACGGCCGAGAGCTGGACAGAACAGCATGGGTACACGCCATATTACTTATATCGCCAGAAGAATATTCTTGGCAACCTTGAAAATGTCGGCTATTCCTTCCCAGGTCAAGAAAGTTTGTATAACATCATGATTATGGAAGAACAGCAAACCATTATCGGGCTTGGCTGTGGGGCGGCAAGTAAGTTCCTTGATCCAGTCACAGGGAAGATTACTCATTTTGCCAACCCGAAGGACCCTAAGTCATACAATGACAATTTTGAACACTATACAGAGAAGAAAATAGAGATTCTTGAAGAGCTGTTCGGGGTTATACAAAAATAATCGAAGAAGAACCCTAGACCATGATAGAAATGGTGAACTGCCCCGTAAATGTTAGACACCAACTAATATTTACGGGGTGTTTTTATGTCTAAATATACAGTAGAAGTTAAATTACAAGCGGTGGAACGCTATTTAACTGGAAACGAAAGCTATAAAACCATTGCAGAGAGCATTGGTACAACTAAATCTCAAGTCATTAATTGGGTGAAATTATTTGAAGCACAAGGTGAAAAAGGTTTTAAGAAAGGCTATACAAGCTACTCAACTGGGTTTAAACTAGACGTACTCAATTTTATGAACAAAACAGGTGTGTCTCTTCGAGAAACGGCAAGCACATTTAATATTTCTTCCCCTGGTATTGTTTATCGGTGGGAGCAGTTGCTTAAGACAAAAGGATTGGACGCGCTAGAACCAAAGAAAAAGGGGCGTTCATCCATGAAAAAAGAAGCAAAGAAAATTGAATCACAAAAATCAATCTCAGCTGAAGGCTCAATAGAAGCCTTACAAGCGAAAATCCAGCGTTTAGAAATGGAAAATGCTTATTTAAAAAAGTTGAATGGTTTAGTTCAGATGCAGGAAAAATTACAACCAAAATCAAAACGCAAGTAATTTTTGAACTAAAGGAACAATATGAGGTCGTGGATTTAGTTCAAGTCGCAAGCATTCCACGCAGCACTTATTACTACTGGGAAAAACGATTGAATCAGGTCGATAAATATGAAGCTGTTAAAGAAGCAATCAAGATCATTTATCACGAACATAAGGGGCGTTATGGATACCGTCGTATTACGAAAGAACTGAAGAAATACGGTCTTACGCATGACCCGAAGACCATCAACCGCTTGATGAATGAAATCGGCTTAAAATGTATGGTTCGTATGAAGAAGTATCGCTCTTATAAAGGAAATGTCGGAAAAATCGCTCCTAACCTATTACAGCGTGATTTTAAGGCAGACAAAATGAATCAAAAATGGGTAACAGACGTGACCGAATTCCATCTCTTTGGAGAAAAGCGTTATCTGTCACCTGTTCTTGATTTGTGTAATGGCGAAATTATCGCATATAAAGTTATGAATCGACCGGTCTATCAACTTGTAGGTGATATGTTAAACGAAGCTGTTCAGCGCCTTCAACTAGGAGATGAAGTTATTCTTCATTCCGATCAAGGCTGGCATTATCAGATGAAAAAATATCAAAAAACATTAACAGAGCACCAGATAACGCAAAGTATGTCCCGTAAGGGCAACTGCTTAGATAATGCAGTCATTGAAAATTTCTTTGGCTTATTAAAATCAGAACTGCTTTATTTACAAAAGTTTGAGAGCATGGCGCATTTTGAAAAGGAATTAGAAGAATATCTTGAGTATTACAATCACAAGCGAATGAAGGCAAAATTAAAAGACCTGAGCCCGGTAGAATACCGAACTCAGATCTTAGAAGTCGCCTAAAATATTTGTCTAACTTTATTGGGTCAGATCATGGTCTAGGGTTCTTTTTTTGAGAATTTATATTAATAATCATCCGAAACTGTGTGGAAATAGCAAATATGCGTCAAATCCGAGATTTATGCATCAAAACGCAAAAATACCTATTCCCGTACAAGTGGCATTGTACAGCATCTAAACGAACCACCTGATTTAATAATTTCAGACAGGTCCACTTCAATCACTTCGTATCCTCTTGTGCGAAGTTGACGATTCACGTTCTTATTGCCGGGAAGACTGATGATTTTTTTTCTGCCGATTGAAAGTACGTTTGTCCCTAAAGTGAATTGTTCACAGTCATTAATTTCAATTAGGTCATAGCGTGAGCGAAGCAAATCAATTTCCTCTTTTGCAAAAGCATCTGGAAAAATCAGTGCTTCAGTTGAAGAAAGGATATTGAATACACAATCTAAGTGTAAAAATTTTTCATTAAACGGTAATGCCATGATTTCAAAATGAGGCAGAAGATTTTGTAACTGTACGATAGATTTTTCATCGGTTCTAGAACTAACGCCAATGTATATGGACTTCCGATCAATTAATACATCACCACCTTCAATATGTGTTTTGGTTAAGTCATAAAACGGCAATTGTTCCTCGGTAAGCCAGGATTTTAATACTTTGTCCTCACCTTGTCGCAAATGATTCGCCATTTCAGCAACAAATACTATTTTTCCAATAGTGAAACCAATGTCACGTGTGAAAACTTGTTCAGGAAAGGTTGCGAGGGTGGGAAGTTTATATACTTTCACATCCAAATCTTCTAATTGCTCAATAAATTGCTTATGCTGTTGCATTGCCAATACTCTGTCTATGTTTTCATTTTTAAATTGCTTTTGCGTGTCGTTAATCACTTCCCGGATTTCCATATATTGTGGTTCACAGACAATTACTTTCTTTAAAATATCGTATTCACTCGTGCAGTAACTTTCAGCCTCATGATTTACTAGCATATTTCTCCCCCTAAATTGACTTTTCCTTATATTCTTTCCTTTTTTCCATCATAGAAAACATTGAGATATAAAGGGGTTAAGAAAAAGAGGGTGAATAGAAATTGAAGTTAATCCCCCCAGCTCAAGGCTAAGAGGCATTGAAGAAATGGAGACCGAATTTTATAGGGAAATAATCATGAAAAAGCCAGTTTAATACGCTGGCTTTTGTTTACGAATGCTTAACGGTGAAAGAGAAGAAGTTTACCTGCGGAAGAAGTGCAACGGTGTGTTTTGTGTTCAAAGTTTTTTTCAATTAATAATTGCTGACCTATTTCTTTTGCCAAGTTATCATTTTCAGCTGTAAAAATCTCATCTAACAATTTTTCCCCGGATGGTTCAAAGACTGTCAATTTATAGGTTCTGCTCATGTAAAACTCTCCTTTTACTCTAGAATGACACACATTAAATGTTTGTAATTTTCAGTTTTATATAAGGATTATACCATTAATATTAGGATTTGCGTGTTGTACATGGATAGGAATTCCGTTAAGATGAAAGAAGAATGGTTCTTTATCCCATTTAAATTGGTAATAATAGCCTACATTCATTTTTGTGAGAAAATAGGTGCGGATAAAAAAACTATTGATGGAAGTGTTACTTTATAGGGGGGAATCTGTTGGCTTTACAAATTAAAGGAGTCACAAAAAAGTTTGGGGAATTTACTGCTGTCAATAATCTTAATTTCACAATTCCTGAGAAAGAAATGTTTGGTTTTTTAGGTGGCAACGGTGCTGGTAAAACAACGACGTTTCGGATGATTCTTGGTCTTCTTGACCCAACAGAAGGGGAAATTGTTTGGAATGGAAAGAAGATAGATTATGCGAGCAGCTCTTTAATCGGCTATCTTCCTGAGGAACGTGGTCTCTACCCGAAGCTAAAGGTGCGCGATCAGATTGTTTATCTGGCAAGATTAAGAGGAATGAACAAAGGAAAAGCTTTGAAGGAGCTAGAATATTGGCTTGACCGCTTTAAGGTTCCAGAATATATCGATAAGCGTGTTGAAGAATTATCTAAAGGAAATCAGCAAAAAATTCAGTTGATCGCTTCAATGATTCACAAACCGGAATTGCTTATTCTTGATGAACCATTTAGCGGGCTAGATCCGGTGAATGTGGAGATGTTGAAAGAGGCGGTCATCGATTTGCGAGATAGTGGCACGACGATCGTTTTCTCGAGCCATCGTATGGAGCATGTTGAAGAAATGTGTGAGCATCTTTGCATTCTGCATAAGGGATCACCTGTAGTTGAAGGTAAACTGAAAGAAATTAAGCGTTCATTTGGGAAAAAGAATGTGTCGATTCGAGCCGATTTTGATCTATCTTTCTTGGATGCTTATCCTGGTGTCACGAAAGTCAAGACAACGATGGAAGGGAAGGTTCTACAGGTGACGGGTGAGGATGTTGCTGCTGATATCATTCGTGATCTTGTACCAAGAGGGTTTGTCCGGAAATTTGAATTGGAAGAGCCGTCATTGACAGATATCTTTATCGAAAAAGTGGGTGCAGCCTATGAATAAATTTTGGATTGTGCTTTCGCATACCTATTTATCAAAATTAAAATCGAAATCTTTCATTATTACTACAGTCATTATGATGGCCTTAGTTCTTATTCTTTCTAACATGACGAATATTTTGAAGACATTCGGAAGTGATGACAGAGAGCTGGTTGCCGTCATCGATCAAACGGGAGAGCATTTATTTGATGGCTATAAAGCTGAAGTAGCCGCTGTGAACGATGAAATGACGATTATCGCTTCCCAAAATGAAGAAAATGCAGAGAAAAAGGTAACAGACGAAGAAATCAGCGGCTATCTACTTCTTGAAAAAGACGTGAACAATGGCTTAAAAGGAACGTATAAAGCCAATCAAATATCAGATTCAATGATTAGCAATGATTTATTTTTAGCGCTTTCTCAATTGAAAAGTAAACGTACAGCAAGCGAATTGAATTTGACGGATCAGCAAATCGTACAAATGAATACACCTCCAGCCTATGAAACGATTGCTCTTGCAGAAAACGCAAAATCAGAGGAAGACTTAAATCAAGCTCGGGGTCTTGTTTATGTGCTTTTGTTCGTCATTTATTTTGGTGTGTTAATGTATGCAACGATGATTGCGATGGAAGTGGCCACAGAAAAAACATCACGAGTGATGGAAATTTTGATTTCAAGTGTCTCGCCCATTACCCAGATGTTTGCGAAAATATTAGGTGTTGCCTTACTTAGCCTTACCCAAATGATCTTATTTTTCGGAGTGGGGTATGTCTCGATTAAACGAAATTTGACCGATATGAATGAAGGATTCTTCGCGATTTTTGGTTTTGGTAACACGAATATATCGACTATTATTTATGCGATCATATTCGCGATGCTTGGTTATCTATTGTATGCCACACTTGCCGCATGTCTTGGCTCCGTCGTCAGTAAAATAGAAGATGTACAGCAAATGATCTCACCGATGACGATGCTTGTTGTCATTGCTTTTCTGATTGCGATGTTTGGCCTTGGCAATCCTTCAGCTAGTTATATTACGATCACATCATTTATTCCATTTTTCAGTCCGATGATCATGTTTTTACGCGTTGGCATGCTTAATGTTCCTTTCTGGGAAATCGCCATAAGTATTGGCTTATTAATTGCGACAATTATCCTGTTAGGTATTGTTGGTGCTAGAATCTATCGTGGTGGCGTCTTGATGTACGGAAGCTCGAAATCTTTAAAAAGCATCAAAAACGCCTTACAATTATCAAAGAAAAATTAAGGGTCTGACCCCATACTCTATACACTGTTTATAGTCTCTTCACTTCATATAAACAATAAATAGTAGATATGGGGTCTGCCCCTCTTTTTTTTGCCAACATTCTATCTATAGTAGATGTGCGGTCTGACCTTTTTGTTAAGAGAGAGCCTTTTTTTTCATGAATGATAAAAATGGGAAAGTGTGTTCTGTTTATGCTACAATTAGGGGAAACTAAGAGACAAGAATCAAAACGGAATTGAGGTTTGAGTATGCGACCGATTGTTTTTTTACATGCGGCAGATTTGCATTTGGATAGTCCGTTTACGGGACTAAAATCTATGCCTCAAGCATGGGCAGACGAGTTACGGGAAAGTCCGTTTAAGGCGTTTCGCAGCATCATTGATACGGCCATTCACCAGAAGGTAGACTTTCTGCTTTTATCGGGTGACTTATATGACGGCGAAAATAGAAGCTTACGAACTCAAGTGAGGTTTCGAAGGGAAATGGAGCGTTTGAAGGCTGCTGGGGTTCCTGTATATATCATTCACGGTAATCACGATCATTTGAGCGGGTCATGGATACATGTGGATTTTCCTGATAATGTTCATGTATTTTCGGAAAAAGCGGAAATGAAGTCGTTTCACAAAAGTGATGGTACGCTAGTTCATCTTTATGGATTCAGCTATCCGAAGCGACATGTAACTGAGAAAATGATCGATACATATGTAAAAATAGAGGGAGCCGATTATCATATTGGACTTCTACACGGAAATTTAGAAGGCTTTACAGCTCATAGCCCATATGCTCCGTTCTCCTTACGAGATTTAACGGAGAAGAATTTCGATTATTGGGCGCTTGGTCATATTCATAAAAGGCAAATTGTCGCTGAGCAACCACTCGCTATTTATCCAGGAAATATTCAGGGAAGAAATCGCAAGGAAAGTGGAGAAAAGGGCTGCTATATCATCGAGTTGAATGGTGTTGATTGGAAACACAGATTTATTCGAACGGCAGAAATGATTTGGGATACAGCAACTGTAATAATTCCTGAAACAAGTACATTCGATTCGATCCTTACTGAATGCAAGAATAGGTTAACAAAGTATCATACTTTTACAGAAAAATATTTACTTGAGCTTATAATAGATGGTAGAAATGTTCATCATCCTAATGTATGTAGTGAAGAGTTTCTAGCAGACATTCTCTCTATTTTACAAGAGCAGTCAGAGCATGAGGAATGGAATGTGTGGCCATATCGGATGACAGTTCACAGGGACACGATGCCAGCTATTTTACAGGACACTCCGTTTACATCAGAGCTCCTTTCAAAGGTGGAACGTTTTACAGAATTTGAAGAAGCCCTACAGCCTCTATATCGGCATGGAATTGCTAAGAAATGGCTTGATTCTCTGACGGAAGAGGAACAAGAACAAATTCTAAAAGACGCCAAACGGATGCTTTTGCAAATGCTGCATTAAGGGAGGGGAGAGTGGTTTGAGAATAAAAGAGATATACATATATGGGTATGGAAAAATGGAAAATGAACGGTTTACAAATTTGACTCAATTGCATGTGTTTTTCGGGAAAAATGAAGCAGGCAAATCGACAATCATGTCGTTTATCCACAGTATATTATTTGGCTTTCCAACCAAAGTACAAAACGAGTTACGGTATGAACCGAAAATGCACGCTAAATATGGTGGGCTTCTTATTGTTGCAACAAAGGAATATGGCGAGATAAGAATTGAACGGGTAAAAGGAAAAGCAACGGGGGATGTATCTGTCACTTTTGAAAATGGTGAAGTTGCTGGAGAAGAAATACTTAACAATATCCTAAATGGCATGGATAAGGCCTATTATCAATCAATTTTTTCTTTTGACCTACAAGGTCTACAAGGGCTTCATGCGTTGGGAGAAGGAGACATTGGCAAATATTTGCTTTCGGCTGGTTTAGTTGGCAATGATAGGATTCTGGATGCAGAAGGGAGATTGCAAAAAGAGCTGGATCTACGGTTTAAACCGTCTGGACAGAAGCCGCTACTAAATAGTCAAATGAAGCAGCTGAAAGTACATCAACAAAATATGAAACATTCAGGTGATGAACAGCTGAACTATAACGAACTTCAAAGTGAACTAAAAGAAATTGGTGAAGAACTTGAAGATCTGAAGAAACAATTTCAAGTTAATGAAGAACAGCTATTTTATACAGGGGAATATCTTCGAATCAAGCCGCTTACAAAAGAACAGGCTGCCCTCCAATTGAGACTGGACCGGTTAGGTGATCAATTTTTTCCGATTGACGGTTTAAAACGGCTGGAACAGCTAAACTCTCTTCTTATTCAGCATGAGGCCAAGCAAGTTTCACTTCAACAACAGTATCAAGAACTGATGACTGGAAAGGAAAAGATGGCCCTTTCACCTTTTTTAGAAGAACATAAGGAAAGTATCGAAACAGCTATCGAGAGTTCTGCACTACTTGAACAATTGGAGCTTGATAAACATAAAGAGGACAAAGCTTTAGAACTAGCAAGTAAGGAAATCGACAATCTTAAGGATGATTTGTCCTTTAAAGACCATGTAGAAGCAATCCTACAGCTAGACTTCAGCACTTTTATGAAGGAGAAAATAAGAACGCTTGCTCAAAAAAAACGAGTGTTACGTAATGAAAAAGAGCAGCTTGATGAGCGGTATAAACTAGTAAAGGGACGGTTAGAACAGTCTGAACTGAGGCTTGAAGAACTAAAGTGTAGACGCTTGCCAAAGGAGCAGAGGCTAAAGCTCGAAACAGCAAAAGATCAAAGGCAAAATAAACAGTATCATATACTGAAAAAAGAAATGCTTGATGAACAAATTGCGGACTTGGAGCGGAACTATAAGGTACAGGAAAAAAAAGAGCGGGATCAACTTAGTAAAAAACGTGGTATTTTTTCTTTCATTAGCTTGATTCTATTAGGCTTATCGTTCTATTCGATTTTTACTAAGCAGACAATACTTACGTTTTTCTTTGTAGTTGCGCTGGTTGCTATTTGGTTAGGTTACTTCTTTTTTAAGGAGAAACACACGTTAGCCGATGACAAACGGAGAATTTCTAAGGTTAAAGAAAAGAGGGCGTCCATTGAGAAGGAAGAATCTCAAACTCGTTCAATGGAATATGGGTCAGATGCAGCTCTGCGTTTACTTGAACAAGATCGTGAACTAGAACGATTAATAGCCAATGAAGCATTTAAGAAGGAAGAACGGGAACAAGCATTTGATGATGTGATTCACGATTTTGAAACTTGGGAATCATCATGGAAAACCGTTCAGGCGGAAGCGATGACTATTGTTAAGGTATGGGGTATCCCAGATGAAGCGATCCAGCATGACCTAGAGGAAGTCTTTGGCTTGCTTGAAAAATTAAAAGTGAAAGTAGAAGAAAAAAACGTGATTCGTAAAAACAATGAGTATATTCATAGTGAAATACAAAATAGGAAGAAAACATTGTTTTATTATACAGGAGAGCTGGGGGAATATCCGGGTACTTGGCAGGAAGCTCTTACTATTTTAAAAAGAGCATTAAATGATTTGTTCGAAAAGAAAATTCAACTGAAACAGCATGTTGAGGAAGAAACGAAAACAATGGTTGAACTTGAGAATCACAAATCTGAAAAGGATTATGTCATCGGGCAAATACAAGAATTGTACGACAAAGCGAATGCGGAGGATGAAGATGATTTTCGCGAAAAAGCATTACGGGCTGAAGAAAGACTACAGCTTCTTAGCCAACTGAAGCTTGTCGTCATGCAACTGGAGCAGTCACGTTTACAAGGGAAACAGCTAACTGAGTATATGGGAATGGATATTAGTAAGTATACGATTGAAAATCTTGAAGCCATCCGAAATGAAATCACTAGTCGACAATCGATGCTACTAGAGAAACAATCGGATTGGAAACATAGAATTAAACAGCTTGAAGAGGGTGGATTATATGATGATAGAATGCATCAATTTCATGAAGCGCGCCAAGTGTTTAACGAAGATGCCAAAGACTGGGCCAAATATGCTGTTGCACGAAGTTTGCTGAATCAAACGATTGATACGTTCAAAAAAGAACGTTTTCCTAGTGTTATAAACAAAGCAGAAGAGTATTTTTCTTATTTAACGGATGGACAGTATAGCCGAATTTTCCTGAATCATGATACGGAAGGATTCACTGTCCAGCGCTCTGATCATCTGATGTTTGATGTCAATGAAGTGAGTCGTGGCACTGCCGAACAAATATACGTAGCGATTCGCCTTGCGCTCGCGGACCACACATTCAAGGATGATCCTTTTCCGCTTATCATTGATGATAGCTTTGTGAATTTTGACAGTAAACGAACAGGAAACACGATTGCTTTATTAGCAAAAATATCTGAACAAAGGCAAATTATTTTCTTTACATGCCATGAACATCTGCTCAACCATTTTTCACAAGGAAGCTTGACCTATTTATCCCGCATTAACGGGCAGTAAAACCCCCATTGATTGAAGTTTCGCTTTATCTAATCCTATGGGTGCCTCTTTATGAACAAATAATAGACATGCTGTTTTTCGTGAAAATCGAATAAGTTGAAACCGTACTATTGCGCGATATGGTATACTATTGATACTTAACTTAGAACGGGGGTATATACACATGCAAAAAGGCATCATTCACTTCGGTGTTGGTGAGTCAATGGATACATATATGTATATAAAAAGCAGTACCAAGGCAGTGGCTAGTAATGGCAAGCCCTTTCTGACACTGATCCTTTCTGATAAAACAGGAGAAATAGAGGCAAAGCTATGGGATGTTTCTGAAGATGATGAGCGTAATTTTTCCGGTGAAAAAACGGTCAAAGTGCTAGGAGAGGTTCAGAATTTCCGAGGACGCAGCCAATTGAAGATTCGGAATATCCGTTTGACGACTGAACAGGATGGTGTGACACCTGCAGATCTTATTCAAATAGCTCCATTGAGCCAAGATGAAATGATGGAGAAAATCACGCAGTATATTTTTGAAATGAAAAATCCGAATATCCAAAGAGTCACACGTCATTTGCTGAAAAAATACCAAAGTGATTTCTTAACATTTCCGGCTGCAACAAAAAACCATCATGAATTTTATTCAGGACTTGCTTATCATGTGGTTTCCATGCTTGACCTAGCGAAAGGGATCACTGCTTTATATCCGACACTTGATAAAGACCTTTTATATGCAGGAATTATTCTGCATGATCTTGGTAAAGTGAAAGAGCTATCAGGTCCAGTATCAACTGTTTATACAACTGAAGGCAATCTACTAGGCCATATTACGATTATGGTCAATGAGATAGGCAAAGCCGCTGATGAATTGAATATCCAAAGTGAAGAAATCATGATTCTACAACATCTTGTCTTGAGCCATCATGGCAAAGCAGAGTGGGGGAGTGCCAAACCACCTCTAGTTCGTGAAGCAGAGGTTCTTCACTATATTGATAACTTAGATGCGAAGATTAATATGATGAACCGTGCTCTTGAAAAGGCTAAACCAGGCGAATTTACTGAAAAAGTATTTGCTCTTGAAAATCGTTCATTTTACAAACCGACATTTTCTGAATAATGATACATGCACCGTGCGAAGATTTTGCATTGGTGCTTTTTTGTATTCATCAGAAACGGGTCAGAGCTTACACTTTATAGACCGTTAATGTGCCATCTTCACGTCATATCAATGATGTATAGCAGATAGGAGGTTTGACTTTTTCGTTATGGGACAGCTCCAATGAAAAATATGACATATATCTTCACTCCATGCATATTCATTAGTAATACGAGTGGGACAAGATCCCCGAGAGGAGTAAGAGCATGCCGATATGGATCTGGTTTATATTTGCAGGGATTTTAGTCAGTGCTTGGATGAGTGTTTATACGGCGAGGCAGGACCGAAAAAAAGAGCAAGAGTGGATTGAACAGGAAGGGCAGAAGTATATAGAGAGAATGAAGGAAGAACAAGAAGGCCGAGAAAAAGAGCAGGCCAGGAATGGAACATTAGAAAAGGCAGGTCATCAGACCTGCCTTTTTGTTTGCTTAAGATTTGGGAGTTGTGAAGGTTGCTTGTATACATCCAGCTCTTACTCCAAAACGTGTTTCTATTTTATTTCTTAGCCGGTTCTGCAGGTTCTTCTGTTTTAAATGCGTCTTTCAAATCTTTATCGCTCACTTTTACATCTGCATCTTTCACTTCTTTATTAAGGGCTTTTTGAACTGAAGTAGCATCAAGTTTAGAAAGTTTTAATTCTTTTTCTATCTCAGCCTTTGACTCTTCAAAAGCTTTTTTTTCTTTTTTATCTAGAAGTTGAATGATATGGTAACCATACTGGCTTTTAACAGGTTCGCTGATTTCATCTTTTTTCAAAGCATAAGCAGCGTTTTCAAATTCAGGAAGCATTGCTCCTTGACCAAACCATCCAAGGTCTCCGCCATTTTCGGCACTTCCAGTATCTTTTGAAGATTCTTTCGCTAACTTAGCAAAGTCTTCGCCTTTGTTCAGCTTTTCTTTTATTTCTTTAGCAGTCGCTTCATCTTCAACAAGGATGTGTCTTGCGTGAATTTCAGGTTTTTGTTGATCGTAGTATTCTTTCACTTCTTTTTCAGTTACTTTAACACTAGCAAGTGCTGCTTTTTCTTGAAGCATTTGAACTTTAATAGAATCTTTCAAAGCAGCTTCATCCATACCAGACTGAGCAAGTGCCATCTCATAGTTTTCGCCTAGTTGTGTCTTAAGCTCGTCCAATTTTTTGTCTAGCTCTTTATCGGTTACTTTATATTTATCTGAAAGAATCTTTTCGTATACGAGCTCTTGTAAGACTGCATCGCCGTACCTTTCTTTCATTACATCATAAAGTTCTACTTTCGTGATATCTCCAGCTTTGGAAGTTGCCACCGCTTCAGAATCGCCGCCATTGCTACAAGCAGCTAGTCCAAGAAGACCTGCAATTACCGTTATGGATAAAGCCCATTTTTTCATTTAGAACAACTCCTGTTATCTAGATTCGTGGCTGTTGTGTGAATCCACAAATCTTACTATACCATATTTGGAAGTTTTTCGAAAATTAAAGTGCGAATTTTGCATCTTAATTTATAGAAAGTAGGCAAACGCCCATCCGTCTACATGACCAATACATATGATGTAAGGATCGTTCACTCATATCGGTTCTATGCAGATTAGGCAGCTCGTACTTAAACAAAAGGCTGTCAATCAATATAAAGGAGGTAATATATATGGGCAATGGATTTGGCGGAGGGTTTGCTTTGTTGGTGGTTTTGTTTATTTTATTGATCATCGTTGGTGCTTCTTTTTGCAGGTAAACACCACTTCTAATTAAAAACACAAAAAGCCCACGCTTCTTAAAGCTAAGCTGAATAGAATATCGTAGCCGTTAAAGGGGTGGTTGTAAAAAAAGAGCAACTAGTTTTCTGAAAACGGGATTGAATGTATGTACCATTGAGAGGAGGATACACAATGTCTGGAGGAGTCGGCGGAGGTTTCGCTTTGATTGTTGTACTTTTTATCCTTTTGATTATCATCGGAGCTTCATGGTTATAAAATTGGATACTAAAAAAGGTGAACCGTTAATGGGTTCACCTTTTTTCGCTTCGTTTTGATGTCTGACCTTACACTTGCTACCTTGGGTTCAGAAGGCACTCGTGGGTAGCCTTTTTTGCTGTATCAAGGATCGATAACGGTTATTCTGACCGCCGCCTATACATTACTTATGTAAAGGATATTTCAACATACGAGGACAATAGTAAAATCGTAATTAAGATATTAATAGTCCGAAATACTTTCGTCTGGCGGTCTTCAGGAATTTCTTTTTGGATACATAATGAGTTTGTCATTCTGTTAATATTATATAGAATTAAGGCCGAGAAGATGATAAACACGATTATTATCACTCCTGAATCCCTCCCTCTAGAACAAGTCTGTATCATTACGATACCAAATAATTTCATAAAAAGATACTTAAAACTTTGTAATTCGTTGTATTCATCATTTTTAAATTACCTAATTAATCTTTAAAAATAAGAATATCATAACCTTGCTCTGTTTCTTCTACGAAGCTTTGTTCAGGTGATCCGGCCATACATTTAAGCGCAATAAAATCAGAAACGCATAATCCGGTGTGAATGGAAAGCAGTATGGTAAAATAATGCGCGTAATGTGGGAAAGCGTATGCGCCACCGATAAAAACGCTCGTTAATACAAGAAAAGGAAAGAGTAAGGTTAATCTGTACAGTTGTTTTGGAATGGGGTCATCTACCTTAAATGAAATAAGTGGAAGAACACTCCATTTTACATGCAACGCCGGTTTAATTTTTGGATATTCCAAAATACATGGACAGTAGTGCATTAGTTTATGAATCGGATATAAGAGAAGCACTGAAGAAAGTAACACCCAGCCATAGTCATCAGACATGGAGACATTAGGAAAAAACGCGCTCATACTTAAATAAATAACAATAAAAGAAAATAACGTGGTCATCATGGATAGAAATAAGATAAATTGATTCCCAAATTGTCTATCCAAGTTGATCGACTTCCAGCTATTCAAAAAATTCGCCTCCACAAGCGGGATAGTATAGTTAATAAGATAAAGCCCATATGCTTTTCTTATAAAATCCTTCCCATACTTTACGATGATTAAGCAAAAAAATCAATAGAATATTACATGAAATAATCCGTATGCGTTTTCAATCGTGGAGAAGTAAAAGAAATCATGTATAATGGAGAAAAGCGGTAATTGAACAAGATTGGTGGAGGCAGGAAATGCGAGACTTAGAGAGGGAAATTAATAGACTGAAATTTCATCAAACACTCTTATTAAAAGTTATTCGGAACCCGAAAGCGGAATTGGATGTGATCTTTTTTGAAAAAAATCTTTCGGAAACAGAAGCTCATGAGATTTTGAGACTATGTGATACATTGAGCAAGCAATATGAAATAGAAAAAGCGGAAGGGTATATACATTTTCAACCGCTTTTTAACCGCCTTACAATGGAATTGAATCTAAAAGTAACAGTAAAAGAACTTATTGAAGCTTGTTTAAAGCAAGGATTATATGTTTCTTTCATGAAGGATATGGAGAAAATTGCAAAGAATTAAACAGCTTCAGTTTCTTTCTCTGATTTTTTTTTTGCAATTTTACCTTCTTCTTCGGTAAATTCTTGATTGATGCTATCAAATGAACGTTCAAATATCCCCATGAAATCCTCGCCATAAATATTTCGGATAATCGCCATCATCTCCATCATATCAGGGAATTTCCCATAAAGCTCTCGTAGCGGAAGGGTTCCTGAAAGAACAGAATTGCTAGCGGGGTCATACTGTTCCATTAAATCTAATAAAATGCTTTCACCCTCTAAGGTAATTTGAATATACGTATTACGTTTGTCATTTTCTTTCTTTGAAAAACTTAATAAGCCGCGTTCCTCTAACTTTTTGGAGAAGTTAAATGCAGTTGAAACATGCATAACTCCGAATTTAGCTACATCTGAAATGGAGGCACCGTTTAAATGATAAGCAATCCACAAGATGTGATGTTCGTTAATGTTTAAATCAAAGGGCTTAATCCATTGTTGCCAATCCTTTTCCGCAGCCTTCCAAAGTGCTTTACTTAATTGAGCAATTCTCTGGCTGAAGATCATAGCATCTTTCATAGTATAATTTTTTTCCTGCATGAATACACTCACCTACTTATCAGAATTCTCTAGTTTTATTATGACAATAAAGTAAAGATTAATAAAGCTAAATTTGCGAAATTTTTAGAATTTTTCATATAAAAATTTTGTATAAGCTTATACTGCTACGAAAAGGTGAAAGTGCCGGCAATGCTTAATGTTAAAAAAACCTGTTTTTTACTAAAGAAATATGTACACTCTGTCTAAAAAAAGTTATTAGGCAAGCCGGCAGTTGTTTTTTAGTTATTCATGATTCAATTTTAGGAGAAGCAATCATTTCGAGTTCTTGAATCGTAGCCTCGATTTCTTTTATGTTTTTCGATAATTCTTCTGAATTTGGTTCAATATCTTTTTTCCAGCCTTCAATCAATATTTTCACATCTTCTATAAAAGCTTTGATGGTCTCTTTGCTTATTTTTGAAGCGTGTACGGCATCTTCTTTTACATTCATCAACTGGATCTTCAGCTCTTTAATGGAGTTAGAAATTTCAGTTGTATTTGCTTTCACACGGCTGCGAAGCTCTGTTCCAGAACTTGGTGCGGTGAGAAGAGCTGCTGCTGCACCAACAATAGTTCCTGTTATTACTCCAAGAATGACTGATTTTGCCTTCATATGATCACCTCATTTTTCTTCTATATTGATTTCGCCTTATAGTTAAAAAAACCTGCTAGGTAAGAAAATAATAGTTGGTAAACTTTTTATTAAAATATCATAATTTTCTTATTAGTGAAAGAGTTAATTCATATATTCTTTATATCACAAAAATGTTTTTTTAAACATCTTTATTTTTTTCAATATATAAAAATAATTTAAAGATTGAGAATTCATAAAACGTAGAGGCTTGACATATACATGACAAAAAGATTTCGAAAAGGAGGAGATGCGTCTTGTTTTTTTTTATTTTATCGCTCGTGTTTTTAATCGCGGCATTCTTTTATTTGGCTATTTTACAAAGACCAGGCATGTTTCCACCCAAAAAAACTATAAAACAAAGAGTACTGATCTTAGGTGTAGCAAGTATCGCTTTCTTTCTAATTGGCATTCTAATCCAGCTTGTCATATAAGAGGATGTTCAAAAAGTCCGGTAAAAATAGCTGTCGAATTTCTTCGTCGCTCTGTCTCTTCGGTCCTCACGTATTACTCCATACGCTCCGGTCCTCGAGACGATCGCTCCTCGAACTTCTCGGCTCTTTTTATCCTCCTTTTTGAACACTCACTATATATAGATGATTTTAAAAAAACACCGGAAAAACATCCGGTGTTTTGAAAAGTTTAAGGTTATATATTTGCAGGAATGTTTGATCGCTTGACAAGCCCAGTCACAATTGGATAAATGATAGCAACTGCGATTACGTTCAATACGATTGCCGGAAGTACAGCGCCAGCAAACATTAAAAGGAATGCTTCTGGCAGACCCACAATGTAATGAGCTGAAGCAAGGAATACCGTACCGGAAATTAGGGTTCCAATCGCCGTTAGAAATCCAATGCTGATAAACGATTTAGTGAATTTTCGAATAGCCAAAAACATGAAATAAAATAGAAAGGCAGTGATAAATTTATCGATAATGTTCGGGATGAAACCTCCACCTGGGAAGGTTGATGTAAGTCCGGAAATGACTCCGGCTGTTACTGCTACTAAAAAGACATTTTTCTTTTCTGGAAATAAGATAATGGCTAAAAACATCATAGTTAGCATCATATCGGGCTTAACTCCAAAAGCAATTCCAGGGACAACTAGATGCAGAACAGCACCTAACCCCATTAATAAGGATAAGGACACTAGTACTTTCGTATTCATTTCTCATCTCTCCTATTCTCATCTCGTCTAAAGTTTCTCCCCAACAGTGCACTATTGCCTATTGCGAGAGGTTTAAAATAGTATATCATGACTATCCTTTTTTTAGAAGGAGTTTTTTTCTTGATGCTGGTAAGTATCTTTAAATGTATTCATAAAATCAGCAAGTTCTTGGCAATGTTCAAGTGGAACGGCATTATAAATGGATGCACGGCAGCCACCGACAGATCTGTGGCCGTTCAAGCCGATAAACCCAGTTTCTTTCGCTTTTTGCAAAAATTCCTGCTCAATTTCTTTGTTCGGAAGGGTAAACGTAACATTCATATAAGAACGGCTGTTAAGCTCAGCATGTCCTTTATAAAACCCATCGCTTGAATCAATGGCATGATAAAGTAATTCTGCCTTCTTCGCGTTCATTTCTTCAATCTTGGTAATACCACCTAAATCTTTTGCCCAATCAAGTACAAGTGAGAGGAGGTAAATAGCTAAAGTTGGTGGCGTATTATATAGTGAATTGCTAGCTTGATGTGTATGGTAATTCAACATAGTTGGAATTTCAGCCAAAGAATCAGAAATAAGGTCTTTACGAATGATGACAACGGTAATACCAGATGGACCAAGGTTTTTTTGCGCGCCGGCATAGATTAAACCGAATTTGCTGACATCTATTTTTTTACTCAAAATATCACTGGACATATCCGCAACTAAAGGAACATTTTTTGAATCCGGAAATTCATTCCATTGCGTTCCGTAAATGGTATTGTTTGAAGTGATATGTAAATAAGCTGCATCTTGATTGTAGACGATATCAGAAAGTTTCGGGATGAATGTATAATTTGACTCTTTTGTAGAAGCTACAACTCTAGTTGTTCCGATTTTCTTTGCTTCTTGTAAAGCCTTTTCCGACCAACTTCCAGTTAGAACGTAGTCCGCTTGACTATCGGCTTTTAATAAGTTCATTGGAATCATCGAGAATTGAAGGCTAGCACCGCCTTGCAGGAAGAGAACATCATAATTCTCTGGAATATTCATTAGTTCTTTAAGCGTTTGAATGGCGTGATTATGGATCGTTTCAAACGTATCACTGCGATGGCTTAATTCCATCACCGACATCCCTGTGTTATCGATATTTAACCATTCAGATTGCGCTCTTTTTAAAACATCTTCGGGTAAAGCAGCAGGACCTGCATTAAAATTACGTGCTCTTTTCATATTTATTCCTCCTTGTATGTGTGAAAGGACTTGATTGTTTCTATCCTATCAGAAAATGTTTACGAGTTGAAAGAAAAAAAAGAATGTTTAGTGAAATAATCATGGTTTGATCGAAATTTCCTTTAAATCATAAAAAAATTCACCATGAGCTAGGCTCCAAGGTGAATTTTTTTATGGTTAATTTTCCATGTTTTCTGAAATGGATTGTGCCATAGCTTGCAAGTCTTCAGGTGTGTATTGACTCGTATGCGTTTTCCAAACGGCTCCGAATCCGTCACCTTCACCATAGCGTGGAATTAAATGAAGATGGTAATGGAAAACGGACTGTCCTGCAGCTTCACCGTTATTGTTAATCGTATTCAAGCCAATTGGATTGAACGCCTTTTTTAGAGCACGAGCAATTTCTGGCACTACTTCGAAAATGTTTTTTGCCATGTCAGGTGTTAATTCATAGACATTTTCTTTATGTACTTTTGGGATGACTAATGTATGACCTTTCGTTACTTGACTAATGTCAAGAAAGGCAAGTACATGCTCATTTTCAAATACTTTTGTACTCGGGATCTCTCCAGTAATAATTTTACAAAAAATACAATCGCTCATCTTTGACATCCTTTCCTGGTTAATGTTTAGGTAATCTTATCCTATCATAGCTACATGAAAGTCGGAAAGAAAAAGAAACAGGATGCAGCTGATTGCTGCACCCTGCGACTTGAAAAAGGGGCCATACTTCAATACGTTTCATTACATAGACTTTCTTTAACAAACACCTCATTTACTAAAAGTAAGTTTTAGCGTTTAAAAAAGTTTTTGCATACAAAGCAACCATCTCCTATATCTCTAAAGCATTATAACAGTAAAGTATATTGGATCGTGCATGAATGTTTTCTTCGTCTAATGTGTGCAAAGCAACCATCTCCTTGCATAAAACGTTTGGTTCATTGAAGTTTCTGGTTTATTGCAGTTAGTTGTCTTTAACTGACACCTCATTTGACAAAATGATGAAATCATAAGTTTAATGAAGAACCCCTTCTTCACTACTTATGATAGCCACGATTTACATTTTATATACAAGATCCTTTTAAAAAAATGTGTCTATAAAAACAACGAAACTTTTTAAATTGAAACAAATGTATATAGAAGTGCGTACTCAAAAAGGAGGATAAAAGAGCCGAGAAATTCGAGGAGCGCATCTCGAGAACCTTTCACGTATGTAGTAATACGTGAGGACCGGACTTGCACAGAATGTGCTGACTTCTGTGTTGCGCACAGGACGTGCGCGGTTTTAACAGAAGGTCATTCATGAGCTTTGAGGCAATTCGCAAGTTTTTTTACCGGACTTTTTGAACAACCTCTAGAAGGGAAGTAGTGGTGGAAATATTTATATTCTTATGTTAAAAAGAAACAGGATGCAGCTGATCGCTGCACCCTGCCTATGAAAAAGGGGTCACACTTCAAATACGTTTATTTACATAGACTGTCTCCGATAAACACCTCATTTACTAAAAGTAAGTTTTAGCGTTTAAAAAAAGTTTTTGCATTCAAAGCAACCATCTCCTATAACTCTAAAGTTTTGCAACAATAAAGCGTATTGGATCGTGCATGAATGTTTCTTTCGTCTAATGTTTGCAAAGCAACCATCTCCTTGCATAAACGTTTGGTTCATTGAAGTTTCTGGTATATTGCAGTTAGTTGTCTTTAACTGACACCTCATTTGACAAGATGATAAAATCAAAAGTCTAATGAAGAACCCCTTCTTCACTACTTATGATAGCCACGATTTAAGTATTATATACACGGGGATTCCAAATGTTTTTTTCACCATTAAAAAAAGCGCTGTAGTTGGAAAGGAAAATCTGTAAAAAAACTAAAGCTTTCTTAACTCGATAAACAAAACGGAATTTGTTAAAATAGAACTAACGTACATTATGGAAGGGATCGTTGATATGTCCTTATTAGAAATAAACAACTTAGTCGGAGGTTATACAAGAATTCCTGTATTAAAAGGAATCAGCTTTGACATTCGGCCCAATGAGCTTGTTGGACTTATAGGTTTGAATGGTGCGGGGAAGAGTACAACGATTAAGCATATCATTGGATTGATGGAAGAGAAAAGTGGTTCGATTACAATAAATGGAAAAAAATTTACTGAGAACCCAGATGAATATCGAAAGCAGTATACCTATATTCCCGAAACACCTATTCTTTATGATGAGCTTACACTAGAGGAGCATTTAAGGCTTACTGCGATGGCATACGGTCTAGAGGAATCCGTGTTTAAAGATAGGATGGGGAAATTATTAAAGGAATTCCATATGGAGAAACGTTTATCTTGGTTTCCAGCCCATTTTTCAAAAGGGATGCGGCAAAAGGTGATGATTATGTGTGCATTTCTCGTTCAACCATCTTTGTATATTGTGGATGAACCGTTTGTAGGACTAGACCCGCTCGGGATCCAGTCGTTGCTTGACCTTATGCAAAATATGAAAGAAAGTGGTGCAGGGATCTTAATGTCTACTCATATCCTTGCGACAGCAGAAAGATATTGTGATTCTTTCGTCATTCTTCACAATGGAGAAATTCGTGCAAAAGGTGATTTGGAACAGCTTCGAAGTCAATTTGATATGCCAGGGGCAACACTTGATGACTTATATATTCAATTGACAAAGGAAGAAACTAAACATGAATAGCCGAGGGTTATGGAAAGAGCGATTCCTCGGCTACAGCCAAGAAATGCAAAAGTATTTACGATATATTTTTAACGGACATTTAATGTTTGTTATGGTGATTGGTTTAGGTGGACTCGGCTTTTATTACAGCGAATGGGTGAAGACCTTGACCGCTGATTTTCCAGCAGCTTGGATCATGGCTGTCGTTCTTGGTTTTTTCCTAACAAGAAGCCCGATCATGACGTTTTTGAAAGAAGCGGATGTGGTGTTCCTATTGCCGCTAGAAACGAAGCTTAGAATGTATTTTAAAAATTCTATTCTGTTGAGTGCGGTGATGCAGGGCATTATGCTGATAATTGTGTACATTGTCTTCCTGCCGATGTATACAAAGGTAGCAGATTTGAATTCCACTTATCGTCTTATGAATATCATCTTGTTGCTTGCTTTGAAATTTATCAACATACATATTCATTGGTATATGCTGAAGTATACGGAGCCGTCTGCGATCAAAATTGACTTCTTTATCCGTTTATTAGTGAATATTGTTTTACTCTATTTAGTTTTTGCCGATGCGAGTCATTTAGGTGTAATACTACTCGTACTTTTGGGTGGTTTATTCTTTTACTATAGGCATACAACGACGAAGAAGGGCATTAAGTGGGAGCGATTAATCGAACTAGAGGGCAAGCGGATGATGTCGTTTTACCGGATTGCGAACCTATTCACCGATGTACCTAAGCTGAGAGGAAAAGTGGCCAGACGAAAATGGTTAGACTGGTTACTCACTTTAATACCTTATCGTCAAAAATCAACGTACACGTTCTTGTATGCTCGGACGATGCTCCGGGCCAATGACTATGTAGGCTTACTAGTAAGGCTGACTGTTATCGGATCGTTTGTATTACTTACTTTTCCTTCAATGGTTGCGAGTATACTCGTCACGATTTTGTTTCTTTATATGACAGGAATTCAAATTCTTCCTGTTTGGAAACAGCATGAGTTGAAAATATGGGTATCATTATATCCACTGCCTGCTAAGTTACGAGAAACAGCAGTCATACAACTTGTATCTTGCTTTTTACTTTTTGAAGCAATCGTGTTTGCTCTCGTATTACTTATTGCGGGAAATTGGTGGGGTGCTGGGGTGTCATTCTTAGCAGCAATTGTATTTATTTTACTATTTAGAGGCTATTCTGCAAAAAAAGTGAAGAGTTTCTAACATACAAAACGAATATGGCGTTAAACGCCACCATTTACCACATGTAGCACGCGACACTCGCCTAATCACAATTGGTGGCGATGCAGAGCCGGAGTTTTGGATGCTTTCTAAGGTAAAATGGGTATACCTGCTAAGTAGCGGGCTTATTAGTAAGTCGCGAAGTCCCGTCCCCATATCCTTCATACAAAAATGGAGATGATTGCAATCGACACGTATGAACAAATCACCAACCGTGAGCTTATGGCATGGAAAAAGAAAATTTTGCGGAAATCAGGTACCTTTGAGCGGATTTCCAAAACCGCACAAAATAAAATAAATACCTTCATTCCTAAAAAGGTACATGGCGTCATTACCGAGAGCATCCGGAATCTTGTTGAAGCTGTTTTAAAAGGATCCAAATTTGTTTCAAAGGAAAGAGATGTTTCTTGCCTAAGTTTGCAGCAAAAGGATCAATGGGTGAAGGAAACGATTGTAACCTATCGAAAAACGGCGGTAATTGAAGGGGCAGGTACAGGTGCAGGGGGTATTTTACTAGGTCTTGCTGATTTTCCGTTATTATTGACGATTAAAATGAAACTTCTCTTTGAAATTGCTGGATTGTATGGCTTCGACGCGAAGAAATACGAAGAACGACTATTCATCCTTCATATTTTTCAGCTTGCTTTTTCTAGTGAAGACAAGCGACGAGAAACACTGGATATTATTGAGAATTGGGATCATATTGAACATGCTAAGGAATTAGACTGGCAACAGTTTCAGCAAGAGTACAGAGATCAAATTGATTTCGTCAAAATGTTTCAGCTCGTTCCGGGAATTGGTGCAGCGGTAGGGGCCTACGCCAATCATCAATTGTTGGATCAACTAGGGGAAACGGCGATGAATGGGTATCGTCTGCGAATTCTTTCTGAAAAAGCATAATAAATGAGCCGCTTGTGTCAATCTCATCAGATGATGCAAGCGGCTCTTATATATTTTAAAATCTCATTTAATTTATCCCGCATTAACAGGCGGTAATCCACCCACTGAGTGAAGTTTCACTCTATTAAGGAATTTATCCTTTATTCATTGATTTAATTCGAATCCAAGGGCGTTCATCTTCCCATCCCAATGAAATGGGAAGATCAAAAGTCTTTTCTAATAACTTCTCGGTCAAGACTGACTTTTTTTGTCCATTCGCAATAACATTTCCTTTATTTAATAATAAAGCGTGCGAAATAGATGGAACGAGTTCTTCGATATGATGGGTTACATATAATAGAGTAGGACCTTCAGCTGATTGGGTCAACTTCTCGATCGTTGAAAGAAGCTCTTCTTTTGAATAGAGATCTAGACCATTGCATGGTTCATCCAGGATAAGTAAGCTCGGTGAAGACATGAGCGCTCGAGCGATCATTACTTTCCTTTTTTCTCCTTGAGAGAGGGACGAGAAAGCTTGGTCAGTTAAATCACTAATTTTGAACTGTTGAAGAAGCTCACTAGCTTTTTCAACATCATTTTCCGTTATTTCTTCATACAATCCAACCGAAGCGTTTTTTCCACTTAATACGACTTCTATAGCTGTATCACTTGGACGGGAGTGAAATTTTTCATCTAATGAAGTGCTTACCCATCCAATTTTTTTTCGAAGCTCAGGGATATTTGTCTTTCCAAATATGTTTCCCAAAACGGAAACATTCCCTTTAGTTGGCCATTGATAGCCCGTTATGATTTTTAGGAGAGAAGTTTTCCCGGATCCATTTAACCCTAAAATTGCCCAGTGTTCTCCTTTGTTCACCTTCCAGGAAATACAATTCAATATCTTCTTATTATCTCGGTTCCAGATAATTTCGTTCAGTTGAATCACAAGACTATCCATCTCTTGAATCATCTAGACTCCTCCAGTAGTTAAGTTACGAAAGTGTATACTTGCTTATATGAAATTTCAGAGTGATTCGGGAAAATCTTATTAACTTATCCAATAATGGTAGTAGAGTGGCTTTATTTGATTTCACTACTTTGGTGATAGGAAGTCGCCGCACTACCCAATGTTTTAGCTGCAATGAGCATTGCTTTTTCGTCAATATCAAATTTCGGATGGTGATGACCGTAGGGGAAATCAGGATACGGCTTAGCGCCAGTGAAAAAGAATGTTCCCTTCACATTTTGTAAATAATACGAAAAGTCTTCTCCTGTCATATCAGGTAGCGTTTCTTCAATCGTATCTACTTCTGCTACTGTAGCAGCTGCTTCTACGAGTAAATGTGTTTCTGTTTCATGGTTGACAACAGCAGGGTACCCATAATCATACATATATTCATACGTACAATTTCCAGAAAGACAGGTTCCTTTAACAATGCGTTCAATTTCTTCTGCAATAAAGGCACGTACATCTTCATTAAATGTCCGTACAGTGCCGCCAATTGTTGCTTTGTCGGCTATCACATTAAAGGCGTTTTCAGCCACAAAGGATGCAATAGTAACGACAGCAGAATCGAGTGGACTAACACGTCTACTGACAATTTGCTGTAGGTTTGATACGAGTTGAGCGCCAATCACAATGGCATCTTTCGTTTTATGTGGCTGTGCACCGTGTCCACCTTGACCAAAAAGAGTTATTTCGAAGCGGTCAGCTGCCGCCATAAAAGGACCGACTCGATGTTGGATCGTTCCAGTAGGTACAGTTGCCCAAAGATGAGTACCGAAAATGACATCTACCCCATCTAAACAGCCATCTTCAATCATTGGCTTAGCACCGCCTGGGGCGTATTCCTCGGCATGTTGATGAATAAGTACATAATCACCTTCTAGTTCATCTTTCATCGTATGGAGCGCTTTTGCTAGAATCAACAGAGTCGCTGTATGTCCATCATGACCACATGCGTGCATGACACCAGGCACGGTAGACTTATAAGGAACATCCTTTTCATCTTGTATCGGTAATGCATCGAAATCAGCTCGTAGTGCGACGGTTTTACCAGGTTTAGCACCTGATATTCTTGCCACAACTCCATTACCACCGATACCTGATTTTACTTCAATCCCAAGCTGTTGATAAAAATCAGTAATATAGGCAGCCGTTTTCGTTTCCTGAAAAGAAAGCTCAGGGTGTTGGTGTAAATAGCGACGAATGGCGACCATTTCTTCATAAGAATTTTCCAAAAGGGTATGTAACTTAGCAATCATAATTTACCTCCGTAATTAAGTGAATAGTTGTTATATAGGGAATAGTATAGCATACAATGTTTGGAAAGGAGGCCAAGCTGTTTTGGTATGCTCTTAGTCAAATAACTGGAGGGGAAAATGAGAAAAGAGTATAAAAAGAATGTACCGATTATTCTAATTGGTTTTTTTATGTGTTTAGCTGTTTACTTGATTATTACAAAAGCTGTTCAAAGTGGCCAGCCATTGAAGCTGGATCAAGCCTTTTTACCTTTCATTTCAAGTGTCGCAGGTACATGGATGTATGGTTTTTTTTATAAGCTTACAGAAATGGGTTCAACCATTATACTTGGAGTTTGCGCGTTGATTGTAGTTCTTTGGCTGTGGATCAAGAAAAAAGATTATCTCGCGATGGCTGTCGTTTCGATTGGCGTTGCCGGTTCCGATCAGCTGAATCGATTTGTGAAAGGAATCATCGAACGTGAGCGACCGAGTATTAATGCAGCAATTGATGCGGTAGGGTACAGCTTCCCGAGCGGACATGCAATGGTGAGCATTACTTGTTACGGTTTGGCAGTTTATTTTATTGGGAAGCATATAAAGTCCACTTTTTTGAAAAATTTGTTTAGAATCGTTCTCTGTTTACTCGTTCTACTAATCGGTTTAAGCAGAATTGTCTTAAAGGCACATTACCCGACAGATGTATTGGCGGGATATTCACTTGGGGGAGCGATTGTGATCGTATGCGTTCTGTTCTACTCATGGTTTACGAATAAAGGTCGAGGGTATCCCAAAAGGGTTTAATCTACATGCTCTTTAACGGTTATTGTGACATTAGACGTCATTTCAACGTTAAAGTAGATGTGGATCTAACCCTTTCTTTTTTTGCTTTTATCATTTTCCGAAAGAAGACTCCTTCTTCAATCGTGTGAAGGGTGTAACCCAACGATAAGGGGGAGATGAATTTCGGTTAGGCGTTAGCCTAAAGGCTCTTATATTTGCTGTTTTTTCGACTTGAATAGAACAAACGTTTGCATCTGTGTGTGAATAATGGTAAAATGTAAATAGAATATAGGAGGTGAATCGTATGTTGGTGAATAAGGCCTATAAATTTCGCATCTATCCAAACAAAGATCAAGCCATACTCATCAATAAAACGATAGGTTGTTCACGTTTCGTGTTTAACTTCTTTCTTGGTAAACAAAAAGAAACAGATCTCTATTGGTATGTCACAGAAGAAATGAAACAAAATGGCCAACTTCCTTCTAATGATTGGAAAGGTACATACTTGAATAAATACGAAACGGTTAAATACTTTCCTCAATTAAAGCAACACTATCCTTTTTTAAAAGAAGTAGACAGTATTGCCTTGCAAAAATCTGTTGAAAATCTAGGTGATGCCTATGATCGTTATTACAAAAAGCAGAATAAACAACCTCGCTTTAAGTCGAAAAAGAATCAGGTTCAATCTTATACAACCAAGCATACGAACGGAAATATTGTTGTTATTGAAAACAAAATTAAGGTACCTAAACTAGGGCTTGTTCGTTTTGCTAAAAGTCGTGAGGTAGAAGGACGCATTCTTAGTGCTACCATTAGACGAAACCCTTCTGGTAAATACTTTGTGTCTATAGCAACCGAATCAGAAGTATCAGAGTTACCTAAAACAGAGTCAGCAGTAGGGATCGATTTGGGGATCAAAGATTTTGCGATTCTTTCAAATGGAACGATCTATTCGAATCTAAAGTTTTTCCGTACCTTAGAAGAAAAGCTAGCCAAAGCACAAAGAATCATGAGTAGACGTACAATAGGTGGTTCGAATTGGTACAAAGCTAAAATCAACGTAGCACGAATCCACGAAAAAATCACGAATGCAAGAAAAGATTACGTAGATAAAATCTCCACTGAAATTGTCAAAAACCACGACATGATCGGTATGGAAAATTTGTCTGTAAGTAACATGCTTAAAAATGGTAATCTTGCCAAAGCCATTAGTGAAGTATCGTGGTCACAATTCAAAACCATGATTGAATACAAAGCGAAATGGTACGGGAAACAAGTCGTAACGGTTGCAAAAAACTTCCCTTCCAGTCAGCTTTGTTCATGTTGTGGCTATAAAAATGAAGACGTTAAACATCTTGGATTACGTGAATGGGACTGTCCAGAGTGCCATACCGATCATGATCGAGATATAAACGCAGGGAAAAATCTTAAAAATGAAGCTATAAGACTTCGAACCGTAGGGACCACGGGGATCGCCTAACTCATAACTGATCGATAGATTGGTGTTCCTAGGAATCCCCCACTTCAAATTTTCGTTAGAAAATTAAGTGGTGGGTAGTTCAAGAATATGACAGTTGAAGTAACAAAGGTAAATTTTCTATACGTAGATTTTTATCCAATCTTTAACAGGCAGTAAGACTCCCCATTGATTGAAGTTTCACTTTCTCTTGAATAGTGTATTCATTAAATGTCGAATACTTAAAACAAGGAGCGATTATCTATGGAAAATCATGCATTTTCGGAATTGAGGTTATTAAATCCATTACTTCTAGGGGTATTATTAGCTGCTAATTTAGGCTATTATTTACCTCTATCTACAGCTCAGTTTCCTTGGTTAGCGTATATAGGAGCAGCTGTTGGATTGGCAATCATATTGATATTGTGGATTGGTAAGCGTTTGACCTTGTTTATTTTCGGTTTTTTTGTAGCGCCAATTCTTAATACATTACATTATGAGTGGCATCATTTATTTTAATAAATTTAGATGTTTAGCGAAAGAGATACACTTCAAGCAGTATGAAAAGAATCGGAATATTTATCAATTTTTGAGAAAACTACCTTTTCCTAGAGTGTAATAGGGAAGGTAGTTTTTGTTTTAGTTATATAAGTGTATATTCATTTTTTCATGTTCTATTATGTTACTACTGAAAATGTTATGAAGAAAAGAGCAATACAACCTTGTATAGTGTTAAGACTTAGAAATGTTTAAAGATGTTCAATTTTGTAAAGAGTGTATGTAGAAGTAACATAAATAGAGAAAGGATAGATAAAATATGAGGCGTTTCCTTTTTTTAAAGATTTTTATAGGCATAATGTTTGTGCTAGGGGCTTGCGGAAGCGGCAATGACAATAGTGATAATAATGGTAATAGCACTAGTGGTAGCAATACTGAAAAAAGTGACGAGCGGTCAATCTCAGATGAAGGGATGAATCAAGAAGGGAATCCAGCTAATGCAGGTGTAGGGCAAAATAACCCTCAAGAAAAGGTTAAAGGTGGGGGTGAATTGGTAACTGTTGACTTACAGAATACGGAAGGTGTGAAAATTGGGACAGTCAACCTGGAAGAAATTGATACAGGTGTACGCATCAGTTTAGAGGCGTCAAATTTGCCACCAGGAATACATGGTTTTCATATTCATGAAACAGCGTCATGTGTTGCTCCTACTTTTAAAACAGCAGGCGGGCATTTTAATCCTACAAATGCGAGTCACGGTATAGATCATGAAGAGGGACCACATGCAGGTGACCTTCCCAATATTGAAGTTGGAAAAGATGGCATGATTAAAGAAGAAGTTATAGCTAAACACGTTACATTAAAGACCCATCAAGAATATTCATTGTTCGATTCGGATGGCTCGGCACTTGTGATACATGCAAAAGCAGACGACAATAAATCCCAGCCAGCCGGTGATGCAGGAGATCGCATCGCATGCGGTGTGATTGGTGAATGATAATGAAGCTGGATAAGAATGAAGGATGCCTAAAAGAGTGTGACCCTTTTAGGCATCCTTCTTCTAGTTCGTGAGAAAATAGTTATTAATGATTCTGGATATTTTTTCATACTAAGGGAAAATACGAAAGTAACGGTTCTTACATTAAAAACATTGCAACAATGGTCGTAACAACTAATCCAATTGCCACTGGAAATAGATTTCGTCGTGCTAGTTCAAATGGATCTACATTACATATCGCTGCTGCTGGGATTAAAGCCCAAGGAATTAGCGTACCGCCACCGACCCAAATAGCCGAAATTTGACCAAGTGCCGTTAAAGTAGCTGCGCCACCTCCAATTGCTGTAGCAAATAAATTGGCTACTGAACCTGCTAATGAAATGCCAGAAAAACCTGAACCGTCTAAGCCAGTTATTGCACCAGTAATTGTTAATGTAATGGCTGCAACTTCTTTTGATAAAGGCACAAGAGCCGCCAACCCAATCCCAAGATCATTAACAATCCCATGTGATGTTGCTGGCAGGTGACCTCCTAAAATTTTCTGAAAGCCGGAATCTCCTAAATAAAAGAAAGCGGCTATAGGGATGACTGGGCCGAATACTTTAAAACCGAATTGAAAACCTTGAATTAGATACGCCGTAATTTTTTCCAAACCTTGCTGTTTATGTGCAAAAAGTGAAAGAATGATCAAAATGAATACAGCTGTCCCACCTACTAAAGCTGTAGCATCCCCGCCCTGAAGCTTCAGAACACTCATGGCGACAACATCAAGAATAAAGGCGATAGGAATGAAAACGGCAAAGAACTTTTTCTGACTTGAAGATAAAAAATCTTCTGATCGAATATTTTCATTTTCTACATGAATATTGGTGCTGACAGGCAATGATCCACGCATCATGTCTCTGCGAAGAAAAAAATATGCCGTTATCGTAGTGACAAGTCCCATTGTGATAACGAGAGGAATACTTGCACTAATTACTTCTCCAACAGGAAGAGACGCAGCATCAGCTGTTAATTTAGGTGCTGCCTGAATGATAAAATCGCTTGATAGAGCAATGCCGTGACCGAACAAATTCATTGCCATGGCAACGCCGAGAGCTGGTAAGCCCGCACGAATGGCTACTGGTAATAAAACAGCACCAAGTAATGCTACGGCTGGTGATGGCCAGAAAAACCATGAAATGACCATCATTAAGATACCAATTATCCAATAGGCAAGTGCAGGTGATGTAATAAAGCGTGTAAACGGTGAAATCATCGCATCATTAATTCCTGTTTTCGTTAAAACTTGACTCATAGCTACAATGATAGAAATGACAAGAATGGTTGACATTAGCTCGGTAATTGCAAAGATGAAGCTATTAAATATCCCGCTGACTGAAGCAGAGAGACTGCCTGTTGCAATGAGAGCGAGAGAAAATATTCCAAGTATACAGATAAGTGTCGTATCCCGCCTCTTTACCATAAAACCTATAATCAATACGATGAATACAATATAAATCCAATGCAGCGCTGTCCATTCTACGCCCATAAAGAATCCTCCCCTGTATTGGTAAAGAAAGTGATTTTCATACAGAATATGATGGGCGATTAGATTGGTGTTTGACCTGCCTGGATTTTAAGGGTGATGATTTTGGCGGTTAGAAACCTTGCGGAGTTGATACCAAATCGAAAGTAATCTGAGGTTTATCGGTGGATTGGTTCAACTAACCATCAGTAGGAGATACCCCCCACTGATGGAAACTTTACTTTATTGTCCTTCCTCATTTATTAAGGAATATTGTGTCACATAAGCTGGTCCTGAGAAAATCTTTTTATTCAAATCGGGATTATCAAGAGATTTACTATCTTTATTATGAGCGGATTGGAAGGAATTTGAGTTTTTCCAATTCGTGAATGCTTCTTGATCTTCCCACATCGTCAAAATAACATACGTATCTGAGTTCAAAGGTCTGAGAATTCGAAGTGCGGTGAATCCAGGTTCCTTTTCAATCAAGCCTGCTCGATTTTTAAACCGGAATTCAAATCCTGGTCGGCCCTCTTCTGTAACCGGGATGTTATTCATCACGACATACCCTATCTCCTTTAGTTCACCACGTTCATCCACTACTTCAAATTTTCTTGGGGACGAAAAGATGGTTTTACCAGTTGTCTCATGTAGTAAAAGTGCATGTTCCGCGTTTCCCATAAAATAAAGTTTTTCATTTACGTGCTTTTCTTTTACCTTTTGTAGAAATTCTCGTGTTCCAGTCGTTATAAATATGTTCATTAGTTTCCCACCTTTTTTATTTTGGTAACCTTTTCAAGCTTCTTTGGTTAAATCATAGCAAGAATAAACTATCAATACAAAACAATACATGTTTGTTTATTCAGTTTTCTTTTTTATTCAGGTCATTCCTTCAAATAAAAAAGTCGAATTAGTGACAATGTCAGAGGAGTTCTATACTTCTATAAAGGAATAGCATAAAGTAGTAAGCAGTTGCATTTGAAAATAATCTGACTTCTGTTATTCTAATATTAGGAAGACGATGAGCGATAAAATTCGTCATGTTCGAAAGGTGGATATGAATGGTTAAGATTACGAATGATACTTTTTTAAAGGCTGCAAGAGGGGAAAAGACGAGCCATGTTCCAGTTTGGTATATGCGCCAAGCTGGTAGGTCACAGCCGGAGTATCGTAAAATTAAAGAAAAATATTCCTTGTTTGAAATTACTCATCAACCGGAATTATGCGCTTATGTTACACGGCTACCGGTTGAGCAGTATGACGTAGATGCTGCTGTTCTTTATAAAGATATTATGACACCACTGCCAGCACTTGGCGTTAATGTAGAAATTAAATCTGGAATCGGTCCAGTGATTGATAATCCTATTCGTTCGATTGAAGATGTAGGTAGACTGGGTGAATTAAATCCTGAAAAAGATATTGCTTATGTGTTGGATACGATTAAGTTGTTAACGAAAGAACAGTTAACTGTTCCATTAATTGGTTTCTCAGGTGCGCCATTTACGATTGCGTCGTATATGATTGAAGGTGGCCCTTCGAAAAATTACCATAAAACGAAAGCATTTATGTATACGGAGCCTCAAGCTTGGTTTGCTTTAATGGATAAGTTAGGTGAGATGGTCATTACATATGTTAAAGCGCAAATAAATGCGGGTGTAAGCGCAATCCAAATCTTTGATTCCTGGGTAGGTACGTTAAATGTTGAGGACTACCGAAAGTATATTAAACCAGTTATGAATCGAATATTCTCTGCTTTACGTGAAGAAAATGTTCCATTAATCATGCATGGAGTAGGTGCAAGGCACTTGGCATTGGAGTGGAATGACCTTCCGGTTGATGTAGTTGGCTTAGATTGGAGACTACCTATCAGAGAAGCAAGAGAAATGGGCATTAAAAAGGCTGTACAAGGAAATCTTGATCCTTCTTATCTTTTAGCACCATGGGAAGTGATTGAAGATAAAGCGAAACAGATCCTAGATCAAGGCATGGAGCAACCTGGTTTCATCTTTAATCTTGGACATGGTGTTTTCCCAGAAGTTAATCCGGAAACACTGAAGAAGTTGACTGCTTTTATACATGAATATTCTTCATGGAAATAAGAAAAGAGTAAGCTGCTATTAAGGAACTTCGACTAAGGTCCGCTACTGCTTTGTAGTACGTTAAAAATGTAGATTGTGAAGTTAGATAGTTTATTCTAAATGAGGTGTTAACAACAATGGTAAGAAAGAAAATGGGTCTTTTAGTAATGGCTTACGGGACTCCGTACAAAGAGGAAGACATAGAACGGTATTATACGCATATACGTCATGGAAGAAAGCCTTCTGTGGAAGCACTTGAAGACCTTCGCAGGCGTTATAAAGCAATTGGCGGGATATCTCCACTTGCCAAAATTACAGAAGGTCAAGCAATAGGGCTACAAAATATGTTGAACGAATCGCAAAAAGAAATTGAATTTAAAGCATATATCGGCTTAAAACATATTGAACCGTTCATCGAAGATGCAGTCCAACAAATGCATGAAGACGGGATTACAGAAGCTGTAAGCCTTGTTCTTGCTCCTCATTTTTCTACGTTCAGTGTTAAATCTTATAATGAACGTGCGAAGAAAGCAGCCGAGACGCTTGGTGATCTAAAGATTACATGTGTTGAAAGTTGGTATAAAGAACCTAAATTTATTCAATATTGGGTTGATCAATTAAATGAAACATTTGCAAAAATGACACCAGAAGAAAGAGATCATTATATCTTAATCGTATCGGCGCATAGCCTGCCAGAAAAGATCTTGCAAAATGGCGATCCTTATCCAAAACAGCTGGAAGAAACAGCTAAGCTAATTGCAGAAGCAGCGAATGTTAAAAATTACGAAATAGGCTGGCAAAGTGCTGGGCAAACACCAGAGCCTTGGCTAGGGCCAGATGTTCAGGACTTAACGAGAGAACTGTACGCTAAAAATGGCTATAAAGCTTTTATTTACATACCAGTCGGATTCATTGCCGAACACCTGGAAGTTCTTTATGACAATGATTATGAGTGCAAGGTTGTAACCGACGAGGTTGGAGCAAACTACTATCGCCCTAATATGCCGAATGTACATCCTGCGTTTATTGACGCATTGAAAACGATTATTATGAAAAAATTAGATCTACAATAGAAAACAAAACAAGAGGATAATTCCATAGAATTCGATTTCCAAAGAGGCTGTCTTATAACAAAAGGCTTAGATATCACAGCTACTATACACCTTTTAAGACGTGAACATGACACAATAAACGGTGTATAGAGTGTGAGAAGGTTAGACCCTTTTGGGACAACCTCTGTAAAGGGAAGAACGACTTCGTGGAGTGTCCTCTTTTTGTTCGGAAAAACGGTAGGAAAATTATAAGTGCGTGTTAAAAAGGAGGATAAAAAGAGCTGAGAAGTTCGAGGAAAGACAGAGCGAAGAAGAAATTCTACAGCTATTATTACTGGACTTTATGAACAACCTCTATAAGTAGAAAATCTAAGCAAGCTATCTCAAAGAACGTGGAGATTTACTGTTAAATATTATTTTTCTCCTGTAGTAATGATTGATCTTTTGTATTAGGTGTTTGCAATTTCAAAACCAATTTGTTAATATGTTACTGAACTTGATGACCGAAATGTTCATTTGGTCAATTATGAGGTGGAAGATGTCAGTTAATCGAAAAAAATTAATTATCGAGGCCGCCACAAAGTCTTTTTCATTATTTGGGTATAAAGCAACAACGATGGATCAGGTTGCCAAGATTGCGAATGTTGGTAAGGGGACTATTTATACGTTTTATGCAAATAAGGAGGAATTATTTAAAGAAATTGTTGATAACATGATTGTAGAGATGGAGCAAGAAGCGAACGATGCTATTAATCCTGAGCTAACCTTTACGGAGAATCTTCATCTTACACTCTATCGTCTATTAGAATTTAGGCGTGAGCATCAATTGATGATCAAACTATTTCAAGAAGAACAAGAAATAAGAACACCAACTGTATTGGAAATGGTCGAGGAAATTGAAAATGCAATTATTTCTTTTATCGCACAGAAGATTAAGATAGCAATCCAGAAGAAGTATATTAAAGATTGTGACCCTGAATTGACGGCATTTCTTATGCTGAAAATGTATATCACACTTATTGTAGATTGGGAGAGAATAAGGAAGCCTCTAAATAAAGAAGAGATAGCAGAATTGTTCGACCTATATTTATTTAAGGGATTATCACTTTAAAACGGGTAATCCTCATTTTTTGCAGATTAATGACCAAATGAACAAAATGGTCATTGTGAATCAAGGAGGTAGTTTATGTTGAAAAGTGAATGGAAGTCTATTTTTACAAATCGAAAATTGCTTGTTTCTATAGTAGCTATATTATTTATACCAATTATGTACGGTGGCATGTTATTATGGGCATTTTGGGATCCATATAAGCAATTGTACGATTTACCCGTAGCTATCGTTAATAATGATCAGGGCGCAGTGCTTGATGGTAAAACCTATGAAATTGGTGAGGAATTTGTCAAGAATTTAAAGGAAAGTAAGGATTTTAACTTTAAATTTGTCGATCATGAAACCGGATATAAAAATTTAAAAGATCAAAAGTATTATTTGCTTGTTGAGATTCCTAAAAATTTCTCTAAAAATGCAACAACCTTGCTCGATGATACACCGAAAAAGTTGGAATTGAAATATGTACCGAATGAAAGTTTTAACTTTTTATCGGCACAAATCGGTGAAACAGCGATACAAAAAATTCAAATGAATCTTCAAGAAAAAGTGACCGAAACCTATGCCGAAACGATGTTCGACAGCTTAACAAAAATGGCAGGTGGCTACCAAACGGCTGATGAAGCGGCGGGGAAACTGTTAACTGGTGTAGCAGATTTAAATAGTGGTGCTAAAACACTTGAAGAAAAATTAGCGCTATTAGCTGAGAAACAAGTTGAATTTACTGGTGGTGCGAATAAATTGGAAAGCGGCACTAAAGAGCTGCAAACTGGGGTTGAAATCCTTACTAATGGATTAGGTCAGCTTTCCAAAGCTCAAATTCAGCTAGTTGATGGCGCTAAGAAAGCGGAAGATGGAACAAGAAGCTTACAAGTTGGAATTCACCAAGCACATCAAGGAATTAGCACCATTGTGCAGAAAATGGATGAGGCTATTACGGGTACAAGTAAGCTAAATGAAGGCTCTAATCAAGTAACAGATGGACTTAAGCAGCTTCAAGATGGAGCGAATTCGGCTTATCAAGGCGCGACGGACGTTAAGAATGGATTAGCCGTCCTGCAAACTCAATTAGCACCAGTACTTGCATCTCTTCCAGAAGAAGATCAAGTGGGAATTAATCAGCTTTTGGAACAGTTATCTCAAGGAACAGTTGCACTCCAAGCTGGTAACGAGAATATCACTGCTGCAGCAGGGAAACTTGCCGCTGGTTCAGCCAATGTCACTAGCAATCTATCAGCGTTAACCGAAGGACAAAAGGCTCTTCAAAACGGGTTGCAGGATCTAAATAATGGAACAGCTAAATTAGATACGGGTGCAGATCAGTTGCTTAGTGGTCAAAAGCAGTTAAGTTCTGGACTAACGACGTTCTCAAGTAAATTGAATGAAGCCAAAGCAGGCGGAGATAAGCTTGTAGTAGGAGTCAGTAGCTTAACGAGCGGAGTTAGACAATTGGAGGAAGGTTCGAAAGCATTAGCTGACGGATCTACGCAATTAGTAGATGGATCAAAGCAACTTGCTAATGGCACAACAGATCTTAAAGAAGGTTCCCAAACATTTAAAGATGAACTAAATAAAGCAGCGAATGAATCAGAAGGATTGCATCCTACCGAAGATACGTATAACATGGTTGCCAAACCAGTAACGGTAGATAAAGAAGGGATCAACAAAGTGCCGAACTATGGAACAGGTATTGCTCCATATTTCTTATCTCTAGGTTTATTTGTAGGAGCATTAATGCTTTCCATTGTCTTTCCATTAAGAGAACCTGTTGGTATTCCGAAAAATGGATTTACATGGTTCTTTAGTAAATTTGGTGTTATTGCAGCTGTTGGAATTACCCAGGCAATACTTGTTTCTGGATTACTAATCATTCTTTTAGATCTCAAAGTCCAAAGTGTTCCATTATTCATCTTATTTTCAATCATTACAAGCTTAACATTTATGGCACTTATCCAATTATTAGTTACAACAATGGATAACCCAGGCCGTTTTTTAGCAGTTATCATTTTGATTTTGCAATTGACAACAAGTGCTGGTACATTCCCAGTGGAGTTAATCCCGTCACAGCTACAATGGTTAAATCATGTATTGCCTATGGCGTATTCTGTACGAGGGTTTAAGGAAGTCATTTCAAGTGGGAATTTCAGTCTAATGTGGTCGGATAGCTTGGTACTATTAGCATTTATGGTTAGCTTTCTTGTGCTTACCATTCTTTATTTTGTAGTGAAATATAAAAAAAGCTACTCAGAAATGAACGACGCAGTTCAAGAATTAGAAGCGTAAATAAAAGGGTCTAACTTCACACTCTATACATGGTTTAATTGTGTCATTACACTGCATATTAACCGTATATAGTTGGTGTGGGGTTTAGACCTTTTCGTTATGGGACAGCCCATTTGTGTAAAGGTTTAACTTGAATAGGTAAAAGATGAAAAGAACAGGATAATACGATATATTTAATATATAAGTATAGGTTTTGATGTCTAATGTAAGCGACTAATTACGCTAAGGCCTAACCATTGGGGTGAAAAAAGCGTATGCGTTTCTCTTATCGAAATCACCACAGGAGGAGATTGTTGTATGAAAATTACTGTAATAGGTTGCTGGGGCGGCTATCCTGCAAAGAATGAAGCGTCTTCAGGTTATCTTGTGGAATATGGAGATTACAGGGTGCTGCTCGATTGTGGTAGCGGTGTTTTGGCCCAGCTGCAGAACCATATGCAACCGGAAAAATTAGATGCTGTTGTATTAACTCACTATCATCCAGATCATATTGCAGATATCGGTGTACTTCAGCACGCATTGCTAATTGGTAGCTTTTTAGGGAAGCCGAAAAAAACACTGCCAATCTATGGCCATCATTTAAACGAAGGCGAATTTAAAAAGCTAACTTATAAAGATATTACAAAGGGGATTGCATATAAAGAGGACGAGCCTCTTTTAATTGGCCCATTTACTTTTACTTTTTTAAGAACAAAGCATCCTGTTCCTTGCTTTGCCATGAAAATTGAGGTAAATGGCGAATCCATTGTCTATACAGGAGATAGTTCGTATATGGAAGAGCTGTCGATTTTTGCAAAAGATGCGAAAGTGTTATTATGTGAGAGTAGTCTTTACGGACATACAGATGGCTCATCAGCAGGTCATATGACAGCAAGAGAAGCGGGGATGATTGCGCATCTTGCGGATGCCCACTTGCTCATGCTTACTCACTTACCACATTATGGAGATTTACAACAGTTAAAAAAAGAAGCAGGAGAAGTATTTAAACGTGAAACTGCCCTTGCTAGAAGTGGCATGGAATTTCAATTGTGATTTTTTAGGTAAAATAAAGGAGGAAACACGAATGATCTTTGTAGATAATAAAGGGATTCACGATCCGCAAATGAATCTTGCTATTGAAGAATACATATTAAAAAACCTTGACATAAATGAAACGTATTTATTATTTTACATCAATGGTCCGTCCATCATTATCGGTAAAAACCAAAATACGATTGAAGAGATCAATACAGAATATGTCGAGAATAATGGAATTAAAGTGGTTCGAAGACTTTCGGGTGGTGGTGCTGTGTATCATGACCTTGGAAACTTAAACTTTAGTTTCATTACTAAGGATGACGGTCAAAGCTTCCATGACTTTAAGAAATTCACGGAGCCTGTTGTTAAGGCGCTTAGTAAGCTGGGGATTAACGCAGAAATAAGCGGGAGGAATGATATTCTAGCTGAAGGCAGAAAGATCTCCGGTATCGCCCAATTCAGTACGAGAGGCCGCATGTTCACGCATGGTACGCTTTTGTTTAATTCCGAAATGGATCATATTGTCTCAAGTTTAAAAGTGAAAAAGGACAAGATCGAATCGAAAGGAATTAAATCGGTCAGAAGTCGTGTAGCCAATATCGCAGAGTTCCTTGAAGAACCCATGACTATTGAAGAATTCCGTTCTTTGATTCTTAAATATATCTACGAAGAAAACGAAACCATTCCCGAGTATGTTTTAACGGAAGAGGATTGGGCAAAAATCAATGAAATTTCTAAAGAACGTTACCAAAACTGGGATTGGAACTATGGTAAATCACCGAAGTTCAACTTACAGCATTCACACCGCTTTCCAGTCGGGTCAATTGATATTCGCTTAGAAGTGAATAAAGGAAAAATTGAAAACTGTAAAGTATACGGAGATTTCTTTGGTGTCGGCGATGTGAGCGAAATTGAAGAGAAACTTACGGGGATTCGTTATGAACGTACTGAAATTGAGCGCGTCTTAGCAAATGTTGATGTGAAGCATTACTTTGGGAATGTGACAAAAGAAGAAGTTATTAACCTTATTTACTGATAGAAAATTTAAAAGGCCGCCATCTATCGTTTGTTCGATAGATGGGGCTTTTAGTTTTCTTTTATGAAATAGCCGAGAACACTTGTGACTTTAGTCATGAGAGGTTCAGAGATAAATCACTGGCGATTACAAGAACTCTGTCGTGAACTTGTGATTATTAGGCTGAATAGAATAATAAGGCCATATTTTTATAATACTCTTTAAAGTACATGTTCAAAAGGGAGGATAAAAGAGCCGAAAAGTTCGAGGAGCGCATTTCAAGAGGACCGGGAAGACAGAGCTTCGATGCGATTCGCAATCTTTTTACCGGACTTTTTGAACAACCTCTTAAAAAGCATTATGATGTTCCACTTGAAAAATTTCTGCATATTCGATATGATAACATTTAAAAAATTCAGGCTTGATAATAAGCTTACTATAATAGAGGAGGGGATTGAATGAGAGACGTGACCCTACTTGATATATTTCAACATCATATTACACAGAAATATTTAAACCGTTCTGGATTAGTGCACGCTATTGCTGTTGCATACCATGCCTTTCACTTGGCTAAAGAGCAGAATGTGGACGTCGATATAGCTGCCAAAGCCGGTTTGCTTCATGATATGGGACATTTTACATGGTATAAAAATGGGAAGTGGGATTATGACCTTTATAAACAAAATGATATACATGCAATAAAAGGAGCAGAAAGAGCTCATAAGCTACTTATTCGACTTGGAGAAAATCCAATCCAAGCCAAAACCATATCTCTCGCGATTCTATTCCATACTGATTCATTTCTACCTACAAATGACATTATTCGCACGCCACTTCAACAAATTGTAAAATGGGCCGATGAGAAAGACGAAGAAGAAGGTGGTCTCCATCATTATCGAAAGATTGATTTCGAGCGTGCAAAAAAAAGCATTATCCGTCTTGATGAAATGATTGAAAAAGTAAGAAATCAGCTATCATCCTAAAGAGAAAGGGTGATGGCTGATTTGGTTGAAATCATGAAGGATAGTTGCACAAAACTTACAATTTCAATATTAGGAAATGGTTCTAACTTGTCCGTTATGTACTACACTTAAAGTAGGAAGTGATAAGGAAGGGGTTGGATTATGGTAAGGAAATCGGTCTTAACTGCAATCGTTTTATTTGGTTTATATATAGCTGGTATGTATGTGTATATATTTCACGGAGCCCAATCTATTATACCTGAAGCTTTAAAAGGAACGGTTGCAGATCCAGCTGTTTTTTTGAGTGAAAGGGAATGGGTATTGAGTGAAGAGTATTCGAAAATCAGGAATTTTCTGTTTTTTGCGGCGGTTCCATTTGATTGGTTATTTTATTTTCTTATTTTAGCATTTGGCATTTCCCGAGGGTTTGAAAAGTGGTCTTTATCGCAAACGAAGTGGAAAATTGTTCAAAATTCTATTTATTTATTTTGGTTATCTTTGTTGAGTTATGTTGTTGTGTTCCCGCTTAATTATTATCGCTACACCTTAGGCAAGAGCTATGGAATCAGTACTCAATCTTTTACTTCATGGATGAAGGATGGAGTGATTGAGTTTTGGGTCGATTTCGGAACGATGATTCTTATTGTCTCTGTTTTATATTGGCTAATGAAAAAAAGTGCGAAGAAATGGTGGCTGTATGCCTGGATTTTGACGATTCCTTTTTCATTATTTATCATGTTCGTTCAGCCGGTAGTTATTGATCCACTTTATAATGATTTTTATCCGCTTAAAAACAAGGAATTAGAAACAAAGATATTAGATATGGCAGATAAAGCGAATATTCCATCTGAGCATGTATATGAAGTGAATATGGCGGAAAAAACGAATGCCTTGAATGCATATGTCACGGGAATCGGCTCCAATTCCCGAATTGTTTTATGGGATACGACTTTGAGTCGGCTTAATGATCAAGAAATTCTCTTTATCATGGCGCACGAGATGGGGCACTATGTGGAAAAACATATTTATTTTGGAATTGCAGGTTATTTAGTCTTAACGCTTGTTGGCTTATGGTTCACTGCGAAATTGATGAATTATACCATTAGGCGCTGGGGGAAAGTTCTAAACATATCAGAAGTTAGCAGCATTCGTTCATTCCCATTATTTTTATTGATTACATCTATTTTATTGTTCGCTTCCAGTCCTTTATCTAATTATGTGTCAAGGTATCAGGAAAGCCGAGCTGACCACTATGCGATTGAAATGACTCAAGATAAAGATGCTGCAATTAGTTCCTTTCAGGAGTTGACAAGAGCTGGGTTAAGTCAAGTGAATCCTCCTTTGCTTGTGAAATGGTTTCGCTACACACACCCCTCCATGCTCGAGAGAATTTCAACGCTTGATCAATATAATACGAGTAATCAGAATGAATAAGCTGGCTTCGGTCAGTTTATTTTTTTGTAAGAAAAAAAGAATGTATTCTGCATTAATGGGTAATAAAACTTCCGCTTAAAGACTTAGATAGATCGAAGAAGCGTAGGGGGATGAAGAAAACCCCGTTGATTGAAGTTTCATTTTATACATTTTGCAATGAGTTTTAGTGTCTATTCATACACCTGTCATATTCGAGCATAGAATATATATTAGAATAATTATTTTTGTGACCTATAGTAGGTGACAGTTTTTCTTATCGTGTATCCTCTAAGGAATTTCCTATATAATCTGAAAAGACTATTAAATTATTTTTCCTTTATTTCTCTACTATAATAATAATCATTAGTAGAAAAAATATCTAAACCGAACAATTATTTCTGTGGACAGAGAAGTCTTTTGTGGCTTTAAATGATCAGGAAATATCACTGGTTTAAAGGGAGAGTAGTTATGCGTAATATTTTGGTCATAATAATTGGCTCCATCATTGTTGGGGTTGCTTATAATTTATTTTTGATTCCCCATCAAATTTTAAGCAGCGGACTTAGCGGGATTGCGATTATGCTTGGAATCATTACACCCTTCAATACCGGAATCTTGAACTTTCTGCTTAATTTACCTTTATTAATATTCGGAGTTATGAAATTAGGAAAACGTTTTATTGGATATACAATTTTGTCTGTAGTCGTGCTTTCAGTTACTTTGTATGTGATTCCTGTTCAAGCAATCTCAAATGAAGCGATCCTGTCATCGCTATTCGGCGGTGTTATTACGGGAATTGGGATCGGGATTATTTTTCGGGCATCCGGATCTTCGGGTGGCTTTGATATAATTGCGATGCTGCTTACTAAGAAGAGAGACTTTCCGCTGGGAGCGTTAATTTCGGCAATGAATGCTATTGTTGTTATCATCTCTGGCTTTGTGTTTGATTGGGATGCGGCTCTTCATACACTCGTTGCAATTTATGCAACAGGAAAGATCATCGATACGATTCATACGAACCATATTAAATTAACATTAATGATCATTACAAATAAGGGTGATGAGATGAAGGAGAAGCTACTTGCTAACCTTTATCGAGGGATTACAGTAATGGATGGAGAGGGCGCATATACAGGGGAAAGTCGAAAAATTCTTATGACAGTTATTACTCGCTATCAGTTAACGGATGTTAAATTGATGATTAATGAAATCGATTCGAATGCATTTGTTAATATTACGGAAACGACCGAGGTAATGGGGATGTTTGATAGAGGAAAATAGTGGAGAAAGTAAGAGTTTCATAAGGGTCTGACCGCACACTCTTCATACAGCTATCGTGTTATACACGTATTTTATTCTGTGTGAAGAATGGTGGGGTCAGACCTTTTTCTTTTGTAGACAACCGTATTTATTGGGGGCAAGTTGCCTACCTCCTCTTGTCACATCACACTAGCTTAAGAAGTAAAAGAACGATCTCAACCGAATGGACTGCGAGTATTTTCAAGGTTGAACAAGGCGCTTGCGCTTTTGTTCTTAAGTACCAAACATTTTTATCAATTGGTACATTTCGCTGCTTAACTTTAGAAATAAAGGCTTATTCCTCTCATCGAGTGCTTGGTCGATTTGCTGTTCAAGCTGTGTTCTTTTGTTAATGAGTATAGATTCGTGAATAATCATCTCAATGAATGTATCCTGCAGTGAAGCGTCCTGGTTTTTCTTATTGGCCAAATACGACTTTACTAACTCTGAAGGTAATTTTTCATTTTTCATGAAGATCCACTCCTGACCTTTTTTTTATTATATGGAATCATTAGAGGAAAAATCAATAAAAATTTTAAATTTTCAAAAAATATTTTAATTTTTGTGGAAATGTTTAGACTTTGTAAATTTGTTACAGAATTGCTAAATGTACACAAAGTGGGTATATATAACTATTTTATGTGATATTATTGATCCCGAATGATGTGAAAAGGAAGGGGAAAAGAAAAGTGAAAAAATCCAAAAGGTCATTAATTGAAAATTATGAAATTACTCCATTTACGTGTTTCATTAAGTCGATTGTATACGGCAGCAAAATCTATTCGCAAGTTGTTGAAATAAATGATGAATTTATCTCGCCATTCAAGCCCAAGGTAATTATCAATCAAAGCTGTGAATACTTTGGAAGTAGCTATGAGGGAAGAAAAGGTGGAACACGGCGATTAATTGGCGTTACTCATAAAGCGCCAATTATTATCGATCAGACAAACCCTATTTTCTTTTTTCCAACTACTTCACCCATAAACGATGATTGCATTTGGATTGCGCATCATCATGTTATAGAGTATAAACAGAAAGATAATAGAATGGTTCAAGTTTATTTTCGTAACAACATCACGTTAGAGGTGAATATATCAATTGGTTCATTCACAAATCAAATGCAAAGAACTGCAGAACTTGAGTCTAAAATTAGTAAAATAAATAAAGAGACAGGAAAGATGGCTTATGGATTGCACAGAATGCATAACAGTATGGAAGCTTCAGAGACCCCTCGCAATTATTCAGCTAAAAAAACTGAAGAATAAGAAGAGGAACGGAGACATGATGAATTTGTGTGTTTCTTATGTCTCCTCAGATAAGGTATGAAAGGGCCATTTAGGTAAATACTTCTTTGAAATAACTTCGCAATAATTCTTCTACCTTATTTTTTAATCGTGGATTGAAATAATTATGGTGCTCTTCATATCCTTTGTATAAAAAGCAATACATTGTAAATTCCTGGTCTCTCTTTAGTTCGCTAACCTTAATATTTTCTTTTTTTAAGTATTTTCTAACTTGAACCAAATCGGATTGAACTAATTTCAACGCTGCTTCTACCATTTCTAAGTAAGGCCTCTTCATCTTGAAAGAACTGCCCTCAATTATATGTAAATCGCGATTGAAAATTGTAACGATCATAGGAAGATAGAGTGCTTTTTCAATGATATTGCGGTCGTGTTCTGGAATTCGAGTCATTATCATCCCTCTTTCTGACAATATCCAACTGAAATTACAACAAGAACATTTGTTCCTTGTTGTAATAATAATGGAAAATGTATCACTAATCAAGTTAAAATTAAATGAAAATGTGATTATCGGTTGTCGAGTGAGGGAAGTATGAAAATAAGACTAAATTCTAGATAAGTCATAAATTATTTATTTATTTCAAAAAATAGCTTATGATTTTAGTTAAAAGATAGGCGTATAATCGGGAGGCTTTACATTGTTCAAATATAAGGCTGTCCCAAAACGAAAGGGTCAGGATCATATCTACTTTATCTCGTTTATAAACATGCAAATAGCGCAATAAACGGTGTAAAGAGTATGGGGTCAGATGCTTTGGGACACGCCTATGTTTCATATATTGTAAGTGGATCAAAGGGCATAAATGATATACATCTAAGCTGACTACTTCAGAAAATAAGCAAGAGAAGGAGCATTAGATTTTTTTGACATTGAGGAGATTGAAATGGATTTGGAGCATATTCGTGATTGGTTTACATTAGAAAATATATTGGAGTTAATTGAACAGTATCGTTCGTTCGGACCATTACCAGGGATTTTTTTACCAATGTTTGAGTCGTTCCTTCCTTTTCTGCCGCTCTTTGTATTTGTATTTGCAAATGCGAGTGCTTTTGGCCTATGGCTGGGGTTTATGTATTCATGGATTGGGACCGTTACGGGATCTTTGCTTGTCTTCTTCTTATTTCGCCATTATGGGCATCGAAGGCTATTAAAGTTTCTTCAAAAAAATAAACAGATTAAAAAACTTATGAATTGGGTAGAGAGACATGGATTCGGTCCGCTTTTTCTTCTACTTTGTTTTCCGTTTACTCCTTCTGCTCTTGTGAATATTGTAGCTGGTCTTTCGAATATAAGACCGATGCCATATGCACTTGCATTACTAGGTGGGAAGCTGGTCATGATTTTTACGATTAGTTTTATAGGATACGACATAACTTCATTGTTCCATCAGCCGTTACGCACAGTAATCGTTATCATTATAATCTTTGTATTATGGCTTGTTGGGAAACAAATAGAGGCAAGGCTAAATAGAAACACGAGTAGGGAAAATGAGTAATGGCAGTGGGGAAAATGAAACGTAAATAATGATGACATTCTGGTCGGTGTTATATGTATGATGAAAGTTTAACAGGCCACCCTTACCAATCATTGAACAAGAAAAATTATCGATTTAAGAGTATAATAAGTAAAAAAGGCATTGGAGATCCAATGTCTTTTTTTGATTAAATACTTGATATGATGAACGAATAGATAAAGAAGAAAAAGCTAGAAAAGGGGGCAGGGTAATGGCGTTGAGATTTATTACTGGACGATCGGGGTCAGGAAAGACGGCCAAGGTGCTTGATGAGATACGTGCTAGGCTTGTTGAAGACCCAGCTGGAAAACCGATTATTTATTTAGTTCCGGATCAAATGACATTTCTGTCTGAATATAAATTAATTAAAACACCAGGTCTAGAGGGAATGATGCGAGCGCAGGTGTTCAGCTTTAGTCGTTTAGCATGGCGAATCCTTCAAGAAACAGGCGGGGGCAATAGGCGCCATCTTGACAGTGTCGGAGTGAACATGCTCATCCGTAAAATCATGGAAGACAAAAAGAATGAGTTAAAAATGTTTCGTCGTTCAGCGGACAAACCTGGCTTCATCATGCAAATGGAAGAAATGTTATCTGAGTTTAAACGCTATTGTCTTGATCCTAAAGATATCAATGAATTTCGAGAACGTTCTATACAATATTCATCAGATGCCGTTCGTGATAAACTACATGATTTAGAGTTAATTTATCAAGCGTTTGAGGATGAATTGGTAGGCAAGTATTTGGATTCAGAGGATTACTTCCGTTTATTGATTGAAAAATTGGCTCAATCAAGTTATATAACAGAAGCTTCGATTTATTTAGACGGTTTCTATAGCTTAACGCCTCAGGAACTGCAAATTGTAGAAGAATTATTGAAACAATGTAAGGATGTAACTGTTGTATTAACACTTGATCAGCCGTATAGGATATCCCCACCTGATGGGTTAAATCTTTTCAGACAAACGGGTTCGACCTACTTCAATATTTATCAACGAGCATTGGCTTTAGGCGTTAGTGTTGAAAATGATGAACATTTAGAAAGTGCGCCGCGCTTTAAAGGAAATCCAGGAATGTCGCATCTCGAAGCTAATCTTACTGTGCGGCCAGCGCATGAGCTTAATGGGGAAACGAGTGTTACAGTCGTACAGGCGATGAATCGAAGAGCAGAAGTAGAAGGAGTTGCTCGGACAATCTTGCGGTTTGTTCGCGATGGCAATTACCGCTTTCGGGATTTGGCTATATTGGTCCGAAATGGCGAATCCTATCATGATCTGATCAACACGGTTTTTTTGGATTATCAGATCCCTGTTTTTATCGATACAAAAAGAACCATGTTGAATCATCCGGTAATTGAACTCATTCGCTCTACCTTAGAGATTTTGAACACGAATTGGCGTTATGAACCGGTGTTTAGAGCTATAAAAACAGAACTCCTACATCCAATCAACCTGAATTCCGATATCATGCGTGAAAAGGTCGACCGATTGGAGAACTATGTACTTTCTCGTGGAATAAAAGGGAATAGATGGTATCAAAAAGAACCATGGACTTATAGAAGAATAAGAGGATTGGAGCTTTTTGATAGGCGTCAGACTAATCAGGAAAAGCAATTGGAAGATGAACTTAACGAACTGAAGGAACTTTTTAATTCAGCCATTTTACGTTTGTCCAAACGCTTGAAGCGTGCACAAACAGGGCGAGAAATGTGCGAGGCGCTGTATTTATATTTGGAAGAGCTAAACATTCCGGAGAAGTTGGAAAAATTGAAGGTTGAAGCAGAAGAGCGAGATGATCTGATCAGTGCAAGAGAACATGAACAGGCGTGGAATTCAGTTGTTAATTTGCTTGATCAATTCGTAGAATTACTCAGCGAAGAAAAAATGACGTTAAAACAGTTCTCAACCGTAATGGAAAGTGGTTTTGAAACATTAAAGTTCTCCCTCGTTCCACCGGCAATTGACCAAGTGCTTGTCGCAAACCTTGATTTATCAAGGCTAGATGACATTCGTGCCGCATTTGTTATAGGTCTAAATGAAGGTGTTTTACCAGGTAAGGCTGGCAAGGATGGGATTTTATCAGATCAGGACCGTGAAAACCTAGCCGCTAACGGATTTGAGGTTGCACTAAGCTCAAAGCTCCGTTTATTAGATGAAGAGTTTGTCGCTTATAAAGCTTTTACAACACCATCTGAATCCTTGTATTTGACGTATCCGCTCGCAGATGAAGAAGGGAAAGCACTGCTTCCTTCTTCCTATATTAAGCGGGTAAAGGACGTACTTCCGCAAGTGAAAGAAGTAGTGTTCATGAATGACCCGTCTGACTTAGATGCAAGTGAACAGGCAGAATATGCTGCGAATTACGATGTTGCTTTGTCTTATTTAACAGCGCAGCTTCAGCTTAAAAAAAGGAATTATCCAGTTCATCCTGTATGGTGGGATGTTTATAATGCCTATATGGATCATGAATGGATGAGGCCAGAAGCCGTTCGGGTGCTGTCGAGCTTATTTTATCGAAATAAGACGAAAAGAATATCTGAGGAGACTAGTAGAAAAATCTATGGAGAAACCATTTTGGCCAGTGTCTCTCGGATGGAAATGTTCAATAGCTGCGCGTTTGCTCATTATGCTGCCCATGGTTTGAAGCTACAGGAGCGTAAGATTTTTCGTCTGGATGCTCCTGATATTGGTGAAATGTTTCATGGTGCGTTAAAAATCATCTCGGATTATTTATATGAACGGAACATAGCCTGGTCCTCTTTAACAAAGGAACAATGTTTGATGCTTGCAAGAAAGGCTGTTGAACGACTCGCACCGAAGCTACAAAACCAAATTTTATTGAGTAGCAATCGACACCACTATTTAAAGCGAAAGTTAGAGCAGGTAATTGGACGAGCTTCCATCGTCCTAAGCGAACAAGCAAGGCAAAGCGGCTTTGTACCAGTAGGATTAGAGCTAGGCTTTGGGAAAAATGGTCAGTTACCACCGCTTTCATTTGAGTTGAGAGATGGAACAAAGATGGAGTTAGTCGGCCGGATTGACCGCATTGATAAAGCGGAAGAAAACGACAGTGTTTATTTACGGGTCCTAGACTATAAATCCAGTGAAAAGGATTTGAATTTAAGTGAAGTGTATTACGGACTGGCCCTGCAGATGCTCACATATTTAGATATCGTGATTACTCATTCAAGCTCCTTGGTTGGAAAAGAAGCATTGCCTGCCGGTGTACTTTATTTCCATGTCCATAACCCGGTTGTCAAAAGCAAGGGTATGGTCGATCTTTCGGAACTTGAACAAGAAATATTTAAAAGTTTTAAAATGAAGGGTCTGCTATTAGGTGATCCAGACGTTGTTCAATTAATGGATCAATCATTAGAACAAGGGGTTCTTAGTAACTCAAATATGATTCCAGCAGGTTTAAAAAAAGATGGAACATTGCAGGCTAAATCTAAGATTGCAAGTCAGGAAGAGTTTTCGCTCTTGCAAAATCACATCCGTCATTTATATCAAGAAGCGGGTAATGAAATTGTTGGCGGCAACGTAGAGATTAATCCTTATAAACTTAAGGATAAAATTCCTTGTACGTTTTGTGCATTTAAGTCCGTGTGTCAATTTGACCAATCCACGGAGGAAAACGAGTATCGATTATTATCTTCTACTAAACAAGATGAAGTATTGAATGTATTAAGAGGGGAGGCTGCAACACATGAGTAAGACAATCATCCCGGTAAAGCCTGATCATGTTACATGGACTGAAGACCAGTGGAAAGCGATCTGGGCAAAAGATCAGGATATACTCGTGGCGGCGGCGGCTGGATCAGGGAAAACAGCTGTACTTGTGACACGGATTATTGAAAAAATTCTATCAGAAAAAGAGCCAATTAACGTAGATGAGCTATTAGTTGTTACCTTTACGAACGCCTCTGCCGCAGAAATGAAGCATCGAATTGGTGAAGCGCTGGAAAAGGCGATTTCAGACAATCCGAAATCACAGCACTTACGAAAGCAAGTGAGTTTAATCAATCGTGCTTCGATCTCGACCCTCCATTCTTTTTGTTTAGAAGTAATTCGGAAGTATTATTATTTAACAGATATTGATCCTGGATTTCGGATTGCCGATTCAACAGAAGCGGAACTGCTTCGCGATGAAGTGATGGAAGAACTGCTTGAGGAACATTATGGTCAAAGCGATGAGGAATTTTTTAGATTGGTGGATGCATTTACTAGTGATCGAAACGATGCAGCTCTTCAGCAGATTATCCGTTCTCTTCATAATTTTTCCCAATCGTACCCAGACCCTGAATCATGGTTACATCAAGCAGCAGCCATGTATAGTATTGCAGACGATGCAGAGATTGAAGATCTGCCTTTTTGGGATTCATTAAAATTCGATATCTCTATGCAGCTTCAATCGGCTCGGGATTTACTGGAACAAGCGCTTGAGCTGACAAAATTGCCAAGCGGTCCCGCACCAAGGGCGGAGAATTTGTTGGATGATTTATTGATTGTCGAACGATTAGAAAAAGCCAATGCAGATTCATGGAAGAAAATGTATGGAAGTATGCAAACTTGGAAGTTTACAACGGCGAAGAGATGCTCGGGGGATGCCTTCGATAAAGAGCTTATTGAGCTAGCTACAAAGCATCGGAATAAGGCAAAGAAAATTCTTGAAACAGTCAAGAGTGAGTTGTTTTTGCGAAAGCCTGAGCATTATATGCAAGACATCCGAGAATTAAAGGGCTATGTTGAAACATTAGTCATGCTTGTCAATCAGTTTGATGCAAGGTTCAAAACAGCGAAGGCGGAAAAGAACATCGTTGATTTTTCCGATTTGGAGCATTATTGCTTAGCCATTTTAACGGAAAATGTGGAAGGTTATAACCGCACTCCATCACAAGCGGCACTGGAGTACCGTCAGCAGTTTAAGGAAGTATTAGTCGATGAGTACCAGGATGTCAATTTTGTACAGGAATCGATTTTGAAACTGGTTACAGCTGATGGGGAGAATACGGGGAATATGTTCATGGTGGGTGACGTTAAGCAGTCCATCTATCGTTTCCGCTTAGCAGAGCCGAATCTTTTTCTTGGTAAATACAAGCGTTTTGCCCAAGATGGGGATGAATCAGGATTACGAATTGACTTGAATCGTAATTTCAGGAGCCGTAAAGAAGTACTAGATGGAACTAATTACTTATTCAAGCAGCTGATGGGTGTACTCGTTGGTGAAATTGAATATGATGAACAAGCTGAATTGAAAAAAGGGGCAGATTATCCTGAGGATTCCGAATATCCGATTGAATTATATTTAATTGATGGTGCTATGTCAGAGGAATCGAGCTTTAAAGGGGAAGACGGAGATAATGTCGAAGGCTTTGAAGCGGATGAATTGGAAAATGCACAGCTTGAGGCAAGAATGATGGCAAAGCTTATTCAAAAAGCCATTTCTGAAAAACAGCAAATTTACGATAGCAAAACTGGATTATATCGTTCTGCAACGTATCGTGATATTGTTGTCCTGCTGCGTTCTATGCCATGGGCACCGCAAATTATGGAAGAATTTAAGAAACAAGGAATTCCGGTATATGCAAATTTATCAAGTGGTTATTTCGAAGCAACTGAAGTGGCCATTATGCTTTCACTGCTGAAAACGATTGATAATCCACAGCAAGATATTCCGCTCGTATCTGTATTACGCTCGCCAATCGTCGGCTTAAATGAAGAAGAGCTTGCACAGGTGAGACTATTTAATCCAGGCAGCTATTATGATGCATTGGCAGATTTCTACCGGAAAGCCGATCATGATCAATATCCGGATGCATATGAAAAAGTTTCTATGTTTTATCGAAACCTAACCAAATGGCGGAAAATGGCTCAGCAAGTATCTTTGTCAGATTTAATATGGCAGCTTTATGGTGAAACGAGATTTTATGACTTTGTTGGCGGAATGCCGGGCGGGAAGCAGCGTCAGGCAAATTTACGTGCTTTATATGACCGTGCAAGACAATATGAGACTAGTTCCTTTAGGGGATTATTCCGCTTTTTACGATTCATTGATCGAATGCAGGAGCGCGGCGATGATCTCGGGGCAGCTCGTGCACTTGGGGAGCAGGAAGATGTGGTTCGCTTGATGACGATTCATTCATCAAAGGGGCTGGAGTTTCCGCTCGTCTTTATTGCGGGGCTTTCCAAACAATTCAATATGATGGATCTTCGGAAGTCTTATTTGTTAGATAAAGAGTATGGCTTTGCAGCTGACTATGTGAATCCAGAGCTACGTATCACCTATCCATCGCTTCCGCAGATTGCGTTTAAGAAAAAGAAACAACTTGAATTGATCGCAGAGGAAATGCGTGTATTATATGTAGCAATGACTCGCGCTAAAGAAAAGTTATATCTAATCGGAACATTGAAGGATGTCTTGAAAAGTGTTTCTAAATGGATTGGCGATGCAACTGGTTCAGAGTGGTTGCTGAAAGACTATGTTCGTGCAAATGCACGTAGTTATATAGATTGGATAGGACCTGCGTTAATTCGCCACCCTAGCAGTACCGCATTCTTGGAGAGTGTGGGTCTTACAGTCAACTATGATGACAATAAGCTTAAGCATTCATCACAATGGGTCATTAAAACGGTACAAAGAGAACAGCTTCAAATGCAGGAAGATGAAACGGTGAACGAAGCGGAAAGCTGGCTTGAGCATGTTAAGAACGCTGAGAAAATCGATCTAGAGTCTGAGTTTCGTGACAAAATTATGTCTCAACTTGCATGGGCATATCCGGAAAGAGATGCTAGTGTAAACCGTTCGAAACAATCTGTTTCGGAGTTGAAACGTCAGCTTGAATTTCGGGATGAGCAAAGTTCTACGGAACTGTTACGTAAATATAAACGTCCGATATCTAATCGACCTGCTTTTATGCAGGAGAAATCATTAACACCTGCTGAAAAAGGGACAATCACCCACCTTGTGATGCAGCATATTAGCGTAAACGAGCCGATAACGATCGAATCCGTTCGGCAATTACTGAACGAGCTAATCATAAGGGAGCTGTTAACGGAAGAACAGAAGAATGCTGTTAACATCGAGGTAATTGCATCATTCTTTGATTCTGAAATTGGCCAAAGAATGCAAAGAGCGTCAGTGATCCGCAGAGAAGTTCCATTTACATTGGCGGTACCGGCAAGTGAAGCATACTCTCATTGGCATGGAGAAGAAGAAACCGTTCTTGTTCAAGGTGTAATCGACTGTATATTTGAAGATGGAGACGGGCTTGTTTTATTAGACTATAAAACAGATGGTATTACCGGTCGTTTCCATAATGGATTTGAAGGTGCTAAAGAAATATTAGCTGACCGTTATCGAATTCAACTGCAATGGTATACGCGGGCAATTGAAGGGATATTAAAGAAGAAAGTGCATCATCGCTATTTATTTTTCTTTGATGGCGGACATTTGTTAGAAATAGAATAGAGTATTGATTAGAAAAAGGGTCGGACCTCGAACTCTATACACAGTTGTTAAGTTCACGCACTTAATTTGAACTGTATGTAGTAGTTACGAGGTCTGACCCTTCTATTTTAGTTATTCCCGGCAATTGGCTGATCAACACCAGCCAAATCAAGAATATTACTTCCACTTAGTCCATTTGCGTTAAAAATAAAGAGTCCTGTGTTACCAGAACCAGAACCTGTTACGGACTTTGACGAGCTTTTCGGAGAGATGGCAAGCGAGTCGCCAAATTGTACAATTCCCCCGCCGTCAATACTAGTTACTTGAACAGGACCAACAATAGCTGGCATGTGAATCATCCTTTTAAGAAAGTTTAGTATGCAAATATAGATAAAATCTCATAGACTTGTTTTAACAGTTCAATAGAAATGGAAAAAGGTTTAGAAAAAAAGAATTTTTGCCGCCCGCGGACTAATCTGATTAAATCTTTAGTTCATTAAAGTAATCAGGTGAGTTTATGACGGCATTTTTAATTTTTTCATGAACCTACTTGTAGATCTTCGTTTTGGAGCCGAATGGTTCCTTCAGGTGGAGTATTTACACCTGATTGTTTCTTTGGAATATGGCGAATATGCATCACTCGGTCCTGCATTCTAATATGGTCAGTATTCCCGACGCTAGCCACGGATGAAGATGAAATACCCTTAATCTTAATCGACCCTACAGAGATAAACGGTTGAAGCTGGTTCGTATTCATAACCACTGGCTCCACTACAGGTAAAAAGGAAGGATAAGATTGGAACAGCGGATAATCCTTGAAAGCTTCGTCGTCAGCGTGCAAAATATCTGAACGGCGTTGAATGGCTAATACATCATTCCCTCCATCAATAAATTGACAGTCCCCAATCTGAAAAAATGAACTAAAGGAAACGATTTGAATATTAATCTTATCGACCTTTGAAATTCTAGAAAACATCCTATTATCCTTTTGGAGTTAAAGGGGCGAATGAAGTATCGATAATTAATGATTCGGGTGGTGTATCAAAAGCAGAAGAAAGTTGGATCGTTTGCACATCTCCGATCAGTAATAAAGAAGAGCTGGCTACTATACTCACTTCGATATGCCCAACGCATAATTCACCATTGGTAATGTTAAACTCCATGATTTGAATTCCCTCCTGGCTGTTTGTTTGAAGCAATGATAAAATTCCGAATAGCGATGTGAATATCTGTATTGAGTTTTTCAATAATTTTTTGTTTAATTTGTTCGTGAAGATGTGGTGAACGTTCAGTAGATGACGTTTGGTCTAAATATTGTTCAATTCGCGACTGTAGCTGCCTTTCGAGATCATTTCTAATAAATTCATGATATGATGGGTCAACATTAAAGCCAAGTTCACTTTCGGTATCTGTAACCAGAGTATCAAGATTGGTAAGAATGTGATTGTGAATATCACGAATAAGTTCATTTCTTGCTGGAAACATGTACGGCTCAAAAGTTGGAGGATTCGATGAAGGTATCGCTAACTCTTCAATATTACTCAGGTCATTTGGATTTAATCCGATGTTTAAAGTACCTTCAAGTGTTTCCACTTTCAATTGATCAAATTTATATTCAATTCGTTCAACATTGACAGCTGGTTTTGTTTTTAATTGTTCCAACTGTTCCATCAAGGATTGAACCGTGGACTCGAGGTTTTCGATACGCTTATTTTGGCTGGAAAGATATTTTTGCATTTGTATAGTGTAAGAGTAGAATTCATTCATCGTTCCAATCACCTCGCTTTATTCGCCAAATGATACAGGATGCAACTTGCATATAACAATATGCATCAACTAATTTCTATGATGAGTAGGTTGAACGACCGGTGGTATACTTGAAACAGACGAAACGGGTTCGAAAGGCTCTAATTTTAATTCCGGTGCTGGTTCTGTAAATCCCCCCGTATTACTGAGCTGAGAAAGTGGTTTAATAACACCAGCACTGCCAATTTGAAAAACAGAGGAATTCCCAATACTGGTTATTTTAATGCTTTGAATGTGAATGTTTTGCTGAATATTAAAAATCATCAAGATTCCCCTTTCTAAAACGGTTTAAATATTGAATAAGATTGGTTGATCTGTCACATCGGAGTCATACGTATTTGTCGTACTGTTTCCGTTATATAATGAAATGTTATCTCCAGTATTGAATGAACCAGCACCAGCATAAGTTTTCGAAGTAGAAAATGGGACTATTTTATATACATCTCCAATATTGAAAACGCCACTGCTTCCAAGGCTGATGACCTGAACGACCCCAACGATGGCGGGCATAAATAACTCCTCCTAAAAAATTTTACCTGCCATATACTATGTAATTTGTGCAACGTTGTGATTCAATCGCCTAATCAATGCTTTAGAAAATCTTTGAATGAAAGAAGAGGTGTGGCTGAATTTGAAAGAAATATATCGTTATCAACCAATAGAGTGTAAAATATTGGAAAAAAGAAGAAAAATGGGGAGCTGAATGCAAAGAATGATACAAAATAGACAAATCAGCGATGGAAGGCAAAGAATTCAAAGTATTGATAGTTTAAGAGGATTAGCTATATTGGGGATCCTACTCGTAAATATGCCTGATTTCCATTCGCCATTTTTACATGTAAATCCACTTGAGTGGTGGAAGGATAACCCAGATCATACAATCTACATATTGGTTGACTTATTTGCGCAGGCAAGTTTTTATCCGATGTTTGCGTTTTTATTTGGTTTTGGCGCGTGTATTCTTGCCGAGCGGGTCCAAGGTAGAAATCAGTCATTTCCACTTGTATTTTCTAGAAGATTGTTCGTTCTGTTGGTCATTGGTTGTGGTCATGCCTTTCTTATTTGGCATGGAGATATATTAATCAATTATGCGTTGATCGGTTTTTTCTTTCTGTTATTTTATAAAATGAGAGGGACAACTCTCCTATGGATAGGATCCCTTCTCTTTGTCATTCCGGCGTTAATGCTTTGTTTATTGATGATGTTGGTTTCCATTACTATGCCGGAAGAAGCTACTATTATAACCGATTTTGATATGGTTCGGGCGTCTATTGAAGCGTATCAATCAGGTACTTTTACGGAGATCTTTCAGCAACGCTTTGCGGAGTGGTATATGGTTAATCATTTAGGAAATGGCATCATTCTCTTCTTCTCCATATTTCCCTTATTTTTGATTGGTGCAGGATTTGCAAAGCTTAAGTGGTTGGAGAAAACGAAAGACCATCAGCGAAAACTGGCGATTATTGCAATTGTAAGTTTAGTTAGTGGTGGTTTGCTTAAAGCAAGTCCATACATAGCAGACTACAATTATTTTACCGTATCCCTGCAAGACATGATTGGTGGTCCAGTGATATCGATTTTTTATATTACTGCAATTGTATTCCTCCTGCAAAACAAATCTATTGAAAAAATATTATCACCACTAGCCAATGTCGGTAGATTATCGATGAGCAATTATTTGCTACAGTCCATCATTGGCACATTATTATTCTATTCATATGGCTTTGGGTTATATGGTAAAATTTCTTTTACAACAGGAGTCGTATTAGTTGTTGTTATTTACTTCTTACAACTTATACTCAGTACAATTTGGTTGAAGTATTATCATATGGGACCTGTTGAGTATATCTGGCGGTTTGCTACTTATGGCACTCGTCCAATGATGAAAAAATAATCATAGCAAAGGGGACATTGATTATGAAATTTGGAACGGTAAAAGTGAAAGGGAAGAGTCAAGTTGTACTCGTAGAAGCGAATCGTACAAATATATTGCTACTGCAAGCTGCAGCAATACAAATGGGCGAAGTGATACCGGCAACACTACTCGAATGTATTGCAAAGGGTGAGGTCTTTTTACAAAAGGTAAAGGAAATTGAACAATGGGTATCATCAAAAGAGAACAAATCAGAATTTTATGTGGATGAATTCGTTTGGGAAGCTCCAATTCCGCGGCCAACGAAAAATATCTTTTGTGTGGGGAAGAATTATGCCGAACATGCTGTTGAGATGGGAAGTGAAGCAGACATTCCTGAGCATATTATTCTATTTTCAAAAGCACCAACTGCTGTGATTGGCCATGAAGCAGACATTCTCCGTCACGAAGACATAACAGACGAACTAGATTATGAAGGTGAGCTTGCTGTTGTCATTGGCAAAAAGGGTAAAGAGATTAAACGGGAAGAGGCGTTGGATTACGTGTTCGGCTATACGATTGTAAATGATATCACAGCAAGAGACTTGCAAGTAAATCATAAGCAATATTTGCTTGGAAAAAGCTTGGATGGTTCATGCCCAATTGGTCCGGTTATTGTAGAGAAGTCAGTAATCGAAAATCCTAATCAGCTGGACATTGAAACCCGAGTCAACGGTGAAATCAGACAGCAATCCAATACCGAACAATTTATTTTTCCAGTTGAAGAAATCATCGCGATTCTTTCGAAAGGTATGACACTTGAACCAGGTGATATTATTGCCACAGGGACACCAGCTGGAGTTGGCAAAGGATTTAAACCGCCCAAATTTTTGCGAAAAGGGGACGAAATAGCGATAAAAGTCAAGGGAATCGGAACACTTATAAATACTGTTCACTAAATGTTCATTATTTCCTGCAACTGAGGGTATAGTTTTGTTTTTAGATATTTGTCTATGATATGATGAAGGAGAAACTGTTAAGAGGGGGATTTGAAATGACTCATATGCACATTACAACTTGGCTTGTCGCTATTATTCTATTTTTTGTAGCGTTTACTATGTACAAGAAAGGTAATGCGAAAAAAGCCAAAATTCTACATATGATTACAAGACTGTTTTACATCTTAATTTTACTTACTGGTGGAATGTTGATGGGGTCTCAGGTTGGTTACTATATGTGGAAAATGATCGTTGGTCTGATTGTCATTGCTATGATGGAAATGGTCTTGGTTAAAGCGAAAAAAGGCAAGGGTACGGGTTTATACTGGGCTATTTTCATTGTCTCATTTGTTGTTGTATTGTACCTAGGACTAAAACTTCCTCAAGGCTTCCATCCGTTCTTATAAAGTGAAACTAACATCAGTGAGGTTTTTTCATCCCTACTGATGTTAGTTAAACCGGGATAAATCACTTCATAACACTCATAGTTAAAGAGGATGACCGAATTAGAGTTTGCCCAGCTACCAACACACAGTTTATCGTGTTACTTTCATTCCACTTAAACTGGATGTAGGAATTTCGGGTCAGACCCTTATCTATAGGACATTCTCTTTTCTATTTTTATATTCTAGGTCTTCCTTTTAGGTGAAGGTGCTAGGAGTGTTTAGAATTTATTTTTTCAATGATAATCCGTTTTCCCGTATTTATTGTAAATTCAAAGCGGTCATGATTTGTTGAAGTGTAAAAGAAATGATGCTGTACAGAGCATATGGAAACTTCGTTGTCGAAAACTAGGAAATTCACTCCTGTTTTTGGAGATGCTCCTTCTGAGAAGTCAAGCTGATTATAACAGTAAATGCAATCATGAATCGAGAAATCTAGTGAATTTAAACTCGTGATAAACTGGACGAATGACTCAGTCTCTATTTTTTTCAATAATCTTTCTAATGAGCTTAACAATGGTTTGCGAATTTTTACTGTTTCCCCGTCATATAAATGGATCATGTCTTTATGGACTTTTACAAAACCATTTTCTTCAACGATTCCTCTGTACCAATTTTTTCTCCGATAGATATCTATTTCTAATTGTGAATATTCTTCTAAAGAAGTAGCTTCGTCGGTTTCGTTATCAAAGAAAACCCATTGTTGATTAATATTCTCAACTGTTCCTTCTAAAAACGCGCGATTTTGATGATTAATAAGGTTCATTCGTTGCTGATCATTCATAATTTACCTCCAAAAATGGATTACCTCCCCTTCTTTTTAGACAAAATGACTCTATTTTATAACCATTTAAGCGTAGATTTATTCCCCAATTTTAATCTGAAGAAACATAAATACATAAAATGAACAAGAAAGTGATAAGAAATTTAGATTGAAATCATTTATCTTTCATAAACCCCATCTTTATAAACCGCATCCTGTGAGGCTAACTATCACTTATGGAAATTTTACTTTAGCGGACAAATAACCATTTATCACCTTATGCATAGGCTATCTTATATTCTCGCTGCATGGCTCATTTGAAAATGTGTCAATGTAGGGCTTAAATAAGGAGACAGCAGTTGAATCAGAATGATAGCTGGATATAATGCGGCTATAAGAATGGTGAATTCTGGGATGCTGATTGAAAGGATGAAGGCTATGTGCGGTATTACAGGTTGGGTTCACTTTCAACGAGATCTGCGCAAGGAAAGAACGGTTATAGAACAGATGACGAATACACTGGTGAAAAGGGGTCCAGATGAACACAACATTTGGCATGATACCCATGTGTCGTTTGGTCATCGCCGATTGACTGTCGTCGATTCAGAAGGTGGTAAACAGCCAATGGCAAAAGAGAAAGACGGAAATTCTTATATCCTTTGCTACAACGGTGAACTTTATAATACCGAAGATCTTCGCAAAGAACTACTATTAAAAGGATATTCCTTCAAAGGTCATTCTGATACAGAAGTTTTACTAACTTCTTATATAGAATGGAAAGAAAAGTGCGTGGATTTTTTTAATGGCATTTTTGCCTTTGCGATCTGGGATGTGAACGAGCAGAAGCTATTTATTGCGAGAGATCGTTTGGGCGTGAAGCCGCTGTTTTACTTAGAAACAGATGGCGGTTTCGTGTTCGCTTCAGAGCTTAAAGCCATTCTGGCGCATCCTGAAGTGAAGGCTGAAGTAACAAGAGAAGGTTTGGCCGAAATATTTGGGCTAGGGCCATCGCGAACGCCTGGATCAGGGGTATTTCGTGGCATAAAGGAACTGCGGCCTGCACATGCATTAACTTTATCACAGCAAGGTCTTAGAATATGGCGTTATTGGAATGTGTTAAGCATGGAACATCAAGATTCGCTTGAAGAAACATCAGAGAAGGTGAAGTTTCTTGTTTGTGATGCTGTGACTCGCCAGCTCGTTTCCGATGTACCATTATGTACGTTTCTATCAGGTGGTGTTGATTCTAGTGCCATTACAGCAATCGCTGCTGATTCCTATAAAAAGACTGGAAAAGGGAGGCTGCATACTTATTCGATTGATTACGAAGACAATGACAAGTTTTTTCAATCGAATGAATTTCAACCAAACTCTGATACCAAATGGATCAAGCTGATGTCTGATCAATTCGACACAGTGCATCATAACTCAGTCATCACTCAGGAGACATTAATTGATTATTTAACCGAAGCTGTCACAGTTAGAGACCTTCCCGGAATGGCAGATGTAGATTCTTCCCTATTGTGGTTTTGTAAGGAAATCAAACAAGACTTTACAGTGGGTCTATCAGGCGAATGTGCGGACGAAATATTCGGTGGATATCCGTGGTTTCATCGCAGTGAAGATTTGAAACGCTCAGGGTTTCCATGGATGCGTTCCACAACTGAACGAGTTTCTTTGCTAAAAGAAAATTGGCGAAGCAAACTAAGGTTAGAAGAATATGCTGAAGCGAAATACTTGGAGACGATAGCGGAGATGCCAAGACTTGATGGAGAGACAGGAGTAGAAGCAAAAAGGAGAGAGCTATTTTACTTGAATATAGTATGGTTTATGACCACGCTACTTGATCGGAAAGATAGAATGAGTATGGGGGCAAGTCTCGAAGTTAGGGTGCCATTTGCCGATCATCGTCTAGTGGAATATGCATGGAATATCCCTTGGGAATTGAAAATGACAGGAAATCGGGAAAAAGGAATCTTGCGTAAAGCGTTAGAAGGCATGTTACCAGAAGAAATCTTATATCGTAAAAAAAGTCCCTATCCGAAAACACATAATCCGGTATACACAGATGGAGTCCAAAACTGGCTAAAGCATGTACTAGAGGATCGAAACTCGGTTCTTCATGAGTTCTTCGATAAGCAAAAACTTCACGATATTATCGAATCAAAAGGAGCGGCGTTTAAAGAACCATGGTTTGGTCAGCTTATGTCAGGTCCACAGCTTTTAGCGCATCTTGCTCAAATCGATGTGTGGTTTAAGGCATATGGAATTCAAGTTATTGAATCATAAAAGATCTAGAATTTGCCCCGGTTTAACAGGCTGTAATACCCCCACCGCAATTTTTGCAAGAGAATCAAGAAATAAATAGGTGGGGTTCAACAGCCTGTAAATCCCCGATTGGTGAGATACAGTGAAACTTACCTCAAAGGTTTAGTTGAACCAATCGGGTTCGTAGTGTCGCTTTATCGAAGATTTAGCGACAGTAGAACAGGACTAACCATCAGAGGGGATGAAAAAAAACCCTCTGACGGAAGTTTCACTTTATGTGTCACCTTTTAGCGATAAAATTATCTGTTAAGTAGGGTATCATTACCAAGTAGAAATAAATTCTTCTTGGTAATGATTGTTTTTTTGGATGTAATACTCCAGTATTTAAAGCATTTTTTAGTCTGATTTATCAATCAAAATAATAAAATTCTAAAAATTAACTTGTCAAAATCAAGAATAATTGTATAATTAAGTTTATAAAGTAGTGCAATCGGTTTCGCAAATTATTCCTAAACCTTAGAAATCTAGAAGTCTTTATTTTTGAGGAATTTTTAAAGATAAGATGCATAATTTTATTATTAGGATAATTTGGTAGCGTTTACATATTGGGTTTCCAGCAACAAGTGCGCAAACGATTGCTGACTTGTAAAATCAAAACACAAATGGGGGTTAATTCATGAAGAAGCCATTGTCTATTTTTATGATGCTTATGTTGGTACTCGGTATACTTGCTGCATGTGGAGCTCCTGAACGAGAAACAGGAACAAAATCCACGAATGAAACTAAAGATAAAGATAAGGCAGCAGAGGAAGCAAAACCAGAAAAACTAATTGTATGGGAAGACATTGATAAAGCAGTAGCCCTTAAGCCAGCAATTGAATCATTTGAAAAAGAATACGGCATTAAAGTTGAGTTTCAAGAGTTGAATATGGCTGATAAAATGCGCGATCAATTGCGACTAGATGGACCAGCTGGAAACGCTCCAGATGTCGTGACATTGCCTCATGATCAAATCGGTCAAGTGGTAATAGAAGGTTTGATTCAAGAAATCAATGTATCAGATGATGTTCTTCAAACATTTACTGAATCATCTGTAAACGCTCAAATGTATGATGGGAAATTATTTGGTCTGCCAAAAGCGACAGAAACACCTGTATTCATTTATAACAAAGCATTAATGAGCGAAGCGCCGAAAACGATGGATGAATTATATACTCAAGCAAAAGGGCTAACAAAAGGTGACCAATACGGATTCTTAGCGCTATGGGATAACTTCTACTTTGCACATGGTGTAATCGCAGGGATGGGCGGTTATGTATTTAATCAAACGGACAAAGGTCTTGATCCAAAAGATCTAGGTTTGAATAACATCGGTGCGATCAAAGGCGCAGAATACATCCAAAAATGGTACAAAGAAGGACTATTCCCTAAAGGAATCATCGGAGATAACGGGGGTTCAACGAAAGATGGTTTATTCAACCAAGGTAAAGTTGCATCTGTTATGGATGGGCCGTGGGTATTCCAAGGAATGAAGGACGCTGGAATTGATATCGGTATCTCTGAAATGCCTACACTGCCAAATGGAGAGCATATGAAAACATTCATGGGTGTTAAAGGCTGGAATGTCACAGCATTTACGAAAAATCCATACTGGTCAACAAAATTAGTCGAATGGTTGACAAATGAAGAAAACGCGAAAATTCGGTTTGAATTAACACAAGAAATTCCACCGGTGAAAACATTGATTGAAGATCCGATTATTACAGAAAATGAAGGTGCTAAAGCTGTGGCCGTTCAATCACAATACGCAGTTCCAATGCCTAATATTCCAGAAATGGCAGAGGTTTGGGAGCCAGCAGCTTCGGCCCTACAAACGATTGCAACAGGAAAGGCTGAGCCAAAGGCAGCGATGGATGATGCAGTAAAAACAATCGAAACAAACATTACAACAAACCATCCTTCAAAATAACGGATGGAAAAAATAATAAATACAACTAAATAATAGGAAACGTATTAGGTCAGACCTCTACAGACTAAGCTAGCCTGTAGAGGCAGACCCTTATGGGTGATTGATTTGTTTGTGAACATCCTCTAATAGAATAGATACCGGCATTAGGCCGTTTTTTAAACACTCATAAGGCAAGCGATTGCACATTAAAGTAAGCAAAAAGTAAAATTTCTATCCGTAAGGGTTCTCGTGCCCTCATAAATGGGTGGTTAAACCGGGATGAAATTCTATGCTCCTATGAAAGGGAGGTTGATTAAGGTGGATGTTACAATTCCAGCAACTAAACATGGCAGAAATGCTGCACTATTATCCATAATTCCTGGATTTGGGCAGTTTTATAATAAACAATTTGTAAAAGGATTTATCTTCCTTATTCTAACAATCGCCTTTTTCGCCAGTTTCTTAGATACATTGAACTGGGGCTTTTGGGGGTTGTTCACATTAGGAACGATTGCTGGACTTGATCATTCGATTTTCTTGCTGATTGATGGAATTATTGCCTTAATTATTACGGTGATTGGTCTAGCTATCTATGTATTCAATATGTACGATGCGTACAGTACGGGAAAAAAACGGGACCTTGGATTAGCGGCTTCTTCAGTAAAGGAACAATATCATAATTTACTAGATAGTGGCTTTCCTTATTTAATGGTTTCACCAGGTTTTCTGCTATTAATTTTTGTCGTTATTTTTCCATTACTATTCGTTATTTTATTATCATTTACCAACTACGATTTATATCATTCACCACCAGCAAAGCTTGTAGACTGGGTCGGAATCCAAAACTATATTGATATTTTTAAGTTGGATTTATGGCGCAAAACATTTTTCGGTGTACTTGGATGGACGCTTGTTTGGACATTTGTGGCAACAACACTTCAGGTGGCACTTGGTATTTTCCTAGCGATCCTTGTGAATCAAAAGGATTTAAAAGGAAAAGCAATTATTCGTACAGTCTTTATTTTACCTTGGGCAGTTCCAGCTTTTGTTTCGATCCTAATTTTCTCAGGAATGTTTAATGAATCATTCGGTGTTATTAATACAGGTATCCTTCATGCGTTTGGAATTGATCCGGTTCCTTGGATGACAGAAGAAAACTGGACTAGACTTGCATTGATTTTCATTCAAACATGGTTAGGATTTCCGTTTATCTTCGCCATGACGACAGGTGTGCTTCAATCGATTCCAGATGAGTTATATGAAGCAGCAAATGTGGACGGAGCGACCATTTGGCAGAAATTCACCAAGATTACCTTGCCGATGATTTTATTTGCGACAGCACCGATCTTAATCACCCAATATACCTTCAACTTTAATAATTTTAACGTAATCTTCTTATTTAACGGTGGTGGTCCAGCGATTCCAGGCCAAAACGCCGGTGGTTCAGATATATTGATTTCTTGGATTTATAGTCTGACTATGACTTCTGCGCAATATGGGAAAGCGGCTGCCATTACAATGCTTCTTTCAATCGTTGTTGTGACAGTTGCCCTATGGCAATTTAAACGGTCAAAATCGTTTAAAGAGGAGGATATGAACTAATCATGAGTATGAAAAAAAACAAAATCATTCGCTTAACTATTTCGTATCTGATCATCCTTCTGATGTGTGTAGTCGTCATTTATCCATTGCTATGGGTTATTGGCTCCTCCTTTAACCCTGGTCAAAGTTTATCAGGTGCATCAATGTTCCCGAAAAATCCAACAACTGCACATTATACGTATTTATTTGACTCGGAAAAATCAAATTATATTAGTTGGTACATGAATTCTCTAAAGATTAGTATTATCACGATGATCTCGACAGTCATTTTAGTATCATTTACAGCGTATTCATTTTCTAGATATCGTTTTATTGGACGGAAAAATGGACTGCTTACATTTCTAGTTTTACAAATGATTCCTAACTTTGCTGCATTAATCGCAATTTTTGTATTAGCGAACCGCACAGGCTTAATCGATACGCATCTAGGGTTAATCTTGATTTATGTCGGTGGCCAAATTCCGATGAACACATGGTTAATGAAAGGTTATTTAGATACGATCCCTAAAGAGCTTGATGAGTCTGCAAAAATGGACGGAGCAAGTCATATGAGAATATTCGTACAAATCATTATGCCTCTTGCTAAACCAATCATTGCAGTTGTTGCTTTGTTCGCATTTATTGCTCCATTCGGTGATTTTATCCTAGCGAGAATTATGCTACGGAGTAATGAGAAATTTACAATGGGGGTTGGGCTATATGAAATGGTAGCGAAACAATTCGGAAAAGAATTTACAACCTTTGCAGCTGGTTCAGTCTTAATAGCAATTCCGATTGCAATCTTATTCCTCTGTTTCCAAAAATACTTCGTTTCAGGTTTGACGGCAGGTGGCACGAAAGGCTAATCTTAAAGGCGTGAAGAAGTTACATAAGGGGGAAGCAGAAATGAGAAAAAAAGCATTTTCACTCATTTTGCTTTCGTTCTTACTTATTTACGCCCTACCCGCAGGTGCTGTTGAAAAGGAAGAACGAAAATGGCAGAATGAAATCGTTTATTCATTAATGATTGACCGTTTTAATAATGGGGATCCAAAAAATGACAAAGATGTGGATGTGAACGATCCACTTGCTTATCAAGGTGGTGATTTTGCCGGCATAACAGATAAACTTGACTATATTAAAGATATGGGATTTACAGCCATTATGCTGACACCTGTTTTTGATAATGAAGATGGTGGCTACCACGGTTATTGGATCAATGATTTCTATACTACAGATGAGCATTTCGGGACCATTGATGAATTCAAGCAGCTTGTAGCAGAGGCTCATAAGCGTGATATGAAAATTATCCTTGATTTTGTGGTCAATCATGTAGGACCGAATCACCCATGGGTAAACGATCCAGAAAAGAAGGATTGGTTCCATGAAAAGAAAGGAATCACAAACTGGAGTGATCAGAATGAAGTAGAAACAGGCTGGATATATGACCTCCCTGATTTAAATCAAGATAACCCAGAAACACGGAAGTATTTATTGGATGCTGCTAGATGGTGGATTCAAGAAACCGATATTGATGGATATCGCTTAGATACAGTCAAGCATGTGGATAAAGGTTTTTGGAGTGATTTTTCTAAAGTAGTCAAAGAAGAGAAGGAAGATTTCTATTTAGTTGGTGAGATTTGGCTGGATGATCCTACTGCTATTGCCAGCTATCAAGATACAGGCATTGATGGCTTTATGGACTTTCCACAAAATGCAAGTATGCGTGATGCTTTTTCTAAACCTGATCAATCATTGAATTTTCTATTCTCTGCACTGACCCGAAACGAAAAGATGTTCACCCACCCTGAATTGCTTGGGAAATTTATTGATAACCATGATATGACAAGGTTTACCCACGAAGTTGTTGCAAATAAGGAAAATCCGGAAACACGCTGGAAGCTTGCTTTAACGTATATGTATACAACACCGGGAATACCAATCATCTACTATGGTTCAGAAATAGCGATGAACGGTGGAAGTGATCCAGATAACAGACGACTTATGGGATTTAAGGCAGACCCTGTATTAATTGATTATATTACGAAAATAAGTGAAATAAGGCAGCAACATCCGGCGCTAATGAAGGGTGACCTTGAAGTGCTTCATGCTAATGATAGTTCGGCTGTTTTTAAACGAACTTTTAAAGATGAAACGATTGTTGTCGTGATTAACAATTCATCGAAGTCACAAACGTTTGACCTAGACGCTGATAAATTTGGTAATGATAAGGAATTAAGAGGAGTGGTTGAGTATGATTTAGTACGCAATAATGATGGGAAATATTCGATTATTATTGATCGTGAAAAGGCTGAGATATATATGTTATCAGATAAATCAGGCCTGAATATTCCGTATATGGTTGCGATGGGAGTTGTCATTTTTGCATTTGTTATTTTCATTGTCTTCATTTTGAAAAGATCAAAGCGTAATCGATCTTTCAAATAGAAAATAGTAAATTGCCCTCCCTCGCATTCTATTTAAAGGCCAATCACAAGTACATTCTAAATTGGAAGTGGTACTTATAGTGCGAGTTCAAAAAGGAGGATAAAAAGAGCCGAGAAATTCGACAGCTATTTTTACCGGACTTTTTGAACATCCTCTTATAAAAATTCCAACTGAAACAAGCCGATACAATAAGAATCGGGAGGGGATTTAATGAAAAAGCAATGGTGGAAAGAGGCAGTTAGCTATCAGATTTATCCGAGAAGTTTTATGGATAGCAATGGCGATGGTATTGGGGATATTAAGGGGATTATTTCTAAGCTCGATTATCTTAAGGATCTGGGAATCGATGTGATTTGGATTTGTCCATTTTTCAAATCCCCCAATGCGGATAACGGCTATGATATTAGTGATTATCAAGATATATCCGGACAATTCGGTACGATGGAGGAATTCGACGAGTTGTTGGCAGAAATTCATGCACGTGGGATGAAATTAATTCTAGACTTAGTTCTTAATCATACAAGTGATGAGCACTCATGGTTTATCGAGTCAAGGTCTTCGAAAGATCATCCTAAACGTGATTGGTATATATGGAAAGAAGGAAAAGGGGATTCACCGCCAAATAATTGGGAAAGTATCTTCTCTGGAAGCTCGTGGGAATACGATCCTGTCACAGATGAATATTATTTGCATATTTTCGCAACGAAACAGCCTGATTTAAATTGGGAAAACCAAGAGGTTCGTTCGGCTTTGTATACAATGGTAAATTGGTGGCTTGATAAAGGGATTGATGGTTTCCGTGTTGACGCGATTAGTCATATAAAAAAACGGGAAGGATTCCCTGATATGCCTAATCCATACGGGCTTAATTATGTGCCGGCATTTGACATGCATACAAATCAAGAAGGGATTCAAGGTTTTCTCAAAGAATTAAAAGAAGAAACTTTTGCAAAATATGATATTATGACGGTCGGAGAGGCGAATGGGGTCGGAATTCACCAAGCAGATGATTGGGTAGGTGAACAAAATGGCAAGTTCGATATGATTTTCCAATTTGAGCACCTAGGTCTTTGGCGAAAAGGGATTGAAAAAGATGTTGATGTTGTCAATCTAAAGGAAACTCTTTCAAAATGGCAAACAAGTCTACATGAAAAAGGCTGGAATGCTTTGTTCTGGGAAAATCATGATCAGCCCAGAAGCGTGTCAAGCTGGGGGAATGATACCGAATATTGGAAAGAAAGTGCGAAAATGCTCGCAGCGTGTTATTTCTTCATGCAAGGAACACCGTTTATTTACCAAGGGCAGGAAATTGGCATGACGAATGTCCAATTTGAATCGATTCAGGATTATGATGATGTAGGTATGATCAACTTTTATAACATTGAAGTGGCTAAAGGCACTCCACATGATAACGTGATGGAAGTGATCTGGAACAGTGGAAGAGATAACTCAAGAACGCCGATGCAATGGAGTGATCATGAAAATGCTGGATTCACGGATGGAACCCCTTGGATGAAAGTAAATCCAAACTATGAAACGATAAACGTTGAACAACAGAAAAAAGATTCCGATTCGATTTATCATTTTTATAAAAAAATGATTCAGCTTAGAAAGAAGCATGAAGTGTTTGTGTATGGTGAATATAGACTACTTCTGAGGGAACATCCTGCTGTATATGCATATACCAGAACGTTAGAAAGTCAATCGGCGGTTGTGCTTAGCAATTTCAAAAATGCGGAACAAACAATTAGCTTACCTGAAATCAAAGCCGAAGCATCGGAACTCCTGCTAGCGAATTATCCGGATGGTGATAGAAGGATTGCAAAAGAGGTTACCCTTCGTCCTTATGAAACAAGAGTGTACTTGTATTAAAAGAAACGGCGGAGCCGATTAATATGTAGCGCTCCGCTTATTTTTTTAATAAAAAATAGAAATAATGTAGATTCAAGGTGTATGATAGGTACATAATTTTTTTTTGTTTTGTATAACAATACGAATGTAAGCGCTTAGAGAGGAGTAGGTGAATCATGGCAATTACAATAAAAGACGTTGCAAAATTGGCGAGTGTTGCTCCTTCGACAGTTTCGCGCGTCATCGCAAATAATCCTCGAATAAGCGAGAAAACAAAGGTTCGCGTCCGAGAAGCCATGGTAGAGTTAGGGTACCATCCAAATTTTATTGCACGAAGTCTTGCTAGTCAATCTACTCAAGTCATTGGTCTAGTTTTACCGAGCTCATCCGATGTATTTTTTCAAAATCCATTCTTTTCAACGGTCCTTCGCGGATTAAGTGAGGGGGCTCATGAAAAGCAATATGCATTGCAAATGAGTACAGGAAAAACGGAAGAACAAATTTATCAGGATGTTGTCAACATGGTTCAAGGAGGAAGGGTAGATGGCATTATTCTGCTTTATTCCCGAATAGATGATAAAATCTTAAAATATTTGCGTGATCGTCAATTTCCGTTTGTCGTCATTGGCAGACCATACGAGTGGGAAGAAGAAATTACTCATGTGGATAATGATAATTACCGAGCTTCACGGGAAGCAACGGAATATTTAATAAGACTAGGCCACGATAAGATTAGTTTTATCGGGGGTAACATAAACCTAGTTATGACAATGGAGCGCCTGCAAGGATATCAAGAGGCTCTGAAAGGAGCAGGTATTCCAATTGTTCCTCAGTATATTAGACACGATGAATTCTTGCTTGAACGTGGTCAAGAGGCAATCCAGGGATTACTATTGCTAGAAACTCCGCCAACCGCTCTACTTGTAACAGATGAATTGATGGCAATAGGTGTCGTTAACACGTTAACGAAACTAAAAGTAGCCGTACCAGAGAATATGTCCATAGTTAGTTTTAATAACGTCTTTTTTTCTGAATTAGCTAGACCGCAATTGACTTCAATTGATATTAATATTTTTGACTTAGGCTACCAGGCAGCGAAAAGTTTAATACAACTGCTTCTAAATCCTAAAGAACCAGTGAAGCGAATTATCGTTCCTCATCAGCTGATTGAACGGGTTTCCTGTACAAACATATAAAACCTATTAACATGAAGGATCGATCATGAAGCACGCTACACTCGCTAAAATCACAATGGTGGCGGTGCGGAGCCAAAATTTCGGAAGTTTTCTCGATCATATAAGTTTAGCTGCTAAGTAGCGGGCTTACTAGTAAGTCGCGAAGCCCCGTCCCCATATCCTTCAAACGGGAGGTCTCAAGTCAGACATCGCAATAATTACATACAAGATAGATTAGTGTAAAAACAAAATTTACTGTATGTTAAAACGATGTCAGACCGTTTGAGACACCCCTTTTATTCATCCATTTATGACAGTTCCGCCATTTACATGTATCGTTTGCCCGCTAATATAGCTTGCATCATCACTTGCTAGAAACACATAGGCACCTGCAAGCTCTTTGGGCTGTCCAGCTCTGCCCATTGGGGTATCCGCTCCAAAATTGGCGACATCTTTTTCATTGAATGATGCAGGAATTAAAGGTGTCCAAATCGGACCCGGAGCCACATTATTGACACGAATTCCATCTTTGGAAATGGAATTGGATAGTGCTCGAGTAAAGGAAACAATAGCTCCTTTTGTAGAAGAGTAATCAATCAATTTGGGATTCCCTTCGTATGCAGTGATGGAAGCTGTATTGATAATGCTACTGCCTTTCTTTAAATGTGGTATTGCTGCTTTTGTGAGATGAAACATAGAGAAGATATTCGTTCTGAATGTTTTCTCAAGTTGCTCAGCTGTAATATCAAGGAAGTTTTCCTGGACATGCTGCTCGCCAGCATTATTTACGAGGATATCCAATGCACCGAACTCTCCAATTGTTTGCTCAATAACTCCTTTACAAAAAGATTCATCTCCTACATCTCCTGAAAGCAGAAGACATTTCTGTCCTTCCTTTTCGACAAGCTCCTTTGTCGTTTCTGCATCACTTTGTTCATTTAGATAAACAATCACAACATTTGCGCCTTCTTTTGCATAGTAAATCGCGACTGATTTACCAATTCCACTATCGCCCCCTGTAATAACCGCCGTTTTTCCTTGTAATTTACCGCTTCCTTGATACTTTGAACAGACGGATTCTGGCTTTGGATGCATTTCTGATTCAACACCAGGTTGATGATTTTGATGCTGTGGTGGAAATGTTTGCTTATTCTGCTTGTTATTGTTTGCCATATAGAAACCTCCTATTTCGTAATATCTACATCATTCATATTCCTTCGAATTGAAAAATAAAAACGTGGGAAAATATGGGTTAAGCGTGAAAACTAAGGTAGGGAAGGTTTACGAGGAAATAAAGAGAAAGATGCCAAAAAAAGAAAGGGGGAAAACCCACATCTACTACATATCCTTTCGATAATGTGTAAATGGCACGATAAACGGTGTATAGGTGTGAGGACTTACCCTTTTGTGACGTACTCTTATTATTCTACTTTGTTAAAATCGCACATTTTCTTTAATTACAGCCATTCTGAGAACTACCGCTTATATAAGAAAAAAAGAAAGCCTAAGAAGTCAAAGTACGGACTTCCTAGGCTTTCTTTTCACATTAGCGATAATTCATAAATTGTACCTCAATTGATAAGTCTGCGCCACGTATGGCAGAGATAATGCCTTGGAGATCATCGCGGTTCTTACCCGTTACGCGAATTTGATCATCTTGAATTTGGCTTTTCACTTTAAGACCACTATTTTTAATAATGGTATTGATTTTCTTGGCATGTTCCTTATCAATCCCTTGAATCAGCTTTGCACGCTGACGAACGGTACCACCTGAAGCCCCTTCGATTTTGCCGTAATCCAAGTTTTTGATGGGGACATTTCGTTTTACCAATTTGCTGATCAATACGTCTTTTAGCTGATCAAGCTTGTATTCATCATCGGAAACTAAAACAAGCTCTTCCTTGTCAAGTGTAACCGTGCTAGAGCTTCCTTTAAAATCATAGCGAGTTTGAATTTCTTTCATTGCCATTGTTACAGCATTTGTTACTTCTGAAAAATCAACTTGTGAAACAATATCAAATGAACTATCTTTAGCCATTTTTACCTCCCGGAGTACATTGATTTCTATATATTATAGTGAATGTGGCTATGTAACACAACTGAAATGCATGCATGTAGTTGTGTTACATAGATAAAAGGCAACAAATTATGATGACGTTTCTGGTAATTTATTTAAGAAAAATAATGCAATTGTTCCTGGTCCGGCATGAGAACCAATAACTGCCCCTATCGAATTAATTACAAAACTTTCTGTTCCAAATTCTTCTTGTATAGCTTGCTTCCATTCGAGTGCAGTCTCCTCATTATCCGCATGGCTGATTGCGATGGTTTGTTTGTCTAAATTTACCCCACGTTCATGCATAATTTCAATAACACGTTTCAATAATTTTTTCTTACCACGAATTTTTTCAAGGGGAATCAGCTTACCATCTTCAACATGAAGCAGTGGCTTAATATTTAAAAGGCCACCGACTATCGCAGAAGCTTTTGAAATTCGCCCGCCGCGTGCAAGGTATTCAAGATTGTCGACTGTAAATAAATGCTCCATATGTTGGGCTTGGAACGTGATATTTGCTACTAGTTCTTCCTTTGAAGCACCATCATTAGCAGCATTGACCGCAGATTTCACGACAAGTCCATACCCTAGGGAGGCACATTTTGTATCGATAATCTCTAAATCAAGATCGGGGAAATCTTCTTTTACTTGATTTCGGGCCATTACGGCTGTTTGGTATGTACCTGATAACTCAGATGAAAAGGCAATATAAACCCCTTGCTTTTTTTCTTTAGCCAACTCCGTAAATATTTCAAACAAATCTTCGGGAGAAGCCTGAGAGGTTTTAGGCGATTTTCCGTTACGCATGGCTTCATAGACTATATTTGGCTCGATCGTTTGTAGATCTTGATAATTTTGTCCATCAAGTAGAACTTGTAACGGAATAAAACGAAGGTTGTTTTCTTTATAGTAAGACAGTGGCAAATCGCTTGCACTGTCAGCTAGGATGGTGATTGTCATAATTACACCTGCTTTCTAGACTTGAATATATACGACTAATAATAGTGTAGCATGTCAATGAAAAAAAACAATCCACTTAAGCATGGAATAACAGCTAAAGGGTAGTAGGATACTATAGGTAAAGATTGGGGGCAGAATATGTATCTTTTAGAAGGTAAGAAAATCATTATTGTTATTATCGGTGCACTTTTTAATGCGGTCGCTATGAATCTGTTCCTGATACCCGCCAATATTTATGCAAGCGGGTTTACTGGAGTTGCTCAACTAATATCCACATTACTTAGAACGTATGCACCGTTTACCATTTCAACAGGAATTATTTTATTTATTTTAAACGTTCCGATTACGATCATTGCATGGAAAAAAATCGGTCGCGCATTTACTGTATATAGCTTTATTAGTGTCGGATTAATGACTGTATTTATGGAGGTAATTCCTGTTTACAAAATGTCGCCTGATATATTATTAAATGCAGTATTTGGTGGAGTTATAGCGGCAGTTGGGGTTGGAATTACACTGAAATTTGGAGCATCGACTGGAGGGATGGATATCATCGCTATGCTCCTTTCCCGTGTAAAGGATAAGCCGGTAGGTACATACTTATTTCTACTAAATGGAGTGATTATCGTCACTGCTGGAGCGATTTATGGACCAGAAAAGGCGCTTTATACGCTTGTCACTCTCTACACTTCAACAAGAGTCATTGATGCTATCCACACGCGTCATGAGAAGCTTACAGCGATGATCATAACGAAGAAGGGGAATGAGCTTAAGTATGCCATTCACTCAAAGCTTGTCCGTGGCCTAACCACAGTCCCAGTAAAAGGGGGATATACAAATGAAAACAAAGAAATGATATTGATCGTGGTTACTCGGTATGAGCAATATGATTTAGAAAAAATCATCAATGAAGTGGATCCTGAAGCGTTTACGAACATTCTACAGACAACGGGCATAGTAGGGTTGTTTAGAAAGGAATAAAAAAAGAGTCAGACCCCACAACTCCTATATACAGTTCAATTAAGGTGTGTGTAACTTGATAAACTGTATATAGAGTGTGGTGTCAGACCCTTTAAGGATTTAAAATAAGCAAAAATCTCAGACCTAGTTTTAGCTTCTAGTTCTTTGGTGCTTGTCCTTTGCTTATTTTGACTCTAGCTTATTCTGTAGCTCTCGCAACTGAACTTGTTCTGCTTCAGTTGAATTGGCGTAAGCAGAAGAAAGTGCATTTTTGGCGATCTCCATTGTTTCCTCTTGTTGGTTATGATCTCCATTTACTGCTTCTCCGACAAATTTTCTAGCTTGCTGAAATAATTTGTTTGCCATTATAATCCACCATAGCTTTGTTCAGACATAAGTTGAGTTCTTTTTTCTTCAGCTTCAGCGTACGTAGAATGATAAGGGATTCGTTCAGCATGTTGCAAGACCGTATTCTTCCCTTGCTGTACAAAACGTTTGGCTTTGCTACTTTTACCCATTCTTATCGCCTCCGTATTCTAAAGCGTCTAGAGATTGGTTTAGAGGAATTTGTCTCCTTCTTAATCAACCTCACTACTAGTTTGGCTTACGCAGCTAGAATTAAAAGCGGGAATAAATAGAAAATTTCATATGAGTTACTTAAAACTTCAGATTGAACTTATCCTCAAGGAAAACAGCGATTCCATCTTCTTCATTCGTTAGTGTGGTGGCATAGGCAACTGTTTTCAATTCCTTAATGGCATTGCCCATTGCCACACCAGTCCCAGCATATTTAATCATCTCGAAATCATTGTCTTCATCACCGAAAGCAATGATCCGCTCCTTTGGTATATCTAAAGATTTGGAAACGCGGTCAAGACCAACCGCCTTATTTAATCCGGTTCGGACAATTTCAATTACATGGAATGGATCTGCCCAGCGGCGATGGTCGATAACCTCAGCATGAACATCAGACAAATGTTTTCTGATATCATCTACATATTGTTGCTCAGTATGGATTAACATACTTGTGGGAGGCGCGTTAAGAAAATTACGCAAATCACCAGTCGTAATATTCGTACTCCCCATTTGTAAGAGATCAATTAGTTTTTCATCATGATAATGAAAGAACACATCATCACGTACTTCAGCAATAATGTTATGATAAGTAAAATTCTGAACAGCTTGTACGATATCTTTCGCAACTTCAATATCAAGTGGTGAGTGAAAAGCTCCCCAAGCACTGTTTTTAGGATGGTGTACGAATGCTCCGTTGAAATTTACGATTGGGGTGTTTAAATCGAGCTCACGATAATATGGTTCACTGGAACGGTAGGGTCTGCCTGTTGCAATCATAACCTCATGACCGTCATCTTTTAACTTTGCTAATGTTCTTTTTGTCCGATTGGTGATGTTTTTTTCATTTGTAAGTAATGTACCATCAAGGTCTAAGACAATCAGATGTTTTTCAGTCATTTAGTCACCTTCTATTTCTATTTTTTTGATATGCTACTAATATTACCCTTAATTGTAGGCAATGTTAAATCTTTTTAATTTTCGTATTGTTCCTGTATAGTGAAAAGTAATCTTGAAAAAACTTATGCTAAAAAGTATTTGCTTAATTAATGGCATAAGTTTGATAAGATGTAGGTATCGATGCAGATAAAGGAGTGAATAGAAATGGACCAAGATTTAAAAGATAATTTAATGGGTGCATTAGAACAGGTCATTGATCCTGAACTTGGAGTAGATATAGTGAATTTAGGTCTCGTATATGATGTTGATATGGACGAAAACGGGATGGCTACTGTTACAATGACGCTAACAGCTATGGGTTGTCCCCTCGCTGGAACGATTGTGGATAATGTGAAATATGTCCTAGAAGATATTCCGGAAGTAAAGGACTCAGATGTAAACATTGTTTGGAGTCCACCTTGGTCAAAAGACCGTATGTCAAGATATGCGAAAATCGCATTAGGTATTAAATAAATATTTAAGCTAGAAGGAAAGTAAAGCCGTCAGTCAATCTGGCGGCTTTATTTCGTGAGATCTCGGTGTATTATCGAGGAATTTTCCAATAAGACATCCATAAGAGATTGCTCTAAAACTAAAGCGATAAAAAAGGTTCAGGTTCTAAAAGCCGTCTCACTTTATGAAGGTGGCGGTGTGGAGCCGAATTATCGGATGCTTTCTCGATCATAAGTATACCCGCTAAGTAGATTAGCTATATGAGTAAGTCGCGAAGCCCCCTCCTCATGTCCACCATACAAAAATGACAATATTTAAAAATAGTTTAAAAAATTCGCTCATTTTATAAAAATACATTTGATTTTATTTTTATTCAGTCATATAATACTATTATTATAGAATCGTAGGGAAGAATACAATGGAGATGATAAACTTGAACGTTTCAATTGTTGGTGCTACAGGCTATGGCGGATTAGAACTTATTCGTCTTTTGAAAAATCATCCAAACATGAAAATTGCCTCTTTGCATACATCATCTAAATTTGATAGGAAAATAAGTGAAAGTCATACACATTTATTGCATGAAGATTTTGTGTTAGAAGAAATTAATCCTGAAAAAATTGCCGATAAATCGGATATTGTTTTTCTAGCTACACCATCAGGGGTCTCAGCAGAACTTGTCTCCGCTTTTTCTCAGGTGAATGTTAAGGTTATTGATTTATCCGGTGACTTACGCTTAAAAACACCAGGTGAATATGAAAAATGGTATAAAAAAACGGCTGCACCGCAGAAAATCATTGATTCAGCTGTGTACGGTCTTACGGAATGGAATGCCAAGCAAATTAAAGAAGCAAACGTGATCGCAAATCCGGGCTGTTATCCAACTGCAACATTACTTGGCTTAGCGCCATTATTTAAAGAAGGCTTAGTTGCGGGAGACGTTATTGTTGATGCAAAATCAGGCGTATCTGGAGCAGGAAAGTCACCATCAGATATGACCCATTTTAGCGATATGAATGAAAATTTCAAAATATATAAAGTACATGAGCATCAGCATATCCCGGAAATTGAGCAGCAGCTATCTGCGTGGTCACAGAAAATAGAGCCCATTACCTTTACGACGCATCTTGTCCCAATGACGCGAGGAATCATGGCGACCATGTATGTAAAGGTAAACAAACGAATTTCTACACAAGAGCTTTATGATCTATATCAAACGAATTACAATTCACATCCTTTCGTAAGAATCCAAAGAACTGGTCAGTTCCCGGTCACGAAACAAGTATATGGCTCTAATTTCTGCGATATTGGGATGGCGTATGATGAACGAACTGGGAAAGTAACGATTGTATCGGTAATCGACAACCTTGTGAAAGGTGCAGCCGGGCAAGCGATTCAAAATGCAAATATTATGATGGGCTTGGAAGAAACAGCAGGTTTATCCACAATTCCCATTTATCCATAACTATTCGGAGGTAAATCATGAAAACACTACAGCGTGTTGCATCTATAAAGAAAATTGAACAAGGTAATATCGTTACACCACAGGGGTTTAAAACAGCAGGTGTTCACGCTGGATTACGCTATTCGAAGAAAGATCTTGGGATCATCTTATCGGATATTCCTGCGTCAGTTGCGGCTGTTTACACACAAAGTGTGATCCAAGCAGCTCCCCTTGAAGTGACAAAGCAAAGCATTCAAGAGGAAGGGAAGGTACAAGGAATCGTCGTTAATAGCGCTTGCGCCAATGCCTGCACTGGCAAACAAGGACTAAAAGACGCCTATGAAATGAGGGATCTGGCTGCTTCGAAATTCGAATTACCATCACATTATCTTGCGGTTGCTTCAACAGGTGTTATTGGTGAATACATGAAAATGGATAAAATTAAGCGTGGGATTGAACTGTTAGAACCATCATCTGCGGATAAGGATGCTATAGATTTCGAACAAGCAATCTTAACAACAGATACCGTAACGAAGAATTGTGCGTACTCAGTCGAAATAGATGGGGTAACGGTTACGATGGGTGGAGCAGCGAAAGGATCGGGAATGATTCACCCGAATATGGCTACGATGCTCGGATTTATTACGACAGATGCAGCCATTGAGTCTAGCGATTTACAGCTTGCACTTTCAGCCATAACTGATCAGACGTTTAATCAAATTACAGTAGATGGCGATACCTCAACAAATGATATGGTGCTTGTATTAGCAAACGGCAAAGCGGGCAATCAATCTTTATCACCTTCACATCCTGAATGGGATATATTCATTCAATTGTTGAAACAAACAAGTGAAAGCCTGGCTAAACAAATCGCAAAAGATGGCGAAGGAGCAACTAAACTAATCGAGTGCAATGTTTTCGGAATGGCTACGAAGCGTGCGGCACAAATCATTGCTAAAACGATCATTGGTTCTAATTTAGTAAAAACAGCGGCTTATGGAGCGGATGCGAACTGGGGGAGAATCATTGCAGCGATGGGACGTAGTGGAATCGATTTTAACCCGCAACAAGTCACGATTGCCTTTGGAGATATCGTTGTATTAGAAAATGGTGAGCCGGTAGATTTTTCGGAAGAAATCGCTAAAGCTTATTTGGAGCAAGATTTACTCGTGATAAATGTTACGCTTAAAGAAGGATCTGAAACAGGAACAGCGTGGGGATGCGACTTAACCTATGATTATGTGAAAATCAATGCGAGCTATCGATCATAAGGAGTGTGCACAATGAAAACCCTAGTTATTAAATGCGGCGGTAGTATTATTGATGAACTGTCAGAAACTTTTTTTGAAAGCATAAAAGAACTGCAAAGCCATGGCTGGCGAATGGTCTTTGTTCATGGCGGCGGTCCGGATATTAACGCCATGCTTGAACAAAGCAATATCACACCAATCTTTGAAAATGGACTACGTAAGACAACGGCTGAGGTCATGGAAATTGTCGAATTGATGCTTTCAGGTAAATCGAACAGAAGCCTTGTTCATAAGCTTGAATCACATAATATTAAAGCGATTGGCTTAAATGGCTCTGATGGCAAGATGTTGATTGGGAGCTATATTGATGAATCGGCCTTGGGCGCTGTTGGCGAGATTGAGAAAATTGATACAGACCTATTGGAAGTGCTTCTTCAAAAAGGAATATGTCCTGTGCTAACTCCCATCTCAATTACGGAATCAGGACAGAAGCTGAACGTGAATGCTGATATGGCAGCAGGTGCAGTGGCAAAAGCACTTGGTGCACAAATGTGTTTATTTGTTACTGATGTTAAGGGAGTTCTAAAAGAAGGCAGCTTACTCTCACAGCTTACAGCAACGGAAACGAAAGAAATGATTAAAGAAGGTACCATTTATGGCGGAATGATACCTAAGGTTACCACTGCGCTTTCCGTTTTGGAAAAAAGTATACCAGAAGTGATGATTGTCAGCGGAAAGTCTTGTTTCTATGAAAATAATGATTTTATTGGAACGAAATTTGTTACACAGAAAGGGGTATATCAATGAGTTCATTATTTCCAACCTATGAAAGATGGCAGATTGAACCAGATCAGGCGTTAGGATCTTGGTTAACAAGCAAGGATGGCAAGAAATATTTGGATTATACGTCTGGAATCGGTGTGTTGAATCTTGGACATTGTCATGAAAAAGTAAAAACAGCCGTTGAAAAACAATTAGCTTCATTTTGGCACACATCGAATATGTTCGAAAATTCAAAGCAGGAAAAAACCGCTTCACTCATTACGGAAGCATCTGGTCTAGGGTCTGTCTTCTTTTGTAACAGTGGTGCCGAAGCAAATGAAGCCGCGATAAAACTCGCACGGAAAGCATCAGGGAAAAATAAAATTATTACTTGCATTCAATCGTTTCATGGACGTACTTTTGCGACCATGGCAGCAACAGGGCAGGAAAAGGTCAAAGTTGGTTTTGGGAAAATGCTTGAAGAGTTTGCCTATATTCCATTCAATGATGTAGATGCATTGGTAAACAGTGTGGATGTAGACACCGCTGCAATTATGATTGAAATCGTTCAAGGCGAAGGTGGGATTCATAAAATTGAACAGGAATTCCTGGATGCAATAAAATCTGTAAGTGAAAAATTCGGAATCCTATTAATTATCGATGAAATTCAAACGGGAATTGGCCGTACTGGTAAGCCATTTGCTTTTCAACACTATCAGGTTGATCCGGATATCATCACAATCGCTAAAGGGCTAGGAAATGGTCTTCCTATCGGTGCAATGGTAGGAAAGAAAGAGCTTGCCAAGTACTTTGGACCAGGTAGCCATGGATCGACGTTTGGCGGAAATCCAGTCAGTATCGCAGCAGCAGAAGCGACGGTTCAAGAAGTGTTCAAAGATGACTTTCTTTTAGGAGTAGTTGAAAAAGGAAACTATCTTTTCGATCAATTGAACGAAAAACTAAAGGATCTAGAAAACGTGAAAGAGATACGCGGGATGGGGCTGATGATTGGGGTTGAATTAGTGAATGCTGGTCAACCGATTTTACTAGAGCTTCAAAAGCAAGGGATACTTGTCTTGACAGCAGGTCCGAATGTAATTAGACTACTGCCACCATTAACAACGAATAAACATGAATTGGATATGTGCATTGAAAAGATTGCAAATGTAATAGGAAGTAAGCAGCCAGTCTAAAAATGACTGTATTTTTTACAAATCGAATGAATAAAAATACTTTATGATATATAAAAATACAGTCTTTCATAGGAGTGAAATCATGAAAAGCTATTTACATTTATCAAATGGTCAATCTTTTGAGGGGAAATTATTAACTAAAGATATGAACGATGCCATGCAAGGTGAAATTGTCTTTTTTACAGGAATGACAGGCTACCAAGAAGTGTTGACAGACCCTTCATATAAAAATCAAATTGTCGTATTTACGTATCCGTTAATTGGGAATTATGGGATTAACGATGAAGACTTTGAAAGCAGAAAGCCGCATGTGGCTGGTGTAATTGTTTATCAAGGAGATATGAGTTATTCTCATTTTCAAGCTCGTCATTCGCTAAAAGATTATCTCGATAAATGGAATATTCCATTGCTTAGTCAGATCGATACGAGAGCAGTTGTGAAGACGATTCGAAAATTAGGTTCTATGGAAGCTGCGATTACACCTGATCCGAATTATCAAGTGCAAACCAGCTATAATGGAAATACTCAAATAGTATCAGAAGTTTCTTCTAAGGAAATTGCGAGTTATGGAAACGGTACAAAGCATATTGTTCTTCTTGACTTTGGTTACAAGAAATCGATTTTGGACAGTTTAATCAATCAAAATTGTAAAGTAACGACAGTACCTTTCAATACGGATCTTCAAACGATTCAGACCCTGAATCCGGATGGTGTAGTCCTATCTAATGGGCCAGGTGATCCGAAGCAACTAAATCATTTACTTGAAAATATCAAAAGCATACTTACTCATTATCCGACGATGGGCATATGTCTTGGTCACCAACTTACAGCTCTTGCATTTGGTGGAAATACGAAGAAAATGCTTTTCGGTCATCGAGGTGCCAATCAGCCAATTGTTGATTTGAAAACGAAACGGGTGTACATGAGCTCGCAAAATCACAGCTATGAAGTGGCGGAAGAGAGTTTAATGAACACAGGATTACAGGTACGATTCCGCAATGTGAATGATGGCACAGTTGAAGGTTTGGTCCATACTGAACTACCAATTGTCACGACACAATACCATCCGGAAGCTAATCCAGGCCCAGCGGAAAGTGGGGAACACTTTTCAGAGTTTTTACAGATGATAAATGACTATAGCGGGAGAGAAAAAGCATATGCCTAAGAATCATTCCATACAAACTATCCTAGTAATCGGATCAGGTCCGATTATCATCGGGCAAGCAGCAGAATTTGATTATGCCGGCACTCAAGCATGTTTAGCGCTTAAAGAGGAAGGCTATCGGGTCATTTTAGTGAATAACAACCCAGCGACAATTATGACCGACGACATGAATGCAGATGCAGTATATTTTGAGCCATTAACCTGTGATGTACTTGAAAAAATCATCGCAAAGGAAAAACCAGATGGCTTGCTCGCTACATTAGGCGGTCAAACAGGATTAAATCTTGCGTATCAGCTTCATGAAGCAGGAATTTTAGAAAAGTATGGCGTTACATTGCTCGGAACTCCAATTGACTCCATTAAAAAAGGAGAGGACAGGGAGCTTTTTCGACAATTGATGTTTGAAATCAACGAACCAGTTCCTGAAAGCATGATTGTTCATACCTATGATGAAGCGGTTGCTTTTGCAGAAAAAATTGGGTTTCCGATCATTGTTCGGCCAGCGTATACGTTAGGCGGTACTGGTGGCGGTATTGCAGAAGAGATGGACGTATTCAAGGAGCTTGTCAGAGGCGGGCTACAGGAAAGTCCAATTACTCAATGTCTCATTGAGCGAAGCATTGCAGGTTTTAAAGAAATTGAATATGAAGTAATGCGAGACAGCAATCAAACCTGTATCACGATTTGTAATATGGAAAATATTGATCCAGTTGGCATTCATACAGGAGATTCAATTGTCGTGGCTCCATCTCAGACCCTTTCTGATGAAGAATATCAAATGTTGCGCTCGGCATCGATTAAAATTATTTCAGCATTAGGGATTATTGGCGGCTGCAATATCCAATTTGCTCTTGATCCGAATAGTAAAAGCTATTATTTAATTGAGGTGAATCCTCGGGTCAGCCGTTCTTCAGCACTTGCCTCAAAAGCGACGGGCTATCCGATTGCCCGCATTGCAGCAAAATTGGCAGTTGGTTATCATTTGTCAGAACTGATCAATCCCGTTACGAAGAGCACGTATGCAAGCTTTGAACCTGCACTTGATTATGTAGCTGTGAAATTTCCTAGATGGCCATTTGATAAATTTCCAACAGCAATGCGTAAGCTTGGAACACAAATGAAGGCGACCGGTGAAGTAATGGCCTTGCATCGAAGTTTTGAAGGAGCTCTTCAAAAAGCCGTTGACTCACTTGAACTAAAGACATTGGGTTTTCAGCTAAAGTCATTAAAAGAAAAATCTTTATCAGACTTGTGGGATATGCTTTATGCGCAAACAGATGAACGAATTTTTGTGATTTTCGAATTACTTCGCAAAAATGTTACAATAGAGGCGATTCATGAAGCAACTCAAATGGACTATTTTTTCTTAGCGAGTTTTTCAACCATAATAGAAATGGAAAAGAATCTTGCTGACAAAAATCTTTATGATCTAACGAAGGAAGAATTCGTGTTCATAAAGGAAAATGGCTTTTCTGATCGTTACTTGGCATCTATATGGGGCGCATCAGAACTTGACGTGAGAAAGCAGCGGATAACGCTAGGGGTCACAGCGGCGTATAAAACGGTTGATACATGTGCAGCCGAATTCGAATCTCATACGAATTATTATTACTCGACGTATTTCGGTGAAAATGAGCAGAAAAAGTCAGCTAAACAAAAGGTCTTGATTATCGGCAGTGGACCGATCCGAATTGGGCAAGGGATTGAATTTGATTATTGTTCTGTACACAGTGTTTACGCCCTACAACAAGAACATGTAGAAACCATCATGATTAATAATAATCCTGAAACAGTGAGCACAGATTTTGCCACAGCTGATCGCCTTTACTTTGAACCTTTGACACTTGAATATGTTTTAAATGTAATAGAGGCAGAAGGAATTCAAGATGTAATCGTTCAATTTGGCGGTCAAACTGCGATTAATCTTGCACAAGGTCTTGAAGAGCAAGGCATTAATTTATTGGGAACATCCTTTGATATCGTCGACCAATTAGAAGATCGTGATCGTTTCTATACGTTGCTACAAAAGCTTGATATTCCTCATGTTCCTGGTGAGATGGCGAATAACGCACAAGAATTACTGAAGCAAGCTGAACAGATTGGCTTTCCCGTTTTATTACGTCCTTCCTATGTAATTGGCGGTCAGGGAATGGAAATCATTCAAGATCGTAAAAGTCTAAATAATCGTTTGAACAATGGCGAATCTCTTGTTTACCCTGTACTTCTTGACTCTTATATACCTGGTCAAGAAGCTGAGATTGATTTAATTGCCGATGGTAGTGATGTCTATATACCTTTAGTTGCCGAACATATTGAAAAGGCAGGCGTCCATTCTGGAGACAGCCTAGCTATTTTTCCAAGCACAACTATTTCCAATGAAATGAAAGAAAAAATGGTCGAATATGCGAAGGAAATTGTCGCGGAACTTGGATATAAAGGATTAATGAATATCCAATTCGTTATCCAAGGTCAAAAGATTTATGTGCTTGAAGTAAATCCACGTGCAAGTCGAACGATTCCTTTAATCAGTAAAATTAGCGGTGTTCCACTTGTCCAAGTTGCGACAAAAATATTGCTTGGGAAATATACTTTGTCGAATTTACTAGGAAAAACAGGGTTAGAAGATGATTTCTCGTATTCTGCCATTAAATACCCAGTCTTTTCAACATTTGCTTTAAGTGGTCTTGATTCGAAAGTTGGACCAGAAATGAAATCGACTGGAGAAGGTATTGCCATTGCGAATACAATCAATGAAGCATTAGCGAAAGTTTATCATGGTCAAAGAGACGTGCATAAAAACGGTTTATTCATTTCCCCTACGATCCATTTAAGTGAGGGAACGTTAAATCGAGTGCTTGATGCAGGAATGGTTATTGCGGATGGTGATTTTGAATCATGGCTTAAACAAGGAAACGGTGCGGCAGTATTGTCATATGGAAAATCAGAGGAAGATCAACATTTGCGATTATTAGCAGCGAAATATCGTATCCTCGCTTTTTCAGAAGAAGAAACTTTCCTTGCATACTTACAATCGCTTTCTGAAAAAGAGATAAAAATTGCTTCACTACAAACTTGGCTTAGTTTAGATAAAAAGGGAGTGACACAAGTATGAGTACAATAATCAAGAACGGAAAAATCATTCAGCAAAAGGATTTACTTACACTAGCTGATGTTTCTCCTGACTCAATTTTGGAGTTGCTAAAATTAGCTAGTGATATTAAGTCGAAATGGGCAGCTAATGAAGAGTATGCACCATTAAAAGGAAAAACGTTAGGGATGATTTTTGAAAAATCATCAACAAGAACGAGAGTGTCGTTTGAAGTTGGCATGCTGCAACTTGGCGGGCATGGCTTGTTTTTAAGCAGCAATGATATCCAGATTGGTCGTGGAGAAACGGTAGCGGATACGGCAAAAGTCTTATCTCAATTTGTTGACGGAATTATGATTCGAACATTTGGGCATGAAAAGATTGAAGAGTTGGCTGCATCGGCAACCATTCCTGTTATTAATGGCTTAACAGATATGTTCCACCCATGTCAGGCACTAGCCGATTTATTGACGATTCAGGAAGTGAAAGGGAAGCTTGCAGGTCTGAAAATGGCATATATTGGCGATGGGAATAATGTCGTACATTCTTTAATGATTGCCTGTGCAAAAACGGGAATTGACTTTTCCATTGCGTGTCCAGCTGGATATGAGCCGAATAAGGAAATTATTGAATACGCGAAAAAAGAGGCTAAGCAACAGGGATGCGAAATTGTCGTGACAGATTCTCCTACTGAAGCCATAGAAGGTGCTGATATCGTTTATGCAGATGTCTGGACATCAATGGGACAAGAAGCAGAGAATGCCGTTCGATTAGAAGTATTTAAAGAGTATCAAATTAATGCAGAGCTAGTAAAGCATGCGAAAGAAGACTATATTTTCATGCATTGTCTTCCAGCTCACCGTGAGGAAGAGGTAACAGCTGAAATTATTGACGGACCAAATTCTGTCGTTTTTCATCAAGCAGGAAATAGGCTGCATGCTCAAAAAGCGATTTTGGTCGACTTGCTTCAATAAAAATGATTAATGATAATCAAGCTAGTGAGAAAAAAGCATGTTTGTTTAAAAACTCCGCCTGAAAATTGCTGATTTTCGCGAACATACCAGTGATAATCGCACTCGTCTTTGGAAAGACTAAAAGTACAGTCAGCAAAAGGAGAGTGATGATCATGGGTCAAAATCATCAATTTAAATTTGGACAAAAAGCGCCGAATAATGGGGTTTATGTTGAAATAGGTGAAACAGGAAGCACAGTGAATAATCCGAAAAAAGTAAAGCTGAAAGCAGGAGAAGCTTTTCCTGAAAATTCGAATCACAATCGCGTTTGGATGTATCAACGTAAACCATAATCATCAATTCAAATAGAGAACATCAATTGGGTCTGATTTCGTACTCTACATACAGTATCTATATACTGTAGTTCGTAGAGGCGAGATCTGACCCTTTACTTTTGCCCTTATGTAAGCCTTCTTTCTTTAAATTTAGTGAGTTTTATTGTACAATAGATTTAAAGGTCAAAGAAGGTCAAAGTATAGATCATGCCATCTGGCTTAATGTTGGAGGGATACTTATGGATATGGAAAAAATGACAGAAAAATTGCAGGATGCCTTTATAACAAGTCAGGATTATGCTCTTTCCCGAAACAACCAGGAATTGAATGAACTGCATGTTTTACAGGCTCTGTTTGATCAAGATGAAAGCATGTTAATGAGAATTCTTTCAGAAAGTGATCAGCCGATAAATCCATTTGAAGCAATGCTTGAAGAAGAACTAAACAAACTACCGCAAGTAACAGGGAGTACAGAAGGAAAAGGTGTTTATTTAGCAGCATCGCTACGAAACATAATGGAAGTAGCAGAGTCTGAAATGAAACGTTTTTCTGATGAATATTTGTCTGTAGAACACATCCTACTTGCGATGCTTAAAGTGAACAAAACTTATATTAAGAAACTATTTTCACCATTCAATGTAAACTATCAGACCGCGTTAAATATTATCAAGGAGATTAGGGGGAATCAGAGAGTGACTAGCCAAAATCCTGAAAGCACATATGAAGTACTAAAGAAATATGGCAGAGATCTTGTGGCAGAAGTAAGGTCTGGGAAAGTCGATCCTATTATTGGAAGAGATTCAGAAATCCGAAATGTCATTCGAATACTTTCGAGAAAAACAAAAAACAACCCTGTGCTTATCGGGGAACCGGGTGTAGGGAAAACCGCTATAGTGGAAGGTCTTGCACAAAGAATTGTACGAAAAGATGTGCCAGAAGGATTGAAAGACAAAACGATATTCTCGCTCGATATGAGTGCTTTGGTTGCTGGGGCTAAATTCCGCGGCGAATTTGAAGAGCGCTTAAAAGCAGTTCTAAATGAAGTCAAAAAAAGCGATGGGGGAATTTTATTATTTATTGATGAAATCCACACCATTGTAGGTGCAGGCAGAACCGATGGTGCTCTTGATGCGGGGAATATGTTAAAACCAATGCTTGCCCGCGGCGAATTGCATTGTATTGGTGCAACGACGCTTGATGAGTACCGAAAGTATATTGAAAAAGACCCGGCTCTTGAAAGAAGGTTCCAACAGGTCCTTGTATCAGAACCAGACGTTGAGGATACGATATCCATTCTTAGAGGATTGAAAGAACGGTTTGAAATCCATCATGGTGTCAGAATTCATGATCGTGCCATTGTAGCGGCGTCTGTATTGTCTAATCGCTATATTACAGACCGATTTTTACCTGATAAGGCGATTGATCTAGTAGATGAAGCCTGTGCCATGATTCGGACTGAAATCGATTCAATGCCAACTGAACTAGATGAAATTACCCGGAAGGTCATGCAGCTTGAAATTGAAGAAGCGGCACTTCGGAAAGAAAGTGATGAACCGAGCAAAAATAGATTAGCCATTTTGCAAAAAGAACTATCCGAGCAACGTGATCAGGCAAACGCAATGAAGGCACAATGGCAAATGGAGAAATCATCCTTACAGCATGTGTCTGAACAGCGGGAACAATTGGAAAAGCTTCGCCGTGATTTAGAACAGGCGGAAAATGAATATGATTTAAATCGGGCTGCAGAATTGCGACATGGATTAATTCCACAAAAGGAAAAAGAACTAGAAAATCTTGTTGCGAATTTAGAAGAGGATAAACAAGACAACCGTCTATTACGTGAAGAAGTAACGGAAGAGGAAATTGCGTCGATTGTAGCACGCTGGACAGGAATTCCTGTTACAAAGCTAGTGGAAGGAGAAAGAGAAAAGCTTCTCCGGCTCCCTACAATCCTAAGCGAGCGGGTAATTGGTCAAGATGAAGCAATCGAACTTGTTTCAGATGCGGTCCTCAGAGCAAGAGCAGGCATTAAGGACCCGAATAGACCGATTGGTTCTTTTATCTTTTTAGGACCAACAGGTGTAGGGAAAACAGAGCTAGTAAAGGCACTTGCAGAAACTTTATTTGATAGTGAAAACCAAATGATTCGAATCGATATGTCAGAGTATATGGAGAAACATTCAGTTTCCCGGTTAATCGGGGCACCTCCAGGTTATGTGGGATTTGAAGAAGGAGGACAGCTTACCGAAGCGATCCGCCGTAAGCCATACTCCGTTATTTTGCTTGATGAAATTGAAAAAGCACACCCAGACGTATTCAACATCCTCTTGCAAATGCTTGATGATGGTAGAATTACAGATTCCCAAGGCAGAACCATTGATTGTAAAAACACAGTCATCATTATGACATCAAATATCGGCTCCCATTATTTATTACAGTCCGATTATCGTCAGGATGAAATAGAAGAAGCGGTGAAAGAACAAGTGATGAGTGAGTTGCGCAGCCATTTCCGTCCTGAATTCTTAAATCGTGTCGATGATATTATTTTGTTTAAGCCTTTATCGAAATCTGATATTGGAAAAATTGTTGATAAAATGGTCTTTCAACTCCAGGAACGTATTTGGGATCAGCATTTAACACTCACGATCACAGATGAAGCGAAGGAATTCATTGCCGATCAAGGATATGATCCTGTATATGGAGCACGACCGCTTAAACGATTTATCCAAAAGCAAATTGAAACAAAGCTTGCCAGAGAAATTATTGCGGGGAAAGTATCAGATCAACAACAAATTGTATTTGACTATGACGGAGAGAAGATTTTTCTTGTATAAAAACTAACAAGGACTTAACTTTCGCCGGAAAGATGTAGTTTGAAAAGAGGCTGACAATAGTCGGCCTCTTTTACATGCTTCATGATTAAATTAGTGGCTTGTCTTTTCAACCGAATCATTAGGAAGGATTGTAGGCACAATCAGAATTAAGATAGTGCTTACTACTCCTAAAATAGAAGCAGTTGTAAAATTATATGCTACACCAATCATGGAACCGGCAACATATGTTAGCATATGCATCAATATGAATGCCCAGAAAAAAGTCATAAAATAACGCATGGATATTCACCTCATTCTATTGCATTATGTTTATCTTATCATATTTACTATTGCGATAAAATGGGTTTTTATCAATTTTCGAGTAAACTAAAGCTTTTGCCAATAAATATATGACACAACAAGATTTACACGGTATCATAGGTATATAACGTTTCCATTTGAAGGGAAAAAGCATAATATATAACAAGTATTAATTAAAAGGAGTAAGACAAATGGACCAACGTACTTTTCAAATGGACGGACAGTGGAGTATTGTTTATTATCCATTTAGACCGAGTGGGTTTTCCATTCTTCTTATTGGTGACAGCGGTCACTTCGTTTGTGAAGGGGATAGTTATTGGCTGCAACACCCTGGCAGACGAGGTATCCTGAATCACTTAAAAGATTCTGGCTACACGCTTTATTCCTCGCATCTATATGGAGCAAACTGGGGTAGCAAGAAGGCAGTTGAATTAGCGGAAAAACTGTATTTCATGATGATGAAAAGTGAAATCCTCAATGATAAAATCCATATACTAGCAGAAGGGGCTGGTAGCTTAGTAGCATTAAAGCTTCTTGAGTTTATGGATGACAAAATTCGTTCTGTCGTTTTAATTGATCCTTGGTTATCGATAAAGTCACCGTTATTGAGAGAAAGGGAAAACAAGCTGTACTATAAAAAATGGCTTCGAGAGGTAGCGTTCGCCTATGATAGAGGCCTAAATGAGATTGAAGAATATATTGAAACTATGCCGGATCATCCAATTCCAACACATACTCCTCTGAAAATTATTCGCGTTCTGGGCAACAATGATACGGCTCAGGCAAATCATTATAAACAACTCAATGAACAAAAGAGAAAAAATCTAGAAATGGTTTATTTACTCCCAGAAAAAAGATACAAGATTCCTTATCAAATCCAGCAGTTTTTCAAGAAAAATGAAGATACAATTTGAATTTAGAACTATTTACAATAGATTAGGCATACGATACAGCATGTAGTGGAAGGTTCTAGTCATAACCTAGTCCTAGATTAGGGGGGACATGATGGATCAAACGATAATCGTAGGCATGTATCAATTTGTCGGGTTTCACTTAACCAAATATCTGCTAGAACAAGGTAATGATGTAATAGGAGTAGATTGGGAATTAAATGAGGAAAAAGAGCTCGAAATCGGTAGAAACGCAAATTTTTCTTTCCAGAAGCCTAGTAGTTTATCATACATGAACGTATCAAATGAGACGACCATTTATATTTCTTGGTATGACTTCAATAAACGGAGAAGTGTTTTTTCAGTTGAGGAGACAGAGGAAATCCTTCTTGCTCTTCACAGTTGGAGTATGGTCCCAAATGAAAATCGGCCGGCGGTAGTTCTTCTCTATCCACTGGGAGTAGAAAATCAGCAGATTCTTACGATCGTTGAACAAGCCGAATGGATGAAGGTGGTTTATCTACCAACGATTTATGGACCAGGTCAGTCTGAGGAGTCGGCATTTGAGGTAAGTATTCAGAAAAAAAGTAGATCAAAAATTGAAAAGGCGTTAGCATGTGAATACAAAAATGATGCCATCTTTATCGATGATTTATTGGCCAGTTTACCTCAAATTACAACATTGAATGAAAGAATAATTACTGTTAAAAGTAAACAAGAAAATCAATGGTCGCTATGTGCTCAGCTAGTATTTCATCCGGAATTATTAGAAGGACGTAGAGAAAATTCTGAAATTGATTCAAAACATCAAACCTTTGTGTTTGAAATAGAAAACCATACTACACCTGAAGATGGCATTGCATTACAGGTACAGCATCGCAATCATTGATTGGTGAATGAGTTATCTAGTCATTCATAAATAGAATAGGTAAATTCCTTTTCATTTCTCTTATGTATGGGTATTATATTCAATATGAATATCTAATACAGTTTTAAGAATGTAAGTCATCCTTGATACAGACCTTGTTTTCAAAATTTGCTCAAATTGAATGGTTAGATAGGATTTCGAGATGAGGATACTACGATGGTCAAGGAACTTGCTTTTTTTAGAGGAGGATTAATCATGCAAAATGATAAAACAATGGAATTCATGGCGATTGCGATGAAGTATTTTCCAGAAGCTAAAGCAAAGCTTGAAGAATCAGGTGTAGAGGTTTCTATGGAAATGGCAATGCCGTTTCTTGAAATTTTCAAAAGTGTCATGTATGAAGCATATGAATTAGGAAAAAAAGATGCTACAAATCAATAATAAATAAAACAGGGTGGAAAAATCCACCCTGTTTTATTTACCTTTAACTTGGGACAATAGTTGAGCGAAAAGCGGATTGAATTTCTGGAGGGAAGGCTTCGTTTTCTCGTAGAGAGATAGTAAAGTATCGACATTTTCCATCAATTGAATGTAATCGATATCAGATGTAGTTTCTTTCGCAATAGCTTCTTTTTCTGTTTCAGGTTCCTTTCTCTTTGAAAACATCATCCTTGAGAAAAGATCAGTATTAGGGGACTGTTTATGATCCGTCATGTATGAATTCCTCCTTTTTATTTGAGTTGATGATATTAATCTATCATTTAGTGTATTGTATGGGAATGGTTGGCTCCTTGCTTAGGCTCTTGTCCAACTTTTTCCTGAGGTGAATCTTTTACTCTTTTTATTCATGCTCTTGCAACATGAGCTTCTTTAATATAAAATTAGCACCAGGTAATAATAATTGATGATAATAACGGATTAATAATAGATAGGGGATAGCAAAATGAATGCAGGAATAATTGGAATTGGACGCTATTTGCCGGAGAGAGTGTTAACGAATTTAGATTTGGAAAAAATGGTAGAAACGTCAGATGAATGGATTAAGACTAGAACTGGTATTGAGGAACGAAGAATCGCTAATGATGATATGGATACATCAGATATGGCATATGAAGCGGCTTTAGAAGCAATTAAAAATGCGGATATAGATGCAAAAGATATTGACTTGATTTTAGTTGCGACTGTGACACCAGATCGGCCGTTTCCCACTGTAGCATGTATGTTACAAGACAAGCTTGGCGCATCAAAGGCTGCCGCGATGGATATAAGTGCTGCATGTGCCGGCTTCATGTATGGCATGGTAACTGCAGAGCAATTCGTTAAAACGGGGACATACAAACATGTGTTGGTTGTCGGAGTTGAAAAGCTTTCAAAAGTTACTGACTGGGAAGATCGTAATACGGCCGTTTTGTTTGGTGACGGTGCAGGTGCGGCTGTGATTAGTCAGGTTTCAGATAATCGAGGTATTCTTTCATTCGAGTTAGGCGCAAATGGTGCAGGTGGAGATCATTTGTATCAAGATACTGGAAGTAACATTATCATGAATGGTCGCGAAGTATTTAAGTTCGCTGTACGTCAAATGGGAGAATCATGTATAACGGTTCTTGATAAGGCTGGACTATCAAAAGAAGATGTAGATTTCCTTATCCCTCATCAAGCGAATATTCGAATTATGGAAGCGGCGAGGGAAAGACTTGGGCTGCCAATTGAAAAAATGTCTACTACAATTAGAAAATATGGAAACACTTCTTCAGCCTCAATTCCAGTTGCATTGTTTGAAGAACTTGAAGCAGGAAAAATCAAAGATGGTGATCTAGTTGTGATGGTCGGCTTTGGCGGCGGATTAACTTGGGGAGCCATAGCTATGCGCTGGGGGAAATAATATAGAACCTTGCGACGGTTATTTCTAAATAGAGAAGGGAGAATACTATATGACGAAACGAAGAGTTGTTGTAACGGGAATTGGTGCTGTTACACCCCTTGGGAATGATGCTAAGACAACCTGGGAGAACATACTTGAAGGTAAATCAGGCATAGGTCCATTAACGCGATTAAATGCAGATGAGTATCCTGCTAAGGTAGCAGCAGAATTAAAAGAATTTAACATCGAAGAATATGTGGATCGTAAAGAAGCCCGAAAAATGGACCGATTCACACATTATGCTGTAGCAGCTTCCACAATGGCGGTAAAAGACGCTAATTTAGAAATTAATGATACGAATGCAGATCGAATCGGTGTATGGATTGGTTCAGGGATTGGTGGAATGGAAACGTTCGAAAACCAACATGAAAACTTTTTAAATCGAGGCTATAAGAGAGTAAGCCCATTCTTTGTTCCGATGATGATTCCTGATATGGCCTCTGGTCAAGTTTCGATTGCCTTAGGAGCAAAAGGAATCAACTCATGTACAGTTACAGCATGTGCATCTGGTACGAACTCAATCGGTGATGCATTTAAGGCGATTCAACGTGGTGATGCTGATGCAATGATTACGGGTGGAGCAGAAGCCCCAATTACAAAAATGGCTGTTGCTGGATTTTGCGCAAATACTGCCTTATCGACAAACCCTGATCCGAATACAGCGAGCCGTCCTTTTGATGTAAAACGTGATGGCTTTGTTATTGGAGAAGGTGCTGGCATTATCATTTTGGAAGACCTAGATTTTGCACGAAAACGCGGTGCCACCATTTACTGTGAAATCGTCGGATACGGTTCAACTGGTGATGCTTACCATATTACCGCACCAGCTCCAGGCGGTGAAGGTGGGGCAAGAGCAATGAAGCAAGCAGTGAGTGATGCGGACCTCAAACCGGAAGATATTCAGTATATAAATGCGCATGGAACGAGCACAGCTTATAATGACAAATATGAAACAATGGCGATAAAAGAAATTTTTGGCCAACATGCAAATAAATTGGCGGTAAGCTCGACTAAATCGATGACAGGACATTTGCTAGGAGCAGCTGGTGGTGTTGAAGCTATTTTTACTGCACTAGCTATTCGTGATCAAATCTTGCCACCGACGATTAATTTGGAGAATGCTGATCCAGATTGTGACTTAGACTACGTTGCCAATACTGCTCGTAAAGCAGAGGTTAGCGCTGCCTTAAGCAACTCATTGGGCTTCGGTGGTCATAATGCAACAATCGTCTTAAAAAAATATGAAGACTAAAAAATAATTGATAGATTCTCTACTACATTTTAGGATGTCCTATGAGGGTCAGATTGCACACTACATCTAGTTCATAGTGTTACATACACTTCATTTGAACGTTATAGTTGTTATGTTGTCTGATCCTTTAGTGTGCGATGTCCAAATGGGAAGAGAATCTTTTTTTTGATTATAAACTGAAAGGCTATGTTAAATGCCGATGTATGAGCCACAGGTAAAAAGTGAAGTAATCCTTCAGCTAAACCAGAAAATCTTGTATAGCGATACACAGAATAAATTGTATTCATATTGGATTAGAGAATCTATTAAATTATTTCGGGAAAATACCATTCATTGACTGTATCATCATTGGCTGCCCAACATATGATGGGATAAAACACAGTCGGGGTGAGGGTGATGGGAATTATTGAAACGAATGTTTGGCTTCAAAATAATAGTAGCCCAAAAGAAATATGTAAACACTTAGAAGGCGAATTCCCCAAAATGAGACCGAATAATATGTATCGGTTGTTACAGCAACATGGGATGTATCGAGATTCACGCCAAACAAAAAGAGACATAGAATCTTTAGTTTCAGAGAGCATCTGGAGTAAAGTAACGGCTATTTTTCAGCGGTTCCAAAGATTATGGAAAGGCCCAGATATCCCTGTTTATATTTTCCCAATGAATGCAGGGGGCTTATTCAATCAATCACTAGATACAAAATCTGGTTTAGCTTTTCGGGATAAATTATTCCTTTTTGTCCGTCCTGGTATTAGTTTGAAAGAACTTACCGCTGTGTTTATTCATGAATACCATCACGTATGTAGGTTAGCTTGCGTTAAGCAAAATGAAAATGATTTCACGTTGCTTGATCGAATGGTCATGGAGGGCTTAGCAGAACATGCTGTCATGACCTACCTTGGGAAGGAGTACTTAGCAAAATGGACCAGCTTATATTCGGATGAGCAGTCGAAACATTATTGGGAGAAATACCTTAAAGAAGATATTCAGTTGAAGCGTAACGAGAGAAAACATGACCAACTATTACTTGGAAAATCACCTTATCCGAACATGCTCGGTTATAGCACTGGCTATTTCTTGGTGAAACAGAAAAACGATCTTACAGTGAAAAAAACATTCGTGGTCTCATCTGAAGATTTTATTTTGGGGGAAAAGGGAACGGATTTAGGTTAAATGTAATTAAGAGGTTGTATCTAATGGTAACGTCTTATATAGAGGAGTCGCATTTTTTGGTTCCGGCGCGCAATGGTTAGAAAGGGAGGTTGAAACACGCACCAAGATGGGGGGATTGCTTAAAATTGCCCTCTTGCATCATCAGGCAAGGATTTTATGAAAACGGTATCAAAAATATGTAGATCAATAAGTTTTTTGAGGTAAAACCTGTAATATAGTGAAGTGCACCTCCCCCTTGTTTCTTAGAAAAGAAAAATAATCATCTGCCTATAAAAGGAATAAATTCTCTCACAACTGCCTATACTGATGGACAAATAGAACTAAGTAAGCGAGGGGTCAAATGATGTTATATCTTCATGATGTTTGGGTGAATTGGTTTGAAGGAGAAGAAAACGGCTACAATATTTGCCATTTTCATGAATGGAGAAAAGATGACGGAATTGAACTACTCGATCAAGTTCCGCTTTTGAAAATTTCGTCAACCCTTTTTCATTACATAGAAAATGATTTGTCTGAATTACCGAAAGCACTACTCAATGATATTTATCAAAAAGCCTATGCAAGAAAGAACCATGAAAGAATTCAATTGGATTATTGCTTTGTCATTACAGATGGAAGTGGGATACTAGCAATTGATACAATTGGCTATCACATTCCCATTCGGAAAAGCAGGCTAATTCCACGCCAAGAGCAAATTGTATACGACATGATTGAAAACAATCCTGCCTTAGAGTACACATTTACTGATAATGTTGCAACGGAAAAAGAATATCATATATTATCACCATCACCGCAATATATGGAAGGTCTTACCCGGAAAGAACGACAATTAAAACAGCTTTTATTTATGGCTATGGATCAACTATTTACAGCCAAACACACAGCTGAAATTCGCTACTGGTTTACAGAGTGGTCACCAGAAAAATATGAAAGTATACAGGAGATGAATTTCGAAGAAGCTTGGGTTGGATTATATGAAGAAATGAAAACAGGCTGGTCAGATAAACATCTTCACATGTGTGAGCACTTGGTAAAAGGCCAACCATTTTTTGAAAAGCTATGGGAAATGGAAGTCGGCGACAGTCAGTCTATGTTATAAAGTGAAACTTCAATCAGTGGGGGGGTTCTCCATCCCCCGCTGATTGTTAGTTGAACCAATCGGGCTTTTACGGGCAGTTGTCCCCCACCTACGCTTCTTCGATTCCTCTAAGCCTTGAGGTGGGGGTCTTGACTGCCCGTTAATGCGGGATAAAATAGACGCAGAAAAAGACGTACTCAGAAACGAGACGTCTTTTTCTATTGGCTAATCAATCATCATTGCAATTTAGTTACTTTCTTTTACGCCCTAATCCCATGCCATTAGACATTTTGCGGAGCATTTTATTTGCTTCGATATTTGCTTTTTGGGCACCTCGATCTAAAATTTCATCCAGTTCAGTAGACTCAAGTAGACGATAGTAGCGATCCTGAATCGGTTGGATTTCTGCGAGAACGACATCTACTAATCCCGATTTAAAGTCGCCATATCCTTTACCTTCATACATCGCTTCGATTTCAGCAATCGCTTTACCACTAAAGATGCTATAAATGGAAAGAAGATTAGAGACACCAGGTTTATTTTCTTTGTCGTACTTGACAATACCTTCTGAATCGGTAACTGCACTCTTAATTTTCTTTTCAATTTGTTTTGGATCATCTAATAAGGCAATGGTCGCTTTTTTGTTTGGATCAGATTTACTCATTTTCTTTTCAGGTTCTTGCAGAGACATAATCCTTGCGCCAGCTTTTGGTAGGCTGATTTCAGGAATCGTAAAGATCTCGCCATATTTCCGATTGAAACGTTCAGCCAAATCCCGAGTTAATTCAATATGCTGCTTTTGATCTTCACCAACAGGTACAAGATCTGAATTATATAGAAGGATGTCGGCGACCATCAATGGTGGGTATGTAAGTAAACCAGCTGAAACGCCATCTTTCCCAGCAGATTTGTCTTTAAATTGAGTCATTCTTTCCAACTCGCCAATATAAACATTGCATGTCATCATCCAGCCTGCTTGGGCATGTGCTGGCACTTCAGATTGGATAAAGATCGTATTCTTTTCTGGATCTAAGCCAATTGCCAGATATAACGCTGCAAGATTACGGATATTTTTTCTTAATTCTAATCGATCTTGTGGAACAGTAATTGCGTGCTGATCAACAACACAAAAGTAGCAGTCATATTCATGTTGAAGTTCGACGAATTGCTTCATCGCGCCAATATAGTTGCCTAATGTTATTGAACCGGTAGGCTGTATGCCTGAAAAAATCCTTTTCACCTATTGTCACTCCCTGTATAAGCTTAAAAAATAATAGTAAGTTTACTTCTTTCATTGTAGAGATATTTACTGTTGAAATCTACTTATTTTCCTTACAGCATAGCCATTATTGCAAAAAATCATAAGTAATAAATATATAATCCAATAATTAAAATGAGTAACAGAATGAATCCAGTTGAGAAAGGGATACTAAGGTTCAACGTTATTAATTCAGAAAGGCGACGTATTTCGCCTTCTTCTTCCGTTTCTGTACTTTTACTTGGCACTACTTTACGAAAGCTATAATGGATGACATCAAAAAAACCTTTTTGTAGTACCAACGTAAATAAAGAGAAGATTAATAAGCATCCAGTTATATAAAAGATCATATCAAGGAAAGAACGCAAGGTTATCTCATGATACAAGACTAGAGATAAAATTAAAGAAAGCAGAACCATTGCAACTGTCCAAATCATCGTTTTTTTCATTTTCACTACCCTCTCTACATGTTACTAAAAAAAGTATACCAAAACATAATGAGGTACATGTAATAAGTTGTTGTTATTTAAATATAATAATTAATTTTTAAAAAAGGTGATTACAAAAAAATGAAAAAAGTAATTAGGTACTATTTTAAAAATGAAAAGGCTTAATTTTGTGAAAATTACAATTAAATTTACGATTTGTAGGTAAAAAAAGTAAGTATACTTATTTTTTAAAAAATGATTACGAGACATTAAATTATTTTTAAATATTTATGTACAAATTCTTAATTTTTTGTATAATAGTAAATGTTACATAAAAATAAGGGAAGGGTGTATCGATTTTGAAAAAATCTAAATATTCACTGCTTTTGGTACTAACATTGGTGTTAAGTGTATTCTTGGCAGCATGTGGTGGAAAAAGTGCAGATAATGGTAATGAAAAGTCTGAAGGTGCAAAAACATCTAATGCAGCACAAGAAATTAAAGTCCTAAGTAAATCTGAGATCCCAACATTGGATTCTGTTAAGACGACAGACGAAATTGGCTTTAACGTATTAAATAGTATTAACGAAGGTCTTTACACACAAGATAAAGATGGTAGTTCTGTTCCTGCTTTAGTAGACGGAGAGCCAGAAGTGAGTGAAGACGGGAAAACTGTAACATTTAAGCTTATCGATGCAAAATGGTCTAATGGAGATCCTGTGACTGCACAAGATTTCGTATTCGCTTGGCAGCGTGCGATTGATCCTGCTACTGCTTCAGAGTATGGTCCATATATGATGAATGGAAAAATTGCAGGCGCTCAAGAAATTACTGATGCTGCAGTTGCCAAAAAAGATTTTGATTTAAATACTTTAGGTATTAAAGCAATAGACGAAAAAACACTAGAAGTTAAATTTGAGAAAGTTCTTCCTTACTGGAAAGACTTAATGGCATTCCCAACATTCTATCCACAAAACGAAAAGTTTGTGAAAGAAAAAGGCAATGCATATGCTAGTAATGCAGAAAACCTAATATCAAATGGGGCTTTCAAATTAACAGCTTGGAAAGGTCCTACTGCTATGGAGTGGACTCTTGAAAAGAACGACACTTACCGAGATGCAGATGCAATTACACTTAAGAAGATTACATTTAATGTTGTTAAAGATAATAATGCACAAGTGAATGCATTTGAAGGTGGAGAAGCAGATATCACTGATATCTTATCATCCGATCTTGTTCCACAATATCAAGGTGATGAAAGAATGGTTAGTGCCCTTCAACCATCTGTTTACTGGATTAAAATGAACTATAAAAATGAAGCACTTGCAAATGTAAACATTCGTGAAGCACTTGCAAAAGCTTTCAATAAAGAGGATCTTGCAGCAAGCATTTTGAACAACGGTTCAATTGCAGCAAACTATTTCGTACCAGACAAGTTTGTAACAACTTCAGACGGTAAAGATTTCCGTGAGAAAAACGGCGATTTGATTGTGTTTAATGCTGATGAAGCAAAAGCAGCATGGGAAAAAGGTTTGGCTGAACTAGGACTAGACAAGCTTGAGCTTAGCTACCTAGGTGGAGACACAGATTCAGCTAAGAAACAAGATGAGTACATTGTAAACCAATTGGAAACGAACCTACCTGGATTAAAAGTTAATCTTGAGAGTGTTCCATTTGCAATTCGTCTTGATCGTGCAAAAGCTGGAAACTATGATTTACTTCACTCTGGTTGGGGTCCTGACTATCCAGATGCAATGACATTCGCTGATCTTTGGTTAACAGACAGCCCGAATAATGAAATGTCATATTCAAGCGCTAAATATGACGGGTTAATTACAAAAGCTGAAGAAGTGGCTGCGAATCAAGAAGAGTATGTTGCAACACTTCAAGAAGCTGAACGCGTATTCTTAGCTGAAGACTATGGTGTGGCACCAACTTACCAAAGAGCAGATAACATCCTAATTAGTCCTAAGGTTAAAGGATTAGTTGCTTTACCATTTGGTCCAAACTATTCTTATAAATGGATTACAGTTGAAGAATAGGATGCCAAAACATATAAAAATGATTTGAAAGCAGAAAAGAGAGTATATGTACTTGATATACTCTCTTTTCCCTATTATAAAAATTGTCGAATTATAGAGAAAATTCGAATATGTAGGAGGTGTGCAAATGGCTCGATATATTATAAAAAGGTTTATTTATATGTTAATTACCTTATTTGTTATTGCCAGCCTAACCTTCTTCTTGATGAAATTGATTCCAGGTACGCCTTTTTCCACGGCGGGAAAATTATCACCTGAACAATTACAAATCATGAAGGAAAATTACGGATTAGATCAACCTGTAGCGGTACAATACGCACAATATATTGTTGGTTTACTTAAAGGTGATTTAGGAATTTCGTTTCAGTTTAATAATGTTCCAGTCACACAATTATTACTTGAGCGGATTCAACCATCACTAGTGTTAGGGTTCCAAGCCATCTTTTTCGGTACGATTATCGGAATTGTGCTAGGAGTTATTAGCGCATTAAAACAAAATACTTGGATCGATTATAGTTCAACGTTCATAGCTGTTCTTGGTAAATCGATCCCTAACTTCGTGTTTGCGGGTGTCATGCAATATTATATTGGCGTTAAGCTAGGCTGGTTACCAGTATTGTTCTGGAAGGGTTGGGACTACACCATTATGCCTACGATTGCACTAGCTATGTTCCCTATCGCCATTACGGCTCGATTTATGAGAACAGAAATGATTGATGTATTAGGCTCAGATTATATTACCCTTGCAAGAGCGAAGGGTGCAAGTAGCTTCGAGGTCGCCTTTAAACATGGATTACGAAATGCGTTAATCCCAGTAATAACAGTATTAGGACCTCTAACGGTTTCCTTAATGACGGGTTCTCTCGTTATTGAGCAGATATTTGCCATCCCGGGAATCGGGGAACAATTCGTTAAAGCGATAACAGTAAATGATTATTCCGTTATTATGGGAACGACTCTGTTATTCTCATTTATGTTTGTTGTCATTATCCTTATAGTGGATATTCTTTATGGAGTTATTGATCCGCGGATTAGGTTGTCAGGAGGTAAAAAGTAATGGCGAAAGAAGATATGAAAATAAGTAAAGACAAGTTTGCTCCTGCCATTCTGGATGCTTCCTTAGGTGAGGTAATTGGCAAGCCTAGCTTAAATTTCTGGCAAGATTCATGGCTAAGAATAAGAAAAAATAAAGCAGCTCTCGTTAGTATGATTGTGATGCTTTTGGTCATTATCCTAGCCTTTGTAGGTCCACTAATTAGCGGACATGGAACAAATGATCAAGATTTAAAACGGACAAATTTGCCTGCTAAAATCCCGGTATTGGAAAGTGTAAGCTGGTTACCCTTTGACGGAACAATGGTCCGTAATGATGGTACGGTTGTCGATGTATATGAACAGAAGAATATTGATGAATACTTCTGGTTTGGGACAGATTCTTTAGGTCGTGATTTATTCACGCGTGTGGCAAAAGGAATTCAAATTTCCCTCTATATCGCTTTCTTGGCAGCATTATTAGACATGTTAATCGGCGTCACCTATGGAGCAATAGCAGGATACTTTGGTGGCAGACTGGATAGTATGATGCAGCGTGTAATTGAAGTGATTTCTGGAATACCAAACCTTGTTGTCGTGATATTAATGATCCTCGTTTTCAAACCAGGAATTATGTCGATTACGATTGCACTTGCTATTACAGGATGGACAACAATGGCGCGAGTTGTGCGAGCTCAAGTGCTAAAATTGAAAGAACAAGAATATGTACTTGCTTCAAGAACGTTAGGAAACTCTCATAGCAAAATCATTTTCAAACATTTACTGCCAAATTTAGCGGGTGTTATCATTATTAACACAATGTTTACCATTCCGAATGCAATATTCTTTGAAGCATTCTTAAGTTTCATTGGTTTGGGACTTTCATCGCCACTAGCTTCATTAGGTACGTTAATTGATGATGGATTTAAAACATTGAGATTGTATCCACACTTAATGATTTTCCCAGCAGTCTTTATCAGCATCATTATGGTTTGCTTTAACATGATTGCAGATGGTATCCGTGATGCATTGGATCCAAAAATGCGCGATTAATAGGTAGGTGAAAAAGTTGGAAAACATATTAGAAGTTAAAGATTTGAATATATCGTTTCATACGTTCTCGGGAGAAGTTCAAGCGATTCGAGGTGTGAACTTTGAATTGAAAAAAGGTGAAACACTTGCAATAGTGGGAGAATCAGGATCAGGTAAATCAGTAACGACTAAAGCAATTATGCGCCTTTTACCGCCGCAAAACTCGGAAATAAAAAGTGGCGAAATCCTTTTCAATGGTAAAGACTTAGCTAAGTTAAGTGAAAAAAAGATGCAAAAAGTACGTGGAAAAGACATTTCACTAATTTTTCAAGATCCAATGACATCTTTAAATCCAACAATTAAAGTCGGTAAGCAAATCATGGAACCGATTCTTAAGCATCAGAATGTTAGTAAAAATGAAGCGAAAAAACGGACGCTTGAATTGCTTAGTATGGTTGGGATTCCGAATCCTGAGCAACGCTTTGAACAATACCCACACCAATTTTCTGGTGGAATGAGACAACGTGTCGTTATCGCAATCGCTCTTGCTTGTAATCCGAAGGTCTTGATTGCAGACGAGCCAACAACAGCGCTTGATGTAACGATCCAGGCTCAAATTCTTGAATTAATGAAAGAATTGCAGAAGAAAATTGATACGTCAATTATCTTCATTACGCATGACCTTGGTGTTGTTGCCAATGTAGCGGATCGTGTAGCGGTTATGTATGCCGGAAAAATTGTTGAAATTGGCACGGTAGACGAAATTTTCTATAATCCTAAACACCCGTATACATGGGGATTAATCAGCTCGATGCCGAGTCTAGATTCCGCAGAGGAAGAATTATATGCAATCCCGGGAACTCCTCCAAATTTATTACATCCGCCAATTGGTGACGCATTTGCGCCACGTAATGAATATGCGATGCAGATTGATTTAGAAGAGCAACCCCCAATGTTTAAAGTCTCTGACACACATTATGCGGCAACTTGGTTATTGCACCCTGATGCACCGAAAGTAGAACCGCCAGCAGCTGTAGTTAAACGGATGAAACAATTCCAAGCTGGACAGGAGGGGCAATAATGGTTGAACGTGAAAAGTTACTCGAAATTAAAAATCTAAAGCAATACTTCAATGTCGGCAAGCCAAACATGGTTAAAGCAATTGATGGTATTTCTTTTGATATTTACAAAGGTGAAACATTAGGATTAGTCGGTGAATCAGGTTGTGGTAAATCAACTACTGGTCGAACGATCATCCGCCTTTACGATGCAACGGATGGCGAAGTTATTTTTGATGGCGAAAATGTCCATGGCTCGAAAAGTAAAAAACAATTAAAAGATTTTAACCGAAAAATGCAAATGATTTTCCAAGATCCGTACGCGTCCTTAAACCCGAGGATGAAGGTCATAGATATTATCGCTGAAGGAATTGACATTCACGGCTTAGCGAAAACTCCTAAAGAGAGAGCAGAACGTGTATACAGTCTACTTGAAACGGTAGGTTTAAATCGTGAACACGCCAATCGATACCCGCATGAATTTTCCGGCGGTCAGCGCCAACGTATCGGAATTGCCCGTGCGTTAGCTGTTAAACCTGAATTCATCATTGCGGATGAACCGATTTCAGCATTGGATGTTTCCATTCAGGCACAAGTTGTTAATCTATTGAAAAAACTACAAATTGAACATGGTTTAACGTATCTTTTCATTGCACACGATCTCTCCATGGTTAAGTACATCAGTGATCGAATCGGAGTTATGTATTTCGGTAAATTAGTGGAGCTTGCACCAAGTGATGACTTGTATAACAATCCAATTCACCCTTATACACAATCTCTGCTTTCGGCAATCCCTCTTCCGGATCCTGCAAGTGAACGTACAAGGAAACGAATTATTTACAAACCAAACATTCACAACTATAGTGAAAGTGATGATGTGAAGATGCGCGAAGTAAGACCAGGGCACTATGTGAATTGCTCTGATAAGGAATTTAAACAATATCAACAAATGTATAAGCAATAACCCAAAAACGATCTCAATACAGAGATCGTTTTTTTTATTATCAAATCTATGAAAGTAGGAACAAAAATTGAGTATAGGAAAAAATGAAAGATACAAACTAAAATGTTTAGAACAAAATAAATTGGGTACTTTAAATAGTGTTAAGAAAAAAGTAATTGAGAATCATTTATGCTAATTTTCAATTAGAATACCCATTCGTAATCTAAAATGACAAAGAGAGATGGCTTGATTATGAAATAAAGCTTGGACTTTGAAAGCGTATCAAACTTTGTGAAAAGAGTATGCAATTTGCTGGTTTTAGTGTATAATATTAATATGAATTACTATTTTATAGTTATTTCAATCTAGACCTGAAACTGAAATGAATGATAAGTTTCCCATCATAGATCGTCGATTCTATACTTAGGGAGTGTGAGTATTAACATGGTAACTTTATATACATCACCTAGCTGTACTTCTTGCCGTAAAGCAAAAGCATGGCTCGAAGAACATGATATTGCTTATTCTGAAAGAAACATTTTTTCTGAACCGCTTACAATTGAAGAGATTAAAGAGATTCTTCGTATGACAGAAGATGGAACAGATGAGATTATTTCGACAAGATCGAAAACTTTCCAGAAACTAAATGTAAATGTGGAATCTCTTCCACTTCAAGAACTGTATAGAATAATCAAAGATAATCCAGGTCTATTAAGAAGACCGATTATCCTTGATGAAAAAAGATTACAGGTTGGATATAACGAAGATGAGATTCGCAGATTCCTACCACGTAAAGTCCGTTCGTTCCAACTACGTGAAGCTCAGCGAATGGTCAACTAATTATAAGCAGAGGCCCTGTCTAAATTATTGACAGGGTTTTTTAATATATCTCTTTTTTAGAGAGTAGATACAAATGCGTGCGAAGCAAGATGCTGATGGAAGAAAGTAGTGTCCTACAATATTAATCTGTTCATCGTTTACTTTACATAAGAATATCCACTATAGATGAAGTTATCCCGCATTAACGGAAAGTCAAGATCCCACTGATTGAAGTTTCATTTTATTCCAAAAATATTTCCTGTTTTACAGTTGCATATCCTGTGGGAATTTTGTAGAATATATGGAACATTAGGCAATCGTTTGTTTTTAACCGATTGAAGCTTTTTTATTTCCATTATGAAGAGTTTTATCATAAAATAAATTATGACAACATATTTCCTTATCTACCGGTAATGCAAAAGGGTATGGTGGGTAACGATAAAAAAAAGAGCAAAATTTTTCGGGGGTAAATCCCTTCAAAACATGAACAGAAGGGAGAGGATTTACGTGGAGATCGAACGTATAAATGAAGATACAGTGAAGTTTTACATTTCTTATATAGATATTGAAGATCGCGGCTTCAATAGGGAAGATATTTGGTATAGCCGAGAACGAAGTGAGGAACTTTTCTGGGAGATGATGGATGAAGTACATCAAGAAGAAGAGTTTATGATTGAAGGTCCATTATGGATTCAAGTTCAAGCTATGGAAAAAGGTCTTGAGATATTGGTTACGAAGGCTCAATTGACGAAGGATGGTCAGAAGCTAGAACTGCCGATTACTGATGAAAGATTTGGCGAACTACATGTCGATGATAAGCTTGAATCCTTGTTAGATGAACAATACCAAGGGAAAGACGATGGCCATGAGCCCATTCAGTTTGAGGACGGTATCATTGAGTTTATCACGGAGTTCAATGACTTTGAAGATGTCATTTCACTAAGTAAGCGCAGTGGTCTTGATCACTTTAAGACACAATTATATGCCTATAATAATAGATATTTTCTCTATATCGAATTTGAGGAAGAGGAAATTGAAGAAGAAGAAATTGATGATGTTTTAAGCCTTTTACTTGAATATAGTCAAGAATCTTCAATCACAATCCATATGCTTGAAGAATATGGAAGAGTGGTAATGGATGAACATGTTTTTGAAACCGTCCATAAATATTTTTCATAATTAACAGCCGATTTCATTATGAACGATAATGATGTCGGCTTTTTTTGTATGATAATATGTCTGATCTTTTTTAAAAATATCCTCGAAAAAGAGGAATGGCTGTCTTCATGTAGAATATGTTGTAAAGAAAGGGGGAGAATTGTATGCTCACTGCCAGAGATGTTCAAGGAAATATCATTACACTTCCTGAAAATATCCCGAAAGAACAGCTAGCTGAATGGCAAACAGATCCTTATTATTGCCCTTGTTGTGAAGCAGAGCTAATCCTAAAGGCAGGCCAAATCAAGATTCCGCATTTTGCTCACAAAAAAGCATCCGCTTGTACAGCCTCGTCTGAGCCAGAATCAGAATATCACCTTTTAGGAAAGCGAAAATTATTCCAATGGTTTGTTAACAATCGTATTGAAGCAGAAATGGAACCATATCTTCCTGAAATAAGACAGCGGCCCGATATCCTCATCTACTATAAAAAACAATCCTATGCGATTGAATTTCAATGCTCTTCCATATTAGAGGAAGTATTTCTCTCCCGTACAAAATCCTATCAAGAGGCTGGAATTAAACCGATTTGGATATTAGCAGAGAAGCGAATTAAACGTAAAAAAACTAGGCAGTATTCACTTTCTGCTTTTCAATGGCTATTTGCCATGAATACTGTTCATTCCCCGATGATCCTAACGTATTGTCCAGATCAACATAAGCTGTATATGTTAGATCCTTTAACTCCATTTTCCCCACGTACAACCTTTTCAGAGTTAACAGTATTACCTCTTAGCAACACTCATCCGAACATCCTTTTTTTCGCTAATAAAACTTGGGAATTTCACTTTGTTGAAGAATGGCAAGCACAAAGAAAAGCGTGGGCTATCCACAAAGTAAAAACAGCAAAGCATACTAATCCGTTTTTCAATGAATTATATAAAAATGGTTTGTCCCCGGCATGGATTCCGAGCGAAATTGGACTCCCTATGGAAGGAATGGTGATCATTGAAACAGCTGCAGTTGAATGGCAAGGGTGGATTTTCATGGATTGTTTGCAACATAAGAAAATTGGCAGTCGCATTTATCGTAGTCAAATTTATCAATCTTTTCAGCGGCGGATTACAAACGGTCAGATTCGATTAAGAACATTGCCAATGCTTCCTGTGAAAAACGCCTTTTTAGCAGTGGATGCCTATTTATTTTTATTGGCTAAGCTTGAGATTTTGGAATTTGGAGGAAAAGGGATTTATATAATAAAAAATAAGCTTGCTTCACCTACAAGCAGTGTTGAATGTATGCAATTAGAAAATGATCTCTATTCCAAGCTTTCGGAAATGATTTTATGATAATAGGTAAAGTACAATAGAATATGTATGATCTATTGTTTCTTAATTGAATCGAAGCGGAAGGATTTTTTCGAACAATAGAGAAATAATATGGTAACGAGAAATTTTCATCAATCGAGGTTGGACCACGTGACTTAGAATCATACATTGTTACCACGAGTTTTTTTAGTTGTGTTAATAAATCGGGATTAAGTTGTTTTTAGAATGGAGGAATATATGTATGGGACAAGAAAATGTAGTAAAAGCATTACCTGCTAGAAGTGAAGTGGCAGTTGAGGATACGTGGAGATTAGAGGATATCTACGCAAATGAAGAAGATTGGGAAGCTGCTTTTCAAGAAGTGAAAGAAGACTTATTAAAGGCAGATGCATATAAGGGCACCTTAGGTGAAAGTGCCGAAAAGCTTTTTGCAGTATTGCAATATCAAAATCAAGTATGGGAAAAGTTAGGGAAAGCCTATACATATTCACATATGCGTTATGATCAAGATACGACAAATTCATTTTACCAAGGAATGGATTCACGGATAAAAAGCTTGGTTGCCCAAGCGAGCAGTGCGTTTTCTTATATTGTTCCAGAAATTCTAAGTATTGAAGAAAGCAAAATTAGCGAATTTCTTAATGAAAAGGAAGAGCTTAGATTATATGCTCATGCTCTTGAACAAATTAATCTTCAACGACCACATATTTTGTCAGCAGAAAAGGAAGCATTACTTGCACAGGCATCTGAGGTTTTTGATGCTTCAAGCAATACATTTGGTATGCTCAACAATGCAGATCTCGTTTTCCCAGCTATTAAAGATGAAAACGGTGAAGAAGTAGAAATCACCCATGGCCGCTATATTCGATTTCTTGAGAGCGAGGATCGTCGCGTGCGTGAGGATGCATTTAAAGGTGTATATGAGACGTATGGCAAGTTCCGTAATACTTTTGCAAGCACACTTGCAGGTCAAGTTAAGAGTGATAATTTCAATGCTTCTGTGCACAACTATGAATCTGCCCGTCATGCTGCATTAAGTGATAATAATATTCCTGAAATGGTATATGACAATCTTGTTCAGACAGTAAACGAGAACTTGCATTTGATTCATCGTTATATTGACTTGCGTAAAAAAGTACTTGGCTTAGAAGAGCTTCATATGTATGATCTCTTCACACCGCTCGTTAAAGAAGTGAAAATGGATGTAACATATGATGAAGCGAAAGAATATATTCTAAAAGGACTAGCTCCTCTAGGAGAAGACTATCTAAACGTATTAAAAGAAGGCTTTGAAAATCGTTGGGTGGACATTCATGAAAACAAAGGGAAACGTAGTGGAGCTTATTCATCTGGTGCCTACGGAACGAATCCTTACATTCTGATGAATTGGCAGGATAATGTCAATAATTTGTTTACTCTTGCCCATGAATTTGGTCATTCCGTTCATAGCTATTACACAAGAAAGCATCAGCCATATTCATATGGAAATTATTCGATTTTCGTTGCGGAAGTTGCTTCAACTTGTAACGAAAACCTGTTGAATGATTATCTTCTTGATACAATTGAAGATGAGAAGAAGCGAATTTATTTATTAAATCATCAATTGGAAGGATTCCGCGGCACGCTTTTCCGTCAAACCATGTTTGCTGAATTTGAGCATACGATCCATAAAAAGGCACAAGATGGAGAAGCGTTAACGGCTGAAGTATTAACACAAGAGTATTATGAGTTGAATAAAAAATACTTTGGGCCAAACATTACTATCGATGAGGAAATTGGCCTTGAATGGGCTAGAATTCCGCATTTTTACTATAATTACTATGTGTATCAGTATGCTACTGGAATCAGCGCGGCAACAGCTTTAAGTAAACAGATCCTTGAAGAAGGAGAACCGGCCGTTCGTCGTTACCTAGAATTCCTGAAATCAGGAAGTTCGGATTACCCTATTGAGGTTTTGAAAAAAGCAGGCGTCGATATGACGAAGGCAGAGCCGATTCAAGAAGCTTTAAAAGTGTTTGAAGCAAAGCTAACTGAATTGGAATCTTTATTAGCGTAAAGAAGAGAGGATGACTTTAAGACGTATTGCTCTTAAAGATCATCCTTTTAGGACATGGGGCAGGGCTTCGCGACTTACTAATAGTGCGTGTTCAAAAAGGAGGATAAAAAGAGCCGAGAAATTCGACAGCTATTTTTATCCTCCTTTTTGAGTAACCTTTAATATAGCCAATCTACATAGAAGGAATCCTTCTTTTATTATAGAAAGAACTCCAAAATCCAGCTTCGCACCGCCACCATTGTGATGAGATGAGCGTGGCGTGTTACAGGGTTAATCCTTCATAGTAAATGGTGGCGTTATAGCGTCATACAGTTTTGTATGATGAAAACGTAAAGGTACTAATAATCGATAAAGCGCTCTCTAATAACCTTTGAACCGATTTTTCTGACTGAAAGTAAAGACAATGATAAATAGGGTAAGAAAAAGAATAGGTGAACTGATGTATAGAGGGAATAGTCCTAGAAAAGCTAAAAAATGCAGGGAAAGTGAGATCAGAATCAATAATAAGAATAAGATAGTTTTCATGTTACTTACCTCCAGAAGTATTCTCTCTATAAACTATGCATCTACATTCTAAAAATATGACAATTTTGTGAAGAAAGTCATATTATGTTGAAAAATGTCGTATATATTGTTATATTATTGTTGTGAAGTTAATCACAAACAAACTTATACCCCTTTGTTTGACCGTGAAGAATTTCTCCCATCCCCTTTGTTCGTATATTATAGATAGGAAATCCCAGCAAATTCGCGATTTGCTGGGATTTTCTCATGTTGGAATGAGAAACGCGTTTTGGGCTGGAAAATGCCCATTTAGGCCTGGAAATCTCGGTTCCTGCTGGCAATCCCGATCTTGGTAGAATCTTATGCTTGTCAACCATTATTGGGAGCTTTGCTTTTATACCCCACATTAACGGACAGTAAAACCGCTACTCCAAGGCATTACCAAATCTTTCTTGTGAATTAAATCACATAGTTGTTGCTTAGAAGTGTGAATCATGTTATATTATTGTTGTGAAGTTAATCACAAACAAACTTATACCCCTTTGTTTGATCGTGAAAAATTTCTCCCATCCCCTTTGTTCGTATAAATAGATAAAAAAACCTAGCAAATTCGCGATTTGCTAGGTTTTTTGCATAATAGGAGACCTGTCAAGACAGGCTCTTATTTAAATGAATCGTGTTTATTTTCGATATATCTCCAGAAGGTTCCGTATTTGGCAGGGATTTTTTCTACAAATTGCTTGAGGATAAGTTTTTTCATTTCTTTTTCGACTTCTTGTTTATTCATATTATAAACTACTTCAATTTCTTTCGTTGCGACAAATTTATAGCAACGTATAAATGCCTCGAGGGAAGGCGGAGTTGCGGGAGTAGGAAGATTTTCAAGCATTTCTTCAAGAATATTTACATACACCTCATATGCATACAAGCCGGATACTTTAATTCCTTCTTCTTCAATATTTTCATTAAAGAAGACGAGGGAAGGTATTTCATTCACTTCCATCTCAGATGTAATCTTCAGATCGCATTGAAATCCCTTTGCTGCACTTGTAGAAGTGATGTCATTAAGGAATTCCTCCACATCTAATCCAATTTCACGTGCGCATTTTGTTAGGACTTCGAGATTGGAGATGTCCTGCTTGTCAAGGAACAGCAACTCTTGTAATCTTCTAATGAAACGGGCTGACAGCTTTCTACTTTGTAATTCAGCTGCCTTAATTGCAATGGAAGCAGCATATGGTGAAGAAATTGGATTCTCAAGCCACAAGTTTCCATCACACGACATACCAGAGCGGCTGGCTGTCCTTTCCCAAGTTTGTGCCATATTTTCATAATACTTGGTTTTTGTGTTATGAAGGGTAGACAGTTTCCCGCTTACAACATGCTTGATACTAAATAATTGACCATACTCGATATGGAGTTTCTTAATAATAGGCTCAAGCGCCCAGCATTCAGGACATATTGGGTCGATAAACACATAGATTTCAATCGGCTTTTTTCCAATTCCATAGCAATGCTGCGATTTAATCCAATTAGATATGTTGAAAATTGGTTTCTGAGCGCTCAATTTCCTTCTCCTTTCATGTCTTGTTCGGAAGTATTAATCATATGTTGTGCTGTCAAATAAAGACGATGGTAATAAAACTCTCTTATATCTCCAGCGAGTCCGACTGTATCCATTGCTTGCCTCATGCAGGATAGCCATGCTTCGGCACGACTGGGAGTGATCTCAAACGGAAGATGACGGGCCCTTAGCATGGGATGACCGTGTTCCTCTGTATAGAGAGAGGGGCCTCCTAGATATTGAGTCATGAATTGTTTTTGTTTACGGACTGTTTCCGATAATTCCTCAGGAAAAATGGGCTTTAATTCCGGATGTTGACTCACATTATCATAAAAGACATCGATTAATTTATATAGAAGCGCCTCTCCAATTACTTCGAATGGTGTAGGGTTCGCTTGTGTCATGATGATTACTCCCTTTAAAAAGAATAAGTATATTCTCATTTTAACAACGCCATTGCAATATAACAAATATCTAGCTTAAGGAAATTAGATATTCTGTACTACTACACAAAGTCATAGAACATTTCTTATTGAAATTTGCTCTTTGGACAAAGTAAAAAGCACCTGAAAGGATTTGTTCTCCTTTGGGTGCTTCTTACACATATCGCTTCAATTCTGATTTTAGGATCGTTCTTAGCTTAAATACGTTTTCATGACTTTTTGCACGTAATTTTGTGTTTCTTTAAATGGTGGAATTCCATTATGCTTGTCGACATTTCCTGGTCCGGCATTATAGGCAGCAAGTGCAAGTTCTGTATCTCCGTTATAACGGTTTAGCATCTTGCTTAGGTATTTACTTCCAGCCATTATATTTTGAATAGGGTCTGAGATATCTGTTACGCCAAGACCTTTTGCTGTTGCGGGCATAAGTTGCATAAGACCTGAAGCCCCTGCATGACTTTTGGCAGCAACATTAAAGTTAGACTCTTGCAAAATGACGGACTTAATCAACTTTTCAGGGATATTGTATTGCAAAGCTGCTTGCCAAATAACATGATCATAATCTGTTTTTTTATCAGTACCTTTGCTAATGGAGTTTAGGATGGTTGGCGGTAAACTTGGCGAAATACTGATTGGTAGTTGACTTGATAAGCGAATATTGGGAGTTGCCTCGCTGATTTTGTCATATACAGTTCCTAGTGTCTGCATAGTAGTTTGTTCACTTGGATTTTTTGTCATGTATTCCGATAAGAGCTTTTGAAACATGTCATTAGTAGATGTTTCTCCTGTACTTGTCGTTGTATTTAAACCTTGAAGGGCTTGAAGTTCTATTAAAGTTCTAAAATCTTCTATTTTCAATATTTACACCTCTGAATATGCTAGTGATTATAATTGCTGCTTCTTAGTTTTGTAAAATCGTCTAACCTTATTTTCGGTTTTTCGAATTGGAATTTGAAGGCTATCTAACAATTGCTCGAAAATTTCTTTTCCTGCCAATTTATTGGTCACTTCATATTCTACCTCAAAATCCTCTGTATTTAAATAAAGACTATGATCAAGGACGAGCAAACCACCTTGATAAGCGAACTCTGCTCGATTTGTCCCGAGTGTGCCGAAAAATTGTATATCCGAATCAATGCCCATTTCAGCAATTAAAGTGGTGATATAACCTTGGGGAATGCGATTTCCTTGAAGCAGAGATTCGGCTTCTTCTTTTGAGAGCGACTGATTCGTTTCAAGTAGACCCTCTTTTGCGGGTTGCTTTAATGTTAACTCATAATGTCCTTTTTTATGACGGATTCTTAGTGCTGATTCGTTATCCTTTAATGAAAATTGAGGTGTGTCAAAATAGTGATTTTCCTGATAGATAAAATCGATGTCTTTAACAGAAAAACTCTGTTTTAATCGCTGGAATTCTGCTTTTGTTAGTAGATTTTTAAATTCAATTTCAAGATGCTGGTTCATTAGGTACTTCCTTTCTAGCTATTTTTTATCCCGTATTAACAGGTAGTAAATCCCCAATTCAAGGCTTGAGGAATCGAAGAAGCGTAGCTGGGGTCCACACTGATTGAAGTTTCACTTTATTCGTATCATATACGTTTGTATAGGAACTCTACAAGTAAAACTCTGTTTAATAAAGAGGGAAAAGTGTCATGAATTTGAAAATTTGCTAAGACAACCCTGAATATTTAGGAATACCTTGTAGGATGTGATAAAATATAATCGTTAAAATGGGAGGGGGAATGATTTATGAGAGAGAAAATACATATTGTAGAAGCGGTTATTGAATCAGGAAATCTTGTTTTGATTCCTAATCAAGAAGTGGAAATTGCTCATCTATTACCGAAGGAACAAGTAATTGTAGATTCAGATAATATTTCCTTCATTTATTTAGCAGAAAATGTTGAAAGTTATACATATATTTTCTTACCTGAAGCGATATGGGCATCATTGAAACAGGCTATGGAAGAAAGGTTGCCAGTTATGCTGAAGTCTGGGGATAAAAAACTAGAATTACCGAGTATCTATGAAGAACTTACTTATTTAATTGATAATATTGAGGGAAATGGAAATTACGGGGAAGAGTTTGTTGCAAAAGTTGAACAGATGTTTATCCCGGTTTAACAGGCTGTACCCATCTTAAATAAATCGAGAAAGTTTAAAAGTGTGAATCGGTGTGATAAACAGCCTGTAAAACCCCGATTGGTTCAACTAACCATCAGTGAGGAACTACACCTCACTGATTGAAGTTTCACTTTATCCCGGTTTAACAGTCTGTAAGATCCCCACTGATTGAAGTTTCACTTTATCCAGTCGCATTTCGGATAATTAAGTTATATGGCGTGAAGTCTACTGCGTCCTTCTTGCTTGACTTATGAATGACGGACTGGCAAAGGATGTGTTGACTTCGGCGTTCGCAACAGGACTTGGCAAACCTTAGTCGAAGTTCTTTAATAGGCGCTTTCGCTTTTCTATGAACAGGTGGTGTGGCAATGGAACATTGGGATGACTTTTTGGCTCCGTATAAGCAAGCAGTTGAAGAACTGAAGGTAAAACTTAAAGGATTACGCAATGAATTTGAGCGTGATCATGTACATTCACCAATTGAATTTGTGACAGGTCGAGTAAAACCGATTGTAAGTATTTTAGATAAAGCAGCAGAGAAAAATATTTCGCTAAATAAATTGGCAACTGAAATGCAGGATATTGCAGGATTACGAATGATGTGCCAATTTGTGGATGATATAACAAAAGTAGTTGCGCTACTAAGGGCCCGAAATGATTTTGAAATCGTAGAGGAACGGAATTATATCTCTCATAAAAAAGTGAGTGGCTATCGTTCCTATCACGTTGTTCTTCGGTATCCTGTCCAAACGATCCATGGTGAAAAAAAGATTCTTATTGAAATACAGATCCGGACACTCGCCATGAATTTTTGGGCAACGATTGAGCATTCTCTAAATTATAAATATCGCGGAGATTTTCCAGAAGATATTCGAATACGCCTACAGCGGGCAGCTGAAGCAGCTTTTTTGCTGGATGAGGAAATGTCGCAAATACGGCTTGAAATACAGGAAGCCCAGCGCGTTTTTTCACGAAAGAAAGATAAAGCAAAAGAATGAGCAGCAGAAAACATGAAGGTGGGATTGTATGAAATTTGCCATAACCTCAAAAGGTGATTCGAAGTCAAATACTTTAATGCATCGAATGAGGACGTATCTCCAAGATTTTAATTTAGAGTATGACGAAGACAAGCCAGATATAGTCATTTCTATTGGGGGAGACGGTACCTTACTATATGCCTTTCATCGTTATAAAAACCGCCTTGATAAAACCGCCTTCGTTGGCGTTCATACTGGCCATCTTGGTTTTTATGCGGATTGGATTCCAGAGGAAATCGAGAAGTTAGTGATTGCATTGGCAAAAACTCCATTTCAGGTCGTTGAATATCCGCTACTTGAAGTGATTGTCAAGTATCAGCATGGCGGGAGGGAGTCGCGCTTTTTAGCATTGAATGAATCAACGGTTAAAAGTGTGGAAGGTACACTTGTGATGGATGTGGAAATGCGCGGTGAGCATTTTGAAACATTCAGGGGAGATGGGCTTTGTGTATCAACCCCTTCAGGGAGTACGGCATACAATAAAGCTTTGGGTGGCGCGCTTATTCATCCGTCAATTCCGTCGATTCAACTTGCAGAAATGGCTTCCATTAATAACCGAGTATTTCGGACGGTAGGATCGCCGCTAGTCTTGCCTGCTCATCATACATGTATGTTGAAGCCTGTTAACAATGTTGATTTTCAAATTACTATTGATCACCTTTCATTGCTTCATGAAGATGTAAAATCGATACAATTTAGAGTAGCGGATGAGAAAATTCGATTTGCGCGGTTTAGACCGTTTCCTTTTTGGAAGCGAGTGCATGATTCGTTTATTGCGAATTAAGGAGTTACGGTATTTATGTCAGACAAAATTGGATCCCCATTTCGATTAAATTGGAATGTAGAGAAGAAAGATGCGGGAAAGCTTTTAAGAATTTTTCTTTTCGAACAAGGTATTTCAAAACGCGCATTAACAGCAATTAAGTTTGATGGAGGGAAGTTGACCGTCAATAAAGAGGAAGTGACTGTTCGTCATGTACTTAAGACGGGAGATACTGTAACAGCAGAATTCCCGCTTGAAACTGGGAGTATTGGGTTGCTTCCAGAAAAGTTGCCCCTTCATATTTGTTATGAAGATGATTATGTAATGGTATTGGTTAAACCTGCTAATATGAATACCATTCCTTCGAGAGAGCATCCAACAGGGAGTCTCGCGAATGCAATACTTTCGTATTATCAGGAACACAGCATTACTGCGACTGTTCATATTGTTACAAGATTGGATCGTGATACTTCGGGGTTAGTGTTAGTAGCGAAACATCGCCATATCCATCACCTCCTAAGTGAACAGCAGAAGGCAGGAAAGGTTCGCAGAAGGTATGAAGCGGTTGTTGAAGGGAATTTGGAGGAGCAAGGGAAGATAGAAGCTCCGATTGGGAGGAAAGAGACGAGTATTATCGAGCGTGAGGTAAGAGCAGATGGTCAATATGCCTGTACGAAATTTAAGGTATTGCAGTCTGGAGTGAATCATACTTATCTATCGTTGCAACTGTTAACAGGGAGAACGCATCAAATCCGTGTTCACCTTGCTTATATCGGTCATCCTCTTTGTGGAGATGATTTGTATGGCGGACAGCTTGATCGAATATCGAGACAAGCTTTGCATTGCTGTCAAATAACATTTATTCATCCAATTACAGGAACTATTCTTACTTTTCAGGAGAAACCACCTGCGGATTTTCTACAACTTCTTACACTTATTTACTAAGGTTAAACAAAGAATGTCTATGGGTCAGACCATTCACTCTATATACAGTTTAAAGTGTTACATACACATCAATGGACTGTATCTAGGAATTGTGAGGTCTGGCCCTTTGATTTTTTAGACAGGCTTTTTAAAAAGAATCTTCATGATTCATCAAAACTTGTCTTGAATTTTTCTGCAAAAAAAGGCAGAGTAGATGGTACAGAAATCATTTCTAATTCGGGATAACGAAGTGCAGTCAGTTTTCCACCGAATACACAGCCTGTATCGATATTATAAGTTCTGTTTACTTTTCTTGGTTCTAATACCGGGGTATGACCATAAATGATTGTAGCATGACCGTGATAGAATAGAGCCCAATCCCGCCTAACAGGGGAGCCATCAGGATGCTTTGCACCGGAAACATCACCATATAGGACAAATGACTTCACTTTATCATTCATTTTTCCAATATAATCGGACCGGATACCTGCGTGAGCAATTATAAGTTTTTCATTATCAATGACTTGGTAGAGTGGAGATTGTTCGTATAAGTCCATGAATTTCTTGCGGATTATTTTTTGCTCGCGTACAGGTAGCTCTTTATATTCAGCTACTGTCGTTTCAAGTCCGTGCGTAATCTGTACCTTGTTTCCAGAAAAATAGCGATACAGCTTATTGCAATGATTGCCTGGAGCATATAGGGCCAATTTATGAACGATCGTTAGTTCATATACGGATTCAATGACTTTTAATGATTGAGGACCTCTATCCGTAAGATCACCTACGAAACCTAGGATTCTACCGTCAGGATGAACGGGATACCCTGTTTTCCAAGAGTAGCCTAATTCTTCGGTTAATTGGATAAATTCGTTGTAACAACCATGAATATCACCAATAATGTCAATTTTCATTGTTTCACCTGCAAACTTGTTGGAATAGTATTAAATGAGATATACTTATATGTTATCACTAAGGTGTACGAATAATGAAAAGAATATGTATGATATTTTTATTTCGCATTAACAGACAGTAACCCTCAATGATTGAAGTTTCACTTTATAAGGAAGTATTTATGAAAGGAGGAAGTATAATGGGAACAGCGGATTCTCAAAAAAGGCAAAATAGCCAAATTAATGAAGAATTGCTTATTCAAGCTTTAATAGATGACCAAATTGACATATTCAGATCTGAGTTCATTGAGTCACACCCATACGATCAAGCGAACTTTTTTACGAGTCTGAATGAAGAACTGCGTCCGAAGGTCTATCATTATTTATCACCAAAAGAAATGGCTACATTGTTTGAAATCATGAAAATTGACGAAACAGAATACGAAGGTCTCCTAGCTGAAATGGATCCTGTTTACGCGGCTGAAATGCTTTCACTTATGTACGCCGATGATGCTGCCGATGTTCTAAATGAAATAGATTCAGAACAAGCTGGCAGTTATTTAACCATCATGAATGATGAATCTGCGCGTGAGCTTAAAGAATTGTTAAGTTATAAGGAATATACAGCTGGTAGTATCATGACGACAGAATTCGTGGCGATTGAGGCTAACCAAACCGTTCGATCTGCCATGTATATATTGAAAAAAGAAGCTCCAAAAGCTGAAACGATTTACTATATATTTGTTGTTGACGTGAATAAAAAACTAGTAGGTGTTCTCTCGTTACGGACATTGATTGTCAGTGATGATGATACGATGATTTCTGAAATTTTGGATGACCGGGTAGTCTCTGTTTCTGTCACAGAGGATCAGGAGGAAGTGGCACGGCAGATACGTGATTATAATTTTCTAGCGATGCCAGTTGTTGATTTTCAGAATCATTTATTAGGTATTATTACAGTCGATGATATTATTGATGTTATGGATGAAGAAGCATCAGATGATTATTCTAAGCTTGCTGGTGTATCTGATCTTGATACTGTCGATAAGAGCCCAATATCTGCGGCAAGGAAGCGTCTGCCATGGCTTGTTATTCTGTTATTTCTCGGGATGATGACAGCAAGCTTAATCGGCCGATTTGAGGAGACACTAAGTCAAAAGGCAATTCTTGCCGTGTTTATTCCGTTAATCGGCGGAATGGCTGGAAATACGGGTACCCAAGCACTTGCCGTGGCCGTTCGCGGGATTGCAACGGGTGATTTAGAGCATGAGAGTAAATGGAAGCTAGTCATGAGAGAAGCAGGAACAGGGCTTATTACGGGATTCGTTTGTGGAGTCATTGTTACGCTCGTCGTTTATATTTGGCAACGTGATCTAATTCTTGGAAGCTTGGTTGGAATTTCTATTTTTACAACATTAATTTTTGCTACACTTGCAGGATCACTCGTCCCACTTATTATGCATAAACTGAAAATAGACCCTGCAGTAGCTTCAGGGCCATTTATTACAACGATCAATGACATTATCAGTATTTTTGTTTATTTTGGTATGGCTACCATGTTCATGAACTATTTACTTTAAGGAAAAGGGACGGGGCTTCGCAACTTATTAATATAGCCAAGTTTATTTAGCAGGTATACTACTTTTAGTATAGAAAGTACCCCGAAATCTGGATTCGCACCGCCACCATTGGGATTAGGTGAGTGTAGCGTGTATATGATTTAACCTTCATGGTCAATGGTGGCGTTTTAACGCCATACAGGTTTAGTATGAAAAAATGACGGGAAATATTCCGTCATTTTTTTGATTTCTTTTTGTCTAGATCTTTTCTATTCGGAAAAATAGGGATTCAGGTGAATGAGTACTTCTTGAACATTGTCAAATTTCGTCATTATTGCATATTTAATTTCTCTAGAAAGGTCATGGCCTTCTTTGATTGTTTTTGTATGATCAACTGAAATTCTTAAATCGACAATAATATAATGTCCAAGTTCTCTAGCACGAATTTTATCGATTCTTTTTACTTCTTGGAATTCTGAAATGATTGAAATATAAGCATTAATAGTTTCCGTATCTACGCTTCGTTCAAGAAGGATATCGAAGGCTTCAGTAAGCATTTCCTTGGCTATTTTGAAAATTAAATAAGCGACGAACAAACTCGCTACTTTATCGGCATACATTAAATAAAAGATCTGAAGATGATCCCCTATAATAGATAGCAATACCCCCACTGCAGCAGCAATAGATGCCACTATGTCTGCTTTGTGATCTAAGGCGATTGCTTCGATTGCCTTGCTTTTTTGTTGTTTTGCAATCCTAAGTGAGTATCTGTATAAATATTCTTTTAGTCCGTATGAAAGAAGGGCAATCCATAAAGCAAGAATATTTGGAGCTTCAATTGGGTGGAAAAATCCACTAATCGATTCGAAGACTATGTAAATTGAAACGAGTGTTAATAAAATCCCAATGATTCCTGATACAATAATTTCCGCTTTTCCATGGCCGTATGGATGTTCTTTATCGGCTGGTTTATTCGAAATTTTAAGGACTAATAGCACAATAACAGATGCAAAAACATCTGCAGCTGAATGAATCCCATCTGCAAAAACAGCATCACTATTTGCTGTCCATCCGATTAGCATTTTTCCTAAAGTTAAAGCAATATTACTCCATAAACTGATCCAAGCAACTTTTTTTGCAATGGCTTCTCTTTTTCCCAATATTCATCCACCTCAATTCTAAAAAGCCTCTTGAAATAGTATCAAACGTAAAGCGGGTGGGTCTACAGCAATCTTCTTTTATTCAGTCATGTTAATGGTAGCTAACAAAGAATGTTGGGATAGGGAAAATACATGATTTATATAGTATTGCGTAAAATACGAGCAGCAATACTAAACAAAATATGCCGATATTTGTTAATTGTATTGTTTTACGTTTGCAACAACTATTGCTTACTGTAGGTGAAATTTGAGTTATTGATTATTCTTTGCTATACTAATTTATTATCTGGTACTAATAACTTGTATCAATTCAGGGGGATTTTACTATGACTTTTTCTTTAAAAGGAAAAACATTTATGATTATGGGTGTAGCGAATAAGCGAAGTATCGCTTGGGGAGTGGCTAGATCTCTCCATGGAGCTGGCGCAAAGTTGATTTTTACATATGGTCGGGACCGAACGGAAAGAAGCGTTAGAGAGCTTGCAGGTACATTAGAAGGTGAACCATCGCTCATTCTTCAATGTGACGTTACAAATGATGAACAGATTACAGCATGCTTTGCAAAAATTAAAGAAAAAGTTGGTCTCATACATGGAATTGCTCATTGTATTGCCTTTGCGAATAAAGAGGAATTGGATGGAGAGTTTGTGGATACGACACGCGATGGTTTCTTACTAGCGCATAATATTAGTTCTTTCTCTCTAACAGCCGTTGCAAAAGCAGCTAAAGATTTAATGGCTGAAGGCGGAAGTATCGTAACAATGTCTTACCTAGGTGGGGAAAGAGTTATGCCGAATTATAACATCATGGGTGTTGCTAAAGCATCTCTTGAAGCAAATGTCCGCTATCTCGCTTACGATCTTGGTAAATATGGCATTCGTGTCAATAGTATTTCAGCAGGTCCGATTCGTACACTCTCTGCAAAAGGAGTTAGCGACTTCAACTCAATTTTGAGAAAAATTGAAGAAGAATCACCATTGAAGAGAACGACAACTCCTGAAGAAGTTGGTGACACAGCGACCTTCTTGTTTAGCGATATGTCTCGTGGTATTACAGGAGAAAACATCCATGTAGATTCTGGCTATCATATAATGGGATAAATAATTAGGTGTCTGCCTCATTAAGGTCTGACCTCATACTATATACACAGAATTTTGTAGGACAAACTGATTCTGAATTGTAGATAGTTTTCGAGGGCAGGCCTCTTTTTAATGAACAACAGTGTTTATCCCGCTTTAACGGGCAGTAAAACCCTACCTCAAGGCTCAGAGGAACCGAGGAAGCGTAGGTGGGGGATAACTGCCCGTAAAAGCCCGATTGGTTCAACTAACAATCAGTGGGGGATGAAGAAAACCCCCACTGATTGAAGTTTCACTTTATGACAGATGAGCACTGACTAGGTACAGAAGAATGTACGCGAATTAAAGACTAAGTATAGCTAGTTTTCACAAGAGGGGTCATTTTAGACACCCTCTTGTTTTTGTCTTATAAGAGGAAGTACTTATTTTAGAAAAATCAAATGTCATAAATAGAAAAAGAAACCGTATAAATGATACATAGACGGAAAAATTTCTTGATTATTTTCAGCAAGAGTGTTAACTCGATCCCCTGTTTTCACGTATACGAGGAGGTTCTTTATGAATGGAAAATTAAAGAGTAAAGAGGCAACTTTGTCTGTGAAACAGATCCGTATAAAAACGCAGAATAGTCGATATAAAGAAGCTATCGTAAATCTTGAAATATTAGCTAGACTCCCTATTTACGGTCCGAAACCACTTTGCCGTTTTACACATAATGGAATGACCTTCATTGGCAGGTTTGAAAGTAAGACAAATGATTTTGTTTATATCAGGCATAAATATGGAAAGAGAGTAGTCCCATATACGATTAAAGAGCTTGAATCATTATCGGTTATTTCTATTTGAAGGAGGTATTGGGAATGTCTGATGAAAAAAACTCTAAACCACTTTTCTATATTGTGCAACCGAAAATCACAGAACCCGAAAGGCCGGAAATGCAAGAAGTATACCGAACGAAAACGAAAAAAAAGAAGGAAAATGATCATGATAAAGGATCAGAAGAAGTCCTTACCGCAGAAAATGAAGAAGAACGTATAAAAAAGGAAGCTGGAGATGCTAAGTTAGATCAAATTAAACGAGAATTTGGTGTGTACGATGCATTAGGCGAAATCGAAACAGAACTTGACTCTATTCAAAAAATTAAGAAAGATCTTCATGAACCACAAGGAAATGTTCGAGTTATTTCCGGTGCCAATCAGGAGAATCAAGTTCAAGAACAGCAAAAAGATTCACCAGAAGTAAAAAAAATGAGAAGTGTTCTCACAGACTTAATTAAAAAGGATCCTAAACCATTTTGTGAAGCTTCAATTGGCGGTCAAACCGTTCGTTTTCAAGTGATAAGTAAACGAAATGACATCATTAAAATTAAAGTAGGCAGTCATATCCAAAGCATCCCCCTTCATGAACTTTCTGATTTAAGAATTCTCTAATTTCTGGAGGCGTTAAATGATAGTTCAGGAAATATCATTTGTAACTATTCTTATTCTTGGCCTTGCATCTTTTAGATTGACGAGGCTGATTGTATACGACAAAATTACTGAATTTCTCAGAAGCCCTTTTTTTAATGAGGTAGAAGAAACGAATGAGGATGGTACCAAAGACATTTATCTTTTACCAAAAGAAAAAGGGTTGAAAAAATGGATTGGCGAATTATTAAGCTGTTTTTGGTGTACTGGGATTTGGGTCAGCGTTGGAATAACCCTTTTATTTCTTGCAGGTGCTAAAACAGGGAGCTTTATCATTCTTATTTTAGCTGTAGCTGCAATTGGTTCCATTATTGAGGTAATAATTAGCAAATGGATAGGCAACTAATATATACAACTGACAAACCTAATCATATACTGTCTTATATTCCTTTTACAGGAAGAAGGTGTATTATGAATAAAAAGATAATTAATGTACCATATGCACAGCCAATTAAAAAAAGTTCGCAAAATAAGCTGAAAAAAGGTTGTGGCTGTAATCAAAAGAAAAATTGAATGGAGTTTGCATAATGCCTGATCCGAGTTTTAGGGATCGGGTTATTTTTTTTAGTATATGCTATTTCAATTTGCTTTGGTGTCTGACTAACGTAATCTTACATATTTAGGTACAAGAAACCTTAATATATGGAGTTAGGATTTGTTTGTGTGCTTCCTTATCCTACCATTCATAAAATGATTAATGATTAAAGATAATAATAGATAAACCTAAAAGTAGGAAGTGAAATGATGACGATACGTTTATACTTACAGTTCCTTGTTATTTTTATTCTTTTTCTAAGTGGATGTGCATCGAATGGTGACGGCAAAACAGAAAGGCTCGCTCTGTTAAAACAAACGAATCCAAAGCCAATGGATATAATTGATGCAACAGATAGTAAGATTGGTAACGAAGAAGCTGTGAAGAAGGTAGTTACGAAGAATGACCATATTTATGATGTTGTCATTGTAAAAAATGGAAAAGAGATGCTTGTTGCTTATAAAATAAAACATCTACACAGATTTCGAATGAAGCAGATTGAGAAAAAACTAACAAAAGATCTCAATAAAAAATTTGAAGGAATACATTTCGTTGTTTCAAGTGATTATAAAATTTTTCTTGAAGCAGTGAGATTAAATAAATTATTGCGTGAGAATGATATTCCTAGGGAAAAAGCCAAAAAGGAATTTAAACAAATTATCGAATTGAAGGAAGAAAAAACATAAAAAAGAGGGGTCATGAATGCCGAAACAACAAGAGAAAAACAAAACCATTGAACAAAAGAATTACGAAAAACTACAAGCAAAGCATGAACTAAAGCGACCAATTGCGAAAAATTGTGTCAAAGCATTTTTAGTTGGTGGTCTCTTTTGTACAGTCGGACAGGCGATTTCATACTTCTATATTTATTTTTTTAATTTTACTGAACAAACGGTTGGGAATCCTACAAGTGCAACTATGGTCTTCATTGCTTTACTACTCACAGGTTTTGGTATTTATGATCGAATCGGACAATTTGCAGGTGCAGGCAGTGCAGTTCCAGTTACTGGATTTGGAAATGCGATTATTTCAGCTGCGATCGAGCACAGAACAGAAGGCTTTGTACTTGGAGTAGGAGGCAATATGTTCAAGCTTGCAGGATCTGTCATTGTATTCGGTGTTTTTTCCGCTTTCGTTGTCGCACTTATAAAAACACTCTTTAGTATGCTAGGAGGGTAAAGATGCTAATAGGAAAGCAATCATGGACATTTGCCAACAAACCTGTCATAACTTCCACAGGTGTAACAGGGGGGCCTTTTGAAGCGAACGGTCATTTGGCAAAAGATTTTGATCTTCTGCATGAAGATTTATGGATGGGAAAAGATTCCTATGAAAAGGCGCATCGGCTTTTGCTTGAAGAAGCTGTACAAATTGCACTTGAAAAAGGAACGGTAAAAAAAGAAGATGTGCAATTTTTTCTGGCTGGTGACCTAGTTAACCAAATTACACCGACGAGCTTTGCAGCTAGAACAAATGCTATTCCTTATTTTGGCTTGTTTGGAGCTTGCTCGACATCGATGGAGGGGCTGGCTCTTGCTGCATATATTGTGAATTATTCGGGCGCATATCATGTGCTTACAGGAGCTTCTAGCCATAATGCAGCCATTGAAAAGCAATTTCGATATCCGACTGAATATGGAGGGCAGAAGCCGCCAACTGCACAATGGACCATTACAGGAGCAGGAGTTGCACTTGTTTCCCAGGCTAAAAACGGGGATAGCCCTGCTGCGCATATTCTATCTGCTACAATTGGCAAGGTTATTGATATGGGGATAAATGATCCATTCAATATGGGCGGTGCAATGGCTCCAGCTGCTGTGGACACAATATTGGCCCATTTCCGCGATTTTAAGCGTACAAGTGATTATTATGATGCAATCATCACGGGGGATCTTGGCTATGTTGGCCGGGAAACAGCGTATGATTTATTAAGTCAAAAAGGGTTCGATATGCCCAAAGACAAGTTTCGGGATTGTGGTTTGATGATATACAAAAGCAATCAACCTGTTTTATCAGGAGGTAGTGGAGCTGGTTGCTCAGCAACCGTTCTCTATGGCCACATATTAAATCAAATGAAGGTAGGGAAATTGAAACGGATATTGTTTGTCGCAACGGGAGCCTTATTATCGCCGCTTACTGTACAACAAAATGAAAGTATTCCATGTATAGCACATGCGGTGGCAATTGAGTATGGAGCAGGTACTCTCTAATTTTTTAGAAACTTAATGAAAGGAAGGGAAGATTCATGCTGCCAATGTTTTTTTGGGCGTTCGTCATAGGTGGGCTGATTTGTGTAATCGGCCAACTATTATTTGATGTTGCAAAGTTAACGCCAGGCCATACTTTGAGCGTACTCGTTGTTACAGGCGCAATATTAAGCGGATTTGGACTTTATGATTACTTAATTGATTTTGCTGGAGCAGGGGCAAGTATACCAATCACTTCCTTTGGGAATTCTCTCGTCCATGGAGCCATGCAGGAAGCCGAACAACACGGAGTTATTGGTGTATTAACAGGGATGTTTGAAATTACGAGCTCAGGTATTTCAGCTGCAATTATCTTTGGATTTATCGGAGCTCTTGTTTTCAAACCAAAGGGGTGACTATGATTCCTACTTTTCGAATTAGGTAGCAAAGAATTAGGAGAAGGCCTATACACACTTGTCATCTTCTACATATGTTAAAAGTGAGCTATTCGAAAAGTGAGGTGAAGCTATATGTTCGGTTTCGGTTATGGTGGTGGCTACGGCGGTGGTTGCTGTAGTGGCTACGGCTACGGCGGCAATACGGGCGGTTATGGTTCTGGGTTTGTATTAATCGTCGTTTTGTTTATTTTATTAATTATTGTCGGAGCTTCTTTCTGCTAATGAATATACTAAAGATGGAATAGGCAGTATAGGCCTGTTCCGTTTTTAATGGAATAGAGGGTTTCTTAAAAAAGCTAATTAAATTCGTATTGGTTAGAATTGATTTGATAACAAAGATAATTACCTGACAAGGGAACAAATTACACCACATTTCCTGCTTACATAGTCTTTAGGTACTTTGAATGATCGATCATTGTTATTTGTTTTTTGCATGCCATCCTTTTTAGGCACATAACTCTTTTAGACTGCATAGAATAGTTGCAGAGAAGGAGGGCTTTTTAATGGAAAACCAATTTTTTAAAAACATTGAAAGCAAAACGGGTGTAAGTATGAAGGATGTATTTGAATTAGCAAATTCGCTGCAAGGTGCAAATTTTAAGGATGAAGCAACAGTGCGCAATGTGATTAAACGCGTTTCCCAAATTGCTAATAAGCCAGTTAATCAAGAAACGGAAAATAAAATTGTCGAGTCAATTGTTAAAGATGGAAAAAGTCTGGATTTTAGTACATTAGCGAATATGTTAAATGGTAAAAAATAATATGTAAATGAAAAAGACAGCGGTGTAATGACCGCTGTCTTTATTCATACTATCATCATGTAGAAAATAATAATTTCCCTAATTATCCGGTTCAAAATCTCAGGAATCTAGAAGGGTATGCTGTTTTACCTCTTCGTGTTTGTGGTATGGATAGGAATAGACCGTCTTTTGCTCTTGTCATCGCAACATATAGCAGTCTGCGCTCCTCTTCCAGTGGTTCAGTGTCACCTTTACGATGTGACTCAAGTGCGAAGTCATGAGGGAGGCTGCCATCAACAGCACTAAGTACATACACATATTTATATTCGAGACCTTTTGAACGATGTATGGTTGTTAACTGGATTGCATCATGGAAATGCTTTGATAGCTGTTTCACTTCATGTACCATAGCAGACATATGTTCCACATGTTCAAGGAATTCAGCTACTGAATGGAACCGTTTAGCTGCTACCTTCAAGTCACGAATATCATCAGAGCCTTTCTCTATATTGCCTTCGTTCCCGCGTTTCTTCACAAAGTCTGCAAACCCAATTTCCTTTTCAATGACTAAAAGAGCAACGGAAGGTGTCATCCCTTTTAAACTGCGGATTATTTTAGGTAACGATTTAAGTTTACGTTCTTGAAAAGGATGAGCTGTTTTGACGAAAGCAAGAGCATCAATAAAGTCACAATCCTGTAGAATCGTTTGAGCCTTCATATCCTGCAGCACACTTTGTTTTAAAAATAAAGATGATAAAATGTCCCCGACTGGATTGACATCCTCAGGTTGGCTGCTTAATCGTAAATAAGCAAGCATACTGTTAATGATTCTTCGTTGATAAAAACTATCCGCATCTTTTTCAATAACAAAAGGAAGATTGGATGTGGCTAGTCTCTCGAAAATCGCTCGTGACATTGCATGAGTCCGATAAAGAATTGCAAAATCACTTGGGTTCGCGCCTTCTAGAATTCTTTCCTGGATATCATGAACAATCATCGTTGCTTCTGTTTCCTCGTCAAAAGGATAAAAGAGTAGTGCAGGTTTGCCATTATTATGCTGAGCTTTCATCGTTTTCGGATGCCTGTTCTGATTTTTTTTGATCATCCGGTTGGCGGTGGCAACAATTTCATGTGATGAGCGAAAATTTTCTGTCAGTTTTACGACTTTAGCTCCTGGGAAATCTCGTTCAAAATGCAAGATAAATGATGGGTCACTGCCACGAAATGCGTAGATTGCTTGATCGTCATCACCGACTACACAGACATTTTTTGTTCGAGCAGACAGGAGTTGGATCAATGCGTATTGAACTTTATTAATATCCTGAAATTCATCAATGAGGAAATAGTCAAAACGCTTCTGATATTTTGCTAGAACATCTGGATTATTTTTGAAAAATGAATAACAGCCAATCAACATATCATCAAAGTCATAGCTACCTGTCTGTGATTTATAATCTTCATAGCTTTTATAAAGAGACAAACAAGATGTTTCCCATTCATCTTTTGCCTTGATTTCATTTGGAAATAACAAGGAATTTTTCCAAAGACCAATTTGTTGAAGTGCTTGATCATACGCAAATTCCTTTTCATCCAGCCCAATTTCTTTGCCAGCTAGTTTAAGAATTCTTGTACGTTCCCATTCCCATTTCATTAGTAAATCACGACGCCACTTATCTGGTTCATGAAAGAGGAGGATTTTATAAAAAATACTATGAAAAGTGCCGGTTACTAATTGATTGACGAGCATGGGATTCATTTCAGGATAGGAGAGCAGTCGTTCCTTCATTTCTTTGGCAGCCTTGGCTGTAAAAGTAACAAGCATTATGGACTTAGGATCGATGTTTTTTGCCGAAAGCATATAAGCTGTTCGGACAGTTAACACTCTAGTTTTTCCGCTACCAGCTCCAGAAAGAACAAGGAGGGGGCCATCAATTGTGGTTATTGCGGCTGCTTGTTCCTTGTCCAAACTCACTCCATGATTGCAAAGTTTGTCAAAGTATGGATCATCAACAAGAAGCTGACTTTGCTTTACATTTGTGAATTCGGGATTACCTGTGATACATGTACTGCTTTTAACCGGTACACATTCAGGTTGATCTTTTGTAATGGTGCGACCTTTTGGAATCTTAAATCCGTTTTCTTCTTTATAGTCGATCGAAATAGGATTATTTTGTTTAACTGAAACGTCAAGTAAAGGGAACGAGCAATCCGTAATTCCAGGTGAAATGTGACTGAAATGAGGTGGATTACTTATGCCTAAGAATAACTTCACGGGAAGACCACATGATGGACAAGTCAGTTCCCCGCGCTTGCCTTTATCATATACTTCCTGAAGCTGTTCGGCAGATGTAGTGGCTAAATGGATCATTTCATTTTTTATTTTTGCTGCTTGCATATAAAAAAAACCTCAAATCTCATTCAATAGTTGTTATATGATTGTTCCTTCATGGTAAATGGTGGCGTTTTAACATCATAGTTGTTTGTATGATTCATGATACCAGAACATAGGGTAAAGTGAAACTAACATACTATAGACTTGAAATAGTAAAATGTACATCATAAAACGATGGTAATGTTGTTTGCCTTTTCATGGTGGAAAAGGGAAAATAAAAAATTCTAGAGGTGAGGAGAATGGGATACATCATACCAATTACACAATTTGAATATATTCAATATGCAAACAGAACGGTCGCTGCAAAGAAATGTTCTGTAAAATCAATTGGTAGTATGTCGCCAATCTTTCCACTTCCTTCATTTCAGCACCTTAATCAAGATAAAGACAAGCAGATTGAGAACATGATTTCGCCTAAACCAGAAACAAAGAAAGCATTAGTTAATCCACAAAATTCAACACCCTATAAAATGCAAGTACCTGCATATGTAGTAGAGAAAATAACAGCAGATTTAACGGGGAAAGGAGGACTATTTAATCAAAGAATCTAGTGAACACATAAAAGGACACGAATGTGTCCTTTTGTGTATTTCAATTATTTGATTCTTATAAAACGTCTACTTCAACGATTAGAGCAAGCAATAATTGAAGCAATAGCTGAATGTTAACGGCAACCTGAGCATCCGTAGTTACTACCTCAACGTCACGAGAGTTCTCGATAATTGTTTTTTGGCGTGAAATTTGGCTGATTTTAGAAGACTGAAGCAATTCTTGAGTAATTCTTTCAGCACTTTCGCTGCTGCCAACGGTGATACTAACAATTACAGCAATGGCAGCTTGTAAGGCGGCTTGGAGAGATAGAGCTGCTTTTACATCTGTTGAAGTTACTCGAACATCACATGAGTCTTTGATATATACTAGCTCTTCGGATAGTTGGTACTCCACATTCTCTTGTCTTGCTTCTTGCTCGATGCCTCCACGACGATTATCGCAAAATTCTGCTAATGGATGATCAGAACGAGAATCTAAAGCTGACCATCTGTTCTCGCTATGTTCGCAAGAATTGCCTGTGCGAAATTCATTTTGATTCATTACTTTATCCTCCTTTTATTTGGGTCCCTATTAAAATATGCGGTTCGAGAAACGATGTTTGGACGATTATATCAATGCAAACGTCTATTTTTTTTGAATTTTTGTTTATGAAATTTGCAAGAACTTAAGGGAGGTAGGTTACTTTTCCCCGTCGTATACATTAGTGATTGGATTAACGTCTTGTTCAGTAATGTTATTCTGCTGGTCAATAAAAGACTGTGACTGTTTCTGAAGCAATTCGACGGTTTCCTTTAGATTTTTCTTTTCTCTTTCAGAAAGATCAATGGATTCTTTTTTAAAACCGTTTTTACGCAAAGTCCGCGATACTAATAATTCCATCAATTTTTTATGAGAATCACCCAAATTAAGTTCTTTTTCACTCACAAAAATCCCCTCCTTATCGTTTCTTACAATACAATATGAAAAAAAGGGCGAAGTGGCAGTGTTAAATGTGGAATTTTTATAAAAAAGTTTTTTTGGGGGGGGAATGCTGGACTTCTGAAATATAAAAAACCCCGGAAATTTGTCTCCGGGGGCTCGTTTATATATCTTTAATCATTGTTCGATGGGGAATGCCTGCATCCATAAATTCCTCAGATGCCTCGCGGTATCCTAATCGTTCATAAAAGGGAATGGCTTGCGTCTGTGCGTCTAGTTTTAATTTAGAAAGATCTTGCTTTTTTGCATAGTCTTCAATCGCATTCATAATCGTTTGTCCAGCGCCGTTCCCTCTAAACTCAGAGAGAACACAGATCCTTTGTACCTTGCCAATTCCGTCTAAAATACGGAAGCGACCGTTGCCGATAGGGGCATCCTCGTCATTAAAGAGGAGGAAATGGGCACATTCATCTTCATATTGATCAATTTCCTCTTCAAGTGGAACATTTTGTTCCTCGACAAAAACCTTTTTACGTATAGAATAAGCAAGTTCTCTCTCTTCGGTGCTTGTAACCATTTTTACGTTCATTAATATTATTCCTCTTCTCCAAGTCTAAATGTCTCATAAACAGTCCATGAACCATTCTCTAATTGATAAAGAAGGTGAAATCTGTCTACTTCTTCTTCGTGTGTAACGTCAAGCATTCTAATCTGACCTAATACATCGGAATGTTCATCATCTGAAAGTTTTTGGCCGATTGTAATATGTGGAACAAATGCATATGGAGATGGACCACCGAAGAAATCAGCATGGTTCATTTCTTTATGCAAACTTTCAAGTTCAGGATTTAATTCAACTTTAAAAAAAATCGTGTTGTTTACGGGTTGAAAGGTACTCGGTTTCACTACATTTAACTTAAATGGCTTATGGGATTGGGCGATGTTTTTTAATTGTTCCGCTACTGTTTCAATTTCTGATTCAGTTGCAAAAAAAGTGTACTTAAGCGTAATATGAGGTGAGATTAGCGCATAATTTGGGTCGTAGCGTTTACGGTACGAATTTACTTTATCTTGAAGCTGTTTAGATGGAAAAATAGCGACGCCATAGTTCATAAAGTTCCCTCCCAGATTGACACTGAATTTTTAAAAAATAAAAATATGAAATTATTATAACAAATTTTAATAAACTTCGTCATCTTCAAAAAAGATGATTAGGATTAAAGCATTTCCGTAAATGCCCGTTTTAAATCTGCTTGCCAATACTTCCACGTATGCTTACCATCAAATTCGTCATAGAAGTAAGCAAATCCTTTTTTCTTAATAAGGGTACTTAACTTGCGGTTCGGTTCAATGAAGTTGCTTATGCCTCCATCAGTTGTTGGAACTTCTGTTTCGCCTTTGCCGATTACATGGTAAAGCTCAACTAAATGTGGTTCTTCGAAATCCCTAACAGCATTCATCACTTCATTGTTCACAAGTGGTGATTGGAGAATACACTTTCCAAATGTGTGAGGATACTTTAATGCTGTAAGCAGGGAAACAGTAGCTCCAAGGGAATCGCCAATCAAAACTCTCCCAGTACCTATTTGATAAGTAGGGAACTCCTCATCCAAATACGGAACCAGCTCATGGGCGAGAAAACGTATGTAAGCCGCATGCTGTTCGCCATCAGGATGATATTTCTTTCTCCGGTCATGTACATCACGATACGGGATCCCTACAATAATGAGATCTTCGATTTCATCTTTACGAAGTAGTTCATCTGCTATTCGTCCAATTCGCCCCATTTGAAAATAATCGCGGCCATCTTGGGCAATGACAACGGTATATTTATATAGAGGAGAATAGTTGGGCGGAAAATAAACGAGCAGCTCAAGCTCTTCATCTAATTCCTTGCTTGTAAACTTTCTATCCTTAATCGTTCCTTTTGGCTGATCGACCAAAATAACACCCCCTAAAGAAAATGATTGAAAGGGTTTACGGGAATATTTTATCACAATTATTGATCAATATCTTCATTGATGATATAAAAATGAGAGTAAAAAGTTTTTAGTGATCTTGATTGGAGAAATCAAACGAACCTAATCAATTAAAGGAGAACAGGGGAGGAGTGTTCATAATTGTTTATAAAGTGAAACTTCAATCAGTGGGGGGTCTTCATCCCCCACTGATTGTTAGTTGAACCAATCGGGATTTTACGGGCAGTTGTCCCCCACCTACGCTACTTCGATTCTCCTAAGGCTTGAAGGGGGTCTTACTGCCCGTTAATGCGGGATAAAAGCAAGATACATAGAAGTTATCCCAAATCGTTGAATGTTCGAATTGAACGTAAAGAGAGAATATTACTGGTTTTAAGGGATCGGTTCATTTTACGAAGGGTGCAATAAGCTCGGATTGTATCATTTTTCATCTCAAGAATTTGCATTTAGCTTTGCGTAAAGCTACCACTATTTGAAAGGTAAATAATCTCTACAAACATTTGCTGTTCTAGATATTTTTGAAGTGAAGAATTCATATAATCCCCCTTAACTAACAGTATATAAGAACAAAATTTTTTTTATTCAACAAAAACAACAAAAGTTATGTAATCGCTAAAATTTAATCGTTGACTTTTTCACGTAGAAACGTATAATTAAATATATACTTTAGTAAGAACTTTTTTGTAAAAAAATTATTTCAAATACGATCTGATAGTTCAGCGGGAGAATACGTCCTTGACAGGGACGGGGTCGGGGGTTCGAATCCCTCTCAGGTCATCAAAACGGCAGGAGTGTTGCATTGACAACGCTCTTGTCGTTTTTTGTTTAGATGAAAAAAATAAGGGGGAGTCCCAAAAGGATCAGACCCCGCAACTATATACAGTATAAACTAAGTGAATGAAACACTACATTCTGATTTCGAGTGCGAGATCAGATCCAAACTCCCTACTTAGTGAAGAATATCAGTGTCTATTAATTGTACATGTGAATGTATACCGATCGGCTCGATAAGATGATTTTACGAATTCAAGCGGTCTTCCATCTTCTAAATAAGTAGTACGTTGTATTAATAAAATAGGCGAATGTTTGGCAATCGATAAAGAAGCCATTTCTACCTCTGATGCAACAGTAGATTCTAAAGATTGCTTTGCGTAACCGATTTTAAGTCCAATATGTTTCTCGACGTATTGATAGATGGAATGGTTAAGAATCTCAGCTGTTAATCCTTTTAGTAAATCGGCAGACATATAGGCAGTTTCAAGAGCCATAGGCACGTTGTCTGCCAAACGAATTCGGATAATCTCATAAATGAGTGTGTTGGTTGTTACGTGTAATTGTTTAGCGATCTTCTCACTTGATGGGATGATATTGAGACTGATCAGTTTACTACTTGGTGTCATGCCACGAGCGATCATCTCTTCAGTAAAACTGGTTAAGCCAAGAAGTTGTTGCTCCAGTTTTTTTTTTGCGACATAGGTTCCGCGTCCCTTTTGGCGATATAAGTATCCAGCATTAACTAAATTATTAATAGCCTGACGAACAGTCATCCGACTAATTTCCAATAGCTCGGCATATTCACGTTCAGATGGAAGTACATCGTGTGGGTGTAATTCACCTTCTTCAATTTGCCGTTTTATGCTTTCTGCAATTTGGTAATAAATCGGAAGTGGAGAGCTTTTATCAATCACGAAAAGTTGATTCACTTTTGGATGCGTACTCAGATAATGCTTCTTGATCGGCAATAATGGTAACGTTGTGATGTTTTTTCAGGATAGAAGCTGGAAACTCTTCTGTTATTTCTCCGTCCATTAACTGTTTCAAAGCCTTTGATTTTGCTACACCAGATACTAAGAGGATGATTTCCTTACTTTTCATAATCGACGCAATTCCCATTGTTACTGCCTGTGTTGGTACTTCATCAATGGAGTCGAAATAGCGGGCGTTTGCTTCAATTGTCGATTGTGCAAGGTCAACAACTTGTGTTTTTGATGCAAAGGAAGTACCTGGTTCATTGAAGCCGATATGCCCGTTTTGCCCAATGCCAAGGATTTGTAAATCGATTCCGCCCATTTTATCAATCATTTCATCATAACGACTACATTCTTCTTGAATGTTTTCTGCAGTACCATTTGGAAGGTTCGTGTCTTCTTGATTAATATCAATATGATTAAAGAACGTATCGGCCATGTAATAATGATAGCTATTTGGATTAGTAGCGCTTAAACCGATATATTCATCTAAATTAAATGATTTTACTTGTTTATAAGATGTATGACTTTCTTTATGATCTTTAATTAATCGATCGTATAGTCCTTCAGGTGTCCCTCCAGTTGCAAGTCCAAGCTGGATTTGTGGATTCTCTTTTATTTTTTCGATGACGATTTCTGCTGCTTTTTGACTCATTTCATGATAGTCCTGTACTTGGATAAGTTTCATTGTGTATTCTCCTTTGTGAATGCTATTTTTCCTCTGCAAAAAGTCATTTCTACATCTAAATCTTCATTCAAAATAACAAGATCCGCATCTTTTCCAACGGTAATGCTCCCTTTTCTATCGAATAGGTTTAGCTGTTTCGCTGGATTTGCTGACGTCATTTTAATAATATCTTCCATCGTACATTCGGTGTACATTATCATATTTTTGATCGCATCATTCATTTTTAGAATACTTCCTGCAAGCGTTCCGTCTGCAAGGGTTGCGGTTGTTTTGTTCACGTTTACGGGTTGACCACCTAAATCATAAGTTCCTTCTTTAAGCCATTTTGCACGAAGTGAATCAGTAATTAAAATCATGCGATCACTTGTAATTTGATTATAAGCAAGTTTCACCATTTCAGGGCGGCTATGGATACCATCTACAATAATCTCAACAAATAGCTCATCACGTAAATAGGCAGCACCTAACACACCTGGCTCGCGATGATGCAGGCCACGCATCCCGTTATAAAGATGGGTAATATGTGATGAACCAGCTTGAATGGCTTGGTCAACTTGTTCGTACGTTGCATCTGAATGACCAATTGAAGCCACCACACCCGTTTCTTTTAAAGCAGCGGTTAGTTCTAAGCCATTTGGCTGCTCAGGTGCTAATGTGACAAGCTTTATTTGATTCTGTGCGATTTCTTGCCACTTTTTAAAAAAGGCAACGTCAGGATCAATAATATGAGAAAGTGGCTGAGCTCCTTTTCGAATTGGGGCAATGAAAGGTCCTTCTAAATGAATGCCTACGACTTCAGCCAAATTATTCTTTTGGTTTGTCATGTATTCGCCAGCATTACGCAATGCTTCTTCAATGGCCTCTGTTGATTGCGTCATCGTTGTTGCTAGGAAGCTTGTTGTTCCCTCTTTCGGAAGTGTCTGTGCCATCGTTGTTAAAGCAGTGCTCGTTGCATCCATTGCATCTGCATTCGCAGCACCGTGAATATGTACATCAATAGCTCCAGGAATAACTTGATAAGTGGGGGAAAGCTCGATTACTTCAGTAGTGTCACCTTGTTTGTATTGACTGAAAGGACCTACTTCTGCTATTTTTCCATCAACCACTTTTATATAACCATTTTTATACGTTTCGTTTTCACTATAAACAGTTAAATTTACTATGGTGAATGTTGGATTTTCCTTCATACCTAATCTCCTTTGTAAAAGTCATTTAAGTAAGGTTTGATTCAGAATTTCTATCTGTCTTAGTGTATCGTTAATGATTATAGTTGTCTATACCAATTAAAGGTGACTCTTTTTTATGAATCTTCGTACTGATAAACTTGAATAGAATATTTGAATATAAAGCAACAGCTAATCGATCAATAAGTTTGATATATGTATGGAGAAACAAAAAAACTGCCTGTCTCGAAGGAAACAGGCAGCATGAAGCAGTTGTTTCTAGATTGAGTAAATTAGAAGAAGAAACATCTTCTGCATCTGTTGTGACATCTATTGTCACATCTATTGTCACATCTATTGTCACATCTATTGTCACATCTGTTGTGGTGATGATGATGATGTTCATGCTGATGTTGTCGATTATTCTCATCTTCAATACCACGTACATCATCTCGATCACGTCTCTGGCAGCGACGTACAGCGCGACAGAAATCATCACCATCAATAAAAGCATTTACCCTTACATCACGATTACGGTCACGATTACGGTCATGATCACGGTCACGGTCATGATCACGGTCACGATCAAAATCACCGCGAACATCGTTGTCATGCCAATTATTATTATTACAACCCATTAAGTTTCACTCCTTTGTTTGTAGTACATGGTATCTTATGAACGCATCGGACATGATGTATAGGTTAGTTCCTATTTTTACAATAAATGGACATGTGTCGAGATGGGAAGTAATCAATTATTGCAGGACACTGAATGGTTCGCGATATATCCAGTTCCTTTGTGGAAAAGGGGCGGGGCTTCGCAAAATCAGTTCCGCACCGCCACCTTCATTAGGTGTTACAATTTGAGAACCTTAATCTTGATCATCGTTGTTCTTTAGAACGGATGCTCATGAATGCTTTTATCATTTCATAGGTTTGAAATATATTAATTTCTTTGTTGATTTTTTTAAATATATTTTATATAATCGATTTATAAAATTTGTGAAATATTTCACAATATATGTGATTTGTTTCATAAATTAATTGTTCATGATCTTAGGAGGCGTTTTTATGAAAGTAGCAGTGGTTGGATGTACTCATGCAGGAACAGCGGCAGTTAAAAATATAGTAGCACTATACCCTGAAGTGGAAATTACGGTGTATGAGAAAAATGATAATGTATCTTTTTTATCTTGTGGCATTGCTCTTTATGTCGGTGGAGTAGCGAAAGATCCAAACGGCTTATTCTATTCTTCTCCAAATGAACTTACAAAGCTCGGAGCCAATATGAAGATGAAGCATGAAGTGTTAACTATTGATACAGATAAAAATATCGTAATAGCTAAAAATCTAGAAACAGAAGAAGTATTCGAAGACACATTTGATAAATTAATTATGACTACGGGTTCTTGGCCGGTTATCCCGAACATTCAAGGAATCAAGCAAGACAATATTGTATTATGTAAAAATTTTTATCATGCCAATCAAATTATTGAAAAAGCAAAGCAAGCAAAGAAAATTGCGGTAATCGGCGCTGGGTATATTGGTGTCGAACTTGTCGAAGCATTTGAAGTATATGGGAAAGAAGTAACCTTTATCGATGGGGAAGAACGCATTTTAAGTAAATATTTAGACGCGGAATATACTGATATGATTGAAGCGGAATTAATCAAACATGGTGTAAACATGGCATTGAATCAAACTGTTACTCGTTTCGAAGGAGAAAACGGAAAAGTAGCAAAAGTAGTTACTACAAAAGGAGAATATGATGCTGATCTTGTGATTCTTTGCGTAGGTTTCCGTCCAAATACTGATCTTTTAAAAGGGCAAGTGGATATGCTTCCAAACGGGGCAATTAAAGTCAATGAATACATGCAATCAAGTAAAGAGCAAGTGTTTGCTGCTGGAGACAGCTGTGCAATTATGTATAATCCAACTAAACAGCATGTTTATATCCCACTTGCAACCAATGCTGTCCGTATGGGAACTTTAGTGGCGAAAAATCTATTGGAACCAACTAGCAAATATATCGGTACTCAAGGAACTTCTGGCTTGCATATTTATGGCTATAATATGGCCTCAACAGGGCTTACTGAAACAGCTGCAAAACATGTAAATATGAATGTGAAAAGTATCACAATCAAAGAAAACAATCGTCCTGAATTTATGCCGACTTACGAAGAAGTGATGTTAAAAGTAGTTTATGAAGTTGAAACAAACCGTATCGTCGGTGCCCAGGTCATTTCAAAAGCCGATATGACACAATCGATCAACACGATGTCTGTTTGTATTCAAAATGAAATGACAATGGAAGAACTGGCCTATGTAGATTTCTTTTTCCAACCGCATTTTAATAAACCGATGAACATCCTGAATCAAGCTGGCTTACAAGCGATGGAAAAGTAATGATTTTTGTAAAAATTGCATTCATGTGATAAATGATAAATAGGAGCTTATGGGGAATGTAATTTCTCTATAGGCTTTTTTTGAGGTGTGAAAGTTACATGCTTGGTATTATTAAGATTAGCATATGCTTTTAAGTATGAAACAAGTTATTGAAACAGATACATTCAAAATAGTTGTAAGAACAATTAAGGGGGAAATTGTATTTGGAAAAGTTCATATTATCTTTAGACCAAGGTACAACCAGTTCAAGAGCGATGTTATTTAATAAAAAAGGCGAAATCATTCACATTGCACAACAAGAATTTAAGCAGTATTTCCCGAAACCAGGCTGGGTTTTGCATGATGCCAATGAAATCTGGGGATCCGTTCTCGCAGTCATTGCGAGCGTTTTATCGGAATCAGGTGTTAAACCAGAGCAAATTGCAGGGATTGGGATTACAAACCAAAGAGAAACAACGGTAGTATGGGATGAAGAAACTGGAAAACCCGTCTATCATGCAATTGTGTGGCAATCACGCCAAACAAGCGATATTTGTGATGAATTGAAGGTACAGGGACATGACGATCTATTTAGAGAAAGAACTGGATTATTAATCGATGCTTATTTCTCTGGCACAAAAGTAAAGTGGATTCTTGATCATGTAGAGGGTACTAGAGAAAAAGCGGAAAAAGGAAAATTATTATTCGGGACAATCGACACATGGTTGATTTGGAAATTGTCAGGTGGTCAGGCTCATGTGACCGATTATACGAACGCTTCTCGTACTCTAATGTTCAATATTTACGATTTGAAGTGGGATGATGATCTCCTTGAAATCTTAACCGTTCCTAAATCCATGCTTCCAGAAGTGAAGTCATCTTCAGAGGTGTATGCCTATACATTGGATCATCATTTTTTCGGTCAGGAAATTCCGATTGCGGGTGTAGCTGGTGACCAACAGGCCGCTTTATTCGGTCAGGCTTGTTTTGACCAGGGAATGGCAAAAAATACTTACGGAACCGGGTGTTTTATGCTGATGAATACGGGTGAAAAAGCGGTTCAATCAGAAACCGGACTCCTTACAACTATTGCTTGGGGACTAGATGGAAAAATCAACTATGCCCTAGAAGGCAGTATATTTATAGCTGGATCTGCCATTCAATGGCTACGAGATGGCTTGAGAATGTTAAAACATGCACAGGACAGTGAGAGTTATGCAAAAAGAGTAGAGAGCACAGATGGCGTGTATGTTGTTCCGGCATTTGTCGGTTTAGGGACGCCGTATTGGGACAGCGATGTTCGTGGTGCTGTATTTGGGATTACTAGAGGAACATCGAAGGAGCATTTTATCAGAGCAACTCTAGAGTCATTGGCCTATCAAACGAAGGATGTCCTTGATGCGATGAAAGAAGATTCAGGCATTGAATTAAAGACACTTCGCGTAGATGGAGGTGTTGTGAAAAATAACTTCCTCATGGAGTTTCAAAGCGACTTGCTAAATGTTCCAGTTGAACGTTCTGTCATTAATGAAACAACGGCGCTTGGAGCTGCCTACTTGGCTGGTTTGGCTGTTGGGTATTGGAAAAACCAAGAAGAAATTTCAAGTCTGCGGGGGATAGATAAAACATTTTTGCCGTCAATGGACCATAAAAAAAGAGGAGAATTATACGAAGGCTGGAAAAAGGCCGTTCATGCTACAATGGCGTTTAAATAATTTTCACCAAGAACATCTATAAGAGGATGTTCAAAAAGTCCGGTAAAAAAGCTTGCGAATTGCATCAAAGCTCATGAATGACCTTCTGTTAAAACCGCGCACGTGTCCTGTGCGCAACACAGAAGTCAACACACCCTGTGCAAGTCCGGTCCTCTCGAGATGCGCTCCTCGAACTTCTTGGCTCTTTTTATCTTCCTTTTTGAACACGCACTATAAGGTGTCTGCTCTAAAACTAAAACGATGAACAAGGATCAGGTTCTAAAAATTGTTTAACCTTATGAAGGTAGTGGCTCAGAGCTGATTTTTTAGAAGCCCCACCCCTTTGCCACAAAAAGAAGAGCCCTATTGAACTTGTTATTCTAGTTTAGGGCTCTTCTTTGAACGGGAGTATCCATTTAATTATAATGCACTTCTTGTTAAATGCTGACTGGCTTGCGCTGTTTTTTAGTATGTGATGCATAGCTATGTAGGACCATTCCAAACACAACAATACCAATACCAATCCAAGATAAGTGGGATGGCAGTGCAATGGATAAGAAGATTACTTCTCCGACAAGTGTAAAGAGCACTTCCATGGATTGTGTAGCTTCGACGGCTGCCAGCTTCTGCATATTACCTCTGACTAAATCGGTTGCATAAAAAAAGAGTACTGTTGCGATTACACCAGATGTAAGCGCAACTATGACAGATTGACTAGTTTGTTCTCTGCTTGGAACCCCGACAGTAAATAATCCGTAAATGGAAAGCAAAAGCCAAAATGGAAGACTGGCTAGCGTCATGCCTAAGACTCTCTGATAGGCATCAAGACGATCTTGACAAACATCCATCATTTTTCTGTTTCCGAGTGGATAGGCAAATGATGCAACTAATACTGGAATGATACCTAGAATAAGCGTAGGTACTGAAATTGTACTCGCCTGTTCTAGTTGAATAAGAATGATTCCTAGTAAAATAATAAAGGAAAGCATTAACCCTTTTAATGGGATTTTCCCCCGTGTTTGTACAATTCTATTCTTTGTTTGAATCGTTTCTAAAAATAGGGGGCCAAGCAGCATTCCGGAAATGATTGTCATTTGCCAGGTTGCTGCGATTAACCAGCCTGGCGAATAGGCAGCAGCAAAGCATAATGGCGCATAAAATAATCCAAAGCCGACAAAACTCCACAACAGCCATGTTTTGGGCTGTTCTTGCATTGCCTTAAGAAGCGGGCGAAGATTTTTTCTAGCGACAACTATGATTAGAAGAAAGGGAACCATAAAGATATAGCGCAGCGATGCACTCCAAATCCAGCTTCCTCCTGACAATTCCATCGCATGGTTTAGGACAAAAGTAAAGGCAAAAAAGAATGCCGCAAAAATTCCTAATAAAATCGGCTTCATGTAACGCACCTCATTTCAATTCAAAGTGATATACGTATGATAGATTGCGTGGCTCTCATTATCATAGAATAAATATATTGAATTTTGAGTTAATTTTCAATGCTATATATGTAGAGGAGAGCGAATAAACATCAGTAAATTTGCATGTTCACACACTTTACAAAAAAAGCAACACTTCTCTTTGAAATATAAGAAGTGTTGCTTTGAAGCTTCGATAATATCAATCATTATGACTTAGTGACTGGTCAAAGTAATCTTTAAGAACTGTTTTATTCATGATCATGTCGGAAAGTGTATACTGATCAAGCACAGAAAAGAAGGCTTGCAGTGCTTCATTAAGCATGTGCTTAAGTGAACAAACAGGTGAGATTACGCAGTTATTTCCCTCTCCATTAAAACATTCTACGATATAAAAATCTTCCTCGGTTTTTCGGACAAGCGTCCCAATATTAATATCTGCGGGACTTTTTGCAAGCCGAATTCCCCCATTTCGCCCCCGTACTGTTTCAAGGTATCCCATTTTACCAAGATTAAAGGTAATCTTCATTAAGTGGTTACTAGAAATAGAGTAGGCTTCCGAAATCTCTTTAATGGTTACTAATTGATCTGGTTTGTTAATGGCTAAATATAATAATACCCGTAACGAATAGTCAGAATAACTGGTTAATCGCATGTTGGTAATCCCTCACTAAAATATGATGTCTACATCTTAGCATAATTGTGACAGCTTTATAAACATTTGTATTGTGGAAGCTAAAAGATGTATGTAAAGTATTGCTTTAAATAGTTCCTCATTTTATTATAAAGATGTATTTTAAATAATGGTTTTGAGAGGGGAACAAAATATGTTATCTCAACAGACAAAAGACATCGTAAAAGCAACAATCCCTGCATTAGAAATGAAAGGTATCGAGATTACGACGATTTTTTATAAACACTTATTTGAAGATTATCCGCAATTATTAAATATTTTTAATCAAACGAATCAGACAAGAGGTCGCCAACAAACCGCATTAGCGAATACCGTGCTTGCAGCAGCCAAACATATTGACAATCTTGGCGCGATTATTCCAGTTGTCAAACAAATCGCACAAAAACATCGCAGCTTAACTGTAAAGCCTGAACATTATCCGATTGTAGGAAAATACTTATTAGCAGCAATTAAAGAAGTGTTAGGTGATGCTGCAACTGAAGAAATTTTACAAGCTTGGGGCGAAGCGTATGGCGTCATTGCCCAAGTCTTTATCGACATTGAAAAAGAAATGTATGAAGAAGCGACAAACCAAGAAGGCGGTTGGCTTGATTTCAAAGATTTTATAATTGCTGATAAAGTAAAAGAAAGTTCGGTTATTACTTCATTTTATTTGAAGGCTGCTGATGGGAAAGTTCTACCAGATTTTCAACCGGGACAATATATTACAGTTAGAATCAAAATCCCAGGAGAAGAATATTTGATGAATCGTCAATACAGCCTATCTGCTGCACCAGGCCAAGATAGCTATAGAATTTCTGTCAAAAGAGAGGCTATACCAAACACCCCAGAAGGAAAAGCATCGAACTTCTTGCATGATCACAAGAATGTAGGAGATTTGATTGAACTTACAGCACCAGCGGGAGATTTCACTCTTAATCTTGAACAAAATACACCCGTTGTTTTCTTAGGTGGCGGCGTTGGAATCACACCGCTAATGAGTATGGTTCAAGCCATTGCTGATAAACAGCCTGAGCGAAATGTCACATTTGTCCAAGCGGCACAAAATGGTACAGCTCAAGCATTTAAGAATGAATTAACAGTGATAAAAGACGCTATTATCGACTATCGTTTATCTTTCGCTTATTCTAATCCGAGTGATGATGATCGGAACGAAGCCTATTTTGAAAAAGCAGGCTATATAGACACTGAGATGTTAAACCGTCTTGAAGTGAACGAAAAAGCAGATTATTATGTTTGTGGACCGGTTCCGTTTATTCAGGCGATGTTAGGCTTACTGAAGGATCGTGGAATTGCACAAGAACAAATCCATTTTGAATTTTTTGGACCAGCTATACAGTTGGGATAATATATGTTGGGACAGGCCTCGCACTACTGTATGTAGTAGTGACGGGGTTTGACCCTTTTTTTGTTACCTGAAAATACAAACCCAATTAATGTGAAGTAAGAACTTTCTGTCTGAAATTCTTTTACATTTCTTCTCTTACTAAACTAGACTTTGACCGTATTCTATAAAAGTTTTTAAAATGGCAACAAGTTATTCGAGTGTGCATGCATGTTTGTATGAACGATGTTTGGATTATATACATATTGTATTCATTTTTGTAGCTATCACCTCGTACATATATAGAGTAAGGGCTTGTAATTAGAAGAAAGAATAGAGCTGATTTTCTTGATATGACGAAGTTAGCACGGAACTTGCAAGTATATAGAATATGGAAAATGGAAGATTGAGTACATTATGGAGGGAATTAACCATGACAACCATATATAAGCATGAACCATTCACTGATTTCTCGATTGAAAAAAATAAACAAGCCTTTGAAAAAGCATTAGCATTTGTCCAATCAGAACTAGGGAAAGAATATCCGGTGATTATTGGCGGAGAACGATTTAAGACAGAAGAGCAAATTATATCCTATAATCCTGCTGTTAAAGAAGAAGTAATTGGTAGTGTTTCAAAAGCCAATCAAGAGTTAGCGGAAAAAGCCATGCAGAAGGCGCTTTCCTCTTTTAAATCATGGAGCAATCAAGATCCCAAAGAACGTGCTACCGTATTATTCCGTGCAGCAGCGATTATCCGCCGCCGCAAGCATGAATTTTCTAGCTATCTTGTAAAAGAGGCCGGTAAACCTTGGCATGAGGCGGATGCCGATACAGCAGAAGCGATTGATTTTCTCGAATATTATGCACGGCAAATGATTGAGCTTAGCAGTGGCAAAGAAGTCCAAAGTCGCACAGGAGAAATTAATCAGTACACGTATATTCCATTAGGGGTCGGTGTGATTATTTCACCATTTAACTTTCCATTAGCCATTATGGCTGGAACCGCAGCAGCTGCAATTGTCGCAGGAAATACCATTTTATTAAAGCCAGCAAATACTACACCAGTTATTGCTGCGAAATTCGTGGAAGTGTTAGAAGAAGCAGGTTTGCCTGCTGGTGTTATCAACTATATTCCGGGAAGCGGTAGTGAAATTGGAGATTATTTAGTTGATCATCCAAAAACACGCTTTATAAGCTTTACTGGTTCACGTGAAGTAGGCTGCCGAATTTATGAGCGTGCCGCTAAGGTTCAACCGGGACAAATTTGGTTGAAACGTGTAATCGCAGAAATGGGGGGGAAAGACACGGTAGTTGTAGATTGTGATGCAGACTTAGATCTTGCCGCTGCTTCCGTTGTCAAATCTGCATTCGGGTACTCAGGCCAAAAGTGCTCTGCTGGTTCTCGCGCAGTTGTTCATCAAGATGTATATGATGAAGTATTAGAAAAAGCAGTGGCATTAACGAAAGAATTAACAGTAGGCAATCCAGTAAAATTGAGCCATTATATGGGGCCGGTCATTGATCAGGCTTCCTATAATAAAATTATGAATTATATTGAAATTGGAAAGCACGAAGGGAAGTTAAGGCTTGGCGGTGTAGGAGACAGTTCTAAGGGATACTTCATTCAACCGACGATTATTGCTGATTTAGATGAAAAATCGCGTTTAATGCAGGAAGAAATCTTCGGACCTGTTGTCGGCTTTTGCAAAGCGCGTGATTTCGATCATATGATGGAGATTGCTAATAAAACAGATTATGGCTTAACTGGTGCATTAATCTCTAATAATCGTCATCATATCCAAAGAGCAAAAAAAGAATTTCACGTCGGAAATTTGTATTTTAACAGAGTTTGTACAGGAGCTATTGTTGGCTACCAGCCATTTGGTGGCTTCAATATGTCAGGAACGGATTCAAAAGCTGGTGGTCCGGATTATTTGACATTGCATATGCAAGCAAAAACAACGAGCGAAACTTTATCCCGCATTAACGGGCAGTAAAACCCTCACCTCAAGGCTTGAGGAATCGAAGAGGTGTAGGTGAGAGATAAACTGCCCGTAAAAGCCCGATTGGTTCAACTAACAATCAGTGAGGGATAAAGAACCCCCCACTGATTGAAGTTTCACTTTATAAAATAATAGATGAATCAGATGGGTGGTAATTTTCACTACTTGCCACCCATTAGTACTTCTATCACCCATAATGATTCAGGGGGAATCAATATGCTGGCTAACCTTTCGAAAAATTTCTTCTTAAGAATTTCTCGAAATATACTATTAAACAAGGCGGCGAAGAAATGGGGGCTCAGGTTCGGTGCATCACAAGTAGTTGCAGGTGTGACAATTGAGAGTGCCCTGAAAACAGCTCAAGAACTTAATGAAAAAGGTTTAGTATGCACACTTGATCATTTAGGTGAATTCGTTTCAAGTAAAGAAGAGGCCATTGAAGCCACAGAGTATAATGTAAAAACATTGGAATCTATCGCACAAACTGGAGTGAGCAGTCATTTATCCGTTAAGCTGACACAGCTGGGCTTGGATATTGATCGGGATTTTTGCATTCAAAATATGAAACGAATTTTGGAAACTGCAAAGCAAACTAATAATTTTGTTCGAATCGATATGGAGGATTATGCACATTGCCAAATTACACTGGATATTTTTAAGGAACTCCGTGAACTATACGATAATGTTGGAACAGTTATCCAAGCTTATTTATTTCGTGCGAATCAGGATGTATTGGATTTAACAGGCGTCCGTCTTCGGTTAGTAAAAGGTGCGTATAAAGAATCTTCTGAAGTGGCTTACCAGACTAAGAAAGATGTAGATGATAATTATTTGAAAATCATTAAAACCCATTTATTAAGCGGAAGTTATACGGCAATTGCTTCACATGATCATGAGATTATTGCGAAAGTAAAACAATTTGCCAAAGAAAATAACATACCGAAAGATCAATTTGAATTTCAAATGCTTTTTGGATTTAGACAAGATATGCAAGTGAGTTTGGCGCAGGAAGGCTATACGATGCGTGTTTATATTCCGTTTGGCGATGATTGGTTTGCATACTTTATGCGGAGAATGGCTGAGAGACCACAGAATGTACTATTTGGGATTAAGGGTTTATTTTCAAAATAACAGGACCTAAGCCTGTTAAAGATATTCCTCTTTAAAAACAGGCTTGATTTTAAATGGAAGATATTGTGAAAATATTCAAGAGTTTGTCATTATTACGGCGATTATAATAATGATTCTGCACCGTCAATATAAATTTCTGTCCCGGTAATATGTGAAGATAGGTCGGATGCCAAGAAAAGAACGAGTTCGCCAACTTGTTCTACAGTTCCTGATTTTTGTTCTAATGGTTGTGCTCCTTCTGGATATTCAATAGGAATTATGATTTTCTTCAAGTTTTCCTCATCGGGGTATGTATTGTCATCGATGTTCGTGTCAATGGCACCAGGGCAGATCATGTTAACCCGGATTTTATATTGTGCAAGCTCTAGTGCCGCCATTTTTCCGAATGCTACTTGTCCGGCTTTTGTTGTGCTATATGCTGAGAAGCCGAAGTTTTTGAATGTCCGATTCCCGTTAATAGAGCTTGTTATGATAATGCTACCGCCATTTTCTTTAAGATAAGGAATAGCATATTTCACGGTTAAGAAGGTTCCCCGCAAATTCGTATGAATTGTGTCATCCCAATCTTCAGGTGTAATATTTTCAATTGGTGCCTTCACACCATTAATACCTGCATTTGCAAACACAATATTAATTTTACCCCATTTTTCCATTATCTCATTGAAAGCATTCCCGACTTGTTTAGGTTGTGATACATCTGTTTTGACAATGATGACTTCATTTCCTATTGCTTCGATTTCTTTTTTTACTTTGAGAGCATTTCCGTAGGTTCGATCAATCAGTGCAATCTTTGCTCCTTGTTCTGCTAGCTTTAAGGCTGCCCCTCTTCCGATCCCAGAGCTCCCGCCTGTAATAACGGCCACTTGATTCTTCATTAACTTTTCCACTACTACTCAACTCCTTTTTATTTTCAAAAATTACAGTAGACAATTTAAGAATTTTTATTAATGAATATTTTGAATTAGTTACTAGTTATATTTTCCCCATTTCTCTGAAGGTGAAAACATCTCATCGATAAAAGTTATTTCAAGTGCTTTAGATAAAAAAATTTCATCTGACGTATCTGAATAAATAGCGTCATTGAAGGTTTGAAGGTACTATTAAGTAGAAATGATGCATTTACAAATTCAAAATTAAAGGAGTGCGAATATGATTAGATTCGGTATTGTAGGAACAAACTGGATTACAGAACGATTATTAGGAGCAGCAGGTAATCATAAAGATTTCAGCTTAAAGGCCGTATTTTCACGTACGGAAGATCGTGCACGTGAATTTGCCGCTAAATATGAGGTAGAGTTAACGTTTACAGATTTAAACGAAATGGCAGCAAGTGAGGAAATTGATGCGGTGTATATCGCCAGCCCCAACTCATACCACGCTGAGCAGGCGATCCTATTTATGAAGCATGGCAAGCATGTCCTATGTGAAAAACCACTTGCAGCGAATGCTAAGGAAGTAAAAGCGATGATGGAAGCAGCTAAATCTAATCATGTTGTATTAATGGAAGCAATGAAGTCAACCGTTATGCCTAACTACCAAGTGATTCAAGATCATTTGGTCAAACTTGGAAAGATTCGCACGTATTTTGCGAATTATTGCCAGTATTCATCGCGGTATGATGCCTATAAAAAAGGAACAGTCTTAAATGCATTTAACCCTGAATATGCAACAGGAGCCTTGATGGATCTAGGAGTATATACAATCTATCCGCTTGTCGCGTTGTTTGGAAAACCGAATACAGTTAAAGCTTCAGGATATTTACTAGACACTGGGGCTGACGCACAAGGTAGCATTGTACTAGATTATGATGAGATGCAGGCAAACGTTATGTATTCGAAAATTACTGATTCAACTCTTCCTTCAGAAATACATGGGGAAGATGCTACGATGGTTATCCATCATATCTCGAGCCCTGAGAAGATTGAAATTCGTTATCGAGACGGTTCAATCGAAGATGTCAGTATCCAACAAGAAATGGAGCCGATGTACTACGAAGTGGCTGAATTTATTCAGTTGATTCAATCTAGGAAAATTGAATCAAGTCTGAATTCATGGGACACTTCATTACATGTAATGGAGATTATGGATGAAGCACGTAAACAAATTGGTGTAAGATTTCCAAATGACAACCAGATGAACTAATTAAGAGACTTCAAATCCCTAGTTACAATAATCTATAAGTGCGTGTTCAAACAGGAGGATTATATAATGAATGTAAAAATTAACAGAAATGCTGCAAAAGTTTTAAAAACAATGTTAAGCAAAGAAGAAGCTGAAGGAAAAATGATTCGTGTTATCATTACACATATGCACGGCAACCATGCTCATTATGATATTACCCTTGATACCCAAACAGAACATGATGAAATTGTAAAAACGGACAAAGAAATAGATATATTACTGGATGCTCGTGAAGTATTCTTAGACGGGGTATGGATTAAATACTTCTATGTACCGCAAGAAGGCTTTGAAATTACAAATCCTTCAAAAGACCATGCACATCATCATTAACAGGAAGTGGAAGCTAGTGTCCTAAAAAAGGATACTGGCTTTTTTTAGGTAGTTCATCCATATAATAAAAAGAACCCCTCCGTCTTGATTCCCCAAAACTCTTATAAATAGTCCTAGGTAAATAGAGTGTTATTCAGCCTTAAGAAGAATTGCAAAATTATTTCACAATTTAGTTGAAACGTCCTATCAGTAACAAATAAAGGAAAATCCTCCTATAATCCTCCAATTTTTTCGAAAAAGCGCAAAAAAAGTTGTTTTTTGTAACAATTGAAATATAACTGTAATGAGTTTATTACCATACTGACCAATTATGATGCTATACTCTCTATAGGATAAAAGTCGAAACAACTTATTTAACTTATATATAAATAACCATTAACGAAAAATAATACATAGATTTCTAGTTCCATATATATTCACGATTATGATAGGGAGATAGATTAATTGGCGAATTTGGCTAGAGAAGAAAGCAGGGAAATATGATTTTGAGAAAGAAATTACTTGTGTTAAGTACTACTGCTATGCTTGGTTTGGGAAGTATCTTTGCCGTTCCAGCTGTTCATGCAGAATCCATTAGCGACTTGCAAAACCAACAACAAACCATTCAAGGGCAACGAAGTGGAGTTCAATCTGAAATAAATGCCGCACTTGCAAAGATTAAAGCACTTCAAATCGAACAAGCTACATTAACAGAGCAAATTCTACGAATCGAACAAGCGATTAAAGACAATAATGCGAAAATTGACGAAACAAAGGTGCAAATTGACGAAACAAATGCAGAAATCAAGAAGCTTAAAGAAGATATTGTAGCCCTTCAAAAACGCATTGAACAGCGTAATGAGGTTTTGAAAGAACGTGCAGTTTCTTATCAAGAGAGCGGCGGTAATGTGAGCTATATTGAAGTATTGCTCGGAGCTACGAGCTTTGGTAACTTCATCGATCGTGTTGGTGCAGTTGCGACTATGGTAGAAGCTGACCAAGATATTTTAACGCAACACGAAGCAGATAAGAAAGAGTTGGAAGAAAAGCAAACGGCCGTTGAAACAAAACTAGCAGACCTTACTTCTATGAAATTAGAGCTTGAAGGCATGCGTGCTCAAATTGAAGAGCAAAAATCTCAGAGCTTACAACTTAGTGCAAGTTTGAAAGGGAAAGAAAAAGAAACAGCTACTCTAGTTGCTGACTTGAAAAAACGTGATGCAAACTTAGCGGCACAAGTTGTAAAAATCCAAGGGGATATTACTGCAGAACTAAATCGTCAAGCAGAAATTGCAGCAGCGCAAAAACGTGCTGAAGAATTAGCAGAAAAAGCAGCTCGTGAAGCAGCTAAAAATGCACCGAAAGAATCTAGCACAGAACCATCTGCAACAAAATCATCATCAAATAGTTCAAGTAAAAATAGTTCAACTACAAATAGTTCAAGTAAAAATAGTTCAACTACAAATAGTTCAAGTAAAAACAGTTCAACTACAAATAGTTCAAGTAAAAACTATGACAATAATGATGATGATACAAAAACAAGTGTGAGCATTCCATCAAGCCGTAACCTTAGCGCGGCAATTACTGCTGGTAATAAATATATCGGTAACTCCGTTTATGTATTTGGCGGTGGTAGATCGCAATCGGATATTAACAACGGAAGATTTGACTGCTCTGCATTTGTTTACTGGGCATATGCTCAGGCTGGAATCAATCTTGGTTCGGTTGGTAACACTGATACATTGTTAAATTATGGAACTAAAGTATCTGCAAGCAGTATGCAACCTGGTGATATGGTATTCTTTGATACTTATAAGAAAAATGGACATGTCGGAATTTATGTTGGTGGCGGTAAATTTATCGGTTCTCAAAGTTCAACCGGCGTTGCGATTGCAAATATGTCAAGCGGCTATTGGGCAAAACACTTCAATGGAAGAGTTCATCGTTTTTAATAGAATAAGTAGATAGGAGACAGGGGCCCCTGTCTCCTATTAATTTATCCTCACTACTAGAAAATTAAACATGAAATTATTAATATTCCATTTAAAAATTTTGAATCACTATTTCAATAAAATGAAACCTTTTATTTTTTAAGCCGTATATAGTAATGTATATAGAGTGAAACTTCCATCAGTGGGCTTTTTCATCCCCACTAATGGTTAGTCCCATTCTAGTGTCGCCAAATCTTCGATAAAGTGACACTAGGAACTAAGGTTTAATGAATCACAGACTAAGTACGCTGCGTCCTGCGGCAACGTCTGTGTGAGACCCACATCCTGTGGGCCTCAACTAAACCTCTGCGTAATTCTCGGTAAGTTTCACTGTATCTCATCAATCGGGGATTTGCAGCCTGTTTATCCCTCATCTACTTTTTTTATATTTCCAATGTGAAAAATGGGTGGGGATATTACAGCCTGTTAAACCGGGATAAAAGTGAGAAGTAAAACTTCTTCACAACAATTTTGAATGGAGGGCTATACATGCTAAAGAAAGCAATGACTGCATTTTTGACACTTACACTGATCTTTGCTCCGGTCGGAGGTCATTTTCTTCTTGGACAAGAAGATACAGTAAGCGCTAAGTCATATAAATCAGGAAAAAGATCGTTCGATACGAATCGGAGTACAACCAACAATAATTCTAATATCCAGAGCAACAAGAAATCTGACGCTACAACTAAATCAAATACAAAAGCAAAGAGTAATCCTATAACTAAAGGGGGATTAATGAAAGGAATTCTTTATGGTGGTATTGCCGGTCTCTTATTTGGTAGCTTATTTGCTAACATGGGAGGGCTTGGAGCGATTTTAGGATTTATGGTGAATTTGATTGCTATTATCATTCTCATCTCAATTATCCGACGCATCTATACTTTCTTTAAAAATAAGAAGAAAGATGATCCTAATCCATGGAGAGGTTAAAAATTTCTGAACAAGATATCATTAATGCCATTTGCATATATATTGCTGATAAGAAACAAGTTACCCCAAAAGAAGTCGAAGTGGAATTAATGTATGACGATGATTACGGATTCTCTGCAGAAGTTTATGTGAATGGTAGGCAGCAAATCTTAATTATGTTAAATATTATTGAAGCACTAAGACTTTGGCTTGACCATATGCTTAATCGTGATCCATATGCAGGTATTGAACTTGTACTAGATGATAATGAAGGCATTATCGCCTATGTAAAAGAATAAGAAAAAGCTTAAGGGACTCCCTTAAGCTTTTTCTTATGGAAAATGAGCCTTTTAAAATGGATAAACTTCTTGAATTAATCAAAATTTACCCGATTTAAAGATGGAATAAAGTAACCAAAAGAGCATAAGAAGTGCAATGCCAAAACCGATTTCGATCGCTGGTAATCTCCACAATAGCGTAGATTGCCCACTGATAGATGAACCTACAATCAGACCAACCATAATAATACTAAATGCGAGAAGAACAATACTAAAAGATAAACGATTACTGATTCGATCTAACTTTTCTAAAAATAAATGACTATCTGGCATGGTGATTTCTAACCGGAATTTACCTTTTTTCAATGTATCTGAAAAGTCTTTTATATTTTTGGGAAGTTCAGTAATGATCTCTGTATACTCAATCAGTTGGTTCCACGTGTTTTTAACGATTTTCTTTGGGTGGTAGCGGTCTAATAGTAGCCGTTGTCCAAATGGTTCGGCAGCTTGCACCATATTAAAATCAGGATCCAAATCAGCCACAACTCCTTCAACAGTCAAAAGGGCTTTACCAAGCATAGTCATGTCGGCTGGAATTTGTATTTGATGATGAAAAGAAACTGTAAACAGGTCATTCACTGCCTCGCCAAGATTAATTTGGCCTAACGGCAAGTGATAATATTTATCTTTAAGTTCATCCACATCGGATCGAAGTAACGACATGTTTATCTGATCAGGGAGAATCCCCATTTTTGAAATTGCTTTTATGATTCCTGAGGTATCACCACGTTTTAAAGAAATGACGAGTGATGCCAACTGATATTTCATGTCTGAAGTAAGCCGGCCGACCATTCCAAAATCCATGAATACGACTACTTCATCGGGTAAGACCATCATATTTCCTGGATGTGGATCTCCGTGAAAAAAGCCTTCTATTAAAATTTGATGCAACATAGAATTTGTGACTCGTTTTGCAATGGTTTTGCGATCATATCCGAGAAGATCCAATTCTTTGAGCTGACTAATTTTTGTACCTTTAATATATTCCATTGTTAAGACTTTTTTTGTTGAGAAATCCCAATAAATATCTGGAATGCGAATTTTTGCTTGATTATTGAATTGATTAGCTATTTTTTCTGAATTGCTTCCTTCAACATGATAATCAAGTTCTGCCTGCAAAGCTTTCGAAAACTCTTCAATCATTTCATATAGACGATATCTTTTTGCCCAAGAGAGCCTTGATTCCATCAGACGTGCCAAATCTTCAAGGATTTCGATATCTGTCTCGATAATAGGACGTATGTTTGGCCGCTGCACTTTAATCGCAATTTCTTCGCCAGTATGAAGTCTTGCCCAATGGACTTGTCCAATTGAAGCAGTAGCCAAAGGGGTTTCATTAAATTCAGCAAACAGTTGATCAAGTGGATCGCCAAGTTCATTTTCAATGATGCTATGTACTTGTTCAAAAGGAAAGGGTGGCACACGATCCTGAAGCTTTTCTAATTCAACAATAATATGCTCAGGAATGATATCTCTCCGTGTGCTGGCAATTTGCCCGAGTTTGATGAAGGTAGGACCAAGATCTTCTAGAAAGGTACGAATTCGCTGGCCGATTGTACGGCTAGATACATCATTATTCAAGCCGGCCATTTTTCTAGGTATACTCAACATCTCCGTTAACCCGAGCTCTTTCACAATATAGCCAAAGCCATTTCTTAGGAAAGCACTAATAATTTCTTGATATCGATGTGCATGTTTCATTCTCTTGCCAAGCATAAGGGACCCTCCTAAAAACAATCACTCTCTTCGTTCCAATTCTTCAATTCTCTGTTCTAATTTCTTCAATTCATCTTTAGAAACTAGATGAAGTTGATCTAGCGTTTGACTAACTTTTGAGGAGATGATTGAATCCATTTCTTCACGCATTTTCGATCCTTTTTCAATTAGGCGTTCAATAAGTTCTCTCGATTCCCCTTTACTAATTTCCCCTTTTTTAACAAGGTCCTCAACTGATCTTTCAATTTGTTCTTTACTAAAAACGGCTGCCCCTATACCTAATGAGATCAATTGATTAAGTAGATTTTTGATAATAGATCCCTCCGATATTTGAAAAAAACATTATTTTCTACATCATACAACATGGATCATTTAAAGGAAAAGAATAACAGTTATAAGTTTTTTGTAATTTATCTTAAATTAGAATTATTATTGTTTATTTTTCTAAAAGTCTATGATATTATATAAATAAACCTAAAGATATTCATAAAAAGATACGCAAATACACTGTTTATAATAAATTATGAGACAAATGATGCTGATTATCTTTCTCAATTGAATCTCAGTTAAATGAGAATTGGTATCATTGAGAATTACGAAATTAAGAGGAGGAAAAAAGATGCTTGCCGAAACGAAACACTTACAAAAATCTGCACAATACCAAACTTCATGGCTTGACAAAGTAACACCACATATCGAATTAATTGCTGCTTTATTTAGTGGGGTTCTTATATTAGTTGGATGGATTCTTTCTTCCATTGGATTATCAACTGCTTCAATCGTTATTTATTTGGCAGCCTTTGTTATTGGGGGATATGCGAAGGCCAAAGAGGGTATTGAAGATACCATTGCCGATAAAGAATTGAATGTAGAAATGTTAATGATTCTTGCTGCAATTGGTTCTGCAATCATTGGCTATTGGACAGAAGGGGCTATCTTAATTTTTATCTTTGCACTAAGCGGTGCCTTGGAAACTTATACGATGAATAAAAGCCATAAAGAAATATCTGCACTCATGGATTTACAGCCAGAAGAAGCACTAAGAATTACAGATGGAATTGAAATGAAAGTCGCTGTATCACAGCTTCGTGTCGGTGATCTAATCTTAATCAAGCCGGGTGAACGAGTACCGTCAGATGGGAAAATTAATGACGGGAAGACGAATTTGGATGAAGCTGCGATAACGGGTGAATCCTTTCCAGTTAGTAAAACAGTACATGATGAGGTTTTTGCAGGGACGGTTAATCTTCGTGGGACGATAACTGTTGAAATTACTAAACCAAGTAGTGAAACTCTTTTTCAAAAAATCATTACACTTGTACAATCAGCACAAAGTGAAAAATCACCTTCACAGCTATTTATTGAGCGATTCGAAGGTACCTATGTGAAAGTAGTCTTATCCGTTGTGGCATTGATGATGTTTGCACCTCATTTCCTGCTAGGGTGGAGTTGGACGGAAACATTTTATCGAGCGATGATATTATTAGTAGTCGCATCCCCATGTGCCCTGGTTGCATCGATTATGCCAGCTACATTATCAGCTATTTCAAACGGTGCACGCCATGGTATCTTATTTAAAGGCGGTGTCCATCTAGAGAATTTAGGTAATTTACAAGCGATTGCTCTTGATAAAACAGGTACTTTAACAAAAGGAAAACCTGAGGTAACGGATATTGTACTTCGTGATGACGTGACAGAAGTGGATTTCCTACAACATGTAGCTTCTATTGAAAATTATTCAAACCATCCGTTAGCGTCGGCAATTGTTCGCTTTACAAAAGACAGGATTTCTAAAGAATTAATAAAGCCAGAGAACATGGAAGATATTTCTGGATATGGCGTGCAAGCTTATTTTGGCGGGGTACAGTGGAAAGTAGGTAGATCGGAATTTGTTGGTCATGAGGAAGCGGAACAATTCCAAAACGGCATTGCACAAGAACTTGCTGAACAAGGAAAAACAATCGTGTTTGCCAGAGATGATAAAGGAATTGCCGGGATTATGACACTTAAAGATGTTGTCCGATCAGAAACGATTGCGGCGATCGAAGCCCTCAAACAAGAAGGTATTCATACGATTATGCTTACAGGAGACGGAGAGAAAACGGCAAATGCGATTGCCTCAGAAAGTCATGTGGATGCCTATATCGCTGAGTGTCTACCTGAAACAAAAGTAGATGAAGTGAAACGGCTGAAAGAGCAATTTGGTACAGTTGCGATGGTCGGTGACGGAATTAATGATGCACCAGCGCTTGCTACAGCATCAGTCGGAATTGCGATGGGTGAAGGAACGGATGTTGCTTTAGAAACAGCTGATGTTGTTCTGATGAAAAATGATCTTCCGAGGATTGCTGAAGCGGTCAAATTATCAAAAAAAATGAACCGAATCATTAAGCAGAATGTGATTTTCTCCATTACTGTTATCACGCTTTTAATTGCTTCGAACTTCATGCAGTTCCTTGATCTACCGTTTGGCGTGATCGGTCATGAAGGAAGTACAATTTTAGTTATATTAAATAGTTTACGATTACTGAAGAATTAATCATATCATGGCGGTTGTCCCAAATCGAAAGGATTAAACCTCACACTTAATATATCGTTTCTACGTATAAATGACACAAGAAACGATGTATGGAGCGTGAGGTCAGACTCTTTTGGGACAACCGCTTTTTATTATTAAAAAGGATAAATAAAAATGATACGTAAAACACAGGCTATGATGATAAAGGGTATGAATAGGATGTTACTTATATTATCAATCGGTGATCGTTAATTTGTAGATTAGTTATTTTGAATGTGGAGATGGGGATGAAGAATATGAAACATAACATGTATAAAAAAGGACTAGTACTATTGGTTCTTCTATTCGTGTTAAGGAGTACACCAGCTTTTTCCTCAACCATTCATCAGGAAAATGTCGATTATACAAAACAGACTGACGATAATCAATGTCAGAATAAAAGTAAATATCCTACACTCTCTTCCATAAAAACACCTGAGGATGTAGGCTTTTCTACGAAAGAATTGTCTGAAGTTGATTCATTTATCGAGACTGAAATTACGAATGGCTTCCCTGGAGCAGCACTTATCATTATTAAAAATGGGAAAGTCGTGAAAAATACGTCATATGGATACGCAAAGAAATACAATAGCTTTACCTTTCTAAAGCAGCCACAAAAGATGAAACAGGATACGATGTTTGACTTGGCTTCTAATACGAAGATGTACGCGGTTAACTATGCTCTTCAAAAACTAGTCAGTGAAGGTAAAATCAATTTAAACCATCCTATTTCGCATTATATCCCAGAGTTTAAGGATTTGCCGAATGATGTGATTCATGCAAAGGAAACATTGCGTATTGTCGATCTGCTCCATCATATTGCGGGTTTCCCTTCGAGTGTTCATTACTATAATCCTGAACAGGCAGGCGCATTATTCACACAAGACCGTAAAGAGATGTTGGATAAGATCATTAAAACGCCATTACAATCTATCCCTGGTACAACTCAAATATATAGTGATATTGATTATATACTCCTAGGTTTTATTATTGAAAGAGTAACTGGTCAAAAACTAGACCAGTATGTCGAAAACACAATATATAAGCCGCTTGGATTGAAGCACACAGTCTTTACGCCATTAAAAAAGGGCTTCAAAGAACAAGATTTTGCAGCGACCGAGCTAAACGGTAATACCCGTGACGGATATCTAATGTTTCCTAATATGAGAACGTATACTCTGCAAGGTGAAGTACATGATGAAAATGCATACTATTCAATGGGTGGAGTTTCGGGACATGCAGGATTGTTTAGTAATACGCACGATCTTGCAGTACTTCTTCAGGTAATGCTGAATGATGGGGGATACGATAACACGAAGCTATTCGATAAAGAAACGATTGACGTATTTACAACACCATCTGAGCTGAATCCGACATTCGGTCTTGGGTGGAGGCTTAATGGGGATGAAAGCATGAACTGGATGTTTGGCGAGTATGCAGGTGATAAGGTAATTGGTCATACAGGGTGGACAGGTACAATAACTGTCATTGATCGGGAAAATAATCTGGCGATCGCTCTTTTAACGAATAAGAAGCATTCGGCTGTTATTGATCATCTTGTAGATTCAAATTGGTTTTATGGGGACATGTTCAGCATTAGTACGTATGGTAGTGTTATAGGCAAGATTTATGAAGCATTGAAATGATGAATCTCGATTATTCCCAATTTTTGAGGACTTTCTATATTTGACATAAACTTGTAGAAAGTAAGTATCTGTATAATCTGTATATTTAAAAGGACATCGATAATCCTGTATTGAATATGTAAGTAGACGCCAACAATAGTGGTAAGAAACTAAAAAGCTGGAGGGTCGATAAGATGAAAAAAATCTATGAGGATGACGGTTTAGCATTACATACTGATTTATATCAGATTAATATGATTCAAACGTATTGGCAGGATCAGATTCATAATCGAAAAGCAGTGTTTGAATTATTTTTTCGAAAAATGCCTTTCGGAAATGGCTATGCTGTTTTTGCAGGATTGGAGAAGGCTCTCAGCTATTTAGAAAGCTTTGCCTTTACTTCGAGTGATATTGAGTATTTGCGTCATGAAATGAACTACCCAGAAGAGTTTCTCAGCTATTTAGAAAGCTTGAAATTTACTGGTACGGTAAAATCAATGGAAGAAGGGGAATTAGCTTTCGGTAATGAACCGCTCATTCGTATTGAAGCTCCTTTAGCTGAAGCGCAGCTTGTGGAAACCGCATTACTAAACATCGTGAATTACCAAACATTGATTGCGACAAAAGCATCTAGAATCAAGCAAGTGATTGGTGAGGAACAGGCATTGGAGTTCGGTTCTCGTCGAGCTCAGGAAATGGATGCCGCAATCTGGGGAACACGTGCAGCCTTTATTGGTGGTTTTGATGCAACGAGTAATGTCAGAGCAGGTAAAATATTTGGCATTCCAGTAGCTGGCACTCATGCACATGCGATGGTTCAAGCCTATAAAGATGACTATATCGCTTTTCATAAATATGCACAGAGCCATAAAGACTGTGTTTTTCTTGTTGATACGTATGACACGCTTAAATCTGGTGTACCAAACGCGATTCGAGTAGCTAAGGAACTTGGAGACAAAATAAACTTTAAAGGGATTCGCCTAGATAGTGGCGATCTTGCTTATTTGTCGAAAGAAGCGAGAAGAATGCTGGATGATGCTGGGTTCACTGAGGCAAAAATTACAGCTTCTAGTGATTTAGATGAATATACAATCATGAACTTAAAAGCACAGGGGGCCAGGATTGATACGTGGGGAATTGGAACTAAATTAATCACGGCATATGAACAACCAGCTTTAGGTGCTGTTTATAAACTTGTCGCAATCGAAGACGAATCAGGAGAGTTGATGGAGACAATAAAAATATCTGCAAACCCTGAGAAAGTCACAACACCAGGCTTAAAAAGGGTATATCGAATCATCAATACAATGAATGGGAAAGCAGAGGGGGAATACATCGCAATGGATGATGAAAACCCTGGAGCAGAGGAACGTCTTAAAATGTTTGATCCGATTCACACATACATTAGTAAATTTATTACGTGCTTCGAAGCGAGAGAACTGCACATTCCGGTCATGATGAATGGGGAAGTAGTTTATGAACTTCCAGAACTACCAGATATTCAAAAAAAACTGGAGCGAAATTTAGATGAATTATGGTCTGAGTATAAGCGTTCCCTCCATCCAGAGAAGTATCCAGTTGATTTAAGTCAAAAATGCTGGAATACAAAGATGCGCTGCATTGAAGAAGTCAAAACAAAAGTGACAGAAAGATTCAAAGATAAATAAAGGGTAAAAACTTTGTATGATTTCATGGGAAGTAGCACATACTTTAAAAGATATTCTCGTAATATCACACAGCTTCAGGATAACCTATACTAATGATGAGGTGATTTTTGAATGAGTTATAAAGATCAGCTTGATGCCCATTCGAAACAGTTTCACCATAATTGGACAAGACCTAAGCGTTCAAAATCTCAAGTTAATGGTCATACCGAAGTGACGCAAAACACCTTTATCTTAAGAACTAATGCAAAGGCTCACAGATGGTAAAGGAATTCTGAAGAAAGAGAAAGAAGACCTGAGAATGGTCTTCTTTCTTTTTGGACAGTTAAGAAAACTTTGTCTCTCGATTTTTGCGCAAGCAACCACCTCATCTAGTCAGATGCTTTTAGGTTGATTATGGCGCTTGCGCTTTTTTACATAGACGTCGGATATTTATTATTTTTGCAAAAATTCTTGATGTATTTATTCCGTCGTGAAAATCTTTTACATGCTTGTGTGAGACCATTTTTGTATAATTCGTGTAAGAATTGTTGGGCAATTCCTGCTAATCCTAAAGCGGTCATAATGGCTATCAGTTCACTTAGGTCAATAGGGATGAGTGGTATGTCGACAGGTTTAGCTTGTGTTTGTTCGTTTATATAGGCAACTTCTTCCGGTGTAAATGATTCGAATGCTGCAGTTAATTGGTTGACTTGATCCTCAGTATAGCCAAGTAATAGGGCTTGTTCATGATTGAGTGTAAAAGTCGCGCTTTCATTCACAGTCAAAGCTTTCGCGACAAGAGCTTTTGCTTGTTCGACGTCAGAAAGGCTGGCTAGCTCCAAGGCGGATTCGATCGGTTCGGAAGTCATTAAATCATTTGAATAAACAGCGGATGAAGGAAAGTTCAATACGACTAACAAGACAAAGGACGACGAGAGAATGACAAGATTTTTTTTCCCATTGTGCATTTTCCATCATACTCCTCTACTATTCGTAGCCTGAAATGAACTACCTTGCATGAAAAGGAAACGGCTCTTTTTTTATATTTCCCTTAAAATTCCTCCTTTCTTCTATTATAATACAAGAATAATCCAATTTACATAATATCCCTAAATAAAATGTAAAAATGAGGAAATTTTACTGTGCTATTTCATGGGCTTAGCGCTAAGGGAGGATATTTAAAAAGGTGATAAATAGTTAATTAGTAATTGAATTACGATATATTAAAATAATATATAAAATGGATTTATTTGATAATGAATGGTTTTATCAATCCAGAATTTTGAAAAAATTGGCTATTTATTCGTATTTGACTGTATAATTTAAAAAAAGTAGTATAGATTAAAAAAAAATAACAAATAATACGAACATTATATTGAAAATATTCTAGATAGTATGTATAATCATCAATAATGAAGAACTGCAGGGGTGATAAATATTTTCCCAAGCGACAATAATGAAACAAAGAAATTAATTTCTCATGCTTATAATGAAGTTTCAAAGGAATTATTCGGTATTGGTACGATTTCCATGAAGGTATCAATTGAAGCTAATGTACTTACACTGCAGGCTAAGCATCGTAGAGCACCACGATCGATTGTGCTGGAGGGAGAAGTACCTAGCCTAAAGCAAGAAGTCGATTTTCATTTATCTCTACTCTATAAGAAGAAATTAAGGAAGAAATTAGAAGAAAGAACGGATTGGGATATTGAAGCTGTACTGAGAGATTATGATGCAGCCACCCAAAAGTCCTTTACAAATATTGTTTTACGAGAAATTTGATAATATTGGATTTTCAACCGGATTTATCTGGGCGAAACGCCACAATAATAAACCAAATGATTATTTATCTCTTTGTTTACAAAGGAAAGACAATCTTGGGTAGAATAACATTATTCTATTTAAGGGTGTCTTTTTTATTGCGTAAAAAAATATCAGAATATGATGGGAGTTTTTATTATGAAGAAAATTATTAAAAATCTAACTATGGTATCTGCATTAGCTTTGACATTAAGTGCTTGTTCTTCATCAGATTCATCGGCGAAAAAAGAAAAATTAGTCATTTCTACTTGGGGATTTTCGGAAGATTTCTTTCGAGAAGAAGTGTATAAACCCTTTGAGAAAGAACATAATGTTGAAATTGTTTTGGATTCAGGGAATAATGCCGATCGTTTAAACAAAGTCCGCCAAGGAAATTCGGATGTCGATGTCATTTATTTATCTGACTACTATGCTGAGCAAGGTATTCAGGATGGTTTGTTCGAAAAAATTGATCATAGCGTTATTCCTAATATTGAAAATATCTATGAGATGGCCAAAGCCCCATTAGGTAAAGAATATGGACCAGCTTATACAATCGCTCAATTTGGAATTGCGTATAATCCTGACGAGGTAAAAAAACCAATTACTTCATGGGCTGATTTATGGAATAAGGATCTAGGTGGAGTAATAACGATCCCTGGAATTACATCGACGACTGGACCGATGTTTTTAGATGCTGCTTCTAAAGTAAGTGGAAATACAAAATTTAATGAAGATGCTGCGTTTACAAAATTAAAAGAGCTTATGCCAAATGTGCTTAAGGAATATGGGCAAACTTCTGAATTCGTAAACATGTTTGCACAAGGTGAAATCGCAGCTGGACCGATTATGGAAATGTACTTTGCACAATTACAGGAAGCTGTTCCAAATGCTAAATTTGTTTCACCTAAAGAAGGTGGATATGCGGTCATGAATACAGTGAATATTGTAAAAGACAGTGAACAAAAAGAACTAGCAGAAGAATTTATTAATTATCTTTTAAGTAAAGAAGTTCAAGAAAAATCAGCAAAAGCAAAAATTGATTCCCCAGTTAATACGAAAGTTCAATTATCAGAAGAGGAATCTAAAGGACTAACGTATGGGGAAGATGTTATTAAGAGTTTGAATATCCTTGATATGAAATTCGTAAATAAAAACTCAAAACAATGGATTGATCGTTGGAATAAGGAATTAGCTCAATAAGAATTTGAGGTGCTAACTATGATTAAAAAAGTCATTCTTGATGTTGATACTGGAGTAGACGATGCCATTGGAATCTTACTTGCGTTGAAGAGCAAGCAGATGGATGTCCTCGGTATTACAACTGTAAATGGAAATGTATCGTTAGAAGCTGCAACGGTTAATACATGTAAGGTTGTTGAATTAGCAGGAGTGGATGTCCCCGTTATCATGGGGGCTTCTGCGCCATTAGTAAGAACCCCTTATTTTGAACACCGCATACATGGTGAAGATGGAATTGGTGGAGCATTAAAGGATATGGTTCCTAAAAAACAACCCGATGAAGGGTTTGGTCCTGACTTCATTATTAACTCGATATTGAGCTTTCCAGGTGAGGTAACCCTTGTCATGACTGCTCCTCTTACAAATTTAGCACTTGCAGTAAAGAAGTGTCCTGAGATTACGAGATTTGTAAAAGAGGTCATCTTCATGGGCGGTGTTGTAAAGGACTTTGGCAATGTCACACCGACAGCTGAGTATAATATGTTTACTGATCCAGAAGCGGCCAAAATTGTGTTTCATGCGGGCTTTCCTTCATTGACTTTAGTTGGTTTAGATGTGACCAGAAAAGTGCTCTTAACTGAAAAGCATATGGATGCCATTCAAAATCCGGTTCTTGCTTCCTATATTAAAGAAAGCACGAAGGATTATCGGCAAAGATATTTTGAACGAAATCATATTCATGGTGCTGTTATGCATGATCCTCTTGCAGTCGCCGTTGCCATAGACACTAATATTGTGTCAAAAAAGAAATATTATGTAGATGTAGAAACAAACAGTGAATTATGTGATGGACAAACGGTTTGTGATTTTCAAAATCGTTTAGGGAGAGCAGCTAATCTTGATGTTTGTTTAGATGTAGATGAAAAAGCTTTTATTGCACTATTTCATGGGGTCATAAATTCTTAAAGTGTGCAAACTGGGAGGATAAAATGAGAAACCGTACGATTTACCTGTTGTTATTACCAGGAGCATTATTTTTAACAATCTTTATGGTGATTCCGATTTTGTTAACGATTGGATCAACATTTTTTAATGAGGGCAGCTTTAGCTTTGAAGGTTATCTGCACTACTTTCAAGATAAGTATTTCATCGGTATTTTATTAACAACGCTTAGAGTTAGTCTTGTAACAACGTTTATTTGTATTTTATTAGGCTTTCCAGTTGCTTATTATATTTCTAAGGTTGGGACAAGAACCAAGGTACTCTTATTATTACTTTCCATCTTCCCACTTCTTACTAGCTCAGTTGTCCGCTCATTCAGCTGGATGATTATTATTGGGAAGAATGGTGTACTCAATAAGCTTTTACTTAGTATCGGTTTTATAAATGAACCGTTAAATATTTTGTACACCCCTACTGCGATTATTATTGGTCTCGTTCATTTATTCTTGCCATTAATTATTATTACGTTAGTCGGTGTATTGGAAAATATGGATGAAGATTTGTTAACGGCAGCAGAAAGCTTAGGTGCATCTAGACTAGGGGTTTTTGCGAAAGTCGTTCTGCCACTGTCCATGCCAGGACTTGTCATCGGAAGTATTCTCGTTTTTGTCGGTAGCTTTACGGCTTATACAACTCCAGCTTTATTGGGAGGGAAACAACGGGTAATATCTACATTTCTTTATCAAAATGCAACAACATTAAATGACTGGCATACAGCAGCGATCGTTGCCACAATCATGATTGTCATCACGTTACTAGTGACTATAATAATGAACCAAATTGCATATAAAATAAATCCAAAGGGGTAAGGTTAATATGAAGCAAAAAAATCGGGGATTGGCTGTATTTACGTTCCTTGTATTTGTTTTTTTACTAGGGCCTTTGCTCATCATTTCCGTTACATCTTTTGAAGGCGGAAGTGTCCTGAAATTTCCTATTGAGACGTTTTCGTTTAAATGGTATGAAAATATTTTTAAAGTAAGCATGTTTTTAACATCTTTCAAGACATCCATCATTGTCTCATTAGCAGGAAACCTTTTGGCATTGATATTAGGAATTCCAGCGGCTTATGCTTTATCCAGATTCGACTTTAAGGGAAAATCTGTCTTGAATGCCGTGTTTATTTCACCGATCTTGATTCCAGGTATCGTTTTGGGTTTTACGTTTTTGCGTTATATTGTTACAACCTATCATTTCCCAATTTATACAGGCTTGTTTATCGGTCATACAATTATTATGCTTCCATTTGTTATCCGCGTAATATCTTCAAGTTTGTCAACCTTCGATTTCTCTATTGAAGAAGCAGCACATAGCTTGGGTGCAAGCAAGATTGGAACATTCTTTCAGGTTGTTCTGCCTAATATCAAGTCAGGAATCATCGCAGCCGTTATGATTGCATTTCTAGAATCATTCAATAATGTTGATATTTCCGTATTCATGACTGGACCAGGTGTCAGTACTTTTCCAATACAAATGCTAACATATGTTGAAACGTACTTTGATCCCACAATTGCAGCCATTTCAGTAATGCTGATGATTATTACGGCGTTCTTTATGTTCATAGTTGAGCGATTAATGGGCTTATCATATTTCACTAAACGATAACGGAGGCAACAAGTAATGGCTTTATTTACATTAGAAAACATATCAGTTGCATACAACAAACAAAATATATTGCAGGATTTTAATTTAGAAATTGAAGAAGGGAAGTTTGTTTCTCTGCTTGGTCCAAGTGGCTGTGGAAAAACGACAACCCTTCGATTAATTGCAGGCTTTCTTGAATCAAATAATGGCAAGTTCTTATATAAAGGCAAGGATTATACAAAGGTCCCGGTTAACAAAAGAAATTTTGGCTTCGTATTTCAAAACTATGCACTATTTCCTCATTTAACGATTTTTGATAATGTAGCTTTCGGACTTCGGCTTAGAAAGGCTTCCAAAAGTGAAATAGAAAAACGAGTGGCAAGTGTGTTAGAAATCGTTAATCTTAGAGGGTTTGAAAAACGATATCCAAAAGAACTTTCGGGTGGTCAGAGACAGCGTGTTGCGATCGCGAGGGCACTAGTAATTGAGCCTGATTTATTACTTTTCGATGAGCCTCTTAGTAATCTTGATGCCAATCTCCGTGAAAATATGCGGATTGAAATTCGCCGTATTCAACAGGAGCTTGGCATCACAACGGTTTACGTATCTCATGATCAAGAAGAATGCTTCGCGATTTCAGATCAAGTGGCAATTATGAATAAAGGAATTATTGAGCAATTAAGTGATCCCGCTACGATCTATAATTATCCGAAGACGAAATTTGTCGCAGACTTTATCGGTTTTAAAAACTTTATCGACTTTGAAGACCAAACCATGCATGAAAATGAAATTGAACTGACAAAGTCGGGATATACATTTATCGTTCAAAAAAATAAAGCAAATACAGATACTGATAGAAAAGTCGGTGCGATTCGTCCAGATAATTTAGTGATCCGTCCAATTCAAGGACCTGTAACTTCGGCGAAAAATGCACTGCCTGGAAAAGTGAAGATAAGAACGTATTTAGGAAGAAGCTATCAATATATCGTAGAAACGCCAATTGGAGATTTTACAGTCAATCAAGAAATGCTTGTACCTTATCAAGTTGGCGAGGAAATCATACTCGAATTTCCGGCGAACAACATGGTACTTGTTAAGTAAAACAGGAGGCGAACAGAATGAAAATAGATATGCTAATTACGAATGCCAACGTTTATAATAGTTATTTGAAAAAATTTATGAAAAGTAATGTAGCAGTAGTCGATGGGAAATTCTATTATGTTGGCGAACGTGGACAAGATTTCTTTTTTGCTGACAAAGTAATGGAAGCTAAAGAAAAATATATGATCCCGGGTTTAATTGATATTCATCTACACATTGAAAGCACGATGGTTACACCAGCTACTTTTTCATATGGAATAATCAAAAATGGGGTAACGACGATTGTACCAGAACCGCATGAAATAGCGAATGTTTTTGGTGTTTCTGGTGTAAAGGAAATGATGAAAGCGAGCCGTGACTGTGTAGCGGATATGTTCTATGCAATTCCAAGTTCAGTGCCCGCGACCACAATGGAGACTACAGGTGGGAGTATCGAAATTGCAGATATCGATGAACTGCTACAAACGGGTGAAATGAAGTGTTTAGGTGAAATCATGAATTTCCATGATGTGATTAGTGACCCAGCATGTAAAACGAATCAGATTTTGAATCATATCAAATCGAATTATCCTGAATTAATTATCGAGGGTCATGTCCCTAAACTACTTGATTTGGAATTGCAGCAAATTTTATTTGCAGGTGTCAATTCAGATCATACACATCAAACGATTGAAGGGATGCAGCAACGCATCGCAGCTGGGATGTTTTTAGAAATTCAAGAAAAATCTATGACCGAAGAAATCATTGCGTTCTTAATGAATGAAGCGGTGGATGAGCATTTTTGCTTTGTAACCGATGATGTGATGCCGGATTATTTTAGAGAATATGGACAATTGAACCATTTATTAAAGAAAGCAATTCAAATGGGCATGTCTTCAGAGCAAGCTATATATGCTTGTACATATACGCCTGCGAAAAGAATGCAGATGCATGATCGAGGAATCATTGCAGCCGGAAAAATTGCCGACTTTTTATTAGTTTCAGATCTTGAATCATTTGTTATAGAAGAAGTTTATAAAGATGGAGAACAAGTTTATCATCACAAGCAGCCATATCAGCAAGCGGTAAGTGAAAAGTGCTTCCCGGAAAGTTTTTATCGTAGTATCGTGCTGAATGAGTTAACTGCGAAAGATTTTGAAGTATCAGTGGAAGTAGAAGATGGTAGTTATCCTTGTCGAATCATTGAAGTGAGTGACGGCTCCACTTTTACAAAAGAAATTCACGATACTCTATCTATTTCCAATGGTAAGCTAGATTGGCAGGAAAGTGAGTATGGGTTAATTGCAACGTTTGAGCGATATGGGAAAAATGGAAACCGAGCACATGGATTGATAAGCGGAGACATCATCAAGCGAGGGGCTATCGCTACAACCTATTCTCACGATAATCATAATTTATTAGTCATCGGCCATAACGTAGAAGATATGGTACTTGCAGCGAATGAAATAATCCGGAGCCAAGGTGGTATTTGCTGTGTTTTGAATGGTGAAGTATTATCGAGTGTACCGCTTCCGGTTGGAGGCATTCTTTCTGAGGAGCCATTAGAAATCGTTGCCGAACAGGTGGATCATCTGACGCTTACTCTGAAATCATTAGGCTATAAGCATTATAATGTCATCATGTCTATAAGTACCTTATCACTACCTGTGAGCCCGGCATTAAAAATAACAGATCGTGGTTTAATTTCAGTCAATGAAGGGAAATTTGTACCGCTTGTTGTTAAGCCATAAGAGATAAAAAATCCAACAGCTGTTTAAATAGCGTTGGATTTTTTTGATGTTGGAAATCGACCGATCTAAGCAAGATGGACCACGTTATAACAGAATCATTTAGGACTATTCCTTTAGGTAGGAAAATTAATAGAAAATACGTGAAATAATGTAGTTAACCGTGGGAATATATACAATGAATTTAAGGTAAATTTCCTATCTAAGTTTATTACGAGCCGGAAATTAAATTTACGTGCCGGATCGGTTTCTTTTCGTGCCAGTTTCGACGGTTTACGTGCCGGAATCCGTACTTTTCGAGCGAGAATTGAAATTTGCGAGCCGGAGCCGACTTTACACAATAGTTCATCTCACTGTCTTTTCATATTTTAAAAGATAACCGTATTTATGGAAAAATGCGAAAACAAGGTTTATGGCTCTACTCAATTAATTGGGTGATGAAAAAAGAGGTTGTCCCAAAGGGCAACCTCACACTTAAATCTTTCGCTTTTTCATCACAAATGGATAAAGCAATAAACCTATGACAAACAAGCCAATACCTAACATAAAGGTGAACATATTTGCTGTTCCTGTTTTAATTACCCATATTGAATAAACTAAGGCAAGGGCAGTGATTATTCCATCGCGAACCCTTGAGCCTTTGATGATATCATATGTTTCCCCAGTAATGACTAGTTTCAATTGATAGATGGCTGAAACAAGATAGGGAATTAAATAGGCAAGTGTTGCTACAACCATGGCGAAACTGTAGGCTTCCGTAATGGTTCCTGAAACGGTTGAAAATAAGAACAACTGAGTCATCAGGTTTGTTATCGTTAATGACCGTACGGGACTTCCTTTTTGATTTGTTTTTGCAAAGTAAGCAGGAAACAAATCCACTTTGGCTGCTTGATAAGGCACCTCAGAGCTAACCATGACCCATCCAATCGTCGAACCTAGAAGGGAAATGATGGCAAGTGCTGCCATTAAATAGACACCTTCATTCCCAATCGCTCCTGATAGAGCGTCGACAAGGGGACGGAAAGATTCACGCAATGCGGATTGCGGAAGTGCGCCCATTGTTAAAAGGGTTATGCCCATATAAATCACAACTGCAATAATGAGACCTAGTATTGTAGCTTTCTTTACGTCTCTTTGTGATTTTGCTCGATTAGATAGCATCACTGCAGCTTCAACACCAATGAATGCCCATAGAGTAGAGATGGCTGCTGCGTTAATTTGGCTGCCTAAAGATAGAGCCGTTCCTTTTGAATCTTGGAATCCACCACCGCTTGCTAAATTGCTTGAATCAAAGATGAATAGGGTGACAAAGATGAAAAAAGCAAATCCAAGAACTTTTGTAAGTGTAGCAATAAAGTTAATTTTACCAGCTCCGTTATAGCTACTGACTGTTATTGTATGGATCCCCCAAAGGGCCAATGAGCAGATTGCAAACGTTAGGGCTTTGCCAAGTTCAAGGTTAAAACTGTCCGTGGAGTAGATAATTTTAGTGCTTTGTAAAACAGGGAAAAAGGTAGATAAGTACCCTGCAAATGCAATGATTACAGAAGCGGTTGCCGCCCAGTTAGCTGCCCAATATCCCCAAGCCATACTATAGCCAGCAACTCTTCCTTTGCTAGGAGAAGAAAAAATAGCTTGTGCATAGCTTTGTGGTCCGGCCTTAAGATCAGGCTTTCTGACGGCTAAATTACCGAACACAAGAGCAATCATTAATACACCAATTCCGGTGATTCCCCATGCAAGTGTTGCCCCCAGTGCACTTGATACTTGCGCAAGGTTGGCAGGAAGCATGAAGATTCCACCACCTACCATATTTCCAATTACAAAAGCTGTTAATATAAACAGTCCCCATTTTTTTTGATTCATAATAAAACGACCTCTCCGTTGTTTTGATTCCTGATATTATATTGAAAATCACATGTAGTTATCTTTTGTTTCATATTTCATCCTTAATCAATATCATTCTGTATTTAAATTATACTTAAATAATTTAGTTTGGTAAAGTGATAAACTGATAAAGGTTATAAAACAAATTTTTCAGAAAATTATACGTTTTATATTGACATAGTGTGAAACCTGAATTATATTAAGTATTATTATAAAACCAAGTTTTCTTATACGAATTAATAGGTTTAACTAAAGGCGCCGATTAGACAACTAAAGGCACCCACTATTCCGTTCGCTGAATAGTGGGTGCCTTTTCGTTTTAAAGAAGGAGGATTATAAGTTGAGTATTTTATCACTATGAGGTCATCTAGAATTGAAAGGAAAGAGCAGAAGTAACAAATAAATAACAATGGGGAATTAGGAAGGGTGGATCATATGACGGAAATTATTCGTTTAGCAAATTTAGATGATGCAGAAAGATTATTGTATGTAACTTTGAGAGCGTACGAACCGATTCGAGAGCTGGATATAAAATGGCCTGCAGCAACAGCGGATATTGAGTTAGTAAAACAAAACATTACGGACTTTTCCTGCTACGTCTTAGAAAAGGATGGCGTGATTATAGCTACAGTAACTGTTAGAACATTTGCTGAAGTTTCTGATTTAACCTGTGTCTGGTGGTTTGCAGTTGATCCTGATTATAAAGGATTGGGGTATGGGAAGAAAATATTGGATTGGGTAGAAGAAGTGGTTATTCGTGATCAGCTGAATCAGCCGGCTGTTGGTTTGGGAACGTCACCGAAACATCCATGGCTTGTTTCGATGTATGAGCGCAGAGGGTATGAAAAAATTTTCGAAACAAATCATGGTGACGGACAAAATGGTGTATTTATGAGGAAAAAATTGATACCTGAGTACACAGATAACAAAACGAAAATACAGGAAGATGTTCGAGCAACGAATTAATCTTATGGCTCTCTAAATAAATGGTTTAAGGAGAAGGAGATTACGAGATGAAAAAACGATTGTTGGTTTTATTAGGCGTACTACTAGTTATCGTAACGGCAGGTTGTGGTTCAAATAGTAATCAATCTACGGGGGAAGTAAAAAGTTCTGATCCAAAGGTGAAAAAAATAATCGTTGGAACAGGTACACAATTTCCTAATATTTGCTTCATAGATAATGATGGTAAATTGACAGGATATGATGTAGAACTTGTCAAAGAAATCGATAAACGTATTCAAGAGTATGAATTTGAATTTAAGACGATGGAATTTTCATCTCTATTATTAAGTCTAGAAACAAACAAAATCGATTTCATCGCTCACCAAATGGAAGTAAATGAAGAAAGACAGCAGAAGTTCCTATTTAATGATGAGCCATATAACGTGTTCCCACTTCAAGTAGTTGTACACGAAGATAATCAATCGATTAAGTCAATTGAAGATTTAAAAGGCAAGAAAGCGATTGTAAGTGCTACTAGTAATTCAGCAATATTGCTTGATAAATATAACAAAGAACATGGCAATGAAATCGAAATTGTCTACAGCGGAAGTGGCAGTACAGATACAATCACACAACTTAAGAATGGTCGTGCAGATGCGACAATAAGTACTCCGTTTGCAGTAGATTTCGAAAATGAGCAAGCAGATGCAGAACAAAAAGTAATCGGCGATGTGCTTTCAAACTCTAAGGTTTACTTTATGTTAAGAAAAGATGAATCAGATTTGAAAAAAGAAATCGATCGTGCGCTAAAAGAGATCAAAGCTGATGGAACATTAAAGGAATTAAGTACAAAATGGCTTGGAGCAGATTACACGGATCAATAACAATCTCATGAAAGGTACAGGATGCTTAGATGGATATAACCCTGATCGTAGATTTTTTTCCGAAATTAATTTCGTACCTTCATATTACTTTGTTGATTTTAGTTGCTGCAGTAGCAATTGGACTGGTAATGGGTGTAGTGATAGCTTTAATTCGTATTTATAAAGTGCCAGGCTTAAATCAATTAGCTCTCATTTATATTTCCTTTATGAGGGGCACGCCAATCTTAATTCAGCTTTTCTTAATTTACTTTGGACTACCGACACTTTTAGCACTTGTTCATATTGATGTATCTCGTGCAAATCCATTATTATTTGTAGCTATCACATATGGACTCAGCTGTGGTGCATCATTGGCAGAAATTATTCGTGGAGCCGTTAACGGAATTGAAAAAGGTCAGACTGAAGCCGCATATTCAATCGGCATGAATGAAAAACAAATGATGGTGCGAATTATCTTGCCTCAGGCATTGGTTATAGCTTTTCCAAATTTCGCAAATTCAGTGATAGGCTCTTTAAAAGATACCTCGCTTGCTTTTACAATTGGTGTGATGGATATGGTAGGAAGAGGAAATACGCTCATTGCTTCTTCTCTGCACGCACTCGAAGTATATATTACATTGTCAATTATCTATTATGGTGTTGTTATATGCTTGGAAAAAGGGTTTTCACTTTCAGAGAAAAAACTACAAAGGTTTGAAGGAAGCTTGGCGGTAGATACAAAATAATTAGGAGATCTGAAATTATGCAAATTGATATTCCATTTATTTTTACGGCATTAACCGAAATATTCAAAGCACTACCATTGACGATGATTATTACCCTGGTCCCGTTAATGATTGGTTTTCTTATTGGGATTGGAATTACGTTAATTAGGATTCGGAAAGTAAAAGGAATATATCGTTTGGCCAATTTCTATGTGTCATTTTTAAGAGGGACGCCGGCATTGATGCATATTATGCTGATCTATTTGGGCTTGCCACTTCTTATTGACAAAATGGCTGAAACGTTTCACTGGTCCATTCAATCCACTTCCATTCCGATTCTGTTATTTGTTTTAATGGCATTATCCTTGACAGCTGGCGCTTATATGTCAGAAATTATTCGAGCAGGTATATTGGCGGTTGATCAAGGACAGTTAGAAGCAGCTGAATCAATTGGAATGACGGGCTTTCAGGCGATGAGAAGAATTGTCTTCCCACAAGCTATTGCAGTTTCTCTTCCTAATTTATGTAATATCTTTATCGGATTTTTGCATACATCGTCCATTGCTTTTATCGTTTCGCAAAAAGAATTAACGGGTGCTGCCAACATCGTTGCTTCAAATAACTTGAAATTTCTTGAAGCCTATATCGCAGCGGCCTTGATCTATTGGGGCTTAACAATTATCTCAGAAAAAGTTACTGCATTATTAGAAAAAAGAGTAACGGTTTATAATCGAGGGGGTGTAGCATGATACAGCTAAGAAATATCCAGAAATCATTCGGAAGTCAACTCGTGTTAAAAGGAATTGATCTTACAGTAAATAAGGGAGAGGTTGTCTCGATACTTGGACCTAGCGGATCTGGGAAGACAACGTTACTTCGTTGCATCAACTTTCTAGAAAGACCTAATGAGGGTGAAGTAATGGTTGATGATTTTAAGGTAAACAGTAAACAGGTCAATAAAAAAGAAATTCTTACACTTCGGAAAAAAACCGCTATGGTGTTCCAACAATATAACCTATTTAAACATAAAACCGTCATTGAAAATGTGATGGAAGGATTGGTCATTGTTCAGAAACAGCCAAAAGAAACAGCAAGGAAATTGGCAATGGAAGTAATAGAAAAAGTTGGGTTAACGGAGAAAGCAAATGCCTATCCAGTTCAGCTTTCTGGAGGTCAACAGCAGCGGGTAGGTATTGCAAGGGCACTTGCGCTTAATCCAGAGGTGATTTTACTAGATGAACCAACATCAGCACTTGATCCAGAACTTGTCGGAGAGGTGCTTGAGGTAATTAAGCGGATTGCGGATGAAGGGATTGCGATGATTATTGTGACACATGAAGTAAGTTTTGCTAAAGATGTCTCAGATTATATCGTGTTTATGGATCAAGGTGAAGTTGTCGAGGAAGGAATCCCGACAGTTATTTTTAATAATCCTAAAGAAGAAAGAACGAAGAGATTCTTGAAGAGAATAAACAGAGAAGAAGATAATCTTGAATCAAATTTAACTAATGCCATCTAATTACAAGGGAAAATGAAGGAGAAGTGGTGATTTAAAGAGGATGAAAAATACAAGTATAATTCATACTTATTATCTAGGAAAAGTAGGTGAAATGATTGACAAAAACTGTCTGGGAATTTACACTATATTTAACTTAAAGTGCGTGTTCAAAAAGGAGGATAAAAAGAGCCGAGAAGTTCGAGGAGCGCATCTTGAGAGGACCGGAGCGTATGCAGGAATACGTGAGGACCGGAGAGACAGAGCTTTGATGCAATTCGACAGCTATTTTTACCGGACTTTTTGAACATCCTCTCATAATCAACTTTCTTATCAAGAGAGGTGGAGGGACTGGCCCTAAGATACCTCGGCAGCAGACTTGCAATACTGTGCCAATTCCAGCAAGCGAATGCTTGACAGATAAGAAGAGTAAAGTACAGTTTTGTTGCTTAACCTCTTCTTATTTTTGGGAAGGGGTTTTTTCATATCCAAAAACCAGGAGGAGATTCGAATGGGGAGCATTGATGAATTAAAATTAAAGTATATTATATCAAGTCTCAAGGATCTTGAGTTCGGTTCTCTTAACATTACCGTTCATGAAGGTGAAATTACCCAAATTGATGTCACGGAGAAGAAAAGATTCCCAATCTTGAAAAACCAAAAAATTAGGGAACAAGGAAGAGCGTGAATTTAACATAAACAAGATTTGAGCATCTCTAAGAGGTGTTCTTTTTTTATACGGCTAAAACACGGCAATATTAGATTTGTAGGGCTATATAGAATCCGTAAAAGGGCGAGGGGAAAATGCGAACTAAAAATCAATTAGTGGCTGATGGAATTAAATTCTTGATACCAGCTAATCGGAGGATGGATGCTTTTTCATTGATCGTAATCTATGAGACATGGAGAAAGACATAGGTAAATTAGTTGGAATGTAATTTTATGTAAAGTGATAGGTGGTTTTTCTCTTTCAAACATTCCTATAATTGAGCAAAAATTCCTAGATTAATGAATCGGAAATTTGGAAAAGACAGGATAAACGATCGATTTTTTAAAAAAGGCATTTTAATAAAATGAACTTATGGTAGGATAAAAAATAGTGGATAAATGAACAAAAAATTCCAGATTTTTTAATTAAGATTCAATGATTTACAGATACCATGTTAGTAGAAGACAATTTTGAGAGGAGATAAAACCATGAAAAAAAAAGGAACCATTTTATTGATTTTAATAGGTCTCATTTTTGTTTTAGGAGCATGCTCAGGTACAGATGAAAAGGCATCTGCGGACAAAAATCAGGGGAAGAACAAAAATAAGCAATTAGAAGCATCAATTGAGGAAGCATCTTACATCGTTCCAGATATTGAGCATGGCATGCCTGAAAATCAGGATCAAGGAATAATTGCCGTAAAATTAAAGGTAAAGAATCTATCGGATTCATCGATGCTTCTTTCAGAATATGAAGGGGTTAAATTGTATGATGGAGACCAACAGATCAATATAAAGCCAGAATTGTATAATCGAAAAATAGATTTAAATATCGGCACTAGCGGGAATCTCGGTGCTGGAAAGGCAAAATCAATTCTTGCTATTTTCGAAGTGGAAAAGGATAAGGAATATGAAATCGGATTGAATCCGATTTCTAGTGACTTTGAAGAAGATAATCATGAGCTGGTACTCAAGCTTGATACGAAGAAATATGCAGATAGTTATGAAACACTTCAAGATCCTGCGAAAGCCTTCACAGCCTATGTCGATCAAATCTATTACGAAAAGGAAAACAATGATTACGAACAATTCGTATCTGCCGATAAACCAGCTATGCAGGAAGCTGCGAAAAATACGTTCAAAACCGAAGTGAAGGAATTATTTAAAAAGGACTTAACGGATGAGGAAATCGACAAACTATACATTAGCTATCGTGATATTTTGGCAGAAAAAGCAGTGGTCACGTCATCAACTGCAGCATATGCCAATGATAAAGCTATCGTTGCGTTTGATATAACGACACTTCCGTTACAGGAACTATATCAAGACGTGTATGAATATCAAAAAGAATTCCGAGATAAAACAGGTAATTATGATGAAAAGGCAATCGATGAGTACGTTCTATCTAAATTTGACATAATCTTAGATTCAATGGACATGAAGTCCAGTAGCAGAAAAATTGAAGTTTCTCTTGTGAAAAAGAATGGGAAATGGACAATCGACCCGGTTAATAAATATGGGGATAGCTTAGATAAGATTTTTGTAAAAGGATCAATTTACTAAGGAGCCGTGAACAATGTGAATAAAAAGTGGTTATATGCAATTCCGGCAGCCTTTGTTCTAATGATTGCCATCATGGCCACAGTCCTTTTTATCCAGCAAAGTAACAAACCGAAACAAGCTGTGGAGGCCTTTGAACAAGCTGTTGAGCAGAAGAAGCCCAAACAGCTTAAGGAATGGATGATCGCTGATGATAAAAGGGCTGTTATAAATGATGCATCCTTGAAAGCGCTGGTTGCTTATCTAAATGCTAATAATAATAGCTACCAGGTGATCACAGAAAGCTTGGATAAACAAGTGGAAAAGAAAGAATTCAAGACAACCAACCAGCAAATTAGTTTGGTTGAGGCCGGAAAGAAATGGGGTTTGTTTCCGGAGTATAAGTTTAAAGTTAAGACAGCTTACATCAAGGTAACCGGTCAGCATAAAGACGATGAGATTCATCTTACCATCCAAAAATCCAATGATACGCTTAAAAAAGACAAAGAAGAGAAATTATATGGCCCGGTTCTTCCAGGTGCTTATCAAATTAATGTGACCGTGAAAAATAAGCTGGGTACTTTTATAGACAAAAGAAAAGTAGATGTCTGGGGAGGCAGCAATCAAGTAAGCTTGCTTATCGATGACGAAAAAATAGCCCAAAGTGATCAGCGAATTCAAAAAGATGTCATTTCCGCAGTAGAAACCTTCAATAAAGATTTTGTCGTGTATTATACAAACGAATTTGAGGCAAAACATTTTACCAATGTTTCGGACTCGGTTCTAGAAGGTCTTGAATTAGTCAACGTTGAATCAGAATTTGCTGAATTAGAAGAATACGTGGATGAAATTCAAATGCAGCATTTGGGAACAGTTGTGAATCTTGACGATTTGGATATCAATCAAATTCATGATGAATGGACTGCAGATGTCGAAGCTTTTGTTGCATATAATAATAAGTTCAAAATCCGAGGCATCGATAGGTATGAAGATATGTCCTATAAAGAGATTCGCACATATAGCTTGAAGTATGATGTTAAAAGAAAAAAATGGCTCATTGATGAAGCGGATCGGGTCCCTGCGGATGGCTCGGAAAAAGATAGTTGGGATAAGCAGACGGAATTGAGTGGAAAGGATTCACCTGTAATGAAATGGAAAAGGAAGGAGAACGTGGAACAGCTTTAATTGAACGATTTAGTCATGTTTGCCTAATAGACTTTATGTTTATTAGGTTTTTTCATTTGATCTAAGAAAAAACTAATGAGTTACGGAATCTGTTATTTTTTCTCTGATCCAACTTAGATTTCATGTTATTTGATGACAGACCTAAAGTTAACAAAGCTTCGTCTTCTTAATCTTCATACAAAGGGTAATGGTGTAATACGTATAGTAATAGAAGAATGTGAAGGAGGATCAACATGAATATAATAAAACCGGCACGCCTTCAAAAAGGGGATACAGTAGGAGTCATTGCTCCAGCAAGTCCTCCAGATCAAGAGAAAGTCAAACAAGCTCTTTCTTTTTTTACTGAGTTGGGCTTAAATTGTAAGCTTGGGAAAAACATAGAATGCCAATATGGTTATTTAGCAGGCAGTGATGACGAAAGAGTGGAAGATGTGCACAGTATGTTTTCTGATCCTAGTATAAAAGCCATTTTTTCAGCGCGTGGCGGGTATGGAACACCAAGAATGGCTGCTCAAATCGATTATGAAATCATTAGAAATAACCCGAAAATCTTCTGGGGATATAGTGATCTTACTTTTTTGCATAACGCATTTTTTCAAAAAACAGGACTTGTTACTTTTCATGGTCCGATGCTAAGCTCTGATTTGGCTGGTGTAACAATTGATCCTGTAACTAAATCACGATTCTTGCAATTGTTTGAATCACAGCCATTTGTATATGATGAGACAATCTCACCACTTGTAACTGAAATTCCAGGTGAAGCAAGTGGACTACTAATCGGTGGAAACTTAACATTGCTAGTCAGTACACTTGGTACTGAATTTGAATTAGATACAAAAGGTAAACTGCTATTTATTGAAGAGATTCACGAAGAACCCCGTTCAATAGATAGAATGCTGAACCAGTTGTACATGAGCGGTAAATTATCTGATGCAGCGGGGATATTAGTAGGTGACTTTAAAGAATGTGAGACGACACGTACCTTAACACTTACATTGACTGAAGTTCTACAGCATTATATTAAACTAGCTAATAAACCAACGGTATCAGGTTTTCAGATTGGTCATTGCACCCCACATGTGGCTATTCCACTTGGAACGTTTGCAAAACTTGATGCAAATAATCGGAAAGTGATCATTGAAAGTGGTGTTAAGTGATAGGAGTGAATTGAGGGTAGGGATCAAAAGTGAAAATTGTTTTCTGGAAAAACAGAAGAGACAGGATGAAAAAAATTAGTTATTTTATTTTTATCTCTGCTGCGCTGGGTATCGTATATATTGGGTGTTTACACATAAATATTCATCAAGCCATTCAAAAAGAAGCACCCAATCATGCTGACTATTTAATCGTGTTAGGTGCAAGAGTGAAGGGTACTGTTCCGTCTCTTGCTTTACAATATCGAATAAATACGGCGGCAGAATATTTAACTAGAAACAAGTCTACGATTGCGATTGTATCTGGTGGTCAAGGAAGTGGTGAAGATATTAGCGAAGCAGAAGCGATGAAGCGAGGGTTGCTGAAATATGGAATTGATGAATCAAGAATCATTTTGGAGGACCGTTCGACAAGTACGTATGAAAATATAAAATATTCAAAACAGCGTATTCCAGAAGGTGTCTTGAAAGGTTTTCTTGTCACAAATGACTTTCATGTTTACAGAGCTGAGAAAATTGCTGCGAGTCAAGGATTGAAACTTTCGGGAATTGCCGCAGACACACCAAAAGTTGTTCTAGTAAAATCGTATGTACGTGAATATTTAGCGATTACGAAATTCTACGGTACAGAGTTGCTGCGAAGAATTAAAATAATAGATGGATAATGCGGCCGCTTCTATTTTACAGATTATTCCTTGTGTGACCATAAAAAAAGAGGGATCTCAAACCTAAGGATCAGACCTTTTTTGAGAAACCCTCCTAATCATTAAAACGCCCAATCCCCATTACGGAAGGGAAAAAAGCAGGCCCATTCTGGACTTTTTTCAGCATGGCTTTATGAACAAAAAGACCAAAACCTACCCAAAAGCGCTCTAGGAAAAGCCATCACTTATTGTTTGAAACAATGTAATCACCTTGAAGCTTTTTTATTAGATGGCCATTTAGAAATCGATAATAATAGAAGTGAACGTTCCATTAAACCGTTTGTGAGTGGGAGAAAAAATTGGATGTTCTCCAATACATCGCGAGGTGCTAGAGGGAGCGCCATCATGTATAGTGTCGTTGAAACGGCAAAAGAGAACGGTTTAAGTCCGTATCATTATCTTCGCTATTTATTTGAAACGCTACCAAATATGGATGTAACGAATAAAGAGGAAATAGATCAAGTCTTACCTTGGTCAACGGATTTACCTTCCATATGCAAAGTGCCGATAAAAAGGGAATTAAACAAAAAGTAGTCCCGAAAACACAATTTTCATCGTGTATTTGGGCTACTTGACGTTTACGTAAACTCAAGAATAGGGAAAGGCACAATAAGCAGCTAAAAACCGCTTATCGTGCCTTTTTGCGCGTAAAACTTCCGATTGTCCCCTGTAAGAACCGTCCCTTCGTTTCCAAATTTTTTCCATTCAACTATTCCATTTTCTGTGTTATAGTTCAATATTGAACTATAACAATCAGATGAACGATTTTATAGTTATTTCCTAAACTAAACGAAACAAAATAAAATGAAATTTAAATGAGGTTAAATATATGAGTGTATTAACGGTTACAGACCTAAACCACGGATTTGGCGATCGTACGATCTTTGATAATGTTTCCTTCCGCTTGTTAAAAGGTGAACATATAGCTTTAATTGGGGCAAACGGCGAAGGTAAATCGACGTTTATGAATATCATTACAGGGCAACTTCAGCCTGACGATGGAAAAATAGAGTGGTCAAAGCATCAACGAGTCGGTTATCTTGATCAACATACGGTTTTACAAAAGGGAATGTCAATCCGTGACGTATTAAAAATGGCTTTTCAATATCTCTTTGACGTTGAAACGAATATTAATACCATTTATGAAAAGATTTCAGACGTTACACCTGAAGAAATAGAAAAGTTGTTAGAGGAAGTTGGTACATTACAAGACATATTAACAAATAATGATTTCTATATGATTGATTCTAAGGTAGAAGAAGTGGCACGTGGTCTTGGACTTGATGGTATAGGATTAGAAAAAGATGTTCATGATTTAAGCGGTGGGCAACGAACAAAGGTTTTATTAGCCAAGCTTTTACTTGAGAAACCAGACATTCTTCTTTTAGATGAGCCTACAAACTATTTAGACGAACAACACATTGAGTGGTTAAGACGTTACCTGCAAGAATACGATAATGCTTTTTTATTAATTTCTCATGATATTCCATTTCTTAATAGCGTTGCAAATGTGATCTACCATTTAGAAAATCAGAAATTAAATCGCTACGTGGGTGATTACAACCATTTCCTTATTGCCTATGAAGCTAAAAAAATACAAGTTGAAGCTGCCTTTAAGAGACAACAATCAGAAATTTCTAGTTTAAAAGATTTTGTAGCCCGTAATAAGGCAAGGGCATCTACCAGCAGCCTTGCCATGTCGAGACAGAAAAAACTCGATAAAATGGATGTTATTGAAATAGCACAGGAACGACCAAAACCTGATTTCAACTTTAAAGAAGCAAGAACCTCAGGTAAATTAATTGTTGAGACGAAAGAATTTGTCATTGGGTACGATGAGCCACTATCAAAGCCGTTAAATCTTTATATAGAGCGTGGACAAAAAGTGGCATTAGTTGGAGCGAATGGGATTGGTAAGACTACACTCCTTCGTAGCATGCTCGGAGAAATAAGATCTCTTGCTGGTTCACTTGAACGCGGTGAACATCAGTATATTGGGTATTTTGAACAAGAAGTGAAAACGGAAAATCAAAACACGTGCATCGAAGAAATATCGAATACGTTTCCTCAGTTAAGCCAAGGACAGGTACGCGCTGCTCTTGCGAGATGTGGGTTAACTAGAAAACATATTGAAAGTAAAATATCCGTATTAAGTGGTGGAGAGCAAGCGAAAGTCCGGTTATGTAAGCTCCTTAACCAAGAAAGCAATATCCTTGTTTTTGATGAGCCAACCAACCATTTGGATAAAGATGCAAAAGCTGAGCTAAAACGAGCTTTGAAATCGTATAAGGGAAGCGTGGTCCTTATCTCACATGAACCTGATTTTTACCAAGACGTGGTAACAGATATTTGGGACGTAGAATCATGGACAACGAAAGCCATCTAAACTTGAACGTTCCGAGTAAGAGTCGCCAATTCTGACTACCCATATGAATAGTAAAAAAGGAGAGCCGATCATGATTACTCTCCTTTTTTCTTATATTCCATTCAAGGTTTTAGACCTTAGAAAAGCCTCTATATCAACGTTTCAATTAAAACGCCCAATCCCCATTACGGAAGACAGGTTCGCTTGTTCCATCTGGTTTGATGCCGTCGATATTCATTTTGTCAGAGCCAATCATGAAGTCGACATGGGTAAGGCTGTGGTTCAATCCGTTCTCGGCAAGTTCTTCTTGAGACATTTGTTTGCCACCTTCGATACAAAATGCATAGGAGCTTCCAATTGCTAAATGGTTAGAAGCATTTTCATCGAATAGTGTGTTGAAGAAAAGAACATTTGATTGAGAAATCGGTGAATTGAAAGGGACAAGAGCGACTTCACCGAGATAATGAGATCCTTCGTCTGTTTCTACTAATTTCTTTAAGATTTCTTCACCTTGTTCCGCTTTTACTTCAACAATCCGGCCTTCTTTGAACGTAACGCTGAAGTTATCGATGATATTGCCACCGTAGCTTAGTGGTTTCGTACTTGCGACGGTTCCATTAACTCCTGTTTTAAAAGGGACCGTAAACACTTCTTCAGTCGGCATATTCGCCATGAATTCATGGCCTTTTTCGTTTGTGCTACCAGCACCTACCCAAAGGTGAGTTTTAGGTAGTTCAATCGTAAGGTCTGTACCAGGTGCAGTGTAATGTAGTTTTTGGTATCGTTTTTCGTTTAAATAATCGACTTTTTCATGAAGAGTTCCATCATGAGTTTTCCAAGCTTCGATTGGGTTTTCGACATCAGCACGCGTTGCTTTAAAGATCGCATCCCATAGTTTATGTATCCGGTTTTCCTCTGCAACATCCGGAAATACTTTATCTGCCCAAGCTTGTGAAGGTACAGCGACAATGGACCAGCTTACTTTATCGGATTGCATGTATTGACGCCATTTTTGTAAAGCTGTACCTGAAGCTTTTTGAGCATTGGCAATTCGCTCAGGATCAATGCCTTTTAATAGATCAGGGCTTGAAGAAATGACGGAAAGGTAAGCAGCGCCGTTTTCGGCAAGTTCAATCGTTTCCTGTGCTCGCCGATGTGGATATTCCGTGAACACTTTATCTGGTGCTAACTCATACTTCGTGCGATTAACAGAATCGTCATGCCAGTTTACGATCACGTTGTATGCTCCTGCTTCATAGGCTTTTTTTACAATAAGACGTACTAGCTCAGCACCTTCTAATGTTGTATTCACAACAAGAGTTTGATCAGGTTGGACATTGACACCAACTTTAACAGCTAGCTCTGCATAGTTATCTAACTTTAATTGAAAATCGTTCATCATCATACACTCCTTATTAAAGATTCTTTAAAGAAATTTTTATCCCATTTTAACAGGCGATAATACGCTCACTCTAAATATTGTGACGGATCAAGAAAAAAACGAAGGGGATAAAAAAACGCTGATGGAAATTTCAGTTTATCCCGCTTTAACGGGCAGTAAAACCCCCACCTCAAGGCTTAGAGGAACCGAGGAAGCGTATGGGGGTTAACTGCCCATAAAAGCCCGATTGGTTCAACTAACAATCAGTGGGGGATGAAGAAAACCCCCACTGATTGAAGTTTCACTTTATCAAAATCTTCCTTTATATTGTATCGATAGTTAATAAAAAAAGAAACTTTTTGCAATCTATTCCTCAAGAAAACTGAATGAAAAACAAAATGCCTGCTCCGTCTAGTAGATGGAGCAGGCATTTTGCATAGGAAGGCTACTCCTACTTTGTTATTTATCCCGGTTTAACAGGCTGTAATACCCCCACCTCAATTTTTGCGAGAGAATCAAGAAATTAATAGGTGGGGGATAAACAGCCTGTAAATCCCCGATTGGTTCAACTAACCCTCACTGAGGGAAGTTTCACTTTATCGAACACCTTTCATTTGTCGTTGAATGACAGGTGAGATGAGGAATAAAATAATTCCTAATGCAATGGAAATACCGCCGATAACGCCGAAATAAAGAATTTCAGTTTTCTCTGTATATAATTTAACAACTTGAGCATTAATGGCCTGTGCTGAAGCATTTGTCAGGAACCAGAGGCTCATTGTTTGAGCTGAGAAAGCGGATGGCGCTAATTTAGTAGTAGCTGACATTCCTACTGGTGATAAGCATAATTCTCCAAGTACAACTAGAAAAAAGCTAAGTACGAGCCATAGTGGGCTCGCAAGACTTTCTGTACCGTTTAAGTATGCAGGAAAAATCATGACAATAAAGGATAAACCAGCGAAAAGCAATCCGAGTGAAAATTTCTTCGGTGTAGAAGGCTGACGATCACCTAAACGAACCCAAATCCAAGCGAATACTGGCGCAAGGAAAACAATGAATAATGGATTAAGCGATTGGAACCAAGATGATTGCAGTGTGATTCCTGCAAATTCCAGTTGTGTTCGATCGTTTGCATATGTGGCTAATATATTTGAACCTTGTTCCTGAATAGCCCAAAACATCATCGCTGCAATAAATAAAGGGATATAGGCAAGCAAACGGGAACGTTCATCTGCGTTCGTTTTCGGACTGCGGTACATGAAAGTGAAAAACGCAGCTGGAATAATGATTCCAAATATACTTACAAGGAAAATAAAGCGGTCAATGGTTAAGTACCCCGTATTAATACCAATGGCACCAAGTATCACGATGATAACTACTCCGAGCCCAATTGAACCAAATACCTTGAATCGATCTTCTTTCGCAAGTGGGTTCGGTACATATTGCCCAGCAAGACCAAGATTTTTCTTCTTAGTAACGAGATACACGATAAGTCCGATAAACATCCCAACCGCTGCAATACCGAAACCGAGATGGAAATTATATGTTTGTCCAATTGTTCCGACAATTAATGGTGCAAGAAAACCACCAAGGTTAATCCCCATATAATAAATGCTAAAACCTGAATCCCGGCGAATATCATTATCGCTGTATAAATCGCCAACAACACTAGATACATTCGGTTTTAGGAGACCAGTTCCGATAATGATAAAGGCCATCGACACAAATAATGCTGTAGCACTACCAGGGAATGATAGGATAATATGGCCGATCATAATTAAAACTCCGCCATAAAAAACCGTTCTTGCAGTCCCTAATAAACGATCGGCAATCCATCCGCCAATAATGCCAGACATATACACCAATGAACCGTAGATGGCCATGATAGAGTTGGCAGTAGTACGATCAAGACCAAGTCCACCTTGGGTTACTTCATAGTACATGTAGAAAATTAGGATGGCTCTCATGCCATAGTAAGAAAATCGTTCCCAAAACTCTGTGAAAAAGAGAGTGAATAACCCTCGAGGATGTCCAAAGAAACCGGTTTGGGGAACACTCCGGATTACCTCATCCTTGTCTTTACTATTCATAAATAAACTCCCCCCAATATGGGTTTACTGCATGTTAACAGCTTGAAAACAAAATAAGTAGCTTCCGATCATTAATTAATGGAGCATTTTTAACATACAGTTATTTTTTTGACTAAAAATAGTCTACGTATTAATATACACTTTTTTTAAAAAAATTAAACACTTTCTCTGATATTTCTATATTAAAATAATATCATTCGTATTTTGTAATAGATGGATGAATGTGTTTTAGTCTACTGAATAACAATGATTTTATGTGATAAAATGGATTGTTTTAAAAAGAATGAGGTGTTTTGAGATTTTTTAAGAATTATATTAGTGGTATTGAAAACATAAAGAATTATTTTGATATTGCATAAATCGAAGAAAAGAGAATGAAATAAATGGATTAAACTTTGTTCATCCATCGATATAAAGGTTACAAATCCTTATCGATGAATGAACGAAGAATTATTTCCTTTTACTCATTCTCACTTAGAGGCGCTTATTTACTTATCGAGGTTTACCCATACACTCTTTACTTCTGTATAATTATTTAGTGCATAGGAGCCCATTTCACGTCCTGAGCCGGATTGCTTGTAGCCACCAAATGGAGAAGCAGCATCAAATGCATTGTAACAGTTGACCCATACAGTTCCAGCGCGTAACTTACTTGCTACGTAATGAGCGTTGGCAATATCACGAGTCCAAAGTCCTGCTGCTAGTCCGTATTCACTAGCATTTGCCCGGTTAATTACATCATCCAAATCTTCATAAGGCATGGCTGCGATAACTGGGCCGAAGATTTCCTCTTTTGCAATGGACATGTCGTCTTGAACGGAAGCGAAGATGGTTGGGGATACAAAATACCCATCATCCTGGGGCTTATCGCCACCAACAAGTACCTCTGCTCCTTCACTTAACCCTTGTTCAATATATCCAAGAACACGATCTTGTTGTACTTGAGAAACAAGAGGTCCGATTTGGGTATTTGGATCCATACCTATACCTTGTTTTATGTTTTTAGCATGAGAAACCATGTCAGCAACGACATTATCATAATGTTTCTTTTGGATGAATACTCTGGAACCTGCACAGCAAACTTGGCCTTGATTAAACATGACGCCATTCAGCGCACCTGGAATTGCTTTTGAAAAATCGGCGTCTGGAAGAATAATATTTGGTGATTTTCCTCCAAGCTCAAGTGTAACGCGTTTTAATGAATAGGAAGCAGACCTCATGATTGATTTACCAACCGCAGTCGATCCTGTGAAAGCAATTTTATCAACAAGAGGATGATCAACTAGTGCTTGTCCAGCTGTTTCACCGAATCCAGGTACAATATTGATGACTCCATCTGGGAACCCTGCTTCATCAATTAACTCTGCTAAATAGATAGCTGAAAGTGGAGTTTGTTCGGCAGGTTTTAATATGATTGTGCATCCGGTAGCTAGTGCTGCACCTAGTTTCCACATTGCCATAAGCAAAGGGAAGTTCCAAGGAATAATCTGACCTACGACCCCGACTGCTTCGTGGCGGGTGTAGTTAAAAAAATTTCCGTTAACTGGAATAGTTTGTCCAACGATCTTCGTTGACCAGCCAGCATAATAGCGCATATGTTCAATGGCGAGAGGGATGTCTGCGTTTGTTGTCTCATTTATTGGTTTCCCGTTATCTAACGTTTCTAATTGTGCTAATTCAAGTTTGTTTTCTTCCATTAAATCAGCTAGCTTGTACATTAGTCTGCTTCTATTAGCTGCACTCATACGTGACCAAGGTCCGCTATCAAATGCATTACGTGCTGCGTTGACAGCTAGGTTAATATCCTCATTGTCTGCTTCGTACACATCGGCCAATTTCTCGCCAGTAGCAGGGTTTGGGGTTGAAAATGTTTTTTTGGATACACTTTCAACGAATTCCCCATTAATATAAAGCTTTTTGGGACTTTGTAAAAACTTTTGCAATTTCTCACTGATTTCTAGCGTAAGATTTGTCATGAATACCCTCCTCGAATGATTGTTTGGTATTTTGCAAATCATGATGTAATGGAAAATGTATATTTTAAAAAACTTCTTCAAAAACCCGCCCACACAATCATACTGTAAATTATTTGGTTTTTAAATCAGGAAATTGCGATAAAAAATTATAGAATGACCGATTAAATGACAAATTAATGGAAGGATAATGTTGAATTGTGTAATCGTTCGATGGTTTTTGTTAGAATATCAATTTAAAATATGGAAAGGTATGATTGTGAGTTATTAAAATATGCGGAAAGATGAGGGGGAAAACATAAAAAACAGCTGTTGTATACGTGGACAGCTGATGTTATACTAATAAAGTCTATTGATTAAATAGATAATAGATTATAAATATCCTTATTTAATCATACATAAGATATAGCGGTTTGTCAATAGCTATTTTGAGATTTAAAGCTTATTGCGAAAGCAGGCTAACTACAAACAATGCTATGCCTTAAGTTGAGAAGGTGCAGGCTTTTCTAAATTGGAGGGGTGCTTTATGACGAACTGGGAAAATGAAAGAGAATATGAGCAAGAGCGGATAGAGGTTGTGATTGACAAAGTAACTAAGTTGGAACAGCATTTGAGACAATCTGCAGGTGAAGCAACTACAGATATAGTATCAATTCGCAAACGTTTTTGGGAAGATGTTACAGTTAATGTGGAAAATGAAGATGAAACAATTGAAACGGTTGCGAGCATTAATCAGCAAGCAGAATTGCTTTCTGAAAGAGAGCGGAGACAAAATCATTCAATGAAGCAAATAGCTATTTTGAATCGTCTTCAATCATCTCCTTATTTCGCGAGGATTGATTTTCATGAAAAAGACATGGAAGAAAGTGAGCAGATTTATATCGGAATCGGCACTTTTTATGATGAAGAGCATGAAGAATTCTTGATCTATGATTGGCGTGCTCCAATCTCCAGTGTATATTATGATTTTTCACCTGGCCCTGCCACATATACGGCACCTAGTGAAAAGGTAAGTGGAGAGTTACTTTTAAAACGTCAATACATTATACGTAATGGTGTTTTAGAGGGAATGTTTGATACGGGTGAAGCAATCCGAGATGATTTGCTTCAAGAAGTTCTTGGTAAGCAGGCGGACACACAAATGAAAAGCATTGTCGCAACTATTCAAAGAGAACAAAATATTATTATTCGTAATGAAAAGAGTCGTCTCTTACTTGTCCAAGGTGCAGCCGGGAGTGGGAAAACATCTGCGGCTATGCAAAGGATTGCCTATTTATTGTACAGATATCGCGCGGGAATGAGCGCTGAGAATATATTATTGTTTTCGCCAAATCCCCTTTTCAATAGTTATGTAGCCAATGTGTTGCCAGAGCTCGGTGAAGACAATATGCAGCAGACGACCTTTCAACAATATTTGCTTGCGATGCTCGGAGAAAATCTTGAAGTTGAAGATGTATTCGATCAACTAGAATTCGTGCTGAATAATGACGGGAATCTGAAGTATTCAAATAGATTGAATAGTATTCAATATAAATCATCACTCAATTATTTACAGGGTATAAATGAATATTTGGAAGCGTTGAAGTGTGAAGGATTAGTATTCAAAAATATTAAAATCCGAGGAAAACTCCTTGTGTCAGCGATGGAAATTTCAAAGTACTTTTATGAACTAGGTAATGAAAAACCGATCCCTAATCGTTTACAGCTTGTTTCTGAATGGTTGTTGAAAAAAATCAAGAAGCTTGAAAAAGTAGAGAGAAAAGATGCGTGGGTTGAAGAAGAAATACAATACTTAGAAAAAGAAGATTATCTCAGAAGCTATCGGATCGCAAATAATCACGAAGAACATGAACGAGATTCGTTTGATGAAGGAGAACGCGAGCAAAGAATCCTTAGCGAATATGTCGTGAAAAAGCGATTTAAGCCTCTGTACAAGAAAATAAAGTCTCTTGCCTTTCTTGATGTTCGTTCCATTTATAAAAAAATGTTAGAAACAGAATGGCCAGTTACCGATTGGGAAAATATCAAAAGTTTAACAATGAATGAACTTGATCAAGGAAGATTATTATATGAAGATGCGACACCTTTTTTATATATGAAAAAAAAATTGGAAGGTTTCGTGACCAATTCACAAATTCGGTTCCTTTTCATTGATGAGGCTCAGGATTATTCGCCATTTCAGTTTGCTTTTTTAAAGAATTTATTTCCAAAAAGTAAACTGACAGTTTTGGGTGACTTTAACCAAACGATCTATGCGCATGGAAACAATGCAGGTTTGGACATTTTGACTTTTTTGTTTGAGAAAAACGAAACTGAAAAGGTAATTTTGAATAGAAGCTATCGTTCAACGAAGGAAATTGTTACATTCACAAAAAGTCTGCTTTTGGATGGTAGCCAAATTGAACCTTTTAATCGAGAAGGGAAAAAGCCTGTCATCGTACATTGTCAAAACCAGGAGTATCTTCTATCGAAGATTTTGAAGAAAACAAAGGAATTTATAGAATCTGGGCATAAAACGATTGCGATTATTTGTAAAACACAAGCAGAAACAAGTTTTGCATATGAAGCATTAAAGGGGAAAATGAAACTTAACAGAATTGGTGTAGGGAAAACTACATTCACTGATGGAGTTATGATTATCCCTTCTTATTTGGCAAAAGGAATAGAATTTGACGCGGTCATTATTTATGATGCATCGAAGGATCAATACGGTCTGGAAAGTGAACGAAAACTGCTATACACATCGTGTACTCGTGCTATGCATGAATTATGTATATGTTTCACTAGTGAGATAAGTCCATTCATTAAATTGCTTCCAGAGGATCTTTATGAAAAAGAAAATAAAGACAATGGTTGATCAATTTATGGTAAAATAACGAAGTATTTATAGTTAAGAGGTTGTTCAGGAGGACTGTCATGGAGGGGAATACAAAAACGATTTCTAATCGTAGGTTACTTGGCGTTGCTGGACTCGGTTGGATGTTTGATGCAATGGACGTAGGTATGCTGTCATTTATTGTGGTGGCATTACAAGCAGAATGGGGTTTGACAACTCAACAAGTAGGGTGGATCGGTAGTATTAATTCGATAGGAATGGTATTTGGTGCCTTTCTTTTCGGAATTATGGCTGACCGTATTGGAAGGAAGAAAGTTTTTATCATTACCTTGCTGCTTTTTTCAATTGGCAGTGGCTTATCGGCTCTAGTTACATCTTTGGCTTTATTTTTAGTACTTCGTTTTCTTATCGGTATGGGACTAGGTGGAGAGCTTCCGGTAGCTTCGACGCTTGTTTCAGAAAGCGTACCTGCCAAAAATCGAGGAAAAGTGGTCGTTCTACTCGAAAGTTTTTGGGCATTAGGTTGGCTTATTGCTGCTTTAATTTCCTATTTCGTTATTCCAGGGTACGGGTGGAGAATCGCTTTGATTTTAAGTGCTCTCCCAGCGTTTTATGCCCTTTATTTACGTTTACATCTACCGGATTCACCGAAGTATGTCGGACTTGAAATTAAAGCTAAGCCAACGATTATGCAAAATATTAAAAGTGTGTGGGCAAGAGAACATAGAAAACAAACGCTTGTATTATGGATTCTATGGTTTTGTGTCGTGTTTTCTTATTATGGGATGTTCTTGTGGCTTCCAAGTGTTATGGTGATGAAAGGATTTAGTTTAATCAAGAGCTTTGAATATGTATTGATTATGACCTTAGCTCAGCTCCCTGGATATTTTACTGCAGCGTGGTTTATCGAGAGAATGGGCCGCAAGTTCGTTCTTGTCACGTATTTAACTGGAACAGCTGTAAGTGCGTATTTCTTTGGCGCGGCAGAGGGACTACCGATGCTCATCACGTCAGGTATGCTATTGTCATTCTTTAACTTAGGAGCTTGGGGGGCACTTTATGCATATACCCCTGAGCAATATCCGACAACGATTCGTGGTACCGGCGCTGGTATGGCGGCGGCTGCTGGAAGAGTTGGGGGAGTTTTGGGACCGCTTCTCATCGGATATTTTGTTGCAGCGGGTACTGCGCTTAGTGTGGTTTTTACAATTTTTACAATTGCGATTTTAATTGGAGCAATTGTCGTGTTAATTTGGGGGAAAGAAACGAAGAACACTGTTTTGCAAGATTAGCAAAACATGACCATTGACTTTATTTGGAATAAAACGTATAATGGCATTAACATCAATTATATATCATTCTTATCCAGAGAGGTGGAGGGATTTGGCCCTGCGATACCTCGGCAACAGACTCAACTTTGAGCACTGTGCCACATCCAACAAGCGAAGGCTTGGAAGATAAGAAGAGTCGAACGGACGTAAACTTCAGCCTCTTCTTGTTTAAGAAGAGGCTTTTTATTGTTTGGATTTGTTGGTTGTAATCTTAACTGTACAGTGTGGGCTATCGTTTGCCGCATTTATCTCGCATTAACGGGTAGTAAACTCCAACTGATTGAAGATTCACTTTATGAATAAGCACGTAGGAATGAAAATTTTAATTTACTGAAATAATGTTTGAAGTACACTTAGGAATGGTATATAAAGTTTGTTGAAGAAATTCATATTGAAATAATTGTCTAATAAATAAAGCAAGAGGTGTATAGAATGGCAAAGTTACTGCAGATAGTTGAGGAAAAAAAGGCGTTTTTAATCGAACAATTATTATCCCGTGGCGTGTATAAAACATCCGAACAAAAACATTTTTATGATGTTTCCTTGAATATTCTAGAGAGAGAATTTGAACAAATTCAAAATAAAGAGCATTCTTCAACTAAAAATATTGTCACTTAGCAGAGGAGAAATTACCAAATATAACCTGATAGTAATCTTAATAAAAGAGGATGTCCGAAAGAAGTCTGCCCCCGTAACTCCTACTTACACTTCGTTTAAACTGTAAGTAGGAGTTACGGGGGCAGATCTTTTACTTTTGGGATATCCTTTTTGCTATTTTGGTTGAATGCTTCATTTCGGGAATGTACTACAGAATTTGTTTAGATTAAATTGAAAAAAATAATATACGAGTTGTATAAAATGTGTCTAATTTGCGAATTCTAGATTAATGAAGTAAAACTTTGATTGTAAAATATTGCTTTTATTTGATGATAACTCTAGACTTATTTTACAATAAGTCAAAATAGCTGATGGAGTGTGAGGTAGTGATGAAATCTTTCGTTCAATTATCCAATGAAATTGAACAAAAGCGTGAAGAAATGATTAAACTAGCAAAGGGATTTGGACTTTCGAATAAACAAACAATTAGAGCGAGCCAAGAGCTTGACATATTAATAAATATCTTCAATATTACGCCTCTCACGGATGCGCAATATAGTGAAGAGTATTAGATGATGTTTCGAGGTAGGCTAAATAGAGAAGAGGATGTCTCGGAAGGGTCAGACCTCGTACTTCAACACACAGTATTATGTGAAAATAACACGTATATAGACTGTATGTCGCAGTTTGCGGGGATGAAGATTCCTTTGAACATCCTTTGTTTAATTTTATCCTTTTTCGTGTAGCACTCTTTTTCCTAAAATGATTAAATCTCGTTCAATATCGTCTAGCAAGGCAATTTTTTGAAGATTTCCCCATCTTTCAAACCCGAATTTCTCAAATAATTTAATGCTTGGTGTATTGTGACCGAATACGAATCCGAGGATTGTAGCGATGTCTAAAGAAGGACATAGCTCAATGGCTTTCTGGATAGCAAGTCCACCAAGACCTTTCCCACGAAACGAATCGTCCAAATAGATACTTATTTCAGCAGTTGTGTTATAGGCAGGTCTCCCATAAAACGATTGAAAGCTTAGCCAACCAGCAGTCCGATCATCTATTTTTATTACATATAATGGTCTTTTATCAGGAATGTGATCATGAAACCAAGCGAGTCTTGATTGAACAGATACCGGCGAAGTGTCAGCCGTTACCATTCTCGAAGCGATGGTTGAATTATAAATTTCCACTATTCTTGGCAAATCCTCTAATGAAGCAAGTCGAAATTGTAATGAATGATCCATGTGCAATACCCCTTATTGATGAATGAAAAATATTTTTTGTAAGCATATCATACTTGAACTATAAAATGAATGGTAGTGTAATATTTCTTTTTTAGTTTGGATATATATTTAGATTATTGATAAATCGAATATCTAGTTTCTTAAAAAATCCTCTAAGAAAATGAATCCCCCAGTGTTCTGTCGTACAAAATAATTATCTTTACGTAGTTCGGGTATTTATGATAGATGTAAAGTAAAATAAGAGAGTGGAAGTGAGTATGTTCACGAGAAAATTGTTTGGTTTAAAACGAGTTTCTTTACTTTTAAATGAACGTCTTGCTACTATTTGAAAGAATTATACCGAGGAAAATGGCTACGCTTGTAAAAAGAGATTTAATTGGACAGGAGAGTTTGGATAATGGAAGAACAGAAATATTGCAGTGATTCTCTTGTGGTAAAAACAAGCCTTGTTTTACCGCCTGATACGAATAATAATGGAACGATGTTTGGTGGGAAATTAATGGCTTATATTGATGATGTAGCGGCTATTTCAGCTATGCGGCATTCAAGAAGATCGGTTGTAACGGCATCAACCGATTCTGTAGACTTTCTCCATCCAATCTACGAAGGCAATGCGGTCTGTTTAGAAGCATTTGTCACTTATACAGGAAGAACATCGATGGAGGTAGTGGTCAAAGTAATTGCAGAAGATTTACTATCAGGGACTCGAAATTTATGCGTAATTTCATTTTTGACATTTGTTGCTCTTGATGAAAACGAAAAGCCAACTCTTGTGCCTAGTATTATTCCACAGTCTGAGATGGAGATAAAACTATATGAATCAGCTGTGATTAGAGCAGAAGCGAGGAAGAAACGAAGAGTAGGTACAAAAGAAATTGCTGCTATCTTTGGGACAAACCAACTATAAAAACAAAAGCGACCTAAAATGAACTGCCCCATAAATGTTAGACAACAATCTAACATTTATGGGGTTTTTTATGGAGAATGAATCGTTTGCGAGAAAATATCTTTCGAGTCCATAGAGTATCTCTACTAAAGGTGCATTAATTCATAATTCTAGTGTGCATGATTAGGTTTTTAATGAGTACACAACAGAAGAGTCTGTATTGAAGTCTTGTTTTACTAGAGAATTAAAATTATGAGAATGTTCTATATTAAAGCTGTATACATAAAGATAAGAATAGGAAATTGATTGATCTCCTTTTATAAAATAATAATGAAGCATAGAAATCGTGTTTTAAGAGTTTGCAAATCCAATCTAGTTTGTAATAAAGAAAGGGATTTACAAACGCTCCTTGATGAGCAGAGCTTGTGTTCATACTGAATATTGACAATGAAGGTGGGGCAATGTCAATGGAGAAACCAATCTTGCAAATAGAGAATCTAACCACATCGTTTAAAATAAAAGATAAGTATTATATGGCGGTGGATCATGTTTCATTTTCAGTAAGTGAAAATGAAATCGTGGCAGTCGTTGGCGAATCAGGATGTGGAAAGAGTGCATTAGCTCTATCGATTATGAGATTGCATAATAATCAACGGACGAAGATCGCAGGAGAAATCAAATATAGAGAAAGAAATGTCGTTACAATTTCAGAAGGGCAAATGAATCAAATACGTGGAAAAGAGATAGGGATCATCTTTCAGGAACCTTTAACTGCTTTGAACCCTTTAATGACAGTTGGAGATCAAATTGAAGAAAACTTGACTTTTCACACAAAACTATCAAAAGAAAAGAAAAGATTAAGAACGATAGAGCTATTAACACAAGTAGGCATTCCGTCTCCAACGCGTACTTATGATCAATTTCCTCACGAATTATCAGGTGGAATGAGGCAAAGGGTGATGATTTCTATTGCCATTGCCTGTAACCCATCGCTAGTAATAGCCGATGAGCCTACTACTGCATTAGATGTAACGATACAAGCACAAATTTTGGAATTGCTTAAATCTATTCAGAAAGAAACGAAAATGGGAATTATCCTGATTACTCATGATTTGAGTGTTGTTGCAGAAGTAGCAGACAGAGTCATTGTAATGTATGCTGGACAAGTTGTTGAGATGGGTACTGTCAAACAAATATTTACCAAACCTTTGCACCCATACACGAGGTCATTATTGAAATCCATTCCATCACAAGTAACAAACAAAAAGCGGTTACATGTGATCGATGGAATTGTACCGTCGATTGTAAATATGAATCGAGAGAGTTGTAGGTTTAGTCCCCGGATTCCATGGATTCCTTGCGATGCTCACGAGGAATCCCCCGAATTACATGAAGTTGCTCCTGATCATTGGGTACGCTGCACATGCTATAAACATTTTTACTTTAAAGGATTGCAGAGGGGGGAGATAACTAATGGGATTACTTAAAATAGACGATTTAAAAGTTCATTTCCCAATCCGTGGTGGCTTTTTTAGAACAATCGTTGATTATGTAAAGGCAGTTGATGGTGTTAGTTTTGAACTGAATGAGGGGGAAACATACGGTCTTGTTGGTGAATCTGGAAGTGGAAAATCAACGACCGGGAAAGCGGTTGTGAAACTAAACGATGCTACGTCAGGTCGGATATTATTTGAAGGACAGGATCTCTCGAAGTTGTCTTTTGGGCAAATGAAGCCATTTCGAAAAGATATTCAAATGATTTTTCAAGATCCATATTCATCACTCAACCCGAAAAAGCGGGTCGTTGATATTATTGCTGAACCACTGCGGAATTACGAGCGTTTGTCTGTAGGAGAAGAAAAGAAAATGATTCAGAAGTATTTGGATAAGGTAGGTTTAAGTCCAGATTCAATGTATAAATACCCGCATGAATTTTCTGGTGGACAGCGTCAAAGAATCGGAATCGCAAGAGCTCTTACTCTAAAGCCTAAATTAATTATTGCTGACGAACCAGTTTCTGCCTTGGATGTTTCTGTACAAGCCCAAGTGTTAAACTTCCTCCAAGATCTTCAAGAAGAGTTTAAATTAACGTATTTATTTATAGGACATGACTTAGGTGTGATTCGACATATATGTGACAGAATGGGAGTAATGTATCGTGGTCGTTTAGTAGAAGAAGGAATTAATGAAGAGATATACGAAAATCCACAGCATATTTATACGAAACGATTGATTGCTTCTATACCAGATTTAAATCATGAAATGCGAGAGAAAAAGACGAACCTAAGGAAAAGGGTTGCCAAAGAGTATAAGCAAAACCATTCTAAATATTTTGATGATGTGGGGAGGGCTTACGACTTAAAATCAATCTCCAACACGCATAGAGTCGCGTTACGATAGGAGGTGGAGGGATCATGTGGAAGTTTATTCTTAGACGTTTTTTCGTGATGATTCCTCAGTTATTTATCCTAAGCTTAATTGTTTTTGCATTGGCAAAACAAATGCCTGGGGATGCTTTAACAGGAATATCTATGGATCCAAGAATAAGTCCAGAACGGGTTTACGAATTAAGGGAAAAAGCAGGATTGAATGATCCTTGGTATGAACAATATGGGAGATGGATTTCTGGTATTGTCCACGGTGATTTTGGTAAATCGTATACTCACAAAATACCAGTAACAGAGGTGATTACAGAAAGAATCTGGAATACTGTATTTTTAGCACTAATAACACTACTCCTTACCTACTTATTTGCTATTCCGATGGGAATTCTCAGTGGTCGCTACAATGACACATGGATTGATAAAATAGTGACTGGCTATAATTATTTAGGATTTGCGACACCCCTTTTTATCTTTGCCCTTATCATGTTATTCGTTTTTGGCTTTTCATTTGGTTGGTTTCCAACTGGAGGTAGTGTGAGCTCTAAAGTTGATGCTCAGACATTTGCGTATTATGTAAGTAAACTCCATCACGTCATCCTCCCGGCATTGAGTACAGCTCTGATTGCCACTGTTGGCACCGTTCAGTATTTAAGAAATGAAATTATTGATAACAAGTTCAAAGATTATACACGTACTGCAAGATCAAAAGGAATTTCAGATAATAAAATTTATACACGCCACATTCTAAGAAACTCCTTATTACCAATTGCGGCCTTTTTAGGATATGAAATTACTGGATTAGTCGGTGGCACTGTCATTATTGAAACAATTTTTAGTTATCCTGGAGTTGGCCAATTATTTGTCAGTTCTATTGGGCTAAGGGATTTCAGTGTTGTCACCGCGATTGTTATAATGTTAGGGTTTGCAACTTTACTTGGTACTCTTCTCTCAGACATCATATTAAGTTTAGTTGATCCTCGTATACGGATGGAATAGGGAGGAGAAAGCTGTTGGAGATGAAGGGAGAATCAGTAAATAATATTCAACTAGCAAAAAGGAGTCCATCAGGAATTAAGATTATATGGCAGGAATTAAAAAAAGATAGACTTGCTTTCGGTTCCCTGTTCTTTCTCCTTATATTGTTGGTAAGTGTCTATATAGCATCCTTTATGATGGATCAAAAGGCGATCGCCCGAGTGGATATTTACTCCATTTATCTCTCGCCTTCTGAAAGAAATTTGTTAGGAACGGATTATGCTGGACGGGATATATTAGGACAACTTATTTTTGGTACAAGTAACTCGTTCACAATTAGTTTGTGCATTACATTTTTAACAGCATTCATAGGTTTAAGTGCCGGGCTAATAGCTGGTTATTTTGGGGGAGTTGTTGATAACGTAATCATGCGTGCGATCGACTTTATCATGTCACTTCCTTCAACGATGATGATTATTGTATTTGTTACAGTTGTACCGAAGTTTACTGTCACAAATTTTATCTTGATTATGTCCATCTTTTTATGGACAGGGAAAGCCAGGCTAATCCGTTCGAAAACTTTGGCTGAGCGGGAATTAGAGTATGTACAAGCATCACAAACTTTAGGGACACCACATTGGAAAATTATCCTTTCGCATATCTTACCTAATATAAGTTCTATTATTATTGTGAACTTCACATTAAATTTAGCGGGTAATATAGGTCTTGAAACCGCATTGACTTTCTTAGGTTTCGGTTTACCTGAAAGTACACCAAGTCTAGGGACTTTAATTAGTTATGCAAGAAACCCAGATGTTCTTGAAAACAAATGGTGGATTTGGTTACCTGCTGCAATGATGATTCTAGTGTTAATGCTAAGTATAAATTTTATGGGACAAGCCTTAAAACGTGCAGCTGACGCAAGACAAAGAAGAGGTTGAAATATGGGGTGTTCCAAATAAAGTGAATAGCGATTGTATCTGAAAGTATGAAGGATAACGTATTAAAAGAAATTTCCTTTACACGTCGTCCTTCAAATCCTGCCAAAAAATTAAGAAAAAAACCTTTAATACAACCGCCGCTGTCATATTAAAGGTGAAAACTCGTTATTTGCAACTTTCTTTAAATTAATTCAGATTGCAAATAGCGATAAAGTAAAGTTGCTGTATGGTTCAATGAAGAAATATGCGTTCTTTCAAATGCGTGTGATGCATCAATGCCAGGGCCAATTAATCCATGGGCAATATCAAAACCAGCACGTACTGCCGCTGATGCATCTGAACCGTAATAAGGGTAAATATCGACCCGGTAATCCACATTATTATTCTTTGCTACCTCAATTAGATGCTGCCGAAGTTTGTAATGGTATGGTCCTGAAGAATCTTTAGCACAGATAGAAACACTGTATTCATCCGTTGCCTGACCGTCTCCGATTGCCCCCATATCAACAGCAATATACTCAACCGTTTCAGGAGGAATATTGGAGTTCCCACCATATCCAATCTCTTCATTATTTGAAATAAGGAAATGAGTTGTAAAGGGAAGGGTAATTTTTTCTTTTTGAATGATATCGATCAAATGTAACAAGATGCCAACGCTTGCTTTGTCATCTAAGTGTCTAGATTTCAAAAAGCCGCTTTCTGTTTCTTCTACACGTGGTTCAAATGACACGAAATCGCCAACTGAGATGCCAATTGCTTCTGTTTCAGCCTTTGTTTTGACTACTTCATCGATTCGCACTTCAATTGTCGTTTCGTCTCGTTTTGCATCACCTGCATTTTTGTACACATGAACCGATGTTTGATTGATTAAGATTGTACCTGTGATAATTTTTCCATCTGCTGTGTGGATTTTACAGTATTCTCCTTCAACAGAATTCCAGCGAAATCCACCAATCATACTTAAAGCTAGACGCCCGCTACTCTTAATTTCTTTCACCATTGCTCCAAGTGTATCCACATGTGCAGTTAATAGTCGATGCTTACTATCATTTACTCCCTTAATTGTTGCGATCAAGGCACCTTTGTTTGAAATAATATAGGGAATGTTCCTATTATTCATGAACTTTTCTACATATGAGATTGCTGCTTCTGTATAACCTGAAGGACTTGGAATGGAAACAAGATCCTTTATGTATTGTACAATTTCTTGATTATTTATTACTTTGGCCATTTAAAAAACACCTTTCTTTACGTTACACTATTATTATGAAGTATCATTTTATCTTACAGCATTTTCAGCAGTTACAGCAACTTTAGACCAGTCAGTAAATTTGAAGTCAAAATCTTTAATACGTAGATTTACAGCGGCAAGATTATAACGGTATAAAGTGGGGATCATTGGTACTTCATCATGAACAAGTTGCTGCCATTCATCATAAATATCTTTACGGTATTTTTCATCGAAGGCCTCAGGAGACAATCCTTTTGCCAGTAATTCTTGACTTTTATCATTCACCCAACGTGTATAGTTATAATCTGAGTTTTTATCCCAGATTCCAGATGGGTCTGGATCAGAACCTGTTTGCCATGCTGCTTGGTAAATATCAATTTTCGGATCGTCCAATTTTACCATATCATAAAATGAGTTAAACTCTTGAAGGCGTCCATCAACGAGTTGAACATCCAAACCAATATCACCCCATTGTTGAATGTAATAGCGTGCAAGTAGCTCTGAATTCGCATCTCCATTCATAGAAGCAAAATGGATCGTAAATTTCTTTCCTTTTAAATCTTCACGTATCCCATCCCCATCTATATCCAGATAACCTGCATCATCCAATAGTTGTTTTGATTTTTCTTGATGTAGTGAATATCCTGTAATATCGGAGTTATGATAGTGAGAGATCGCTGGAATTACAGTGTTGGCAGGGGAACGAAGCCCCTTATAAACTTTTTCTCCAACAGATTTATTATCGATCGCATAGGCCATTGCTTGACGAAGTTTTATGTTAGCCATTTTGGGATTGTCCATTTTTGTTGTTTTAGTCAGTGTGTCAAAGTGCCCTAATTTAAAGCCGATATATGAATAGGAAAATCCAATATATCCTAGCGTTTCAATGTTTTGCAATTTTTTAGCTTGGTCATATTGATCAGCTGAAATTTCAACAATATCTAATTCGCCTGTTTCAATAGCTTTAACCGCTAAGTCAGGGTTAATCACTTTAAGTGTAATACTTCCGAGTTGAGGTCTTCCTTGCCAATATTCATTATTCGCAACAAACTCGACTGCTTCACCGGGAATAATTTTTTTTACTTGAAATGGTCCGAAACCAATCGGAGTTTTCCGAATTTTATCAGAAGCTTCCAAGTCAGCGATGGCTACATCTTTCAAATATTCTTTATGCATCGGATATGTCCAAACACCGCCTGTAAGTAAGGATGGATTCGCTTCTTTATATGTAATGGAGATTTTTTGGCCGTCTACTTTAATGCCAGAAATATAATCTACTTTTCCTGCATGGTATGCCTCCATACCTGCAACCATTTGCATTTGTTTATCATATCTGACACCTGTATAGTCCGGATTACCGATTACAAGAAATGCATATTCTAAATCCGCACCTGTGACAGGTGCTCCGTCATGCCACTTTACATGATCTTTAATCGTTAATGTGATCGTTTTATTATCTTCAGACATTTCGTATGTTGCAGCACCTTCATTATTAAACGTATAGTTCTCATCTGTTTGTAATAAACTTTCATCAAAGAATTGTAATATTAATGAATCTGGATTACCCGAATATAATAAATAGCTTAGAATACCTGTAAAAGGAGTATCAGATGACAGTCCGTAATTTAAGTGGCCATTCCTGATAGTAGGTTTAGAATTAGCTGTAACTGTCGGAAATGAGTTTGCAGTATTTTCCTTTGTTTTATTTAGTTTTTCATGACTCATGCCAACAACTACAGTATGATTTGTGTTAAACGCGGTTAATGATAGAACAGAAATCAATATCATACATAGCCATTTATAACTCAGCCGTACTTCTTTTTTTATTTTGGAATGATTTGTTACCTCTTTATCTTTAGCCAAAGCGGTCTTCTCCTTTATTTTGATTTTCGAAATGATGCTGACAATTTTCCCTGTCCTTATAACCTTTTTAAACGTATTCTTCCTCATAAATAAAATTCCAAACCAATTGATTTATTAAATTTCTGTTTCTACATGCATACTTTTCATACGAAAAATCATAATAAAATAGGTATGATTTTTTCAAAAGAAGTAGATGATGGGTATTTGGAAAACAAATTAATCTATAAAGGTGATCAAAATCGATGAGTGTTGGTGAGCTATTAATAATAGGTGGAGCTGAAAAAAAGTGTCCGCAAGGAGACGTATTAAATTTGTTTGTCGATTTGGCTAAGGGAAGATCAGGAGCAATTGGAATTATCCCAACTGCAAGTGAGATTCCAGAAGAGGTGTGCGAAGACTATATACACACCTTTCATCAATTGGGTGTTAATGATATTGAAATCTTGTCCATTAAAAATAGAGCAGAAGCTGATTCTCCTGAAATTCGGAAACGAATATCATCACTTGCGGCTGTATTTATTACAGGTGGAGATCAAAGTCGACTAGCAGACATTATAAGAGGTACAGTTCTTCATGATGCGTTAATGGACACGTGGAGAGATGGATTGATTTTGGGTGGAACGAGTGCTGGAGCATCCATTATGGCACATCAAATGATTGTTGCTGCGGATACGAAACTTGACGATGATAAATTGAAAGTTGAACTCGGAGCGGGATTTGGATTTCTCGACAAGTTCATCATTGATCAACATTTTTCTCAAAGAGGAAGATTCGATCGCTTGCTGAGCGTCATTGCGGAAAATAGGGAAGTTATCGGGATTGGGATAGATGAAAATACAGCTATCCTTGTCAAAGACGATCAATTTAAAGTGTTTGGCGAGCATCAGGTATTAGTCATTGATGGCAGAAATAGTGATTTTGTAGATATCATAGTTTCAGAAAACGGAAGTGAGGAATTAACGATTTCTAACTTCGCACTTCATACACTTACAAAAGGATATCAATTTGATTTATTAAAAAGACAACTCATAAAAAAGGGGAAGAAGAAATGAAGATTAATCGAGTTAGATATTTAAAGGGGCCAAATTACTTTTCATATTCGCCTACCTTACTTATTGAGTTGGATATTGAAGAATTGGAATATCAGCCTTCAGATATCATACCAGGATTCAACGAAGCATTGATGGAATCGATCCCTTCACTTCTTTCTCATACATGTTCTAAAGGATATACTGGTGGTTTCTTTGATCGTCTCAAGCGAGGTACTTGGATGGGACATATCTTAGAGCATATAGCCATTGAACTACAAAATTTAGCAGGAATTGAAGTAAGACGCGGGAAAACCATTGCAGGGGAAAATCCAGGTATTTATTATGTTACGTATAGCTATAAAGAGAAGAAATCAGGTCTTTGTGCATTTAATTCTGCAGTGAAAATCGTCGAGAGCATCCTCTCGAATTCAAAACCTGTAAAAATTGAATCTTACGTGGATGAAATTGCGGAACTATACTATTCAAATAAATTAGGTCCAAGTACCGAAGCTATTTATCAAGCAGCTCTACAGGAAGAGATACCTGTTCAACAAATAGGGGACGATAGTTTATTGAGACTTGGCACTGGTTCGAGGCAAAAGTTTGTCCAAGCTACGATTACGAGCCAAACATCAAATTTAGCTGTTGAACAATCCTGTGATAAACAAATGACAAAGGATATTTTAACAAATTGCGGTTTGCCAGTGCCGATTGGGGTGGTCGCCCAGACGCTCGAGGAAATCTTCCAGAAGGCCGATTTAATTGGCTATCCCCTTGTCCTTAAACCATTAAAAGGGCGACAAGGACAAGGAGTAATGACGAATATTAAGAATCGTGAACAATTGTTCAATGTTGTCAATTGTCTTGAACCGCAAGGAGAATCATATATTATCGAGCGCTATTACGAAGGGAATGATTACCGGCTTCTTGTGGTAAATGGTCAACTTGTTGCGGCAAGTATGAGAATTCCCCCTTTTATTATAGGAAATGGTACTGATACAATCCAAGCGCTTATTGAATTGGAAAATAAAAACCCGATTCGAGGCGACGATCATGAAAAACCAATGACAAAAATCCCTTTAGATCACACTGTTACATGTTATTTAGAAAAAATGAATTTGTCTTTGCAATCGATTCCAGAAAAAGGTGACATTATTCAAGTAGTGGGGAACGCAAATTTGTCAACTGGTGGAAAAGCAATTGATGTAACAGATCAAGTACACGCTACTATTAAAGAGATAGCCGTGTCGGCAGCAAAAGCAATTAATCTAGATATAGCAGGGATAGATTTGATTTGTCCAGATATTTCAAAACCTCTAAATCAAGATGAAGTAGCTATTATTGAGGTCAATGCAGCACCCGGCATTAGAATGCATCATTATCCAAGTGAAGGGAAAAAGCGAGATGTTGGGGCAGCCATTGTGAATTACCTTTTTAAAGAAAGAACTGAAGCCGCGATCCCGATTATTGCGATAACCGGTACGAATGGCAAAACAACAACAGCAAGGCTCGTATCTCATTTCTTATCTGAAGAAGGACGAACAGTAGGAATGGCGAATTCAGATGGCGTCTACATTGGCAGTCAATGCATAGATGAAGGAGATTGCAGTGGTCCAATAAGCGCGAGAAAAGTGTTAGCAAATCCGAATGTTGATTATGCGGTTCTTGAAACTGCACGAGGCGGTATTTTACGGGAGGGACTTGCCTTTAGGCATTGTGATGTTGGCATCATAACAAATGTAGCTGAAGATCATCTTGGCAGTGATGGCATCGTTACATTTGAACAATTAGTAAAGCTGAAGCGACTAATTGCTGAAGTGGTGCATGAGACAGGATATTGCATATTAAATGCTGAAGATTCGAATGTTGCCAAAATGAGTTCACATAGTAAAGGACAAATTATTTATACATCACTGACTGAACATAATCGTTTTGTAAAAAAAGCGCTGCAAGAAGGAGAGCCAGTGTGGTATGTAAATGATTCTGGCTGGATTATGTATGCGAGTGAAGGAAAAAAAGACCGCTTTCTGTTAGGAAGCGACATACCAATTACAATTAATGGGACAGCTAAACATAATCTATCAAATCTGCTTCAAGCATTAGCTGCTGCATATTCACAAGGCGTCTTGATGGATCAGTTACGAGAAAGAGCGGTATGTTTTCATCCTAATAGTAAACTTTCAAAGGGTCGATTTAATATGATGGAATTAAATGGTAGAAAAATTATTATTGACTATGCGCATAATGTAAGTGGCCTTGCTGCAATATTTGATACCGTTAAAAACCTCGCTAAACGGAGGGTGGTGTCTGTGATTGCTGGCCCTGGTGATCGGAAAGATGAGGATTTAAGAAAAATGGCAGTGTTACTAAGCAAGCATTCAGATATTATCTTGTTGAAGGAGGATGATGATCTTCGAGGAAGAGAGCCATTGGAAGTTGCGAATTTAATGAAAGAAACTGTGATCGAAAAGCATATGAATAAGCAAAATGTACTTATTGTTCCAAAAGAACCTGATGCGTACCGTGAAGCATGGGAACTTTCAAAGCCTGATGATCTTCTGTTGTTTTTTTATACAGACTTTGATTATGTAACGGCGTTCTTTTCGAAAATTGCCAAACCGACTCTTAACTAAACGATATGACGAAAACCCGACTTGAGATAAAGTCGGGTTTTTTAGCTGAGTAAATATCAGTGGGTGAATCGATATAACATGCTCATTTCATTAGTCTTTTAACGTTTCAGGAGAAATGAGTACTTCTTGTTTCGGTTCACGTTTATATAATTTTTGTAACGTGTACGTTTGAATGATCATGAATAGTCCTCCAACTGACCAATAGAGAGGCAAAGCTGCAGGTGCTGAAAACGAAACAAAGAGAATCATAACGGGTGAAAGTAAGCCCATGAACTTCATGTTCGTTTGTTGTTCAGTAGGCATTTGTTTTAGGGAAACTCTGAATTGTAGGTAATAAATCACACCTGCAATTACGGCCATGATCATATCTGCCTGTCCAAGGTTATACCATAGGAAGCTATGTGTTGCAATCTCGTGTGATGCTTTAATGGCATAATAAAAACCCATCAAAATCGGCATTTGAATTAACATTGGCAGACAGCCCATATTTAAAGGGTTGACTCCATGTTTTTGGTACAATGCCATCATTTCTTTTTGAAGCTCTTGTTTTTTTACTGGATCTTTTGTTTGTTTGATTTTTTCTTGAATGGCCGCCATTTCAGGTTTTAAGTTGTCCATTTTACCTTTCATATGAAGCTGTGTTTTGTACTGCTTCATTGTTAAAGGAAGAATGAGAATGCGAATGAGCAGTGTTACTAAGATGATGCTTAACCCATAATTTCCATGGAATAGTTGAGCATTGAATTCAAGCAGCCAAATCAACGGATTAATCAGGAATGTTTGGAAAAATCCATCCCCTGATCCAGAAGTGGCTTGGCACCCAGTTAACATAAGTGTAAGCATTGAAACAATTACAATCATATTTTTCTTCAATATATTTCCTCCTCGTTTTGTTTAATTGATCTAAACAACGAGAAGGGAAGCTGGTTCATCTGAGTCATCAGGAGACTCTTTTCTGTGAATCACTATAAAAAAACGTTGAATTCCTCTGCGTTCAAAAAATTCTGCAGATATATATGCATGCTTCAGTTGCAGGATTTGATGAGCATCCTGCCCTTTGCCTTGCGTAAAAAAGTCATTTTTATGAATAAAGTAAATGGCTGAAACAGGAATAAAGAGGGCGAGAATACATCCAGCCATCATTGCGTTAAGAACGGTTTGATAATCAAAGTCAAGCAATAATTCCCACATAGGAACCCCTCATTTTCTAGTTAAAAGCTCTACCTACACTATAACAAATTATATTAAATATACAAGTTTTTTTAGTAAGGAAGAAGGTTCCTCCTTACGGAAATTGTGGATACATCGTTCCTGAGGAATTGTTTTATTCCCTTTTAACAGACTGTAACACCATCACCATTTAAAGAAAGAATAGATATGAAACAAGGTACGGTAGGGTAGATGCCTACATAGTGTAAAGGGTAATGATAAAGTAAATTCGAGGTGAAGGTAAATGAATCCATTCAACCCAAATTCCGGTTTTAATTTTGAAGGCAATCAGTATGTTAATGAGCAGAATAATGATCCTTACTTTAATGAATATGATAATTATGGGGAGTATGCCGAGGTGTTAGCTAGACAGGCAATGGATAATCCAGAGCAGTTGCCAAGTCCTCAGTGGGAAGATTTGAATCAACCTTCATTCGATGGAGGATTTAGGTATCCCAACCAATCACTACAAGGAGGTGGATATGGACAGTACCCTGGATCACCCCCACAAGGAGGAGGCCCCGGACAGTATCCAGGACCACCGCCACAAGGAGGAGGCCCCGGACAGTATCCGGGACCACCCCCACAAGGAGGAGGACTCCGACAATATCCGGGACCGCCCCCACAAGGAGGAGGCCCCGGACAATATCCAGGACCACCTCCACAAGGAGGAGGCCATGGACAGTATCCAGGACCACCTCCACAAGGAGGAGGCCATGGACAGTATCCGGGACCCCCACCGCACGGAGGAGGCCATGGGCAATATCCGGGACCACCTCCACAAGGAGGAGGCCATGGGCAATATCCTGGGCCACCACCACACGGAGGGGGGCATGGCCATGATCATCATGATGGACCGCCAACAGCGGCACCTCCATTATTTGTTCCGCAATTAAGTGGCGGGCTTTTGAAAGCTGTAGATCCAGATAGTTTAAGAGGTTGTTTGTACCGAAATACCTATATTTGGCTCGAAAGCGGCAGAGGCTTTTGGTTTTATCCGACTTATGTCGGCAGATATTCTGTTGCAGGATACCGTTGGAGAAGAAATTTGCAACGGTGGGTTTACTTTGGTGTAGACGCGGATCAAATTCGTTCATTCCAATGTTATTAAAATAGTACACGATTTAATTTAACTATCCAGGAACAAAGAGGAGGTATTAGAAGTATCCGTTATGATGCTTTTAATACCTCTGTTGTCTATAGAGGATGTTCAAAAAGTCCGGTAAAAATAGCTGTCGAATTGCTTCAAAGCTCTGTCTCTCCGGTCCTCACGTATTAACTGCATACGCTTCGGTCCTCTCGAGATGCGCTTCTCGGCTCTTTTTATCCTCCTTTTTGAACACGCACTTATTGAGAATTGGGAATCGCTTATATTAAAGGAAATCAAGTAACAGGTCCGCTATTCTTTTCGTTTAAACTGAAATATTCAGGGAAATCAGTCGCGATTCCATCAAGCTTCATTTTCTCAAATGAATGGACATGCTTTCGATTATTGACCGTCCAAGTGAATGCCATCATTCCACATGCATGTATTCTTTGTTTTAGCTTTTCGTTCATCATCGTTCTTTTGGGATTGATAAATGAAGCAAATTGTGAATATTTCAGTAAAGCTTTGTTTGATATTCCTTTTGGATTATGTTTGATTAGGATCCCGACTGGGACTTCTGGTAAAAGCTCGTGGAATTTTTTAATTGAAGTGATATTGAAAGATTGGACCATCACTTTTGGAGGCTCGATGCCTACTTGCAATCTATTCTTAAGCTCATGAGCTAGTGCCGATTCAATATCAGGATAGTGTTCGGGATGCTTTATTTCAATTAAAATCCCAGCAAAGGGTAAGATTTCATCCAATACAGTGCTTAATAGGGGAATTCTCTCTCCTTTAAACTGCTCGCCATACCAACCACCAGCATCTAATTTAGCCAACTCCTCATATGTAAAATCCTGAACCCTTCCCTTTCCATTTGTTGTCCTCTCCAAGGTTGAATCATGAAAGACAACAATCTTTCTATCAAGGCTCATTTGAATATCAATTTCAATGTAATCAACATGATATTCTAAAGCTTTTTTAAAGGAAGCGATTGTATTTTCAGGGCAATGCCCACCAGCACCTCGATGACCAATCTTGAAAGAAGCATGTGTTGAGGGAAGTGACTGATCTTTTTTGTTAAACCAGCTGTGGAATAAAAGAAAGATTGATTTCATTCGGTTACCTCACTTTCTAAGAACTCTATCTATGACTAAAGGCTGTTCAAAAAGTCTGGTTCACATTTATTTACAACATGCAAAACTATAAAAACTATTTCTCTTCGAACATCTAAGCATATTTTATCCTACTTATTGGTTAGTGCCTAATCGTATTTCAATAGTACATAATTTATAATACGCTGCTACTTTTTCAAAGTTTGGAGGTATAACGAGAGTGAGGGGAGGTGAACGATATGAATGAACTTCTAACATTTGTCAGTGATGTTGGATTTCCAATTATTGTAACATTGTATTTGCTTCATCGATTTGAAGCAAAGCTTGATGTGCTTAATCAAACCATTGTTGAGTTGCCCGATCGTTTGAAGGATCACTTCAATTTGAAAAATAGAAAAGATTGTTGAACGGGACTAACAATCAGTGGGATGAAGAAACCCCGATGATTGAATATTCACTTTGTTTCTGACGTTACAATAAAAAAGATGCGGCCAAGTGGCAGCATCTTTTAAGGTAGATTATAGTTTTACAACATTTGTAGCTTGAGGTCCGCGGTTGCCTTCTTCAATTTCGAATTCGACGTCTTGACCTTCGTCAAGATTTTTGAAACCTTCTCCTTGAATTGCAGAGAAATGTACAAATACATCGTCGCCGCCTTCTACTTCAATAAATCCAAATCCTTTTTCACCATTAAACCATTTAACTTTACCAGTAACTGTCATTCGATAAATCCTCCTAAAAATTAAGCAAATATTAATATATGGTAAAGCTTATTAGTAAAAATAAGCCATTCATATATTAGCAAAATTCCACTAGTTGTGGATGCTTGCTAATATGTGAATTCGTTTCATTTTTCTAAATATTATCTAATCAAATTGTAAAACAAATCAATTTAAATCTCAATCACTATCTTTCATCAAAATGACATTTTCTATCGTATCCTAAAAAGTAATTTCTTATACCCGGATTATCAGCTGTTAAAACATACATAAATAAAGCAAGTATGTTTTAAATTTTCCTTCTTAGGTTAAACAGGAGGATAGAGAGTGGAGATTTATTAACGCTTAATTCGAAAGAAAGCAGGGTGCTAGTATGAAGAAAAAGATGCTAAAACGTGTTGCCGTATTAGTTGCTCCTTTGTTGATAAAAGAAGCAAAAAAATATTGGCAAAAGAAGCAGCAAGCAAAACGACAAAAGCAATAGGTGCCAAACTAAAGCGACTATTCTTAAAATGAAAGCTGTGTTAAACAATATGGTTATTTAAACGGACTTTGGCTCAATTGTGTGAAACTGCGGTTTCACACGCTTTTCATTGTCCAAATGGTAGCTTTACCGCCTTCTCTCTCTTGTTTGTTGAAGTTCCTCAAAGTCGTTTGCGCTTTTATAACAAGCTAAAAAAATCTAAGTTTCTTCAATAATATTTGGTGTCTAGCGAAAGTAGCCTACCACCTCGTCTTATGCTAGGTCAGAGGTTGATCAAGCCGTTTGTACTTTTCTAATGTGCAACTCTTCTTAGGGTATAGCCAAAAAAGAAGCAGATATGATATATTTCTAAAGTGTAGAATGAGTGAACACCGTTCATAAACTATAACTATTGGTATAAATGAAGGAGATACTGACAATAAGATCTTCATTTAAAAGTGTGATGAATAAGAAAAGATGGGCGTTAGTTAACTTGATGGTGGACATTCCACTTATATAGGATAGAAGGGAATAAACATATGACTACATTAAACGATGAGGTTCAATCAAGAAGAACCTTTGCTATTATCTCCCACCCGGATGCTGGGAAAACAACTTTAACGGAAAAGCTGCTTTTATTTGGTGGTGCCATCCGTGATGCAGGAACCGTTAAAGCAAGGAAAACTGGTAAGTATGCGACAAGTGATTGGATGGAGATTGAAAAGCAACGTGGAATTTCAGTCACTTCATCTGTCATGCAATTTGATTATGATGATTTTCGTGTGAATATATTAGATACACCAGGTCACCAAGATTTCAGTGAAGACACATACCGTACACTTATGGCAGTCGATAGTGCTGTGATGATTGTGGATTCTGCCAAAGGAATTGAAGATCAAACGATCAAGCTGTTCAAGGTATGCCGGATGCGCGGGATTCCGATTTTTACGTTTATTAACAAAATGGATCGTCAAGGAAAAATGCCGCTTGAGTTACTTGCTGAGCTAGAAGAAGTACTTGGAATTGAAACGTATCCAATGAACTGGCCGATTGGAATGGGAAAAGAATTTGTCGGTGTCTATGACCGGTTTAATAATCGAATTGAGCAATTCAAAAGTGATGAGAAAGATCGGTATCTTCCTTTGAATGATGAAGGAGAATTGGCAGTTGATCATGCATTAAAGGATTCACCTCTTTATGAGCAAACGCTTGAAGAAATCATGCTGCTTTCAGAAGCTGGTAACCAGTTCTCGGAAGAAAATATACTAGCCGGAACGCTTAGTCCAGTCTTTTTCGGAAGTGCATTGACGACATTTGGCGTTCAGACTTTTTTAGATGCATACTTACAATTTGCTCCTGCACCAAAGTCACGAAATACGACAGTAGGAGAAATTCAACCAATAAACGAGGATTTTTCTGGCTTTATCTTTAAGATCCAAGCGAATATGAATCCTAAGCATCGTGATCGTATTGCGTTTTTACGCATATGTTCAGGCAAGTTTGAACGTGGTATGAGCGTATTTCTTAGTAGAACAGGAAAAGCGATAAACTTGTCATCCTCTACTCAATTTTTAGCTGATGATCGTAATACGGTAAATGAGGCAGTAGGCGGTGATATTATCGGTCTTTATGATACGGGGAATTATCAAATTGGTGATACAATTACAACAAGTAAGGAATTGTATCAATTTGACCGTTTACCACAATTCACTCCAGAATTATTTATGAGAGTAACCGCTAAAAATGTGATGAAACAAAAGCATTTTCATAAAGGGATTAATCAGCTTGTGCAAGAAGGAGCGATCCAGTTGTTCAAAACTATACGTATGGAAGAGTATTTGTTAGGGGCAGTAGGTCAGCTACAATTCGAAGTATTTGAACACCGGATGCGCAATGAATACAACGTTGAAGTTATTATGGAGAGAATGGGCAGCAAGATTACTCGTTGGGCAGAGGATGAAAAGATTGATGAAAATCTTCATAGCACACGTAGTATCCTTGTGAAAGATCGGTACGATAAATATGCGTTCCTTTTCGAAAATGATTTCGCTCTGCGCTGGTTCCAAGACAAAAACCCTGATGTAAAGTTATATAATCCAATGGATATGAGTGAATAAAAAATAAGGCTGTCCCATAATGAAAGAGTTAGACCGACATCGCCTATATATCGTTTACCCCGCTTTAACTGGCAGTAAAACCCCGATTGGTGAGATACAGTGAAACTTACCACTGTGTTCTTCAGCGGTTTAGTCTGAGTTCGTTGAATCGGGTTCGTAGTGTCGCTTTATCGAAGATTTAGCGACACTAGAACGGGACTAACAATCAGTGGGGGATGAAGAAAACCCCCACTGATTGAAGTTTCACTTTATATGAAACAATAAATGGTGTATCGAATGTGAGGACTGACCCTTTTGGGACAGCCTCATTTTTTTACTCCTATTGAATTGTTCACATTTGAAAGTCCTGAAAGAGAAGTTACAACATAGGGTATTATACCTTTATAGAAAAAAGGATTGACAAATCCAGCGTATTGGCTTAAATTTAACTTTATGCTTTATCACTTAAAAGCGTCTAAGTGAAAAAGGTAGATAATTCTCTACATTTGCAACTAAGTAGTTTTATACAACATGAAAGTGGGGAAAACAGGTGGAAGTAAAGAACGTGAAATTAAAGCTGTCAATGGGAGAAGCATTGGTCATTCTTGCCATCTCATTAACTATAATTGGAATTGGAATTATTCATTATGAAATGACGCCTCATATACCGATACTTGGTGCCATACTCGTTCTGATTATTTATGGAAGAATGAAAGGACTAACCTTCTCAATCATTGAAAAGGCTATGATAAATGGTGCAGCTCCTGGTTTAGGTGCAATTTACATTTTCTTTTTTATTGGGATGTTAATTTCGAGCTGGATGGCAAGTGGGACCATACCGACCCTTATGTTTTATGGATTTCAATATATTTCAGGCAACTCCTTTTTTGCGATTGTTTTTTTATCAACTTCATTAATTGGCTTATGTATCGGCAGCTCGTTAACAACATCTGCCACTGTAGGCGTCGCGTTTATCGGAATGGCAACTGCACTTGACTTTTCATTGGCAATTACGGCAGGTGCCATTATTTCTGGAGCATTCTTTGGTGATAAAATGTCTCCATTATCCGATACAACCAATCTCGCATCTGAAACAGTAGGAGTTCCGTTATTTGAGCATATTCGAAATATGTTATGGACAACCATTCCAGCATTTTTGATTAGTTTGGTATTGTTTTTCATACTTTCTCCAAGCACAAATGTTACAGGTGTAAAAGAAATGGACGAGATGGTATCTGCATTATCTACTCACACAACAATAAGTCTATGGAGCTTGCTACCATTTGTTATGGTTGGTGGACTAGCTTTGAAAAAGGTTTCCGCCATTCCTACATTATCCGCTGGAATTATTACGGCAATCATTATTACGTTTTTTACCTCACCTGATGTGACTGTAACCGGAATAGCTGATATTTTATACTCAGGGTTTTCTTTAAATAGTGGAGTAGAACAACTTGATTCGATTGTTTCAAGAGGAGGAATTACGAGTATGATGTTTTCCATTTCACTTGTGATTCTGGCCCTTGGGATGGGCGGCTTGCTATTCGAACTAGGTATTATTCCTGCCATTTTAGAAGCCGTTAAGAAAACGTTGACGAACGTCGGGCGTTTAGTTTCTGCCACTGTTTTGACTGGAGTTGGAGTAAATTTTCTCGCGGGTGAACAGTATTTATCGATACTTTTACCAGGGAAAACGTTTCGGCAGGAATATGAAACAATGGGCTTGAAAGCAAAATCATTGGCAAGAGTGTTAGAGGATTCAGGTACTGTCGTAAATCCGCTTGTTCCTTGGGGGGTCTGTGGAGTATTTCTCACCCAGGTACTCGGTGTTCCAACCGTTGAATATGCACCATTTGCTCTTTTTTGTATTCTTTGCCCGCTGCTAAGTTTACTTAGTGGATGGACAAAAATCGGCTTGCACTTTAAATAATCAAAAACCGCTGTTAGAATCCTAACAGCGGTTTTTGATTATTTATTGGATGCAAAGTCCTGATGAATGACGGGCTCTTCAGCTTCTTTCTGGGTTTTTAGATTCATACGCATAATAATATTTTGATACATTCCAATAGAAGTCATCAAAAGCAAGAGTGAGGATCCCCCATAACTTATAAAGGGTAATGTTATACCAGTGATCGGGATGAGACCGGTAGCACCGCCAATATTGATACAAACTTGAATCCCTATCATCGAGGAAATCCCAATAAGGAGAAGGCTACCAAATGGATCGTTGCATTTAGCAGATAGAACGAGACCCCTTAATACAATAAACCCTAAGGTAAGCAGTACGAAGGCTACTCCAAGGAATCCAAGCTCTTCAGCGATAATGGCAATGATAAAGTCGGTATGACTTTCAGGCAAATATCCATATTTCTGCGTACTTTCTCCCAAACCAACTCCTGTTAAGCCTCCATTACCAATTGCAAGCAATGAATTCGCTAACTGAAGACCAGAATCTCCTGCTTGAAAAGGATCTGCAAAGCTTGTGAAACGAGCAATTTTATTAGCAGAAAAAATCTTTGATATATTGCCTGTAACAAAGAAACCTACAATTGCGATCCCAGCGAACATTAGAAATATGGAGAATAACTTTACCAGCCCTCTAAAGGCCATTCCAGATGAAATGATGATGGATGCAGAAATTAAGAATATAATAGCTGCAGTACCATAGTCGGGCTGTATTGCGATAAGCAGACAGATTGTTACAAGAAAAATAATCGGCGGCATGACGGCCTTATCCATATTATTGATGCGGTCCTGTCTTTTACCGTAAATGGCTGCCAAGTAAATAATTAAGGCCAGTTTAGAAAATTCAGCCGGTTGGATGGAAAATCCACCGATTTTAAGCCAGCTTTGAGCATTACCAGCTGTATGTCCGAATAAAAATGTAATGAAAAGTAATCCAGATATTCCGAACATCATAATCATTAAGATTTTTTTATTTTGAAAGAACTTGTAAGGAAAGATCATCATAAAAAACATTGCGCAGAATGATAGTAGCATCGCTTTTTTTTGATTTTGATAAAAATGATCGATGTCATAATCCCATCTTGCTACTGCTGCAATCATGCTCGAGCTGTACACCATGACTAAACCAAATAAGCAGAGTAACACAATGGCGATGAAGGTGGGGTAATCATAAGCTTTTAATATTCTTTTCAATTGTGTGTTCACCTCTGATACGTTTAAGCTATCTGTTTTTATACCGATTAATTGATAACGGAAAATCAAGAAGAATGATCATATCATATCATGATTCCGCTCCTACTTGCTAATAAATATTGCTGTGTATTCGATTCAAAACATTAGTTTATACCCTTTTACATTCGCTAATAAACATGGATAATCCTTTCCATATTTATTGTTTTTTTATAATAGTTCGTTTATAATGAATGTTTTTTAGATTTTCGGAGTTTTTTGGGGGAATATAATAAAATGATGGTAAAAAGAGTGAAATAAAAAAGGGTGACTCTAGTAACAACTCTCCCTATGGTGCTTTAGAGAAATTGTTATCTTAGAGTCATCCTTTGTTTAATTCATGCTAAATTGCATGTAATTGTTTTTTAAATCCATTAGATATTCAGTTTTTTTTTATAATTATCTACCTTGTAGTTGAGATTGAGCTTGTTGAACAAGTCGTTTGGTGATTTCTCCACCAACAGACCCATTTGAACGTGATGTTGATTCTGCACCTAATTGCACTCCGAATTCTTGTGCGATTTCATATTTGATTTGGTCAAGTGCTTGTTCAATTCCCGGTACTAATAAATTATTACTGTTGTTTGCCATTTGTAATCGCCCCTAACTTTTTTTCAGTGGTGGTTAACCACTGTACTAATATTATGGGATAATCACTTGTTTTTATTAATGATTTATTTTGGGAAAGTGCATCAATAATGGTTTGAAAGGATGAAGTTGGAATACATGTAGAATTACGGATGCTATTAGTTGAAGCGAGCGTTTGATGTATGTACGACCTCTTTATCCCGCATTAACGGGCAAGTAGTAACACCCCCAAGCTTTAAATCGAAGAAGCGGTAGGTGGGGGATAACTGCCCGTAAAAGCCCGATTGGTGAGATACAGTTCAACTTAACTTTGTGGTTTTCAAAGGTTTAGTTGAACCAATCGAGTTCGTAGAGCCGCTTTATCAAAGCGTAGCGGTGATATTAGCGACTCTAGAACGGGACTAACAATCAGTGGGGATGAAGACCCCCACTGATTGAAGTATCACTTTATTTTTCCGTATTCAGGGTTGTTGAGATCTGAATAAAATAGAAAGAAATTACCCCATCCTAACAAGCAAGGTACTTTGAATAAGGATGGTGGATGAAAAGTGAAACGAAAAGCAAATGTAGATGGTGCCTTGAAAACGAGCAAGACACCAAAACGAAATCAAGCGGAAAATGAATATGCAAATGAGTTTGCAATGGATGAAAATGTGATGAAAGGTGCAAATCGTAATTCAAAACAAGGGAGAAAAGGGAAAACACATGAATAAACAAAAGATCAAAAAAAAAGAAAATGCACTTCCTAAATACCAAATTCGAGAAGAATTCGGAACGGAATTTACAAGTGATATGAACGCAGCGAAAATTTATGACGTACTTGCCTCAACAAAGCAAAAAAAGAAATAACAACCGAAAAATTAACGATGAAAAATAGATAAGCTTAAACACCCCCCTAGTCTCATTTAGTCTAGGGGGTAAATCTTAGGAAAGATGGGATCTAATCCTATTTTTATTGATCCTGCCAGCGTTTTTTATAGAGTTTGAGATACAGAAAAAATTTATTGATTAAGTTTACAAATTGTGTTGTTTGTACTTCGATGATTGGTTGGGCAAGTGATGTTACGAACTTGCTTGATAAAAGAATGGTTAGTAAAAAGGAAATTCCCGCAAGCATTACATAATTTTCTGCATCTGTAAAGAAACCTTTTATATTGCTTTCTCTAAATGTGCGTATTATAAAGCCATGAAGTAAATATACATAAAGTGTTTGCTCTCCCCATTTGGTGAAGAAGTACCTTTCACGAGGAATTAATGACAGAAAACTAAAGACCATGAGCAAGCTTAGACCATAGAATCCTAATCTTTTGAACATCGAAATGATACTTGCTGTTTCTAATTCGGAATATGGCTTAGATCCAAGAAGCCATTTATAGTTAATGTCTGGATATAAATAAAAGCCAATAAATACAATTACCATAATCATGGTTGCTCCTAAGCGAACTTTTGGATTGAACAGCTTGACCAAATGTTCTTTCTTTAGATGGTATCCAATGAGGAACAGTGGAAAAAATACAAAAGTCCTTGATAAGCTTAAGAAATTAGTGACTATGTCCACATAGCCTATGAGCAGTGTAATTCCGAATGCAACTACGATCCCAGTTAGTGGCTTCAACTTTGCAAAGCCAAGTAACATGATATTCCAGAAAAATAAGCTAATTAGAAACCAAAGTGACCAATGTGGATTGAGGAGATCCACATTTAAAGTAGTTTTATTATATAGAAAAAAGTAGAAAATCGAATAAATGATTTGGAAAATTAGGTATGGAATAATCAGTTTTTTTGTAATTTTAGAAATATATCCTTTTTGATAGAAACCTTTTGCGAAAAAACCAGAAACTAAAATAAAAGCGGGCATATGGAAGGAATAAATGGTTTTATAGAGCGCACTTATTCCCTCGCTCCCTTGAATATAACTGTTTAGGAGATGACCGAATACGACAAACGCTATCAAAATAAATTTTGCATTATCAAAGTAAAAATTTCTTTTTGTCATAAAGTGACCTCCATTCCAAATATCTCTTTTAAATGAGCAAAAAATTACTCTATTTTTATACCCAGTTTTCATGAACGAAAATCATTATATCAAAAATTTTTTAATAACAAAATATTACTAATGTTGGAATTGTCTGAATTTTAATTGAAAAAATTCTAAAATAGTCAAGGTGAATAACGAAATCATGTTAATATGTAATAGAATGTAATTGAATTAATTTTCTAGAAATTAACAAATGATAGGCGTGCTAAAAAAGATATTATTGGTGATAGCATCGAATAATAGTAGTTTCGTAATCATTAATGGATCCTATTGCTGATTTATTTGTAAAAATTCCGATTATCGATCAAGGTCCGGGGATTCCAGAAGAAAAGTTGAGAAGGCTTGGAGAACCATTTTATCCCGCTTTAATGGGCAGTAAAACCCCCAACTCAAGGCTTAGAGGAACCGAGGAAGCGTAGGTGGGGGATAACTGCCCATAAAAGCCCGATTGGTTCAACTAACAATCAGTGGGGAAGAAGAAAACCCCCACTGATTGAAGTTTCACTTTATACTACAAAAGATCGAGGGGCGGGTCTTGGACTTATGGTTAGTTATAAAATTATTGAAGAGCATAAAGGATATATCGAAGTAGAAAGTGAATTATGAAAAGGAACGGCATTCCATATCTTCCTGCCGATTTCAAGAGAGGGTTAGAGAGTGATTTATAATTATCCAATCACTCTGCTTTTTGTTTCCATGCATTAAAGGCTATTAAATCATGTTCAATTTGCTTAAAAGCAAAAGTGAGAATGGCTACATCATCGAGCAAACCGAACCCAAATAAAAAGTCTGGCATGAGATCAATGGGCGAGACAAAATAGGCAATTGTAGCGAATATGATAAGTAAAGAACGGGTTGGAATTTGCCGATAATCACCGGAAATCCACGCTTTTATCATTTGAAACAGCGTTTGAAGGTTGGTCCAAACTCCTTTAAGCATTGTTTCATTTTTATTTGCTTTTATACCCGCTTCTCCTAATAATTTATCTGCTTCTGGTTTATTGGTTGAATAATGTTTGGCATCTTTTTTAAAGAGTGAAATGCCTTTTTTGAATAGTCTTTGTCGGATCATAATTCTGCCTCCATTTATTTTACTATACCTAATCTACCCATTTTGAATGATATTGAAGCGCAAATGCTGTATAAATTGCTTCCCTCTTTTTTTGTATAGGTTGTTTAAAATGTCTGATGGGAATTATTTTAAAAAGAAACAGCTATTTTATGTCTGCTACTCTTTCTAGGGTACTGATTCCGGCACTACCATAATAATTGTACACTCTTTGATCCACTAATCATGAGTTTCTCATACTTTTCAGCCCTATTTGAATACGAATGTAAAAATTTAAAAGGTTTTGTCTATTTTTGCGAATCTATTTACATAGGATGAAAAATTTGTAATAATCCATTTGTATACAACTTATAACTTGGCAGGAGGAAGCTGAAGTAATCATGAAACCCAGTTCAGTAAAAATGTTTAATCAAATTCAAGAGAAGAGAATTGAAATGTTTCAATTAGCAGAAATGTACGGTATGACAGATGAACTTACGATTCGTTCCAGTCAAGAGCTTGATGTATTAATAAATGAATATAGTTATGTGCAAGACAGCCCTGTTTTTGAAGCAAAGTATTGTGTGAACAATATGATTATTATTGTTCAACAACCATTCACTTACCAGAATCAATCTCAGCAAATCGTTGTGAGTTCTACATAATCTAAAAAACTTCGTAAGCCCAATCATCGAGTAGTGTCAGATTAACAGAACTATCATTCAAATCATCTAAGAGACGTCCCCACCCAAATATAGATATGAAATCATCGATAAACAACGAAGATAATGAAAAAAAGCTGTTCTCAGAATTTATTCATCCTGTGAAAACAGCTTTTAAAAAAGAAACATTGCTAAAGACATCCATTTCATCTACATATTGAGAAGTAGAATCATAAATAAAAGTCCAATAATAAAGGAATAAGTCGACGTTCGCTCGTTTCCATCTCCATGGCTTTCTGGTATTAATTCTTTATAGACGATGAATAACATGGCACCAGCTGCAAAGGCCAAGCCATATGGAACAAGAAAGCCAATATAAGAGGTGAGGTAGAAGCCAAGCAATCCGGTGACAATCTCAATTGCACCAGTCAAGGTAGCTATAATAAATGCTTTCAATTTACTAATTTGTTGATTGACTAAGAATAGTGCAACAAGAAGGCCCTCTGGAGCATTTTGTAGACCAATAGCAAAGGCAATTAGATTACCTGTGCCTTCAGTATCAGAGGCATAACTTACACCAACAGAAAGACCTTCTGGAATATTATGTAATGTAATAGCTATAATAATCAATAAAGCTTTTTCATCAAACTCAATTCCTTTTTTTTTATGACCGAGATCAATATGAGGAATGTTTTTCTCCAATAATGTTAAAATTAACACTCCCAAAAAAACACCAACGACAAGCTGAATATAGCCGCCTGTTTTTAATGCTTCTGGAATTAGACTCAGCAAGGATGCGGCCATCATAATCCCTGCTGTGAACGCTAAAAGGTTATCGCGAAGTCGGTGTGTTAATGTACCAGGCATGAACAGGATAAAGAATGCCCCTGCTCCGGTAGACATGGCAGAAAGAATGCTGCCTAGTAGTACTTCACTCATAATTAACTCCTTTGCTTTAGTAAAAGTTTTCTGTTAATGATATTCTCATTATTAGATATTTTTCAAAAGATATTGTTCAAAACATCCGGTAAAAATAGCTGTCGAATTTCTTCGTCGCGAATTTTTGAACTTCTGTTAAAATAGCGCTCGTTCTGTACAATGCAGATATAAGCGCAGGACGTGCAAGTCGTTAAGACGATCGCTTGCGGAACTATCCACCTATTTTAACATCCATTAATAATCTCTTATGTTTTTCTTAGTTGAGCATCCTTCGGTAGCCACATTCCAAGTATTCCAAGAAGCGGTAGGAATCCAGCTAATTTAATGGTCGTTCCAATACTAATCGAATCTGCTAAGTACCCAAAAGCAACAGAGCCAATTGCTCCCATGCCAAAGGCGAATCCAACCGTTAAACCTGCCATAGTCCCTACCTTGCCTGGGAATAGTTCCTGAGCATAGATAACAGTTACTGAGAAACTAGTCATGATGATAAATCCGGCAATCAAAAGCAGAAAAATGGATACATATGCCGGGACAAACGGTAGAAGAATCGTCAATGGCGCGCTTCCAGCCACTGAAAACAGGATGATATTTTTTCTTCCATACTTGTCGGCTAGGGGTCCGCCGAAGAAAGTTCCAAGTGCACCAGCAGCTAAAAATGCAAAAATGAAAATTTGTGAAGATCGTATGGTAAATAAATAATCGTCTATCAGATAAAATGCATAGAAATTTGTCATACATGATATGTACCACGAACGTGCGAAAATGATAAACAAAACAATTCCAAGTGCGGCTAATACTTTTTGATGTATCTTTCCTGCACTTTTATGCGCTTTTTTCTTAGGAAGAGGAAAATCAGCTAATCTAGATTTGTACCATCTAGCAATATAGATGAGGATAAGAACTGCACAGAATGCAACAGGGACAAACCAGAGAGCACCACGCTGTCCGAATGGAAGAAATATCAATGCAGAAATCAATGGTGCAAGTGCCTGGCCTGTATTTCCTCCTACCTGATAAATGGATTGAGCAAGTCCTCTTTTCGGGCCACCAGCCATAAAAGCCACTCTTGATCCTTCTGGATGAAAGATCGCAGACCCAATTCCGATTAAGATTACTGAAAAAATGATCATCCCATATGTAGGTGAAAGAGCAAGCAAAGTAATGCCAATAAGTGTACTCGTTAAACCAATCGGCAAAGCGAAAGGAAGGGGTTTTTTATCAGCATACCAACCAATTGCAGGCTGCATTAAGGAAGCGACGATATTAAGAGCGAAGGCAATCATTCCAAGCTGTGTATAGCTTAGCTGCATAGATTTTTCCAGAGTCGGGAACATAGCTGGTACGACAGCCTGAAGTGAGTCATTTAATAAATGGCAAAACCCCATCAGAACCAATACCCAATAAGCTGTTTGGGAATTAGGTAATTGTTTGTCGACCTTGAGAGAAATTGAGGTCATGATTCCACTTCCTTATTAAGTAATTTAAATCTATATATCAAAGTTCATCATTTTGTTTATATAGAGGTTGTTCAAAAAGTCCGGTAAAAAAGCTTGCGAATTGCATCGAAGCTCATTAATGACCTTCTGTTAAAACCTCGCACGTTTTGTGCAAGTCCGATCCTCTCGAGCGCTCCTCGAACTTCTCGGCTCTTTTTATCCTCCTTTTTAAACATGCACATATAGTAAGCAGAACAAGGATTTCTATATTGTTTATTCTATTCTGAGTAAATCGTTTGGAAATATGGGACAAATCCTCGCATGGTATAAATTTTAGTATAGCCAACTTGATTTGGAAACAGTTAAATGAAATTAATATGGAAAATTGACAAAAGCATTTTTATTTTTTATAATAGCTTTAATTCGAGATATTTAAATTTTATATAATAAGGTTGTGAATAGGATGGAAAATAATAGCGTGCAGCAGTCACTCAAGCTGTTCATTGTTTTATCTAGAGCGCATCGATCCATCAATGATGTTGTGAATAAATATATCGCTGAACAAGGATTAAATCCAACTGAATTTGCAGTTTTGGAACTGCTATATCATAAAGGAGAACAGCCTTTGCAGCAAATTGGTGGGAAAATACTGCTTGCGAGTGGTAGCATTACCTATGTAGTAGACAAACTGGAGAAGAAGCAATACATAGAGCGAGTTGCCTGTAAAGAAGATCGGCGAGTTACCTATGCAAAGATTACTGAAGAAGGAAAAACGTTTATTGAAAAGGTATTTCCAGAACATGAGAAACAAATTGATGACATTATGAATATTCTTACGCCAGAAGAAAAACAAACTGCAATCGAGTTTATTAAAAAAATTGGCTATAAAGCGTATGATTGAAGAGTCTAGACGAAAAGGTATATGAAACCGCTGTTTCACACGACCTTTTTTACAAACTTATTAATAAAATAGCATATGATCGCTTGCTGTTCAGCCATCAAAGGGTGAACGGCTTTTTTTGTAAAACAGGAATGATGGTGACTCTCTTTTAGAAAAATAAATTAGAAAAGAAGGAGTTTTCATTATGTATCGAGAAAGAAAAGCAAGGTGTAGGTAGTGAAATCAATCCTTATTTTAGCAAAAGGAAGTGTTTTGTTTGACATTCGAACAATATGAGTATATCCGACCTAATTTAGAAGAAGTGAAGCTGAAATTCACAAGTCTATTGGAGAAATTTGAGGCAGCTGAAAATGTGGCTGGACAAAAAGAAGCGATTGACGAAATTAATCGTTTAAGAAATAACGTAGGAACAATGTTAACGATTTGTTCAATCCGCCATTCGATTGATACAAATGATGAATTTTATAAATCAGAGAATGAATATCTTGATGAAATATCACCGGAAATTGAAGAGTTCGTATCTCAATACTACGAAAGACTTGTGAAAACTAAATATCGTAAAGAACTCGAAGCAGAATATGGTACGCAACTGTTTGCTTTAGCGGAAGCACAATTGAAAACCTTCTCTCCGGAAATCATTCCTTTATTGCAAAAAGAAAATAAGCTATCAAGCGAGTATACGCAATTACTGGCTTCTGCAAAAATTGAATTTGATGGGGAAGAACGAACACTAGCACAGCTTCAGCCATTTACTGAATCAAGAGATCGAGAAATTAGGAAAAGTTCAAGCAAAGCGGTATTCGGTTTCTTTGAAGAAAATGAAAAGAAATTAGATGAGATTTACGACCAGCTCGTTAAAGTTCGTCATGAAATCGCAGTAAGGCTTGGCTATAAGAATTTTGTTGAGCTTGGTTATTATCGTATGGCTAGAACGGATTATAATGCTGAAATGGTCGCTAATTTCCGCAAACAAGTAGAAGAATATGTCGTTCCGCTTGTAAGTAAGTTGAAAGAACGTCAAAAGCAAAGAATCAACGTTGATGTGCTGAAGTTCTATGATGAAGGATTTGAATTCCAAACAGGAAATGCCGAACCAAAAGGGGATCCCAATTGGATTGTAGCGAACGGGAAGAAGATGTACAGTGAGTTATCTCCTGAAACAGCTGAATTCTTTAATTACATGCAAGACAATGGATTAATGGATCTTGTAGCTAAAAAAGGAAAAGCCGGTGGCGGATATTGTACAATGATTGAGGATTATCGCGCACCTTTTATTTTTTCGAACTTTAACGGGACATCAGGTGATATTGACGTTCTTACTCATGAAGCCGGACATGCTTTCCAAGTGTATAGTAGCAGAAACTCAAAACTCCCTGAGTATTACTGGCCTACATATGAAGCATGTGAAATTCATTCAATGAGTATGGAGTTCCTTACATGGCCATGGATGGAGCTGTTTTTTGAAGAAGATACAGACAAGTATAAATTCTCGCATTTGGCGGACGCGCTCACTTTCTTGCCATATGGAGTGACTGTAGATGAATTCCAGCATTTCGTTTATGAAAATCCTGGAGCAACGCCAAGTGAAAGAAAGAAAGCATGGCGTGATATTGAGAAAAAATATTTACCACATCGTAACTACGATGGCATGGAGTTTTTAGAGAACGGTGGATATTGGCAGCGTCAAGGACATATTTTCAATTCTCCGTTTTATTATATTGACTACACGTTAGCACAAATATGTGCTTTCCAATTTTGGAAACGATCAAGAGAAGATCAGGAGAAAGCGTGGGAGGATTATTTAAGCCTTTGTAAGCTTGGAGGTAGCCAATCGTTTCTCGGACTTGTGAAATCGGCACATTTAGATTCTCCGTTTACTGAAGGCACCGTCAAAAATGTTGTCTGCGTCATCGACGAATGGCTAACATCAATTGATGATACAAAACTATAAAAAACAATAAATAATGTAAGGAATTTAGTTATTGTTTTTTGATAAGTGAGGATGTCTCAAAAAGGTCTGACCTCATACTCTATAGCCCGTTTATTGTGTATTTTCGTTATAGTTGATGTGGGGTCTGAACTTTGTGATATGGGATATTCTCATTTCTTTGTTCAGAAGATTACAAAAAACAGCTGTTGGTTGTACACTAGGAAATTACTTGATCCATTGCTTGTCTTAAATCCCTTAACCTCACATATATATTGTAATGGGGAGGCGAGCGGATGGTTTCAAGATGGACAGGTGCATTCCAGATCGCAGCGGTTTATGTGGGAACAGTTGTTGGAGCGGGGTTTGCCACAGGAAGGGAAATCGCTGAATTCTTCACTCAGTATGGTATGTATGGTTTTTTTGGAGTTTTGATAGCCGGATATATTTTTATTTTTACTGGTACGAAAATCATGTTGTTATCTTCTCGAGCGGCTGTTTCGACTTACGAAGAATTCAATCAGCTTTTATTTGGGAAAAAAATTGCTGTGTTCGTCAATTTACTATTTATGATCATGTTAATTGGGGTTACAGCTGTAATGATTTCTGGTGCAGGAGCAGTTTTTGAAGAACAACTCGGTTTTTCAAAGAATGTTGGTGTTGCAGTGACGATATTATTTGCATCGATCGTACTGATGAGAGGGATGAAAGGGTTGTTTGCAGTCAATTCCTTTGTTGTTCCAATGATGATTTTTTTTAGTGTGATGTTATGTATTCTTACAATTAAGGGTGGTGGGTTTGTATCCGCTGTTACAGTGATTCCTGAAGGAGGGAAAACCCTAGATATCGTTATGTCTCCATTTGCTTATACGGCCTTTAATCTGTCCCTTTCTCTTGCTGTGCTAGTGCCAGTAGCTTATGAAATTCGTGAGGAAAAGGTATTGAAGCGGGGAGCGATGCTTGGTGGTTTCTTTTTGACCGTTATTTTGCTGACTGGGCATTTTTCGCTTGTTATGTTGCCTGACTTAATGAACTATTCGATTCCATCAGCAGAATTAATGAAAAATGCAGCAGCACATCTGCATTGGCTATTTGTATTAGTCATCTATGGTGAAATCTTCACCTCAGTTATTGGTAATATCTTTGGGCTGCAAAAACAAATTCAAACTTATATAAAAATACCTGGTTTTCTAGTAATCGTCATAATATGTCTCCTGTCTGTTCTGATAGGGAAGTTTGAATATGGCCAATTATTAGGATATTTGTACCCGCTATTTGGTTACATTACCTTAATTTTTTTAGTGCTGGTATGGTTTAGAGATCCCCTAAGAAAAAAGCCATGAAACAGGTATATACCTGTTTCATGGCTTTGTTTTAGTTTTTCATGATTGTTTTACCCATTTGAATGAAGGCATCTCTGTAATCATGGTCTTTCTTCGTAAAAATTGTGATTCTAGATTGATTCTTTTCGTCTTGGAAAAGAACAGAAGTGACGATGTCATCTCCATTTACTGCTTCATAAACGACGGCATGGTCAAGAGAATATTGGGAAGCATCAATTGATGTGACCGTTTCTGAAATGGCATTCAATTGTGTTTTGACATTTGCTTCGATTTCATCCCAATTCACTTCAGTAGGAAAGTGCTCAATTCGCATGTAAACTTCATCTTGTTCAGTTAAAAATAGGACATCCTTATTAGGTTCTTCTGCAGTTAGTTCAAATTCAGGCAGTACATACAAACTGAATGGTTGATTATCGCTATTTTTTAGGAAAGCCGTTTCTTCTTTTTCTTTACCATTGACTTTGAATTTCAAAGGTTGTTCAAGAATTCGGACTGGTTCACCTTTATCCTCGGTTGTTGAAGTTTCAGTAGCTCCATCTTCCGTAGTCGGCTTGTCTGTAGGTGAATTGGCATTATCAGTGGAGTCAGTGTTCACGGTGCTGTCTTTGTCTTCCTCACTGCTGTTCTCATTGGTATCAGTAGTATTTCCAGTGTTTTCTGTACTGACGTCTGGATTTTCTAGTTGTGGTTCCTTGGCATTATCGTCATTATTGCCAGTACCACAACCGCTCAGTACAAAAGCAGAAACTGTAAGCCCAGCTAGTACTAATTTCCATTTGTTCATTGGAATAATCTCCTTTCTTGTATGAGTTTTCCATTCTCTAAAGAATAAAAAGCAATTTCAATATACCATGAATTGTGTAGAAATGCTTTTACAATGTTAGACGAATCGATTAAAAAAGGATTACAAAATTTGTGGAATCTATTGTTTATTAATAAAGTGAAACTTCAATCAGTGAGTCTTGACTTTCCGTTAATGCGGGATAAATAGAGGTGTTGAACTGATAGGGGATTTACAGGCAGTTTATCCCCCACCTAATTTTTCTTGATTCTCTCAAAAAAAGTGAGGTGGGGGATTACGGCCTGTTAAACCGGGGTACATAATTATCGAACACTTTCCAAACTTGAATATATGTTGTGCGTAATAAACATCTATTTAATGATTTTATAGTTTTTATGATTGACTACCGTTTTCTGTTCCAAATCAAAATCTCTATAATTAGCCATATAAGTAACATCTACAATGACTGAATTTTCATTAACCTTTTCTACGATCCCTTGCAAACCATCTCGGAATTCAATGATATTACCTATTTCTGCCTTTTTCATAGCTATCAACCATCCTTTTCATCTCATAATTGTCTTTTTGTATGAAGGAAAAGGGAACGAAGCTTGTTAACTTAACACAGTTACCAATTAAACTGTAAGTTAAACTAGATTTCGAATGCAAATCTATAAAATTGTCGCTCCGCTCCGCCACCTTATTAGAGTTATTTTCCTGCCCCATAAAGTCATTCTTCAAACTAGATTATAGCGTTTAACGCCGTGTTGTTTCTTAAATTAGAAATAATAGAGGGATTATTCAGTTATTTAAAGATAATTCTGTTGACAGGTAAAAAAAACCATAGAGCGCTTTCAATATATTTTTCAATAACTCTACAAAACTTCTCATAGATTTCTTTATGATTACGAGTATACTAAAAAAATAAACCACTGAATAGTTTACTATACATTTTGCACTATATTTTCCCATCCGTAAAGAATTTGTTTACAATTATTGATATCTTGATCAATTTTTTCAAGATTAAGATTTTCTCTTGAAAATTAGACGAAGATATCTAGATGATCACAAAAAGAATTTCGTTTCTTTGTAGTATAATTGAAAAATTGCATGATGCGCAGTGATAGCGTATTATAGTACTGGATTTTGGGTTTAATTATGAGACGTGTGGAGGAATTGGATTGGATAAAGAAGAAGTAGAGACGCTGTTGAATCAGCTTGCAAACCGGGAGATTGATGAATTTACCATTACGAAGGATCGCTTTTTAGCTTTCCAACTTGTTCTTGTCAAGAGAGAAGATTTCAAACATTTTCGTGGAATAGCAAAACACGGTGGAGAAGTCACTTATCAATACACGGACGAGCCAAGAAGTTAATTTATCCTGCTTTAACGAGCAGTAAAACCCCGCCTCAAGGCTTAGAGGAACCGAGCGTAGGTGGGGGGGATAACTGCCCGTAAAATCCCGATTGGTTCAACTAACAATCAGTGGGGGATGAAGAACCCCGCACTGATTGAAGTTTCACTTTATTTAAGCCTGTCTAACTATGCGTTTTTCTCGCGTATACAAAGACAGGTATTTTTCAGTGGACAAGGGGTGGGACTTCGCAAAATCAGCACCGTCACCTTTATTAGGTGATGCAATTTTTAGAACCTGAACCTTTTTCATCGTTGGGCTTTAGTTCAGGTGCTCATGGATGGTTTTTAATAAAATGAATTTCCCTTGCGCTGGTTTTGGTCCAAGCTCTCTAGTATTTGGTGCTATAAGAGGATGTTCAAAAAGTCCGGTAAAAAAGCTGGCGACTTGCATCAAAGCTCATTAATGACGTTCTGTGCAAGTCCGGTCCTCAACGTTACTGCATACGTGAGCGGTTCTCGAGATGCGCTCCTCGAACTATCCACCTTTTTGGACACACACTATAAAAGTTCTGGTCATCTTGGTTCAAAGGAAATTCGAAATGTTTCTTCGGGACTGTATTTCAAGTATAAGTATGTCGTTAACTTTTTGCTTTTCGAAAGCCAGCCATACGTGCATCCTTTTCCGTACAAAACAACTGTTCAGGTTTCGTCTGCTCATAATGCTGTCCTCCTATTACATGATATATTTTTTCACCTTTTGAGTTAATATTTCCTTTAATCTCAGGGTTTGTACAAGCAATAGGACTTTCGTTTTCTTTTAGTCCTTTTTCAGCAAAACCTGTACTTGTTGCATAATTTTCGATGGACCAAATGCCAATTTCATTTAGTTGCGCTTTTTCTTGGATATCACGGAATTCATCGATGTATTTCGTATTCGGTGCAAATACGTAAGCCACCCTGGCATATCCTTTCTCAAGTAAAAGCTGATTCACCATTTTTCCGTCTGTATATAGATAAGCAAGCAGTCTGCCATATTTGTCCCGTTCATTTGTCCCAAGCTCTACTTCAACGTCTTTTCCAACCGGTAATAGTTTTTTTACAAAGTCGCTCGCTTCAATTGCAAACGGTTGGACTGGTTTTGTCGGATGTACGCTTTCTGGCGTATCAACGAGTAAAAGCCTTATTGTTTCTTCTTTATTGTTGTCCAGTTTGATTTTTATCGTATCGCCGTCCACGACACGAACAATGGAAGCTTGAATAGTAGAAGGATCTTCCACGGCCAAATCAGCCTGAAGGAATTGATTGCTTTCGTTTGCATTCTGGCTATTTGAACAACCTATAAGTGTCATACAGCATATAAAAGTAAAAATAGTTAAGTAAAATTTCATGTTAACCTCCGTAATAATGTTGTGAAAGTACGTGTTTAAAAAGGAAAAAATAAACAGTTGAATCTTTGGGATGCAAGTCAAAAGGAATGTTTCCAAAATAAGAGAAGTTCCGGCTGCTATGAAAAATTAACCATGCAAATATGTATATTACAGTGAGAAAAGTAAAAAACACAATTAAATAGAATTGAACAATGGTGTGTATCGCATTGATCCCGCATTAACGAGCAGTAATACTCCCCACCTCAATGTTTCGAAGAAGCGTAGGTGGGGGGGACCTGCCCGTAAAATCCCGATTAGTGAGATACAGTGAAACTTACCTTTGTGGTTTTCAAAGGTTTAGTTGAACCAATCGGGTTGGTAGAGTCGCTTTATCTAGGCTGCGCGGAGATATTAGCGATTCTAGAACGGGACTAACAATCAGTGGAGATGAAGAAGACCCCCACTGATTGAAGTTTCACTTTAACCATGAATGCTTTTGGTTGTTTTTGACCGATTTTGCTTAAAAAGGTACAATTTTTATATAGATTGATTGTTGTATTTGTAAGCGGTGTCATCTAACGTGGTGCTGGGTTTCTTGCTCTTCAAAATAAACGGGTACTTACATAAAGAATAAATTAACACTGAATAATAGTTGCTTTTATAAAGGATTTCTTGTAGGATTTTCCTTGAAAAAGCAAGGTGAAATCGTTGTTTGATATCATAAGGAGTGCTATTCTAAATATGAGTAGTACATAAGATATTTTACATGATATACATGGAAATACTTCATTTCCATTTGCATACTATCTTTGCTTTTTAACATGAAATGACCAACATTGGGCAAAATGACAATAGTTATTGCGCCATTAATGTAGTTTTATGTTAAGATATGTTAAGATTATTTATATTATTTGAAAAGGGAGATTGATTTTAATGCAACAAAAAACATTTAAAGTAATAGCTGATACTGGAATTCATGCACGCCCTGCAACATTGTTAGTTCAAGCATCAGGTAAATTCGATTCTGAGATTAATCTTGAATATAATGGAAAAAAAGTAAATCTTAAATCAATCATGGGTGTTATGTCACTTGGCGTAGGCAAAGATGCTGAAATCACGATTACAGCTGAAGGAAGCGACGAGAAAGATGCACTTAACACATTAGAAGAAACATTGAAAAAAGAGGGATTAGCTGAATAATGTCAACTTTATTATCCGGCATTGCCGCTTCAAACGGGATAGCGATCGCGAAGGCATATCGGTTAATTGAACCTGATTTAAAGGTTGAAAAGAAGTCGATTGAAAATATTGCCGAAGAGACAGCTCGTTTTAGGGCAGCGGTTGATATGTCGAAATCAGAATTACAACATATACGGGAAAAAGCAGCTAAAGATTTAGGCGAAGATAAAGCAGCCATTTTTGATGCTCATTTGCTAGTAATATCTGACCCAGAACTATTAGGTCCAATTGAAGACAAAATTAAATCCGAAAATGTCAACGCTGAAATTGCTTTAAAAGAAACAGCAGATATGTTTATCATGATGTTTGAGCAAATGGATAATGAATACATGAGAGAACGTGCAGCAGATATTCGTGACGTTACGAAAAGACTACTTGCACATCTTTTGGGTGTTCAAATTCCGAATCCGAGCATGATTGCAGAAGAAGTGATTGTGATTTCTGAAGATTTAACGCCTTCAGACACAGCGCAATTAAATCGCCAATTTGTAAAAGGCTTTACGACAGATATCGGCGGTCGAACATCACATTCTGCAATTATGGCCCGTTCTATGGAAATTCCTGCTGTTGTTGGTACGAAGGAAGCTACGAAAACGATTCAGAATGGTGATATCGTGATTGTAGATGGATTAAATGGACAAGTACATATTAATCCTACCCCTGAAATTATTGAACAGTATGAGAAAGAAGCACAAGCTTATGAAGCTCAAAAAGCGGAATGGGCAAAGCTTGTTAATGAGCAAACGATTTCCAAAGACGGTCACCATGTTGAACTGGTTGCCAATATCGGTACACCTAAAGACCTTGAAGGCGTGATTAATAATGGTGGAGAAGGTGTCGGTCTATATCGTACCGAATTTCTTTACATGGGCCGAGAACAGCTGCCAACAGAAGAAGAGCAGTTTGAGGCGTATAAAGCTGTATTAGAAGGTCTAAAAGGAAAACCTGTTGTCGTTCGTACTCTTGATATTGGTGGGGACAAAGAGCTACCGTATCTTAATTTGCCAAAAGAAATGAACCCATTCCTTGGATACCGAGCGATTCGCTTATGCTTGGATCAACAGGAAATCTTCCGTACTCAGCTTCGTGCATTACTGCGCGCAAGCCAATACGGAGATTTGAAAATTATGTTCCCGATGATTGCTACCCTTGGTGAATTCCGTCAAGCAAAAGCGATTTTGGAAGAAGAAAAACAACAACTTCTTGCAAGCGGTGTTACTGTGGCTGAAGGCATTGAAGTCGGAATTATGGTAGAAATACCTTCCACTGCTGTTATGGCTGATACATTTGCAAAAGAAGTTGATTTCTTTAGCATCGGAACAAATGATCTTATCCAATACACAATGGCTGCAGATCGAATGAATGAACGCGTTTCATACTTGTATCAACCATACAATCCGGCTATTTTACGCTTAGTAAAGATGGTCATTGATGCCGCTCATAAAGAAGGCAAATGGGCTGGTATGTGTGGGGAAATGGCTGGAGACGAAATAGCAATCCCTGTATTGCTTGGCCTAGGTCTCGATGAATTTTCAATGAGTGCCACTTCAATTTTGAGAGCACGTTCGTTAATTAGCAAACTTTCAAAAGAGGAAATGGAAGCATTGTCACTATCTGTCTTGAATCTTGAAACAAATGAAGATGTACAAGCTGCTGTTGAAGCAGCCATTTCTAAAGCATAAATAAAAAAGAGGATGTCCTAAATAAAGGGTCTAACCTCACACCTTATACACCGTTTATTATGTGATGTTCACGTCTTAAACGATATATAGTAGATGTGGGGTCTGACTTTTTCATTAAGGGTCAGCCTCTTTTTTTTGATAAGGATCATAATTACGGGGCTTGGGGACATTCGAAAAACATTCTTATCCTCGGATTTGCTGTAGCTTGTCGTTATTAACTAGTAAAAGGATTTCCACTTTAAAGCGGCTAAGCTATAATGATAGTGAAGAAAATGGATGGAGGGGAATTACATATGGAATTTGGTTTACGTAATAAGAATGCACTCATTATTGCTTCAAGTCAGGGATTAGGGAAAGCGGTTGCGAAATTGCTCGTGAAAGAAGGGGCAAACGTTATGCTTTCTGGTAGAGATGAAGACAAGCTGAAAGCTGTGCAAAGAGAGATTGAAGGTATAGAAGGAGGCAGAGTAGCCTATTGTGTAACGGATATTACAAAAAATAATGAGATTGTGAATCTTGTCAATCGAACAAATGAGGAATTCGGTGGCATAGAGCTACTTGTAAACAATGCGGGTGGTCCGAAAGCGGGAGCGTTTATTGAAATGAGTGATGATGATTGGCAACATTCATTTGAATTGAATTTACTAAGTTATATCCGAATCATTCGTGAAACACTCCCTTCCTTGCAAAAACAAGGCGGCAAGATTGTGAATATCGCTTCTTCTTCGATTAAAGAGCCTATTCCAGGATTGATCTTATCTAACACATTCCGAACGGCCATTGTTGGTCTTTCTAAAACTTTGGCGACAGAGTTAGCTTCAGATAACATTTTGATTAATACAGTGGGCCCAGGCCGTATTGCAACGGATAGAGTAGCTCATCTCGATCAAATTAATGCGGATAAGCAAGGCGTCAGTGTAAAAGAAATGGAAGCGAAAATGAAAGCAACGATTCCTTTGGGGCGTTACGGCGAGCCTGAGGAATTTGCAAAATTAGTTACATTCCTGCTTTCAGAGGCCAACTCTTATCTTACCGGGCAAACGTATTTAGTGGATGGCGGTTCAATTAAATCGATTTAAAATTAGGGAGTACCAATGTGAACGTAATACAAAGGGGGAAATGATATGGCGCATTTGATCGAAACTGCCAAAATTGGATTTATTGGTACGGGTGTAATGGGAAAAAGCATGGTAAGCAATTTATTGAAAGCAGGATTTAACGTCACGGTTTTTAATCGAACTAAGGAGAATGCGGCAGATCTTCTAAAAGCAGGAGCAGACTGGGCGGATTCACCAAAAGAGTTAGCCAAACAAACAAATGTGATTATTTCCATTGTTGGGTATCCGAGCGATGTAGAGGAAATTTACCTTGGTGAAGAAGGTATCATCCACTATGCGGGTGAAAATACGATTCTAATTGATATGACGACTTCTACACCAACTCTTGCCAAAAAGATTGCTTCTTGCGCAAAGGAAAAAGGTATATATTCACTAGATGCTCCTGTATCAGGTGGAGACATAGGAGCGCGAGATGGAAAATTAGCCATTATGGTTGGCGGTGAACAAGATATATTTAATGAAGTAATCGCAATATTTGAAGTACTGGGTACAAATATTGTATACCAAGGAGAATCAGGTTCAGGTCAGCATACGAAGATGTGTAACCAAATTGCCATTGCCTCTAATATGATTGGTGTTACTGAAGCGATTGTTTATGCAAAAAAAGCGGGTCTTAATCCGGATACTGTATTAAAGAGTATAACGAAAGGAGCAGCAGGTAGCTGGTCACTTTCTAATTTGGCTCCTAGAATGATCCAAGGCGATTACGAACCAGGTTTTTATATTAAGCATTTTTTGAAAGATATGAAGATTGCGCTAGATGAAGCAGAACGAATGAACTTAGAATTACCTGGGTTAACGCTTGCTAAATCGCTTTACGATCAATTAGCCGAAGCTGGAGAAGAGGATAGTGGTACTCAAGCACTTTATAAATATTTTTAAAACCAGCTCCATTCTCTTGAATGCAAGCATACTGTCGTGAATAGGCTAGTCATATAACAACCGAAAGGAAGTCGGTTTAGTATGGGGATATTTGATGATATTGGTCAAATGTTTCAAGAGCTTGAGGATGGACGATATATTGTAAGAATTGAAAACTATTATAGGAAAAAAACGAATCATAACTTGAATCCGCTTTGCTGGGAATTAAAACTAATGAATGAGAGCCCTCTTGTCTTACCAGTAAAATTCAGTCAGATCGAAACGAATTATGGGTTTCAAATTCTCATGCGTGAATTGAAGAATTTAGGTTGCTTAAAGCCAAAATCCGTAGCTGAATTTGAAGAGGTGCTGACTAGTTTAAAGGGAGCAATAATTGAAGTAAATATTACGACGACTAAGCAGAATGAGGGATTACGAGATATTCGTTTTCTACGCAAGCTCTATTAAGCCATCTTAAAGGGAATATGGATGTCCAAAAATGAAAGGGTTCAGACCTATATATAGTATAAGGTCAGTCCCTTTTAAGACATCCTTGCCCCTTTTTTTGATGTAGTGAATTATTTAATGTTCAGGAATATCAGGTTGTTCATTAAGAAACCATTCCATTCTATTTAAAGCTTCTTTCAATATATCTAGAGAACAGGCGTAAGAGATTCGGAAATATCCCTCGCCAAGCTGTGAAAAAGCATCGCCTGGAACAACAGCTACCTTTGTTTTTTCAACAAGTTCAAGGCAAAATGAGAGTGAAGTATGATACTTGTTTGGAAGTTTAACAAAAAAATAAAATGCTCCTTCGGGTTTTACGACGTTAAGTCCCATTTTAATTAACCGTTGATGAACATAATCACGGCGAGATCGATATTCTTCTTTCATAGGTAGAGCGTCATCGATTCCATCTGTTAAGGCAGCTAAAGCAGCTCGTTGTGATATGGAAGAGGCACAGGTTACATTATATTGGTGGACTTTCAAAATTTGACTAGAGATCGCTTCAGGTGAGAAAATGAAACCAATTCTCCAACCTGTCATTGAATGTGACTTAGATACGCCATTTAATACGATAGTTTGCTCTTTCAAAAATGAAGCAATTGAAACATGCTTCTGATCAAAAACTAGTTCACTATAGATTTCATCTGCTACAATAAAAATATCTCGTTCTCGAACAAGCTCCGCAATATCCTCGAGTTCCTTTGCAGTAAGAGTGACACCAGTTGGGTTTGAAGGATATGGTAAGACGATACATCTGGTTTTGCTGCTTATGTATTTCTGGAGGGTATCTGCAGTTAAGCGAAATCCGTTTGCTGTCGTATCCGCATAAATGGGTGTGGCGCCACACAACTTAATAATAGGTTCATACCCGGGGTAGACGGGGCCAGGAAGGATGACTTCGACTCCTTCAGTTAAAATGGTCCGAAAGGTTATATCTATCGCTTCACTCGCCCCTGTTGTGACAATGACTTCATTTGCAGGATTATAGTGAAGATTGTACTTTTTTCTAACAAATTCACTTGCAGCAGTTCTTAATTCAATAAAACCGGCATTATGAGAATAGACAGTATAATTATTCTCAATGGCATGCTTTGCAGCTTCTTTTATATGATCAGGTGTTGGGAAATCTGGCTGGCCGATCGTTAATGAAATCGTATTCTCCATATCGGCAACTAAGTTATAAAATTTTCGAATGCCAGATATCTCGATTTTTTTAACTCGTGGATTCAGTAAATGTTCCATAAATCAGTTCCCCTTTTTTGTAAGGCTTTTTATCCCACGCTTCACGCGCAGTAAGTCCCCGTTGATAGAAGTTTCACTTTATTTTATCATTATCATGTTGGGAGATTCTAGAGAAAGATATATTGTAAATAGTCTCCTTTGTGAGCTTGTTCAAAAAGTCTAAGATAGATCATTGTCAGATTGTATCAAAGCCTTTAAAATAACCTTCTCTTACATCGAGCGTAATAATTGTATACATGTTAGGTTAAAACAAAGAGATTCTTGAACGGCATGGCTTTTATTATCTTCAAATTGAACAAGCACTTAAAAAAAGATAATTAAGGATGGATAATGTGATTAGAACATGTGTCATAACGAAAGACGATGAGACGCTTTATAATGTAGAGCTTAATAGGTTAAATGAAATGGATGTAGCCTGGTATTGGGTGGATTTTGTTAATCCGACTAAAGAAGAATCGGCATTATTGTCGAGTACTTTTCAATTTCATCCATTAGCAATTGAAGATAGCTTAGATGATTTCAACCAGCGACCTAAGATTGATTTCTATGAAGATTATGAATTTCTAGTTCTCCATGCCCTAAATAAAGATAATCTAAAAGCAATCGAGCTTAATATGTTTATAAGCGAGAAGTTTATTGTTACCTTCCATAAAGAGGATGTCAGAGAGCTTGAGACGGTTTGGGATTTAATGAATAGAAATAGCTCGATGAGAAAAGGGTCATTTTTTCTTATGCATGGTTTGATTGACAAATTAGTCGATGAGTACTTCCCTCTAGTTTATCGAATTGAAGAAGAACTGAACTGGATCGAAGATAACACAAAGAAAGAAACAATTAGCGAATTAATTGAGCGGTTATTTGACTTAAGAGCTGAAATGTCAGCTTTGAGAAAAACAATTTTGCCTATGCGGGATATGCTGTATCGGATGAATTATTCGGATCGATTGAGTTATTTGAAAGAGCGGCATTTGTACTTTAATGATGTACATGATCATTTACTTAAGCTAGTGGAGATGCTTGAATCATATCGAGATTTTTCTTCCGATATCCGTGATAGTTACTTGTCCGTAAATTCTAATAGTTTAAACACGAGTATGATGACATTGGCTGTTATTACGACAATTTTTATGCCTTTGACGTTCATCGCCGGGATTTACGGAATGAATTTTGAGCATATGCCAGAGCTCCATTGGCATTATGGGTATTATGTGGTAATAGGAATCATGGCATTAATTGCTGTTTTGATGTGCGGCTTATTTATAAAAAAAGGCTGGCTGCCTATGATGAAATTTAGAAGAAAAAATAAACGTCGCCAAAATGGCTGAATGAACAAGTATATATTGAATATTTTTCTTTTCTGTGGAAAAGGGACGAGGCTTCGCGAAATCAGCTTCGCACCGCCACCTTCATAAGGAGATACAGTTTTTAGAACCTGAACCTTTTTTAACGTTTTAGTTTTAGACAAATTCTCATGAATTTTTTTATCGTTTTTTATTAAGAAATCACTATTATTGCCGAATTAGTAAGTATAAGTATTTTATTAATTGATAGGCTTAATTTACTAAAATATCTTATTAGATAAATCCAAATCATGATATATTTTAGGAAGAAAGATAAAGGAAGGACGAATAAAATGGACCAAACAAAAGGTATTCTGCTTGAGAGTGGGACAAATGAATTAGAAATCGTTGAATTCGGAATAGGAACAAATAAATTTGGCATTAATGTAATTAAAGTAAAAGAAATTATAAATCCAGTCCCCATTACATATGTACCACATGCACACAAGAATGTGGAAGGGATCATAGAGCTCAGAAGCGAAGTGCTGCCAGTCGTTGATGTAGCAAAGGCACTTGGTTTCCCACCATCGGAAAAACCGAAGGATGATAAATTTATCGTTGCTGAATTTAATCAGCAGAAGATTGTTTTTCATGTACATACGGTAACACAAATACACCGAATTTCCTGGAAGCAAATTGAAAAGCCTTCTGACATGTATCAAGGTCTTGAAGGTCAAATTATCGGGGTCATTAAACTTAACGGAGAAATGCTATTACTTCTGGATTTTGAGAAAATCGTTGTCGATATCAATCCTGAATCTGGAATTAGTATTCAACAAGTGAAAAAGCTTGGAAAGAGAGAAAGATCTAATAAGAAGCTTGTAGTTGCAGAAGATTCACCGCTCCTTAGAAAGCTTCTTCATGATACCTTATCAGAAGCAGGCTACGAATTCCTCGAATTCTTTGAAAATGGTGAAGATGCCTTAAATTATTTAGAAGGCATCATTCAATCAGGGAAAGATCTTACAGAGGAAATTCAACTTGTGATTACGGACGTAGAAATGCCACAAATGGACGGTCTCCATTTAACAAAGCGAATGAAGGCAGATCACGATCTAGGCAAGCTCCCTGTCATTATTTTTTCTTCATTAATTACGGATGATTTACGCCATAAGGGAAATATGGTTGGAGCGGATGCGCAAGTAAGTAAGCCAGAAATTGCAGAACTTATTCAATTGATTGACGAGCATATTCTTTAAAAAAGAGAGATAAGACTTTCTAAAAGTGGAAATAGGCTGACTAAACAGGTAGATGCTTGCCTGCAAGTCAGCCTATTATTTTGCGGATATATCATATCGATGGAAAGGAAAGACTTCATGATTGACGGTCTGACTATAGTTTGAAACCTTTTCCTAAAAACGAAGAAGGAAATGTATTTTGGAAAGCAGAGTTTGTTTTATTTCGCGAATGCTGATGAGACCTGCCAGCTTGTTCACGTGGTTTCGGCTCGCCTAATTTGCCGATATACGCTTGCAAAATCTTCTTCGCTCGTGATAAGGATAATGCAGTTTTAGGATTACGAACCGATGATGATCGGCTTCCTAAGTGAGGGAGTTTTTTTAAATCCTCTCTTGAAGGCGGGAGGTGGAAAATATATTCACCACATTCGACAATTACATCAGATTGTTGCGCTGAATATCTTGGATTATCGGAAAAATGGAGTCCTAACTTTTTCGCTTTCCCTTCAGTAAGTAATTTGTTTAGAGAAAGTCGTTTTAATTCGTATAAGGTTTTGGGTTCTGGGGCTGTTTTTGCGTGTTTATTCACGACAAAGATCGCTTGGGCAAGACTATTGATTGTGCTCATAGAGGAAGGATCCCCTTTCATATCATTCATAAATAAACTCCTTTCCTAATATCGTTGTGCATATGATTCTTATTATACCATTTTCAAATATGAAAGGAAGTAAAAGAGAAATAAGATGAAATTTTTTATTGGAAGTTTCGAAAGCAAAGAATAAAATTAATAATTGCTTTCTTCGAATATAGGAAATAAAAGAAAAAGAAGAGGTGTGTATTCTCCCTCTTCTCGTTTACTATTCATTTTGAGTATTGTGGAGACGTATAGATATTTATATTTTCCGATACGCCTGCCTGGGCTCCAAAACTTTGGGGATATGCTTGATAACCAGGATAACCTTGATATGAATTATATGGTGGATAAGGATACGGATAAGGAGCCGGGGGTGGATACGGAAGATAATAGGGTGGTCGATTGTTAAAAAGTAATGATCCAGTAGCAAGACCTGCAACACCGCCTACCACGAATGGCAGCAGAAATGGGAAAAATCGCTCGTCTTGACCATTTCGCGATGGAACAGCTGGATAATATTGATGTGCTGGGAAGTAATAAGGTTGCATGGTGTTCTCTCCTTTCTCTCGTTATTATATGGTTGTTTTGCAATTTTGAGCCTGTATCAGATTGTTTTTCATTGGCTTTTCGTGCGGTTAATTAGCTAACTCTATTATCGTATACATAAGAGGAGTAGGCTTGAATCAAAAGTTTATGTTCTGCTCTGAGTCTACTAATGGTATAATATTTGCAATAAGCACTTTGTTTTTTAAATAAGAAGTATCAGGCACGTTTATGGATAGAGTGCCCGATAAGTTAGTTTGCTGTTGTTTTGTAAGGAATTTCTTGGCTATTATTTTTCATTAGACTGTAATTCATATAAAGTTATTTCTGGGCGAGCAAGGAAGCGGTAAGGGAGTCTTGTAGTTCCCAGTCCTCGATTCACGTATAGAGTTAGGTTTTCTAGCTCATACATTCCTTCTGTATATTTTTTTCCGAAAGGGGGCGTCACAAGGGCGCCAGCAAAAGGAACTTGAATTTGTCCAGCGTGGCTATGTCCGCTGATTTGATATTGTACTGGGTAATCTTTTGCAAATTCAGCAAGATCAGGTGCATGTGATAAAAGGATGGTATAAGCGTGTTCTGGAATACCTAATAGAGACTTTTTTATGTTTGGAGATCCGAGCATGGCATCATCAATTCCAGCAATATATATTTTATCTCCGTTTAATAAGGAAATGGCAGCATGACTGTTTTGTAATAAAGTGAATCCTGAAAGTTCCATGATCTGGTCATACATTTTAGAACCATATCCTCCGTGATCATGATTACCGTATATGCTGAATTTTCCTAAGGGAGCTTGAATGTTTTGTAGCAGTGGAATAATTTCGGATTGATGCGGATATTTATTTGGTTCATCCATTAAATCACCAGTGAAAAGGACAACATCTGGAGAGTATGTCTGTATTTTTGATAATACGGCCTGCAAATCTTTTAACTGAAATTGAAATCCTAAATGAGTATCACTAAATTGAACAATTTTCATTCCGTTAAAACCTTTTGGAATGAGTGAATGCCGAATCATGATTTCATTGAATTCAATCCATTTAGGTTCGATATCATGAGCATAATACCTACCGCCTATTCCTGCTCCAGTCAGAGTTAATATGGTACCTACTGTTTTTTTTAGAAAAGATCTTCTTGTCAAGTTATTATTCATTTATATCAACCTATCTACTTAAATGTCACTTCCTTATACTACCAAACAATAGGTATAAAAAGAAGTATATATTATCTTTTAAAATAAAAGTTTTTTGTGGGCTTTGTTATCTAACACAAGCTGGCTCACTAATGCCAAATAACCTTCACAAAGGAAGTTAAAGACAGAACTTTACGAGTGAAAATTGGAACTCACTGGGAGAGGGACGGACCTGCTCTTAGCTGTATTTCCTTTTACAAGGCGCTCACACTTTAAAATTATGACTTGCAAGCGTAAAGTTGCATTTGTAAATCTTTTCATTTAGAGATTAAGTCTTTTGGTTAAGGATCATTTTTTGGGGGTAACACGCATGACACAACCAATGTTGGTAACATTTATCATACTTGTCTGTACAATTGCACTTATCATACAAGGAAAATTACGTGCAGATCTAGTAGCGCTCTTAGCACTTATGGCGCTTGGACTGACTGGAATTCTAAATTTGGAAGAGACTCTTTCTGGATTTTCAAATCCGGTTGTCATTATGATTGGTTCTTTATACGTCGTTGGAGCAGGAATTTCACTTTCTGGTCTTGCAGATAAAATTGTAAGTCAATTAAACCAACGCAAAAAAGGCAGTGAAGCTAAGATGATTATTTATGTAATGGCTACTGCAGGAATACTAGGGTCCTTGTTAAGTGGTACGGCAATTGTTGCCTTGATGCTCCCGATCGTTACAAGCATGGCCTTAAAGAATAAAAAAAGCCCATCCAGGCTTCTGCTTCCACTGGCTTATGCCAGTGGGCTAGGTGGCATGTTAACGATGATTGGTACAACGCCTAATCTAGTAGTTAGTGAGATATTGCGGACTAATGAATACGCAAATTTAACTTTCTTTGATTTTACGCCTATCGGAATTGTTGCCCTTCTTTCAGGTTTAATCTTTATGCTCACTATAGGGAAAAGGCTCCTTCCAAATCGATTTATTTCCCTGAATAATAGTGGTAAGGGTTTAGCAACGAGTGAATTGGCTGGAATGTATAAAGTTTACGACCGCTTACATTATCTCTATATTCCATCGGACTCCGACATTGTTGGTGAACGTTTATCTGAGCTAAGGCTACCAGTTGATTATGAAATTACTGTCATTGAAATTAAAAGAAAAGCAAGAGATAAACAGCTTTCAATCTTAACGAAGCCTCAGGTTTTTTCAGCGAAAGCAGAAGAAGTGCTTCATCCAGAAGATATTATTTTAGTCTTTGGTGAAGATGATGCTGTCATGAGGTTTGCAGATGAATTCGAATTGGAAATAAGACCTTTTCAACAAGAAGAGATCAAAAAACATTTTCTTAGCAGTAAATTCGGGTTAACAGAAGTGCTGATCATGCCTCATTCTGATTATGAGAATCAATCCTTGCAAAATATCCACTTTCGTGAAAAATATCAATGCAGTGTATTAGCGATTAATCGAAAAGGGGAATATATCCAATCCGAATTAGGTACGGAACAATTAAAACCTGGAGATGCGCTTCTTATTCATGGAGAATGGGAAAACATTGAAAGGGTGTCTACTGATTTGCAAGATGTGCTAGTCGTAGGGAGTGTAGCGCTTGAGTCAGAGCCAGTAGTTTTTAAAAATAAAGCCATTATTGCTGCTGGAATTACCTTGCTTATGGTGATTATGCTATCTATTGATTTGATTTCTCCAACATTGTCGATGTCTATGGCCGCTTTGCTAATGATCGTAACAGGCTGCCTTCGATCAATCGAGGAGGCCTATCAAAGAATGAATTGGGAATCCGTTCTTTTCATTGGTGCCATCATACCTCTCGCACTTGCACTTGAAAAGACGGGTGGAATACTATTGATTAGTTCAATGGTAGAATATGTAATCAGTTGGGCAGGACCTTATGGATTATTAGGAGTTTTATATTTACTGACAATGCTGATGAGCTTTTTTATACCAAATGGAGCTGTAGCAATTATCGTTGCTCCTATTGCTTATACACTTGCTGAAAACCTGCACTATAGTCCGCTTCCTGTGTTAATCTGTGTAGCAGTTGCAGCAAGCATGGCATTCTCATCACCATCTGTATCACCATCAAATGCACTTGTGATGACTGCTGGGGAATATACGCAAAAGGATTTTGCTGTGATTGGTATCTTATTACAACTATTCATTGGCGTAATCATGATTTTTGCCATACCTTTCTTTTTTCCATTTTAAAATCATTGGAAATCAGTCATTATAAAGTGGGGAAATCAAGAACCGATGTTCTAAAAGAAAAGGGTCAGATCCCTGCAACTTTTACATACAGTTTAAATGAAATGCAAGTAACATTATCAACTGTGTAGGAAGTGCTGGGTCAGGCCCTTTTTTGAACATCTTCAACTTTTTATCCCGTATTAACAGACTATAATACCTCACTCCATTTTTCTGAGATTAACGAACTTTTTTAAGATTGGATATCCACCGGTAAATGTGCACGAACAATGAAATAAAGGAAGGGAAAACCCCGCAAATAACATGCAGGGTTCATTAGTCGTTGATGGAAAGAGCTTCCTTCATTTTTTCAATTTCAAATCCAATGATCACTTCTCCGTTAATGATGACTGTTGGAGTGGAGTAGGACCCGTATTTTTTAGTTAATTCTTTCATTGCTACGGCATCTGCTTTGATGTCTTTTTCTTGAAACGAAATATCATATTCGTTAAAAAACATTTTAACGATTTTACATGGCGGGCAGTCTGGTTGTGTAAAAAGTGTAACTTTATTCATCTTATCCTCCAATCTATATTTGGTAAAAGCTTTTTGAAAAAGAAAGAGTTTCAAATCGTTTTAGAGTAATTAGTCTAATTACTTAGATTAAAGCTATTATAAAAAAAATATTCAAAATTGGATAGCGAAACGCCTTTTGAGAAAAAATAACTGTGTTTTCGACACTTTTTTTAAAGTTTTTATATACAAAATTAATCTGTTATTCTATGCTTTTATTAGGAACAGAAAAGGATGAAGAATGACGTGTCTGATGAAAAATTCTGAAATTAATTCGTTCTGGTTTTTGGATAGTTTTTTATGTTATAGTGAAACCTACCGAAAAGGTTTTATACTAGAAAGGAGTGGGAGTATGTCTCAATTACAAGGCATTCTTACTAGATTGAAAAATCTTCAGGAGCAAGCACAGGAAACTGAATCTGCTCAGCGTTTTTTTGAAATAGATGGTGTTTTAAAATGTCAGGTTACATATTTCAGTAAAACGGAGATGTTTGAGTTAGAAGTTTTTAATGAAAAAGGCAAATCCTCTAAATATCAATTTGACAACATTGATATGATTACAATTGAAATTTTTGATCTTTTGCAATCATAATCTGATCGCAAAGCATAATAAAAGTCGATGGCATATGCTGTCGGCTTTTTTTGTAAGACAAAAAGTGAAGATTTCAAAATCAAATGAGTAAATGCACTTTGGCGATATCTTAGTTTGAACGTATGAAATCTGGTGAAAATCTGCATTCTATATAAAGGAAACACCCTCTACGTTACTTTGATTCTAGGGGTATTACTACTCGTTAAAACGGGATAAATGGAGGGAAGAGGTTTGGAGAAGCCAACTGTAATATGTCCGCAATGTAAAAGTAAAAATGATATAAGTAAAGTATTGACTGCCCAGTCTAATCAAAACATTATTTTCGAGTGTCCCGAGTGTGGGCATATGCTGAGAAATATCGAAACAAACAAAGGTTGACATAAGATCTCTCATTTATCCCACGCTTAGGCAGTAAGAACCCCCACCTAAAGCTTATGAGGAACAAAGAAGATAGGTGGGGACAACTTTTGCTCGAGAGGTCCGATTTGGTTCAACTAACCACCACTGATGGAAGTTTCACTTTATAGGTCAATTCAAGAAGAAAGTTTCCTTTACCTATGATACACTAGAAGTGTAGACGAAATTATGACTTATTAGGTAAGGGGTTTTGACATGATCGATACTCATGATGGGAACATAATGGAGCTAAATGTGAAAGACTTGATGATTCCTTCTGAACGTGTTGCTCACGTTCAGATTGCCAATAATCTAGAGCACACGCTTCTTGTTTTGACAAAGAGCGGGTATACAGCCATCCCTGTATTAGATCCTACGTATAAGCTACATGGTCTGATAAGTACACCAGTCATCCTCGATTCTATCTTAGGGATGCAACGGATTGAATTTGAAAAGCTAGAGAATAAAAAAGTTTCTGAAATAATGAATCGAAATATTCCCCGGCTTCATATTGAAGATAAAATGGATAAAGGGCTTGAGCTTTTAATTGACCAACCTTTTGTATGTGTTCAAAATGATGAGGGGACTTTTGAAGGAATTCTGACAAGAAGAGCTATTTTGAAAGAATTATATAAAGGACCAGCATCTCCGTCTAAATAAAAATAAGCCCCCTTTAGGGCTTATTTTTATCCCGTTTTAACAGAAGAGATAACGAGGATGTCTCAAAAGAGTCTGGCCCAGCACGCACCACATCGTTTATCGTGTTACTTATGCTTTGTGTGGAATTTTTACTGTATATGGAGAATAATAAATGATACGATGGTTTCAGATTTATCCCGCATTAACGGGCAGTAAGACCCCCATCCCAAGGCTTAGAGGAATCGAAGAAGTATAGGTGGGGGACAACTGCCCGTAAAAGCCCGATTGGTTCAACTAACAATCAGTGGGGGATGAAAAAACCCCCACTGATGGAAGTTTCACTTTATTTGGTATAAGAAAAACGAATCAAGGTGTTGAAAATATGTCATTTTCTGAGTTCCATTTATTATCTGTTTTAGCGCAAGAAATGAACATGCGTAAAGCGGCTGAACGATTATTCGTCTCACAGCCTGCCTTGTCCCAGCGATTGCAAACGATTGAAAAGGATTGGAATGCTAAATTATTTCTTCGTTCACAAAAAGGACTTACTTTAACCTCAGCAGGGGAAGCAGTCATCCGATTAGCAAATGAAATTTTAGAAAAAGAAGAAAAAGTCAGGGAAAGTATTCAAGCTATGGATCATGAAGTATATGGAACATTGAAAATTGCCTGTGCTTCAATTGTTGGACAAAACTGGCTACCTCAAGTCTTGAAAAAATTTGTGCAAAAATACCCCTATGCCAAAATCTCACTTATTACTGGCTGGAGCAGTGAAATACTAAAATCATTATATGATGGTCAAGTACATATTGGGATTATACGTGGAGCACCTGATTGGAAGGGCTATAAACAGCATTTATTCACAGATATGTTGTACTTAGTTGATACGGAAATGAATGAGCTTGAACAAGTTCTTGAAACAGATCGACCATTCATCCAGTTTAAAAGTGATTCAAATTATTATCAGGAAATTCAAAATTGGTGGCATCGTCATTTTCAGACGACACCTAAGAATACGATTATTGTTGACCAAATTGAAACATGTAAGCAAATGGTTTTCAATGGAATCGGTTATGCTATTCTTCCAGCAATTACACTCCATGATAAAGATCAAAATGTATATAAAATCCCCCTCTTGGACGGACAAAATCATTCGATTCAGCGAGATACATGGCTGTGCGGATATGAATCTGCATTTCAATTAAAGCAAGTAAAAGCATTTGAAGAGATTGTTGCTGATCATATTCTCAATCAGGAATTATGATGAATCTGTAATTTCTTGTTTTTTAACGTTACTTTTGATAAATTTAAGACCAGTGATTCATACATATTAGGGGGATTTTTCATGAAAATGATGGATGCACATGAAATTATTTCATTTATCCAAAACAGCACGAAATCAACACCAGTTAAGGTTTATATAAAAGGTGATTTGGACGGAATCGATTTTGGTCCTTCAGCTAAAACATTTATTAGCGGAGATGTAGGGACAGTCTTTGGAGAATGGTCTGAAATAAATGAAGCCATCAATAAATATGAGGGGAAAATTACCGACTATGTAATTGAAAATGACCGTAGAAATTCTGCGATTCCGTTAGTCGATATGAAAAACATTAAAGCGCGTATTGAACCAGGTGCCATCATTCGCGATCAGGTTCAAATCGGTGATCATGCAGTAATCATGATGGGGGCTGCTATCAATATCGGTGCTGTTATTGGAGAAGGTACGATGATTGATATGAATGCAGTGCTTGGTGGACGTGCCACCATCGGGAAAAATTGTCATGTAGGTGCCGGAGCAGTAATAGCTGGTGTAGTCGAACCGCCATCGGCAAAACCAGTTATTTTGGAAGACGATGTACTGATTGGTGCAAATGCAGTGGTTCTTGAAGGCGTTACAATTGGACAAGGTTCTGTAGTAGCAGCTGGAGCTGTAGTGACACAAGATATACCTCCTTATTCTGTAGCAGCGGGTATTCCTGCAAAAGTGATTAAAGCCATCGATGAAAAGACAAAATCGAAAACAGAAATCATGCAAGAACTTCGCCAATTATGAGATTCATACTAGTATGTTTTTGTGACGTATAAGCAGTCAGCGTACGTTTAAGGAAGTGGCTTCTTACACTCACTTGTCATTATAAGCAGTCTCTCTAAAATGAAACAATATCGAAAGGAAAGCGTGGATGGTTCATGGATCCACGCTTTTCTTGTATAAGGTGGGAATCATCAATGACTGAAGTAGAGCCAATACTGTATCCTTTTGTAAAAATTCGTAGAGACCTTCATAAAATACCTGAAATCGGTTTTAAAGAAGTTAAGACACAAAAATATTTATTAGATTATTTATCTACATTGCCGCAGAACAGATATGAATTGGAAACATGGGAAACCGGAATTTTTGTAAAAGTAATTGGCCTTGCTCCTCAAAAAATAATTGGCTATCGAGCAGATATGGATGGGTTACCGATTAAAGAGGAGACAGATTTACCATTTTCTTCAGAACATGATCAACATATGCATGCTTGCGGTCATGATTTTCATATGAGCATTGCGCTTGGAGTATTAAGTTATTTTGTTTTTAACCCAATTGATGATCATATTTTGTTTATTTTTCAACCTGCTGAGGAAGGTCCTGGTGGTGCAGAACCGATGTTGAGTTCAGAAACTATGAATAAGTGGAAGCCAGATATTATTATGGCTCTGCATATCGCTCCTGAATATCCTGTTGGGACAATTGCGCTAAAAGAAGGCCTATTATTTGCTAATACGTCAGAACTGTTTATTGAGTTAAAAGGGAAAGGTGGACATGCTGCTTATCCCCATGAAACTAATGATATGGTTGTTGCAGCATGTTCACTTGTTGGTCAATTGCAATCGATTGTTTCTCGAAACGTGAATCCACTTGATTCAGCAGTAGTTACGATTGGGAAAATCAGTGGGGGCAGTGTGCAAAATATAATTGCAGAAAAAGCAAGGCTAGAAGGCACGATTCGTACCTTGAATGAAGAATCTATGATAAAAGTAAAAACACGGATTGAACAGCTTCTCTGTGGGATTAAGGCTGGGTATGCATGTGAGGGATGGATTGATTATGGATCCATGTACCATCAAGTGTTTAATGAAGAACAGCTCACAACGGAATTTATGGAATTTGCAAAAAAAGTACCTGGAATACAGGTACATCATTGTAATGAAGCGATGACAGGAGAAGATTTCGGATATATGTTGAAGGAAATTCCAGGATTTATGTTCTGGTTAGGTGTCAACTCAACATATGGACTGCATCATGCTAAATTAAATCCAGATGAACAGGCGATAGAAAAAGCAATTACGCTACTTACTCACTATATAACTTTTAAAGGATCGAATGAATAATTAACAGGCATGAGTGTTATTCTCATTTTAAGGGGATGTTTAAAAAGTCCGGTAAAAAAGCTTGCGAATTGTGACATTGTTCATTAATGACCTACTGTTAAAATCGCGCGCGTCATGACGAGCAACACAGAAGTCAGCACAACCTGTGCAAGTCCAGTCATCTTCTCGAATTGAAAAAAGCTTTCATGCTTATCATATGGTAGAATAGCAGTGCATCAAGTTAGCTTGTTGGAGGTAGAATTCGTGAAAAAAGAATTTGCAGTAATCGGGCTTGGCCGATTTGGAGGTAGTATTGTTAGAGCTCTAATTGAGGAGGGCATGGAAGTGCTTGCCATTGATATGGATGAGGATCGCGTTAATGAATATGCAATGATTGCTTCACATGCGGTTATTGGGGATACAACAGAAGAAAATGTCCTTAAAAGCCTTGGAATCCGAAATTTCGATCATGTGATTGTCGCGATTGGTGACAATATTCAATCGAGTATCCTGACGACTTTGATGTTAAAGGAATTAGGCGTCGAAAATATTACAGTGAAGGCCCAAAATGATTATCATGAGAAAGTTTTGATAAAAATTGGTGCAGATCATGTTGTTCATCCTGAGAGAGACATGGGGAAGCGTATTGCACATAGCATCGTATCGAATAATGTTCTTGATTATTTAGAGTTGTCTGATGAACATTCCATCGTGGAAATTGTGGCAAGTTCTAAAATGGAAGGTAAAACCATTATTGATCTTGATATTAGGGCGCGTTTTGGCATTAATATTGTTGCTGTAAAAAGAGGGGGAGAAATCATAGTCTCACCTCAAGGAAATGACCCAATTCACAAAGGGGATATCTTGATTGTCATCGGGGCTGACTCAGATATTAACCGTTTTGAAAAAAAGACTGTAGATTAAGAACAAAAGTGAAAAGCACCTTGATCAACCTAGAGGATAGCGTAAGACGAGCAAGTTGTATGGAAGTGGTCTTCCCACCAGATCGATTCGTTTGTAGCTGCTTGCGCTAACTGCGGACAGACAAATTAAATGATCCATATAAAAATAATTGTATAGTATGTTCAGTAATAAAAGAGGATGTCCCCTAAAATAGGGGACATCCTCTTTTATATATTAATTTTGTTATACTTCCATGATAATTGGTAAAATCATTGGACGGCGTTTTGTTTTTTCGTACAAGAATGGAGAAAGTGTGTCTGTAATTTCGTTTTTAATTTCAGACCATTGAGTCGTCTTGCGTTCCATTACTTTATTTAGATGCTTTGTAATGAGCGCTTGGGCATCGTTAATTAAATCACCTGATTCTCTCATGTATACAAATCCTCTTGAAATGATATCTGGACCAGCGGCAATCTTGAAGTCTTTCATGTTGATGCTGACAACAACAACAACAAGTCCTTCCTCAGAAAGGATACGACGGTCACGTAGTACAATATTCCCGATATCACCAATACCGCTACCATCAATGTAAACGGATCCTGAAGGGATCTTCCCAGCCACTTGTGCTGTATTTTCACTTAAGGCGAGCACTTCACCATTATCCATGATGAAACAATTTTCTTCTGGAACACCGCAGTCGATGGCATGTTGGCTGTGCAATTTTTGCATCCGATATTCACCGTGAATCGGCATGAAGTACTTTGGCTTAATTAAACGAAGCATCAGCTTTTGTTCTTGTTGCCCGCCATGACCTGACGTATGAATGTTACTAAGCGGTCCGCTAATCACGTCCGCACCAGCACGGTATAATTGATTAATCGTTCTAGAAACACTGATTGTATTTCCTGGAATCGGTGAAGATGAGAATACAACTGTATCTCCTGGGATGATTTGAATTTGACGATGCGTGCCATTAGCAATTCTTGATAGAGCAGCCATTGGCTCACCTTGGCTACCTGTACAAAGGATTGTTACACGGTTTGCAGGAAGTCGATTGATTTGCTGAGCATCGATAAAAGTATCTTTTGGTGCAACAATATACCCTAAATCTTGTCCGATTGTGATTGCTGCTTCCATACTTCTACCAAAAACTGCGACCTTCCGTCCGTTTTTAACAGCTGCTTCAACGACTTGTTGCAGTCTGTGAATGTTAGAAGCAAACGTAGCGAAAATAATTCGACCTTCCACTTTACGGAAAATATCATCAATGCTCTCGCCTACACGGCGTTCTGACATTGTAAAAGTCTGAACCTCACTATTTGTACTATCAGATAATAGGCATAGAACGCCTTCTTTTCCGATTTCGGCCATCTTCGTTAAATTAGCAGGTTCTCCTACTGGTGTGAAGTCGAATTTAAAGTCTCCGGTATGGACAATTTGCCCTGGAGGAGTTTTAACAACAATCCCATAAGAATCCGGGATACTGTGAGTTGTTCTGAAAAACGAAACAGATGTTTTGCGGAACTTAATCACGTCATCCTCTTGAATTTCATGTAATTTCGTTTGACGTAGAAGACCATGTTCTTCTAATTTATTGCGTAATAACCCTAATGCTAGTTTTCCACCATAAACAGGAATGTTAATAGCTTTTAGTAAATAGGGAATTCCGCCTATATGGTCTTCATGTCCATGGGTAATGAAGAGTCCCTTAATCTTATCTACATTTTTTACTAAATACGTATAATCTGGAATTACGTAGTCGATGCCTAGAAGCTCGTCCTCTGGAAATTTAATTCCTGCATCGATGATAATAATTTCATCCTGGAATTGTACTGCATACGTATTCTTACCGATTTCACCTAGGCCGCCAAGTGCATAAACGGCTGTTTGGTCATTTTTTACAAATTTCATAAATTATCCTAACTCCAATACATTAAAATCTTCATTATTTTTCTTTTCATATTCATAATATGCCCCAGTAACTGCCTCAACATATTCAATATTATAAGGAAAATCCTTTATTTTATCGCGAACATCTCGTGTTGACTCTCCCTCAACATAAATAGATTGAGTATGCTCTCTTACAGGTACATTATTTAGATTCTCTTGGTAGTAAACTTTAAAAACCATTACTTTCTCTCCTCTTCTTTTTAAATTGCTTGTTTCATTATATATAAAAAAAACAATTTTTTCATGTTTTAGTACATCATGTGAACATTATAACGATTAAATATATGTGCGAAGACCTCTTCTATCCATTCATTTCCGTTCATTGGGTCTATAATGCACTTTACACAAGCAAGAAGCCCTTCGCAAGTATTTGAAGGGCTATATCAAATAATTTTATGCGATTGATTTCCTTTTTAAAAGATCATTCCATTGTTTACGTAGCTTTTTACGAAGCCTTTTTAACATGGTGATCACTCCCTTGTCTTTTATTGTATAGAATAATTTAATAAAGTAAATACATATTTCCCAGATAATAGGAATTATTTTAAAAAAACCACTGATACCCAACTTTGACCGATAGAGGAAGTAGTTATAGTATATACATCGTATGAAAATTCCTTGATGCCAAATAATGGATGATGGCATTTTCTTTCATGGAAGATTCTTGACATATACTAGAACGCAGTTTTTAATAAGTATGAAGAGTGTTATAGAATCGTTTTTAAGAAAAAATAAATAAGTGATAAAGACATTATTAAAATAGAATGGACGTGTTGAAGTAGATATGCAGAAAATTGTATTTTTTGATATAGATGGAACATTGCTTGATCATGAGAAGACATTACCTGCATCGACAAAGGCTGCTATTAAGCAACTACAAGAGAATGGCGTTTATGTTGCGATTGCAACTGGAAGAGCCCCATTTATGTTTGAATCATTGAGAGAAGAATTGGACATCGAGTCATTTGTTAGCTTTAATGGTCAATATGTTGTGTTTGAAAACGAAGTGATATACAAAAATCCCCTTTCATTCAATGAACTGGAGCGTTTACATGAAATAGCCGGAGAGAATGAAGAGACACCTCTTGTGTTTATGAATGAGAAAACGATGAAAGCAAATGTTAGCCATAGCGATCGAATTGAAGAGGCGATTGGTACATTGAAATTTCCGCATCCGGAACGTCAAGATGATTTCTATCATGGGAAAGAAATATATCAAAGCCTAGTCTTTTGTACAAGGGAAGAAGAAGAGGCACTAATTACTGGAAAATTCGATAAATTCAAATTTATTCGCTGGCATGATCTATCGATTGATGTGTTGCCATTTGGTGGTTCAAAAGCAGAAGGAATTAAACAGTTTGTTAAGAAAGCTGGCTTTGCCATGGAAAATGTTTATGCATTCGGTGATGGACTGAATGATATTGAAATGCTTGAGACGGTTGGACATGGCGTAGCAATGGGGAATGCTTTGGACGAGGTTAAGAAACATGCGGATTATATAACAAAAGATGTAAGTGAAGAAGGCATCCTTTTTGGCCTTCGCCAAGTAGGGCTAATATAAAGTGAAACTTCAATTAGTGGGGGCATACTGCCTGTTAATGTGGGATAAAAAAAGAGGTTGTCCGATCATTTATCTATTGGACAACCTCTTTTTTTTAACTTCACTTCATCATCGCTCAAGCGGTGTTGCGTCAGCTGAAATATCGAACGGGTCGATTTCGTTAATTCGATCAAAAAACATAATACCATTCAGATGGTCAATTTCATGCTGAAAGACGATAGCGGGCAAACCTGTTAGTTTAACTGATATTTCTTCGCCGTTTAAGTTCACACCTTTAACGGTTATTTTTGCGTATCTGGGTACAAATCCGGGGAAAGGACGATCAACAGATAAGCAACCTTCACCATTGGTTAAATAGGTTTGAGCTTTTGTGTGTCTGATGATTTTTGGATTAAATAATGCATAACTATACTGTTTTCCTTCAGAATCCTTGACATGAACAGCAATCATCCGTTTTGATACATTAATTTGGGGGGCGGCAAGTCCAACGCCTGGCCGAAGTCCGAATTCATTTGCCTTGTCAGGGTCTTGACTGTTTATAACATAGTCCAGCATGCTTGATAAAATTTCTTGTTCTTCCTCAGAAGCCGGTAAGCTTACCTCAGCAGCTTTTTTACGAAGTGTTGGATGTCCTTCTCTAATGATGTCTTTCATTGTAAGCATAGTTTTCGCCCTTCTTTCTTAAATATATCCAGAGATAAAATGTTTCTAAGATTTACAAGCTATAATCCCCACTGAATTGAGGATTCGCTGTATATGTATAGATAAAGATAGTTTATCAAAGTTTAGCTAAATAGTTAATGGTGTCAATGCGTTAAAAACAGTATCGTTAAGTTTTTGCGCTTTCCGTTTTGGGTAACGCAAAACGGAAGCAATGAGGGGAAGCTACTACGTATAGAGCTTCCCATGAAAGGGTACTTAAATAAGCTAAATTTTATTCGATTCCTTTTTTAAACGAAATAAGATAAAGATTCGATGTGGGTTAGCACAAACAAGCACCGACGATAATCAATAGAATGAAGAGAACGACAATTAAGGCAAATCCATTTCCAAAGCCGCATTCGCCTCCACCATACCCATAACTAGGATAAGTCTCAACTGGATAACAGCAATCATTTCCGTAGCCACCATAATACATAAAGGATCCCTCCGTTTTGTTAATTCCATCATTCCTAAAGGAGCGATGTACTTACAACCTATGCGAAGAAGAGAAATTGGTCTGGGCTTTTGCCTATTCATAAAGAGTTAAGACAAGTCATATATTCAAGAGATACGGGGCATATTTGTATTTGCTTTCTGATGCTAAGGGGTGGGATAAACGAGTAGATGTTAGTTGTCAAAAACTGACGATTTCCAGTATAGTAGTCTATATAGAGAATAGGGGGAGTTTTAGCAATGATTAAATTTTTTAAATGGACTGTGTTATGTTTAGTGTTAGGCGGAATCCTTTCGGGATGTACAGCTAAAGACTCTCCAGAAGAACAAATATATCAAATACTCGAAGCGGCTGTGAAGAAAGAAAAAACCTTTGAAGAACAGCAGCAGCCTATTACTGAACTAGAGAATAAAGAAAAAGAGTATTACAACACGATTCTTAAACTTGGTTTGAGGGAGTTTGACCAAATTGTTAAACTTTCGAATGAAGCGATCAATAATATTGAAAAAAGAAAAGAGTTTATTGAAAAAGAACGTGAAAGCATGCTTGCTTCTCGCGAAAAATTTAAACAAATCGATGATAAAATTAAAAGTATAGAGGATCAGGGCCTAAAAAAAGAAGCAGAAAAATTAAAGGTGACTATGATTGAACGGTATGAGGCGCATGAAAAACTTTATACTACTTATAAGAAAAGCTTAGATTTGGATAAAGCTTTATATACTCTTTTCCAAAAAGAAAACTTAAAAATGGATGAACTAGAAGCACAAATTGAGATGATTAATCAAACCTACCAAACAGTGATTGAAGCAAATGATGCTTTTAATAATAAAACGAATCAATATAATGAGGAAAAACAGAAATTCTATAAAGATGCAGAGATTGAAGTTTCAGATACGAAATAAGCTAAGTAAAACAATAGACAGTATAACTGTATTCTCTAAGGAAGCCGACTCAGATTTTGAGCGGTTTTTTATTATTTTTATCCTGATCTAAAAGGTTTAAACACCCCTCGCATTTTTGAAAGTGAAATTAAGGAAAATAGCTGGAGGATGAATAACCACGCTGATGGAAAATGCACTTTATGGATATAATAAATTTATGAAATTGTGTAATGATAGTATAGGGGAGTCGGAAAAAATGTAAAGAAATGGGGAAGAAAGCGGTTTTTAAAGGTAGCGCATACATCTGTCGTAAAACAGATATTCTTTTATAGTACAGATATATTAATGATAGTATAACAGTTTTGAAGTTGATAAAATTTTCTAATAAGAATTATCGTTTGAAAGCTCATTAATATTGGTCGTTGTAATTGACTATGCTTATGTGGTGAGGTACACTTAATTATGGATAAAGCATTGTATCATTTTATAATTAGTTTTTACTGATACAGAATATCGTGAAAATGAAAACCCAGTGAATGTTTGCATTCACTCTATATGGGAAAAATACATTGGTATTTCATTTAGACTTTTAGAAATGAAGAATGCTTTACAAAATATAACCTTTTTATTGAAAGGATGAGGTGGCACAGATGGCTTCTAAAGTAAACCAAGCTAATTTTGATGTCAAGAAACAGTTCGAAACAGTTGAAGAACAGTTTCAAACATTACAAATTTTAAATGAAGAAGGCGAAATCGTAAACGAAGCAGCAATGCCTGAGTTAACAGATGAGCAATTACAAGAACTGATGAGAAGAATGGTTTATACACGTATTCTTGATCAACGTTCTATCTCTTTAAACCGTCAAGGAAGATTAGGTTTCTATGCACCAACAGCTGGACAAGAAGCTTCTCAACTTGCATCGCAATTTGCACTTGAAAAAGAAGACTTCATTCTGCCGGGATATCGTGATGTTCCACAATTAATTTGGCACGGCTTGCCGCTTTCACAAGCGTTCTTATTCTCACGTGGCCACTTTAAAGGAAATCAAATCCCTGAAGGAGTAAATGTTATTTCTCCACAAATCATTATCGGAGCTCAATACGTTCAAGCAGCGGGTGTTGCTCTTGGAATGAAGAAACGTGGTACTAAAGCGGTAGCAATTACTTATACAGGTGACGGTGGAACTTCACAAGGTGACTTCTATGAAGGAATTAACTTCGCTGGTGCATTTAAAGCTCCTGCCATCTTTATTATTCAAAACAACCGATTTGCGATTTCTACGCCTGTAGATAAACAATCAGCATCTAAGACATTGGCGCAAAAAGCAGTTGCTGCTGGTATTCCTGGCGTTGTTGTCGACGGAATGGATCCACTTGCTGTATACAAAGCTGTGAAAGACGCCCGCGAGCGCGCAATTAACGGAGAAGGCCCAACACTTATCGAAACATTAACATACCGTTATGGTCCACATACAATGGCTGGTGATGATCCAACTCGCTACCGTACTTCAGATCTTGATAATGAGTGGGAATTGAAAGATCCACTAGTTCGTTTCCGTAAATTCCTTGAAGCTAAAGGTTTATGGAATGAAGAGAAAGAGAATGAAACAATTGAAAAGGCAAAAGAAGATATTAAAGAAGCAATTAAAGTTGCAGATGCAGAGCCTAAACAAACGGTTACTGATTTAATATCAAATATGTTTGAAGAAATGCCTTCCAACTTGAAAGAACAATACGAAATTTACAAAGAAAAGGAGTCGAAGTAAGCCATGGCTCAAATGACGATGATTCAAGCTATTACAGATGCGTTACGAACTGAATTAAAAAACGATGAAAATGTTCTTGTTTTCGGTGAAGACGTTGGTAAAAACGGCGGTGTATTCCGTGCTACGGAAAACCTGCAAAAAGAATTTGGCGAAGATCGTGTATTTGATACTCCACTTGCAGAGTCGGGTATTGGCGGTATTGCTATCGGTCTTGGACTACAAGGATTCCGCCCGGTTCCTGAAATCCAATTCTTCGGTTTCTTATTTGAAGTAATGGATTCTGTTGCTGGACAAATGTCACGTATGCGTTACCGTTCAGGCGGCCGTTACAATTCACCAATCACAATTCGTTCTCCTTTCGGTGGCGGTGTGCACACACCAGAAATGCATGCGGACAGCCTTGAAGGTTTAATGGCGCAAACACCTGGATTGAAAGTAGTAATTCCTTCTTCTCCATATGATGCAAAAGGTTTGCTGATTTCTTCTATCCGTGATAACGATCCAGTCATCTTCCTTGAGCATATGAAATTATATCGCTCTTTCCGTGAAGATGTGCCTGAAGAAGAATATACAATTCCTCTAGGCGTCGCTTCTGTGAAACGTGAAGGAAAAGATCTTTCTATTATTACTTACGGCGCTATGGTTCAAGAATCAATCAAAGCTGCAGAAGAATTAGAAAAAGAAGGACATTCAGTAGAAGTCATCGATCTACGTACGATTTCACCACTTGATATTGACACAATCATTGCATCTGTTGAAAAAACAGGTCGTGCAATTGTTGTTCAAGAAGCTCAAAAACAAGCTGGAATCGCGGCGAACGTTGTGGCAGAAATTAATGACCGTGCAATTCTTAGTCTAGATGCACCAGTATTACGTGTAACAGCAGCAGATACTGTTTTCGCATTTTCACAAGCTGAGCCAGTTTGGCTTCCTAACTACAAGGATGTTATGGAAACTGCGAAAAAAGTGTTAAACTTCTAATGATCTAAAAGTCCACTAAAATCCGGTCCCTACATATTTTATAGATGCCGGATTTTAGGCTTTATGCAAAATTGCTCGAATTATGAAAGCTAAATTACTTTTTTCCAGACAATATGTATGATTAAATTATAGGAGGTTGAGACTAAATGGCATTCCAATTTAGACTCCCTGATATCGGTGAAGGTATACACGAGGGTGAAATAGTAAAATGGTTTGTAAAGCCAGGGGATAAAGTACAGGAAGATGACGTGCTTTGCGAAGTGCAAAACGATAAAGCTGTTGTTGAAATCCCATCACCAGTAGAAGGTACAGTTGAAAAAGTACATGTAGAAGAAGGAACTGTAGCAATAGTAGGGGATATCTTAATCTCTTTTGACGCTCCAGGGTATGAAGATCTTCAATTCAAAGGTGACCATGGTGAAGAATCTGGTACTAAAGAAGCTGAAGAAGTGAAAACAGAAGAAGCTCCTAAACAAGAAGTGCAAGCTGAAGTAGATTCTAACCGTCGTATTATTGCGATGCCATCTGTTCGTAAATACGCTCGTGAAAAAGGAATAGATATCCTTCAAGTTGTAGGTAGTGGAGATAATGGACGCGTCCTTAAAGTTGACATTGACTCATTCTTAACTGGCGATTCTACGGCACCAGCTGCTACACAACCTGATACAGTTCAGATGGCAGAAAAAGAAACGACTAAAGCAGCAGCTATCGCTATTCCTGCAGGTCAATATCCAGAAACTCGTGAGAAAATGAGCGGAATCAGAAAAGCGATTGCTAAAGCAATGGTGAATTCTAAGCACACAGCTCCTCACGTTACATTAATGGATGAAATCGAAGTGACAAAACTTGTCGCTCACCGTAAGAAATTCAAAGAGGTTGCAGCACAAAAAGGAATCAAACTTACATTCCTTCCTTATGTTGTAAAAGCATTAACGAGTGCATTGCGTGAATTCCCTGCGCTTAACACATCACTTGATGACGCTACAAGTGAAATCGTTCATAAGCATTATTACAATATCGGTATTGCTGCTGACACTGAGAAAGGTCTTCTTGTTCCTGTTGTTAAAGATGCGGATCGCAAATCTACATTTGCTATTTCAAATGAAATCAACGAACTTGGAGCAAAAGCTCGTGACGGTAAATTAGCTCCTGACGAAATGAAAGGTGCTTCTTGTACGATTAGTAATATCGGTTCTGCAGGTGGACAATGGTTCACTCCAGTAATCAACCATCCGGAAGTTGCAATCCTAGGAATTGGGCGTATTGCAGAGAAACCTGTAGTGCGTGATGGTGAAATAGTTGCTGCTCCAGTATTATCATTATCATTAAGCTTTGACCACCGAATGATTGATGGTGCAACAGCTCAAAATGCATTAAATCACATTAAAAAATTGCTTAACGACCCAGAACTATTGTTAATGGAGGCGTAATAACATGGTAGTAGGAGATTTTCCAATTGAAACAGATACTTTAGTCATCGGTGCCGGTCCTGGTGGATATGTTGCCGCTATTCGTGCCGCACAACTTGGACAAAAAGTAACAGTCGTTGAAAAAGGAACGGTCGGTGGAGTTTGCTTAAATGTAGGCTGTATCCCATCAAAAGCGCTTATTGCAGCAGGACATCGTTTTCATGATGCTAAGCATTCAGAAGATATGGGGATTACTGCTGAAAACGTAAAACTGGACTTTTCAAAAGTACAAGCTTTTAAATCATCCGTTGTAAATAAATTAACTGGCGGAGTTAGTGGTCTTTTAAAAGGAAACAAAATTGAAGTTGTAAGCGGAGAAGCGTATTTTGTTGACGAAAACAATGTTCGTGTTATGACTGAAACGTCTGCACAAACATATACATTCAAAAACGCAATCATTGCTACTGGTTCAACTCCAATTGAATTGCCTACTTTTAAATACTCTAAACGTGTTATCAATTCTACCGGTGCTCTTGCGCTTGAAGAAGTTCCAGCTTCTCTAGTTGTAATTGGCGGGGGAGTTATTGGAATCGAACTTGGTGGCGCTTATGCAAATATGGGTACGAAATTAACGATCCTTGAAGGAACAGAAGATATTCTTTCAGGTGGTTATGAAAAACAAATGACTGCATTGGTTAAGAAAAACTTGAAGAAAAAAGGCGCTGAAATTGTTACAAAAGCTCTTGCAAAAGGCGTTGAAGAAACAGAAAATGGTGTAGTCGTAACTTATGAAGTAAACGGTCAAGAATCAAAAGTCGAAGCTGATTATGTATTAGTAACGGTTGGCCGTCGTCCGAATACGGATGAAATTGGTCTTGAACAAGTAGGTATTAAGCTTACTGAAAGAGGATTAATTGAAATTGATAAACAATGCCGCACAAATATTAAAAACATTTATGCGATTGGTGATATTGTATCTGGTCCTCAATTAGCACATAAAGCTTCTTATGAAGGTAAAATTGCTGCTGAAGTAATTGCTGGAGAAGCTTCAGAAATCGACTATTTGGGAATCCCTGCAGTTGTATTCTCTGAGCCAGAACTTGCTACAGTGGGTCACACTGAGCAATCAGCAAAAGAAGAGGGGCTTGATGCTAAGGCTTCTAAATTCCCATTCGCTGCAAACGGCCGTGCTCTTTCACTGAATAATACTGATGGTTTTATGAAACTAATTACTCGCAAAGAAGATGGTTTAGTGATCGGTGCTCAAATTGCTGGTCCAAGTGCATCTGATATGGTTGCTGAGCTTGGACTTGCTATCGAAGCTGGCATGACGGCTGAAGATATCGCAATGACCATTCATGCTCACCCATCTTTAGGTGAAATTACAATGGAAGCTGCAGAAGTTGCTTTAGGAATGCCTATCCACATTGTAAAATAATAGAACTACCAAAAAGTACATCCGATTTATTTCGGGTGTACTTTTTTTGTACAATGCATGACCTAAGCCTACTACCTTATGTTAGTAAAGGTGTTTTTTGGGGATCTACCCTTTTAAATCCTAAATTGTTATGGGGATTTAAAAAATATATCTAGCAGGATAGGGAATCTTAGGGGTAATACTAATCATATTATTTCATAACTTACATATAATGGGTCACTCGATTAGGTGTACAGCCTTTGTGGTATAAAGAAAAATACAAAAAAGCGTTAGAATTGTTTGAATGAGGATAAAGGTAGAAATGGTTCTTTCCTTAAAAAAGTTTGAAATTTGTGACTCTATAAAACGGTATTTTGTTTTCTGGTATATAGAATGCGGACCATTTCATTTGACAGGAGTTGGATTGTTTGAAAAATTATGTTGTATTTCTTTTCCAATTAATTGTATGGAGCGGGTATACTGTTGTCGAATGGCTTTCAATTCATGACAAACCTGTGTTTAAAGTGATTATGTTCTTCATTTTTTCATACTTAGCTATATATATTGGTAAGGCCATACTAAAATCGAATAAACGAACATTGATCGTTACCAGTGTCAGTTTACTTTGTTATGCAATTATTCAAGTTCTACTCCAAACGATTTTACCGATTACGTAGAGGTACTATAGAGGGACATGATACAATAATTATCCTTATTTTTATAAAAGAAATTCAGAAAAATGGCTACGAAATAATCAAGCCAAACGAAATTAAAACTCCTTGACCTTAAAGAAAAGTTAATGTCATCGAGTTTTTTAGTTGATTCTTTAATAAATAACAAGGAGACTAAATAATTTAGTTGCATACTCTCGTTTAGTAGTTTGATACTTCATGTAATAAATAATTGTCGTAAATCAATTATCTGATGCATAAATAATTAAAAGTAATAGTTCGTAATGTTCTCTTTCCATTTTGTATGTCACGTTTACAATAAAAAATAAATGTGACATACAATTAATGCTTGAATTATTAATTGTGTTATATTATTATGGTATTAACAAGTTGTAAAAGCGTTTTCATTTTAATCTGAAGGGAGTTTTAGAAATGGGTACAATAGTTTGTCAAACATGTAATGGAACGATTGATCATTTCGAAGATGAAAAAGTGAGTGTACTTTATGCGCTTTGCAACCATTGCGACCGTAAAGAAGAAGAAGTAGAAATTCAATATGGATCCTGATAAAAAATAAGAGACTAACCAGAAATGGTTAGTCTCATTTTTCTAATAATTGATTATTCGAATACACTAAGGGCATGTTGGTCACACAGACGAAGAATTCTTTGTCTGTGTTCATTGAACCTTAGATTGTAAGATCGCTTTATCTACGGTAAGTTTGCGATTTAGTGACACTAGAACGAGATAACCATCAGCGGGGAAAGGCACCTATTTATGGAAGTTTCACTTTATCCCGGTTTAACAGGCTGTAATATTCATTTACTGTGAGGAATCAAGTGAGTGTAAACAGCCTGTAAATCCCCGATTGGTTCAACTAACCATCAGCTGGGGAAGGCACCCACTGATGGAAGTTTCACTTTATCACTCTCAAGTATTGAAGGTTAGGATCTTCGGGGCCTTGAACGGGCAGTCCAACTTCCATATTCGCTTTAATGTAATCAATGTTTTCCTGAGTAATTACTTCGCCTGGAATGAAGATCGGGATTCCTGGTGGGTATACCATGATAAACTCAGAAATGATTCGGCCGACAGATTCATCAATCGCGACGACTTCTGTTTCAGAGTAAAAAGCTTCTCTGGGTGATAGAGAGAGAACAGGAATTGTCGGGAGCAGGACTTCTACATGATTATTCCCACTTGTTGCAAGATGCTTAAATTCTTTTGACAGGCCTTGTAATGCTTGCAATAGAATACCCGCTTCATGTTTGGTGTCACCATTCGTGATAATACATAGAATGTTGTACAAATCAGAAAGTTCGACTTCAATATTGTACTTTTCGCGTAACCATTTCTCGACCTCATAGCCAGAAATACCGAGATCTTTAACTGAAATAATCAGTTTGGTTGGGTCGTAATCAAAGGTAGCTGGCGAACCGATAATTTCTTTTCCAACACAATGAAGGAATGGAATCTCATTTATGTCAGCCCGCAATTGATCAGCTAGCTTAATAGAGCGGTCAATCAATTCGTACCCTTCTGTTGCTAGACGCTTTCTTGCAGTATCAAGCGAAGCAAGAAGAATATAAGAGGTTGATGTTGTTGTTAACATACTTATGATTGATTGAACACGATTAGCTGAAACAAGGCCTTCTTTTACGTTTAATATTGAGCTTTGTGTCATAGAGCCGCCCAGCTTATGGACGCTTGTTGCAGCCATATCAGCGCCTGCTTGCATAGCTGATAAAGGTAGTTCATCATGGAAATGTATATGAACCCCATGAGCCTCATCAACAAGTACCGGTATTTGATAAGAATGTGCCAATTCTACAATTTTCTTTAAATCAGCAGATACTCCGAAATACGTCGGGTTAATCACGAGAAGACCTTTTGCATCTGAATTTTCTCTCAATGCCTTTTCGACTGAATCTATTGTAATTCCATGGGAAATCCCAAGGTTCTTATCTATTTCAGGAGTTATGAAGATTGGGATCGCACCAGAAAAAACAATAGCCGACATAATCGACTTATGCACATTTCTAGGGACGAGTATTTTATCACCCGGGCCACAAACTGTCATAACCATAGTCATGATGGCTCCGCTTGTTCCTTGTACAGAAAAAAACGTGTGATCAGCACCGAACGCCTCAGCGGCTAGTTCTTGAGCTTGCTTAATTATCCCCTTTGGACTATGAAGGTCATCTAAAGGAGCGATATTAATTAAATCAATCGATAATGCATTATCACCAATGAATTCACGGAATTCAGGATCCATTCCCTGTCCTTTTTTATGACCAGGTATGTGAAATTGAATGGGATTTTTCTTGGCATGGTTCACTAAAGCTGTGAATAAGGGAGTTTCGTTCTGTGACAATTGTTTATTACCCCACTTCTTTATAAGTATAATCTAAGAAAACATATGAATTATATCATGCGTAATATTATTTGAAAAGAATAATTATGTAATGAATATTCAATGAGAAAACACAATCGATTAAGGGAAAGAACAGTATAGATAATAGTATTAGTAAACACTGGTCTAATAATTAATAATTTATTAAACTTGATAAGAGAGTAGTTGTATTTGAAAGGGGGAACATAGATGAAATGGAAAACAAGAGTCACTGATCTATTAGGGATTAAATATCCAATTGTCCAGGGGGGGCTTGCCTACTTAGCTTATGCTGAACTTGCGGCGGCTGTATCGAATGCAGGGGGTCTTGGCCAGGTCACCGCCATGTCTTTAAGTACACCAGATCAGCTACGTGATGAAATACGTAAAACCAAAGCAATGACAGACAAACCATTTGGCGTGAATTTTGCGATTGGGCAGCATGGAAGACCGTATGAAAATATGCTCGAAGTAGCTCTAAAAGAAGGAATTGAAGTTGTATCGGTAACTGGGGGAAATCCTACACCGTTTTTTGAACTTTTGAAGGGGGAAAATGTAAAAAAACTAGTGCTTGTTGCAGCTAGAAGACAGGCGGAAAAAGCAGAAGAGATTGGAGCGGACGCGGTTATGGTTGTCGGTCAGGAAGGTGGTGGACATCTTGGACGGGATGACATAGGTACAATGGTGTTAATTCCTCAAGTCGTAGATGCTGTTTCGATACCAGTCATTGCATCAGGAGGCATTGCGGATGGTAGAGGTTTAATGGCTGCACTCGCACTTGGTGCAGAAGGAATTGAGATGGGTACGAGATTCATTGCTACAAAAGAATGCGTACATGCGAGTGATGTCTATAAAAAATCATTGGTTCTGGGAAATGAATATGATACAGTCGTAATTAAGCGATCAATCGGAGCGCCTGCCCGAGCTATATCTAATAACTGGACAGAAAAAATTCTGAAAATTGAACAGGGAAATACGGGGTATGAATCAATAAAAGAGTACATAAGCGGCACGGCTAATAAGCGTTATATATATGATGGTGTACAAGATGAAGGGTTCGGATGGGCTGGACAAGCTCTTGGGTTGATTCGTGATATTCCTGCTACCGCTGACTTATTCGAAAGGATGATTGCCGAAGCGGAAGAAATAAGTAGGAAATGGACAAAATAAGTAATAATGCCGTTCCAAGCAAGTATATACAATGAAAATGCATAAAGGAGCGTGTTCAAAAAGGAGGAAGAAGTTCGAGGAGTGCATCTCGAGAGACCCGTGCGTATGTAGTAATACGTGAGGACCGGAGAGACCGAGCTTTGATGCAATACGCAAGCTTTTTTACCAGACTTTTTGAACATCCTCTAAATGAAAGGTGATCTTAAATGGAATATCAATACCCACTAGATTTTACTTGGAGTACAGAAGAAATTGTCGATGTGATTAAATTTTTTGAAAGTGTTGAGAAAGCTTATGAAAGCCGCGTCAGTAAAGAAGATTTTATGAAAACGTACAGACGCTTTAAAGAAATTGTTCCTGGAAAAGCTGATGAGAAGAACTATACGGATGAATTCCAGGAAAGTAGCGGGTATTCTGCTTACTTAGTTATAAAAAGTGCAAAAGAAACAGATGACGGTGGCTGGATTACAGTAAGAAAATAAATTTTCTGAAAAATCATTGACAAAGTTCGTCGTTCAATTTAAGATAATAAATAATAAAACGAATATAAAGCGTTGAAGAAGAAAAGTACCTTAATGTTTGTTCTAAAGAGAGCCGGTGGTTGGTGTAAATCGGTGAACAACTTTAAGCGAATGGGCTTCTGAGCTCCAAACCGAAATGCAAAGTAGGCTTTGGCGGAACGTCTCATCGTTATTTGAGATAGGTATCTTAATTGATGCTGTAAAGTGAGCTTTCGAGCTAATAAAGGTGGTACCACGGGTTCCTCGTCCTTTTGGATGGGGGCCCTTTTTGTGTTTTTTAAAACTATAAATGAACAATTCGATGATCAAGAGGAGTAGCCTTTTTAGATGCGTAACAGAGAGCCGGGGCAGGTGGAAACCGGTACGATATGAAAAGGGGAATGGACTTGTGAGAGGTTCCTTGAACGATTAGTAGAGGAACACGGCTTCCACCGTTATCAGGATTAGTATTAGGATATAAATCCTGTACTTGAAAAGCGGAGGATGTCTCCACAAAAGTGTTAGACCACGTGCCCTATATACAGTGATGTAATTACTGTATATAAGACATGGGATCAGAAACCCTTTTTAAGACATCCTCAAGCTGAGGTGGCACCGCGGTAAATGAATCGTCCTCTGCATACACATTTTTTGTGTATGCAGGGGACTTTTTTATGTTTAAGGAGGGATAACATGACAAGTGAAAGAAGAAAATTACAATTTAATAAAATGATTGTTGAAGGTGACATTCATACACCGATATCAATTTTTCAGAAACTCCCTGGTAGGAAGAAATTTCTATTAGAAAGTTCACCTTCCCATCATGACAAAGGGAGGTACTCTTATATTGGCTTCCACCCATACTTGGAATTAGTTTCAAAAGATAAGGTAACCGAAAGAATTAGCCCTAATCAAAAAAATAAGTTAGAAATTGGTTTGCTAATGGATGAACTGAAAAAAGAGCTGGACGTTGAATTTGAAACGAACGATTTTGACATCCCATTCTTTGGTGGAGCAGTTGGCTACTTGGGCTACGATATGATCCGGCAGTATGAGGAGATAGGTTATGTGCCAGAAGACTCCTTAAATATGCCAGATGCCCATTTTCTACTTTTTGAAGATGTTATCGTTTTTGATCATTTAACAGAAAAGATTCATTTGGTTACATGTAGCTCTGAGTTTGAAACAAGGTTGTCTGACATGAAAAAGCTGATTGAGTCGGTAAGCGACAACGAACCTGAGAGTGAACGAGTACATTTAGATTTTCAATCAAATATGAGTCAGAAAATGTTCGAAAACCTTGTTCATCAGGCCAAGGAAGCAATAATCGAAGGGGAAGTATTTCAAGTCGTCTTATCTCAGAGATTTCAGTCACCATTTCACGCTGATCCATTTCAGGCATATCGCAGACTTAGATTGTCCAATCCATCACCATATATGTTTTATATCGACTTTGACGGATATACCGTTCTTGGTTCTTCACCGGAAAGTTTAATCAGTGTGAAGGACCGACAAGTCACGGTAAATCCAATAGCTGGTACTAGACCGCGGGGGAATACTCCAGAAGAAGATCAACAGTATGAACAAAGTCTGCTTGAGGATGAGAAGGAACTTGCAGAGCATAAGATGCTTGTCGACCTTGGTCGTAATGATCTTGGTAGAGTGTGTGAAATCGGTTCGATTACATTAACCGCTCAAATGAAAATAGAACGATATAAGCATGTCATGCACATTGCTTCAAAAATAAAAGGGCTATTACGTTCGGACCTTACAAGTCTTGATGCTTTAATCGCTTGTATGCCAGCAGGAACGGTTTCTGGGGCACCGAAAATTAGAGCTATGCAGTTAATCAACGAATTAGAAAATGTAAAAAGAGGGGTTTACGCAGGATCAGTCGGCTATCTTGGTTTTGGTGGTAGCTTAGATATGGCACTGGCGATTCGAACGATGGTCATTAAAGATGATATTGCCTATGTTCAAGCTGGGGCAGGGATTGTCTATGACTCTGTAGCTACCACGGAATATGAGGAGACAAAGAATAAGGCAAAAGCTTTATTGGAGGTGCAAAGAGATGATATTACTCATTGATAATTATGATTCATTTACTTATAACTTATATCAATATCTCGGTGAATTTTACCCCGAAATTATAGTGAAAAGAAATGATCAAATCACAATTGAAGAAATTGAAGCTATGAACCCTACAGCAATTATTCTGTCACCAGGACCTGGTCGCCCTGAAGAAGCAGGAATATGTATTCCAGTCATCACTCATTTTTACAAAAGAGTTCCGATCTTAGGTATTTGTCTTGGACATCAAGCAATTGCATGTGCATTTAAAGGGACGGTGGATCGGGCTACACAAATCATGCACGGGAAAACGTCAGTAGTTCTGCATAATGGGAAAGGCTTATTCGAAACCCAAGAAAGCTATTTAGAAGTCATGCGTTATCATTCATTGGTTGTGAAAGATCATAGCCTTCCGAACGAGTTTGAAATTCTTGCAAGAGCTGCTGATGATGGGGAAATCATGGCGATTCAACATAAACAATATCCTTTATATGGATTGCAATTTCATCCAGAGTCGATTGGAACAGTTACGGGGAAATCAATCCTCTTGCAATTTATCAAAAATGTGAAAGATGGTGCTCAATATGAAAAAATATCTTGAAAAACTATCGCAACATGAATCATTATCGCAAGAAGAAATGTTAGGTGCTGCACAATTACTCTTTTCTGATGAAATTACAGATAGCGAAATGGCTGCGTTTCTAATCGCTCTTAAATCAAAAGGTGAAACAGCTGAAGAAATTGCAAGTCTAACCACTGTTCTAAGACAAAAAGCGATCCCTTTGAAAGTGCAATTTGATCATGTGATGGATAATTGCGGAACAGGTGGCGATGGTTCACAAAGTTTCAACATCAGTACAGCATCGGCATTCGTATTAGCAGGTGCAGGTATCAAAGTCGCCAAACATGGAAACCGCAGTGTATCAAGTAAAACGGGAAGTGCTGATGTTCTTGAAGAGTTAGGTGTGGACCTTCAATTAAATACGCAAGGAATTGAAGAAAGATTGAACGAAATCGGCATTGCTTTTCTATTTGCTTCTACTGTTCATCCCAAACTTGCGAGAATTATGAAAATAAGAAAGGAACTGAAAATATCGACTGTGTTTAACTTTACAGGTCCACTAACTAACCCAATTCAGCTGGACTCTCAATTGGTTGGGATTAATCGGCGCGAAATGCTCGACCTGTTTGCGTCAGTATTAGATAAGTTAGGGAGAAGAAGAGCCTTAGTAATAAATGGTGCAGGGTATATGGATGAAGCTAGTCTACAAGGAAGTAATTCGATGATTTTATTAGAAAACGGCAAGAAAACGCACTTTACATTAAGCCCTGAGGATGTTGGTTTACCTTATTATACAAATGAAATGATCCGTGGTGGAGAGGCAAAAGAAAATGCTGATATTATGCTTCGAATATTACATGGAGAAAAGGGGGCGTATCGAGATACGGTACTTTTAAATGCTGGTCTAGGAATATATGCAAACGGGAAAACAGACAATGTTCGTGAAGGAATTGCCATGGCAAAAGAAAGCCTTGATAGTGGGCGGGCAATTAAGAAGCTTGAAGCACTTATACATTTTGACACCTATAAAAAAGCGGGGGTAATGTAAATGACAAATATATTGACGACAATTCTTGCTACTAAACATGAGGAAATTATTCAATTGAAAAAATTGAAAGTTTTGAATTCGGAAGTTATATATACGAAGAGGTCGCTTTTACAGAGCTTGAAAGAATCACAAAAAGTTTCAATCATTGCAGAGATAAAACGAGCTTCACCATCCCGTGGAGATATTGATCGAGATGTGGATCCTGTTAAACAAGCGATTGCTTATGAAAAAAATGGCGCCGCTGCGATATCTGTCTTAACAGACAAGGAATTCTTCAAAGGATCATTTGAGGATCTTAAGAAGGTGAGTGAGGCTGTGAAAATCCCTGTTCTTTGTAAAGACTTTATTATTGATGAAATACAGATTGACCAAGCTAAACGAGCGGGAGCACACATCATCCTCCTTATCGCAGCTGCTATGCCGGTACAACGATTGGCAGAACTATACCAATATGCTAAATCAGAAGACTTGGAAGTGTTAGTTGAGGTGCATAACGATGAGGAGCTTCAAGCTGTGCTTCCGATTGATCCAGAATTAATTGGCATTAATAATCGGAATTTAAAAACTTTTGAAGTGAATCTTGAAGTAACAGAGCGACTCGGTTCTCAATTAGCAGAGTTGAACAAACTATTTATCTCGGAAAGCGGAGTGAAAACACGTCTCGATGTTGAGCGAGTTAGAGATGCTGGAGCGAAAGGAATATTAGTTGGGGAAACATTGATGCAAGCGGAAAATCTAAATCATAGCTTTAAAGAATTTGACGTCTTGCTTAAAGGTGAAAATTATGTACGTTAAAATCTGCGGTATATCAACTTTAGAAGCAGCACAAACAGCTATTGATTCAGGAGCCGATTATCTAGGATTCATTTTTGCCGAAAGTAAACGGAAAGTGACGCCAATAAAGGCACGAGAAATTATTAGAAATTTAAAGGGGAATGTAAAAAAGGTAGGGGTTTTTGTTAATGAATCGGTTGAGGAAATATCAAGAATTGCTGAATATGCAGGGCTAGATATTATTCAACTTCACGGTACAGAAAGTCAGGAATTTGCAAGTAAGCTTTCATTACCCGTCATTAAAGCTATTACAATACATTCTATAGAAGATTTATTAAAGGTTCATGAATGGAAAACAGAGTATATTCTACTTGATTTACCGAAAAGTCAAACAGCTCCTATAAAAAAGACTCTGAATTGGGAGGAAATGAAGGGGAAATTACCATATAGCAATCATATTTTTCTTGCGGGGGGATTATCTCCTGATAATGTAGAAACAGCTGTTCGAGTCATTCAACCTTATGCTGTTGATGTATCAAGTGGTGTCGAAACAGGCGGTGTAAAGGATCTTACAAAAATCAATAAATTTATTAGTAAAGCGCATCTAAAAGAGGAGGAATTAGCATGATAAGCACGTATAGTGGACCGGACAAAACTGGACATTTCGGTGAATATGGCGGTCGATTTGTTCCAGAAACATTAATGACAGCAGTATTAGAACTCGAAAACGTATATGAGGAAGCAAAACAGGATCCCGAGTTTCAGGAAAGTCTTCAGTATTACTTAAAAGAATATATTGGGAGAGAAAATCCATTATATTTTGCAGGAAATTTAACGAAGCTTGCTGGCGGGGCAAAGATCTACCTAAAGCGTGAAGATTTAAATCATACAGGTGCCCATAAAATTAATAATACGATTGGTCAGGCATTGCTTGCGATTAAAATGGGGAAACGAAAAATTGTTGCAGAAACAGGGGCGGGTCAGCATGGGGTAGCCACTGCAACAGTTTGTGCCTTGCTGAATCTAGAATGCGTCGTCTTTATGGGAAGTGAAGACGTGCAGAGACAAAAATTGAATGTGTTCCGAATGGAGCTTCTTGGAGCGAAGGTTGTGTCTGTTGATCAAGGAAGTGGTACTTTGAAGGATGCTGTCAATGAAGCCCTAAGATATTGGGTATCTAATGTTACAGATACGCATTATATTATGGGATCTGTATTAGGACCGCATCCGTTTCCGCAAATTGTTCGTGATTTTCAAAGCGTAATCGGCTATGAAACAAAACGACAATATAAGGAAAAAGAAGGGAAGTTGCCTGATACGATTGTTGCTTGTATTGGAGGAGGAAGTAACTCAATGGGCATGTTTTACCCGTTTCTTACAGATCCTTCTGTGAAATTAATCGGTGTTGAGGCTGCGGGAAGCGGGCTTGATACAGAAAAACATGCAGCTAGTCTGACAAAGGGGACGAAAGGGGTTCTTCACGGCTCATTGATGTATCTGCTTCAAGACGCAGACGGTCAAATCCAAGAAGCCCATTCCATATCGGCAGGTCTAGACTATCCTGGTGTAGGCCCAGAACATTGTTTTTTAAAAGACGAAAATCGAGTGACGTATACGTCAGTCACCGACGATGAAGCACTGGATGCATTTGTTCTTTTATCTAGGGAGGAAGGGATTATTCCTGCTTTAGAAAGCTCACATGCCATAGCTTATGCGATGAAGATTGCAAAAGAAATGAAGGAGGATGAAGGGCTTGTAATTTGCTTATCAGGTAGAGGGGATAAGGATGTTGAACAAGTTCGTTCATTACTAGGAGGACGCGAAGATGGGGAATAAATCATTACAAGATACATTAGCTGAACTACATGTAAGGCAAGAAAAAGCCTTCATTCCTTATATTATGGCTGGAGATGGTGGATTAGATAAGCTTAAGGAGGACCTGCTTCGCTTGCAAAATGCCGGAGCAACGGCGGTCGAATTAGGTGTTCCCTTTTCTGACCCAGTTGCGGACGGTCCAACTATCCAACTTGCAGGGAAGCGGGCGTTGGCAGAAGGAGTGACCTTAAAAAAAATCATTTCCAAGCTTATCGAAATCAAAGATGAAGTGGACATTCCTATTATCTTTATGGCTTACTTAAATTCTCTGCTTGCATATGGAATCGGTAATTTCAGTAATGATTGTGTCAAAGCTGGTGTGTCAGGGTGTATTGTCCCAGATCTACCGATAGAAGAGGAAGAGATTCTTGCACAAGATTTGAAAAATGCGAATATCTCGCTGATCAGATTGGTTGCTTTAACAAGCTCCCAGGAAAGAATTGAAAAAATTGTTAAAAACGCAGAAGGCTTTATTTATGCAGTCACTGTAACAGGAATAACAGGTGTTCGTGAAAGCTTTGAAGAAGAAGTTGGTCATTATTTAAACCGCATTCGTGAGGCAAGTTCAATACCAGTTCTTGCAGGCTTTGGAATTTCAACTCCTGAGCATGTGGAAAGAGCTTCGTTATATAGTGATGGTGTGATTGTCGGCAGTAAAATCATTCAAAGTCTACAATCAGAAAATTATCAAGAGATTGATGAATTAATTTTAGCCAGTAAAAAAGTAATCTATTGAATAAAAGCTAGGATATTATCTCATAAGGGGCTGACCTCGCACTCTAAATCAGTATGTAGTGTTTCATACACTTATCTTAAACTGTATTTAGTCGTTGCGTGGTCGCCCCTTTCTAATTCCTACACACAAAACGCCACCATTTACTATGAAGGATCGATCATTAAGCACGCTACACTCGCCTAATCATAATATGGTGGCGGTGCAGAGCCGGATGTTGAAGTGCTTTCTTAAAAAGTAGGTTAGCTATATTAGTAAGTCGTGAAGTCTAAGTCCCCATGTCTTTCATACAAAAGCTCAACTCTCATTTGGAAATGGGAGTTTTAAAGGGAAGTTTGAGTTAATCTATACAAGGGTATTAAATGAGTGAAAGCATCATGGATAGCCTTGAAAAATTCGTCATCTGAGAGATTAATAGCATCTTCACGCGGAATTTTAATACCACAAAGAATCTCCGCCTTTTTTACTTCTTGTAACCTTTTGAACATAGCGGTTAATTCTTCTAAAGATAGGGCTTTATGAAGAATGACTTCTGGTTTCGTATGATCGAGCGACCACACAAAGTTGTCAGGAATACTTTCCTTGATACTTTTTACAGACTTTTCAAGAGTTTGACCGAACTGGACCTTTATGGGAGCTTCATAAATCACTGCAAACCAAACAAACATATGACTTCCCCATAAACCAATTTGGAAATGAGGCATCATTTTATATCCTCTTTTGCTACCGGCGAAAGCGACCCAAGTATCATTAGGTGGATTGATGGTTCGTCTTGCATGTTTAGCCACATGAGGGAATAGTTCTTGACCAGTCATTGTGGAAAGTTCACTTGCGAAGTGGTCACCAAGTGCATCTAGTTTAGGGCGAATCCGATCTTTTAGTGCTTCCATTCGATAATTGAGACCTTCAATTTTAAATACATTAAAATCTGCAGCTGAAAAACTGGTTACGTTCATTTTCCCCCTCCTTCGTTCCTTTAAGTGATATTGTAGCATAGGTGAAAACATAATATAAATAATGGGATTACAAAAAAAACTTGGCTATAGGTTAGAGCACAATTTAGTTGCGATTTCCACAGAGGCATCATAGTATGTAATAAAAAACAGAAAATTTAGTCAATTACTGAAAGGAGCTAATTATTTATGAAACAAGTCATGAATCAAGCGATGAAAGCTAAAGAAGTTGAAAAACACCGAAAAGCAGTGCTACGTATGGAAATGGATTATGAATTGGCTACTCTTTTTGAAGCGATTGAGGAAGACAATGATCAAAAGAAAAAGCAGTGTAAACATAAATTAGAACGCATTCGGAATGAGCTTTTAAAACTAAAGGCTTTGTAAAATATAGCAATTGTGATTATGAAAGAAACGATGGGTTATTGGATTCAACAAAGTTGTTGCAGGAAAGCAAAATATGGCTAAGCGGACGCTTTTAATTTGGTAAAGGTGTCCGCAAGCATTTCTAATTTTGGAGGATACTAAAGAGATTTCGCGGATGCATTCAAATTAGTATAGCTCTTCACATGACGCCGTTTAATTAGTTTTGCCACATTTACTACATACGTCTTTCCTTCCGAATTAAAGGCTTTTTAGGTCTATTTGTTTTGTATATCATTTTGATTAAGGGGATCCTTAATGTGAAGTAAGAACACGGTTCAATTAAATGCATACAACATGATAAAACTTGATGCAGGACAATATTTCCATTATTCTTAAAGTACGAATTACCGTTTGTAGATTTTTAACATCTATGTCTGGAGGATAAAATGATGGAGAATTATACAGAAATTGGTGCATGTGCAAAGGATTGGATCATGACCGCGGGAAAAAGACTTAAATCATCATTTGAAGAGAATCTCAATATTGAAACAAAGGCGAATGCCAATGACTTAGTTACCAACATGGATAAAGAAATAGAGCAATTTTTTCTTGATAATATTACTGAAACGTTCCCCACTCATCGAATTTTTGGGGAAGAAGGAATGGGCAAGCGGATCACGGACTTGAAGGGCGTTGTTTGGATTATTGACCCAATTGATGGGACGATGAATTTTATTCATCAACAACGGAATTTTGCTATTTCAATTGGAATTTATGAAGATGGTATCGGGAAAATAGGACTTATTTATGATGTCGTACATAATGAACTGTATCATGCCTTCAAGGGAAAAGGTGCTTATCTGAATGATATAAAATTACCTGAGTTGACAAAAGTGCCGATTTCGGAAATGATCTTGTCATTAAATGCTACATGGCTTATGGAAAACAAACGGATTGATCATCAGGTTCTTACCCCTCTAGTTAAGGATGTTAGGGGAACAAGATCATATGGCTCGGCAGCTATTGAAATGGCATATGTTGCATCAGGAAGATTAGATGCCTATATGACAATGAGACTTGCACCATGGGATTTTGCTGCCGGTTCCATTCTAATTGAGGAAGTAGGCGGTGAGATAACAACAATGTCGGGAAATTCGCTCGATTATATCAATGGTTCTTCGTTGTTTGTTTCAAAGCCTGGTCTTCATCAGGCGATTTTAGAATCATATTTTCACAACAGTTGGCCAGCTGTAAATTATTAAAAAAATCTTTAAATACATCGCAATGAGAACAAAAAATCGCCAATTATTAGGCGATTTTTTTATGGGTAGTTTAGTTATACTATTCATATCTAGCTTCAGAACTTATTTTACGATGTATGTGAAAAGTAAACTATCCCTTGTCATTTTGCAATGTAATATGATAATCTCAATTCTGGCACTAAATCTTTTTTATGTTAATTGTGACTCCTTTGCAAGAGACATACCTACAACTTTCCTTGTTCACGCAGTTTTTTCTTTTGGGTAAACCCATACCCCATAATAACTGTTAAAGCAATGACGCAAATAGCGGCGATTGTAATGCTTTTTTCGGCAATTGCAATTCCGATACCACTTATGCAGATGACTGCCAATAATGCCAATACAAGGAAGTTCCATTTGATATCCATGATTTTCACCTCATTTTATTTTGTAAAGTACAGAATTTCTTGCTTTGATTATACTATGTTTGTGATATAATATGTAAGTTAATGATATAGATACGCTTAAACTAAATTTCCTCTAGGAGTGAATTGCTTGAAATTACGTAATAATATTCGAAATATAGCCATTATAGCCCACGTTGACCACGGAAAAACGACAATGGTGGATCAATTGCTGAAGCAATCAGGTACTTTTCGTGAGAATGAGCACGTAGAAGAACGTGCGATGGATTCCAACGCTATTGAAAAAGAACGTGGAATTACCATTCTTGCGAAAAACACGGCTGTTCAATATAAAGAAACACGTATTAATATTCTGGATACACCTGGTCACGCTGACTTTGGTGGAGAAGTAGAACGAATCATGAAAATGGTAGATGGTGTTCTGCTAATTGTTGATGCTTATGAAGGTTGTATGCCACAAACACGCTTTGTTTTGAAAAAAGCATTAGAGCAAAAAATTACACCAATCGTTGTGGTAAACAAAATTGATAAAGAATCAGCACGTCCAGGAGAAGTAGTGGATGAAGTACTTGACTTATTTATTGAGCTAGGTGCTGAGGATGATCAATTAGACTTCCCAGTTATTTATGCTTCAGGTATTTCTGGAACGGCAAGTATTGACCCAGACCCAGCTAAACAAGAAGAGGACATGACTCCTTTATTTGAAGCAATCGTTGCGAATATTCCAGCTCCGGTTGATAACAGTGATGAACCACTTCAATTCCAAGTGGCATTACTTGATTATAACGACTATGTTGGTCGTATTGGTGTCGGACGTGTTTTCCGCGGGAAAATGCATGTTGGTCAACAAGTAGCTTTAATGAAACTGGATGGTTCTGTAAAGCAATTCCGTGTTACAAAAATCTTTGGTTTCATTGGCTTGAAAAAAGTTGAAATCGAAGAAGCTGTTGCGGGTGACTTGATTGCCGTTTCAGGAATGGAAGATATTAACGTCGGTGAAACCGTTTGTCCAACTGAACATCAAGATGCTCTTCCTATTCTGCGAATTGATGAGCCAACTCTTCAAATGACGTTCTTAGTAAACAACAGTCCATTTGCGGGTCGTGAAGGGAAATATGTTACAGCACGTAAAATTGAAGAACGTTTAAGAACTCAATTGCAAACAGATGTGAGCTTAAGAGTTGATAATACAGATTCTCCTGATGTTTGGACAGTTTCTGGACGCGGAGAACTACACCTTTCTATTTTAATTGAAAACATGCGTCGTGAAGGCTTTGAACTTCAAGTGTCGAAACCAGAAGTTATCGTACGTATGATTGATGGAGTTCGTTGTGAGCCTATCGAGCGTGTTCAAATTGACGTACCTGAAGAGAATACTGGTTCGATTATGGAATCAATGGGAGCTCGTAAAGGTGAATTGTTGGATATGATTAATAATGGCGGTCAAGTTCGTCTTATTTTCAACATTCCAGCACGTGGCTTAATTGGTTATTCAACAGAATTCTTAACTTTGACTCGTGGTTATGGAATTATGAACCATACATTCGACAGCTATCAGCCAATGGCATCTGGGCAAGTTGGTGGAAGACGTCAAGGTGTTCTTGTTTCGATGGAGACAGGAAAAACTACGCAATACGGTACGATGCAAGTTGAAGATCGAGGTGTGATCTTTGTTGAACCAGGTACTGAAATTTATGAAGGTATGATCGTTGGAGAGCATAACCGTGAAAGTGATTTGACTGTTAACATCGTTAAAGCAAAACAAATGACTAACATGCGTTCTGCAAACAAAGACCAAACGTCATCAATGAAAAAGCCAAGAATTATGTCGCTTGAAGAAGCTCTTGAATATTTGAATGACGATGAATACTGTGAAGTAACTCCAGAATCCATCCGACTTCGTAAAAAAATTCTTGAGAAAAACGAACGTGAAAAATCAGCGAAAAAGAAAAAATTTGCTGAAGTTGAATAATAAATAATAACCTCTAGGAGGGATTGAAATGGATATACAGGAGCGGCTGTCATTTTTTGCAGCACTTTACCGAGTGGATGAAAATCCCGAATTTGGTATGTGGTACCTGTATTTAACGATTTTTGCACTTTGTGTTATCGTCTATCAGCTAGGGTTTGCTAAAAAGCTACCACTGCTAAAGAATGTAGTCATTTATGCAATAATGGCTCTTGGTTGTACCGTTATGTCCTTCCTAGCAGTTTTTCTTCCGATGGGTGAATCACTCGCCATTGCAGCTGTTGTCCTTGGGATTTATAAATATCGCTTGCATAATTCAAGAACAGAAAAGCGGGTTTAGAACGCTTGCTTGGTGTTTGCAATGATGATTGATATCCACAATAGAAAAGAGGCTAATCCACTTGGATTAGCCTCTTTTCTATTGTGGAAGATTCACGCTTAAACGTGCATTTAGCATCCGTGCGCCATGTTGTCGCTACTTATAAGACCCATATCGTTTAATGGTAATGCTTTTCTTTTGGGGCGGTATGAGTTCTCTTAGTGCAAAATGATTTGATTGTGCTAGGGGGCTATTAGAACGTGATTAAGATTGAACGGTCTTTACTACTCGTGATTTTTAAACTGACGAGGAGTTCAAATTAAAAATTATGAAGTGACATTGAATCTAGTCAATTTTTATGATGTTAAAGAAAGAGTTTAGCTAATTGACTTATGGGAGTATTTACCATTCATCATCCTTCTTAACCGTTCGATAAAGTCTGAAATTACCTGTATCAATACGAGCCTTTGTTTTTTCTTCTATTCTTTGCTGGCATTCTTGGCACATATATGTATGTATAGGGCGATTTCGGAGCTTTTTTGCTTCTGGAGAATCCGTAGGAATGGGTTCGACTTTATCACAAATTACACATTTTACGTTCATAGTAAGAACCTCTTTCGAAATAAAAATTATCTGTACTAAAGGCTATGTTAAAAAATTGTTAATAAAACGATTTTTGGTTAATATGAGCTGGAGATTAACAGCGTTAGATAACATAGCTTTAACAAAAAACTTTGATAATTTAGTATACCACGTTTTTTAGACAATGAAGAAATGTAAAGCAAAAAAGAAGAGGAATAGTCCCTCTCCTAATGAGAAAATATTTCTTCATAGAACTTTTACCCTCTCTTAACATACAGTAAATAATTATCTATGTTGTTTATGGTATATATGAAGAGAGGGTACTTATTTCGAAAGAAAACTCACCGTACGATGATTTCCTTTATTTATATCCATTCGATTGCTTTTCCTGTTTGTCATCCAAGTTCTTTTTTTCATGATCATTTAAACTATCTTTTTGTTCTTCAATCGCTTTTGCGGGAGTGGGGTCTTGAATATCCCCTGGAACTTCAGGGATAATTCTTGATGTAATGTCCGAAAGTTCATTTAAGATTCCGCGAACTGGTTTTCCATGTTGGATATCTTTAGCCACTTCTTTAATCCGAGCATTTAAGTCCGGATCAGCAACAACTACGGCCTTAGCTCCAAACGGGTCATGCTTTAATGTTTCTCCAACTGAATATTTGATCGTCCCAACCTGTGAGCGTTCAATATCAGAATCAATATCTATCCCAACGATGGCATAGTCACCAAAAACGACTGCAGTTGCATCATTTACATGAGGAACCTTTGAAGCTAAATCAATAAGTCTTTTGGCAGTGTCAGAATCTGTTACCTGATCTGTTTGTTGAATCGTTGAATGATTTACATTTGTTGCGTGTTGTCTCTTCGTATTAACATTCTCTTGACCTTGTTGATGTGAAGAACAGCCGCTCAGTAAAAGAAAACTAGCAAAGAAATAAGGTATAATGCGATTTATCAATTATAGGACCTCCTTTATGTTCATATTTTTCATGTGCTTTTCTATATTATCAAAGGTCACTATCCACAAGTACATAGAGTGGGAATGCATATACTGATGGAAGTTTCCTTTATAGTCTGTAATTGTTCTTCTATCTTTATGCAGATTGACATATATTTTATCAACAGTCGTCTCGTCCACTATAAAAGGGGCATTCACCTTAGTTTCGATCAATCGAGCAAATAAAAAATGTGAAAGGATACGCCGGTGGAACTTTATCATGTATGAAGAAGTCACCACCTTGAATAACAACACAAATATTCCGACAAAAGATTAGGCGGGAGGCGTCCTTTTGAACAAAATTTATGTGTTAGATACGAATGTTTTACTGCAGGATCCATACGCTATTTTTTCATTTGAAGACAATGAAGTTATCATTCCTGCAGTTGTATTGGAAGAATTGGATTCAAAGAAAAGATATATGGATGAAATCGGCAGGAATGCGAGACAAGTCTCAAAGCTTATAGACGGTTTTCGTGAAAAAGGAAAATTGCATCATGGAATTATGTTGCATAATGGTGGGGAATTAAGAATTGAGCTAAACCATCGTTCTTTTCATGAGCTCCAAGAGATTTTCATCGAAAAGACAAATGATAATCGAATTCTTGCAGTAGCTAAAAACCTTTCACTTGAAGAACAAACGAAAAAAAATGGTAAGTCAGTCATCTTAGTTAGTAAAGATACCCTTGTTCGTGTGAAGGCTGATGCAATTGGGTTATTATCCCAAGATTTTCTAAGTGACCGAGTTGTTGAGCTGGATCATATTTATAGTGGCTTTCAAGAAATTTTAGTTTCGCGAGAGCTACTTAATCAATTTTATGGAAAAGGAAGTTTGCTTGTTTCAAGTATTACAAAAGAAACACTCCATCCTAATCAATTTATATTGATGAAAGATATTCTAGGTACCTCCGCTTCTGCTGTTGCTCTTGTTGATTTTACTGGAAAGACCGCAAGAAAATTGATCTTTGATGAAGATCATATATGGGGTATTAAAGCTAGAAATGTTCAACAGATTATGGCGATGGAGATTCTACTTAGATCAGATATTCCTCTCGTTACTCTAATTGGAAAAGCAGGTACAGGTAAGACGCTAATGGCTCTTGCGGCAGGCTTAATGCAAACTGAAGATCTTGGCCGATATAAAAAGCTACTTGTTGCAAGGCCTATCGTGCCGGTAGGAAAGGATATAGGGTATTTACCAGGGGAAAAGGAAGAAAAGCTAAGACCATGGATGCAACCGATTTTTGATAATTTAGAGTATTTATTTAACACAAAGAAGCCTGGAGAATTGGATGCAATTTTGGCAGGTATGAGTTCAATTGAGGTCGAGGCACTCACATATATTCGAGGTCGAAGTATCCCTGATCAATTTATCATAATAGATGAAGCTCAGAACCTTACGAAACATGAAGTGAAAACGATTTTAACAAGGGTTGGCGAAAGAAGTAAAATCGTATTGATGGGGGACCCCGAACAGATAGACCATCCATATCTTGACGAATATAATAATGGGCTAACCTATGTAGTGGAGAAATTTAAAGAACAACAGATTGCGGGTCATGTTAAATTAATAAAAGGAGAAAGATCTGGTTTGGCCCAGCTTGCCGCCACTCTACTTTAAGTGCGTGTTCAATAAGAAGGATAGTTCGAGAAGCGATAGTCTCTAACAATTCGCCAGCTTTTTTACCGAACTTTTCGAACAACCTCTTTAAGAGAGGTTCTTTTCGTAAAGTTTGTTGGTTTTAACAAGTAACAAATTCGAGCAGGTGCTGATTGTAGTTGATATACGAGACTCCTGCTTAGAGAAGCGTGTTGAGGGAGACCCCGCAAGTGCAAAGCACTGAGGAGGCTCCTTTAGACCGCCCGTACAAAGGAGTGCCTGCAACGGAAATCACCCCAGGATATTCGCGTAAATATCATTTAAAAGCAATAAAGTATACGAGAACAGCCTAAAGAAAAAAACGTTGCTCCCTAACGAAGAGTCGGTAAAACACTCAGACACTTTGTCATGGATCTAACTTTATATTATCGAATAATAAATGCCTGTACATCTTTAATTGGTTGATTAATATTGGATCCATCTCCAAAATAAATGTACATTGGGCCATTTTCTTTTATAGGCTTACCATCAATAGAAAAGCCTAGAACAAATGCTTCGGCAGCTTCTTTAGTAAACACTTGTTCAGTATCCGCTGTTTTGACAACAACTTCAAAGGCATCAGAATGGGGTTCAGCATTATCCAGAAAAGGCTTGAAAGGAATGACGAATGTACCTTCTAATAGACGTTGTTTCTCAAACTTTCTTTCTGTCTTTAATGTTGGGGGCATTGTTGCTCCCTCGCGGATTTCTTTTTCCCAATGCTTGGATGCTGCAATCGTATATTCCTCTAATTCATTTTCCGCTTTCTTCTCAGCCTGAAAATAGGTTTCAATTTCAACTTTACGGTCGTCAAAGATCCAAACCCCAGGATCTAATGTTATTGGAAATTTCACTTTCCCTTGAATAAATACGATGGGTTCCATCTATAAACATCCCTCTCTGTATGTATGGTCAAAAAGACTCTAACAATAATTATACAAGAATAAGTATAAAGAAACTTGTTAAAAAAGTCACAGAAAACCTTTTCATTTGTCCAGGTGGTTTCAAAGTCGTTCTCCCAAATGGTTCGGTTCTTGTTCACTTCTAAGCTTTCTGAAGCATACAGGGTTATGATATGAAGGCGCTACCAAAGGACATGTTCCATGCTGACGAAGCCAAAAATTCAGGAGCAATCAGTTTGTCCTTATACAATAAGACGTTAACATTTTTCTAAGAGTTAAATGGGCTTACTATTAATTATTGTAGAGAAGAGCTGGGTGATGGTTTATCTAATTATCCTTGCTTTTTTAGACAACTAAGGGTAAAATTTATAGATAAGATTGTACGCTTCATTGGCGGGGGGATTTCGTATGGCATCTGAAATGCTTGTCAATCATCAAGAAAAAGCTTATGCTTTATTAAAAGCAGATGCTGACAAGATTCTTAAATTGATAAAAGTACAAATGGATAATTTAACTATGCCTCAATGTCCTCTATATGAAGAGGTTCTAGATACTCAAATGTACGGCCTATCTCGTGAAATAGATTTCGCTGTTCGTTTAGGTTTAGTCGATGAGACGGAAGGAAAGTCACTCTTAGAATCGCTTGAGAGGGAACTATCTGCTTTACATGAGGCTTCTTTACGAAAATAATATAGTAAGAAATTAACTCAAACGAATCATCATAGTTGTTTGAGTTTTTTTATATAATTTAATTGTATTATACTAAATTCCTATTATTGTTATATACTTTTTTATTATAATTGTATTATACTATGCAATAATAAATTCTATAATCAAAACTATTTTGAATTTTAAAAAACGATTGACTAAAACGGTTTTTTGGACCAAAATTATGAGTGAAAATGTCGTAATGTTCAAACTATGCCTCATAATAAAAATTGTTTAAATGTGCAATAACTATGTGTGAATAAGATCTTGATTTGAATCTTGCTCTTTTTACAATATACAAATGAAAAATACATAAAAGTAGGTGTGAGTTAATGGTAAAACGTATAAAAAAAGTTTTGGCAGCAAATCGGGGAGAAATCGCAATCAGGATTTTTCGAGCTTGTACAGAATTAAATATTAGAACTGTAGCTGTATACTCAAAAGAAGATCAAAATTCTTACCATCGTTTTAAAGCGGACGAAGCATATTTAGTTGGGGAAGGAAAAAAACCAATCGATGCTTATTTAGATATTGAAGGCATCATTGAAATTGCCAAGAAAAAAAATGTTGATGCGATTCATCCTGGATATGGATTTTTGGCAGAAAATCTTGATTTTGCTCGTCGTTGTGAGGAAGAAGGAATTATTTTTATTGGTCCTGAGACAAAACATTTAGATATGTTCGGTGATAAAGTAAAAGCAAGAACTCAAGCTGAACTAGCGAATATTCCTGTTATTCCAGGAAGTGATGGTCCTGCAACTTCTGTGAAAGATGTAGAGGCATTTGGTCAAACGCATGGTTTTCCAATTATTATTAAAGCATCGCTTGGTGGCGGTGGACGAGGCATGCGTATTGTTAACAAACTAGAAGAAGTTCAGGAGGCGTATACAAGAGCAAAATCTGAAGCGAAAGCGGCTTTCGGTAATGATGAAGTATACGTTGAACGTTTTATTCAAAATCCAAAACATATTGAAGTACAGATCCTCGGAGACAAACATGGGGAAATTGTTCATTTATATGAGCGTGACTGTTCCGTTCAAAGACGTCACCAAAAGGTAGTGGAAGTAGCCCCATCCGTTTCTTTAACAGAAGATTTAAGAATGAGAATTTGTGAAGCTGCTGTACGATTAATGGAAAATGTTAACTATGTGAATGCAGGGACGGTTGAATTCCTCGTTGCAAATCATGAATTTTACTTTATAGAAGTAAACCCACGTATACAAGTTGAGCATACTCTTACTGAAATGATTACTGGAATAGATATTGTTCAGTCACAGATATTAATTGCTGAAGGTCATAAATTATACGAAAAGGAAATTGGTATCCCTCATCAAGATGAAATTACAACGAATGGTTTTGCTATCCAGTCAAGGGTAACAACTGAAGATCCATTAAATGATTTTATGCCGGATACTGGGAAATTGGCAGTTTATCGTTCTGGCGGTGGCTTTGGAGTACGTTTGGATGCAGGGAACGCATTCCAAGGTGCAGTTATCACACCTTATTATGATTCCTTATTAGTTAAAGTTTCGACTCATGCACTTACCTTTGAAAAAGCTGCAGCGAAAATGGTGCGTAATTTAAAAGAATTCAGGATTCGTGGAATTAAGACAAACATTCCATTTCTTGAAAATGTAGTAAAACATGAGAAATTTATAACTGGCGAATATGACACTTCGTTTATTGATACAACACCTGAACTGTTTTCCTTCCCTGTGCGTAAAGACCGTGGTACGAAGATGCTTTCCTATATTGGGAATGTAACAGTAAACGGCTTTCCTGGAGTGGAAAAGAAGAAGAAACCAGTGTTTGAAAAACCAATCATTCCAATAATCTCAGCAGATGTTCCGACACAGCAAGGAACAAAGCAGATACTTGACGCAAATGGTGCTGATGGTCTCGTGAAATGGATTAAAGAACAAAATGATGTCCTGATCACAGATACGACGTTTCGTGATGCCCACCAATCTCTTTTAGCAACAAGGATCAGAACAACAGATTTATTGCAAATTGCTGAACCAACGGCAAAACTGGTGCCGAATCTGTTCTCCCTTGAAATGTGGGGAGGAGCTACGTTTGATGTAGCTTATCGTTTCTTGAAAGAAGATCCATGGGACAGGCTTCTTGGGTTAAGAAAGAAAGCACCAAATGTCCTTTTCCAAATGCTTTTACGCGCATCTAATGCTGTTGGCTATAAGAACTATCCGGATAATGTAATTGAGGAATTCGTTCAAAAATCTTCACAAGCAGGGATCGACGTATACCGAATTTTTGATAGTTTAAACTGGGTTAAAGGAATGGAAGTTGCTATTGACGCTGTTCGACAATCCGGGAAAATAGCAGAAGCAGCTATTTGTTATACCGGAGATATAAACGACCCAACACGAGTGAAATATTCAATTGACTATTATAAAAATTTAGCTAAGGAATTGGAGAACCAGGGAGCACATATTCTTGGAATCAAGGATATGGCAGGTCTCTTAAAACCAGAGGCTGCTTATCGATTGATTTCGGAACTTAAAGATACTGTAGATATACCGATTCATTTACACACTCACGACACAAGTGGAAATGGTACGTATATGTATGCAAGGGCGATAGAAGCAGGTGTTGATATTGTTGATACAGCACTTGGTTCAATGGCTGGGCTCACTTCTCAACCAAGTGCTCAAACGCTTTATTACGCCCTTGAAGGAACGGAACGTCAACCGAAGCTTGAAATTAATTCTCTTGAGAAATTATCCACCTATTGGGAAGGGGTAAGGGAATATTACCATGATTTCGAAAGTGGCATGGTTTCACCACATACAGAAATTTATCAACACGAAATGCCTGGCGGACAATACAGCAATCTTCAGCAACAAGCAAAGGCAGTAGGGTTAGGCGATCGGTGGAATGAAGTGAAAGAAATGTATCGCCGTGTAAATATAATGTTTGGGGATATTGTTAAAGTTACGCCTTCTTCCAAAGTTGTTGGTGATATGGCTCTATTCATGGTCCAAAACGATCTATCTGAAGAAGATGTCATGACAAAAGGAAAGACAATGGACTTTCCAGATTCAGTGGTTGAACTTTTTGAAGGGTATTTAGGTCAGCCAGAAGGCGGATTCCCTAAAGAATTACAAGAAGTGATTCTAAAAGGTAAAGCTCCAATTACCGTAAGACCTGGTGAATTATTAGAGCCAGTTAATTTTACTGCATTACGAGATGACTTATTTAAAGAACTTGGTAGACCGGTTACAAGTTTTGATGTATTAGCCTATGCGCTTTATCCTAAAGTATTTTTGGATTATGTAAAAACATGCGAACAATTTGGTGATTTATCGCACCTAGATACGCCAACATTCCTTTATGGTATGGGGCTTGGTGAAGAAATAGAAGTGGAAATCGAAGTAGGTAAGACTTTAATTGTTAGACTTGTTTCGATCTCCGAGCCGCAAGCTGATGGTACGAGAGTGATTTATTTTGAATTAAACGGTCAATCCCGTGAAGTAATCATAAAAGATGAGGGCATAAAGTCATCTGTTCAAGCCAAGCTTAAAGCAGACTCGAAAAATGAATCACATATTGGAGCTACAATGCCAGGAACAGTACTAAAAGTAGTTGTTGAAAAAGGAGATCAAGTTAAGCAAGGGGATCACCTTATTATAAATGAAGCAATGAAAATGGAAACAACTGTACAAGCTCCATTCTCTGGAGTTATTACAGATATTCATGTTAAAAATGGCGATGCAATTAGTACAGGAGATTTATTAATAGAAATAACTAAATAACGAAAAAGAGAAGGCTGACCTAGGTCAGCCTTCTCTTTTTCGTTTGTATTAATGAATTGTTACTGAAGAACTTGATATGTCTTCATCTTTATTTTCCAAATGCGTTGTTTGTATTAATGCCAATTCATTCTTTTTACTTCTAGAGGTTAAAAGTAGTAAATAGCTGAGAACGCCAAAGAAACAAGCGATAAATAAGGCATGAGAGAGTGCGATTATCAGATTCAGTCTAGAATAGATAATGAGTGCCCCTGCGACTACTTGAAGAAAAACAAGGATTAACGCATAAAGCCAACCCCAATAGAGCACTTTCTGCTGTCGATACCGCCTAAATGCTAGAACCGTTATATAAAGGACCCAAATGAAAATGAGCCCAGCAGCTGCCCTATGACCCATTTGTACCCATTCATACATGTTAGAAGGTAGTACAAACTCATTATTGACACAAAGCGGCCAGTCTTTACATACAAGACTAGATTCTGTATGCCTTACTAATGCGCCAGTATAGACTACAAAAAAACAATAAGAGATTAAACCGAAGATATGAAATTTCATTCGTTTATCAACGATCAATTTATCTGCTTCAAACTTCTTGTCAACTTCAAAGATCAGTAATGTTAGCAAGAAAACAGCAGCAAAAGAAATTAATGAAATTCCAAAATGTGCAGCGAGTACAAAATCGGATTGCCCCCATTTAACAGCTGCTGCTCCGATTAATCCTTGAAGAAGAAGAAAGCAAAAAGAGAGAGCAGAAAGAAATTTAGTTTCCCGGATATCACCAATCTTTCTCCAGCTCCAAACAGAAAGAATGAGAACCATGAGACCTACAACACCGGATACTATTCTGTGTGCGAATTCAATTAATAGTTCTGGTGTAATTACTTTTGGAATGAGCTGGCCTTCACATAATGGCCAAGAACGCCCACAACCCATACCAGAATCCGTTTTAGTTACGAGGGCCCCTCCTAATAAAATAAGCAACATCCCTAACGTTGTTAAAACAGCAAACCATTTTAAACGCTTTTGCATGTACTCCACCTTCTTTAAGTGCTTTTGAATAATTACAATTTCGACTATGTATGTATCTTAGCATATTTATATCAAATATGATGTCAATATTTCGACAATTATTGTAATTATATGTGTAATCAGTTATTTGTGGCCTTTTTGAACACGCACTTTTAGTTATATAAAAACACTTACTTGATAATAACCACTTAATAAGAGTCATACATCGTTATACCTTTAGAACTATTCTAACTTAACCAGTGGAGATGAATTATAGTCTAATTATTTAGATTTTTCGTAAAGAAGGTTGAAAGTTTTCAAAGAGTCTGGTAGAAATAAGGAGTATGTATAAAAAATGATTTCTAATTGTTTATTCCTTAGGCAAGGTGGAAGTTACGACCTTTCCTGATAGAGTCACAATTCCGTCATAAAGAAAAGGAAAAACATACACAAAAGAATTGAAAAGTGTGTTTTAATATCAGAAAAAGGTATTTATCTTCATTTTACTTTTATAGTATTTTGGGTGCCAGTCTCTATATTAGGAAAGTTGTCGAAGCTTTGGGTAACATTGCTTTTAATAATTTGACGCTTCCATAGTTACAAATAATGAAAAGTATGGAATAATAGTAAGGAACCTAAATATATGAACGTATTTGTCGAAATACTCTAAGGAGGAATGCATAATGTCTGATTCGAGAGTATTGACAGAAGCTGATATGAAAACTAACTCTATATCTATTTCTGACAATGAAACAACACCATGGAAGGATTTCCTTGCTTTAATAAAAATAGGAATCGTAAATTCTAATTTGATAACAACCTTTACTGGTATATGGCTTGCACTGCATTTTACCGGCATGCCATTTTTAACGAATTTGGATAAAGTGTTCTTTGCTTTGGCTGGCTCAGCTTTAATAATGGCTGGCTCATGCAGTTTTAATAATTATTATGATCGGGATATTGATCATTTGATGGAAAGAACGAAAAATCGTCCTACTGTTACCGGCAAGGCAAGTGCTTCTAAAGTTCTGATTCTTAGCTTTGTATTGATTGGTCTTGGAATCGCTATGCTAGCAATGACTAATATGACAACTGCAATCTTGGGTGGTATTGGCGTTTTTGCTTATGTTGTTCTGTATACAATGATTACCAAAAGAAGGTATGTATCCAATACAATAGTTGGCAGTATTTCCGGGGCAATGCCCCCATTAATTGGGTGGGCAGCAGTTGATCCTGGATTAGGAATCATACCTTGGATGTTATTTTTAGTTATGTTTTTATGGCAGCCGCCGCATTTTTATGCACTCGCAATGAAAAGAGTGGAAGAATATCGCGCTGCTGGTATCCCGATGCTTCCAGTTGTTAAAGGATTTAAAGCTACCAAAAGATCTATGGTCCTTTGGGTAGCATGGTTGATTCCTGTTCCATTTTTCATGACAGCTCTTGGAACAACATATGTAGTATTAGCAACAATCTTAAGTGTTGGATGGTTTATCCTTGGAATTTATGGATATAAAATGAAAGACGATTTAAAATGGGCCAAGCTAATGTTTGTCTATTCATTAAATTACATGACTATTTTGTTTGTAGCGATGGTCATACTTACACTTATTTAAGTAGTTAACTAAAAAAATTCTAAGAATGTCTCAAAAGGGCAGTATCCTTATGAGGCATTCCTAATACATAGACAATTGTTTAAGAGCAAATAGAATTGTTATCATAACGCATCACTTTTATCCCAATTAACGGGCAGTAAGACCCACCCCTCAAGGCTTCGAGGAATCAAAGAAGCGTAAGAGAGGAGAACTGCCCCATAAAAGCCTGAATGAAGATTCACTTTATTTTTTTTTATTCCTTCAAAAGGGAATTCTTTCTTTAATTAGAAATTTAAGATAGAAAGAAATTCAAAACTTGCACATTGAATAATTGTGAGAAATTTTTTACGAAAGAGGGGTTTCTTAAGCATGAAGAAAAGGCTTAGAAAGTGGCGTCTGATTTCATTATTCGCGATAATGACGCTAATTCTAGCAGGCTGTGGAGAAGCAAATCTATCCGCGCTAAAACCAGCTGGAGAAGTAGCGCAAAAACAGTTTGACTTGATGGTATTAAGTACGTTAATCATGGTAGTGGTTATCATCGTGGTTGTCATTCTTTTTGTTATCGCTATCGTTCGTTTCCGTCGTAAAGATGGTGACGAAAGTATTCCGAAACAAGTTGAGGGAAGCCACAAACTTGAAGTGATTTGGACGACTATCCCAATTTTGCTTTTAATTATTATGGCGATTCCAGTCGTAACTTACACATTCGAGTTGGCTGATACTTCTGCTATGGAAGTGAAGGATAAGGATGGTAAAACAAAGGATGCTGTAGTTATTAACGTCCGAGCAAACCTATACTGGTGGGAATTTGAATATCCCGATTATGGGATTTTCACAAGCCAGGATTTAGTTGTACCTACAGATGAAAAGGTTTACTTTAATCTTAAAGCTTCAGATGTTAAGCATTCATTCTGGGTACCGGCAGCAGGCGGTAAAATGGATACGAACGTAGATGGCGTTAACCAAATGTATCTTGTATTCGATAGTAAGAAGTCTGATGAAGCGCAAAATTTATTTTACGGAAAATGTGCAGAGCTTTGCGGACCTTCCCATGCCTTAATGGATTTTAAAGTCGTAACGAAATCTAAAGATGATTTTAACTCTTGGGTAAAGAGTATGCAGACTGTTGCCAAAGAACCAAAAGTTGCTGAAGGCGAATTAGCACAACAAGGACAAGAAATCTTCAATCAAAGTTGTATTGGATGTCATGCTGTTTCAACAAGTGGCAATGGCGCTGGGATGGGACCTAACCTTTCAAACTTTGGAGAGCGTGAACGTATTGCTGGTTTTCTGCCTCATGATAAAGAAAATTTGAAAAATTGGATTAAAGCTCCAGATGATTACAAACCAGGTAACACAATGGCTGGTAAGTATGGTGAGTTGACAGATGAGCAGCTTGATGCACTTGCTGAATATTTACTTAATCTTAAAGTTGAAGATAAGTAAACATATTGATTGAAATGGAGGTTAAATCGTGAGTACGTACGCTAAGAAACAAGGATTTGGCGCAACTTTATGGGATTTTATGACAACGGTCGACCATAAAAAAATCGCCATTCTTTATTTAATATCCGGCGGACTATTCTTTATTCTCGGTGGCTTGGAAGCGATGTTCATTAGAATCCAGCTTGCAGTACCTGATAATAACTTTATGAGTGCCGGAGTTTTTAATGAAATGATAACGATGCATGGTACTACCATGATTTTCTTGGCAGCGATGCCTATATTATTGGGAATAATGAATGCTGTCATGCCGCTTCAAATTGGAGCGCGTGATGTTGCATTTCCATTTCTAAACTCTTTAGGTTTTTGGATGTTTTTCTTCGGTGGTGTTATGCTGAACCTTTCATGGTTCCTGGGCGGCGCACCTGATGCGGGCTGGACATCATATGCATCATTATCCATCCATTCTCAAGGACATGGAGTAGACTTCTATGTATTAGGCCTTCAAATATCAGGATTTGGTACGCTTATTGCAGGAATTAACTTTCTTGTTACGATCATTAATATGCGAACTCCAGGTATGACTTATATGAGAATGCCTATGTTTACATGGACAACTTTTGTTGTTTCTGCACTAATACTTTTTGCTTTTCCTCCATTAACGGTTGGATTAACTTTAATGCTTTTTGATAGAATGTTTGGAGCGAATTTCTTTGATGCTGCTGCAGGCGGTAATACAATTATCTGGGAGCATTTATTCTGGATTTTCGGGCATCCCGAGGTGTATATCTTAATTTTACCTGCATTTGGTATTTTTTCTGAAATTTTAGCAACATTTTCAAGGAAAAGACTATTCGGATATTCATCTATGGTATTTGCAACTGTTTTAATTGGTTTCTTAGGATTCATGGTTTGGGCTCACCATATGTTTACGGTTGGCTTGGGTCCGATAGCGAATGCGATTTTTGCAGTAGCTACGATGGCGATTGCTGTACCAACAGGAATCAAGATCTTTAACTGGATTTTTACCATGTGGGGCGGAAGTGTCAGATTCACGGTTCCAATGCTATATGCTGTATCATTTATCCCGTCGTTTACGATGGGGGGAGTAACTGGGATTATGCTTGCTGCTGCACCTGCAGATTATCAATATCATGACAGTTACTTCGTTGTAGCTCACTTCCACTATGTAATTGTTGGTGGAGTTGTCCTTGGTATTCTAGCTGGTATTACGTACTATTGGCCAAAAATATTTGGAACAATGTTAAATGAAACATTAGGAAAGTTTACTTTCTGGTTATTCTTAATTGGATTCCATTTAACTTTCTTCATTCAACACTTCCTAGGTTTATGGGGGATGCCGCGCCGTGTATTTACGTATCTTCCAGGGCAAGGTTGGGACATATCTAACTTAGTAAGTACAATAGGAGCAATGTTTATGGCAGTGGGAGTAATAATTTTGTTAATCAATATTATTATTACTTCTGTGAAAAACGTAAGAGTTGGCAACGATCCATGGGAAGACGGACGTACATTGGAGTGGGCGATTCCTTCACCACCGCCGTTTTACAACTTTAAGCAGTTGCCACTTGCTCGCGGCTTAGATGCTTATTGGATTGAAAAAATGGAAGGTAAAAAGGAAATGACACCTGCAGAACCGCTCGGTGACATTCACATGCCAAATGGATCTATCATTCCTATATGTATTACTTTCGGTTTGTTCGTTGCATCATTTGGGGCATTGTACAACATGGATGCAGATAAGCCTTGGACAACACCAGTTATTATTATTGGTTTATTGATTACATTCGGTTCAATGCTGATTCGTTCGATAAAAGACGATCACGGGTTCCACATTCATAAAGAAGACTTGATGGACGATAAAGATAAGGAGGTAAAGGCATAATGCACGTAGAAGAAAAATTTACAGATGCTACATGGCCTGCGGCTCCTGAAACAGCAACGCTAGAAGGAAAAAATAAATATTTAGGATTTTGGTTGTTCCTTGGTGGAGAGACTGTTCTTTTTGCTTCGCTTTTTGCAACCTATCTTGCGTTAAAAGATAAGGTGCCAGATTCAGGAATGCTACTTGCTAAGGATTTATATGAAATCCCGCTAACATTTGCAATGACAATGATCTTATTAACAAGTTCATTAACAAGTGTTTATGCAATGTATCACATGAAAAATAACAGTTTCCAGAAAATGCAGACTTGGCTTCTTATTACGGTTGTGCTTGGCTTTAGTTTCCTAGCATTAGAAGTTTATGAATTTAATCATTATGTTCATTTAGGTCATACATTTACTAGTAGCGCATATGGTTCAGCCTTCTATACGCTTGTAGGATTTCATGGCGCGCATGTCACGTTTGGCCTAATGTGGTTTTTATCACTTATGTTGCGAAATGCAAAACGTGGTTTAAGCTTATATAATGCACCTAAATTCTTTGTTGCAAGTTTATACTGGCACTTTATTGACGTAGTTTGGGTATTCATCTTTACGGTCGTTTATTTAATGGGAATGGTGGGATAACTGATGACAAATCAACAATCTAATTCAGCGAACCCGAATTTAAATTTAGAATATCGACGCAAACAAAATGCAGAAGAAATGAAGCATCAAGTCATTACTTTTTCAATGATGATTTTCTTTACGCTTATCGCCTTTGCAATGGTGGCAATGGAATCAATCTCACGTTGGTTTACAATTCCAGTCATTCTTCTTCTTGCTGCAATTCAGGTTATTTTTCAGCTTTATTATTTTATGCATATGAAGCATAAGGGACATGAAACGATTGCGTTATTTATTTATTCTGGATTGACAGTAGGGTTAATCACTGTCCTTGTCTTTCTTACAATCGTTTGGCTTTAATTTTTGAGAAAGAGCTGGCGCTTCAAACTGCCTGGTTCAAAAATATTAACTAATCAATCTGGATTATAGTGTTACAGTTGAGTCGGTGCTTTAGGGCCGGCTCTTTCTTATCCTATCTATTATTGGATAACAATGTTTTGGTTCATACGAAGACCAGATTGTTAAAAGTAACCAATTTTAAGGGGAATACTAGTCTCTGTTATAGAAAAAGAGGTATAATAGGGGTAATAAGTGTAAAATAGAGGTGTTAAATATGTCTATCGATATTTTTGGTTTTCGTGCATTATGGAGTCCATATTTCTTAGTTTCTTTGATTCTGGTCATTGTCAGTTATGTTTTACTCGTATCTAAATTTCGCCATAAGTTTATTAATAATGAACCAATAGGAATAAAGCAGCAAGCACTTTTCATTACAGCGATTGTGTTATTGTACGTTATTAAGGGATCTCCTTTGGATTTACTGGGACATATTATGTTCAGTGCACATATGACTCAAATGGCTTTTTTGTATTTAGTTGTACCGCCTTTGCTAATAATGGGAATCCCTGAATGGCTTTGGCGTTATATTCTTCACGTACCATTAATTAAAGGGATATTTAATGTCTTTACGAAACCACTTTTTGCATTAATTACTTTTAACGCTTTATTTTCTTTTTACCATATTCCTTTAGTTTTCGATTTTGTGAAAACTGATATGTTGTTACATGCAGGGTATACAATACTGCTGTTTATTTCAGCCATATTTATGTGGTTTCCACTAGTCAATCAATTGCCTGAACGAGCTAGTCTTTCGGGTGTTAAGAAAACTGCCTATGTATTTGGAAGTGGAATCTTAATGACGCCTGCTTGTGCACTAATTATTTTTGCAACTGATCCGTTGTTTTCAACTTATTCAGATGCGTCTGCTTGGTTAGTGGCAATGGAATTATGTGTTCCAGCTTCTGCACTGTCTGGCTTAACTTTAAGTGGCCCTGAAATGTTTAATGGACTTCCAATCATGGATGATCAACAGCTCGGTGGCGTTCTTATGAAGATTATTCAAGAAATTGTACTTGGCGTTACACTAGGTTATATTTTCTTCGCATGGTACCGTAAGGAAAACGGATCAAATGATGAAATAGACCCTATACCGCCCCATTTACAACCAGTTAAATAGAACTTTGCATGAAAATCTTAACAATAAAAATAAATTAGAAGATTTTATCGAGGATTTCTCATAAGGGTCTGACCTCGCACTCTAAATCAGTCTGTAGTGTTTCTTACACTAATCTTGTACTGTATTTAGTTGTTGCGGGGTCTGCCCCTTTGCTTTTTTGTATCGTAAATACGCTTGTGATTGACGCTGGAAATCATAACTTTAAGAAAAAATAAAGCAAGTTGCATTTATTTAATCTTTAAAAGTGAGCATTCTGTTAAGAATATACGAACTTGTTGAATTTTTGAATGATGTCTTATAAAATGAATACGATGAATATAAATAGAGAGGGCGTTAAAGCGGATTATGTCTTTACCAATTCTTCCAACGATTAGTACGTTTTTTATTGTATTGAGTTCAATAACTGTGGCAATTGGTTGGTATTTAATTAAGAAACGTAATTTTAAGGCTCACGAGAATGCAATGTTGGCTGCGGGTGTGTTTGCAATCATTTTCTTTACCATTTACGCTTCAAGGACAGTTTTTCTTGGGAATACGTCCTTTGGTGGCCCAGATGATATTAAAATCTATTATACCGTTTTTCTGGTCATTCATATTACCCTAGCAACTTTAGGAGCAATACTTGGTATCACGATGTTTACTTTAGCATTTAAAAAGAAATTTGCTACTCACCGTAAGATTGGGCCATTTACAAGTATTATTTGGTTCTTAACTGGAATAACGGGGCTTGCAGTGTATTTTCTATTATATGTTCTTTACCCAGGTGGAGACACTACATCGCTTATTAAAGCTATTCTTGGCACTTAAATTGAAAAGATTGAATACATTCTAGAAAAAAGGGGATGTCCCAAAAACTAAGGTTCAGGCTCCACTATTACAATATACAGTTTAGGTTAAGTGTTTGTAACACTATAAACTGTGTATAAAGTGTGGCCAAGACCCATTTGGGGCATCCTCTTCTTTTTGATATTTCTTATAATCCGTTGAATTCATCCAGTTCTTTTTTAATCTCTGCTAATATGCTCTCACATTGTTTAACTAGGGTGGATGGGAACTGTTCATCTTCCCCATATTCTAGACCATGAGGATAGTAATGTTTGCCTAATAGTGGAACTAGTAACTTAATAACTGCTTTATGAGCCCCTACATCACCTTCAACCGCATACCCTTGTACACGAAGATAAAAAACACCATCCTTCACTTCGAATTTACGATCGTAACTGACACGTTCGTAATCCCATTGCTCAGCTCTAACTAAACCATAGTCAGTCATTAGACTATCGAGGCGATTTAAATCTCCAGTCATGTTTTCAAATCCATATTGTTCGAATCTCACCAAAAAACCCCCTATTCATACAATTAAATATGTAGTAAATAAAATAAATCAATGGTACATGTTATAATCCTTAAAGGTTTGTATAGACCAAATTCCCTCATATTTTATAATAGTATGAATTTATACAAGTTGCAATCGCTATCTTTCCGTTTATTGGTATCATTCACAGAAACTCCATAAATATTAACGGATTGTTAACAATTATTCTAAATATATCAGCGGTCCATTTTCTATAATAAGTGTAATAATCATGATATAATTAGGATTAGACATGAAGGGGTAAATTAGTATCATATGATTTGTTCTCGAAATTTAGGAATTAATAAACGAGTACTAATTATTTTGAATTGTTATATGGGTTATAAAATCCATTTAGGGTATGGAGGATCATGCGGGAATGCCTGCAGATGCGGCTTTTTAAACTAGACTTTGTCAAACGACCATCAGAAAAGGAACATAAAATACGGAATTTCTTAAGCTTAGAAGGCGTTCTAATAGGAATTGAGGAACTTGGTGGTTCTTTCATAGTTCAGGACGCTTTTACTTTTTTAAAAAGAAAAGGAGAGGGGAGTGTCTTCTGAAGACGTTCGCTAGAATTATTTTTTTCGTTATTGTATTTTTTATTTTAGGAATTTATTTTAATTTTGATTGGAATGTCAAGGAGGATGCAGTTCTTGATGGATCAAAGGAGGCCAATTCAGGGGGGGAGACGAATCTTGAGAGAAGTAAAGCCCCTACACTTGAAAATGGATTAATCAAGCCTAAAAGCGGATTGGCGTTGACGATAGGGAAGGGTCAAGATGAAGTCTTAAAATCTTTTGGTGAGCCAGATAGAGTAGATTTATCAGCATATGGGTATGACTGGTGGATTTATAATAAAAAGCAAGATACTTATTTTCAGCTGGCAATGGAGAAAGGAAAAGTAGTATCTGCATATGGAATAGGTGATTTAACAGATGTTTCACCGTTTTATATTGGACAACCGATCGACGAAATATATTCAAGTTTGTTTTTTGAGACATCTGTTGATATAGATACGGATTTAGGTTCCTATCGTTTTGAGTTATCAGAAGAAGATATGAATATAAGACCGTTAATTAAGATAGGTGATATTTACATCCAGCTCTATCTAGATAAATTTACAGGGACCGTGTCCAGTGTTCGATATTTAAATGCTGAAACATTGATTAAGCAAAGACCATATGAGGTAACATACAGTGGTGAATTAGTGGGCGAACCTGAATTTTCCGAGGAAGACTGGTTAAAGGTAGAGAATGGAAGTAAACAGCAAATATTCGATTTCACTAATATTATACGAGGTCGTTTTGATTTGGATCCGTTAAGCTGGGATGAACCCACTTCAGAAGCAGCTTTTCTTCATAGTTCTGATATGTATCATGCTGAGTATTTTTCGCATACGTCACCAACTGAAGGGGAGCTTGCAGAGCGATTGAAGACAGGTGAGGTCACGTATACAATCGCAGGTGAGAATATAGCAGCCAAATATGTAGATGCTATTGAAGCAATGGAAGGATGGTTGAATAGTAAAGGTCACCGAGATACCATGCTAAATAAAGAATTTACTCATTTAGGAGTCGGAGTTTATCAAAAGTATTACACGCAAAATTTTATCGGAAAATAACGGTTAGGCGAGAAATAAAGTTATTTGAATAACTTTATTTCTCGCTTTTTTTTAGATACTCTAAGATTTTATCCCGCATTAACGAGCAGTAAAACCTTCACTGATTGAAGTTTCACTTTATTGTATGGTGTTCTTCATATTATAAGAACTCTAGATTGTTTTGTTTAAGTAGGCACATATTTTTTTGTTCAGCATAATTTGAAAATAGGCTAATGCTTTATTGTGAGGTGAGGAAGAATGGTTAAGAGAAAACGCCCATCCGTTGATAAATTTAAGGAATTCGTACGAACACATCCTGGATTGGCCGATCAAGTTAAGGCGGGAAAATATTCTTGGCAGCAGCTGTTTGAAGAGTGGTATTTATTAGGTGACTCCCATGAGAAATGGATCACATATATGGAACAGAAAAAAGATCAACCAGTGGAAGAAACAAAAGAAACGGATACAGGCGATATAGTTAGTACACTTGTAAATACATTTAAAAACATGGATATTGCACAAATTCAACAATATATTTCAAATGCCAACCAAGCTTTGGGAGCCATCCAAGGCATTCTCACTTCCTTTCAAGGAGATCAGTCTGTAAAAGTAGAGCCAAAAAAAATAGAAACACGTAAAAATCCATTTGAGTTTAAAAAAGACTGATAAAAAGGGGGAGAGTTTGATGCGTCAAGACGTTTATGAGGTAATTAAAGAAAATGAAGATTTATTGAAATTGTTAAGGATGCAGCCATATTGGTATCGTAAATTAATGAGAAATCCCCAATTGCTTGAAAAATTAGATACAGATGCAGTTTTTTTCTTTAAAAAATCGATTCCAGACCGAGTGTCGAAGTTTTCTGATGGAGTTCAATTTGCTTCGATGATGATGAATATGTTTCAAGCGATGAAAACACCTTCAACATAAGTTATATGTAGAAAAGGGGATAAATCTCTCTCCGTTGCAGAAGCTACAAGCAAAGGGAGGGCTATTTCATGCGATATTTTGTAGTTATTTTACTCATTGGGAGTTTGTTGACTGCTTGTAGTAATAAGATTCCAGAGCCAGAAAATGTAGCAAAGGCTGCAACGAAGAACGAAATCAGCGATCCTTTCAATGTAAATTATTTCGTTAAGGGAAATTCGGTATTCGTGGAATGCTATATAAAGGATTATTCTTTTTCAAATCATAATCAAAAGCACCAGACGACTGTTTATGTTTATATGGACGATAAGAAAGTAAAAGCAGTAAATACAGCTGCCTTTATTATAAAAGATATACCAGTTGGACCTCATCAGATGAGGCTTGTCATTCATAATACCGGAAAGAAGGTTGATCTTATTAAACAATTTAAGGTACATATAAGTTCAACAATCTGAGTGAAATGAAATTGAACAATGGAATTATATTGAAAAAATTAAGAAAAGAAGGTCGCTTCTAGATCGTATACATGATAAAATAGTAGTGGAGGTGAGCGAATCTAATGCTTGCTACTATGGAAAGAGTCAGTATTTTACAAAAAGCAGAAGCCTTGGCTGAAATGGTTATTGAATCGAAAATTGGTCAAGAGTATTTTGAGCTTTTATATAATTTGCGCCATGATCAAGGGGCTCAAGATAAGATAAGGAAGTTTACATCTTTAAAGGACCTGTTTGAAGAAGTGCAACGCTTTGGAAAGTACCATCCTGACTATAAGCGTGTAAACTTAGAAATTCGTCAGGTCAAGCGGGAGATGGACATCCATCCTTCTATTGCTGCCTTCAAAAGAGCAGAAACGGAATTACAGGCTGTATTGGATGAAATCAGTCATAGGATAGGACATGCTGTGTCTCCTTTTATAAAAGTACCTGCAGGAAGCCCGTTTTTCGAATCAGGGTCAAGCTGCGGTGGCAGTTGTGGTACGGGTGGTAGCTGTGGATGCTCGGCATAAAGTGAAACTTCCATCAGTGGAGGTATTACAGCCTGTTAAACCGGGATAAAAGAAAAAGGTCTGGATGTCCAGACCTTTTTTATTAAATATAAAACTAAATGAAATTAGTTGTGGCAATTATATCGAATCGTACTTCGTCAAGCTCCAAGGCGTTATAGAAAGATAGTTGAAAAAAAAGGAACCGCTATGCTAAACTTAACTAAACTTATTTTGAATTTTTCGTAATTTAGAGAAATATATCGGGGATGAATGGTTGATTCGTTGTTAAAACATTAAATTAATCATTATTCAATTATTCTTTAATAAAACTACTATTGATGGAATTCTGTCAATAAAAAAGGAGCAATTATAAAGATGTTTGGAACAAGACAAGCTCTTATTGTATATTTACATACATTGAAACAAGCTAAAATGCTTCGGAAGTTTGGCAATATTCACTTTGTCTCTAAAAAGATGAAATACGTGGTCATATACACAAATATGGACGAAATTGAGACACTGTCTCAAAAATTGAATAGCTATTCATTTGTAAAAAAAGTTGAAGTGTCCTATAAGCCGTTTTTGAAAATGGAATTTGAGAACTCTAGGCCTGACAAAGCGAAAGAATATGATTATAAAATGGGAATCTAAAAAAGAGCCAGCTCATAATAAAATGAGCGGCTCTTTTTTAATTGAATGAAGTATTTGTTTTTCAAATAAGTCTGGTGTATTCGCTGTCCTTATTGAATAATCAGTATTTATCATTGTAAAGCTGGTAAGTATCTGTTCATACGAAGAATCCCGATAAGATGCTGATAGTATAGCCCGATTTCAGCGAATTGTTGGGAGTTTTTTACCTGTAATTCGATGATTGATTTATTTAATTCAGTAGCAAGATTAAAAAAAAGTTCGTACCGTTTATTCGCTTTATGATTTGGATTTGGAATGCCTTCCCTGCACACATATAATGGTTGGAAATCGCCAGGTTGTGTAGGCTTTAAAACGATTACAAGGGAGGTGATGGGTGTATCGTTCAATTCGGTATGTAGTGCAAGTAGATGGACAACTCTATGCTTGTTTGATTTTCCGATTTCTAGTAATTCATATAGATCTGAATAACCACTTCCAAGCTCGATAAATCGTTGTATCAATTCAATCGCTCCTTCGTCTTTTCATCATCTTTACTTTATCATTTTAAAAAGTGTATGTAAAAGTAACAAAAAACAAATGTGAGCAAAAGGGCGGGCGCAAGAACTAGGATGATTTCTTTCAATATAACTTCTAAGTACATATACTCTTTCTTGAAAACAGGCTTGAGGATTTTACTAAAATCACATTCCTTTTAAAATAGGAAGGGTTCATAATAGATTAGATGCAAAAAATGACAAATATGAAATATATGTACTGCTTTTAGAAAGTGATAGTTCTTTTGCTCTATCCCGCTCTTAACGGGAAGTAAGACCCCAACTGATGGAAGTTTCACTTTATAAATCTGATGTTAGTCTTCGTTTGGATGAACAAAACCTAAAAAAACCTGCAGAGTATGCTCTGCAGGGTCCTTCTATTTCCTTCATAAAAGGAAGAAGGCAAAGGGAGAGGAGAAACCGGAGGAAGGTCTTATGGGGAAATGTAAGACTTCTCCGCGGTTGGCAACAACACCTACGAAAGTGATGTTGTTACTCTTATTATCACCAAATATTTCTTTCTTATTCAAACGATTAGAATTTTTTTCACTTAACTTGTTACATCGTTCTAACTGTTAATAATACGCATAGATAAAAGTATTACTTTATCCCGCAATAATGGGCAGTAAGGTCCCACGCGGATGGAAGTTTCACTTTATTTGGGTATATGAGCGAAATACACTTGGAGCTCTTTATGTAAAGTGTTGGCTTACATTTTTGAATATGATAGGATAAATGAGAAATGAAATTAGTTGAAAAATGTGGTGGAAGATATGAGGGTTGTTTCTGGAACATGTAAGGGAAGACCGTTAAAAGCTGTATCAGGGACAGGGACGCGTCCCACAACAGATAAAGTAAAAGAATCTATTTTTAATATGATCGGACCGTATTTTGATGGCGGACAGGTACTTGATTTGTTTGCTGGAAGCGGTGGGCTTGCGATTGAAGCGTTAAGTAGGGGTATGGATAAGGCCATTTTGGTAGATCGCGATTACCAAGCATTTCAAACAGTGAAAACAAACCTTGAAGCATGTGGATTTACAGATCGCTCAGAAGTATATAAAAATGATGCTGAGCGTGCCCTGAAGGCTATTATAAAACGTAGTCTATCCTTTTCGCTGATAGTGCTTGATCCTCCTTATAAGCAGCAAAAGTTAGTGAAATTGCTTGAAATGATTCATGATGCAAAGATTCTTGAAGAATCAGGTATTATTGTCTGTGAGCATGGCGATGATGTTGTACTTCCTGAAAACGTGAATGATTTAGTTAAATGGAAACATGAAAACTACGGAATCATTTCTGTTTCAATATTTAGATGGAGAAATATCCGTGGTGAGCAGGAGGAATTGTAAATGGGGAAAATCTCTATTTGTCCAGGTAGCTTCGATCCAATGACACTAGGACATCTTGATATTATCCAAAGAGCTGCAAGAGTGTTTGAAGAGGTAAATGTAGTGGTTTTAAATAATAGCTCGAAAAAATCGCTGTTTACAGTCGATGAGCGTCTCGGATTAATTCGTGAAGTTACGAAGCATATTCCAAATGTTAAAGTTGATTACTTTCAGGGTTTAACAGTAGATTATGCCAAAAGCGTTCATGCAAGTGCAATCATTAGGGGGTTAAGAGCTGTATCTGATTTTGAATATGAAATGCAGATTACCTCCATGAACCGTGTCTTAGATGAGCAAATTGAAACTTTCTTCATTATGACGAATAATCAATATTCTTTTTTAAGTTCTAGTATTGTGAAAGAAGTGGCCAAATACGGTGGAGATATTACAGAATTAGTCCCAGAAGTGGTTGCACAAGCACTGTGTGAAAAATTTGCTGATCAATAAAAGTTTGGATGAACAAAAAGCGTCGAACCTCTTTGTGCAAGAGATAGAATGCTTTTGTTCATCTATTTTTTATCTGGGGAATTCCATAATATAGTTAGTTTTTTTAGGTATAAGATGACGCTGATCATATTCAATGTACAAAGTTTCTCTTAATTCCGATGATGAGATAGAGTGTCAAAAATGCAAGTGTAATTAAGGGACCATAATCCATCATTTTTTCATAAAAATGAATGCCAATACCATTGTCATTCATCATAAAAACGGGATTGGAGTTCGAAGGCTGTCCATTTAAGCCGATTTTTTCGTAGATGGGTTTCCAAAGAATAAAGGTAAAAGCAGCAGCCAAGAAGCCATGAACAATTCGAGCGAAGAAAAACGGTGAAAAACGAATATCAGTGTCAGCTAGGATACTCGCTACTTGAGCTTGGATGCTAAACCCGCTAAAGCCAAGAATAAAACTTGTAATAATTGCCTTCTGCATGAGAGTCGCCTCTTCGACACCACTTGTCATTTGAGAACCAATGGTTATCTCGGAAAGACCAGAAATGAATGCCATACTCAATTCTTCTGGAAGATGAAGTGTATGTAATATGGCGATAACTCCTTGTGCAAAGAAGGTAGTAATATTCATGTGAAATAGTAATTTATTTATTACAGAGAATAAGATAATAAATCCACCAATCATTAATAAAGTGTGGATGGAAGAAAGCACAGCGTCGCCGAGTAATTTACCAAGTGGTCGTTTTTCGTTCATACGGGTCCGATGCATTTGCTGGAGTGCAGTCTTAATGGAAAATGTTTTTTTATGATAAGAGTTCGACTTCTCTTCATCTTTTCCGTAAAATCTCATCATAAGCCCAACGCAAATATTACCTAAATAATGAGAAATCGCGAGCATAATGCCAAGACTAGAATTATGAAAAAAACCGACTGATACTGCCCCAAACATAAACAACGGACTTGAATAATTAGTAAACGACACAAGCCGCTCCGCTTCAATTCTCGAGAGCTGCTTTTCTTGACGCATTCTTGCCGTATATTTGGCACCAGACGGAAATCCGGATGCCATACCCATTGCCAAAACGAATCCCCCAACCCCTGGAACTTTAAATAGAGGCCGCATTACTGGTTCGAGAATAACACCGATAAATTTAACCACCCCAAACCCAATTAGTAATTCCGAGATAATGAAAAATGGCAGCAAGGATGGAAAAACGATTTCCCACCACATATTCAATCCTCTAATAGACGCTTCAAAAGCATCTTCAGGAAAGGATATTAAACCTATAGCCATAGTAATTGCTGAGGCAGCTAATACGATTGTTTTGATTTTTGTTTTAAACAAAATCCGAGCCTCCTTAAAAGGGAATATGCTATGCACTTATTTAGAGAAATGATAAAATAGGTATAATATGTAAATTCATTCATTGCGATAGAGTAATCTTGTCCACCTAGATACACAATATGCACATAAGCCCGCAATTAAGACCATAACTTTGATAAGAAGTCTGAAATAACTAGATTGTTCAAAGAAAGGGGGAAGTTAACTTTGAGAGAACCGAAAATCGGGCTGGCCCTTGGTTCAGGTGGAGCCCGAGGATTTGCTCATTTGGGAGTTATAAAGGTTTTAAAAGAGGCGGGCATTTCGATTGATATGATTGCAGGTAGCAGTATGGGGGCGTTAGTTGGATCTTTTTACGCGGCAGGATCGGATGTAGAACGGTTATATCGGTTATCTAAAGTGTTTAAAAGAAAGTATTATTTGGATTTTACTGTTCCTAAGATGGGGTTTGTCGCGGGGAAGAAGGTGAAAGAGCTCATTCGAGTATTTACATATAACAAAAGGATTGAGGAATTGGATATTCCGCTGGCTATTGTTGCCACTGATATCAAAAAGGGAGAAAAGGTTGTTTTTCAAAGTGGCCCTATAGCAGATGCTGTTAGAGCCAGTATTTCTATTCCAGGAATCTTTGTCCCTGAAAAAATTGGTGATCGGTTATTAGTGGATGGCGGTGTCATTGATCGAGTGCCGGTATCGGTCGTGAGAAGCATGGGAGCAGATCTTGTGATTGCTGTTGATGTTTCAAATGTGAAAAAGGAAATAGAGATTACCTCCATTTATGATGTGATTATGCAAAGTCTCGATATTTTACAAATGGAGCTAACTGAAAGTAGAAAACTTTCATCTGATGTGATGATCCGGCCACATGTGGAAAATTATAATTCAAAATCTTTTACAAATATAAACGAAATAATTACTATTGGAGAAGAAGAAGCTAGATTAAATATCGATAAAATTAAACAATGTATTCATACTTGGAAGGAGTCCCACAATAATGAGTCGTAAAATTTATATTCGCTCTTTCCTTATAGCGTTAGTCCTGATTGTCGGTTCAACCTTTTATTATTTGCCTTACTATGTAACAAAACCGGGCATGGCGCAGGAACTTGAACCGATTGTTACTGTAGAGGGTGGAGGTAAGGCTGAAGGTAGCTTTATGCTAACTACAATAAGAATGGGAAAAGCAAATATATACTCTTATGCTATCGCAAAGTTCAGTGATTATCAGGAGTTATTTGCTGAAAAGGATATTCGTATAGAGAATGAAAGCGATGAAGAATATAACCTTAGGCAGCTGCATATGATGGACGGATCAAAGAATCATGCGATTCAAGTTGCATATAAAAAAGCAGGAAAATCGATAACTTTTGATTATCATGGGGTTTATGTGCTTGGTGTAATGGAAGGGATGCCTGCTGCAGAAGCATTAAAGCCTGGTGATCAGATTATTAAAGTAGATCACTTGAAGTTCCGATCTTCCCAAGAGTTCATTGAATACGTTGCTGAAAAAAAAGAAGGCGACGAGGTTAAGATTGTTTATATTCGCAATAATAAAGAGCAAACGGCTAAGATGAGGCTGAAGGCATTTAAGGAACAACCGGAAAAAATCGGAATCGGGATTTCGCTTGAAGATGATAAGAGTCCTGTCACAAATCCAGCTATTAAAATTGATAGTGAGCAAATAGGTGGACCTTCGGCAGGACTGATGTTTTCACTTGAAATTTATAATCAGCTGACAAAAGGTGACCTTACAAAAGGGTACCGAATTGCAGGAACTGGTACAATGTCTGAAGATGGAACAGTGGGTCCAATTGGCGGGATTCAGCAAAAGATTGTAGCTGCAGATAAAAGTGGAGCGGAGATTTTCTTTGCACCAAACGAACGAGGCAGTCAAAATTCGAATTACGGTGAAGCCTTAGTAGCTGCAAAGGATATTAAAACAAAGATGAAGATTGTACCTGTAGATACATTTGATGATGCGCGAACTTATTTAGAAAACCTACCTAATAAAAAAAAATGATGACTCATTGGGCTGCCTCTTTCAGAAATGAATGTGGGGAAGACCAATAGCCATCTTTTTTTAGTCTATGCTAATGGGTGTGCGATCCTGTAATTTCATACGATATATGAGTAAGTCTATTAACTGACAATAACAGGTGATTCATATTCACGCTTCATTAATAAGTGTTGGTAAGGTTGGCTTAGGCCAAGAGCGTATACCTGAGAAGCACGTATATCAAGTTGGATGGATGGGTCATTAAATGCGGACAGCTTGGATATAAGCGGAATGGGAAGGTCTTTCTTAATTTTACGTAAATATTCCCGTCCGCTTGCATTCATCCCGAGTAACCTTAAATAGGATGGTGCTTTTTGGAATGCTTGCATATCATCTTTTTTCGTTCTGGTTAATAGGTGAACACACATTCTTTGAATCCTTGTCCATGTATAGCGTTTTGTTTTTAGTAGCGTCATAAATTCATGAAAGGATGAAGCGATTGCTGCCATTTCTTTCATTCTAAACTCGATTCCTTCTTCAATTTCATAGATATCGGCAAGATCTGCCACTGATGCTGAAAGAATTTGATATTTTAGCAATGGCCAGAATTTTTCCCAATCGTGAAAAGAATGGTAGACTGTTAAATATTGCTGTAATACCTCTTTTGTCGATTTAGGTATGTATGTAATGATGTCCTTCAAGTTTGTTTGATCGGCTATCGCTTTACGTATACTTGTTGCACTAGTAATTGGGCTTTTAGAAAGCTCAGTTTCATGATAGCCCGCTGCAATTCGGTGAATGGTCAATGGTTTGATTTTAAATTGTTTTGATAAGGCTGCTTTAACGTATTCTAGACCGAGGATATTATTGGGTTGTGTTAAATCGAGTACTTCTTCATGTCCTACTAGCTCATTAAACGCTAACGATGCTGCCTTAGGGTAACTGCATCCGGCCTTTAGGTGGTGACGAACCTTTTCATCAAAATCATCTTTATTTTCCATTAAAAATTGATAGGTAAGCATAAAAGGTTCTAGACGACCATCTTCACTCCCAAAACAAAATGCATCACAATCAAGTGCTTCAAGAATACTAATAGCACCTTCTGCAAAAATTCCCGCCTGTTGTGTAGCAAATGGATAGGGCAATTCAAAAACAAGATCTACTCCTCCGGCAAGAGCCATTTTTGCACGGGCCCATTTATTTACTAAGGCAGGTTCACCGCGTTGGAGGAATGAACCGCTCATGATAGCGATGGTTACGTCGGCATTTGCCGCTTGTTTGCTCTCGACTGCATGATATACGTGTCCATTATGAAATGGATTATATTCAACTACGATACCTACTGCTTTCACTTAACTACCTCCTTAAGAATAGCGTATATAGTTCTACTCTTACTTTATCATGAAAATGTAAGGGCTCCAAATTACGAAAAATCACAGTTTAGCAAAGTAATGTTTGCATTGCTGTGAAAAATGGATATTATAGTAGGAGTGAGATTCGCGAAACCTGTGAAAACTAGAATGATGAGCGAAGTTTAATACATTTGGTTGCTTAGCTGTAGACGCCATCGTATCGAGTCGCTAGCTGAACAATCTGTTGGGGAGAAACCCACTGTGCAGCTTGCTCGTCTTGTGCTTGTCGCCGAAAAACGGGCGCCTTCAGCATTTCTGGGTGTCTAGTTACAGGCCCTATCGGCTCGAGTCATAAGTCAAACAATCTGATGGGGAGAAACCCACTCCCCATACAGCTTGCTCGTCTTATGCTTATCGCCGAAAAACGGGTGCCTTCCGCATTTCTGGGTGTAAAGAAAAAATATTGACAAACGGTAGATAGACAGCTATAATTACCTTTGTTGCCTTGAGGTGATTGATTTGAAATGGACGATTGGCCAACTTCAAAAATTTCGGGATAAAGAATTACGGATAGATGAATTTGTGGATATTTCCGATATTAAGGAAAGAGATTCACAAATTCGCGGTGTATCGCCAATAAAGGTAACTGGAAGAGTTGATATTCACTCATCAGACATTACCTTTCATCTGCATTTATCTGGAACATTAATTCTTCCTTGTTCTCGAACACTGGTAGATGTGAAATATCCGATTGATATTGATACAACAGAAACCTTTATACTTAAAGCGGAACTTGCTGAATATGCAATGGATGAAGCGACTGCTGTTATTGGTGATGTTGTGGATCTTATACCAGTAATTAAAGAAAATTTATTGCTTGAAATTCCGATGCAGGTTTTTTGTGAGGATGTCAATGTTGAAGGCGCTGCTCCTCAATCTGGGAAAAACTGGTCTGTTTTGAATGAGGAAGAACAGAAACAGAAAGTAGACCCTAGATTAGCAAAGCTTGCAAACTATTTTGACAACAATAAAAAATCGTAATGGGGAAACGAGAAGAATGGAATAATTCATTCTTCATTGCTTCTTGACTTTTTATAAGGAGGTGGGAATAATGGCTGTACCTGCTAGAAGAACGTCTAAAACTGTAAAAAGAAAACGTCGTACACACTTCAAATTAGTAGTACCTGGTATGACAGAATGCCCAAGCTGCGGTGAAATGAAACTTTCACACCGTATCTGTAAAGAATGTGGAACTTACAACGGAAAAGAAGTTGTAAGCAAATAATTTCTTAAAATAAAAAAAGCACAAAGATTATTATAATCTTTGTGCTTTTTTTATTTTAATGAAAGCAGTTTGAACCGTTTAACTATTCACAAGAATGAGGAACTAACGTTATTACAAGCAGGAATTAATGGCCATCATAAAGAATACTATCTTATTCAATGAAAGTGAGATTTGTGTACATGAAAACTGTGTTTTATTGGAAGCGTACAGTGAACTTGGATTTTTAAAGCTTATCATTAACCAACCTAAAAACAGAAATGCTATTCACTATGAAGTTATGGATAAAGTGAAACTTCAATCACCCCAACTTTCGATACTTCTAAGCCTTGAGGTGGGGTCTTACTGACCGTTCATGCGGGGTAAATTAGATGATGCATGCTCTAAATATCTGCTTCAAAGAATGATTCTGTGGAATTGTATGCCAAACATTAGAAGACAACAGGACATCATAGAGCAGTAGCGAAATTTATAGAAAAATCAGGTATGATATTTTTTCCCTTCTTCTATCTTATCTAGCAAGTGCATATGAATGTAGTACAGTGAGGTTGACTTGTAACCAATAGGGGTAGATCCCTTGCGAGTCGCACCCCATCATCATTGAGTAAAGAATTTGTACAGAAATAAGCCATGTGCAAACTGGTCTTTTAAGAAACAGACTTCTTACCCAAAAAGTATGAGAGTACACAGTTATGCATAGAGGATAAAAAATAAGTTGGGGGGATTTCAATGTCAATAGCAAGGCAGGATGCATGGACTCAAGATGAAGATGTTCTACTGGCTGAGGTGGTTTTACGTCACATTCGCGAAGGAAGTACCCAGCTCAATTCCTTTGAAGAGGTGGGAAAGAATTTATCACGAACTGCTGCTGCTTGCGGTTTTCGCTGGAACTCACATGTAAGAAAACAGTATAAATCCGGTATTGAACTGGCAAAAATTCAAAGAAAAGAAAACAAAAAGCTTCCGTTAATAGAAAAAGAAGAAGTTGTCTCTACTGTGACAGAAACCTCTGTTGACATTCCACAATTACAACTAACTAACTCAACATTTACTATGCAAGATGTTGTCCAGTATCTTACGCATGTAGCGGAACAAACGTTAAATGATAGCCGTGACAGACAATTGATTACACAAGAGTATGATAAACTTCTGCGAGAAAACGAGAAATTGAAAAATGATAACAAAAAGCTGTTTGAAAAACTGAGCTCAGTTGAAGATGACTATAATGCGTTGCTTCAGATTATGGAACGAGCAAGAAAATTAATTGTGTTAGAAGAAGATAAAAAAGAAAAAAAGGTGAAATTCCAGATGGATAAGAACGGGAACCTAGAAAGGGTAGAAAAGTAGCTGAAGAAAAGAGGGAGCGTTTACTCTTTAGGAGAAAACTTTTGTGAAGATTGACTCTATATTAAAATCGTTGGAGAAATTTAATTCTTACCATAATAAATAGCACAAGCGGTACTAGATACCTGTTTGTGCTATTTATTATGTTTTTATTGGATTATAGTAGTTTCAGGTGTCCATAATAATGGATTTTCCCCAAAATCTCGATCCATGTCATATGAAACTGAATGAAAGTCCATTTTATCCCAGAATTTCTCTGATTTAACCCTAGGATTTGTTTTAATCGGTTTTCCGAAGCTTTTCGCGAATTCAACGAGTGACGATCCGTAATGTTTTTGTCTATAATACGGCAATACTTCAAGCTTCCATAATTCTAAAAAATCTTGTTTCGGTTCGAAATATTGATCGAATTTTGCTTTTCTTTCATAAAGGCTCATCCTAGCAACAAGCTTGTCACCAAAGTAGATTCCGTAAAAAGGAGACTCACTATCGTTTTCGATAATATTTGTTTCTAAATCATCCATCATCGATAGCTCTTGAATACCATACTCTTTGAATTTTTTAAATTCTTCCAGCGTTTTATAATTTACCAATAATCGTTCCACTTTATAGTCCATAAAAAGCTCCCCTTTTTTACCGCGGTTTGTGTGAGTATTAGGAATCTGTTAATAGCAAGTTTAGCCGTGCTATCAGTAGAATTCTGAAAAAGAAACCGTTTTACACGTATTATATAATATTTAGTGAAACAATTCCCTAGAAAGATACCTAATTAACATAATATAAAAAATCATTGGAATTATGTACACTTTTTAGGTGTGAGAAGGAGATCGCGATAGATAGTCGTATAGTAAGTAAAAAATTGACCGTTACATCATCTTCGAAAATAGTTTCTAGATCAAGAAGATTTCATTCCAAGTGGTGGTTAAGTTTGGTAACATAAATGAATAATGAAATAATCGCGTGTTAAAACGCTGCGAACTAGTATGAAGGAAGACGATTTATTAAAAATAGGGAAACCAGCCCTAAAAAAGTTGGTGTGGCGGAGCGTAGTAGCAAATTAGACTTTTTATACAAAATCTAGTTTACTTTTCAATTTAAGCGGTAATGCTGTTTAAATTAATGATGCACTGCCCTATTTCCCATCATAAAAAATGGAAGGTAGGGAGTTATGAACATAGGGATAATCGGCGGCGGATCAATCGGCCTACTTTTTGCTGCTTATTTAAGTGATACATATGAGACTACATTATATACAAGAACGAAAGAACAGGCTGATGAACTTATGGAGCTAGGGGTAACACTTAAAAGAGATGGGTTCACTATGATTAATAGGATAAAGGCGGTACCAATTTCCAGGGGCATTACTGATCATAACTTATTGTTCATAGCTGTTAAACAATATCATTTTGAAGATGTTTTCCCTATTATTCAGGACATAGTCATTCCACTTGTTTTTTTACAAAATGGATACTCACATATAAAAATGATGAAAGAGGCAGCTTCAAAAGAAATTTATGTCGGGGTAGTGGAACATGGGGCACTAAAGCAAGGCAGTACAACGGTTGAACACACTGGAATAGGGGTGACACGAATTGCAGTCTATTCGGGTCATCTGGATAACTTTCCATTGTTTCACGGAGATGCAGGAACGTTTCCTTTTATAGCTGAAAAAGATTATCAAGAAATGCTCCAAAAAAAATTATTAGTAAATGCAATAATTAATCCTTTGACTGCCATATTAAAGGTTGAAAATGGTGAATTGATTGATAACCCCCATTTATATACCTTGTTTAAAAAGTATTTTGAAGAGCTCTCGAATATATTTGAACTTGAAAATAGTGAACATGTTTTATGCCATATTGAACAAGTTTGTCTGGCAACTTCGAAAAATCGTTCTTCCATGTTAAAAGATATCGAATCAGGAAGGAGAACGGAAATTGACGCCATTACAGGTCAAATAATGGAGACGGCAATAGAGAGGGGAAAACCGTATGAAATGACCGCATTTATATATTCCTTAGTTAAGGGGATGGAAAGTAGGGAGAGTGAGTAACATGATATCAATTTTCTCAAGTGTAGCCGCGACTTTCATAACAATGCCTATCCTTGCATATATCATTTTTTTCATTGCTATGAAGCAAGTAACCGGAAATCATCGGCGGTCTGTTCATGTCGCGATGGATATCAGCACCCTCTTGTTTATGCTTTCTGTGCACTATCTCATAGTCGCTATCTGGGATCGCCACATTATTTGGATTCTGCTCTTGGCGATGATTGCAATTGCATTCATGGTAGTAGTTGTTCACTATCGGGTAAGGGGTGAAATCGTATTTCAAAAAGTATTAAGAGGTTTTTGGAGGCTTAATTTTGCCTTTTTCTTTTGTGTTTATTTTGTCCTGTTACTTTATGGAATAACCACTAGAGTTCTGTTAACCTTTTAAATGACAATATAGAGGAACGCTAAAGTTCTTATAGTGCGTGTTCAAAAAGGAGGATAAAGTGAAACTTCAATCAGTGGGGGGTTCTTCATCCCCCACCTACGCTTCTTCGATTCCTCTAAGCCTTGAGGTGGGGGGGTACTGCCCGTTAATGCGGGATAAAAAGAGCCGGAGAAGTTCGAGGAGCGCATCTCGAGAGGATCGGAACGTATGAGGTAATACGTAAGGACCGGAGAGACCGAGCTTTGATGCAATTCGCAAGCTTTTCTACCGGACTTTTTGAACATCCTCTTATAAGTAGATTAGAGGTCGTGGGCAACTTTTTTTGTATTCTGTAGATGTGATGATATACTCAATTTAGAATTGTAGAAGCAGAGAAAGGGAGTACATAAATGGAGTTGAAAGATCTCGCTTTACCATCACTAAATGCATTTGCTTCAGACTATCTTACTGATCAATTAGAAGTAGATGATTTTTTTCATTACAGTTTATCTGATAATGGAAAGTATCATAAACGATATCAAGAAGTAATGTCACGAAATTTCTTTCGTGACGAATTGGCTGATTCTATAGAGAAATATATGGCGCGGTATTCTTTGTCGATTCCTGTTAAAGAAAATATAGAGGCATTCCGAAAAGAAGATTCTGTCGTAGTTATTGGAGGACAGCAGGCAGGTCTGCTGTCAGGCCCCCTTTATACGATACATAAAGTGATTTCCATTATTAAATTAGCGGAAGAACAAGAAAAGGCGTTGGGTAAAAAGGTGATTCCGGTTTTTTGGATTGCTGGTGAGGATCATGATTTAGCCGAAGTGAATCATGTTTATACGTTGAAGAATGGAATTCAGGAGAAAAACACGTACCCATTCTATCATCCTTTTAAATCGATGATTTCGGATCTTGAGCTGAACACAGAAACAGCGCAAGCTTGGGTAAGTGAAATTTTCGAAACATATGGGGAAACAGACTTCACCAATAAATTACTAGCCGATACAAATGAAGTCATTAAGCGTTCTACTACCTTTGTTGATTTTTTTGCCTGTTTAATTGATAACTGGTTTCATGACTTTGGTCTTTTGATGATAGATGCTGCTGACCCTGGATTAAGAAAGCTGGAATCAGAGTTTTTTGCAATGTTCATTGATAAAGCGGAAGAAATTACTAAGGCTGTACATGCGCAGCAGTCTTTTATGCAGCAAAAAGGATATAAGCGAATGATTGACATTCAAGAAAAAGCGGCTAACTTGTTTTACTATGATTCGAAGAAAAAGGATCGGATGTTATTAGAAGTGGTGAATGGCGTTTTTTCTGGAAAAAATAAGGAAGTGTCATTTACTCAGCAAGAGCTTCGTGAATGTGCTAGAGTAACACCTGAACGATTAAGTAATAATGTAGTAACGCGGCCAATTATGCAAGAAATGCTATTTCCGGTGCTTGCATTTATATCTGGTCCTGGGGAAATTGCCTATTGGGCAGAATTGAAGCAAGCTTTTGAACTATTCTCTATGAAAATGCCCCCAATCATTCCGCGGCTAAATATAACGATAATCGAGCGAGGGATTGCCACAGATCTCAAAGAGGTAGGGATGAATCTTGAAACTGTGCTAACGACTGGAACTAAATCAGCACAGAGTGAATTCCTTAACACCGTCAAGGATCATTCAATCGAGGTATTATTCCATGAAATGAAAGCGAAGCTAAGTGAGAATCATGAATTGTTTACTGAAAGAGCTATAAGCCTTGATAAAGGGTTAGACCCATTGTTACAGAAAAACCGAAGATTTATCGAGCAACAGCTTGATTTTATTTATGGGAAAATGAATGAAAGTTCACGTAAGAAGCATGAAGTGGTCTTGAATAAATATCAGCGGATTGAACATTCGTTATTTCCACTCGATGCTCCTCAAGAAAGATTGTGGAATATTTTCTATTATTTAAATAAATATGGTACAGATTTTATAAACGAACTGGTTCAGCAGCCATATACATTTAACAACAAGCATAAAGTTATTTATCTATAAGAGGTTGTTCGATAGTCCGGAAAAAATGATAGTCGAATTTTATTATTTCTAGTGCAACTAAAGGACCTCACGTATTAACTGTACATACTTGCAAGACGAAAGAGATTATCATTCCTCGAGTTTGCCGGATTTTTTGAACATCCTCTTTAACGAATCATGATAAAGAAGACAGGCGATTTTTTTGGCGCCCGTCTTCTATTTTTTTTGCTTGAAGGACATGAGGCGGGGCTTCGCGACTTAATAATATAGCCAATCTGCTTAACAGATATACGTACATTATTAAGAAAGTATTTCAAATCCGACTCCGCACCGCAGCCATTGTGATTAGGTGAATGTAGTGTGTTATAGGATGGATCCTTCGTGGTAAATGGTGATGTTATACGTCATATTCGTTTTGTTAGGATTATCGTCAAATTAGTCAGATCATTTGAAGGGAAAATACGCTGTAAAGAAAAATAACTTTATAAAAAAACTGGATATTTAAGGAGGGATAACTTACTAAGTACAGAATTTATATAATAAGTGGTGAAAAGTGGGGGAATGTGGTACATTGTTAAAAGAAAGTGGGGGTAGTGGGCATGTTCATGGGGGAATATCATCATAGCATTGATCCAAAAGGGCGTATTATCATTCCGTCTAAGTTCAGAGAACATCTTGGGGCATCATTTGTTTTGACTCGCGGTCTTGATCAATGCTTGTTTGGCTACCCGATGGATGAATGGCGTCAATTGGAGGATAAGCTGAAGGGCTTGCCATTGACAAAGAAAGATGCCCGGGCTTTTACTCGATTCTTCTTTTCTGGTGCGACTGAATGTGAACTGGATAAACAAGGAAGAATTAATATTCCCACACCACTTACTTCATATGGAAAATTAGAAAAAGAATGTGTTATTCTCGGAGTTTCCAATCGAATTGAGATTTGGAGCAAGACCATTTGGGAAAACTATTTTTCAACATCAGAAGATTCTTTCGCTGAAATAGCCGAGAATATGATAGGCTTCGATATTTAAACGAAGAATCTACATCACTAATCGATTGGAAGGATGTATTACATGTTTGAACACACTACCGTACTACTCAAAGAGACTGTGGATGGATTACAGATTAAGCCAGATGGCATATATGTCGATTGTACACTTGGAGGAGCAGGCCATAGCGCCTATTTAGTATCTCAGCTTTCGGATAAAGGCAAACTCTATGCTTTTGACCAAGATGAAACAGCCATCAAGAATGCTCATGAAAAATTGAAAGAATATGGCGATAGAGTGATATTAATTCAAAATAATTTCAAACATATTGCAGAAGAACTTTTACTAAGAGATGTTCATGAAGTGGACGGAATTTTATATGATTTGGGTGTTTCATCTCCGCAACTTGATACCCCTGAACGTGGATTTAGCTACCACCATGATGCACCACTAGATATGAGAATGGATCAAAGTGCAAGATTATCCGCTTATGACGTAGTAAATACTTGGACATTCCAGGAGTTAACGAAAATTTTCTTTCGATATGGTGAAGAGAAGTTCTCTAAGCAAATTGCTCGGAAAATAGAGGCAGCTCGTGAAATTAAGCCGATTGAAACAACCGGTGAACTTGTTGAATTAATTAAAGAAGGAATACCAGCTCCTGCAAGACGTAAAGGCGGTCATCCGGCCAAACGTGTATTTCAGGCGATACGAATTGCTGTAAATGATGAGCTGGGTGTTTTCGAAGACTCTCTTGAACAAGCGATAGCATTACTTAAGCCAGAAGGTAGAATTTCTGTGATTACGTTTCATTCATTAGAGGACCGTATTTGTAAATCTGTTTTTAAACAGAACAGTGATTTACCGGAAATGCCGCACGGTCTACCTGTCATTCCTGAAGAATTTCAACCCATTCTAAAATTAATCACAAGAAAACCTATTCTACCATCGCAAGAAGAATTGGAAGAAAATAATCGCTCACGTTCAGCCAAGCTGAGGATCGCTGAAAAAAGATAAGGGGGAATCAAAATGAGCTCAGTTGCGAAAAAAATTCAAGAACAACAGATTCAAGAGCAACAAAGATCTGTACAAACTGTTATTGTCCGTAAAATGAAAATTTCCTTTGGTGAAATGATATTAATCTGTGCTCTTGCTCTTGCTATTGCTTTTCTAGGGACCAAAGTTATTTCCAATCAGGCAGCGATTTATAAAACGAATAAATCAATTCAAATGACAAATCATTCTATTGATGAGCAGACTCGGTTGAATGTAGATTTAAAAGAACAAGTCAGTGAATTAAGCACATATGAAAGGATTTGGAAAAAAGCAGCCGACCTTGGTTTAAAGCTTAATGAAAATAATGTAAAGGTTGTGCAGGAATAATGCAAATGAAGCAAAAAAATATGAAGCTTGGAGCAGCGTTTTTATTCGTAGTATTCGGGCTGCTCTTTTTTGCGTTACTTGCCCGTTTTTTCTATATTGAGGCTACAGGACAAGCTGGTGGAGAAGTTCTAGCAGCAAAAATGGAAAAAAAATACGAAAAACAACGGGTGCTTGAAGCGAAAAGAGGCAGCATTCTAGATACAAATGGAGAAGTTATTGCGGAAGATACGGCTTCATATACTCTATTTGCCGTATTGGACGAAAAGATGAAACCCAATTATGTGGTTGATCCGAAACGAACTGCCAAAGAATTAGCTAAAGTAATTGATATGGATGAAGCGGATATATACGCTCTACTTTCAAGAGATAAGAAACAAGTGGAATTCGGAAATGCCGGCAAAGATATTTCCTACGAGGTTAAATCAAAAATTGAGAAATTGAAGCTCCCTGGAATTGCATTTAGTCGAGAAAATAAACGCTTTTATCCAAATGGAGTGTTTGCATCCCATTTAATTGGCTATATTGAAAAAGATGAAAAGTCAAATGAAATGATTGGTAAGATGGGGATTGAAAAATTCTTAAATAAAGAATTAAAGAAAACAGATGGAAAGCTAACATTTGATGGTGATAGATGGGGCTTCTCATTGCCTAATAGCAAAGAAAATGTAATAGCGCCAGTGAATGGTACAAATGTTTCTTTAACGATTGACAAAAAGATCCAGACCTTTTTAGAGGATTCGATGTCTAAAGTACAGGAAAAGTATGATCCAGAACAAATCATTGCAATCGTGTCCAACCCAAAAACAGGTGAAATTTTAGCGATGGGTCAAAGGCCGACCTTTCATCCGAAAACGAGAGAAGGGTTGACAGATACGTGGAGAAACCTAGCGATCGAGGAGCCTTATGAACCTGGTTCAACGATGAAGATATTTACCTTAGCGGCAGCGGTTGAGGAAGGCGTATTTAACCCTAATGACACCTTTGTTTCGGGAAGTTATAACATAAAAGGAACGAAACCTATTAATGACCATAGCGGAATGCCTAGCGGGGAAAAGATGTCATTTCTTGAAGGGATTCAACGTTCCTCTAACGTTGGAGTTGTTACGATAGCGATGGACCGTCTTGGAGAAGATAAATTTCGTGATTATCTTACAAAGTTTGGTTTAGATCGTCTTACTGGAATAGATTTACCTTTTGAAAAAACTGGTACGATTCAGTACAAATATAAACGTGATAAAGCAATGACTTCTGTTGGACAAGCGTCTTCGATGACTGCTATTCAGCAAATTCAAGCAGCGTCTGCTATAGCTAATGATGGAAAGATGATGGTACCTTATGTGATTAAAAAGCTGAGCGATCCAAATACGAACGAAACCATAAAAAAAACCAATCCAACTATGGCAGGACAGCCGATATCGGCTGAAACTGCGAAAAAGGTTCGTGAGTATTTAGGTACTGTCCTTACTGCAGAACACGGGACAGGAAAAAAATACAAAATTGATGGCTATGAAGTAGCTGGAAAAACGGGGACTGCTCAATTTAGCACAGGTGATGGTATATCGAGAGGTGGCGGAAACTATATTTTTTCTTTTTTAGGAATGGCGCCACTTGATGATCCGGAACTGGTTGTGTATGTCGCGATAAAAAAACCAAAACTGAAAGCCGGTGAAGTTGGGTCGGACCCAGTAGCCGAGATCTTTAACCCAGTTATGAAAAGTAGCCTGCAATATTTAAATATTGAACCAGCTAATATTCCAAATCAAACCTCAGAGAAAATTAGCGATTATACGGATCGACCTGTGAAGTCTGCAGTGGAAAATCTTAAAGAATCTGGATACGAAGTCGTTACGATTGGAAAAGGTACTGCGGTTATCAATCAGGCGCCAAAAGCTGGAACTATTTTACTAGAAGGTGAAAAGATCATCCTCCGAACAGAAGGAGATATGCTTGCTCCAGATTTAACCGGTTGGTCTTTAAGAGACGTCATGAAGCTGGCGAATATTGCGAAATTGAAATTAAATGCTGCAGGAAACGGGTATGTCGAGAGTCAGAACTTTAAAGTAGGCGCCGTTATGAAAGAGGCAGATTATTTCCTCGTAAACTTGAAAAAGCCTGGAGATATTGTTCAAGAAGAAATGAAATCTAAAGATAAAGAAGACGAAGTGGTTGATTAAAGGGTGAGGATGAGGATTTCCTCATCCTTTCTTTTTTTGTATGAAGGACATGGGGCGGGTCTGCGCAACTTACTAATATAGCCAAACCATCTATCAGGGATACTGATTTTATTTAGAAAGGAACCAAAATTCTGGATCCGTACCGCCACCATTGTGATTATGTGAGTGTAGCGTACTTAATGGTATATCCTTCATAATAACTGGTAATGTTTTAACACCATTCGGTTTTTGTATTAAAACTAGTATTCTTAAATCCAACACCTTCATTTTGTTCTAGTTATTTCTTGAACAACATATAACTTGTACAAGCAGGATGAAAATGGAGGTGCCTTTTTGTGCGTGTTTCAAATGTAACGGTAAGAAAACGGTTGGCAATCTTCTTGCTTATTGGGCTAACGGTCTTTACGATCATTGTTATTCGATTAGGAATTGTTCAATTTTATCTTGGAGAGAAATTAACGGGACTTGCTGAAGATTCTTGGAGCAGAAATATTACTTTTGAACCAATGCGAGGGCAAATTCTTGATCGGAATGGTGTCCCATTGGCAACGAATATCTCGGCTCCGACGGTATATGTCATTCCAAGGCAGGTTGTCAATCCTGCTGAGACAGCAGAACAACTTGCTTCCGTGTTGGACATGGACAAAGAAAAAGCATATAAACTAATTACAAAACATACTTCGAGCGAAAGAATTCCCGAAGGAAGAAAAATCTCTCATGAAAAGGCAAAAAAAGTGAAAGCTCTAGGTCTAAAAGGGGTATACATTGCCGAGGATTCGAAGCGATATTATCCATTTGGTGAATACTTATCCCATGTGCTCGGATTCACCGGAGCTGATAATCAAGGATTAATGGGAATTGAGCTTTCCTATGATAAAGAATTAAGCGGTGAAAAAGGGTATGTGAAATTATACACCGATGCAAAAGGGAAAAAATTAGAAAATATGGCGGATGACTTTAGTGCACCCGTAAATGGTGATGATCTGAAATTGACAATAGACAACAGGATTCAAACGATTATTGAAAGGGAGCTAGATCTTGCTGAAGCGACTTATAATCCAGATGGTATCATTGCCATTGCAATGAACCCAAACAACGGGGAAATTCTAGCAATGTCAAGCAGACCAACATTTGATCCTGCCAACTTTCAAAATGTGAAAAGTGAAGTTTATAACCGAAATCTTCCTGTGTGGAGTTCTTATGAGCCGGGTTCAACTTTCAAGATTATTACTCTTGCCGCAGCATTGGAGGAAGGGAAGGTTGACCTTGAGAAGGATACGTTCTATGATCCAGGATACATCGAAGTGGCGGGAACAAAGCTTCATTGTTGGAAAAGAGGGGGACACGGATCGCAAACGTACATGGAAGTCGTTCAAAATTCATGTAACCCCGGTTTTGTGGAGCTAGGAATGCGGCTTGGAAAAGACAAACTTTTTCAATATATTAGTGATTTCGGTTTTGGGCAAAAGACAGGGATTGACCTTCAAGGTGAAGGGACAGGAATCCTGTTCGACATCGATAAGGTAGGTCCTCTTGAACAGGCTACTACCGCGTTTGGACAAGGTGTATCGGTCACTCCAATTCAACAGGTAGCGGCTGTAGCCGCAGCGGTAAATGGCGGTACATTATATACCCCTTACATCGCTAAAGAAATGGTTGATTCACAAACAGGTGAGACAATCATGCGGAAATCGCCCCAAGCGAAAAGGAAGGTTATTTCTGAAGAAACTTCGGCAAAAATCCGAGGGGCACTGGAGGCTGTTGTAGCAAAAGGAAGTGGTACTGGGGCATATGTAGATTCATATCGTGTTGGTGGAAAGACCGGTACTGCGCAAAAAGCGGAGAATGGACGTTATTTAGAGAATAACTATATCGTTTCATTCATCGGCTTTGCACCAGCGGATCATCCTGAAATTGTCGTTTATGTAGCGGTCGATAACCCGAAAGGAACTGTTCAATTTGGTGGGGTAGTAGCTGCACCTATCGTAGGAAATATTATGGAGGATGCACTGCGGACAATGGGTGTGAAACCGCGTGATACACAAATTGAAAAGAAAACGAAGTGGGACGATCCTGTCATGGTTGAATTACCGGATGTAGTAGGATTAACTGCAAAGGAATTGCAAACACAACTTATCGGCAAAGTGAATCTAGATGTAAGCGGGGATGGGACTATGGTAGTAAAACAATCTCCAGAAGCAGGTGTAAAAGTAAAAGAAGGGTCAACAATTAGAATTTATCTTGGCGAAAGTTCAGAATAAGTATAGAATAATAAAGAAACAAATCAAGCGGCTGGGTTAATTTCAGCCGCGGTTTTTTTACGCAGTGAAAGGATTGTTCATGTCTGTTTTACATAAGGACTAATCCTAACCTCGACAGATTGATTGCAATACATTATAATTATGCCTTTAAATAGGCAGAGAGGAATGGAAAAATGAGACTTCAAGCGATACTTTCAACCTTACATTCTTTGACTTTGTTTGAAGGGGAAAATCCTGAAATAACCTCCATTGAACATGATACAAGACGAGTAAAAGAGGGCAGTTTATTTGTTTGTGTGAAAGGTTATACAGTGGATGGCCATGACTTTGCAGAAAAAGCAGTCGAATTAGGTGCAGCCGCTATTTTAGCTGAGAAACCAATGAATGTAGGAGTTCCAGTGTATGTCGTTCGTGATACCAAACGAGCTATGGCAGTCGTTGCCGATGCCTTTTACAATCATCCTACCCAAAAGCTTAAACTAATTGGTATAACAGGAACAAATGGCAAGACAACAACGAGTCATTTACTTGAAAAAATCTTTCAGGATGAGCATGTGGCAACAGGTTTAATCGGAACGATGTACACGAAAATTGGCGACAAAAAAGCTGACACAAAAAATACGACACCAGACAGCATTACGTTACAACAAATTTTTCATCAGATGACGCAAGTTCAAGTGGATACAGCCATTATGGAAGTATCTTCTCATGCACTGGAACTTGGAAGGGTTCATGGCTGTGATTATGATATTGCCGTATTTACGAATCTTACCCAAGATCATCTTGATTTTCATGGAACGATGGAACGATATAAGTTTGCAAAATCCTTGTTTTTCTCACAGCTTGGCAATGCTTACCTAGATAATCGACCAAAATACGCGGTGTTGAATGCAGATGATGAGGCGACAGAAGATTTCATCAAGGCAACGGCTGCACATATTCTTACATATGGAATTGATCAAGAAGCAGATATTATGGCTAAGAATATTTCAATTCATTCTAGTGGAACTCAATTTACATTGGTAACAGCTGGAAGAGAGCAATCCGTGAACCTAAAGCTAATTGGTAAATTCAGCGTCTATAATGTTCTTGCTGCCATAGGGGCTTCTTTATGTGCTGGAGTAAAACTTGATTCAATTATACGGTCACTTGAATCTGTTCAAGGAGTGGCTGGCCGCTTTGAGCTTGTCCAGGGAGGTCAGGATTTTGCGGTAATTGTCGATTATGCCCATACGCCAGACAGTCTTGAAAATGTCTTGAAAACAGTGCGTGAATTTGCACATAAGAAAATATTTGTTGTCGTGGGTTGTGGTGGGGATCGTGATAAAACAAAACGGCCAATCATGGCGAAAATTGCATCAGAGTGGGCGACAGACCCTATTTTCACTTCCGATAATCCTAGAAGTGAGAATCCAACACAAATTTTGCGAGATATGGAAAAGGGAGTTCATGAGAAGAATTATCAGGTCATCCAAGACCGTAAAGAAGCGATAGATTATGCAATCTCTGTTGCAACAAGTGGAGATGTTATATTAATCGCTGGAAAAGGACATGAAACTTATCAAATTATCGGTGATCAAGTGCTTGACTTCGATGATAGATTGGTTGCGAAAGAAGCGATTTTACGAAATAGGAAGTAATTAGGGCTAGTTTGCGTATACTTAAAAAAGAGTGGTATTTCTTTCCTTCAACCTATATAACTATATGTTAATTCAACCAGTTTTGATGTCTAGCGAAAACTTCTACTCATAAGCCAAGCAATCTCAAGGATTAGAGGAATCGAAGAGGCATAGGTGGGGGGAAGACCCCACTGATTGAGTTTTACTCTATTATACGTACTATAAAAAACAGAAAGAGATGGAATTTTGAAAAATGATTATTATGAAAAGTAATATAAGTATTCTGAATAAAGCATCTGAAACATATTATGAAATGGATGAAATAACGGCAGTGGAATTTATAAATTGTAATACTGCATTAGGAATGAGGGAATAGATTCATGTTAGAACAAGTAATTTTTTATACAATATTGACAGGGTTTTTAATTACAGTTCTTCTATCACCAATTTTTATCCCTTTCTTACGTAGGCTCAAATTTGGACAAAGCATTCGGGAAGAAGGACCTAAATCTCATCAGAAAAAATCTGGGACACCGACAATGGGCGGCTTGGTCATTTTACTTGCTGTTGCGATTACAACATTGACAATGGTATTTAAATTTTCTGAACCATCTATAGAAATATATTTATTGTTGTTAGTTATGATTGGTTTTGGCCTTTTAGGTTTCCTTGACGATTTTATAAAAGTGGTAATGAAACGTAATCTGGGCTTGACATCACGTCAAAAGCTAATTGGACAAATTATCATATCCGTCATTTTTTATCTAATCTATCGCAAGACAGATGCTTTCGTACCTGAAATTGCTATTCCAGGAACCGATTTGGCGTTAAATGTAGGTTGGTTTTATATCATCATTGTGATTTTCTGGTTGGTTGGTTTTTCAAATGCTGTTAATTTAACAGATGGCTTGGACGGACTTGTTTCAGGAACGTCTGCGATTGCTTTTGGTGCATTCGCTGTGTTAGCCTGGTACCAATCACAATACGATGTCGCGATTTTTTCTGTATCCGTAGTAGGGGCCGTCCTTGGATTCCTTGTATTCAATGCGCATCCTGCAAAAGTGTTTATGGGAGATACCGGATCTTTGGCATTAGGTGGCGCTGTTGCTGCCATCGCACTGTTAACAAATCTAGAGCTACTATTGGTTATTGTTGGCGGGGTATTTGTCATTGAAACACTATCTGTTATTTTACAGGTTGCCTCCTTTAAAACGACAGGAAAACGGATTTTTAAAATGAGTCCTTTGCATCACCATTATGAATTGGTTGGCTGGTCCGAGTGGAGAGTTGTCGTTACATTTTGGTCGGTCGGCTTATTATTTGCTATTTTAGGAATCTATTTAGAGGTGTGGTTATAAGTGAAAGAGACTACAAGTTATTTAAGAAAAAAAATATTAGTGTTGGGATTAGCGAAAAGTGGAGTAACCGCAGCATCCCTTTTACATAAATTAGGTGCCTTTGTTACAGTCAATGATATGAAGCCATTATCAGAGAATCCAGAAGCACAAGGCTTACTGGAACAAGGGATCAAAGTTGTTTGTGGAAGTCATCCGATTGAATTACTTGATGAGGGCTTTGAACTCATTGTGAAAAATCCAGGGATCCCTTATCGAAATCCGCTTGTTAAGGGCGCAATTGAAAGAGGCATTCCAGTCATCACGGAAGTTGAATTGGCCTATCATGTAAGTGAAGCGCCATTTGTTGCGATAACGGGAACGAATGGAAAAACAACAACTACGACGCTTATCTTTGAAATGCTCAAAGAGGGTGGAAAGTTGCCGTTGATCGCTGGGAATATCGGTACGGTTGCTTCAGGTGTGGCAGAAAATGCAACAGCTGATGAAACGATTGTGATTGAATTATCATCATTCCAATTGATGGGGATTGATAGATTTAAGCCAGAAATCGCAGTTGTAACCAATATTTATGATGCTCACCTTGATTACCATGATTCAAAACAGGAGTACATTGAAGCGAAAACGGCGGTTATGAAAAATCAAATCGGCAGTGATTATTTTATCTATAATGCGAATCAAGAAGAAACGATGAATATGGCAAAGAATTCTTTGGCAGAGCTTGTTCCATTTTCAATAACTAACAAGCATGAAAATGGAGTGTATATTGAAGGTAATGCCGTATATTTCCGCGGTGAGCGTATTGTTAATGTTTCAGATATTCGTCTACCTGGAAAGCATAATTTAGAAAATATACTCGCGGCCGTAGCAACTGCAAAACTTAAAAATGTCAAGAACGAAGCAATCCAGCATGTTCTTCAAACCTTCCAAGGAGTTACACATAGAACTCAATATGTAGCAACGATTGAGGGAAGAATGTTTTATAATGACTCTAAAGCAACGAATATTTTAGCGGCTCAAATGGCACTATCATCATTTGATGTTCCGGTTATCTTGCTTGCTGGAGGACTTGATCGAGGTAATGAATTTGATGAACTAAAACCATATTTAAAGCATGTAAAAGCTGTTATTACATTTGGTGAAACGGCAGAGAAAATTGAACGGGTTGCACGTGATGTAGGAATATCTATTGTAAAACATGTCGATAATGTAGAGAAAGCCGTACCCGCAGCGTATGAAGTTTCAAAAGAAGGGGATTGTATCCTACTTTCACCTGCATGTGCAAGCTGGGATCAGTATAAAAGTTTCGAAATAAGAGGAGACATGTTTATGGAGGCAGTGCATAAACTGAAATAAGAGCTTCTTATTCAGAACACTGAGCTTGCATAATGGAGAATGATTTCTGCTTCTCTTGTTTGAATGACATCTTTTAAAAAAAGTGATAGAGTAAAACTCCTATTATTTGGAGTATAGTTTATACTCAACGGATGGTTAATCTCATTCTAGCATCGCGAATCTTGATTAACGCTACGAACCCGATTGATTGAACTAAACCTCCACTTAAGCTTCGGTACGATTACAGTCCGATAATAAGGGGGGAAACGTACTTGTCACTTTTTTTGACTTATTATGCTTAAATTAGCGTGATAAGAATAGAAGGCTCGTACAGGCTCTAATACGTACTAGAGGTGTATGACAGTGCCGTTGAAAAAATCAAATCCGGATTTTATTTTAATTATTGTTACTTTAAGTTTGCTGGCGATTGGGTTAATCATGGTGTATAGTGCTAGTGCGATATGGGCTGCTTACAAGTTTGAGGGAGACTCGTTCTACTTTGCAAAACGACAGCTTCTATTTGCTGGAGTTGGGGTCGTCTGCATGTTCTTCATCATGAATGTTGATTATTGGACATGGAGAACATGGGCAAAGCTCATTGTTATCGTTTGTTTTGTTTTACTGCTCGCTGTTTTAGTCCCTGGTATAGGTGTAGAGCGAAATGGTTCACGAAGCTGGATTGGTGTTGGTGCATTTTCGATTCAGCCATCAGAGTTTATGAAATTAGCCATGATTGCATTTTTAGCGAAATTTTTATCAGAACGGCAAAAGTTCATTACCTCCTTCAAGAAGGGATTAATGCCTTCGTTGGGGCTTGTGTTTTTAGCGTTTGGCCTAATCATGTTACAGCCTGATCTTGGGACAGGTACAGTCATGGTAGGAACTTGTGTTGTTATGATCTTTATTTCAGGGGCAAGGGTGATACATTTTGCTTGGCTCGGTTTACTTGGAGTAGCAGGCTTTGTGGCTCTCATTGCTTCGGCACCTTATCGAATAAAGCGAATTACCTCTTTTCTAGATCCTTGGGCAGACCCGCAAAATAGTGGCTTTCAAATGATTCAGTCCTTTTATGCAATCGGTCCTGGCGGATTGTTTGGACTTGGACTTGGACAAAGCCGACAAAAGTTTTTCTACTTGCCTGAACCGCAAACGGATTTTATTTTTGCCATAATTTCAGAAGAACTTGGGTTTATAGGTGGGACATTGGTGATTTTATTATTTGCGTTGCTTTTGTGGAGAGGGGTCCGGATTGCGTTAGGAGCTCCAGATCTATATGGGAGTCTTGTTGCAGTCGGAATCATTGCAATGGTAGCAATTCAGGTGATGATTAATATCGGAGTCGTGACAGGGCTAATGCCTGTAACTGGAATAACACTTCCGTTACTAAGTTATGGCGGATCATCTTTAACCTTGATGCTAATAGCAATAGGAGTGTTATTAAACATAAGTAGATATTCAAGGTATTAAAAATCAAAGCATTGCCTCCTATTGATGATTTGAATGGACGGTAACACTGTCATATCTAACTATATGTCAAGGTGAATAGGAATTGCCCGAAGAATGAGGAATCTCTTTCTATGGGCAATTCCTATTTTGAATCATAAGGACGTAGTATGTGTTCTGTACTAGATAGGAATAAGAACTATCGAGAAATAGTTATGCATCACCAATCATGTATCTGCAACACCATAAGGTCAAAAATTTCCTATCCTCTGAAAAAATAGTGCTAATTTCTTTTTCGAGCGTACATAAGTCTGTTTAATCTGTATACTAAGTACAAACTTTTATACATTCAAAATTGTGTTATGGGTCTTTAGGATTATTTTTGAAAAGCGTTTGCATATTCCTTATTTAATTCAAATATTACCAAGTTGTTTCTGGATTAAAAACCAGTGTTTATTGTGGTAATGAAAGGGTGTTTAGACTATAGTATAAGAGGGTAAAAGCTGACAGTGCTTTGTTTTCTATATCTTAGAAAAAAATTACTAGGAAATTTAGTGAAAAAAGATCATTGATATTCACCGTTTCTATACATATAATATGCGATGTCTCATCAGAATTTATTCCGTATTAACGGGTAGTAAAACCCTCACTGATTGAAGTTTCACTTTATAGAGAGGCGATCGGATTATTCAAATCGAACCGTTCAAACTTTTATAGCATACAATGGAAGAACTTGAAATGAAGGAGGATTATGATGAAAGAAGTAATAGAGAAATTAAATCAGATGGAAGTAGGTAAGGTGCGTGAAAACGAGCCACTTGCAAACCATACAACAATGAAAGTCGGCGGTCCGGCAGAGATTTTCATTGAGCCATCGTCCCTTGAAAATTTAGAAAAAGCGATGGAGATCATAAAGGAACATAACATCGAGTGGCGAGCAATAGGCCGTGGATCAAATCTGCTCGTCTCAGATCAAGGTATAAAAGGTGCTGTTATTAAATTAGGTAAGGGATTAGACTCATTAGAAATAGAAGGTACTGATATCACAGCAGGGGCAGGTTTCTCACTTGTAAGTCTTTCTGTACAATTTAGCAGAAAAGGACTTTCGGGTTTAGAATTCGCGAGTGGAATACCCGGTTCAGTTGGTGGCGCTGTGTATATGAATGCTGGTGCCCATGGTTCAGATATTTCTAAAGTATTAAAAAAAGCATATATTCTGTTTGCTGATGGAACACTACAATGGTTATCAGCAGCAGAAATGGAATTCTCTTATCGAACCTCGATCCTTCAAAAAAAACGACCGGGCATTGTTTTATCGGCTGTTTTTCAATTAAAATCAGGCAACCGGGAGGAAATTGTTGCTGCAATGCAGAACAATAAAAATTATAGAAAAGAAACTCAGCCATATGATTTGCCTTGTGCAGGAAGCATCTTCCGTAATCCGCTGCCACATTATGCTGGCCAGCTTGTTCAGGAAGCTGGATTAAAAGGGCATGCAATTGGTGGAGCAAAGATTTCTGAAATGCATGGGAATTTTATTGTCAATGCGGGTGAAGGTAGTGCAAAGGATGTGTTAGCTTTAATCCAGCATGTAAAAGATACTGTATACGGAAAATTTGGGGTTAAACTTGAAACAGAAGTCGAAATTATTGGTCGGAAATAACTTATGTAGTATACGAATCATGCTTAATCGTGTGCTATAAAAATATCCTGAAATAATCTCATTCGTATTATTATGAGATCTTATTCCTGCCAATTGGCAGCAGGCGGATTACAGCATAGTCCATTTGTTTTCAGGAAGAGGTGAGGGAGATGGAAAAAGGAAAAATTGTTTCCATTGAAGATCGTATCCCAAAATTAAAGAAGCTTAGAAAAAGAAAAGCGAATAGAAGGTTGATTCTATTGCTATCATTCTTTTTTATTCTAATTGCTAGTGTTTTGTATTTTCTTTCTCCACTTAGCCATATTAAAGAAATTAAGGTAAGGGGGAATCAATATTTATCATCAGATCAAATTATTACGTTAAGTGGCTTAACAATTGATACTAACATTTGGAAAGTTAACAAAAGTGAAATGATAAAAAAAATGAAAGAAAGTCAAGAGGAAATTGAGTCTGTTACCGTTTCAACACAATTTCCAAATTCAGTGTTGCTCACGATAACCGAATTTGAAAGAATCGCTTATCTTTCAAAAAATAGTCAATTTTATCCAATCATGGAAAACGGCAAGATCCTGACCAAGCTTGAACGCGAAGAAATTCCAGTTTTCGCGCCTGTGCTGATTGATTTTACTGAAGGTGATGCATTAAACCTATTATTGGATGAATTGAAAGAATTGCCTGAAGAAATTCGAAACTCAATTTCTGAAATTCGTAAGGAACCTACCAAAACGGACGTCTATCATATAACGTTGTTTATGAATGATGGGTTTGAAGTGAGTGCGACTAGCAGAACTTTATCCAAGAAAATGATACATTACCCTTCGATTGTTGCTCAATTAGATCCAAATATAAAAGGGGTCATTAATCTTGAGGTGGGCTCTTTCTTTAAAGCTTATGATACCCCTAATCTAACGGAAGAGATTGATGGGGAGAAACAAGATGAAAATGATTAAAGGTAGAAAAGTCATCCTTTCCATTGTGAGTCTTGTCCTTGGGTTTATGGTTGCTTTTTCCTATAATCTAACAAAGCAAAAACAGAGGGAAGCAAACCTAGTAAATCAAACGTGGGATCGAGAATATGAGCTTAGAGAACAGCTAATCGAACAAGAGAAAGTGAACAGGAAACTCAGTCAGGAATTACGGAAAAAGCAGGCACAAGTAACAGATATTGAAAAAGACCTTTCAAAAGAAAAGGAATCCTCGTTTAAACTTGCAAAAGAAGCTAAGAAATATCGGATGTTTCTGGGGAAGATTAAAGTGAAAGGACCAGGACTTACCGTGACGCTTGCAGACGGTATGACTGGAAAAGTAGATGATAATATAAATGATTACCTAGTTCATGAACAGCATGTTTTTAAGGTCATTAATGAATTGTACATATCAGGTGCAGCTGCGGTGGCTGTTAACGGACAGAGGCTGAATCATAATTCGTATATTGTTTGCAATGGTCCTGTAATTACTGTGGACGGACAGCAGTATCCTGCACCTTTTGTGATCACGGCAATTGGGGATACTAACGTGTTGGAGGCTTCACTTAACTTAGCTGGAGGAGTCAAAGATCAATTAGTGAATGAAAATATCATATTCACGATATTGAAGCAAAATGAAGTGGAAATGGAACCGGTATTTAGTAGCTAAGAAAATTCACCGTACCAAAGAAAGCTTGGTGACACTTTTGAAAAAAAGGAATAAAATTGCCTTTACTTTAGTTGCGGTGATCATTGGATTTATGGTAGCCATTCAATATAAAACGATTAAAGAACCATCCGTCAAGCAGGTAAGGGATACGCGTGATTCCTACGAGCTTAGAAGCGGTATATTAAAGGAGCAGAAAGTCCAAACTGAATTGGTTCAGGAAATCAGTAATTTAGAAGAAAAGCTTGCTCAATACGATACAACAAGAAGTCAGAGTAAGGAGCAAATTCTAAGTGAGACGTTGGAAGAGCTCAAAAGCGAAGCAGGAATGACTGAAGTGAGTGGAAAAGGAATTATTTTAATCATTAAACCAATTGAGGAAAATATTCTATTAGGTGAGAACATTCCGAGTGTTTCTCCTGAGCTTTTAAAACGGCTGCTAAATGAGTTATACCTATACGACGCAAAAGAGATTTCGATAAATGGGCAGAGGATTATTACTACATCTGTTATTCGAGATATTAATGGACAAACAAAGATTGATGGCAAGAGTGTATCAAGGGATTCAATTGAAGTAAGGGTACTTGCAACAGACGCCAAGAAACTTAAAGAAAGGATTCAGGTTTCTCCGACAATCGATAATTTTTATGTGGATAATTATGAGGTTACTATTTCTAATCCATTGGACAAAGTAACGCTACCTTCTTATCAAAACTCATTAAATATTCAATATATGGAACCCATTGATGAATAGGAGGACAAATAACCTATGTGGCTTCCTATTTTTGGCCTTTTAGTAGGCATCACTTTAGGCCTTTTAACAGATATCAAGATTTCCGCTGAATATGCGAATTATTTGTCGATCGCGATTCTTGCAGCATTAGATACTTTAGTTGGCGGAATTAGGGCGCATTTACAAAATATCTATGATGAAAAAGTTTTTGTATCTGGATTTTTCTTTAATATCATCTTGGCTGCAAGTTTAGCTTTTCTAGGCGTACATCTTGGTGTAGACTTATATTTAGCTGCTGTTTTTGCATTTGGTGTAAGATTGTTTCAAAATATAGCAGTTATACGGCGCGTAATGTTAACAAAATGGTCCCTTTTTAAAGAAAAAACAGAAAAAAATTAGTGTTTTTTAAAAGGAAATATGTTATGCATGACGAATATTGTTAAGAAGTGTATCGTTTATGAAACAGATGACATGACATGTGAAATTCTGATTTGTTTAGTACATGTACGATTCTGCTTTGAAAAATAGACAGACTATCCAAAGAGAAAACGATTCTTTGGTAGCTATATCACTACAAGTGCGTGTTCAAAAAGGAGGATAAAAAGAGCCGAGAAGTTCGCAAGCTTTTTTACCGGAGTTTTTGAACAACCTCTACAATATGGTTATGAAGGATAGAAAGAACATTTGTATTACCTATTGTTGTTTTTTAGAAAAATGTTAAAACTTGAAGGAGGTGCCATGGAATGAACAGCAATGAAATTTACGTAAGTCTCGACATCGGTACATCCAGTATTAAAGTAATCATTGGTGAAATGGTTAACGATACATTAAACATAATCGGTGTAGGAAATGTAAAATCAGAAGGATTAAAAAAAGGGTCAATCGTAGATATAGATGAAACCGTTCAATCTATTCAGCGGGCCGTTGAACAGGCAGAACGAATGATTGGGATGGAAATCAATAAGGTAATAGTCGGTATAAGCGGTAATCATGTAATGTTACAACCTTGCCATGGCGTTGTCGCAGTCTCAAGTGATAATAAGGAGATAACCAGTGCGGATGTTGTAAGGGTTAGAGAGGCAGCCGAATTGATTACGATTCCTTCTGACAGGGAGATTGTCGATATTATCCCAGTTCATTATAAAGTGGACGAGCTTGATGAGATTAGCGATCCAAGAGGCATGATTGGTGTTCGATTGGAAATGAGAGGGATATTAATTACAGGTATGCGCACGATTTTACATAATTCATTAAGATGTGTAGAAAGAGCAGGCTTGGAGATTACAGATATTGCGCTTCAACCACTTGCTGCGGGCTCTCTTGTGTTATCAAAAGATGAAAAAGAACTTGGTGTTGCGCTTCTCGATATTGGCGGTGGTTCAACAACACTTGCTGTTTTCGAACAAGGGTATTTGAAACATACATCTGTGATACCAATTGGCGGAGAGACGATTACTAAAGACCTATCTATCGTATTACGTACAACAACAGATGATGCAGAGAAAATCAAAGTTAAACATGGGCATGCTTTTTATGATGATGCGTCAGAAGAAGATGTGTTCAATATACCTATTATCGGTAGCGACCAGCACCAACCTTGCAATCAGCTGATGTTATCTGACATAATCGAAGCAAGGATGACAGAAATATTTGAACTTGTTCAAAACGAATTAAATAGAATTGGCGAGAGTGATCTTGCAGGAGGATTTGTATTGACTGGCGGCGTTGTAAAGATGCCAGGAGTTTTAGAACTTGCTCAATATATTTTCCAAAACCGAGTGAGGACAGCTGAACCGAATTATATTGGTGTTCGGGAACCTCAATATACAACAGCTGTTGGATTAATTAAACATGCTTGTAAAAAGGCAAGAACACAAAAAAATAATCAAGCGCCTGTAGCTACAGGTTCTGCTTACGAAAATCGAGAACAGAGTCAAAAAGTGCAACAGCCTCAACCGAAAGAACGAGTGGAGAAACCTCGGACCGAAAAAGGTGAATCTAAATTCAAAAAGATCCTTGGTTACTTTTTTGAATAGACAGGAAATTATCGGAATATCGTCAAATTAGGAGGATTATCATGTTAGAGTTTGATTCTAATCTAGAAACATTAGCTACTATAAAAGTCATCGGTGTAGGCGGGGGCGGTAACAATGCCGTAAACCGTATGATTGAGCACGGGGTCCAGGGGGTAGAGTTTATTTCTGTTAACACAGATGCGCAAGCTCTAAATCTATCAAAAGCAGAAATTAAAATGCAAATCGGAGGTAAACTTACTCGTGGATTAGGTGCAGGTGCAAATCCAGAAGTAGGTAAAAAAGCGGCTGAAGAAAGCAAAGAACAAATTGAAGAAGCGTTAAAAGGCGCGGATATGGTATTTGTAACGGCAGGAATGGGTGGTGGTACGGGTACTGGTGCAGCGCCTGTTATCGCTCAAATTGCAAAGGACTTAGGAGCGTTGACTGTAGGTGTTGTTACACGTCCCTTCACATTTGAAGGACGCAAACGTTCAACACAGGCTCAGGGTGGAATAGGCGCAATGAAGGAATCAGTCGATACGCTAATTGTTATTCCAAATGATCGATTACTTGAAATCGTTGATAAAAGTACGCCAATGCTTGAAGCATTCCGTGAAGCTGATAATGTCCTTAGGCAAGGTGTTCAAGGTATCTCTGATTTGATCGCGGTTCCTGGTTTAATTAACTTGGACTTTGCAGATGTTAAGACGATTATGTCTAATAAAGGTTCTGCGCTCATGGGAATTGGTATTTCTTCTGGTGAAAACCGTGCGACTGAAGCAGCAAAAAAAGCCATCTCAAGTCCACTTCTTGAAACATCTATCGACGGTGCTCAAGGGGTCTTAATGAACATTACTGGCGGAACGAACTTAAGTTTATTTGAAGTTCAAGAGGCAGCGGACATTGTTGCAAGTGCTTCTGATCAAGAGGTAAATATGATTTTCGGTTCTGTTATTAACGAAAACTTTAAAGACGAAATTGTCGTAACAGTGATTGCTACAGGCTTTAATGAAGCGGAAGAAATTAAACCTGTATCGTCAAGACCTTCTTTTGGACAAGTACGACCTTCATCACCAACTTCAACTACTGGAGTTAAACGTGAAGTAAAAAGGGAAGAACATGTCGAGCAACAACAGCAACAACAGCCTGTTCGTAATTCTAATCAAGCAGAAGAAGCATTGGATATCCCAACCTTTCTACGTAACCGTAATAAACGACGCTAATTTGTTGAGTTATAAAATTTAACAGATTAAAAGAGCGTGTTCAAAAAGAAGGATAAAAGAGCCGAGAATTTCAAGAAGAGACAGAGCTTTGATGCAATTCGTAAGCTTTTTTACCGAACTTTTTGAACATCCTCTATAATAAGACTCTTTTCTACAGAATAAAGAGAGGATGCCCATTAAGGATCTATCCTCGCACTCTATACACATAAACTGTATATAGATGATGTGAGGTCTAACCTTTTTGATATGGGTCATCCTCTTTTTTTTGCGTACTTATCCATTCCTTTTTGAAAATTGGGAGTTTCACTTTATCGAATACCCTGATTCAATGACAACTAAGGTAAGAATGTTACGTTGTTTAGTCATTATTTGTGTCACTCCCCTTTTTTTGTAGATAACGTTTTACTTTGTAGCATGTATGCTCTAAGTAGCGCTCCTTGTCCCGTATCCTCCACTAACAAAGATCATAAGCGAACGATCTTCACTTGATTTTTTCTACAAAAAAGCAGAAAAACTCCTAAAATATCCAGTCATAATGTGACACACTTTCTGATGCAAGGTACGATATACTTTTTGCTAACAGAAGGTGTGCAAGCTATTCTGTAAAATGATAAAAATTATTATGATTTTTTCGGTCTTGTTTTAACAAGACGCGTTCCCTTTTCTCGCGAGAAAGAAGATATTCATTAACAAATTCTGGTGATTGCGTAAGTAGCCGAACTCCTTCATGGTCCAGCTCAACCTGATGGATGGGGTAGAAGAGTACCCTTTACACGCTTACACAGGACGTGCTGACTTCTGAGTTTGCGCAATTCTAAAAGGGTGGTGTATATTTGACGCTCTATTTGGATGTTATCTGGTTATTGAATTGGTTGTTTGATTGTCTTTTGCTTTACTGGACTGCGATTTTGTTAAAGCGGAGAGTTCCTTTCTGGAGAGTTCTTGCGGGGGGATTCCTTGGTTCTCTCATTATTGTCTTATCTTTTACTTCATATCATTTGTTTGCTGATAGAGTGTTAGTAAAACTATTATTCTCCATTTTTATGATTTTAACAGTGTTTGGTTTTGGCAGGTTTAAAGTTTTCGTGAAAAATTTGGCTACGTTGTATTTCGTTACTTTCTTGTCTGGAGGTATTTTGCTCGGTCTCCATTATTTATTTGAATACAACGTTTTATCTGGACAGCACACTATGTATAAAGGGATTAATCAATTCGGTGACCCAGTCAGTTGGATATTTGTTATGATTGGATTCCCACTGGCATGGCAATTCTCAAGGAGGACTTTAGAATCGATAGAAATGACGAAGATTAACCATCAACAATTAGTTAAAGTTACGGTGAAAATTGATAATTTCATTTGTTCAGTTGAAGGTTTTATTGATAGTGGAAATCAGCTGTATGATCCAATTTCGCAATCTCCAGTCATGATTTTATCACTAAAAGGCCGAGAAAATATGATTCCAAAAGATATGGTAGAACTTTTTGAAAATCCAGATATTCTACTTAATGACGTGGGAGGCACTCAGTATACGTGGGCGGATCGATTACGAATTATTCCAAGTAAAGTTGTTGGCAATGATCACCAGTTGTTGACTGCGATTAAATCCGACTGGATTGAAATTATTCAAAATAAAGATATTTTTCGCGTGAAAACTGGACTAGTCTCTTTTACCTTCCAAACATTATCGGCAGATGGAAAATTTGACTGCATTGTCCATCCGAAAATGGTAACCGGTATTCCAGTCCAAGCTGTTTCATGAGAAGGGATATATAAAACATACTCACATTTGTAGAAAATAGAAGGGAGAATTCAATTGAAAAAAACTATTCTACGTCTCACCTATTACTGGTATAAATTATTGTTTAAGCTCGGGTTGAAAACAGATGAAATTTTCTACATTGGAGGGAGTGAGGCCTTGCCACCTCCGCTCTCCAAAGAAGAAGAGGAAGTGTTAATTAATAAATTACCAAAAGGTGACGAAACAGCACGTGCCATGCTAATTGAGAGAAACTTACGACTTGTTGTTTATATTGCGAGAAAATTTGAGAATACAGGCATTAATATCGAGGATTTAATCAGCATTGGTACAATAGGCTTAATCAAAGCTGTTAATACTTTTAATCCAGAGAAAAAAATTAAATTAGCTACATATGCATCCAGGTGTATCGAGAATGAAATCCTCATGTATCTGCGGAGAAATAACAAGATTCGTTCTGAGGTGAGCTTTGATGAGCCGCTTAATATCGATTGGGATGGCAATGAATTACTGCTTTCCGATGTACTTGGAACAGAGGAAGATATAATTACGAAAGATTTAGAAGCTAATGTAGACCGGAAATTGTTAACAAAGGCACTTACGCAGCTTTCTGATCGAGAGAAACAAATTATGGAACTACGATTTGGATTAGCAGGACAAGAAGAAAAAACACAAAAGGATGTAGCGGATATGTTAGGGATTTCTCAATCTTATATTTCTAGACTAGAAAAAAGAATTATTAAAAGACTTAGAAAAGAATTTAATAAAATGGTATGAAAAAAATTTTTCTAAATGCAAATAGCGATTGGCAATGGGTTGATCTTTAATCAGTGTTTTTAACGATCCCTCACTGTGCATATTTTTCAGACTCCGGGAGATACTTAATTTTGAAAGGCAGCTCCTGTGAGGAGGGAAAAATTTTGTCTCGTAACAAGGTTGAGATTTGCGGTGTTGATACATCAAAACTACCGGTATTAAAAAATGAAGAAATGCGGATACTCTTTAAAGAAATGCAAGGTGGCGATACATCAGCGAGAGAAAAACTGGTAAATGGCAATCTTCGGCTCGTGTTGAGCGTAATTCAGCGCTTCAATAACCGAGGTGAATTTGTGGATGATCTATTTCAGGTAGGCTGCATTGGTTTAATGAAATCGATTGATAATTTCGATTTGGGTCAGAACGTTAAATTTTCGACATATGCGGTCCCGATGATTATCGGAGAGATTAGAAGATATTTACGTGATAATAATCCAATCAGGGTTTCCCGTTCGTTAAGAGATATCGCCTATAAAGCTTTGCAGGTAAAAGAAAAGTTGATGAGCCGAACATTGCGCGAACCAACTGCTGCAGAAATTGCCAAAGAATTAGATGTATCCCACGAAGAAATCGTCTTTGCACTCGACGCAATTCAGGATCCAGTTTCATTGTTCGAGCCAATTTATAATGATGGTGGAGATCCGATTTACGTATTAGACCAATTAAGTGATGAAAAAAATAAAGACAGTCAATGGATTGATGAAATTGCGTTGAATGAAGGAATGCGTCGTCTGAATGAACGAGAGAAAATGATTCTCCGAAAACGATTTTTCCAAGGGAAAACGCAAATGGAAGTGGCCGAGGAAATTGGTATCTCACAAGCACAAGTATCCAGACTTGAGAAAGCAGCAATTCGGCAAATGAATAAGAATATCCAACAATAAAAAATATTGTTTGGACAGTAACCGACTCCATTTCTTGGCATATGTCAAGAATATGGAGTTTTTTTATGTATTAGTGTGTGTATTAAAAATTGAACTAAGAAAGTTTTAAAATCAAGTACATGTGGTTTCTTTTTAAACATATACATAGTATTAAGAAATAACATGGCGTAAAACTCTACGATTTAGTTTGACGGAAGGCTTGATAAAACTGAGAAGCTATTCAAATAAAGTGGCGGAGCAGAGACGCAATTTTATCCTGCATTAACGGGCAGTAAGATCTCCAGCTTAAGGCTTGGAGGAATCGGAAATGTGAAGGTGGGGGATGAAGAAAATCCTCACCGATTGAAGTTTTACTTTATAAAAGGATATTTAATTTTGAATAAAGAAGAGGAGCTGATCAAAATGGTCAGAATATCTGAATTTCAAATAAAAGATATTGTCAATATAGGAGATGGAAAAAGATTAGGAAATATGGTGGACCTCATTATTAATCCTCAAGCAGGTTCCATTGAAGCGATCATTGTATCGAATGGAAGCAGAATGCTTGGTATTTTTGGAAAAGACGAAGAGATTATCATTCCATGGAAGAAAATAAAAAAAGTCGGTGAAGATGTTATTCTAGTTGAACATTCATTTGCATTTAAAGAAAACCTTGATGATTAGCAAGTAATTCTGCTTTTCATAGTGAAAATAAAGGGTAATGTGATACACTAAATAAAAAACAAGAGGTAGGGATTATGACAGAACCATTTCTATTGCATGAAGAAGAGTTTTTTTATCTCGAAAGCTGGATGAATAAGTTTCCAGGGCTAGTCGCAGGTTTCACTACAAAAAATGGTGGAGTTAGCAAGGCGCCCTATGCTTCGTTGAATATTGGCTTTCATGTGGGGGATAACAAGGAGGATGTTGTCACAAATCGCAGTCTGCTAGCTGAAAAGCTATCATTCCCTTTAACAGATTGGGTTTGCGCCGAACAGACGCATGAGACAAAGATTGTGAAAGTTTTGCCGTCTGACTGTGGAAAGGGTGCGAAGGATTATCTTTCCAGTCTCAAAGCATCGGACGGACTTTTTACAACAGAGAAACAAATTCTCCTCACCCTTGTGTTTGCGGACTGTGTTCCTCTTTATTTCATCGCATCAAAGCATAGCATGGTGGGAGTAGCTCATGCGGGTTGGAAGGGAACAGTCGCAGGGATTGCAACTTCCATGATCGAGTCATGGAATCAAGCGGGTATCCTGTCATCAGATATTCATGTAACGATTGGTCCATCCATTTGTGGCGATTGTTATGTTGTTGATGATAAAGTTGTCAAGTTTGTGCAAAAATTGCTGGAAGATTATGACGAAAAGCCATATAATTTAATTAGTGAAGGACAATATAACCTAAATCTGAAACAGGTCAATGCTGAAATTCTAGTAAAGGCCGGGGTTCCTCGAGAACAAATAGACATTTCTACACTATGTACCAGCTGTGAAAACGAAAAGTTTTTCTCTCATCGGCGTGATCAAGGAAAGTCAGGACGTCTCATGAGTTTCATTGGCTGGAAGGAGGAATAAAAGGAACATTGAGAGTAGTAGATAATAAAACGATTATTGATGAAAAAATAAAAGCTGCATGTCAGAAAAGTGGCAGAAACAGTGATGAAATTACGATAGTAGCCGTGACAAAATACGTTTCAGTGGAGCGTGCCAATGAAGCAATAGAAGCTGGGCTTATGTCTCTCGGTGAAAATCGAGATGAAGGGCTTTTAAATAAATATGCTGTATTAGGGGACAAGCCAACCTGGCATTATATTGGCAGCCTGCAAACTAGGAAGGTCAAAAATATCATTGATAAAGTGGAATATATACATTCTCTTGATCGGATGTCATTGGCTGAAGAAATTGAAAAACGGGCAACTAAGCCTATAAAATGTCTAGTGCAGGTAAATGTTTCTGGTGAAGAGTCTAAGCATGGAATGACTCCTTTAGAGACGTTATCGTTTATTCGTAATTTAGAATCTTTTACAAATATTCAAATAGCTGGGTTAATGACAATGGCTCCTCTTACGGAAGATGAAAATGAACTTCGGGCTTGCTTTAAAAAATTGAAGGAGCTACAAAAAGAAGTTCAAGCTGCCAACATGACACATGCACCATGTATGGAGTTATCAATGGGAATGTCGAATGATTTTACTATCGCCATTGAAGAAGGTGCAACGATGATTCGCATAGGAACTGCATTAGTCGGTGGGGAATCCTAAGGAGGTACACGTTTCATGTCATTCGTATCAAAATTTAAATCATATTTCGCATTAGATGATGAATATGAATACAGAGAAGAATTGGTCGAGGAAGAGGTGAAGGAAGCGAAACCAATGAAATCATCGAAAAGCGCGCATTCCTCCCAAAATGAAAATAAGAATGTAGTAAGTTTGCAAAGTGTTCAAAAATCTTCTAAAGTAGTATTATTAGAACCACGTGCATATGCAGAAGCCCAAGAAGTAGCAGATCATTTAAAAAATCGTCGTGCAGTTGTCGTAAACTTGCAACGAATCCAGCATGATCAAGCTAAACGTATTGTCGATTTCCTAAGCGGGACAGTTTATGCGATCAGTGGTGACATACAAAAAATTGGTACAGATATATTCTTATGTACTCCGGATAATGTGGATGTTTCCGGAAATATTACCGGGTTTGCTTTGGACGAGGAGTACGAAGAAGCGAGGTGGTAAAGCGAAATGACAATGTTAGTTGGGATTTTATTAACGGTAATTAGATTTTATTCATATGCACTAGTTGCCTATATTTTAATGTCATGGTTTCCTAATGCAAGAGAAACAGCGATTGGGCAGTTTTTAGCTAGAATCAGTGAGCCATATTTAGAACCGTTTAGAAGATTTGTTCCGTCTTTTGGAATGATTGACTTTTCACCAATTGTTGCAATACTTGCTCTGCAGTTTGCAGGATATGGGATCCGGCAGATTTTCTCATGGCTCTAAAGATTTTTTATAGTGTGAGTTCAAAAAAGCCAAGAAATTCTGCGAGCGATAGTCTCAAACCTTGCGGGTATCCAGTAATACGTAAGAACTAAAGAGACGAAGTGACAAAGAAATTCGCAAGCTTGTTTACTGGACCTTTTGAACAACCTTTTAAAGGGAGTATTATTTCATGAATATTTACCAGCATTTCAGGCCGGAAGAAAAAGAGTTTATTGATCGTGCACTTGGATGGATAGAGGCAGTAAAGCAGAATTATTCTCCCAGATTAACTGATTTTCTTAATCCGCGTGAACAACAAATCTTACTTGCTTTGGTTGGAAATGATGCTGCCGCTTTGCTGCAATTTTTTGGAGGCAGTGAAGTGGTAGAGCGCAAACGTGCCCTCATTTATCCCGATTATTATGTTCCAGAGGAAGCAGACTATCAAATGACTTTATACGAAATATCGTATCCAAAGAAATTTATTTCGCTTACGCATAGGCATGTTCTAGGAACACTTATGTCGCTTGGTCTGAAGCGTGAAAAATTTGGTGACATTTTAGTAGATGGACAGAATATTCAATTTATCGCGGCTGCGGAAATTGAGGATTATCTTACTGCAAACTTAGAAAAGATGGGCAAAGCTTCTGTTTCTATAAAAAAGCTTTCTTTAACAGAAATTATTGTAGAGCAAGGGAACTGGGAGGAGCAGAGTCATACCGTATCATCGCTTCGACTTGATGCCCTACTTGCAGCCTTTACTAATTTATCGAGACAAAAAGCCCAAACCTTACTAGCTGCTGGCAAGGTAAAGGTCAATTTCAAAAGTACTGAGCAGGGTTCAATGGAATGCCGTGAAGGTGACACTTTATCTGTGAGAGGATTTGGTAGAGCCAAGGTCTTGTCGATAGATGGTAAAACGAAAAAAGATAAATGGCGAGTTAGTATCGGCAGGAAAAAATAACGAAGAAATTAGTAGGAAACACGTGAATGTTGTCATAAATATAAGACTTATAGAGAATACGTGGAGGTGCATCATGCCATTAACCCCGATTGATATACATAATAAGGAGTTCAGTAAAGGCTTCCGTGGATATGATGAAGATGAAGTAAATGAATTTCTTGATCAGATTATTAAGGATTATGAGCTGATTCTCCGGGAAAAAAAAGAACTTGAACAGAGACTGAATGAAGTAGACGATCGTCTTGGCCATTTTAATAATATTGAGGGAACACTGAATAAATCAATCATCATTGCTCAAGAGGCTGCCGAAGAAGTAAAACGTAACGCCCAAAAAGAAGCAAAGTTGATAATTAAAGAAGCTGAGAAGAACGCAGATCGGATAGTTAATGATTCGCTCAGCAAAGCAAGAAAACTTGCTCTGGAAATTGAAGATTTGAAAAAACAATCCAAAGTATTTAGGATCAGGTTCAAGATGCTAGTTGAAGCGCAGTTAGATTTACTAGGTTCAGATGACTGGGACCACCTAATGGAATATGAAGTCGATGCAACAGAATTTGCAGACAAAGATTCATAATCCCTGCTTGACTTTTTGCACTTATTTCGCATATAATTTCTTACAATCAACTTAATATTGATATGAAACGATGATAGGGATAGTAAATGCATTCATACACTTATTTAAGCGAACTGGAGATGGTGGAAGTCCGGTATAAGTGAACGTATTGAATATCACCCTGGAGTTCCGAGTCGAACCCGTTAATGGCAGTAAACAAGGCGTTACATTCACGTTACGAATGCTTGAGAGGATAAAGATTGTCTAATACTTTATCTAGCCAGGGTGGTACCGCGGGAATATAAGTCTTCTCGTCCCTATTTTAGGGATGAGAGGACTTTTTTTGTTGCTTAAAAACGTTACAGAATTTTTTATGTTGATAGAAGAATGGGTCTATCTGCATTCAGCAAAGCATAATTCCGTATAGCCTCCAGTTTAGGGAGTCAAAATACAGACTACGTATTTGGAGAACCATATGCTTAACAGAATTATACAGGATGTGCTGGCTATAATGTTCGCCAGAGGATGTGGCGGACGATAGGAGAAGTTCCATAAAAGGCGCGATTTAAGCTTTTCTAATAGGATGGAGGAAGAATAATGGAATACAAAGATACTTTATTGATGCCAAAAACAGAATTTCCGATGAGAGGAAATTTACCGAAAAGAGAACCTGAAATGCAATCAGCATGGGAAGAAATGAATATTTATCAAAAGGTTCAGGAAAAAACGAAAGGCCGTCCGCTTTTCATCCTTCATGACGGACCACCTTATGCAAATGGAGATATCCATATGGGGCATGCTTTAAACAAGGTTTTGAAGGACTTCATTGTTCGTTTTAAATCAATGAATGGTTTTCACGCACCATACGTACCTGGTTGGGATACACACGGTCTTCCGATTGAAACGGCTTTAACAAAAAAAGGTGTAAAGCGGAAAGAAATGAGTGTCGCAGAATTTCGTAAGCTTTGTGAAGAATATGCATATCAACAAATTGATGGTCAACGTGAGCAATTTAAACGTTTAGGTGTTCGTGGCGATTGGGAAAACCCATATATTACTCTAAAGCCTGAATACGAAGCACAGCAAATTAAAGTGTTCGGTGATATGGCGAAGAAAGGGTATATTTATAAAGGGAAAAAACCAGTTTATTGGTCTCCTTCAAGTGAATCTGCACTTGCTGAAGCTGAGATCGAATACCAAGATAAACGCTCAGCATCGATTTATGTTGCGTTTGATGTTGTAGACGGTAAAGATGTCCTTGAAAAAGGCACGAAAATCGTGATCTGGACAACGACTCCTTGGACCATTCCAGCAAACCTAGGTATTTCCGTTCACCCTGATTTGACATATGTCGTCGTAGAAGTGGATGGAACACACTATGTAGTTGCCCAAGCACTACTTGAAGCAGTTACTACGACAATCGCTTGGGAAAATCCAACTGTTGTTAAAACGGTAAAAGGGAATGAACTAGAACACGTTTTAGCGAAACACCCTCTATATGACCGTCAATCACTTGTCATGCTCGGTGAACATGTAACAACAGATGCTGGTACTGGTTGTGTGCACACTGCGCCTGGACACGGGGAAGATGACTTTATCGTTGGTCAAAAATACGGTCTTGATGTTTTGTGCCCAGTTGATGAAAAAGGGGTTATGACTGAAGAAGCAGGAGAGTTTGCGGGTCTTTTCTATGATGAGGCAAATAAACCGATTACCGAAAAGTTACAGGAAATTGGCGCATTATTAAAATTGAGCTTCATTACCCACTCATATCCACATGACTGGCGGACGAAGAAACCGACAATCTTCCGTGCAACCGCTCAATGGTTTGCATCCATTAAAGATTTCCGAAGCGATCTATTGACAGCAATTGAAGAAACAAAATGGGTTCCAGCTTGGGGAGAAACTCGTCTGTATAATATGGTCCGTGACCGTGGAGACTGGTGTATTTCTCGTCAACGTGCTTGGGGAGTTCCGATTCCTGTCTTTTATGCAGAAGATGGCCAGGAAATCATCACAGACGAGACGATTAATCATGTATCTGATTTATTCCGTGAACATGGATCAAATGTTTGGTTTGAACGTGAAGCGAAGGACTTGCTTCCGGAAGGATTTTCACATGTTGGTAGTCCAAATGGTCTGTTTACAAAAGAAACAGATATTATGGATGTTTGGTTCGATTCAGGATCATCACATCAAGCTGTTTTGGAAGAGCGTGAAGACTTGCAACGCCCTGCTGATTTGTATTTAGAAGGGTCAGACCAATATCGCGGTTGGTTTAACTCATCGCTTTCAACAGCAGTAGCAGTAACAGGGAAAGCGCCGTATAAAGGCGTACTAAGTCATGGTTTTGCTCTTGATGGCGAAGGTCGTAAAATGAGTAAGTCAATTGGCAACGTCGTAATACCAGCAAAAGTAATGAATCAACTGGGAGCAGATATTCTTCGTTTATGGGTTGCTTCTGTAGACTATCAATCAGATGTACGTGTATCTGACCCCATTCTTAAACAAGTGGCAGATGTATATCGTAAAATTCGAAATACATTCCGTTTCCTTTTAGGGAATTTGGAAGGATTTAATCCAGAAACCGATAAAGTTGCATTTGAAAATCTGCATGAAGTCGATCAGTTTATGATGATTAAATTGAATAAATTGATCAAACAAACAAAATTGGCCTATGAAAACTATGAATTTGCATCCATCTATCACCTTGTCAATAATTTCTGTACGCTTGATTTAAGTGCTTTCTACTTGGATTATGCAAAGGATATTTTATATTGTGAGGCACCGGATAGCCATGATCGCAGAGCCATTCAAACTTTCTTATACGAAGCACTAGTAAGTTTGACTAAGCTTGTTTCACCAATCCTTTCTCATACAGCAGATGAAGTTTGGGCATTCATTCCTGGTGTTTCCGAGGAGAGCGCTCAGCTAACATTGATGCCTGAAGAATATTCAGTGACCAACACGAACACCATCGAAGAAAAGTGGAATGCTTTCTTAGATCTACGTGATGATGTACTCAAAGCGTTAGAAGAAGCAAGAAATCAAAAAGTGATTGGGAAATCTTTGAATGCCAAAGTAACGGTTTATGTAGATGAAAAAGAAAAGACTTTGTTGAATAGCATCGAAGAAAATCTTGAACAACTATTCATTGTTTCTAAGTTTGAAGTAGGTGGAACAGTGGAAGAGGCTCCTGATCAAGGAATTAAATTAGAAAAAGCCGTAATCGTAGTTGAAAAAGCTGAAGGTGAAACATGTGAACGCTGCTGGAATGTTTCAGAAAAAGTAGGGACAGTCGAAGCACACCCAACTCTTTGCCCTCGCTGTGCTACAGTTATGACGGAACATTATACAAACTAAATTAGTCATCCAATAAGGATGTGTCATCAGGTCTGTTTCCCACATCATGATATTTAGAGAACATCATGATGTGGGGGCAGACCTTTTAAAATTCGGATTAAAAAACAATCTTCATTATGCAATGAATCAAGATTATGCTACAATTCATAAGAAAAGATTGCGATTAGTTTGGGGGATTGAATGTGTTCTATTATATAATTGCCCTGTTGGTTATTGCAGCTGATCAGTTAACGAAGTGGTTGGTTGTAAAAAAGATGGAATATGGGGAAAGCATAGAAATTATTGAAAATTATCTATATATCACTTCACATCGAAATCGTGGTGCTGCCTGGGGAATTCTTCAAGGTCAAATGTGGTTCTTTTACGTGATTACGATAGTCGTCATAATCGGCATCATCTACTACATTCAGAAATTAAGCAAAGAAAGCAAACTTCTCGGAGTAGCGCTTGGCTTAATGCTAGGTGGAGCGATTGGTAATTTCATTGATCGAGTGATCAGAAAAGAAGTAGTGGATTTCGTTCATACGTACATTTTTAATTATAGCTTCCCAGTATTTAATGTTGCCGACTCAGCACTTTGTATTGGTGTTGCCTTACTCGTAATTTATATGTTTTTATCAGAAAGACAAGAAAAAAAGGAGCGAAAGAATGACTAATTTTACATACAACATTGAATCAACAGAAAGTAAAGCGCGAATTGACAAGGCGTTAGCAACCTTGAACGCAGAATGGTCTCGTAATCAAGTTCAGCAGTGGATTAAAGAGGGCCATGTTCTTGTGAATGGTGTTGCTGTGAAAACGAATTACAAATGCCAAGAAGGCGATGAGGTCATCGTTACAATCCCTGAACTTGAAGAATTGGATGTTGTCGCAGAAGAAATGAATTTAGAGATTTTCTATGAAGACAGTGATGTTCTTGTCGTGAATAAACCTCGCGGGATGGTCGTTCACCCGGCACCAGGCCATACTTCTGGCACACTAGTTAACGGTTTAATGGCACACTGTACAGATTTATCAGGAATTAATGGAGTCATGCGTCCGGGAATCGTTCACCGTATTGATAAAGATACATCAGGTTTATTAATGGTTGCTAAAAATGATATGGCCCATGAAGGTCTTGTACAACAGTTGGTTGATAAATCCGTAACTAGAAAATATCAAGCAATTGTACACGGTGTGATTCCCCATGATTTTGGAACGATTGATGCACCAATTGGTCGTGACAAGAAGGATCGCCAAAGTATGACTGTGACTGATGATAATTCAAAAAACGCTGTCACTCATTTCAGGGTAATCGAACGATTCAAGAATTTCACTCATGTTGAATGCCAATTAGAGACAGGGAGAACCCACCAAATTCGTGTTCACATGAAATACATCGGGTATCCGCTCGCTGGAGATCCGAAATACGGTCCAAGGAAAACATTGGATATAAATGGACAAGCTCTACACGCGGGAGTGTTGGGATTTGTACATCCAAGATCGAAAGAGTATATAGAATTCGAAGCACCGCTTCCAAAAGAGTTTGAAGAAGTGTTGGATTACTTAACTAAAAGTAATTGACAGCTTTGAGAAATAGAGATAAAATAAAAATAAGTTAAATATGAACCTTTAAATCGGTCCAGTGAGACCGAGAAGGAAAACGGATTAATTGGCCGACCTTATGTTGCCAATTCTAAAAAATCCCTATGCCTTCTTGGTATGGGGATTTTTTAATGATAATAAACCCATCATATAGTGAGAAGGGGAGACATACATGACTGAGAAAGCCATAGTGTTAGATGAACAAGCGATTCGTCGTGCACTGACTAGGATTGCGCATGAGATCATCGAGAAAAATAAAGGCATTGAAAATTGCGTTTTAATTGGGATTCGAACACGAGGAATTTACCTTGCAAATCGATTGGCAGAAAGAATCAGTGAAATCGAAGGCAAGGAAATACAAGTGGGAGAGCTTGATATCACACTTTACCGCGATGATTTATCAAAAACGACAGCGGATGGAAATCCGATTGTAAACGGATCAGATATTCCAGTTGAAATTGAGCAAAAAACCGTTATTCTCGTGGATGACGTTTTGTATACAGGCAGAACAGTACGAGCAGGAATGGATGCACTAGTTGATATGGGAAGACCCTCACAAATCCAGCTTGCAGTCTTAATAGACAGAGGTCATCGAGAATTGCCGATACGTGCGGATTTTGTGGGTAAGAACGTACCAACATCCCAAACGGAGAAAATATCTGTCGCCTTAACTGAAGTTGATCATGAAGATCAAGTAAGTATATTAGAAAAATAAATAAAGCCCTTTTTAATAGGTGGTCCTGAGAGGCTGACAAAGGGGAGTATGCTAAAGACGTGATCATGCCTTTATACAGGCATAATCAACTCTTAAGCAAACCTCTTTGTGCACACGGCAAAGAGGTTTTTTTATGTGAATGGGAGGAAATTTTCGTGGAACAAGTAAAGAAAAAAGACACCATGTATGATGTAGAAGATGTACCTAAATTAGGACATTGGATTACATTAAGTTTACAGCATTTATTCGCCATGTTCGGCGCGACAGTACTTGTCCCCTTCTTAGTAGGACTAAGTCCAGCGGTAGCACTCGTATCAAGTGGACTAGGAACATTAGCATACCTACTTATTACAAAAGGAAAGATTCCGGCCTATCTAGGCTCATCGTTCGCCTTTATTTCACCAATTATTGCCGCTAAAGCTTCGAGTGGTCCCGGCAGTGCCATGATCGGCTGTTTCGTTGCAGGTTTGGTATACGGGCTTGTTGCATTAATTATTTATAAAGCAGGTTTAAATTGGTTAATGAATATCCTGCCGCCAGTTGTCGTCGGTCCAGTTATTATGGTTATTGGCTTGAGCTTAGCTCCCACGGCTGTCAATATGGCGATGTATATAAATCCAAATACAGATCATCAAATTTATAGTATTACGAATATCACAATTGCCCTGATTACTTTAATCGTAACGATTGTTGGGAACATTTATTTTAAAGGCTTCTTCGGATTGATCCCGATTTTAATCGGTATTACCGTCGGATACATTTGCTCCATTATTGCTGGCATCGTTAATTTTGAACCAATTCGAGAAGCAAATTGGTTTGAAATACCAGAATTCATGGTGCCATTTGCAACATACACACCTACATTTTCTTGGGGTGTCATCGCCATTATGGTTCCAGTCGCGATTGTGACTCTTTCCGAACATATTGGCCATCAAATGGTATTAAGTAAAGTAGTGGGACGAAACTTCCTTGAAAAGCCTGGCTTACATCGTTCGATTGCAGGGGATGGTGCAGGGATTTTGATTGGCTCAATCATTGGTGGGCCACCCCTTACCTCATACGGTGAAAATATCGGTGTGCTAACAATGACAAGAGCATACAGTGTATACATTATCGGTGGTGCAGCGGTAACAGCCATTATTTTCGGATTTGTTGGTAAAATTTCTGCAGTAATTAGCTCGATTCCTTCAGCAGTTATGGGCGGCATCTCCATTCTCTTGTTCGGAATCATTGCATCAAGCGGATTGAGAATGCTGGTCGATAATAAAATCGATTTTGATAAAAAACGAAATTTAATGATCGCCTCTGTCATACTAGTATTAGGGATTGGCGGTGCATTCCTGAAATTATCGGCTGAAATTTCCTTATCTGGAATGGCATTATCTGCAATCGTCGGCATTTTACTAAATCTTATCTTACCTGGAAGAGAAAAAGTATCAGGAGATATGTTTGAAAATTAATCCTTTTAATAAAAAATACCATATAGATTTTATCACCTTTTAAAAGAAGTCCAGAGAGGCTGCCAAGGGTGTGATAGGAAAGAGAGGTGAATGTACTTCACCTTCTATCTCTGCCTACCCTCACCCTGTCCTTTTATGGCAGGGTATTTTTTTAAGCTTAATCGTTAATGGGGAGGGAGCATTATCATGAAAAATTTATTGACAATGAGTGAATTGACTACGATGGAAATTGAGCAATTGCTTATAGAAGCAGAGCAGTTTGCTAATGGAGAAACGTGGAGACCGTCGCAACAGATAATGATTGCTAATTTATTCTTTGAAGCTAGTACAAGAACAAAGAGCAGTTTTGAAGTGGCTGAAAGAAAGCTTGGCTTAGAAGTAATTCCTTTTGATGTGGGAACTTCTAGTGTTCTAAAAGGAGAAACGCTTTACGATACGGCAAAAACATTAGAGTCAATTGGTGTAGGGGCTCTTGTAATTAGACATGAGACGGATCAATACTTTAATGAACTTATCGGTAAATTGAAAATCCCGGTGATCAATGCAGGTGATGGTTGCGGTCACCATCCTACTCAATCCCTTCTCGATTTAATGACGATTAAGCAGGAGTTTCATAGCTTTAAAGGGTTGAAAATTGCCATTATTGGTGACATATTACATAGCAGGGTTGCAAGATCGAATGCAGATGCCCTCACTAGATTAGGTGCGACGGTCGTTTTTTCCGGACCACCTGAATGGTTTAATCAAAATATGAATCAGGGAAGTTATGAACCTATTGATGAAGCGGTTGCCACTGCTGATGTTGTTATGCTTTTGCGTATCCAGCATGAACGTCATCATCAAAACAGTGAGAAAATGATCGATGATTATTTACAAAGATACGGCCTTACAAAAAAACGTGAGAAAACGATGAAAAAGCGGGCTATTATCATGCATCCAGCACCAATTAACCGCGGGGTAGAAATAGATAGTGAATTAGTTGAATGTGAGCGATCACGTATCTTTAAGCAAATGGAAAATGGTGTATATGTAAGAATGGCCGTATTAAAAACAGCGCTAGCAGAAAAAAAAGGGGGAAATATTCATGAAGAAACTAATCAAAAATGGAGTATTGCTCGATAAGAACCACCAATTATTTCATGCAGATATAGAAATAGCAGGTAATGTCATCACGAAAATTGGGCCAAATTTATCAGGGGAAAATTGTGACATTATCGATGCTTCAGGATTGCTTGTTGCTCCAGGTCTTATCGATCTTCATGTACATTTACGTGAACCAGGCGGTGAACATAAAGAAACGATCGCTTCTGGAACGCTTGCTGCTGCAAAGGGCGGTTATACTACACTAGCTACGATGCCCAATACACGACCTGTTCCTGATACGAAAGAACATCTTGAGAGTATTCTTTCAATAATTGACGAAACAGCACATGTTCGCGTATTGCCATATGCCTCAATTACGATAAGGGAAGCAGGAAAAGAACTCACGGATTTCACTACATTGAAAGAAACAGGCGCATTTGCTTTTACCGATGATGGTGTGGGGATTCAGAGTGCAGGGATGATGCTCGAAGCGATGAAGCGAGCGGCAAAGCTTGGAATGCCCATCGTTGCTCATTGTGAAGAAGAAACATTAATCAATAAAGGGTGTGTCCATGAAGGGAGTTTTTCTGAAGCTCATGGTCTCAGGGGGATCCCATCTGTATGTGAATCCGTACATATCGCTCGTGACATCCTACTTGCAGAAGCTGCGGGTTGTCATTACCATGTGTGCCATATAAGTACAAAGGAATCGGTAAGAGTAGTCAGAGATGCTAAACGGGCAGGAATTCATGTTACGGCCGAGGTGTCTCCACATCATCTTCTTCTATGTGATGACGATATACCAGAATTGGATACGAATTATAAAATGAACCCACCGTTAAGAGGGAAAGAAGATCGGGCTGCTTTGATTGAAGGATTATTAGACGGTACCATTGATTTTATCGCGACTGACCATGCCCCACATCATGAAAAGGAAAAAGCAGAAGGCATGGAATTAGCTCCATTCGGAATTGTTGGATTAGAGACTGCGTTCCCGCTTTTATACACAAATTTTGTAAAAACAGACATTCTTACTATCGGACAGTTACTTGATTATATGACAAAAAAACCTGCCGAAGCATTCTCCCTTCCATATGGTGAGATCAAAGAAGGAGCTTGTGCAGATATTGTTTTACTAGATTTAGAAGTAGAACAAATCATTGATCGAAATGATTTTGTTTCTAAAGGGAAAAATACACCATTTCATGGGCAAACATGTACAGGATGGCCGGTTATGACAATTGCAGCAGGTAAAGTAGCATGGGAAAAAGGAAGTGTTACACAATGAAAAGACAACTAATCTTAGAAGATGGTACGGTTTTTATTGGAAAAGCATTTGGTAGCTCAACGGAAAAAATTGGTGAAGTTGTATTTAATACAGGAATGACGGGGTATCAAGAAATTTTATCAGACCCTTCATACTGCGGACAAATTGTAACATTAACATATCCACTGATCGGAAATTACGGAATAAATCGTGATGATTTTGAATCGATTCATCCAGCGATTGCTGGAATGGTCGTTAAAGAAGTGGCGGAACTCCCATCAAATTGGCGCAGTGAATTGTCTTTGGATGAATTTTTAAAACAAAAGGGAATCCCAGGGATAAGCGGCATTGATACGAGAAAGCTCACAAGAATCATTCGTAACCATGGAACATTAAAAGGGATCATTTGCGGCCTGAACCATAAACCGGAAAGTATTATCGAACAAATGAAAGCAACCGTTTTGCCTGTTACCCAAGTTAAGCAAGTTTCGACGAAAACAGCATATCGCAATCCAGGCAGAGGATATCGGGTCGTACTTGTTGATTATGGAATGAAACAAGGTATTTTAAGAGATTTGAATGATCGTGGATTCGATGTAATTGTTGTGCCACATAATTCGACGGCTAAAGAAGTGTTAAATCTCCATCCTGATGGCATCATGCTATCGAACGGACCTGGAGATCCAGAAGATGTAACGTGTGCGATTGAAATGATCAAAGAACTACAAGGTAAAGTTCCGATTTTTGGAATTTGTTTAGGTCATCAGTTGTTTGCTTTAGCAAATGGATGCAAAACTGAAAAAATGAAATTCGGCCACCGCGGTTCGAATCATCCTGTGAAAGACTTACGAACTGGAAAAGTTGCCTTAACATCTCAGAATCATGGCTATACCGTAAATGTAGACTCGATTCAAGGAACAGACCTTGAAGTGACTCATATTGCATTGAATGACGAAACAATTGAAGGGTTAAAACATAAAACATACCCAGCATTTACTGTGCAATACCATCCAGAAGCATCACCAGGTCCAGAAGACGCAAATTACCTATTTGATGAATTTTACAAAATGATTGAAGCCCATGCGGCGGGAGGGGAAGTATTATGCCAAAACGTACAAATATAAAAAGCATCCTTGTGATTGGTTCTGGTCCTATCGTCATTGGTCAAGCAGCAGAATTCGATTATGCAGGAACTCAAGCTTGTATGGCTTTAAAAGAAGAAGGATACCGCGTCATTTTGATTAATTCAAATCCAGCAACGATTATGACAGACAGTGAAATGGCTGACAAAGTTTATATAGAGCCGATTACACTTGAATTCGTAAGTAAAATTATCCGTAAAGAACGTCCTGATGCTTTATTGCCAACATTGGGAGGCCAGACAGGACTAAATATGGCAGTAGAACTTGCGAATGCTGGAATTCTCGAAGAATGTGGCGTCGAAATACTTGGAACAAAGCTATCTGCGATTCAACAAGCGGAGGATCGAAATTTATTCCGTAACTTAATGAATGAACTTGGCGAACCTGTACCGGACAGTGAAATTATTCATAACCTAGAAGAAGCAAAACAATTCGTAGAACAAGTAGGCTACCCAGTCATTGTCCGCCCAGCCTTTACATTAGGTGGAACAGGCGGTGGGATTTGTTCAGATGAAGACGAATTACTTGAAATTGTAACTGGAGGACTAAAAAGCAGTCCGGTTACTCAATGCTTGTTAGAAAAAAGCATTGCTGGCTTCAAAGAAATTGAATATGAAGTAATGCGTGATGCGAATGACAATGCAATCGTTGTCTGTAATATGGAGAATTTCGATCCGGTAGGTGTCCATACAGGCGATTCGATCGTAGCTGCGCCAAGCCAAACATTAAGTGATCGTGAATATCAAATGCTTAGAAACACATCATTGAAAATCATTAGAGCGCTGAAGATCGAAGGAGGCTGCAATGTCCAGCTTGCACTTGACCCAGACAGCTATCAATATTATGTTATTGAAGTGAATCCGCGTGTAAGTCGTTCTTCTGCACTTGCATCAAAAGCAACAGGATATCCGATCGCTAAACTAGCTGCAAAGATTGCTGTTGGGTTAACGCTAGATGAAATGATGAACCCAGTAACAGGCAAAACATATGCAAGCTTTGAACCAGCTCTGGATTATGTCGTAACGAAAATTCCTCGCTGGCCATTCGATAAATTCGAATCAGCTAATCGGAATCTCGGAACACAAATGAAAGCAACGGGCGAAGTAATGGCAATCGGGCGTACATTTGAAGAGTCAATCTTAAAAGCGGTCCGTTCACTAGAAGCAGGCTTCCATCATTTAGAGCTACAAGAAGATACGGATGATGCTGTAATTGAAAAGAGAATCCGAAAAGCTGGTGATGAACGTTTGTTTTATATCGGTGAAGCCTTACGCAGAGGTGTGACGATCCAAACGATTCATGATTGGAGCGAAATCGATTTATTCTTTTTACAAAAATTAAAAAACATCGTTGATTTTGAAAAAGAATTAAAGCAGAATCCATTTGATGAAGAAGTATTATTGACGGGTAAGCAAATGGGCTTTTCTGATAAAAAAATTGCATCTCTTTGGCAAGAACAAGAAATAACAGTATACAAGTGGCGAAAAGAAAAAGGGATTATGCCGGTATACAAAATGGTTGATACATGTGCAGCAGAATTCGAGTCAGAGACACCATACTTTTACGGTACGTTTGAGGATGAGAATGAGTCAGTAGTGACAGATAAGAAAAGTGTTGTTGTCCTTGGATCAGGCCCAATCCGCATCGGTCAAGGCGTAGAGTTTGATTATGCGACCGTCCATTCAGTTTGGGCGATAAAAGAAGCAGGGTATGAAGCCATTATCATCAATAATAATCCAGAAACTGTATCAACTGATTTCAGTATTTCTGACAAATTGTATTTTGAACCGTTAACCATTGAAGATGTTATGCATGTGATTGACCTTGAAAAGCCAATTGGGGTTATCGTTCAATTTGGTGGGCAAACGGCGATCAATCTTGCTGCTCAATTAGCGGAACATGGAGTGACGATCCTTGGAACATCACTTGAAGATTTAGATCGGGCAGAGAATAGAGAGAAGTTCGAACATGCATTATCAGAAATGGCGATCCCGCAGCCAGAAGGAAAAACAGCCTTTTCGGTTGAAGAAGCAGTCAAAATCGCAACAGAAATCGGCTATCCTACATTAGTCAGACCATCTTATGTGCTTGGTGGTAGAGCGATGGAAATTGTCGATAAAGAAGAAGAACTTCTACACTATATGAAACATGCAGTGAAAATTAATCCGGAACATCCTGTCCTGGTTGACCGTTATTTAACAGGAAAAGAGATTGAGGTAGATGCCATTTCAGATGGGAATACAGTTGTTATTCCGGGAATAATGGAACATATCGAGCGTGCTGGCGTCCATTCAGGCGACTCTATTGCCGTCTATCCTCCACAAAATATTACCACTTTGCAAATGGAGAAAATCGTAGAATATACGGAGAAATTAGCAAAAGGACTCAATATCATCGGCTTACTTAACATTCAATATGTCATCAGTAAAGATGAGGTATATGTAATTGAAGTAAACCCTCGATCTAGTCGTACAGTTCCGTTTTTAAGTAAAATCACGAATATTCCAATGGCTAATCTTGCCACGAAGGTCATTCTTGGTAAGACACTAGAGGAACTAGGGTTTAGCAATGGACTTGTGCCCGAGAAGAAAGGCGTCTATGTAAAAGTACCTGTGTTCTCTTTTGCGAAATTAAAAAGAGTTGATATTACTTTAGGACCTGAAATGAAATCTACAGGTGAAGTAATGGGTAAGGACGTCACATTGGAAAAAGCTTTGTATAAAGGGCTTGTTGCATCTGGTATGGAAGTTAGGGAACATGGGTCAGTCTTGTTGACAGTGGCTGACAAAGATAAACAAGAAGTGTTACAGCTTGCAAGGCGCTTTCATGCAATTGGTTACAATCTGATTGCAACAAGCGGTACCGCAGCCATGCTGAAAAATGAAAATATCCCAGTATCAATCGTTGATAAAATTGGCTCTGAGCATAAAAATGTTCTAGATGTAATTAGAATGGGTGAAGCACAGCTTGTTGTGAATACATTAACGAAAGGGAAACAGCCTGAGCGTGACGGTTTCCGGATTCGCCGCGAATCCGTTGAAAATAATATCCCTTGTCTAACATCACTTGATACGGCTGAAGCGATTCTTAGGGTAATTGAGTCGATGAATTTCACAGCGGAGCCAATGGAACATGCATCTCAGAGTCGGGAGGTCATCTATACATGATAAAAAATGAGGCAATGAAAATCGTCAGCCAACAAGAAATTGCAGAATCGATTTATGAGCTGACTTTATCCGGAAGCCTTGTTTCTGAAATGAATCAACCAGGGCAATTTGTACACATTAAGACAGGAAATGGGTATGAACCACTTTTAAGAAGACCGATTAGCATCTCGGCAATCGACAAAGAAAATAATACATTTACAATGGTATATCGTGCAGAGGGAAAAGGAACCTCTCTGTTATCGCAAAAAAAGAATGACGCTGCAATTGATGTTCTTGGGCCGCTTGGAAATGGATTTTCGCCAGAGGCCGCGATGTCAGGAGAAACAGCGTTGCTAGTCGGAGGAGGGATTGGTGTTCCTCCTTTATACGAACTATCAAAACGGTTAACGAAATTAGGTGTAAATGTTATCCATGTCCTAGGTTTTCAAAATGCTGCGACGGTTTTTTATGAAGAGAAATTCCAAGCGCTGGGTGAAACCTATATTACAACAGTCGATGGTAGCCGTGGAACGAAGGGTTTTGTAACGGATGTTATTGATAAATTAAGTGATAGCTATACAACAATCTTTGCCTGTGGGCCAACCCCAATGCTTCGTGCATTGGAGTCTGCCTACAAAGAAACGAAAGAGGTATTTCTTTCACTTGAAGAACGGATGGGCTGTGGAATCGGTGCTTGCTTTGCTTGTGTGTGTCATACAGCCGATGATCCGACAGGTTTTCATTATAAAAAAGTATGTAGTGACGGTCCGGTCTTTCGTGCGGGAGAGGTGGTTCTATGAATATGCTTGATATCCAATTACCAGGGTTAGACTTAAAAAACCCAATCATGCCTGCGTCTGGCTGTTTTGGCTTTGGTAAGGAATTTGGGAATTTATATGATTTGAATGTGCTTGGTGCGATTATGGTGAAGGCCACAACCCCCGAACCACGTTTTGGTAATCCGACACCAAGAGTTGCTGAAACGTCTTCTGGGATGTTAAATGCGATTGGACTGCAAAACCCAGGTTTAAAGCACGTTATGGCAGATGAATTACCATGGCTTAACCAGTTTGATGTGCCGATTATTGCTAATATAGCAGGATCTCAAGTAGAAGATTATGTAACGGTTGCTAGGGAAATCAGCAAGGTAAGTAACGTGAAGGCGCTCGAATTAAATATTTCCTGCCCCAATGTCAAGGAAGGAGGGATTACGTTTGGAACGGATCCTCTCGTTGCGAAAAACGTAACGGAAGCGGTTAGAGCAGTCTCAGAAGTTCCAGTATACGTGAAGTTATCTCCAAATGTTACAAACATCGTGGAAATGGCTCAAGCTGTCGAGGCTGGTGGCGCCGATGGTTTGACAATGATTAACACATTAATGGGCATGCGTCTTGATATGAAAACAGGTATTCCAATCCTCGCCAATAAAACAGGTGGATTATCAGGTCCAGCGATTAAACCAGTCGCTATACGAATGATTTATGAAGTGAGTCAAGCAGTAACGATTCCGATCATTGGTATGGGAGGCATAATGACGGCAGAAGATGTTATCGAATTTTTCTATGCAGGAGCAAGCGCTGTCGCTGTCGGAACTGCTAATTTTACCGATCCATTTGTTTGTCCAAAAATTATTGAAGAGTTACCCGTTCTTCTAAAAAAATTAGGATATAATCATATATCAGAATGTACGGGAAGGAGTTGGAATAAACATGAGCAATTTGCCAATCATCGCGCTTGATTTTCCAGGAATTAAGGAAACGAAAGATTTTTTATCAAAATTCCAAACAGAAAAATTATTTGTAAAAGTCGGGATGGAATTATATTATCAATCGGGCCCTGCGATTGTAGAGTACTTAAAAGAAAATAATCATCAAGTATTCCTTGATCTAAAGCTTCATGATATTCCTAATACAGTGAAAAGTGCTATGAAAGTACTTGCCAGCCTTGAAGTAGACATTACAAATGTACATGCTTCAGGTGGTCAAAGAATGATGGAGGCTGCATTGGAAGGTTTAAATTCCGGGACAGTATCTGGAAAAAATAGACCAACTTGTATCGCGGTTACGCAGCTAACGAGCACAAGCACTAGTCAGATGAATAAGGAACAATTAATTGAAGGAGAATTGGAACGATCAGTGCTCCATTATGCTCACCTTGCTAAACAATCAGGATTAGATGGAGTGGTCTGTTCACCACTTGAAGTAAGTAGTATCCATTCTGAATTAGGTTCGAACTTCCTAACCGTGACGCCAGGTATTCGTTTGGCTGATGGGAATGCACATGACCAGATTAGAATCGCAACTCCACAAAAAGCCAGAGAGCTCGGTTCAGACTTCATAGTCGTCGGCAGGGCGATTACCGGAGCAAATGATCCACTATCCGCTTATCAAACAATCAAGAAAGCCTGGGAGGGTATACAACATGTTAAATGAACAAATTGCCGAACAATTATTAAAAATTAAAGCCGTATTCTTACAACCGAATGACCCATTCACATGGTCCTCTGGTATTAAATCCCCTATTTATTGTGATAACAGATTAACCCTCTCTTATCCTGACGTTCGCAGACAAATCGCGACTGGCTTGCAAACATTAATTGAAGAACATTTTCCTGATACCGAAATTATTGCTGGGACAGCGACAGGAGCGATTGCCCATGCTGCTTGGGTAAGTGAAAATATGAATCTGCCGATGTGCTATGTACGTTCTAAACCAAAAGGCCATGGTAAAGGCAATCAAGTAGAAGGAAAAGTAGGGCCGGGTGATAAAGTTATTGTCATTGAAGATCTTATTTCAACGGGAGGAAGTGTGATTGATTCCGTACAAGCTCTTCGTGAAGCTGGTTGCGATGTATTAGGGGTTGTATCGATCTTTACATATGGATTAGAGGAAGGAAGAAAACAACTTGAAACAGCTAATATACGATCTTATTCACTAAGTGATTATGCTAGCTTAATCCAAGTTGCGAGCCGTGAAGGGTATATTTTAGAAGAAGATATTGAGAAATTGAACAATTGGAGAGTAAACCCTACGGATACAGCGTGGATGACCGTATAACTGATTTAAAATACCCCCGCATACAACAAGTGTGCGGGGTGAAATTTATCCCGCTTTAACGGGCAGTAAAACCCCCACCTCAAGGCTTAGAGGAACCTTGAGGTGGGGGATAACTGCCCATAAAAGCCCGGTTGGTTCAACTAACAATCAGTGGGGGATGAAGAAAACCCCCACTGATTGAAGTTTCACTTTATATTCATTTCTCTTCCTTCATATTAATGACTTGATCTGGGCTAGGCGTCACATAAACCGTTTGTTGATTATCGTATATCACAAATCCAGGTTTTGAACCATTCGGTTTTTTTACATGGCGTACTTTTGTGAAATCGACCGGTACTGAACTGGACGTTTGCGCTTTACTGAAGTAAGCCGCCAATCCTGCAGCTTCTTTGATCGTTTCACTGCTTGGATCTTCGCTACGGATGATGACATGGGAGCCAGGAATATCCTTAGTATGAAGCCAGATTTCATCACGACGTGCAAATTTATTTGTTAAGTACTCATTTTGTTTATTATTTTTACCTACAAAGATTTGTGTGCCATCGCTCGAATAATATTGTTCAAGCACAGGTTTTGCATTTGCAGGCTTTTTCATGCCTTTTTTTTGTTTCTTTTTTATATAACCTTCTTCTTGTAGCTCTTCACGTATTTCCTCAATATCTTTTGGTGACGCGGATTGTAGCTGCTGATGTAAACGATCGAAATAGGCAACCTCAGCTTCCGCTTTCTCAATTTGTTCTTGAACAAATACAACAGCGTTTTTCGCTTTCTGATATTTCGAGAAATACTTCTGCGCATTTTCTGCTGGTGTCTTTTGCGGATTCAGATTAATGGTAACAGTTCGGCCATCTTCTTCGTAATAATTGATGACTTCAATTTCTTTCATGCCACGTTTCATTTGATAGAGATTTGCGGTTAACAGCTCACCGAACAGTTGATATTCTTCTCCACGCTCGCTTTCTTGCAATGTTCTTTCAAGCTTACCAATTTTCTTTTTGTTTTTTTCCAATTCATTCGAAATAAATCGTTCTAGATCATTGCCTTGCTGTTTCACACGATCTCTTTTGGCCTTGCCAAAATAATAGCGATCTAGCATCTCGCTTAAGGTTGCAAAAGAACGTCCTTCGCCTTGAATATGTTGTAGTTCTATCATATAGAATGATTCTTTTTCATCAGAATTCACAATACTAGGTGAATATTCACGGTTCGCAAGTTTCTTGATTAACGATAAAAAAGCGGTGGGAAGTGTAGCCCGGTTTACTAGTCCGGCTGTGTGAATCACTTCTTTCGCAAATAGTGGGGAGACACCAGCGAAACTGGCCACTATTTGTTTATCCACCTTACCTGCATTAAAATCAATTGCTTTTAACACATCATCTTCAGTTGCGGTGAAGGGATTCATTTTTTCCTGAGCTGGTGGTGCAATATAGGTTTGTCCAGGCAAGATAGCCCGGTGACTATTTACCGCATATGAAACATGCTTAATGCTATCTAGAATCGTGTTCTTTTCCTTATCAACCAAGATAATATTACTATGACGTCCCATGATTTCCACAATTAATAGTTTTTGTGACAGGTCCCCGAGCTCGTTTCTCCCTTTTATTTCAATCATTAGCATCCGATCGAGGCCTTCTTGGTAAATGTTTTCAATTGTATAACCTTCTAAATGTTTACGCAGTAACATGCAAAACATCGGTGGCTCTTTTGGATTTTCGTAGGTTTCTTCTGTAATTTGAAATCGTGCATAACTTGGGTGTGCTGATAATAAGAGTTTATGATTTTTCCCGCCAGCACGAATGATTAGGATGAGTTCATTTTTATAAGGTTGATGAATTTTACTGATTCTTCCACCGTTCAATTGCGAAAATATTTCTTCTGTCATTGCTTTTGTAAATAATCCGTCAAAAGACATATGTATATACTTCCTTTATTTTAATTTTTTTTACCTATCTTAAAAGGGTCAGACCTCGCACTAATCCGCAATATACATGGCTCTTACACTAGATGTAATCTATGTACAATAATTGCGGGGTCAGAGCCTTTCGTTATGGGCAGCTTCCTACTTTTCGTAATTATAGCATGTTTTAGGACGAGTCTGAATAAACATGGATTAAGACAAGTTTAAGGAGAAATTATTCAAAGCTTAAAAGATAGCTGAAGTTGGTTACAGCAGGAAGCTGGAAAGTAAAATTAATCTACATTGTCTGGGCAGGGTTGGATTCATTCTATGTGGAGGATGTGTGATATGTAATGAAGTTCAGGGAAATGGATACGCAACAAATAGAGACGGCCTTAGAAACAAGCGTCCGGCTTGGATTGGAAGAGGCAGAGGTGAATAAAAGGCAGCAATTGAAGGGCTATAATGAACTTCAAGAAGGAGAAAAGCAGTCAGCTCTCCTGTTATTCTTTGCACAGTTTAAGGATTTTATGGTTATCGTTCTACTTGCTGCGACCTTAATCTCAGGAATACTTGGAGAATACATCGATGCTATCGCAATCATTGCCATCATTTTAGTGAATGGTTTTTTAGGATTTTTTCAGGAGCGCAAAGCAGAGAAATCTCTTGAAGCATTAAAACAGATGGCCGCGCCACAAGTACAAGTGCTGAGAAATAGTGAATGGAAAAGGGTACCATCCCGAGAAGTTGTCGTTGGCGACATTTTGAAGTTTATGAGTGGTGATAGGATAGGAGCCGACTTAAGAATCATAGAATCAGCATCTTTAGAAATTGAAGAATCCGCGCTTACTGGAGAATCAGTTCCTGTAGCAAAGCTGAGTGAAGCAATTCAATATGAAGTTGAAAGTATCGGTGACGAGGCTAACCATGCATTTATGGGAACGATGGTGACTCGAGGAAGTGGAACAGGGGTAGTCATTGCAACGGGAATGGAAACGGCAATGGGTAAAATAGCCGACTTACTCCAATCCGCAGAAACGCAGATCACACCATTGCAGCGCAGACTGGAGCAGTTAGGTAAAATCCTTATTTTCACCGCACTTTTATTAACTTTTGTGGTTGTGGTGACAGGAATATTACAGGGGAATGATCTTTATACGATGTTCTTGTCGGGGGTTTCCCTTGCGGTAGCTGCGATACCAGAAGGTTTGCCCGCTATTGTTACGGTTGCATTGTCGCTTGGCGTGCAGCGAATGATTCGAAAGAATGCGATTGTCAGAAAACTACCTGCCGTTGAAACTTTAGGGTGTGCTTCAGTCATTTGCTCCGACAAAACAGGAACGATGACGCAAAATAAAATGACGGTTACTCATCTTTGGAGTGGTGGTAAAACGTGGAATGTATCAGGAACTGGGTATCAGCCTGATGGCGATTTCTATGATGGAGAGAAGAAAGTAGTTCCAAAATCAGACAAATCACTGCACCAGGTGCTTACATTTGGGCTCCTTTGTAATCATGCCAATTTGGTAGTAAAAGATAGTAAATATGTAGTAGATGGAGATCCAACAGAAGGTGCCTTGCTTGTAAGTGCTATGAAAGCAGGATTAACCCGTGAATCGATCATGAATAATTTTACGATTGTGAAGGAATTTCCATTTGACTCAACAAGAAAGATGATGAGCGTCGTTGTTAAAGACGAGAATGGCAAGCAATTTGTTGTAGTAAAAGGAGCTCCTGATGTACTGATCTCTCGTTGTGATTCGATTCTATGGTCACAGAAATCACAATTCCTTTCGAAAGAAAATATCAAACATGTACAAGAAGCGATTAATGGTCTGGCAAGTCAAGCATTGCGGACCATTGCGATTGGCTTTAAACCATTATCACCAGGGACCATTCTGCTGGATGAAGCAGAAGCTGAAAGAAATTTAGTCTTTATCGGTTTACAAGGTATGATAGATCCTCCAAGACCTGAAGTTGGTCTTGCAGTTAAAGAAAGTAGAGAAGCAGGGATAAAAACGGTAATGATTACAGGTGACCATGCACAAACGGCAAAAGCCATTGCTAGTCAATTGGGAATTTTACGAGGGAAAGAAAAGGTGATTGAAGGAAAGCAGTTGGCAGAAATGTCAACGGGCGATCTAGAAGATGTTGTTGAAGATGTGGCTGTGTTCGCTCGTGTATCACCTGAAGATAAGTTGAAGATTGTCAAAGCATTTCAGAATAAAGGACATATTGTGGCAATGACTGGTGATGGTGTAAACGATGCACCAGCCATCAAAACCGCAGATATTGGGATTGCCATGGGGATTACCGGAACTGATGTAGCAAAAGAAGCCTCATCTTTGATTCTGCTTGACGATAATTTTGCTTCCATTAAAGCTGCAATTGCTGAAGGGCGAAATATTTATGAAAACATCCGAAAATTCATTAGGTACTTGCTTGCTTCCAACGTTGGCGAAATAATGGTTATGTTTTTTGCGATGCTAATGGCATTGCCGCTACCCCTTGTCCCAATCCAAATTCTTTGGGTAAACCTTGTAACAGATGGGTTGCCGGCTATGGCTTTAGGGCTGGACAAAGCAGAGGGAGATTTAATGAAACGCAAGCCACGTCATCCGAGTGAAGGCGTTTTTGCAAGGGGCTTAGGGTGGAAAATTATTTCACGCGGGATTCTAATCGGGCTAGCGACATTAATTGCTTTCATTGTGGTGTATAAAAACAATCCAGACAACCTCGTTTATGCACAAACGATTGCTTTTGCAACATTAGTTTTGGCGCAGTTAATTCATGTATTTGATTGCCGTAGTGAAAAATCTATTTTTTCGAGAAATCCCTTTGGTAATAAATATTTGATTGGTGCAGTAATCTCATCTCTACTGCTATTGCTCGTTGTAATCTATTATCCACCGTTTCAACCGATTTTTCATACAGTGCCGATTGCTATGCGTGATTGGCTACTAGTAATAGGTATGGCATCAATTCCAACTTTTTTGCTTGCTGGAACGTTTTTAGTAAGAAAAACAAAGTAAAGGAATCTTCCATCAGAGGACAGCTTCCTCTGGATAGTTAAGGCCTACACGATGTGAGTCACATAGACATATAGACATGAGGCCATATTTTTTAGTCTGTGATCATTAATTTCGGGGTTTTCTAAGCTGTTATTCTTCACAAACTACTCTTTGATCTGCTCATAAAAATTGAAGTGAATGGTATTACAGCCTGTTAAATGGGGATAAACTATGATATAATTTTTAAGGTAGTAGAGATTGTCTCTATTACCTTTTTATTTGGGTAGATTATATGGCGACGTACCAAATTACATATACAGGTATAAGTGTGTGTTCAAAAAGGAGGATAAAAAGAGCCGAGAAGTTCGCAAGCTTTTTTACCGGACTTTTTTAACAACCTCTATTAAGTATGACTAATCTTATTTTGACGTATATATTGAACTGTTCAACATCGGCCAATGGCGGTTCCTTCGATTGTTTTCATCTATCATTTTGTTAAGTAGGAAGTGATGCTATGGTAGTTAGTATGACCGGTTATGGAAGAGGTAAAGCTGAACAAGATAAAATCAAGGTCACGGTAGAAATGAAGACCGTTAACCATCGTTTTTGTGAATTCGTGATTCGCCTACCTCGTCAGCTTCTAGTCCTTGAAGACAAATTAAAGAAAAAAGCGAATGAATACATAAGAAGAGGTCGTGCAGAAATATTCATCACCGTTGAGGGTGAAGGACTTGTTTCTAAAAAGCTTAAGTTAGATTGGGAGCTGTCCGATCAATTTTTTTCATTGATGGACAAAGTGAAAGAAAAATATCAACTGGAAACATCTGTAACCCTTCATGATGTACTTCAACTGGAAGAGCTATTGTCTGTCGAAGAGGAATCTACTGAAAATAAGGATATGGAGCAAGTCCTCTTTGAAGCTTTTATGGAAGCACTTGAAAAGCTTAAGGAAATGAGGCTTCGGGAAGGGGTAGAGCTGTATAATGATTTGCAGGGGCAACTCGAAAAATTTCAAGTTGTCGTTGCTGTATTAAAGCAGTATGCACCTTCTGTTGGTGATCAGTATCGAGAACGTTTTGCCCAAAAGCTGACTGATTTTACAAATGGGCTTGTGGAAGAAAGCAGACTCTTGACTGAAGTCGCCATTTTTGCTGATAAAGCTGATATTACTGAAGAATTAACTAGGCTTGAAAGTCATAAACTTCAATTTTTAGATACACTTGAGCACACAGAACCTATCGGACGAAAACTTGACTTTCTAGTGCAGGAAATGAATCGTGAAGTAAATACGATAGGTTCGAAGGCAAATGATTCAATAATAACAAAGAATGTAGTTGAAATGAAAAGTTTACTTGAAAAAATGAAAGAACAAGTTCAAAATATCGAGTAGTCTGTTTATGTTCTTTTGATTGAGGCGACACTAGATATGGATGGGGGACGAAAATGTCTATTAAGCTCATAAATATTGGTTTTGGAAATATTGTTTCGGCCAATCGTATTGTATCAATCGTGAGTCCAGAATCGGCTCCGATCAAACGAATCATCCAAGATGCACGTGATCGCAGTTCATTAATAGATGCAACTTACGGTAGAAGAACGAGGGCGGTAATCATTACAGACAGCGATCATGTCATTTTATCCGCCGTCCAGCCTGAAACGGTTGCAGCCCGTCTTCATGACCGGGATGAAAGTGTAGAAGAGGGGTAATGGAGTACTATGAGAGAAAAGGGTTTATTAATTGTTTTATCTGGTCCATCCGGAGTTGGAAAGGGAACAGTAAGGAAAGAAATATTTTCACAACCTAATACGGCATTCGAATATTCGATATCCATGACCACTCGTCTTCCGCGGGAAGGGGAAGTGGATGGGCTTGATTACTTTTTTAAGAATCGTGAAGAATTTGAAATTCTGATTGAACAAGGCAAACTACTGGAATACGCAGAGTTTGTTGGTAATTATTATGGAACGCCAGTTGATTATGTTCGTGAAACACTGGATTCTGGCAAAGATGTATTTTTGGAAATTGAAGTGCAAGGCGCTCGTCAAGTAAGAGAAAAGTTCCCTGAAGGGTTATTTATTTTCCTTGCCCCGCCAAGTCTTTCAGAGTTGGAGAACAGAATCGTTAACCGTGGAACAGAATCAGAAGAACTAATTCGTCAACGAATGCTTGCTGCAAAAGCAGAAATTGAATTAATGGATTTATACGATTATGTTGTTGAAAATGACCATGTTGTTCATGCCTGTCAGCGCATTAATGCAATTGTGGTTGCTGAGCATTGTAGACGAGAACGCGTATCTACCCGTTATAAAAAAATGCTGGAGGTTAAATAAATTATGTTATATCCATCTATCGATTCATTATTGCTGAAAATTGATTCTAAATACTCACTTGTATCTGTTGCAGCTAAACGTGCAAGACAAATGCAAATTAAAAATGACTGCAAAATCGAAAATCCTGTGTCTTATAAATCAGTAGGTCGTGCTCTAGAAGAAATTAATTCAGGTAACCTAACGTATGATAACCAATATGAAGAAAAGTAAGTATTAATTGTACGAAAGCAAGAACAGCTTTTGGCTGGACAGTAACTATTGACAGACAAGGGTCAGACTTTCTAAAGAACAATAGCAGACGAAGCTATTGATTGGGAAGTCCGGCCCTTTCTTGCATTTTTATTCAATTTAAATAGTCGGTCATTAGTCAAATAATGTATAACGCAGAAGAAAACTTCTTTTGTATCATTTTGACTTATGTATGATTTTTAGTCACTATAGTGAACACATAAGGTATGACCCGCTATGGTGTTCAGCCTAAAATCAAGGTTCCCGCATTAACGGGCAGTAAAACCCCCACCTCAAGGCTTAGAGGAATCAAGGAACGTAGGTGGGGGATAACTGCTCGTAAAAGCCTGATTGAAGTTTCACTTTATGTTATCCTTCATAATAAGAAAAAAGAACATGCGTTTGGGGGAAAGTGTATGCTTACTAATAAAAAGATTCTTCTTTGTGTAACTGGTGGGATTGCAGTTTTCAAGGCTGCTGCATTAACGAGTAAACTAACTCAGGCTGGTGCACAAGTGAAGGTGATGATGAGCGAATCAGCGGGGAAATTTGTGACTCCGCTAACGTTCCAGGCCTTATCAAGGCATGATGTATATATAGATACATTTGATGAAAAAAATTCAGCAGTGATTGCCCATATTGATTTGGCTGATTGGGCGGATGTGATCTTAATTGCACCAGCGACAGCTAATATAATTGGAAAGATGGCAAATGGAATTGCTGATGATATGATTTCAACGACATTGCTCGCAACTGTTGCTCCTGTTTGGGTTGCTCCGGCGATGAATGTTCACATGTATGCTCATCCAGCTGTTCAGCAAAACATGGCAACTTTGAAAAGCTTTGGTTATTCATTTATTGAGCCTTCTGAGGGGTACTTAGCCTGTGGCTATACAGGGAGAGGGCGTTTAGAGGAACCTGAAACGATTGTGGAACAGCTTTCTGCCTTTTTTTCAAACAAAACGAAAGAATTATCTTTGAGCGGGAAAAAGATCGTCATAACAGCAGGGCCAACAAGGGAACATATTGACCCTGTACGTTATCTTTCTAATCGATCTACTGGCAAAATGGGTTATGCTCTTGCTGAACAAGCCCTTGCTTTAGGTGCGGAGGTTGTATTGATCACAGGACCTGTTTCATTATTGCCCCCGACCAAAGCGGAAACTGTGCAGGTTGAGACTGCATCGGAAATGTATGACCAAGTGATGAAAGTGTATGAAGGGGCGGACGTGGTCATAAAATCAGCCGCCGTTAGTGACTATACACCTAAATTCGCTCATTCGAAAAAAATGAAGAAACAACCAGGGGAAAGTGCTCTTGAACTAGAACGAACGAAAGATATTTTGCTAGAGCTTGGTAAGAAAAAAACGACGCAAATACTGGTCGGTTTTGCAGCAGAAACAGACAACCTAAAAGAGTATGCGGTAGGAAAACTTCACAAAAAGAACGCTGATATGATCGTTGCTAATAATGTAACAACCGAGGGAGCGGGGTTTGGCCATGATACAAACATTGTCACTCTATTTAAGAAAGACGGTACAAATCTTGAACTTCCTTTGATGAGTAAAACTGAAACCGCTAAAGCAGTCTTGCTGGAAGTTGTGGAGATGTTGAAAAAGGAATGATGATACATGAACATTGCGACAGTCATTGTTGACGTCCCTGCGAAACAAACCGACCGTGAATTCGATTATACGATTCCAGATAAATGGCTTCATATTATCCAGCCAGGTATGCGAGTCATTATTCCGTTTGGTCCAAGAATGGTTCAAGGGTTTGTGACTGGTTTGAAAGAAAAAAGCGAATGGAAAAAACTTCGGTCTATTAAAGAACCGATGGATATCGATCCTGTTTTAAATGATGAGCTCTTAGCATTAGGAGATTGGTTAACAGAAGAGACACTATGCTATAAGATTTCTGCTCTTCAGGCGATGCTTCCGTCAGCTATGAAAGCAAAATACGAGAAAATTATTAAAGTAAATGAACAAAAAAGAAATCAGGTTCATCCGGATATTTTACAAATGATGGGGAATAAAGATGCTCTTTCCTGGAAGGAGGTCATTGACGATGATAAAGCCTCCCTTTTCCAAAAAGAGGTCCAAAAAGGTCATCTAGAAGTTCTATATTATGTGAAAAACCGAAATAATAAAAAAACGATGCGAATGATAGTACCTGCACTAAACATGGAAGATTTAATTAAGGCCAAGCAATCACTTCCTACAAGCGCAAAGAAGCAGCATGATATTTTGGCTTATTTCGTTGAAACGCCAAAAAAGGTCTTGCTTAAAGAATTATTAGATATCACACATGCATCTAATGGTACAGTGAAGTCACTCATCGATAAAGGGGTTTTATTGGAAACAGATGAGGAAGTATATCGTGATCCGTATGAAAATCGAACATTTGAAAAGAAACCGTTCTTTGAGCTAACCGATGAACAAGGAATCGCGATTGCCCCGATTAAAGAATCGATTAAGAATGATTGTCATGACGTTTTTTTACTGTATGGTGTTACAGGTAGTGGTAAGACAGAAATTTATTTGCAAGCGATTGATGATGTGATAAAAAAAGGCGGCGAGGCAATCATGCTCGTTCCAGAAATTTCATTAACTCCACAAACAGTCAAACGATTTAAAGAGCGGTTTGGCGAACAAGTGGCTGTGATGCACAGCGGTTTATCTATTGGAGAGAAATACGATGAATGGCGAAAGATTCACCGCAAAGAAGTAAAAGTCGTGGTCGGTGCTCGTTCTGCCGTATTCGCTCCATTTGAAAATCTGGGAATTATTATTATCGATGAAGAGCATGAATCCAGTTATAAACAAGAAGAAACCGTTCGATATCATGCAAGAGATGTGGCGATACAACGAGCAAAATCACATAACTGTTCTGTCATTCTTGGCAGCGCGACTCCGACACTTGAATCATTTGCAAGAGCGCAGAAAAACGTGTACAGGCTCCTTACCTTAAGCAAGCGAATGAATGACCAGGCACTTCCCGCAGTAGAAATTGTTGATATGCGAGAAGAATTACGTAACGGCAACAGATCGATGTTTTCTGAATTATTGTTTACGAAGCTTCAAGATCGCTTAGAAAAAAAACAACAAACCGTTTTAATGCTAAATAAAAGAGGACACTCTTCTTTCGTGATGTGTAGAAGTTGTGGGTATGTATCAAATTGTCCAAACTGTGAAATTTCACTTACATATCATCGATCGAATCATTCGTTAAAATGCCATTATTGCGGGCATGAGGAAGCGATGTTAGCTGAATGTCCAGAATGTGGAAGTGAACATATTCGTTTCTTTGGTACAGGTACCCAGAAAGTTGAAGAGGAATTGACGAAAATATTGCCGGAAGCTAGAGTGATTCGAATGGATGTAGATACAACTACTAGGAAAGGGTCGCATGAGCGTCTGCTTCAAGCATTTGGGGAAGGGAAGGCAGATATCCTTCTTGGTACACAAATGATTGCAAAAGGACTAGATTTTCCGAATATCACCCTAGTCGGTGTTTTGTCAGCAGATACGATGCTACATCTGCCGGATTTTCGTTCCTCAGAAAAGACCTTTCAATTGTTAACCCAAGTGTCAGGGCGAGCAGGCCGCCATGAATTGACAGGAGAAGTTGTCATTCAAACGTATTCACCGGAGCATTACAGTATTGAGTTATCAGGACAGCAGGATTATAACACCTTTTATCAAAGAGAGATGATGATAAGAAGGAGCAATCACTATCCGCCTTATTATTATATTGCCCTCGTTACGGTTTCTCACGAAGACTTAATGACCGCTGTTTCAGTTACTGAAAAAATTTCAGGTTTCATGAGAAATGGATTAAGCCCAGGTGCAATGATTCTCGGACCATCAGCATCACCAATTAGTCGGATTAACAATAGATATCGCTACCAATGTCTGATAAAATACAAACGGGAACCAAACCTTCATCAATGCTTTAAAACAATTAACGACCATTATCAGCAGGAACTCGCACAACAACATTTACAAATATCGATTGATTTAAATCCTCAAATGATGATGTAAAAATCAACCGTGTTTTTCTATAGGAGGAATTACAAGTTTTGGCTATTTTACCGATTGTTTTGTATCCAAATGAAATTTTAGAAAAAGAATGTGAAAAAGTAACAGATTTTGATAAAAAGTTGGCTAAGCTGTTAACAAACATGTATGATACTATGATCGAAGCGGATGGGGTAGGACTAGCGGCTCCGCAAATTGGTTTAAAGAAACAAATTGCCGTTGTTGATATCGATGATCATCATGGAACAATTGAAATGATTAATCCGGTTGTTTTAGAGACCGACGGAAAACAGGTCGGTCCTGAAGGGTGTTTAAGTTTTCCAGATTTATACGGAGAAGTTGAACGTCCATATAAAGTGAAGATCAGAGCCCAAAATCGTAAAGGTGGTTTTTACGAATTAGAAGCTGAAGACTTTCTTGCTCGTGCAATCCTACATGAAATCGACCATTTACATGGTGTGCTTTTTACAACTAAAGTTAGTCGATATCTAACAGAAGAGGAATTGGAAAAGGAGGAAGCACAATGACGAAAAAAATTGTTTTTATGGGAACACCAGACTTTTCCGTTCCTGTGCTACAACGCGTAATTAAAGAAGGCTATAATGTAATTGCTGTCGTTACACAGCCAGACCGGCCAGTGGGACGAAAAAGAGTACTGACTCCTCCACCTGTAAAGATCGAAGCAGTGAAACAAGGAATCCCTGTCTATCAACCTGAAAAAATCCGCAATGAAGCGGAATTAGCAGAAATCCTTGCCTTAAAACCGGATTTAATTATCACAGCTGCCTTTGGTCAAATTCTTCCGAATAAGTTGTTAGAAGCTCCAGAATATGGCTGTATCAATGTACATGCTTCGCTTTTACCAGAACTGCGAGGTGGAGCACCTATCCATTATTCCATTTTACAAGGAAAAGAAAAAACCGGAATTACCATTATGTACATGGCAGAGAAACTAGATGCCGGAGATATTTTGACACAAGCAGAAGTTAAGATCGAAGAAGAAGATAATGTTGGTACACTACACGAAAAATTAAGCCAAATTGGATCTGATTTGCTTGCTGAAACGATGCCTAAGCTTTTCAGCAAGCAAATCACGCCTGTTAAGCAAAATGATGCCAAAGCAACATTTGCTCCTAATATTAAACGAGAACAGGAAAAGATTGACTGGGACAAAAGCGGTGAAGACATATATAATCATGTTCGCGGATTAAATCCTTGGCCAGTCGCTTATACACTATTAAAGGGTGAAACACTTAAAGTATGGACTACAAAAAAAATACAGCTCTCGTCCCCTGTACAGCCAGGTGTTGTGATAGATGTTCTTGAAGAAGGATTTGTTGTTGGTACCGGAAACACGACGGCTGTTTTAATTCTTGAGCTTCAGCCTGCCGGCAAGAAAAAAATGTTGGCGAAAGATTATTTACGCGGAGCGGGCTCTTTTATTAAAGTGGGCTTAAAGATTGGAGAATGAAATGAAACAAACGAAAAAGGGTGTAAGGGATATTGCGCTTGATGTCCTCGAATCCGTTGAAAAGAATCAAGCATATAGCAACCTGCTACTAAATTCAATGATTAACAAACATCAATTATCATCGGCTGACAGCGGTTTGCTCACAGAAATCACATACGGAACGATTCAAAGGAAAATGACGCTCGATTACTATTTGCAGCCTTTTATCAAAAATGAAAAAAAGACGCTTTCCTGGGTAATCAATTTGCTACGATTATCGGTTTATCAAATGGTTTATCTTGATAAGGTACCCGATCATGCGATTATTTATGAAGCGGTTGAAATTGCAAAAAAACGGGGACATAAAGGCATTACATCTATGGTGAATGGGGTTCTACGAAATGTACAAAGAAAAGGTCTCAGGTCACTAGAAGATATTAAAGATAACGACGAGCGACTTGCCATTGAGACGAGTCATCCGACCTGGCTTGTAAAGAGATGGATTGAACAATTCGGCTTTGAAAAAACAGCTGATATGTGTGAAACAAATTTAACTGCCCCTGTACAATCAGCAAGGGTGAATGTTAAGAAAATCTCTAGAAGTGAATTGGTTAGTACGCTGACCGAAGAAGGCTATGATGTAGAAAAAAGCCCGATTCTTGATGAAGCAATTTATTGCTTAAAAGGGAATCTTGCACATTCAGAAAGCTATAAAATGGGCTTTCTCTCTATTCAAGATGAAAGTTCTATGCTCGTTGCTCATGCATTGGATGCCACTGGAAATGATATCGTTCTCGATTGTTGTGCAGCTCCAGGGGGGAAATCGACACATATTGCAGAAGGGTTGACTACCGGGCAAGTAGTGGCGATTGATCTTCATGAGCACAAAGTCAAACTAATTAAAGATCAAGCCCAGCGGTTAGGATTAAGAAATATTAAAACCAAAGTATCTGATAGTAGAAAAGTTCAAGAATTATTTAATAAAGAAGGTTTTGACAAAGTTCTAGTAGATGCTCCTTGTTCCGGTTTAGGTGTAATGCGCCGAAAACCGGATGTGAAGTATACGAAAACAAAAGATGATATAATAAAACTTTCTAGTATCCAAAATCAACTTTTAGAAGCAGCTGCACCGCTTGTGAAGAAGGGCGGCAACCTCATTTATAGTACATGTACAGTCGATCAAGAAGAGAATGATACTGTAGCTAATCATTTTTTGGAAAAACATCCGGACTTTGAGCGAGATTTGACGTTAAAAGACAGAATGCCAGAAAGCGTGCAGCCGCTTGTCAACGATTATAAATTGCAAGTATTTCCACAGGATTTCGGCAGTGATGGATTTTTCATTGCTAGTTTTAGAAAGAAGGTGCTGTAATGGCAGAAACGGTAACAACAAGAAGAAAAACAGTAACGAAACCAGAAAAGCCATCTATTTATTCATTGGAGCTTAACGAATTAAAACAATGGTTAACAGAAAATGGGGAAAAAGCTTTCCGTGCGGAGCAACTTTTTGAATGGTTGTATAAAAAGCGCGTAACAAGTTTTGAAGATATGTCTAATTTATCAAAAGAACTACGCGGAAAACTCGATGCTAGCTTTACGATTACAACGTTGAAGACGCTTGTTCAACAAACTTCCATTGACGGAAATACGATGAAGTTCTTATTTGAATTGCATGACGGTTACTCGATTGAAACCGTGCTTATGCGCCATGAATATGGGAATTCTGTTTGTGTAACAACTCAAGTTGGTTGCCGTATCGGCTGTACGTTTTGTGCCTCTACACTTGGTGGCTTAAAAAGAAATTTAGAAGCAGGAGAAATTGTTGCTCAAGTCGTAAAAGTACAACAAGCCCTTGATGAAGTGGATCAACGAGTAAGTTCAGTCGTTATTATGGGAATCGGCGAACCATTTGATAACTATGATGAAATGATGAGCTTTTTGAAAAATATCAATCATGAAAGAGGATTGAACATCGGGGCTCGCCATATTACAGTTTCAACAAGTGGGATTATTCCAAAAATCTATAAATTTGCTGATGAAGAATTGCAAATTAATTTTGCTCTTTCCTTGCATGCGCCGAATTCTGAGCTAAGAAGTAAACTAATGCCAATCAACCGTGCTTATAAATTACCGGAGCTTATTGAAGCGATCAAATACTATACCGAAAAAACGGGCAGAAGGGTTAGTTTTGAATATGGCTTATTCGGCGGTGAAAACGACCAAGTTGAGCATGCAGAAGAATTGGCAACTTTAATTAAAGGAATAAAGTGCCATGTAAACTTGATTCCAGTAAACTATGTGCCAGAACGCAACTATGTTAGAACACCTCGTGAGCAGATTTTTGAATTCGAAAAAACGTTAAAGAAACGAGGCGTCAATGTCACGATTCGTAGAGAACAGGGTCATGATATCGATGCAGCTTGCGGCCAGCTTCGTGCTAAGGAGCGCAAAGAAGAGACGAGGTGACAGAAGTCTATGAATGACATCTTTTTAACAAATCAGGGGAAAGTCCGCCAGCATAATGAAGATAATGGCGGAATCTTTCTTAATCCCCATGGAGTTCGCCTTGCCATTGTAGCCGATGGCATGGGCGGACACCGTGCTGGTGATGTAGCAAGTCAAATGACCGTTGAATTTTTACAAAAACGTTGGGAAGAGGAATCAGGTCCGATGTTTTCGCCAAATGAAGCGGAATCATGGCTCCAGCAGGAAATAAAGGAAATTAATCGCCTTTTGTTCATATATTCTGAGGAAAATCCAGAATGTCAGGGAATGGGTACTACAATTGTAGCTACCATTTGCACGAATAAATTCTCAACGATTGCTAATATTGGCGACAGCCGCTGTTATTTGTACAATGAATCAGGTTTTAAACAAGTGACTGAAGACCATTCTTTAGTAAATGAGCTCGTACGAAGCGGTCAAATTTCAAAGGAAGATGCTGAGAATCATCCTCGTAAAAATGTCTTACTTCGTGCTCTAGGAACTGAAATCAATGTTGAGATGGACATTTTCACGATTATATGTGAAGAAGCCGATGTACTTTTACTGTGCTCTGATGGCTTATCGAATAAAATTAGTGAACAAGAAATGATCACCATCATTACGAATCAAGATAATTTAGATAAAAAAGCCAATTCTTTCATTACAATGGCGAATGAATATGGCGGAGAAGATAATATCACCCTTGCCCTACTTCGATTTTTTGATAATAGTGAGAGTAGGTGAGCCTTATGTTAATTGGTAAAAGAATTAACGGCCGTTATAAGTTATTGGAAATGGTCGGCGGTGGTGGAATGGCCAATGTATATTTGGCTCAGGATATGATTCTTGAACGCGAAGTAGCGCTTAAGATTCTCCGCATGGATTTCAATAATGATGAAGAATTTATCAAGCGTTTCAATCGTGAGGCCCAATCTGCAACAAGTCTTACTCACCCGAACATCGTCAGCATTTATGACGTTGGAGAAGAGGGTGATATTTATTATATCGTTATGGAATATGTGAAAGGTCTAACCCTTAAACAATACATACAAAAGTTTTATCCGGTCCCAATTGAAAAAGCACTGGACATTCTTAAACAAATTACGTCTGCTATCTCTCAAGCGCATCATAACGGAATCATTCATCGAGATATTAAGCCACAAAATATCCTGATTGATGATCATGGGAATGTGAAGATTACTGATTTCGGTATTGCCCTTGCATTAAGCGCGACCAATATTACACAAACGAATGCTGTACTTGGCTCTGTTCATTATCTGTCACCAGAACAGGCAAGAGGAGGCATGGCAAATAATAAATCAGATATTTATTCGCTTGGCATTGTCATGTTTGAACTATTGACAGGAAGACTGCCGTTTTCGGGGGAATCGGCTGTTTCAATTGCTCTGAAACATCTTCAATCAGAAACACCTTCTCCAAAACGTTGGAATCCTTCTATCCCACAAAGTGTCGAAAATATTATTCTTAAGGCGACTGCCAAGGACTCTTATTATCGCTATGAAACTGTAGATGAAATGGAAGATGATATAAGGTCTGCACTGAATCCCGAACGTACGAATGAAACTCCGTTTGTGATCCCTGAGGATATGGACGCGACAAAGGCAATTCCAATTATTTCAAGTGACAATATGACTGGGATAGATGAAACGCTTATTCGTGGACCGGAGAAAAATACGGTGGTTTATCCAGAAGAAGAACTAGGTGAACCACAAAAAGGCAACAAAAAAACTAAAAAGGTTAAGCAAAATAAAAAGAAACGAAAAAAATGGCCGCTTCTCTTATTTTTTACTTTCTTTTTATTGCTGGCTGTAACAGCTGGAGCGATATATGCTTATCCAATTATTATGGGACCGAAAGATGTCACAATCCAAGATGTAAGTGGAGAAAAAGCAGATGATGCGATTGCGATTCTTGAAGAACAAGGCCTTGTTGTAACGAATCCTATACTGTTAGACGACGAAGTAGTACCTGAAGGAAATGTTATTCGTATCGATCCACAAGAAGGACAGATTGTAAAAGAAGGAAAAGAAATTAAAATGTTTGTAAGTAGCGGCAAAAAGAAGATTGTAATTCCCGATTATACTAACAGGATCTACGATGATATTCAATCGCTAATAGCTGGCCGTTTTAAGGATATAATCATCACCCAAGTTTTTGATGAAAGTGAACCAGGTACGATTGTCTCACAAAGTCCAGCATCCGAATTGGAGCTAATACCGTCTGATACTGTGCTTGAATTGACGGTAAGTAAAGGACCTGATTATTTATCTTTAAAAAATCTTAAAGAATTCAATCAAACGGGGCTGGATGACTACGAGAATGATGCGGAAATTACGATTCATGTAGTAAGAGAAGAATATAGTGATACAATTGGTGAAGGTCTTGTCATTTCTCAAGAACCCGCCCCTTTTACGAAAATCAAAAAAGGAAGCCAAGTCAATGTTGTACTATCGAAAGGGAAGGAAGAAATTCCTCCCAAGCAAGTGAATGTAAACATTACAATACCGTATGAACCGGAAGAAGAAGGAAAACCGCAGGAAATTCAGATTTTCATTGAAGATATGAATCATAGTATGACAGAAACGTATGAACCACCATTCTTTATAACTTCTGAGGCGTATCGAACATTAGAATTCACAGTTCAGCATAATAAAAAAGCCGGATATAAAGTCGTTCGAGACGGTCAAGTGATTTTGGATGAAAAAGTGGAATATCCGAAAGAGTAATCAAACATCTAAGGAGTGAGTCTATGCCAGAAGGAAAGATCATTAAAGCACTGAGCGGTTTTTACTATGTGTTGGATGGGGAGGAAGTCATTCAGTGCCGTGGTCGAGGGGTTTTTCGGAAAAATAAAATCACTCCGTTAGTTGGTGATTCAGTCGTGTATCAAGCTGAGAATCCTACTGATGGATATGTCTTAGAAATTAAAGATCGCAAGAATGAACTAGTCAGACCTCCAATTGCCAATATAGATCAGGCGATTCTTGTTTTTTCTGCAGTGGAGCCAGATTTTAGTACAACCTTGCTAGACCGTTTTCTAGTCGCTATCGAGGATAATGAAATTGAGCCAATCATTATTATTAGCAAAATTGATCTTGTAGTGGAAGCTAAAAAAGCAAGCTTGGATCAATACATGAGAGATTATCAAGAGATTGGCTACACCGTTATTAAAACTTCGAGTATTACAAGCGATGGGATTGAAGCGCTACTGCCGCATTTATCAGGAAAAACAAGCGTCTTTGCTGGTCAATCCGGTGTAGGAAAGTCTTCCTTGCTAAATACAATCAATCCAGAATTATCGTTAGAGACAAATGATATATCCAGCCATTTAGGACGAGGGAAGCATACTACACGTCATGTAGAGCTTATTCATGTAGGTTCAGGTCTCGTTGCCGATACACCTGGTTTTAGTTCACTAGAATTTATGGACATTGAAGTAGACCGTTTAGCTTATTGTTTTCCAGAAATCTATCAAGCAGGTGAAAGATGTAAGTTCCGAGGTTGTTTGCATGACAAAGAACCTAAATGTGCAGTAAAAGAAGGGGTAGCTCAAGGTGAAATCCCTAGCTACCGCCATAAACATTATCTTCAAATATTAGAGGAAATAAAAGATAGAAAGCCGAGGTATTAACAAATGGTTAAAATTGCACCATCGATTCTTTCTGCAAATTTTGCAAAGCTAGGTGAAGAGATTAAGGATGTTGAAAGAGGGGGAGCGGATTATATTCACGTTGACGTGATGGATGGCCATTTCGTTCCGAACATTACCATAGGTCCGCTAATTGTTGACGCAATCCGTCCAGTTACTGATTTACCATTAGACGTTCATTTAATGATTGAGGCTCCTGATCAATATGTGGAAGCATTTGCAAAAGCAGGAGCGGATTATATTACTGTTCATGTTGAGGCCTGTCCGCATCTTCACCGAACAATCCAATTAATCAAATCTTTTGGTGTGAAAGCGGGTGTCGTGCTTAATCCAGCTACACCCGTTTCATCGATAAAGCACATTATTGAAGACGTCGATCTTGTTCTTCTGATGACGGTGAATCCCGGTTTTGGCGGACAGAAATTCATTCACACAGTCCTACCTAAGATTAGCGAAGTGAGGGAGATGGCCAATGCTTTGAATCCGGAACTTGAAATCGAAATCGACGGTGGAGTAAATGAAGAAACGGCGAAATTATGTGTTGAGCATGGTGCAACCGTTTTAGTAGCAGGATCAGCTATTTATAATGAAAGTGACCGAGCTTTAGCAATAAAAAAACTTCGCGGGTAATAATGAAAAACCGACTCCTTTAGCGGATGGATCGGAGAGGGGAATCCTTTTCGAATCTAGTTTGAATAAGGGGCGGTTTTTTTTATATTCTAAAATGGAGGTACAGCTAATGATAATTAGTATTGTAGCGGGTGGACCGGTAGCTTTACTCCCGGATTTGAACGTATATCGAGAGAAAACAAGCGTATGGGTGGGGGTAGATCGAGGTGTCTACACGCTCATGAAACACGATATTGTCCCAGATGTAGCGTTCGGAGATTTTGATTCTGTTACAGAAGCAGAGCTTGCAGACATCAAGAAAACATTGAATCATCTGGAAATATATCCATCTGAGAAAGATGAAACTGATTTAGAGATTGCCTTCAACTGGGCGCTTTCAAAACACCCAGAAGAAATCTATGTATTTGGTGCAACGGGGGGAAGAATGGATCATTTTATCGGAAATCTTCAACTCCTGCTAAAAAAACCACTTCTCGAGCAAAAAAATAATCTGAACATTTTTATCGTAGATAAGCAGAATCTAATATCGTTCAAAACACCTGGTACATATTCTTTGGAAGCTATGAATGATAAAAAGTATGTATCTTTTCTACCTATTTCAACTGAAGTAAAAGGAATTACATTGGCAGGTTTTAAATATCCGTTGACCAATCATGTTCTGCCCCTTGGTTCAACCCAATGCATAAGCAATGAACTTATTTCGCAATGTGGGAATTTTTCATTCACTGATGGCATATTAATGGTGATAAGAAGCAGTGATTAATCATCACGCTTGGCAGGATAAACGGACTTATTTTATTTTACCGATATCCGCTAATGAAATGATAACAGGCAATTAGTGATGTTTCTGAATGTAAGAGCAGATGTATACGAGGAGGGGCATTATGAAATTTTATACAATTAAGCTACCAAAAGTCATAGGCGGCTTGGTAAGAGCGATGCTTGGAGCGTTCAAGAAAGGCTGAAGATATATAATTGATAACAAACACCCGGATTTTGGGTGTTTTTTTTGAGGAAAAACTAAAGTTCTTTATAATACGTGTTCAAAAAGAAGGATAAAAAGAGCCAAGAAGTTCTGCGAGCGCATCTCGAGAACCTTTCGCGTATGCAGTGACGTTTGGGACCGGACTTGCACAGAAGATTATTTATGTGCTTTGATGCAATTTTTTACCAGTTTTTTAAACATCCTCTTAGAGCGATGGCTAGTTGATCTTATTGAATGGTACAATTATGCTTGAGGAGAAAGCATCGTTATGGTATCCAATGGCAGGTTGGGACTTCTATGCATTGGCTTATGGTTGTTGCCGATAAATTAAAAAGGCACCCTTATGCAAGGATGCCGTTTACATTATACGCGTTCTACTTTACCAGATTTAAGAGCTCTTGCAGAAACGTATACACGTTTAGGTTTACCGTCAACTAAAATACGTACTTTTTGAAGGTTAGCCCCCCATGTACGTTTGTTAGCATTCATTGCGTGTGAGCGTTTATTACCAGATCGAGTTTTTCTACCAGTGATTACACATTGACGTGCCATATTAAATTCCCTCCTAACTACTAATGCTTAGGTTTTCATAGTATCTTAAGTCTTATGAAATACCTTAATAATTTATCACACCTATCTGGAGAATGCAATACTTCTGTTCATTACTTTCAAGAAAAATACCTTGACATGCATGGCAGATAATTGATTTATACTAACACGGCATGACAATTCCTTTTAATACACTTGCCAATATAGTAAAATGTTTATAGCTAATGAGATTTTGGGAGGGGAACGTATATGTCTATTGAATTAAAAACTAAATTTGGGCAAATTGATATTTCTAACGATGTAATTGCTACAGTTGCAGGTGGCGCTGCGGTGGATTGTTACGGTATTGTAGGAATGGCTTCTAAGAAACAAATTAAAGATGGCATAACGGAAATCTTGCGTCGTGAGAACTTCACTAAAGGTGTGATTGTACGCCAAGAAAATGATGAAGTCCACATTGATATGTTTATTATTGTAAGCTATGGAACAAAGATTTCCGAAGTTGCGCACAATGTACAGTCAAAGGTAAAATACACCCTGGACAAAACGGTCGGATTAGCTGCAGATTCAGTTAATATTTTTGTACAGGGAGTTCGCGTAACGAACCCTTAAATCGAGGAGGAAGTTTTGTGTCAATAACAATCTTAGATGGAAAACGTTTTGCGGAAATGATCATTCAAGGTGCCAATAATCTGGCAGCGAATGCTAAAATAGTTGATGCATTAAACGTTTTTCCTGTTCCTGATGGTGATACAGGGACAAATATGAATTTATCGATGACTTCTGGTGCGAAGGAAGTACAAAATCATGTACAAGTTCATATAGGGAAAGTTGGGGCGGCGCTTTCAAAAGGGTTGCTGATGGGAGCACGTGGTAATTCAGGTGTTATCCTTTCCCAACTATTCAGAGGATTTTCAAAATCGATTGAAATGAACTCCGAAATAAATAGTCAAGAATTTGCACGAGCATTTGAAGCTGGTGTTGAAACAGCATATAAAGCAGTGATGAAACCTGTAGAAGGAACCATCCTCACCGTTGCGAAGGATGCTGCAAAACAAGCGATGATGTCTGCTATGAAACATGAAGACTTGATCGTGGTGATGGAGGAAATTGTGAAAGAAGCAAAAGCTTCTTTGAATCGTACACCAGACTTGTTACCAGTATTAAAAGAAGTCGGGGTAGTAGACAGTGGTGGACAAGGTTTAGTGCTTGTATATGAAGGTTTTTTAGCTGAATTAAAGGGTGAAGATCTTCCTGGTACACTTGACCATCTTCCGTCTATGGATAAACTAGTTAGTGCTGAACATCATATGAATGTCCAAAGCCACATCAATACCGAGGATATCGTGTATGGTTACTGTACAGAGTTCATGGTGAGACTTGAAGATGCCAAGATTTTAAAAAAACCATTTGCCGAGGAGACATTCCGGAATGATTTAAGTCGATTAGGTGATTCCTTACTAGTGATTTCGGATGATGAAGTGGTAAAGGTACATATTCATTCGGAGACTCCTGGAGACTGTCTGAATTATGGACAGCAATACGGTAGTTTAATTAAACTAAAAATCGAGAATATGCGCGAGCAGCACACAGCTATTGTGGGTGAAACAAATGCTACTTTAACTGTAGGGTCAAAACCGAAAGTAAAAGAAAAATACGGCATTGTTTCAATATCAATGGGTTCAGGTATTAGCGAATTGTTTAAAAGTATTGGTGCGACCGTAGTTATTGAGGGCGGCCAAACGATGAATCCGAGCACTCAAGATATCGTTAAGGCTGTTAGAGATGCGAATGCAGAAAAAGTTATCATCCTGCCGAATAATAAGAACATTATTATGGCTGCACAACAAGCTTGTGACCTTCTTGGAGACCATGTAGTTGTTATCCCTTCTAAAACGGTTCCTCAAGGGATGTCAGCGCTCTTAGCGTTCAATCCAACCAACGACATTAACGAGAACGCTGTAGCTATGGGAGAAGCTTTGTCTCATGTCAAAACCGGCCAGATTACGTATGCGATCCGTGATACGAATATTGATGGATTGGAAATTGAAACAGGGGACTTCATGGGCTTATCAGAGGGTAAGATTCAAACGAAGAGCAAAGAAAAGCTTCAAACGGCTAAAGATCTTTTGACAAGCATGATCGATGAAGATGCTGAAATTCTAACGATCCTGTTTGGGGAAGATGTAACGCAAGACGAAGTAGACCAATTGGTAGAATTTTGTGACGAGACCTTTACTAATGTCGAAATTGAAGTTCATAGCGGAAATCAGCCGCTCTATTCTTTTATCTTCTCAATTGAATAATCATCTTTCAATCGTCCATTAAGAAAAGAAATAACTAGGATTACTCCCAATCTTTTCTCTTGCTGATCTAAGTTGTAAATGTCAAAATAGAACTGCGTGCCTTCTCGGTATTGCGGTTCTTTTTTATCATTAGAAACATTGACATACTTATGTGCTCCGAAGTTCTTTAGAGTGAATGATTCGTAATATTCTTACACTTGAAGTTTCACTTTATTGGAACTTGTTCTTGATTTATTAAGAAAATATTAAAAGGTATGGTTGATAAAGAATCTGAAAACTAAGGAGAGTAATCGATGAAGTATAAAAGCGTATTTGACATTATCGGTCCTGTGATGATAGGTCCTTCAAGTTCACATACCGCTGGTGCGGCAAGGATTGGACGAGTTGCCAGAAATCTCTTTGGACGCGAACCAGAGTGGGCTGATATTTATTTGTATGGATCATTTGCAAAAACATATAAAGGGCATGGAACAGATGTTGCGCTTGTTGGCGGTTTACTAGATTTTGATACATTTGATGAACGAATTAAACAATCATTAGATTTAGCCGCTTTAAAAAAAATGAAAATTTCTTTTCATGAAGAAGAAGCGGTGCCAGACCATCCAAACACAGCGAAATTAGTGATTGGCGACACGCAAGGTGAATTGGAATTGGTTGGTATTTCTATTGGTGGCGGAAAGATTGAAATTACTGAACTAAATGGATTCAAGTTGCGATTGTCTGGTCACCATCCTGCTATTCTAGTTGTGCATGATGACCGTTTTGGAGCGATTGCTAACGTGGCTAATATTCTATCTAAGCACGAAATAAATATAGGTCATATGGAAGTGTCGCGTAAGGAAAAAGGAAAAATGGCTTTAATGGTCATTGAAGTAGACCAGAATATCGATGACGTTGTTTTAGCGGAAATTGAAGGACTTCCTTATATTACGCAAGTTGCGAGAGTAGTTGATTAACGATTACTAGAACATACAAAATAAGAAATATGAAAATATTAGTGCGTGTTCAAATAGGAGGATAAAAGAGCCGAAAAGTTCGAAGAGCGATCGTCTCTAGACCTGCGCGGTTTTAACAGAAGGTCATTCATGAGCTTTGATGCAATTCGCAAGCTTTTTTACCGGACTTTTTGAATAGCCTCTATAAGTTTTTTTAAAGCAGTTAAGATGTCTAGTGCAAGGCGCTATCTGTTTAAGGTTACAAGTCAATCTGTTAAGAAGGTCAAGAAAACGACATTCATGTCGGCTCTCTTGTGCTTGTCACGGATAAGCGAGAGACTTTTAGTTTGTCTAAGGAGGATATTAAATGTTTCGAAATGTAGCGGAATTAGTAGAAATGGCAGAGTCCAAACAAAAGAAAATTTCTACAATCATGATTGAACAGGAAATTGAAATAACTGGAAAAACGCGTGAACAAATCTTGAAACAAATGGAAAATAATCTTGATGTCATGGAAAAAGCGGTGGAAAGGGGACTAGCAGGAGTTAAATCTGTCTCAGGGTTAACGGGTGGCGATGCTGTTCTTATGCAAGAATATATAAAAAAAGGAAATTTTCTTTCAGGTGAAGTGTTGCTTGATGCAGTAAGTAAAGCGGTTGCGACGAATGAAGTGAATGCTGCGATGGGAACGATATGTGCAACGCCGACTGCTGGTTCCGCAGGGGTTGTTCCAGGAACACTTTTTGCAGTACAAAAAAAGTTAAATCCTACCCACGAACAAAAAATTGAGTTTCTTTTCACTTCAGGCGCTTTTGGGTTTGTAGTAGCTAACAATGCATCCATTTCGGGCGCTGCTGGCGGTTGTCAGGCTGAAGTAGGGTCAGCAGCAGGAATGGCAGCAGCGGCAATTGTGGAAATGGCAGGAGGCACGCCACAGCAATGTGCACAAGCAATGGCTATAACACTGAAAAATATGCTGGGACTTGTTTGCGATCCAGTGGCGGGGCTCGTGGAAGTACCTTGTGTAAAACGGAATGCAATGGGAGCAGCAAACGCTATGGTAGCGGCTGATATGGCTCTAGCTGGTATAACAAGTCGTATTCCTTGTGATGAAGTAATTAGTGCAATGTTCAAAATTGGTCAATCGATGCCTTCTGCACTAAGAGAAACGGGTGAAGGAGGATTGGCGGATACACCAACTGGTCGAGCTTTAGCAGCTAAAATCTTTGGTATGCCGCTTACGCAAGAGTGAATCTGTCATTATTAGATCCTGTGACCGCCATTAAGGGAATTGGAAATGAAACAGCAGTGGCCCTAGAAGAGCTGGCTGTTACAACTGTTTTGGACCTATTTGAATATTTACCATTCAGATACGAGGATTATCGATTAAAAGATTTAGAAACGACGGAGCATGATGAACGGGTTACAGTTGAAGGGAAACTTCACAGCCAGCCATCGCTTACTTATTACGGCAAGAAAAAGTCGAGGCTGATGCTAAAATTATTAACCGGCAGATACTTAATCACGGTTATTTTTTTTAATCAGCCTTATTTAAAAAGCAAAATGAACATAAATGATGTAATTACTGTGACCGGTAAATGGGATCGTCATCGCCAAATGATAACCGGAAATGAATGCCATTTTGGTTCTCATAAGGTGGAGAATGAGTTTGAACCCGTTTATTCGGTGCGCGGAAGTATATCTGTCAAAGGACTACGAAGATATATTACAAATGCTTTTGCACAATATGGAGCGTTGCTTGAAGAAAACTTGCCGGATTCATTACTAACTCGTTATAAGCTGATGCCTCGGCCAAATGCACTTCATTCAATGCATTTCCCTGAGAATGCACAGACTGTCAAGCAAGCTAGAAGACGATTTGTATACGAGGAATTTTTATTATTTCAGCTGAAAATGCAGGCCATACGTAAAATCCAAAGAGAGCAATCACGCGGAATTCAGCAAATATTTGATGGGGAAAAGGTAAAACTGTTCATCGAATCTTTACCTTTTCCGTTAACAGATGCTCAAAAACGTGTCGTAAATGAAATTTCAGTTGATATGGCATCCCCTTTTCGAATGAATCGTCTGCTTCAAGGAGATGTAGGATCAGGGAAAACCGTTGTGGCTGCAATTGCCCTTTTTTCTTCTGTCACAGCAGGATATCAAGGTGCACTAATGGTGCCTACAGAAATATTGGCAGAGCAACACGCCCATTCCTTAAAGGCTATGCTTGAACCAGTAGGAATTTCGACCGACCTTCTTACGAGTTCGGTCAAAGGGAAAAGGCGCCGTGAGCTTCTTTTAGCTTTGGAAAAGGGAGAAATAGATATTTTAATTGGTACCCATGCGCTCATTCAAGAAGAAGTGAATTTTTGTAACTTAGGTTTAGTGATTACGGACGAGCAGCATCGTTTCGGTGTGCGACAGCGGAGAATTCTCCGAGAAAAAGGGGAAAGTCCTGATGTACTCTTTATGACTGCGACACCGATTCCACGAACATTGGCGATTACGGTTTTTGGAGAAATGGACGTTTCTACTATCGACGAAATGCCAGCAGGTAGAAAAGTAATTGAAACGTATTGGGCAAAACATGATATGCTTGACCGAATACTCCATTTTATTGAAAAAGAATTACGTCAGGGACGTCAAGCATATGTCATTTGTCCACTTATCGAAGAGTCTGAAAAACTCGATTTGCAAAACGTGTTGGACGTTCATGGGATGCTCACCCACTATTATGCGGGGCGTTTTCATGTAGGGTTAATGCATGGTCGTTTACCTGCTGATGAGAAAGAAAGTATTATGAAGCAATTCAGTGATAATGAGGCTCAGATACTTGTCTCTACAACCGTGGTTGAAGTGGGTGTGAATGTGCCGAATGCGACGGTCATGGTCATATATGATGCAGAGCGGTTTGGTCTTGCCCAATTACATCAACTGAGAGGCCGTGTTGGTAGGGGGAGTGATCAGTCGTATTGTATCCTTCTTGCAGATCCTAAATCAGAAAATGGTAAAGAGCGGATGAAGATTATGACAGAAACGAATGATGGCTTCGTTCTATCTGAAAAGGATTTGGAGCTGCGTGGTCCTGGTGATTTTTTTGGAAAAAAACAAAGTGGATTACCTGATTTTAAAGTAGCTGATATGGTTCATGATTACCGTACACTTGAGGTAGCGAGAGATGATGCCGCTCGATTAATTGCTTCAGAAAGTTTTTGGAATGACCCCCAATACAACCTACTTAGAAAGAGCCTTGAAGAAACGGGCGTATTGAATGGTGAGAAGCTTGATTGATAGATTTTTTAAGTACGTGTTTAACAAGTATTGATGCTTTTCATAGCACCTGTTACGAACGGGGGACAGTTATGTTAACATAACTTGTTTTTTGTAGCCTAGGACTGGTGACAGTTTAGTTTGAAAAATATGAGAGATATATGTTTTAAACGAGTTTTGATGTCTAATTCAAGCATCCTAACCTCTAGCCCGTAAGCCAAGCAATCTGATGGGGGAGAAGGCCGTTCCTCATGCAGCTTTGCTTGGCTTAGGTAGATTTTGGGTTGGTCAATCTGCTTGCGCTTTTGTTCTTGCAATCTGCTTTTTTTATCTATATACTACTATTAGTACCTAGTCATAATACTATGGATGGTGACCTTCAAAATGCGAAGAAATAAGAAGGAACGCCAGCAGTTGTTAATCGAAACGATAAAGGAAAACCCTTTTGTTACAGATGAGGAGCTGGCTAATAAATTTTCGGTTAGTGTACAAACTATACGTTTAGACCGACTTGAATTATCAATACCTGAGCTTCGTGAGCGCATTAAAAATGTAGCGGAGCAAACATTAACTGATGAAGTACGGGCTTTACCGTTGGAAGAAGTCATCGGTGAAGTAATTGATATACATTTAGATCAACAAGCTATTTCAATTTTAGATATAAAAAAAGAACATGTTTTCCAACGAAACGGGATAGCAAGGGGACATCATTTATTTGCACAGGCAAACTCTTTAGCGGTTGCTGTCATTAATGACGAGTTGGCTTTAACAGCAAAAGCTTCTATCTTGTTTACCCGTTCAGTAAAGGAAAACGAAAGAGTTATTGCCAAGGCGAAGGTGCTGAAGACTGATCATTTAGCAGATCGTTCTCTCGTTGAAGTAAGTAGTTTTGTAGGGAATGAACTGGTTTTTAAGGGAGAGTTCGAGATGTTCCGATCATGTCAGCTAGAAAAGGATGAAAAACGATGAAGATAGCGATGGATGTAATGGGTGGAGACCATGGTCCGAAAGAAACAGTACTCGGAGCGATGAAGGCTGTTCAAGCATTTCATGATGTAGAGATTATTCTTGTCGGAGATGAAACTCAAATCAACGCTCACTTAACCAATAAAGAGCGGATCACAATCATACATACAGAAGAAAAAATTCTAAGTACGGATGAGCCTGTTCGTGCAGTACGAAGAAAAAAGGCGGCATCGATGGTATTAGCGGCCCAGCAAGTAGCAGATGGAATAGCGGATGCATGCATCTCTGCGGGTAACACAGGTGCTTTAATGGCTACAGGGCTTTTCGTTGTTGGTCGTATTCCGGGTATCGAGCGTCCGGCACTTTCGCCGACATTACCAACAATCGATGGTAGAGGATTTGTCTTGCTTGATGTCGGTGCGAATGCAGATGCGAAGCCTGAACATCTTGTCCAATATGCCATTATGGGTTCGATCTATGCTGAGAAGGCTAGGGGAATTTCAAGCCCTCGTGTTGGCTTACTTAATATTGGTACCGAGGAGAAAAAAGGGAATGAATTAACAAAACAAGCTTTTACACTCTTAAAAGAAGCTAATATTAACTTTGTTGGGAATGTTGAAGCTAGAGACTTGCTTGAAGGTCCTGTAGATGTGGTTGTTACTGATGGGTTTACTGGCAACATTGTGCTCAAATCCATTGAAGGGACAGCCATGAGTGTATTTACAATGTTAAAAAGTGCATTAATGAGCAATATGAAAAGTAAGTTGGCAGCAGCTGTATTAAAGCCAGAGCTAAGGGGAATTAAAAACCAAATGGATTACTCTGAATACGGTGGAGCAGCCTTATTTGGATTGAAGGCCCCTGTCATTAAGGCACATGGATCATCAGATGCTAATGCCATCTATAATGCAGTACGCCAGACAAGAATCATGGTTTCTAACGAAATGGTGACAACGATTAAGACTGCAATCGAATGAAAATAATACATGTAGGGAGAGAAAGCTATGGGGAAAATTGCTTTTGTTTTTCCAGGTCAAGGATCACAAATCGTTGGAATGGGGAAAGATATGTATGAACAAAATGAAAAAGTACAACAAAATTTTCATCTTGCTGATACAACACTTAACTATTCATTATCAGATCTTATTTTCAATGGCCCACAAGAAAAGCTTACATTAACTTATCATGCACAACCCGCTATTTTGACGGTGAGTTATGCATTATTTGAAGCATTGAAGGGTGAAGGGATATCTCCTGATTACACAGCAGGACATAGTTTAGGAGAATATTCTGCTTTAGTTGCTAGTCAGGCAATCGACTTTAAAGATGCCGTACATACAGTGAGTAAGCGTGGAGAATTTATGGAAGAAGCGGTTCCGAACGGTCAAGGAGCAATGGCCGCAATTTTAGGGATGGACCGTGAAATATTAGCGGACATTACAGAATCTGTTACAAAAAACGGGGAACCAGTTCAATTAGCGAATATTAATTGTCCTGGTCAAATCGTTATTTCAGGAAGCGCAACAGGGGTAGAACTTGCGGGGAAAGAAGCGAAAGAACAAGGTGCTAAGCGTGCTATCTCACTTGATGTTAGTGGTCCTTTCCATTCTGTTCTTATGGAGCCGGCTGCATCTAAACTTCAATCTGTTTTGGACGAAATTGACGTTCGTGATTGTAAAGTTCCTGTTATCTCTAATGTAACTGCACAACCAGTAACCGCTGCAAAGGATATTAAAGAAAAATTAATTGAACAGCTGTACTCCCCTGTCTTATGGGAAGATAGTGTGAAAACATTGCTTTCTTTAGGGGTAGATACGTTTATTGAAGTCGGTCCTGGGAAAGTCTTGAGCGGACTGATTAAGAAAATCGATCGTTCTGTTAAGATTTATTCCGTCTATGATACAGAGAGTTTGAATAAGACAGTAGAAGCATTGAGGGGGGAATAAAATGTTATTAGAAGGAAAATACGCACTTGTAACAGGTGCTTCACGTGGCATTGGTAAGGAGATAGCGCTTGAACTGGCCCGACAAGGTGCGCATGTTGCAGTAAACTATGCTGGAAGTGAAGCGAAAGCAAATGAAGTGGTGGAAGAGATTCAATTATTAGGTCGAGAAGCTTTTGCTATTCAATGTGATGTGTCTAATTCTGATTCTGTGACAGCGATGATCAAAAGTGTTACTGAAAAATTTCCACGCATTGATATTATGGTGAATAATGCTGGAATTACTAGAGATAATTTGTTGATGAGAATGAAAGAAAATGAATGGGATGATGTCATCAACACAAACTTGAAGGGCGTATTCCTTTGCACGAAGGCGGTTACTCGTCCGATGATGAAACAGCGCAGTGGTAGAATTATTAATATTGCCTCTATCGTTGGTGTTAGTGGAAACGCTGGACAGGCGAATTATGTTGCTGCTAAAGCGGGCGTGATTGGATTAACGAAAACGGTAGCGAAAGAGCTTGCTTCAAGAGGAATTACAGTGAACGCTGTAGCGCCTGGGTTCATCACTTCGGATATGACTGAAACGCTTACAGATGAAATACAAAGTGCTATGCTTTCACAAATTCCGTTATCCCGCTTCGGTGATCCAAAAGATGTTGCTGGAGTTGTAACTTTTCTAGCATCAGAAGCTAGTGCTTATATGACTGGACAAACACTACATGTTGATGGTGGTATGGTCATGTAAAGACCGCTTTTCATTTTAAAGATAATAAAAGGCTATCGAATTTTTTGATAAAAATTCTTGCGCTTTTGAAAAAAAACACTATAATGGCTTGAGGGGAGGTGAATGCAGTGGCAGACGTATTAGAACGCGTAACGAAAATCGTAGTAGACCGATTAAATGTTGAAGAAGCTGAAGTTAAATTAGAAGCTTCATTCAAAGAAGATCTTGGTGCGGATTCCCTTGATGTAGTAGAACTAGTTATGGAACTTGAAGACGAGTTCGGCATGGAAATTTCAGATGATGATGCAGAAAAACTTACAACAGTAGGAGATGCTGTGAATTACATAAAGAGCACGATGTAATGAATTAATCTCGGAGCGGACTACTTTAGGTAGTCAGTCAAGGACCAGATTCCATAAAACCATTCATTTTGAAGCTTCATGATGAATGTGGAATCTGGTCTTTTTCTATATGTTCAAAAGAAAACTAAATACAGATACGAATATGGGCCTTTACTCCAAATTGAAATAGTTAACTGCGAGATGTTACTATGTGGCATACTAAAAGTGTGTGTTTAAAGAATAAAAAAGTTCATCGAGCGTATGCAATGAAAATGTAAGGGGCAAAAAGTAAGAGTGGCGTAAAAATTCGTCTGCTATTTTACTGGGCTACTTGAGTAATCCCTAGTACGAAAAAACACCCTCTAATTTTGGTTGAGATATGCCCAATTGAATGGGCGTATGGGTTTTTCTTATGATATAATACAAAATAAGCTTGGCTGTCTTTGTCAAGCTTCTTTGCACTACTGAATTCATTTGGTGTCCAACCGCGGGCGAATTGGTTCGTGGTCATAAGCCCATTCATTTCGATTGGGAGTAACACTTCCGGTCCTCTTGTATGACTTGTGCGAAAATCGATATGTGGGCTCCCTTTAGTTTTTAGTTTAGCTAGGATTATTGAGTTGTTAGTGGAGGGTTTTTTAAGATGAGAAACAATGGAAATAAGCGAAAGTCAGTAATGAAAGATTCGATGTTTAAACAATTTCAAGAAAGCACAGGTTTTCTTTTTACTAATGAAAAATTGTTAAAGCAAGCTTTTACCCATTCATCTTATGTGAATGAGCATCGCCGGAAGCCTTATGAAGATAATGAAAGGCTTGAATTTTTAGGAGACGCAGTACTTGAATTAACAGTATCCAAATACTTATTCAATAAATATCCGATGATGAGTGAAGGGGAACTTACGAAGTTAAGAGCAGCAATCGTTTGTGAGCCTTCTCTTGTTTCGTTTGCGAATGATATATCATTCGGTAAATTGATTTTGCTTGGAAAAGGGGAAGAAATGACAGGTGGAAGACAGCGTCCTGCTTTACTTGCCGATGTATTCGAAGCATTTATCGGTGCCTTGTATTTAGATCAAGGACTTGAAAGAGTCGTTCAGTTTTTGGAAAAAGTAGTGTTTCCTAAAATTAATGAGGGTGCTTTTTCTCATGTGATGGATTATAAGAGCCAATTGCAGGAACTCGTGCAGCGAGATGGAGTTGGAATACTTGAGTATCAAATTATGCATGAAAAAGGACCAGCGCATAACCGGGAGTTTGTTTCAAAAGTGTCCTTGAACAATGGAGAGCTAGGGATTGGGAGCGGTAAGTCAAAAAAAGAAGCAGAACAACGTGCCGCCCAGATAGCATTAACAACTCTTAGAGAAGCAAAGAAATAGATAGAATGAATGATTCAACGAGTAGAGTTGAAAAGAGGGGGAGAAAGTATGTTCCTCAAACGATTGGACGTTGTGGGATTTAAATCCTTTGCAGAAAGGGTTTCCGTAGATTTTGTACCGGGAGTAACAGCGATTGTCGGTCCAAATGGAAGCGGAAAAAGTAATATTATTGATGCTGTTCGTTGGGTATTGGGTGAACAGTCTGCAAAATCACTAAGAGGCGCGAAAATGGAGGATGTCATTTTTTCTGGGAGTGACTCAAGAAAGGCGCTTAATTTCGCTGAAGTAACGTTAACATTAGATAACGAAAACAATACGCTTCCAATCGACTTTCATGAAGTCAGTGTTACTAGAAGAGTGTATCGTTCAGGTGACAGTGACTTTTTGATTAATAATCAATCTTGTCGACTCAAGGATATCATTGACTTATTTATGGATTCAGGCCTCGGCAAGGAAGCTTTCTCTATCATCAGTCAAGGGAAAGTCGAAGAGATACTGAGCAGTAAAGCGGAAGAAAGAAGAGTCATCATTGAAGAAGCTGCTGGTGTATTAAAGTATAAATCCAGAAAGAAAAAGGCAGAACATAAGCTATTTGAAACACAGGAAAATTTAACCCGGGTACAGGATATTCTTTCTGAATTGGAAGGGCAGGTCGAACCATTAAAGATTCAATCTTCCCTAGCAAAAGAATTTTTAGAAAAAAAAGAAGATCTTAAACAAATTGAAGTCGCTTTAACTGTTCATGAAATTAAAACACTTCATGAAAAATGGAATAGGCTATCTCAAGAGTTAAAGCGGCACACTGATCAGGAAATGGAATTATCAATATCACTTCAGAAAAAAGAAGCAGATGTAGAAAACATTCGTGATCATATTTATGCATTGGATGAGTCTGTTAATGAACTTCAGGCGGTATTGCTTCACGCAAGTGAGGAGCTTGAAAAACTTGAAGGTCGTAAAGAAGTTTTAAAAGAACGTAAAAAAAATGCCTCACAAAACAAGCATCAACTTGAGAAATCCATTGTAGATGGTGAGAAAAGCATTCTTTCTCTAAAAGATGAAAAGGATCGTGAAGGTAAAGTATTAGCGATTTTAGAGAGTGATGTAAAAGGGCTTCAGAAAGATCTTAATGAAAAACAAAAAAGTATCGGGCTGTTTAGCGAAAATCTTGAGGAAACAATTGAAACCTTGAAGAGTGACTACATTGAATGGCTGAATAAGCAAGCTGCTGCAAGAAATGAAACACAGCACCTGCAACAACAGCTTAATCAGCAGAAAACGAGAAATGCCCGTCTTGATCAGGAAAACGGTAAATATCTCAGTGAACGTGCAGAGGTTGAAAAGAAGAAAGTAATCAGTCTCGATGGTTTTAATGAAGTGACACAGCAAATTGAACAGTATGTTTTTTCTTTTCGGGAAGAACAGAAAAAGCTTGAGTCTATTAAAGCAACCTATCAAAAACAGGAAAAGCTTCTATATCAGGCCTATCAATTCCTTCAGCAATCCAAGTCCCGTAAAGATATGCTTGAAGAAATGCAGGACGATTATGCTGGATTTTTCCAAGGTGTCAAAGAAGTGTTAAAAGCAAAGAATGATACGCTACATGGCGTGGAAGGGGCAATTGCTGAGTTAATTAAAGTGCCTAAAGAATATCAGCAAGCCATAGAAACGGCACTTGGAGCTTCCATGCAGCATATCGTAACGGATACAGAAAATCATGCAAGACAAGCGATCAGCTATCTGAAACGAAATGGATACGGTAGAGCGACCTTTCTGCCTTTAACTGTTATAAAATCGCGTGAGCTCTCACCTTCACAGCTTCAGTTATTGAGCAATCACCCTTCATTTATTGGGACAGCTGAAAGTCTTGTTCAATTCAATAATAGGTATTCGAATATTGTTGCTAACTTGCTCGGCACCGTCATCATTACAAGTGAACTTAAAGGTGCAAATGAGCTAGCGAAGCTTACTTCTTATAAATATCGCTTCGTCACACTGGAAGGTGATATTGTCAATCCAGGTGGATCGATGACTGGAGGAGCTGTGAAGCAAAAGCAATCATCCCTTTTATCAAGAAAGAATGAGCTTAATGAATTGAATGGGAAGCTTTTGGCAATGGAAGAAAAGACAGCTTTGCTTGAACAGCAAGTTAAACAGCAAAAGCGAGATATTTCAGTCGAAGAAGAAAAAATCGAAGAAATTCGTAAAGTTGGGGAAACACTCCGTTTAAAGGAACAGTTATGCAAAAGTGAAATCCGTGAAATTGAATTGCAGGAACGAAATATTAATGAACGATTGCATTTATATGACCTGGACAAGCAAGCTATCTTAGATGAATCTCGTCAGAAATCAGCTCGACTTCAGGAAGTAAATGAACTGTTAAATCGATGTGCGATTGAAATTAATAAACTGGATGAAGAAATTTCCTCATTAAGTAAGCAAAAACAGTCTCAGCAAACGTCAAAAGAAACGCTGATTGAAGAAACAAATGAGGTGAAAGTGAAGCTTGCTTCAAAGCGTGAGCAGCTCCAAAATCAATCCGAAAAATATACACGAATTAACAATAGCCTTATGGAAGAAATCCGTAAGGTAGCGGATTATCAAGAAGATCTGTCTCTATTATCGAATGAGATGACAGATAGTTCAAGCGGTGAGGAAATAATAGAAACAGCTGCTCAAAATAAGCTTATTGATAAAAATGAAGCAATAAAACTCATTGCACAGAAACGTAAAGAAAGAGTTGATTTACAATCACAATTAGAAGATTATGAATGTGAGAGTAAGGAACAGAAGCGAGTTCATAAAGGAATTGCAGAGGCAGTAAAGGATGAAGAAGTTCGGCTTAACAGATTGGACTTTGAACTTGAGAATCGACTTAATCATTTACGTGAAGAATATTTTCTTTCCTTTGAGGGAGCGATGGAGCAGTATCCATTAACGATTGAGGCAGATGAAGCGAGAAAAAAGGTTAAATTAATTAAGCTTGCGGTGGAAGAGATTGGGACGGTTAATCTTGGGGCAATCGAGGAATATGATAGGGTAGCAGAGCGATATCATTTTCTCTTAGAACAGAAAGATGACCTTCATACAGCTAAAGACACCCTTTTCCAAGTAATTGATGAAATGGATGATGAAATGAAACGGCGGTTTGCCGAAACCTTTTATGCGATTCAAAGTCAATTCGAAACAGTATTTAAAGCGCTGTTTGGCGGAGGTAGGGCTGAGCTTAAGTTGACGGATTCCAATGACCTTCTACAAACAGGTGTAGAGATTATTGCGCAGCCACCTGGGAAAAAACTGCAAAATCTTGCATTACTTTCTGGCGGTGAAAGAGCACTGACTGCAATTGCCCTTTTGTTTTCAATATTAAAAGTTCGTCCAGTTCCTTTTTGTATTCTTGATGAAGTCGAAGCTGCCCTTGATGAAGCAAATGTTCTTCGGTTCAGCCAATTCTTGAAAAAGTTTAGTGAAGAGACACAATTTATTGTAATCACTCATCGAAAAGGGACGATGGAAAGTTCAGATGTTCTATATGGAATGACGATGCAGGAATTAGGTGTTTCCAAGATAGTATCCGTTCGAATGGAAGAAACGAAAGAATTAGTGAAGTCTTAGTATTTTATATAAATGGAGGAAGTGATTAGATGAGTTTTTTAAAAAAGCTTAAAGAGAAATTCACAACACAAACCGATTCAGTTTCCGAAAAATTTAAAGAAGGCTTAACGAAAACGAGAGATTCATTTGCTGGAAAAGTAAATGATCTTGTTGCTCGTTATAGAAAAGTGGATGAAGAGTTTTTTGAAGAACTAGAAGAAATTCTCATTGGTGCAGATGTTGGTTTTGAAACGGTTATGGAACTGATTGACGAACTCAAAATGGAAGTGAAGCGTCGCAATATTTCAGATACTAAGGAAGTACAGGCTGTCATTTCTGAGAAGTTGGTTGAAATCTATAACAGTGATGATGAAGGCTCATCTACATTAAATCTGCAAAAGGATGCACTTACTGTTATTTTATTTGTTGGTGTGAATGGTGTCGGGAAAACGACAACAATTGGCAAACTTGCTCACAAATTTAAGTCCGAAGGTAAATCTGTTCTGCTTGCTGCTGGTGATACATTCCGTGCTGGAGCGATTGAACAGTTGGAAGTATGGGGTGAACGCGTAGGTGTTGAAGTCATTAAGCAAGGGGAAGGATCTGATCCTGCAGCTGTGATGTATGACGCTGTTCAATCTGCTAAGGCGAGGAAAGCTGATATACTAATATGTGATACAGCAGGTCGACTTCAAAACAAAGTAAACCTGATGAAAGAATTAGAAAAAGTAAAGCGTGTGATTGAAAGAGAAATACCTGGAGCCCCACATGAAGTGCTGCTTGCTTTAGATGCTACGACGGGACAAAATGCGTTAATTCAAGCGAAAACATTCAAGGAAGCTACGAATGTTTCTGGAATTGTATTAACGAAGCTTGATGGGACTGCAAAAGGCGGTATCGTCCTAGCCATTCGCAATGAATTGAAAATTCCCGTTAAATTCGTCGGTCTTGGTGAAAAAATGGATGACTTACAGGAATTCGACGCTGAAAAATATGTGTACGGACTTTTTGCTGATGTAATCGAACAAGAAGCCTAGAACGTAACTTAGATAATCTGGTAAATAAGCTAATTTCCTTTGAGGCAACGTCCTAAACATTAAGAATAGAAGTTGATATCATCCCTGAAAGTAACCTCTATTTTTTGGAAAATCGGTAAATCCGAAACGGAAGAATATATGTAGCGTTTGCACCAAGTAAAAAAATTCAGAAACTTTATTCTGTAAAGGTTTCAGCTTGACATCGGAATAATAAGCAGGTAAACTATAAACTTGTAAAGGGTTTTCACTTAACAGGCAGGGGGTTACACTTATGCTCGAGAAGACAATGCGGATTAATTATCTGTATGATTTCTACCAAACATTGTTAACTGAAAAACAACAGAGCTATATGTCCCTCTATTATCTGGATGACTACTCTCTAGGCGAGATTGCAAACGAATATGAGGTAAGCAGGCAGGCAGTCTATGACAATATAAAACGAACTGAAGCAATGCTAGAGGAATATGAAGCGAAATTATTGCTATTCCAAAAATTTCAAGAGCGTAATGAATGGATTTCCAAGGTGAAAAAGATGGTGGATGAAGGTTCACTATCGCATGAAACCCTTATAATAGCGATTTCCGAGCTTGAGAAATTAGATTAGGAGGCGGTATGTATGGCATTTGAAGGATTAGCCGACCGACTGCAAGGCACCATGCAAAAGATTCGCGGCAAAGGAAAGGTTAACGAGGCGGACGTAAAGGAAATGATGCGCGAGGTTAGATTAGCGCTTCTTGAAGCCGATGTTAACTTTAAGGTTGTCAAAGATTTTGTCAAACGTGTGAGTGAGAGAGCGGTAGGCCAGGAAGTTCTCAAAAGCTTAACCCCTGGTCAGCAGGTCATAAAAGTCGTTAAAGAAGAATTAACTGAGCTGATGGGCGGCGAACAAAGTAAGATTGCCGTGTCTACCCGTCCGCCAACTGTTATTATGATGGTCGGTTTACAAGGTGCGGGGAAAACGACAACAACTGGAAAGCTTGCCAATCTTTTGAGAAAGAAATACAACCGAATGCCTATGCTCGTTGCAGCTGATATTTACCGTCCAGCAGCAATCAAACAATTAGAAACACTAGGTAAACAAATTAATATGCCTGTTTTCTCCCTCGGTGATCAAGTCAGCCCTGTTGAAATAGCAAAACAGGCGATCGAAAAGGCGAAAGAAGATCATCATGATTATGTGCTGATTGATACAGCTGGACGACTTCATATCGATGAAAACTTAATGGATGAATTGAAGGACATTAAAGATTTGACGAAGCCGGATGAGATTTTTCTAGTTGTTGATGCGATGACTGGTCAGGATGCTGTCAATGTTGCCCAAAGCTTCAATGAACAGCTCGGTTTGACTGGTGTTGTATTAACGAAGTTAGATGGGGATACACGAGGTGGAGCAGCTTTATCTATTCGTTCGGTTACAAACATTCCGATTAAATTTGTCGGAATGGGTGAAAAAATGGATGCACTAGAGGCGTTCCATCCAGAAAGAATGGCTTCAAGGATTCTCGGTATGGGAGATGTACTAACTTTAATCGAGAAAGCACAGATGAACGTCGATGAGGATAAAGCTAAAGAACTTGAGAAAAAAATGAGAACAGCATCTTTTACGTTCGATGATTTCCTCGAGCAACTTGGCCAAGTGAGAAATATGGGTCCGCTTGACGATTTACTGAAAATGCTCCCTGGGGCAAACAAGATCAAAGGGATGGATAATCTTTCTATTGATGAAAAGCAAATTGGTCATGTCGAAGCGATTATTCGCTCGATGACACTTCAAGAAAAAGAACATCCTGAAGTCATCAATTCAGGTCGAAAAAAACGAATTGCTAAGGGAAGTGGACGATCGATTCAAGAAGTAAATCGCTTACTTAAGCAGTTTGAGGACATGAAGAAGATGATGAAACAATTTACAAACATGCCTAAAGGCAAGAAAAAGGGATTTAAACTCCCGTTCATGTAAAGTTTTTAACAGATTACACACGTCTGTTAAGAAAAAAACCTTTACAAACATGCTAGACATTTGATAATATATTATCTTGTGTGAAACTATTCGGAGGTGCTTATTTAAAATGGCAGTAAAAATTCGCTTAAAACGTATGGGAGCTAAAAAGACTCCTTTCTATCGTATCGTAGTTGCAGATGCTCGTTCACCACGTGATGGACGTTATATTGAAGTTGTTGGGACATACAATCCAGTAACTCAACCTGCACAAATTCAAATCAACGAAGAGCTTGCTCTTAAATGGTTACAAGACGGTGCAAAACCATCTGATACAGTACGTAACTTATTCTCAAACCAAGGCATTATGGAGAAATTCCACAATGCAAAACTAGGTAAGTAATTTTCCTAGATGAAAGACTTAATTGAAACAATTGTTTCAGCTCTTGTCGATCACCCGAGAGATGTTCAAGTAATGTCTCGGGAAGAAGATGACCGAATCCTTTACACCCTCTCTGTTCATAAGGAGGATATGGGGAAAGTCATCGGAAAACAAGGGCGTGTAGCTAAGGCGATTCGGACTGTGGTATATGCAGCAGGATCCTCACAGCATAAGAAAATCTATTTGGAGATTTCCGAATAAGGGAGGGTTAATACCCCTCCTTTTTTTGTAATAAAAAAATAGTACCACTCTAGAAATATACTCGCCGTAAATCCAAATCAATGAAATCATCGTTACATATTGGGTATAATAAAGCATGCATATTAAAAGTTGTTTAATCTTACATATAGAACAAAAACGCAAATGCTAAATAACTTATACATATCACATTGTAAGGATTTAGCATGAAAGAAATACAAACATGTAGGAGGCGCTGGAATGAAAATTATCAAATCAGTCATGGTTAATCAAGTATTAACAGAGACCAGCAAGAATCAACTCCTTGAAAAGTACAAATCAAAACGTCTTCAACTTCAAAAAGAATCGGAACAATTGCGCTTTGAATTGAAGAAATTAGAGAAGACGAGAAATTTTCAACCAGCGAGTCTTCGTACCCACTTCGAAAAAGAAGTCAATCAACGACAAGATAAAATTAAACTAATAGAATTTCAAATCGAACAATTGGAAATATTACCAATTGGCAGCGAATTAAAAGAACGTGAAATCCAAGGTATTGTAAGTGTAGAAATAGGCGACAACTGGGACGAAATCATACACACAAAAACGATTGTGATAAAGGATGGAGTTGTCTCTGAAATCCGTTAGAGGTGATAGTATGGAAAATTGGTTTAATGTAGGGAAAATTGTAAATACACATGGAATCAAAGGAGAAGTCCGAGTCATATCTAAAACGGACTTTGCAGAAGAGCGTTACAAGCCCAAAAACGTTTTACATCTATTCAAAGGAAATGATAAACCGATGGCTCTCACAATTGAGAGCCATCGTAAACATAAGAATTTTGATTTGTTGACCTTTGAAGGATATTACAATGTAAACATGGCTGAGTCTTTAAGAGATGGGATATTAAAAGTGCCAGAAACACAGCTTGGTCAGCTAGACGAAAATGAATTTTATTTTCATGAAATTATTGGGTGTATGATTTTCACAGATGCTGGTGAAGAAATTGGCCAAATTCATGAAATTTTAACACCTGGTGCTAATGATGTTTGGGTTGTGAAAGGTAAAAAAGGGAAAGACGTCTTAATCCCTTATATCAAACAAATTGTAAAAGAAGTGGATATAGCTAACAAAAAGATCATCATTACTCCTATGGAAGGGCTGCTTGATTGATGAAAATTGATGTCCTCTCCTTATTTCCAGAAATGTTCGAAGGTGTTTTCGGTTCTTCGATATTGAAAAAAGCTAGCGAGAAAGATGCTGTAACCTTTCAAGTGACAAACTTTCGTGAGTATGCCGACAATAAGCATTCGACTGTTGATGATTATCCATATGGCGGTGGAGCTGGCATGGTTTTGAAGCCGCAACCGATTTTTGATGCAGTGGATGCTTTAAGCGCTCAATCTGAGACAAAACCAAAAGTCATTCTTCTTTGCCCACAAGGGGAACGCTATGATCAAAGGAAGGCAGAAGAATTGGCGAAAGAAGATCATCTCATTTTCATTTGCGGTCATTACGAAGGGTACGACGAACGAATTAGAGAACATGTCGTAACAGATGAAATTTCAATTGGCGACTATGTACTAACCGGCGGTGAACTGGGGGCAATGGTCGTTATTGACAGTGTTGTTCGGCTATTGCCAGGTGTGCTTGGAAATGAAGACTCACAAGTCCATGATTCTTTTTCCACAGGCTTGCTAGAGCATCCGCATTATACAAGACCTTCAGATTTTAGAGGTATGAAAGTACCGGACGAGCTTATTTCTGGAAATCACAAGAAAATTGATGAGTGGCGAACAAAGGAAACACTGCGAAGAACGTGGAATCGCCGTCCTGATTTGTTAGAAAATTACTCATTAAATGATAGTGAGAAAAAATTACTAGCAGAGATTCAAAAGGAAAAATGACGACACTTGTAATTCTTCTATTATTATGATATGATATTTTTCGTGACTTGAGCAATAATGTTCAGTCTTATAACGATGTTCCGCTGCAACGCTAATGTTGGCAAGAGCATCCGGGAGGAGTAGATAAATATGCAACAACTTATTCAAGAAATTACTAAAGAACAACTTCGTACTGATCTTCCAGCGTTCCGTCCTGGTGACACTGTACGTGTACACGTAAAAATAGTTGAGGGAACTCGCGAACGTATCCAGTTATTTGAAGGTGTTGTAATTAAACGCCGCGGTGGTGGAATCAGCGAAACTTTCACAGTACGTAAAATTTCGTACGGTGTTGGTGTTGAGCGTGCATTTCCTTTACACTCACCAAAAGTAGCTAAATTAGAAGTAGTTCGTTTCGGTAAAGTCCGTCGTGCTAAACTTTACTACCTACGTGAGCTTCGTGGTAAAAAAGCACGTATTAAAGAAATGCGTCGCTAATCAGCATAATCTCATTGATTTTGTCTGTTAACAGGATTGAACTTAACAGAAACAGTATATAAGTGCGTGTTCAAAAAGGAGGATAAAAAGAGCCGAGAAATTCGACAGCTATTTTTACCGGACTTTTTGAACATCCTCTATAAGGTAAGACATCCGTCGGTGGGGATTAGGTCCACCGACGGTCAGTTGAACCGATTGGGCTTTTACGGATAGTTGATTCTCACCATGCTTCTTTGGGCTTGGATAGGGGAAACGACCGTTAATGCGGGTGAAATTAGGAGCTTGTTTATCAGGCTCCTTTTTTGTACCCGAAGTGAGAAAGACCTCGTATAAGATACCTAGTAGTTTTCCTTATCCCCTATATTCTAGTGAAATGAGAAGTGCTTCACTGCAAGGAGGATTATTGTGGCAAAGAAAAAGAATGAGATTTGGGAATGGACAAAAGCGATTTTGATTGCTGTTCTTCTTGTGGTAGTCATTCGTTATTTCCTATTTGCACCGATCGTTGTAGATGGATATTCTATGGCTCCTACTTTGGATACACAAGAGCGAATGATTGTCGATAAATTCAATTACAAAATAAGCGATCCAGATCGCTTTGATATTATCGTTTTTCATGCTCCAGAAGGTAAAGATTATATAAAGCGGATAATCGGTCTTCCAGGAGATAAAGTTGAATATAACGATGATACCTTATATGTGAATGGAAAAGCTTATCCTGAGCCGTATTTAGATGAATATAAGAAGCAGCTGACAGATGGCGGTCCGTTAACAGAATCATTTACCTTAATGGATATTACCAATAGTGACACAGTACCTAAGGGGCATCTCTTTGTAATGGGTGATAATAGACGCGCAAGTAAAGATAGCCGGTATATTGGGTATGTATCATTTGATAAGGTGGTAGGCAAAACAAAATTAGTATATTGGCCAATTAATAGATTTAGATTGGTTGAATAGTTAGGAAGGTGGATTCCATTGACGATACAGTGGTTCCCAGGCCATATGGCCAAAGCGAGAAGAGAAGTAACGGAAAAACTAAAATTAGTTGATATTATTTACGAATTAGTGGATGCAAGAATCCCACTAGCATCGCGAAATCCGATGATAGATGAAATTATTCAGCATAAGCCAAGAGTTATTTTATTAAATAAAGCTGATATGGCAGACCCAGCCAGAACGAAGGAATGGCTCGCATATTATCAGTCACAAGGAAGAAAGGCCATTGCGATTAATTCACAAGAAGGACAAGGTCTTGGGCAAATTACCGCGGCATCAAAAGAGCTGCTGAAAGATAAATTTGACCGTATGAAAGCAAAAGGAATCAAACCAAGAGCGATTCGTGCCATGATCGTCGGTATTCCAAATGCTGGTAAGTCAACGCTTATTAATCGATTAGCGAAGAAAAACATTGCTAAAACGGGTAATACACCAGGTGTCACAAAAGCACAGCAGTGGATTAAGGTTGGTAAAGAGCTTGAGTTATTGGATACACCAGGTATATTATGGCCAAAATTTGAGGATCAAGAAGTCGGCATGAAGCTCGCGTTGACAGGTGCCATTAAAGATACTTTATTAAATCTACATGAAATATCTCTATACGGTATCCGCTTTTTAGAAAAAGAATATCCTGCACGTTTAAAGGAACGTTATAATCTTGAAGTGATTCCAACAGAAACAGTGGAGCTATTTGATGTGATTGGGAAATTCCGAGGATGCTTAGCAGCTGGGGGAATGGTCGATTACGATAAAACAGCCGAGCTAGTTGTTCGCGAAATCCGTTCTCAAAAAATGGGCCCATTAACCTTTGAAAAGCCAAGTGATATGATTGAACAAACTGAAGAATGAATAAGGAGCAGGAGTGCATGTAAACAGTCAAACTGTTTGACGAAAATTCCTGCTTTTTTTGTATGGAGGACATGGGGACGGGTCTTCGCGACTTACTAATATAGCCAACTTAGCAGATATACTGATTTTATCAAGAAATATCCAAAATTTCGGCTCTGCATCGCCACCATTGCGATTAGGTGGTGTAGTGTGCTTATATGTGGTAAAGGGTGGTGTTTTAACGCCATACAAGTTTTGTATTACAGATTATGAAAAGTATAAAGATGCCGATAAATAACACAAAGGTGAAAAAAATGACAAAGAATATGAAAATAAAGGACATAGCCGAAAGACTATCTACAATTAAAGAACCCAGTGATCCTTTTCTTGATCAATGTAAAATGGATGATCGAAAAGGTGTGAGTGATCTTTTACTAAAATGGAAAAATCATTATCAAAAAGAGCTCCATTTACAAAAGGCATTTAAACAAATGTGTACAAATGAAACTGAACTTAGAAAACAAGGTTTCTCAATTGTTGCTGGAATTGATGAAGTAGGTAGAGGGCCACTCGCAGGACCTGTTGTCGCTTGTGCTGTGATCCTACCGGAAGACTTTTATTGTCTAGGTCTTACTGATTCAAAGCAGTTATCCGAAACAAAGCGAAATTATTTTTTTGATATCATTCGCGATCAAGCGGTGGCAATTGGTACAGGTATTATAGATAACGAAGAAATTGATAAAATAAATATTTATGAAGCAACAAAGAAAGCAATGCTAATGGCAGTAAGGAATCTAAGTATAGTGCCAGACTATTTACTAATTGATGCAATGAAACTTGAAATTCTTGTTCCACAGCTGTCGATAATAAAAGGCGATAGTAAAAGTATCTCAATTGCGGCAGCATCAATCATAGCAAAAGTGACGCGAGATCGAATGATGAAAGAGTATGCAGTTCAGTACCCACACTATGCATTTGAGAAGAATATGGGATATGGAACGAAAGCGCATTTAGAAGGATTAGAACAATTTGGGATCACTCCATGGCATAGGAGGAGTTTTTCACCTGTAAAAGAAATGTTTTAGAGAGGATGTTCAAAGAGTTCGGTAAAATAGCTTGAGAATTATGTCATCGCGCATGTCCTGTGCGCAACATAGAAGTCGGCACAACCTGTGCAAGTCCAGTCACAAATGTTACTGCATACGCGCAAGGTTCCAGAGATGCGTACCTTGAACTTCTCGGCTCTTTTTTATCCTCTTTTATGAACACGTACTTAGAGAAATAAAACGAATGGTTTTAGGATGTGGCATAATGCAACCGACTCAATTACTAACGCACACAAGACTGGTGGATGGGCTTCAAGGGAAAATGAAATTCCATAGTGGCCAAATTTTGCTTGGGAAAATGACAAAGCTGTTTCCGAATAATATGGCATCGGTACAAATTGGTTCACAAATGGTTATGGCGGCTTTGGATGTACCTTTGAAGGCTGGAGAAAGATATTGGCTTCAAGTGCAACCAGATGACGGACAAGTCCGTTTAAAGCTACTTGAAGCTATTGCTTCAAGTGAGATGGGAAGTAGTAAGGCTGCAGAACAAGTACTAACACATCTATCTCTTGGCAAGAGCAAAGAAGCAACATTCATTGCAGACTATTTTTTGAAAAATCAATTGCCGATTACAAAAGAGATTATGGAGGAGTCACTTCGTTTTTTTAAGGATTCTAGTATAACGGGTCAAGGACTTACCATCATTAAAACGATGCTTGTTCAAGAGCTTCCGTTTGTAAAAGATGTATTTATGGCCCTACAATCTGTGGAAAACGGAAAACCATTTCATATCATTCTGTCAACTCTTCTTCAGAACCTATTAAAAAGTGAAAAAAACACTCCTACTTCGGCGCAAACAAAAGCACTACTAGAAACTCTTGTACTTCCGAAACAAGAATTAATGGAAAAAATAGGTATGCAAAAAATCCTTTCGCTATGGTTGAAAGCTGAAACTCCTGTTCATGTCCGTGAGGGAGCCTATACACTCCTGCAAAGTGCTGGGTTAATTCCTCATCATGTATCTGAATCAGAGTTACTGTCTGCTTTTCTAGACAAAATCATTCCTTCGGGAAGAAGCAATGCAACAGCTGTCGTAAGGGAGAGTTTATCGTATCTTTCCAGTCAAGGACTCATTCAGCCTACTGAAACAAACGATATATTAAGTGAATTAAATCGTTTATTACGTAATGCTGGAGAAAGACAAAACCTACATATCACGTCACTTGCAAAAACGCTCTTGTCGGCTGTTCATACAAATTTTGAAGCGAAGGCTTTTATTAGTGCTGACCAAGGACAAAATCCAGTGATAAAGCTACTAAACAATAATCCAGATACAGTTCAAGCGGCAAGCGGTAAGATCGGTGAACTTTTACTAAAAGTTGCTACATCTGACCAAATCGTAAATGATACAATGGAACCCCAAGCTGTTGCATTAAAATCTGTTTTACAAAACGATTTTAAAGTAGTCGATTTTTCGAATGCTGGATCGTTATCTTCTTCATTCAAAAAGATCATGTCTCAAATGGGATTTGGATTTGAATCCGTCTTAGCTACAGAAAAGCAAGTATCCGATAATCAATTGGAAACGCTAAAACCATTATTAATGAAATTGATGCAGGAGGATCTGTCAATGACCGTTAAAAATTCGGCGGAGCAGGCTATTCAACGAATTACAGCCCAGCAAATTCTGGCTCAGGAAAATGGTCCGCTTCAACAGCTGTTCATGCAAATTCCATTAACAATGGGGACACATCAAACTGATTTAACGATGCAGTGGACGGGAAGAAGAAAAAAAGATGGTACGATAGACCCGGCATATTGCCGAATTCTCTTTTATTTAGAACTTGAATCTCTTAAAGAAACAATCATTGATATGGGCGTTCAAAATCGTGTTGTTAACGTGTCGATTATCCATGAACATCCTGATCGGCTTGAAATGCTTGTGACGCCATTTATTGAAGTGTTAAAGAAAAATTTAGAGGAAATGGACTATAAGTTATCAAGTATTGTTTTTGAAAATGAGGCTGAAAAGACACAGCTAAAGAAAAAGTCACAAGTTGCCATTAATATGAACGATACTTATAGTGGATTGGATTTACGAATATGAGTGATAAACGAAAAGCAGCGATTGCTCTGCAATACGATGCAAAAAAAGATTCAGTCCCGAAAGTACTTGCAAAAGGCAAAGGAAAAGTTGCAGAAAACATTCTTGAAGCGGCCAAAGAACATAATATCCCGATTCAGGAAGATCCATCATTAGCAGAGCTACTTGGTAAACTGGACATAAATAAAAAAATACCAGAAGAATTATACAAAGCGGTTGCAGAAGTATTTGCTTTTGTATATAAAGCGGATAAAGAAGCGAATAAACAAAAAAATGATAATTTAGGATATAAAAAGTAAGGGTCTGACCTCACACTTCATACACAATAATCTGTGTATTGTAGTTGTGGAGTCTGACTCTTTTATTTTAGTGAATATGTAAAAAATGATTGGAATACATTTTCATATAAAACTATATTCCAATCATTTTTTACAAGTACCTGCTTATTGCACGAATGTAGAGGAGGAGAAATTGGATGAATTTAAACAATATTTTAACTGAAAAAAGAAACCCTAATACGATGAATATTGATGAACTTTCCAGTATTGATGTCATAAAAATGATTAATCAGGAAGATAAAAAAGTTCCTGCAGCAGTTGAGTCTATTCTTCCTGAAATCGCCGATATGGTTGATAAAATTGTGAATTCTTTTCAAAATGGCGGAAGGCTAATTTATGTTGGAGCTGGAACGAGTGGAAGATTGGGTGTTCTTGATGCTTCAGAATGTCCCCCAACGTATGGAACCGATCCAAGTCTCGTAGTTGGCCTTATTGCTGGTGGTTCGAAAGCGCTCCAATTGGCGGTAGAGGGAGCTGAAGATGACCAAGAACAAGCTATAGAAGATATTAAAAACTTACATGTTTCAGAGAAGGATTGTGTGATTGGAATTGCTGCCAGCGGTCGAACACCTTACACAATTTCAGCGATGAAACAAGCGAGAGAACTAGGGGCAACTGTGGGTGCTGTTATTTGCAGTCCCGACTCGGAAATGGAAAGTGCAGCTGACATATCAATGTTTGTAGAAACAGGACCTGAAGTAATTACTGGTTCGACCCGAATGAAGGCAGGGACAGCTCAGAAGTTAGTGTTAAATATGCTTACAACAGCCAGCATGATTAAAATAGGTAAAGTGTATCACAATTTAATGGTTGATGTGCAACCAACCAATGAAAAACTTCGTGTACGGGCAAAGGCTATTGTCGTAGAAGCAACAGGTGCAACTATAACAGACGCAGAGGATGCTTTACAGAAATATGGTTCTGTTAAAACTGCTATTCTATCAATTGTAACAGGGGTAGAGGGAAACGATGTACAAGAAACATTGAATAAACATCATGGGAAATTAAAAGCAGCAATCGAGGAATTAATGAAAGAAAATACTAACAGAAATTAAAATTGGCTAGAACATGTTTTTCGTATCAGCATCATAGAATGAACCAACTCCTGAAAATCTGGAAATGGAGTTGGTTCGATTAAAATTATTTCATGGAAATTAGTCATCTAATAGAGAAGGTGAGGGAAAGAAATGAGAAAGGAAGAACGCTTAGCAAAAGAGATAAGTGAAAAAGTCGGAGGAGCTTCGAATATTAGTCAAGTTGCTCATTGTATGACTAGACTACGCTTGCAGTTGAAAGATGCTGGCAAAGCAAACATTGTCGAAATTAAAGCGGTAGAAGGGGTAATGGGAGTTATTGAGGATGAAACCTTACAGATCGTCATCGGACCAGGGTTGGTAAATAAAGTGGCTTTAGAAATGAGTGCGCTTACAGGTCTTGCTGTAGGTGAAGTGGATGAAGAAAAATTTGATGATTTAGCAACGATAAAGCATAATGAAATCCGCTCGAAAAACAATACACCTTTTAAAAATTTGCTAAGAAAAATCGGTAATATTTTTATCCCGCTAATCCCTGCTTTAGTTGCTTCAGGTATTATAAATGGAGCAGCCAACTTTGCCAAGAACGCAGGTGTTGATCCTACAGCAACTTGGATGCAGTTATTATTATTTATGGGTGGCGGTATTTTTGCCTACTTAGGTGTACTTGTCGGTTGGAATACGGCAAAAGAATTTGGTGGCACACCGGCACTCGGGGCCATTGCTGGAATCTTCATCTTCAACCCTGCCCTTGCCACCGTAGAGTTGTTTGGAGAAGCGCTTCAACCGGGACGTGGCGGATTATTTGCTGTCATCTTTGCAGCCTGGCTGATGGCCGCTACCGAAAAACGAGTTCGTACATTCATCCCAAATGCCGTTGATATTATTTTAACACCTTTAATTACGGTCTTATTTGTTGGTTTTTTAACGTTATTGCTAATCCAGCCAATTGGCGGCTATTTTACAGCAGGAATTACAAATGGAATTAATGCGATTATTGAATATGGTGGAGTATTCGCCGGTTTTATACTAGCAGGTACATTCTTACCACTTGTAATGGTCGGTCTTCACCACGGCTTAACCCCAATCCATATGGAATTAATCTCGAGTACTGGTGTTACAATTCTGCTTCCGATTTTAGCGATGGCTGGAGCTGGTCAAGTTGGTGCAGCTATTGCTATTTTTGTTAAAACGAAAAATAAGAAATTGAAAAATATTATCAAAGGTGGATTGCCTGTTGGATTTTTAGGAATTGGTGAACCCTTACTTTACGGGGTTACATTACCACTTGGGCGGCCGTTTTTAACTGCTTGTCTTGGCGGTGCAACGGGCGGCGCTTTCCAGGCATTTGCACAAACGGCTTCAACGGGGATTGGAGTATCAGGTCTATCACTTATTCCACTAATCGATGGGAAATATGTGATGTATTTTCTCGGGCTTTTAGTTGCGTATGCTTTTGGCTTTATTTTCACCTACCTTTTCGGTTTTAAAGAAGGAATGGCTGATAATATTAAGTGATGGGAAGAGGTGTTCCGAAAGGGTCTGACCTTTCGTTATGGGACACCCTCTTCTTTTTTGAATTTAAATGATTTGTGTAGGAGGAATGTTGATGTTAGGATGTTCAGTTTATCTTGGACACATAAGTGATGAAGAACAGGATGCGTATCTAAAAGAAATGTCACAGGCGGGATTTCAGTTTATTTTCTCCTCACTTCATATACCTGAAGATGATTCGACTCACTTTAAGAAATTACTAAAAACTTTAGGTAGACAGGCGCTATCATACAATATGGATTTGATGGCCGACATTTCTCCTATTGCTTTTCAGCTTTTAGGATTTACACCGGAAACCATTGGAGAAATAAAGGAGTGGGGAGTAAGTGGATTAAGGGTTGATTATGGCATGGAGCCCTCTACCATTGCTAAACTTTCACACACTATGAAGATTGCATTGAATGCGAGTACAATTAATCTTGATTTTTTTCAAGATCTTTTAAAAGAAAATATCAACCTGAATCAAACGGAGGCATGGCATAATTATTATCCCCGAATCGAAACAGGTCTTGATAAGAGGGACTTTATTAAACAAAACACGATGCTTAAGAAATTAGGATTTAAGGTAATGGCATTTGCTCCAGGAGATGAGTTGCTCAGAGGGCCACTTTACGATGGATTGCCTACACTCGAGAAACACCGTAATGTATCGCCCTTTCAATCTTATCTTGAGTTAATTCATGCATGTGGTGTAGATAAGGTGGCGATTGGAGACATTTCGCTTAAAAAAGATACCATTTTCCAATTTAAAAAAGTAATGGATGGTACAATTCCGCTAAGAAGTATCCTACATTCACAGCATCCGCCAACAAAATCCATCATCGCTCTAGACCATTGTAATCGTATGGATGCTGCGCGGGATGTCATCCGATCAGAAACATCAAGAATTTATACCGCGAACCAGAATTATATCATTCAACCTGAGAATACAACTGAAAGAGTAGTAGGTAGCATAACGATCGATAATGAACGGTATGGTCGTTATCAAGGGGAAATGCAAATTGTGAAAAGGAATTTGCCGATTAATGGAAAAGTAAATGTAGTAGGCCAAGTTATTGAGGAAGATCTAAGTCTATTAAAGTATATAAAATCAGGTCAAGGTTTTACCATTATAGACCATTTATTGGATTAGCTAATTCTCGGAATAAAAGGAATTGTAGAAAAGTTTTAGTAGGTTTAAGTAGACAAGTAAAATTCCATTATATACAATGAAAACGTAAGCTATTTCATCCCATATGAAAACGTTATATTTAATATAATTAGCTTCTCTGTAAACCGAAGAGAAGTTAGGACCATTTCGATGAGACGGATTAAAATGATTGTTTGTTTAATTCCGGCTTTTTAACATGTTTATCATGTACATAATTCGACTTTGGTGTAAAATGGGATATGTGTTTTGCGTTTTATCATTTTAATAGTTTTATAGTTGACAAGGAGGATGGGAAATGAATATCCATGAGTATCAAGGTAAAGAGATCCTCAAACAATACGGGGTATCTGTTCCAAGTGGCCGTGTAGCATACACTGTTGAGGAAGCCGTTGAGGCCGCCAAAGAACTAGGAACAGAAGTTGTTGTTGTGAAAGCTCAAATTCACGCAGGCGGCCGCGGTAAAGCGGGCGGTGTTAAGGTTGCGAAAAATCTTGATGAAGCGCGTACATATGCAGAAGAAATTCTTGGAAAAACGCTTATCACTCACCAAACTGGTCCTGAAGGGCAAGAAGTGAAGCGTCTGTTGATTGAAGAAGGCTGCGACATTAAGAAAGAGTACTATGTGGGTCTTGTTTTGGACCGTGATACATCGCGTGTCGTTCTAATGGCTTCAGAAGAAGGCGGAACGGAAATCGAAGAAGTGGCAGAAAAGACACCTGAAAAAATCTTCAAGGAAGTAATTGATCCAGTTGTTGGTTTATCAGCATTCCAAGCTAGGAGAATTGCTTTTAACATTAATATCCCTAAGGAATTAATCAATAAAACTGTAAAGTTCATGTTGGGTCTATATACTGCATTTGTTGAAAAAGATTGTTCAATTGCAGAAATCAATCCACTTGTAATAACAGGTGACGGAAATGTAATGGCATTGGACGCTAAAATGAACTTTGATGATAACGCTTTATTCCGTCAGAAAGATATTTTAGAATACCGTGATCTTGGCGAAGAAGATCCAAAAGAGATTGAAGCATCGAAATATGACTTAAGCTATATTTCATTAACTGGAAATATCGGTTGTATGGTAAACGGTGCAGGTCTTGCGATGTCTACGATGGATATCATCAAACATTACAGTGGCGACCCAGCGAACTTCCTTGATGTTGGCGGCGGTGCGACTGCAGAAAAAGTTACAGAAGCATTCAAAATTATTTTATCTGACAAAAATGTAAAAGGTATTTTTGTAAACATTTTTGGCGGAATTATGAAGTGTGATGTAATTGCTGAAGGTGTGGTTGAAGCAGCTAAACAATTAGGGCTTGATGTTCCAGTTGTTGTTCGTCTTGAAGGGACAAACGTTGAACTGGGTAAACAAATTTTGAAAGATTCCGGTTTGAATTTAACACCTGCTGAATCGATGGCAGACGGTGCACAAAAAATCGTATCACTTGTAGGATAATAGGCAGGGGGGACCAAAAATGGGCGTATTTATTAATAAAGATACTAAGGTCATTGTTCAAGGTATTACTGGTTCAACGGCTTTATTTCACACAAAACAAATGTTGGAATATGGAACAAAGATTGTTGGTGGAGTGACTCCAGGAAAAGGTGGAACTGAAGTTGAGGGTGTGCCAGTTTATAACACAGTGCTTGAAGCTGTTAATGCAACTGGTGCCACTGCATCCGTGATTTATGTACCAGCTCCATTTGCTGCAGATGCGATTCTAGAAGCAACAGATGCAGAATTAGATCTTGCCATTTGTATTACAGAACATATCCCAGTTATGGATATGGTGAAAGTGAAGCGTTATATGGAAGGTAAGAAAACTCGCTTAATTGGACCCAACTGTCCAGGAGTTATTACGGCAGATGAATGTAAAATTGGCATTATGCCAGGATACATCCATACAAAAGGTCATGTTGGTGTCGTTTCTCGCTCTGGTACGTTAACGTATGAAGCCGTTCATCAATTGACACAAGCTGGGATTGGACAAACTAGTGCAGTTGGAATTGGTGGAGATCCAGTAAATGGAACAAACTTCATCGATGTGCTTAAAGAATTCAATGAAGATCCTGAAACATATGCAGTCATCATGATTGGTGAAATTGGTGGAACTGCTGAAGAAGAAGCTGCGAAATGGGTAGCAGCTAATATGACGAAACCGGTTGTTGGTTTCATCGGTGGGCGCACAGCTCCTCCAGGAAAAAGAATGGGACATGCTGGTGCAATCATCTCTGGTGGAAAAGGAACAGCAGATGAAAAAATCCGCGTTATGAATGAATGTGGAATTAAAGTCGCTGAAACCCCATCTGTAATGGGTGAAACACTAATTACTGTCCTAAAAGAAAAAGGTATCTACGAACAATGTAAGACAAATTAATTTTTCATACATGAGGCTGTCTCAAAACCATGGTTTAGATCCCGCAACTACGAAAAATACAGTGCGTATATAAGACGTAATACTGTGTGTTGTTCCGAGGTCTTCCTTTTTTGAGACAGCCTATAATTTTGTCAACGATTGTTCCCCACGTTAAAAACCGCTATAGGAGTGATCTACATTGAACATTACCGATAAAATCATTCATTTACACCATTGTCGCGGTGTAGGATGGCAAACCATGAAAAAGATTCTTTTAGCAGACCCCTCTCTAACGACACTTTATACTCATTCCTTTACCCAATGGCAAAAAATCCTTCCAATCCCTGTTACTAAACTACAAACCTTTTATCATGACCTTCATCATTTAAATATTCAAGAACTGATTCAACAATATAAAAATAATGATATTGAAATTGTAACGATCGTAGATGATGATTATCCAAATCTCTTAAAACAAATCTATGATCCGCCTTGGGTTCTTTATTTAAGAGGTGATAGGAGCTTGTTAACCTTTGAGCATAGTTTAGGGGTGGTCGGGTCGAGACAGCCGTCTGAGTACGGCGTGGAAGCCCTAAAAAGGGTATTGCCACCTCTTATTAAGAAGGATTATGTCATTATCAGTGGCGTAGCGACCGGAATTGATGCTGCTGCACATCGAATAGCGATCGCTTGCAAAGGGAAGACAATCGGTATTCTCGGAGGTGGCCATTATCATATGTATCCTGTTAGCAATATTCCCTTGGCCACAAATATAATCAAATACGGATTACTCATTTCAGAAACTCCACCAACAAGACGCCCCGAACCATGGATGTTTCCGGTAAGAAACCGAATTATTAGTGGGTTATCCAAAGGGGTATTTGTTGTTGAAGCAAAGGCGAAAAGTGGTTCTCTGATAACAGCGAATCTTGCATTGGAGCAAGGGCGTGAGGTTTTTGCGATACCAGGAAACATTACGAGCGAATTATCAGACGGGTCGAATTTCTTGATTCAAGAAGGCGCTAAGATGGTACTTACAGCAGCAGACATTGACGTAGAGATCGTATATTAAGTAAATTACACCTATTTTCTTCTATTGAATACAAGTTTCCTAGGTGCTAAGTCTTAGCGTGAAAATAAATGATTTGAATGGAGGAGGGCAATCCTTTCGAGGTGTCCTCTTCTTTATTTTATCCCGTATTAACAGGCGGTAAGACGCCCGCTAAATGAAGTGTCACTTTATAAAACCTATTTCTTATTGATATAAATCTGATTATAATGAAAAATGGGCATAATCAGATTGTTGTGTTAGATATACAAATAGTGAAATATGTACCAAGAATTTTCGTGAATTACATAAATTTATTCCTTTCTTGAAAAAAATAAAAATCTATAGAAAAAGGTTGATAATTTAGTAATACTAGTATAAATTTTGCATCAGAGTCCTGTTTCAATCGCTTTTTTTGAAATCAATTTCTTATATGCGAAATAAAATAAAAAATGAAAGAAGATTGACAAATGATTTTTCTAGGATTAATAATAGTGAAGATTTATATTACCTCTTGAGGAGGATTTATTGAATGTCAGAATACTTGGTAATAGTGGAATCGCCAGCAAAAGCGAAAACAATAGAACGTTATTTAGGAAAGAAATATAAAGTAAGAGCTTCTATGGGACATGTTCGTGATTTGCCTAAGAGTCAAATGGGTGTAGATGTCGAACATGAGTATAACCCGAAATATATCACAATTCGTGGAAAAGGTCCTGTACTAAAGGAACTGAAAACAGCTGCAAAAAAAGCGAAGAAAATCTATCTCGCAGCTGACCCTGACAGGGAAGGGGAAGCGATTGCATGGCATTTAGCTCACAGTCTAGGTGTAGATATTGCATCAGATTGTCGAGTGGTATTTAATGAAATTACAAAAGAAGCAATTAAAGAGTCGTTTAAAACCCCTCGTCCAATCAATATGGATTTAGTGGATGCTCAGCAAGCACGAAGAATCCTTGATCGTTTAGTCGGATATAACATTAGTCCTTTATTATGGAAGAAAGTCAAGAAAGGTCTAAGTGCTGGACGTGTTCAGTCTGTTGCGGTACGGATGATCATTGACCGGGAAAAAGAAATTAAGCGCTTTGAGCCAGAAGAATATTGGACGATTAAATCCGATTTTCTTAAAGGGAATGACCAATTCGAAGGATCGTTTTTCAGTAAAGCGGGAAAACGTGTTGAACTTAAGTCAGAAGATGATGTTAAACAGATATTGGATGCCATCACCGGAAGTGAATTCAAAATCAATAAGGTGACAAAAAAGGAAAGAAAACGTAACCCTGCAGCCCCATTTACAACATCTTCGCTGCAACAAGAAGCTGCAAGAAAGTTGAATTTCCGTGCAAGAAAAACAATGATGCTAGCTCAGCAGCTGTATGAGGGGATCGAACTAGGAAAAGAAGGAACGATTGGATTAATCACTTATATGAGAACAGATTCCACTCGTATTTCAGACAGTGCTAAAGAAGAAGTTCGTAGTTTTATCGGAAATGCATATGGTCAGGAATATATTCTAAAGGAAGAACGAAAAGATAAAAAGCAAACGAATTCCCAAGATGCTCACGAAGCAGTCAGGCCAACTAGTTCGCTTAGAGATCCTAGTTCCGTTAAAGGATATTTATCGAGAGACCAATTTCGCTTATATAAATTAATTTGGGAGCGCTTAGTATCTAGTCAGATGGCATCAGCGGTTATGGATACGATGACAGTTGATTTAATTAATGCTGATATTATTTTTAGGGCAAATGGTTCTAAAATAAAGTTTCCTGGATTCATGAAGGTATACGTAGAAGGTACTGATGATTCAGTGGAAGAAAAAGAAAATATGCTTCCTGAAGTGAAGGAAGGCGATACGTTTTTTTCAAAAGATATCGAACCGAAGCAGCATTTCACTCAGCCACCGCCAAGATATACGGAGGCAAGACTTGTAAAAATGCTTGAAGAATTAGGAATAGGACGCCCTTCCACATATGCACCAACTTTAGATACCATTCAAAAAAGAGGGTATGTATCGCTCGATAATAAACGTTTTATACCGACAGAGCTAGGAGAAATTGTTCTAGAATTAATTATGGAGTTCTTTCCGGATGTACTTGACTTGGCATTCACCGCTAAAATGGAACGCGAGTTCGATAATGTTGAGGCAGGTAATATAGAATGGGTCCAAGTAATTGATGAATTTTATAAGGAATTCGAAGTCCATCTAATAAAAGCAGAAGCAGAAATGGAAAAAGTAGAAATCAAGGATGAACCGGCAGGGGAAGATTGCGCGGAATGCGGAAATCCAATGGTTTTCAAAATGGGCCGCTATGGGAAATTTATGGCCTGTAGTAATTTTCCGGATTGCCGCAATACAAAACCGATAGTGAAAGAAATCGGTGTGAAATGTCCGAAGTGTCATGATGGTAATATTATTGAAAGAAAAAGTAAAAAACGCCGCCTATTCTATGGGTGTGATCGTTATCCGGAGTGTGACTTTATTTCTTGGGACAAACCACTACCAAGACCGTGTCCGAAATGTGAAGCAACATTAGTAGAGAAAAAATTGAAAAAAGGTGTACAAGTACAGTGTGTAAACTGTGACTATAAAGAAACACCACAGAATTAGTTTTTAAGGTGAGTGTATAGCTCACCTTTTTAACTTTATTTAAAAGAAACTTTTATATTGGCGTAGAGTGACTATTTTATTCTGTATTAACGGGCAGTAAAGCATGTACCTAAAGGTTTAGAGTTTAGATGGCGGATGAAGAAAACCCGACTGAATGAAGTGTCACTTTATAGAATTACACATCATCTAGTTTTTTTATATAATTGGTAATTGATTTCGATTAACTCTCATTACGTCTCCTTTTACTGACAAAAATGTAAGAGAGAGAGGTATTTATTAGTAAATAGTTGGTGATAATGCTTGAAACTTTCATCTTTCCTGTATGTAAGGTAAAATGCAGTGGACAAGGAGTTTCTGTAGGTTATATAATTTACTATTGCTGATAGTAACAGAAACGATTTCTCGTTGTGAGTGTTTGGGAAAGATAAGCATGATTTACATATACTTGATATTCATATTTATATGCGGAGGTACGTAAAATGAAAGAAACAGTTGTCAATGTAATCGGGGCCGGACTAGCTGGTAGTGAAGCGGTCTGGCAACTTGCTAATCGTGGAGTTAAAGTGAATCTATACGAAATGCGGCCTGTTAAGCAAACACCTGCCCACCATACAGATAAATTTGCTGAACTTGTTTGTAGCAACTCTTTGCGTGCCAATGCTTTGACAAACGCTGTTGGAGTTTTGAAAGAAGAAATGCGGCAGTTGAATTCCGTCATCATGCTAGCTGCAGATGCATGTGCTGTTCCAGCAGGAGGAGCTTTGGCGGTTGACCGCCATGAATTTGCCGGCAAAGTGACAGAGTTGGTGAAAAATCATCCCAATGTTACGGTAGTGAATGAAGAAATGGTAGAAATACCTGAAGGTCCGACTATCATTGCAACAGGGCCCTTAACAAGCCAAGCGCTTTCAGCAAAGCTGCAGGAAATTATGGATGAAGAATATTTGTACTTTTATGATGCAGCTGCGCCGATCATTGAAAGAGACAGCATCAATATGGATAAGGTATATCTGAAATCTCGCTATGATAAGGGCGAGGCAGCATATTTGAATTGTCCAATGACTGAAGAAGAATTCAACCGTTTTTATGATGCGCTTATTGCTGCAGAGACCGTTCCACTTAAGGAGTTTGAGAAGGAAATCTTCTTCGAAGGTTGTATGCCGATCGAAGTAATGGCGTCTAGAGGGAAAAAAACGATGTTATTTGGGCCGCTGAAACCTGTTGGTCTTGAAGATCCAAAAACAGGAAAAAGGCCATATGCCGTTATCCAATTACGTCAAGATGACGCAGCCGGAACTCTTTACAATCTTGTCGGTTTTCAGACACATTTAAAATGGGGGCCTCAAAAGGAAGTCCTTCAATTAATTCCAGGTCTTGAGAATGCGGAAATTGTACGTTATGGGGTTATGCATCGAAATACGTTCATTAATTCACCTAAAGTATTAAAACCGACTTATCAATTTAAGAATCGTGAAGATTTATTTTTTGCTGGTCAAATGACAGGTGTTGAAGGGTACGTAGAATCAGCAGCCTCAGGACTAGTTGCTGGTATTAATGCCGCGAAAATGGCATTAGGGCAGGAACCAGTTACATTCCCAGCTGAAACGGCAATCGGTAGCATGGCGCGATATATAACAGCTACCAATGCAAAAACATTCCAACCAATGAATGCAAACTTTGGTATTTTTCCAGAGCTTGATGAGAAAATCAGAGGGAAGAAAGAACGAAATGAGAAGCATGCATCTAGAGCATTGGAAACAATTCAGAAATTTATGAAGAATTTGTAAATTTGTTTGCCTCCGATATTTAAATGTGATACTATTTAATAGCCTTTGCGAGGTGTACTGAATGTTATACGCAAATCAAGCTTTACCTTCTTTTATAGAATATTTGCAAATCGAAAAAAATTGTTCACACTATACCATTGAAAGTTATCAACGGGATATCGAAGAATTTGTTTTGTTCATGACTGAACAAGGTATGCAGTCGATTGATTCTGTTGAATATTTTGATGCGCGCTTATTTTTGACGAAGTTATACGAAAGAAATCTTTCCAAACGAACAATTGCAAGGAAAACATCCTGCTTACGGAGTTTTTATAAATTTTTAATGCGTGAGGGGCTTGTGAAAGAGAATCCGTTCTCCCTTGTATCGCTTCCTAAAAAAGATCAAAAGTTGCCGCGTTTCTTATACGAAGAAGAGTTGAATCAATTGTTTTCATCACTGGAACTTGATTCACCAATGGGATTAAGAGATGCTGCTTTATTGGAATTGTTATATGCAACTGGGATACGTGTCAGTGAAGGCTGTGATATTAAGCTTCAAGATCTTGATTTTTCTCTAGGTACCGTTTTAGTACATGGTAAAGGAAAAAAAGACCGCTATATGCCATTGGGCCAATATGCCAAAGATGCTCTAGCTTCTTACATACAAGATGGAAGAGCAAAAGTGATGACCACACATACGAAGTCCCATCCCTTTTTGTTAATAAATTTTCGTGGAGATCCACTAACACCAAGAGGGGTGCGTTATATACTAACAGCAATTATAAAAAAAGTTGCGAAAGATATAGAATTGCATCCTCATATGCTGAGGCATTCATTTGCCACACATCTTTTGAATAATGGTGCGGATTTAAGGACTGTTCAAGAATTATTGGGCCATTCTAAAATTTCATCAACACAAATTTATACACATGTAACAAAAGAACAATTAAGAAAAGTTTACAATGCATCACATCCGAGAGCTTAACAGCTTTTAAAAGGAGAATCGTTATGGGAGAATTTCATGCAACTACAATATTTGCTATTTCGCATAAAGGTGAATGTGCTATGTCCGGAGATGGTCAGGTTACGTTAGGAAATTCAGTAGTGATGAAGCATACGGCGAGAAAGGTACGTCGGCTTTTTAACGGAAAAGTATTAGCTGGGTTTGCTGGTTCTGTTGCGGATGCTTTTACATTATTTGAAATGTTCGAAGCAAAACTCGAAGAATATAATGGGAATTTACAAAGGGCATCTGTAGAGCTGGCAAAGCAATGGCGAAGTGACAATATTTTGCGCAAATTAGAAGCAATGCTAATTGTTATGGATCAAAATGACTTGCTACTTGTTTCTGGAACTGGTGAAGTGATTGAACCTGATGACGGAATTCTTGCTATTGGATCTGGAGGGAACTATGCTTTAGCTGCTGGTCGTGCGCTAAAGCAATTCTCGGGTGAAAACTTAACCGCAAAAGAAATCGCTCAATCATCTTTAAAAATAGCTGCAGAAATCTGCGTGTTTACTAATACAAATATTATTGTAGAAGAATTGTAAGTGAGAGGAGCTGTGTGATATGGCAAACAAATCGAATTTAACACCGAGGCAAATCGTTGAAAAGCTTGATCAATACATTGTTGGACAGCGTGATGCGAAACGTGCTGTAGCTGTTGCTCTTCGTAATCGTTATCGCCGCAGTTTATTGAACGATCAATTACGTGATGAAGTCGTTCCTAAAAACATCTTAATGATCGGTCCTACAGGAGTAGGGAAAACTGAAATTGCTCGAAGAATGGCTAAGCTAGTAGGTGCTCCTTTTATAAAAATAGAGGCAACTAAGTTTACTGAAGTTGGATACGTCGGTAGAGATGTCGAGTCTATGGTTCGTGATTTGGTTGAAACATCTGTACGGCTTGTTAAAGAAGAAAAGAAAGAAAGCGTAAAGGAACGGGCAGAAGAAAATGCAAATAACCGCCTGATTGAGTTACTTGTTCCTTCAAGTAAAAAACAATCGAATTTTAAAAATCCGCTAGAGGTATTTTTTGGTGGTGGAACGAATGATTCCTTTGAAGAAGAGTCCAAAAAATCAGCCGAAGACTTAAGCCTGCAGGAAAAGCGGAAAATTGTGAAAGAAAAGCTTGCACTTGGTGAACTAGAAAATGAACTCATCACAGTTGAAGTCGAAGAACAGCAAGCGTCGATGTTTGATATGCTCCAAGGTTCGGGAATGGAACAGATGGGTATGAATATGCAAGATGCACTTGGTAGCTTAATGCCTAAAAAGCAAAAGAAGCGAAAGTTAAAGGTAAGTGAAGCAAGAATTGTATTAGCGAATGAAGAAGCGGGTAAATTGATTGATATGGATGAAGTAACGCAAGAAGCGGTGTACAGAGCTGAACAAACAGGTATTATTTTTATTGATGAAATTGATAAAATTGCCAGTAAGAAATCTGGAAACTCTTCTGCGGATGTTTCTAGAGAAGGTGTTCAGCGTGATATTCTACCAATTGTAGAAGGTTCTACGGTTGTAACAAAATATGGTTCTGTAAAAACCGATCATGTATTATTTATCTCTGCTGGAGCTTTTCATATTGCGAAACCGTCAGATTTAATTCCCGAGCTTCAAGGACGCTTTCCAATTCGTGTAGAATTGACTAAGTTGTCAGTTGATGATTTTGTGCGAATCCTTCATGAGCCAGATAATGCATTAATTAAGCAATATATGGCATTATTGGCAACAGAAGGTATAGAAATTGAATTTTCTGACGAAGCTATTCGTAGGATTGCGGAAGTTGCTTTTGAAGTAAACCAAAATACAGACAATATAGGGGCTCGTCGCCTGCATACAATCATGGAAAGACTTCTAGAGGATCTTTCATTCGAAGCTCCGGAAATTACATTAGAAAAAATAAAGATTACTCCGCAATATGTAGATGAGAAGCTAGGATCAATTGTGCAAAATAAAGATTTAAGTCAATTTATTCTTTAATCTAGGAAGTATGAACCAAAGAAGAATCACCAAATAAGAGTGTGTACTCGTTAGTTCTCCTAGATTAAACGGATATTTGGACACAACAACTTAATCATTGAAGCAAGGTAATTTAGGAGGAAAACTGTAATGAATTTATTAGAAAAAACAAGAAAAATTAACGCTATGCTGCAAAATGCGGCTGGTCAACCTGTGAATTTTAAAGAAATGGCTGAAAGCTTAAGTGAAGTTATCGAATCGAATGTGTACGTTGTAAGTAGAAGAGGTAAGCTTTTAGGATTTGCTATTAACCAGCAAATTGAAAACGAGCGAATAAATCAAATGTTAAAAGACAGACAATTCCCTGAAGAATACACAAAAAACTTATTCAATTTACATGAAACATCTTCTAATTTAAGTATAGAGAGCGAATATACAGCATTTCCGGTTGAGAACAAAGAACTGTTTGCGAGCGGATTGACAACAATTGTACCTATTATTGGTGGTGGAGAGCGTCTAGGAACCTTGATGCTTGCTCGTCTTCAAGAACAATTCCATGATGACGATTTAATTTTAGCTGAATATGGAGCTACAGTAATTGCTATGGAGATTCTACGTGAGAAAGCAGAAGAAATTGAAGAAGAAGCGCGTAGTAAAGCGATCGTACAAATGGCGATTAGCTCTTTATCATATAGTGAGTTGGAAGCAATTGAACATATTTTCGAGGAACTAAAAGGCAGTGAAGGTCTTCTAGTTGCATCTAAAATTGCAGACCGTGTAGGTATCACTAGATCAGTTATTGTTAATGCATTAAGAAAGTTAGAAAGTGCTGGAGTCATTGAATCACGTTCATTGGGAATGAAAGGTACGTATATTAAAGTCTTGAACGATAAGTTTTTATTGGAACTTGAAAAATTAAAAAATAATTAATTGATTGATTAGAGGATGTCTAAAAGGTTGAACTAGGACCTGTCAAGTAGACTCCTAAAAAGAGTTCTATAATACGGCATGAGCTAGGTAGTGTACCTGACTCATGCCGTATTTATTTAGTATTCGCTTTTTGTTAGTATCAATCAAGTGTTCAAAAATGAAGTTTTGGGTTTCTTATATTCTCCTGCACTTATCACTTCCATGTATCAAACCATGCTTGTCATTAATAATCAGCCCCTCCATTTATATACTTATTCAATCAAAATTTACAAACTCTTATTGGTTATATTACATTTCACCCCTTTTTCTGTATGAATAAATCCATTAAAATATAGAACAATTGCTTTCATTTTTAGATTATATAAGCACGTTTCCTGCATATCATTTTGTTTACCTTCTATAAAAAACTAGAACTTCAAAAAGTAGGCTGAAAATACGTCTACATAATAGTTGCTATCTCGTATTTTGAAGCCTCCCCCTTTCGTTTTTGTGAAATTGAGAATGCACATGTTAGAAAAATGTTGTTAATGTCGATTAACTGTAATAGAGGTAATCTCTCCTTAATTCCCTTTTTTCGATAATAATAAAAATTTCGAGATAGAGTTTTCTGAAAATAATGTATAACAGAGAAATATTCCATAAAATGGTATATTAATTGTAATAAATTACTCGAATTCATGTCAATGGTAATATTTTATAGCTATAATTCAAATATATTTCACTGAAAATAGTTCTAAAGTATCGGTTAAAAATGCAAAATTTTCTTTATAGTTAATAGGGCAATTAACAAATGTGGAATTATTTATGTCGAATTTTTGTTAATCAGTGAAATAAAAAGCATATAATGTAATAAATATTCCACTAAATAGAAAAAGTATTACAAAATTAGACAGAAAACGACTAAAATAGTTCTTTTGGCATGGTTAATTATGTCGAATCTTAATGGACAGCATTCGTTAACTTCTTTAAAATAGTTATTATACAATTGTGTTTTTTGTTACAGATATTATATTTTTTTAACATTAAATACGAAGGAGGGTTACGATGAACATTTTTTCTTCTACTTTTACTACCCTTGAGCAAGCATTGAATTATTCGAGCACAAAGCAGAAAATTATTTCTGGAAATATAGCGAATGCAGATACACCGAATTATAAAGCGAAAGATGTAAAATTATCTAAATCCTTCGGTTTGGATTTAGAATCTTCCATTCAAGCTTATCGAACAGATCAAAGGCATTTTACATATAAACCTCTTTCTTCTGATCTAAGTAAAGTATTTGTTCAAAATAATGTACAGTACAATAATAATGGCAATAGTGTGGATGTCGACAATCAAATGAGTAATCTAGCATCCAATCAAATCTATTACAATGCTTTAATTGAAAGAACGAGCGGGAAATTTTCTTCGTTGCTAAATGTCATTAAGGGAGGAAGATGATTAGAATGTTTCAAAGTTTAAATACGACTGCATCAGCTTTAACAAGTCAAAGGTTAAGAATGGATGTCATCTCTTCTAATATGGCAAACGCTGAAACAACTCGATCAGAGTATGTCAATGGTCAATGGCAGGCATACAAAAGAAAATCAGTTGTGTTACAGGAAAATGGAAATCATTTTTCAAGTTATTTACATAATGCAATGGATAAAAGTACAGGATCTGGTAATGGCGTACATGTTTCAAGAATTATTAAAGATGAGACACCTTTTAAACTTGTCTATAACCCTAATCATCCGGATGCGAATGTAGGTGGTTACGTGGAAATGCCGAATGTTGACCCGTTAAGAGAAATGGTTGACCTAATGAGTGCGACACGCTCATACGAAGCAAATGTAACAGTATTTAATGCTTCAAAAGGGATGTTAATGAAAGCTTTGGAAATTGGAAAATAGATTGGAGATAGTATGTTATGACTGGAATGGATATTTCTATTAATCAAGGATCTTTGCCGGCAATCACCCCGCAAAAACAAACACCACTCTCTACACCATTTAAAGCCCAGCAAAGTTTTGCAGCTGCATTAAAGGAGTCTTTGAATAAAGTAAATGAAGCACAAACTGTCTCTGATAAGTTAACAGTCAAAATGGCAAAAGGGGAAAATGTTGACCTTCATGAAGTAATGATTGCATCACAAAAGGCAAGTGTAACTCTTCAATTAACTTTAGAAATGCGAAATAAAGCAGTGGAAGCTTATCAAGAAATGATGAGAATGAACATCTGACAAGTATCTTTAACTCCACAATAATTCATAGAGCGGTTGACGAAAGGAGACCTAGCTTAAACTTAAAAAGAGTGACCGGAGGATTAAGATGAATGAAGTGATCACCAATTTTAAAAGCAAAATAACGGCATTTTGGGGAAGTAAAAGCAAAAAGCAAAAAATCATGATGATCAGCATGGCCACTGCAATAATCTTAATAGCCATAGTATCCTCCATCCTTCTTACACGGACCACTATGGTTCCACTATATAGTAATTTGTCACCCTCTGAGACTGGAAGCATTAAAGAAAACTTGGATAGCAGAGGAGTTACCAATGAGATTAAGGATAATGGGACGACGATTATGGTCCCAGAGCAAAATGTTGATACTTTAAAGGTTGAATTGGCAGCAGAAGGAATTCCGGATTCTGGGAGCATTGATTATTCGTTTTTCGCACAAAATGCGGGTCTTGGCATGACCGACAATGAATTTAATGTGTTAAAACTGGATTCGATGCAAACTGAGTTGGCAAATTTGATAAAGAATATCGATGGAATAAATAATGCGAACGTAATGATTAATCTTCCGGAAAAAGGTATTTTCGTTAGTGATGCATCAGAAGAAGCGTCAGCGTCTATTGTACTCGATACAAAACCTGGCCATAAATTTGATGAAGGTCAAATTAAATCACTATACCATTTAGTAAGTAAAAGTATCCCCAATTTACCTACTGAAAATATCGTCATTATGAACCAGAATTTTGAGTACTTTGATTTAAAAAATGAAAATAGTTCGGGAAACACCTTTGTTGCTCAAAATGAAATTAAGAAGGAAATCGAACGTGATATTCAAAGACAAGTGCAAAACATGCTTGGGACCATTATGGGTCAAGATAAAGTAGTGGTTTCGGTAACCGCCGATATCGATTTTACCCAAGAAAACCGTGAAGAAAATCTTGTAACGCCTGTAGATGAAGAAAATCTAGAAGGGATTGCAATTTCTGCACAACGGGTAAATGAAACATATACAGGTGATAATACGGTAGCAGGAGGCGTACCTCAAGCAGAGGATTCTTCTGATTCATTGGGTTCGTATCAAGCAGGTGCAAATGGGAACGGCGATTATGACAAAATGGATGAAACGATAAATTATGAAGTTAATAGAATTAAGAAACAAATCGTGGAAAGTCCATATAAGGTAAGAGATCTAGGTATTCAAGTGATGGTCGAACCGCCAAACCCTAAAGATGTAAACTCTCTTTCACAACAAAGTCAAGAGGACATCACGAAAATATTGAGTACGGTTATCAGAACGACTATTGATAAAGACAATGTTGGAACGGCACTTACAGATGCAGACCTTGCCAATAAAATTGCTCTTTCAGTACAACCATTTAACGGAAAAGTTGCATTTGACAGTCCAAAACAAGCTGGGATCCCAATCTGGGTGTATATTGTAGGGGGCGTTCTACTACTAGCTGTCATTATTTTATTAATTCTATATCTTCGTTCAAGAAAACGTGACGATATTGATTTAGACGAATTAGAAGAATTGCAAGAGAGTGAGATGCTTGAAGTTGCTGATTTATCTGAAGAACAGGAAACAGAATCTACATTAAAACGCAAGCAACTTGAGAAATTGGCTAAAGAGCGTCCGGACGAATTTGCCAAACTATTACGAAGCTGGATTGCAGAAGACTAGGAGGAATGAAGGTGTCAGAACGAAAGAAAAAAGGACTTACTGGAAAGCAAAAAGCAGCCATCCTTCTTATTTCTCTTGGACCAGATGTGTCTGCTTCTGTTTATAAGCATTTGTCCGAGGAAGAAATAGAAAGACTTACACTTGAAATTTCTAGTGTTAGAAAAGTAGATTCACATGACAAGGAAGAGATCTTAGAAGAGTTTCATAATATAGCCCTAGCACAGGATTATATTACTCAGGGAGGCATTGGATATGCCAAACAGGTACTGGAAAAAGCGCTAGGTCCTGATCAGGCTGCTACTATTATTAATAGACTGACTTCTTCATTGCAAGTTCGGCCATTCGATTTTGCAAGAAAAGCAGATCCTGCCCAAATTCTAAATTTCATCCAAAATGAACATCCGCAAACGATTGCGTTAATCCTTTCATATCTGGATCCAGCTCAAGCTGGACAAATCCTTTCAGAGCTGCCACAGGAAGTACAGGCAGATATAGCGAGAAGAATTGCAATCATGGATAGTACTTCTCCTGAGATCATTAATGAAGTGGAACAAATTCTTGAAAGAAAACTATCAGCAACCGTTACACAGGATTATTCACTAACGGGTGGAATTGAGGCAGTTGTTGATGTGCTTAATGGTGTAGACCGACAAACGGAAAGAACGATATTGGATGCACTTGAAATTCAAGACCCTGAGCTTGCTGAAGAAATTAAGAAGCGGATGTTCGTCTTCGAGGATATCGTTACACTTGATGGACTTGCGATTCAACGTGTTATTCGCGAATCTGATAATGAAGATCTTAAATTATCACTTAAGGTTGCAAGTGTTGAAGTGAAGGAAATCGTCTTTCGAAATATGTCGAAACGAATGGTTGAAACATTCCAAGAAGAAATGGAATACATGGGACCCGTACGCTTGCGTGATGTAGAAGAAGCACAATCAAGAATTGTTGGGGTCATCCGCCGTTTAGAGGAGTCTGGTGAAATCATCATAGCTCGCGGCGGAGGAGATGATATTATTGTCTAGAATTATTAAATCCCAGTTTGCCAAGACAGCTGAAGTAAAAAATAAACAAATCAAGATTCGTAATTTCGATTTGTCTGATTCACCTGAGGAGCAAGTAAATGTTCAAGAATATTTGATTACAGAGCAAATAGAGGATGCAAAGCGTGAGGCAAAAGCGCTTATTAAAGAAGCTGAAAGTAAAGCCAATCAAATCTTTCAAGAAATTGAGCAAGCCAAAGAGTATTGGGAAAATCATGAAAAAGCAGAGCATATGAAGCAAGCCTATGATACTGGCTTTGCAGAAGGTGTACAAACTGGCAGAAGTAGTGGGTATGAAGAGTGGATAGACAAAATCAATCAGGCGAAAGAGATTGCCGACTCTTCAAAGGAAGAATATATAAAATATATGAATTCTTCAGAAGCGATGATTTTAGAATTGGCTATTGCTGTTGCTGAAAAAATTATTGATCAGAAACTAAAAGAATCGAGCGAAGCTTTTTTATCTATCGTAAAAAGGACGATTAAAGAAGCGAGAAACTATCGAGAAATTCAACTTCATATAAATCCTGTACATTATGAGGAAATAATAGAACAAAAAGAAGACTTACAAGCCATGTTCACAAAAGAAACGGCCCTAATTATTTATCCTGACCCTGAACTATCAGAAGACAGCTGTCTGATTGAGTCTGCTAACGGAAGAATTGACGCTAGTGTTGATAGCCAGCTAAGAGAAATTAAGGATAAACTAGTCGATCTGTTAGAAGGGGGTCAATAATGAAAGCAAGTGATCTATTAGCCCATATTCCAGAATTGAATACGTTTAAGCACTATGGCAGGGTAAAGCGTGTGGTAGGTTTAATGATAGAATCGCAAGGACCTGAAAGTTCTATAGGGGACGTTTGCTATATCTACACGGAAACAAAAAACAGAAAAAAAAAGATTCGTGCTGAAGTTGTCGGCTTCAGAGACGAGATCGTCATTCTAATGCCTTACACAGCAGTGACTGAAATTTCTCCAGGTAGTATAGTGGAAGGCACTTCTAACTCTCTTGAAATAAAAGTAGGGGCTGGCTTATTAGGCAAAGTCATCGATCCTCTTGGATTTCCTTTGGATGGTTCACTGCTCCCAAAAGGACTTTCTTCTGTACCGGTTGACCAAGATCCTCCTAATCCTATGGAAAGACCTCCAATTGACGAACCGATTGATGTTGGAGTCAGAATGATTGATAGTTTACTAACAGTCGGCAAAGGACAACGGGTCGGTATTTTTGCTGGGAGCGGTGTTGGGAAAAGTACTTTGCTCGGGATGGTAGCCAGAAATACAACAGCAGATTTAAATGTGATTGGACTAGTCGGCGAACGTGGTCGGGAGGTGCGGGAGTTTATTGAGAAAGACCTTGGTCCTGAAGGCTTGGCACGTTCGATCGTAGTTGTAGCAACATCTGACCAGCCTGCTTTAATGAGGATAAAAGGAGCGTTAACAGCGACAGCCATTGCGGAATATTTCAGAGACAAAGGTCTTAACGTTATGCTCATGATGGATTCAGTAACTAGGGTTGCGATGGCGCAACGAGAAATCGGCTTAGCTGTTGGGGAGCCGCCAACTACAAAAGGATATACGCCTTCTGTTTTTTCCATACTCCCTCGCCTACTAGAACGTACAGGAACGAATCAACTAGGAACGATTACTGCTTTCTATACCGTACTGGTAGACGGAGACGATATGAATGAACCGATAGCTGATACCGTCCGTGGGATATTGGATGGTCATTTCATTCTTGATCGCAAGCTGGCCAATAAAGGACAATACCCAGCGATTAATGTGTTAAAAAGCATCAGCAGGGTGATGAATAATATCGTTGAAAATAATCAAAAACTTGCTGCTGAAAAATTACGAACAGCTTTAGCTACTTACATAGAGTCAGAAGATTTAATTAATATCGGAGCTTATAAAAGGGGATCATCGAAGGAGATCGATGATGCAATTAAAATGCAGCCTCAAATCATATCCTATATGAAGCAAGGCACACATGAAAAAATGTCGCGAGAAGCAAGTGTCTTTAATTTGAAACAGTTGATGGGAATAGGTGAATAAAAGATGATCTTTCAATATAAATTCGACAAAATCCTAACCATTAAAGAGATCGAGAAAAATGAAGTCTTAGCAAAATATAATGAAACGATAAAAAGATTTGAAGAAGTTGCTGAAAAGCTCTATAAGCTGCTAAAGAAAAAAGAAGATCTGCTGCAATTTCAACAAGAAAAGCTTACGCAAGGTCTCACTGTTCAAGAGATTCGTCATAATCAACAATTCATGGATAATCTTGAAAAAATCATTGTGCACAATCAGAAAGAAGTGATTCAAGCCAGACATGCAATGAATATGCAACAAAGCAAGCTGATGGAAAAAAATATAGAAGTAAAGAAATATGAAAAAATCAAAGAAAAAGATTTCCAAGAATTTCTAGAAGATATAAAAGAGGCGGAAAACAAAAATATGGATGAAATTTCTATTCGTCAGTTTCTTAGTAAAGGTTAGTAGGTGATCGCATGAAAAAGATAGACGAAACAGAGCATGTAGAGTCGAACAAATTTCAAGTCATATTATTTAGTGTCCTCATATTTCTTTTGTTTACGCTATTAGTTCTAGTCATCTACTTAAGCTTTACAGGAACGAACGTATTTAAAAAATCAAAAGAATTTAGTGAAAAGATTCCATTTGTTTCTCAACTCTTAGACAGAAACGATGAAAAAGATCCAAATTCCTCGACTGAAGATTTCCAGGAAAAAGTTGTTGACTTAGAAGCTGAGATTAAAGATCGTCAATCGGAGATAAAAAAGCTAGAAGGTTTAATAGATTCTAGAGATAAACAGCTTGAACGAACCGAACTTGAAAAGCAACAATTAGAAATGGAAATCGAGGAACTACGTTCGACTCAAGAAATAAATAATCGTGCGTTTCAAGATATCGTCAAAACATACGAAACGATTTCTCCCAAAAAATCTGCACCTATCATTTCTAAAATGGGTGATGAAGAGGCTATAAAGATTCTTAGTAGTATTAAAACGGACAAGCTTGCAGCAATACTAGAGCAATTGACGCCAGATGATGCGGCAAGATTTACAAAGCTTTTAGCTTCTAAAGACAGCACGAATTAAACGCGCTAATCTATTTTAATTTGAAGGGAGGTGAAAAAATGAACGCAGGAATGGTAATGGCTTCTATGCCAGCTTCGGTAAGCAAGACTCAAAATCAAACGGCTGTAAAAACGTCGGATAACGAGCATACATTTGGCAGTATTTTTGGAAATATAATCTTATCACCAGAAGCAGAGGTTGCTGAACCGATTGATGCTGGCATACTTACTGAAGAGCAACTGTCCATTTTAAATGAGCTCATCAATGAACTAAAAGCAGGCGAGCGTGATGGGGGAGAAGAATTCAATCCAGATGTGGATGAAACTATACCATTAGTGGTTGCGGATCTAGGGAATTTGCAGCAAGTAACAGATAATGCTATTTCAGGTGTGGAAATAGAAGATAACCCGATCGTTTACCAGTCATTAAATTCTGTAGTACTTGAAGAACGTGATCTAATCACAATGATGAATCTGCTTAATGAGAAGATTGAAGCGAATGAAGAAATGGATATAACAGACATATTGCCAATCTTAACTACTTTAGCAAATATGGATGAGTCTCAATGGAGTCGGGTAGATATAAACAAAATTGGCGAAATTCTTACATTTACCAAATTACAAGAAGCCATGATTTCGGCCAACCAGATAGCAGATAATGAAGCAGTAATCAGTAAGATTTTGAAACAGCAGCTGGACATGATTTTGACAAAACTAGAATCCATGGTAGAAAGTAAGCAACAACAGCCATCTGCATCTTCTACGTTTAATAAAGTGTTGGCTGATGGAGCATCACTTGCTTTAATCAAGAATACATATATCCGAAATTTTGCGAGTGTAAACCAAGAAAGTGAAAAAAACTTGGTTCAAACACCATCATTAAAAGCACCTGAGATCACGCAAACTGGTCAATCCTTTATGCCACAAATGTCTAAATTAGAACAATTTGTATTAACTGTTGAAAAAGGCGGGCAACCAGTTACCCAAGAACAATTTGTAAAAGCATTTGAAACGATATTGAATAAATCAAGTTTTACAAATGCAAATGGTACGCAAAAGCTATTGATCCAATTAAATCCTGAGCATCTTGGGTCAATAAGAATTGAACTTATTCAAAAGGATAATGTGATGGTCGCAAGAATTATGGCATCAACGGCACAGGCGAAAGAGATGTTAGAGGGTCAATTACAAGGCTTGAAACAGTCATTTGTCGGCCAAGGTATTCAGGTAGAAAAAATAGAAATATCACAACAACTTAGTACATTCTCTCAAGAACGATTCTATCAAAGAGATTCAGACACGTCTGAGCAGCAAAACCAACAACAAGATCAGCAAGCTGATGAAGAAACTGCCACAGAGTTTATTAATCAATTTGAAGAAGCCTTATTAAATGTTGAAGTGTAGGTGAGAAAAATGACAACAATTGATACATCATTACTATTGTCGAACAATCCAAAAAATAAAGTAACCAGCAAGGGCGATACACTTGGCAAAGATGATTTCTTAAAGCTATTGATGGCTCAGCTACAAAACCAAGACCCAACAAGTCCTATGGATAATACAGAATTTGTCTCACAAATGGCGACATTTACTTCTTTGGAACAAATGACAAACATTGCGACTGGAATTAATAGCTTAATCGATATTCAAAAACAAAATAGCCTTTTAGCATACAACAATTTTGTTGGCAAAGAAGTGACTTGGCATAAAATTAATACGGACGATACGGGTGAGTCTGGAGAAATAAATGTTGAAGAAGGAACAGGTGTTGTTTCCTCGTTAGAATTTAAAAATAACGAAGTCACTTTTGTTTTAGAAGATGGAACAAAATTGGAGCCAGGCAATATCTCTAAATTGAATGCAACGTCATCGAATAATAGTTTATTATCTTCTAGTGAATTAATCGGCAAGCTCGTTACTTATTTAAGTTCAGAGAGTGAAGAAGTCTCAGCTATTGTTAAATCGGTATTACAAAAGGACGGAAAAACAGTATATGAGCTAGCGGATGAACAGTCAACTAAATTGACTGCAGACCAGCTTATAAAAATCTCTACACCTTAAGGAGTAGAAATATGAAACCGAATGGATTCAGACCGATATCCAATCTGCACACGCAACTTATTACAGCAAAACAACCACAAAACAAAAATGAAAAAACAGGTTTTGCCGCTCAATTTCATACAGCTGTTCAGACTAAATCAAGTAATCTTTCAATTAGTAAACACGCGCAAATGAGACTAGATCAAAGAAATATTCACATCGACGAAACGACTTGGATCAAGATTGAAGCAAAAGTTCAAGAAGCAAAAAAAATCGGGATTACCGATTCATTAGTAGTTCTGGAAAATGCTGCACTTGTGGTAAGTACGAAAAACAACACCGTCATAACGGCCATGGACCGGGCCGAATCAGCTTCTCATATTTTTACGAATATCAATGGAACGATTCTTTTAGATTAAATGGGCTGGACCTGTAAAGGAAGCCTTGGCTGTGGAATGACAGAAACAGCCGATTATGAAAGGAGAGCGAAAACATGCTTCGTTCAATGTACTCAGGAATTAGCGGGTTAAAAAACTTCCAAACAAAATTAGATGTAATAGGTAACAATATTGCTAATGTAAATACTTACGGTTTCAAGAAAAGTAGGGTGACATTTGCAGATACGATGAATCAAACGATATCTGGTGCCAGTGCATCTACCGCCAACCTCGGCGGTAAAAACTCGAAACAGGTTGGTCTCGGCTCAACGGTGTCAACAATCGATACCATTCATGATCAGGCAAGCTTGCAAAATACAGGACGTTCACTTGACCTTGGAATTTCAGGTGATGGCTATTTCGTAGTAGCAAACGGTAATGCTTTGTCATATACACGTGCTGGAAACTTTTATCTAGACAATAATGGTACGTTGGTAAATGGTGATGGGTATAAAGTGCAGGCTTATAATACGAATGGAGTGCTTGGGGATGTTACAGTTAACGTGAATGCTGTGATGCCAGCGACTGTAACCAAAAAAATCAATTTCTCGGGTAATTTATCTAGTGACACAATTAATGGAAAATCATTTACCCAGCAAATGAAAGTTATAGATGATAAAGGTGTCGCACATACGATTGATGTTCATTATGTAAAAACTACTACAGCAAATAAATGGGACGTATATGTAGGTGGAGAGAGTCCATTTAATTCCGATGGTACACTAAAGAATGGTACAGCTATCTCACCAATTCCTACTACAGGTCCTGATGGTGCTAGAGTTGCGGATACAACCATTGAATTTACTGCAACAGGAGTAACTCCAAAAAATCATAGTATGGCCATTAGTCTACCTGATCCAGAAATTGCGGAAAGCTCATGGAAAACAATAAATGGGGTAAATTTAGATTTTACTGAATTAACCCAAATCAATGACCCAACAACCGCCCAAGGCATACCAGATGGTAGCACTGAAGGCTCCCTAGAAAGCTTCACAATCGGCCAAACGGGTGAAATCAGTGGAGTTTATTCAAATGGTCAAGTTAGAACATTAGGTACAGTAGCAATCGCCAAATTCAGCAACACATCCGGTCTTACTAAAACGGGTGGTAACCTATTCCAAGAATCGATCAGTTCTGGAACAGCGAATATTGGGTTAGCTGGTGACGGACGAGGAACGCTTGCGGCAGGATCACTTGAAATGTCTAACGTCGATCTTTCAGAAGAATTCACGGATATGATCGTAGCACAGCGTGGTCTTCAAGCCAATACTAGAATCATCACAACATCAGATGAAATCCTTCAAGAACTAGTGAATTTAAAACGATAAGTTAAGGGAGGGAGGAGGGTGATTCAATAGAAAGGGTTAGACCACGCATCTACGATTTACAGTAGGAAAACAGTTAAACAACTCTGTGAATTGTATGTGGAGAGTGAGGTCAGACCCTTTAGAGTCATCCTCTATAAATTATTATTAAAGTGACAAGGTTAAATGGTACTAGCTACACAATCAATGCTTTATTCATAGAAACCATAGAATCACATCCAGATACCACGATTACTCTGACGAATGGGAAGAAACTTGTTGTGAAGGAAAAAGAAGCAGAGATCATTCATTCAGTTATTCAATTTTACCGTTTGGCCAATGTAATCGGAATTCGTAGAGAGGAGGATGGTTCCGAATATGAAAAATAAGCTTTTGACCATCATATTAATTATTCTCGTTGCGATTACGTTGGTAGGCGTTGCCTCAGTAGCAGCTATTGCTTATTTTAAAAATGATCAGGCTAATGTAGAAAAAGAGCCTAATATTGATGAAATTATTAAGACTTCGGTTAATGTTCCGGAGATTACTACGAATCTTGCTAATGGCGATTTTATTAGGATGACGCTGACGATTCAAACAGATAATAAAAAAGCAAAAGAAGAGCTTGAAAAAAGAGACTTTCAAGTCAAAAACCTTTTAATTACCGAGCTTTCTGAATTAAAATCAGACATGTTGCGAAGTAAAGTTGGCAAAGAGCAGTTCCAAGAAAGTATGAAAGCGAAGCTGAATGAAATTATGCAAGAAGGAAAGATTGTACAGGTTTATATAACCTCCTCGATCCTTCAATAAGTAAACTTCCGAGGAATTGTACGAATTTGAAGGAGGAATTTTGGAGGTGAAATAATTGTCAGGTGAAATACTGTCACAAAATGAAATTGACGCTCTTCTCTCGGCACTTTCAACAGGGGAAATGGATGCGGATGAATTAAAAAAAGAAGAATCTGAGAAAAAAGTAAAGGTATATGATTTCAAACGTGCTTTACGTTTTTCAAAGGATCAAATTAGGAGTTTAACAAGAGTTCATGAAAACTTTGCTCGCCTACTAACGACCTATTTTTCCGCTCAACTAAGAACGTATGTGCAAATTTCTGTTGCTTCTGCCGATCAAATTCCTTATGAAGAATTTATTCGCTCGATTTCGAAGATGACCATACTAAATGTTTTTGAAGTTCCTCCATTAGATGGAAGAATTATTATGGAAGTCAATCCTCATATTGCTTATGCAATGATGGATCGGGTACTGGGGGGGAGAGGCGTAAGTGTCAATAAAGTGGAAAATTTGACTGAAATCGAAACAAGAATAATGTCGAATCTATTTGAAAATGGTTTTGAGAATTTTCAAGAGGCGTGGGCAGGTATATCGGAGATTGAACCTGTTTTAACAGATTTCGAAGTGAATCCGCAGTTCTTGCAAATGGTTTCTCCGAATGAGACAGTTGTCGTTATATCACTTAATACCCAAATCGGGGAAACGTCAGGAATGATTAATATTTGTATTCCTCATGTTACATTGGAACCAATTATCCCGAAGCTTTCCGTTCATTATTGGATGCAGAATAAGAAGAAAGAACGTTTACCAGAAGAGGTTAAAGTACTAGAGGAAAGAATAAAACATGGAGAGCTGCCGATAATAGCTGAATTAGGAGAGACCGACATATCAATTCAAGATTTTCTAAATCTCGATATCGGGGATGTTATTCAACTGAATAAGACGATTGAAGAGCCATTGAGTATTAAGATTGGTGAAGTGCCGAAATATGTAGCTCAGCCAGGAAAAGTAGGAAAAAAATTAGCCATTCAAATTCTTGAATACATAAAGGAGGAGGACTGAGATGGTAGGTGATGGAATGCTTTCACAAGACGAAATCGATGCTTTATTAAAAGGCACAGATGATCAATTTGATCAGAAAAGTGAACCTCAAATTGATGAATATTTATCGTCTATGGAGCAGGATGCTTTAGGGGAAATTGGGAACATCTCGTTCGGTAGCTCGGCAACTGCACTGTCTACTTTGTTAAATCAAAAAGTTGATATTACGACACCGGCAGTTACAATTATTGAAAAAAGTAAACTTGCAGAGGAATTCCCTCATCCATATGTAGCCATTCAAGTCAATTATACAGAAGGTTTTTCTGGAGGAAACCTTCTTGTTATTCAACAAAGAGATGCCTCGATTATAGCGGATCTCATGCTCGGTGGAACAGGCATTAACCCGCCTGAAATGTTGGGTGAGATCCAATTAAGTGCAGTTCAAGAAGCAATGAATCAGATGATGGGTTCTGCAGCAACTTCTATGTCTACTGTGTTTAGTAAAAGAGTGGATATTTCACCGCCAAGTCTAGAATTAATTAATTTTATTGAAGGACAAGGCAAAGACACAATCCCTGACGACGATCTCATTGTGAAAATTTCTTTTCGACTTTTAGTTGGTAATTTAATAGATTCTAATATTATGCAGCTATTGCCTTTGAACTTTGCTAAAGAATTAGTTGCAGAATTATTAAACCCAGCTCAGTCAATTCCTGATTCAAATGCTTATCAGGAGGAAGTTACGCAAACGAATCATGCAAAAGAACCAGTTGAACAAGAGTATTATTCTGAACATACAAATGATCAAACTCAGCAACCAGGAAGTGTACCGACGTCAAGCTATCATGTTCCACAACAATCGGGTCCACAGCATTTAGGATCAGGATCTCATGCACAACCAGTAAATGTACAACCTGCTAGTTTTACTAGCTTTCAAACCTATCAAATGCAAGAATCAGAAGCTAAAAATTTAGATATGCTATTGGATATTCCACTTCAGGTAACGGTTGAGCTTGGTAGAACAAAACGCTCAATTAAAGAAATTTTGGAACTATCATCAGGATCGATTGTCGAGCTTGATAAACTAGCAGGGGAACCAGTGGATATTTTGGTGAATAACCGGTTAATAGCTCAAGGTGAAGTAGTTGTAATTGATGAAAACTTTGGAGTTCGAGTGACTGATATTGTCAGTCAATCGGACCGACTAAAAAAACTCAGATAAATTGGAGGAAATTGAATTATGGCTCACAGAATTTTGATTGTTGATGATGCAGCATTTATGAGAATGATGATTAAAGACATATTGTCGAAAAATGGTTTTGAGATCGTTGGAGAAGCAGCGGATGGGGCGCAAGCAGTTGAGAAATACCGCGAGTTACAGCCTGATCTTGTCACAATGGATATTACAATGCCTGAAATGGATGGAATTACAGCCTTAAAAGAAATTAAAGCGATTAACCCTGCAGCAAAAGTAATTATGTGTTCTGCTATGGGACAACAAGCAATGGTCATTGATGCCATTCAGGCTGGTGCACGGGATTTCATTGTAAAACCATTCCAAGCAGATCGTGTACTTGAAGCAATTAATAAAACATTAAGCTAAAAAATAAGAGGGTGTCATTTTGTTTTCTGTTAAAAAATGGATTACTATCCTAATAATAATTGTTTTCGGGATGATAAGTTTTCAGGGGCAAATTTTTGCAGAAGATCTGACTAATCAAACCGTAAAAGATGCTTATAGTAGCCTTGAGAAACCAAATGATACAAAAGAAGCAGAGAAAGCTGTCAAACAAAAGGACGATGCAAAAGTTGAAAGCTCCCCAAGTAAGGAGCTTTCAATTTTAGACTTTGTTCGAGTAGCTACTGCTATTATTTTTGTTGTAATTTTACTCTACGGATTACTTTGGTTTATGAATAAAAGAAATAAAGCCTTTCAGAAAGCTAATTTTGTTGAAAACCTCGGCGGTACTAGTCTAGGATCTAATCGCTCTGTGCAGATTGTAAAAGTGGGTAGGCGAATCCTTGTTGTAGGTGTTGGCGAAAATATATCTCTGTTAAAAGAGATTGAAAATCAACAGGAATATGAAGAAGTCATTAACAATCATAATGAGAAAATGGATAATATGATGGTTCCAAGAGATATAGTAGCCAAAATGAAAGAAAAATGGGGGCAAAAAGAAAACAAAAGTCATAATTTTTCATCTCAATTAAGCACGCAGCTTAAAGAGATAGCTAAAACAAGAAAAAAAGTATTGAGTGAGCTGGATAAAAAGGAGAGAGACTTGAATGAATGAATTTATGCAGCTATTCAATAGCGGTGATCCAGCAAGTGTCTCAACTTCAATAAGACTCATTCTTTTGCTCACTGTCTTATCTCTTGCTCCGAGTATCCTAATTTTAATGACTTGTTTTGCAAGAATTGTGATCGTTTTAAGCTTCGTCCGAACAGCTCTAGCTACTCAACAAATGCCTCCAAACCAAGTTCTTATTGGACTTGCTTTATTCATGACATTTTTCATAATGGCTCCTACATTCCAGGAAGTGAATGAGGTTGCATTAACTCCTTTGTTTGCGGAAGAAATTAATTTAGAAGAAGCGTATGACCTTGCGGCTAGTCCATTTAAAGAGTTTATGAGTGCACATACACGACAAAAGGATCTCGCATTATTCTTAGATTATGCAGGGGTAGATAAACCTGAAACGATACAAGATATTCCACTAACAGCGCTTGTTCCGGCCTATGCGATTAGTGAAATGAAGACGGCCTTTCAAATTGGCTTCATGATTTTTATTCCTTTTTTAGTTATTGATATGATTGTTGCGAGTATTCTTATGTCCATGGGAATGATGATGCTGCCGCCGGTCATGATTTCACTCCCCTTCAAGATCCTCTTATTTGTCTTGGTAGATGGATGGTATTTAGTCGTGAAATCATTATTACAAAGTTTCTAAGTAGGTGAGGTAATGAACGAAGATTTTGTTGTAAAAGTAGCTGAACAAGGAATTTATACGGTATTAATTGTTTGTGGACCTTTGCTTTTGATTGCGCTTGGAATTGGTCTGGCTGTAAGTATTTTTCAAGCGACAACGCAAATTCAAGAACAAACACTAGCTTTTGTACCCAAAATCGTTGCTGTATTGTTGGGGCTTGTGTTTTTAGCGCCATGGATGTTAAGTCATTTATTATCATATACAAGTGAAATATTCAATAATTTAAGTAGATTTGTAGGTTAAATGATGCAAGAATTATTGCCGCATTTCCCAGCTTTTTTATTAGTTTTAGTACGCGTTACAGCTTTTTTTGTAACCATGCCTATTTTTTCACACCGTACGTTGCCGACCACATTCCGAATAGGGATCAGTTTTTTTCTAGCTTGGATTATGTACTATACCATCGATTCACCCATTCTAGTGATTGATGGTACATATATGCTTCTAATTCTGAAAGAAGTAATCATTGGATTAGCGATTGGACTTGTCGCTTATATGATTATGGCAGCAATTCAAATTGCTGGAGGGTTTATCGATTTTCAGATGGGTTTTGCTATTGCGAATGTAATCGATCCTCAAACTGGGGCACAAAGTCCGTTAACAGGGCAATATTTATACACGATATCGTTATTATTTTTATTGGTAACGAATGGCCACCATCTTCTTTTGGATGGCATTTATTATAGCTATCAATTTATCCCGATTGATCAGGTAATCATTCCATTTGGTAATGAAAACTTGATAGAATTTATTATCAAGGCATTTAGCCAGATGTTTCTTATTGCTTTACAAATGTCGATTCCTGTTGTCGGAAGTTTGTTTTTGGTTGATATCGGCCTCGGTATCGTTGCAAGAACAGTGCCACAGTTAAATATCTTCGTTGTTGGAATTCCTTTGAAAATGCTTGTTAGTTTTCTTGTACTAATGATTGTAATGGGCATGATGATGGTCGTTGTTCAACATTTGTTTGAATATTTACTTGTCATTATGAGAGGTTTGATGCAGTTGATAGGAGGGGCCTAGTATGAATGGACTGCGTCTGGACTTACAGTTTTTTGCTGGAGAGAAAACAGAAAGGGCCACTCCTAAAAAAAAGCAGGATTCACGGAAAAAAGGACAAGTTGCGAAAAGTCAGGATGTTAATACGGCGATAAACTTGCTTGCGGTATTTCTACTTTTACTTTTCATTGGTCCTTTTATGTTGGGGGAAATATCCAACTTGCTTATTGAATTCTTCCAAAATTCGATGCTTGTGCAAGTTACTGAAGAAAATGCTCCATTATTATTGATAGAAGTTTTAAAAGAAATGGGACTCATCTTAGCTCCTATACTGGCAGCCGCTTTAATCGCAGGTGTAGCAGCAAATTATATGCAAATAGGATTTATGTTTTCTACAGAAACGATTCAGCTAAAACTTGAAAAATTAGATCCAATTAAAGGATTTAAACGTATATTTTCAATTCGGGCAATTGTCGAATTACTAAAATCAATATTAAAAATATCAGTCGTAGGCTTAGTCACATTTTTTGTTATTTGGCAGAGAATGGATGAAATTATGGTGTTGTCAAAAAAGTCAATAGGGAATGCCATGACAACTTTAGCTGGTATTACGGTGAAGGTTGGTATTTATGCGAGTATTGCCTTATTGGTTTTATCGCTATTAGACTATCTTTATCAGAAATATGACTATGAAAAAAACATCCGGATGTCTAAACAAGATATTAAGGATGAATATAAAAATATAGAAGGCGACCCGCTTATTAAATCTAAAATTAAACAAAAACAGCGTGAAATGGCGATGCAACGCATGATGCAAGAAGTACCTAAGGCAGATGTAGTGATTACAAACCCAACACACTATGCAATCGCCTTAAAATACGATAATCAAAAATCTGATGCACCTTATGTGATTGCGATGGGAGTAGACTTTGTCGCACAAAAGATTAAATATATTGCAAAAGAAAATGAGGTAGTGCTGGTTGAAAATCGACCGTTGGCAAGGGCTCTTTATGATCAAGCAGAGATTGGACAAGCGATTCCTGAAGAGTTCTTTAAAGCGGTCGCGGAAATACTTGCTTTTGTTTATAAGACAAAGGGGAAAATTTAAGTCATGTAATGGATTTAGGTGTCAAGTGATTCTGCCATCTGGCAGCGTTCATCTTAAAAGGCGCTTACGCTTTTCCGATAGGAGAGAATAATATGTCTGCAAGAGATTTACCGGTATTAGTAGGAGTCATAATGATTGTGGCCATGCTGATTATACCGTTGCCAACCTGGTTATTAAGTGTCTTAATATTAGTGAATATAGCACTTGCTTTGATGGTTTTGCTTATGGCAATGAACATGAAGGAAGCACTGGAATTTTCAATATTCCCGTCATTATTATTGATTTTGACACTGTTTAGATTAGGGTTGAATGTATCAACAACAAGGGCTATTTTGTCACATGGGGAAGCAGGTGGTGTCGTTGAAACATTTGGAACGTTTGTAGTCGGAGGCAATGTCTTAGTAGGTCTTGTTGTTTTCATGATTCTAGTTATTATTAATTTTCTAGTTATTACTAAAGGTTCAGAGCGTGTATCTGAGGTGGCAGCGAGATTTACATTAGATGCAATGCCAGGTAAACAAATGAGTATTGACGCCGACTTGAACGCTGGCATGATTTCTGAAATAGAAGCTAGGGAGAGACGTGAAAAAGTAGGTAGGGAAGCGGATTTTTACGGCTCGATGGATGGTGCAAGCAAATTTGTAAAAGGTGATGCGATTGCTGGAATCATAATGGTAATTATCAACCTTGTCTTTGGAATTTTGATTGGAGTTGTACAACTAGGTTTAGCATTTGGAGAAGCAGCCACTCATTTTTCCATGCTTACAGTTGGTGACGGCTTGGTCAGTCAAATTCCGGCACTTATGATATCAACAGCTACTGGTATAGTGGTGACAAGAGCAGCATCTACTGGAAATTTAAGTTCGGATATCATGTCGCAACTATTTGCTTATCCTAGCCTGTTATATGTTACAGCTGGTACGATGTTTTTACTCGGTTTATTTACACCAATACCTGACTTATTAACAATTCCATTAGCTGCATTATTCGCATTCGGTGGATATAAAATATCACAAACTCCTAAAAAAGATGATGTGGAGTTCCAAGAATCAGAAGAAGAAATGCAAGCAGATGAAATGAAGAGCCCTGAAAGTGTTGTCAGTTTACTAAGTGTTGATCCAATTGAATTTGAATTTGGATATGGCTTAATTCCGCTTGCAGATACGAATCAAGGCGGTGATCTTCTTGATCGTGTGGTCATGATTAGAAGGCAGCTAGCGATAGAAATGGGGCTCGTTATTCCGGTCGTTCGAATTAGGGATAATATACAATTGAATCCAAATGAATATCGATTAAAGATAAAAGGAAATGAAATGGCTAGGGGCGAGCTTTTACTCGATCATTATTTAGCTATGAGCCCCGGAATTGAAGATGATTCGATTGAAGGCATTGATACAGTAGAGCCTTCATTCGGATTGCCTGCTAAATGGATTTCAGAGGATATGAAGGAACATGCAGAAATAATGGGCTATACAGTCGTTGATCCACCAAGTGTTGTTTCAACGCACATTACCGAAGTGATTAAAACGAATGCACATGAGCTTCTTGGCAGACAGGAAACAAAACAGTTAATTGATCATTTGCACGATACTGCTCCTATCCTGGTGGATGAAGTGACACCAAGCCCATTAACCATAGGTGATGTGCAAAAAGTACTAGCTAAGTTGCTTCGTGAAAAGGTGTCGATTCGCAACCTGCCGATTATTTTTGAAACATTAGCTGATTATGGAAGGATTACTTCTGATACTGATTTGCTGACTGAGTATGTAAGACAAAATCTTGCAAGGCAAATAACGAGTACGTTTACGATTCCCGGTGAGAGTTTAAAAGTTATTACGCTTTCGGGAAGAATTGAAAAGCTTATTGCAGATGGTGTGCAGCAAACAGAACATGGAAATTTCTTATCGCTTGATCCAAATGATTCACAAGCCATTTTAGAATCAACTGCTTCGAAATTAGAAGAATTGACATTAATGGAACAAACACCAATTGTTCTTTGTTCACCTGCAGTCAGAATGTATGTAAGACAATTAACGGAAAGGTATTTCCCAAAAGTGCCAATCCTTTCTTATAATGAGCTGGAATCTAATGTAGAGGTACAAAGCGTTGGGGTGGTGAATGTGGATTGAATGTAAAAAGATATCAAGCCGAGTCTATGACAGAGGCGATAAAGATGGTTCGTGATGAATTAGGAAATGATGCTGTTATTTTGAGCTCCAAGCCCATTTTCACCGGTGGTTTTTTAGGGATGTTTAAGAAAAGAAGCATTGAAGTCTTTGCTGCAGTTGATCCGCAAGTCAAACCTGAACAAGCAGTCACGAAGCAAAAGCTAAAAAAGGTTCCATTAAATGCTATGAAAACAGTCCCTAAAGATAAGAAACCGATTGAGGCATTAACGAAGCAAAAGTTAGAACCTATGCAAACATCTACCGAAGTAATGAAAGAATTGGAAGATTTGAAAACGATGATTAAAGAATTGAAGCAGCGTCCGGACAAGACATATCCGGAACCAATCCATTCCGTTTACCAATTATTTGTTGAACAGGAAATTGATCAAACGATTCAAAGAGATGTTATGGATCAACTACTAGCAAATTGGTCTCAGAGTCATGGGGGGAGTTCTGAAGAAGAATTCTCGAATCAAGTTAAAGCAGAGCTATCAAATCAGTTTTCAACCGTTAAAGATTGGGGATTTCATGCAGAAAAAAAATATCTGAATATTGTCGGTCCAACAGGAGTAGGAAAGACGACAACTCTCGCGAAAGCAGCCGCATTGTGTATGTTAAAGCAAAATAAAAGAGTTGCATTTATTACGACAGATACATACAGAATTGCAGCAATCGACCAATTGAAAACCTATGCTAAGATTCTGAATGTACCAATTGAAGTAGCATACAATCTGGAAGACTTTCAAAAAGCAATCGAACGTTTTTCCCATTATGATATAGTCTTCATTGATACGGCAGGACGAAACTTTCGCAATGCAGATTATGTTCGAGACCTTCAGAATATTATTGATTTCTCGGTTGATATGGAAACGTATCTTGTCCTATCGTTAACATCAAAACAAAAGGATATGGAAGACATATATCGACAGTTTTCAATGATACCCATTAAACAAGTTATTTTTACGAAAGCAGATGAAACATCCACTTATGGTGCGATGGTGAATTTCACTATCAAAAATGAAATGGGTGTAGCTTATGTAACAAATGGTCAGAATGTACCAGATGATATTGAAATGGCTAATCCGCAATTATTGGTGCAAATGGTTCTTGGAGAAAAAAACTATGCGTGATCAAGCTGAAAACTTACGAAAATTTATTGAAAAACATGAACATTCGCAAGCTTCCAAAACGATTGCAGTGATAAGCGGAAAAGGCGGTGTGGGAAAGTCGAACTTTTCGTTAAACTTCGCCATAAATTTAGCGAAACGTGGTAAACGAGTGCTGCTTTTCGATATGGATATAGGAATGGGGAATATTGATATATTATTTGGACATCACTCCCCGAATAGTATTATGGATTTCTTTCATGGCAATCTAACAATTAAAGAAACGATTTCATCAGGACCGGACAATATTTCAATTATTGCAGGTGGAACTGGATTAACGAAATTATTTTCTTTAGATGACGAGCTATTTAATCGGTTTATCGAACAGTTTAATGAGTTACTTCATGAGTATGACTTGATTCTCTTTGATATGGGTGCAGGGATTAATGAAGATACGGCTAAATTGCTATTGTGTGTTGACGAGTTAATCGTGATAACGACTCCAGAGCCCACTTCCATAACAGATGCTTATTCAGTCATGAAATACATTAATTCAGTAAGTTCTGATATACCCTTTCATGTAATATGTAACCGGATAGCGGAAGAACAGCAAGGCAAAGAAACGATGAATCGATTACAAAGTGTCATGAGAAAGTTTCTACAAAAGGAAATCATTCCACTTGGATATCTTCCAGATGATCGAACGGTTATACAAGCTGTATCTAAGCAAATTCCTTTTATTCTTTTTGATCCAAGTGCCAATATATCTATGGCGTTGTTAGATATTACCTCTCGATACTTAAATCATTCTTTCTCAGAAAAAATAATGTTTAGGCAAAGTCATTTTCTTGGAAATTTAAAAAGGTTTTTTCTTGGAGGGTAGGCTGTTAACATGAGCAAAATTAAAGTATTAATCGTCGACGATTCTGCGTTTATGAGAAAACTTATTAGTGAATTTTTAGCAGAAGATAGCAGGATTGAAGTAATCGGAACAGCAAGAAATGGCCGGGATGCTATTAATAAAATCGAGAAAGAAAAACCAGATGTTATCACATTAGATGTTGAGATGCCAATTATGGACGGGCTTTGCGCATTGCAAATCATCATGAAACAGACGCCAACAGCTGTGATTATGCTCTCTAGCACGACAAAAGAAGGTGCTGAAAATACGTTAAATGCAATGGAGATGGGTGCTATTGATTTTATTGCAAAGCCATCAGGTGCTATCTCACTGGATTTATATAAAATTAAAACAGATTTAATTAATAAAATTGTCGCTGCAAGTAAAGCAAATGTATCGAAGTTACAAAAAAATACCTTAAATATTGAAAATATCCAAGGAAATGCTGATAATTATAGTAAAATAGAACTAGTTCGCGATCGTAATTTGAGTCCGCAAATAAGCGAAAAGGCGCCAATTGAGAAAAAAATTATTGTAATTGGGACTTCAACTGGTGGACCTAGAGCATTGCAAACCGTTTTAACACAACTGCCCCCAAATATTGAGGCGCCGATTTTAGTTGTACAGCATATGCCTCCTAGTTTTACAAAATCACTCGCAAATCGTCTTAACACGTTATCGGAAATTACCGTCAAGGAGGCAGAGGATGGAGAGATTTTAAAAAAAGGAACCGCCTATATTGCACAAGGAGGCTACCATTTAAAAATAAAAAAAGTTGGAACTAGTTTGGCAATCCATGTGGATCAATCTCCTTTGAGAAATGGGCATCGCCCTTCGGTTGACGTATTATTTGAATCGGTGAGCCAGATCAATGATTTTGAGAAGGTAGCGGTTGTTATGACAGGAATGGGTATGGATGGTGCCAATGGTCTAATCGCGCTCAGTAAATCAGGTAAACTATCCGCAATTGCTGAATCAGAGAAAACATCGATTGTTTTCGGGATGCCTAAAGCGGCAATTGCAACGAATGTAATTAATAAAATAGCTGATGTGGAAGACATTGCAAAAGCGATTGTGAATTATTGCTAATAAGAAAGGCGGATTACTATGGATCTTAATCAATATTTAGAGGTATTTATCGAGGAAAGTAAGGAACATCTTCAAACTTGTAGTGAACAGTTGCTAGAGCTCGAAAAACATCCTCAAGATTTAGGAATTGTGAACGAAATCTTTCGATCTGCGCATACGTTAAAAGGAATGTCAGCAACGATGGGATATGAAGATTTAGCCAATTTAACGCACAAAATGGAAAATATCTTAGATGATATTCGTAACGGAAAAATTCAGCTATCTTCTGAAATATTCGATGTGATTTTTTTAGCTGTTGACGATTTAGAAGCAATGGTCATGAACATTGCGGAAGGCGGAAATGGAAAAAGGGATGTAAGTGAAGTTGTGGCTAAGTTAGAGATGATTGAGAATGGGGAATCCCTACTTTCAATCGGTACAGCTGAAGTAGCTGCTGCGGTTGAACTGCCGATACGTGAGTCTATTGAAAAAAGCGTCTATGATGAATTTGAGCTGACTGTTATACAGCAATCAAAGGAACAAGGTTTTGAAAGTTATGAAATAAAAGTGAGTTTGCGTGAGGATTGTCTTTTAAAAGGCGCTCGCGTGTTTATGGTATTCGAAGTATTAGAGAAACTCGGAGAAGTCATAAAATCGAATCCATCTGTTGATAAACTTGAAGAGGAACAATTTGATCATTCCTTTTGTGTAACCGTCGTGTCGAAAGAGTCTGTGGAAGCTCTTCAAAAGAAAATTATGAAAGTTTCCGAGGTCGACGAAGTCATTGTCAGTCAATTAGAGTTGTCTGAACTGAGATTGGCTTTGAACGAAGTAGATGATCATAAATTGATTATGAATAAAGAGAATCAAAAAAGCAATAATGAACCTGTTGTACCACTAGCCTCCACCAAAGATGAAAAAACGAATCACCCTGCTAGCAAACAGCATAATAAAACAATCAGGGTTAATATAGATCGTCTCGATGTGCTCATGAATCTTTTTGAAGAGCTAGTAATTGATCGGGGAAGATTAGAACAAATCTCGAAGGAATTAGAAAGTACGGAGTTAGACGAAACGGTTGAGAGAATGTCAAGAGTAACGGGAGATCTTCAAAATATAATCTTAAATATGAGGATGGTCCCGGTCGAAACGGTCTTTAATCGCTTCCCGAAAATGGTTCGTACATTAACACGAGATCTTCATAAAAAAGTATCTTTAGAAATTTATGGTGCAGAAACCGAATTAGATCGAACCGTCATTGATGAAATTGGTGATCCAATTGTCCATTTACTCCGCAATGCACTTGATCATGGAATTGAGATGCCAGAGGTGCGAAAAGCGAATGGCAAACCTGAAGAAGGTACCGTCATGTTAAAAGCTTATCATAGTGGAAACCATGTTTTCATCGAACTGAAGGATGATGGTGCAGGGATTAACCGGGGAAAAGTATTGAAAAAAGCCATTGCAAACCAAGTAATTACGGAACAACTTGCTGCAACTCTTACTGATAAACAAGTATATGAATTGATATTCGCTTCTGGTTTCTCTACAGCAGACCAAATATCAGACGTATCCGGACGAGGGGTAGGTTTGGATGTGGTAAAAAGTACGATTGAAGCTCTTGGCGGTGTGGTTTCCATTGATTCTAATGAAGGGAAAGGATCAGATTTTCTCATTCAATTACCACTTACATTGTCGATTATTTCTGTTATGCTCGTTGAAATTCAACAGGAGAAATATGCAATTCCGCTTTCATCAATTATTGAAACCGCAATTATTAATAAAACGGATATCATGAATGGTCACAATCAACAAGTAATTGATTTTAGAGGCAAGGTATTACCATTAATCTTCCTAAAAGAAATATTTGAGGTTCCTGAAACGATCGAAGAAGATGAATATTATTCAGTCATCATTGTTAGAAAAGGTGATAAAATGGCTGGATTAGTTGTCGATTCATTTATTGGACAACAAGAAATTGTTTTAAAATCTCTCGGTAACTATTTGTCCTCTGCTTTTGCGATATCTGGAGCTACTATTTTAGGTGATGGTCAAGTCGCTTTAATTATTGATTGTAACGCTTTAATTAAGTGAAAAAGAAGGCCAGTAATCAAGTGTTTTTTCCAGAAATGACTTGTTCTTATGAGTATGTCCAGAATCATCATACATATTTTCATGAAGTTTTGACGATGAATTAAAATAATAGATTCACGCAAATGTGATTAAATGAAAACTTTTGAACGGTCTTGATATGCTTTTTTACTTGAGTACATATAATTTTAGGAGGTTCTAATATGGAGGAAATTGTCATTTCAGAGATGGTAAAAGTGATCGTTTTTCAAATTAAAGATAAAGAATATGTGATACCTGTCTCCAAAGTTCGTGGAATTGAAAAAATGATGCATATTACCCGTGTTCCAAGATCATTACCATTTGTAAAAGGAGTAATCAATCTTCGGGGTGTGATTACACCTATCATTGATTTACGGGCTCGTTTTGAAATAGAAAAGGTTGAGTATGATGATCGAACAAGAATCATTATTGTGACATTGGACAATATGGAAGCGGGTTTGATTGTTGATTCTGCAAACGATGTGCTGGATATTCCAGAGACAAGTATAGAACCTCAGCCCGACGTTATTGGAAATGTAGCAACGGAATATATTAGCGGTGTTGCGAAGATTGAAAAAAGACTATTAACCTTGCTTCATCTTGATCAAATCCTTAATCAAGATGAAGTAAAAGATTCAGTTGTTAAAGAAGCATAAGACGATGTCCTATATTGATAAAATTACCACCGTTCATTTGGATATCTTAAAAGAAATTGGGAATATCGGGGCAGGTCATGCTGCTACCTCTCTATCCACGATTCTTGGTAGGAAAGTAAATATGAATGTTCCGCGTGTGAGAATTCTATCATTTAATGAAATGATTGAACTTGCTGGTGGACCAGAAACTGTTGTTGCGAGCGTCTTTCTAAGAATTGAAGGGGATGTACAGGGCAATATGTTCTTTCTATTACCTTTAGAGCAGGCCGCTCGCTTTAGTGAACAAATGACGGGAACAGAAGCGTTCTCATTTGATCATCTTCCCTATTCTGAATTAGCACTTTCTGCCTTATCAGAGTTAGGAAATATTCTTTCAGGCTCTTATTTATCCTCTCTATCTGATTTTACGAAATTAAGCTTTTATCCATCTGTTCCTGCTTTATGTATTGATATGGTCGGTGCTACAATCAGCGCTGGATTGATTGAATTCTCTCAGGTAAGTGACTTTGTTATTGTGGTTGAGACCGAGATTGGCGAAGATGTAGAAAGTTCAACTTTCATTAACGGACATTTCTTTTTTCTATTAGATCCTGATGCCTATGAAGTTGTTTTTACTTCATTGGGAGTACCTTTACATGGTTGAAGTATCCAATATTGTCAAAGTAGGCATTGCTGATATGAATATTGTTCAATCTCCGGCTCTTATACGTACTTCAGGTCTTGGGTCATGTGTAGGTGTAGTTGTTTATGATCAATCAAAAGAAATCGCGGGTATGGCACATGTCATGCTTCCGGATTCTACTTTATCAAAAATGGGTCAAATCAATCAGGCAAAATATGCAGATACAGCAATAAAAGAATTAGTGGAGAGAATTGTTCGAGATGGAGCATCAATAAGAAAACTTAAGGCAAAGATTGCTGGTGGATCGCAAATGTTTCAGTTTTCTTCAGGTACAGATTTAATGAGGATCGGACCAAGAAATGTAGAAGCCGTAAAAAAAGAATTAATGGCGTTACGTATACCAATCGTGGCTGAAGACGTGGGCGGAAATAGCGGTAGAACAATCGAATTTAATCCAAAAACAAGTTTGCTCAATATTAGAACGGTAAATAAGGGAACTAAAGAGGTATAGAAGTAATACGTTTACACTTTAAGTGCTTATTCAAAATTGAAGCGTAGCGGATGTATTAGCGACAGTAGAAAACGGGACGAACCTACAGTGGGGGGATGAACAGAAACCCCACTGATGGAAGTTTCACTTTATAGCGTTAGGAGGAGGTCTCGTGTCTCAACTGACAACCGAGGAAGAGCGGTTATATTGGAAATATTGGATTGAAAACAAAGATCCAAAAGCAGGTGATATGCTAGTGAAAAGGTACATACCGCTTGTATCCTTTCATGTCCAAAGAATTTCAGTTAATTTGCCTAAGAGCGTAAGCAGGGGTGATGTAAGAAGCCTTGGGATGATGGGGTTGTTTGATGCACTAGAACGCTTCGAACCTAACCGGGATTTAAAATTTGACACCTATGCTTCATTCCGAATTCGCGGTGCTATCTTAGATGGTCTACGCAAAGAAGATTGGCTTCCTCGGAGTGTAAGAGAAAAGACCAAAAAAATTGAAGTAGCAGTTGAAAAATTAGAACAGAAACATATGAGGAAAATTGGCGCGAAAGAAATTGCTGAAGAGTTAAATGTTTCTGAAGAAGAAGTATATACAGCGATGAATGAGAATTTTTTTGCAAATGTATTATCAATGGATGAAAACCCGCAAGATCAGGAAGATAAAGAAGGTCCGAGTCATCATATTAAAGATGACATGATTCTAATGCCAGAAGAGCAATTGATGAAAAAAGAATTATACAAAGAACTAGCCAAAGTAATTGAAACTTTAAATGAAAAAGAACAGCTTGTATTACAGCTTTTTTATAAAGAAGAGTTAACGCTAACGGAAATTGGTAAAATAATGAGTTTATCAACATCAAGAATTTCGCAGATTCACTCAAAGGCGATTTACAAACTCAGGACATTATTACAGGATGCTATCCTGTAATAATGTCCTGTTTCCAACAAAAGAGGGATACTATGTCAGTTTTTATAATGTTTATTATGTTTGTATTGAACATCTTTACGATTATGGCAATCATTGTTTTATATACGCGGCAAAATCGCTTGGCGAATTTTGAGAAGGCCCAAGAAAGCAGAGCCCGTGAAATGGAAGAATCAATGGCTGCCTTTGTGTTGGAGTTAAAAGAAGAAAATGACCGTTTGATTCGTGCGCTTGCTATGAAAGCTGCTGCTTCAAATGAACTAAACACTAGTGAAAAGATTCACTCACAAAAAAACGGGAGTAGCTCTCAAAAGCAGTCAGCTAGCCCAGCAAGAGAACTAGTACATGGCAAAGAAGAGGATGCAACATCGTTAAAATTGCCAGACTTACCAATCACCCATGAAGATAAACTTGAGATTTCTACAAATCGATTAGAAGAACATGGAGATGGGGCTAATCAGAGTATATCTTTTCAAGAGACATTAAAACAAGAGCTTCAAAATCATGAACACAAGGTTAAGCCGACCCTCTCAGAGCAAGTGAACGATATGCTTCAGAAGGGCTTGACCACAGAAGAAGTAGCCAAAAAATTAAACAAAGGTAAAACAGAAATCGAACTTTTATCTCGGTTTAACAGGCTGTAATACCCCGGCCTCAATTTGTGTGAGAGAATCAAGCCATAAATTGATGGGGGATAAACAGCTTAATCTAGCTGCGGCTCCTAGTCCGTCTTGTCATACTCTGTGCCAAACTACGCCACGCTGTATTCTTGCCGGACTATCACAGAATGTGATGACGTCTACGTTGCTCACAGGGCGTGAGCGATCTTAGGAGACGCTCCTTAGACCAGCCGCCTCGCTTTTTGAAGTAAATCCCCGATTGGTGAGATACAGTGAAACTTACCGAGAGTTGTGCAGAGGTTTAGTTGAGGCCCGCAGGATGTTGTGGGTCACACAGACGTTGCCGCAGGACGCGGCGTACTTAGTCTGTGATTCATTGAACCTTAGTTCTACTGTCGCTTTATCGAAGATTTAGCGACAGTAGAACTAGACTAACCATTAGTGGGGATGAAGAAAACCCCACTGATGGAAGTTTCACTTTATTAAGATTTAATAGACAATCGTGAAAACTACTTGCTTGTATTTTGTGATTATGCTATAGTTTGTAATGGTGTTATTACACACGTTTCGTAATCTAGTCAGATGGTGCTGTTTCGACAGTGTCTGCATGGAAATGATCGAAGCGGAGGATAAACAAAACCATTTAGGAGGAACTAATAATGTCAGTAATTTCAATGAAACAATTGCTTGAAGCTGGTGTACACTTTGGACACCAAACACGTCGCTGGAACCCGAAAATGAAGAAGTATATCTTCACTGAGCGTAACGGTATCTACATCATCGATCTTCAAAAAACAGTGAAAAAAGTTGATGAAGCATACAATTTTGTTAAAGAATTAGCTGCTAATGGCGGAACAATTCTATTTGTTGGTACAAAAAAACAAGCTCAAGAGTCTGTTAAAGAAGAAGCAATCCGCTCTGGTATGTACTATGTTAACCAACGCTGGTTGGGTGGAACTTTAACTAACTTTGGAACAATTCAAAAACGTATTGCTCGTCTTAAAGAAATCGAAAAGATGGAAGAAAACGGGACATTCGAAGTACTTCCTAAAAAAGAAGTTATCCAACTTAAAAAAGAATGGGATCGCTTAGAAAAATTCCTAGGCGGTATTAAAGATATGAAAACTATCCCGGATGCGATTTTCATTATTGATCCACGCAAAGAGCGTATCGCAGTTGCGGAAGCTCATAAATTGAACATCCCTCTAGTTGGTATTGTTGATACAAACTGTGATCCAGATGAGATCGATGTTGTCATCCCAGCTAACGACGATGCAATCCGTGCAGTTAAATTATTAACTGGTAAAATGGCAGATGCTATTCTTGAAGCTAAACAAGGCGAAGAAACTGCTGCAGAGCCAGCTAACGCTTAATCTGTATTAATAATTTAGCCTGGCGCTAAAACGCGCCAATTTAGTATAAAGGACAAATTATTTGATGTGCTAAACTCACTTAATTAAAAAGGTGGCGGAGATAAGTCAAGTTTCGTAAGCTTACTCCTAAACTAATATGACATTAACAATGGTTGGACATAAATGTATTTTACGGAGTTCCGTCCCCTTGTCCTTCATACAAAAAAGGTGATAAGAGGATAATGCCTTTTATCACCTTTTTTTGGGATTACATATTGCGCTTTGCATTTGAACCCGAAACTAAGTTTTTAGATTTGTATATTGTATTCAATAAGAGGAGGATTTTATAATGGCAATTAGTGCACAATTAGTAAAAGAATTGCGTGAAAAAACTGGTGCAGGGATGATGGACTGTAAAAAAGCCCTTGTTCAAACTGATGGAGATATGGAAAAAGCAATTGATTTCCTTCGTGAAAAAGGAATTGCAAAAGCAGCAAACAAAGGTGATCGTATTGCTGCTGAAGGGTTAACTTCAATTATTGTAGACGGAAATGAAGCGGTAATTCTTGAAGTAAACTCAGAAACTGATTTCGTAGCAAAAAATGAAGGATTCCAAGCGCTAGTAAAAGAACTAGGAGAGCACTTACTTGCTCACAAACCAGCAACTGTAGAAGAAGCTCTTGAGCAAACAATCAACGGTGTAAAAGTTGCTGATCACATCAATGCAGCGGTTGCTAAAATCGGTGAAAAGTTAACATTACGTCGTTTTGAAGTCGTTACAAAAACAGACAACGATGCATTCGGTGCATACCTTCATATGGGCGGTAGAATCAGTGTGCTTTCTCTTCTTGAAGGAACAACTGATGCAGAAGCAGCTAAAGACGTATCTATGCACATTGCTGCTCTAAAACCGAAATACGTATCTCGTGACCAAGTGGACGCAAGTGAACTTGATCGTGAGAGAGAAGTATTGACTCAACAAGCTTTAAATGAAGGAAAACCAGAAAAAATTGTTGCAAAAATGGTTGAGGGACGCATCAATAAATTCTACGAAGAAATTTGTGTTGTAGACCAAACTTTCGTTAAAAATCCTGACCAAAAGGTTGGACAATTTGTTGAATCAAAAGGCGGAAGCATTAAATCTTTCGTTCGTTTTGAAGTAGGCGAAGGAATTGAAAAACGTCAAGAAAACTTTGCTGAAGAAGTAATGAGCCAAGTTAAAAAAGACTAATTTACACTTGAATTGGTTAAATAGGGAACACAAATGTGTTCCCTATTTTTGAACCATAATGGAACACAAGAGCCGAGGCTTGAATGTGGTTCGACTCATTAAGTTATCCATTAAAAAGTTCAGTAAAATGTGAAAGTTAAAATGAAATTAGATTACATAGTTGGAGGTTCTAGATGAGCAACCCGAAATATAAACGAGTCGTATTAAAGCTAAGCGGTGAAGCACTAGCCGGTGCTGAAGGTTTTGGAATCAATCCAGCCGTTATTAAATCAATTGCTGAACAAGTAAAAGAAGTAGCTGAGCTAGATGTTGAAGTGGCAGTCGTTGTCGGTGGAGGAAACATTTGGCGAGGTAAAATCGGAAGTGAAATGGGAATGGACCGTGCAAATGCCGATTACATGGGCATGCTTGCAACTGTCATGAATTCATTAGCACTTCAAGACAGCTTAGAACAGCTTGGGATTGAAACACGCGTTCAAACTTCAATTGAAATGAGACAAATTGCAGAACCTTATATTAGACGCCGTGCAATCAGACATCTTGAGAAAAAACGAGTCGTTATATTTGCGGCTGGAACCGGAAATCCTTACTTTTCTACAGATACGACAGCAGCGCTTCGAGCAGCCGAAATTGAAGCGGAAGTCATTCTTATGGCAAAGAACAATGTTGACGGAGTTTACAATGCAGATCCTGCAAAAGACAAAAACGCAGTTAAATATGATCAGCTAACCTATTTAGATGTGTTGAATGAAGGCTTAGAAGTCATGGATTCGACAGCTTCTTCACTTTGTATGGATAACAATATTCCATTAATGGTCTTTTCTATTATGGAAAAAGGAAATATTAAACGAGTTGTGATGGGCGAATTGCTCGGAACGATTGTTAGGGGGAAATAAAATGCCAAAACAAGTTATTGACAATTCAAAAACGAAAATGGAAAAGGCAATTTCAGCTTATACGCGAGAATTGGCTAGTATCCGTGCTGGCCGTGCTAATGCTTCGTTGCTAGATAGAATATCTGTTGAATATTACGGTGCACCGACTCCGGTTAATCAAGTAGCAGGAATTTCTGTTCCAGAAGCAAGACTTTTGGTTATACAGCCTTATGACAAAACAATCCTAGGCGATATCGAAAAAGCGATTCTAAAGTCTGATCTTGGTTTGAATCCTTCCAATGATGGGTCAATCATTCGTATTGCTATCCCTGCATTAACAGAAGAGCGTCGAAAAGAGCTTGTCAAAATGGTTCGCAAGGAAGCAGAAGAAGCTAAAATTGCAATACGTAACATTCGTCGTGATGGAAATGATGATTTGAAAAAGCTTGAGAAGAACGGTGAAATGACTGAGGATGATTTACGTGGTTATTCAGACGATATTCAAAAGCTTACAGATAACAATATTAACAAAATTGACGATATCACGAAGGACAAGGAAAAAGAAATTTTAGAAGTGTAAACCGTTCTATGAGGGTAATGCGAACTGGGCTATGCTACTAAACAATAGATCACATAACTTGAATAAATAGCTAGTTTTACATGGGAATATGTAATATAGTGCCGCTTGCGCTACCTTATTAGATTTGGCTATCTTTACAAAGACTTTTTCGAATAAAATTATGGCATATTAAAGCCATATATGTACTTCTGATTAAAGTAATCAACAACCGCCGGACATTCTGTACCATTCAACATAACCTGAATGATAATGTAATGAAGCTCACTGGAGTCTTCTTTAACATTTTACTTAAGGCATACTGAATGGATTGCAAGAATGATTTCGGCTTTTTTTTTTGAAAAAATCTACACATTCTGATTGAACGAGGGATAATCGGTTCATATTGAAAACAGATAGATGAAAATGTGCTTATATATTGTGTATATTGCGATAGAGACTTTTGGGTCATTAATAGTTAATTAAAGGTTTTGATCCTGGTTTGTAGTTTCTCTTGATCGTTTTCTTCTAATCGGACAATCTTTTTCATATTAATAATAGGAGAAGCGGTCTTTTTTTGATATTATAATATAGATTCTGTCATTTTCATTTTCGATATAGTATATAGGAATGTGTAGAGAACAGCACTACCTGATGGGGGACAAAAGTATGTATTCAATATGGAAGCGTTTTGGAAAGAAAGATGCTTCTTCCGATTTAGCTCAAAAAATTCAACAAGTAAAAAAATCTTCAGTTCCAAAGCACATCGCCATCATTATGGATGGGAATGGTCGTTGGGCTAAGAAACGTGCCTTGCCGAGAATAGCTGGCCATCATGAGGGAATGAAGGTTGTACGGAAGATCACTAAACTTACAAGCCAGTTAAATGTGAGCATTTTGACGGTGTATGCTTTTTCCACAGAAAATTGGAAGCGCCCGAAAAGTGAAGTAGATTATATTATGAAATTGCCAGAAGAGTTTTTGGGAACATTTTTGCCCGAACTTATCGCTGAGAACGTGAAGGTCGAGATGATGGGTGAAATTGATTTATTGCCAGAACATACAAAACGCGCAGTAAAGCAAGCTGTAGAAGAAACAAAGGATAATACAGGTCTTATCTTGAATTTCGCATTGAATTATGGCAGTCGTGCGGAGATACTTATGGCTGTTAATAAAACAATAAAAGATGTTAAAAATGGTATAATAGATGAAACTGTAAACGAAGTGCAATTTTCTAACTATTTAATGACCCATGCACTGCCTGATCCTGACCTTTTGATTAGGACGAGCGGAGAAATTCGTTTAAGTAATTTTATGCTTTGGCAGGCTGCATATTCAGAACTATGGTTTACTGATGTTCTCTGGCCTGATTTTAAGGAAGAGCATTTGTTGGAGGCAGTAGAAGAATATCAGAAGCGCACAAGAAGATTCGGTGGTGTCTAGTTAAGAAGGCGAGGAAATGTGATTCATGAAGCAAAGAATTATTACGGGTATTATTGCAGCTGCTGTATTTTTACCCATCGTTATTTTAGGTAAGCTTCCATTTCTAGTACTGATTTATTTGCTCGGTACAATTGGTTTATATGAATTGATTCGAATGAAAAAACTGCCGTTGAATTCGTTTGCTTCAGTGATCTCGTTTGTGATGCTCTGGTTAATACTTATCCCAGAATCAGCAAACGGAATTTTGGCAGGTTCCGGCTATGATAAAACGCAAATTATTATTGGGGGAGTATTAGTACTACTCATTTCCACTGTTTTATCGAAAAATCGTTTCATGTTTGATGATGCTGGTTTTTTAGTAATCTCCGTTATCTATATTGGAATGGGCTTTTATTACTTATTTGAAACAAGAGACACAAATGGTTTAACGTATGTATTTTTTGCCTTATTTACGATTTGGGCAACAGATTCAGGCGCCTATTTTATTGGAAAATCGATGGGGAAACGGAAATTATGGCCTGAAATCAGTCCGAATAAAACAATTGGCGGATTTATCGGTGGAATTATTTCTGCATTGGTTATCGCGGTTCTATTTTCTATGTTCTCTACGATTGACAGAACATTAATTGAGCTGTTATTTATGAGTATTCTTATAGCGATTTTTGGTCAGTTAGGGGATCTTGTACAATCAGCTTATAAGCGCCATTATGGTGTCAAGGATTCAGGTAAGCTTTTACCTGGGCACGGTGGAATATTAGATCGATTGGATAGTTTGATTTTCATTTTACCGATTTTGCATTTTTTACAAATTCTTTAATGTTTGAATTGGTTTTAGGAGATGAATGACAATGAAATATGTTAGTCTTTTGGGTGCTTCTGGTTCGATTGGTCAACAAACAGCAGATGTTGTTAGACAACATCCAGATCAATTTAAAATTGTCGCTTTTTCTGTTGGGAAAAATGTGGAACTAGCTAGAAAATATATTAGTGAGTTTCAACCAAGTCTAGTTTGTGTTCAAACAAAGGAAGATTCTCAAACTTTACAATCGGAATTCTTGGGAACAGGTATTTATTTTACATATGGTGATGAAGGGTTAATTGAAACTGCTGTTTTTGAAAAAGCGGATATTCTAGTAAATGCGGTAATTGGTAGCGTTGGTTTGTTTCCAACGCTTCAAGCAATCAAAGCAAAGAAGGATATCGCTTTAGCGAATAAGGAAACATTAGTGACAGCGGGACATTTAGTCATCGAAGAAGCAAGGAAAGCTGGCGTTAAACTACTGCCTGTTGATAGTGAACATTCAGCTATTTTTCAGGCTTTACAAGGTGAAAAAGAAAAAAATATGGAACGCTTGATTATTACGGCTTCAGGCGGTAGTTTCAGAGATCTCTCTCGTGCGGAATTGGTTGGGGTAACCGTAGATCAGGCACTTAACCATCCAAATTGGTCAATGGGTGCCAAAATTACGATTGACTCCGCTTCGATGATGAATAAAGGGCTTGAAGTAATTGAAGCACATTGGTTGTTTAATCTCCCATACGAAAAGATTGATGTTTTGCTTCATAAGGAAAGTATTATCCATTCAATGGTAGAGTTTCATGATTCTAGTGTGATCGCACAACTAGGTACACCAGATATGAGAGTGCCCATTCAGTATGCTCTTACCTATCCTGATCGCCTTCCACTGTCAACAAGCCATCGATTAAACCTGGCTGAGATAGGGAAGCTACACTTTGCGGAGATGGATTTTAATCGTTTTCCATGTTTGCAATTTGCATATGAAGCAGGTAAAATAGGCGGAACAATGCCAACCGTCCTAAATGCAGCAAACGAGGTTGCAGTTGCGGAATTTTTAAAAGGAAAAATCTCTTTCTTAGAAATCGAAACATACATTGAACAAGCGTTAAATCGTCATACGCCAATTGATAATCCAGATCTTACGACGATTCAAGAAGTGGATGTAAGTACACGTAGATTTATTCAAACATTACTGAAATAGAGGTGAAATGCACGTGCAAACATTGCAAACTGTAATTTCCTTTATCGTTATTTTTGGATCCCTTGTTTTTTTTCACGAACTGGGACATTTAGTATTCGCGAAACGTGCAGGGATACTATGTAGGGAATTTGCAATTGGTTTCGGACCGAAAGTATTCACCTATAAAAAAAAGGAAACTGTTTATACGATTAGACTGCTTCCACTTGGCGGTTATGTTCGTATGGCAGGTGAAGATGCTGAAAATCCAGAACTAAAGCCTGGATATCGTATCGGGTTAGTTACAGATGAAAGTAGCCTAGTTAAGCAAATCGTTTTAAATAATAAAGATAAATATCCTGATATTCGTATTATCGAAGTGGAATCAGCGGATCTTGAACATAAACTTCTTATTCAAGGGTATGAGGATGGCGATGAGGGAGAATTAAAGACCTTTCGTATTCATGAAGAAGCCGTTGTTGTAGAAGATGGCGTGGAGAATCAAATTGCTCCTTATGATCGACAATTTGTATCCAAATCACTTGGACATAGAACGATGACGATTTTTGCCGGTCCGATGATGAACTTTGTGCTGGCATTTGTTATCTTTGTCATGATTGGATTATTTCAAGGGATTGCAGTCAATGAGTCAAGACTTGGTGAGTTAACGGATGATGGCTCTGCGATTGCTTCTGGATTAAAGGCTGGAGATGAAATTCAATCGATCAATGGAGATGAAGTCACTACATGGGAAGATGTTCAAGGAAATATTCAAAAACATCCCGGTAAAGAAATTGAATTTGTAATCTTACGTGATGGTCAGACATTATCCATTCCGGTCGTACCTAAAGAAGTAGAACGAGAAGGTGAGAAGATCGGTGTGATCGGTGTTTATGCCCCAGTAGAAAAATCACCGCTAAAGGCATTTTCGTACGGTTTAACTGAAACTTATCACTGGACGAAACAAATCTTTGTCATTCTAGGACAATTAATTACAGGTGGATTTACACTTGATAGCTTATCTGGTCCTGTGGGGATTTATAAATCCACTGAAGAGGTTGCTAAGTCAGGAATATTCATGTTAATGAAATGGGCAGGGTTACTAAGTATTAATCTTGGGATCATGAACTTACTACCATTACCAGCACTTGATGGCGGCAGACTCTTATTCTTCCTTGTCGAATTTCTACGAGGAAAGCCAATTGACCGCCAAAAAGAAGGCATTGTCCACTTTATAGGATTTGCACTCTTGATGTTATTGATGATTATGGTTACATGGAATGATATCCAACGATTTTTCTTATGATTAATACCTAAAATTTCTAATTGCTTATATGAAATACAAAACAGTCAAAAGACAATAGTGCATTTTGGAACTGTGCTGTTGTCTTTTTGTCACGTTCAACAAATTATCTCCTATATAATTTGTAAACCTAAGGTTTCATTTCTATATCTTTAAGCGTAGAATTGCTGAATTTTCTCCTGTATAATTTGATAGAAGGAATTAAAAAGCACGACCGTGATTAAAAATAAAGGTTCCTATTTATAAAAGAGGTGCAATGATGAAACAAAGTATGACGTTCATTCCAACATTAAGAGAAGTACCTGCAGATGCAGAAGTTAGAAGTCACCAGCTTTTACTACGGGCAGGCTATATGCGACAAAATTCTAGTGGTGTATATAGCTTTCTACCATTAGGGAAAAAGGTGTTACAAAAGGTAGAGCAGATAGTACGTGAAGAAATGGATAATGCAGGTGCAGTAGAACTATTAATGCCTGCGCTCCAGCAAGCAGAATTTTGGCAGGAGTCAGGTCGCTGGTATACATATGGACCGGAACTTATGAGATTAAAAGATCGTCATGATCGTGAATTTGCCCTAGGTGCAACACATGAAGAAGTGATCACGAGCCTAGTTCGCGATGAAATTAAATCTTATAAGCGTTTGCCATTAACTGTTTATCAAATTCAGACGAAATTCAGGGATGAAAAAAGGCCACGTTTCGGATTACTACGCGGTCGTGAATTCATAATGAAAGACGCATATTCCTTCCATTCTAATCAGGAAAGTTTAGATGAGGTTTATCAAAGATTGTTCACAGCCTATTCAAATGTATTCAGTCGATGTGGATTAGATTTCCGTGCTGTTATTGCTGATTCCGGGGCGATGGGTGGAAAAGACACACATGAATTTATGGTTCTATCTGAAGTAGGGGAGGATACAATTGCCTACTCAGACAGCTCGGATTATGCAGCCAATATTGAAATGGCACCTGTTGTATTAGAAGATGTGAAAAACACCGAACAAGCAAAAGATTTAGAAAAAGTTGAAACAATCGGCAAAAAAACAATTGAAGAAGTGGCTAGTTTCCTACAAACAGATGCGAAAGCTTGTATCAAATCACTTCTTTTCAAAGTGGACGAAAAGTTTGTATTAGTATTAGTTCGCGGCGATCATGAAGTGAATGATATTAAATTAAAAAACATCTTCGGTGCAGCAAATGTGGATCTGGCTTCTGCTACAGATACGGAAGAAATATTAGGTTGTGCTATAGGTTCACTTGGTCCGATTAAATCTTCTGCAAATGTTGAAGTGATTGCAGATCAAGCCGTTGAAAGGTTAGTCAATGCAGTTTGTGGTGCCAATGAAGAGGATTACCATTATGTGAATGTAAATCCTGGCCGCGATTTCTCAGTATCTCAATACGCGGATATTCGCTTTATTCAAGAAGGGGATAAATCTCCAGATGGAAATGGATTAATTAAGTTTGCAGAAGGAATCGAAGTGGGGCATGTGTTCAAGCTTGGAACGAGGTATAGCGAAGCGATGAATGCTGTTTACTTGGATGAAAACGGCCGTAATCAACCAATGATTATGGGGTGCTATGGAATTGGCGTTTCCCGGACACTTGCTGCAGTTGCCGAGCAGTTTAATGATGAAAAAGGTCTGCTATGGCCAACCAATTTAGCTCCTTATCATGTCCACTTGATTCCTGTTAATATGAAGGATGAAGCTCAAGCTGCTCTTGCTGAGGAATTATATAGCTCCTTGAAAAAACAAGGCTATGATGTACTTATGGATGATCGTCAAGAGCGTCCAGGTGTCAAATTCGCTGATTCGGATTTAATTGGACTTCCAGTTCGAATCACAGTTGGGAAGAAAGCATCTGAAGGGATTATCGAAGTGAAAATTAGAAAATCAGGCGAAATGCTGGAAATCGGTACAGACGCCTTATTGGAAACTTTGTCTGAAATCCTAGGAAAATAATAAAAATAGAGCAATAGAAAGGCATCGGTCATTATGAAGATGCCTTTTTCTATGTGAGCATAACTCTTACCAATTCGAAATAATTAATAGAAAATAGGAAAACTTCACAAAGTGTTAATGGGGAATTCTGGTTCTGCAAGATAAGAAGAATATTCTTGTTGTGGTATAATTACCACTGTTACATTTTGAACATGAAGGCGTCCTGCCGTTTCTATATTTAGTTTAAAAAATGTAAAAGAAAGAAGGAGGATGACAATTGGATCAACAAATGAACAACGGTCGAGAGAGATTTCAACTCTTGCTCAGTCAGCTTAAGTTAACGGATGATGCATTTGTACAGTATTTTTATGGTGCTGAGATTGAAAAACTTTTGATTGAAAGAGAATCAAAGAGCTGGCATTTTGTCTTCAAACTTGAAGAACTAATTCCTTTTCGTGTTCATGCAAAATTCTCTACACAGCTTGCGAGTACATTTGCTCACATTGCTAAGATATCATTTAGCTTCAATGTGCTTCAGCCAAAGGTTACAGAAGAATTGGTCAAGGAATACTGGAAAAATTGCTTAAGTGAACTTCAAGGGATTTCACCAGCACTGCTCTCGCTTTTAAATGAGCAAGATCCAAAGATTGTCGGTCATCGGATTATTGTTTCTGCTCGAAATGAAGCAGAGGCTGGTCAGTTAAAGAAAAAGTATTCAAGTTTGATTTCTAACAACTATCAAGTATTAGGCTTTCCTCCAATGTCGCTCGAAGCAGAAGTAGCCGAAATTAAATCAAATAATGATTATCAGCAGTTCTTAAAAGAGAAACAAAAAGAAGACGAAGAAAAAGGTTTGGCAGCATTACTCGAAATGCAGAAGAAGGAAAGTGAAAAATCAGCGGATGGCTCTCAATATGAAGGACCTGTTAAAATCGGTTATACGATTAAGGAGGATGCTGATTTCAGACGTCTTGAACAAATCATGGAAGAAGAAAGAAGAATTGCGATTGAAGGATATGTGTTTGATGCTGAAGTCAAAGAACTTCGCAGTGGCAGAACATTACTGACCTTTAAAGTAACGGATTATACAAGCTCAATTATTGTGAAAGTATTTTCAAGAGACAAAGAAGATGCAGCTATTTTGGCTAGGGTGAAAAAAGGGATGTGGGTCCGAGCCCAAGGAAGTATCCAAACTGATACATTCATTCGTGATTTAGTCATGATGGCAAATGATATTAACGAAATTACGAAGCAAGGCCGTATCGACTATGCGCCAGAAGGTGAAAAACGGGTCGAGCTTCACCTTCATACACCGATGAGCCAAATGGATGCAGTCTCACCAGTTTCAGCGCTCGTTTCCCAAGCGAAGAAATGGGGACATACAGCGATTGCGATAACGGATCATGGTGGTGTTCAATCATTCCCAGAAGCATTTAGTGCTGGTAAGAAAAATGATATTAAAATCCTTTATGGAGTAGAAGCGAATTTAGTGGATGATGGGGTCCCAATTGCTTATAATGATGCACACCGTCTGCTCGAAGAAGATACGTATGTTGTTTTTGATGTAGAAACGACTGGTTTATCAGCTGTTTACGATACGATTATTGAGCTTGCAGCAGTGAAAATTCAAAACGGGGAAATTATCGATCGTTTTGAATCGTTTGCAAACCCGCATCACCCTTTATCAGCGACAACTATCGATTTGACTGGTATTACAGATGATCTTGTGGAAAATGCTCCAGATGTGCCGGAAGTTCTTGAAAAGTTTCGGATTTGGGCCGATGATGCAATCTTAGTTGCCCATAATGCAAGCTTTGATATGGGGTTTTTAAATGTTGGCTATAAAAAGATGGGGCATCCCAAAGCTGCAAATCCTGTTATCGATACATTAGAATTAGGTCGCTTTCTGTATCCAGAATTCAAAAATCATCGTTTGAATACATTGGCTAAAAAGTTCGATATTGAATTGACCCAGCATCACAGGGCTATTTATGATGCTGAAGCAACGGGATATTTACTCTTAAAAATGCTCAAAGATGCTTTAGAAAAAGAAATCCTGTATCACGACCAATTCAATGAGCATATGGGTGCAGGAAATGCTTATCAGCGCTCAAGACCTTATCATTGTACGCTCATCGCCCAGACTCAAGCGGGATTGAAGAATTTATTTAAGCTTGTGTCCCTTTCTCATATCGATTATTTTTATCGAGTACCTCGGATTCCGCGATCAAAGCTGAAAAAGTATCGTGAAGGAATTTTGATTGGCTCTGGATGTAATAAAGGTGAAGTGTTCGAGGGAATGATGCAGAAAGGATTCGACGAAGTCACCGAGATTGCCGAATTTTACGATTATCTCGAGATTCATCCGAAAGATGTTTATCAACATATGATTGAAATGGAATATATTCGCGATGAAAAATCATTAGAGGGTATTCTTTCTAATATTGTGAAACTCGGGGAAAAGCTAAATAAGCCAGTTGTGGCCACAGGGAATGTTCATTATCTTGAGCCGAATGATAAAATTTACCGCAAAATATTAGTAAATTCACAAGGTGGTGCCAATCCGCTTAACCGTCACAAATTACCGGATGTCCATTTCCGGACCACAGATGAAATGTTAAAGAACTTTGAATTTCTCGGTAAAGATCAAGCTCGGAAAGTTGTCGTTGAAAACACGAATAAGATTGCAGACATGATTGATGATATAAAACCGATTAAAGACGATCTGTATACGCCGAAAATTGAAGGTGCAGATGATGAAATGAGAGACATGAGCTATAGTATGGCACGAAGCATCTATGGAGATAATCTCCCTGAAATCGTAGAAGCACGTCTTGAAAAAGAATTAAAAAGTATAATCGGTCATGGTTTCGCTGTTATTTACTTAATTTCTCATAAGCTCGTAAAAAAATCTCTTGATGACGGCTATCTCGTTGGTTCACGGGGATCCGTCGGTTCATCGTTAGTCGCAACAATGACGGAAATCACAGAGGTTAATCCGTTACCACCACATTATGTTTGTCCAAATTGTAAAAAATCTGAGTTTTTCAATGATGGTTCAGTGAGCTCTGGATTTGACTTACCAGACAAAGACTGTCCAGACTGCGGTACAAGCTATAAAAAAGACGGACAAGATATCCCGTTTGAAACGTTTCTAGGATTTAATGGAGATAAGGTACCTGATATCGATTTGAATTTTTCCGGTCAATACCAACCAAATGCTCATAACTATACAAAGGTATTATTTGGAGAAGATTATGTTTTCCGTGCTGGGACCATTGGTACAGTTGCTGAGAAGACTGCTTATGGGTATGTAAAAGGGTATTCATCTGACAATAATCTTCATATGCGCGGTGCAGAAACCGATCGTCTTGTTGCTGGCTGTACAGGCGTAAAAAGGACGAGTGGTCAGCATCCAGGGGGGATTATCGTAGTACCAAATTATATGGATATTTACGATTTTACACCGATCCAATTCCCAGCAGACGACCGCAATTCAGAGTGGAAAACGACACACTTCGATTTCCACTCTATACATGATAATATTCTAAAACTTGATATATTAGGTCATGATGATCCGACAGTCATAAGAATGCTGCAAGATTTGAGTGGAATTGATCCGAAAACGGTTCCCACCGATGATCCAGAAGTTATGAAGATTTTCAGCGGTACAGAGACCCTCGGAGTCACAGAAGATCAAATTATGTGTAAAACTGGAACGCTTGGCATTCCGGAATTCGGGACCCGGTTTGTCCGTCAAATGCTTGAAGATACGAAACCGACGACATTCTCGGAACTTGTTCAGATTTCAGGACTTTCACATGGAACCGATGTATGGCTTGGAAATGCTCAAGAACTGATTCATAACCGGATTTGTACGCTGAGTGAAGTTATTGGCTGCCGGGATGATATAATGGTGTATTTAATTTACCAAGGTCTAGAACCTTCCCTTGCATTTAAAATTATGGAATCTGTTCGTAAAGGGAAAGGACTGACTGAAGAATTTGAAGCAAGTATGAGGGAAAATGAAGTTCCTGAATGGTATATTGATTCTTGTAAAAAAATAAAATATATGTTCCCGAAGGCTCACGCAGCAGCGTATGTATTAATGGCGGTGCGAATCGCTTATTTCAAAGTGCATTTACCATTATTGTATTATGCAGCATATTTCACGGTAAGAGCCGAAGATTTTGAAATTGAAGCGATGACAAGGGGATCACAAGCTATTCGTTCAAAAGTAGAAGAGATAAATGCGAAAGGGCTTGATGCGTCAACTAAGGAAAAAAATACGCTGACAGTGCTGGAACTAGCACTTGAAATGTGTGAACGGGGCTACTCATTCAGTAAAGTTGATTTGTATAAATCAAGCGCAGATGAGTTCCTCATTGAAGGGAATTCACTAATTCCTCCATTCAATTCAATTCCTGGACTTGGAACGAATGCAGCGATCAATATAGTGCGTGCTCGCGAAACTGGAGAATTCCTTTCCAAAGAGGATCTTCAACAGCGTGGAAAAGTATCGAAAACCATCCTGGAGTATTTGGACAAGCAAGGCTGCTTAGAATCAATGCCTGATCAAAACCAACTTTCTCTGTTTTGAAAACTGCTTTTGACAAAATACGAAGAGATAAAAGCGGGCATTATATTCGCCAAACCTTATGAAATAAGGAAATTGAACGAACAAAGCTTGCACTTTATTTGCATAAATCACTTGACTATGGTATATTTTTATTGGAAATACTAAGCAGAACCAATGGAAAGAGTGGGGAAACCCACTCTTTCGTGTTGTAATTGACTAAATTTTTGAATCCATTACAAAGATATGTATACGGACCATGTATGGAGGAAACGAATGAGTAAAAAAGTAACGGAAACCGTAGAAGAACTTGTGATTCCAATTTTAGATGAATTGGCACTTGAATTGGTAGAAGTCGAGTATGTCAAAGAAGGAAAAAGTTGGTTTCTTCGTGTTTATATTGACAAAGAAACTGGTGTGGACATTGAGGACTGTGGAACAGTAAGTGAAAAATTAGGCGAAAAACTGGACGAAACAGATCCAATTCCGCAAAACTACTTCCTTGAAGTTTCGTCTCCTGGAGCGGAAAGGCCTTTGAAAAAAGAGCAGGATTTTCAAAAAGCACTTGGGAAAAATGTTTACATAAAAACATATGAACCAATCTTGGATGAAAAAGAGTTTGAAGGAACCTTGAAAAGCTTTGACGGAAATGAAGTAACGATAGAAATGAAAATTAAAACTAGAAAGAAAACGGTAGTAATCCCTTTTGAGAAGGTTGCTAAAGCAAGGTTAGCCGTTACATTTTCTTAAAAAATATTTAAGGGGGAACAACCATGAGCAGTGAGTTATTGGATGCTCTCAATGTTTTAGAAAAAGATAAAGGAATTTCAAAGGAAGTTCTGATTGATGCCATTGAGGCAGCGTTGATTTCGGCATACCGCCGTAATTTTAATCAGGCGCAGAATGTTCGTATCGATTTAAATTTTGAAAAAGGTACAATGAGAGTTTTTGCAAGAAAGGACGTTGTGGATCAGGTGTTTGATGCACGGCTTGAAATCTCTTTGGAAGAAGCAAAACAAATCAATCCTAGCTATCAGCTTGAAGATGTTGTAGAGCTGGAAGTTACACCGAAGGATTTTGGAAGGATTGCGGCACAGACTGCTAAGCAAGTTGTCACACAACGAGTACGTGAGGCGGAACGTGGTATCATATATTCAGAATTCATTGACCGTGAAGAAGACATTATGACCGGTATTGTTCAACGTCATGATTCCCGGTTTATTTATGTTAGTTTAGGGAAAATTGAGGCATTGCTACCTATTAGTGAACAAATGCCAAATGAACAATATAAACCACATGACCGAATTAAAGTGTTTATCACGAAAGTCGAAAAAACTTCAAAAGGTCCGCAAATATTCGTATCACGCACACACCCTGGCCTATTAAAGCGATTATTTGAAATTGAAGTTCCAGAGATTTTTGATGGAACAGTCGAAATCAAATCGGTTGCACGTGAAGCTGGCGATCGCTCCAAAATTTCCGTTCATTCTGATAATGAAGAAGTCGATCCGGTAGGTTCATGTGTGGGTCAAAAAGGACAACGAGTTCAAGCGATTGTTAACGAGCTTAAAGGCGAAAAAATCGATATCGTTAAATGGTCAGAAGATCCGGTCGTATTTGTCGCTAATGCATTAAGCCCATCGAAGGTACTTGAAGTGATCGTTGAAGCAGCAGAAAAAGCAACAACAGTCATTGTTCCTGATTACCAGCTCTCACTTGCTATCGGGAAGCGAGGACAAAATGCACGCTTAGCAGCAAAACTGACTGGCTGGAAGATTGATATTAAAAGTGAAACAGAAGCTCGTGAAGCAGGGATTTATCCAGTTGAAGAACAAGAGTTTTTGTTAAGTAGAGACAGCTACATTGATGAAGATGAATTTGTCGAAGATGGCGAATAAGGTAGAGGTGATCGATTATGAAAAAAATACCAATGCGCAAATGTGTTGCAACTGGTGAAATGAAGCCGAAGAAAGAGTTGATTCGAATCGTTCGATCAAAAGAGGGCGAAGTAAGCATTGATCCTACAGGGAAAAAAGCTGGGCGTGGTGCTTATTTAACATTAGATCAAGAAACGATTATGCTTGCCAAGAAGAAAAATATCCTGGCCAATCAACTAAGTGCGGCAATCGATCCTTCCATCTATGAACAGCTACTTGAATTAGCGGATAAGGAGAATACTACTACAAGATGATACAACAATGGATGTCTCTATTAGGTTTAGCAAATCGAGCGCGTAAACTAATTTCAGGAGAAGAATTAGTTGTAAAAGAAGTGAGAAGCGGTAAAGCCAAGCTAGTTATTTTGGCCGCAGATGCTTCATCCAATACAGAAAAAAAAATCACTGATAAATGCTTGTATTATCAGGTTCCTTTAAAAAAAGTCGAAAATCGGTTTTTGCTCGGTCAAGCGATAGGGAAAGATGCACGTGTTACTGTCGCTGTCTTAGATGAAGGTTTTGCAAGAAAACTCCAAACGTTGCTCGATTAAATTTTACGGGGGTGAACGTATGACTAAAATACGTGTACATGAATATGCAAAACAAAAGAACGTTTCAAGCAAGGATGTAATTAATAAACTCAAAGAAATGAATATAGAGGTATCAAACCATATGACAACATTAGACGATTCTACGATCGATAAATTAAATCATTCAATACAACCAAAAACACAACAGCCTACCACAGCTTCTTCCACTGTGGAGAAATATGAAGAAGAAGCAAACGAGAAAAGCAATACAGTTAATAAGGAAAAGCTGAAGAAAAAACCGCCTGTTAAACCGGTTGCAGGTAAAACATCCCCTCAAGGTGGACAAAGAAACAACTCCAATAGAGGGAAAGGGAATAATTTTAATAACCGTAATAGAAACAATAAAGGCAGAACCCAAACTCAAACACAAGCTCCGGTTCAAAAAAGAAAAGAACGTGAGCTACCTGCTAAAATTACGTTTGTTGAATCATTAACCGTTCAAGAACTTGCTAAGAAATTGCACCGTGAGCCATCGGAAATTATCAAAAAATTATTTATGCTTGGTGTAATGGCTACCATTAACCAAACATTAGACAAAGATGCAATTGAATTGATTGCTGGTGAATATGGTGTTGAAGTAGAAGAAGAAATCTTAGTCGATTTAACAGATCTTGAATCTCTCGTTACTGAAGATGCTCCAGAAAAGATGATTGAACGTCCATCAGTTGTTACGATCATGGGTCACGTTGACCATGGTAAAACGACATTACTAGACTCAATCCGTAACACAAAAGTAACAGAGGTAGAAGCTGGTGGTATTACCCAACATATCGGAGCATACCAAGTTGAAGTAAGCGGGAAGAAGATTACGTTCTTGGATACTCCTGGACATGCTGCGTTTACAACGATGCGTGCGCGTGGTGCACAGATTACCGATATTACCATTCTAGTTGTGGCAGCAGATGATGGCGTAATGCCACAAACGGTAGAGGCAATCAACCATGCTAAAGCAGCAGAGGTTCCAATTATTGTTGCTGTTAATAAAATGGATAAAGAATCTGCCAATCCTGATCGCGTCATGCAGGAATTAACAGAACATGGACTTGTTTCCGAGGCATGGGGTGGAGAAACGATATTCGTTCCGATTTCTGCAAAACAAGGTGAAGGAATCGATACTTTGCTTGAAATGATCTTGCTTGTTGGTGAAGTGGAAGAATACAAAGCAAATCCAGAACGTAGAGCCGTTGGTACAGTAATCGAGTCTCGTCTTGATAAAGGCCGTGGAACAGTTGCTACATTGCTTGTTCAAAACGGTACTCTTAAAATTGGAGACCCAATCGTAGTTGGTAACTCATTCGGGCGTGTACGTGCGATGGTTAACGATCTTGGTCGCCGGGTGAAAGAAGCTGGGCCATCGACACCAGTTGAAATTACAGGCTTGAATGAGGTTCCAGATGCAGGGGATCGTTTTATCGTTTTTGAAGATGAAAAAACAGCCCGTCAAGTCGGGGAAACTCGTGCACAAAGACAACTGGCTTCATCACGTAATGAAAAATCAGTTGTTACACTTGATAACTTGTTTGAGCAAATGAAACAAGGAGAAATAAAAGAATTGAATATCGTTTTGAAAGCAGATGTTCAAGGTTCAGCAGAAGCTGTTGCAGCATCACTTCAAAAAATTGAAGTAGAAGGAGCCAAAGTGAAAATCATTCACTCTGGTGTAGGTGCAATTTCAGAATCCGATATTATCCTTGCTTCTGCTTCAAATGCAATTGTCATTGGGTTTAATGTTCGCCCTGATGTGAACGCTAAGCGAGCTGCAGAAACAGAGAATGTTGAGATTCGTCTTCACCGTATCATTTACAAAGCGATTGAAGAAATTGAAGCAGCGATGAAAGGGATGCTTGATCCTGAATTTGAAGAAAAAGTCATCGGTCAAGCAGAAGTACGTACAACATTCAAAGTTTCAAAAATTGGTACAATTGCTGGTTCCTATGTAACGGACGGAAAAATTACTCGTGACTCTAGCGTGCGTTTAATCCGCCAAGGCATTGTGATTTTTGAAGGTGAATTAGATACATTAAAACGATTTAAAGACGATGTAAAAGAAGTTGCACAAAACTATGAATGTGGAATTACGATTAAGAACTTTAATGACCTTAAAGAAGGAGATGTCATTGAAGCTTACGTTATGGAAGAAATAGAGCGTAAATGATTATCAGTTCTGTCGTTTGTGAATGCATCATTTATGACGCCCATTCTTTAAAGGATAAAAGGGCTGTCTTACAAAGAGTGCTGACAAGGCTAAAACAGAAATTCAATATTTCTGTGAGCGAAGTAGGTTTTCAAGAAACGTGGCAACGAACACAAATTGCCATCGTTGCAGTGACCTCTTCTAGAAAAGCGACTGAGAGAGAAATACAGAATGCCCTACAATTTCTAGATTCTTTTCCGGAACTAGAACGAACACTAACAGATATAGAATGGCTATAGGACGAGCGAGGTGATGTAAATGAGCCATCGTGCGAATCGTGTAGGCGAGCAGATGAAGAAAGAATTGAGTGAAATTATCGGTCGCAAAATAAAAGACCCCCGGATTGGTTTTGTTACGGTTACAGATGTTGCTGTTACGGGTGACCTTCAACAAGCAATTGTCTATATCTCTGTACTTGGAGATGAAGAGCAAAAAGAAAATACGTTAAAGGGTCTTTCAAAAGCAACAGGTTTCATCCGTTCAGAAATCGGTCAGAGAATCCGCTTAAGGAAAACGCCGGAAATTTCTTTTGAATTTGATGAATCGGTTACTTATGGAAATCGAATCGAATCACTTATTACTCAGATTCATTCAGAGCAGCCTGCTAATAAAGATGAAGAATAACAAGTGGATGAGTGCGTCCCATAACGAAAAGGTCAGATCCTGTACCTACTGTATACAGATTATATAAAGTGTTTTACTACTTTATACTGTGGTTGGGTGTAAGGTCAGACCCTTTTGGGGCACCCGCATTCAGCATTTTTTCTTTGAAAAAACAGGTAGACAATAGTCTATCTTTTTTTCTGTCAAAAATTAAGAGAATACAAAACGAATATGGCGTTAAAACGTCACTATTAACCATGAAGGATCCATCATTAAGCACGCTATATTGCCTAATCACAATGGGTGGCGGTGCGGAGCCAGAATTACAGATGCTTTTGCTTTCTCGAGCATATAAGTATACCTGCTAAGTAGTTTGGCTACATTAGTAAGCCGTGAAGCTCCGTCCCCATGTCCTTCATACAACATGAAAAGAGGTGTCAAAAATGGAAGGGATTTTGCCTTTATTAAAACCTAAAGGAATGACTTCACATGATTGTGTTTTTAAACTTCGGAAAATCTTAAAAACAAAAAAAGTGGGTCATACAGGCACTCTCGACCCAGATGTTACAGGAGTCTTGCCTATTTGTATTGGAAGGGCCACGAAAATTGCTGAGTACATTACAGACGCTGGAAAAGCATATGAAGGTGAAATCACGCTTGGCTTTTCAACAACTACTGAAGATAGCAGTGGTGAAAAACTGGAAGAAGCAATTATTCCCGATGTGATCACAAGAGAACGTATTCTAGAAGTGTTTCAATCTTTAACGGGTCTAATCACCCAAACACCACCCATGTATTCTGCAGTCAAGGTGAACGGCAAGAAATTATATGAGTATGCCCGAGCTGGTATTGAGGTTGAAAGGCCTTCAAGGGAAGTGAAAATCCATGAATTAACATTACTCGATGATCGTGAAGTATTTGCGGGGAATACCATTTCATTTAAATTCAGGGTGAAATGCAGCAAAGGGACATACATACGAACGCTTGCTGTTATGATGGGAGAACGTCTCGGCTATCCATCTCATATGTCCAGTTTAATTCGAACAGAATCAGCAGGGTTGACTTTAAACGATTGCAAAACGCTTGAAGAGGTGAAAGACCTTTTTGAGCAAGGAAAAGAAAAGGAATTTTTGCTACCGCTTGAACGTGGTCTCTATCATTTGCCGAAATATCAGATTAATGATAAAGTAGCAATGAAAATCCTAAACGGTGCGGTTCTAACGCAACCGGATGATTTAGATTATGCTAAAGGTGAACCATTTGTCATGATAAATGAAAATGGAAGAGCTCTAGCAATTTATCAAGTGCATCCCGTAAAAGAACAAGTAATCAAACCAGTTAAAGTTTTGGTAATAGATGAACTGTGAGGTTTACCGGGAGAAAGAGGAGATTTAAACGTGAAAGTAATTACAATAGAGCATCCTCAAACATTTAATCCTGAAGAATTTCCACCTTTAGTTATCGCCATAGGATTTTTTGATGGGATACATATAGGACATCAAAAAGTGATTCAGACCGCAAAAAATGCTGCTAAGAAAATGGGTGCAAAATCAGCGGTGATGACTTTTGACCCCCATCCATCTGCAGTTCTCGGGATGGAGCAGCAATCGGTTAAATATATTACGCCGTTGCAAGAAAAGGTAGCGATTATTGAAGAACTTGATGTTGATTATGTTTTCGTTATTCATTTTACAAAAGAATTCGCAACACTAACTCCTCAACAATTCGTAGATAATTATTTAATCAAGCTTCATACCATTCATGTTGCAGCAGGCTTTGATTTTTCATATGGAAGGTTCGGTGAAGGAACGATGGACACGCTTCCACTTCATTCAAAAGGTCAATTTACACAAACTGTTGTTGAAAAGCAAACAATAGAAGAAGAGAAAATTAGTTCAACTAGGATAAGAAAAACCTTGCAAGAAGGCGATTTTATTGACTTTTATAAGTTAACAGGAAGATGGTATTCTGTACGAGGAACCGTCATACATGGTGAAAAACGCGGAAGGCAGCTTGGATTCCCGACTGCAAACATTGACATCAAGGATCGATATATCTTCCCATCTACAGGTGTGTATGCTGTGAAAATTCAAATAGATCATAAATGGTTTAATGGTGTTTGTAATGTGGGGTATAAGCCAACTTTTCATGAGAAGAGACCTGAATATCCGTCCGTTGAAGTTCATGTGCTTGGTTTTGATCAAGTGATATACGGAGAAGATGTCGCTGTCGAATGGCATAAAAGGCTACGCAGTGAACAAAAATTTGCTGGCCTGGAAGAATTGGTTCAACAGATTGAAATAGATAAAAATCATGCAATTGAGTATTTTACGCAATTAGGTGGCTAGAACTTGCATTCTGTAAAAAAAGGTTGTATGATATTCAAGTATGAAAATAACCGTTGCTTGGCTAAGCGAGTCTCCGACGCTGGCTCAGTAATAGGGGATTTTACAGAAACTTTAGGAGGAATAAACAATGGCAATTACACAATTACGTAAAAACGAACTTATCACTGAGTACCGCACTCACGACACTGACACTGGATCACCAGAGGTTCAGATTGCAGTATTAACTGAAGAAATCAATAACTTGAACGGTCACTTACGCACTCATAAAAAAGACCACCATTCACGTCGCGGTCTTCTTAAAATGGTTGGTAAACGTCGTAATCTTCTTACTTACCTTCGTAATAAAGATGTTACTCGCTACCGTACATTAATTAATAAATTAGGCTTACGCCGATAATTATTCGAAAAAGCGGGAGACATTCCCGCTTTTTTGATGTTTGAAGACAAAAGTCATTTTACATAATGTGTAAAAGGGAGATTATTTGAAAAAAAAACTTGTTTTTTTCAAATATACTCCATTTTGCTGTTAATGCTTATTTATTTCGTGCATAATAGGAATAGTTTGGTTATGGAAGCTTTATTAATTTGACATATATGATAATGAAGATTTTAGATAAGGTTTAGGTGAAAACGACCAGGCCTCTAAAGTGAAGATCCAGAGAGGGGTTTAATAGAAAGATGGGACAGAACAAACATACGTATTCATACGAATGGGCCGGAAGAACATTAACTGTTGAAATTGGCCAATTGGCTAAACAAGCAAATGGAGCTGTGCTTGTTCGGTATGAAGAAACCGTTGTATTAAGTACAGCCACTGCATCAAAGGAACCAAAGAACGTTGACTTTTTCCCATTAATGGTAAGTTATGAGGAAAGATTATATGCAGTTGGGAAAATTCCGGGTGGATTTATTAAGCGTGAGGGAAGACCAAGTGAAAGAGCAATTTTAGCAAGCCGTTTGATTGACCGTCCAATTCGTCCTTTATTTGCTGATGGGTTTAGAAATGATGTACAAGTTATCAGTATGGTGATGAGTGTGGATCAAGATTGTTCTTCTGAAATGGCCGCAATGCTTGGTTCATCTCTAGCTTTATCGGTTTCAGACATTCCGTTCGAAGGGCCAATCGCAGGTGTAGTTGTTGGTAGAATTGACGGGAAATTCATTATTAATCCGAATGTTGATCAGCTTGCACAAAGCGATATTAATTTGACTGTAGCTGGAACGAAAGACGCGATTAATATGGTTGAAGCAGGGGCTAATGAAATACCTGAAGAAACGATGCTTGAAGCAATTATGTTTGGACATGATGAAATTAAGAAATTAATTGAGTTCCAAGAAAAAATCGTTGCTGAAATTGGCAAAGAAAAAATGGAAATCAATCTGTATCAAGTAGATACTGAGCTTGAAGCTGAAATTAAAAATCTTTGTGAAGCTGATTTAAACAAAGCCGTACAAGTTCAGGAGAAACATGCTCGTGAAGCGGCTATTAAAGAAGTAAAAGACCGGGTGCTGTTGCAATTAGAAGAAGAAACAGACGAAGACAAATTAAAGCAAATTAAAGAAATCTTAAATAAATTGGTGAAATCAGAAGTACGTCGTTTGATTACAGAAGAAAAAGTTCGCCCAGATGGCCGTAACCCGGATGAAATCAGACCGCTTTCTTCTGAAATCGACATCCTTCCTCGTACGCATGGCTCAGGATTATTTACGCGTGGACAAACTCAAGCTTTGTCGATCTGTACTCTTGGTGCACTAGGAGATGTTCAAATTTTAGACGGACTTGGTACTGAGGAATCCAAACGATTCATGCATCACTATAATTTCCCACATTTCAGTGTTGGCGAAACAGGACCAATCCGTGGTGCCGGACGTCGTGAAATTGGTCATGGTGCACTTGGAGAAAGAGCATTAGAGCCAGTGATACCAAATGATAAAGACTTCCCATATACCATCCGACTTGTATCAGAGGTACTTGAATCAAATGGTTCGACTTCACAAGCAAGTATCTGTGCAAGTACGCTTGCTATGATGGATGCAGGTGTTCCTTTGAAAGCACCGGTAGCAGGGATTGCGATGGGACTTGTTAAAACTGGAGAACACTATACCATTTTAACAGATATTCAAGGGATGGAAGATCACCTAGGTGATATGGACTTTAAAGTTGCAGGTACTGCAAAAGGTGTTACTGCTTTGCAAATGGATATAAAAATTGAAGGCCTATCAAGAGAAATTCTTGAAGAAGCCCTTCAACAAGCAAAACGTGGAAGAATGCATATTCTTGAGTCAATGATGTCAACTATCAATACACCACGCGAAAATCTTTCAAAATATGCACCGAAAATCTTAACGATGGCAATTAACCCAGATAAGATTCGTGATGTAATTGGACCAAGCGGAAAACATATCAATAAAATTATTGAAGAAACTGGCGTGAAGATTGATATCGAGCAAGATGGTACGGTGTTTATTGCGTCTACTAATGAAGAGATGAACCAAAAAGCGAAGAATATTATTGAAGATATTGTTCGTGAAGTAGTTGTTGGTGAAGTCTATCTTGGTAAAGTAAAACGAATTGAAAAATTCGGCGCGTTTGTTGAAATCTTTAATGGTAAAGATGGTCTTGTACACATTTCTGAGCTTGCTGAAGAACGTGTAGGCAAAGTTGAAGATGTTGTAAAAATAGGCGATGAATTATCTGTTAAAGTCGTTGAAATCGATAAACAAGGAAGAGTAAATCTTTCTCATAAAGCAATTCTAAAGGCTCAAAAAGAAAGTGAAGAAAAATCAGAGGTGTAAGAGTGTTTAGAAATATCGATAAAATGGATGCATGCGATTCTTTGTGAATTTGCATGCTTTTTTCTATTTAAACACTTAGATAAAGGCCAGAGTTGTAGATCATTCGATTGGTCTATTCGTATCGACGAAGGCTCGGGGGCATTTGCTTGTGGGGTAATTCGGCGAAACATAAGACTGTGGAGATCATAGTATTTTTCCTTTTTAAAGGAGCTTGCACTATTATTATAGCCAGTGACTACTTTCGTTCTACCTTGTCCATTCTCCTCATACCATTTATATGAGGGGAGCTGTAAAAGATGAGGAAATTAGGCCAGATAGTTGCGTTTAGTGCCATTGCAGGTATATCATGGTTATTAGTGCAAAATCCATATGTAGATTTGTATGTAAAGTCGATAGCAGGGCAGACTGTTGTTGCAGTAAAGCAGAGTGATTCTCTTATGTTAGACATTGAATCAAAGGCGAAGGAGTATGAAATAGCTCCACAGGATGCAAAAGTTGATTCAATCTGGAAAACGGTACCTGGTCTAAACGGTCTTAAAGTAGACGTTAGGGAATCTTATAAGGCAATGAAAGACAAAGGGATTTTTAATGCAAAAAAGTTGGTTTTTGAACAAGTTTCGCCTAATGTACATATAAGTGATTTAACTCCTGCGCCAATTTACCGGGCACATCCTGAAAAACCTGTCGTTTCACTTTTAATAAATGTGGCATGGGGCAATGAATATTTACAGGATATGCTTGCCATACTTAAGGAAAATGAAGTAAAGGCTACCTTCTTTTTGGAAGGAAGATGGACAAAGAATAATCCTGAACTAGCAAAAATGATTGAACAAGGCGGACATGAGATTGGCAATCATTCTTATACTCACCCTGATATGAAGTCACTATCCCAAACGGCTGCTAAGAATGAAATGCAAAAAACAAATGAAGTGATTGAGGCTGTAACAGATAAGAAAGTAAAGTGGTTTGCTCCACCGAGCGGGAGTTTCCGTGATGAAACGGTTGAAATCGCTGAAAGTCTTGGGATGGGTACAATTCTTTGGAGTGTCGATACAATTGATTGGCAAAAGCCAAGTCCAGATGTTCTGCTAAATAGGGTTCTTAGTAAAGTTCACTCAGGAGCATTTATCTTGATGCATCCAACAGACGCTTCTGCATCGTCATTAGAAGTAATCATTCAACAATTGAAAAAGAAAGGCTTGCAAATTGTAACCGTTTCAGAAGCTGTAAATGAAAGAAGACTGATTCAATAGAGATATCAGTTTACAATTTGCCTGCGCTTTAAAACCGCAAAGAACAAGGAGGAATGTTCATTGATTAAGAAATATACATGTCAAAATGGTGCAAGAATAGTACTCGAAAATATCCCAACAGTCCGTTCAGCTGCGATAGGGATCTGGATTAAAACTGGCTCCCGTAATGAAACACCAGAATTGAATGGGATTTCCCATTTTCTCGAGCATATGTTCTTTAAAGGTACGACCACTCGTAATGCGCGAGAAATTGCTGAATCTTTCGATAGCATTGGCGGACAGGTAAATGCCTTTACTTCAAAGGAATATACTTGCTATTATGCAAAAGTGCTCGACAACCATGCGAGCTTTGCACTTGAAATCCTTTCTGACATGTTCTTTAATTCTACGTTTGACGAAGAAGAATTGAAGAAAGAGAAAAATGTAGTGCTTGAGGAAATTAAAATGTACGAAGATACTCCAGATGATATTGTTCATGACCTGTTAAGTGAAGCAGTATATGAAAAGCATCCACTCGGATATCCAATCCTTGGCACAGAAGAAACGCTTGATACGTTTACAAGTGAGACGTTAAAACAATACGTTCATGATATGTATACACCGGACAAGGTCGTTATTTCCATTGCTGGGAATGTGGATGAAAGCATGATTCAAGAAGTTGAAAAATATTTTGGATCGTTTACAGGCAGTGATATTCGAACTGAACTTATTAAGCCTATTTTTCATCAAAATCAATTCACAAGGAAGAAAGAAACTGAACAGGCCCACCTATGCTTAGGTTTTGAAGGATTGAGCATCGGTCACGATGACATGTACAGTTTAATCACTCTTAACAATATTTTGGGTGGCAGTATGAGCAGCCGTCTTTTCCAGGAGGTTCGTGAACAACGCGGCCTTGCCTATTCAGTTTATTCCTATCATTCGAGTTATCAAGATAGCGGTTTAGTGACGATCTATGGTGGTACTGGAGTTAATCAGTTAGAAAGTCTATATGAGACGATACAACTGACTTTAGACACGCTAAAACGGGAAGGGATCTCTGCAAAAGAACTAAGAAACAGCAAAGAGCAACTAAAAGGAAGCTTGATGTTGAGTCTTGAAAGTACCAATAGCAGAATGAGCCGTAACGGTAAAAACGAGCTATTGCTTGAGAACCATCGTTCTCTTGATCGGATTGTAGAATTAATTGATGAAGTAACGGAAGAGCATGTAAACAAGATGGCTCAGCAAATTTTTACAGATTCTTATGCTTCTTCATTAGTTAGTCCGCTAGAGGGCTGGAATAAATAATTTCACAAAAAAAGAGGGTCTAACCTCACACTCTATACACCGTTTAATGTGTCGTGTTCACATCTTAATGGTAGATAGTAGATGTGGGGTTTGACCCTTTTGTTATGAGACAGCTTTTTTTGAGAGAAATCCCCTTTTTAAGTAAATTTCGATGTTCGATGAAAGCAGTTCGGTCACTTAAGGGCTATTGTGAAGCTTGCAACTTTCTTATCACAATAGTCATTCTAATACTTCTATTCTTGGACAAAGTAGGATATAGATGGAATATGAACATGTGAGGAGGAGATACTTTGAGGCTTAGTGAATTAAGTGGAAAAGAGATTGTTGATGTGGCCCGTGCTGAGCGATTAGGAGTATTAGGTCAAACTGATCTTGAAATTAACGAAAAGGGACAAATAACAGCTTTAATCATCCCTTCTTTAAAGTGGTTTGGATTAAAGCGGCAAGGACATGAAATAAAAGTGCCTTGGGAGCACGTAAAGAAGATTGGTTCAGATATGGTGATTATTGATATAGTGGAAACCCAATATGAAGAATAAAGTCTAATGTTTATTTTTACTGCCTTAGGGCGGTTTTTTTTTGTAAATTACTGCAGTTTTATCTCCAAAATCGAATGTAAGATACACATCATACAATCACCTATCTTGAAAGGATTACATAGGATGTAAGGGTAAAACAATGAAAAAAACGCGGAGATATTTCCATGAAAAAGAAGGTGACGGTTTTAATGCTCACAGGCTTGCAAATCGCAGTTATTGGCGGGGATGCTCGTCAGCTAGAGGTAGTTCGAAAACTGACTGAACTGGATGCGAGACTCTGGCTAGTAGGCTTTGAACAGCTTGAACATTCATTTACTGGTGCGGTAAAAGAGAAGCTTGAGGATGTAGATTTTTCTGAGATTGATACAGTTATATTACCTGTTGCAGGTACAAATCTTGAAGGTAAAGTAGATACGATTTTTTCAAATGAAGAAGTAACAATCACGGAAGAAGTTGTATCGAAAACTCCACCTCATTGTACGTTTTATTCTGGAATTAGTAATGGATATTTAACAGGAATTATGAAAAATACCAATCGGCGTCTTGTGCAGCTTTTTGAAAGGGATGATGTAGCCATTTATAACTCAATCCCGACCGTCGAAGGTACAATTATGATGGCTATACAACATACAGACTTCACGATCCATGGTTCGAATGTAGCTGTTTTAGGGTTAGGTAGAGTCGGCATGACTACAGCGAGAAGCTTTCAAGCTCTTGGTGCGAAGGTAAGAGTAGGAGTTAGAAAAACGGAAGATGTTGCAAGGGTTACAGAGATGGCTATGACGCCTTTCCATATCAATGATTTAACGAAGATGATGAGAGATGTAGATATATGCATTAATACGATTCCATATCCAATTATTACAGCAAGTGTACTGGCGAATATGCCTGTTCATACCCTAGTCATTGATCTTGCTTCAAAACCGGGAGGTACAGATTTTCGTTATGCTGAGAAAAGGGGAATCAAGGCATTGCTTGCACCAAGTTTGCCTGGTATTGTTGCACCGAAAACTGCAGGTAAAATATTGGGGAATGCATTGTCCGAATTAATCAGTGAAGATATGAAAAAGCGAAAGGGGAAAACGAAATGAGCTTAAAAGGTGTACGAATCGGTTTCGGATTAACTGGTTCGCATTGTACGTATGATGCTGTTTTTCCGGAAATTGAAAAATTGGTGAATGAAGGCGCTGAGGTCATTCCAATCGTCACATCGACTGTTCAGCATACAGAGACAAGATTTGGAAAAGGGGAAGACTGGATTGATAGGATAGAAAAGTTGACCGGACATCGTGTGGTCGATACAATAGTAAAAGCAGAGCCATTGGGTCCGAAAACTCCTCTTGCTTGTATGGTCATTGCGCCGATGACGGGAAATTCAATGAGTAAGATGGCGAATGCATTAACCGATTCACCAGTGCTTATGGCCGCAAAGGCGACGATGAGGAATCACCGTCCAGTCGTCTTAGCCGTCTCAACAAATGATGCTCTGGGACTTAATGGGATGAATTTAATGAGATTAATGGACTCAAAAGATGTTTATTTTGTACCATACGGTCAGGATGATCCGGAGAGGAAACCGACTTCGATGGTAGCAAGAATGAGTCAGATACGTGAAACCATCATCGCTGCATTAGATGGCAATCAAATTCAACCAGTAATCATCGAGAGATTTAAAGATCCCTCATAAATTTTAAACAATGAAACAGATGAAAATGCGGATAAGTAGTCAGACTTTTTTTAATTTTTTGCTTGTATTGCCCCGATTACGACATAAATTAGTAAAATCCTGTTTCTTTCGTGCATGGATATGTTAAAATAAATGATATTTCTATTAAAAATGTTACTAGCATTGATGACAAATAGATAGAAGTCATTATGTGAATGGAAAAGGGGTAAGGGAAATGGAAGAGACAAAAGGATTAAATATTGCGGTTGTTGGGGCAACGGGAGCAGTAGGACAACAAATGATAAAAACACTTGAATCAAGAGAACTGCCTATAAAAAAAATCACCTTTTTATCTTCGGCCCGTTCGGCAGGAAAGAAACTTTTATTTAAAGGCAAAGAAATTGAAGTTCAGGAAGCAAAGCCTGAAAGCTTTGAAGGTATAGATATTGCGTTATTCAGTGCGGGTGGAAGTATTTCTAAGGAATTGGCACCTGAAGCAGTGAAACGCGGGGCGATTGTGGTTGATAACACAAGTGCTTACCGCATGGATGAACAAGTTCCTTTAGTTGTTCCTGAGGTAAATGAAGAGGACTTACGCAACCATAACGGAATCATTGCAAATCCGAACTGTTCAACCATTCAAATGGTCGTAGCTCTTGAACCGATTAGAGAGGCTTATGGTTTAAATAAGATTATTGTTTCGACTTATCAAGCTGTTTCTGGTGCAGGTGCTGCAGCAATTGATGAATTAAGAGAGCAGTCTCGTGACTTACTTGATAACCAAGAAATTAAACCGGCAGTATTACCAGTGAAAGGCGATAAAAAGCATTATCAAATCGCATTTAACGTAATCCCGCAGATTGATACATTTCAGGAAAACGGTTTTACTTACGAAGAAATGAAAATGATTAATGAAACGAAAAAGATCATGCATATGCCCAAATTGCATGTAGCTGCAACCTGTGTAAGACTGCCTGTAGAGACCGGCCATTCTGAGTCAGTATATCTAGAAACAAATGCAGCGGGCATTACAGCAGCCGATATCAAAACATTATTAAGTGATGCGCCAGGAGTCGTGCTTCAAGATGACCCAGAAAATCAAATTTATCCGATGCCGTCCGATGCTGTCGGAAAAACTGGTGTCTTTGTTGGCAGAATTCGTAAAGATTTGGATAAGGATAATGGATTCCATCTGTGGGTAGTATCTGATAACCTTCTTAAAGGTGCTGCTTGGAATTCGGTTCAAATCGCGGAAAGTTTATTGAAATTAGGATTAGTTACGGTAAAATAAAGATAGCATTTATCAGTAAAGCGAGATTATTCGTTAGATTGTAATGAAAAAGAGATATGAGAAGCAATGTGGCTGGTGAAAAAAGGCAGACCCAGTAACTACTGATTACAGTATAAAAGTTTTATTTAATACCAATTACTGTAGTAGAGTACGAAATCGGACCTTTTTGAGCTAGCCCTTTACATTTGAGGTGTGAAGAATGAAATTCATCGTTCAGAAATTCGGGGGAACTTCTGTACGAGATGAGGAAAGCAGAGCACATGCTAAGCGTCATATTCAAAAAGCGCTAAATGATGGGTTCAAGGTTGTGGTCGTCGTCTCGGCAATGGGAAGAAAAGGAGATGTCTATGCAACGGACACGCTTTTATCACTCGTAAATGGTTCAGACAGCAAACTCTCAAAAAGAGAACAAGATTTACTTTTATCCGTGGGGGAAACAATCTCTTCGGTTGTTTTCACGAATACACTACTGGATAGTGGAATAAGCGCGACAACCTTTACAGGAGCCCAAGCAGGATTCCTAACAAACCAGGATCATACAAATGCCAAAATTATTGACATGAAATGTGATAGAATAAGAAGAGAGCTAGAACTTCATGATGTTGTTGTTGTTGCTGGCTTTCAAGGAGCAACTAAAAACGGGGATGTTACGACGATTGGACGAGGTGGAAGCGATACATCTGCTGCTGCTCTTGGCTCAGCACTGCAAGCTGAATATATCGATATATTCACCGATGTAGAAGGCATTATGACAGCCGATCCACGCATAGCAGACTATGCCCGCCCACTATCTGTAGTAACCTATAATGAAGTATGTAACATGGCATACCAAGGAGCGAAAGTCATTCATCCTAGAGCTGTCGAGATTGCCATGCAGGCGAAGGTACCGATTCGCATCAGATCTACTTATTCAGATGGTCTCGGAACATTGGTGACGAGTATGAATAAAGGCAGCCATGGCGCTGAGATAAAAGAAAGACTTGTGACAGGGATCGCCCATGTTTCGAAAATTACTCAAATTAAAGTGAAAGCAAAGAAAGACCAATATAATCTTCAGGCTGAAGTATTTAAAGCGATGGCAAATGCTTCAATAAGTGTCGATTTTATTAATATTTCACCAAACGCAGTCGTCTATACAGTTACAGAAGAAATGACAAGCAATGCCATTACCATTTTGAAAAATATGGGGTATGAGCCATTTATCCAAAGAAATTGTGCGAAAGTCTCGGTTGTTGGGGCTGGGATTAATGGAGTACCTGGTGTTGCTGCCAAAATCGTCACAGCATTATCAGAACGAGAAATTAGCATTTTACAATCCGCGGATAGCCACACCACGATTTGGGTGTTGGTGAAGGAACAAGATTTGTCAGTTGCTGTGAATGCACTACATGACGCATTTCAATTACATGAAGAAACCCCGGAATACCGGATAAAGGATCGATAACTTTATTCAAATTATTGTATCCATGATGAGGATCTCATCTTATAAAATCAAGAGGTGTATGTATGATTAACTTTGGTAGAGTTTCAACCGCAATGGTTACTCCTTTCGATAAAAAAGGGAATATTGACTTAGCAAAAACAACATTATTGATCAATTACTTGATTGAAAACGGCACAGATTCATTAGTAATATCAGGTACAACTGGAGAGTCACCTACCTTAACATCTGAAGAGAAAATTGCGTTACTCAAGCATGTTGTTAACATTGTAGACAAACGAATTCCTGTTGTTATGGGAACTGGTAGCTATAATACGTATTCAACAATTGAGCTTACGAAAAAAGCAGAGAAAAATGGTGCAGATGCCATCTTGCTAGTGGCTCCTTATTACAGTAAAACAAATCAGGAAGGTCTTTATCAGCATTTTAAAACGATAGCAGAGAACACATCCCTTCCGGTTATGGTGTATAATATTCCGGGAAGAGCGGCTGTAAATATTACTCCAGAAACGATTATTAGATTATCTGAAATTGATAATATTGTGGCTGTTAAAGAAGCAAGCGGTGATTTGACTGCCATGACCCAAATTATTTCAGGCACTAATGAAGATTTTCAATTGTATAGCGGAGATGATGGCATTACCCTTCCTGTTCTTGCAATTGGTGGTGCTGGGGTCGTATCAGTCGCATCACATATTATCGGGAATGAAATGCAACAAATGATCGAGTCTTTCTTTGTAGGGAACCTTAAAGAAGCAGCTAAACAACATCAGGCATTGCTTCCGGTATTCAAAGGCCTATTTGCAGCGCCGAGCCCAGTTCCAGTCAAGACGGCTTTGCAAATGAAGGGGATAGATGTCGGTTCGGTTAGACTGCCACTTGTGCCGCTTACTGAACAGGAAAGAACGGCACTTGGCACGACTATTTTATAAAGTGAAACTTCAATCGGTGGGGGTTTTCTTCATCCCCACTGATTGTTAGTCCCGTTCTACTGTCGCTATAAGATCTTCGCTTTCGCTTCGATCAATCGACAGTACGAACCCGATTGGTTCAACTAAACCGCTGAAGATCACAGCGGCAAGTTTCACTGTATCTCACCAATCGGGCATTTATGGGCAGTTATTATCCCCCACCTAGGCTTCTTCGATTCATCTAAGCCTTGAGGTTGGGGGTCCTATTGCCCATTAATGCGGGATAAATATAGAAATCGTATACAAGCCAATCGGTAACGATTGGCTTGTTGTATATAATGAATGTATGCGCTTTTAAATTTGAAGAAATTATTTGAAGTAATTTTGACTCCTATTTTTAAAATAAATCAAGTTTGAAAGTGAAAGAATGACCTGTTTTTTAAAGCATCAGTTATAATGGATACAATTGGATTTCGAACTGCATTTACTTGAGGAGGATATAAGGTTGACTAGAGATGATATGAACGGCATTAGAGTTATACCCCTGGGAGGACAGGGAGAGCTTGGGAAAAATATGTATATTGTTGAAGTAAATCAAGATATGTTTCTGCTTGATGCAGGTTTAATGTTTCCAGAAGATGAAATGTTAGGCATTGATGCGGTTATTCCAGACATTTCGTATGTGCTAGAGAACAGAGAAAGGGTAAAAGCAATATTTTTAAGTCATGGGCATGACGACCGTATAGGGTCATTGTCTTATGTTTTAAAATACATTAAGGCACCTGTGTATGGTACAAAATTAACATTGGCCCTAGCCAAAGAGAAAATGAAGGAAAATGACTTTAAAGGCAAGGCGGAATTTATTGAAATTCAGTCTGATTCAATATTGAACTTTCAAGCGAGCAGAATCAGCTTTTTCCGAACAAATCATAGTATTCCTGACTCCATTGGGATTGCAATTCATACAGAGGAAGGTACAATTGTCTATACGGGTGCTTTTAAATTTGATCAGGCGGCACCAGATATGTACAAGCCTGAAATAGGAAAAATGGCGGCTCTTGGAGAAGAGGGAGTACTCTGCCTGCTATCGGATAGTACAGGAGCAGAGTCCCCAGGCTATACCCCTTCAGAAGCAATTGTAGAACAAGATATGATACAGGCATTTCAACAAGCAAGAGGACGATTAATCGTTGCTTGCTTCGCTTCTAATATTATCCGTATTCAACATGTATTTAACGCGGCAGCAATCAGTGGCAGAAAAGTTGTGGTGGTCGGAAAAAACATACAGCGTGTATATGAAACCGCCTTGAAACTAGGCTATCTTACATTACCTGATGATTTAATTATTCCAGCGGCAGAACTTAAACAGTATCCCGATCATAAGTTAGTCATTTTATCGACCGGTCACCAAGGTGAACCAATTACAGCGTTGCAAAAGATGGCAAAAGGTACGCATAAGCAAGTTTCAATAAAACCGGAAGACACAGTGATTCTTGCAGCTTCTCCTTTAAAAGGTGGAGAGGTGAAACTATTTAAAACGATTGATATGCTATACCGGGTAGGTGCTACTGTTGTAAACAATCGTTATACAGTACATGTTACCGGTCATGGCAGTCAGGAAGAACTGAAAATGATGCTAAATCTAATGAAGCCGAAATACTTAATTCCAGTACATGGAGAATATCGTCAATTATATGCTCACCAAAAGCTGGCGATTGGGGCTGGTCTACGAAAAGATCATGTTGTTGTCGCAGATAAAGGTGATATGATTGAAATGACCAATAATCAAATTAGACTTTCAAGCAAAGTATCTTCAGGAAATGTATTAATTGATGGAAGCGGTGTTGGGGATGTAGGAAATATTGTACTCCGCGATCGTAGGCTCCTGTCTCAAGATGGAACGTTAATCGTTGTAGTAACGCTGAACAGAGGAGATAAATCGATTGTAGCTGGTCCTGAAATCATTTCGCGTGGATTTGTGTATGTCCGCGAATCAGAGAAACTGATGGATGAAGCAACAGAACTGGTTTATAACATTGTTCAAAAATCAAGGACCCGCCATCCTTTCGATTGGGCCGTATTGAAACAAGATATGCGTGATTCATTAAACCAATACCTTTTTGAGAAAACGAAGAGACGGCCGATGATCTTGCCGATTATTATGGAAATTTAATATTTTGATAAGGTCCTAGCAGTGTGAAATAGCTAGGACCTTTTTATACAAAAACGATATTGACAGTTGGAGTGTACTGCGTGTATAGTACATATAAATAGTGTATGATCTATATAATACATACACTATTAAAGTAGTTCAAATTAGGAGATGGTTTCATGAATGCTACTTTTAATAATCGTGATCCTGTTTATTTACAGGTTGTACGATATTTTAAGGAACAAATTGCAAACGGAAATCTTGTGGCAGGACAAGAAATTCCATCTAGAAGAGAGCTTGCAGCCACGATGAAAATAAATCCGAATACGGCTCAAAAGGCGTATAAAGAAATGGAGGAGCAAGATTTGATTACGACTGAACGGAATTTCCCAAGCAAAATCACAAAAAATGAGAATATCTTACAAAGTGTAAGAGAGGAATTAATTATTACGGCAGTTGAATCGTTTTTGCAGTCCATTCGCCCGATAAATGTTCCGATCGATGAGTTGCTTCGGATTGTGCAGGAAAAATATTCGCAAGAAAGTAGTAAGGAGGGACTCTAAATGATTGAAGTTAATCAGCTCACAAAAAAGTTCGGTAGAAAAAAAGTACTAGATGGTGTTTCATTCACGGCTAATAAGGGTGAGATTACATGCTTAATTGGAATTAATGGTGTCGGAAAAACGACTACATTAAAGGCAATCATGGGTCTGACGTCATTTAGTAAAGGAAGCATATTAATTGATGGACAAAAAATCAATAAGAACATGTATGAAAAAGTAGCATTTATTCCAGATGCGATTACAATGCTTCCGCAAATGACAATTAAACAAGCGATGCAATTCATGCAGGATTTCTATCAAAATTGGAATCAAGAACGAGCGACAGAGCTTCTTACTTTCTTTAAGTTAGATGAAAAATCGCGTATTTCAGAATTATCAAAAGGGAACACAGCTAAAATTAACTTGCTGATGGGATTGGCGATTGACGTAGATTATATTTTAATGGATGAACCATTCTCTGGTATCGACATCTTTAGTCGTGAACAAATTGCGTATGTGTTCGCAAGCCATTTAATAGAAGACCGGGGTGTCATCATCACTACCCATGAAATCAATGATATCGAGCATTTGATCGATAAAGTCATTTTATTGGATAATGGCATCGTTTTAAAAGAATTTAATACCGAACAAATGCGCGAGCAAGAGGGGAAATCCGTTGTTGACGTGATGAGAGAGGTGTATCAAGGATGAAAAGCTATGTAAAGCTTGTCAATTTTGAAATCAATCGTTTTATAAAAATTTATGTGTCGTTATTAATCATAACACTCCTTAGCCAATTTATTGGAGTGATTGTTACTTCAAGAGGTTTAATGAAAAGAGCACATGAAGTCATGTTTGAACAGAATTTGTCTGAGAAAGCATATTTGCATCAATTTGGTGGTTTTGATTTCACCCACATTTCATCAACCCCTTGGTTTATAGGTCCGATTGCCTTATGTATTGCCGCCCTTATCTTTTATAGTTTTTTGATCTGGTATCGTGATTGGTTTGGGAAAAATACATTCGCTTATCGATTATTAATGTTACCAACTGCAAGAATTTCATTGTATTTTTCTAAGGCTACAGCGATTCTGGTTTTGATTTTGGGTTTACTTGCTTTTCAAATGATCCTATTACCACTTGAGAATGCGTTATTTGAATCATTAATCCTAGAAAACTTTTTGGAGACTAGCATGGGTGTCTCATCTATTCTACAGACAAATAATATTATGGGAATTATCATACCGCCATATTTTAGTAATTTTCTCATCTCATATGGAATTGGCATGATGTTTGTGTTTGTTCTCTTTACCTCCATTCTGTTTGAAAGAAGCTTTCGTCTAAAAGGGATTGTACTTGGAATTCTATATTTTATTGCAGCGGTTTTGTTATTTCTATCACCACTGTTTATCCTTGCTAACGAGACGTTTTCTATTTTATATAGCGAAGAAATTTTTGCGATTTTCCTAGCACTTGGAATATTAATAACAGCTGTTTCTATCGTAATCGGAAATTGGCTAATATCAAAACGGGTATTAGTTTAAGAGGAGGAAAGGCTATGAAAAGGTATATGAGCAGTATTTTACTCGTATGTATGTCCATTATTATCATCGGAGCCTATTATGGGAAAATGACGGTCAACGCGAATAATTATCCTGAATACGTAATAAAAACATTAGAGGGTCAGGAAAGTGAAATAAAAGATGTTACTTTAAGTGGTTATGTAGAAAAGGAAGGCATAAGTAATGATGTAAAGATTACTACTAATAAAACCTTATATCTAAGTCAGCAATCGTATTGGCAACGAATGACTGGAGATAATGATCCTAAAATTGCAAAACTTAAAAAGGATCATCGCTCTTTTATGCGTGGAAAATATAGTATCGACTCTTTTTATCAAGATGCAGATTTTATCGCATATGCTGAAGCAGTTTACAAATTATCATCATTTGATCATTCATATAAATACGTGTTTAACATTGGTTTATTGGACTTGGCTTCTGATAAGGACATATCATTCGAAATGGGTGTTCCTGGTGAAATATTCAACCATATCTCAGTGTTAGATGTACAACTCATTCAATCCAAATTAAAAGTAGTTACTAAAAATTACATATATACCAATACTGATGTGGATGATGTGGAAGTACATGTATATACTTTTGATCTTGGTAATCAGAAGCTACTAAATGATGAAGTGATAATCACGCCGCAACAAATCAAAATGGGCTATGATGTCTTAGATTCAATGGGACTAGACCCTCAGCTGCCTCGAAATTCTATCGTTTTTATTAAGCGACCTGAAGTTGCAAATCAAAGTGAAGAATCAGCAAGTAATACCGATAAAGCAGCGATATTGGAATATGTTTATGAAAAAAATCATTTAGAAACGATTGAGTTGCCTGACACATTAGAAACTCGTATTGTGACAAGTCAAAATTATTTGATTGAAGATAAGTTGTATATAATCAATCAAGATGCGAAAGGTATGCATGTAACAACATTTAATATCACAAACCAATCCATAACAAATGATCAAACTTTTCCAATTAATAATAATGATTGGGGAGGAGCATTTCCGTTTGTCATTAAAAATGATAGAGTGTACGTACTTGCGACAAATGATTTTGAAAAAAATAATACGACAAATGTGCCACCGCAATTATTTATCGCTGAGCTGAAAACAGGTGAAATTTTGTATAAGGGTGAAGTGATTTCGAAAAAGGCGGATAAAAAGATTAACACAAAACCATTAGTTTTACATTCATTAGAAATTAACTGAATAATAATCCGCATTTAACAAAATGTGGCCACTATGTTCACTTTGAATTCTTAACAAGAACTATTATCAACAGACAGTTAATAAAAGAGGTTGATTATCTACATATAGTAGGTGATCAACTTTTTTTATTTGGGTAGAATTTTTTGGTTCTTCAAGTTAAATGCATGGGATTATTATTTTTCCATTGATATTTCTCTGTAAAGAATGAACCTTACCAGCTTAGTTCATACTAACTCTATTCATAATCTGAAAGGGGATGGGTAGATTGGATCGAGGAAAAATGGAAAAGCCTGATGAAGGACGACAAGAAGAGAAAGGCTCGACACTTATAGAAAAAATTCAACAGCTTGGACAAACCAATGTTCCGCAGATGTCGAAAGATTCAAAAATACATTGCTTAACGATTGTAGGTCAAATCGAAGGTCATATGCAGCTGCCACCTCAAAATAAAACAACGAAATATGAGCATGTGATTCCGCAAATCGTTGCGATTGAACAAAATCCGAATATCGAAGGGCTGCTTGTTATTTTAAACACGGTCGGTGGAGATGTAGAAGCTGGCTTGGCAATTGCGGAGATGCTTGGTTCATTATCAAAGCCATGTGTTTCTATCGTGCTTGGTGGTGGTCATTCGATTGGTGTACCAATAGCTGTTTCGTGTGATCATTCATTTATTGCTGAGACTGCTACGATGACAATCCATCCAATTCGTTTAACAGGTCTCGTCATTGGGGTCCCGCAAACATTTGAATACTTAGATAAGATGCAAGATCGTGTAATCAACTTTGTAACTAAGCACTCAAAAGTTACGGAAGAACGATTCAAGGATCTTATGTTTGCAAAAGGAAATTTAACTAGGGATATTGGAACAAATGTTGTCGGTCAAGAGGCTGTCGATTATGGAGTCATTGATGAAGTAGGGGGAGTTGGTCAAGCGATGAGGAAATTAAACGAATTAATCGATCAATCCAATCAAGAGCAAGAGGGTAATGAGGAGGGCATGCTGCAATGACGTTGTATACGATTATACCTGAGGAATACATTTTCCCAGGGCATTCTGAGGCACATGAAAATATTCATTTTCTTAACTATGGCGGGATTCCAGTAATGTGTGAACAATCTGATCATTATTCGTTTCGGGTCGAAAGGATTGTAAGCACAGACCCTGCTCATTTTTTAGTAAAAGGGATTGAGCCAGGTAGCATTCTATCTGTTAAACAAAGCTTTCTTAACTAGAAAAAACGTCCATGAAAGCTATTTTATGCTATACTAAAACTACTTACGAATAAGCAGCCTCTTGGCTGCTTTATTCATTCTAGAAAAAGTCGTGTACATAAAATGCAGGGAAAATTAAGGTGATAAAATGGCGAAGAAAAAACGCAGAAAATCAAAAGGGTCAGCGAATTTAAAAAAAACAATGAAATTTGAACTGATTGGCTTAAGTCTTCTTGGCCTATCAGCAATCGCCATTGCTGAGCTTGGTGCAGTTGGTAAGGCGATTACCTTTTTGGTTCGTTTCTTTATGGGCGAATGGTATATTCTGCTCTTACTTGGTTTAATTGCAATCGGACTATTTTTAATGGTGAAGAGATCGGTGCCATTTTTGCTAAAGCGGCAATTAGTTGGCTTCTATTTAATTGTAATGAGCATTCTTATGCTCAGTCATGTTAGATTATTTACCCTATTGGCAGATGGTGGTCCGTTTCAAAAGCCAAGCGTAATTCGAAATACTTGGGACTTATTTTGGATGGAGGTCAATGGTAAAACAAGCACCCATGATTTAGGAGGGGGAATGATTGGAGCAATCTTGTTTGCAGCATCTTATTTTTTATTTGATGCAGCAGGCTCTAAAATTGCTGCTTTTATCTTCATAATAATAGGAGTCATTTTATTAACTGGCAAAACGTTAGGGGACACGCTCGGTAAGTTTTTTATTTCTTTTTCCAATTTCGTGTCGGAACAGTGGTCTGCTTTTATTGACGATATGAAGACATGGACACAAGAAAAAAAGGAACGTAAAAAGCAAAAAATAGAGCCCAAAGTAGAAAAAGAGAAGCAAGAAGAAAGTAAAGAACCTTCATTGGAGGAAGGGGAAATCGAAATCATTGCTCCATCTAATCGCTTAATCTCCAATTTTGCTGAGACGGCATACAGTGAAAAGGATGATTCGAAACCAATTGAATCCATTGAAATGGATAAGCAGTCAGAAGATTTTGAGGGCATATTGGAAGAAGTAGGAGATATTGCCCCTCCTATGACGTTTACTGAAGTGGAGAACAAAGAATACAATCTTCCAGCACTTTCAATATTGAATCAACCTAAAAAGACAGATCAAAGCGGAGAGTATAAATTAATTCATGAAAATGCGGCAAAGCTTGAGCGGACATTTTTAAGTTTTGGAGTAAAAGCCAAAGTAACCCAAGTGCATCTGGGCCCCGCGGTGACCAAATATGAAATACATCCCGACGTTGGCGTGAAGGTAAGTAAAATCGTATCTTTGTCAGATGATCTGGCGCTTGCACTAGCTGCTAAGGATATTCGAATTGAAGCACCTATCCCGGGAAAATCAGCCATTGGAATAGAAGTTCCAAATTCTGAAATTGCTATGGTTTCTTTACGTGAAGTATTGGAAGCGAAGGAATTTGACAAGCAAGAATCTAAACTACAAGTTGCTCTAGGACGGAATATTTCAGGCGAAGCAGTGAAGGCTGAGCTGAATAAAATGCCGCATTTACTAGTTGCTGGCGCGACGGGAAGTGGTAAATCCGTTTGCATTAATGGAATCATTACGAGCATTTTGATGAGAGCAAAGCCACATGAAGTAAAAATGATGATGATTGATCCGAAAATGGTTGAATTAAACGTGTATAACGGCATTCCTCATTTGCTTGCCCCGGTAGTTACTGATCCAAAAAAAGCTTCACAAGCTTTAAAAAAGGTCGTAAGTGAAATGGAACGACGCTATGAGTTGTTCTCTCATTCAGGCACTAGAAATATCGAGGGGTATAATGAATATATCAAACACTTTAATGAGGAAGAAGAAAATAAACAACCATTATTACCGTATATTGTCGTCATTGTCGATGAGCTAGCTGACTTAATGATGGTTGCTTCTTCTGACGTGGAAGATGCCATTACAAGACTTGCACAAATGGCAAGAGCTGCAGGAATTCATTTGATTATTGCAACACAAAGGCCTTCAGTCGATGTTATTACAGGGATTATTAAAGCTAATATCCCATCTAGGATTGCCTTTAGTGTTTCCTCGATGACGGATTCAAGAACGATCCTTGATATGGGGGGCGCTGAAAAACTTCTAGGTAGAGGAGATATGCTGTTTTTACCGGTAGGTGCGTCTAAACCAATTCGTGTTCAAGGAGCTTTTTTATCTGATCACGAGGTTGAGGATGTTGTGAATTATGTGATATCACAGCAAAAAGCTCAGTATAATGAAGAAATGATCCCTGATGAGATCGTAGAAACAACTGGTGAAGTGGAAGATAGTCTATATGATGATGCCGTTTCCCTTATTGTTGAAATGCAGACAGCATCTGTTTCCATGTTGCAAAGGCGTTTCCGAATTGGTTATACTCGAGCTGCTCGATTGATCGATGAGATGGAAGCGAGAGGGATCGTTGGTCCATATGAAGGTAGTAAGCCGAGAATCGTCTTAATCGCAAAAGATCCTTCTAACGAAGCACATCTGTCATAAGGTGCGATATGGTATTAAATTGAAGGAAGTAAAGCAAAGAAACTAAGGTGGGGGTAGTTAAACTTCAATAACTAGATTTTCTCTGAAAATCTAGTGTCACTTTCAAGTTAATTAATACCCATTTAAAAAGCTGTCTCAAAAACGAAGAAACAGCCTCGAAATTAAATACAGTGAAAATGTGGGTGTAACACCTATACTGTATATAGCGTACGAGGCCGGCTTCTTTTTTGAGACAGCCCTTATAGAGGATGTTCAAAAAGTCCGATAAAATAGCTGTCGAATTTCTTTGTTGCTCTGTCTCTTCGGTCCCCACGTATTACTGCATACGTTCCGGTCCTCTCGAGATGCGCTCCTCGAACTTCTCGGCTCTTTATCCTCCTTTTTGAACACGCTCTTATAGATTATAATCCTTCGGGTAAGTGTTCCGTACAAAAGGCTCGCACAGCCTCAATCTCTTCATCTTCCAATTCGAAGTCTAGCAGTTTATCTGTTCCTCTTTCAAGTAGATCATATTTAATGATCGCTGATTGATTATCTTCTACTTTATATAATACACGAATGTAAATTCCTGCTTCCGTAAATAGTTCATCATCTTCAGGAACTGTAATATCAAGTAATACTTCATACCGTTCCCCTGTTAAAATCCCAAATGGATCTTTCAGTTTTTCAATACTATACTCCGTAATCATTACCATATAATCATCCTTCCAAAATCTTATCTATATTATTATACCTCATAATTCAAGTTTAGTATGCCGAACAAAATAATAAATAGAAATAGTGGGAGAAAATTTCTATAACAGGGTTATATACTAAAAAATTTAAGTAATAGTATGACCTACTCTCCTTTTGATATATAAGAAAATAATACGAATTCCTTAGACAAAAAATGAATAATAATACATATGGGGTAATTATCCAGCTTCGTAGTCTGCAAGGTTTCTGAAAAATTGGTAAGGCCATATTCGTTATTTTTCGACAAATTGCAAATCTCTATTTATTTATAATGGGAAAAATGGTATAGTATTTTGGATTAGTAGGAATGATTATACCTCAGAGGTCTGAAGTCTGAAGAAAATAAGTTGGAGGAACCTGCATGTCTATTAAGTCTGATCATCGACATTTATACTTACAAGTAATCGATCACCTCAAGCAGGATATTGAAGAGGGTACATATAAAGAGAAAGAGAAATTACCTTCAGAATTTGACCTTGCGAAGAAACTCGGCGTAAGTAGAGCTACTCTACGTGAAGCGTTACGAATTCTTGAAGAAGAAAACGTAATAATCAGAAGGCATGGGGTCGGGACATTTGTGCATGCCAAACCGGTGTTTAGCTCAGGAATCGAGCAGCTTAATAGTGTCACGAATATGATTAAGCAAGCAGGGATGAAACCGGGAACTATTTTCTTGAGCTCGACAACCCTGGAACCGACTGACGACGATATCCGCCGTTTTTCTTGTGCAATAGACGAGGAAATTGTAGTAATTGAAAGAGTAAGAACCGCGAATGGGAATCCAGTCGTTTATTGTATTGATAAGATCCCGGCAAGTATTCTTAAAGGGAACTTCGATTACAGTGAAGAATCGATTTTTCATATTCTTGAAAGAGAATCCAGCCGTACGATTACTCATGCGATCGCTCAAATTGAGCCGATTGGGTATCATGAGAAGGTTTCTCCGATTCTAGAATGTGAACCTGAAGCTGCGTTACTTGTTTTAAAACAAGTGCACTTCGATGATAGGGACGAACCAATCCTATATTCGGTCAATTATTTTAAAGCGGATGTGTTTAGCTTTCATGTGCTTCGTAAACGAATCTAATTTTTTTGCAAGCGATGGAAACGTAGACGATCAGTCATTGCGTGCAATTCTACTAAGCATCAATTAAACTTAGGAGGTACATACCTTGAAAAAACGTAAAATGGGGTTAGTTATGTCACTTGTCCTTGCTGCTGGAACGATCTTGGCTGCATGTGGCTCAGATGATGGTAAAAAGGATGAAGGGGCTAAAAAAGAAAGCGACAAATTTAAAGTTGCTATGGTAACGGATACTGGCGGTGTTGATGACAAATCCTTCAACCAATCTTCATGGGAAGGCATTCAAGCATTCGGTAAAGAAAATAATTTAACTGAGAAAAAAGAGTACACATACCTTCAATCTAAATCAGACGCTGATTATAATACGAACTTAACTCAATTAGCCCGTCAAAACTACAATTTGGTATTCGGAGTTGGTTACTTACTTCAAAGTTCGATTGAAGAAGTGGCTGCACAACGCAAAGATACTAATTACGCTATTATTGATGCGGTTTCCAAAGGTGATAATGTCGCAAGTATCACATTTAAAGAACAGGTTGGTTCATTCCTTGTAGGGGTAATTGCCGGAAAAACAACGAAAACAAATAAAGTTGGTTTTGTCGGTGGAATGGACAGTGAATTGATTAAGAAATTCGAATCAGGATTTATTGCTGGTGTAAAAACAGCAAATCCTAAAGCTGAAGTGATCATTCAATATGCAGGAAGCTTTGGTGCTCCTGACAAAGGTCAAGCTATTGCGAACACTTTATATTCTTCTGGAGCAGATATTATTTATCATGCAGCAGGAGCTACTGGTAATGGGGTATTTAAAGCTGCTACAGATTTAAAGAAACAAGACTCTACTAAAGAAATTTACGTAATTGGTGTTGACCGTGACCAGTATGATGAAGGGGCTGTAGAAGTTAATGGTAAGCAGGAAAACGTAACCTTAACTTCAATGGTTAAACGTGTTGACGTCGCAGTTCAAGATATAGCGAAAAAAGCAATGAATGGTGAATTCCCAGGTGGAGAAATAGTTGAATATGGTCTTGAAGAAAACGCTATTGCTATTTCTAAGCATACTGACCATGTTTCAGAAGAAGCTTTAAAAGCTGTTGATGAATATATCACGAAGATCAAAGCAGGAGAAATTGAAGTTCCTAAGACGAAAGCAGAATACGAAGCAATGGGATTCTAATATTGAACTAAAGGGAGAAGGAATAAAAGGGGCAAGAACTTTGTCTTTTATTCCTTCTTTTTATGGCGATTTAAATGGAGTATTTTGAAAAAGGTGAAGGAAAAGCTATGATCATTCATAGTTTTTCATTTGATTTTTTCTAATGTAAAGATAGTAGAAGCATGGTGTTTATCTACCACTTTAATAAAAAAATCACTTTTATTTCATAACATGGACTGCGGGGAAATTATTATGAATACCTGACTCATCCGATCAATCATTTGTGTATTTAAATAATCACGCTGGAAATAGTTCTGTCACTCACAATCCGTTAGTGAGCGAACACACGATAAGTGTAATCGCCTCGCTTTTTTGATGAAATTCTCGTTTGTTTAGAAAAATAATGTTTCCGATAACCGAGAGCCAAAGGTTCAGTTGAAAGATTCACTTAATTATAGGAGTTGATTGTGTGGAATATGTAATTGAGATGCTCAATATACGTAAAGAGTTCCCGGGCATAGTTGCAAATGATAATGTAACACTACAAGTAAAAAAGGGAGAAATACATGCTTTACTTGGAGAAAATGGAGCAGGGAAAACGACGTTAATGAACGTTCTTTTCGGTCTTTACCAGCCAGAAAAAGGAGAAATTCGTGTAAATGGCGAACCGGTCAAAATTACAAATCCTAATATTGCTAATGATTTAGGAATCGGGATGGTACACCAACATTTCATGCTTGTAGATCCTTTCACTGTCACAGAAAATATTATCCTTGGTAAAGAACCTTCAAAATCTGGGAAAATCAATTTAAAGGATGCCAGTAAAAAGGTAAGAGAGCTTTCTGAGAGATATCATCTTAGTGTCGATCCTGATGCAAAAATTAAAGATATTTCAGTTGGAATGCAGCAACGTGTCGAAATCTTAAAAACATTATATCGCGGTGCGGAAATTTTGATTTTTGATGAACCTACAGCAGTACTGACACCTCAAGAAATCAAAGAATTAATGATAATCATGAAATCTCTTGTTAATGAGGGGAAATCGATTATTTTGATCACTCATAAATTGAAAGAAATTATGGAAGTATGTGATCGTGTTACCGTCATGCGTAAAGGTGTAGGGATTGGTACAGTAAATGTAAGTGAATCAGACCCGAATTCTTTGGCAAGCCTTATGGTTGGACGTGATGTTGTATTTAAAACGGAGAAAAAAGAAGCAGCTCCAGCAGATGTTGTTTTAGATATTAATGGTATTAGCGTCAAGGACGCTCGTGGAATCCAAGCTGTTAATCAATTAAGTCTTTCAGTCAGAGCTGGTGAAATAGTCGGAATAGCGGGTATTGACGGAAATGGTCAAACAGAACTCATAGAAGCAATTACTGGGTTAAGAAAAACAATTAGTGGTTCTATTAAAATCAATGGGAAAGAAATACAAAATCTAAAACCGAGAAAAATCAGTGAATCTGGTGTAGGGCATATTCCAGAGGATCGCCATAAACATGGTTTAGTCTTGGATTATAGCATCGGTGAAAATATCGTCTTACAAACGTATTATCAAAAGCCGCTTTCTAAATCTGGCGTCTTAAATTATTCGAAGATTTATGATCAAGCCAGAAACATTATCGCGGAATACGATGTTAGAACACCAAGCGAATATACGCCTGCTCGTGCACTATCAGGAGGTAATCAGCAAAAAGCGATCATAGGACGTGAGGTAAACCGTAATCCTGATCTATTGATTGCAGCACAACCGACACGCGGCCTTGATGTTGGTGCGATTGAGTTCATTCACAAACGTTTGATCGAACAACGTGATAATGGGAAAGCAGTTTTACTTATTTCATTTGAACTTGACGAAATCTTGAATGTTAGTGATCGGGTGGCGGTTATTTATGAAGGAGAAATTGTTGCTATAGTCAATCCAAGAGAAACAACTGAACAAGAACTAGGATTGATGATGGCTGGAAGCAAGCGTATGGAAGTAGGTGGGAAATCTCGTGGCTAAAAAAATGTCCGGTTTGTTTATACCCGTTTTATCGGTTGTGCTCGGCTTATTAGCAGGGGCCATTATTATGCTTGTCAGTGGTTATAATCCAGTTGACGCATATATCGCATTATTTTTTGGGGTTTTTGGTGATTCATATTTTCTCGGAGAAGCGATCCGAACAGTTACACCGTACATTCTTGCTGGTTTAGCTGTAGCGTTTGCTTTTAGAACAGGTCTTTTCAATATTGGTGTCGAAGGTCAACTTCTTGTCGGTTGGTTGGCAGCTGTTTGGGTGGGAATAACTTTTGAACTGCCAATGTTGATTCATTTGCCACTTGCTATTCTTGTTGGTGGATTAGCAGGAGCTTTGTGGGCATTCATACCTGGGTTGTTAAAAGCTAAATTTAGAGTACATGAAGTAATTGTATCGATTATGCTTAATTACACGGCTCTTCATGTTACTAATTATATTATTTCCTATGTGCTAACTGATAAATTAGACAAGACCAATAATATCTTTGAAACTGCAACACTAAGATCACCATTTTTATCTGGATTAACGGATGGTTCACGCCTCCACTGGGGAATCATTGTTGCGATTATCTGTGCCATCATTATGTGGTTTATTCTTGAGAAAACGACAACTGGATTTGAACTGAAAGCAGTTGGTTTTAACCAGCATGCATCTGAATATGCTGGAATGAATGTAAACCGGAACATTATCATGTCAATGGTTATTTCAGGAACGTTTGCTGGATTTGCTGGTGCAATGGAAGGACTTGGTACATTTGGTTACGCTTCGATAAAAGGTGGATTTACCGGAATTGGTTTTGATGGAATTGCAGTTGCACTTCTAGGTGCTAATACAGCAATAGGAGTTGTACTAGCGGCATTCCTATTCGGTGGTTTAAAAGCTGGGGCTCTGAATATACCAGTTGAAACGCCGATTCCCAACGAGATCGTAGACATCGTCATTGCTCTGATCATCTTCTTTGTTGCATCTAGCTATTTCATTCGCTGGATCTTAAACCGAATTAATAAAAAGGGGGTGAAATAAGTGGATTTTTACCAAGTACTGCAAATTATTATTCCATCGATGATTGGACTTGCGGCCCCACTTATCTTCACTGCGCTTGGCGGTGTGTTTTCAGAACGTACAGGTGTTGTAAATATAGGTTTAGAAGGATTAATGGTAATTGGTGCCTTTACAGGTATTGTGTTTAACTTGACGTTTGCTGATGTATTTGGATCAGCTACACCTTGGCTTGCTGTGTTGGTTGCCATGGTTTCCGGAATAATTTTTTCCCTCCTACATGCCGTAGCAGCGATTACGTTTCGTGCTGATCAGACGGTCAGTGGGGTTGCGATCAACTTGTTGGCTGTTGGTCTTACTCTTTTCTTAGTTAAAAAGCTTTATGGAAAAGGGCAAACAGACATGGTTACAGAAAATTTTGATCGCGTTGATATCAAGTTCCTAAGTGATATTCCGTTTATCGGTAAAATATTTTTCACTAACGGGTATTATATCTCTTACATTGCGATTGTTTTAGCCGTTGTCGTTTGGTATATTATATTCAAAACGCCATTCGGTTTACGTATTCGAGCTGTTGGCGAACATCCAATGGCGGCCGATACAATGGGAGTAAATGTTGCAAAAATTCGTTACGCTGGTGTCCTTTTATCAGGTGCATTTGCTGGGATCGGCGGAGCTGTCCATGCAATGACAGTATCCAATGAATTCAGTCACTCCACGATTAATGGACAAGGTTTTATGGCAATTGCTGCAATGATCTTTGGTAAATGGCATCCTCTTGGCGCAATGGGTGCGGCACTATTCTTTGGTTTGGCACAAAGTTTAAGTATTGTTGGAGCTAGCTTGCCATTTTTCAAAGATATCCCTGCTGTCTATTTATTGATAGCACCATATGTGTTAACCATTATTGCTTTGACTGGCTTTATTGGACGTGCAGACGCTCCGAAAGCATCAGGTCTGCCTTATATTAAAGGAAAAAGATAAAATTAGTTGAACGAGGATGTCTCATAAGGGTCGGACCTCGCACTCTAAATCGGTATGTAGTGTTTCATACACTTATTTTATACTGATTTTAGTTGTTGCGGGGTCTGACCCTTTACTTGTTTTTTGTGCTTAGCGTATAAGATGCTATACTTTTTATGGAAATTGTTTTAGGTCTATCCGCATCATTCGCAATCGCTTTCCTTCAAAGCCTATCTAGTCAGCCGCTTGCACCTTTGTTTTTGTCCTCATAAAATAGTATGAAATTTAAAAAATTAAATAATAAAAACCATGATACTTGCATGAATTTTCTTAAACAAGGTATATTTTAGAAGAAGAGAAAAGTTCTTGAAGAAAAATTGTATGCATTCAATTTCTTCTAACAGGTTTAAAAGCACTTGAACTAACAAACAATATAAAGATAAAAAATGAATGAGGAGGTCTATTTAATGGGAATCTCTCTTGATACAATAAAGAAAAACCCTGGCTATTCAGTGCATATCGTCAAAACAGCTCAATACAAAACGAATACACTTGTACTTAAAATGAAAGCACCTCTTAAGCATGAAACAGCGACATATCGTTCATTGCTTCCGTATATATTGCAAAGTAACACAGCTACATACAAGACGACACCAGCATTACGTTCGTATTTGGATGAATTATATGGTGCGAGCTTTTATGTAGATGTTGCCAAAAAAGGTGAATATCAAATCATTAGTTTTGTCCTTGAAATAGCCAATGAAAAATTCCTTCATGATTCTGAGCCTTTACTAGAAAAAGGAATTGCCTTCTTAGCAGATGTCCTATTTAATCCGAAAAAGGATGGCGAAAGCTTTGATATAGGGACGTTTAATAATGAAAAAAGATCGCTTCAACAGAGAATTCAATCTATTTATGATGACAAAATGAGGTATGCAACGACGCGCCTTGTGGAAGTAATGTGTGAAGAAGAGCCTTATGGAATAGATGCTTTGGGGGATATCGAGTCATTAGACAGCATTACAGCAGAATCATTGTATAGTTATTACAAGCAAGTGCTCGTGGAAGATGAAATGGATGTTTATGTAATAGGTGATATTAATGAAATAGATGTTCAAAAGCTTTTCAATCAACATTTCAAGCTTCCTAACCGTGAGCCCGAAAGAATGAAAAGTGTGCAGAAAAAGGTAAACAAAGTGAAGGAAAAGATTGAGGAAATGGATGTTAAACAGGGGAAATTAAATATTGGATATCGTACGCATATTGTATATGGAGACCCTGATTATTATGCTTTACAAGTCTTTAACGGAATATTCGGCGGTTTTTCTCATTCGAAACTTTTTATAAATGTCAGGGAGAAAGCAAGTTTGGCTTATTATGCGGCGTCTCGTTTAGAGAGCCATAAAGGTTTGTTAATGGTTATGTCGGGCATTGAATCAGCCAATTATGATCAAGCTGTTACCATTATTCATGAGCAAATGAAAGAAATGAAGCAAGGTAATTTCAGTGATGAGGAATTATCTCAAACAAAAGCAGTAATCAAAAATCAACTATTAGAAACAGTTGATTCAGCTCGCGGTCTCGTAGAAATCCTTTATCATAATATTGTTTCTGGCTATGCCATTTCTTTGGAAGAATGGCTGAAAAAAACCGAATCTATTACGAAAGAGGAAATTGTAGATGTTGCCCAAAAAGTTGAGTTGGATACCATTTATTTCATGAAAGGGACGGAGGTGTAAAGAATGGAGAAAATAACATTTGAACAACTTCAAGAAGAAATATTCCATGAAAAAATGACGAACGGTTTGGAAGTATATATTTTACCAAAGAAAGGATTCAATAAATCATTCGCGACTTTCACGACGAAATATGGTTCGATTGATAATTATTTTGTTCCTCTTGGTAAAGAAGACTATACAAAGGTACCAGATGGTATCGCGCATTTTCTAGAGCATAAGCTGTTTGAAAAAGAAGATGGAGACGTGTTTCAACAGTTTAGTAAGCAAGGGGCTTCTGCTAATGCCTTTACTTCTTTTACAAGAACAGCATACCTTTTCTCTAGTACTGCAGACTTTGATCTTAACTTAAAGACACTCGTTGATTTTGTTCAAGATCCTTACTTTTCTGAGAAAACAGTGGAAAAGGAAAAAGGAATTATTGGTCAAGAAATAAAGATGTATGATGATAATCCTGACTGGCGTCTTTATTTTGGCACCATTGAAAACATGTATCATAACCATCCTGTGAAAATTGATATTGCTGGAACAGTTGAATCCATTGCTGAAATTACGAAGAATTTACTTTATGAGTGTTATGAGACCTTTTACCATCCAAGCAATATGTTGTTATTTATTGTTGGACCTGTGGAACCAGGAGAAATTATGGAGAAAATCCGCAGCAACCAAGAAGGTAAGGAGTTTCAATCGCCGCAAGAAATAAAACGGCAATTTGAAACGGAGCCTTCGGATGTAGCTGTGAAAGATCGAACATTGCACATGAGTGTTCAAACACCGAAAATCATGCTCGGAATTAAATCGGCAGATCTCAATCTAAGTGGTCAAGAGCTATTAAAAAAAGAATTAACCGTAAGCATCTTGTTGGAAATGCTTTTAGGAAAAAGCTCGCCTATCCATGAAGATCTGTATACGAGCGGTTTAATTGACCAAACATTTTCCTATGACTTTACCCAAGAGAATGGTTTTGGATTTGCGTTAATAGGAGGGGATACGGCACATCCTGAAGAATTAACAGCGAAGTTGAAACAAATTCTCTTTGAGGCGAAAACGGGGAAAGGGATTAGTGAAGAAAGCATGAAACGAGTGATTAAGAAACGAATCGGCTTATTTTTACGTTCACTAAATTCCCCAGAATATATTGCAAATCAATTTACACGCTATGCTTTTAATGATATGAATTTATTTGATGTTGTACCAGTGCTTGAACAAATTGAATTTAATGATGTCTTGGCTACTACTGAAAGATTGATTGATGAAAAATTTATAACGGTTTGTCAAGTGCTTCCTAAATAAGTTGAGGATGGCTCATACAAATGATTTTTCTTTGTATGAGCTGTTTTCTTTTTGTAGTGGTTTTAAGGAGGGAATTAAGATGGGAAAACGGTTTGCACTTATTACAGGAGCAAGCGGGGGAATCGGGAGCGCAATTGCGAGGAAGCTGGCAGCAGAAAATTATTCATTGTATCTTCATTACAACCGGAATGAAGAAGCAATTGTTGCACTTATTAAGGAATTATCATCTTATGATATTGAACTCATTCCGATACAGGCTGATTTAGGTGAGGTTGATGGATATAAACATTTATGCAAACAAATCTTTTCTTTACATACCATTGTTTTGAATAGCGGCAATAGCTTTTATGGATTAGTGACCGATATGGATGACTCTACTGTTGCACAAATGATTCAGCTTCATGTGACTAGTCCTTTTCAGCTTACAAGAAATTTGCTTCCTAAATTAATGAGTAATCGCGGTTCAATTGTCGCAGTTACATCAATATGGGGGCAAACTGGTAGTTCATGCGAAGTGCTTTACTCGATGGTCAAAGGTGGGCAAAATGCATTTATTAAAGCATTGAGCAAAGAAACAGCGCTAAATGGTATCCGAGTCAACGCTGTTGCACCTGGAGCGGTATCGACCGCCATGCTAGAATCCTTTACAGAAGAGGAACTAGAAATCTTACAGGGAGACATTCCAATGGGAAGAATCGGTGAAGCGAATGAAATTGCTGATGTTGTCGCATTTCTTCTCTCTCAGAAAGCCTCCTATATGACTGGACAAATTATAGGGGTAAATGGGGGCTGGTATATATAACGTTCATGTATAAAAAATAATCGATTTTCGCATGCTAATACGGTACCAACTAACGAAAGGATGATAACCAATGTCTGTATTAGAAAATTGGGATCAATGGAAAGATTTCTTAGGTGACAGATTGAATCAAGGAGAAAAGCAAGGACTTTCTCAAGATGCAATAACTGGCTTGGCAGTTGAGATTGGGGATTATCTGGCGAAACAAGTAGATCCAAAAAACGACCAAGAACGTGTATTGTCTGATCTGTGGTCGGTAGCAAATGAAGATGAGAAGCATGCAATTGCCTGCTTGATGGTTAAGTTAGTCGACAACAACGGCACGAGCTAAACACATTAGGATGATTCAGAAGTTTTGGACCTCAAATTAGAGGGACTGACTAATTGAATCATCCTTTTTTATTAACATGTAATCTAGGTACGTAGAAAATCATCTTAAATTAGGTTAAGTAATGTTTTCCCTTTTAACTTTTACTGAAATGCTATATTATAGAGACAAGACAATTTTATTTTCATGAAATCGGGTTTCTTTGGGAAAAATCTCTTCTTCATTGATAAATTGCGTAATCTTTAAATATGATAAAAAGTCTAGGTTCCCCTTTCTTGATAAGGAGTGTGTATAGTGGAGAATAAAGAATGGTATTTTGAATATGAAATACAAAAAAACCGACCAGGTTTATTAGGGGACATCTCTTCATTACTTGGTATGCTATCGATAAATATCGTAGCGATTAATGGTGTTGATGAAGGAAGAAGGGGCTTGCTTTTGCTGGCTAATGACAGCAGAAATATTGAGAGATTTGAGTCAATTCTATCGACAATGGATACAATAAAGGTAATTAAGCTGAGAGAACCGCATGTGCTTGATAAATTAGCTGTCAGACACGGTAGATACATACAAAGGGATGCCGATGAAAAAAATACGTTTCGTTTCGTGAGGGATGATTTAGGGATTCTTGTAGACTTTATGGCTGAACTATTTAAACAGGAAGGTCATAAATTGATTGGGATTCGTGGAATGCCAAGGGTTGGGAAAACAGAATCGATTGTCGCATCCAGTGTCTGTGCGAATAAACGCTGGTTATTTGTATCGTCTACATTGCTTAAACAAACGATCCGCAGTCAGCTTATTGAAGATGAGTACAATAATAATAATATATTTATTTTAGACGGGATTGTCTCTACACGACGCGCCAATGAAAGGCACTGGCAGCTGGTTCGGGAAATCATGAGGCTAAATGCAGTGAAAATAATTGAACATCCAGATATTTTCGTTCAAAATTCGGAGTATAAACTTGAGGATTTTGATTACATCATTGAGTTAAGAAATACTCCTGATGAAGAAATTACATATGAAGTAGTAAACCAAAACGATCAATTACAAGGGTCAGAGTTTGGTTCATTTGATTTTTAATTTGGCAGGTGTTTGATTTGACGGAATTAGGTAACAGATTGAAGGAAGCTAGAGAAGAAAAGGGTTTAAGTTTAGATGACTTGCAAGAAGTAACAAAGATTCAAAAACGTTATTTAATAGGAATCGAAGAAGGCAATTATTCGATGATGCCGGGTCAGTTCTATGTTCGGGCGTTCATTAAACAATATTGTGAAGCGGTTGAACTTGAACCAGAGGAAATTTTTGATCAATATAAAAACGAGGTTCCTGCCGTATATCATGATGAACTACCTGAGTTGTCACGCGTTCAATCAAGAAGATCGCTACCGACGAGTTCGAAAGCAATGGAGCTATTTCCGAAAATATTAGGATTATTATTTTTCATTGGAATCATAGTCCTACTTTATTTCTTGTATTTGAAATTTTCCCCAAGTGAAAAACCAAAGGTAGTTGATGATAATATAGGTGTTGTGGATCACGGACAACCTGATAATTCCCCATTAAATAAAGGTAGTAATACTGATGCTAATGAAGACAAAGACACTGATAAAACAGATAAGAGCAAAGATGAGCCAGTTAAAGAAGAGGTTATTGTGGAAACACCAACCCAGGAATTAGCTATGATCAGTACTAGCGGTTCAAACAGCGTATATGCACTGAAAAACGCCGCAACATTTAAATTGAAAGTTGCCTCTATAGGGGAAGCGTGGGTTAAAGTGAAAAACGGTAGCGGCCAGACACTTTTTAATGGACTTATAAAATCTGGAGAAGCCAAAGAAATTGATGTAACGAATGAATCCGAAGTAGTCATCCGTACGGGAAGAGCCTATGAAACGGAGATTTTTGCTAATGATCAGAAACTCGAATATGCTATTTCTCCAACAGAGAAAGACGTTCAAAATGTAACGATACAATTTACAAAAGCTGAATAGTCATCTTTATGATGGCTATTTTTCGCTTGTCGTATAAAGAAATGAATCTTATGCTATTCAACTTTGGAGGGTACTATTGTGAATTTGCCAAATAAAATAACAATATCAAGAATTATCTTAATACCTATTTTTGTAATTATTATGCTCGTACCTTTTTCTTGGGGTGAGTTAATGCTGGGGGACTACATTCTTCCAGTTAATCATTTGGTAGGGACTATACTTTTTATTCTTGCTGCTTCAACAGACTGGGTGGATGGACACTATGCCCGCAAATATAATATGGTCACAAACCTTGGGAAATTTCTCGATCCTCTTGCTGACAAATTACTCGTTTCAGCAGCTTTAATTGTATTAATTGATTTGGATTTAATGTACAACCAATCATGGATTGCTATTGTCATTATTAGTAGGGAGTTTGCCGTTACAGGCTTAAGGCTAGTGCTTGCGGGAACGGGTGAAGTAGTTGCCGCCGATATTTTAGGGAAAATAAAAATGTGGGCACAGATTGTAGCTATATCAGCGTTGTTATTACATAATATTCCTTTTGTTTTGGTTTCATTCCCATTCGCTAATATCACTTTATGGATTGCTTTGGTTTTTACTGTTTGGTCTGGATGGGATTATTTCGCAAAAAACAAAACTGTATTTATTAATTCTAAATAATTGAATTTGTGAGGGATGGAAATGAACGCAGAAATCATCGCGGTTGGATCTGAATTACTACTAGGTCAAATAGCCAATACAAATGGGAAGTTTTTATCTAAGCAACTAGCAGAAATAGGAATTAACGTTTATTTTCATACTGTTGTAGGTGATAATAGTGAACGGCTTCAATCTGTTATCGAGATTGCAGAATCTCGTGCTGACTTCATTATTTTTACAGGCGGACTTGGACCAACAAAGGACGATTTGACGAAAGAAACGATTGCCCGTCATTTAGGAAAAAATCTTGTTTTTGACAATCATGCTTTAACAGATATCCAAGCGTATTTTACAAAGACTGGACGGGAAATGACAGAAAATAATAAAAAGCAGGCACTCATTTTAGAACATGCGGATGTACTTGCAAATGATCATGGAATGGCCCCTGGCATGATTCTTACTTTAAAGGATAAGACATATATGTTACTACCCGGACCTCCAAAAGAGTTGGAGCCTATGTTTTTAACATATGGGTATAAAAGGTTAATGGAAAAGCTAGATAAACAAGAACGCATTGAATCAAAGGTACTGCGCTTTTTCGGAATTGGCGAGTCATTGCTAGAGACGAAGATAGATGACTTGCTTGAAAATCAAACCAATCCGACGATTGCTCCACTTGCAGGCGATGGTGAAGTGACGCTAAGGATTACCGCTAAACATGAGTCAAAAGAAATATGTGATCAGCTGATTAGCGAAGTTGAAACGGAAATAATGAAACGTGTGGGAGACTTTTACTATGGAAGCGACCAGACTTCTTTAATTAAGGAACTGGTAAAAGAGTTAACTGCAAGGGGTATGTCAATTGCCGCTGCAGAAAGTTTGACAGGTGGTATGTTCCAAGAGCAATTAACGACAATTCCAGGAGCTGGTAAAGTCTTTAAAGGCGGAATTGTTAGCTACACAAATGATGCTAAATCTAGTCTGCTACAAATTCAAGATGCAACTATTTCCACATTCGGTGTCGTAAGTCAGCAGTGTGCAATCGAAATGGCCGAAAATATTCGAACACAGCTTGATGCAGATATTGGGATCAGCTTTACTGGAGTAGCGGGTCCTGATGAACAGGAAGGGAAGCCTGTAGGGACCGTTTTTATTGGCATGGCTTTTCGCAATGGGATTTCGAAAGTTGAGAAACTAAATCTCGCTGGTAGCAGGGCACAGATCAGAATAAGAAGTGTAAAAAAAGGTTGTCATTATCTATTGAATCATCTTTCTACCTAATTTTACAAGAGAATGTCTCATAGGGTGAAATGAGGCATTCTCTTTTTGTTTTGGGAATATTAAACAATACCTTTGTGGGGAATTATTTAGCTTGCAGAAGCAACAAGGACTAAAGCAAGCCACAAATTGCATCATTTTATAATACTGCATTAATTTTCAAAAAGATCAAAATTGTATTATTAAAGCTTTTATTAATGGAAAATGGAATTTTTGCTAGACAGAAATGCTGTTTTTAAGTTATTATTGCTTTAGAAATAAACGAATGAATGTTCGTTTTTTGCTTGGCAAATGAAAGAAAAGAGTATATAGTAGAGATAGACATCAAAGAGGGAATTAAGCGAGTATTTTAGATGGATGAAAGATAATCACAAATAGAAATGCATGAAGTATTCTTACTTTCTTCCATTCTTTTTTAGAAGTCGAATTAGTACAGAAGTTTGGATATTACCCTAGCATACAAAGCCTGGGAAAGAGCTACTGCTTTATTTTAAAAATTTATTATCTAATCAGCTAAGCTGATTAACTTATAGAGGAGGAACTTGAGTGAGCGATCGTCAAGCGGCACTAGAAATGGCATTGAAACAAATTGAAAAACAATTTGGTAAAGGTTCCATCATGAAGTTAGGAGAACAAACAGATAGAAGAATTTCAACAATTTCAAGTGGTTCATTAGCATTGGATGTAGCTTTAGGAGTGGGTGGATATCCACGAGGCAGAGTGATTGAAATATATGGTCCAGAAAGTTCTGGTAAAACAACGGTTTCCTTACATGCGATTGCAGAGGTTCAGGCTAATGGGGGCACAGCTGCATTTATTGATGCAGAGCACGCTTTGGATCCCGATTACTCACAGAAACTCGGAGTCAACATTGATGAGCTATTGCTATCACAGCCAGACACTGGTGAGCAGGCACTTGAAATCGCAGAAGCATTGGTCAGAAGTGGTGCGGTAGATATTATCGTCATTGACTCTGTGGCGGCACTCGTTCCTAAAGCTGAAATTGAAGGCGAGATGGGAGATTCTCATATGGGTCTTCAAGCTAGGATGATGTCACAGGCACTTAGAAAACTATCTGGTGCAATTAATAAATCCAATACCATTGCTGTTTTCATTAACCAAATCCGTGAAAAGATTGGTGTAATGTTTGGAAACCCTGAGACGACTCCAGGGGGCCGTGCTTTGAAGTTTTATTCAACAGTAAGGCTAGAGGTGCGCCGTGCAGAACAATTGAAACAAGGCAGTGATATTGTCGGTAACAAAACAAAAATTAAAGTCGTTAAAAACAAGGTAGCTCCTCCATTCAAACAAGCAGAAGTAGATATTATGTATGGTGAAGGAATTTCCAGAGAAGGCGAAATCATTGATATGGGATCAGAATTAGATATCGTTGAAAAGAGCGGGTCATGGTATTCCTATAACGGTGAAAGACTAGGGCAAGGGCGAGAAAATGCCAAGCTTTTCTTAAAAGAAAATAAAACTATTAAACTTGAAATAGCTCAGAAAATTCGCAATCATTATAATCTAGATGGTGAACATGTATTGCCGGCAGATAGTGAGGAAGAAAAGGAAGAAATGAGCTCGCTCGACTAATTGTGTCAAAGAAAAGAAGCCTGATGAAAAACTAGGCTTCTTTTCTTTGTATATATGGTTTAGACTGGCAATTTTTGGTCAAAAATAATAATATAGCTTAGCAAGGCTAATTCGATGATCAGGCAAAATAATTAAGCTTGTAAGGATATTTTCTAATTTTTTTGGAACCGTTCTGAATATTCATGTATAGAGTCTTTGCAAACTCTTGACAATAAAATTTCTCAACTATACAATTAACATGTATATTTTACATTTTTTAAAATGAAGAATTTTGAAAAGCCAAGTGCTGTATATTGAAGTCATGTACAATGTACTTGCCGACAGTTCAACTTTATTAAGTAAAAGTTCATAGCAAGGGGAGGTGAAACGATGGAACCTATTCAACTCATCATCTCCAGTTTGCTTGGCCTATTCGTCGGTGCAGTTGTTAGCTATTTTGTTTTTAAGAATATTACTCAAAACAAAATAGCAGGGGCGAGAAATTCTGCTGAACAAATTCTTGAAGACGCAAAACGGGAAGCAGATGCTCTGAAAAAAGAAGCCCTATTGGAAGCAAAGGATGATATTCACAAAACTCGTTCAGATGCCGAGCGTGAAGTTCGAGAACGAAGATCTGAATTACAAAAACAAGAAAATCGATTATTACAAAAAGAAGAAAACCTTGACCGTAAAGATGAATCGTTAGATAAACGTGAAACTCTTTTGGAAAAGAAGGAAGATTCTCTTGACCAAAGACAACAGCATATTGAAGAGATGGAAAGCAAAGTGGATGAGATGGTTCGTAAGCAGCAAACAGAGCTTGAGCGTGTATCAGGCCTGACTCGTGATGAAGCAAAAGCCATTATTATTGATCGTATCGAAAATGAGCTGGCACACGATATTGCCCTTATGATTAAAGAAACAGAGAACCGTGCAAAAGAAGAAGCTGACAAAAAAGCAAAAGATATACTCTCACTTGCAATTCAGCGTTGTGCTGCTGATCATGTTGCTGAGACCACCGTTTCAGTAGTCAATCTTCCAAACGACGAGATGAAGGGTCGTATTATTGGTCGAGAAGGCCGGAATATTAGGACTCTTGAGACGCTTACGGGAATCGATCTTATTATTGATGATACGCCTGAAGCAGTAATCTTATCTGGATTTGACCCAATAAGACGTGAAACAGCTCGTCTAGCACTAGAGAAGCTTGTACAGGATGGTCGTATCCATCCAGCACGAATTGAAGAAATGGTGGACAAAGCAAGACGTGAAGTGGACGAGCACATCCGAGAGATCGGAGAGCAAACCACATTTGAAGTAGGGGTCCACGGATTGCATCCTGACCTTATTAAGATTCTGGGTCGTTTGAAATTCCGTACAAGCTATGGTCAAAACGTCTTGAAGCATTCTATAGAAGTTGCACACTTAACTGGTTTATTAGCTGCTGAGTTAGGTGAAGACGAAACGCTTGCACGTCGAGCAGGACTTCTTCACGATATCGGAAAAGCAATTGACCATGAAGTAGAAGGTAGCCATGTAGAGATTGGTGTAGAATTGGCCACGAAATATAAAGAACACCCAGTCGTTATCAATAGTATCGCTTCTCATCATGGTGATACTGAACCGACATCGATTATTTCTGTACTAGTCGCTGCTGCAGATGCTTTATCAGCAGCAAGACCAGGTGCCAGAAGTGAGACGCTTGAAAACTATATCAGAAGACTCGAAAAGCTGGAAGAGATATCTGAATCCTATGATGGAGTGGAAAAATCATTTGCCATTCAAGCTGGTCGTGAAGTACGAGTTATGGTAAAACCAGAACAAATTGATGATCTGGGGGCACATCGACTTGCAAGGGATATCCGTAAGCGGATAGAAGAAGAGTTAGATTATCCAGGACATATTAAAGTAACCGTGCTACGTGAAACAAGAGCAGTTGAATATGCAAAATAAACAAAGCGTTTGGGCCATTAAGGTCCAACGCTTTGTTTTTCTTTTAAAGTGTAAGTAAAAGTGATTTAAAATGGATTTTGGTGTCGAGATTTCGATCTGTGGTATTGGTCATTATGATTATGTTGAAATAACTAGTTTTTTGTATCGGATGGTCGGCGACGATTTTTCTAAGTGGTTATCCACGTAAAAGACCAGGAAATGAAATGTGGTACAATAGGAAAGAATAAATGATTAAAGTTTGGTTTTTGGAAAGGAATTAACTATGAAATTGCTTTTTGTTGGAGATGTAGTCGGTTCGCCAGGAAGAGATATGGTGAAAGAGTATTTACCGAAAATCAAGGAGAAATATCGACCGCAAATTACCATTATTAATGGGGAAAATGCTGCTGGGGGTCGCGGGATTACCGAGAAGATCTATCGGCAATTCCTTGAAGCTGGAGCTCAGGCTGTGACGCTTGGTAATCATGCTTGGGACAACCGTGAAATTTTTGAATTTATTGAATCTGCAAAGAATTTAGTACGTCCTGCAAATTTTCCAGAAGGAACCCCAGGTGCAGGGATAAAATATATCAAGCTAAATCAATTAGAGATTGCAGTGATTAATTTACAAGCAAGAACGTTTATGCCTGCTTTGGATTGCCCATTCGTTAAAGCAGAAGAGCTTGTAGAAGAAGCTAGAAAGCGTACACCGATAATTTTTGTTGATTTTCATGGCGAAGCTACGAGTGAGAAACAGGCGATGGGTTGGTTCCTCGATGGGAAAGTGTCTGCAGTTGTAGGTACTCACACACATGTTCAAACGGCAGACAATCGTATTCTTCCTCAGGGCACAGCTTATTTATCTGATGTTGGGATGACGGGTCCGTATGATGGTATTCTTGGAGTGGAGAGAGACGCTGTCATCCATCGTTTTTTAACAAGTCTACCTGTGCGTTTTGAAGTACCAAAAGAAGGAAGAACAATCTTAAGTGCAGTCATCATAGAGATTGATGAAAAAACTGGAAAAGCAAACAAAATAGATCGATTATTAATAAACGACGATCATCCGTTTTTTCATTAATCATTAAAACAGCCTTGCGTAAGCGGGCTGTTTTTCACGTTTTCCTGCATTAACGGATAGTAGCATCTTTATGCTAGGGTTTTATGTAGGGGAATTTGAAGAATTCGAATAGAGAAAACTGTCCGTAAATGCCCGATTGATCGAAGCGTTTGCTGCGATCTTAGCGACAGTAGAACGGGACTAACCATTAGTGAAAAGGCTGTCGCTAATGGAAGTTTCACTTTATTTTCCTATCTTGTCATACCTGTATTTATTCATGAATATAGTAGCAGTGGATAGAGTCATACCTTTTGAGCCACATTTCAAACAGGTAAGGGAAAACAAGGAGGGCTAGGAATGGAAATATTAAAGGTTTCAGCAAAATCTAATCCTAATTCTGTAGCAGGCGCCCTAGCCGGGGTTCTAAGAGAAAGAGGATTCGCGGAAATACAAGCTATTGGTGCAGGGGCGTTAAATCAAGCTGTCAAGGCAGTAGCAATCGCAAGAGGATTTGTAGCTCCTAGTGGAATGGACTTGATTTGTATTCCTGCCTTTACAGACATTAAGATTGATGGGGAAGAAAGAACAGCAATAAAACTGATCATAGAACCAAGATGAAAATAAAATTCAGAATTTCCTGTTTGGATAGCCAAGCAGGTTCTTTTTATGAAAGAAATGGCGTCAATATGCCTATTAACTATCTGATCTCCTGTATAAAAAAGAGAAAGGAAAGGAAAGGAATCACAACATGAAAATATTCGATGCTCATTGTGACGTTCTGATGAAAATGTTTAGTGACGCGACTATTTCCTTTCATGATCAAGCCAAGTTAGATATAACATATGAATCATTAAAAGAGAACGGAGGAAAAGTTCAGTGCTTTGCCATATACATACCTGAAAAAGTTCACCCTGATCTACGTTTTATGGCGGCTTTGTCTATGGTTGAGTTGTTTGTTAGTAAAATCGTTTCATTGCCACAAATAAGATGGATCCGTACGAATGAAGACATTCAAAATCTTAAAGTTGATCAAATTGGAGCCGTTTTAACACTTGAAGGATGTGACTGTATCGGTGCAGACATATTGAAACTCAAGACTTTACTAAGGCTTGGAGTTCGTTCAGTGGGACTTACTTGGAATTTCGCGAATATGGTGGCAGATGGTGCTAAGGAGTTAAGAGGAGCGGGTTTAACAAGATTTGGTGAAAATGTGATTCAAGTATTAAATGAGTATAAAATTTGGACGGATGTTTCCCATTTATCAGAGCGGGCGTTCTGGGATGTAATTGAACGGGCACATGATATTATTGCTTCTCACTCGAATGCGTATAAACTTTGTCCGCATCGAAGGAATCTTCGAGATGACCAAATTTCTGCATTGATAAACAAAGGAGCACCGATTGGGATCACATTCGTACCTGAATTTCTAAAAAAAGATAAAAAAGCAACAATTACAGATGTGTTAAAGCATATTGATTATGTCGGTAGCCTTGGGGGACAAAAAAGTCTTGGCTTTGGTTCCGATTTTGATGGAATTGATGATAAAGTTTTAGGCTTAACAAATTATCGTGGATACTATGAATTAATCAATACCCTCACAAAGAACTACTCAGCTGATTTTGTTAAAGACCTATTGTTTAATAATTTTGTCAAGAAGTTTCCTTCTGATTCGCAATTTTGTTAATTAAACATGCTAGTGGGATGCTAAAATTTGAATTTAAAAAGAAGATCACATAAAAACAGACTATAACCTCATAGTCTGTCTTAATAAACGGTTTTAAAAACCTGCATTATTAGAAATTGTTACGGCAGCCACAATGATTTTTTCTGCGATGGCAGCAGAAGTTGAATGAAAATGAACAGCAGCAATTTTCTTTATGATGATCGTGATGATGGTTGTTATTAGAAGAATCTACGATGTTTTTTGTAGAACACTGGCATTTTTCTTTCTTTTTCTTCTTATCACAAGAACATGGTTTGAAGCATTTAGAGTGATTGGATTGGTTACAAGAACATTTATGACACGGTTTAAAGCAAGTAACCGGGCCAACTTCTTCAAATGACCGGATTCCGCAATTATGCTTTTGACCCATTTGTTTCCCTCCTTTATATGAGTGCTACAGTACAAGATATTGTATGCGTGCTTTGTAGTGTGGGTTTCAGGCATCAGCCCGTTAATAAGATAAATGTGCCAGTACAAATTACTTAGTAGCGATAAAGAAGTTCAATTCAATAGTTGCTTTTAGCGCAGAAAAGCATTACATCAAGAGCGAATTAATCAGATGAATGAATTTTTATGTAAAATATATGGAATCGCATGAATAAAATATGGACGTTTTACAATCCGTATTAAGTATTATCCTTGTTTTTATGTCGGGAGAGTGTACATGATGAATGGAAAAATGAAAGCGATTGTCAAGCATAAACGGGGGTATGGTGCTGAAATACAAACGGTCGACATTCCAAAGATTCATGATGGAGAGGTACTTATAAAAGTTAAAGCTACATCCATATGTGGTACGGATGTGCATATTTATACATGGGATGAATGGTCAAGGAGAAGGGTGAATCCACCTTATGTGTTTGGCCATGAATTTTCAGGTGAGGTAGTGGAAATTGGTGCCCATGTTACGAGTGTGAAAGTGGGAGATTTTGTATCTGCAGAAACCCATATTGTCTGTGGAGCATGCCTACAATGCTTAACAAGTCAATTTCATATATGTAAAAACACAAAAATAGTAGGTGTGGATACACAAGGATGCTTTGCGGAATATGTAGCACTGCCACAAGGAAACTTGTGGAGAAATCCAATTGGTATGCACGTAGATATTGCATCCATTCAAGAGCCGTTGGGCAATGCAGTTCATACAGTATTATCTGGGGATGTAGCAGGAAAAACTGTGGCGATTATTGGTTGCGGTCCGATTGGATTGATGGCGATTGCTGTAGCCAAAGCGGTAGGTGCATCAACCGTTCTTGCTATCGATATAAATGATTATCGATTAAAGTTGGCGGAAAAAATGGGTGCGACACATGCCATTCATTCCAAACTCCATGATCCAATAGCTTACGTAGAACAGCTTACCAATGGTAGCGGTGTCGATGTTGTTTGCGAAATGAGTGGACATCCAACAGCTATCAAGCAAGGATTTAAAATGATCACAAATGGTGGCCGTTTATCGATATTAAGTTTACCTTCAGAATCTGTAGAAATTAACATAACCGAGGATATTGTATTTAAAGGCATTACCGTGCAAGGAATCACAGGTAGACTTATGTTTAAAACGTGGCATCAGGTTTCAAACTTGTTAGCATCAGGTCAAGTTAATATTGGCCCATTGATTACTCATCATTTTCCATTAATAGAATTTGCAAAAGGCTTTGATTTAATGATAAAAGGGCAATGTGGAAAAGTAGTTTTACATCCGTAACCAGATTAATAGATTGTCACCTTATATGTCAGGAGGAATAGAGATGAAGGGTTTTGAATATTTGCAAAAAGAATTAGATACTATGCAAAAGCAAGGTGTATTTCGAAGTTTAATTGAATTAGAATCCGAACAAGGATCAAAAGTTATGATTGAAGGAAGAAGTGTGATTCAGCTTTCTTCAAATAACTATCTAGGTTTATCCAATCACCCACGTTTGAAAAAAGCAGCAATGGTTGCAGTTGAGCAATTTGGAGCTGGGACAGGATCTGTCCGTACTATCGCAGGAACATTTACTATGCACAATAAACTTGAAGAAAAACTAGCAAAGTTTAAACATACTGAAACGGCTCTCGTATTTCAATCAGGATTTACAACGAATCAGGGCGTGCTTTCTGCTATTTTAACAGATGAAGATGTTGTTATTTCGGATGAATTGAATCATGCCTCTATCATTGATGGAATCCGATTAACGAAAGCGACGCGTAAAGTATATAAGCATGTTGATATGGAATCGTTAGAGCAGACACTAAAAGAAACGCAAGAGTATCGAAAAAAACTAATCGTCACAGATGGAGTATTTTCGATGGATGGAGATATCGCTCCCCTTCCTGTAATTGTCGAACTGGCGGAGAAATATGATGCGCTGGTTATGGTTGATGATGCGCATGGATCAGGTGTATTAGGGGAGAACGGCCGAGGAACTGTTAACCATTTCGGTCTGGATGGCCGAGTGCATATTCAGGTAGGTACGCTTAGTAAGGCAATTGGGGTACTTGGTGGATATGTTGCAAGCACAAGAACATTAATCGATTATTTAATTCATAAGGGCCGTCCATTTTTATTCAGTACGTCGCACCCGCCTGCTGTAACTATGGCTTGTATGGAGGCGGTGGACGTGTTGTTGGAAGAGCCCGAAAGGATTGAAAAGCTTTGGAATAATGCCGAATTTTTAAAGGAAGGCTTGAACACATTGGGGTTCAATACGGGACACAGTGAAACGCCTATAACACCTGTAATAGTTGGCGATGAAGGATTGTCTCATCAATTTTCGGATAAATTGCTTCAATATGGAGTTTTTGCACAAGACATTGCTTTCCCAACCGTAGCAAAAGGAAGGGCCCGAATTCGAACAATTGTAACGGCTCAGCATACGAAGGAAGAATTACAACTAGCGTTGAAAGCTTTTGAAAAAGCTGGAAAAGAGCTTGGGATTATTCAATAAGAGGGGTTTCCTATAAGATAGGGACAGACTACGACAATTACTACTGCCAGTTTAAAGACGTAAGTAACATGATAGGAGCGGTGAAACCTTTTGGAATATCCTTAATCCATGGCTGAAATCCGAATAAAAAGGATAAAGGATTGTTGAAATTCCTTTAATAGTTTAAAATGGTATGTTGTAAGTCAAGAATAATAGGATGTATGAATGGTACATGCAAATGGAATTGAAAGAGGGGATATTCTTGAACGAAAAACAACGCCTGGAAACGCAACAAATAACTGCTGAAAAGCCAGCGGACAAAAAATCCGAAAAGGACTACAGCAAATATTTCCAAGCTGTATACGTTCCACCTTCCTTGAAGGAAGCGAAAAAGCGCGGCAAAGAAGAAGTGAAATATGATCAATTTGCCATCCCAGAACAATTAAATGGAATGGGCGAGGGTCGTAAGTTTTTTATTCGTACATACGGCTGTCAAATGAATGAACATGATACAGAGGTTATGGCTGGTATTTTTATGGCATTAGGATATGAACCAACTGACACAGTTGATGATGCCAATGTAATCTTGCTTAATACATGTGCAATTCGAGAAAATGCAGAGAATAAAGTGTTTGGTGAACTTGGACATTTAAAATCATTGAAACTGGAAAAGCCGGATTTATTACTTGGTGTATGTGGCTGTATGTCACAAGAAGAATCAGTTGTAAATCGAATTCTATCGAAGCATGGTTTCGTTGACATGATTTTTGGTACACATAACATCCATCGATTGCCTCATATTTTACATGATGCCTATATGTCCAAGGAAATGGTCATTGAAGTATGGTCTAAAGAAGGCGACGTGATTGAAAACCTTCCTAAAATCCGTAAAGGGAAAATAAAGGCTTGGGTTAATATCATGTACGGGTGTGACAAATTCTGTACCTACTGTATTGTTCCGTATACAAGAGGGAAAGAAAGAAGTCGTAGACCTGAGGAAATTATTCAGGAAGTACGTCATCTTGCAGCACAGGGCTATAAGGAAGTCACCTTACTTGGGCAAAACGTAAATGCTTATGGAAAAGATTTAGAAGATATCGAATACGGGCTAGGAGACCTTATGGACGAAATACGCAAGATCGATATACCGCGTGTTCGATTCACAACAAGCCACCCACGAGATTTTGATGATCATTTAATTGAAGTTCTTGCAAAAGGTGGCAATCTTCTCGAGCATATCCATTTACCCGTCCAATCTGGAAGCAGTGATATTTTGAAAATCATGGCTCGTAAATATACGAGAGAACAGTATTTGGAGCTTGTAGGAAAAATTAAAGCAGCGATTCCAAATGCTACATTAACAACGGATATTATTGTCGGTTTCCCAAATGAAACAGATGAACAATTCGAAGAAACGTTATCATTGTTCCGTGAAGTCGGATTCGATGCAGCGTATACGTTCATTTATTCACCACGCGAAGGGACTCCAGCTGCAAAAATGAAGGATAATATCCCAATGGAAGTCAAAAAAGAACGTTTGCAACGATTGAATGCACTTGTAAACGAATCGTCTGCTGAAAAAATGAAGGCATATGAAGGTCAAATTGTTGAAGTGCTTGTCGAAGGTGAAAGTAAAAATAATCCAGACGTTTTAGCCGGATATACGACGAAAAATAAACTAGTCAACTTCAAAGGACCTAAATCTGCAATTGGCCAAATTGTGAAAGTGAAAGTAATCGAAGCGAAAACATGGTCGTTAAAAGGTGATATGGTTGAAGAAGTGGCAGCGGTCAAAGGGGAATAAAGATGGCAAACTTTACAAAAGATGAAATTCTAGCTAAAGCAGCAGATCTAGCGAAAATGATTGCAGAAACAGATGAAGTTGACTTTTTCAAACGCGCAGAAGCGCAAATCAATGAAAATCAGAAAGTGCGTGAAATGATTGCGAGCATGAAAAGTCTGCAAAAGCAAGTTGTTAATTTCCGAAATTATGGAAAAGAGAAGGCTTATCAACAAACACAAAGCAAACTTACCGCAATTGAAGAAGAATTGGATGATTTACCAATTGTTCAGGAATTCAAGCAGTCACAGGTGGACGTAAACGATTTATTACAAATGGTTGCTTCACAGATTTCTAATCGAGTAACAGATATTATTATTGAAACGACTGAAGGCGATCTATTAAGTGGCGAAACGGGTTCTAAAGTGCGCGCAGGTGGTAATGGTTGTTCATAAATAAGACAGAGAGGATGCCCTAATTAGGGACATCCTCTTTCTTTTACCTGAAAACAGCGTGATATCATTACTAATTCTTGCTATCTACCGACTCCAACAGCTATGACACATATCCCTATGGGGACGCATAGACTAGTGTAGGTTAAAAACTAATTACATCCAGTTTCTAAATCAAAATAACTTGCACACTAGACTTTTTACACGCATAGGATGAATGGAAACTGTATGAGGAGGGTTCGCTAGCATGTCACACTATAGAGAGATTATAACGAAAGCGGTGGTGGCAAAAGGACGAAAATTTACGAAGTCCCAACACACCATTTGCCCGGCTCATCATCCCACAAGCATTCTAGGCTGTTGGATCATCAACCATAAGTACGAAGCAGAGAAAATTGGCAAGAAGGTAGAAATTCGCGGCAGCTACGAGATTAACGTTTGGTATTCGTATAATCATAATACAAAAACCGAAGTCGTCACGGAAAAGGTTACGTATTGTGACTTTATCTCGTTGAAATATCGTGATCCTGATTGCCATGATGATCAAGATGTTATAGCAAAAGCTGTACAACAGCCAAATTGCATTGAAGCCTGCATTTCTCCATGTGGACAAAAAATCATTGTTCATGTGGAACGGGAATTCTTTGTGGAAGTCATTGGAGAGACGAAGGTTTGTGTTGCTGTTAATCCACATGGCTGTGATGATGATGACTGGTATTCAGATTTAGACGATGATTTCGAAGATCTAGATCCAGATTTTCTAGACGAATTTGAAGATGAATAAATCCAAGGATTAAACTTTAGTACCTGCAATCAGACCGGATGTGCAATCGTTCATCCGGTTTCATTATGGAAAAATGTTGCTATTTTTTATTGTAAATAAAATGATTTGAAATTTTTGCTTGACGCTTTTCCAAAAGAGTATACGTGAAACCAGCAGGGGCCGTATGTTATAATGAATCCAAACAAAGATCTTAGCAGGAAAGGTTTTGAAACAATGGCAGCGAATACGCCGATGATGCAACAATATTTAAAAATTAAGGCAGAGTACCAAGATGCCTTTTTATTTTTTCGTTTAGGCGATTTTTATGAAATGTTTTTTGAGGATGCCGTACAAGCTTCACAAGAACTCGAAATTACGTTGACAAGCCGTGGTGGTAGTGAAGACCGTATTCCGATGTGTGGAATCCCTTATCACTCTGCAGCTTCTTATATAGATGTTTTAATAGAGCAAGGATATAAAGTCGCAATTTGTGAGCAAACCGAAGACCCTAAGCAAGCAAAAGGAGTCGTTCGTCGTGAAGTAGTCCAATTAATAACCCCAGGTACGAAAATGGATGGTAAAGGGATGGATGAGAAAGAAAATAATTACATTGCCTCTATCACTGATTTTTTCGATGGGACATTTGGATTTGTCTATGCCGATTTAACAACTGGGGAAAGCAAGGTTACCATTATAAATGGTTCTTTTGATAGCGTGTTTAATGAATTAGCGATCGTTGGGGCGAAGGAGGTCGTGTTAGCGGCTAATTTCCAAGAGGCTCGGCAAAGGCAGCTGAAGGATCGAGGTGTTTCTGTACTTTCTTTCGAAGATCAAATCGATGTAAACGATCAGTTTTCAAACTTATTAACAAATCTAGAGGATCAAAAGAGTAAAAAGACGGCTTCAAGACTGATGCATTATTTATTTCGGACTCAGAAAAGAAGCCTAGATCATCTGCAAATTGTGCAGTCCTATGAAACGGATCATTATATGAAGTTGGATTATTATTCTAAAAAAAATTTAGAACTCACCGAAACGATTCGTGGTAAAGGCAAGAAGGGTTCCCTTTTATGGCTACTTGATGAAACAAAAACAGCGATGGGTGGAAGGATGCTCAAGCAATGGATTGATCGCCCTTTAATTGACAGGGCCCAAATTGGTCATAGAAGCAATCTTGTTGAAACACTTATTCGTCATTATTTTGAAAGGCAAGACCTTCGCGAGCGTTTAAAAGAAGTATATGATCTGGAAAGATTAGCTGGTCGGGTCGCGTTTGGCAATGTCAATGCAAGGGATTTAATTCAGTTAAAGCGTTCGCTGAAACAGCTCCCGAATATACGTGGCATTATTGCTAGTATTGAAAATGAAGACATGGCTTTGCTATCTGAAGAAATTGATCCTTGCGAAGAGCTGACCGATTTATTGGAAACATCACTCATTGATAATCCACCACTTTCGATAAAAGAAGGGAATTTCATTCAAGACGGGTTTCACGCCGAACTGGATACATACCGTGATGCTAGTCGGAATGGGAAGACATGGATTGCTACCCTTGAACGAGAAGAGCGAGAAAAAACCGGGATTAAATCGTTGAAAATCGGTTATAATCGAGTGTTTGGTTACTATATTGAAGTAACGCGAGCAAATCTTCAGAATCTGGATGATTCCCGTTATGAACGGAAACAAACCTTATCGAATGCAGAGCGGTTTATCACTCCTGAATTAAAAGAAAAAGAAGCATTGATTCTTCAGGCTGAAGAAAACAGCATTCGGCTTGAATATGATCTGTTTATCGGGATTCGTGAGCGTGTTAAAGAATTTATCCCACGTTTGCAAGCTCTGGCTAAACAAGTTAGTGAGCTAGATGTGCTACAATGCTTTGCGACGATAAGTGAAGAACGACATTATGTAAAACCTGCTTTTTCAGATGATAAAAAGATTGTATTGCAGAATGGTCGACATCCAGTCGTTGAGAAAGTGTTGCAATCACAGGAATATGTCCCTAACGACTGCTATATGGACACTGAAAGAGAAGTTTTGCTTATTACTGGTCCGAATATGTCGGGGAAAAGTACGTATATGCGTCAGATTGCCTTAACGTCTATTATGGCGCAAATCGGTTGTTATGTTCCGGCAGACGAAGCGATATTACCGATATTTGATAAAGTGTTTACCCGGATTGGGGCTGCGGATGATTTAATTTCTGGGCAAAGTACTTTTATGGTTGAAATGTTAGAAGCGAGGAATGCCATTACGAATGCGACTGCAGATAGTTTAATATTATTTGATGAAATAGGCCGCGGTACAAGCACATATGACGGCATGGCACTTGCTCAAGCGATCATTGAATATATTCATGGAGAAATAGGGGCGAAGACGCTCTTTTCGACTCACTATCATGAACTGACCGTTTTAGATGAAGAACTACCAAAATTGAAAAATGTTCATGTAAGTGCTGTTGAGCAAAATGGCCATGTTGTATTTCTTCATAAAATAAAAGAAGGTCCTGCAGATAAAAGTTACGGAATCCATGTAGCAAAGCTTGCTCAATTGCCAGAGGCGTTGATCAACCGCGCAAACGTCATTCTTTCACAGCTTGAACAAGGAAATACATTAGCTGTCCCACAAGCAGCCAGCTCTGAGATTGTTTACGAAGCAAATAATCAACATAAACAAGAATCAGCAAATGAAGCTCAATTATCATTTTTTGAACAGGCGTTGCCTTCAGAGGAGAAGGTCTCTTCTTCAAAAGAAATTAAAGTACTTGAGGATCTAAAAAAAGTAGAAATAATGGACATGACACCACTTGATGCACTAAATATGCTTTATAAACTGCAAAAAAAACTAAAATAAATGTGAGGTGATAACTTGGGAAACATTGTCCAACTCGATGAAGCGTTATCGAATAAAATCGCTGCTGGTGAAGTAGTTGAACGACCTGCATCAGTTGTCAAAGAACTTGCGGAAAATGCGATTGATGCGAACAGCTCAATCATTGAAATTGAAATTGAAGAAGCGGGGTTATCCTCAATTCGGATTATTGATAATGGTGATGGGATTCTTCCAGAGGATGTAAAAAAGGCATTTCATCGCCATGCAACTAGTAAAATCAAAGATGAAAATGATCTATTCAGGATTCGTACTTTGGGGTTTCGTGGTGAGGCGCTCCCAAGTATTGCATCCGTTTCTAAATTTGAAATGAAAACAAGCACAGGAGACGGACCGGGAACGAAGATTATGCTTGAGGGGGGACTTATTAAAGAGTTATCCGCCTATTCCAGTAGAAAAGGCACGGATCTGCTCGTTTCTGATTTGTTTTATAACACACCTGCACGTTTGAAATATATGAAAACCATCCATACGGAGTTAGGTAATATTACAGATGTCGTCAACCGGCTTGCTCTTTCCCATCCAGAAGTTTCTTTTCAACTTACACATAATGGAAAAAGATTACTCCATACGAACGGCAATGATGATGTTCGACAAGTTCTTGCTGCCATTTATGGGATTAATATTGCGAAGAAGATGATCCCAATTACTGGTGAGTCATTAGACTTCACCATTCAAGGCTATATTGCTTTACCGGAGATTACTCGTGCATCCAGAAATTATATCTCAACGATGATAAATGGAAGATTTATCAAAAACTATCCATTGGCAAAAGCAATCTCGGAAGGTTTTCACACGCTACTTCCAATCGGTAGATATCCTATAGTTCTTCTATCTATTCAAATGGATCCAATATTAGTCGATGTCAATGTACATCCTGCAAAAATGGAAGTGAGATTGAGTAAAGAACAAGAATTGAACCAGCTTGTCACTGAAACAATAAAATCAGCCTTTAAAGAAAGAGCATTAATTCCAAGTGGATTCGCTCCAATACAAAAAGAACAGTTGAAAAGTGAGCAAACGTCACTAGACCTAGGACATGTCGATCAAAAGGGGAATGAAATACTTGAAAGTGCAAAAAAAGACTCAACGATTATAAAAGAAACGTTGAGGAATGAAGGGGAGAATCATCAAATCAGTGGTCAGTCGTATATTCGTGATGAGTCTGCTTTGCAACTTGACAGAGCATATCCCGATAATCTTCATGAAGAAATGAGAGTCTTTCAACCATACCAAGAAGATATAGTGAGTCATGAAGCAGCAGATGAGGACTCACCGACTGAATTTCATTGTGAAACAAATATGAATGAGGTATTTTCTGATGGGACTGAAATTATTGCGAAAGATGTGCCAAGAGTGCCTGTGCTTTATCCGATCGGTCAAATGCATGGAACGTATATCTTTGCCCAAAATGAAAATGGCCTGTATATTATTGATCAACATGCTGCTCAAGAACGAATTAAGTATGAGTATTTTTCAGAAAAAGTGGGTCGTGTTGAAAATGAACTTCAGGAAATGCTCGTCCCTATTACATTGGAATTTTCTAATGACGAGTGCATTCGCATCAATGAGAATACGGAAGAGTTGGAAAGGGTCGGAATTTTCCTAGAAGAATTTGGTTACAATTCCTTCATTGTACGAGCTCATCCGCAATGGTTTCCTAAAGGAATTGAACAGGAAATAATCGAAGAAATGATTGAACAACTCTTATCTATGAAAAAAGTGGATATAAGGAAACTTCGTGAGGAAGCAGCCATCCTCATGAGTTGTAAGGCTTCCATTAAAGCTAATCGCCATCTTCGCAATGATGAAATTCAAGCACTTTTGGATGAACTGCGACAATCATCTGATCCTTTTACATGCCCTCACGGTAGGCCGATTATTATTCATTACTCTGGTTATGACATGGAGAAGATGTTTAAACGCGTGATGTAGTTTATAAAGGTAAGACTAATTTAGTGTATGCAGAGTCTGGAGAAAATAACTTTACGTGCGTTTAATAGGTATAAACGATTTATCATTTGTCTATGATGAATGATGTTTGACTGCTTTAAACGTACGAAAAGTAAAAATTAAATAAGGCAGTGAATGTTTTGGAACAAGAAAAAAATAAGTTACTTGTCATTATTGGCCCAACAGCAGTCGGGAAAACAAAACTGAGTATAGAAATGGCGAAGCGTTTTAATGGTGAAATTATAAGCGGAGATTCTATGCAAGTTTATAAAGGGATGGATATCGGAACAGCAAAAATAACACCTGACGAAATGGAGGGCATCCCTCACTTTCTGCTAGATATTAAAGAACCAAATGAGTCATTTAGTGCGGCAGATTTTCAAGAGCAAGCGAATCAGGCAATTGCAGATATTCAGAAGCGTGGTAAACTGCCGATTATTGTTGGAGGTACAGGATTGTACATTCAATCTGTAATTTATGACTATCAATTCTCAGAGGCCCCTTCTAATTTAGAATATAGAAAAAGGCTGGAATCTATTGTGGAAACAGATGGAATTGAACCTCTTATTGAGAAGCTTCGGTCAATTGACCCTGGAAGTGCTGAGAGAATTCATCCTAACAATATTAGGCGCATTATTCGAGCGTTGGAAATTTATTATTGCACAGGAATCACGATGTCTAATCAACTCGAAAAGCAAACATCCGAATTAAAGTATGATACAGCTCTTATCGGCTTGACGATGAACCGTGAAGCACTTTATCGGCGGATTAACCAACGCGTTGATGTTATGATGGAACAGGGATTAATGGAAGAAGTAAAGAGCTTTCATGAACAAGGTTTGAGAGATTGTCAGTCGATACAGGCAATTGGATATAAGGAATTATACGATTACTTCGATGATAGGCTAACGATCGATGAATCAGTTGAAGCATTAAAACAAAATTCACGACGCTACGCTAAGCGTCAACTTACTTGGTTTCGTAATAAAATGGATGTAAAATGGTATGAGGTGCAAGAACAGGGAAATAATTCATTTGTTTCTGAAGAAATATCCACATATATAGCAGGAAAGCTATCACTTAACGCGAATATGTAATACATAGAGAGAATGAGGAGGAATAATGATGAAACAAGTAAATATTCAAGATCAATTTTTAAATCAGTTAAGAAAAGATAGTACATATGTGACTGTTTTTTTATTAAATGGTTTTCAAATTAGAGGACTTGTTAAAGGATTCGATAACTTTACCGTTTTATTTGAATCTGAAGGAAAGCAGCAGTTGGTCTTTAAACATGCAATTTCCACTTTTGCTCCACAAAAAAATGTGCAAATTGATTTTGAAGCAAAAGAATAAATGGAATTATACGTACAGCGATCCCCACTTAAAAACAGAACCATTCATCTGTTTTTAAGTGGGGATTTTTATTTGGTCTAGAAAATATAGTTGTGGTGAAGTTGTAGTTCATTAAAATGGGGTGTTTGATCCAAGTCGCGTGCTTCATTTTTGTATTGAAGCCCCACGAAGGTCTAGTCTTTCTAGTTCCAGTACCCGATAAAGCTGTAGAAAAGATAATAAGCTTCAAGAAGGGAAAACACACCTTCTTGGCTTTTCTTATGTTTGCTCTTTTGTTGTGCTGTACTATTTTTAACAAATACTACTGATGTAACTCGTTCATGAATATAAATAAATGAGGGATTATTTCTTGGGAAAGCGCAGGAAATGACATGATTCTCATTTAATTATGGAAAAACAAAATAATTGGCGAACATTATGAGAGTTTGTCATTTCTAATCGTTCTATGAGAGGTGAATACATTGGAACAACCGATCCGTAAAAAAAATAACGGACAGATTAATATTGTCTTAAATGGACAAAAGCGGAAGCCTATACCGAAAGATCCGCCGATACGTGAAAGGCACGATCAAGATATTCCTCCTCAACATATAGCGCTGAAAGAAATAGAAGAGGAACTGGGAGAATTGGTTGGGATGGATGAAATGAAACGGATGATTAAAGAAATATACGCATGGATTTATGTGAATAAGAAACGAGAAGAGCGAGGGTTGAAGGCTGGACGGCAAGCTCTTCATATGATGTTTAAAGGTAACCCAGGAACAGGGAAAACTTCAGTAGCTAGGTTAATCGGCAGGCTGTTCCATAAGATGAATGTTTTATCTAAAGGTCATTTAATTGAAGTGGAAAGAGCGGATCTTGTAGGCGAGTATATTGGGCATACAGCTCAAAAAACTCGTGATTTAATTAAAAAAGCAATCGGCGGAATCTTGTTTATTGATGAAGCTTATTCCCTTGGTAGAGGGGGAGAAAAGGATTTTGGGAAAGAAGCAATTGATACGCTTGTAAAGCATATGGAAGATCGCCAGCACGAATTCATATTAATCCTGGCCGGTTATTCAAAGGAGATGGATCATTTCCTAACCCTGAATCCTGGTCTTCATTCAAGATTTCCTATTGTGGTAGACTTTCCGGATTATTCGATTGAACAATTGATGGAAATCGGACAAAGAATGATGGATGATCGGGAATATGTACTTAGCAGGGATGCGGAACGTAAATTGAAGGAGCATTTAATTATAATCAAGGCGGATCCGAGATTGGTGTCTTTTTCAAATGGTCGTTATATTCGAAATATTATTGAAAAATCAATACGATCACAAGCGATGCGGTTATTGCTTGAAGATTCATATGATCGAGGAGACCTTGTGACCTTAAGGAGTCAGGACCTTGTTTTTGATGAAGATGAAGAATAGATAAAGTGAAACTTCAATCAGTGGGTTTTTTCTTCATCCCTACTGATTGTTAGTTCCGTTCTAGAGTCGCTAATATCTTCGATAAAGCGTTAAGTACGCCGCGTCCTGCGGCAATGTCTTTGTGACCCACTTCCTGTGGCCTCAACTCTACCTTTTGAAAGCCACAAAGGTAAGTTTCGCTGTATCTCATCAATCGAACCTTTACGGGCAGTTTGTCCCCTACCTATCTTCTTTGTTCTTCATAAATTTGAGGGGATTACTGTCTGTTAAGAGTGAGATAAAAGTAAACCCGATTTACTAATTGAAAATTGTCTAAAAGAAAACAATATTCTTGATGAATATTAGAAAAGGGCTGCTTTTAGGAGATGAGAAATGCCTAAAGTGCAGCCCTAATTCATTTAAATTCACCTTATATAACATATTAACAATCAGTTGTATTGTTTAATATTCCTTGCCGGAAGTTTCCAGTTGTACGAGTAGGAAAGAACTCTTAATGCTGTAATCGCAAGGAATAAGCTATATAACTGCCAAGGTTCTATAGAACTGTTGAGACCTATGAAAAGACCGCAAATAATTGCCCATAAAGCGTATATTTCATCCTTCAAAACAAGTGGTTTTCTATGCGCTAATAAATCTCGAATCATTCCGCCGCCACAACCTGTAAGTACGGCAGCTACGAGAACGGCGCTTAAAGGCCGATTTAAGTCAATGGCGTAAAGTGCACCTTGAATGGCAAAAGCTGAGAGCCCAATTGAATCAGTAAAATTTCCCCATGTTTTCCAATGTTTTAATAAATTTTTGGGGAAGAGAAATACAATCGTTATAGATATTATTGCAATAATAAAGTTTGTGCCTTGATCCCATAACGCGGAAACGGGAACACCAATTAATAGATTTCGTAAGGCTCCCCCGCCAAAAGCGGTGACGACTCCCACAATGTAAACGCCTAATATATCATATTCTTCTTCCATCGCAATAATTGCGCCGCTTATAGCAAAAGCAATCGTGCCAATTATTGTTAGTATCTCCCATGTCATCGGAATTCCTCGCTGTTCTTTCATTATTCTATTTTATGACAACCTATCTGATTTTAGCAGAAACCACTGGTTTTTCAAGAGTTTTCTACTGCTAACAAGCTTAGAAGGTGTTATGATTATTAACGACTTTTCTGTGGAAAAGGGCGGGACTTCGCAAAATTAGCTCCGCGCCACCACCTTTATAAGGTGATGCAATTTGAGAACCTGAATCTTTTTCTTTGCGCTTTAGTTGGGTTCAGGATGATCAAGACTGTTTTATTAGGATGAATTGTGAAATGGTATTTTCATTTGTTATGATTAGGACATTCATCACTACTTTATCTTAAAAATCTGATTTTAATGATTGGAATAAGAAGGAGACTCAACATGTATCAGCATTTAACGAATGGAGATAGACTTAAAAAATTAACAGAACAGGCTGAAGCTCAAATAGCCCCAATACACCAAGATATTCATACAATGATGGAGCTAAACCAGTTTCGTGTTTTACAAAGCTTCCAAAGCAATAAAGTAAGTGATTCGCATTTTATTCCTACTACAGGGTATGGGTATGATGATTATGGAAGAGATACATTAGAAAAAATTTATAGTGAGGTATTTGGTGGAGAAGCAGGTCTAGTACGACCGCAAATCATTTCCGGAACTCATGCCATTTCCATTGCGTTGTTTGGTATTCTACGGCCAGGAGATGAGCTATTATACATAACAGGCAAGCCTTATGACACATTAGAAGAAATAGTAGGGATTCGTGGTACGGGAATCGGTTCATTAAAAGAATTTAATATTGATTATAATTCTGTTATGTTGACTGATGAAGGGGAAATAGACTTCAATGCTGTGAAAAAAGCAATTACTCCTCAAACAAAGATGATTGGTATACAACGTTCGAAAGGATATGCAACGCGGCCATCCTTTATGATATCTGAAATTGAAGAAATGATATCGTTTGTAAAAGATATTAACCCTAACCTAGTTGTTTTTGTTGACAACTGTTATGGAGAGTTTGTTGAGGATAAAGAGCCCTGTCATGTCGGTGCTGATTTAATTGCAGGTTCTTTAATAAAAAACCCAGGTGGTGGTCTTGCAAAAACAGGCGGCTATATCGTCGGCAAAAAAGAATATGTTGAAGCGTGTTCCTACCGTTTAACGTCACCAGGTATTGGAGCGGAAGCAGGGGCGTCTCTTTATAGCCTTCAAGAAATGTATCAAGGCTTCTTTCTCGCACCTCATGTAGTCGGTCAAGCTTTAAAGGGTGCGGTTTTTACATCAGCCCTACTTGAAATGTTGGGTATGAATACCTCACCGCGATGGGATGCCAAGCGAACAGATTTAATTCAATCTGTTCAATTTGATGATAAGGATAAAATGGTGGCGTTTTGTCAAGCGATCCAATATGCCTCACCGATAAATTCTCATGTTACACCTTATCCTAATTATATGCCGGGATATGTTGATGATGTTATTATGGCAGCAGGAACATTTATTCAAGGTGCAAGCATTGAATTGACGGCAGATGGTCCAACTCGTCCACCATATGTAGCGTATGTTCAAGGTGGGTTAACATATGAACATGTAAAAATTGCTGTGTTAACAGCAGTAGACTCCTTGATTGACAAGAAACTTATCTAGGGGAAGGTTATGATGGAAAGCGTGTGAAATTGCGTCTTCATACGAATGGGTTGCAAAACTTTTTATGAACAATTCTGTTTTTAAAAAAACTAAACTAAAAACATGTTAGGAAATGTAACATATGATTGACAATAAATCTAACATTTAATATAATATAAATAAGAAAACCAATAAGGAGGATGCTGAAGATGAGTAGTAGCAACATTCGGCGTTCGATGCCTCTTTTCTCAATTGGAATTGTCATGCAGCTTACCGAATTGTCCGCTCGTCAAATTCGTTATTACGAAGAGCATCAATTAATTACTCCTATGAGAACAGAAGGAAATAGGCGACTGTTTTCCTTGAATGACATAGATCGTCTCTTAGAGATAAAAGATCTACTAGAACAAGGTGTCAACTTAGCCGGTATTAAGAAACTTATAATTGTAAATGAAACGGAACTTGTTTCGAATAAACCGATTCAGAAGTCAGAAGAAATTAGGAAAGATCTCAGTGACGGAGAATTGCGGAAGCTTTTAAAATCAGAACTTTTGCATGGTGGCAGGCATCGCACAACGCTGCGTCAAGGAGATATGTCCAGATTTTTTCATTAAATAAAATCAAAAAAACAGAATTAAGAGAGGAAGTTGTTCATGGTAAAGTATACTCGTGAAGATATTATTCGTTTGGCCAAAGAGGAAAATGTGAAATATATTCGACTCCAATTTACGGATATTCTAGGAACAGTTAAAAACGTAGAAATCCCAGTAAGCCAGTTAAATAAAGCACTAGATAATAAAATGATGTTCGATGGTTCTTCAATTGAAGGGTTTGTGCGTATCGAAGAATCTGATATGTTATTACAACCAGACCTTAATACATGGGTGATTTTTCCGTGGACTTCAGAAAAAGGGAAAGTTGCACGTTTAATATGTGATATATATACGACAGAAGGAACTCCTTTTAGTGGTGACCCGCGTACCAATCTGAAACGAGTCCTAGCTGAAGCGAAAGAAATGGGCTTTACAGAGTTTAATCTTGGACCAGAGCCAGAATTCTTCCTATTCAAATTGGATGCGAATGGTGAACCTACACTTGAATTAAATGATAGAGGTGGTTATTTCGACCTTGCGCCAACAGATTCAGGTGAAAATTGCCGTCGTGATATCGTACTTGAACTAGAAGAAATGGGCTTTGAAATAGAAGCTTCTCACCATGAAGTAGCACCAGGTCAGCATGAAATCGATTTTAAATATGCAGATGCCGTGAGTGCTTGTGATAATATTCAAACGTTCAAACTTGTAGTAAAAACAATTGCTCGTAAACATGGTTTGCATGCAACATTTATGCCAAAACCACTGTTCGGAGTAAGTGGATCTGGTATGCACTGTAACGTATCTTTATTTAAAGATGGTGAGAATGCATTCTATGACAAATCAGGTAACCTCCAATTAAGTGAAACGGCTGAACAATTCATTGCAGGGATCATTAAGCATGCTCCGAACTTTACTGCGGTAACAAACCCAACCGTTAACTCGTATAAACGTTTAGTACCGGGTTATGAAGCACCTTGCTATGTTGCGTGGTCAGCTCAGAACCGTAGTCCGCTTGTACGTATTCCGGCTTCTCGTGGAATAAGCACTCGTGTTGAAGTACGAAGTGTTGACCCAGCAGCTAATCCGTATTTAGCACTTGCTGTCATACTGAAAGCAGGTCTTGATGGGATTAAGAATAAAATGACTCCGCCAGCTCCGATTGACCGTAACATTTATGTAATGACTAAAGAAGAACGCGAAGAAAATGGTATCGTAGATCTTCCTGCAACATTATTTGCTGCATTGGAAAAATTAAAAGAAGATGGAGTGATTATGAACGCTCTAGGTGATCACTTATTAGAACATTTCATTGAGGCAAAAGAGATTGAGTGGGATATGTTTAGAACGCAAGTTCACCCATGGGAACGTGAGCAATACATGAACATGTATTAATCAAATGAAAGCCTTGATACTGCTAGTATCGGGCTTTTTTTTACATCGGGCAAGTTAAATAGTTTTCCGCCTATTTTAGCAACTGCCCGATAAATGCCCGGTTTTGTTTCAAAAAGAAGTTATTCGAGTACATTTTTCATATGCTCCTCGAATTTATTCATCTCGTCTTTTTCGATTTTTTTACTAATGTGTGAATAAACATCAGAAGTTATTTGCATACTTCCATGCCCTAAACGCTCTTGTAAATATTTCATACTAGCTCCGGATTCCAATTGTAATACTGCATGTGTGTGCCTTAATGAATGGATTGGTAAGTTAGAGAGACCAGCCTTTTTTAATATTCGGGCAAAGGAATTAAACAAACTTGATTTTGGCATGTAATTTCCATCATTTCGACAAAGAACCAAGTTATGTTCAAAATGATAGTTATCATTTAGTGCTGTCTTGTTTTGATTCTGATATTTCTTGTGGAAATGTAGATCATTAGCAAGTCTCTGGCTAATTGTGATCGTTCGTTTAGAATGGTAAGTTTTAACGTCTCCAAACATTTCGTCAGGATTTTTAGATGCTTCTTGGAAATCAAGTGACTTATTAATATTGATTGTTTTTTCTTTTAAGTCCACATCAGTCCATTGGAGAGCGGCTGCTTCACCTTTACGCATTCCAGTTTCAATTAGGACCTTATAAAAAATCCAATAGATATAATCATACTTATAAGCTTCTTTAAGAAAATCAGAAATGTGCTCGGATTCAATAAATTTGATACCATGTTCTTTATCTTTACCTTTTATTTCGACACCTTCACAAGGATTCCTTTTGACCTTTCCAATTATCCTAGCCTTCTCAAAAGCGTTGTACATGGTTCCGTGAATAATCTCCACAGTACGCTTGCTGTAACCTTTCTCGATAAGATGATTGATGAATTTTTGATACATGATATGCTTTACTTCGTCCACGAGGATATTTTTAAAGTAAGGGATAATGTGATTTTTAACATTACGCTCATGTAATTCAAAAGTGTTTTTGGCCACAGTGCCTTTTTTGTATTCTTTAAGCCAAGTCTCCAAATAAGTTTTCAAAGATTCCTTTGTCATTTCATAGCCTTCACGAATCATTCTTTCTGTTTCTTCAGCTGCTAACTTCGCTTCTGGTTTGCTAGTAAAACCTTTCTTAGATTTTTCTTTAGATTTCTTTGTAATAGGATCCTGATAATAGACTCGATATTCCCAAAAATCTTTATTGGAACCTTTCTTCTTATATTTGTGGAAAGTGGCCATTTGTAGACTCCTTTCAAATTTTAGAAAAAGAGCAGACCGTCGTCTACTCTTCTGATTAAATTGCTAGCGCTAGAAATTTAAAGGTCTTGCGTAAATCGAATTGCTTTTCCGATTATCCTTGCTGGGTTTTCCTCTGTCACTATGTAAGGTTCATAGTTCGGATTATCCGGCATTAACATAATTACATTTCCTTGTTTCTTTACACGTTTTAAAGTGGCCTGTGTATCTCCATTTACTAATACTGCGGCTATCTCTCCATATTCCACATCTGGTTGCTCACGTATTAATACGCAAGATCCATTAGGAACTGTTGGTTCCATCGACTTTCCTTTAGCCTCTAAGTAAAATACTTTTCCACTTGGTAAAGTGTCAGCAAATTCATATCTATAGCCAATAAAGTTTTCTTCAGCATAGATTGGATCTCCACATGCAATGGCACCTAAAATGGGTATTTTAACAGTCTGTTGTGATATTGGAATTAGATTGGTTGGTTTTTCTTCGGTTATATCTGATTCCCAACCCATTAAATATGCAGGAGAGACTTTCAAAACTTTTGCCAGATCTAAAATAGTGTCATTTTTAAGGTTCTTAATGTTTCCACTTTCATATCTCTGTATTGTTGCTTCAGTTTTTCCTAACCTTTCGGCTACTTCAAGTAACGTCAATCCCTTTTTTAATCTTGCTTTTTTCAACCTTTCGCCTATATTCATATAAACACCTCCTTTCGTCAAAGCGATTATATCGTATACTTACGTAAAATGAAAGTATTTTTTAATAAAAGCATAAATAACTTTCGTCATATGCTTGTTTTATTTTTTTTACCATGATATATTTTACTTACGTAATACGAAAGGTGGTGTTGTAGATTGACAAAAAGTTCAATAAATACTCAACTCCTTGAATCTAAAATAGTTCTTAAGGGATATAAAAGTAGAAAAGAATTTGCTTTAGCAATCGGAGCTACTCCTCACACTATTAGTAATTTATTGAACGGAGCGCATAATCCTTCTCATGAGTTGATGAATGCGATTTACCGAACATTAGATTTAACTCCAAATGAAGGGATAGATATTTTTTTTAACTCGAACTTACGCAATACGTAAGTCAGGCGGAATTTTTTAGAGGTTGAATAACCTCACTTTTTTTAAACTAAAAATGTCGAATTCTGCCGAAAGAACAAAATTGTTCTTTAAAAAGGAGGGTGTTTATATGCTTGATATTCAAGTGGACGAAAAGATCGTTGAAAAAATTTTCTTAGAAGAATTACAGAAACGTCTTGATCGTATTGAATACAATCGCACTTTGTGGGATATGAAAGAACTTTGTAGGCAAACGAGTATGAGTGAGAATACCGTAAAAGAAAAATTTTTTTATGACAAACGTTTTCCGAAATATAAGATTGGCGGCAAGTGGTACTTTCCAGCATTGGAAGCAGAATCATTTTTGCTCATGTGGGTTAAGGAACAATCATCATATTAACAAGAAACATCCTTATTTTTTTATTTTCAGAATGTCGAATTATGCCGAATAACGAACGTGCGTGTTCTTTTTAAAGGAATTATATACAGGAAAGTGGTCATTAAATTAAGTGAAATTCCAATGTAAACAAAAGTGTATACATCAGATAACAGAGAGGATGAGGAAAAATGGAACGAGTAATTCAGTCAGTAACAGTGGTGGCCAGCGTACGTGCAAGATTTGTGGTAGGCAAAAATCAAGTGGACGACATTATCGAAAAAGATGGTGTTTACAAACTTTACAACGAAAATCATGAACTAATTTATGAAATCAAAAATTGTCCCGTTTTAGTTTCTTATAAGGAGGCTTAATCGATGAAAATCCATTTCATAAATGCAAAATTTGAAAATTTTAAATCCCACCGTGATCTCTCAGTTAACTTTGGCGAGAGAACCGAGATCACGGGGGATAATACAAAAGGGAAAACTACAATTCCAGAATCCTCTTCGTATGTATTGTATGGCTTAGATGCCTTTGGTGGCAAGTTAGATCCGACACCTATTACATACGAATCTGAAGAAACGAAGGTATCACTTTTACTAAATGTTGACGGGAAAGACCTTTTACTTGGTCGTGGTCTTAAGAAAGGCAAGGCTTCTTATTACGTAAATGACGTCCCATCTAAAGCAAAAGAATTCAATGAGATCGTTGGGAAGTTATTCGACAAGGACTTGTTTTTATCCTTGTACAATCCTAATTATTTTTTCACTATGCACTGGGAAAAACAACGAGCCATGCTACTTCAATATGTAATGGCTCCTGCAAATAAAGAAGTCTTAAAACATATGCCGGACGAGCAATCAAAATCCTTATCTGAACTATTAAAGAAACATTCACTTGATGACATAAAGAAAATCCATGCTGAAAGCAAGACGAGGCTGGATAAAAAATATATAGCAGCACAAAGCAGGACCAAGACGCTTAAGGAGCAGTTAGAACAGTTTTCTGAAATAAACGTTCCTATTGATTCTCTGAAAGTGGAACTTGCTCAAATTGATAAACAGGTGAGAGAGAAAGAAGCTTTACTCGATAGTATTTGGGAAAAGAATCAAGCCTTTAATAAAGTTCAAGCAGAGATCAATAATCTGCAGAGTCAGATATTAATGTCAAAAGATCGCTGGGAGCCATTAAAAAATGAGGTCATTGAAGATACATGTCGGACCTGTAAAAGACCTTTAAATGAAGAGGCAGTTAAGGCAGTAAAAGATGATCACGCTACAAGAATGTTAGATTACAAAGCTAACCACAATCAGCTTGTCAAGGAACGCAAGGACCTACAAGTCCAACTTACTGAACTGGAATACATCGATGCTGCTGAATTACGAGAGGAAATCCGTTTACTTGATGAATCTGGCCAGCCAATACGTGTGGCTATCCAAAAACATTCGCAAGTAACCAGACTAACAGAACAAGTCCAACAAGCTGCAGCAGACGAAAAAGACACACTCGCATCGCTTAATGAGTCCATCTATATCCTGGATAGTATCAAGGCATTCAGAGCCAAGGAAGCTGAATTACAGGCTGAAAAGGTACAAGCTCTATTCACTAATCTCTCAGTCCGACTCTTTAAGCAGAACAAAGGAGATGGGGAAGTTAGTCCAGACTTCGAAATTGAAATGGACGGTAAACCATACAGCAAGCTTTCCCTTTCAGAAGGAATTCGAGCAGGACTGGAATTAAGGGATGTTCTTTCACAGCAAAGCAATGTAATTACTCCGGTCTTTGTAGATAACGCTGAATCGATTACGAGCTTTAAAGAGCCTGTTGGTCAGTTGATTATCTCCCATGTAGTGGCAGGGCAGGAATTGAAAATTGAAGGGATGGATGCCTAATGCCTAAAGAACATATCGAGCATCCTGAAATTACGAAAACTATTAAAACAGGTTATCCAAACATGGTCGCCCAGCCTGAACATTTCGGAACAGACATTATGGATACTGAAATTCTAACAGGTGACAGATACATCGAATTACCAGGCGGTGAATTATTGCTTGAAAGCAATATAGAAGATTACCAGATTGAACATCTTGGTTGGGTTTTTAAAATAGCAGATTAATAGGGGGATTTATTTATGGCTAACAATTCTATCGTGCAATATACACCAGAAATAACAGAAACATTCAAACCAGAAGTACTGCAGGTCATTCGAACTTCAATTGCACCAACAGCAAACGATCAGGAATTTCTATTATTCGTACACAAGGCTGCATCATATGGTCTAGATCCATTCAAAAACGAAATCTTTTTCATCAAGTACGGTCAAACAGCACGCATCCAATTTGCAGCAGAAGCTTATCTTTCAAAGGCGCGTGAACAAGAAGGATTCCAACCACCAGATACTCAAATGGTCCATGAAAATGATGATTTCAGAGTTGCTAAAAATCAGGAGACAAAAGAGCTTGAGGTCGTTACTCATGAAATCGGCTTCCCACGTGGCAAGATTATTGGAGCTTATTCCATCGCTTACAGAGAAGGTCGTCGTCCTGTAACGGTTATTATGGACATTGATGAAATTGCCCATATGTTTACTGGTCAAAACAAAGATAACTGGAATAAATGGACCTCAGATATGTTTGGTAAGCATGTGCAGCAACGTGCACTTAAACGTCAATACGGACTTGAATTTGAAGATGAGACCATCACGCATGGTGAACCAGAAGGCGGTATTCCTGAATATCAACCACAGGCGCGAAAAGATATTACACCTAACCAGGAAGTGATTGATAATCCCAATAAACTTACCAATCCTGATCAAGACCCAATCGATGAAGCTAAAACAGAAATGCAGAATAAATTTAAACGTCTTGGTATTACTGGCAAGAAGGCAAAGGCGGATTATATTGCTAAGAATGCACCGGACATCAATGGTGAGCCTACCCTTTCACAGCTTGTTGGCTTGCTCGAATTAATGGACATGCACATCGATATGCAGGATATGCAAAATCAAGATGCGGATTCGTTGGACTAATTATGAAAGTAGACATCCTGGCATCAGGATCAACGGGTAACTGTATAGCTATCCGTTCCTCTGACACTACTATTCTAGTTGATGTGGGCATTGCGAAAACTAAGATTGAGAAACGGTTGCTGGAGGTCGGGATTAGGCCTGATTCCATTGATGCCATATTTGTGACCCATGCCCATTCGGACCATGTAAAGGGGATCCCGTTAGCTAATAAATATCGGATTCCTGTGTTCGCATCTGAGGGAGAATGGAAAAGCATCAGAAGCGTTGATGAAGAATTAAGAAACATACCAAGAATCATTGTTGAAATTGATCACTTACGTGTTCTCCCATTTCATATTCACCATGACTCATTTGAACCTCTTGGTTACTCGATTATTGACAAAGATAATTACAAAAAAGTGTCTGTCTGCTTAGATACTGGTCATGTTGACGAGTCAATGATTGAGGTAATGACTGATTCGAATATTTACATCATAGAGAGTAACCATGAACCATCCATGGTCGAGTATTCCAAATATCCAAATAGTGTGCAGGCACGTATTCTTTCTGACATCGGTCACTTAAGCAATGCACAAACCGCAAATGCTCTTTCTAAGCTCGTAAAGGGCTTTGGAGAGAAGATATACCTTACACATTTATCAAGCAGTAACAACATGCCTGAGTTAGCCAAAATGACCACGATGAGGGCGTTGGCTAAGAAGGGATTTAAAGAAGGTAAACATTATGAAATCGAGGTGTTTTGAATGAAGGTACAACTAATTAAAGATTTAACACTTGCTGGCATTCCGTATGCAAAAGGAACAGCCTTTAAGGTTCGCGTAATCGAGATGCGCAATTTAATTAATGCAACATGGGCTTATCAAATCATTGAAGGTGACATTGCTGGCGTAAGAATTAATCCTTTGGACTGCTTGGAGGTTGACGAAGGACCTACAGAAGCTACCTATACCGAGAAAGAATTCGAAGATATGAAACAGTATTATGCGGATCTGTTGAAAAAAGAAAAGGAAAGCAATCATCGTCTTGTTCAAATCGTTCATAATCTTACACATCAAATTAACCAAAAGAATGGTCTAGAGAAGAATTTGAATCAGTTCCTTGACGCTTTAAACATTGCAGCAAGCAAGCATCTTTTCGAAACAACTAAGGGATAAAGAACGGGTGATTAAAAATGCCAGAGATTAAATGGATTAAATTAAGCACTAGCATGTTCGACGATGAAAAAATACGCCTAATCCAAGCAATACCAGAATCTGATGCCATTATTGTCATTTGGGTACGATTGTTGACGCTAGCCGGAAAAAACAATGCAGATGGTCAAATTTTTATAAATGAGAACATGCCTTATAACGAGGAGATGTTCTCCACTCTTTTTAACAAACCGGTTAATACGATTCGTCTTGCTATTGAAACACTTAAAAGGTTCGAGATGATAGATATTTTTGAGAATGGAACTATCTTTGTGAACAACTGGGAGAAGCATCAAAACATTGAGGGAATGGATAAAATAAAGCAACAAAATGCTGAAAGAGCAAAGAAATACAGAGAGAGAAAAAAGCAAAAACAGTTAGGAGAAAAGAGTAACGTCACATCACGTGACAGTAACGCTCTAGATATAGATAAGAATAAGAATAAGAGTATATATGTCGAGATCATATCTTATCTAAACGCTAAAGCAGGTAAGAAATTCAGCTCCAAATCAGAAGCAAATAAAAAACTGATTAACGGTCGTATGAGTGAAGGAAGAACCCCAGAAGACTTCTATCACGTAATCGATCTAAAGTGCGAGCAATGGTTAAAAGATCCTAAGATGAATGAATATTTACGACCATCCACTTTATTTGCTCAAAAGAACTTTGAAAACTATGTGAACGAAAAGGCGAAAGGCAAAGATCTATCTTCGAATGATCCTAGAGACAAAGACATTGAGTTTCAGCGATGGATAGCAGAAGGGAACGATCCAAATGATTTCAACTGGAATTGAACTTGATGCTGAGAAATCTGTTTTAGGAGCAGTTTTCCTTGATGCTAACGTCCTGGACGAAATTGTTTTCCTCGAAGAAAGAGATTTCATGAATCGTAGGCACCAACAGCTATACAAAGTAATGCGTTACTTGGAAAAGAAAGGGCATCCGGTAGATATTTTAACGGTCACGGAAGCTTATGTGAGGTTTGGAAGAATCGAAGAATTAGGCGGAGTTGGTTATCTTACTGATTTAGCAGATTCTTGCCCAACTACGGCCAACGTTGATTATTATGCAAGGATTGTTCGTTCTAAAGCCATGGAACGTAGGATTAAAAATACAGCTGACATTATTCAAGGGATGTCCAGAGATGATTACGAAACCGATGAAGAATTCTTTTCCTATGTCGAACAACTAGTGACTGAATTAAGGCCACAAGATAATTCAAAAATGCTTAGTTTTTCAGAAACAAAGGACGAGTATTATATCCATCTTAAAACGCCTGCTGAATTTATTAAGACTGGTTTCAAAGAATACGACCGATGGGCCCAAGGATTATGGAGAGGTTGGCTTTTTATAAGTGCTGGTCGCCCTTCGGTTGGGAAAACCGCAATTGCATTGCAAAGAATATATGGAGTAGCGCAACAAAAGAAAGGTGTAGTGCTTGTTTGGAGTCAGGAAATGAAATGGAATTCTTTAAAAGATCGAATGCTTTCTGCAGTAACAGGCATACCCTTTCAAAAAATCAAAATGAAGAATTTGAATCCTAGCGAACAAGACTTGCTCGATCGTGCATATGACAACTTCGAATATTTGCCCATCTTTATGCAGGATAGCTCAGGTGTCACCATTGATGAAATCAAAGCGACTGCTAAGCAATTTAAAAAGAAGTATGGGGAGATTGCCATGATTGTTGTTGATTACTTGCAGATCATGAGCATACCTCAAACGAATGGTGATACAAGAGCCTTGGCTATCGGACGTGTAACTGGCCAAGCCAAACAAATTGCTATGGATATGGACTGCTGCTTTATGATGCTTTCCCAAATGACACGGGAAGCTGAAAAAGGTGGAATACCCAGAAGACCCGTGTTAGCTGATCTTAAAGAATCAAGTTCTATTGAACAAGATGCTGATGTAGTTGAATTTCTATGGAGTGAGGGAGAAACCACTTCACAGGGGAAAATCATTAATCAAACGTTCGCTAAAGGTCGGGATATTGGAGTCAATGAATTTAAGCTGCTCTTTATGAATTGGAAACAAAAATTCACAGAGCTACCAAGTGAAATTAAACAATAAATACGGGAGGGGTAGCCGAAACATGAATCTCTCACAAGCTACTAATCAACAACTCTACCAAATAGCAACGGATGAATCTGCAAGACTGATAGACCGTTATGCTGCCGCAAGAGAGTTGCAGGAAAGGAAGAAGAAAAATGCGTTTTGTCGGAATTGACCCAGCGAGCAAAACAGGTTTTGTTGCATTGGATGAAAACGGTGTTGTCCTTAGAGAAAAAGAGCTTACCGGATTAGGTAAAGAGGACCCGAAACGCATGTCTACCCTTATCGATGAGATTATGGAACATGTTCGCCTAGGAGACATTATCTGCATTGAGGGTTTTCCCTTCGATACACAAAAGGCTATGTTCGCTGGTGGTCTACATTGGGGAATTAGAAATGCTCTTTATAAACGAGGGCTGAAATACTTCGAGGCTGCACCAAACGCTGTTAAGAAATTCGTAAAGGTAACAGGTTGGATTGGAAAAGCCGGAAGCAAGACAAGACTTACTGGTGCCCAAAAGAAGCGAGCTGTCATGAAAGCAGCTTATGAACATTTTGGATATGAGCATAAGAGCGACAACGTAGTGGATGCATATATCATAGCTCGTATCACTAGGGAATTATGGCTTGAAAAAAACAATCAGCGATTTCATATGCTACCTGATTATCAAACCGAAGTGATCCAAACAATTCTTTATCCGCCTATTGTTGAAAAGAAGCCTAAAAAGAAGGCGAGGGCTTAGTATGACGGACAAACAGAAACGTCGGTTGTGGAAGTCCTTGGCTAGACGGAAGAAAGAGATTAATAAAATCAAGTTGGCCAATGATTGGCTTTCTTTCTGGAATAAGAATCGAGGCTATCGATATGGCCAATAAAATTCAAGCAATAGTCGTCCGTAGAAAAAGACAGCATGAGATTGTTCGAGCTATTGAAGATTTAATTAAACGAGGTTACGAGGTTGTTTATCCTATATCAAGGGCACAGCAACATGATAAGGCTTTTACTAAATCAGATTTTGAAAATGTACGATATAACCTTGTTGATCATGAGACTGGTTGGATTGCTAAGTTGCAGAGGGTTGTGGAGTGAAGTTTATGAAACAAACTGTAACAAAAGGGATTGTCCAAAAATGTGAAAGCTATGACCATCCTGTGGAGATAAATATGAGGATAGCTACGGATATAAGGAATGCTAAGGCTGTAGGTATCTTGATGATGAAATTGACGAAGAATAAAAAATGGAGTATTTAAAACTTTGTTGATGGTGTGGAAAGTTAGGTTTTTATTATTATGTAATCTGTAATTTTACTTACTTGCTGCCAATCCAATCTTACGAAGCATTGGACTGAACCGGGTTCTATTGAAAGAATTAAATAAAGTATCTTAGAACTAATTCAATTGTTGTTAAAAGAGTTTGGATAATTAACTCTTTTAGAATTTCTTTAAAAAGACTAATCATTGTACACACCTCCATTCATGGAGATATTGAAATAATATTCGGAAAGCCCTCATTTTGACACAAGATTTTGTTTAAAACACAAATCGAAAATTATGCACATTGTGAAAGCAAGCGTCATTTACAGTCCGACTAAGCACTTCCGAACGATTCGAAACATCCTTCTGAAACACTCGAAACCATTCGAAACCCGTTCGGAAGGTTCCGAAAGACCGAAAAATTATGAAAAAGATCCATTCGACACAATTCGACATGAGTAAGTGATGCAGAATGGTGGTAAGTTCGCTTTATTTTTAAATTTGAATGTAATTGGTCTTGTAAACATTAAAACGCCTTAGAAGGCTGGGTAAAGGGGAATTACGAGTATGTCAAAAACTCAATTAAATGTTTTGTTCAAGAAAATCCAAAAGGATGATAAAAAAGAAGTTTTAGAGTTTCATGTGCAAGGAGATGAGTTGCCACATTCACAGGAACTGGTGGGTATGGCTGGGTCCATCGTTTATCTGGATGTGGAAACAAGCAAGGTTGGGAAAATTAATGCGGAATTTAAATCCATACAGCGTGATTCTAAAAGAACTACATTGAAATTCAATGTTAAGGGTGATAGTGAGGATAAAATGAACAAGATGTATCCTTATGCAGGTAGAAGTGTTTCTTTACTACTCGAGCCTTCGCAAATGTCTATTGAGGAATTCAATGAACCACACGAGGGAATTGAGTACACAATCGAGAAAGACGGTACAACAAAGGTGGCTGCTAATCAAATGTCACTGGACGAGGTGAAGGACGAGAGTGAGGTTCAGCCTGAACCTAACAAGAAAGATGAAGAGGACCCATTTGATGCACCAGAGCTGAATGAAGTTGATCCATTTGATTCACCAGACTTTGACGAAGCAGATCAACTAGAATGATAGGAAAAGCCCTAAGCTTTGGCTTGGGGCTGGAAATAAAAAACACCAGGATTTCTCCCGGCTCTGGTCTAATTCTTGGTAGGAATATTATACCATAGGGGGCGAATGAATGAGTAATCAATTATCCTTCTTTCCAGACGTCGATGAAAAGAAAATTCGCTCTATCGTTGTGAAAGAACTGAAGCTATTTAGAGCCTTAAAGATTCAGCAATTAAATAAACAAGAACTCAATGATAGAGGAATTACCATAGATATTTTTCCGAAACTATATGATAATGACCGTGAGAAAGAAATGAAAGTCCTTCATATGGAGAGAGCATTGAGCAATCTTGATAGCATTGAAAGACAAATTATCGAAAAGAAATACCTGGATATTGAACGTCAGAATGATATCAATATTTATTTGGATTTATGCCTGCAGAAAACATCTTATTATGAGAAAAAGAAACAGGCAATTTTTATGATCGCACACTGTTTGAATATAATCTGATTTAAACAAATTAGTATCTAATCTGTGGTATATTATGGTTATATTTTGCAAATAAGGAGGATGAAATTTTTGAAAGAAGAACAATTCTTGAAAACAATGATCGAAACAGTGAAATATGACGATTATGATAATAAAGACAAATTACTCGGCATTTTAAGAAATTCTGTAATTACATACGAAAGAACAAGTACCTATGGATCAAAATCTGGTTATTATCGTGAGTTCGTCTGTTTAAGAGTACCAGTACCAATGCTTGCAACAGCAAGACAACTTGAAGATGAATTAGGTAAGGTTGTTAATGAGGTTTATATAGAGCCAACAGACACAATGCAAGATTATGAATTGTGGGGATTTAGAATAAAACCCAAACCAGTGGATTTAGATAATCCAGAAATTAAAGAACATGATGTTGTTTTTAATGAGATTAAGGAAGTAATAATTCAAGGTATTCGAAATGCAAAATATACAATTTGGGTCGCAGTTGCTTGGTTTACTGATAGGGAAATATATAAAGAATTACTATTGAGAAAGCAAGAAGGAGTACATATACGAATTATCACATCAAACGAATATACAAATAGGTGGCTAATAGAAGATTTTGAACGTAATTTTGAACTAGTGAAAGTTCCATTAAAAGGTGAAAAATTATCAAATAGACTTCATGATAAATTTTGTATAATTGATTTGGAATATGTAATGCATGGTTCCTATAATTGGAGTAAAAATGCAGTAGACAGCGATGAGACTTGGGCAACTGCATTAGACAGAGATTTTGTGAAAAAATTTGCAGAGGAGTTTACAAGGTTGTTTGTTGAAAATTCTTAATGTGATTGAGGGATAATTAGTTCGTTGTATTCGGATTAACGAAGATTTCCAGACAAAAACTGAACAAAATATGGAGAAAAAGGCGGACAAAGTTGCTGCCTTTTTTTTCTGCGTATTTTTATAAGATTATCTCAGGAAGTAATTCCTGGGATAAGCGCAATCCCATATCAAGGGTGCTAACCGGAGTAGTCAAACAGGCATGAAAGTTATGCTGATGCACCTAGTTTGCGGTGGCTACTTTGTGGGGCAAGGGGGTAAGAGTCCTCCAACATTTATGTTCTTTGTAAACTAGATGCTCACAACAAAAATACACCTAGCTTGTTTCCCGTATTATTGAGCGTCTAGTTTAGAAAGAGCATTAATTGTACCCACGTGGAGGACGGTAAATCTAGTTCCTTCATTAGAGCGAGATTCCTAAAGAAAACAATAAAGAAAACAATAAAGAAAACTACCTAGCAAATGATATTTGCAAGGGGAGGATTAATTAAAAAGAAGGGTATTGTTTCCTTTTGTCGAAATAAGTAGGTGAAAGGAAAGTGAGGTGTGATTATGGGCTTCTTTAGTGAATCTACAATACCGGAATATGACGATAAAGATCCACAACGATATTGTAAGAAATGTAATAATCAAATTAGTGACAATGTTCATTACAACAATCAAGGCATTTGTGATGATTGTATCGATAAGAAATAAGATTAAGAGAGCATCCATTCATTGTGTGCTTACAAGGAGGAATGTAAAGTGAAAGATCCAGGAAGTGGTGGAAGCCCGTTATTGCAAGGTGATCCAGGTACAGGTGGATATCCTGTATTACGACAAGGTATTGTTCGCCCGTAATATTATAGTTTGATAGGCACTCATTTAAAGGGTGTCTTTTTTTATTTTACAAAACCTTTACAAGGACTATTTGCCTAAATGTTGAATCTTTCTTTATAGGAGGAGGATGACCATGAAAACACAATTAGAAAAGTTGGTGGAAGACGAAAGTTTTGGATTGGGAGCTTTAGATAGTGAGACAGGTATTATGTTTAACGAGCATAAAGACGCTGTTGATTTCATTTTTCTGTTCTTCGAAGATCGTGTGGAAGTGTATTTAAATTTATATGACGAAAATGAAGATAGTACTGCAATAATCGGTAGGGATTACTTGGCTATTGGTGTTGGCGATACATTAGAAGAAGCTCAGGATAATGCGGTATTTGAGTTAGATAAACAGGCATATTTGAATATACAATAAAGAACGAAGCGCTCAATCATTGGGTGCTTTTGATATTTTGTAAGAAAAGCAGGAATATAGTCCTCTTATGTCGATATATATACTATAGAGACAAATAAGGGGGATAAAAATGAGACTTCGAGTTATGAAGGAAATTCTAGATGAAAACTTAAGGAATTTAGTAATAGAACGCGGTGCTGCCAATAATGAACAGTATGAAATTTATGATTTCCCTAAAATTTATCTAGCACTGAGAGAACTTACTAAGTTTAAATTTTTGGAGGAAGAAAAGTTGGCTTTGGAACAAACTATAATTTACAATGATAAAAATGATCGAGTAATAGTTTCAGCAGATTCATTGAATTCCTTTGTAAGCATAGTTAATCTTATAAAAATTAAAGTACAAACTGTTCTAATAGCCATAGAGGAAGCATTGCCTGAACAGGACAAGAATTCCATAAGTGTAAAATTGCCAGACTATGTTGATCTTGAAAACGTATCGGATTTTATAAAAGAAATTAATATTATTTTAAATCAAACGTTGATAGATAAATACAAGGGAAAAATAAAGTTACAAAATTTTGATACAGGATCAAATTGGATAGAAGTAATCTTAAATAATCCTGAAGCGCTTGTATATTTCGGGTATGTTTATAAAGCAGCAACGGAGTTATTCAGAGTCGAATATTTAAAGTGGAAACAAACCCAGAGTGTGATTAAAGGATTAGCTATAGCTGATGACGCAAAACAAGCAGTATTGCAAGGACTTAAGGATGAATTAAAAACTAAGGCTGAGCTCAATGCAAAAATGTTAATTGAGAACGCAGACATTACATCAAACGTTAATGAGTACCAGACTAATTTAACTAGGTCAATTATCAAGTTAGCAGAGTTTGTATCGGAAGGCGCTGAAGTACATACTGCCCTTAACGCTCCTCAAGCAGCACAAGATGTTTTCCCCGATATTGGAGAAATTCAGGAACTTGTTCAAACTCAAATGGAGCTATTAACTGATGGCTCAGAAACATCAGCAGATACCATAGAAAATAATGACGAGTCTGATTTGGAAGCCGATGAGTAATATCAAAGATTAATGATTTAAGCCGCCGCTAATTGCAGTGGCTTATTATATTGGAGAAAGAAGGTGATTAGGTTGGGAATGTCGTCTTACATATAATAATATTTGTAAGAAAAGCAGGAGAATAGTCATTCTTTGTCAAAGTAAAGGGCAAGGAGGAGAATCAATTGAATTTTGATGCAAAACATCTAATAAGATGGGGTATTCCTGGATGGATAATGATTATGACACTAGGACCATATTTCTTTTTCAATTATGGTATTGTAAGAACTGTATCGACTTCAGATAATTTACTTGCTGTTGGTGCATTCCTTACCGTTGCTGGTGTTCCATTAGGATACTTATTAAACCAGATACATCATTCAATAACTTGGGTAATACCCAAATGGTATAGAAATGGATGGGTTAAGTATTTTGAAAAAGAGATAAAATTAGACGAGTTATTCTCAAGAGACGAAAAAGGTGAGAAAAAGCAAGAAAGATACAGATACTTATTATCCAGAAAACACGAGTTAGGCGGAGTAACTATTAGCTTGGGGATATCAGTTTTAACTATTTCGTTTCTGAAAATTTTTGGACAGAATAATCAAGTTTGGTCTTGGATATATTTAGGTATTGTATTTATTCTTTTTATATTAATTTGTATTAGTAGAAATTATTCGAGTAAAAATATAGATAAATATTTCAAATATTACTTGATAGACAGGAACTAAATAAATCTTAAATTTTTAGCGCTCATTTTGATGGGTGCTTTTTTATTGGGAGGAATCGTTACCTTGCCAGAGTATAAGACGATGGAACAGAAGAAGAAATTCTATAGGTCGAGTGGATGGGAGCAGCTAAGACTCGAGGCTCTGAAGAGAGATAACTATGAGTGCCAAGAGTGCAAACGACAAGGGATGGTGCATGTTGACTCTATCAAGATACAAGGTGAACGGAAGAGCGTCGAACTAAACGTCCATCACAAGTACGAGATTGAACACCATCCGAAGCTTGCTTTAGTACTTGATAACCTTGAAACTCTTTGCCTTAGCTGCCATAACAAAATGCATCCTGAAAAAGGATTCGGCAAGAAAAGGAAGCAGACGAAGTGGAATGACGAGATGTGGTGACACCCCCGGTCAAAGATTTCATTAATTTTGAGAAACCCGGGGACCGGGGAGGGGCTCGATTTTCCAGATTCAACATCATTTTTTCACGTTAGGGGGGTGGGTAGGTGGCTGTAAGCATAACAGATCTTAAGAATCAGCTTATGGGAAAGATTGATACGACTGATTTAGTCCAGGTCGAGAAAGTCGAACGTTATATAAATCTGGTCAAATCGTTTAGAAAAATCAATACAATTATCAACAAAGAAGGGGAGTCTGTTACTACAAAAAACGGATCGCAGTCTTTTACCAAGGCCCACCCTCTGATAGGTGAGCGAAATAAAATTAATGCATCTTTATTGAGTATCGAAAAGACATTTGAGTTCGGTGATATTAAGGAGACCAAGCGCAGCGCTAGTGACCTCATATGATTTCGAATAGACATGTTGACGAATATATAAAGCTGTATGAAACAGGTAAGATAAAACTCAATAAAGAACGCATTATGCTAATTGAATATTTACAAGAACACGTGTTAATACGTGATGACGTATACTTTGATGATGAAATGATCGAAAACTTTATAAAATTTGCTGAGAAGTGGTATTTTCCTTTACAACCATTTCAGAAATTCATTGCAGCATTTGTTTTTCTTTTTTACGAAGAGGATGACTCTGTATTCTACGAACAGTTTCTAATTATGATGGCTCGTGGTGGTGGGAAGAATGGTTTTATATCTGCCTTAAGCCATTTTTTTATAAGTCCTTTACATGGGATACAACGCTATAATATTTCGATTGTGGCCAACAACGAGAAACAAGCGAAAGTTTCTTTTAGAGAAATTTATGAAACGATTGAATCTCACGATCTATTGGAAGACATGTTTTATCGGACAAAGGTTGAGATACATGGAAACGATACAAAAAGCGTATTGCAATATCACACATCAAACGCAGGTTCTAAAGATGGTCTTCGCGATGGTTGTGTAATTTATGATGAGATTCATCGTTATGAAAATTTTGATGTCGTTAACGTATTCTCTAGCGGACTTGGAAAAGTACCGAATGCTAGGGAGTTTTTTATTGGGACAGATGGTTATGTTCGTGAAGGCTTTTTAGACAAAATGAAAGAACGAGCTATGAATATTCTTGAAGGTAAGGATTTAGATGATCCTCTTTTTCCTTTTATCTGCAAGATTGACGATCCTAAAGAGGTTGATGATACTGAGCAGTGGGAAAAAGCCAATCCAATGTTTTCAAACCCTATGAGCACTTATGCTAAAGGTTTGTTCAAGAAGGTTCTCACGCAATTTAAGCAATTAGCTAATAACCCATCCAATCGTGAAGAATTCATGACTAAGCGTATGAATCTTCCTGAAACAGACTTAGCAAAAGCAGTTGCCAGCTGGGCTGACATTATGGCCACAAACAGACCATTTCCGGACTTGTCACATCGCACTTGTGTAGGTGGTTTGGATTTTGCCAGTATAAAGGATTTCGCGGCAGTTGGTCTGCTCTTTAAACTTGGTGAAGATTATATTTGGAAATCTCATTCGTTTGTACGTAAAGGATTCCTTGATAACGTCAAATTGAAAGTGCCTATTCGCGAATGGGAAGTTGATGGGTTCTTAACAATTGTGGACGAGCCTGTTATAAATATTCAACATATCGTGAGCTGGTTTGTCGAAATGAGGGAAATATACGGTGTTAATACAATTGTTGCTGATACTTTCAGATTAGATTTGGTTAAAACTGCACTGGAAGCAGAAGGCTTTACGTTGTTGTATATTCGTAATCCAAAAGCTATTCACTCTCTCTTAGCGCCCCGAGTAGAAACGATGTTTGCCAATCATCATATTATTTTCGATGATAATCCACTCATGCGCTGGTATACCAACAACGTCTATGTCCACATCAAAAAAGATGGCAACAAAGAGTATTTAAAGAAAGATGAATTCAGACGTAAAACAGATGGTTTCCAAGCGTTCATTCATGCGTTGTGGCAGGCTGATAACATCCTTACCGATGAATATGATTTTATGCTTGCTGATATTAAGTTCTAAAGGGGGTGATTAAAATTGGATTACTAGATTCGATATTTAAGAAAAATAGTGAGCTTGGCTTTATGTTTGATATGGAATTACTCGAAAAGACAACCAATCGCATCCACATGAAGCGACTGGCAATTGACACATGCATTGCCTTTCTTGGACGTACGATAAGTCAATCTGAATTCAGGGTGAAAGACGGCAAATCGCTTGTAAAAGATGAATTGTATTATCGCTTGAATGTCAGGCCGAACAAAAACATGACTGCCAGTACTTTTTGGGAAACTTTCATCCATAAGCTTATTTATGACAATGAGTGTTTGCTAATTCAAGCTGATGATGGTGATCTCCTTATTGCAGATGATTTCCAACACAATGAATATGCTGTTTTCGAGGACACTTTCACAAACGTGACTGTCAAAGACTACACCTTCAAACGGAGTTTTCCGCAAAATGAAGTCATCCATTTACGATATCGGAATGAAAAGTTATCTCCTTTGATTGATAGTCTTTTTACTGATTATGGTGATTTATTTGGAAGGATATTAAGCTCTCAAAAAAGAAAGAATCAGATTCGTGGTACCGTTGATATGGATATGTTGGCAGCCAAAAGTGCCACTCACCAAGCAAAGCTTCAAGAATTTATCGATAACATGTACAAAGCAATTGGTGAAAAGGATGTAGCGATTATTCCTCAGCAACCAGGATTCAAATATGATGAAAAGTCTAGTGGCAACTCGAATGGTCCTGGTGTGGATGAAATCAATAAGGTGACAAACGGATTTCTTGACCAAGTAGCAATGGCAATTGGTATTCCCGTTAGTTTACTTCATGGTGATATGGCCGATGTGGAAAAGCAGACAAAGAATTACATGCTTTTTACCGTAAAGCCTTTGCTTAAAAAGCTTTCTGATGAAAGCAATGTCAAGTTTTTCGAAATGAAAGAATACCTTGCCGGTAAAAAAATTGAGATTAAGAGTATCTCTTATCAGAGCATTTTTGAACTTGCTACAAGCATAGACAAATTAATCGCTTCTGGTGCTTTTACTGGAAACGAAATTAGGTCAGAGGTGGATTATGAAAAATCTGATGATCCTAACTTGGCCAAACATTACATCACGAAAAACTATACCGAAATGAATTCATCTGAAGGAGGTGAGAATGAATGAAGCGACGTTTTAATTTCAAAAATCAGCAATACAACAAGCAATTAGAAAGTATCCCACATAATTTCGGAGTAATCCATGATGACGAAAAAGGTGAATCAGTCTTAACGATTTACGGTGATATCGGTGAATCATGGTGGTGGGATTCAACTTCAGCCGTCGATGTAGATAATGCTTTAAAAAATGCAGGCGAAAATAATATTGTAGTTCATTTAAATTCCCCGGGAGGTAGCGCATTTGATGGCATTGCAATATATAATCGCTTAAAAAATCATAAAGGTAAGGTAACTATTCACGTTGATGGTTGGGCTTGCTCTGCTGCATCTGTTATTGCAATGGCGGCAGACGAATTAATCATGGGACTTGGTTCTATGATAATGATTCACGAAGCATCTAATATTGTTTGGGGGAGTAAAAACGATTTCCGTAAACAAGCAGATTTACTCGAAAAGTTAGAAGACGGTATCATTGATATTTATATGGAAAAATCAAATGTTACTCGTGAAGAAATTCGTCAAATGGTGGATGATGAAACTTGGTTTAGCGCAAACGATGCTTTAGAGATTGGTTTTGCTACTACAAAGTCTACTTCATCAACTGTGGTGGATGATGAAGAAATCACAAATCTAAAAGCTCAAATGCAATTGATGCAAAATGAATTAAATCAATTGAATAATAAGGAACCCGAAAAGCCAACGCCTATTAAACAAAATAGAGCAGCGAGGCTTTTTTAATTTGAAAATATGGAGGATTAAACAATGACAATTAAATTCAACAAATCAGAAGCTTTCCAAAATGCTAAAACGGCACTAACGGCGGTTTTATCGAAAGAGGAAGTAACAGAACGGGAAACAACTGAAGCATACGAAAATTACTTTGATGCACTACAAACAGAAGTTGCTTCTGCTATTCGTAATCAAGTAAATGATGAAATGCTTGATCGTTCCATCCTTCAACAGCGTGGACAGAATGTACTAACTTCTGCAGAAACTAAATTCTTTAATGCGGTAGTTTTAGATGGAGGATTCAAGGATGATTCTATTCTTCCCGAGACAACCCAAGAGCGTGTATTTGAAGATTTAACAACTGCACATCCTTTACTAGCTACAATCGGATTACAAGACCTGGGGGCGGTAACTCGTTTCATCTATTCTGATGCAACAAAGGCATATGCTTGGGGACCATTATTCGGTGAGATTGCCGGGCAAGTAAATGCTGCTTTCCGTGAAGAATCAATCGGACAATACAAACTTACTGCATTTGCTGTTATTCCTAATGATATGTTGGAATTAGGTCCTGTGTGGGTTGAGCGTTATACCCGTACATTGTTAGTAGAATCATATTCTGTAGGTTTAGAATATGGATTTGTAAACGGTAGTGGTAGCAACCAACCGATTGGTTTATTGAAAAATGTTGCTGAAAATGGAGCAGTATCTGATAAAACATCATCTGGAACATTAACATTTGCACCTTCTCAATATGGTGAGGTAGTTGCTGGTGAACTATATCAAGTCGTTAAAGAACTGTCTACTGATGCTAAAGGGAAAACGAGAAATGTTTTGAACAATGTAGTTATGGTAGTTAATCCAATTGATGCAATTGGTGTACAAGCTCGAAACACAATCCAAACAGCGAATGGACAATGGGTAATGGCTTTACCTTACAACATTCAAGTTGTGGAATCTGAACAAGTACCTGTAGGGAAAGCTGTCTTCTTTGTAAAAGGACAATACCTTGCAATTGTTGCTGGTGGATATAAGCTTAAGAAATTTGATCAGACACTTGCTATTGAGGATGCAACCCTTTATACAATCAAGCAGTTTGCAAATGGTAAGCCAAAAGATAATAAGGCCGCATTGGTTTATGACTTAGATATTAGTTTTACAGCAGAAACCCCATCGGTCTAAGGAAAGGATGATTAAATAATGCCGTATAAAGTAATTCATGCATTTAAAGACAAAGAGAATAACAATATTCTTTACCGTGTAGGTGATGAATATCCAGTGGAAGGTTATAAACCTAGCAAAAAGCGCATTGCAGAATTAACAAAAGAACACCCAGAATATAAACATGCTTTTATGGAAGAGGTCAAAGAACAAGATCCGAAAGATGAACCACCTAAAGAAAATAAGGAGTGATGTAAGTGACTATCTCTTCTGAAATCTTGCAAGAATTCAAAGATAGGATGCACTTGGGCGATCACGAAGACGATAATCTAAGACGCATCCTTTCTGCGTCTGTAACGGCTCTGCAAAGGATTTGCGGTGATTATGTTCTAGTCGATGAAGAGTTTAAAGAGCTTGTATTTGAGCGTTCTCGTTATGTTTACAATGACGCGTTGGAATATTTCAATGCAAATTTTTTAAGCCAGATTAATAGCCTGGGCATCGAGAAGGCGCTCGAAGAGATCCAGTTGGATGGTGATCCGAATGCAGCCGTTTAAATATAATCCGAATTTTAACTCTGGCTCCTTTCGACACCGCATTATTTTTCTTTCATCCACATCAGTTAAAGATGAGCTTGGTCAAGATGAAACCGTCTGGGCCCAATATAAATCCGTTTGGGCAATGATCAAAACTGTGAAGGGTTCTGAGTATGTTGCCGCCTCTACGGAGCAAGCAGAAAGGACATATCGCTTTGTGATTCATTTCATGATTGGAATCAATAAGGACATGAGAATCGATTTTAATGGTCGTATTTTTGACATTATCGAGCCTCCAATCAATGATGATGAGTTGAATAAAACACTAACTATCCTCGCAAGGGAAAGGTTATAAATTGTTAGCCAGTGAGGTGAAAAATTGTGGCTAGTATTGATAGTCTAACAAATGAAATCGCTAGGGAATTACAGAGATATGCAAATCTAGTCCAAGAGGATGTCGAAGTCGCCAAAGAAGAGGTTGCCGGTGAACTCGTCAGTAAATTGAAGCAGACAAGCCCGAAAAAGACTGGAAAGTACAGTAAGGGTTGGAATGCTAAAAGGGTTGGAAATAAGATCATCGTCCACAATAAAACGCATTATCGATTGACTCATCTTTTGGAAAAGGGTCACGCTAAAAAAAGTGGTGGTCGTGTGCCTGCAAAGGTCCATATTAAACCTGCTGCCGATCGGGCGGTTGCTGACTACGTGGTTCGTGTTGAAAGGGCGATACGACAATGACCTTAACAGAATTGTATACACTTTTAACGGCTACTGGTTTCCCGGTGGCTTATTCTCATTTCAAAGAATCTCAAACGGCGCCTTTTATTTGTTACCTTGTGGAGGGAAACCCAAACTTCATAGCCGATAACAAGGTCTATCACAAAATATCCGATGTGACAATTGAGTTGTACACCAGCAAAAAGGATTTGGCTGCGGAAGCTGTCCTTGAATCTCTATTAGACGAACACGAAATACCCTATCAGCCGGATGAAGTTTTCATAGAATCCGAACAATTATTACAAAAAATATACGAAGTGAGGTTGATTTAAAATGCCAGAAAATAAAGTTGTATTTGGTTTAAAGAATGCACATTACGCAGTAATTACAGAAGATGTTGACGGTACTTACACATATGAAACTCCTATTAAGTATCCTGGAGCTACAAGTTTAGCGTTGGTACCAAAAGGTGAGCAAACGGACTTTTATGCAGATGATGTTTTGTACTATACAGCGTCCACAAACCAAGGATACGATACGACATTGACTGTTGCTAATGTGCCAGAAAAATTCCGTACTGATGTATTAGGTGAAGTTTTAGAAGAAACGGACAAGGTTTTAACTGAGGTTAACACAGCCAAATCAAAGAAAATTGCATTCTTGTTTGAATTCGACGGTGATGTGAAAGGAACACGCCATGTACTTTATAGCTGTTCTGTGTCTCGTCCAGGGCTTGCGGGTAACACGAAAACAACATCATCCGAGCCAGGTACAACGGAATTAACTCTTGTTGCAGGCCCGCGACCATCTGATGGGGTTGTTAAACGATCTACAGTAGCCGACACGCCTGGGGCTGTTTATGATGCGTGGTACACAAAAGTATACGAAAAAACACCAATAGTATAAGGGGATGATTGAATGGAAAAGACAATCGTAATTGACGGTAAAGAAGTTAGATTGAAGAGCACAGCTGCAACTGCACTTCGTTATAAGGCTCAATTCGGAAAAGACTTTTTTAACGAAATCCTTAATTTAGGTAAGAGGGGGAAACTTGATGGTGATTCAGGTAAGGTCGATATCGATTCAATAGAATACATCGATTTTGATCTGTTTTATAACTTTACCTGGGTCTTGGCTAAAACGGCTGATAAGGAGATTCCTGATCCACTGACTTGGCTGGATGGATTTGATCAATTTCCTCTCGTGGATGTTATCACTGAAACACAGGATCTTCTTACCCATACTATTCAAGGTAAAAAAAAATAAACAATGACAAAGGAACGAGTTCTGGAGAGCCCATCTCTACGGACACGTTCCTTGTTTTATGTAGAAAAGTAGGTCTATCACATGATGACCTTAACGATATGACAATCGGTATGTGTCTGGATTATATTGACGAGTATGTCGAAATGCAGAAGCCGGCCAAGGACAAAAAGCGTAAGGCTAGTCAGAATGACTTCGACTCCTTTTAAAAGTGAGGTGAGAATATGGCAAGTAGAATTCAAGGGATCACGATTGAAATAGGCGCGGATACGGTCGGTTTAGAGGGTGCTCTTCGAGAAGTAAATAATCGAAGTAAAGACCTCCAGAAAGAATTAAAAGACGTTGAAAGGTTGCTTAAATTCGATCCCAATAATACTGAATTATTGGCTCAAAAGCAGCAACTATTAGCTCAGAGTATTTCAACTACATCTGATAAATTAGATCAGTTAAGAGCAGCCGAGGCGCAAGTACAGGCGCAGTTTGAACGTGGTGACATTGGCGAAGAGCAATATCGCGGATTCCGCCGTGAATTACAACAGACAGAACAACAACTACAAGGATACCAACAGTCCCTATCTGACATGGACATGGAGCAGGAGAGAGTCGGTCAAGGCACTAGGCAACTAGGTGCCTTTTTTGATGCCACAGGGACATCTGTGCAAGACTATGCGAACGTCATAGGGAATCGCTTAGTAACAGCTATTAATAACGGTACAGCGACCTCCAGAGACTTAGAATATGCATTTCAACGAATTGGAAGGCAAGCGATTGGGTCGGGCGGAGACATTGAGCGTTTACGGTCCACACTCACCTCTGTGGATGATGGAAATTCGATTCAGAACATTAGGCGTGACCTTCAACAATTACAAGAAGAGGCAGGTCGAGCAGAAGAATCAGTCAACGATTTAGGAGGGAGCATCGAGGGAGTGGCAGGAGCTCTCATTGCTGGTGGTGGTCTTGCAGGAGCGATCCAACAAGCATTGGATATTTCAAGTTTGGATACAAAAATAGAAATTTCCATGGATGTTCCTCCAGAATCGATTGCCTCTGTGAAAGAAGCCGTCAGACAAGTTGAAGCATATGGGGTAGACTGTGAGGCAGCGCTTGAAGGAGTAAGGAGGCAATGGGCTTTAAATAAGGACGCTACCGATGAACAAAACGCAGCATTAGTAAAAATGGCCGGGACAGTTGCAGCTTCATTTGCGGGTGTGGATTTTAATGAATTAATCCAAGAAACAAATGAAATTGCTTCTGCAATCGGAGTTACTAATGAGGAAGCCATCGCTCTTACTAATGCGCTTTTAAAAGCAGGTTTCCCACCTGAACAGTTAGACACGATTAGTGAGTATGGGACACAAATGCAATTGGCTGGATTCAGCGCAAAAGAAATTCAAGCCATATTTGCTGCTGGTATCGATACGAAAACTTGGAATATCGATAACCTTAATGATGGTGTAAAAGAAGCTCGTTTAACGATGGCGGGTTTCGGTTCTGGAATGAACGATGAATTAAAAGGTATGGTCAAAGAAACGGGCATTTCAGCAAACAAATTCCAAGATTGGGGAAAGGCTGTAGCTGCAGGTGGTGACGAGGGATCCAAAGCGATGGGGGAAGTTGCTACTTGGCTGGACGGAATTGACAACAAAACCCTTCAAAACGATTTAGCCACAAAAGTTTTCGGTACCAAATGGGAAGACCAAGGTCCAAATATGATTGCTGTATATCAAGATGTAGCGGGTGCTGTTGATAAAACTACAGAAAATACGAGCGACTTACAATCGCAAATGGATACATTGAATGCTGATCCGGCTGTTCAGTTAAATAAAGCATTTTCAGATTTAAAAACAGCTCTCGAACCGGTTTTAGCTGTAATTGCTGATGTTATTTCTAAAGTGGCTACTTGGGTATCTGAAAATCCTCAATTAGCTGCCACGATCACAGCAATTGTTACAGCAATAGGCATATTAGTAGGTACAATCATGGCGTTAGCACCAATAATAACAGCCATTTCAACATTAGCTAGCGCGCTAGGGGTTAGTATCGGCGCCATCTCTGCTCCTATACTTATTGCAATAGCAGCCGTAGCCGCATTAATCGCCATTGGTGTTCTTCTTTATAAAAACTGGGGTGAAATCAGCGCCTATGCTTCAGAAGTATGGGGGTCTATAAAAGACTTCTTATCAAACGCATGGCAATCGATATCAGAAACGGCATCATCTGTTTTAGGAGGAATGGCCGAGTGGTTTTCCTCTCTATGGACTTCCATAAGCGAAAAAGCCTCTAGTGTGTGGGGCGGCATTACAGAATTCTTTTCAAGTACATGGACATCCATTACAGAAGGAGCAAGAGCAGCATGGGAAGGATTGCAGTCCATTGCCTCAACAGTGTGGAATGCAATAGTCAGCGCGGTCATTGCTATCATCACTCCATTTGTTCAAGGTGTACAAGATTTCTTTAACAATATGAAAGATGGAGTTTCTTCTATCTTCGATGGGTTAATACAGTATTTCACAAGCGCATGGGAGCTTATTAAAAATATTTTTATAGGCGCTCTTTTATTACTGGTTGATCTAATCACGCTTGATTTTGAAGGAATGAAGTCGCATGCGACCCAAATCTTCCAAAATATGAGCGACGCATTAAAGGGAATGTGGGAAGGGTTAAAGAAGATATTCAGTGGAGCCTTGGACGCGATTAAAGGATTTGTATCGACAGCATGGGAACATTTGAAAAATAACACCACTACCGTTTTCAATGCGGTAAAATCCTTTCTATCTGGTGTATGGGATAGTATAAAGTCTACAGCAAATACAGTTGTGGAGAGCGTAAAAAATACAGTTGTAGCAAAATTTGAAGCGTTAAAAGCATCTATATCGGAAAAAATGGAAGCAGCCAAAGCTGAGATTTCAGAGATATGGAATGGGATTAAAACAAATTCAACCGAAGCTCCTGAGCAAATTAAAAATACGGTCCGAGATAAATTCCAAGCTTTAAAGGATGCAGTCCAAGAAAAGATGACAGCAGCGAAGGAAAAAATTGCGGAGATTTGGGAGCAAGCAAAGTCATTTTTAACAAATATTGATTTGAAGGAAATCGGGAAAAATATTATCCAAGGTTTAATCGACGGAATTACAAGTAAAGCTCAGGCTGTTTACGATAAATTGACTGAAATAGCTAATAGCGTTAAAGATACGTTCACAAATATTTTAGACATTAATTCTCCTTCACGAGTCTTTAAAGGATTTGGGATTAATATCAATGAGGGATTGATTCAGAGTATTCGAGAGTCCACAGCTAAATTAAAAAGCGCGATGAACAATGTCTACGGAAACCTTGCTGACAGTGCAGGGGAAATGTTGCAATCAAAAGGGAATACTTCTACAAGTCATGCGATTGATCAGTCTAAAAAGATGTACAACACCATTCATATTAGCGGAAATACTGATACATCAAGAAGTACAGAAAGAATTTTAAGAAGACTAGCTTTTGAATTCTAGGAAGGTGATCGAATGATAATTAAGAATATGACTATCACAAACAATCGTGGCGATTCGATTACATTCGGTCGCCATTTTCGTTTGCATGAAGATTTTGCCCTTAGTGGGTTATCAGCGACCGTTAACTATACAGAAACGACTGTGGACGGCTCCCATTATCAAAATACTAACTTGAATAATAAGGATTTTGAGATTCCTTTTATCATCCATAAGAGCATTAGAGATCCGTGGTGGATTGAAGAAAAACGTAATCAGGCGTATAAGGTATTTAACCCGAAAGCCAATCCTTTGCGGATAGATATTACCACAAAGGCAGGCGAAGAATATTACATTAATGCCAATTTAGAAGGTGCTCCTTCATTTCCGATCGGCTTTGAAAATGACAACCAAGTTTGGCAACGAGGACTTCTTCAGTTCTCTGCTAACGATCCGTATTTTTATTCTAAGAACGAGAAAAAAGTAGATATTGCTTTATGGGTAGGAAACTTTGAATTCCCATTAGAAATACCAGAGGATGGCATTGAAATGGGGTACAGGGCGCCATCATTGATCGTTAATGTATTTAATGATGGGCAGGAATCCACAGGGATGATGATACGCTTTAGAGCGCTTGGAACTCTCAGTACACCATCCTTAGTAAACGTTAATACCTATGACTATGAATCTTTGAAAATCAATACAACCATGCTCCCAGGTGATGTAATCGAGGTTAGTACGTATAAACGACGTAAGCGTGTGTCGCTTATAAGAAACGGTGTAAAAAGTAATATATTCAATCTATTAGACTTATCCAGTACATATTTACAGCTCGATCTAGGAGATAACCTTTTTAGATATGATGCAGTAGAAGGATTGGACAATCTCGAAGTATCCATGACATTTACACCAAGATTGTTGGGAGTGTGACAAATGGATTTGTTTGTATTTGATAGAAATCTCAATCGCCTTGGCTTAATAGATGATTTTGTCGAGATAGAGATTCAGCGGCATTACACGAAAATGGGTCAGCTTCACATGATTGTGGAAGGCAACCGAGAAACAGTTGAACTCTTACAAAAAGGACACATATTGGCCAAGGCTGATGATTTGCAACATGGTTATTTAATCCTTACACGTGATTATCGAGATGAAAAAAGCACTGAACTTGAGATCATTGCACCATCACTTAATACGCTTCTTTCTAGACGCTTGCTATATGGACAACAGTCCTTTAAAGGAAACGTTGAAAATGTCATGAAATCATTCGTTTTGGTCAATGCAGTTAACCCGTCTAACCCAAATAGAAAAATATCTAATCTCTTTATCTCTAGCAGTACAGGTATACCTATCAATACTGAAGAAGTGGGAACCGGAAATCAGCTGGATGAATTTTTATATGAGGTTGCAAACAAACATGATGTTTCTTGGTCCGTATTAATGGACGTCCACAATAAACAATTTATTCTTGACGTGTGGCAGGGAGAAGATCGGAGCGCAGAGCAGTCAGTCAATCCACATGTGATCTTTTCGAAGGATCGTGAAAATGTCTTACGCCAGCACTATACCGAATCAGATAGCGATTTTAAAAACGTTGCCGTTGTGGCAGGAGAAGGCGAAGGAGCTACAAGAACTCTCATCTCTGTAAATGATCAAATTAGCGGTTGGGATCGTGTGGAACTATTTGTGGACGCAAGAGATTTACAGAGCACCTATACCGATGATAACAATGAGGAAATTACAATTTCGTCCGTAGAATACAATCAGTTACTATCTGAGCGTGGCAAAAGCAAATTGTCAGAGTATCCTCAAATTGTCACGTTTGAGAGTGATATAGATTTTTATTCAAATGAAGTTTATGGTGTGGACTATTTTATAGGCGATAAGGTCAGTGTGAAAAATGATGACCTTGGCATTATCATGCATACCAGGATTACATCAGCTATCGAAAAAACAACTAAACAGGGAACAGCGCTGCAAGTCAATTTTGGCAGTAATATCCCTTCATTTTTAGATAAGGTAAAGAGGGCGGTGAAATAATGGCGATTACAAGTGGTCTCTTTAACAGTATTAACGGAGACAGAAAATACAACGCTCCATGGTTTGCATCATATTTCGCTACTTTTATAGGAAACGGAGTATTTCCAAACCCATCTACAGGGATGCAAATTTTAGGATACAACGGTATGCAAACAGTTATTAAAGCTGGGAAGGGATGGATTAATGGCTATTATATTGTCAATGACAGTGATTATATACTGCAGCATGATGTTGCTGATGGTGTACTTAAGCGTGTAGATCGCATTGTATTACGATTAGATTTTTCATTAAGACAAATTGCTCCCGTGGTTAAAAAAGGTACTTTTGCATCTAATCCAGTTGCACCTGCTTTACAGCGTGATGCAGACGCTTATGAGTTAGCTTTGGCTGACGTATTTATTAACAACGGCGCAATTAGCATTTCTCAAGCTAACATCACGGATACAAGACTAAATAATGATCTATGCGGAATCGTCCACGGTACAGTAAATCAAGTTGATACAACCACTATTTTTAATCAGTATCTTTCTTGGTTTAATAATTATTCGGCAAATAGATCAGCAGAATTTAATTCATGGCAGTTGCTTCAAGAACAGGATTTCAATAATTGGAGTGCGGAGAAAAGATCCGATTTTGATGCTTGGTTTGTTACAATACAAGACATTTTAAGTGGAGATGTGGCAGCCAATTTACAAAATCAGATTTCGCAATTTCAGAATCAATTGTCCGAAGTTGATCAAAAAACTACAAATGTAGAGCAAACAGTTGCTAGACATCAGGCGGATGAAGTGAAGCACATTACTGCTGTTGAAAGAACATCTTGGAATGGAAAAGAAACACCTGACGGAGCAAGAAAAAAGATTGAACAGTCATCATTTTCAAGTAATAAAAGTGGGAAAGATGCAAATGGAGTATTTACTACTGTTGAATATAAAAGAAAAAGCGATAACACCCTTGCTATCAAATCAGTATTAAGTGGTGGATCAAGCCCACAATACACAACAAGAACAATCACTTATTATGCATTAGATGGTGTAGCTATTGAAAAAATTGATACTTTCACCTTGTCTTATGATCCTGATGGTGAATTAGTAAGTGAGGTGTAAGTATGAACGATATTCGAGATCATGGCGGGATTTTTAGTGGGAAGAGAGGGTTAGAAGTAGTTGGAAGTTCTGAATCCTACTCTAAAGCAATCAAGGCTTTTTCTAAAAATACTTTAGTTAACAATAAGAAATATAATGGTTTCACAACCACCGTACGATATATAGATATGGGCATAGGTGTTGGCTATTCATTCAGCTCTAATTTTCAAATATTGTCAGTTACTGATACTTTGTTTATTGTTATTGGTGGAACTAATAACAACAGCACAAGCTACGCTTCTATATTAGAAATCATTGGTACCACTGCAACACTTATTCGTTCTTATGTTATCCCTTCATATATGTACGCAACTTTAACGCCCGATAAATCTAAACTGGCAGTTGTTATGAGGGCGCCTGTTACAAATTCCGATGCAGTTGTAATTGCCGATATTAATGTAGTAGAAAAGACGCTTACTTTAGGTAGTGTAACTGAACTTAGTACGAATTCTAGTCAAGATTATTCTATTACAATGTTAGATAACACATATGGAATTTGCGCTTATCATAGGTCTAGTCAAACTTATGCAACGTTGTTTAATGTTAGCGGTAGAGCTGTTACGCCGAGTACGGAGTTGCGAGTTTCTAGTAACGTTTCTGCTAATGGTGTGGCTCTACAATCAGTAGATAGTAATACCGCCATACTTATTACAAGATCTCAAAATGCAGATCCATCCTATTACTATATGCTCAAAAGAAACGGAACGATATTGAATAAATCAATTGAATATAGCTATACGTACAGTAACTCTTCATATCCCATCAAATCTACTAGTGACCTAAGAATCATTGATGAAGATGAAACCTACTATACTGTGAAAATGGTAACTCTTGGGGGGTATTATTCCCCTACTCATAAGTTTAGAGTTCCGAAGTCTATAAATGACCTAACTCTAACAAGACTTGATACACGCATCTATTCGGATCTAGCATCTGACCTTGATGGAGACATTAAGTTTATGCTTGACTCAAATGACGTACATCGTAGTTTTATCGATGGAACAAGTAGCACCTACCTTAAAACCGCCGTATGGGGGACATCAGATGCAATTACAGGAACATTGAAATATACTGAACAACTAAGTAGTATATCGTCTGGTGCAGTATCTTATCCTACAAGTTGCGTTGTTTCTTATGATGATATGCCAAGAATTGTATTAAGTTCCAAAACAAATTATTCTACACCTATGGCAATCATAATTCATGATTATGTACACCAAGTTGATACTTTTAATCCAGGCGACACAGCGGGAAAGAATTTCCCTGCTGTCACTCAAGAAAATGTGGCAACAAATGGTAAAGTGAAAATAACGACACTACTCTAATAACAAGGAGGAAAATATTATGAAACTAATAACAAGAAAAAATGATAATGCAATTGTAATGGCTTGTTCTTTAGGTGCGATAGATAATCCACGTAATTTGATTGAAGTGGAACCTGACACTTTTCTTTCACCTGCGGATGATTACAATATTTATGATGTAGCGAATGATTTTAATTTCGAAATCCTTAAACAATGCTACGACGGAAACAGCTTAACAACGAATGAAAACTACATTGAACCACCACTTACACCTGAAGAAGAGCTCCAACAGCTAAAAGAAAAACAGAATTTAATGCAACGAGCACTAGATGATTTAATCCTAGGAGGTGCACTATAATGGCTGGCTACATGGCGCAAAGAATTATAGACGAAGCCTACACATACGAATATGTTTTGTCGAAACGACTAGATCTTAAAGAAGGCATAGACACTTATTTAATTTCTAAGAAACGACAAGATTTAATCGTTGCTTAAAGTCACATCAGGAAGATTAAGTGCAGTAAACCAAACACCCATTGAGGTGTATTTTTTATGCAAAAACAACCTAGACATACACAAAAACAAAAAGAGAAAATGTCCAATTTTACTGGATCAAGTTAAGGGGGATCAGTGGAAGAGGAGGAATGAAGGTGAAGAGATTGGAAATAGCAGGAGTAAAAGGCATTAGTTCGCTTGTAGTGAGCTTTTTAGCTTATATATTAGGAATTATTGACGAGTGGGTAATTGTACTCGTCTTTTTTATGCTCCTAGACATGGCAACAGGTTTGCTCAGAAGCTTTGTCACCAAGTCTTGGAATAGCACAGTTGGTATGTCTGGAGTCATAAAAAAGGTAGCAGTCATCGTGTTAATCGGAATGGCTGGCGGTGTTGAATACATTGTACATGTAGCTGGGCAGGATTCGAAGGGGCTAATCATTATTGGTGTAACCTCATTTTTCATTGTGAATGAGGGAATATCTATCTTAGAAAATGGTGCTCAACTTGGTTTACCTATACCACCAATTCTATATAACGCATTAGAGAAATTAAATAAGGAACCTATCGGTAAAGAGCATTTTTTAGAGCGTAATCCTCAATTGAAAGTGCTTGATAAAGCTGAATTGATTAAGGAAGTAGCAGTGCTTCAAAAGGAAATCAAAGTAGAGAAAAGCGAAAACGTTAAATAAGGCTGTCCACACGGATGGCTTTTTTTGTTCATATAAATAAAATATGAGGTGATTATTATGGTGAAAATTATTATTGACTCAGGACACGGAGGAAAAGATCCTGGGGCAGTCGGAAATGGCTTACAAGAGAAAAATATTACATTGGATATCTCAAAAGAAATGAAAAGATACCTTGATGCAAATTATACAAGGCATGAAACCTCACTTACACGGACCATAGATATTTTTTTAGAACTATCTGAACGAACTGATATTGCCAATAGATCCAATGCTGATGTATTTATCTCAAATCATGTGAATGCTGGTGGCGGGACGGGCTATGAGTCCTATATCTATACTAAGCCAAGTGCTGGTTCAGTGAAATTACAAGAGAGCATTAACGCTGAGGCTCTTGCCACTGCTAAAAAATATGGATTAGGCCCACATGGTGACGACAAGAAACAAGGTAATCTTGCTGTAGTTCGTCAAACTAATATGCCTGCCGTATTAACTGAAATTGCTTATATTGACTCAAAAGATGCAGACTTGCTAAAGAATAATAATTTTATTAAGGATATGGCTGCATCGTATGCAAGAGGTGTTGCGAAATATTTGAATTTACCAGAAAAGAAGGTGGAAGTGATAATGGAACAAAAAACACCAGAACAAATTGTTTACGAAAAGGAAATGGTCGACTCAATTGATTTTTTAAAGTGGAAAAAAGTCATTACTGAAGATCGTAGAAATGAAAATTTAACTCGAGGCCAAATGTTCCTTATGCTTTACCGATTTTATCAGAATGTGATCAAGCCTTTGGAAAAATAATCAAACATTATGTTTGTTCATATAGTTAAAAGGGGAAATATAATAATGTTCCCCCCTGAGATTTACGTATAAAAGGCCCTTATTCTATACGAATAGGGGCGCTTCTTTTATCACTGTTAGAGTTTCGCAATCTCCACAGCGCCATTTTCTTTGCCTCTTCTATTGTACTTCCGTAAGCATTGTAAACAATCACTCTTCCGTTCGAAGCCGACACATTATAATAATCTCCGAAATCATAGACAGTAAATTTTATTTTCCCCCTGCGATAGTACCAAAACCAATCCCAAAAATGAATTACGTACCCATACCAAACGCATTCCCATAAATAATACAAATGTTCTCCGATCTTATCCAACTTATCCATTTAATCACTCCTATATAAATAGTTAGAAGCCTACACCATTTATATTTGACGAATAGGATAAAAGTCCTTGTAAAGGTTTTGTAAAATAAAAACCCTTCCCGTTTGAGAGGAGCTGTTATAATATGGAACTATAACATTTTCCGTCGGGGGGATTTGGTGAATAGTTTGGAGACAAAAAGGAAATCTAATTTATCAATAATTATTTTAATCATTACTATTTTAGTTTTGCTATCAAGTAATATTTTTACGGTTTTTCTTTTAATGCAAACGAAAGATTCTTTAAGTGACAAAAGTCTTTTGTTAGCTGAAACAAAAGGTAATTTTGAAATGGTCACAAAAGATTCCAAAGAATTAGATGAAGTTAAAAGTAAATACGAGTCATTACAAAAAGAGAATGCCGAGAAAACAGAAGAAATTAATTCTCTTACATCGGATATTACAACTTTGAATGAACGTATTTATCAAACGCAATCTGACTTTGTTTCAGAAAATACAGAGCCAATACATATCGAGCAATCACAGAGCGTTAAACCGAAAGCTCAAGGTGATTCTCCAACCTCGTTTTCAGAAGGTAGTTCTAAAGACCATGTTAAAAAACTCATGGGATCACCAGACAGTGTAATATTGGATTCATGGTGGTATGGTAAACAATCTTGGATTAAGTTCGATGATAACGATTTAGTTAGTTCTTGGTACGATGGAGAGGGTATTTTGAAAACAAAATAACAAAGTTAAAGCCCTTCTCTTAATTGAGAGGGGCGAATTCTTTTGTATAAAGTTAATATGGTTGGTAATGATAATATCGTACCTGTCAGTACAAAACAAAATTCAGGCAAACAAGAAGCCCTTCTCTAATTGAGAGGGGCTATATTGTAATTAACTCTCTACTATATTGTTCTTTTGCTTCTTTTATACGATACTCTTTTAATTTTTCTTCATACTTTTGTTTTTCTTCAATATCTTTTATATTGTCAATAATTGCGTCATACTGACTTTTAGTAAGAGTCCCTTTGTCTAAAGAAGCTCGAGCAATTGTTTTTTTAAATTTTAAATTTTCGTTTTGATTCATCATAAATTTCACTTCCTTAACTCTATTCTACTTCAGATGCTACTTGATTAATAGTAGCTATTGCCATCCTATTCATGTAATCGTTGAAAATCCCTTCAATGACAACTGAATATAATTCACCTATTAACATAGCGTTTTCTTCCATCGGTTCTTTTGCGTCAATTGTTATTACTCCCCAAGACCCAACAGGAATGCAAATCAAAGCTTTGTAGGAACCTGAAGAAGCAGCGGATGACCAATCGCTGTCAGTCGTAACGTCAGGCATATTAATTAATTGTTTTTTTCTAAAGCATCTCCCAGCAATCGAGTTATTAATATCCAAAACCCTGTTATCAATATAACTTTCGGAAAAACCAGCGCTCCCGTTTGATAAATATAATACCCCTCGATCATGTTCTTCAAGCCAAAAACCACAACGATGTCTCTCTCCACCATATGCTTTTACATCAGAAGCTAGTCCTTCGATAACTCTTTGTATCAAAAAAAAGTGTGAAGGATTCTCTAATGATGATAATTCATTTAAGGAATTAAAAAAAGTTCTTGAGTTTAATAGGACTGTTTGGAGTTGAGCCATGCTACTTGCATACCTTGTGTTATCAATTAGAATTTTTCTATTTTCTTCTTGAAGAAGTATGACCCTGTTTTCTTGACCCGCCGCATCAGAAAATCTTTTGGCGCCTAATCCCAAAAAATAAGTGATTACACCTAATAAAACAAGAAAAACCAAAGATGAAACTAAAAAGGCCCAATCCGGAAGCCGTTTAAACCATTCGACTATTACTGTTTCCATTGCATCTACTGCCTTCTGATTAAAATTTATTAGTTTAAGAATTCTATATTATTAATTAAACTCCTTCTTTTGGATAAAAATTATAGAACCAAAGCCCCGACTCTTTATGAGTAGGGGATTATTCGTTTGAACCTTTATGTAAATAAAACCTCAGCAATTCCTCACACTTATTCCGTAACCGTGGATTGAAATAGTTATGATGTTCTTCGAAGTCTTTGTATATAAATGAGTACATCGTGAAATCAGCATCTCTTTTAATTTCTTCTAGTTTAATTTTTTCCTTATGTAAATGGTCCTTGGCAATTTTTAAATCCTTCCGTACAGTCATAATTGCATTCTCAACTATATCCACATAGGGGGACTTTATTTTAAAAGATCCTTGTTCAATCAAAATTTTATCTCGTTCCAGTATTTTAAGCAGCATCGGTAAATACAAAGCTGTTTCTATAATCTCTCTGTCGTTCTCAGGAATCCTAGTCATGGTTATACCTTTCTACAGCTACTACACAATCGAGATCAATCCTAATATCCCCACTTAATAAATCCAGTATTAAATACTTCATTTGCTTATCCACTTTGGCCACAATACCTATATTATTGACTAGTTTATCTGCCTTCCAGAAGGTGATACGAACTGGCAACGTGTAGTTGAGTGACTCCATCACTGCAATCCCAATTTGTTTGAATACTTGCTCGTCTAATGCCGTCTTCTTTAAAAGTTCACTTCTTATCAAATAATCATCTCCTTTTTTATTATTATATACAAACGAATGTTCGAAAACAACTTGAAATCGAACTAACGTTCGTATAAAATGATGGTAATAAAGGAGCTGGTAAAATGTTGGGATTATTCATTGCATCACTTGAAAAGCAAATACCCGTTGAAATTATGTATATGAATAATAAAGGAATCGTTACAGACCGGTTGATCATTGTGAAGGGGATTGAGGAGAAATTTATCCGTGCTTATTGTCTTAAGAAAAGGCAGCCAAGGATATTTATATTGACCAACATTTTATCAGCTGCTAAACCACGAATACGAAAAGGGGTAAATCATGCTTAACTTAGAACTTACAATGAGACAGAAAGAAACTCTAGAAATAATAAAAAAGCTTACGGGTAATAACGGATACCCTCCGTCAAACAGAGAAATTACTACGGAACTAGGGTTAAAGTCTCCATCAACTACACAAGCGTTTTTAGTTTCATTAAAAGAGAAAGGATATATTACATGGAAGGAAGGACAAGTAAGGACATTGAAAGTTATTAAGCAAATTGAAGAAATAGCTATTATATAATTTATGAAAAAGCCCTTACTCATTGAGTAGGGGCATTGGTTTACTTTTGATAAAATACATAACATTTCTTGTGGTGGAATGATTAAATATTTTTTACCATAAAACTGTAAACTAATGATAGAATAAGAGAGGTGAAAAATTTATTAGGAGGATTCAAAATGTACAAGAAAATAGTTTCATCATTTTTTATTTTAATTCTTTTATTCTCGTTACTTCCCAAAGCAGGGGTTGAGGCAGCGAGTTTTAAAGATGTAACTACTTACAAAGACGAAATTGAATATTTGACTTCTAAAGGAATTATTAAAGGGTATGATGGTGGATATTTCAAACCAAATGATGCCATAAAAAGACTTCAAGCAGTTCAAATGATATTAAGAGAAAAGGGTATTACTAATTTCGATGCTCCAAACCCTGGATTTATTGATGTGAAATCCGGAGATTATGGATATGGAGAAATTGCTAAAGCAGTACAGTTAGGTATTATCAGTGGTAAAACTAATTCTAAAGGACAAAAATACTTTGATCCATTCGCACCCTTGACCCGTGGGCAAATGGCGAAGATATTTACACTTGCTTATAACCTTAAAGGTAGTTATCCAGCTGACTTTAAAGATATTAATAAGAGTAGTGAGACATATGGTTATGTGTCTTCCTTAGCAGCTAATGGTATTACTACAGGTTATGAGGACGGAACTTTTAAGCCTAATGTACAATTAAGCCGTCAACATTTTTCTGCGTTTATGGCTCGATATCTTGATGACAAATTTAAGCCAGCTAAAGAAATGTTTACTCATTTCATTGATGTTGGACAAGGAGATTCTATCTTAGTTCAGACCCCTAATGGAAAGACAATTTTAATTGATGGTGGGAAGCGTTCCGCGGGGGACAAGGTTGTGGCTTATCTTAAGAAAGCGGGAGTTACTTCTATTGATGTTTTAGTAGCTACACACCCAGACGCGGATCATATTGGTGGATTGATTAGTGTGTTAGAGTCAATTCCAGTGAAAAAGGTATTAGATAGTGGAAAAGCTCATACTACTGATACTTATTACGAGTATTTAAGTTTGATTGATACTAAAAATATTTCTTTTGAAGTACCAACAACGGGACAAAATCTTGCCATCGATTCTTCTGTAAAAGTACAGGTTCTTAATTCAGGAGATCAGAATGCAAGTGATAATAACGATAACTCAATTGTTCTTAAATTAACTTATGGCGGTATTAGTTTCCTTTTGACAGGAGATGCTGGGATTGATATCGAAAATAAAATGATTTCGAAATTTGATCTAAAGAGTACGATTTTAAAGGCTGGACATCATGGAGCGAAAACAAGTACATCACAAGCATTTGTAAATGCTGTTAAGCCAGAAGTGACAATATTATCTTATGGAAAAGATAATTCTTATGGTCATCCTGTTAGTGAAGTGGTTAGTCGGTTGAAGGCTGCAGGTTCGAAGTTATATTCTACTGCTGAATCTGGTGACATTGTTGTGAAAACGGATGGAAAAGGTTACACCGTATTTTCTACACCATGGAAGGGCACTGAGCCTGTTCCAACACCAACACCAACACCTACTCCAAAAGTTAATGTAAGCATAACAAATGTTGACGAGGCTAAAGAAATTGTAACCATTAAAAATAATGGAACATCAGATGTAAATATGACTGGTTGGAAATTAGTAAGTGTTGAAGGGAACCAAACTTACACTTTTCCAAGTGGGTTTGTTTTAAAAGCTGGTAAAACAGTCACTGTTACTTCCGGTCCTAACGCAGTTGATAATCCTCCAACATATTTAAAATGGACTACTGCAAATATATGGCTTAATAGTGGAGATCCAGCTGAATTATATAATGCTGAAGGTGGGAAAGTGAGTGAAATGCGCTAAGTATGTAATTGATCGTTTTGAAGATGATTTTGCAATTTTGCTTTTAAAAGAAAATGAATCGATTCAAATTGATGTTTCTAAAGATCAACTACCCGCAACAATAAAAGAGGGAGATATTTTAGAACTTCAATTAAGCGCTGAGAACGGGATAATTAACGTTCGTTTACTTAAAGAAGAAACCAACGTTGCCAAAAAAAGAGCTGAAGACCTTCTTCAAAAAATTTTAAATAAGAATAATTAATCCAAGTCCTTCTCTTAAACGAGAGGGGCTTTATTCAACGCGCCTTTCTGTAAATACTCACTAGAAAGGCAGTTGTTGTAAACATAGAATTAGCCCTCAATAAAATCCATATCAAAATAAAGGATTACTAATTGAATCTTCTTCTAACCAATTCCATAGTGGCACTTCTTTAATAGGTGCTAGTGAAAGTGCAGGTGTTTCTGCTTTAACAGAACACTTAATAAGATCTGTATACATCTTCGTAAACATAGCAGGAATAGTTTCTTCCACAGTGCCACCACAAGCTAAGAATCTATCAATTTTAGATATAGCTTTAAAAGCTAGGTTTAAATAAGCCTTTGTAGCGTTTGATCCTAAGCGTAATCCTAAAACAGCAGCGTTACTTTTTAATTCAACGTGATAATTATTTGCATTGATTGCGTCATATAACATTTTTTGAAATGGATTCACATAGTATTGTGTAAGGTCTTTTTCAGTTTCTTTAGAAGCAGATTTTAATTCAGATTCTACAGAATCCTGTATAATATCTCTTTCTTGTTTAGAGATAATAGAGTTATTATAGTTAGAATCCGTTTTTCCGACTTCCACACTTACAGCCACAAGGGATTCAGAGTTTTCCTGTTCTGCAACTTGTTCTGCAATCTGTTCTGCATTTATATAAAAAACATCTTTCATAATCGCCTTAAAGTTATCATGTGATTTCAAAACAAAGACGTATTTATTCTTTCCGTCTGCTAATCCACCCACAAGGACTTCACCTGTTATTTTAAGCGCGCTAACAGCAGCATTCACAGTTCTAACAGAACAATCTGCTTTATCAGCTAAAGTAGTAGCAGAAATTTTACAAATGCCATTCCCAGATAATAAATAAATGATGTGGTCCATAACATCTTTTCTTTTTGAACGATTAGGAAATAAGCCTTCAAAGCTTTCTCCAGCTGCTGTTACATATTTCTCTATATATTCGATAATAGTATTTTTTTTGATAGATGATAACCCATTACCAGTCATGTATTTCTGTACATCTTTATTATAGGCTGTGTAGAGTTTCTTCATTTCAATTGTCTCCATATCGGAAAACAAAAAGCAACGGCCTGTGCAAGCAAACCGTTGCATGATCCTCATACGTAATGATAAAATATAAATATACGTAAGAGAGTATCGCAAGTGTTTGCCTAGTCGTGTTAGGCGGACGGTATAAGAGTGTTGGTCGCACTACTTATACACGCGGTGCTCTTTTGTTTTGCAGTTTTTAACTGCCCGATACTAGCCCGATAACTGCCCGATTTCACAAAATTTATTTTGATTTTTTTTGATGAATTGAATTTTGTAAAAGTTGATAAATCGGTATTTATCGGTTAATTTCATTTGATTAAATGGCATAGAGTATGTTTAGAACGCAAGTTCACCCATGGGAACGTGAGCAATATATGAACATGTATTAAATCGTGGGAAGCCTTGACACATCTAGTGTTGAGGCTTTTTTGTTTTGGGCAGATTGCGCTTTTTCCATCGGCGTTTTAGCAATTGCCCAAGGATTGCCCAAAGAATAAATTATTCAAGGACAATTTTCATATGTTCTTCGAATTCGTTCATTTGGTCTTGATCGATTTTTTTACTGATGTGCGAATAAACATCAGAGGTTATTTGCATACTGCCATGTCCTAAACGTTCTTGTAAATATTTCATACTCACATCGGCTTCCAATTGTAAAACGGCATGTGTGTGTCTTAAAGAGTAAATAGGAAGTTTAGGCAAATTAGCTTTTTTTAAGATTCTAGCGAACGAATTAAAAAGACTTGACTTAGGCATATAGTTTCCATCGTTTCTGCAAAAAACTAAATTTAATTCAAAATGATAATTATTATTTAATGCGGTTTTATTTTGATTTTGATATTTTGGATGAAACCTCAGATCATTAGCAAGTCCCTGGCTAATTGTGATGATGCGTCTCGATATATGTTTTTGTATCACCAAACATCGTATCTGGATCACCTTTAGGTGCTTCTTTAAAATCAAGAGACTTATTAATGTTTATAGCGTTATTTTGGAAATCAACATCTGTCCACTGAAGTGCAGCTGTTTCACCTTTACGCATTCCTGTTTCAATAAGAGTTTTATAAAAAATCCAATAAATATAATCATATTTATAAGCTTCTCTTAGGAAATCTGATATGTGCTCCGATTCAATGAACTTAATTTCTTGGTCTTTCTGCTCGTCCTTAATCGTAACGCCAGCGCAAGGATTCTTTTCTACCTTTTGTAAGGTAATAGCTTTTTCAAATGCGTTATACATCGTTCCATGTATTATTTCGACAGTGCGCTTGCTATATCCTTTGCTAGTTAATTTGTTAAAAATTTTTGATACATTATAGGTTTTATATCTTTTAGCAAAATGTTTTTAAAATGTGGAATAATGTGTTTTTTTATATTCTGCTCATGCAGTTCAAGTGTGTTTTTTGCAACCGTTCCTTTTTTATATTCCTGTAGCCATGTTTCCAAATAGGACTCTAAAGACTCATCTGTTAATTCTAAACCTACTCGTAACTGCCTTTCTACTTCTTGTGCAGCTAACAGAGATTCGGGCTTACTTTCAAAATTTTTTTGATTTTTCTTTTGGCTTTCTAGTAATAGAGTCAGTATAAACAATTCGATATTCCCAGAAATAGTTCTTGTAACCTTTCTTTTTATACTTATACAAATAGATCATTCCATTACTCCTTTCTTTAAGATGTTTTAAAATCTTTAAGAATCTTTTGCTCTTCATTAATTGCAGCAATTTTGGCTTCTTGAAGGGTTTCAAATCCTCTTTTCGTTCTTGTATTCTTTTGTTTAGTAATTATCATCCATCGCAAAAGACAGCATGATAAGGCTTTTACTAAATCTGATTTCGAAAATGTAAGATATAGCCTGGTTGACTATGAGATTGGTTGGATTGCTAAGTTGCAGAGAGTTGTGGATTGAATAAAACCATATGGGGTGATCGAATGGATGCTGTTTATCAAGATGAATTGAAACGAAATTTTGTCATTGATCGATTGAAATAAATGAATATGACATATTCGTTACAAGGAGACGCTATCGACACCCTAGATTATGCAGAATTGAAATGCGAATTGGTTTTAGCTTCATTTCGTGAATTGGATATGAAAAGTAATGCTAATAAGTGGTTTTAACCAAACGTTGATACTGATATATCAACCTGTCTAGTTCTTGACTATATTTAATAGTTTCGGGACTAGAGATTCCATTTTCCATACCTGATTTAATCATTTGATTTTTTAACATATTAATATTTTTGTACAATACTGTGCATTTTAAGTGTTTTAACATAATCTTTTAACTCCTAAATTTTAAATGTATTAGTAAATTATGCAATAAAATGAATAAAAATGGAACACTTTATTTTTCTGATTTACGAAGAAGTAATAATATGTTTAAAATCGCAACAGTCAACATCTGACACAAACTCAACTTCCGAATGATTCGGAACATCCTTCTGAAACACTCAGAACATTTTCGGAACCCATTCGGAAGTTCCGAAAGAACAAAGGCAGTTAGCTTCCGATGTAACTAAAAATAGTATTTATACCTATGCTTCAGCTACAGACAACAAAGCTCTTAGTTACTTCCAGTTCTCTATAAATGGAGATGTACAAGCCACACGTTACGTATCAGGTACAAGCGCTGACGCAAATGTGACATTCTCCAACCTAAATCCAAGTACAACTTATAGTATAAAGGTAGATGTTGTTGATACTTCAAATAATAAAACATCAATTACGCGCAGTGTAACGACCAAAGCGCCATCTGATACAACAGAACCTACGTATGGAATGTACAAGGAGCACCTACTACTAATTCGATCTAAGTTTCATGGGATGCTTCGGATAGCGGGGGGCAGTGGTTTAAGTTACTTCAGGGTCTATATAAATGGATCTTACACTACTGTAAATAATGCAAGCGCGCGTTCATATTCTTTTGCAGGACTTTCTTCTGGTACGGACTACACTATTTATGTTCGTGCCTATGATGGGGCAAAACTGGACAGACTCAGCAAGTAAAGTGATTACGACACTGACTAACAGATCCACTAATTTCAGTTGGGATGCATTTAAAGTAGCCGACAACAATGTTAATGTGTCAGCTACTGAATGGAATCTTCTCCAGCTTAAAATAAATGAGTTTCGAGTCTACAAAGGGTTTTCAGAGTTCTCTAGATACAGTTACTATAATGGGGATAACTCGTTCGCGATGGCTTATACAGGTAATGTTATCGTGGCATATCACTTCAATCAGGCTAGAAATGCGATAGGTCCTATAGTAAGTGCATCACCTACTGTAAGTTCAGCAACCACAATTACAGCTAAATTACTAAATGATTTAGTAAGTACATTAAATTCAATATATTAGGAGGTTTTTTTTATGACATCAGTACAACGAAAATTAAATGACGCAAGCTTTATCGCGGATTTTGTTAGCTACGATCCAGAATTGCTTAGTGCCGAATTTAATAAACCGGATATTTTGATGGTGAACATTGCAAATGAAATAATTAACAAGAATACAATTTTATATATTCGACCAGACGTAGACTCAGAAGGTGCTAACGTGAGAATATATCTTCATTCAGGTGAATCGTTAGTAGCTTTAGCTGAAAATTATAACGCTACAGAAACAACTAATAAGATTAACAGGGCAAACGGGCTAGTTGTGATTGGCAGTGTAGTGATTAATAAAAATCTAATTTCTAGAATTTCTAAGATTGCGTAAGGCAGGCTTACACCAGTGCAAGATTAAAAGAGTTATTAATCATCCATCGAGGTGTTTTTTTTACGTTCTTTTTATTTTAAAAATGAGGTGATGGTTTGGGAGTTCAAATTGGTATTTCAATCTTGTGTACGGTAGTAGGGGTTCTTATTGGTTTTTTAACATTTAGTCGCAATCGTGATAAGGACGTTAAAAATGATGCTTCTGAATCGGCTGTAATCAGGACAAAGCTCTCAGGTGTCGAATATCTATAAGGATCGATATCAAAGCGAACGAAAGGCGCGTATCTGAGTTATCTGAGCGTGTTATTCGTGTTGAGGAAAGCAGTAAACAAGCCCATAAACAGCTTGATAATTTCGAAAATAAAGGGGCGACACAATAATGAAAAAAGATGTATTCACGTTATTAGGAGGGTTCCTGACAGCCCTTCTTTTTTTCTTTGGTACGATTGGAATTAAGTTTGACTGGTTCACAGAAGCGAGTATTAATGCCTTTCTTCTTGTCATTTCTGCATTTGTTGCACTTGTTATTAATGTGTATGCGGTGTGGGAAAATACTCATACAGGCTGGTTTAAAAAGAAAAAAGGAAAATAAGCTGTCCACACGGATGGCTTTTTTGTTCATATAAATAAAATATGAGGTGATAACGATGGTAAAAAAAATAAAAATTGATCCTGGACACGGCGCGAAAGATCCTGGGGCAGTTGACAATGGATTGCTCGAAAAAAATCTTACTTTAGAAATCTCAAAAGAAATGAAAAAATATCTTGATGAAAACTATACGGGTCATGAAACGACTCTTACAAGGACAACGGATATCTTTATAGAGCTTTCAGAACGAGCCAATATCGCTAATAGAGATGGTTCGGATGTATTTATCTCTAATCATGTGAACGCAGGAGGAGGTACAGGCTACGAGTCTTATATCTACACTAAACCGAGTGCTGGTTCTGTAAAATTACAAGAGATTGTTAACACTGAAGCTCTTGCTACTGCGAAAAAGTATGGTTTAGGAGCCCATGGCGATGATACAAAGCAAGAGAATTTAGCTGTTGTTCGGCAAACTAATATGCCTGCATTATTAACAGAAATTGCTTATATTGACTCAAAAGATGCAAACTTGCTAAGGAATAATAATTTCATCAAGGATATGGCTGCAGCTTATGCGAGAGGTGTAGCAAAGTATTTGAATTTACCCGTAAAGAAGGTGGTTTCTAACGTGGTTACCGATACAAAAAAATATAGATTAAGAACAGGAGTCTTCCCGACTGCTGAGGCATTGGTTGAAGGGAAAAGGCGTCTTTCAGAAAAATATGGTTGGTTGCTTTATGAAGTTCCCGAAAGTACAAATCTTAACCCTGGTTATCGTATTCTCACAGGTACATTAACGAGTAAAATAGTGGCTGAAGGATATGCAGAAGAAATTAGAAAAGCTTTTGGATGGACTGTGTATGTTGCAGAAGCCTAAGTATAGGATGAAAATGGTTTGGTAAAAATAATATTCTACCCTGTGATTCATTTGCTAAAGCCCTTCTCTTAATTCAGAGGGAATTTGGAACCAAAAAATAAAAGAAAGACACCTCCTGGGAACAAAAGAGGGCACTGAAAAAGTCCGTTTAAAAAGGAAAACAAGTTAACAACTTACTACATATTGGTCGTTAGCTTATTTTATTATCTATATATTGATGAAAGTCTTTAAAACTTTTTAAAAAAATTACTTTTTCAGTAGCCTCGGAACAAAATGATGTCTTTCTAATTATGGTTTATTTTTTCGTCTCATCAATATGGGTATTTTTTGAAATCTCAGGATCATAACCATTAAATCCATAAAGGTCATTAAATCTGGCAACTAATAATTCATCCTTATCAAAAATTAATAGATTATAACCTGATAAGTTTTCCTTTATCTTGACGTAGATCCACTTTTTTAAAGAATTGGATCGTACAGTTCATTTAATCTCCAGTTGAGTTAAATGAACGTATTAATAATAATTTCTATGATTATGACAATCGTTTGGACTAAAACATCCAAAGGAATTATTCATTAACAGCACCACCTGGGCAATTATGAAATTGTATTTGAGCAATTGATATTACGTTCATTTTTGTTTATTAGCCATTTTACACAAAATTTTCGTAATTATAAATAGGTGTGTTAAGGTTATTAGACACATACTGTTAATTAATTCTCTAACAACCATCCTAAATCAGATGGTAGAAATTATTAGCCATTATTTCATAGCTAGTATTATTCAATTATTTTCTTACTTGAAAGGAGCTCTATGTTTATTTTTAAAGGCTATAAATGCCGTTTTTAATGAAGCGTAATTGCCAATAGCAGCATATCCATAAAACCAGCCCATAAAAACACCTGCAATTAAGTTGTGTCGATGACTAATGAAAATGGAAATTAATAAACCCAGTATTAGTGCAGTAAGGGGCACAAACTTATCAGGGACTTTAAAAAATACTTTTATTAGTTGAGTTAGAATCATTACTACGGGTACTGCTATCACAGCATCCCAAAAATTTGTATGGATTATTGGAAAATTCATATTAAGTCACCTCTTAGATAGGGTGCCCTAAAAAAGAAATTTAATCTGCTTTGAATAATAACCAACCAAATTTCGCAGTATAGTCAAAACGGTTCCTTATAAGTACATAAGGCACAAAATAGGAGAATTACTAAATAAGTAATTACAACTGATTCATCGAAACTCGGAATGACAGCCATCATGTTGAGTTGAAACGAGTTACCTAATCCTCCCACATGCATGTAATGGTAGTAGCTTGAATGTGTATGAAGCTAGGTGAAGTCGGCTGAAAGAAACCTAAGTTGTTTATATAAGATACGGTTTATGATAGGTCGGGGTGCTATAAAATATCTATGATGAGAATGTCCAATAGGACTGACGAACTTACGAATGTAAGGGTCTATATAGTTACTATGAGTGAAAAACATAGACTGATACAATCAGAATCCTCATTGGTATGAAGGATTTTTGTTTTGTGGGCAGTTTGACAAATTTATTAGGTTCAAAAGTAACTGCACATAAATTGTCCATAAAATTTTGCAAAAAGATTATCCAAGGACGTTTTTATTTTTCAAATTTGTTCATAATGACCTATTGGTTTATATCATTTTTAGCAAATACTAGTAGATCATACTAGTTATTATTCTTTAAAACTACCTAAATTTGATTTTGAAACTTCTGATGAAAGCAAAATCTATATTCAGTGTCTGGCTTATTATGATAATATGTTTAGGATTCTAACTTATTTCATCACCAAACAATTTGTTTTTATTGAATGTAGTATAGATGTATGGACACAACTTGGTTAAGTTATTAATATTGAACTAACGAGAGGACGTGTCCGAACTATGAGTCAAAAACGCTATAATCAAGAATTTAAACAAACAGTAGTTGAGCTTTATCGCTCAGGTACACCAGTCAGTCAACTATCTAGCGAATATGGTATTTCTGAAGTGACAATTTATAAATGGATTAAGCAACACTCGCCAATTGAAGGTACACAAGAATTAACTGTGACAGAAGTAGATGCCATCCAAAAGGAAAATCTCCGATTAAAACAGGAGCTTGAAATCCTAAAAAAGGCTATGACCATATTCGCGAGAAAATAGATAACGAAGAATTGATCGACTATATTACAAGTGAAAGCGAACATCATCCAGTACAGCTGATGTGTCGTGTTTTAAAGATGCCTAAAAGTACGTATTATCAATCTTTTCATAAGCAACCGAATAGCTATCATGTCGGCAATGAACAGCTACTTGAACGAATTCGTGTCATTCACCATGAAAGTAAGGGGCGATATGGTGCACCCAAGATCTTTGAGACACTCAAGCAAGAAGACTACACGGGCACGATTAATCGAATTCAACGCATCATGAAAAGAGCAGGCATTCAATCAAACACTACAAAAAAATACCGTCCTACACCGACACAGAAACCAGTAGAAGAACGAGAAAACGTACTGGAACAAGATTTTACAACAACGAATATTAATGAAAAATGGGTGGCCGATATTACGTACATTCATACAATTCGTCATGGTTGGTGCTATCTAGCATCTGTACTAGATTTACATACGAAAAAAGTGGTAGGTTATAAATTCTCTCGTAAGATGACAACAGAAATTGTACTGGAAGCTTTAGAGAATGCCGTACAAGATCAAAGCCCTGGGCCAGGACTCATTGTACACACGGATTTAGGTACCCAATATACAAGTGAAGCGTTCCAAGAACGCCTAAAGAAATACAAAATGATACCGTCATTTAGTCGAAAGGGATGCCCTTACGACAATGCTTGTATTGAATCATTTCACGCAACACTAAAAAAAGAAGAAGTATATCAAACGCATTATGATAGCTTTGAGACTGCGAGAATCGCCCTCTTTACATACATAGAAGGTTGGTATAATCGCAAACGAATTCATGGCAGCATCGGTTATGTAACACCAGATTCATTCGAAAAAATATGTCGAGCAACTGCATAAATAAGGGGATTCAAAAGTATTCCCCTTTCACATTTTTCATGTGCAAAATCTATGATTGGTTGTTGTACAGATCAAAAAACTTAACTTTTTTGTGTCCAAAATCTTGACGTAGATCCATATCGGGTAGATCAAAAAATGTTCATTAAGTTTATGAAATATTATTTAAGCTAACTTTGGTTGGCTTATTTCTATTGCAGTGTGAAGATTATGTGCAATAAACCATACATCCATTAAGTTGGTAATGTTGAATTACTCGACATCCTAAAAGTTAATATACTATTGATTAAATAATATTTATCGGGAGGGAACGAATGATGTGCGAAAAAAATCATCATATACTAAGTGTTATTGATTTTATGCATACGGATAACAAAACCTTATTTGTGAAAGTTGTAGGGTACGATGCGAATTTCAAAATAGAATTTAATGGGGAAATAAAATTCCTGAATGGAATGCCATTTGGAGATTTGATCCATGGACAAAGATCAATTTTATCACCTGAATGCAGACAGTACATACGAGAGAATTTGTTAAATAAATATAGCGAGGGGAATTTTAATTAACTGAGGTCCAAATGGCTCTTGAGTTTGAATTAAATAATTAGCATAAAAGACGTCCTGAAGTATATCTTGAATAATGTGCACTTTAAAAAATCCCTTATTGGTTTTTTTTATCTTTATCATTGTTGTGTTATTTGGACGTGTATAGTGTTCGTAGCCAGCCCAAATGACACCATTATACAGTTTAAATAAGTCTAAGAATAAAAAACATAAAAAGGGACATTCACCAATACACTAAACTATATGTTTTTGTTCAAGAAAATAGATAAGAACGTAAAAAAAGTATTGATGTTTCATTTTTAAGGCAATTATCTTCATACTGAAGACTGTTATCAAATACAGGACGTATTACAGATTAACAGGCAGTAAGTACTCTTACGAAGAGACTTAGAGGAATCAAGAAGCGATAAGAGTGGATGACGAACTGTCCGTAAAGGTCCGATTGGTTCATCTAATCATTTTTTGAGATGATGGACCCCGAAAATGGAAAACTCACTTTATTAGGTTCATTAAAGTGGAAGAGTAAAGGCTTATTAAAAGTCACTTTTTATGTTCTTTGTGAACCGTCTCCAAGATTTTGTGGCAATATTTTGGAAGTGGGTTTAAAAAGAATATATTCTGGAAAAAGGAGGGGTTAGTATGTTTGAAAGAGACGAAAAGTTGATTTCTGAAAGTATTGAGCGATTAGAAAACAATGAGCTGTTGGTTGAAAGTCAAAAAGAGGAATATTTCAAACTTTTAGAGCTACAAGAAATGAAATTTCTCGAAAGAGCTGAAAAAGTAAAGCCAATCATTTCGTACTTAAAAGAACATCATTATTCTTTCCACAATAAAAAGTTCGATTGCCGTTCTTTCAAAGGCCCTGTTATTGGTCGAAATGAAAATATAGTGTACGTTTATGAAGGGGAATGGTCATTGGTTACTTCAATAAACCTTCAAACAGGGAAAAGAGACTCGATTATACTGAAAACTTTTTTAGATGAAAATTCATTTAAGGATGCAATGGATGCGTTATTAGAAACGGCGTTCGTACAAGAGCATGAATTAACAAAAAGTCAAAAGAAAATAGAAAATTCAAATGAAGATCTCAATAGTGTATTTGGATCACTTTGAATGAATAGAATTGCTTTATAAGTAAGCGTCAGAAAGTCCCCATCGGTTACAGGTGGGGATTTTTTGATGCTTACTTTTCAATAACAAAGCAACAACCTAGAATTACAAAAAACAAATTCCGAATTTGCTAAACCCACTGATTTAAGAATTGAAAAATTATTTGTAATAGTTCCTAGAATCAGTTCATATAGATTATCAAAGAGAGGTTGTCCAAAAATCTGGGGAGAATCACTTTATTTACATGAATTGTATTGAGTAACTAAAGTTAGAATGTTATCGAAAAAATAAACCTCCTGCAATAACAGGAGGGAAAAAGCACTATTAATGGATTTGGCGATAAAGTCCAATAACTCTTCCGAGAATTGATACATTCCCTAGAATGATTGGTTCCATATCGGAGTTTTCTGGTTGTAATCTGATGAACTCTTTTTCTTTGAAAAAGCGTTTCACTGTTGCTTCATCATCATCAGTCATGGCAACAACAATATCACCATTATTCGCGGTACTTTGTTGTTTTACAATAACATAGTCGCCATCATGGATTCCGGCTTCAATCATACTATCGCCCATAATCTCGAGCATGAAGACTTGTTCGTCATGTGCCGCCATCGATTCTGGAAGTGGGAAGTATTCCTCGATATTTTCAATTGCTGTAATTGGAAGGCCAGCTGTAACTTTTCCTAGTAATGGGACATTGATGACATTATTTTTTGGTATATTATTCGTTTCAGATTGATCTAGTATTTCAATGGCGCGAGGTTTGGTAGGATCTCGACGAATAAGTCCTTTACTTTCTAATCTTGATAAATGACCGTGAACGGTTGAACTTGAAGCTAAGCCAACTGCTTCTCCAATTTCTCTTACTGAAGGTGGATAGCCTTTAGTGCGTACTTCGTCTTTAATAAAATCCAATATATCATTTTGCCTTTTTGAAAGCTTTGACATATATTCACCCCTTCTCTCTTATTCTTATTTTTATTATATCACGCGGGAAATAAAGATACAAACATAAGTTCGAATACTGTTGACTAAAAACAGGTGTTCGATTTATACTGGGATTATCAGATAACGAACAAGCATTCGATTTTGGAGGGATAACAATGAAAAAACTATTAAAAAGTCATACGTATACACTTTTATTAGCAGGAATCGTCTTTATTTTTTCTTTATTTTTCTCAATGAATAGAAATTATGATAATCTTGACAATTATATATCCGTTACTGTAGATCATGGAGATACTCTATGGAAAATGGCTGAAATATACAATACAGACGATTTATCGAGAGATGAGTTCATTGAATGGATCATTACACATAATGAAATATATGCTAATTCGCTAGTACCGGGAGAATCTATTATTTTACCAGTAACTAAAACAAATCTAAGTCTAGCAAGTAAGCAATAAGAAAGTTGGAAAGAAAAATGAGAGCGATTATTTACTGCCGAGTAAGCACAGAAAAAGAAGCACAGGAAACATCACTTACGAGGCAGGAAGAAGAGTTAAGAAAACTAGCTAACAAATCAGAATTTGAAATCGTTTCTATAATTAAAGAGCAAGCAAGTGGATATGAACTTAACCGTGATGGAATTTTTGAAATGCTGGATATTTTTAAAAAGAAGCAAGCTGATGTTCTTCTAATTCAAGACGAAACGCGACTGGGGCGTGGAAATGCGAAAATTGCACTTTTTCATGTAATCATAAAAGAAGGTGTGAAAATTTATTCCTTATCACATGATGGGGAAATTGAACTATCTGATTCTGATTCGATGGTCATTAATATTGTTGGAATTGTTGAAGAGTATCAGCGAAAGTTACATAATATTAAGATTAAACGAGGCATGAAACGGGCGGTTGAAAATGGGTTCCGCCCGCAAAAAAATCTGAGCAATCAGGGAATGAGTGGTGGAAGAGAACGAAAGGAAGTTCCAATTGAGGAAATAGTAAAACTTCGAAAGAACGGACTAACATTTGCAGAAATTGCAGCTACTTTAAGAGGGTTTGGTTATCAAGTTTCAAAAGCTACTATAAATCGCAGATATTTAGAATATCAAGTCTCAAAAGAAGATTAACAAAAAGCAGAGAACTTGTATTTTCGCTCTTTTTTATATAACATGACACTATTGAAACAGTAAAGGAGCAAAAGTATGTTATCGAAAGAAAAATTAGCTCGGATAAATGAGTTAGCAAAGAAGGCTAAGTCGAGCTCTTTAACAGTGGAAGAAGCGAAAGAACAATCTAAGCTGAGAAGTGAGTACTTAGAAACGTTCCGTAAATCCATGACAGATACAATCGAGCATTTGACAATTGTTGACCCCGAGGGAAATGATGTAACACCTGAAAAGCTTAAAAGTATTAAAGATATAAAGAAGCGTTTGCATTAAGGGGTGTAGAGTTAGAGAATATCGAATTCGATATTCTCTTTTTTTTGTCTTAGAATTCACGGATTTTAGTAGGGAAATAGGGTACTTTAATAACGTGTCTGAATTATTGTTGTCTTTAATTTACATGACATTATAAAATAGTAAGGGCATACATATATAAAGGAAGGATGGTTTAATGTTAAATAAAACAGATGCACTTTCAATCAATACAATTCGTACTTTGTCAATCGATGCTATCGAAAAAGCAAATTCTGGACATCCAGGAATGCCGATGGGGGCCGCCCCGATGGCGTACACTCTTTGGACCCAGTTTATGAATCACAATCCAAAAAATCCAACTTGGTTTAATAGAGACCGTTTTGTTCTTTCTGCAGGACATGGATCGATGCTTTTATACAGCCTTTTGCATTTATCAGGCTATGATTTGTCATTGGATGACATTAAAAATTTTCGCCAATGGGGTAGTAAAACACCAGGACATCCTGAATATGGCCATACTGCAGGAGTGGATGCAACAACTGGGCCTCTCGGACAAGGGATAGCAATGGCAGTAGGAATGGCTATGGCTGAACGTCATTTAGCAGCAACATACAATCGCGGAACATATAATGTAGTAGATCATTATACATATGGTATTTGCGGAGACGGAGATTTAATGGAAGGTGTTTCATCTGAAGCTGCTTCACTAGCTGCTCATCTTAAGCTTGGAAGAATGATCGTCTTATATGATTCAAATGACATATCACTTGATGGAGATTTAGATAAATCATTTAGTGAAAGTGTTGAAAATCGTTTCAAGGCATATGGCTGGCAATATATACGTGTAGAAGATGGAAATGATTTGACTGAAATTACTAAAGCTTTGGAATTGGCGAAAACAGATGAAACGCGCCCAACACTTATTGAAGTAAGAACTGTTATTGGTTATGGTTCACCTAACCGTTCTGGAAAATCTTCCGCTCACGGAGCGCCTTTAGGTGCTGATGAATTAAAACTCACAAAAGAATATTATAAATGGACATTTGAAGAAGATTTCCATGTTCCGGATGAAGTTTATGAGCATTTTAATAAAACTGTTGTGGAAGAAGGCAGCAAGAAGGAATCAGCATGGGAAAATCTTTTTAATGATTACAAAAAAGATCATCCTGAATTAGCTTCTCAACTCCAAGTGGCAATCAATGGCGAATTACCTGAAGGATGGGATCAAGATATCCCGGTATATGAGGAAGGGAAAAGTCTTGCTTCAAGGGCTTCAAGTGGTGAAGTATTGAATGCAATTGCAGCTAACCTACCAAGCTTTCTTGGCGGTTCAGCTGATTTGGCTGGTTCCAACAACACGATGATTAAAACGGCATCAGACTTCGTTCCAGGTGAATATGAAGGGCGCAATATTTGGTTTGGCGTTCGTGAGTTTGCAATGGGTGCGGCACTAAACGGAATGGCTCTCCATGGTGGAGTAAGTGTATATGGTGGAACATTCTTTGTATTCTCTGACTACCTACGCCCAGCCATTCGTTTAGCTGCGCTAATGGGTCTTCCAGTAACGTATGTATTCACACATGACAGTATTGCGGTCGGTGAGGATGGGCCTACTCATGAGCCAATCGAACAACTGCCATCGTTGCGCGCGATGCCAAATCTTGGTGTTATTCGTCCTGCGGATGGAAACGAAACAGCTGCAGCTTGGAGAGAAGCCATTCAATCTAAGAACAAACCAACTGCACTTATATTAACTAGGCAAAACCTTCCTACTTTAAAACACACGGCTGAACTTGCAAATGAAGGAGTTAAAAAGGGTGCATACATCGTGTCTCCTTCTAATAAAGTAGAAGCAGATGTTTTACTACTTGCGACAGGTTCAGAAGTTAATTTGGCTGTTTCAGCTCAAGCAGAACTAGCGAAAGTAGGAATTGACGCCGCAGTAATTAGTATGCCATCATGGGATCGTTTTGAAGTTCAATCTAAAGAGTATAAACAAAGTGTTATCAACCCTGCAGTGAAAAAGCGCCTAGCTATCGAAGTTGCGGCTCCATTCGGCTGGGATCGGTATACAGGGGATGAAGGGGAAATTCTTGCAATTAACCATTTTGGTGCGTCAGCCCCAGGAAATAAAATTATGGAAGAATTCGGCTTCACAGTTGAGAATGTTGTAAATCGAGTAAAAGCCCTATTAGAAAGTTAATTTAGAAACGGGTTGGCATCTTATTAAGATACCGACTCGTTTCTCTGTTTATTGAAGAAAATTAAGTATAATCACTTTTTTATGGGGGGAAATACTATATTTGTAATGGTATATGGAAAAATAATGATTTCGACAAAAAAACAAGCTTTTTTCTCCATCAAACAACATATCTTTTTCGCTTTCAAGAATATAATAAAGAAAAGAATGTTAGGAGGCAGTTAAATGAGAAGTTATCAAATCTATTTAATCGAAGATGAGTTTGCCCGACATTATTTTGGTAGAGAGAAGATTTTTTTCAATTTGTTTTTGGAGTATATTCAATCATCTGACTGGCATAAGGATATTTTGCAAAAACAAATCGAATATATTACAAAAAAAATACCTACTAGCAACGTTCATTTTTCATTAGAACAAAGTTTACAACGTAAACAAGGGTATTTAACCCAAAATGGGGTATATTATTTAAAAACAAAGAGTAACAGTAAAGCTACCGTATATATTTACGAACATTCCATTATGTTAAAAGCTGAAGGCGATTTTGATGCGGAAACTACTTTTTTTGAATGCATCCGTAAATGTGAGGCGAGCTTTCTGGCCTTTGATTTTGAGAATAAACGTTACGGCTGGTTAAAACCGATAAAAGAAAGAAAATATGGATAAATAGAGGACATGACGATGTGGAGTATTGTATAATAACGATTGGTCTAGTACACTTATAGTAGACAACATGAAGGAGGAAATAATATGCTTTGGCAAATAATTTTAGCCGCAGTTTTGGCTTTAATCGCCGGTGTAGCACTTGGCTTTTTCATCGCTAGAAAATATATGATGAGCTACCTAAAGAAAAATCCGCCGATTAATGAACAAATGCTTAAAATGATGATGATGCAAATGGGGCAAAAACCATCTCAGAAGAAAATCAATCAAATGATGAGCGCAATGAACAAACAGGTAAAATAAATAATTCCTTGTGGCTCTTACGTTCACAGCTCGTTTGATTACGATTATTATACAAGTTCTTCTCCTACAAAATGTAGGAGAGTGAATCTTTCATTAGTAATTTGTCTTTTTTCTGATTTATCTTTCATTACTTTAATCCGAAACCACCTTTTCTGTTGAAAAATAAAGCAGATAAAGGTGGTTTTTTGTTTGTTGCTAGAAGAAATTATTGAGAAATATTTATACCGTTGCCAAGCAAAGGGATTCACATCTAAAAACATGATAAACAAAAGGTAGGGATACAAACAGTTAAAAATTTGTAACTGCTCAGTCTACAGCTTTTACGCAAGACAAATAGAGGTCACTGCTAGTAGACAGTGCCCCTTACTATAGGAAGAAAAGAGCTCGATTTCCCCTTCCCGAATGAATGAGCTGTTCGATCGAGTGAAAGACTGGTTTTCCTTGTTTCTGATCCTTCGTACATGAAAATTTCCCACTGACTTTATGAACAGCTTTTTTAAGATATTTTAAACCCATCTTGAGAAATCATACAAGGCGGGTTGTATGGTTTGAATGATTAACTGCTTATGCTAACCAATTTGTTTTAGGAACAATTGGTTATATTGATTTAGCAGAATGTCCAATTCTTGACTGTATACGATCGTTATTTGAGAATTAAGACCGTTTTTAGAAACGATTTTAATGAGCTCATTGCGTTTTATTTCGATAAGCTCGAGAAATTCTAATCGGGTCATAACTGCTAGTCCTTTCTAAACATTAATAGAGAGGTGTTTATACCTGATGTAATCTTGTCCCTAAATATGTATGATACTTACAATATTAATTATACAAGCTTGTGGAAATAAATTCAAACACTTATTCATATTTTTATATGTTCACAATTCAGTAAATATCTTTTTCTTAGTGCATTTGGTAGAATGAAGGTAAATTGCTTTTCATAGGAGTTGACATGCTTGAGTGACGTTAGCATATTATTAGCCTTTGGTGCGGGGTTTCTAAGTTTTATTTCTCCTTGTTGTTTGCCACTTTATCCAGCCTTTTTATCGTATATTACAGGGATGAGTGTCAATGAACTTAAAACAGAGAACGCTATGCTGCAGAAGAGAAGCTTATTTCACACATTATTTTTCTTATTGGGTTTTTCTCTAATATTTATCGCTTTAGGTTTTACTACTTCCTTTCTTGGTGAGTTTTTTGAAAATTATCAAGATTTAATCCGTCAAATTGGTGCTATCATTATTATCTTTTTTGGTTTAGTAATTGTCGGGATATTCAATTTTGAATTCCTAATGAAAAATAAACGAATTGAATTCAAAAACCGTCCAAGTGGGTACATAGGTTCCGCATTAATTGGTTTAGCATTTGCTGCAGGATGGACCCCGTGTACAGGTCCTATTTTAACAGCTGTTTTAGCAATGGGCGTCAACAACCCAAATTCGGCGATGCTGTATATGATTGCTTATATTCTAGGTTTTGCGATTCCGTTCTTAATTTTGTCTTTCTTCATCGGTAAAATGAAGTGGATAAAAAAACATAACCACCGTATTGTTAAAGCGGGTGGATACATCATGATTCTTATGGGGATTGTGCTCTTCTTTGATTGGATGACGAAAATTATCATTATTTTCACAAATATTACCGGTGGTTTTCAAGGTTTCTAATATGTATTTTACATAACAATCCATTAATAAATGAAATAGTAAATTCTGGTGAGTGAATTGTTTGAATATCTTATGAGATTACGGTAGCCTATAAGAATACGTATTAATTAATTAGACTAAGCATGTTGCTGAATTCTGTTCAGTATTATTTTTACTTGTTGCATGATTTGGGAGGGTTAAAAGGAATGGCTAGAATATTAGTAATTGATGATGCAAAGTTTATGAGAATGACCCTTTTAAATATATTAAATAAAGCAAATCATATAGTGGTCGGCGAAGGTGAAAACGGGGAAGAAGCAATTGAACTATACCGTCAATTACATCCAGACATCGTGACTATGGACATAACTATGCCAGTAATGAGTGGCATAGATGCAGTGAAGGAAATAAAAAAGGAATTTCCACAGGCAAAAATAATCATGTGCTCAGCCATGGGTCAGCAAAAGATGGTTGTTGAGGCAATTGAAGCCGGTGCAAAGGATTTCATTGTAAAGCCATTTGATGAAAATCGAGTGGTAGAAGCGATTAGTAGGGTGAATAATTAAATGATTTCCTGCGATACCTAATAGAATTAGCCTCTTTGTGAAAGAACTTTTGATAATTTTTTGTAGTAGGATATAATAAGGTCACAAGTAACATACCTTATTAAATAAAAGGAATGAATGGGTTATGATTTATATATCATCAGCTGTGGCGCTGTTTATGGCCATCACTGTACTTATTGTTCGTTTAAAGGCAGCGAAAAAGCCAGTTAACTTGAAGAAAATTATTTTACCCCCGATTTTTATGAGTACAGGGGCTCTTATGTTTATGTTTCCGATGTTCCGATTAACTGGGTTAGAGGTGCTTGAATCTGTGTTGGTAGGGATGGTATTTTCTATTTTCCTTATAAAAACCTCAAGTTTTGAAGTTCGGAACAACGAGATTTATATTAAGCGATCAAAGGCGTTTGCTTTTATTCTTATCGGATTGCTTATTGTCCGGTTGGTGGCTAAATGGCTATTAAGTTCCTCAATCGATGTTGGTCAGTTAGGTGGTATGTTCTTTCTTCTTGCATTTGCAATGATTGTACCTTGGCGGATTAGCATGTATCTTCAATATCGTAAAATTCATAATGAACACTTTGGAAGCAGTAAAATCGTAAAAGTATAAAAATAATGAATGTAAAAAGCGGTAGCAACTATTGCTAACCGCTTTTTTTAGTGGGCTTCATACTTCTCTACAAAGACAAGTTATGGATGAAACTTTAATAAAGTGGCTAAAGCATAGTAGAAATTCATAGAGTTAATCTGTGGTACTACTTGTCAAGATTTAGCAAAGTGTCTATAATAAATAGTATTAAATATTTGGAAAATTCGAGGTGAATGACGTGCTTGAAGGTTGGTTTTTATGGTTTATCCTTGCATGGACGGTCATTTTGATCACATTAATGGGTATTGGTGGATTTTTCATGTTCCGAAAATTTCTTAAACGTTTTCCTAAAGAAGATGGAAAATCTGATATGGATTGGGAAGAATATTATGTAAGTCAAACTACTCATTTGTGGACAAGTGAACAGAAAGAATTACTCGAAGATTTAGTAAGTCCGATACCTGAACTGTTTAGAGATGTAGGTAGACAGAAAATTGCTGGTAAAATTGGAGAATTGGCATTAAAAGAAAAGTCGCAAACAATTACCCAGGATCTAGTTGTTCGGGGCTATATTATCGCTACACCTAAACGAGATCATAAATTTTTAAGAAAAAAATTAACAGAACGTCAAATTAACATGAATCCATATGAGCATTTATTTAGCTGAACATAGTGAAGCGGACAGTTTACAGGCTGTCTGCTTTTTTTATTTTCCACACAAAGCTTTAACTTGCCTTTCAGTCGGTTTAGTCCGACTACGAAGAATCTCCACACTTTAGTGCAGAGTCGTTCAGTATATATTTAGTAAATTCTTCGAGTTAACGATATGTAAAATGTGGTGTGACCAACTATTTACGAGTTTTGGTATAATGGAAGTACGATGAGGAACGGAGTGATTTCATGAAATTTATTCATACAGCAGACTGGCACCTAGGTAAAATTGTTCATGGTGTACATTTGACAGAAGATCAGGAGCATATGCTTTGGCAGCTAGTAGATGTCATTGAAGAAGAAAATCCAGATGCAATAGTTATTGCAGGTGACTTATACGATCGTTCTGTACCACCTACTGAAGCCGTAGAATTACTTGATGAAATTCTTTATACAATTAATGTGAAAATGAAGAAACCAATTATTGCGATTTCGGGTAATCATGACAGTGCAGAACGGTTATCCTTTGGATCGTCTTGGTATCGTCAGAGTAATCTTTTTATCCAAGGGAAATTTAATAAGGATTTAATGCCAGTTCAGGTGAACGGCGTTAATTTTTACTGTGTTCCATATGTGGAGCCAGGTGTTGTACGTCAAGTACTGCAAGATGATCGAATCACATCTCATCAAGATGCAATGGCCGCTATTACGTCGAAAATAGAACAAAATATTAATCCAAATGAACCGAATATTTTGGTCGGACATGCCTTTGTCTTAGGCGGAAAAACGACGGATTCCGAGCGAGTTCTGTCCGTTGGAGGATCGGGTTGTGTTTCAGCGGAAGTTTTTAATGCATTCGACTATACGGCACTTGGTCATTTACATAGTCCGGATGCGCTCAATCATCCTAAGATTCGGTATTCAGGTTCGTTAATGAAATATTCATTTTCAGAAGCAAAGCAAAATAAATCCATTTCCATTGTTGAAATGAACGAGAATGGTAGCTTTGATTTAAGGTATCGCTCACTTTCCCCGAAAAAAGATATGCGAGAGATAGAGGGTTATATGGAGGAGCTACTTGATTCTACTTTTTATCAATTTCAAAAAACGGAAGATTATTTGAAAATTACACTACTAGATGAAGGCGCAATTATTGATCCGATTAATCGGCTTCGTAAAGTGTATCCAAATGTCCTTCATTTAGAAAGAAAATGGGATTTGCTCGACCTTCGTCGAAAAGAATCGTTCTCATCCATTAAGGATGAAAAAAAATCAGAATTAGATTTATTTGAAACATTTTATGCGGAAATGACAGATCGTCATTTTGATCAAAAAAAGCGAGATATTATGGCTTCCGTTATTGACAACGTGAAAAGAGAAGGTGTATTGAGATGAGACCACTTCGATTAATGATGCAGGCATTTGGACCATATGCAGGGAATGAAATCATTGACTTTTCACAGCTTGGAAATCGCACAATGTTTGTGATTTCCGGAAAAACAGGAGCTGGTAAGACGACCATTTTTGATGGAATTAGCTATGCAATCTATGGAAAGGCAAGTGGCGAAGATCGAAATGGACAGGAGCTAAGGAGTCAATTTGCAGCAGATGATCAATTGACAGAAGTAAGTTTGGAATTTATGCTCCGTGGAAAATTGTATTATATTTGGCGTTCACCACAGCAAGAACGGAAAAAGAAGTCAGGTGAGGGCACGACAACGGTTACGGCGAAAGCAGAGTTATATGAAGTCCAATCGAACGATGAGAAGAAATTGCTTGGTGCGAATGTTCGTGAGGTGGATGAAAAGATCAAGACCATTATCGGAATTGATGCCAATCAATTCCGTCAAATCCTAATGATACCACAAGGTGAATTCCGAAAGCTGTTAACTTCGGAAAGTAAGGAAAAGGAACAGATTCTTCAAAGACTATTTCATACAGAATTATATAAAACGATTGAAGATAAGTTGAAAGAAGAAGCGTCTGAATTAAAAAAGTTAAGTGAGAAAAGCAGGCTTGACAGAATTCGTTATATGAATGAAATTGCAGCAAGCGATAATGAAGAGCTGATAATAGAACTTAATCAAGATGAACCAACTGAGCAAAAGGTACTACCACTACTAGAACAACAGATTTCACATGACGAATCCCGTTTATTGCAACTGCAAACCGTCATCGATCAGAAACAAAAAGCTCGTGATTCTCTTAAGGAAGACTTATTTCGTGCAGAAGAACAAATTAAACAATTTTTAAATTTGGAAAAATTAACGATTGAAAAAGAAAAATTAGAAGCTGTAAAAATTGAAATTGATCAAGTGAAAATTCAAATTTCCAACGCTTATAAAGCAGCTGCGGCAGAGAAACAAGAACAATTTTATTTAAGAATCGGTAATCAAGTGAAAGAATTACAAGCAAATCACGAGCAATTAGAAAAGAAGCTTATACAAAGTGAAGAAAAGAAAAAGAATTTGCAAATTCAATATGAAGAAGAATTAGCTAAAGCAGGCAAGCGAGAGGAAGCAGCAGTAGTTGTTTATAACCTACAGCTGTTGAAGGAGTCAGTTGAAAACCTAGCTAATCAAATTCAAAAGACGACTCATTTGGAAAAGCAATGGCAGCAAATGGCCATCCAAAAAAATACGGCAGAAAATGATCTCATTACGATTGAAAAAGAAGAAGAAGCTACGCACATAATAAAACAAGAATGTGAACAAGCGGCCATAAAATTTGCCGAATTGGAGAGGCAATCGGATCTCAACGATCAGGTTCTGTTTAGAATAACGAAACTTATTGAAGTTACGAAAACAATGAATCAAGTAAAACAAGCAGTAGATCGCAATCAAATTAGTCTGGCTAATTCAAGTAGCAAACTTGAAAAGGAAAAGTTGGGACTGGAATTATTAAACAAAAAATGGCGTGAAAGCCAAGCGGGTATATTAGCGCAAATGCTCATTTCTGGTGAAGCTTGTCCTGTATGTGGTGGGGAAAAACATCCCAATCCTGCTCACTTTCAAGAAGATATGCCAAATGAAGCCGATATCGACCGACAAACGATTCTTGTACAAGCTGCGGAACAGAAAAAAGTACAATCAGAAACAGAATATTATCAAGTTAAATCACAATATGACTCAATCCAAGACACATACAATGAAAGAGCAGCAGAAGTAAAAGAACGAGCCCCTGAAATTGACTTTAACAACCTAGGCGAATTTGAAAAGGATTGTAAAGCCAATAAAAGAGAATTGGAACGTCGTTTAATGATGCTCGCTGATAAAAAAGCACAACTCGGGCAAATTACAGAAAAACTCTTTACCTTAAAAGAGAGTAAAGCGAAACTGAAACAGCGCTCGGTAGACTTGAAAAAAAGTGAAGATACTTCTCGTATAGCATATTTAGAGGAAAATGCCAAACTTGCTTCCTTAAAAGAAGCAGTACCTGATGCGATTCGAACCCCACAAGGGTATGAGAATGCATTGAACAATGCCATAACGCAACAAAAAATAATGCAACAGGCATTTGAAAGCACTCAAACAGCTCTGCAAACAGCGTTAGAGCAAGTGACGATCATACAAACCAATCGAACTTCGATTGGTAAGCAGTTGGAAACAGTAAAACTTGAGCTTGATAAAGAACGACTTCAATTCAAAGATGATTTGAAAAATCAGGGATTCGAGTCGTACGGACAGTATACAGCTTCGAAAAAAACAGAATCGGAATTAAAGGGGTTAGAAAATCAAGTTCAGGAATATGATAAACAATATCATACAGTAACTGGCCTTCATCACGATCTTGAATTGAAGTTAAAAGATATTGCTAAACCCGACTTAGTTAGCTTACAGAAAACTGTGCAAACGATTGATGAAGATTTGGAACAACATCGCAAATTGTATAATTTCATCTTTACATCGAAAGAACAGAATATCGTCATTCAAGAGAAAATTCTTGCAATTATTGAAGAACAAAAAGAATTGGATGAAAAATATGCGGTTATTGGTCACCTCCATGAAATCTCCAAAGGACAAAACCCGTTTCGCATTACATTTGAACGATATGTCCTTGCCGCTTTTTTAGATGATATTTTAAAAGAAGCAAATACAAGACTAGTAAAGATGACAAGTGGACGATATCAATTATTACGGAAAGTCGATCCGACTAGAAGAAATATTCAAAGTGGATTAGAGCTGTCTGTGTATGACCAATATACGGGGCAAGAAAGGCATGTAAAGACATTATCAGGGGGGGAAAGCTTCAAAGCCGCATTAGCCTTAGCTCTTGGTTTAGCGGATGTTGTGCAACAAAATGCAGGTGGTATTTCATTGGAAACGATGTTTATTGATGAAGGCTTCGGCACACTTGATCCGGAATCTTTAGAACACGCGATTGAAACATTGATGGATATCCAAAGCAGCGGTCGTCTCGTTGGAATCATTTCTCACGTGCCTGAGCTAAAAGAACGAATTGACGCACGTCTCGAAGTCATTGCCACACAGAAAGGAAGCAGAACAGTATTTCAATTTTCAAGCTAGTGTTAGTTGACAAGAAAGAAGGGCTACCAAAACAGGTCAAACTGAATCAAGATGATATGATTGTTTCAATTATTAAGTTAATTTCAGAAACCAACATGCAAATTGGGACACAATCAGTAGAAAGGCTAAGTCTGCTAAATGTTTGATACTTGGTAGAGCTTTGAACCATTTGCAAAATCAGATTTTTTGATAAAAGAGAATATGGCGAAGTAGTCGGGGGTATAGTGAGCGAGCTTATTATATACAACAAATAGACAAAGAGTCAGACCTCACACGTTCTATATATAGCTCGAATTGTAAAAAGATAACTTTATAAACTGCATATAGAGTGTGAGATCAGATACTTTTGGACTAGCTGTTATTTTTGAGCTTACATATCGTGACTAGAGTTGTGTTTTTGGCGGCTGTGATTTCTGTTTTTTACTTTATGCGATCCACTTAAAGGTGCAGGCTGTCCTGGATTATCGCCTTTGGGAGCATTTTTCCTAATATCTTTTCCATCGTTTTTGTTCATTTTCTATCCCTCCTCTTACCATTTATGATGAGCAGTATTTTTTAGAATATGCACGGAATCACTTTCTATTTATCGTATAAACTTTGTCAATAGGTAAAACCTACTCATACATCACAATTCGATGTTTTCTAAAAAGGAGTGGGCAAAATTGCTAGATAAACAAGATAAAAGGCGAGCATTTCAAGAGGCCGACCAAAGCTTTAAGCAAGTGCAGGAAACGATGTATGAAATTGTTAAAGACGGACCTGAGTATGGTAGTCAGCTTAAACATGTGAAACAAGAAATGGATGAAGCTTATCAACAAATTCAAAGTGCGCTACAGGTTGCCTCAGAGCATCAGAGGGAGCAACTACAGCGGTACCAAGAGGATCTTCAAAGTATGATCGAAGATGTTGAACAATCATGATACAAAACGAATATGGCGTTAAAACGCGACCATTTACCACATGTAGCATGCTACACTCACCTAATCACAATGGTGGCGGTGCGGAGCCGGATTTTGAAGTACTTTCTTAATAATCTACCAAGTAGATTATTAAGTCGCGAAGCCCCCGTCCCTTATGTCCTTCATACAAAAGAACCGCCAGTTGAACGTGTCACTGGCGGTTTTACTATTACTGGTTTTTCTTCCGTTTTTTATTATTTTGTTTTTGTTCTTCTGTCAAAGGTTGAGAAAATTCTTCGATATATTCTGCATTATTCCCTTTTGCCCTAGCTGCATTCAACCGAATAATATTGTCCGCTTTACGTTTAGTCATGAAGGTCACCTCCAAGTATAGTTTTGGTTATAAATAGGATTTCTATGTAGACATTAATATTGATAAAGGGAATTGAAAAACTAGAATTAGGGAATCAAACTCTCCCGATTTAAAGAAAAAGTTGTGAAGCAATTTCCCATACCATAGTGTTTTTCACTGGGTTAAGATTAAGGGATTTTACCATTTAGTACTTATATCTTTTCATGCACGATTATCTTGCCTAATTCATAGGGTGAATTGAAATAAATAATATATAAGGGAGATATTTCCGATGTACGAAAATGGTTATTATCAACAACCACCTATGTATAGGCAAGGATTAACGATGCAACAAGCACAAGACATTGCTTTAAAACGAGTACCTGGGCAAGTTTTACATGTTGATATGGATATGGAACATGGAGTTTTGGTATATGAGATATTTGTTTTGACAACCCAAAATAGAATCTATGAAATAGAAATAAATGCAAAAACAGGACGGATTATAAAAGTCGAAGAGGAAGATGATCTAGATTAAAAAAGGAATGAAGAAGTGCTCGTTAATTTGGCACTTCTTCATTTTATAAAATAGCAGAGAGTCAATGATTTGATCGTCTATTAAAGGGTGATTCAACTAGATTGGTTTTAAGTTCTCTAAGAATTAAAAGAACACCTATACCATACACAATAGAAATTGCTAAAGGCACAAGAATGAATGCTTGACTAACAAGGAGCCCACCTAAGATTAGAGAGGAAAGACAGGTGCCTAATGTAACAAATAAATAAGCTCTGCTTTTATAAATCCACATGTAAGGTAGAAAATGAGAACCTGCTAGTAACCCGATTGTGAAAGGGAGATAGTCAGGTATATGCATATACACCATTATAAACACAGGTATGTAAAAAGCTTGTGGAGCTGCAACTATCCCTGCTAAAGTACCTAAAGGGTTGCCAGTAGCAAATAGATTAACACGAAGAATTTTACTAATTAGGATTCCAAAAGGAAAAATGGCGCCTAAACCAAAAATCCAAATTAAATGGACAATGTCCATTGAAAAAACTAAGGGCATAAAGGTGAAAAATAAAAAGACAATTGCGCCAGATAACAATAATGGAAACCCTTTTTGTGCTTCAAACGTGATTTCAGTTTGTAATTTTTCGAGTGTTGTACTCATAAATACACCTCTCTGTAAGAATAGTAGTCTGTTTATATAAGATAGCAGTGATTTACTCAATTTACCATACTAGATTAGAATTAAAGACTAAATTATATAAATAGTCAAAAAACAAAAGAGTCCGTCATTTTCTGGATAAATAAGAGAGCTCATAAAAAAATGGGTTATTATCTTCATGTCTCTATCTTACCGGATGAAAAGAACTAAGTTTTTCACCCGAAACAACCTGACCACAAAAATAAAAAATTTGACCATTCGCTTACACACTAACCCTCCGATAAAATATAAAAAGTTATGTTGGGAAACTAATTAGACTAGGGCATACATATGAAATGTTATGTAATAAATGAAAGTTCGTGGAAGTGATTAATATAAGTGAGTGTTCAAAAAGGAGGATAAAAAGAGCCGAGAAGTTCGAGGAGCGATCGTCCCTAGACCTGCGCGTATACAAAAATACGTGAGGACCGAAGAGACAGAGCGACGAAGAAATTCGACAGCTATTTTTACCGGAATTTTTGAATAGCCTCTATAAATGGTCTTACTATTACATCTTGGGAGCCACCAGAGATTGCTCAACCTGAGATAGGTGTAGAAGAAGAGGACCAGGAATACGTAGAACCCTTTGTGATAGATGAACCTGTAGATGTAAGTCCAGTTCCACAAGAGAATCCATTTCGGTTCTATGAAGAGAATGGCTTTGGAATGATAGGTAGTTATATAAATGAAAAGATATCTTTCTGGTGTGCAGACCTTTCGGATGAACTAGTTGTATTGGCCATGAAGCGTTCAACAGAACAGGGTAAAAAGACGTAGAGATATGTTGAAGCCATCTTAACAGATTGGTTTGACAAAGGGTTTAAAAAGACATCTGAAGTCGAGGCCTATCAGCTTGAATTTAAAGAGAAACAGGTTCAGAAACAGAACAAGGTTACTCCATATAGAAGGGGTTCAGCGAGGATTGAGGTTGTGCCTGAATGGCTGCAAAAAAATTCAGCTGTTGAGTCAAATGAGCCAGTTAACATTAAAGAATTGGAAGATCGTAAACGTAAAATGGACCAGATGTTTCAGAAAATAAATCCATAGTTGGAAAGGAAGGGTGCTTGATGGGATTACTTTACCAAGCTGTTCAATCTCAAAATGAAATGAAACGGAATTTTGTCTTATCTAGGCTAAAAGATATGGGTATTCATCATTCCCATACCAGTTTATCTATCGATCTACTAACTTACGAGGAATTGAAAATTGAGTTTGCTAAAGCATCGGCGGTGAGGTCATGAATTGTCCCGTATGTAACCGTCCATTAAAAAGTGCAAAAAGCATCACTAAAAGCATTGGTTCTGTTTGTGCAACTAAGATAAATAAAATCGATAATAAGGCTCCTAAAGATCAACTAAAAATGGATTTGAAGGTGGAATAATGGCTACTAAATACGGCAATAAGAAGGGGGCAATATCACGTTCGTTTTACAAGGACTCCTATTGATACAGAAATCAATTCTAAGGTGTGGGTTGATTTTCGATCGTGTTGCACTCTATGACTCTTCGCTTGAAGAGGATGATCTATATTCCATGATGGATTTCGCCCTGGATACGGAGGACAGACAGTGGTTTGATGAGTTGCAGAATAGGTTGCCTCAGGAATTGCCGTTTTGAAATACCTATAAATGGGGGTGCAATTTCAGGTACTTTGAAAGGGGAAAATGGGACTAGAAATATTTCGAAACAATTGAAGCTTGTTCGTTCCAATCTACAAATGAAAAAGCGCCCAAAAAAGAGGGCGCAAATGATAGATGTAAATTAAGTAAATTATAATCTAATTATTTAAATCAAAAAGACCTGGGGCATGTTCATTAGGCATTTCAGGCATTTCAGGTACTGGATATCCTTTCGGTGGTTCTGTAACTTGGAGGTCTCCCCCATTTCTACTCGGAGTAGTACCTTGGAATATTTCACCTATAAGTGTATCATCCAACCTGAAGTTGAACTGTGCATTATGGAAACCCATCTCAACATATTTGCGACACTCAGGATATTTATTCAAATCGTAATTAGGAATCGGGAATAATTTACCCCAATCCACTCCTAATGTTTCCAATGCTTTAGCAAATGCATTTTGGTGGGCATTATCACGAACAATTAAAAAAGCAATTGTTTCTCTTAATGTTTTATTACTGCTCATTTCGTAAATTCTTGATTTTTGAAGCACTCCAGTTGATTCAAGAACAACATTATTTAGAAGGTTCGCTGCTAAGTTCCCATGGTCATATACCCAAGATCCATTCCATGGATTGCCGCCTGCATCTACAGGAAGTGAAGCTTTTGCACCAATAATAAAGTGATGAGGATTAGCTCCACCCTGAATCGCTTCATTTAAAGGAGCTCCGTCATTTGCCTGATTTCCAGGATTCGTTCCACCTGTATCATTTAGTAATTGATTGATGGTGGATTGAACGAGTTCTATATGACTGAGTTCCTCTAGAAATACTCCTCTAATGAGGTCACGGTAAGGCTTTGCTTTCCCTCTGAAATTGGCACTCTGGAAAGAGTATTGCATCATCGTTCTCATTTCACCGAATTGTCCGCCTAGAGCTTCTTGAAGGACTTTCGCGGCATGAGGATCGGGTTTATCTGGAACAATCATATTGATTAAATCTTCCTTATAAAAATACATGGGTTATCATTCTCCTTATATTTATATGATTCCTATTTATAATGCCTAACCATTAGTGATTTATTCAAAAAAACAGGTATGTATCCGTAGCATAAATAGAAGCAAAAAATTGAATGTAGAGCAGATATTAAAGAATCGATAAATGTAAATGATCATGTGACATAGTAAGAAAACGATGTGTAGTAATGACATGGAACAACGAAGGAGTGAGGAATTTTGTGTTTTTTTACACATGGATTAAAAATATGGCCAGAGTATTTTCAGGCAGTAAATGATGGTGATAAAACGTTTGAAATTAGAAAAAAAGAAAGACCTTTTTATGTAGGGGATAAATTGATTTTAAATGAATGGGATCCAAATACAAATAATTACACTGGTAGACGGACAAGTGTAAGAGTGACATACATCACTGATTATGCTCAGGTTGATAATTATATTGTGATGGGGATTAAGTTAGAAGTTTAATTGCACAGTCAGTTTCATATTTGACACATACTGTGTCACAAAGTATTTATATAAAATCAAAAAATAACTGCTCCTCAAAGAACAGGAGCAGAAAAAAAGATGTTATTTCACAACTTTAAGAGGAACAAGTACTTTATTAAAAAAAGACGTTTCGAGCGTGGCTAACCAACCGTTTCCGTTTTCTCCATTAGCTACTTGAGCAGCATGTTTTTTGTGAAATTCTGCTACCCGTTTATTATGCTCTTTATGCCATTGGTGCATAGAATTATGTTTCATTCTTATTGCCTCCTTTCCGTTTAATTATATTACTAGAAAAGTTGAATAGAAAGTGCTTTTAATTCAACTTTTGAAAGAGAGGAAATCGATAAGTTAATAAATCTAAATATGCACAGTTCGACTAAACTTTAGACACAAACCATAAAAAAAACCTTAGATAATTACTAAGGTTAGTTACATCATATTTGGTAAGAATACTTTCATGAATAAGAAGTAGCCTAGTGCGCCAAAGGCTAATGATATAAGGATTATTAAATAAGATTTAGTATTAGCTTTCATCTCCACCCCTCATTTTCTAAATTTTAACAGAAAAGGAATTGGATTTAAACTCTAGTGTGCAGTTCGACTAAACTGTAAAAAAGAGTGAACTAAAATTTGTTCACTCTTAAAAGAATTGGGATTAACCTTTGTTTTTAGTAGAATTACTTCCGCCATTAACTGGGTGTGGCTGACCGTATCCTTCAACATGACCAGCATGCTCTGTGTGATATTTTGAACCTGAACCTTGACGATTATCTATTAATGATTTAGTTTTTTGTTTCTTAATTCTATCCGTTTGATGTGACAAATATTTTCACCTCCTACACATTTTAGATTGCTTAATACTTAATCGTTTTGACTATTCTCAAAATCAGTTTCTGGCATTCCATATAATCCATTCATAGCTTGTTCATCTGCATCAAGACCGACTTCATCAATACTTTGTTGCAGTTCTTTTTTTACACGTGTTTCTTTTTTAGGATTTGGGTTGTTCATTAAAATCACCTCCGATTATTATAGACTGGATAAAAATGAAAAAAATATACTTAAGGATAGAATTTACTCTCTAAATACCAGAGATATGGGGGTGTAAAGAGAAGCAGATTTACTGTATCTTCGTAAAACACAAAAAAATCCGGCATTTGCCGGACGAAATAACGGGGTGATCTTGATGTGATTTATCTTACTGGGTAGACGTGAATAAATGATTAAGGTTTTATAAAAGTCGTAAAAAAAGAGCGAGGCTCACTGGTCGATTTTCATGTATGACTAAGCGCCTTGCCCTATACCTAATCTATTACGCTTGAATTTATCTGCTACACCTACATGAAGGAGGTTTTATCGATGCGTCAAAACGAACGTGAATTTTATATCGAATGGCTTGTAATGAAAGGGGATTATGATAAAGCCTTTTATGCCAGAATGAAAGATTCTGAGCTTATATTTTATTACAAGGAAATGTTAGAAACAAATAAATAAAGACTGAGATTTCTCCCAGTCCACCCACTTACATTTTACCACGGGAGGGTCTCAATGAAAGAAGCTGCCAGCAATATCAAACTAATAGAAACAATGCTACGGGATTATCCTTGATGGTGATGTCATAGTCGTTGGTCGTGATGAGGAAGAGCAAGAAACATTCAGGAGTGTTTATGATGTCGGATCAGGAAAAAAAGCTTAAAGAAGCTGAGTATTTTTTTATGGGATGGTTAATAAATTTCAAAATGAATTGTTTGAACAATTTAATTATGATTTGAGTGCATTTTTAACAGTAGCACGTAGCATTCTACAATATTCATATGAATATGCTAAGAACAATGAGAAATTAAGAGAATATAACAGAATGATCTCTAATAATTCAGTCTTACGTTTTTTCAAAGAACAAAGAGATCCTAATATCCATACAATTCCGCTAGAGACATTCCGGCAAGTCAATTTAGATATATATGCAACAATTAGAATAAGGTCAGCGGTGACTATTACGGTAATAGACAATGATGGTAATGTTACAGAAGAAAAATCATATGACAGCTTGGATGATTCGGACAAACAAAGTGCTAGTAAAGCTCCTCTATCTCCAACTAGAAGTTTACAATATAAATTTTCTGATTGGACTGGGGAAGAGGATGTAATAGAACTTGCTACCAAATATTTAGATGGACTTCAGTTATTTATTTCAAATGCGAAGGATGTAGGGGTAATTAATTATAAAAAGTTGCCGTTTAATAATGGCGACTTTTTATACACTTTAGGAAGATTATGTGCAATAAACAAAACACCCACGAGGTGTATTTTTTATGCCCTCATCTTAAAAAGGAGGCTTATTATGGGGAAAATTAAAAAGGCGCTTTTATATGCACTGTTATTTGGAAGAGAAATTCTTTTACCACAACACGAAAAAACAGACGGATCGATGGTATTAACAGGCGAAAACAATCCTCTACCTACCACTCTAGAAAAGAGGGGTATCATGCAGCGTGTTGACATTCAAGGACGATATCAAAAAATGGTGCAGGCACATAATGCGGTAAGTGTTAATCCTAGTAGTATTAGCTATAGCGGTTGGTTGGACACAGAAGGCTTTGACAAAGTTGGTGTTACTTTTTTATACCTTTGAGAGCAGCTGCTACGATATCGGTGCCTTTCCTTTTATCGCCTTTATGTGCCTTTGCGTCAGGTCCAGAAACAATTCCGGTCGGAGCCACACAATACATTGGAGAAAAGACATTAAGAGACAATTGCACATGCTTTGGATCCTTTAGTGGATCTAATGGTCGCGCTAAGTTTTCCTGTATGTTCAGTTATCATTGTTGGCACCTGTTTTTTCTTTATGTTAGGCAAAAGTGAAAGGGTATGGAGCGGAATTCAAAATGCGGGATTAGGTTATATCCTCGTTCAAATTATGCCCATGCTTCTAAACGTTTTAAAGGAAATCGGGAATGCAGTATAAGTGACCACCAAAAGACAAAGTTTGACCACATGGTTGACCACCAAAATGACCACTAACCTTCCGAAAGAATATGAAAAGTTATGGCGAAAAAGCTAATTACCATAAAGAGTAAATGTAAAAAAAGTTATATATAATAAGGAAATGAAAGTTCGTGAAGGTGATAAGTATAAGTAAAACTTATCAAAAACAATAACTTACTTGTTATTTACTTATACTCATTTCTATATTACTATTAGTTTGTAAGAAAAGTTTTGATGGGAGAAGATTCAAACTTTTCGACAAAAAAGGGGTTTTTTTATATAGTAGTAAGAAGAACATGGTGATGTGGAAATTCTTACACACCACGTTTCACTTTTTATGTTCAAATGTTTTTCGTAAAGTCTTATAGGGGGTAATATTCTGATGACAAAAAATGATGTTTATCAATCACGCTCTTCTTTTGAAATCGATGGAAAGCGCTATAATTATTATAATTTGGAAGCGCTTGAGAAAGCAGGAGTTGGAAACGTTTCTCGTCTTCCATATTCCATTAAAGTTCTGCTTGAAGCGGTACTGCGCCAAGTAGATGGCAGAGTTATTACAAAAGAACATGTCGATAATTTAGCTAAGTGGGGGACTAGCGAATTAAAAGACATTGATGTACCATTCAAACCTGCACGTGTTATTCTACAGGATTTTACAGGAGTACCGGCTGTGGTTGATCTTGCATCTTTACGTGGTGCAATGGCTGCTCTTGGAGAAGATCCTGATAAAATCAATCCTGAAATTCCAGTTGATTTAGTTATAGACCACTCTGTACAAGTAGATAAAGCAGGTACATTAGATTCACTTGCAGTTAATATGGATCTTGAGTTTGAAAGAAATGCTGAGCGTTACCAATTCCTTAGTTGGGCTCAAAAATCATTCAACAACTATCGTGCGGTTCCGCCGGCAACTGGGATTGTTCACCAAGTTAACCTTGAGTACTTAGCTAATGTCGTACAATCAGTTGACACACCAACTGGTGACTTAGAAGTATATCCAGACTCTGTGTTTGGTACAGATTCTCACACAACAATGATTAATGGTATTGGAGTTCTTGGATGGGGTGTAGGTGGGATTGAAGCAGAGGCAGGCATGCTTGGCCAACCTTCATACTTCCCAGTACCTGAGGTTGTTGGAGTGAAGCTTATAGGTGAACTTCCAAACGGAACAACAGCTACTGACCTTGCGTTAAAAGTGACACAAGTGCTTCGTAAACATGGTGTTGTTGGTAAATTTGTTGAATTCTTCGGTCCTGGAGTACCCAACCTTCCATTAGCTGACCGTGCAACAATCGCTAACATGGCTCCAGAATATGGTGCTACTTGCGGTTTCTTCCCAGTTGATGAAGAAGCAATTGACTATCTTCGTTTGACCGGCCGTGACGAAACTCTTATTCAAGTAGTTGAAACATATTCCAAAGCAAATGGAATGTTCTATACACCTGACAAAGAAGATCCAGTTTACACAGATGTGATCGAGCTTAAATTATCTGACATTGAACCGAATCTTTCTGGTCCTAAACGTCCACAAGATTTGATTCCACTTTCACAAATGCAGCAATCATTCAAAGAAGCGCTTAATGCACCTATGGGGAACCAAGGCTTTGGATTGGAATCTTCTGAAATTGACAAAGAAGTAACTGTGAAATTCACAGACGGACATGAGTCAAAAATGAAAACTGGTGCAATTGCAATCGCTGCAATTACAAGCTGTACAAATACGTCTAACCCGTATGTTATGCTTGGCGCTGGTTTAATCGCGAAAAAGGCAGTAGAAAAAGGCTTGACTGTACCTGATTATGTAAAAACATCATTAGCACCAGGGTCTAAAGTTGTTACTGGGTACCTGCGTGATGCAGGTCTTCAGACTTATTTGGATCAATTAGGCTTCAACATAGTTGGTTACGGCTGTACAACATGTATTGGGAACTCAGGTCCACTTGCTGATGAAATCGAAGCGGCAATTGCTAAAGGCGATCTTCTCGTAACGTCTGTACTTTCCGGTAACCGTAACTTTGAAGGACGTATCCATCCATTGGTGAAAGCGAATTACCTTGCTTCTCCAACACTAGTCGTAGCATATGCTTTAGCTGGGACAGTGGATTTCGATCTACAAAACGATTCATTAGGTAAGGACCAAGATGGTCATGATGTTTACTTAAAAGATATTTGGCCTTCTCAAGATGAAGTAAATGCTGTTGTTAAAGCTACAGTAACACCAGAATTATTCCGTAAAGAATATGAAACAGTATTCAACGACAACGAACGCTGGAATGAAATTCAAACAAGCAATGAAGCGTTGTATACGTTTGATACAACTTCAACATATATTCAAAATCCGCCATTCTTTGAAGGAATGTCACCTGAACCAGGTACTGTTGACGCGCTTTCTAGTTTACGTATTGTAGGTAAATTCGGTGATTCAGTTACAACGGACCATATTTCTCCTGCAGGCGCAATTGGTAAAGATACACCTGCTGGTATTTACTTGCGCGAAAATGGCGTAAAACCACGTGATTTCAACTCATATGGTTCACGTCGTGGTAACCATGAAGTCATGATGCGCGGAACATTCGCAAACATTCGTATCCGTAACCAAGTTGCTCCTGGTACAGAAGGTGGATTCACAACTTACTGGCCAACTGGCGATGTTATGGCAATCTATGATGCTTGTATGAAATATAAAGCAGATGGTACAGGTCTTGCTATCTTAGCCGGTAAAGACTACGGAATGGGAAGCTCACGTGACTGGGCAGCTAAAGGTACAAACCTTCTAGGCATCAAAACAGTTATCGCTGAAAGCTTTGAACGTATTCACCGTTCTAACTTAGTGTTAATGGGTGTTCTACCGCTTCAATTCAAAGCGGGAGAAAATGCTGAAACACTTGGATTAACTGGTAAAGAAGCAATCGATGTACAAATTGATGAATCTGTAAAACCACGTGATATCGTAAAAGTTACAGCTACTGATGAAACTGGAAACAAAAAAGAATTTGAAGTACTCGTTCGTTTTGACTCTGAAGTTGAAATTGACTATTACCGTCATGGCGGGATCTTACAAATGGTCTTACGTGATAAATTAAAAGGCTAATTTCATTAAAAAATAAGGATGTCCCAAAAGGGTCTGTCTTCGCTTACAACACAAAGTTTATTGTGTCTTACACTTCATGTAAACTGTATGTTGTAGGCGAGATTGCCCCCTTTAGTTATGGGACATCCTCTTTTTTGTGAATTGCGTCAAAATTACGAAAAAATAAGTTGACTTCATTGATTATTCGGTTAAAAATCTTTATAACTTCTATAATTATTGGTAAGATGTAGTTGAGGAACAATACGACATATAAAAATTATCGAATAGAATTAGGTGAATACATATGTATAAAAAAGTAATTGCAGCAGTTTTTCTACTTGCGCTCATTGCTGTTGTAATAATTCAGGCTATGGAGCCAAAAAGCGGCCTTGATATGGGCCTAAAAGCACCAGACTTTGAATTGGAAACGCTAAATGGTGAGAAGGTAAAGTTATCAGATTATCAGGGTAAGAAGGTAATGCTTAATTTTTGGGCTACTTGGTGCGGCCCTTGTCGTGAGGAAATGCCTGATATGGAGACGTTTGCAAAAGGGTTAGATAAGGATACAGTGATACTTGCGGTCAATTTGGATCCACAGAATGATGTTCAAACTTTTGTAGATGAAATGGGGGTTACTTTCCCAATCCTGCTAGATTCTCAAAACATAAAAAACGCTGTAAAAAAACGATATAAAGTATCCGCTATGCCGACTACATATTTTATTGATAGTGAAGGACTTATAGCCGTTAAGCATATTGGCCAAGTATCCCTGCAATCAATGGAAAAATATATCGCGGATATGAAATGACGAAATCAAATGATTTCGTCATTTTTATGTATTCAGCTAATTGAATTTTTTGAAATTTCACTTATAAATCATTCGTTAATTGGTAATAGTAGTGATAAATACAATTAGTAGGTGGGTGAAAGGTTTGAAACGGAAAAAAAAGACGTTTGAAGAGTTAATTAATGAAAATAAGCAAGAATTGTTGCAAGACGAAGAGCGATTGGCAAGGATTGAAGATCGTATTGAACGAAGACATTTACAAAAAGTGGAGTAGCATTTAACAAATAATTCCGGTCATGTTTGCTTATCATTCGGTCATCCTATTCTTGAGGAGGGGAAAATTGATGAGCAATCCTAAAAAAGATTCTAAACATTTTGCGCCGAACCAAACCGGAACGAAATCTCGTGCTGCAGGTGGGAATAAAGGAAAACAAATGCAAGACCAAAGTGGGCAGCATCCTCAAGTTATTCAGACGAAGGGTGAATAGCATAATCAGTTAACATAAAATTAATTATGTTGACTGATAGGATTTCATTTTTTTATGGGAGGCATTTCGATGAATCATAAACATAATCCAGATGATCGTAGTGATAATGTCGAAAAACTTGAAGATATGATTCAGAACACGATGGAAAATATCGATGCGGCTGAAGAAACATTGGAGTTCACTTCAGGTGATAATAGAAATGCGATAAAGGAAAAAAATCAACGAAGACAAGAAAGCATTGAATCTTTTAAAAATGAGATTGAAGATGAAAAACAAGCTCGGGAGAATAGTTTTGAGTGAATAATATTAAATAGATGGTAAAAAAGAAGGAAGAAGGAATTCTTTCTTCTTTTTTATGAGGAAAAAAGTGAACTATTCTTTCAACGAGAAAAGGGACGACTTGATATGATAAGATGGAGAGGAATTCGTAACTGGAAGATGGGATAATAATGGATACTAGGAAGATGATTGAACAAAATTATTATGAAGTAAAAATAAAAGAATTAACAGAAGAGATAAATCAAAAAGGGTATATAAGTGATTTACATACGATCTTGAATGTCTTAGCTGAGATTGAAAATGACGTTTCACCAGCAGATACGTATTCTTACAAATCAGAGCTATTTAGCATGCTTGCCGAAAGTCAGAAGTTTCTTCATGGAGAGGACTCACTATATGAAACATGGCTTAGAGAAGCAGTCAGCGCTGATGCGAAGAATATGCGGGCAAATGAACTTCTAGTACGCTCTGGCTGGAAGAAATATCGCGAAGTGTTTTCTGCCATCGAATTTCCGTTAATACGCGAAACAGATAATCGTACAGCGAAGAAAAAAATAGCCGAAGAGTATATTTCTTTATGTAAGAAATATATGGGAGCGATGGTAGAACAGCGTAGTAATCTTGAAAAATTACTAGAACAGGCAAAAAATCATGTTGACCTTGATATCATCCAAAACTATGAAACGGCAATTTCTCTGCTTTTTGAAGCATCTAAAGAGATTACAGAGCTTCTTCAGGCTGCAAAGGAATATGAGGAGTCCATTTCAGGTGTATTTCATACAGCGACACATTTCAACGATATGAAAGAACATCTGGATCGTATAACAGCAGTGAAAAAACAGTGGACGGATTTATTTCAAACGAGCAACGATGTCTTACCCCAAACCAAAGATGCACTTGCCGAACTGCAATCAATGATTGGGTTAACTGAAGTGAAAAATAGAATGAATGAGTATTATCGATTTCTGCAATATCAAAATAAAAGAAAAGAACTTGGTCTTCAAATTAAAGATGAGCTAAGTCTAAATATGGTTCTAACTGGTAATCCAGGAACAGGTAAAACGACCATTGCTCGACTTCTAGCTAAAATTTATCATGAACTAGGTGTACTTCCCCGTGAAGAGGTAATAGAAGTGGATCGCTCCCAGCTTGTAGGCTCATTCATTGGCCAAACAGAAGAAAGAGTTCAGAATGCTGTGGAAAAATCTCTCGGTGGTGTGCTATTTATAGATGAAGCATACAGTTTAAAACGAGAAGGTCAATCAGGGAATGATTATGGACAAACAGCAATTGACACGATCGTTTCACTGATGAGTAATCAAAAATACGCAGGTAAATTTGCAGTGATATTAGCCGGTTATCCTGATGAAATGCGTCAATTTTTACAGGCTAATCCAGGATTAAGAAGCAGATTCCCCCAGTCTAATCATTTCCAGCTCCCGGACTACACAACCCAGGAATTGCTCCAACTTGCAAAAGGGATGGCGCGAGATAATGATTATATGATGACGAAGGATGCAAGTATTGAGCTTGCGCTTCGTATTGAGGCGGAAAAAGTAGATGAAACATTTGGAAATGCAAGAACCGTACGATCTATCGTAAGTGAGGCTATTTTTAAAAGAGGAGCTGGTTCAGACTATAATGAACAACCTATTCTTCATTATACGTCGCTCACTGGGGAAGACTTCCGGCGAAATGAAATAAAGTCTACTATCACTCCAGAAGAAAAGCTAGGTTTATTAATAGGCTTAGAGGAAATCAAAAAAGAAGTACAAGCGATTATTGCATTTGCTGAGATGCAGCAAGTTCGTCACACTCATGGTCTCAAAGCCGTTCCTATTCAATCACATGCAGTATTTACCGGGAATCCTGGGACAGGTAAAACGACGGTAGCTAAAATATACTCGGAGTTATTAAAAGAAACAGGGATGCTAAAAAGGGGCCATATGATTGTAGCAGGTCGCGCCGATTTTGTTGGTGAGTATGTTGGGCAAACAGCCATTAAGACGAAGAAAAAAATCCGTGAGGCACTTGGTGGTGTCTTATTTATTGACGAAGCCTATTCCTTATTTAGTAAGTCGGAAAATGATTTTGGAAAAGAAGTCATTGATACACTAGTTGAAGAAATGACAAAGCATAATGAAAACCTAGTTGTCGTCCTTGCTGGATATATCAATGAAATGAACAATCTTCTTGAGAGTAATCCAGGACTTCGTTCTCGTTTTCGTAAATTCATCCATTTTCCTGATTATAAAACTGAAGAGCTTTTACAAATTATTGAAAACTATGCGAATCAATATCAATACAAATTGGAAGACCAAGCCATTAGTTGGTTGAAAGAATATTTAACTGAACATCAGGTTGAAGGGAATGGACGCTTTGCAACGAGCTTAATTGATGAAGCTATACAAGAACAAGCAATGCGGTTAATGAATGAGTCGTGCGAAAAAGATTTGCAAAATTTGACCGTCTTAACAACAGATGATTTGAAAAAAGCAGCAAAAAAATAGGGAAGAGTGAGATGGAATGTTAGTATCTGATAAAGAGATTGAAGTACGATATGCAGAAACGGATCAAATGGGCATTGTTTATCATGCCAATTATGTGATTTGGCTAGAAATTGGGAGAACGCAGCTTATTAAAGATCTGGGTTTTAATTACGCAGAGATGGAAGCAGATGGGATTCTATCTCCAGTCATAGATATTCAGGTATCTTATAAAAAACCGCTGCGTTACGGCGAAACAGCCACTGTTAAAACATGGATCGAGTCATATGATGGATTGCGTGTTGTTTATGGATATGAAATTTTTACCGTAAATGGAGAGTTAGCAGTATCTGCTAAGTCTTCTCATGTTTGTGTGAAAAAAGAAAGCTTCAGACCGATTTCAATTAAACGACTTTTTCCAGAATGGCATGTGGCATATGAAACGAACAAGAAAAAGAATGAATAACAGTCAAAGAGTTCAAAAAGGCGAATACATTCATTGTAATGACAGCAACTTTAGAAATGGAGGCGCTTGTCTTGGCATTCGGTATCAAACGTAAGGATATTACTGAGTGGAAACAGAAAATAGATAACGGCGAAATTGCGTTTATTACTCACTACTGGTTGGATGATCGATTTCCAGATTGCGATACTGTTACGAAAGTAGGCTGTAATGATTTGGAGCAGCTAGCAAAGTGGGGAGCGCAGTATGAACTTAAGCGGGAATGGATTCACATCCGAAAGGACGGTTATTCTCATTATGATCTTCTAGGCGAAAAACAATGTGAAATCCTAAAAAAAGAAGGCATAGTGAATAGGCTTGTTCGAGTGTAAGTGAAGTGTAAATCGTCTTGAGATAAAAAAGCACCGATGCTCGGTGCTTTTTTATCTCAATCATTATTTTTCGTAATGGAATTCAGGCTCGTTATATTTTTCATTAAAATTAACTTTCAAGTTATGACCATCAAAATACCATATGTCACTTTCTTCAACGAAAAAAGTAATGTCATCTTTTTGTACAGATGCACCCATATCAATAGGATAATCGTTGTTTACGCCTAATGAAAACCCACTCTGGATCGGGCTATGCCCCCCATATCTTGCAAAAAAACGAACGCTATCGCCGTTATTTAAATTCAATTCTTCCTTATACCACGTGATGGCTTTATCAGAGATAATAATATTCATCGTAATCTCCTTCCAATATGCAATAAAGTGAAACTTCAATCAGTGGGGGGCTTCATCCCCACTGATTGTTAGTCCCATTCTAGAGTCGCTAATATCTCCGCTTATTTCGATAAAGCGACTCTACGAACCCGATTGGTTCAACTAAACCTTTGAAAACCACAAAGGTAAGTTTCACTGTATCTCACCAATCGGGCTTTTACGGGATAATTGTAGTATAAAGCATATTGAAAAAAGATGCGAATGATACGAATGTAGTCGGCTTAACAGGCTGTTGGTCTATTTTTGCCACTTTCGTGATTGGACAGCCTAATTAGAAAAAAAGAAGTATCGTGTAGGTATACTTAAAGCCACTTAATTTTCGGCTCTGTTTTATTCATAATTCGTTTAATATTTGCCCGGTGACGATAGCATATAAAAATGAAAAGTACTGTTACAACAATTAATAAACCCCATTGCTCTATCTGAAAGGCTAATACGTAGATAATTGCAAACAATGAAGTGATCATCGATGATAATGATACGTATTTTGTTACGTATAACGATAGAAAGAATACAGCTAGGACGATAGCAAATAATAAAGGGGCAAAGCCAAGCAAAATACCGCCAGAAGTAGCAACTGCTTTTCCACCTTTAAAGCGAGCAAAGATTGGGTACATATGCCCAATGACTGCGATGACACCAGGAATCAAAGGGTGAAGATTATCTGCCCCGAATATAACCGGTAGCAGCGTTGCAAGTGTCCCTTTTAAAATGTCCATACTCGTTACAATGAGACCGGCTTTGATACCAAGGGTTCGGAATGTATTTGTCCCCCCAAGGTTTTTGCTGCCATGTTCACGAATGTCAGTATTGTAAAATGTTTTGCCGATAATTAACCCAGAAGGTATAGAGCCTATAAGATAGGCGAGAATCAAAATTAGAATAATAGTAAACATATAATAGCCCTTTCTCGTCAAAGTTTAGAAGGTTCCTGTGTATGTATTTTATCATTTCTTCTTAAAAATACCATGGTTGTTAGAAAAAATATTTACTATTCATGTTGAATGAAAGATGCTTAGTGTTTATTTTCATCCCAAATCGATCCATTTCGTTTGCCACGTAATCTTGATCCGCGGTATCGAGTGCTTTCTTTCATAACTTTGATATTTTATCTATCAATTTTTAATCACAGGCAATAGTCTGAAATCTATCTTGAAAAAAGGGAATTCAAACGTTCAATATAGAACAAGTCTGATCAATCAAATTTTCGTAACAAGTAAACATCCCAAACTAAACTGTTACTTCTGGCAGTTTTAGCGATGGTATGCTAGAGGTTTCTGAGAAAAAGTGTTACTATTTTTTATGGCTCTTAAAACAGTATAGATTTTTTCAGATGATTGAGTGGATTTATTTTTATAAGAATGAAGGGATTGAGGATTCATGAAGACGATTTTTGCAGCCATACAGTGGGTTGCTTTTATGCTTGCGTCATCAATTGTTGCTCCGATAGCTTTGGCTGATTTATTCGGGTTAACAGGAGAGGATGCTGCAAGTTTTGTACAAAGAACTGTGTTTATCTTTGCGCTTGCTGGACTTTTGCAAATATTTTTTGGACATAAATTGCCGATTAATGAAGCTCCCGCCGGACTCTGGTGGGGTGTTTTTGCAATTTATGCGGGCTTTAGCACCACGTTGTTTTCGTCAGCAAGTGAAACTTTGCAAGCTCTTCAAGGAGCATTGATTGCGAGCGGGGTTCTATTCATTATATTAAGCATAGCAGGCCTAATTGATAAGATTAGCAAGTTGTTTACGCCAGCTGTAATAGGCATTTATTTATTATTACTCGTCATTCAATTAAGTAAATCATTTTTAAACGGTATGCTTGGTGTCGGATATGTTAGCGAAAGAGTAGATTTGAAAATTGCTGCATTAAGTTTCGTAACGGTTCTTTTGACATTTTATTTTACGAGGCATAAGCTTGACATAGTCCGCCAATATGCAGTGCTTGTTTCGCTTGCAGCAGGTTGGGTTTTGTTTGCCGTATTTGGGGCAATTAAACCTAATACATACACACCTGATCAAATTTTCACTGTGCCGCAAATATTCGTATATGGTAGACCATCATTTGATAGCGGAATGATCATGACATCGGTGTTTGTAACTTTGCTATTACTTACGAATATGATTGCTAGCATTAAAGTTGTTGAAATTGCGGTTCATTCGTTAATTGAAAAAAAAGAAAAAACAAATTTGCGGGCAGCGGGATATATGACTGGTATCAGCCAGATACTTGGAGGGGGATTTAGTGCGGTTGGTCCTGTACCATTATCTGGGGCAGCGGGATTCATAGCTACTTCAAAAATTGCTGCTAAATTGCCATTCATCATCGGGTCCCTCTTGCTGATTGCATCTAGCTTTATTCCAAGTGTCATGAATTTTCTCGCATCCATCCCAGTTCCTGTGGGATATTCTGTCATGTTTGTTGTCTTTACCAGCATGATTGGTATGGCGTTTTTAGAAATAGAAAAAGAAGAAGAAGCTAACCGAGTGAGAACGGTGATTGGAATATCGCTTTTAGGGGGAGTAGGCGTTATGTTTGTTCCAGCTAGCGCATTTACAGGTTTACCTCCAATTGTCGTTTCTTTATTAAACAACGGATTAATTTTTGGATCGGTATTGTCAATTATTACAGACCAATGGACTAAAATTATCTATAAACGAAAACAAAGCTAGGTTTTAAAACAGTTCAATATGGGGAATGGATAGGATGCTTCTCTCTTTATTTAAAATTTTTTTAGCAACAAGGAATTAGATTAAGGTAAAGCGAAGTTAAAACAAAAGGAGTGATGTACATGGCTATTGAGAATCCTAGTAGAGAAGAAATCGGTATTATATTAAAAAAGGCAAAACGAATCGCTGTAGTTGGTCTATCTGATAATCCAAACCGTACTTCATACATGGTTTCAGAGGCAATGCAGAAAAGTGGGTATGATATTATTCCGGTAAATCCAGCAGTAACAGAAGTTTTAGGCGTTAAAGCTGTTTCATCTTTAAAAGAAATTGAGGGGCATATTGATATTGTCAATGTGTTTAGGAGGTCTGAATTTCTTCCTGAAATTGCAAAGGAATTTGCCGAGATTGATTCAGATATTTTCTGGGCTCAGCTTGGGGTCGAAAATCAGGAAGCATATGATTTCTTAAAGGAAAAAGGTTATACTGTTATAATGGATCGGTGTATTAAAGTCGAGCATGCCCTTACAAAGTAAAGGAAAAAGGAGCGGACTAGCGCTCCTTTTTTTTGCCCTGAATTTGTATCATTACACACTCAAATTCAGAGTATACGGATTGTAAAATCATCAAGCTAATTTGCTATATTGAAAAATTTCGCTACAATAAACATAGATATGCCTTCGATAGGGCATTATTAATTATTTAGGTTAGAACATTTGTTCTTTTTGTTGAATTCATATATAATTGGTTCATAATCATTTTTTATCCTTGCAATTCGTTTTCGCTTTTCCTAAGAGAATGAATAAGTTTTAATGAATTTTAGTGGTTAGCGCAAACTTAAACCTGAGGTGTATCTAGTCAAGGTTTGAACAACAAGCTAGCGCTTTTCTTAATATTTTCAGTCATTTCATCTTTTTGATATGGCCCGGAAATGGTGGTAAAGAAGGAAAGGGGAATTTCTGTGGCAAGAAGTACAAAAAATATAGAATATAATGATGAGGCCATTCAAGTATTAGAAGGACTTGAAGCAGTTCGTAAGAGGCCGGGAATGTACATCGGTAGCACAGATGCGAGAGGATTGCATCATTTGGTATATGAAATTGTCGATAATTCCGTTGACGAAGCATTGGCTGGTCACGGAGATATTATTATCGTTAAAATACATAAAGACAATAGTATAAGTGTTACGGATAAAGGACGAGGCATGCCAACTGGAATGCATAAAATGGGCAAGCCGACACCAGAAGTTATCTTGACAATTTTACACGCTGGTGGAAAGTTTGGACAAGGCGGCTATAAGACAAGCGGCGGGTTGCATGGTGTTGGTGCATCTGTTGTTAATGCTCTTTCTGAATGGTTAGTCGTTAGAATAAAACGAGACGGTTTTATTTATGAACAACGGTTTCATAATGGTGGAAAACCTGAAACGACCCTGGAAAAGTTAGGCAAGACAAATCAAACTGGCACAACGATTCATTTCAAACCAGACCCGAGCATCTTCTCAGTGACGACATACAATTATGATATCTTGTCGGAGCGATTACGAGAATCTGCATTTTTATTAAAATGTATGAAAATAGAGTTGATTGATGAACGTCATGATCAAAAAGATGAGTTTTATTTTGAAAATGGAATTGAAGCTTTTGTTGAATATTTGAACGAGGAAAAAGATACTCTCCATAGTGTTGTAAGCTTTGAAGGCGTTCAGCATGAAATCGAAATGGACTTTGCCTTTCAATTCAATGATGGGTACTCAGAAAATATTTTGAGTTTTGTAAACAATGTTCGTACAAAAGATGGTGGAACGCATGAAGTCGGAGCCAAAACTGCGATGACACGGGCTTTTAATGATTATGCGAGAAAAACAGGATTATTAAAGGAAAAAGATAAAAACCTTGAGGGGACGGATATTCGCGAAGGTCTTTCAGCGATTATTTCTGTAAGAATTCCAGAGGAGCTTTTGCAATTCGAAGGTCAAACAAAGGGGAAACTAGGAACAAGTGAAGCCCGTTCTGCTGTGGATGCCATTGTGTCTGAACATCTTACGTATTTTTTTGAAGAAGATCCTAGTACAAGTACGATGTTAATAAAAAAATCAATAAAAGCATCCCAGGCAAGAGAAGCCGCTCGAAAAGCAAGAGAAGAAGCTAGAAGCGGGAAAAAGCGAAAAAAATCAGATTCGATTCTTTCTGGAAAGCTTACACCTGCACAATCGAGAAATCCAGAGAAAAATGAAATTTATCTCGTAGAGGGTGATTCGGCCGGTGGTTCTGCTAAACAAGGCCGTGATCGCCGTTTTCAAGCCGTGTTACCATTACGTGGTAAAGTCATCAATACTGAAAAAGCAAAGCTTGCAGATATTTTTAAAAACGAAGAAATCAATACAATTATTCATGCGATTGGAGCGGGTGTCGGACCTGATTTTAATGTAGAAGATACGAATTACAATAAAATTGTTATTATGACCGATGCAGATACAGATGGTGCACATATCCAAGTCTTATTACTTACGTTTTTTTACCGTTATATGAAGCCTCTTTTTGAAGCAGGCAAAGTATATATTGCTCTGCCGCCATTATATAAGGTGAGTAAAGGGACCGGGAAAAAAGAAGTAATGGAATATGCATGGAGTGATGAAGAGCTTCAAGGAGCCATTAATAAAATCGGAAAAGGCTATATTATTCAACGATACAAAGGACTCGGCGAAATGAATGCCGATCAGCTTTGGGATACGACGATGAATCCAGATACAAGAACATTAATCCGTGTCAAAATTGATGATGGTGCACGTGCAGAACGTCGTGTGACAACGTTAATGGGTGACAAGGTTGAACCGCGTCGAAAGTGGATTGAATCCAATGTTGCATTTGGTCTCGAAGAAGAATCGAACATTTTGAATAACGAAAATATGTCGATTTCAGAGGAGGGCAACTAAGAGATGACTGAGGAAAAAGTACTTGACTTACCTTTAGAAGAAGTAATTGGCGATCGATTCGGTCGTTATAGTAAATATATTATTCAAGATCGTGCTTTACCTGACGCACGTGACGGATTAAAGCCTGTTCAACGTCGAATCCTTTATGCTATGCACGTTGAAGGGAATACGTTTGAAAAGAATTTCCGTAAATCGGCCAAAACTGTCGGGAATGTCATTGGTAATTATCATCCTCATGGTGATTCTTCGGTCTATGAAGCAATGGTACGAATGAGTCAGGATTGGAAATTAAGAAATGTCATGATCCAAATGCATGGAAATAACGGTAGCCTTGATGGTGATCCGCCAGCAGCTATGCGTTATACAGAGGCGAGGCTTTCTAGAATTGCTTCGGAATTGCTTCGGGATATTGATAAACGAACGGTTGATTTTGTGCCAAATTTCGATGATACCGCTGTCGAACCAATTGTGCTTCCAGCGATGTTTCCGAATCTACTTGTTAATGGCTCGACAGGTATTTCAGCAGGTTATGCAACAGAAATGCCGCCACACCAACTTGGAGAAGTCATTGATGCTGCCATTATGCGTATTGATAACCCAAAGGTGACGGTTGATGAATTGATGACCGTTCTTAAAGGACCGGATTTTCCCACTGGAGGAATTATTCAAGGTGTTGGTGGTATTAAGAAAGCGTATGAGACAGGTAAAGGAAAGATTATCATTCGCGGAAAAGCCGACATTGAAGATCTCCGTGGTGGTAAACAACAAATAGTTGTTACAGAAATACCTTATGAAGTGAATAAGGCAAACCTGGTTAGAAAAATGGATGAATTCCGCCTGGATCGAAAAGTAGAAGGCATTTCCGAAGTTCGTGATGAATCGGACCGGACTGGACTTAGAATTGTAATTGAATTGAAAAAAGAAGCAGATGCCAATGGGGTTTTGTATTATCTATACAAAAATTCGGATTTGCAAGTTGCTTACAATTTTAATATGGTTGCCATTGATAAAAAAAGGCCGACTTTGATGACTTTACCAAAACTTTTGGATGCTTATATCAATCACCGGAGAGAAGTAATCGAAAACCGTTCACGTTATGAACTGCAGAAGGCACATGATCGAGCACATATTGTTCAAGGTTTAATGAAGGCTTTGTCTATTCTCGATGAAGTGATTGCAGCAATCCGTGCTTCGAAAGATAAAAAAGACGCAAAGAATAATTTGATGGCGAAGTTCGGCTTTACAGAGCCTCAGGCTGAAGCGATTGTTTCTTTGCAATTATATCGTTTGACGAATACGGATATCACCGCACTTCAGGAAGAGGAAAAAGAGCTGAAAAAGAAAATTGAAGAGTTAACGAAGATTTTAGAAAGCGAAAAAGCACTATTTCAGGTCATGAAAAAAGAATTAAAATTTATTAAAAAAGAATTCAATGATCCGCGCCGATCAGTTATTGAAGATGAAATTGAAGAAATTAAGATTAACCTTGAGGTGTTAGTTGCAAGCGAAGATGTGATTGTAACTGTCACGAATGAGGGATATGTTAAACGAACGTCCTTAAGGTCGTACACAGCATCTGGTGGTCAAGATTTTGGGATGAAGGACTCAGATCGGCTATTGCAAAAACTAGAAGTTAATACAACGGACGTGCTTCTGATGTTCACGAATAAAGGAAATTATCTATACTGTCCGGTTCACCAGCTTCCGGATATTCGTTGGAAAGAAACTGGTCAGCATATTGCTAATATTATTCCAATCGACCGCAATGAACAAATTGTAAAGGCAATTCCAATTAAAGACTTTGAACAATCTCATTATTTGTTATTTGTAACAAGAAACGGTCTTGTAAAGAAAACAGAGTTGGGTTCGTATAAAGCACAGCGCTATTCTAAGCCTTTAGTTGCAATCAATGTAAAAGGCGACGATATCTTGGTAGATGTCCATTTAACAGACGGAAGCCGTGATGTTTTCTTAGCAACAAACATGGGCCTTTCGCTTTGGTTCGATGAAGAAGAAATCAGTCCTATTGGTGTCAGGGCAGCTGGAGTTAAAGGCATTAACTTAAAGGATGGAGATTTTGTGACGGGTGGTAAAATTCTTGAAAAAGAAACAACAGAAGCCATCTTAATTGTGACACAGCGCGGAGCCGTGAAGAAAATGAAGCTTGCTGAATTTGAGAAATCAACACGTGCTAAACGTGGTCTCGTTATGTTAAAAGAACTAAAATCAAATCCTCATCGAGTAATTGGTCTTGAAACAGTCATACCGAGTGATACAATTTTTATTGAAACAGAAAAAGGTATCATTGAATCTATTCATGTTAGCGGATTACGTTATACAGATCGCTATACAAATGGCTCGTTTATTATAGATGAATCGGAGGCAGGAAAAGCGAAAGAGATTTGGAAGAGAAGTGTAGAAGTAGATAAAACAAATCCAGCTTCCAGATAATTGGCGTAATCTTAGAATGTTCTACAAGATTGAATGCTTATTAATAATAGTTTTCAAAAGAAGCGTGTACAAGGAAATTTTCTTGTACACGTTTTTTTCATATTTTACATTTTGTTGGTAACACTAAGACGTACTTACAAATAGTAGAGGAAGAACGTAGATGAATGTTTTAAATTCTCCACTCTTTATATGGAATAAAGATATTACGAAGTCGAAAATAAGTCAGAATAAAACAAGCGGATAAATAAAGCTTTACTAATAAATTGGAAGGTGTTTACATGAATGTTCAAACTAATATACTAAAATACTTAATTTTCCTACTAGCCGTTTTTTTTACATACCAAGCAGTATCTGCCCAAGACAAGGACGTTGCAAACGAGATAATTTTGGTTACAGAAAAGCGAGATGTCACAGGAGATAATATTGCAGATCGATTGGTGATTAAAGGTCTAAAGTACGAGGAAGATACAAAATTTTTAAAGGAAATAACATTGCATGTTGATACGGGAGAACAAAAGTTTGAACAACCACTCTCAAGCGGTTATAAGCCAACCATTCAATTTGTTGATGTTAATACAGATGGCACTCTCGATGTGTTTATTACTACAGAAACTGGCGGAAGCGGGGGAATATTGAATTCCTTTTTATTCAGTTTTAAGGATCAAATGATGAAGGATTTAACAGTGCCAAAAATGGTCCCAATCACAGCTCAATTTCTAGATAACTATCAAGCGAAGCTTACTATAAATGGGAAAAAGCCATTGGTCATTGATTTGTCTGACCGTAAAGAAGAGTACGAACAATCAGGAATTTATACAAATGGTATTTTGAATGAAGCGACAGAACTTTTGGTCGATGGTTTTTCTACTTTAAAACCAGCATTTCTTGTAGGAAAATGTAAAGGGTTAGTGGGGATTCAGTTAGTCAGCGGTGTATATCATGCGGATGGAATTGCGCTTGTTGAATCAAAATGGATTTATGAAAAAGGAAAATGGAAGCTCGTAAAAGCAAAAATCAAACCGCTGCAGACTAAATAATCATCAGTGGGATTTATTTAATCCCCACTGATGATTATTTAGCTCGTAGTTGTTTATTTCTACGTATTGTCATTCATGACTAGTTTATTTCATATGTATTAATACAAGCAGAAGAAGCAATTGGATTTAGTAAATTCCCGACAGACAAGCTGCAAAAAAAATATCAAATCCTTTTTTACTGTAATGGACGTCTATAAAGCGTATATCTCCGTTTTTTATCAAGAAATTACGTACTTAAAGCCAGACCATAAAAAAAACGGCAATCGTATTTAACCGCCAACTAGTCGGTCTAGGAACTGGATTCTTAGTATCCCAAACAAAAAGGAGGCTTATTATGGATTTTGAATTATCGAAAGAGCAGCAGATGATAAAAAAAATGGTTAAAGAATTTGCAGAAAAAGAAATCAAACCGATCGCCATTGAACTTGATGAGAATGCCCGATTTGCTGAGGAAGTATTTAAAAAAATAGGAAAACTTGGTTTACTAGGTCTGCCATTTCCAGAACAATACGGTGGTTCAGGTGGAGATACGATTTCTTATGCCATCGCTGTTGAAGAAATTGGCAAGGCTTGCGGTGGGACCGGGTTAAGCTATGCTGCAGCTGTATCACTTGGATCAAGTCCAATCTATTACTTTGGCACAGAAGAACAAAAACAAAAATACCTTGTTCCGTTGGCTCAAGGGAAAACATTAGCAGCCTTCGGATTAACCGAACCAAATGCTGGTTCCGATGCAGGTGGAACGAAAACGACAGCTGTACTTGAAGGTGAGGAGTATGTGATCAATGGTGAAAAATGCTGGATTACAAACGCTGGCTTTTCGAGAACCGTCACGATTACAGCAGTAACTGGAAAAGATAGTCGAGGAAAGAATATCATCTCAGCTTTTATTGTACCAACAGATGCATTAGGGGTATCAATTACTTGTAATTATGAAAAAATGGGTGTCAGAGCCTCTAACACTTGTGCAATTGTTCTAGACAACGTCCGAGTTTCAAAAGAAAATTTGCTTGGCGATGCAGAAAAGGGATTTAAACAATTTTTGCATACACTAGATGGAGGAAGAATTTCCATTGCGGCTCTTGCAGTCGGTATCGCACAAGCGGCATTTGATCGGGCCCTTGCCTATTCTAAAGAACGTATTCAATTCGGCCAATCGATCTCGAAGTTCCAGGCGATTCAATTTAAATTAGCTGACATGGCCATGGAAATTGAATTAGCACGCAACATGGTATATAAAGCAGCATGGCTAAAAGATAAAATGAAATCGTTTACGAAAGAATCCGCATATGCCAAATTGTTTGCGACAGAAACCGCATTCCGTGTGAGCAATCAAGCAATCCAAATCCATGGTGGATCAGGTTATATGCGTGAATACGAAGTGGAACGATATTTACGTGATGCAAAACTGCTTGAAATTGGCGAAGGAACTTCCGAGATTCAGAGATTAGTGATTGCTAGACAGCTTGGTTGTTGAAGATAAATACGTGTAACAATCCAAACATGTTCATGTAAAGAATAAATAAATTACGCGAAAAATCATTTGAGGATTTGACTGAATCTACTTCATCTGGAGGATTATGATGATAAAAAAAATACTAATCGCAAATCGGGGTGAAATTGCTTCAAGAATCATACGAACTTGCAGGAAAATGGGAATTGCTTCAGTAGCTGTTTATTCGGAGGCAGACAAGGATGCCCCTTATGTGTCAAAAGCGGATGAAGCGTTTTTACTTGGAGGCCCTCGAGTCAATGAAAGCTACTTAAATGCAACGAAAATCTTCGAGATAGCTAAACTTGCAAACTGTGATGCTGTTCATCCAGGCTATGGTTTTTTTAGTGAAAATGCTAATTTTGCAAGAAAGTGTGCTAAAGAAGATCTGATTTTCATCGGTCCGCACCCGGATCTAATCGAAAAAATGGGTAATAAAGTCGCAGCGCGCCAATTGATGGAATTAAATGGACTACCAGTAGTTCCTGGTTTGTCGCGACCGCTCGTTGATAGCAAAGAAGCAGTTTGGGAAGCGGAAAAAATCGGCTATCCCGTTATGTTAAAGGCAGCAGCTGGTGGTGGCGGTATAGGCATGCAGGTAGCAAACGATGAAGTGGAACTACTGAAGATATACGAAGGCAACCAAAAGCGAGCTCTTATGTTCTTTGGGAATGGTGAGATGTTCATAGAAAAATTGATTGAAAAGCCGAGGCATATCGAAATTCAAGTGCTTGCAGACACATTTGGTCATAGTGTTTATTTATGGGAAAGAGAATGCTCGATCCAAAGACGGCACCAGAAAGTTTTTGAAGAAGCTCCGTCTCCGTTTCTAGATAACGAAACAAGGGAAGCGATGGGAAATGCAGCGGTGAAAGCTATTGAGACGATCGGCTATTATAATGCTGGAACACTTGAGTTCCTCGTTGATGTCGATAAGAACTTTTATTTCTTAGAAATGAATACTCGGCTTCAAGTTGAACACCCGGTTACCGAAGAAATCACGGGTTTGGATCTTGTTGAACAGCAAATTAGGATTGCCCAAGGAGAACAATTGGCTTTTAAACAATCAGAGATTCATAGAGACGGTCATAGTATTGAAGTCCGAATCTATGCTGAGGATCCTGTTACATTTTTTCCTTCACCGGGGAAAATTACCGAGTTGAAAGTGCCGCAGGAAGAATATATTCGTCATGAGTTAGCCGTTCATGATCGCTCTGTCGTATCTCATTTTTATGATCCGATGATTGCGAAATTAATCGTAAAAGGCAGTTCCCGATTACAAGCAATTCAACGCTTAGTTGAAGCCCTTGATTTCTATAAAGTGGAAGGCATTAAGACGAATTTACCATTATTAAGACAAATAGCAGTTCATGAGAAGTACAAACAAGGTGAAACGACTACTGATTTTATCGAAACATATATTAAGAAGAATGGTACAACGATCTAGGAGGGGTCTACATGTCAGAAGTAATTGCAAGTATGGCAGGAAGTGTGTGGAAAATTGTTGTGTCTGAAGGAGAAAATGTAAGCAGCGGACAAGAAGTCATCATTCTTGAATCGATGAAAATGGAAATACCACTTGAAGCAGGAACATCAGGAAAGATCAAGCAGATTCATATATCGGAAGGTGATTTTGTAAATGAAGGCGATGTCCTGGCGATTATAGAATGAACTGGCCCAAAAACGTAACGATTAAGGAAGTTGGCCCACGGGATGGTTTGCAAAATGAAAAATTAATTTTATCGACAAGTGACAAGATTGCATGGATTGATCGATTGTCTTACTCAGGACTTACTTATCTTGAAATAACTTCATTTGTCCATCCAAAATGGATTCCACAGCTTGCAGATGCAGTGGAAGTCGTACGAAATATCAAGAGAAACCCAAATGTCACCTATGCGGCCCTGGTTCCAAACATGAAAGGACTTGAATCGGCAATTGCCTGCTCAGTTGATGAAGTATCCGTTTTTATGTCAGCGAGTGAAACACATAATAAACAAAACATTAATAAAACCATATCAGAGACGATTCCTATATTACAGGAGGTAATAGTAGCAGCGATAGATGAGGGAAAAACGGTTCGCGGCTATATTTCAACGGTATTCGGCTGCCCTTATGAGGGGGATGTTGATTACAATCAAGTGCTTAGAATATGTGAAAAACTATTTACATTGGGGATTGGTGAAATATCGTTAGGTGATACAATCGGCGTTGCTTCCCCAAAGCAGGTAGAGGATTTTTTAAATCAAGCGCTTAAACGATATCAACCGCAGAGTTTGGCGATGCATTTTCATGACACGAGAGGAATGGCACTTGCGAATATTGTAAAAGCACTTGATTATGGCATTACAACCTTTGATTCGTCACTTGGAGGACTAGGAGGGTGCCCATATGCGCCGGGTGCAAGTGGAAATGTAGCTACAGATGATTTGGTTCATATGCTTGAAAAAATGAACATCCATACAGGTGTGAATGAAAAAGCCCTAGTAGATTCAGCTTTGTTTGTTCAGAAAAAATTAAATAAACCACTTCCAAGTCATAGAATGGCTATGTACTCCTATTCAAAAGGATGAAAAATGATGAGTGGCGGTGTTTGTAAATGTCAAATCTAATTAAAATATCAAAACAGGAAAACTTTGTAACCGTCGTAACGTTAAATCGACCAGCTCAAGCCAATGCATTATCAGTCAAACTATTGGAAGAGCTTAATCATGCACTAGAGACAGTAACAACGGATCCAACTGTACGTTGCGTCATCATAACCGGTACTGGAGATAAGGTTTTTTGTGCCGGAGCCGACTTAAAAGAAAGATTGGAGATGGATGAAGCTCAGGTGAAACGGACAGTCAAATTAATCTGTAGTACGATGGATGCTGTTCAAAATCTACCGGTTCCCGTTATTGCCGCCATAAACGGTGCTGCTTTTGGCGGCGGATTGGAGCTGGCTTTAGCGTGTGATATCAGGATTGCTTCGACTATAGCGAAAATGGGCTTAACGGAAACATCATTAGGGATTATCCCTGGTGCTGGTGGGACACAGCGTCTACCTCGACTCGTTGGCGTTTCTGCAGCAAAAGAACTTATATTCACTGCAAGAAGAATTGATGCTGAGGAAGCGCTTAAGTTAGGCATACTTAACAAAATCACCGAAGCTGATCAGCTAATGAACAAAGCGTTGGAACTCGCTGCTGAAATCTCACGAAATGCTCCGTTAAGCCTAAAAGCGGCTAAAAAAGCCATAAATGAAGGAATAGATATGGAAATAGCAAGAGGTTTGGAAATTGAAAAAAGATGGTATGACACGATTATTGAATCAAAAGACCGCTTGGAAGGACTACAAGCATTCAAGGAAAAAAGACGACCCTTATTTACCGGGAAATGAAAGGAGCTGCACACATGTCAACTGTAGGAAAGTTACAGCAAGCCACCGAACAAATAAAACAAGGTGGCTTACAAAAATACCATGAGAAAAATATGGGAAAAGGAAAACTATTTGTTCGTGACAGATTACGCTTACTTTTAGATGACGATATGGAAATCGAAGACGCGTTTTTTGCAAACTGTGAAAGTGACGGCCTGCCTGCTGATGGAGTCGTTACTGGAATAGGGAAAATCGACGGACGAACCGTATGTGTAATGGCCAATGATTCTACAGTCAAAGCTGGCTCATGGGGAGCGCGAACGGTTGAAAAAATAATCCGTATTCAAGAAACAGCTGAGAAATTAAATGTCCCACTCCTATATTTAGTTGACTCAGCGGGAGCACGCATTACGGATCAAGTAGACATGTTTCCTGGAAGAAGGGGAGCAGGTCGAATTTTTTATAATCAAGTAAAATTGTCTGGAAAAGTTCCACAAATCTGCCTCCTTTTTGGCCCTTCTGCGGCTGGGGGTGCGTATATTCCCGCCTTTTGTGATATTGTTGTGATGGTCGAAGGTAATGCATCAATGTATCTTGGCTCCCCAAGAATGGCAGAAATGGTCATCGGTGAAAAAGTGAGCGAGGAAGAAATGGGAGGAGCAAGAATGCATTGCAGTGTTTCTGGATGTGGCGACGTTCTTGTAAATTCTGAACAAGAATCGATTGCGTTTGCTCGTCGTTATCTGGCTTATTTTCCTGAAAATTATCAACAAAAGCCGTCTGCATCCGAAATTCGTCTTCCTGTAGCGTCGGAAAAGACACTAGAAGAAATAATTCCGGCCAATCAAAATGCTCCATTTAATATGTATGAATTGATTGATCAGCTTATTGATGAGGACTCCTTCTGTGAAATCAAAAAACTGTTTGCTTCTGAACTCATTACAGGTTTGGCAAGAATGAATGGTCAATCAGTGGGCGTTATCGCCAATCAACCGAAAGTAAAGGGCGGAGTTCTGTTCCATGATTCTGCTGATAAAGCTGCCAAATTTATTACATTATGTGATGCCTTTAACATTCCACTATTATTTTTAGCTGATATTCCTGGGTTCATGATTGGTACTAAGGTGGAAAGAGCGGGTATTATTCGTCATGGAGCGAAGATGATATCCGCTATGAGTGAGGCGACAGTACCGAAAATTTCCGTTGTAGTGAGAAAGGCGTATGGCGCTGGATTATATGCAATGGCAGGTCCAGCTTTCGAGCCAGATTGTTGTTTGGCATTGCCTAGTGCATCCATTGCCGTCATGGGTCCGGAAGCTGCTGTCAATGCTGTTTATGCAAATAAAATTAACGCATTACCTGAAGAAGAACGAGCGGCATTTATCGAATTGAAGCGTGAAGAATATCGAAAGGATATCGATATATATCGGCTAGCATCAGAAATGATTGTCGATGATATCGTCCAGCCAAATCAACTCCGATCAGAGCTGATTCGCAGGTTTACCGCATATAACAGTAAACAACTTTCATTCACACAGAGAAAGCATGGGGTTTACCCAGTCTAGATACAAAGCCTTTTCATATTGTGAATCTGTCTGAAAAGAGTATAATTTCGAGCATTGCACAGATGTACACTTTTATTATGTTGCATATCGTAATTGTGAGGTCTGACCAAATACGTTTGGGACAGCCTCATTTTTTTGTCTATTTCCAAACTACCAATCATCCAATTTTCAATTGCTGACGCCTTATAAAAGGCATGAAAGCAGGTAAAGTTATTGAAAAACAAGTGTAAGGAGTATAGTATAATAATAATTATGTATATTAGGGAGTGAGGGAATGGGGAAAAAAGCCTTAATTAATATTGATTATACAAATGACTTTGTCGCAGATAATGGTTCTTTAACTTGTGGTAAGCCTGGTCAAGAATTGGAAAGAAGAATTGTAGATATTACGAAAGAGTTTATTAATCAGGGTGATGAGGTCTTTTTTGCCATTGATATCCATGAAAAGGATGACCAATATCATCCAGAAACGAATCTATTTCCACCGCACAATATTAGAGGTACAATGGGAAGGGATTTGTTCGGTTCTTTACAAAATATATATGAAGCGAATAAGAATAAAGCAAATGTTCATTATATGGATAAAACGAGGTATTCGGCATTTTCCGGGACAGACCTCAGTATCAAATTACGAGAACGCGGTATAACCGATGTGTACCTTGTAGGCGTTTGTACAGATATTTGCGTGCTTCATACAGCTGTAGATGCATATAATCAAGGATTTACAATCTCGATCTACCAAGATGCAGTAGCATCATTTGACCAGGCTGGGCATGAATGGGCTTTACGCCACTTTAAAAACTCACTAGGAGCAAATTTGCTCTAAGTAAAAATAAATAGGAATAGAAAACCTACCTACATCTTATTTGAGGATAAGTCTGTGGAAATTTTGACGATATGGATGATGATATAATTCGTCAAAGAATGTTGGTTGTTCTTAAAAAAGGGGGATTTTCTCCGTCATTGCAGGGGATAGTACATTTTAACACTGCTGTGCGGGAGGATGTTTTTATGGGGAATACATATATGGATGATAGCTATGCACTTCATACAGATCTATACCAAATCAATATGACACAAACCTATTGGGAAGACAATATTCACAATAAAATGGCCGTGTTTGAAGTTTACTTTCGAAAGCTACCTTTTAACAGTGGCTACGCAATCTTTGCAGGTCTTGAAAAAGTCGTTCATTATATTGAGAATTTTCGTTTCTCCCACTCTGATATAGAGTATTTACGAGAGCAAATTGGATATGCAGAGGACTATCTTGCTTATTTGGAAAACATGAGGTTTACGGGTCAGATTCGATGTATGAAGGAAGGTGAGCTTGTATTTGCTAATGAGCCGATTTTACGTGTGGAGGCTCCGCTTGGGCAAGCGCAAATCATTGAAACTGCCATTCTTAATATTATAAATTTTCAAACGCTTGTTGCTACTAAGGCCTCACGGATTAAGCAAGTGATTGGCGAAGAATCAGCGATGGAATTCGGCACAAGACGGGCTCAAGAAATGGATGCTGCTTTATGGGGAGCAAGAGCTTCTTATTTAGCTGGCTTTGATTCAACAAGCAATGTGCGAGCAGGAAAGGTGTTTGGTATCCCTGTTTCAGGAACACATGCTCATTCCATGATCCAGGCATACAAGGATGAATATACCGCCTTTTATAAATATGCCACATCACATAAAGACTGCGTATTTTTAGTTGATACCTATGATACCCTTCGTTCGGGCATCCCTAATGCGATTAAGGTTGCCAAGGAACTTGGTGATCGGATTAACTTTATAGGTATTCGTTTAGACAGCGGGGACTTAGCATATTTATCAAAAGAAGCACGAAAAATGCTTGATGAAGCAGGATATCCTGATGTGAAAATCGTTGCTTCTAATGATTTGGATGAATACACAATTATTAACTTGAAGCAACAAGGAGCAAAAATAGACATCTGGGGGATAGGAACAAAGCTTATTACTGCTTTTGACCAACCAGCTTTAGGAGCCGTATATAAGATGGTTTCGATTGAAGGCGAAAGCGGGAATATGATCGATACGATTAAAATTTCCTCGAATCCAGAAAAAGTTTCAACACCGGGTTTGAAACGTGTCTACCGAATTATCAATTCAATAAACTTACATTCTGAAGGCGATTATATCGCTATGGAAAACGAGAATCCTCAAGCAGAGGAGAAATTAAAGCTGTTTCATCCCGTTCACACATTTTTAAGCAAGTTCGTCACCGATTTCAATGCAGTTGATTTGCATGAAGATATTTTTATCAGTGGTCAGCTTGTCTACGAACTGCCTCATATTGAACAAATAAGGGAATTTTCAAAAGCGAATTTATCTGTTCTATGGCCTGAATATTTGCGCGCACTTAATCCTGAGGAATACCCTGTTGATTTAAGTCAAGCCTGCTGGGACAATAAGATGAAGAACATTCAAGAAGCGACAAATAAAGTAAAAGAAATGCTATGGACTAGATGAACTGGGAAGAGAGGTTTAGGAGACTATGCGTCCTTTACAGAAAGAAATTGTAAAAAAATTATTAGTACAGCCTACGATTGACCCGAAAGAAGAATTTAGAAACAGTGTCGATTTACTCAAAAATTATCTTGAAAAATATTCATTTCTAAAAAGTCTTGTACTAGGCATATCAGGTGGGCAAGACTCCACTTTATGTGGGTATATTGCTCAAACTGCAGTGAATGAATTGAATGACGAATCAGGTAAGGAAGAGTATCAATTTATCGCTGTCAGCCTGCCATATGGCATTCAAGTAGATGAAGATGACCGTCAATTGGCATTGCAATTTATTCAGCCGAGTAAGACGGTAACGGTCAATATTAAAGTTGCCGTTGATGCTTCAGTTAAAGCAGTAGAAGACGGTACAGGCGAGAAGCTGAATAATTTCTTAAAAGGAAACGTTAAAGCACGTGAAAGAATGAAAGTTCAATACGATTTGGCCGGAATTTATAGCGGTGTTGTATTGGGTACTGATCATGCAGCGGAAGCAGTAACAGGATTCTATACAAAGCACGGAGATGGAGCAGCAGACTTAATCCCTCTTTATCGTTTGAATAAGAGACAAGGGAGAGAAATTCTAAAATATCTGAATGCTCCAGAACGTTTATATGTAAAAGTACCAACAGCAGATTTGGAAGATGATAAACCGCAAATTCCTGATGAAGTGGCTTTAGGGGTTACCTATGATGATATTGATGATTACCTTGAAGGCAAGGAAGTCAAAGAAGATGCGGCTGAAAAAATCGAAGGCTGGTATAAGAAAACAGAACATAAACGGAACCATGCGATAACGGTTTATGATACGTGGTGGAAATAAGAAACAAGAAAATTTGCTCTTGCAACGGCAGGAGCAAATTTTTTTGTTTTTTTTACATAGTTAATCATATTTGAGTTAGTTATCTATTAAGTGTTTTCTGGATGGTGTCTACCTGGTGAACTTTGGGGATTCTTCTTTACTTGAAAGTAGAGACATTTTTTCTGAATTATTAAAAATCTCATTAATTATCTCAGATCTAGCAATGTGTCGCCCGTAGTTACACATACAAGATTATCACAATGATTTCATACAACTTCTGATGTCGCCACTCGAATAACACCATATATGAAATTCAATCAGTATTGTACCTTACCCTCCCACTTTAAATAAATTATGTGAAAAACGCCTTTTTTAGTGAAACATGACAAATGAATGAGCCAAGCTGTCCGAATTAGCATTAACTATATTAATCATTTAGAAAAGAGGTGAATTATATGTCTGCTAGTATTATTAGACGCCCGGATGTAGTAACTATACTTTGGCAAAGAAATCTGTTAACACCTTTCACACCTACAATTGTAGAGGCTACAGTGATTGGAAGTGCGAAGCCCTGCAATTTAAATGCTGGTCAATCTCTCATTACAGCATCAATTTGTTTATTGTCTAATCGATTTGTATTAGTATCGAACATAGACTTAGGTGTATTCGGAATTTCTGAATTTGTCCGTCTATTCTAATATGTAAATAGGGGACAAGTTATTTTAGAGTGTACGAATCTAAAATAACTTGTCTATTTATATAAACAGAAAAACCAATTAAATTATGGCAAATATAACTGAATCTAAAGAAGGAGAGGAGAATTTTATGATTTCAAAAGATGAAGGCAGTATAGCAGAAGATTTTAAAAAGTTTAATTAGCTGCCTACAAATCAAGATTCATTTAATTTAAAGCAATAAATTTTTTTCTCAATTCTTCTTCAGAGACTACGATCTTACCACTCATATCTTCAGATTGCAGTACATAGCTTTTCACGCCAATGAATTCCGATTCGGAAATTACAAAGAATTTAGTACCTTTTTTGTACATATTGCGATAATTTTCAATTAATTTAAACAACTTCACATTTATCACCCTAAATTAAGCGAGAACCTGTTCTATTAACTTGCTTGATGTGGTTAATTGTTTTTATGATAACTTAAACATACGTCTTACAGTGTTGTATGCAAGAATATACTTTAATCATTCAAATCGTTTAAATGAAATCATTAATATTCTCATTTACCCAGACATATATAGTATCTCGAACTTCTGCATCATTTTCCCCAAGTTGTTCAGCAAGTAATTTAATTTCAGATGGAAGATTTTTCAACACTTCATCAATTTGTTGTTCTGATGGACCAGTACCCAGTACATCAACAAAACACTCATGGATTATATCTCTCATTTTATTAGTCTCCTTTAATTAATCTTTTTACTAAAAGCCCCATGCCTTTATTTCTAATCGTTTTGTCGGGAGTTTTATTATGATGTATTTCCTATGCTCTTTCTCTTTAAGATATGAAGGTAAATATCTCTCTACATTGTGATTGTTGGCATAACAAACTGTCTCTAATAAACCGTTACCCTTATGTTGCTCACGATCAGTCTTATACTCTTGCTCTGTGGATTCTGTGAAGTCTTTTTCATTTAAATACTCGTGAACTTGTTCATTCGTAAGCAAATAGTACATACTGTCCCCTTCCTTAAATAATAGTATAGATCTTCTCATGGTTCAACTGATTCGAATAAAAACTCATTGACTCCAAATGTACATGAGAATTCTATTTATTATCACAATAATTCCATAACCAATAGCTAATTTTATCTCATTTAAGCTTAAAAGTAGTCCTACTGGTACTAAGAATATAAGTATTTCTAAAACTAAATGAAGTGGCTCTGATAACTGAATACTCGCTTTTGGAGAGCCAAATACTCCCCATATAACAGCAATGCCCACTGGGATAATAATGCATAGTAAACCCTTCATGAATCCAGTGTTCCCTATCTTAAACCCCCAGTATCCATATACAACGAGTGCACAAATTTCTAAGATAAATCTAAGCCCTAAGTTTATCAATTTGGCTGCATCTAGAATCACCATTAGCTCCGCCTTTCTTAACCGTTCTTCTTTCTTCTTGTAAATGCTTATTCAATCGTTTGCAAATGATGCTTTAATCATCGGTGAAATTGTGTTACAACTGATTCCTTTTGAACGATAATTTCTTATAGATGTATTGTAGTCTATAAAGTGGATACACAGATTTATTAACTACAAATATTTACAAAATTATAACAAGAACTATATTACAAATTTTTTGAATGAAATGAGTAAGAAAATATGGAGCGGTATATAGAAAAAATTCTATCAGAAATTCAAATAACTAAATCTACTGATTCGGAAGTTTGACAAAGAAACTTGTGAAATCGAAAAGTAAATGTACTATGACACCTTAAAAGGGAAAGAAGGCTACCTAGTGAAAAAGATAGAAAATAAAAGGGAATAACCATCTAGTGTAGAAGGTATTAAAGTGGGATAGGATGTGAAAAACAGAATATGTTGAAATAATGTATGTTTATTCGAAGGATAAACGGTTGTAATAAATAACGAAATACTTGAAGAGTTTTTGATACTAAGACGAGAAGAAGAGTCAAATGGAGGAAGGCTTAATAAGACAATCTGCCACAGGGGAAATATTGAAATTCAACTTATGCGGTTATCATTTAACTAGAATATGTTTTAGACTCGGAATACATATCTACTTTTTAGGGGTGATACTATGAACGAATATAATGTTACGGTTAAGAATGGTAGTACGATAATTTTATCAGATGTAATTGAAGCTGAAGATGAAAGAGATGTACTTGGAGCACTATTAATAAATAGCGAATTATTCAACCAATCATTTACAGATATTAGAATTTTAGAGCGTTAATATGTTACCGACAAGCTCATTTTCTAGAAACAACCTTACTATCCATACAAGTAGGTGAAATTATGTGCGGACGCTTTACTTTGTTCACTGACATAGAAGAAATTATTTCCCGTTTTGATATTCAAGCTCCGTTTAATGACGATTATCAATTCAGTTACAATGTAGCTCCTTCACACTCTGTTCTTTCAATAATCAATGATGGTTCTAAGAATCGACTTGGTTATCTTCGTTGGGGCTTAATTCCTTTCTGGGCTAAAGATGAAAAAATTGGGTACCAAATGATCAACGCTAGGGCAGAGACTTTAGCAGAGAAACCAAGTTTCAAGAACGCATACAAAAAGAAACGTTGTTTAATACTAGCCGATTCCTTTTATGAATGGAAAAAGACACCCGAACGTAAAATCCCTATGCGAATCAAACTAAAAGATAGCGTTCCATTTGGAATGGCGGGCTTATGGGAATCATGGAAATCACCTGAAAGTAAAACCATTTACACTTGTTCGGTTATCACTACTTTTCCAAATAAGTTAATGTCTACTATTCATGATAGAATGCCTGTTATTCTTAAACCTGAAGATCAAAAAGTATGGTTAGATCCTTCAATTAACGATCCTGATTTTCTACAACAATACTTAAAACCATTTGATTCAGAACAAATGGAGGCATTTGAGGTATCATCCGAAGTTAACTCGCCTAAGAATAATTCAGCTAACTTGATAGAACAAATATGTTAAGTAGTTTATTTGGCCTCTTTTCATTTGGAAAAATCAAGAGCTGGATTAGGCTTTAACTCCTCCAATTTATTAGGAGATTTTCCGTTAAGTAAGATGTTTTTCTACGGAATGATTTTATTCTGTAACTTAGCTCGATGTTGAATTTATGATGCGGGATTACCAAGTATAGAGGATGAAACGATAAGAAGATAAATAAACGTAGTTTTCATACAAACAACATAGTAAAAGGGGGGAATAATATAGATTTTTTCAGGTGAATGGAGTATTTAAAAACTTGATAGGATTGTTATTTTATTAATTACTCATCGGTTTTGCTACTAAATAAGAATAGTAACAAAACCAATGAAAAAAATACTTCCAATTAGGAATATTACACTGCTTACACTCCCAATCGTTCTTCCAAATAAAAGATTCTAAACTTTAATTCATAGTTGGTATCTAAGACTCCAATAACAATCTGATTATCTTCAGTTAAAGTAACATATCTAAAAGTTTCATCACGTTCGATCATTAAGTTTGTTTCTGGTGGTGTCTCCATTTTTGCAAAGAAGGTTTGTGAATACTCAAGAGGAAGAACTACATCTATTCCTTCCTCTGGTTTGCCAAGCCACTTAAACATAATATCTTTCAGTGACATTTGTTCAATTATCGATAGATGTTCCTTAAAAACTAATTTATCTACAGTTACTTCTTTCAATTTCATCACTCCTCAATAATAGATAAAGTGTATACGTAAAGATCCCTAATAACAAGGGTATTCCAATGACAAACCTTTTACATTTTGATTACTATAAGGAATAAAGAATTGATTTAAAGTGTTATAAAACGGACGGTAGATTAGGAAATAAATTGATCGGAAGTTATTAAGGCAATTAGCTGAAAAATAAACCATAATAAAAATATTACATAGAATAGCTCGCTAGAATATATAAATCACAACAGCTAGAGGGAAAAGAGGTGAACCGATGTAAAGATGTTCAAGTGATGAATAGCTCTTTACAGGAATTGCACCTCGAGTTCTAAAGTAAGCCATCATTTTTGGGACATAACTTGTACATCGTTGGGCCATTTATTTTCAATATATAAGTTTTTAAATTAAAAGGCTAGCTGAAGGTGTTTGAAGACACACACTCATTAATTAGGGAAGCTTAAAAGAATATAAGAGAAGTGATTGGGTTGAATGATGAAATGATTAAAATTATAGAGAGAAGTATTCAGGAAGATGATTTCTTTTACTGTTATAATATGAAGGAGTAATCAGTAAAGGAGAGTATAAAAATGAAAGAAACAATTCTCAAGTTGGCAGAATTACTTAATAATATCCATGACTTTATTCAAATCTACGTTAGTAATCATTTAAATCTAGGTTTAAATGATAAAGATTTACATTTTTGGATTATGGGTATTATTGGAATTTTTGTATTTGTTTTTGTGCTAATTGTATCAAAATTTATATCCAAACTGCCTTTTGGGATTACAATATTATCGTTTATATATAGTTTCACGTTTATGGTCGTTTTAGTTTTTGCAATTGAAATACAACAAGCACTTACAAAGAGAGGCAATATGGAATTTCAAGATGCTGTTGTGGGATTATGGGGATTCGTTGTATTTTTTCTAGGTTTTGTGATAATTTCATCGATCTTCTTACTAATTAAAAGGTTATTAACGAGGTTTACTGATAAAGATTCTAATGGAAAAGTTCATCTTTAATATTTATTATGAGGAATTTAATTTGATTAGCATCCATTTCGGGTGCTTTTTATTTTTGTCTAAATTTGAAGGGAGAATGTTAAATGGTAATAGGTTAAGAAAATAGACACAATTTTATTTGATTTTATCATCTACCGCGCTTTTGCTTGGTGACCTGTTAATTCACCTTGAGTTAGCTATAACGTCTTTCAAAAACATTAGGTTTGTCGTAACAGTTCTCATTTCGGCTGCCAGTAATTGTACGCTCGAGTAAGAGCCAACAGAGTCAATTCCTTTGCCATTTGTTTATCAGCCTCCCATCCAATAATTTTACGAGAATATAAATCCATGACACTCGCTAAATACACCCAGCCTTTAGAAGTAGGAATATATGTGATATCTGAAACCCAGACAGATTGCGGTTTATCTGCGTTCAATGGTTGGCAAGAAAAAAGCATTGTTCTGGATATCTCAAAGGAAATGAAAAAGTATCTTGATGATAACTATACAGATCATGAAACTACTCTCACGCGGGCCACAAATGTATGTATAGAACTATCTGAACGTACTGCTATCGCCAATAAGGCTAATGCAGATGTTTTATAAGCAATCATGTAAACGCTGGTGATGAATATGATAAGTAAGGAATTGGGAGGGGAATTATGGAGAAAATACAAGCGGAAATTCATGTAACTAAGGATTACATTTACGTTTTTGGAGATTTGACAAAGAAGCCAGTAAAAATTGAAAACTGCATGAACCTTTTTAATTGGTGAGGCTTTTAGAAGGTATGACGAAGCGAATCTCATTACTTTGAGAGAGAAAAGGAAGTCGAAATAGGAAAATAATTGGAAAATGAGTATGGACAAGAGCTATCTATATGGGGTGGAGAAATGGAAATTCAATTTCTAAGTTATTAAATTTTATAGGAATTATTACAATAATTATAGGAATAGTTATCGGTTTCATTCTAGGTTATGAAGAAGGCTTATATAAACCGACGATGAAATGGTCAACAGTAATAATCTTCTCTATGTCAGGCTCGGTATCAGGAATTTTGTTTATTAGTTTTGCAGAAGTCATCAACTTGCTTAATAAATATCTATAGGTATTAATGGTTTGGGTGTAGAAAGTGTTAAACCAATTCAAATAAATGATTCAGTAACAAAAACTAAATCTGAAAAATATGACAAGATTTTAGGGAATGGGAAATAGGAGTGAATTTATCAATTCGGAGCCGTGGTAATAATATTTTTCTTTTAATTACAAAAATATCTAGGAATATCTCTCCGTTTGCTACATACGTATAGAATGTGTACGGGATACTAAATTAGTTAAGGGGAGTAGCTACATTGAATCAAATCGTGATCAAAGAAAATATTAAATTCGCAAATAACTATTTGTCCAATCTTCATGAAGAAGGAGTTAATGATTCTAATCAATATATAAAATATCAGCAAATAGTGAAAATTAACTATCTCATTCAAAAATACAACTTGCAACCTAATCACAAAATTATTAATGAATACTATAGTGATGAAGGTAATCTAGTTAAGCGTGTAGAGCACACAGTAGAAGAATACATTCATAATTAAATTGAATAATTGCCAAATAAAATTTATATGTGAATGTATGGATGAAAGGAGTAGGATCTAATGAAATATATTGTTCCGCCATTATTAGCCTACTTACTTGTATGTATTATTGCTGTTTTATCTCCAGCTTCTGAAGGTTATAATGCAGTAGGTTGGAAATTGTTTGTTGGGCAACTTTATGCAATTCCAATTTTAATCGTTGTTGCATTAATCACACTATACTTGAACAAAAAACATTTAAAAAAGAAAAATGAATAAATAAGATGTGAATGGCCAATTAATGAGTATTTTTGCATATTAACAAAGTAGATATTTCAGCCGTTATTGCTCACTAATCAGTGGGCTTTTTTGTTTAATCTTCCAATCTATATAGCATTATAGAGTGATTTACAGCGGAGATAACCATCCAACTAAATATAAAGGCGATATAAAATAAATATTCCGGATCAGAAAAAAAGAAAGTTCAAATTTTAAGGGCATTAGCGTAAACCTTTAGTTTACGGTTTGTGTTTTTTTCATAAAATCACAATTTTAGTGAAATAGGAAAGAGATATAAATCTAGAAGAACTTCGTAGGAGACCTGAAATTCAAGTTCAAGAAGATGTAGAAAAAATCATAAAAAGTTCAACATAAAAAGCGCCCCATTAAGAGGCGTTTTTTTTGTACACCTTATTTAATTAAAGCCCCTCGTTAGCCATCCATGCAGCACAAAATCAGTGCTGCACCACAGAGAATGAAAATGGATAGGATGTGTCAATACTGATACTGACCTTAATCCAGTCAACCCTAATCCATAAACTTATTAATTATCGCTCTCCTCTTTTTTTAAACGATTAAGCAGGGTCTTCTTAAGTATTGTCATTTTTCTAATCTTGAAGAAACTTATTTTCATGGTAGTTTAGGAAGATTAATTATTTCTTAATTCATCATAATGTTTTTTGGTATTAGAGATATTGTTATCAATAAAAAACCTTGCCTGTTGTTTGAACATATCAAAGTAAGAGTCTCTATCAATGCTTAAATCTCCCAATTTATCAACGTCTCCTTGAACTTGTACAGTATCAGTTTTTAAATCAACTTGAGGAAATTCATGACGTACTCCTGTTGATTTAAAAATCGTATAACCAACATTAGATTTATCTGTGTTATCGTTCATTTCCACCCCCCCTAATAAAATTTTGTATAAATACCTATCTAAAGAAGTCAATGCTGATCAAAATGATTTCCAATTTGCTTCGAGTTTAAGATGGAGAGAGAAAATTGTGGTATTGACAATGAAGATATTGATTTTATTATTAAAAGGTTAGAAAGAACAGGTTTTATTAGTGAAATTACAGGACCATATTTTGAATATGCTGGAGGTGAAATTAAGATTACAAAATCATTTTTAAGATTACAAAATCATTTTTAAGATTCATGGAGTATATTAAAACAGATTCCTTAGTGAGCTAACTCCAACGTATGGTTATAATAAATAATTATCGAAGCATTCTACTTTGGGTGCCTTTTATTTGCAGGAATTTATCTCCTTTTTGCCGAAATAAGTACAATAGGGAGATGATACTATGAGTTATAAAGTGAAATATATGTTATTTGACCGTGTTGGTGCTAGGTTAGTACCAAACAAACAGTATAACTATACCATCGTTAGTGTAAAATATACTGAAGATCAAAACGATATGTATACGAATGTAAAAGACGAATTGTCAAGAGTCATAGGACGCCCATCTACCGAATTTAAAGTACTAAGTTATAGTGAAGTTTAAGAGTATCCTTTTGGGGTACTTTTTTAATTGTATAATACAGAACATTTGTTATTAGAACCAAAAGAATTTATAAAGGCTGTTTAAGGTATATAAAAAGAGATATAACTAGAGTCCTCTTAATAAATGGGATTCTTTGTTTGGTTTGTGTATCAAAAACGGATGAATTTGACACATATTAAGGAGAAGACAAGGAAGAGGAGACTTCAGAAAATATTCATCTAAACTCCTTTATATTTGACGGACTTGGATTAAAATTCTCAATTCCTGTTATAGTAATTCTATCTACGTCTGTCCTAAAAATTTTAAAGCTAATTAAAAATACGATAAGTACAATAGATGATATAATTATAAGTTTGTATTTTTTATTCATAAATATCCTTTTGTATTAAATTTTTCCTGGTAATGATGTTCCCCAGCTCTTTGCAAGGCGAACATTCGCATCAGAAACTATATGTAGAGGTATTACTGCTAAAAGACCTTCAATAGAATAAGCACTTGAAGATTGCAAATTATAACCAGTTTGATCCCACATTGCATATTTGTTAACTTAGAACAATACCAAGCATCAGTAGACCAAATTGTAGTTTTTATCGCATATGGTTCTCCTACCTGATTCAAACCAAAATTAACAGCGCTTTTTCGTTCTGTAGTAGTTGCTTCTGTTCCTAATTTACTTGTAACTTTATATTGTTTAATTCCACTAGAACCTTGCCATAATTTATCTCTGTTCCAATGATGAACTTTTGCTCCATTGTTCGCAGTTCTAGCTGCTTCTATAACGTAATAGTCTGTTGTAGACAATACTGCTGTATGACCAGTGAATGATTTTTCTCCACCTGCATTTTTATTTCCAATGCCATAATATAAAATATCACCGTAGCGCCAGCTCATAGCTGCAGCAGACACAACATTTTTATTTTTAAAATAAGGTGCAGCCTTTAAATCTAATTCTCCCATTTTATCAATCAACTCAAATTGTTTTTCCGAATCATTGGATAGTTCTGAATCTAGTGATCCCACATAATTTTCTAAATCACTGTGAATTTGATTAACTGTTCCAATGTCCAACCGTGGTCATTCGTAATCGTCAAAATCCTTTTCTCGTAGTTCTCGCTCCTTTATCTGTTCTTTTAATACTAACAATTTTTAGGATATGTTCTAATACGAAAAGCTATGATAAACTTACATTCGGATCTCAACATGATTGACAGAGAGGATTTTCCAAATGTTAGATAAGTATAAAAAAGAGATAGAAAAGTATAGAAAAAGAATACTAAAGTATAACAATGATATGAAAAAGAAAAAAGGATGCGCAGGGTGTTTATTTTTCTTTGGGAAAGTATTGTTAATCTTAATTGGATGTTATTTGCTCATTAATTTTTCTGGTTTTATGGAAAAATTTGAAGAAAAGAATAATGAAGAAGTAAAACAAGTAGGTATTAATAAGAACCAAGCGGCATGTGCTAAATTCAGTTCTGATCAAGAGCTCTTGGATTATTGGTATAGTAAATACTATAATAAATATAGCGATCCAGAATTCTTAGATGATAACTATGATGGAGTTCCGTGTCAAATAAATCAAAAAGTGTTTGATGAATTTATTTTAGCTAAAGAAAAGGAAGCAAAGATTAAAGAGGAAGCAATAGATGATGCAAAAGATGTTAGGAAATCAGATACTAAAAGTTGCGAAAGAAATATTCGTGGTAATATTTCTAGTTCTGGAGAGAAGATTTATCATTTACCTGGAGGAGACTTTTATGATGAAACAAAACCAGAAGAAACTTTTTGCACTCAAGCGGAAGCGTGGGAAGCTGGCTATAGAAAATCAAAGAGATAGTGGAAACGGTATAATTATCGATATATGTCTATAATAAGGTATTGAAATTTGTTATAATAAAGTATTGTTTATTTTTAGGAGGAAATTAATTGTCAATTGAAGTAGGTAGCAAAGTATCAGGTAAAGTAACAGGGATTACTGTTTTTGGAGCATTCGTAGAATTATCAGGAAACATAACGGGTCTTGTGCACATTAGTGAGGTTGCAGATAGTTATGTCAAAGATGTTAATGATCATCTTAAAATTGGAGATCAAGTTGAAGTAAAAGTCTTAAGTGAAAAAGAAGGTAAGCTTGCTTTATCGATCAAACAAACTATTGATAAACCAGAAGGACAACGTGAAACTTATACTAAGAAACCGTTCCGTAAGACTGATAATCGACCAAAAAGTAATTTTCAACCAAGGGAAACCTTTGATGATAAAATGTCCAAATTTTTAAAGTCCAGTGAAGAAAACTTATCTTCTCTTAAACGCAATACTGAATCAAAACGTGGCGGTAGAGGCGGAAGAAGAGGTTAAAATATAATAAAACAGGTAATTTCATCTTTAAATGAGGTTGAGAGATAGTAATGTAAATATTTAAGAAGATTTTTCCCTTAGTTTGCCTCTAGTATAAAATAATTTACACAATTGTAATAAGGACTATTATACTATCCTCCCGAATTTATTAAGTAATAAAATTTGGAGGATAGTATGGAGAGGATACAAGCGGAAATTCATGTAACTAAAGACTACATTTACGTTTTTGGGGATTTAACAAAGAAGCCAGTAAAAATTGAGAATAGAATGAACCATGAGCATTTTTTAATTGGTGAGGCGTTCAGGAAGTATGAAGAAGAGAATTTCATTACCTTGAGAGGGAAGAGAAAATTGCATAAGAAGCATAGCTTCATCAGGGTTTTGTATAATTTCAGATTTATCGAATTGGTCAAATGTCTTGACTATAGTATCTAAAATTTAAAAAGAAACTTCAATAATGTCTAATACTTCCTCAACACTACTATCTTCAATAAAATAATTAGTTTCAGTATTGAGAGAAATTCAAGCTAGGAAGTGTGTTATAAAAAAGAAGCCAGTGAATGGGTAATAATCCACTGGCTTCTTTTTTTAAAATCAACTTATCCTTTAAAGGAAACCTTACACAGACCAAGAGCATAATTTTTGGTCACTAATGCGGTCACTAAAATGGAAATAAACCCTGTATTATCAGCCTCTTATAGCTCCTACGAGAGGTCACTAATTTGGTCACTAAATTGTAATTTTTACGCTATATTTTTAATAATCACTTATTCCACCTATTCCTTCTGCCTAATCCTCTCTAAAATCGCCATCACGTCATCAGGCTTATGAAATTCAATCGGTGACACGCCTTTTTCAAACACAATGGATTCAGCATCAACAAGCAACACATATCGACCATTAATCTTCCCTAAATGAACATTCTCGCCGAAATCAGAAAGCAATCCTTTCACAGAAGTATTCCCAAGTGTCATCCGCATTTCTGCATCAGGTGTATGTTCAACGATTTGTGCTGTAGCTTCAATCACTTGATGTGTGTCGAGTCGCTCTTGAATCTCACGTTTTTCGCTCGCTTCCCAAACCTCCATCGCCTGTTCAAATTGTTGCAGTTCTTCGCTGTTATCAGCGAATGTTTCTTGAACATGCTCCTGTACCATATTCATGACTTGTGCTTTCATGATTTCTGGCATGGATTCACCGTAATCAACGAATTTCAAGAAATCTTCGAAATAACGAGCATGTGAAGCTTGATGAATTTTCAGCTCGCCAGGTTCAACCATGCCTTCTTCTGGCATGTAGGGATATTGGATGGATTTCATGTTTTTCGTTGTGATGGCCATTTCTACGTTGCGAATTAAAGTTGCTTCGTCCGAGATGGAAGCGACTTTAGGTTCGAAATCGCATTTAAGCAGGAATACGAATGGTTCATCAAAGTATTTTGTTAATTTTGCACTTGCAATGAGAAAAACCCCACCGCGAACTGCACTTGTGTCTAAATAGGCGCTGACAAATTGCTCATTTTCTTCATGAAATTGTTCCTTTGAGTCCGCAAAACGAACACGATTGAATAAATTATAGTTTGGATTAGAGTCTAACTCATGACCTTCCTCGACGATAAAAAAGCCAATTTTAGTTGGAACTTGTTCAGCTTTTGGATGCCGATCTACTTTACGCTTGCTAATCTTCATTAATTCCCCATCAAGGAAATCCTTGAGTGAACTTTCTTCATACTCTTCTTCGTCCAATGTTTGGAAATGCTTATATCGTTTGTCCGTCTGATCACCTTTCCCCTCGACAGATATAACGTAAAAGGATAAATATTGTATTGAAAAATCCATTGCATTCACCTATTTTCTTTATTTCATGCTTATTTAGTATAAGAATGCGTGCTTGTTCCGTCAATGAGCATGTTTTAGTTTTGGGTAGAACAGGGATATTCAATCATTAAGAAATAGTATTCATTAATTGGCATGAAAGCGAGTGTTAAATTTACCACCGTTGTTAAAGTTTTTAAATATTTACCGATATATAATTAAACGATTTAATACAGTTTTGAGGAGCTAAGATTAATGAACCCATTTATTAAGAGAAACAAAAAAAAGCAAGAAGAAAACTTGTACGATCAATATGAAGAGATCGTTGAGATTAATATTAAAAACTATCAGGATGTTTTAATTCAAATGGACATGATTCAACTAACGAAAAGAGATTTATGTATTGCGCGTTCGTTTCAGCCAGTGGTTAAAGAAAATTTAGAAGAGATTGTCGGTAACTTCTATCTAAATCTAGAAAAACAGCCGGGACTGATGAGAATCATACAAGATAATAGTTCAGTTGAACGGTTGAAAAAAACATTGTTCCGCCATATATATGAAATGTTCAATGGACAAATTAATGATGAATACATAAAGCAACGAAATATCATCGCACATGTCCATGTTAGAATTGGGTTGCAACCAAAATGGTATATGTGTGCCTTTCAAGATTTACAAAAATCATTAATTGATTTGGTTACACCAATGACAGAAACTATTGAAGAGTACCGTGAAATCGTACTTGCAATCACAAAACTATTAAGTTTAGAGCAACAAATCGTTCTGGAAGCTTATGAATTGGAAAGTGAAGAGATCCGTAACCAAGTTGAATCGGAAAAACAAGTTATTAAAACGACTATACAAACAAACACTCATGAATTGGCGGCAGTCAGTGAAGAAACGAATGCTGCTACACAAGAAATCCAGAATAAAATCAGTGAAATTCAATCTTTAACAGAGGTAGGCTCCAATATTGCAATTGATACTGTTCAAAAGTCAAAAGAAGGAGTTACTCTTTTGAAAAATGTTGAAACGTTGATGCTCAGCTCTCAAGAAGCTATGAATCAATTCTCTAACCAGATGGAGCACTTAACTAATACTTCGCTTAAAATAAATGGAGTCGTTACAATGGTTACACAAATCGCTGACCAAACAAATTTATTGGCGTTGAATGCTGCAATCGAAGCAGCAAGAGCTGGTGAAAATGGCAAAGGGTTTGCTGTCGTAGCGGGAGAGGTAAGGAAGCTCGCTGAAAATACGAAGAAATCAGTATCTGAAGTTTCATTGTTAATTAGTGGAATCCAATCTTATACAGAAGAGATGAGCTCCTTTATAAACTCAGTCAAGGATGATATGAAGAATGCAAAGGAACATTCTGTAGAAACGACGGTGTTTTTTAATCAAATTCTATCTGCGATGGAAAAAGTAATGAAACAAAATATGAATATAGCTGGTGAAATGACCGATTTTACAGAAATCTTCCAAAGTCTTAGCTCTGGGTTTGATAAAGTAGCCGTTTCTTCAGATGAATTAAGTCGCTTAACGACAAATTTATAAGTTGAAAACTAAGGGATCTGAATCGAAAGATAAATGAGAGTGTCCCATAAAGACCTGGCACTCTAAATCAGTATGCGGTGTTTCATACACTAATCTTGTGCTGTATTTAGTTGTTGCGAGGTCTGACCTTTGATTTTGAGACGTCTCCATTATTTTGAAAAATATTATTTTGAAAATTTCCTCGTTAGAATATATAATAATTCTCTAGTCAATTAAAAAATAAAGTAAAAAGCCAAATAAACATTTTGGTTATAAAAAATCCGAATTTCCAATGAAATTCAGATCTCATCTGAAAAAATATTGAGTTTATAGTTATTTCAACATTAACCTCGTTAGAATATTAATTTTACTCCTATTCTCAAAAAAGTAAAAGTAAAAAATATTTCTTTAAGGGGAATAAGGAAGCTAGAAAAGAAAAGAGATTTACTATTATTAAATAAGAATTTTAAATTATGCTAATGTATATTTTTTATTCAATAAATAGCTACCAGTGTGCTATTTAAAATTCTACAAATAAAAACCTTGTTTGCTGATTGAAAAAATGGTATATTAATAAAGCGATGAGCTAATTTGCATAAGACGAGGAACATGCTTAACGCACGTAGGGATGTGGCCCAACGGTTTCTCGCCGCAAACGCATCAAAGACGCCTGCTTTGCAGGCGTCTTTTTCAATGTAATAAATGGAAACTAAGTTACCCTAAAAAACACGTAATTAGATCTCGGATTTCGGTTATAAACACTATTAATTGTGTGTAGTGTGCACAAACTAACCATTATTGGAAATGACGTTTATTTTTTTGAAACTTCTTTTGCAATTTTTATATCTTCTTTTACATCCTCTTTAATATCATCTGTTAATTCTTTTGTCGCTTTTTTAAATTCCCGTAGTGAATTTCCGACGGCTCGTCCAATTTCAGGAAGCTTACTAGGACCAAAGACGATAAGTGCTAATATAAGGATGAGAATTAAACCTGGCACACCAATATTGGAAAACATATTTTCACTCCTCTTGTGTAGATATCTATTATTATAGACCTTTGTCAAGCGTTTGCAAGGTGGATATACATCGTAAGTAGGAGAAACAATCCTTATAATCCATCTAATGAAAAGCTGAAATGAATTGTATTTTTCTCAATCATTTAGGCTTGCAATCTTTGTTCATTTCAGATATTATACTAATACAAGCTGCGTTGTACGTATTGATAATTAAGTTTTAACCTTTAAGCTGTAATAGGGAGTTTTATATCAAAACAAGAATGTCAGGCCTTTTTCACTGACTGAGGACATACAGGACTGTTTTTGCAAACACCCACTTTGAGGAGTGGTGGTTTAAAACTTTATTACTGAGCTTACGGCAATGGCGGCTACCTAATTGTTAGGGACAAAACCAGTTCTTTATAGAACTGGTTTTTTTAATATTCCAAAAGAAATCTCCCGTATCCAAGGATCAAATTCTTGGGTATGGGAGTGCTCTACATATATGGCTTAAGATTTTTCATATCTCAGGAAACAGCTGAAGTACATGAATCTCATCAATTCTAAGGATTCAGTATCTGTTTGTGACTCCGCCAATTCATTAATATATTGTCTTTATTCGTTTAATCTTTCTTAACAACATTTTAATCTTTTTATGAAAGAACAGAATTGTTCCTACAAAGGGAGCTCATTCAAATAAAAATTATAACAATACTTTTGGCAGTTCTTGACTAAATTTGTCTTTTTCATCATAAAAAAGGCCATGTCCGCTATTTTCAAAAGGAATGAGTTTAGACTGAGGGATATTCTTGCGCATCACCTGAGCTAATTCATACGGACATACTTGATCTTTTTTACCATGCAGAATAGTTGTTGGAATCCTGATTGCAGCTAAGTCGTTTCTTAAATCTTCATCACGTAAGGATTCAGTAGCCTTAATTGTCCCTTGACCAGATGCTTCAAAACCAAGTGTCAAAAACCAGTCGTTAAATTCACGACTAATTTTACTTGCAAAAAACATCTTGCCGAATTCAGCAAGCATCTTTGGTCGATCCTGATAGGCTTGACTAATAATTGAATTTACTGCCGAAACCGGCATTCCATACGGAAGGTTATTCCTTTGAACAAACGATGGGGCTACAGCGCCTGCAAGAATTAATTGGCTAATATTGTACCCGGCGTGTCTAGGCATATAACGGGTGGCAATGGCACCACCAATTGAAAAGGCAATTAAAGTAAGATTAGTTAATTTTAACGTGTCAATAACCCCGCGGATATCATTAGCCATTTCGTTATACGAGTATGAGCTAAAGGGGCGGTCTGATTTTCCAAATCCACGTAAGTCAAGTGCAATGCAGCGAATCCCGTATTTAGGCAAAACATCTAACTGATATTCGTACATTTTATGATTGACAGGCCAGCCATGAATAAATAAGATTGGTTTCCCATTTCCAATATCCTCTACAAAAATATTTACGTTGTTATCAGTCTTGATATAATAGGCCATTAAATCACCCTCTTATTCACCAGTATATGGATCAAGTGATGAAGAAAATGATAAGATATTCGAAACTATTTACAACGTTTATCCCTGAATTATCTGACCAATTGAACTACCCACCACTTAATTTTCTAATGAAAATTTGAAGTGGGGGATTCCTAAGAACACCAATCTATCGATCAGTTATGGGTTAGGCGATCTCCGTAGTCCCTACGGTTAGAAGTCTTATCGCTTCGGTATTAAGATTTCGTCCTGTATTAATATCTCTTTGGTGATGGGTATGGCACTCTGGACAATCCCATTCACGCAATTCAAGATTTTTAACGTCTTCATTTTGATAGCCACAACATGAACAAAGTTGACTGGAAGGGAAGTTTTTTGCAACTGTTACGACTTGTTTCCCGTACCATTTCGCCTTGTATTCAATCATACTTTTGAATTGTGACCAGGATACTTCACTAATGGCTTTGGCAAGATGATGGTTTTTAAGCAGATTAGATACTGACAAATTTTCCATCCCAATCATGTCGTGTTTTTTGACAATCTTGGTTGAAATTTTATTTAAGTAGTCTTTTCGAGCGTTTGCTATTTTTTCATGGATACGTGCTACTTTGACTTTAGCTTTGTACCAATTTGAACCCCCTAGTGTTCGTCTACTCACAATTTGTTGTGCTTTGGCTAGCTTTTCTTCTAATGTACGGAAAAAATTTGGATTCGAATAGATCGTTCCATCTGAAAGAATCGCAAAATCTTTGATCCCCAAATCGCTCCCTACTACTGACTCTGTTTTAGGTAACTCTGATACTTCTGATTCGGTTGCAATAGACACGAAGTACTTACCAGGAGGGGTGTGACGAATCCTAGCACTCACAATACGTCCTTTCACTTCACGACTCTTAGCAAAGCGAATCAACCCGAGTTTGGGCAATTTTACTTTGTTTTCAATGACACAAATATTCCCGTTCGTATACTTTGTCGTATAAGATTGAACCTTGTTCTTTTTCGACTTAAAGCATGGTTGTTTATTCTGTTTTTTATAATAGCGATTATAGGCAACACTTAGGTTTTCAACGGATTTTTGCAAGGCAATGCTATCTACTTCTTTCAAAAAAGTGTACTGTTTTTTTGATTCAAGTAGAAATTTAACCGTTTCGTATTTATTCAAGTATGTACCTTTCCAATCATTAGAAGGAAGTTGTCCATCTTGTTTCATTTCTTCCACGACGTACCAATAGAGATCTATTTCTTTTTGTTTACCAAGAAAGAAGTTAAACACGAAACGTGAACAACCTATCGTTTTATTGATCAGTATGGATTGATCTTTGTTTGGATAGATGTGAAATTTATAGGCCTTATTCACCTCCTATTTACATTTTACCATTCATTATACCAATTAACGAACATTTGTTCCGTTCGGATTCAAAAAAACAGCAAATAGAAGGGCTATTAAGCTAACGCCTAACCGAAATTCATCTACCCCTTATCGTTGGGCTACACCCTTCACACGATTGAAGAGGGGGTCTTCTTTCGGAAAATGATAAAAAGATACTTGCGAAATCAGACAAGATGATATAATCTTAATCCCAATAAACTTTTTATTGCAATAATTCGAAAAAATGAATAATATTCAAACGATAGGTGTTAAAAGCAACATGTTTTTAACTTAAAAGGGAAGTTCGGTGTAAATCCGACACGGTCGCGCCACTGTTATGGGGAGTTCTTTATCGTTAACCACTGTTTCATCATGGAATGGGAAGGGATAGAAAACGATGAACCTAAGTCAGGAGACCTGCCTATTGGATGCGCTTATTACCTACGCGAAAATAGGGAGGAGTGATGGCCATATGTTGAAACTGATTGCTAGTCTCAACTCTAGTTAACTATGTCTATCATTAGTCTCTCTTTATTGCAAAGAGAGATTTTTTTATTGAGGCAATTAAAAATGAAATGGGGGCACAATAATGGGAATTAAAAGTTCAAACGTAGGCTATCCGAGAATTGGTGAAAATCGCGAATGGAAAAAATGTGTAGAATTGTTTTGGGCAGGAGAGCTGACCGAGTCGGAATTTACAAGCAAGATGGAAGAAATTCGCCTATCACATTTACGAAAACAACAGGAAAAAGGAATTGATCTCATTCCTGTCGGTGATTTCAGTTATTATGATCATGTATTAGATACAGCTGTTATGTTTGGGCTCGTCCCAACACGATTTAAAACAGAAGGAAAGCAACTTTCACTTCAAACCTATTTTGAAATTGCCAGAGGCAGTAAAGGTAAAGTAGCATCAGAAATGACAAAATGGTTCAATACAAACTATCACTATATCGTGCCCGAGTTAGAAGATGCACAACCGGTTTTATTAGAAAACTGGCCATTAAAATTATATAAAGAAGCAAAAGAAAAATTAGGGATAAATGGGAAGCCTGTCATCCTCGGGCCGATCACTTTTTTGGCATTGTCAAAAGGATACGATGATCAAAAACGCAAGGAATTGTTACAAGCGCTTACTCCACTTTACGTCGAAGTATTGCAACAATTAGAAGAAGCGGGTGCTGAGTGGATACAAATTGATGAACCACTTTTAGTAAAACAGATTGATCGTGAAATTTTACGTGATGTTAATGAAGTGTACACAGCTTTTAAAAAGTCCGTCCCAAACGTAAAAATCATTCTACAAACGTATTATGAAAGTATCGAACATTATCAAGCCATCGTTCAATTACCAGTTGCAGGAATTGGTCTCGATTTTGTTCACGACGAGGACATGAATATTGCTCAATTACAAGCAATTGGTTTTCCGAAAGATAAGGTTTTGGCAGCAGGAGTCATTGACGGCCGAAATGTCTGGAAAGCCAATTTACAAGAGAAAGCAAAACTCATCGAAACATTAACAAGTATAGTTGACGATAATCGTCTCATAATCCAACCATCTTGCAGCTTACTTCATGTTCCTGTGACAGTGAAAAGTGAACAAAATTTAGAGCCCATTGTTAAAAATGCATTATCTTTTGCAGATGAAAAACTGGATGAAGTGGTCTTGTTAACAAAATTTGCAAAACATGAACTAACCGTTGAAGAGCTTGACAAATGTGACCAAGCAGTTAGATTATTAAATCATTCATCGTTCCGAAATGTGAGAGAAGTGCAAGATACATTAGTAAATTTATCTCATTATTCAATAACTCGCGTTGATGCAAGCAAACGAAAAGTATTGCATGATAAACGATGGGATTTACCATTACTTCCAACGACAACAATCGGTAGTTTCCCGCAAACGAAAGTGGTACGAAAGCAACGTTTGAAATGGCGAAAAGGAGAACTATCAAACGAACAGTATGAGCAATACATTAAAGAAGAAATTAAAAAGTGGATTGATATTCAAGAAGAACTTGGTTTAGATGTACTCGTTCATGGTGAATTTGAACGGACAGACATGGTTGAGTTCTTTGGTGAAAAATTAGCAGGTATTGCGATTACAACGTATGGTTGGGTGCAATCATACGGTTCACGTTGTGTCAGACCACCAGTTATTTTTGGTGATGTCGTCTTAACAGAACCAATGACAATAAAAGAAACGGTTTATGCGCAAAACTTGACGACAAAACCTGTAAAAGGCATGTTAACAGGCCCCGTAACCATTTTAAATTGGTCATTTGTGCGTGATGATATAAGTCGTAAAGATGTCTTAAGTCAATTGGCATTGGCAATCCGACAGGAAGTCGAAGCTTTAGAAGCAAACGGTATCGGTATGATTCAGGTCGATGAACCAGCCTTAAGAGAAGGATTGCCGTTGAAAACAGAAAAAACTGAAATCTACTTAAAAATAGCGGTTGATGCTTTTAAATTATCAACATCGTCTGTGAAGGAAGAAACACAAATTCATACTCATATGTGTTATGCGAACTTTGAAGATATTATTGAAGCCATTGATGCACTTGATGCAGATGTCATCTCGATTGAAACGTCAAGAAGTCATGGTGAATTAATTCGCTCATTTGAAGAACATTTGTATCATAAGGGGATTGGTCTTGGCGTGTATGATATTCATAGCCCGCGTGTACCAACATTGGAAGAGTTATCACAAAATATAGAACGTGCCCTGCAAGTCTTAGATTACCGTTTATTCTGGGTTAACCCTGACTGTGGTTTAAAAACGCGTGGTATTGAAGAAACAGTCGTGGCATTAAAATTAATGGTAGAAGCAACAAAGCTTTATCGTGAAAAGCTTGAAGTAAAACAAACACTGAATGTATAAGAAGGATAATAAAGGGTGTAGGGAATACGGTGAATGCTTAAGAGAACATGCTTAGGCCTTACTAGCGACTCATCAAACAAACGAGTAATTGTTTTATTCAGAATTTTCATCAAATTATTTCTTGACATTTGTTAATCACAGCTATAGAGTAATAGTTAATTAAAACTAAATATGTAACTTTCTTATCCAGAGAGGTGGAGGGACTGGCCCTTTGATACCTCAGCAACAGACTTTTTGTACTGTGCTAATTCCAGAAGCGAAACGCTTGAAGATAAGAAGAGTGAATAGCCGTGGTGCTAAAACCTCTTCTTATCTTAAGAAGAGGTTTTTTATTTTAACATGCGAAATAGCGGTAAAAATTAAAGAAGGAGGATTATTTGGAATTAATGGAATATTCGTGATGTTACATCAGTATTAAATAAGTAAATTTATAGCTAGATAATTTTGTGTTTTTTTAAAATCAATACTTCTCGAGAGATGCGAAGGGATTGTCCCGAAAAAACCTTAATAACCGGCATATGCTAAAGCTAGTAAGTGAATGTTTGATAGATGGAGAGAATGTTTCGATAATTCCTTCATCAACATGTTGTTTTTTCGCATATAACAATGAAATTAGCGAGGGTACCCTAAAACGAGAGCGTCATACCACAGAACTTCAATATATTGTTTAAATCATGTGTATATCACACAATAAACCGTGTATAGGGAGTTAAGGTCAGACCTCTTTAGGACGCCCTCAGAAAGGGGGTATTTATGGATTTTCGTCAAGAATTGAAGAACAGAATATTAGTTGGAGAAGGGGCAATGGGGACATTATTGTATTCCCACGGCATTGATCTTTGTTACGAAGAATTGAATATCACGAATCCCAATCAAATTGAAACGATTCATCAGGCATATTTGAATGCGGGAGCAGATATTATCCAATCGAATACATATGGAGCTAATTTTCATAAATTAAAGAGGTATGGATTGGAAGATCAAGTAAGTCAAATTAATCGTAAAGGCATTGCGATTGCTAAAAAGGTAGCTGTACAAGGGAATGCATTTGTATTCGGTACGATAGGTGCATTAAGGAGTATACGTAAATCAGATTTAAGCTTGGAGGAAATCAAACGTATTTTCCGAGAGCAATTATATAGTCTCCTACTTGAAGCACCAGATGGACTATTGCTTGAGACATTTTACGATTTGGAGGAGTTAGAGACCGTTCTTCAGATTGCACGGCAAGAAACGGATTTGCCAATTATCTCAAATGTTTCATTACATGAACTTGGAAATTTACAAAACGGGATGTCGTTAAACGAGGCTTTTCAAAGGTTAGAGCAGTTGGGAACAGATGTAGTCGGCATCAACTGTCGACTTGGTCCACATCATATGATTCGCGCATTGGAATCCGTTTCGTTACCAAAACAAGCGGCACTTGCCGTTTTCCCGAATGCTAGTTTACCAGATTATGTCGATGGAAGACTTGTATATGATGCAGTACCTGAATATTTCGCTTCATCAGCACTAGAGCTTAGAGAGCAGGGGGCATCCATTATCGGCGGCTGTTGTGGCACGATGCCTATCCATATTGAAGCAATAAAAAACGCGGTAAGATTGTTAGCACCGGTTTTAGAAAAGGAAATTAAAGTAAGGGATATTGAGATTATCGAAGTGGGAAATTCTGATGAAGGGCTAGCATTCCATGAAAAAGCGAAAGTGGAAAGAACGATTTTAGTAGAATTGGACCCGCCGAAAAAATTAGGGATTGAAGCCTTTATGAATGGTGCCGTTGCCTTAAGGAAAGCGGGTGTAGATTCCGTTACAATGGCTGATAATTCGCTTGCCTCACCGCGAATTTCCAATGTGGCATTAGGTACACTTTTGAAAACACAGCATGAAATAAAGCCGCTTCTTCATATAACATGCCGTGACCGTAATTTAATAGGTCTACAATCGCACTTGTTGGGGCTGCAAACGCTTGGTCTAAATGAGATTTTAGTCGTAACAGGTGATCCATCTAAAATTGGTGATTTTCCAGGTGCGACATCTGTATATGATTTATCATCATTAGATTTAATTAGTCTTATCAAACAATTTAATGAAGGACTTTCTTATTCAGGGCAAAGTCTAGGTCAAAAAACGAATTTTAAAATCGCTGCTGCTTTTAATCCAAATGTCAAATATCTCGATAAAGCAGTTAAGCGGGTTGAAAAGAAGATTGCCTGTGGAGCTGACTCCTTTTTGACGCAACCGATTTATTCCGTCAAACAAATTGAAGATGTATACGAAGCAACGCAACATTTAGACACACCTATCTTTCTTGGTATTATGCCATTAACAAGTTCAAGGAATGCGGAATTTATCCATAACGAAGTGCCTGGTATCATCTTGCCAGAAGAAGTCCGCAGAGCGATGGCATCTGCAGGCAATGATCCAAATAAAGCCAAAAATGAAGGGATAGCCATTGCCAAGGAATTGGTGGATACTGCGATGGATAAATTTAAGGGCATCTATTTAATTACCCCGTTCTTATATTATGAAATGACAGCAGAATTAACGAAACATATTAGAAAAGTAGATAGTAGGCATACTTCGGAGGTGGGAGCATATGAGTAAACGGTTAATTCAGGAACAAATGAAAAGAAAAATTTTATTATTAGATGGCGCGATGGGGACCATGTTACAAGCTGAGGATTTAACCGCTGAGGATTTTGGTGGTGAACAATATGAAGGTTGTAACGAATATTTAACGATTACCCAACCTGATGTCATTCGTTCCATTCATGAAAAATATTTGGCAGCTGGTGCAGACATCATCGAAACAAATACATTTGGTGCAACAAGTATCGTGCTTGATGAGTATGATATAAGTTATCTGGCATATAAACTAAACAAAGAATCTGCCGAGATTGCTAAGGCGGCCTGTGAAAAATATTCGAGTAAAGAATGGCCTAGATTCGTGGCAGGAGCTATGGGACCAACGACAAAAACTTTGTCTGTAACTGGTGGAACGACATTTGAAGCATTGACTGCTTCTTATGAAGAACAAGCGTTAGGTCTTCTTGATGGAGGGGTAGATTTACTTTTAGTCGAAACATGTCAGGACATGTTAAATGTAAAGGCTGCCTTTTCTGGAATTAAAGGGGCGTTTGTTAAATACGGACGGGAAATCCCGATCATGATTTCTGGCACAATTGAACCGATGGGAACGACACTTGCCGGTCAGTCGATAGAAGCATTTTATCTTTCATGTGAACATATGAATCCACTTGCAGTCGGATTGAATTGTGCAACTGGACCAGAATTCATGATTGACCATATCAGAACACTGGCGAATTTATCAAATAGAGCAGTTAGTTGTTACCCTAATGCGGGACTCCCAGATGAGGAAGGGCATTATCATGAATCGCCGAATTCTTTAGCAGAAAAAATGAAACAGTTTGCAGAAAAAGGATGGGTTAACATTATTGGTGGTTGCTGTGGTACGACACCTGAACATATTGTTGAATTGGTAAAAGTACTTGAATTGATTGAGCCACGAATAATTGAAACTCATACACACGGTCATGCAGTATCAGGAATCGAACCTCTTATCTATGATGATTCCATGCGTCCGTTATTTGTCGGAGAACGAACGAATGTTATCGGATCGCGTAAGTTCAAGGAATTGATTAGGGAAAAGAAATTTGAACAAGCGGCAGAAATTGCTCGAGCTCAAGTGAAAAAAGGAGCTCATGTTATTGATATTTGTCTGGCTGATCCTGATGACGATGAATTAGGGAATATAAAAGAGTTTGTTACTGAAGTGGTAAAGAAAATTAAGGTGCCACTTGTAATCGATACGACGGATGAAGCTGTCTTGGAGGAAGCGTTAAAAAGATCGCAAGGGAAGTCAATCATAAACTCCATTAACCTGGAGGATGGAGAAGAACGCTTTGAAAAGATTGTGCCACTTATCCATCAATATGGTGCTGCCGTCGTGGTTGGTACAATCGATGAAGAAGGGATGGCGGTTACAGCGGAAAGAAAGCTTGAAATCGCCAAGCGTTCTGTTGATTTACTTGTCAATAAATATGGTTTGTCAGAAAGTGATTTAATTTTCGATCCACTTGTTTTTCCAGTTGGGACAGGCGATGAGCAATATATCGGCTCAGCTCTTGAAACGGTGAAAGGAATTCAGGCAATCAAAGAAACTTTTCCGGATTGTTTGCTGATTCTTGGGATATCTAACGTTTCATTCGGTCTACCACCAAGGGGAAGAGAAATACTCAATGCCGTTTTCCTTTATCACTGCACGAAGGCGGGGCTGGATTATGCAATTGTCAATACGGAAAAACTAGAACGTTTTGCTTCGATACCGGAAGAAGAGATCAAACTGGCTGAAGCTCTTTTGTTCGATACATCATCAGAATCATTAGCCACTTTCACAGAATTTTATCGTGGTAAAAAGGCGAAGAAAAAAGAAAATACGGCCATCCTACCTCTAGATGAACGATTGGCCAATTATATAATTGAGGGAACGAAAGAAGGTTTAATTACTGATCTCAATAAGGCGCTTGATCGTGGAGATGCACCGCTTGAGATTATCAATGGACCGCTAATGGATGGCATGGGAGAAGTTGGTCGCCTCTTTAATGATAATCAGCTAATCGTTGCTGAAGTTTTACAAAGCGCAGAAGCTATGAAAGCGGCGGTTACATATCTTGAACCGCTAATGGAAAATGAAGAAGACAGTGCAAAAAAAGGAAAAGTGCTACTAGCGACTGTCAAAGGGGATGTGCATGATATTGGCAAGAACTTAGTGGACATTATTCTTTCCAATAACGGCTATGAAGTGATTGATCTTGGGATAAAAGTATCGTCACAGCAAATTATTGAAGAGGTTCGCAAGCATAACCCGACAGTTATTGGACTTTCTGGCCTGCTTGTCAAATCAGCCCAGCAAATGGTTCTCACGGCGCAGGATTTAAAACAAACAGGCATCGACATCCCCATTCTAGTAGGAGGTGCCGCATTATCACGTAAATTTACAGATTTTAAAATTTCGCCAGAATACGATGGCCCTGTTTTATACTCAAAAGATGCAATGGATGGGCTTGCAGTCGCAAATATTTTACATGACAATCATAAAAAAGCAGCGTATCTAAAAGAATTAAGTGAAAAGCGGGAGACAGCAAGGGAAAATGCGGCAATCGTGGCTACGATGGAAAAACCGGAACGAAAAAAGGTAGAAGTAAAACCGTTATCTGTTGTTCCTGTCAAGAAGCCACTTGATCAAATACGCCATATATTGAAGGATTATCCGATAGATGTTGTTCAGCCATACATAAATCGGCAAATGTTGATTGGTCACCATCTTGGTTTGAAAGGAAAAGTAGCTGAACTGGTAAGAAAGGGTGATGAGCGGGCGATTGAACTGAATGAACTTGTAGATGAATTAATCACGTTCTTAAAGTCGGACCATGAGTACGGTTTAAATGGAATTTATCAGTTCTTCCCTGCTCAAAGCGAAGGCAATAAGGTCAAAGTATATAATCCTGACAACCACAATGAAATTTTGGAAGAATTCGATTTTCCCCGACAGGAAAGTAGTCCTTATTTATGTCTTGCCGATTATGTAAAACCTGTTTCATCAGGTGAAATGGATTATGTCGGCTTCTTTCTTGTATCGGCGGGTAAAGGAATTAGAAAATGGGCGGAAAAATGGAAGCAGGAGGGTGACTTTTTAAAAAGCCACGCGATACAATCACTTGCCCTTGAAACGGCAGAAGGATTTGCTGAAAGAATGCATCATTTGATGAGAGATGCACAAGGAATTAGTGATCCAATAGATATGACGATGAAAGAACGTTTTGCAGCAAAATATGCAGGGCAACGTTTTTCATTCGGTTATCCTGCATGTCCTAATCTCGAAGATCAGGAAAAACTTTTCCGTCTCTTAAAACCACAAGATATCGGAGTAGAATTAACAGAAGGTTTTATGATGGAACCAGAAGCTTCCGTCTCAGCGATCGTTTTTGCGCACCCTGAAGCACGATATTTTAATGTGGAAAGGTAAAATCTTAGTAAACAATAATTTTTTATAAACAATCGATATATTAACAACTAAAAAGGTACTTGTGAATACATAGAGTAGTATTCTAAGTAGATTTTTGTATAGATGTGGAGAATATTGGATTCTTTTTAAGGTGGTCTACCGTTACCTACAAATAAATTCGTATTACCACTACTGGTAGTCTAACTATTTAAGCTGTGGACTCATTAATATTTGTTCACAGCTTATTTTATTTGTCATTAATAAATCGAAGGTTAATGAAAAAGTAATACTGATCTGCAATTTTATATAAATCGATTTTTGACAAAAAAAGAACTTTGCCCAAGCTATCCACAATGGGCAAAATAAGTGTTAGTTATTACAAATACCTGATTTGGTATATATCTACTAGTAATATATATTTCTTATCTTTCTTAAGCTGGGAAAACTTAATAGCATTCGTTATCTATCTACAAACATCGTTCCTTTTATAATTTTTGTAGACCCTGCTTTGTCCTTTCTCTGGGATATTTGCTTGCGGGGCATATTATTGATAGTTAGTGGATTGATCTAGACGCTCAAAGCTTTTAAACCTATTGTTCAGCAAACTAAAAAAACTAGTGTAGAAAACTGATCAGATAAAGGATAACTTGGTTCAAGAGCTGCTTTAGTTGCAAAAGGACTACGCTTAAGCGACGTTGTTGTTGCTCATATTCAGAAAAATATTAAAAAACAAGAAAAGTAGATAATTATACATAGCACCGATCGATTTAATGGGAGGTGTTTTTTTATAATTATAGAAATTTAAGTGTTTTAGATGAATTAAAATAAAAAAGGTGGGTAAAAAGTAGTAAAAATTTAGCTGAATAATGATATAATTCAAAGGATATTAGTATGTCTTGAGGTAGTGCGTTTAACGGTTTCATTTGATGAAAAAAATGCAATCCTTAAGAAAGTATTAATATGCATTAGGAAAAAAACTAATAAGTATTCACAAGTTAAAGTTTTGAAGGTTAGCCAAGAACTAGAAAACTATTGTTAATGAAACCTAAAGAATCAAATAAAGAGCAATGTATTGGATAATAATGGTGTGGATAGTATAAAATTTCGCAAACTAAAAGGCCCATCTTTTGATTTTAATTACTCCTGTAAAATATCTATCCATAAATCACAATGAAAGTTATACTGTAATAATAATGCTACTTTTATACCACTTAGAATAAATACATCTTGGAAATAGTTTATAAACAAAGGGTGGTAAGTTTGAGAGATAAAATAGTCGTAACGGGATATGGGGTAAAAGCGCCGAATACAAATAATATAGGACAATACATATACAATTTAAAAAATGGGGTTTGTTGTTTAGATACTGTTACAGACCTTTCACCAAATGGAGAGAAAACTATTATTGGACGTATACATAGTGGTTTAGATGAATTTGAGTCTGATAAGAAGTTTAAACGATTACCAAGGGCTACTTTGCTTGGGATGGCATCAGGAAAGGAAGCCTTGAATCAAGCGCGACTCTCGAATTTAGCGGATAAAAAGGTTGGGCTGTTTTTTGGAATCTCAGTGGGAGCAATTGGTGAGAAGCTTTTTCATGATTCGATCATTCATGTAAATGAAAATAATTATAGGAATGTGCCTATAACTTTTTCACATTTTTCGAATTATCATAGCATTACTGCTGAAATTTCCCATTATTTATCAATAAAGGGGATAACAAAAACGATAACGACTGGTTGTACATCTAGTTTAGACGCTATCCAAGACGCAATGGTTTACTTGAAGAGTGGTATTATAGATGTAGCTGTTGTTGGAGGTACAGATAGTTTAGTAAATAAAATGGCTTGTTTTGGTTTTGCCAAAACAAAGTCAATTCCCATAAATCAAACACTAAATGTAGGTGCAGTACCATTCAATCAAAATAGTAAAGGGTTTGCTATTTCTGAAGGTTCTGGCGTAATAATTCTGGAAAGAGAAGAAGGTGCACGAAAGAGGAAGATTGAAATCTTAGGTGAAATTGAAAAGATAGTTTCGAACAATGATGGTGTACATATATATTCTGTAGAAGAAACTGGTGAACAAATGATTAGCGCTTTAAAAGAAGTGATAGAAGGGAGAACACCAGATTATATTAATAGTCAGGCATTAGGAATTCAAGTGAATGATAGGATTGAGGAACATTGTTCAAAAAGATTATTTAACCACAAGGTTCCTTATACTTCAATCAAAAGTATGATTGGTAATCCATATGGAGCTATTGGAGTATTGCAGGTTATTTCTTCTTTAATTAGTATTAATCACGGATTTATCCCTCCAACAATTCGAACCAATAAAGAGGGGTATGAAGAAATGAACATTGTAACAGAACCTTGGCATCAAGAGGTAAATGAAGTAGCAATAACGAATCATGGTCATGGGGGTAACAATGCCTGTGCATATATAAAGAGACATAAATAGAGTGGTGAGTTAGAAATGATCATATCGTTTTTGATTATTAGTATAGGTATAATCCCTATAGTATTGGCGATTTCTATATTAAAGATTTATAAAGGTTCGGAATTATCATATGCCTTATTGTTTTATATGCTATCCATTAGTTTCTGGCAAATAGATATTGCAGTATTATATTTGAAAGGGATCCTTTCCGAAGAACTTATTCTCTGGCTATTCAAGTTTTTTAGGGCCGGTCCAACATTCATGATACCCTTAGTGTTTTATTTATCCTATGTAACCGTAAAAAAACATTCGGCATATATTAAAGATAACCAATTTTATCGTCCTTTAGTATCCATTTTTACTCGGAAAGTATTGGTTTTATTAGTAGTTTGGAGTACCTTTGTTTTTATTGTTAGTTTAACAGATTATGGGGTAAGTGGATTGAGAGAAGTCCAGATTACCAATACCAACAATACTTTTTATTTTCCAGAGTATGGACCGCTTCATTCTTTATATGTATTTCACACAGCAAGTTTTCTAATTTTTATCGCTTTTTCTTATTTTGTTTCTAAATTTATTCAGAATATTTATTTAAAAGGATTTTTAGGTACATTTTCTTTATGCTCTTTTTTATTGTATCTTTCAGGTTTTTTAAACTTTGTACCTGGAGCAGGAGCACTGTATAGCAGCTTGGGCGTTATTATTTTTTCTGTCATCATAATCTTCTCTTTTGTAAAAATGAATACAATGATGACAATCAATTACAACCGATTATTAGAGCGTCAAAAGAAGCTAGATTATACGGGTAATTTAACTGCGAGTTTAGTTCATGAAGTGAAAAATTCACTACAAATTATTAAAGGCTATTCAAAATTAATGAGTGAGCTAACGCCGTTACCAGATCAAGGTAAAAATATGAATGAAATGATTCAAATTGCTGCAGATCAGCTTCATGATTTAACACTAAATTACACTGAATATATAAAATATAAATCAATTGAATTTAAAATGTTCGATTTAAATGAAATAATAGATCAAGCAATTGAATTATCGATAGAATCACTCAAAGAAAACTCTGTAGAAATTACCTTTGAGAAAAAATATAAAACTTTAAAAGCTTATGTAAATCATACATATATGAAACAAGTGTTTGTAAATTTAATTAAAAATAGTTTGGAAGCTATTCCGCAGGAGAGAATGATAAGACGAATCGCATTATCTACTCAAGTTGAGGGTGATAAAATCATTATAGATATCGTTGATACTGGAATAGGGGTGCCTTTAGAAAATTGGGATGCAATTTTTGATCCTTTTATATCTTTTAAGAAAGAAGGACTAGGTTTAGGTTTACCTTTTATAAAAAAAATCATTTTTGAACATCGTGGAGATATAAAAATTGTCGATAGCAGTTCTCATGGAACACATTTTCAAATAATATTACCCCAATATGTATTCAGTGACTTTGATACTCATTGAGTGATTCGTATAAAATACTTTCCTGTTGAATAAGTGAAACTTCTATTAGTAGGATGTTCTTTCATCCCCCCATCTAACTTCTTTGTTTCTCATAAGCTTGAGGTGGGGGTCTTACTACCCATTCGTTAAGTGTGGGATAAACAAGAAATAATATAAATTATAGGAAAGCACCTAATTAGGTGCTTTTTATTTTTCCGTAAAAGTATAATCGCAGTTAACACAAGTAGCAAACGACAGTATATATATTTACTGCTTGATATGGAACCTTTTTAGTGAATCGTGTCTTAAAAAAAGGTCTGATTATCTTTGTAAGTCCAACAGCCTACCACGCTCACCTCTCATTTGTTAAAGCTCATTGTTGATTGAAGAGGAAGGCATGTGAGGAAAACGATTTAAAAAGGGAAGACCCCATAGGCGCACTACGTCGAGAAGGCTCCCGAACCAACCGCCCGCACAAAGCGAACGCCTCTCGCTGCAATCCAACAGGCAAGTTTAACAGAGCCTAATTTTAAAGAGATGAATAGAAAACGTATACTTTCTCAACATGAAATTTAATTGCCAACAATACATAGAGGTATATATATCCAGTAAAATGAATAGTAAAGAGTAAAAGGGGATGGTTACAATAACTATGATTGTTTGGATAGTTATACCAAGTTTTCTTTTATTTATTATCCTTGAAACAGGAATATCTCTTTGGGTAAACAATTGGTCATTTGAATTTCGATTATCTAAATTAAAAGGATTCTCTATTAAAAAGTATATAAAGATTAAGCACGGTAAGAAAGAAGGGAAGAGGTACACCGAGTAATACACAATATTTTAGTCAAGATCAACAGTTGCCATTGTGGTGGTTTTAAAATCTATCAAACGCTGGTGTTTAGCCTATTAAACTAAAAGTTCAAAATTAGACTAAGGTTTATAGCAAAAGCTCGTCCCTATTCATAGAATAAATAAATGCTGTAATCAATGCTATTGGATTGGAGCTGCTCAAACGGGTTATAGGTGCGGATTCTCCACATTTATCAAAGTCTAGTGCTGCTTGTCCGTTTAGGATTAAATCGAAGGGAGAGGATAGCATTGCACAATGTTCAATTAATACCCTTCCATGTAGAAGGAATTACAGAAAATACTTTTGAAGTCCCACGTGGGATTAGAATAATTCGTGCGCGTTCTATTTGGAGAGAAGGATTTAAGGGTGAGAACATAGTCGTAGCCGTAATCGATACAGGCTGCCAGCCAGACCACCCTGATTTAATAGGTCAAATTATTGGAGGATATAATTTCACGGGCGATTATAACGGCAATCCTGCCAATTTTTCCGATAATAATGGGCATGGGACTCATGTTTGCGGAACCATTGCAGCAGCAGAAAATGGTTTTGGAGTTGTTGGTGCAGCGCCTAAAGCGAAGTTGCTAGTACTTAAGGCTTTAACTGGATCAGGAGAAGGAACAACAGACAACATTACATCGGCTATTCATTACGCTATCAATTGGACTGGCCCTAAAGGTGAAAAAGTGCGGGTTATCTCTATGTCATTAGGGGGACCGGATGATGATCCAGCCTTACATTCATCGATTAGAAACGCAGTTCAAGCTAACATATTGGTCGTGTGTGCCGCAGGAAATGAAGGGGATGGAATTGCCGATACAATCGAGTACAGTTATCCAGCTGCTTATCCAGAAGTTGTGGCAGTCGGTTCAGTTAACCGGCGTGGACGTATATCCAGATTTAGTAATTCTAATGGTGCAGTAGATTTAGTGGCCCCTGGAGAGCAAGTTGTATCAACTTTTCCCGGTAACCAATTTGCCGTCTTATCAGGTACATCGATGGCTGTTCCACATGTTTCAGGAGCTGTTGCACTCTTGATAGATAAATATGAAACAATTCGTGGGCGTAAATTAACAGAATTAGAAGCGTATAATGAACTCTTAAATCATACAGTTTCACTGGGCAATCCAGCGACTCAAGAAGGACATGGATTACTAAAACTAAATCACCAGAAAGTAGAAAAATTAAAAGAACTTTTAACAGGGTTTAGTTCGCACTTAGAAAATAGGTAAGATTATTAACATCATAAATACAGTGTATATTATGACTTTTCATGTCAGAACTAATTACAAAAAAGGCAAAGGGATAGCTACGTCGAAATTAGAAAACGACAATATCGCTGACTTGTATCTTTGATTTTGACAATAAGGTATGTAAATAAAATAACTAAAGATATTTTCCCATAAATAAAAACTGTGGTTAGAATGTAATAGAAAACGGCAGCGATACTTTGCTGCCGTTATCATTTCTAATTATTTTCTTTACTATCTTTTGCTTGCTTCGCCATTTTTTCATGTATTTCTGATTCAATTGCCTGCACGTGATCATCTTCAAGCTTTTGCATTGGTTGAGGATGGAACCATTGAATTTCTCCTTCGTGAACAAAGCCTTTGTATTCCTCACCTTGCACTTGTAAAGTGAATTGTTGGCGTTCATGTAGCCGGTCTTCAAAAGCTGGGATTATTTCAAAGTCTTTAATTCCGCTAGAAACGCCGTATTGACTCATTAATTCATATATGGTATTTTCAATAATTTCTACTTTACCTTCACCAATCATTTGTTTTGGATGAGGATGAAGCCATTGAATCTCATCCTTATGAAAATGACCTTTAAACACATCTTCCTGAATCTTAAAGGTAAATGCGTGACGCTGATAAACCCGATCCTCAAACACTGTTTCTACTTCAAAATCTTTAATTTCAGACATACTTAGCCTCCTTAAGAAAGTTTCTAAATAAGTATGTTCCCTAGCTTATACTAAATATCCTAGTCTTGCAAGAAAAGGGAGTGAATTACAAAAAAATAGAGTAATATTTCATTAATATGATATATCTGTAATATTTGGTAATGTTATTTAAATTAGGTGGGAATGCTGTGCTAGGATTTTTGAATCAAAGTTTTGTAAAGTAAGCATTTATAGGGTGAATACCATCTGCGTTGTTTCGAAAAGTTCCGGTAGTGAATGTACCCCGATTGTTCGCTTCATATAGAATTCGTATAGTCTTCCATAAATCTCAAGAATGATAAGATTTGTTGTATAGGAGGAACTTATTGAGGTCTTAAAACAAATACAGAAAAAGAAATTTATTAGGAGATAAAAAATCTGAGAATCATTTAGATCGAATCCATAGATTATTAATGGGAAATCATGTACTCTGTAAAAGTATGTTTTACAGCACTTATTTTTTACATACACATATAAGACAATGAAGGTTCTTCTAATGAAGAGATAACTTTGTAGGGAATCATATTTCAAGATAGAAATTGAACAGGAAAGAGGAAAGGGAAGAATGGAAACACGAAGCTATAAGCAGTCTACGATTGTAGCGCTTCTGCTTGCAGGAGCGTTTATTGCAATATTGAATCAAACACTTATGATTACAGCAATACCGCCGATTATGAAAGAAATGAATGTTACGGCGAATAGCGCTCAGTGGCTGACGACCGTTTTTATGTTAGTGAATGGGATTATGATACCGATCAGTGCCTTTTTATTGGAGCGTTTTTCAACGAGGCAGCTCTTTATATCCGCGATGAGTATTTTCGCTTTCGGAACACTAGTTGCGGGTGTCGCTCCTAACTTTGAAATGCTTTTACTTGGAAGAGTGATTCAATCAAGCGGAGCCGGTGTTATGCTGCCGCTTATGCAAACCGTATTTTTAATGATTTTTCCAGTTAATAAGCGCGGAGCAGCAATGGGTTTAGTTGGGCTCGTCATGTCCTTTGCACCGGCGATTGGTCCCGCCTTGTCAGGATGGGTAACCTCTCATTATTCTTGGAGGCTCTTATTTTTCATAATACTACCGATTGCCCTTATTGATATCTTGATTGCCTTTTTTGCAATGAAAAATGTGACAGAGGTAACTAAACCAAAAGTAGATATCCTGTCAATTATTTTTTCTTCTTTCGGGTTCGGAGGATTACTTTACGGATTTACGTGCGCTGGCAATAATGGCTGGCTAGCCACAAGTACGCTCGTCACGCTAGGGTTAGGTGCGTTTGCACTTGTGCTGTTTATTACAAGGCAATTGCGATTGGAACATCCAATGCTTGAATTCCGGGTGTTTAAGAATTCTATTTTTCCGCTAACCGTGCTCGTTGGAATGATTACCTTTATGGGGTTAATCGGGTCAGAGACGATCATCCCACTATTTATGCAAAACATGAGGGATTTTACAGCATTTGAAGCAGGCCTAGCCCTATTACCCGGAGCTCTAATTACCGGTTTGATGTCACCTATTACAGGGAGAATTTTTGATAAAATCGGTGCGAGATGGCTAGCGCTTACGGGCTTAACGATTATTACAGTGTCTTCGTTTGCCTTATCGAATTTAAGTCCCTCCACATCCTTTACGTTCATCACGATTATGTACGGGATTCGAATGTTTGGTTTATCGATGGTAATGATGCCGGTCGCAACGGCAGGATTAAACCAACTGCCGAAACGGTTGATTGCTCATGGAGCAGCCATGGACAATACCATGAAAATGATTGCGGCGTCGGTCGGTACTGCTATTCTTGTCACTGTAATGACTACGACGGCTGAAACAGCCCAACAACGTCCGGAAATCTCTAATCCAGATATGTATGGGGCAAACGTTGCGTTTATCGTCATCTCGATTCTCTCATTAGTAGGCGTAATGATTTCTTTTTTCATAAAAAACAAGAAGTCACCGGAAGAAGTAAAGGAAAAACAATCTGAGGATGGAAGTGCAAATGAGCAGTAACATCACATATTCTTGCGTCCCATAAACCGAAGGTGAAAAGGGTTGTTGATACTCTTTTCATTATTAATTCGAACTTGTGAGAAAAGCCATCTTCCCCTTTATACCTAAATTCCTTATGATGGGTTTAGAGGGGAATTAAGGAGGCTTTAGATGTTATTGTTTTTCAAAATTTTTGTATGGTCGATATTTGCTGCTTTGATCAGCTATGTCATTTTATCTTGGAAATACCAGGAACAAATTAGGAATAAGATAGAAGTAATCCGGAAAACATGGTATCTTTTATTTGTTTTAGGTGCAATCATTTATTGGAGCATGTACCCTACAAGTATTTTTGTCAATTGGAATTATTATTTGATTATTGCCCTCGTATTTGTGTTGATTGATATGTTTGTTTTTCTTAGTATGTACTTTACAAAAATTGGCGACAACGAATTGTCCTTTGCATCGAAGGCGGTTGCTGAAAGTGATCAATTAATTACGGATAATCGGGAAAAACTGAAGAATATGTTTCAACTATTAAAGAAAGAGGGAATACCAGAATATTACCAAACCGATTCGGAATATTTGGCCTATTTGGGAATCCTTCTTCAAGCTTATGTCGAGAAAGACGGAATGAGCGTTCAAATCCACCCTTTTAGGACAGAAGAGGAGAAACAATTGGCGTTAAATGGATATCCTCACTTGAATGAAAGTGCCATCCGTGCTACATTGGAAAGAGAAGATACGTACTATAATGACGATGAAAAGATGGCTCTACATCCTGTAAGCCTTTTAACAGAACCTTTTATAATAAAAATAAAATCTCGCAATTTTGTATCAGAAGTGGATTGTTTACTGATTGCTTTGCTGATTATGATGTTCGATATGGTTATAAAACATAGATAAAGGCGGTGAAGGATCTTGAGTATTTATAACAAAGCCAATGAAAATGACACTGTTGCTGTAAGAAAACCAAAGGTGAAAATCCCAGAGGTCAGTTTAAGTCCACATACAAAAAAGGTTATGGAACAAAATGAACGCATTATCCTAAACCAAAAGACCAAAGCGCCGAGATTAAAACGACTAAGAGAAATATGGTAAGAAAATAGAGGATGCCCCATATGAATGCCCCGCATTTATTACATACAGAATGAAGTGAAAGTAACACTAAAAACTGTGTGTTAAATACGAGGTCAGACACTTATGGGACATCCTTATTTTTTCATGGTTTTCATAATATTACATATACTATAAAAAACATATATGACGGAGTGGAATCATTTGAACAGAAAACCCGAGAGAGTGAACATACCGGTACCTTCAACATCTCCATCGGAAAGAAAAATTCATGAGCAAAATGAATCTGTAATAAGACTTCTCAGGAATTTAAAAGAAAAACGCAGAATTTTCGGAAAATGAATTTTTTTACAGGCTGTAATAACCCCAGAATTACCATCAGCGGGACTAAAAATGCTTCACTGATGGATGCTTCGATTTATTTATAAATAGTGCTAGGAATCATAATTACTGGCTGTCCAGAAGAATAGGGTGCTACTTCATATGATTGAAAAATCAAAGCGATTCCATCATCAACAAAATAAAATGCATGATCTTTGTTCACCTTAAAGGAATTTAATGTATCACTGTCAGTAAAAAATACATCTGGATGCTGTTTGATATATTCTTTAGCATAAGTTGTTACCTTAGTAAAATTGGCATCATTTGTAATAATATCATCAAGCTTATACTGTTTGCTGTTATCTGTATTGAAATTATAAGTCGTGACTACTGTATTCCCGTGGGCACCACCAGAAAATTGATAATCATATATCAAAACGCTGATTTTATGATCTTTATTAAATAATACTTTATAACTCGAATTATATTCATATTGACACGCAGAGGGCGCTTCTTTACAAAGGGGATCGCCTTGAATTTTTTCCATGGACTTCTTTAATTTCTGATAGTCATTATACGAATTTTGTATATGTTTTTTTAAAATAGCATTGATTCTGTTTTGAGTCGTTTTGTTCTTTAAATCAGATATTTGGGGATAAGTTAAAAAATCTAAATCTTTATATGTGTGTGCCATAACTTTAACTGGAGCACTGGCATAAGATTTTGCTGAAGATAGTGTGAAGAAATTCAATTGGAAAAAAATAATCATCACCAATAAAGCTTTCAATACGAATGGTTTTCTCATAGAATGCCTCCAATAATTTGGTATATGCTGTTAAGCTAAGTATTCTTTAAAAGGGTGTTCTTTATCCAAAGGGAAGTAAGATAAAGATAATTTTTCAAAACAGCATAAAAAAAGAGAGTTATTTATGATCGATAAAAAACTCTCCATTAAATAAATTATAGGATTCATCAATACAAGCATCATCATCATGTATAATCGGTTCCAAACAGTGTCCTTTTCTTCGGCGATTCAGATCTGTAAATTCAGCTTCAAGAAAATCTGCTTGTTGGTGCGAAAGTTTAATTGTGACTTCATTATTGTTTTCATCGGAAGCTTTAAAAAGAACGTAGCTATCGACTGAATTACGCAAAGTTACATTGCTTAGTGTTAGATTCATGTTAATAAGTTCATACCTGGCTTTCATAGTTAAAAGAGTCCTCCGATTGCACTTCAATAGTATGTGTCCATTATATTTTACTTGATGATGTATAAATATACAATTGTTCTACTTACGAAATTACTGAAGAAATAGTGAAAATATAAGATCTATTTTTGCAAGTGGCTAGTAAAATTATTTGTATAGCTATGATACTAGTAATACGAATCATTCGTTAAGTAATTTGAAAGGGGAAAGACCATGGGAAACAAAATTGCGATTGTAACGGGTTCATCCAGCGGATTTGGATTATTAACTTCATTAGAATTGGCCAAGCGAGGTTTTCAAGTTATGGCTACGATGAGGAATCTGGAGAAGAAAGCTGAACTAATAGAGAGGGCAGAGTTGGCTGCAATTGCTGATCGGATTGAAATCTTTGAATTGGATGTTACGTCTGAGGCTTCGATACGTCGGTTGAGAAATTGTATTGAAATGAAAGGAAGAGTAGATGTATTAGTGAATAACGCTGGGTATGCGGGTGCTGGATTCGTGGAAGACATTCCGATTGACGAATATAGACAACAATTTGAAACGAATGTCTTGGGTGTAATTGCAGTAACCCAGACTGTACTTCCTTTTATGAGAAAACAAGGCAATGGGAAAATCATTACAATTAGTAGTATTAGTGGTACAATGGGCTTCCCTGGATTATCTCCCTATGTTTCTTCGAAGTTCGCTATTGAAGGATGGAGTGAATGTCTTCGTCTAGAGCTGAAGCCGTTTGGAATAGATGTTGCCCTCATTGAACCAGGCTCATATAAAACTAATATTTGGACAAATGGAAAACACATAACAGAAAAATCTCTACATAAAAATTCCCCATATCATGAATATCTCATGAAAATGGAAGACTACCTTAAATCTAGCGAAAGCTCATATGGCAATCCAAAAGAAATCGCTGATAAGGTTGCAAAGCTATCGACAAGTAAAGAAATGAGGCTCCGTAATAAAATTGGAAGAGGTGTTATATTAGGCATTTTACTAAAAAGCATACTTCCATGGAGAGTTTGGGAGAAAATGATCTTAACGCGATTGGATAAGTACTAATAGGATTTATTTTACTTTTCCAAGGTAACAAAAGAAATGACCAAAATAGGGTGGGAACAAATTGGATAATCATAAGCAAATACCAACTTTTATATACACGTATGCTTGTCGTATGGATGAGCGTGCACTTTGTTACATGGAGATGCGGTCTTTATTTGGGATCGAGACGAAAACAAATATTTTGAAAACAGATATTAAAGTCGATCCGAGCCGGAGTCCTTTTATAAAAGAAAGAATTGACGTCATATTTGAAGGGGATGACCTATCAGAAATCCTAGAGCAGGTTCAATCTATTGAATTGCATGAATCGACATTCAAAGTGAATTTTGTGAAAATTAATGACCTTGATAAATCGGAGAAAATTGAATATAAGGATCGTCGTAAGATAGAACGAGAATTAGGTTTACGAATCAATGGAGAGTTCGATATCCATCAACCTGATTATGAGTATGGCATAGTGACCAAGGCTGGGCGTTGGTACTTTGGAAACTATCGAAAAGGTGAGTCCATTTGGCTTCATCATCAAAAAAAACCTCATGAATATTCGACTGCGCTCAGTACACGTGTAGCAAGAGCTGTTGCTAACATTGCGGTACCGAATCCTGATGGGGTTCAAGCGATAGATCCATGTTGTGGTATTGGGACTGTCTTGGTTGAGGCACTTTCCATGGGAATTGATATTGTCGGGCGCGATATAAACCCACATATTATAGATGGAATAAATGAAAATATTGCCTATTTCGATCTTGAAGGCGATGTAGCATGTGGTCCAATTTCTGAAGTATCAGAGGATTATGATGTAGCCATTATTGATATGCCATACAATTTGTTTACGCATGCTACACCTGAGGATCAACTATCCATTCTAAAACATGCCCGCCGTATTGCTAGTAAAGTAGTCGTGATATCGATTGAAACAATTGATCAGATGATTGAAGACTCTGGATTTGAGATTACAGATCGATGTATAGCTAGAAAAGGATTGTTTTCAAGACAAGTTCTTGTTTGTGAATAGTAGAGAGGTCCTCATACAGGATGAATAGTTGCGTAACGTGATTTTGATTGACAAAGCAATAAACACGGGTAATCACTCAATTGAATGTATGAAAATCTCACATGATGACGTCGAACCTGTAGTTTGACGTCATCAAGTAAAAAAACTGTTATTTTACTTGATAACAGTTTTTTCTTTCCCTCTTCTATACATCCTGAAAATCTTTCTTTGTCCTCATCTGTTATCCTACTGCATTTTTTATGTTAACTTTAATTTTTTGAATATAAACCGTGATTGACTATGCTAAATCTTTAACATGAATTGAGAGTGTTTATAAACTTCTTTTATTGCATTAATAATGGGGCATTTTCTTGGGATGATGGTATTTATTCTGTTAGCTCAAATGCGCGAAACAGTTAATCAATGATACTTAATTTAAAGACAAGTTAAAAAATGTAAGAACACCTAACGTTTGATATTGTACAAATAGTCTTCGTGAAATATAATGGTATATTTTGATTGGTGAAGGAGGCGTTTTATTGATTTTGGGCTATTATTTTCAATTCTATCCAACTTCATACGGGTAAGATACATGAATGAAATGATCATGCCGTGTATTTGTTAATAAAACAGAAAATTATGAATATTAATTCCGGAGATTTTCGATTGATTAGACGTAAAGAGACAACTGTTTTGGTGGATAAGGAATTAAACTCATTGGTTCTTGCGTGCATGAATGTATGTTTTTCATTAAAAACTCCTAGAATTACTTCTACATACTATAACACCTCTTTAAAATGATTAAATAAATCATTAGTAATTGTCTTCACTTCTTCACATTATTATTTGTTCAGTATGAAAAATACAGACGAGATATCTTGTACCCACCTTATTAATAATAGAAAGGATCGTGGAACTATGACTGAGTTTATAACCAAATTAAGTGATATTATTTGGGGGCCACCGGTACTAATTTTATTAGTAGGAAATGGGGTTTATTTAGCATTTCGTATATCTTTCCTTCAGTTTAGTAAACTACCATATGCTTTAAAACTCGCTTTTTCAAAGAATCAAGATCAATCTTCAGAAGGTGAAATCTCTCACTTTCAGTCATTAATGACGGCTTTGGCTGCTACGATTGGTAACAGGTAATATTGCGGGTGTAGCTACTGCCGTTGTCTTAGGTGGACCAGGTGCAGTATTCTGGATGCGGATTACGGCACTTGTTGGAATGGCAACCAAGTATGCTGAAGCGATCCTTGCAGTAAAATACAGAACAGTTGGAAAACGTGGCGAAATGGCTGGGGGCCCCATGTATTATATTGAAAGAGGTTTAGGGTGGAAATGGCTAGCTGTTCTATTTGCTCTTTTTGGTGCCATTGCTGCATTTGGTATAGGTAGTACAGTTCAATCCAATTCTGTAGCTGCCGCAGTTGAATCTAGTTTTGGTCTAAACCCTTGGATAACGGGTGCGATATTAACGATTGCAACTGCCCTTGTTATTTTAGGTGGTATTAAAAATATCGGTAAAGTTACAGCGTATTTTGTACCGATTATGGCCATTTTTTATGTAGTTGGTGGACTAGTTATCATTTTATTTAATATTACGGAAGTTCCTGCAGCTTTAGCTCTGATTATTAAAGATGCGTTTACAGGGGAGGCTGTAGCGGGAGGTACGATCGGTGCAGTTATTCATTATGGTGTAGCTCGCGGAGTATTTTCTAATGAAGCGGGTATGGGATCTGCTCCAATTGCGGCAGCCGCGGCTAAAACCGATCATCCAGGACGTCAGGCACATATTTCGATGACTGGAACCTTTCTTGATACGATCATCGTGTGTTCGATAACTGGTATAACGTTAGTAATGGGAGGGCTATATACGGATAGCAAATTATCTGGTGCTGCTTTAACTACCAAAACTTTCGACCAGATGCTTCCAGGAGTTGGCGGGTGGATTGTTACGATTGGCATTATCTTTTTTGCTTATTCCACCGTATTAGGATGGACATATTATGGAGAGAAATGTTTTGAATACTTATTTGGAATTCGCTCAATCATATGGTACAGGATTTGTTACACTTTATCTGTCGTAGTTGGTGCTGATATGAGCCTCGGGTTGGTGTGGACCATTGCTGATGACTTTAATGGATTAATGGCGATTCCAAACTTGATTGCTCTTGTTGCTCTGGCAGGAGTTGTAGTATCAGAAACAAAAGATTTTAATAAAATATTGGCGCAGGAAAAAAGAGAGAAAAAGAAAAATGTCGATATCACACATTCCACATAATAAATAAGATAATGAGAAAAGAGGCTAACTAAAAGTTGATACTTTTGGTAACCTCTTTTTTGTTTCCTAGTACATATCAATTAGAAAGTATTTCAAGGGAAAATTTAATTGAAGTATAATTAATTATTGAAGAATAGTTCATTGTTAAGCTATTTTAACGAAATAATAATTGTTCTACCATTTGGAATAAACGTTAGGTGGGGTGGCCAACGATAATTTATTAAAATAGGGCGTAATGCCCGTTTTCAAGGAGCAGATTTCATTTATTACTATGCGATCAAGCTCCAAGATCTTTTAAAAGCTATGCGCTATTAGTCTTGAACTTTTGTATTCATACTTGAATAGTCAGATGAAAGTATAAACGAGTCTAAAAAGTAGTCATTCAGTAGACGGCATCAAGTTTCAAGTTATTGGATGATCTGTATACATTGGGTGATGTGGTACATCAGAGCTAAATAACATTTTGTCTAGGTTTCGTTAACCAAACGTTAATCCCAACCTTTTTACATATCGTTACATAATGCATCATGGTTAGTAAAATAGCTCCTGTGTTCATGCCTAAAATAACACCAGTCATATTCAAAGAAGCTTGAGATCCTAAGAGATACATCAGCATAAATGAAATGATGTGGGACCATACCGTATGGATGAAAGCGTCTTTCACTAATCCTAATCCGATTAAATAAGCCTGCATCGGGATGATGAAGAAGTGGAATAAGAAATAAGGCCCTAAAAGTTTTAAGTAGACCGCTGCTGTAGTCGAAGAAAAAAAGAGTGAAGTTAATGGTTCTGAAAATAGGTACATAATGAAGACAGCGGGTAATCCATAAAGTAGTGTTAAGGACATGGATTTTTGCAATAAATTCCTTAATTTCTGGTAATCTTGCTTGGCGTAAGCGTCTGATACATTTGGAATGAGCATAATCATCAATGAATGTGCGATAAAAGCAGGGAAAAAGCCGATTGTCATAGCGACTCCCATCAACATCCCAAAATGTTCAGTCGCCATAACGGCACCAAAACCAGCTGATAGTAGGGCTGAGTGAATTAAAAAAGGCTGGATGGCATTGGTAATGGCGTGAAAAATACGAAGTCCCACGGTGGGAACCGATACAGCAAGCAGCTTATAACGTGCATGTTTACCTGAAATCATGGTATTCGAAACTTTTCTCATCGTTTGCATTTGAATGATAAATAAGCTAATCAAATAGAGAAACACAATGAATTCACTAGCAATTAATATAATCAACGCACTTAGTAGCGATTTTTCTTGGTCAAATTGTAGAAAATGAAAGATAAGCAAGAGTAATAGGAATTGAAAGCCTTTTTTTAGGAAGTTTGAAAAGGCGATTTTCCCCATTTCTTGAACACCCATGAAATACCCTCTTGCGATTGTTGAAAAAGCAGCGATCGGGATTAACCCAATTAGTAGCCATTTTACATATGGATGAAAGTTATTCAAAACATTCGAAAATGATACGACGATTAATATTAAAAGAAACGTAATTAGTATCGCGTATCCAGCTAATTTGAGGGCATGCTGTAGTAAACTATAATGAAGTTTTGGTCTATTTTCAGCGACGAATTTTGAAATGGAAACCTGTAATTCGAAACCAGAAATAATATAAGCCAAGAAAATGATTGGCAGTATAGACATATAAAGTCCCATTCCTTCTTCACGAAGTTCCCTAGCAAGGATCATATTGACAAAAAACTCAACACACTCCCCGAAAAACGCTGCAACAATCAATATAATGGTCCCTTTGTAAAAAGATTTCATGCTGACTCACTCCCAATAGGTCTTTGTATAAAGATATGAGACAGGCTTTGGATTATTCTTATGTCAAAAAGAAGAATGAATGATAAAGTGGAAATTATGTAAATTATTACTACGGAAACAGAGATTATGCCGTACAAAATGTTACTAAGTTCTGTAATCGTAATGATGTGATTAATGCTATACTTGGGATAGATTTGATATCTAAAAGGAGTGGAAATCCCATGAAGTACATGAAATCGCAAATGAAACAGCTGATCAAAGACAATGAAGAATTACAAAAGCGCTTAAAGGAGTTGATGGAAGAACACGAACTTGAGAAAAATTTTGCCCTTAGAGCTTTGTACCATTCAGAAGTTGCTGAAGGAGGAAAGTATCAGTTGGCATACCAAAAACTTGACTTACCCAAGGGGTAGGTCATTTTTTTAAATTCGTACTTAAGACTATTTACGGAAAAATAACAAGCTCATTTATATTCATTACGATGAATAGTGCCATTTGAAATAATTATATGGATTGTGAATAGTTGTACTTAAACTAACGAGCAGGTTAGTTCAATAAGGAGATGGTAAAATAAGTGTACAATATATAGATAATTTAAGGAGAACTTGGATGAATATTAGAAAAGATATGAGACAAAAATGTCCTAAGTGTGGTTAGGAAAAATGTACAACAAAGGTTGTAGTTGATAATCCAAAGTATCCTTCAGGTTTTATTTTAAGATGTAAGCAATGCAAATCTATATTTTCATTGGACAATGGAGAGTGGGTATTTTTCAAAGAGTGGTATTAGAGTATTGATTTAACGGGTGCCATGCTTCAAGAAGAAAGTTTGGCTATTCTTATTGAAGTAAAGGACAGATTACTTTAAGAGCGAGAAGGGAGCAGATTAAAAATTCTGCTCCCTTTGTACCCAGTTTACTTTACATTAACTAACAATCTTCAGCTTTATAATGGTGTAATGGTGGTGGAACTAACCATCCTTTTTCTTTATTTAGTCGTAGAACTTTAGCTCCAAGTGCTGCCTTTTGAACATGAAACTGCCCGAACATCATAGCAATGTCTTCTCGAATAGATTGCCCCATAATTGTACTACATGCTACTAATCCTGCTGCAATGCTCAACGAAAGCATAGCTGCTATTTCAGGGTCTGCAAAACGCGCTCCAGCTGGAATGTCATCTAAGCAAGCTTTAGGACGCTCAGGAGGTGTTGGAGGTAATCCAATTCCATTCGCTTTTAATAAAGTTTCAATCTGTTTGATTTCTTGTTGTCCACCCTGAACGGCTTCCTCAAGTAATTTTTGTAAGTCTTCATCACCTGCATGGTTTAGGTGAGTTTGAAAACCTGCAATTGCCCCTTTATCCGTTAATAGAAAAGACCATGTACTAAATACTTCTCCATAGTGCATGGGTTCATCTGTTGGATTTCCACTTAAAATTCCCATTGTGATCCTCCTAATTAAGTTCATAATTTGTGCCACCTTTCTTTAAAGCACATATCTTTATGGTTCTCAATCCATTGCTTTTTAATCCATTATTTAGTTTGAAAGTCATTTAAAAGGGGGAGTTCAACATTCAAGTGTAAAACAAGCTAAACTAAAAAAGTCGATTCCGTAAGAAGACAGGAAATCGGCTTTTTTAATGGGTTGAAACTCCCTTAGCGTTGTAAATCCGCATTTTCCTGATGCTATTCCTATTGAGATTGTGAAGGTTTCTACTTACCCTAAAGGGCAAGTTAGTAATAGTGCAGATATTAATAAAATACTGTTATGTAATAACTTATAGTATGTTAAATTTTAAAATCTGAATTTCCCGCATGAATCTGTTCCTCTTTGGAAATAAAATGATTATGAAGACTTTTATACAGTTATTAGTGCAAGACAATTTTTCAAAAAGGAGAGGAGATATCGCATGGAAAACATTGAAATAGGCGAAATCTTTACGATTAGCGATGAGAATGAACAGGAGCAGAAAGTTGAAGTGCTGGCAGCGTTAAATATTGAAGGGACAGAATACGTTGCAGTCAGCTTTGTGGAGGATCTTGAAGAAGAAACCGAGGAGGACATTGATGTCTTCTTTTTAAAGGTCGATCAGGATGGTTACTTTACAGGTATTGAAAACGATGGGGAATTCGACAGAGTTTCCTCAGCTTTTGATGAAATAATAAAAGAAGACTAATGATTTTTTGGGAAAAAGAGGAATATGAAAACCTTACTAATGTAAGGTTTTTGTTGTTTAGTAATCGGGCGTTTTCTTGAATAAGAAAGCGTCTTTTTGTAATGGTTTAGATTCTAGAACAACACGTTTAAGGGATAGGATTATGAGAAAAGGTTGGCTTTTTTCTGGCGCAGTCGGATCAAATTGTTCATTAATCTAACATTTTCTTATTAAATTAACGTGCCAGAATAGTTAAACAAGATCTTCGTCCATGTGGTAAAATATGGTGAAAGGTATTTGGCATGCCCACATCTGAACCGGAGTTTACCATTACCCGCACCCTGAATGCCCGCCGCAAGCTCGTGTGGCGCGCCTGGACCCGAGGGAGAAGGAACTCGCCGAATGGTTGCCTTCGACGCCCCTGGAGACCATCTCCTTCGACGTTCGCGAAGGCGGACGCTACCGCTACACGATGGTCAACATCGAGACCGACGAGGAGTATCCCACCGGAGGTGTGTTTCTCAACATCGTACCATTCGAACGGCTCGTTTTTACCTGGGGCTACCCCGATGATCCCATCGAGAACTCCCCTGTCGTGACCCTAACCCTCACCGAACACGGCGACCGGACCAAGATGATTTTCCACCTGCGCGGATTCGCCGGTTACCCCGGCGATCAGTACGTGTACGACGGCTGGTCTGACGCGCTCGACAAGATTGTGAAAAAATATACTTAAACAAACGGATGCTTTACTTGAATAAAGAGTAAAGCCCTTTTTCTTATTAAAGTAACTGGCAGTTTAGTTCAAGAAGAAATAAATGAAAAAGACTAAAGTATGTTCTTATGTCTATGTAAGCTGACCCCCATTTGGAAAAGGCATCACCGCTTGGGGGTCAGAGTCTGATCTACTTTCGTTTAGGCTCCTGGATCGATACACGCTTGGGTCGTTTTGGATATAATGCCTTGCCTGAATCGTCAGGTCCAGTAAGGTCATTTCGTTGATCTAGAACCTTCCCAGTATACTCAATAGGATTTTGATTTGTCATGATTACCACCTCCATTAATAGGATTGGTAAAAATTAAGCTCCAATGACAGGTAATTTTTCCATGGTGGGTTAAACTTAATTTTCTTCTGTCGATTACGTTTTATTATAGTGAAAAGGGCAGAACATTTGAATTGAAAGGTAGATTAAGGAACTGTTAAGTGACATAGAGTTGTTCCGTTAAAGGGCCATATTGTTGAGGAAAGTAAACAAATATTTATCTCTAATGCAATTGAGATTGTGAAGGATTACACTTAAACTAACGGGCAGGTTAGTTTAAGAAAATAGATGCCAAAGGGATTTATTGGCTCTGTGGGTTATGAAGGTTCACAATTTCTAAATCTCATAAAAATTCTATGCCCACCTTGGCTTATTGTATAACTTGAAGAACCCGGATTTCTTATGGTGGTTCACCCCAATAAAAAAAGCATCCGATTATTCGGATGCATACTTAATTATTCCTTGTAAATAAACTGAGTATTCTCTCTGTACATATTCTCTTAATTTAATTCTTTTTTCTGTTTCTAATACTCTAACCAATTCTTGAATCCTTTTTTCATCTTCTTTTGTAGTAGGAATCTCTAATGAAAACAAATTACCTCGACTACTATTTAGTAACTTTTTTAATAACTCAAATTTATTCATTGGGTAATCCCCTTTATCTGTTATATTCGACATAAAGGCGACTTTTTCCTTGAAATATCTTATATTGTTTCAAGTTTTACCTACTTTCCACTAAAGAATCTGATTACAGGTATTATGACAGGAATGGGTTAGTTTTTTATTAGCTTTTTTTATAACTACCTTCTACCAATCTAATCATATCACGCCCTGATGTCTTTTCTGTTTCATGATAACCTTCTTCATCACGCAAGCTCAAGTACCAGCTGCTATTGTCATCTTCATTTAACCTATATAACTTATTGGTCAAAACATTTGTATAAAAATCTCCATTTCTTAGCCTCATACTATTCCCCCCTCTAATGTATATAAACTGTATTATGCCCAAGATATAACCGTAGCATTTGTGAACAATTCTCATTGAACTAACGTGGTGCGTTTCTACAATAAGTGGAGACGCTTTTTCACTAACGACGCAGGTTAGTGCAACAAGCATCTTGTTAAGGGTTAAATGACAAATCATGAAATTCAATATTTGAATACTTCAAAATTTGATTCCCCGCACCATTCATCAACATGGAACGTAACAACACAACCATTTCCTCTGCGGGAATCTGCTTTCCATTATCATACCAATGTTTAATGGAAGAAAGAATGGCTGAGATGGCGAACTCAAAAATGAATTGAGCATGTACATCAGTTTCATCTAAACCAAAATTCTCAAACAACATATTACGGAAAATATCTTTTAATTTCTGATTAAAAGTTGGGTCTCCGTTTTCACCAAGAAGAACACTTAGGTATTCTCCTTTAGACTCATATATGTTTGCAAGCGACTTTATGATGTCCTCACTTAGATTTGTATCTAAGCTGTTATAAACATTCTCTTTAAGATAAAGAATTAGGTCTGTTTCTAGCTGATTTAGAACATCATAGATGTCTGTAAAATACTCATAGAATGTACTGCGGTAATATCCTGCATTATCGGTTATTTCTTTAATGCTTATTTTATTTATTTGTTTTTTACAATACAATTTCCAAAAGGAATCCATGAGTCTTTCTCTTGTCAGGGCTGTGATTTCAGGTTTTTTCTTCATAATAACTCCTCTTTTCGTTGAAGATACGACAAATGAGCATAAACTGACGGTTGATAGAGCATTGAAAAGTTCTATAATTATAAATACGACAGTTTGTCGGATTATCCAACCAAAAGGAGTTAGCTATTATGAACTTTTTTAGAAGACATTGGTATAATGTTGGATTAGTTGTTGCCATCATATCTATTGTGTATTTAATCATTGCTTGGGGGGATATGGGTATTCTCCAAAGGTTAGTGTTTATGAACTTTATAGTGCTATTAATCCATCAATTTGAGGAATATGGATTTCCAGGCGGTGAACCAGCAATCATGAATATGGCACTTCGACCTAGTTCTACACCTAGAAATTACCCTCTTAACCAAAACTCAGCAATGATTACGAATGTTGTTATAGTTTATACTATGTATCTAGTTCCAGTATTTTTACCTGATGTAATCTGGTTAGGATTGACTCCAATGTTGTTTGGTATGATGCAGTTTATGGTGCATGGAATTATGACACCTAAGAAACTTGGACAATTTTATAACCCTGGATTGGCTGCTGTTGTCTTAGGGCATATTCCGTTGGGAATTTATTATATTTACTATATCCATTCCAATGGACTTGTAAATGGATGGGATTGGGTATTTGGAGTTGTTTATATGTTCCTAACCGCATTTATCGTAATTAACAAAATGACCTATTCCTGGTTAGCAGACAAAAGCTCACCATATTCTTTCGGAGAAGATGAAATGAGAAGATTTAATGTTTCTGAGAAATTAAATCGTTTGAAGAAATAAATAATTTCTAAAGAGCCGTTTCTCTATAAAGAGGAACGGCTTTCATGGAAGTATGTGAAACAATATACTTAAACTAACGGGTGCTATCTTATTATAAGGTTAGCCAGTTTTTACTGGTTGACCTTTTTTAAATAGAATCTATTATATCAGTAGCCAGGGTAGGACGTACGGGTGCGTGGGACTTAGTTGAATAAAGAGAGAGGGAGTCAGCAGAAATTTGCTGGCTTTTTTATGTCGTAGTGGGAAAATATTACGCATCTCTCTTTAGCGAATGGGGCATGTTATTTCGCGAATTAAATTGTGTTTTATAGGGTAATCTATCTAAAAAAGAGGTAGGAATATGAGGAAGATTGTTGTTTTGTTTTTCACGATTCTCTTAATTTTTAGTACAACTAATTCAGTTAATGCAGAGGTAAGTAAAGAAGGCAAGATTAAAAAAGATGTCTATGCTACAACGGAAGATATTCTATTAACGATTATTGAACCTAAACTCGAAAAAATTATACAGGACAAGTATGGACATAAAATGTCTTGGCATGTTCAAAAAGTTTCAAAAGTAGGGTTAATAATTGACCACACACAAAAAGAGTCTGAAGCTTGGTATGAAATGACATTAGAAGCCCAAGTTAGTGACCCTAAAAGTACGAAATATCAATTAGACATTATACAATTGAAATTAGATATGCCTAATCTATTTTCAGATAGAGAAATAAGTAATGTTGAAATTAAAAATATAAAAATTGATTTGATTGGTTATCAACAAATAAGGTAATTATCATTTTCTTGTTGAACTAAATGATGCTTTAATTCAACAGTAAGACCACCAATTTGGTGGTCTTTTCAATGTGCGAAAATGTCTAAAATCATACATTCCATTAACCTTCTTCAACTAACGAAGCAGTTTAGTTGAAGAAGAACTGAATGAATAAATAAAAACAGCCAGTTTGCCTGTTTTTTATAAAAAATCGAAATGCTTGCAAAAAAATAATTAGATTTATGGGATAGTTATATTAATTCCAGTTTTTCTCTATAAATTGAACTGCAGGTTGTAAATTTGTTTTGTTAGCAATTGAAATGACAGCGGGAACCACAGAAGGGTCCGTTTTGGAGAAATTAGGGATCCGTGGATTTAACCGAAAAAAACGGTTTCCTAGAAGCTGAGAACTGACCATGGATTCATAGTAACCGGATCCACTAGAAATAATCTGAAGAAATGGCAGTAAAGGTTCATTGGGCGATCGGTCCAAAAGAACTCCCCAATTAGGGGGAAGGTTCTTCATATTTTCGGGGCGTATGTTATCTGCACTCACCATCCCCCACCCCTCCGTATCTCTTCTTAATTGAGTCGGCTCTTCACCTGTTCCAATGGATAATACGACAATTTGATCCAGCGGCTGTTTGGCTTTCCCCACTGCAAACGCGATACTGGCTGTACTGGGGTTAGTTGCTACTGTATACCCATCCACGTAGTTTTGATAGGCTCTTTGCGTTGCGGGAGCACCACTGCTCCGTAGTATTATATCACTCGCTTTCTCATTAAAATAGGGAGAGCCAGGAAAGTTATGGAATAACACAGGAGTCCAACGATTCAGCTCCGGTGAGAATAAATGAAATGCAGGGACAACAATTCGTCTTTTTAAGTCTTTGAGGAGAAGATCTGGAGGAAAAAATGTTTGTACTGCTTTAATGAAACCGGAATAGGGTAATTGTTGGTTAAAAACAGGTCCACCTGGTCGGGAAACGCTGAATGCCGGCAGGATTTTATCCTTAAAAAACTGGAGTGTCTCCTTCGGTGATCTTCCACTTGCTAACGCAAGGGCAGTGAATGAACCGATTGAATTTCCCGAAAAAACATTGGTTCGACTAATTAATTTTGGGTTTTGCTGAGCCAGTCTGTTCAAAAGTTGTAAACTTAAAGCACCTAAGGTACCGCCTCCATCAAAGGACATGATCCGATATTTTGTCAAAGTTGATTTCTCCTTTCTAATCTGATCATAAGTATCATTCAGTATATGTTTATTTCGTGTCTCGTATGGGTATGAATTTTCTTACTCCTTTCAATAATGTTTTTGTGACCAATGTTACAGGATTTCTTATAGTAATTGTTGGTTTTTTGTTCACGCCATATGTTGTTCAATACGAAGAGGTATTGTAAGGAATTCTACTTAAACAAACGGGTGCAATAGTTGAATAGAACAACGTCGTTATCTAAACACGTTGCTCCTATTTAGTTTATTAGAAATACTTCTGATAAAACTCCTTCCTAAGCCGACCACTTAACTCAGCATATATTCGAGTTGTTTCATTTTTCTCATGTCCCATTAAACTTTGTATTACTTCAATGGGGGCGTCGTTATTTAATAAGTGAGTTGCATAGCTGTGTCTCAGTTGATGGGGATGAATTTCATTATTAATACCTGCTCGTTGGGATATACGTTTAATGATATATCTCATTTGTGCTTTGCTCATTCGATGAGGATGTCTTTCTGTTACAAAGAGAGCTGCATCACTATCCGCTCGTCTTTCTATGTATCGTTTAAGCTAAATATCACATCGAATATTAAAATAAACTTCTCTTTCCTTGTCACCTTTACCCCCTAACGATAGCCGAATGATTCGACCAATTGACGTTATTAGTATCAAGTGTTACTATCTCACCAATCCTACATCCTGTCGAAAACATGAACTCGAATAGAGCTTTTTCCAAAGGTGTATAACAGGCTTCACGAAGATGTTCAATCTCTCTTTCTGTTAAAAACTTTGAGATTCGTTTCCCTGCCTTTGGTTCTTTAATTTTAGCTGTCGGATTTTTACTAATATGTCCTTCTTCGTGTGACCAGCGAAAAAGTGATTTCATTGAACGAATACGATGGGCTAATGACGAAGGTTTTAATGTTGTGCTAGATTTAGAAAGGTAATCTTTTCATTGTTCTGTTGTAAGTGAACCGATTTCTACATCTCCAATATGACGAATAAGTAAGTTAACTTGAAGGTGATATACTTTTAATGTTTGTGGCGAAGAACCTTCTATTCGCTTATCCGATTCATACGTTTCCCATGCTTGTGATAATAACAAAATAAATCTCTCCCTAAAATTCTTTTTTAAAGGAATTATTGACTTGATCCTGGAAATTGAAACGGAAGAGACTATTCAACTATCGGGCAGAATACCTTAAGAAGTTAATTGGATTAGAGTGGTAAAGTGATAGTGAAAGGAGGGATAACTTGTTAAAAATATTAAGAATCGTTTTTTCGATAATTGTTATTACTTTATCGGGTTATGGTTTAATTACTAAAAGTTTCGAGTTATCTTCATATATGCTTTTTTTCTTAGGGGCACTCATGTTGGTGACAGGATTAGTTGAACTTCAAAAAGACAGAAAAGGATTTTGGGGGTATATGAGTATTATCGTTTCTTTATTTACTTTTTTTGTTGTCATAAAGGGGTTCTTATTGAAGTAACTGGGCAGTTTAGTTGAACAAGAATGAAGATACATAGGGGGATAAGATATGATTGATTTTGGTTGGCTTAATATTGGCAGTCTCGTGCTTGGAATAATTGCTTGGATACTTCCTGTTGTTAATCTCATACGAGATAAAAAGCAGGACAATAAGAATTGGGTCGCTCTTTCCGTTATGAGTATTAGTGCTTGTGCTATTTCGCTATGTTTCCAAATTTTCTATAACTATCATCTGGTAAAGATTGAGGATTGGGGTGCTCTTATGGACACAATGTATGCTGTGGCGTTTGCTGCAACAGTTCTTCTCATCGTTACCATCATATTAAATGCAATTAATCTGGTTGTATATCGTAACAGAACAGCAAAGTAGGATGTAAATTCCAGTTTGTGAGGTTAAAATAATTAACTCATAATGCAAAAAGGATTAATTCACACTTTTCTTAACGAAGATTGTGAAAGGGTGTACTTAAAGTAACAGGGGCTTTGGTTCAATAAGTATAGTGAAATATTACATCAAAAAACGCTCAGATTTTGAAGTGACCCCATAAAGTTAGACAGGTTATTTCGTTAGGCAGCTTGGATGGCATGAACTCGGTACTGTACTGGGCTCATGCCTTTTAATTTTGTCTTAATTCGTTTGTGATTATAGTATTCTATATATTCTGCTAGTTCTTGTTTAAAGTGGTCAACACTTTCAAATTCTTTGAGATAAAGAAATTCTGATTTCATGATGCCAAAGAAATTTTCAATAACTGCATTATCGTAACAGTTCCCTTTACGTGACATACTTTGTGTAATGCCACGTTCATTAAGGGCATGACGGTATTGTTTCATTTGATAGTGCCAACCTTGATCAGAATGAATAAGGAGTGTATCCTCTTCTGTTAAACGTTCAAAGGCTTTGTCTAACATCGTTGAAACAAGTATATAAGTTGGTCTTGAACCAATTGTATATGAAATAATTTTACTATTAAATAAATCCAATATCGGTGAAAAATATAACTTCTCTCCAAATAATTTAAACTCCGTACTATCCGTAACCCATTTCTCATTTGGTTTTCCAGCTTTGAAGTTTCGTTCTAAAATATTTGGTGCAATCTTTCCAATAGTACCTTTGTAAGAACGATATTTTTTCAAACGGACTAGACATTTTAATCCTAATTCTTTCATGATGCGCTGTACTTTTTTGTGATTTACTTTGTGACCACGATTAGTAAGCTCATCACGAATACGACGGTAGCCATAACGGCCTTCATGTTCGTCATAAATTGTTTGAATCAATCCTCTTATTTCTGTATCTCGATTTGGTCGATTGAAGCTTTTCACCCAATAATAATACGTGCTACGCGGAATCTCTGCGAGCAGTAAAAGTGTTTTCACCGAAAATTCATGCCTTAATTCATAGACTACTTTCGCTTTGTCTTGTTTGGTAATTTTCCTTTGTTTTGAACTAAGGCATTCAACTTTTTTAAGTAGGCATTCTCCATCCGTAGGTGTTCTAATTCAGCTTGTAACGCTTCGACAGTTCCTTCAGCAGGTGCTTGTTTTTTATTTTCTTTTCTCATGGATGGGCGCCCCTTATTTTTTGATTTGAGGGCGTCAACTCCTTGTGATTCGAATTGAATTCTCCATTTTCTGATTAAGGCAGGAGAAGTAATAGTAAATATCGTAGCCGTTTCATTCGGAGACATCCCATTATCATTCATATAATTAAGTACGTCTAGTTTAAACTGGGAAGAATAGTTTGTATAGGATTTTTTAACTAATCCCTGTACACCATTACGTTCGTATTGCATTACCCAGCTCCTAACGACACTGTCAGATGTACCAATTGACTTCCCGATAGTAGCATAACTTTCTATCCCTGTTGTGTAGCGTTGAATTGCGGCTAATTTATCATCTTCAGTAAATTTAGTCATAGAAAAACTGCACCTCCAATTGTTAGATGTGTCTAACAATTGGGGTGCAGTTCAATTTCTGAGCGTTTTTATTTTCCATTTATATTTCCAACTTGCTACTGATATATATGCTGATTAGTATGTTATTTGCATTTTTCTCCCCATCAGCCGAACTCGTTAGAAGCTATCCCTTGTGCTTTTTGTCACTTGAGAGAGTTTGATTTCTCTGATCGAATGCATGTGATTAGATGAATCTTTTGACTAACCTATCGATAATGCTCTAACAAAGAGAAGAACTCTTTAACAAACTGATAAAAGACTTGTTCAGTTGGCGCCAAGCTTCTATTTTTTGAAGTGATAACCCCTACGGTTCTTTGCACTTGTGGTGTATCAATCGGTATTTTTACAGTGAAACGTGGTGTTGTTTCATAAAGTGTCCCATCCGGTAAGATGCTCAGGCCTATCCCTGCTGAAACGAGGCCCTTTATTGCATCCATATCTTCTCCCTCTGCAATGATGTTTGGTGCAAAGCCTGCTTGTAAGCAAGCATCTACTGCTATTTTCTGAAGGACATATCCTTTTGGAAATAATACGAAGTCGTCATTTCGCAATTCGCTAAGGGACAAGCTCTGTTTCTCTGCCAAAGGATGACTAGCAGGAACTAAAGCGGAAAAACTTTCAGAAAATAAAATATCAGCCTTAATATCTGGTTCATTTGTAGGAACAGGACCAAGCAAAGCTAACCCGATATCTCCATTTTTAACAGAATCTATTAAAAATGCATAGGAGCCTTGACGGAGGTGATAGGAAACGTTCTGGTATTTTGCTTTAAAAGCGGAAATGACCGTTGGTAGCGTATGGTTTGCTAAGCTAGTTGGATAGCCGATTTTTATCGTTCCGTTTTCCGGATCTAAGTACTCGTCAACCTTCTCTTTCGCGTAATCAACGGCCTTAATCGCTGCTTTTGCATGAATTAAAAAAATTTTTCCGATTTGCGTGAGTTTAACATTTCTACCGACGCGCTCAAATAAACTCACACCAAGTTCTGCTTCAAGTTTAGAAATTTGTAAACTAATTGCAGATTGCGCTACATGTAGATGATCTGCAGCGGCTGTTACATGCTCCCGTTCAGCGACTTCGATGAAATAGATTAATTGACGCAGTTCCATTACTACCCCTCCTTTATTCCTTTTCGAGATTATTTATATCTAAATGATATATTATTTAAATCAATTTGAATACATAGAATATCGCGTGAGTTTAAAATTTTTTACTAATTTAAATGATTCGAAAATAGATGAATGTAGATATTAGGATGCATGGAGCACTACATTTTTATTAATCATATAAAAACAATATAATTTACATCTAAATGATATATTGTTTATATTGATTGGGAAAATTACAATAAAAAACAAAGATACTGTGCAAAAAGAAACGGGGGAGAAAATGATGACCTATAATCAATTACCAAAAGCGCAAGGTCTCTACCGTCCTGAATTTGAACATGATGCATGTGGAATTGGCTTATACGCTCATATAAAAGGAAATGCAACACATGATATTGTGAAAAAAGGACTTCAAATGCTTTGTCAATTAGATCATCGTGGCGGACAGGGAAGTGATCCGCATACAGGGGATGGCGCAGGGTTAATGGTGCAAATTCCAGATGGATTTTTCCGGAAAGTTTGCTTAAACTTTCATTTACCTAAAAAAGGGCGTTATGGGGTAGGGATGATCTTTTTTTCAAATGATCAGACGGAGCAAATAAAGATTGAGGCGCAAATAAACGAATTAATAGAACGAGAGGGACAAACGGTTCTTGGTTGGAGAACCGTGCCTGTTGATGTCGGAATAATCGGGAAAGTCGGTATGGAAACATGCCCAACGATTCGCCAGGTTTTTATCGGAGCAAATAGAGATATCCAAGATGATTTAGCATTTGAACGCAAATTATTTATAATTAGAAAACAAGCCGAACAATGGGCGAAAGAACGTGAGTATCGTTTTTACTTTGCTAGCCTTTCAAGTAGAACGATTGTTTACAAAGGATTGCTAACACCCAAACAAGTGGATGCTTTTTACCTAGACTTGCAGAACGACTCTTTTGTTTCTGCTTTCGCTCTTGTACATTCCCGATTTAGTACGAATACTTTTCCAAGCTGGGAAAGGGCGCATCCGAATAGATACCTTATCCATAATGGAGAAATCAACACGCTACGGGGGAATATTAACTGGATGAAAGCTCGTGAACAAAAGCTTGTTTCTGAAGCATTTGGAGAAGATTTATCGAAAGTACTCCCGATTATTGATATAAATGGTAGTGATTCATCAATGTTAGATAATGCTTTGGAATTCTTTGTGCTAGCAGGTAGGAAACCCGCTCATGCAGCGATGATGTTAATTCCCGAACCTTGGACAAATAACCCGCATTTGTCGAAAGAAAAGAGAGCATTTTATGAATATCATAGCTGTTTGATGGAACCTTGGGATGGACCGACAGCCATTTCTTTTACGGATGGGAAACAAATTGGGGCTGTTTTAGATCGAAATGGTTTACGCCCAGCACGTTATTATGTGACAAAAGATGATTATATTATTTTCTCATCGGAAGTTGGTGTCATCAATGTTGAACCAGAAAATGTATTGTACAAGGAACGTTTGAGCCCAGGAAAAATGCTTTTGCTTGATCTAGAACAAGGACGCATAGTTTCCGATGAGGAAGTAAAATCGGAAATGGCAGGGGCTTATCCGTATCAAGAATGGTTGGATGAACATCTTGTTCAATTAGATAATGTGGAAAGAGAAGAAGATGAAGTCGCGGATGTGCTTTCGCGTCAAAAAGCGTTTGGTTACACGTATGAGGAAGTCAAAAAATATTTGCTGCCCATGATCACGGAAGGAAAGGACCCGCTAGGTTCTATGGGGAATGATAGTCCACTGGCCGTATTATCGGATCGTCCACAATCTCTTTTCAACTATTTTAAGCAATCCTTTGCCCAAGTTACCAATCCACCAATTGATTCGATTCGTGAAAAAATTGTTACGTCAACGATGACATACTTGGGGGCAGAAGGGGATTTTCTTCATCCTCATGAAGAAAATTGCTGTAGGATTCAGCTTGAAACGCCTATTATAACGAATAGTCAAATGGAACAATTGAAAGTGATCAAGGGCTTTAGAAGTGCATGTATACACGCCTTGTTTTCTGAAAATTTAGAAAATGAACTCGAGCGTATTTTCCGAGAAGCAGATCAAGTAATTGCTGAAGGTGCAACCCTATTAATATTATCAGATCGATATATGAATAAAGATGAAACAGCCATCCCTTCTTTATTAGCAGTAAGCGCCTTACACCATCATCTTGTTAAACAAGGAAACCGTACAAATGTAAGCATAATTGTTGAAGCCGGAGATGTAAGAGAAGTTCACCATTTTGCTGCCCTTATTGGATATGGTGCGGATGCGATCAATCCATATCTTGCTTATGCTACTTATAAAGAAGCAATCTTAGATGGAAGTTTATCGGTCAGCTATAAAGAAGCGGTTAATAAGTACGTTAAAAGCGTTACCGATGGTGTCGTTAAAGTTATGTCAAAAATGGGGATATCGACGGTACAAAGTTATCGTGGGGCACAAATTTTCGAAGCGGTAGGCATCGGTTTAAGCGTTATCGACCGTTACTTTAGTGGAACGGCTTCACAAATTGGCGGGATTGACTTAGCGACTATAGCGGAAGAAGCTAGGATTCGTCACATGAAGGCATTCGTTGATTCCAATGATGATACGTTAGAGTCAGGAAGCGATTTTCAATGGAGAAAAAACGGTGAACATCATGCCTTTAATCCAAAGACAATTCATACCCTGCAATGGGCTACCCGCAAAGGTGATTATGAATTGTATAAACAATATTCCCATATGGCAAATGAGGAAAGGATTGGCTTCTTACGCAATTTATTTTCATTTGATCCATCTCGCCAAGCCGTAGCAATTGAGGATGTGGAATCTGTTGACTCGATCGTCCGCCGATTTAAAACCGGTGCGATGTCCTTTGGTTCTTTAAGTAAAGAAGCGCACGAAACATTAGCAATTGCGATGAATCGGTTAGGTGGGAAAAGCAACAGTGGTGAAGGCGGGGAACATCCAAATCGTTATATCATAGACGAAAATGGCGACAATCGTCGAAGTGGCATTAAGCAAATTGCCTCAGGTCGCTTTGGTGTGAAAAGCCATTATTTGGTCAATGCAGATGAATTGCAAATTAAAATGGCACAAGGAGCGAAACCAGGTGAAGGAGGGCAGCTTTCTGGTAATAAAGTGTATCCATGGGTTGCGGAAGTCCGGGGTTCTACACCAGGTGTTGAACTCATTTCTCCGCCGCCACATCATGATATTTACTCCATTGAAGATTTAGCACAGTTGATCCACGATTTGAAAAACGCCAATCGTGACGCAAGAATCAGCGTGAAGCTAGTATCAAAAGCAGGCGTTGGGACCATTGCAGCTGGTGTAGCCAAGGGCGCTGCAGATGTTATCGTTATCAGCGGGTACGAAGGCGGGACTGGTGCATCTCCTAAAACTAGCATTAAACATACAGGGTTACCCTGGGAGCTTGGGCTTGCAGAAGCACATCAAACATTAATGCTGAATGGCTTACGCGAGAGAGTCATTTTAGAAACAGACGGAAAGCTCATGACCGGAAAAGATGTCGTCATGGCCGCGATATTAGGGGCAGAAGAATTTGGTTTTGCGACAGCACCACTTGTTGTTCTAGGTTGTGTCATGATGCGTGCTTGTCATTTGGATACTTGTCCTGTCGGGGTCGCGACACAAAACCCAGAGCTTCGTGCAAAATTTACCGGGAATCCAGATCATATTGTAAACTTTATGCGTTTTGTTGCTGAGGAAGTTCGTGAACTTATGGCAGGACTTGGATTTAAAACAGTTGAGGAAATGGTTGGTCGTACAGATGTCTTACAAGTAAGTGAGCGAGCAAAAAATCATTGGAAAGCAAAACATTTGGACTTATCCACGCTGTTATATCAGCCTGAAGGAATTCGTACGTTTCAAACACCCCAAAACCATAAGATTAATGAATCACTAGATATTCAAGTCATCTTGCCAAGCGTTCACCCAGCTTTAGAAGATCAGATACCGGTGGATATCACGCTTCCGATTACAAATGTCAACCGTGTTGTTGGGACCATCGTTGGTAGTGAAGTTTCAAAACGATATGGAGAAGAAGGATTACATGAAGATACAATCACGCTTCGTTTTACAGGATCAGCCGGGCAAAGTTTCGGTGCCTTTATTCCGAATGGATTGAGTCTTCATTTAACTGGTGATGCGAATGACTATCTCGGAAAAGGACTATCTGGTGGAAAACTGATTGTGAAGGCACCTTATGAAGCTCAGCTTGTAGCGTCAGAGAATGTAATTGTCGGAAATGTTGCCTTAATTGGTGCAACTAGCGGTGAAGCCTATATCAACGGTCGCGCTGGAGAACGTTTTGCGGTTCGTAATAGTGGTGTAAACGTCGTTGTGGAGGGAATTGGCGACCATGGCTGTGAATATATGACTGGTGGATGCGTTGTCATTTTGGGCAACGTTGGAAAAAACTTTGCGGCAGGTATGTCAGGAGGAATCGCTTACGTTCTTGCCGATCATCGTGATGAGTTTATGGCACTGTGCAATCAAGAGATGATCGAACTTTGTGAGATTGATGATCGACACGATGTCGCGATACTGTGGGAAATGATTCTTAGTCATTATATTTACACAGGTAGTATCAAAGCGTGTAATGTGATTGAGAATTGGGATGAGATCGCCGGAAAATTTGTAAAAGTCATTCCAAAAGACTATAAGCGCATGTTGGAAAGTATTCAAGAACAAAAACAAACTGGTTTAACAGACGAACAAGCGGCAATGGCTGCATTTCAAGCGAACGCCGGACGAGAAAAAAGAAATTCTATTCAAATATTTGAAACAATGATGAAATAAGAAAGGAGAGGGGAATATGGGAAAAGCGACAGGATTTATGGAGTTTACTCGTCAAAAACCAAAAGATAGAGATCCACTTGCGCGATTAAGCGACTGGAAAGAGTATTCATCCCCTTTGGCTAATAAGATGTTAAGCCAACAAGGAGCGCGGTGCATGGACTGTGCCACTCCTTTCTGCCATATGGGTTCGGAAATACAAGGGATGACAACCGGGTGTCCAATTCACAATTTAATCCCAGAGTGGAATGATTTAGTTTATCGTGAGCGATGGAAGGAAGCGTTAGATCGGTTGCTTAAAACGAATAATTTCCCAGAATTCACAGGTCGTGTTTGTCCAGCTCCTTGTGAAGGGTCTTGTACAGTAGCCATTTCTGATCCAGCGGTCACAATTAAAAGTATTGAGCGAAGCATCATTGATAAGGGATTTGAAAATGGCTGGATAACACCGCGTATTCCAGAAAAACGGACAGGGAAGAAAATCGCTATTATCGGCTCAGGCCCTGCTGGTTTAGCAAGTGCGGATCAACTAAATCAAGCAGGCCACAATGTAACCGTCTATGAACGGTCAGACCGTGCAGGAGGATTATTAATATACGGTATTCCAAACATGAAGCTTGAAAAAGACATTGTCGTGCGCCGCATCCAATTACTAACTAAAGAAGGCATTGACTTTGTCACAAATACGGAAGTTGGCAAAGATATCTCAACCGAAGAACTTCAAAACCAATTTGATGCCGTTATCCTTTGTACAGGGGCTCAAAAACAGCGTGATCTAATGCTTGAGGGCAGGGAAGCGAAAGGAATTCATTTCGCGATGGATTACTTAACAACCACTACGAAAAGTTTACTAGATTCCAATTTTGAGGACGGCCAGTTCATTGATACAAAAGGCAAGGATGTAATCGTAATCGGAGGTGGAGATACAGGAGCTGACTGTGTCGCTACTGCAATCCGCCAAAATTGTCGTAGTGTCGTGCAATTTGGCAAGCACCCAAAATTACCAACATCTCGTACGTCCGAAAATATGTGGCCAGCCTATCCGAACGTCTTTACACTCGAATATGCGTATGAAGAAGCTGAAGCAAAATTTGGTGATGATCCCCGCGAATATTCTATCCAGACGAAGAGAATTGTCGCGGATGAAAAAGGACATGTAAAAGAGCTGCATACCATTCAAATGAAAAAAACAAAGGATGAAAATGGAAAATGCTACTATGAAGAAATTCCAGGATCCGAAAAAATCTGGCCCTCACAATTGGTCTTCATCGCAATCGGGTTTGAAGGAACAGAACAGCCGTTATTAACTCAATTCGGTGTAGCAACAACGGATCAAAAAATCAACGCTGCCTATGGCGATTACAAAACAAATATCGAAGGCATCTTCGCTGCTGGTGATGCAAGAAGGGGTCAAAGCCTCATTGTATGGGCGATTAACGAAGGTCGTGAAGTTGCACGTGAAGTAGACTGCTATTTGATGGGAAGTTCGAAATGAACTTAAGTTCTTTCATGAAAAAATCTGATTCCAAAACTTGTGGAATCAGGTTTTTAAATGTATACGTCATTAAGAATAAGACTACAATCTGTTTTTTTAGTAAAACAGAATTACTTGGAGTTTAGAAAAGTATTTTTTTGCTTAATGATGGCTAGCGAATTGGGAACCCTAAAAAGAAAAGCCTGTACACTTTATAAGCAAACATATTTTAAGAAGACTGTGCTTAAGGAGGACCATATGAAAGTAACAGATGTGCTTGTTCAATGTTTAGAAAATGAAGGGGTCGAATATGTTTTTGGCATTCCTGGTAAAGAAATACTGGATCTCGTAGATTCCTTATCCCGTTCTAACCAAATTCAGTTTGTGAATGTTCGCCATGAACAAGGAGCCGCATTCATGGCGGATGTATATGGAAGGTTATCGAGTAAGGTGGGGGTATGTTTATCAACGCTTGGACCCGGAGCTACTAATTTGTTGACAGGAATAGCAAGTGCGAAGCTAGATCATTCACCTGTAGTGGTCATCACAGGACAAGCTGCTTTTGAAAGACAACATAAAGAATCCCATCAATATTTGGATATAGCAAAAGTATTTGAACCTGCAACAAAATGGAGTATTCAAATAAAAGATTCACAAAGAATTCCTGAAATGATCCGAAAAGCCTTTAGAGTCGCAAGGATGGAGAAACCAGGACCGGTAGCATTAGAATTACCGGAGAACTTAGCAGAACAAATGATTTCAAGCAAACCCTTACCGGCTACTTCTGTTCCAGAAAGTATTCCTGTAATGGATTCGCTAAAGGCTGCAATATCACTTATTCAACAATATAAGAAACCACTTGTTATTATTGGTAACGGAGTGATTAGAGAAGAAGCCGTAGCTGAAATTCATACCTTTATTGAAGCTCTTCAAGCACCGGTGATTCATAGCTTTATGGCAAAAGGAGTTTTACCTAAACATCACCCACTTAATTTCTTTACTTTTGGGTTCAATGAAAATGATGAAGTTTTAGCTGCCATCAAGGAAGCAGACTTGCTTATTGTCATTGGATTTGATTTCGTGGAAAAGTTACCTAAAGAATGGAATGAAAAGAAACTGCCGATTTTACATTTAGATGCAATACCCGCTGAAATAGATGAGTATTATCCCGTGCAGGTAGAATTGGTCGGAAATATCAAGCAATCCTTAAGGGAGTTTAATCGACTTACTATTCCAAATAAATCATGGGTACCTTTCGGAAATCTTCAAGAAGAAATCAAGAGATCTTATCAAATTGAAGAAATACCGCAAGATCTTAAATCATTACCTTTAACGATAGAGAAAGTCTTACATATTATCGAAAAGCTCTCTTCAAAGAATACTATTGTGATTTCAGATGTCGGTGCCCATAAAGTGTCAATTGCTCGTACTTATCAGCCAAAACAGCCAAATAGGCTTATTATATCAAATGGGCTAGCCTCAATGGGAATTGCTATTCCAGGGTCCATAGGTGCTAAGTTAGCTTGCCCCAATGATTCTGTAATTTGTATAACTGGAGATGGCGGGGCTTTGATGAATTTTTCAGAAATAGAGACAGCCAAGCGTTTAGGACTTTCTTTCATTATCATTATTCTAAATGATTCAATATTAAAATTGGAACAGGAGACGATGAATAAAATGTTTGGAAAGAGTTATGGAGTAGCATTTCAAAACCCGGATTTTATTCAGTTGGCAACTAGCTTTGGAATCAAAGGGAGACGAGTGTCTCAAGTAGCAGAATTTGAAAATACGCTGAAAGAGGCATTAGAATCTTCAAATGAGCTTGTAATAATTGACGTTTCTTTACAAATCTAATACATGCTTTCTTTTCAATACAATAGAATAGGGACTACTCTCCTTTGAATATATAAAAATAGAAGCTTTTTAGGGGGGGATACCGTGGAACGTCCTGATCCAATGGTTCGAATTACAAAACCGGAAGATATCTTGGTTCCATCAGGCTATAAAATTGAAGTATTTGCTGAGAAACTTATGACACCCATTAATTTAACGTTTACAGATCAAGGGGATATGCTCATCGCAGATGCTGGAGTAGGTTCAGGAAATGGTAAGGTGTTAATGCACACCTCAACCGGAATAAGAGTAATTGCTGAGGGATTTAACCCTCCGCTTACGGGGATTACATTTTATAAGGAAAACATCTATGTTGCTCATCGAGGCTTTATTACAATAGTAAAGCCAGATGGTTCTAAGAAGGATATTATTTCAGGATTACCGAGCCTCGGTGATCATCATAACAATCGCGTGATATTCGGCCCTGAAGGTAAGATGTATTTCGGCCAAGGAACAGCGACTAACTCCGGTGTTATTGGTGAGGATAATAGCAGGTGGGTGAAGCAGCATCCGTACTTTCATGATTATCCAGGATCTTTCATTCCGCTAGTCGGACAAAACTTTGAAACAAGAAATATTTTATCTGATCAATCAGGTGAACGTGTATGGACAGGAGCGTATTCTCCATTTGGTGTCCCTTCCTATCGAGGGGAATATATAAAAGGGATGGTGAAGGCGAGCGGTAGTATATTGAGAGCCAATCCGGACGGAACTCAGCTTGAATTAGTTGCCTGGGGACTAAGGAATCCATTTCGTCTAAAGTTCGATCGACAAAATCGCCTATTTTGCGGAAATCATGGAATTGATGTCCGAGGAAGTCGGCCTGTCAATCAATCTCCGGATGAATTTCAATGGATCAGGCAAGGAATGTGGTATGGATGGCCTGATTATACAGGGGGGCTACCTGTGACAAATCCTATGTTCAAACCAGAAGGAAAATCACAGCCAACCTTTTTACTTGAACAGCACCCTATGTCGCCACCCAAACCTGTCGCTACATTTGCTCCCCATTCGGCCATAATGGGCTTTGATTTTAACTATGACCCATCGTTCGGTCCTATAGGGGAGGCATTTATTGCTGAGTTTGGAAGTGAGGCACCAGATACGACTGGTGGAAAAGCCTCTCCGTTAGTTGGTCACCGCGTTTCTAGGGTTCACACTGAAACAGGAAAAATCACGACATTTACTGTCAACAAAACTGGACTTGCAGCAAGTGCAACGGCTGGAGGCGGCTTGGAACGGCCGATTGATGTTACGTTTGGGAAACAAAATGAAATGTTTATTACCGATTTTGGCATCTTTAAACCACCTGGAAGTACTAAACTACTGATTCCAAACACAGGTGTAATTTGGAAAGTTACGAAGATATAATTGCTTTTACCCTTTTAAAAATGGTTATACTGATTTCAACCCAAACCCAGTTATAAAGGATAGCGAATAATAAAATAAAACCTAGTGTGAGGAAAGAAAAAGTCTGAGAAACAGTAGGACCTAGTACTGGGAATTCGAAACCGTACAATAAGATGATAATTCCAATCGTTAATAGTGTAGCACCGCTAAAAATAATACTTACCCTCGTTTTGAAAAAGGAAAAAGCAGCTCCAGCACCAATCCCTAATAAACCTGTTGTAAAGGGGAAAATAATGAGTTCGCTTGGCTGAAGAATAAGGAGTAATCCGATTGTTAGCAAATAGGAAATCCAACCAAGAGGAATGGAAAGCATGGAGCAAAAAAGGATAGGAGTAGTAGCGAGTGGGCTAATGAAATAACCGATTCCAGGGAAAAGACCTCCAGCTGATTGAAAGAGTGCGGCTAGACTCGCGAAAAGAGAGCCTAACACAAGCCGTTTGGTTTTAGATAGCCTAAGAAAAGTATGTTGAGTAGATTTGATCTCATCAGAAATGGATTTTAATGAATCCATGGACATCACCTCATTTAGACTTTTTTACACTATATGTGTCATTTCTAAAATATTTGCTTGAATTGTTGAACTACCCACCACTTAATTTTCTAACAAAAATTTGAAGTGGGGGATTCCTAAGAACACCAATCTATCGATCAGTTATGGGTTAGGCGATCCCCGTAGTCCCTACGGTTAGAAGTCTTATCGCTTCGGTTTTAAGATTTCGTCCTGCGTTAATATCTCTTTGGTGATGGGTATGGCACTCTGGACAGTCCCATTCACGTAATCCAAGATGTTTAACGTCTTCATTTTTATAGCCACAACATGAACAAAGTTGACTAGAAGGGAAGTTTTTTGCAACCGTTACGACTTGTTTCCCGTACCATTTCGCCTTGTATTCAATCATTCTTTTGAATTGTGACCATGCTACTTCACTAATGGCTTTGGCAAGATTGTGGTTTTTAAGCAAATTAGATACGGACAAATCTTCCATCCCAATCATGTCGTGGTTTTTGACAATCTTAGTGGAGATTTTATCCAGTTAATCTTTTCGTGCATTTGCCATTTTTTCGTGGATGCGTGCTACTTTGATTTTAGCTTTGTACCAATTCGAACCACCTATTGTCCGTCTACTCATGATTCTTTGGGCTTTGGCTAGCTTTTCTTCTAAGGTGCGGAAAAATTTTGGATTCGAATAGATCGTTCCATCTGAAAGAATCGCAAAATCTTTGATTCCCAAATCGATCCCTACTGCTGACTCTGTTTTAGGTAACTCTGATACTTCTGTTTCCGTTGCTATAGACACAAAGTATTTACTAGAAGGGGTTCGTCTAATGGTAACGCTAAGAATGCGTCCTTTTACCTCACGACTTTTAGCAAAAAGAACAAGCCCTAGTTTAGGTACCTTAATTTTGTTTTCAATAACAGCGATATTTCCGTTCGTATGCTTTGTTGTGTAAGATTGAACCGGGTTCTTTTTAGACTTAAATCGTGGTTGTTTATTCTGCTTTCTGTAATAACGATCATAGGCATCACTTAGATGTTCAACAGATTTTTGCAAGGCAATACTGTCTACTTCTTTTAAAAAAGGATAGTGTTGCTTTAATTGAGGAAGGAATTTAACCGTTTCGTATTTATTCAAGTATGTACCTTTCCAATCATTAGAAGGAAGTTGGCCATTTTGTTTCATTTCTTCCACGACGTACCAATAGAGATCTTTTTCTTTTTGTTTACCAAGAAAGAAGTTAAACACGAAACGTGAACAACCTATCGTTTTATTGATTAGTATAGCTTGATCTTTGTTTGGATAAATGCGAAATTTATAGGCCTTATTCACCAACATATGATTCACCTCCTATATCCTATTTACATTTTACCATTGATTACACAAAATACAAACATTTGTTCTGTTTAATTAAAGTAAAAAGATAGCAAAAAGAAGGACCGTTAAACTAACGCCTAACCGAAATTCATCTCCCCCTTATCGTTGGGCTACACTCTTCACACGATTGAAGAGGGAGTCTTCTTTCGGAAAATGATAAATTACGTGGTACTTCTCATACAAAACAAATATGACGTTAATACGCCACCATTTACCACATGTAACACGCAACACTCACCTAATCACAATGGTGGCGTTGCGGAGCTGGAATTTTGGATGCTTTCTCGTTAAAATCAGTATATCTGATAAATAGATTGGCTATATTAGTAAGTCGCGAAGCCCCGTCCCCATGTCCTTCATACAACATGGAATCCATTTATAAGTAAGAAAAGATATACTGTATGAGCTTTCAATTTACTCAATAGGAGATAAAATAGTCGATGTACTCTTAAACAAATGGAGATGTCTCATAAGCTCTCTGGACGAAACTACTATCACAAAGTAACTATGGGGACATCCAGTTTACATGTGAGACATCATCATTTGTTTGTTTTTTATGTTGTCCATTAGACGAGGCAGAAGGACGAAGAAGAAATAAGAATGTGGCGATATTAAAAGTTCTTAGTTTTTAAGACGCTTGAGCTATCGCTACTCAAAAAATTTACTTTTCAAGAATGATCTCTTTTTATGATCTATTCCTTTAAAATAACAATCAGCCGCGAGATTTGATCTAAAAATTCTAAATATAAACTAAAAGAAGAATATTTTTTACATTAGCGCTTTCAATTTATTATTGACGGATAATGTCGAAAGTGATATTCTACATGTATAAATAATTAGTTAGTTTAATGAACAAATTAATTAATTGCATTTTAATTCGAAATTGGGTAACACTTTTTATTTAATTCCTTTTGAAAAGGATTACAAACGAGGGTACTTTTAACTGAAAAAGGGGTGGGTTTTATGGGAGCACCAGCATTAGCATCAAAAACAACAGCTACTAGTTCCAAAAAACTGAGTTTAAAAGAGAAAATGTCCTACGGTTTTGGGGATGTTGGAAACGGTCTCATGTTTGATATGGGACAGATTTACCTTTTGAAATTTTATACAGATATATTAGGGATTTCATCGTACTGGGCCGGCTTAGTCTTCTTAATTTCAAAAATATTCGATGCCTTTGCCGATGCGAGTGTCGGGGCTTTTGTTGATTCTCGAACGAACATCTCAAAACGCGGAAAGTTTCGACCATTTATTCTTTGGGGGTCCATTCCTCTCGCCATCTTAACAGTAGTTTCATTTTTAGCACCGGATTTTTCCGATAGTGGAAAAGTTGTCTGGGCATTTGGTACGTATATGGCATTTGGACTTGCTTACTCTATTGTAAACATTCCTTATGGATCTTTATCTGCAGCAATGACTCAAGACCCAATAGATCGTGCGTCACTTGGATCATTCAGAGCAGTTGGGAGTCAAATGGCATTACTGATTGCAGGGGTTTCTGTTATTCCGATTGTACTTCAGTTTTCTGACCATAAGACTGGTTATCTTGTTGCCGTTTCAATGATGGCATTGTTTGGCGTAGTTTTCCACTTTATTTGTTACCGTAACACAAAAGAAAAAATTGTAAGGCAGCAAAGAAAAGAAAAAATTCCACTTCCAGTATTGTTTAAATCATTGTTATCTAATAAACCATTAATTGTACTTTGTTTAGTATCACTATTCATGATTGCAGCTAGCAATCTTCGTACAGCTGTTCAGCTATACTACTTGGAGTATAACTTAAACAATCCAGGTTTAATGGCAATTCTAACTTTTCTAAGTATTGGACTTGCGATTTTGGGTTCTATGTTTATACCAGCTCTAGTAAAACGAATTGGTAAAAAGAAAACGTTTGCTCTTGGGCTTGTAATCGGTATTACAGCTGATATCGTAAACTTTGTGTTGCCAACTGATACGACAACATTTTTAATTGCATTTTCAATCGGAAGCTTTGGACTTGCTTTTGCTTTGGGTCTTCCATGGGTGATGGTTGCTGATGCTGTTGATTATCATGAATGGAATTCAGGTGAACGGACAGAAGGTGTGGTCTATTCATCATACAGTTTCTTCCGTAAATTGGCACAAGCACTTGCAGGTTTCATTCCAGGGGTTGCGTTAGGAGTGATTGCTTATGTTCCAAATGTACAGCAAACTTCAGAAACACTGCTTGGCCTTAAAGGACTAATGTTCATGGTACCTGCTGGTCTAAACATTATTGCACTTGTTATTCTGTTGTTGTTTTACAAATTAACAGATGCTATATATAGCAAAATCGTCGATGAATTAAAAGAAAGAAATAGTAAAAACAACCCAGATTTAGCTTAAGTTTTATCGCTAAATTAAAGTAAAGAGTATGATCCGAATTAACAACTAAATACAACAAATTCCCCTTTAGCAGACTTGCTAGAAGGGGAATTTGTTGTATCTAGGAAAATAGAATCCATTTTTATCTTGCATGAGCGGAAAGTCAAGACCCCCACCTTAAGGCTTAAATAGGTGGGGGATAACTTGCCCGTAAAAGACCGATTGGTGAGATATAATGAAACTTACCTTTGTGGTTTTAAAAGGGTAAGTTTGCATCCAGGAGATGCAGATCAAACAGACGAAAGACTAAAGGACGCGGCTTACTTAGTCTGTGAATCATTGTATTGACAGAATATGTTTACGGATATACCATCGATCCATACTTATTAAACGGGATCGAGTATCTTTTATTAATTGCAAACAAAAAAATCCCCTTGTTAGCAGAATGCTAGAAAGGGGAACCGACTATATAATTACTTTCGATTTTAGCATCGCATCTTCTTCATATGTTAAATTAAGCATTGGAACATCGAGAAAATGTTTGATGGCTAGTGCACAAGCTCCCATAGCGCAAGCTTTTTTCCCAATTGAGGATATCGACAGTTCACGATAATGACTGATGGAAGACGTAAGATTTTCTTTAATTTTATTGACGGACTCTGGTAACATTCGAAGCAGTTCACTATATAACACTAATACATCAGGATTATACAAATTAATCATATTGTTTAAACCAATTGATAAATAGTAAATAAATTCTTCGATTCTTTCAAGCACGATCTCATCGCCTTCGTCAATCCATCTTTGAATTTGATCATAACTTAGATTCTTGATTTGCCGTTCTTCAGACAGTTGTTTGAAAAAACTCGTTTCGGATGCGTATTGCTCCCAACAACCCAAATTTCCACATTTACAAGGTTTTCCTCCAGGTACGACAATCATATGGCCGATCTCACCTGCAAATCCATCATGACCACGAAAAAACTCACTGTTCATCATCATGCCAAGACCGATCCCTGAAGAAAGGCTTGCACATAACAAATTGTCAGTTTCATGATGGACAAAGACTCGTTCGGCAAACGAGCATAAGTTTGCATTGTTTTCAAGATAAATATTAATGTCTATTTCTTTCTGTAGGTCCCTTTTTAAAGGGATGTCTCGCCACTGTAAGGATGGAACATATTGAATAACTTCATTTTTCGTAACGAGCCCATGGATACCGATGACAATTCCAATAATTCCATAGAGGCTATCTGAAAAATTTGTAATAAATGATTTGATCTCGCTGATTAATATACGAAAAATCGATGTGTATTCTGTGGTATTTATTTCGACATCTTTCGTAGAAATAGGTTGGCCATGCAAGTTTGATAGAGTGAAAGAAATATGGCCATAGTCAAGGTCAATACCTAACGAGTATCCTGCTTCACCGTTTATAGAAAGCATAATTGGCTTTCTGCCGACTGCATAATGCTCTAGTTGCCTTTCAACAATGAGACCTTCTTCTAATAAAGAAACAGCTTGTGCTGAAATGGTTGCTCTTGTTAAGTCTGTTGCCTTCGAAAGATCTGCTCTGGAAATCATGCCTTCCTCAATGATTTTTTTGATGATTAATGATCGATTGATTTTTTTTATATAAGATGCATCACCCGTAATCATGCATTTATTCCCCCGTTCGCGAGCTGTTTTTATGTATGCGTTTTCATTATAACAGTTTTCACAACATTAATCCTAACTATTTTGAGAATATCTTCAATAAGGGGAATTGACGAAATAAAAAAAAAGTGATAAATTAGATTTGTAATTAATTTGTTTAACAAACAAATTAATTGAGTAAGAATTTTGAGTAGTATTATTACTATTTTTGAAAAGGTTTACAGGAAAGTGTATTATAAGTTTTATCACAAAATTTGGAGGAGAAAACTTTGAAGAATTTTTTAGACAAAGACTTTTTACTAGATTCAGCTACTGCAGTAAGTTTATATGAAAATGCAGCCTATCAACTACCGATTTTTGACTTTCACTGCCATTTAAACCCACAAGAAGTGTGGGAAAATAAGCCTTTTGAAAATATTACACAATTATGGCTTGCTGGAGACCATTATAAATGGCGAACCATGCGTATGAACGGGATAGGTGAAAGATTCATTACTGGTGACGCATCAGATTATGAAAAATTTGTAGCATGGGCACAAACCGTACCTCATTTAATTGGCAATCCACTTTATCATTGGACACATATGGAATTAAAATCATATTTCGGTATTGAAAAAAGCCTTAGTCCAGAAACAGCAAGTGAGATTTGGGAAGAATGCAATGAGAAATTGCAACAGCCAGAATACAGAGCAAGAGGATTTATTGAAAAATCAAATGTTAAATTTATCGGAACTACAGATGATCCAGTGTCAAATCTTGAATACCATCAATTACTAAAAGATGATTCAACATTTACAGCTATCATCGCTCCAACATTCCGTCCAGATGGAGCACTTTTTATAGAACGTCCAACATTTGAAAGTTGGCTTGAAAAATTAGCACAAGTTTCAAGTTTTGAATCTAGTTCTCTGGATGGTTTATTGAATGGACTTAAACAACGAGTTGCATTCTTCCATGAGAACGGTGGCCGTGCATCTGATCATGATATTCCAAAGATGTTTTATAAGGAAACAACGAAATCAGAAGCAGAAATGATTTTCAATAAACGACTTAGTGGCGAACAACTTTCAGAGGATGAAATCGTCGCATATCGTTCATTCCTTTTAAAAGAACTTGGAAAAATGTATGCTGAAAAACAATGGGTAATGCAGCTGCACATGGGAGCAATTCGTAATAACAACACAAAAATGAAGGAACTGATTGGCCCAGATACAGGCTTTGACTCAGTGGGTGAGGCAAATGTAGCAGAAGGGTTGTCACATTTCCTTGACGCACTAGAACAGCAAGATGCGTTGCCTAGAACCATTCTTTATAATTTAAATCCAAAAGATAATGCTGTGCTCGCTGGAATGATGGGGAACTTCTATGAAGAAGGTGTTCCAGGGAAAATTCAATTTGGGTCTGGATGGTGGTTTAACGACCACATTGATGGAATGGAAAGACAAATGAAAGATTTAGCTAATGTTGGCGTACTTAGCCATTTTGTCGGCATGCTGACAGACTCACGTAGCTTCCTTTCTTATGAGCGTCATGATTATTTCCGTCGGATTTTATGTAATATCCTGGGAAATTGGGTAGAGGAAGGTAAAGCTCCTAACGACACGGCTTACCTTGAACAAATGGTTAGAAATATTGGATATAACAACGCTGAAAGATATTTTTTGGAGAGATAAGATTAAGTTGAGTAAACTTCTTGAAACCGGGCAAATGCCTGGTTTTTTTCATAGTGCTTTAGGCTTTCGTAGTAAGTAGTCTAAAAAGGGTCTTTACAGTAGTCAATATTCTTATTCGTGCGAGCCAAAATCAACTGAGAATACGTACAATAATAAATAAAACGGTTTTTCAAGAAAATTCTACATGAGTTAATTGACTAACAATAAGAAAAATGTTAAATTATCTATATATTATAGTTAATTTGTTTAATAAACAAATTAATAATGCTTTGTTCAAATTTAAGCTACTAAAACGATTGAAATAGGCAAATTTCAGAAAAGGTTTTCCTATTCACAAGTTGAAAAGAAGATCTTTTTCATTGCCTCTTACATACCCTTAAATATTTTGAAAAAGCAATTTTAGTATTTTTTTGGATTTAACCAAATTAATTATAATCAATTGAGTAAACACTAACATCGATGTTATGAATTTAAAGGCGTGATAAAGATGTTATACCCAATTACTACAGAATGATGTAATGAGAGCGTTAAACTTTATCTAAACTTTATATTAGATATTTCTGTCTTATTCGACCAATTTTATGTAAAATGGTATAAGAGAACTCATATCATGCTTTAACAAAAAAACTAATGTGTCAAGAAAGGAATTCGATATGTCAAAACAACAAATTGGAGTTATCGGTTTAGCAGTAATGGGGAAAAACCTTGCATTAAATATTGAAAGTCGTGGATATTCTGTTTCTGTTTTCAATCGTTCATATGATAAAACAGAAGAGTTTTTAAAGAACGAAGCAGAAGGAAAAAATTTCGTTGGTGCAAAAACAGTTGAAGAATTTGTTAACTCATTAGAAAAGCCACGTAAAATTCTTTTAATGGTTAAAGCTGGTGCAGCGACAGACGCAACGATCGATTCATTAAAACCATATCTTGAAAAAGGCGACATCCTTATGGATGGTGGAAATACTTTCTTCCAAGATACAATTAGACGTAATAAAGAACTAGCACCTACAGGTATTCACTTCATCGGTACAGGCGTTTCTGGTGGTGAAGAAGGAGCGTTAAAAGGACCTTCGATTATGCCAGGTGGACAAAAAGAAGCATACGAGCTTGTGGAACCAATCTTAACTGCCATTTCAGCAAAAGTTGAAGGCGATGCTTGTGTTACATATATTGGACCGAACGGTGCTGGCCATTATGTAAAAATGGTTCATAACGGAATTGAATATGGAGATATGCAATTAATTTGTGAAGCATATTTTATTCTTAAAAACGTACTTGGTCTAAGTGCAACAGAACTTCATGATGTGTTTGCAGAGTGGAATAAAGGTGAGTTAGACAGCTATTTAATCGAAATTACTGCTGACATCTTTACAAAAGTTGACGAAGAAACAGGTAAACCACTTGTTGATATGATCCTTGATACGGCTGGACAAAAAGGAACAGGTAAATGGACAAGTCAAAACGCTTTAGATTTAGGTGTTCCACTTCCGATTATTACAGAATCAGTATTCGCTCGCTTTATCTCTGCAATGAAAGATGAGCGTGTAAAAGCAAGTCAATTGTTAACAGGACCTAAAGTTGAAGCATTTAAAGGTAAAAAAGAAGAGTTAATAGAAGCAGTACGTAAAGCTCTTTATTTAAGCAAAATTGTTTCATATGCTCAAGGCTTTGCACAAATGCGCGCAGCATCTGAAGAATACGATTGGAATCTAAGCTACGGTGATATCGCAATGATCTTCCGTGGTGGTTGTATCATCCGTGCACAATTCCTACAAAAAATTAAAGAAGCATATGACCAAGATCCTAAATTGGCAAACTTGTTATTAGATCCATACTTTAAAGAGATTGCTGAAGGTTACCAATCTGCATTGCGTGAAGTTCTTACATTGGCTATTGAGAGTGGAATCCCAGTTCCATCATTCGCGAGCGCAATTGCTTATTATGATAGCTATCGTACAGAAACTTTACCAGCTAATCTTTTACAAGCTCAACGCGATTACTTTGGTGCACACACATATCAACGTGTGGACAAAGAAGGCGTGTTCCATACAAACTGGATGGGTGAGTAAGTAAGAATAGAAATGAGAAAAAGGACGAAGCCTTATGTATAAAGGTTTCGTCCTTTTTCATATTGTTTGAATCTAACCCATTTGGCTATTTGGTTGACTAATTCCGTCAACAGTTTGTCAACAAATTATGATGGATTACATTTGTATAGTTCATGCAATTTTTAAGAGGCTTGTTGCTTTATAGATTGCAAGGCATGTCCGTAAGAATACATGGTAATACCGAGCTACTGACATCCAATTAAATTATACATAACCCCATATCATACAAAGTAATGTTCCAAAAAAGTTACAAGAGCTATCACCAATGCATAATAAATATTTGTGTAAATTGGACCTCTATCACACCTTGATATAAGGGTTTTTAATAGGAGTTAGAGATGAAGAGAAATGGTGAAATACAATAAGTGGATTGTGAAATTAGTTGGATAATGGATGGGTACAAGCGTTACTATTTATATTATAGTGATTATTTTAACGAAATATTATATAAGGACATCTTTGATAGACTTTTTATAAAAATACAGTAAAGAGGTGGCTTATGAATATAATGATTGCTTTTGTCGTAATTACTTGTATACTAGCTCTGGTTGGGACAGTATTAGCAGTGAGTGATCGAAATTATAGTGACTATACTAAAAAAATAATACAACCATAACATTCATATATGCTATGGTTATTCTTTTATCTTTCATTGTACTTGGTATGTGTATTATTTTTGCTTTTTAGTGAAAATTAACCGCAAATAACCTATTGATCGTGATGACTCAGTAGGTCAATTATTTGTATCAAAGAAAAAAGTAAAGAAACTTTGGTTACAATATTTAAAAAGGGATGTAAATAAATGGACTGGAATATTGACAGAAAAGCTAAAAAACCGATTTATAAACAAATTGCTGAGTATATTGAAAATGGCATTGCGGATGGAGCTTTTCCGCCAGATAAACCCCTACCTCAAGGTTATGAGCCGAAACGAGAAAACCTAGGTGGTGTGTAGTAACAATAAAATTGTTTAAATTTACACACTTGAAACTGCATTATTACGCTATGAAATCGAACTACATTAAAAATAAAGTCGTTTAAAAGTATTGAATATAAGACACAAACTGTGAAATAAACACAAGAGTGAATCAGTATATATTTTTTCGCTTTTCTTTTACCCAATCATAAATTTCAAAACCAAAAGAAATAACAACATATAGAGGTAATAATAGAAAAACGTATCTGCTTTCTGGCGCAAGAAACGCTACTGGAAAACCGATTATTAAAATTGTGATGAGAAGAACTTTTTGTTTCTTATCCATTTAATACACTTCCTTTAATAGTTCTGTTAATTTTAACTTATTTTTTCTGAATCATAACCTACTTTTAGTAAGCAACTAATTAACTGTTTAGGGTCGCAGTTCGAATAAAACAGAGAAGACGTAATCTGTGCATAAAAAAAGCCAATCAATAATTGGTTAATTGGCTTTCTGTTTCTTGAATTTTATAATTTTATTTAAGTTAAATAAAATAAATAAAGATAATACGAATAACCCTGTTAGTCAATTCTGATTTAAACATATGGATCTACGTCAAGATTTTGGACACAAAAAAGTTAAGTTTTTTGATCTGTACAACAACCAATCATAGATTTTGCACATGAAAAATGTGAAAGGGGAATACTTTTGAATCCCCTTATTTATGCAGTTGCTCGGCATGTTTTTTCGAATGAATCTGGTGTTACATAACCGATGCTGCCATGAATTCGTTTGCGATTATACCAACCTTCTATGTATGTAAAGAGGGCGATTCTCGCAGTCTCAAAGCTATCATAATGCGTTTGATATACTTCTTCTTTTTTTAGTGTTGCGTGAAATGATTCAATACAAGCATTGTCGTAAGGGCATCCCTTTCGACTAAATGACGGTATCATTTTGTATTTCTTTAGGCGTTCTTGGAACGCTTCACTTGTATATTGGGTACCTAAATCCGTGTGTACAATGAGTCCTGGCCCAGGGCTTTGATCTTGTACGGCATTCTCTAAAGCTTCCAGTACAATTTCTGTTGTCATCTGACGAGAGAATTTATGACCTACCACTTTTTTCGTATGTAAATCTAGTACAGATGCTAGATAGCACCAACCATGACGAATTGTATGAATGTACGTAATATCGGCCACCCATTTTTCATTAATATTCGTTGTTGTAAAATCTTGTTCCAGTACGTTTTCTCGTTCTTCTACTGGTTTCTGTGTCGGTGTAGGACGGTATTTTTTTGTAGTGTTTGATTGAATGCCTGCTCTTTTCATGATGCGTTGAATTCGATTAATCGTGCCCGTGTAGTCTTCTTGCTTGAGTGTCTCAAAGATCTTGGGTGCACCATATCGCCCCTTACTTTCATGGTGAATGACACGAATTCGTTCAAGTAGCTGTTCATTGGCGACATGATAGCTATTCGGTTGCTTATGAAAAGATTGATAATACGTACTTTTAGGCATCTTTAAAACACGACACATCAGCTGCACTGGATGGTGTTCGCTTTCACTTGTAATATAGTCGATCAATTCTTCGTTATCTATTTTCTCGCGAATATGGTCATAGCCTTTTTTAGGATTTCAAGCTCCTGTTTTAATCGGAGATTTTCCTTTTGGATGGCATCTACTTCTGTCACAGTTAATTCTTGTGTACCTTCAATTGGCGAGTGTTGCTTAATCCATTTATAAATTGTCACTTCAGAAATACCATATTCGCTAGATAGTTGACTGACTGGTGTACCTGAGCGATAAAGCTCAACTACTGTTTGTTTAAATTCTTGATTATAGCGTTTTTGACTCATAGTTCGGACACGTCCTCTCGTTAGTTCAATATTAATAACTTAACCAAGTTGTGTCCATACATCTATACTACATTCAATATATGCACAACCTCTCGTTGTAGAAAAATATACAATAATCAAGCATTTTCATAATATACAAGTTTTACAATATTTTTAAGTGTGACTACATCACAGTACAATTATTAAACGACTTTATTATACTTTTTAAACAACTATTTTATTGTTTTATCATCTTTATTATTTCTACACAGGTGGGGGATAACTGCCCGTAAAGGCCCGATTAGTTCAACTAACAATCAGTGGGGGATGAAGAATCCCCTCACTGATTGTTAGTTGAACTTTATATCAAGAGATACAATGTTTTAAAAGGGGATTATATAATAACCATCTTGCTTTATTCTTTTTTAGCTATTGGATTGATATAGAATCTCATCATTCTTCCTTACCTTTTATATGAAATTCTTTAATATGTAGTCCCAACACCTCGGAAAAAGGGCTTAAAACAGCGATAAGATAAAAAGACACCTCAGTGCATGGTTTTATTGAGAGACGCGCTTACCATAAAAAAGAGGTGTCCTACATAACATGTTAATACTAACCAATACACGAAGACCAATCAGCAAAACTTACTGAATGATTTGCGAGAGTAAATAGAATCTAGTACTATCTTAGACTGCGAGAAAGTTCCGTAAAAATAAGACCTAGAGCAAAGGCTCCAGCATCAGGATAACCCAGGCTTCTTTCGCCAACCGTACCAGCACGGCCCATTCGAGCTACGATTTCCTTTGTATATTCGGCTCCTTCAACAGCCGCCGTTGCCCCTTTTTCAAAAGCAGTCTTAAAGTCCACGCCATTTGCTACGCTTTCTGACCAAGAATTTGCACAAGGCACAAGGGCATCCACAAGGGTTTTATCGCCTACCTCTGCTCCTCTTCCGAAAGACTGCTCGCCAATGAATTGTATTCCCTTGACTGAAGCGTGCAACATTTCAGCGAAATCTCCAACTGTTAATTCCATTTTCCCTTCCGTAGCCTTACCTGCAGCTCGGAAAGCCGCGCCCCAAATTGGACCAGAAGCACCTCCACAATGTTCCATAATAATCATAGAACATGCATCTAGAAAGTTCCCTATTTGTAAACATTCTTGATCCAAAATCGAGCTCCATTCTCGTTTTAATTGCTTGAAACCTTTGGAGATGCTCATCCCAAAATCACCATCGCCTGCATAAGTATCCAATTCGCAGAATGGCACTTCGTTCTTGATAATGACTTCACTCATTTTATCTACAAGATAGATGATATTATCCAATGTGATTACCTTATCCTTAATAATAGCGTGTTCTTTCGCTGTTTCTGTCTCGAAAAAAACAGGCTTCTTTTCTACGGGATCCCCAATGTCAACGTATTCTACACTCTCAATGGGTCCATCTACTCTAAACGCAGGTGTATGACATTCTCTAGATAGCAATGTTTTCAACTCATCATCCAGTTTCATCACTGTCAGGGAAATTCCGGCCATATCAATACTAGTCATGTAATTACCGACAAATGTGCGATAAATTCGTATATTTCTGCTGTTCAACTCCCGAGTAACCGCATTGTTAAAAAGATAGAGCTCTTGCAATGGTGTACCACCAAAGCCGTTTATTAGGATAGCAATTTCTGCAGGAACATCATCATCTAATCCTAAATCCTTCAGAAGGTCAGTTGTCATGCGTAAGGCCAATTCGTCTGCGGTCGCAACTTTTTCCCGTTTTATGCCTGGCTCTCCATGAATGCCGACACCATATTCCATCTCATCCTCATTTAAATTGAAAGTGGGCGATCCATTAGCGGGAACCGTACAGGAGGTTAGTGCTAGACCAATGGTTCGAACATTTGTCGCTGCTTTTTCCGTTACGGCTTTGACCTGCATCAGATCTCTACCTTCTTCTGCTGCTGCTCCGGCTATTTTATGTACCAATACAACGCCTGCAACACCACGTCGTCCTACTGTGTAGAGACTATTTTCTACAGCAATATCATCATCTACTCTGACATATTCTACTTGAATGCCATCCTCGGTAGCTAAGTAGGCTCCATTTTTAAAGTTCATTATATCCCCACTGTAATTCTTAATGATCAGTAGAGTACCTTGTTTGCTGGCGGTTGCTTTAATTGCCTGATATACCTGTATCTGTGAGGGAGAAGCAAACACATCTCCGCATACTGCGGCATCTAGCATTCCTTTTCCGACAAACCCGGCATGTGCCGGTTCATGGCCACTACCACCACCGCTAATTAGAGTTACCTTATTTTCATTCAATTCTTTTTTCTTAATTACTTTATACTTTTTTAAGAACTCGAGTTCTGGATGAGCCATGACCATCCCATTACACATCTCCATGACAAGATTTTCAGGTTTATTAATAATTTTTTTCACTTGTTATTCCCCCTTTATTTTACAATCTTAGAAACTTATTAGTTTATTGATTCATAGAGTAGTGTGGAGGCACCTACTTTAAAAAGGTATCACATATTATTTCGCCAATGTTTTTAGCATCCCTTCTTCATCTTACTTGTCCCTTCGTATTATTAGGTTAACCAGAAACTTTTACGGGCTGACATTATATTACGAAAGGGGAGTGAAAGAAGAATTTTGTAATAAATAAAGCAAAAATTGCTTGATCCTTGAACTGCCTCCCAATTGTTGGACACACTCTAACAATTGGAGTTGTTTTTCTATGGCTAAATATACGTTGGATGAAAAACTATTGGCAGTTACACGGTATTTGGAGGGTGTAGAAAGTGATGTTTCAATTGGGAGGTCAATTGGTATATCTGAAAGTGTAGTTATGAACTGGGTAAAGCACTATCAACAATATGGTGAAGAAGGTCTGTTTAAAAGATCCTATACAAATTATTTGGAATAACACAGAGTATGTCACGTAAAGGAAACTGTTATGACAACGCCGTGATTGAGAATTTCTTTGGAATTATGAAGTCTAAATTTCTTTATCTAAACGAATTTGAAAGCATTGATCACTTTAAACAAGAACTGGAGAAATACATGGATTATTATAATAACAAACGTATAAAGGCAAAATTAAAAGGCAAGAGCCTGATACAATAGAGAACTCTTGCTCAACAAGCTGCTTAATAAAATTAATCTGTCTAACTTTTTGGGGTCACTTCAACAGCAGCTGGCCCAGATCTTTCTAACACTGCGTTGACTATATGATTAGCAGACCAGATTGTCCGTCAGTCAAGTTGAAATTTTGAACTAATGAATGTTGTAAGTCATCAGTTTGTTAGAATGTGTATATTATTCAACCAAAGGTGTGATTGTGGAAAAAATTAGATTTTTAAACGACTTTATAAAATATTTAACAACAATTTACCCCCCATCTAAAACAGGATGGGGGGTATGCGCTTTTTGAAGTATTAAAATTATATACCTTATTGTAATATTGACATTTCCTTATTGCGGGTGGTGACGGCTTCGCTGGTACTCTCCTATAACATGAGCATTAAAAAGTGCACTTGATGCGCCAATCGCGTTGCAATTCGTTTGCAACGCTAAACCAGTTCACGTGTTGTACTCCAGCATGAACCATGCGCATTAACGCTGCGTTCGCAACCTGTTTGTTAAAGGCTCCAGAAGCATCAGTGACAGCAAATACTTCATAACCTGCCTTCACAGCGGAAAGTGCTGGGAAAGCGACGCAGACATCTGTAACCACGCCTGCGATGATAAGTTGTTTCTTGCCAGTCGTATCGATCAACTTGACAAAAATCGGCAGTTGATTATAAAGAAGAACTTGGTATAGAAAAGCTCCGATTGGTTATGGCCTTTGATAGAAAAGGGAAGGTATTTAAAACAGCCTCCATAGAGCAATTGGAATTATGGTCAGAAGAAAAACATTAGAATCTGTTTAAATAAACTCAATCCTTATTGAGTTTATGGGGTTTCTTTCTTCAATGAGGTATTTAAAGTGATATTCCGCAATCAGTCGCTTTATGCATAAGCATCACTGAAATGATCAAACTTTTATATAAAAAAATTTAAATCTACTAGATAAGAATCTATTTTGATCAATCATTTTTCAAAAGGGATTCTCTTTTTTTCGTAAAATATGGGCTTGTAAGGTGTTTTTGATCAATATTTATTTCAAAGCAAAATGTATTCCGAACGGTACGTACGGTGGTGTGAGAGGTCGGGAGTTAGTCCTTCTTCCTACTCGATTTAAATAATAAAAATGCTTTTATATACAATCTCAAAATGAATTAATCTAAACCTATTTAACAAGAGAGGTTATAGTTATTTTTATCTTCTTACATAAAAATTTACTGTCCTTAATATATTTAACTGAAAAAACAGTCAGAAAGCGGGTGGCTTTAAATGGTGGTAAAATATCAGAATAATTGGATTCCTACAAAAACACTTGAAGAAATGTCAGGGAATAATTATGACGTCCTAATTGTGGGTTCTGGTCCTGGTGGAGGGGCAGTCTTACAAAGACTTTGTGAATTGTGGAAAAATCAAGGAGCTAAGAAGATTGGAATTCTAGAAAAAGGAGATAAATTATTTCATTCCCATGCACAAAATATCCCAACTCAGAATGTGAATACATCAAGGGATAATTTGGTTCCAAATAATTCAACCCCTTTAGGCCAGCGGTTACCGCAATTTTCAGGAGCAACAATGGTTTATGCACTGGGAGGCAGGTCATTATTCTGGAATGCAGCAACTCCAAGACCGATTCGTTCCGAATTAAACAAATGGCCAATTAATCGGAGAGCGTTAGACGTTTACTATGGAATGGCAGAAAAATTATTGCATGTAACAAGGGATTATGCGAAAGGTTCGTCAATGCAAAATATTCTTTTAAAGCGACTACATGCCGGAGGGATTTTAGAAGCCGATGATATGCCTTTGGCTTTTGATATGACACCTTCACGGCAAGGTGAAGTCCACTCAAATCCCTGGTATAGTTCCATTAATGCTTTAGCGGCAGCTCTTTTTGATAAACCATATGATCTTGCCGTGAATGCATACGTGTATAAGGTGAATGCTCCCAATAATAGGATCCAAAGCGTACAAGTATATGATGCCAATAAGAAGTCGCACACAATACGCGCAAAAAATGTGGTAGTTTCCGCTAGCACCTTAGAGACTCCGCGGTTGCTTCTTAATTCAGGAATACCAGGGCCATCAATTGGTCATTACTTGACAGGGCATGTGTCGATGATTGGAATTGGAACTATTAGCCGAAGTCAATTTTCAGATAAAATTGGCAATGTTTCAATATTAAAGTTTGAAACCGATGAGGATCCATATCACATTCAGATACTAGGGCCAGATCAGTATTGGTCATACCAGCAATTTGAAGACAGGGCATTAAAAGATCAGCTCATGATTGTATACGCAACTTTTGGCAGAGTACAGCCTAGACGAGAAAATAGGGTGTATGTTGATCCTAATGATAGGGATGAATTCGGTGTACCTTGGCAGCAAGTTCAGTATTCCTGGAATGATAGGGATAAGCAAACTGCTAAGCAAGTGGAAGATGGAATTAGACGATCTGCAAAAGCCATGGGAGTAACTCTAGATGAGTCTTCTTTAGTTCTTCGTCCTCCAGGTGCTGACATGCATGAGGCTTCTACCTGTAGAATGGGAGATGATCCAAATACCTCGGCTACAAACCGTCACGGTCAAATACATGGCGTTCAAGGATTATTTGTCGCAGATAACAGTGTACTTCCTTCCTTAACTGCAGCTGGTCCAGTACTTTCTAATAGTGCGTTGGCTATAAGACTGGCTGATTACATTGTCCATGAGTCAATGTAAGTGTTTAAATTGGAGTAGTATCAGGATTATGCGTATTTACAACATTAAGGCAAAAAACCTGTCTCAATAGGATTAATCTATTGAGACGTAATCAATTTTGCGACAAATAAGGAGTATCAGTGTCTCATATGACCTGTCTTAAAAGTCTCATCGTTGTTAAATCATTATCTGTATTTCCGGGACTGGATCCCTACAAGACTTTATTCAAAATAAACACGATCTTGAAGCCGTTCACAACCATTCAAACCCTTGCTAATACTGACTTTGGCTCTTTTGCTAACTTCCTAAAGTTACGATTATGGTAACTAAAAGGGGTACAGAAACAATTCGAAGAAGGAGGGGCTACTATGGAAAAAAAACAAAATTGAAGAATTAGACGTTACATGTCAATAAATAGTTCCAGTAAAGGGCCATTCCGATAAAAATCTTAAAAAAAATTGGATATTTATAATAAAATTAGCATGAGTGTTTGTAAAGGATTGTATTAAACTACCATGTAAGAACGATATTTTCTTACATTTTCTATGGTGAAGATTGTCATCATGTGCTCCGAAAACAGTGCAATAATGCAACAATCTGACTTGGAAATATAACTACGCATCATTAATATACATAGAAATTGAATGAATCGGATTAGTTGGAATGCCGTATGAGATGAAAGTTTTATGTATGGTGTGAACAGGGGCAATAGGAAGCGATAACTTCAAATTCTTACCTATCTGTATTAATAAGAAAAAATAAATGACTATTCATTTGTTTAATATGAAATGTAAAAAAACAAGAAATGATTAAAAACCATTCCTTGTTTTAATCTCCTTTTAATCTTCAATTGGAAACCATCCAGGTGTGTTGACAATTACTTGCCAAAGAGGATCTGGCACGACAAGAGGAGATTGAGCGTCTTTCTTTAACTTTATTTCAATTTCAGACTCTTTTCCCTGCTTAACTTTTTCAGCCCAATCAGGGTCAGTAGGGTCAATAATGAGCCCTCGTCCGATTGCGATCATTGAAACACCACTTTGAATAGCTTTTAAAGCATCGTCTGCTGTGTAGATTGAGCCTACACCAATCACTGGTACGCTTTCCCAAACTCTCTCCTGAATAATTTCCAGGCGAGAACGGGAATCTTCAACATCACGTCTTGAAGTTGACTAGAACTCCATTAAGGAAACATGAAGGTAATCAAGCTCTTTACTTCAACGCTTATCAAAATAATTTAGTTAAAAAGTATACTCTTATTTGAGCTAAAAATGAAAGCTCTAATAAGAGTATAGAATCATTTTTTAATATTTTATCTCGAAATAGAGATAATAAAATTCAAAATTTTTATCGATTAATAGATGAAAGATTTATATTTATTTTCATTATTGAAAGGGCTTTCTTACGACTTGGCAATCAAGCAACAAGTGAATGGGTGAGATAAAATGAGTCAAAGTATTGAATTGAATTGAATTGGAGAAAAATAGATTTTTAGATTCTTATTTTTTGTTCATAAAGAAGTTGATTACTGCAAGGAATTGATTATTGCTTAAAACTAGATATAGTGACATAGCAAACAAAGCCAATGTAAATTCAAATCCCCCAGTAAAGCCGCTTTTAATGTTTACACTCACCATTGATCTAAACATAATTAAGGAAAAAGCGCCTGCGATTATTCTGGTACCAATCCCAAAAAATATAAGAATTCCACCAACTAATTCAATGATACTTATAACAAAAAAGATTAGTGCAAAAATTCCTAAGGTTATTGACAGAAGAGAATAAAAGTATTAGAATTATCTCATATTCAAGATAATTTAATTCAAGATATAAAATATGATTTCATTTGTCAGGAGGTATTTAAATGGAAGGGGAATGTACAAACCAGGCTTATCTGGAATTAATGCAAACATCCAAAGTCATTCAGGATTGCATTAAAATAGAAATGTTGAATCATAAGATCAATATTACGGAGTTCTCTGTATTAGAAGTGCTTTATTTTAAGGAGAAGCAAACGATTCAGCAGATTGGTAAAAGCATACTCATTTCTAGTGGGTCTATGACTTATGTTATAGACAAATTAGAACAGAAGGGCTTCATAAAACGAATTGACTGTCCTGATGATCGTCGTGTCATACATGTGGTTTTAACGGAAAATGGAATGAACTTTATGGAGAAAGTCATGCCTAAACATCGAGAATTGATTCATGGCATGTTTGAAGATTTAACGGATGATGAGTCACATACAATGGTGAAACTTTTGAAAAAAGTAAGTAAAAGACTAGAATCATAATTTTTTAAACTGAAATCTTGATTTCGAGATAAAAAAACAAATCTAGGAGAAAAAAGGAAACAATCAATATTGGTTTATTATTAATTAGATTGGTAATTGGTATGTTATTCACAGGTTACAGTGCACAGAAGCTATTTTGCTTTAAGACCTGGTATGACAATGGCTCTACTTGCAGGTCTTACAGAATTTATTGGAGCATTTCTTTTTGCTATAGGACTGCTTACACCGCTTGCTGGTATTATGATTGCAGGTACAAAAGAGGCTATTGCAAAGGTGCATGATCCAAATGGATTATGGGCAACACAAAAGGGGGATGAATATAATTTAATTTTGATAGCTGTAGCTATTGGTAGTGCATTAAGCGGACCAGGTCAATATGCCTTGGATGTTTTTTTATTCTAATATATCTCGAGTTTGAGATTACTGATAGGAACAGGATGTGTTGTTATGACTGACTTTATACAGTTAGTAAAAGAGAGGTGGTCTGCAAGCAATTTTCTTCCAAATCACATGATTACGAAAGAAGAATTTAATGAAATTTTTGAGTTGGTTAAACTTGGGCCTTCTGCGTTTAATCTTCAACATACAAATTATCTAACAGTTATTGACCCAATAATAAAGAAAAATTAAAGAAGGCTGCAAATGGGCAATATAAAGTATCCAGTGCTTCTGCGGTTATTCTAGTTTTAGGTGATAAAAATGCCTTTTGGCAGGCTCCTGACATTTACGAAGGCTTGAAGATGCTAGGGGTTGTGAATAAACAGGAATATGATTTGATGGTTCATGACACGGTTTCCTTCTATGAATCCAAAGGGTTAGACTTTCAACGTGATGAGGCTATAAGAAATGCTTCGTTATCTGCGATGATGTTCATGATGGCTGCCAAGGAGAAGGGGTGGGATACCTGTCCTATGATTGGCTTTGATTCTGAAGCGGTCAAACAGATTTTGAACATAGATGAGCAATACGAAGTAGTGATGATGATTACAATAGGAAAAGAAAAGGTTGAAAGTAGAAAACCTCGTGGATATCGCAAACCAGTTAGCGAATTTGTCACTTACATTTAGGAATAAAATATTAATTAAATCGGAGTGAAAAACAAATGAGTAAAAAAACAATGGGAATTCATCATATCACGGCAATCGTCGGTCATCCACAGGAGAATGTAGATTTTTATGCGGGTGTTTTAGGATTACGTTTAGTGAAAAAAACGGTAAATTTTGATGACCCCGGTACTTATCACCTTTATTTCGGAAATGAAGGAGGAAAACCAGGAACGATTATTACATTTTTCCCTTGGGCTGATGCATACCAAGGAAGAATCGGTGATGGTCAAGTAGGGGTCACTTCATATGTTGTTCCTAAAGGAGCTATGGGATTTTGGGAAAAAAGATTAGAAAAGTTCAATGTTCCTTTTACAAAAAACGAACGCTTTGGAGAGCTGTATTTGGAATTCGATGATCCTCATGGACTTCATTTGGAAATTGTTGAAAGAGAAGAAGGCGAAACAAACACTTGGCATTTTGGCGATGTTACATCTGATGTCGCAATAAAAGGCTTTGGTGGAGCAACCTTATTGTCAAAACAACCAGAAAAAACAGCGGAACTTTTAGAAAAAGTCATGGGGCTTGAGCAAGTTGGTAAGGAAGGAGATTTTATTCGCTTCCGTTCCTCTAGTGATATAGGAAATATCATTGATTTAAAAGTAATAACAACCGGCGGTGGGCGAATGGGTGTAGGAACCGTACACCATATTGCGTGGAGAGCTCAGGATGATCAAGACCAACTAGATTGGAAAAAGTATATCGAAGGTTATGGTTATGGTGTCACACCTGTTCAGGATCGAAACTATTTTAATGCGATTTACTTTAGAGAGCATGGGGAAATTCTTTTTGAAATCGCGACTGATCCACCAGGGTTCGCTCATGATGAATCTCAAGAGACAATGGGAGGAAAATTGATGTTACCAGATCAATATGAATCACAACGAGATCAAATTGAACGATTGGTTCTTCCGTTTGAAGTTAGAGAATTAGATTAACTTACAAAAGGTACAAAATCTCATTGGTGAAATGGAGGATAAAGAATGCAGAAAACAGCAGGTATTCACCATATAACCGCAATGGTTAACGATGCCCAAAGAAATATTGATTTCTATGCAGGCGTGCTTGGGTTAAGACTTATTAAAAAAACAATCAATTTTGATCGTCCAGAAGTATATCATCTTTATTTTGGAAATGATACTGGTCAACCAGGAACTGTCATTACATTCTTTCCATGGACTAAACAGTTAAAAGGCCGCGTCGGTACAGGACAAGTTGGAGTAATTAGTTTTATCATCCCGAATGATTCGATTCCATTTTGGGAGAATCACTTGAATAAATTTAAAGTAAAGTTCTTTCAATCAGTACGTTTTGGAGAAAGATATTTGAAATTCCAAGACCCAGACGGTATCGAACTAGAACTAGTCGAACGAAAGGATGGGCCAATCAATCATTGGGGCTTTGGAGAAATTCAATCTGACGTTGCGATTAAAGGGTTCGGTGGTGCTACATTAATTTCAACACAGTCTAATAAAACCGCAGATGTGCTAGAAAATGTATTGGGATTTGAATGCATTGGGCAAGAGGATAGCTTCCTTCGGTTCAAATCGGAAGCGCAGCTTGGAAATACAATTGATATTAAGCTAACTCCTTCATTTCGTGGTTTGATGGGGGCAGGAACTATTCACCATATAGCATGGCGGGCAAAGGATGAAGAAGATCTTCAAAGATGGAGAAAACTTCTTCAAAGTAAGGAGTATTCTCCAACAGAGATTCGAGATAGAAATTACTTTAAAGCTGTTTATTTTCATGATGGAGGCGGCATTCTTTTTGAAATCGCGACGGATCCTCCAGGTTTTACTGTTGATGAACCGATGAATCAACTTGGACAAAAACTCATGTTGCCTTCATGGTTCGAATCAAAACGAGAAGAATTAGAAGAGATCTTACCTCCGATTGAGGTTAGAGTTTTGGAAGGGGATAAATGATGAAACATATTTTTCAAAAAGGGAAAGATCCAGCAAAACCAACTTTATTATTGCTTCATGGAACCGGGGGAAATGAATTAGATTTGTTGCCACTTGCAGGAAGAATCGACGATGAGGCTTCGATATTAAGTGTACGGGGAAATGTCCTTGAAAATGGCATGCCACGTTTCTTTCGACGATTAGCAGAAGGAATATTTGATGAAGAAGATCTCATTTTCCGTACAAAAGAATTAAATCAGTTTCTTGATGAAGCAGCTGAAAAATATGAATTTGACAGAGGCAATATGATTGCGATCGGCTACTCAAATGGAGCCAATATAGCTGCCAGTTTATTATTTCATTATCAAAACGCATTAAAGGGCGCGATTCTCCATCACCCGATGGTACCGAGAAAAGGGATTGAGCTTCCTGATTTATCAGGGAAGTCCGTGTTTATTGCAGCTGGGACAAATGATCCGATTTGTTCACCGATGGAATCTACTTTACTCCAATCCTTATTGGAAAAGGCGAATGCAAACGTTGAACTTCATTGGGAAAATAGAGGTCATCAATTGACCACTAATGAAGTTGAGGCTGCGGCACTCTGGTATCGTAATGTCTATTAATCTTAGTCTATTATAAATTCTCTTTTAGGTTCAGTAGGTAATATTCATAGTATTTGGAGCAGTAATGAAATTTGAAATAGATTAAATACAAGAATCGCATAGGAGTGAAAGTAATGATTCAAATTATCCCAGCAACATCTCGATTCTCTGTTAAGAATGAGTGGTTGGAGAGCAACTTAAGTTTTTCATTTGGTGAGTATTATGATGAATCGAATATCCAATTCGGTCCCCTTCGTGTTTTTAATGATGATACGATCCAACCTGGAAGGGGATTTGGCATTCATCCCCACAGGGAAATGGAAATTGTTTCGATTGTATTAAAAGGTCAACTAAAGCATGAGGACAGTTTGGGGAGTAGTGGAATTCTTAGATTTGGAAATGTTCAGTTAATGAGTGCAGGTACTGGTTTGTTGCATTCTGAAATGAATTCTTCAACAGAAGAGGAAGCAAGCTTTTTACAGTTATGGTTTTTCCCTGATCAAAAACAATTAAATCCTTCTTATCAGGATATTACAATTAATATAGATGAAATGCATAATGAGTTATTACCAATTCTTTCTTCAAATCCAACCGAAGGAACGGCAAAAATTCATAGTGATGTTACCTTATACTTATCGAGGTTAGACACTGGACAAGAGCTTTCCTTCAAACAAGATCAAGGCAGAAAGATGTATGTCTTTGTTATCGAAGGTGAACTTGTTTTAAATCAGGAATTTGTTGTTAGCCAAAAAGACAGTGCACGTATTTCTAATGAACAAGAACTTACAATGAAATCAAATAAAGACTCATTCATTTTATTTATTGATTTAGCAGGTGGTGAATGAAATGTTATTGATTCGTCATGCAATTGGAAGCCGTCTTTTTTATCAAACAGATGATTATAACATTCAGCCTCAAGAAGATAAATGGATCATTTCTATTTCTATCCCAGAGATACAAGCAAAAGAGATTTTGAAATTTAAAGAGGAATTAAATATCTTTGATGTAGAGGAAAACCAAAAGACGTGGTATTACTCTTCAGATGCTAATGTTGTTTTTAACAAGGCTAAGAATCAGATTATTATTTCCACAGACCATAAATCCGTATATCCGGTTTAAATGAAGTAATTGAAGGATCAGTTATTCAGATAGCAAGAAGGTTTATAATATTTTATTTTCAGTGGATAGTATTAGTTTTTATGTTAAAAATAAATTTGGATACTCATTACACCACCGACTTTCAATTTAAAGTCCTTTCTATAAGTATTTGGTAGCGATCAAAGTACAAATTAATAATTAAGATAATAAAGCATTATTATTAGGAAATAAGGGTATTTTATTACCAGTAAGTTAACTCTTACTACAGATCTGGCATCAGATCTAGGGAAAGATGAAACAATTATTTTGCTAAGGACAAGTTAATTGACAATATGTTTTTTCTGATTTAAAATTACATTGAATTAAATATATATTAGTTAAAGATATATTGATTCGAGATTATAAAATGGAGGAATACATGTTATGACAAATGCTTTGAAAACAGATTTATACACTGCACTTAAAGAAAGACGTTCAATTTACGGAATCAATAAAGATGTACAAGTATCTGATGAAAGAATTAAAGAAATTGTTGAATTTGCTGTGAAATATACGCCTTCAGCTTTCAATTCTCAAACTGCACGTCTAGTTGTATTATCAGGCGAAGCACATAATAAATTATGGGATATTACAACTGAAACATTAAGAAAAGTGGTCGGTGATGGAGACTTTTCAGGAACTCAACAAAAAATGGATTCCTTTAAAGCAGGATATGGAACTATATTATTCTTTGAAGATGAAGCGGTAGTGAAATCACTTCAAGAACAATTTGCTCCTTATGCTGATAACTTCCCAATTTGGTCAAACCAAGCATCAGGTATGCACCAATTAGTTGTATGGACAGCATTAGAAGCAGAGGGACTAGGTGCATCTTTACAACACTATAATCCGCTAATTGATGATGAAGTGAAAAAGGAATGGAATATACCTGAGAATTGGAAATTAATTGCACAAATGCCATTTGGTAATCCAACAGCTACACCAGGTGAAAAAGAATTCCAACCGCTTGAAGATCGTGTGAAATTCTACAAGTAATCTATAGCTTTATAAAGAGAGATCTACTAAACCAGTTTCTATATCGGAACTGGTTTTTTTACAATAGGCTTTAATAATAGGAAAAAGGTATAAATTTGTCCGTAACAGCTAAATACATAGATTGTAGAAAGCGTCTTTTAGAGTTTTGAGAGTGAAAGAAATGAAGGAGGAGCTAATATGAAAAATTTTATTTATGAGGCTCAAGCTACTAGGGTCATCTTAGGGTCGGGGGAAATAAGAAAAGTGGAATCCGAACTGAAAAAGATCGGTGTCAAACGAGCACTTGTTATCTCTACACCAGGACAAGAAGAGCTTGCTATTAAAATTTCGAGCTTACTCGGAGACTTATGTACGGGTATTCATGCAAATGCAGTTCAGCATGTGCCAATGGAAACTGTTGAACAATCAGTGAAATTGGTAAGTGAGCTGAATATAGACAGTCTTGTTCCAGTTGGAGGGGGATCCTCCATCGGTTTAGCCAAAGCCATAGCTTTAAACACGTCTCTTCCAATTGTAGCTATTCCTACTACATACGCAGGATCAGAAATGACGCCAATTTGGGGAATTACGGAAAATGGAATAAAGAAAACAGGGAAAGATGTAGTCGTTAAGCCAAAGTCAGTCATTTATGATCCTGAACTTTCTGTTAATTTGCCCGTCCGAGTTTCGGTAACAAGCGGATTGAATGCAATGGCTCATTGTGTGGAAGGACTGTATGCAGAAAACACCAATCCGATTATTTCACATCTTGCTGAAGAGGGAATACGTGCACTTCATTCAAGTCTACCGTCCATTTTAGTTGACCAGTATGATATAGAGGCCCGCTCCAAGGCGCTTTACGGGTGTTGGTTAGCCGGTATGGTCTTAGGGTCTGTAGGTATGGCACTGCACCATAAGCTATGTCATGTATTGGGGGGGAGCTATAACCTCCCGCATGCAGACACCCACTCTGTCATTTTACCCTATGCACTCTGGTACAATGCTGCTTATGCACCGGACGCGGTTCAAGCAATAGCAAGGTCACTTGGAACGGAAAAGGATGTCGTATCTGAAGCTCTTTTTGATCTGAATACTTCCTTAGGTGCTCCGACATCATTAGCTGAAATTGGAATGAAGGAGACAGATTTAGATCAGGCAGCAGAACTAGCTACAAAGAATGCTTATTATAATCCTCGTCCTATTGATCAACAGTCGATTCGACAATTACTTGAGTATGCTTTTAAAGGTGAACGACCTGAAAAAGGAATCGAGATTTAGTCAAAAACAATGGCTATTAAGTTTAGGGAGGTTTTAAAATGCCATACGTAACTGTTTTAGGTTATGGAACATTTGAAGTGAAAACAGGGGGAAAATTAGTATTGGCACTAGAAGATAACGGTGTAAATATCCTCCATCTTTGTGGAGGAAAAGCAAGATGTACTACCTGTAGAGTAGAAGTATTAGCAGGTGAGTTTTGTGAGTTAACAAATATAGAAAAAAATGCATTCTTGGAAAAAGGAATAGAAGATCATTTGCGATTATCCTGTCAAATTCGTGTGAATGGTGACGTGACAATACGTCCGATTATGACTAAAGAAAGTTCTAGTATAGATGTCGGTCCGAGACCAGTTGATTAAAAATATTTTTGATTGAAGAGACAAAAATATCCTGGAAGAAAACAGAAGATTGTTTGCAGGTTAGAATTATTATCCAGCAGAGTCCTTGATAAAAAGGTTTCATTTCAATTTATCTAATATAATTTATTTTATTTGTTGAAAGAACGGGGTCAAGTGGGAGGGAAATTGATTTATTAAAGGTAAAATCCGATTGGAAAATTTAATCATTGGTGGTGTGAATCTCATTGAAAACTATCAAAAAGATGTATGACCATTTAAATTGGGCTAATCAATGTATTCTTGAAACATTGCAAAGTATTAAAGATGAAAATCAAGAGGTGAATCGTTTATTTTCCCATATACTATTTGGCGAAAGAATATGGATAAATAGATTACAAGGATTGGACAGTTCACGACTGCCCATCTGGTTAGATGTCGATATTGAAGTCTGTGCAGAACTTGTTATGAAAAATGAAGAGAGCTTCACAACGTTTCTTACTAATTTAGTAAATGCTGACCTAGATAAATTAATTTTCTACACAAATAATAAAGGAACAGAGTTTAAGAATTCCGTACGGGATATTTTAACTCATGTAGCATTGCATGGTCAATATCATCATGGACAGATTAACTCACGACTTCGAGCAGATGATATTGAACCAGTTAATATTGATTTTATTACTTTTTTGAGATAGATGTATTTGAGTTAGCCATTTTCAATACCTAGTTTATGAAATACATCTATGTTTCACTACCATGTAAGAACGTAATTCTCTTGCATTTTCTATGGTGAAGCGTGGCTTCATGGAGGACTAAAGGGGTAGTTGAATATGAAATGTAAAAAAACAAGAAATAGTTAAAAACCATTCCTTGTTTTAATCTCTCTTTAATCTTCAATTGGAAACCATCCAGGTGTGTTCACAATCACCTGCCAAAGAGGATCTGGCACGATAAGACGAGATTGAGCATCTTTCTTTAGTTTTGTCTCAATTTCAGACTCTCTTCCTTGCTTAACTTTCTCAACCCAATCAGGGTCGATGATGAGTCCTCGACCAATTGCAATCATTGAAACACCACTTTGGATAGCTTTTAAAGCATCTTCTGCTGTGTAGATTGATCCTACACCAATTACAGGAACTCTTTCTCCAACTCTCTCCTGAATAATTTCAAGGCGAGAACGGGAATCTTCAACACCCCGTCGTGGAGATGACCAGAACTCCCCTAAGGAGACATGAAGGTAATCAAGCTCTTTACTAGCCAAAACATCCACTAATGCAAGAGTATCTGCCATTGTAATTCCTGGTGTTTCAGGTTCCTCTGGTGAGAATCTATATCCAACGAGGAATGGTTCTTTCGCATGTTCAGCAACTACCTTTTTCACTTCATCTACAACAGCAATTGGAAATGTTAATCTGTTTTCAAAACTGCCACCGTATTGATCTTCACGTCGGTTGGAATGTGGTGAAAAGAACTGCTGAATTAAATATCCATTAGCTCCATGTATTTCAACCCCGTCAAATCCAGCTTCGATTGCTCTTCGGGTAGACTCACCAAAATCGCGAATTATTGATTGGGTTTCTGACTCAGTTAAAGCACGAGGAACTTGATCTGATACTACGCCTTGTTCTGCAGGAACAGCACTAGCGCTTACAATTTCTCCATCTGGAACTAAATCTGGCGGACACATCCGGCCACCATGAAAAATTTGCAGGACTGCTTTTGCTCCTTGTTCTTTAATAGTAGAAGCTAGTCTGCGTAAACTTGGAATCAAGTCATCACGATCGCTTCCAAATTCACCTTGAAATCCTTTTCCGTTAAGTGTGACATACGCACAAGCTGTTACAACCATTCCGACTCCATTTGAACGGCGACTATAATACGCTATTTCCTCATCTGAGACCGTACCGTCTTGATTTGAAGAAAAATTGGTCATCGGTGCCATAATGATACGATTATCTAATTGAATTCCACTTCGCAAGGTAATTGGTTGGAATAGTGTTTCATATTTTGAATTCATAATTCTTGACCTCCGTATATTAGTAACGTCTTTATTATACTTTTACAATATAAAAGATACATTAAATATGCTTAAGTATTATTAAGTAAATTATTCATGAGAAAAGAGAGAACAAAAAAATGCAGTACAGCGAATGCTTATGTACGGATCGGATTTGCTTTGTTTGTTTCAATTAGTTTGGGTGGTGAGAACCAGTTTGAATCGGGAATGTCTGGTGAAGGAGCTGGAGGAACTGCCCAAGTGTCACCTGAAGTTTTGCGATACGAGCTGTTAATCCGGAAGTATGCGGAGGAAAATGGTATCGGAGAATACGTCGGGCTTATTATGGCTCTGATTCAACAAGAATCAGGTAGAAGGCACTTAGATGTTATGCAGTCTTCCGAATCAATCGGGCTTCCACCTGGGGCTATTACTGACCCTGAATACTCTATTCAAATTGGCGTGAAATATTTTGCGGAAGTGATGAAACAGGCTAAAGGTGATATGAATCTAGCCTTGCAAAGCTATAACTTTGGAAATGGGTTTATTGGGTACGCTTTAGAACGTGGAGGCTATTCCAAAGAAATAGCTACCCAGTTTAGTAGTATGATGGCCGCTAAGAAGGGATGGAGCCGTTACGGCGATACAAATTATGGTGCGACACGTTCCTAACTGAAAAGGTTAGGCACTAATTATCTTTTCGAATTAGTAGAACTAATTTTTCTAGGAGTCAAACGATAGGGTAACGCCTTGAAGGGCTTCCACTGATACTCCGACATGCGATTTACAGACGAATAATAAATCGTATGAAGCTCGGTAAAGTCGGCTGAGAGTCACCGTAGTCGAAAGACACGAAAGCTGTCCAGAGGTGGATGGTGTAGCCTATAGGCCGGGTGTCCATAAAATGCTCATGGTGAGAATGTTCAATTGAACTGACGAACTTCCGAATGTACAGGTCTAAATTGTGACATGGTATAAATGCCATGGCCTACCTAAATGTAGGGTTTGTGAGGGGGAGTAAGATTCATAGTTATGAAACTCCTTATACTGTTACAGGCAGTATCCAGCAAACAGGCTTAAAGGAAGCGCCTAAAAGCATATGTACGGATAAGAAAAATTGGAACGTGGAAAGCTGACAACGCTGAGAGTTCGTCCCTCGAAGAGGCGGTGAATAGGAAGAGTAACTATAACTATTCTTAATGTCAGTGAGAGTGATGGCACTGAATGTAGTATAGATGTATGGACACAACTTGGTTAAGTTATTAATATTGAACTAACGAGAGGACGTGTCCGAACTATGAGTCACAAACGCTATAATCAAGAATTTAAACAAACAGTAGTTGAGCTTTATCGCTCAGGTACACCAGTCAGTCAACTATCTAGCGAATATGGTATTTCTGAAGTGACAATTTATAAATGGATTAAGCAACACTCGCCAATTGAAGGTACACAAGAATTAACTGTGACAGAAGTAGATGCCATCCAAAAGGAAAATCTCCGATTAAAACAGGAGCTTGAAATCCTAAAAAAGGCTATGACCATATTCGCGAGAAAATAGATAGCGAAGAATTGATCGACTATATTACAAGTGAAAGCGAACATCATCCAGTACAGCTGATGTGTCGTGTTTTAAAGATGCCTAAAAGTACGTATTATCAATCTTGTCATAAGCAACCGAATAGCTATCATGTCGCCAATGAACAGCTACTTGAACGAATTCGTGTCATTCACCATGAAAGTAAGGGGCGATATGGTGCACCCAAGATCTTTGAGACACTCAAGCAAGAAGACTACACGGGCACGATTAATCGAATTCAACGCATCATGAAAAGAGCAGGCATTCAATCAAACACTACAAAAAAATACCGTCCTACACCGACACAGAAACCAGTAGAAGAACGAGAAAACGTACTGGAACAAGATTTTACAACAACGAATATTAATGAAAAATGGGTGGCCGATATTACGTACATTCATACAATTCGTCATGGTTGGTGCTATCTAGCATCTGTACTAGATTTACATACGAAAAAAGTGGTAGGTCATAAATTCTCTCGTAAAATGACAACAGAAATTGTACTGGAAGCTTTAGAGAATGCCGTACAAGATCAAAGCCCTGGGCCAGGACTCATTGTACACACGGATTTAGGTACCCAATATACAAGTGAAGCGTTCCAAGAACGCCTAAAGAAATACAAAATGATACCGTCATTTAGTCGAAAGGGATGCCCTTACGACAATGCTTGTATTGAATCATTTCACGCAACACTAAAAAAAGAAGAAGTATATCAAACGCATTATGATAGCTTTGAGACTGCGAGAATCGCCCTCTTTACATACATAGAAGGTTGGTATAATCGCAAACGAATTCATGGCAGCATCGGTTATGTAACACCAGATTCATTCGAAAAAATATGTCGAGCAACTGCATAAATAAGGGGATTCAAAAGTATTCCCTTTTCACATTTTTCATGTGCAAAATCTATGATTGGTTGTTGTACAGATCAAAAAACTTAACTTTTTTGTGTCCAAAATCTTGACGTAGATCCAAACATTCTAATGAATGCTAGCTTCCTTATTTCCTTCATCTTTAGTTAAGGCAGCTTTTTTCATATTTTCAATATGTTGCAGATGATTTTCCCCCCAATGATGTAAAGCTTCCATAAGGGGCTCGATTGTTTTGCCGTATTCAGTAAGCGAATATTCTACTTTCGGTGGGACTTGTGGATACATAACACGTTTGATTAAATCTTGCTCCTCCAGCTCACGTAGATGAAGTGTCAACATTCTTTGCGTAATGTTAGGCATTCGTTTTCTTAACTCATTAAATCGAAGTGTTCCCTCTGCAAGTAAATGTTGCAGAATAATGGGCTTCCATTTACCAAGAAGTGTATTAAGAGCATTTACTACCTTACATTGTTGTGGATTAATATTGTCATGGGGTCCTACCGGCAAAACGCGGAAAACATACGCTAAGAGAAATTCTAGTTAAAAAAAGCCGATTTTCCTTACCTAAGGAATCGACTTTTTTGTATGGCTTGTTAAACTCTAGCTCCCTTTAGTTTAAGTGATTAATTGAACAAAACTTACTCAAGGTAATGTTTATTTTCCTTAACCCATTGGGGAAATGTTCTAGCTGGCTTACCTGTAACTTGCTCTATTGTTGGTAAAACTGTGTAGACTTGTTTAGGAGGGTTCTTTCCCATTCCGATGATAAAGTAATTAATGAAACCTTCTTCATAACCTTTACTTTTCCAATCTTTCATAACTTGTTCTTCTGTTATTTCAATTAGTTCAATAGGTTTATCAATAACTTCAGAAATTTGTTTAATCAAACTTCTAGGAGATAATGTCTCCGGTCCTGTCAAATCGTATATTTGTTCATGATGCCCCTTTCTGTAAGTGCCTTTACTGCAACAGTAGCAATATCAGCTTCATGAATTCTGGCGCTTAAACTTTCAGGGAATGCGGTACGAATAATTCCTTCTTTTTGAATAGATTCTGCCCAATCAAAAAGCACATTTTTCATAAATTCTACTGGTCTTAAAATAGTCCACTCTAATCCACTATTTTTAATGACTTCTTCAATAGCATTTCCTTCAAAGTCCATAACTGCCACAATTCTTTTAACGCCAGCTTCTTTAGCCATTTGAACAATTCGTTTATTTGCCAAGTATTTAGCGTCTGATTGTTCACTTTGAGTAATTAAAAATAAACTATTTACATTTTTAAAATGAGATTGTAAAGTCTCAGGCTTATCAAGGTCTCCTGATACAACCTGGACTTCAGCAGGTAGTTTTGATTTTTTTTTTGAGCGTGATAATGCCCTTACCTTAATTCCTTTTTCATTTAGTTGATTAACAATATGTCCACCTACTGTACCTGTTGCTCCTGTGACTAAAATTGTCATGTTTATTCCCCCCATATATCATTTTAATTTTTATCCTCTGATGCAATATTCATCTCCGTCTTACTTGGTTATAATAAAGGGTAGTGTAACACTATAGTCAAGAGGGGAATCATTTATGGACAAAAATTCACAAACTCATTTAACTTCAGGTCAATTTGCAAACCTGAAGAGTGTTAGTAAAGACACCTTGTTTCACTATGATCGAATTGGTATTTTTTCTCCCGAAATTAAAGCCGAAAATGGGTACAGATATTACTCCATTAATCAATTAGATGTCTTTAATGTGATCACAATTCTTAAAGAATTAGACATGCCATTAAGAGAAATAAAGGAATATTTAAGCAAAAGATCTCCTGAGGGACTGATCATATTACTCGAAAAAGAAGAAGCCATTCTTGATGATAAAATTAAACAACTTCAAAAGATGAAAAACATTATTTCAGAAAAAGCACGAATAACAAAAGTGGCAACTAGTTTAGATCCGTCAGAAATTTTGTTTGAAGAAAATGATGAGGAATTATTAGTAATAACAGAAGCAGAGCCTTTTACAGGGGATAAAAGCATTTACCACTCTATGATAAGGCACGAAAAATATTTAAATATCTATAAAATCGATACCCCTCACTCAATAGGCTGGATGAGAGATACCAATAAAGTTTTAGCAAATGAAAAATTTAATTATGATTATCTTTTTACAAGAGTTAGTAAAGAATCAAATTATTATAATTTTAAACGAAGCAAAGGAACATACTTAACTGCGTATCATAAAAACGGGTATTCAAGCATAAGTGATGCCTATAATAAACTGATAAATTTTGCTAAAGACCAAGGTATAGAGCTACAGGGATTTTTTTATGAAGATATTTTATTAGATGACCTATCAGTTAAAGGCTATGAAGAATATTTGATTAAGATCTCAGTTAGAATTTTAAAATGAAATTTTTAATTGGTATATTCACTGAAATATTTCTTCAACGCCCCCTTAGTGATTTAACTAATAATTTTTCTTGAAATAAACACCAAAAACGGTCGTTTTCGGTTATAAACGTCTTATCATGTTCAGCTCATAATATCTTTTTGAATTGCTGTACTCTACCTTAATCCAATAAAAAGATAAATAGCCGTTCCCCATATAAAGAGAGCTGAGCATTTATTGAAAATAATCATAAAGTTTCCTGTGCCGTCTAGCTTTTTCATAACTGTACCTACTAGTGTCAGTCCGAAGAACCAAATCCAAGATACTGTGATACAGGTTACAGTGAAGAGTATTTGCTCTGTCCCGACATACTTTAATGCACTTGTGCCAATAACCCCCACTATATCTAAAATTGCATGTGGATTTAGTAAGGATACAGATAAGGTAAAGAGGATTTGTTTATTCATCGGTAACGCTTTACTCGATGTGGAAGTTGTAGGTTCAGATCGCCAAATAGAGTAACCCATATAAAGTAAAAACAAAATGCCTATAATTATCAGGCTAAGTCGCATCCATTCGAATTGCAAGACGATGATTGATAACCCAAAGACAGCTAAAAGTATCAAAAATGTATCACATACTGCAGCTGTAATTGTTGCAGGAAGTGCACTAAGTAGCCGTGGTTGTGTAGCACCTTGTGAAAATACAAATACATTTTGTACCCCTAAAGGTAAAATGAGTCCAAATGCGAGTATAATCCCATGAATAATTGCTTCCATATTATCATCTCCCTTTCACTCATACTGTAACTATGTTACAACTAAAAGAAAACAACCAATTGGATGGTTTTTTATCCAACCAATTTAGAGAGGAAGGTTTTTTATGCATTGGAAGCCAGATAGGCAGTCCCATCTTACAGTTCATGTGCAAATCGTAGAATGGATGAAGACTCGTATTGAACGGGGGGATTGGACAGTTGGCACTAAGCTTCCGACACAGCGTCATCTAGCAGCACAATTTGAAGTGAATCGAAGCACAATTAATCTTGTCCTAGATGAATTAAAAGCAGATGGTTTGCTTGAATCGAAAATAGGTTCAGGTACATTTGTAGCAAATAATTCATGGAATGTCCTTTTAAATAAATCACAGCCCAATTGGCAGCAACACATTGAAGCTAGTATTCACAAACCAAACTACCATACGATTCAACTGATTAATGAATGTGAGCAAAATGATAACATCATACGTCTTGGTACAGGTGAGCTATCCCCTGAACTACTTCCAACAAAACAAATTGAACACTCATTGAAATCACTTTCATTGGAATCCAGAGCAATCGGATACTCAGAACCACAAGGTAGTAAAAAGCTACGAAGTATTTTGTGTGAGTATTTAAAGAAAAGGGGCATTGAAACCGGACCGGAAAATATTTTAATTGTTTCAGGTGCACTTCAAGCGCTTCAATTGATTGCCGTAGGATTACTTGAAGAAGGGGCGATTATCTTTCAAGAGCACCCGTCGTATTTAAATTCAATCCATCCATTTCAATCTGCTGGGATGCGTATGATACCTGTTCAGCGTGATGACAATTTAACCAACACATTACGAGTTGCCAAAAGAAAAAGACAATCACTTTTTTACTGCGTGCCAACGCTACATAATCCTACAGGTTGCAATTGGACGATAGAGGAAAGGCAAGCCTTATACAGTACGTGTAAGCAACTACAAATCCCGATTATTGAAGATGATGTGTATCATGAACTGTTATTCGAATCATCTTCTCCTGCACTAAAGTCATTCGATCAATCGGGGCAAGTATTGTATGTAGGGAGTGTTTCGAAAACGCTAAGTCCTGGATTACGTATAGGATGGATAGTAGCTCCTGAGCCGGTTATCCAACGGTTAGCAGATATTAAAATGCAAACAGATTACGGTTCAAGTGCTTTTTCTCAAGAAATTGTTGCACACTGGATCGAAACTGGATTATATGAATCGCACATTCTCCAACTCCGCGAACAATTGAAATTAAGGGCTACATTTGTAGAAGAAATTTTAGAACAGCAATTTCAGCACATCGCAACGTGGGAAAAGTCTAAGGGAGGTTTCTATATATGGCTTCGATTCAATGAACCTATTGTGAATAAGGCATTTTTTCTGAATTTACTCAAGAAGAATGTACTTATCAATCCCGGTTACATTTATGATACAAGCGATTTACATCACATCCGACTTTCCTATGCCTATGCATCATTGGAGGAATTAAAAGAAGGATTGAATATTTTAGTGGAACTAACCCGTCGCTAATTCACACCGGATAATTACAAAATATTGAATTTATGCAAGTGCGACTTTTTTATTTCAATAATTGTCTTAGCGTATAATATCCGCGTTTTGTCGGCAGGACCCCCTATTGGACAAAATATGTTAGGGGACAGTGCTGCTTAAACAATAGCACTTCCCTATAAAAAACGAGGGAGTGAAATAGATGGCTGATATCAACAAACGCAAACGTGATGATAACAATACTGGCAAGGCAGTAGGTGGTTTTACTGGGGATACTATGGCTTCTGCTCTTGATCCATTTGGTTCAGTTGCAAGTGCAGGTGCTGTTTCTGGAGGAGCGCTGGACAACAAGGCGGGGAAAGGTACCGTTGATGACGACAATCATGGCGCCAAAACAAGAGATTATAATTAAGTAAAGTCATCCTTTAACCGAAGGGTTATGGCATACAGTGGACTTCCTAAATGGGAGTCCTTTTAGAGGAACTTCTTATGTTGCGTGGTATCAGCAATTGAAAAGCACCCAAACAAAAAAGTTCCTATGTGTGTACAAAACCCATACAAACATAGGAACTCACTAATTTTCGTACGCCCTCGGCAGGAATCAAACCTGCATCTTAAGAACCGGAATCTCACGTGCTTTCCATTGTAGTCCATCATGAGTCAATTCCCGAGGAAAACTATTACATCAAGTGATTTAGCGACTTTTAGCTAAAATCACTGCGTGTTATTTATGCGAACATCGACCATTCAATCCGCCCTCACTCTTTGGGTTGAAGAAATACCAGGATTTTACCATCCTGAGCGTCATTAGAATAGCGTTCAGCTTCATCATCTGGGACTCCAATTTCCATAAGAGCATGCTTTAATCCGCCAGCACCAGAGCTGGCCCCTACGACTGCTCCTCCAATTGTTGTAATAATAGGACCTGCAGCCAACACAGCGCCAAATCCGGGAATCAATACAGTGGATAATCCTGCTATCACGCCTGCTATGCCAATTGCAGCTCCAGTTGCAGCTCCAGCAAGGGCTCCATCCATAGTGGAGGGTTTTACTTTCTGTGTGTTTTCAGATAGTTCTTTTGCTTTTTTAGCAATAACTGAAATTTCCTCAGTTGTATAGCCTTTCTCTTTTAAATCTTCAACAACTTCAGCCGCTCTTTGTTCATTATCGTATACGCCAATAACTTGATTCTTCATTAAAAATTACCTCCTGTTTGCTTCAACTATGTATTCTTTACCCGTTTTTTAGTATTTCTAGACACATTTCACCTTCAAGCTTCATTCCTTTTAGAATTCCACTCCTGTTTTGTAGTTCCCGGAAAGTTGCTTTTTTAGCTCCTTCTTTGCATACATAATGATCTTCAGCAATCGGGCGCTATCCTTGAACAAGGATAAACGCTCATTTTTCATTTAAGGGCCATTTAACGGAATAACACTCTAAAACGAAATCGGATATTTATGTTAAAATATAGAAGGACTTTTGTAGGCTTTTCCTTCATTAACGATTTCCCATTCAAGGACAAGATAGTTAATGAAGGGATCGAAAGGTAAGGTTATTGATGAGTTAGAAGTGGTAATCAATGATTCTTTTAAGTTTATGGGCTGATCGGTTTTTTTACCGTTCAGTCTTTTTGATTTCATTAGAGGGAGCCTAATTGATGATTGAAGAGAATTATAAAATCATTTTATCAATGCAACCAATTGGTTATCTCACATATCTAATATATTGAAAAACAAAACAACTAGTTAGGAGGTACCTAAATGGGATCACTTAAAGCCTTAGTCAAAAAGGCAAAAAAGGGAGATGGAGAAGCGTTTGTTTCACTTGTTAAGCAATACGAAGATGTATTGTACCGAACAGCAAGCAGATTGTTAAACAATGATGAAGATGTAGCTGATGCTATGCAGGATGCTATTATCTCGGCTTATGAAAAATTACATACTCTGAAAATCGATGAGTACTTTAATACTTGGATTTGCAAAATCCTAATAAATAAATGTAACAGTTTGCTAAATAAGAAGAAAAATATTTCGGTGATGAATGAGCATTTACTCCCCCAAAAAGGAAATGATGAATTTCAGAAAATCGAATTAGAAGATGCGCTTAATAGTTTAAATGAAGTCTATAGGTTGGCACTAATTTTATACTATATTGTCGGATTGAATGTTAAAGAAATTAGTGAATTTTTAAAGGAGCCTGAAGGGACTATTAAATCTAGACTTTCTAGGGCCAAGTCGATCTTGCGAAATAACTATTATAAAAATGAGGGAGTGATGATCTATGAAAAATAATTTCGAAAAAGAGTTTAATCAGATGCTGAATGAAAAGAAGGAAATACCTGTTAAAGTAAGGCAATCGTTAGATCAATCCTATGATATTATTCGAGCTAAATCAAAGAAGAAAAAAGCCAGTTTCATTTGGAAAAGAGTAGCTGCTGCTGCTTGCGCTATTATTGTAACCGGTGTAGTTCTTACAAATGAAAACGTAATGGCTAGTATCAATGAATTATTTAAATTTGGGGATAAGGGTATAGAACAAGCCGTAAATAATGGGTTTATACAGGAAAATAATAGTTCAGTTACCGATCAGGGTATTAAAATTACGCTGGATAAACATTTTTCGGACGCAAATAAATTGGGGTTAAGTTTTCATCTAGTATTTGAAGATCCTTCAATTTTAAATAACGTAGGAGAAGTTTCGATGGATTATCGATTAAAAAATGGTGATGGTGAATACATTGATGAATTTATTCCCGATACAAAACCCTTGAAGGGTGACAATAGATATATATCTGGTACTAAGAATCAAAATCCAATATTGGATATAAAAACGGGGACAATTCAGTATGATGTGTTATCCGATTCTAATGAAGGCCTTATCCCTCCTTTAAAAGATGCTGTAATAGAAGTGGAAAGTGTCAATGTTTTCTACAATACGGGAGAATTCAAAAAAATTGATGGAAATTGGGGGCTGTCAGTCGCCAACCAAAATAAAGAAAAATCAAATCTAATTATTCAATATGCAATGCAGGATCAATCATCTGTCATTCAAGTTTCTAAAGCTAGCGCAAATCCAACATCATTAAATCTAACATTTTCATTGGAGGGGACATATGAAAATGAAAATACTTTTGTAGACATGAAAATCGTAGATGAAGATGGTAATGAATATGGAGTAACTGGTTTTAGAAAGAGTACAAAAAATAACGAAACGATTATTTCAACAAATTTCCCAATAACCTCTTATAACAATTCTGAAAAACTAAAACTAATTGTAAAGGGAATTGGTGAAGTGGAACTATATAAAAAATAGTTGCTTTTTAACTTTTCCTTGTGCAACTATAGGGCGCTATTGTTTAAGATCAAAGGTAGAAAATGATCAAACTTTTTTATAAAACTGAAACTTAAATCTGCTGGATAAGAATACATCTTGATCTATCTTTTTTTAAATTGGATTCTTTTTACTTATTATAAAATATTGGTTTGTAAGGTATTTTTGATTAAACTTTATTTCAAAGTAACAGCAGGCGTGTCGTGGATTTCTTATTACAAAATAATACAGTAAAACTAAAAGGTGGATGGAGGGGGAAATAATGAAAAAAATAACAGCAGCTGTTTCGGTTATTTTTGCTGTGACTACATTTTGTTATTGCTTAGTGGTCTATAAAGCACAAAAAAACTGAATTTTATATCATTTCATTTCTTCTATCAATCTTACTTAAACTGTAAGCGTCAAATAGTCCCCACCTTCATAGAGGTCAGGACTTGATTTATTATTTAGGTAACTTGTTAAAGACGATACAAGTAACAGGTAAGGTTGTTGACCATGGCAGTAGTCAATCTATGGCATCTATATCTGTCAAATCCATATTGGGAAGCTGCTCAAATAGATGGCGAAGATAATAATATGGATTTAATCCATTTGCCTTGGCTGGATTCACGATGCGACGGATAGCTTCTCAACAGCAAGCAATAGCGGGGCTGATTAAAATTAACGTAGTGATGATGGTCGTGCAGATTGCCGCCACTACCATAAAAAGAAAACAACAATCGGGAGAAATTAATCGCAATAATAAAATATCATAAGCCAACCTTATGGGGCACAAATTTAGTGTTTTACGAAAAAACAGGTTTTTTCTACTACAAGAAATTAAAACAGCATGTGTTTATAGGCTTAATGACAGGGTTACTGCTATAGACCGCAAAGTATAGTTTCCCATCCCCTAAACAATAGATTACACTCAAAATAGTTACTATATTAAGTTAGGGGAAGAGTGGCTATGAAATGAAATTGGAATGAAGATGAGCTACTAGAGCATTTTGTGGTAGTACCAATTGAAAGAAAACTGATTGGTAATAAAACAGGGGCAAGTCGTTTAGGATTTGCAGTGTTATTAAAGTATTTTCAACAAAAAGTGAGATTTCCTTCTAAGAAACAAGATATTCCCAAAGTGGTGGTTGAATTATTCTTGTCCAATACGGTGATTTCGAGGAATCCATTCGCTCCTATGAGCAAAGGATGTATGAGTATTCGTCGCCTTTGGCGGAAATGTCGGACGACAGTCTAAAGCGCTTCTTTGACGATAACGGCGCCACGCAAGTCCGCAATTGGTTCGAGCAAATGGAGGAAGAACACCAAGACGAAGGTTGAAGAGCTCTATATAAGAAGGGTTAAAAGTAGTAGGTTCTGCCCGAAATAACAAAGATTTTTAATTAGATTTGTTAATAGATGATTGAGCTAACGGGACATGATAGTTTAATAGAAGAGTAGCAGTCTAAGACGTTATTTTCTCGTCCGTGGCTGCCCTATCACGGAATGAGATTTTTACAGCATTTCATTATCTGATTTCAAACCATATTTAGACCGTATTAATTTATTAAATGGGACAGCTTCTAAAGGTTCATTCCCAAAAGGGGTAAACCAATATATTTCAAACCAAATTAATCTTAATAAACAACATTATTTATACAGCTCTAGCTGCCAATAGGCAGCTGTTTTTTATGTCAGAAACAGAAGTTTTATTGTAATAAAGGGACAGTCCCAGTTCTTTCTATGGAGTGTCCTTTAATCTTTGAGGATTATTTTTTTAAACCAGCAGCAAAATAGGGCCCATTAACCGTAATGGTCGTTAGGATACGAGCCATTTCTTGAGGAGATTCTTTCCTGCCACTTTCCAACCATTGTTGAATTACCCCTATTATTGCATTTCCCATATAAGAAGCTAAATATTGTCCTGGAACAAGGAAATTTTCTTCTTTTATAAATGCGTTTGGATTATTTCCATAGAGTGTTTCCCACATAAATTCTTTCAGTCTTGTTTGAAATGATAAATCCCCTTTGGGACCTAACACTGCTTTCATAAATCCACTATTTATATTTAAATACTCAAATAATGAAACTGTTAAGGAAAATGGTGTCAAAATCTGAGAGTCAGTCTCAAGTGCGACAATAACACTTGGGAAGTTTTGTTTTGTAATTTTGGACATATCATGCATAATTTCCTCTTCACATTTAGTCATTAAATCAAATTTGTCTTGGTAATGTGCATAAAATGTACCTCTATTAATTTTCGCCCTAGTTGTTATGTCCTTAACTGTAAGTGCTTCAAAACCTTTTTCATTTATTAATTCTACTAATGCGTGACGAATTGATTCTTTTGTCCGAATAACACGTAAATCAGCATTACTATTACGCAAGCAAATTCCTCCTTAATTTTACCCAACACAATTATTAAAGGTGTTCCATAACCAACACATTTGCCATTTTTAATTATTGAACAGAACCTAATCTAATTTTATAATTTGAAATGTGATACACAACAGGTTGTTCATTACTTATTATAACTTAACATCTAGGAGGGGGTACAGACAACATAAAGAAAATATGCGTTATGAAAATTCGATTTCAAATAAGCTCAGTTTTTCACCCAAAGTTGGGGATACTTTTTATAAAATTAAAGAAGCTTATGGATTCCAGCGGTCAATTTCTAAATGAGAGGAAGTAATGTAAAATGAATAAATTCTTGGGTCGCCCTGATCTTAAACCGACACATCCCAATGACACTAAACCAGGTTTGAACAAAATAGTCATGACTACTGCGCACTATGGAAATCAAGAGATGATAATGGAGAAGGACGTTCCCATCAAAATGCGGGATGGGATCACAATCTACGTCAATGTATTCCGTCCGGATAAGCCAGGGAAGTTCCCGGTAGTAATGAGCATGGATCCATATAATAAAGATGGCTTACCCCCCTATGATACTTTTCGTCAAGTCTGGCCGACGGTAGGCACTATCGTTACATCTCTTTTTGCGCCATTTGAGTCACCTGATCCCGGTTTTTGGGTGCCAAACGATTATATATTGATTAAAATCGCAACGCGGGGTAGTTCAAATTCGGAAGGTGACCTCTATCCTTGGACGAAAACGGAAACTCAAGATTATTATGAAGTCATCGAATGGGCCGGCGTTCAGGAGTGGAGCGATGGCAATGTGGGACTAAACGGTGTGTCATATCTGGCCATGACCCAATGGCGGGTGGCCGCTATAAATCCGCCTCATCTGAAGGCGGTCATCCCGTGGGAAGGGACTTCTGATCTGTACCGGGAATGGTACTTTCACGGCGGAATACCGGAAACGGTTTTCTCAGCTGATTTCGAGAAGTTGCAACATACCAGGTGGCCAAATAACAACATAGAAGAAATGGTAGCGGCGCAAAAAGAACATCCGTTACTCGATGAGCACTGGGAGGAAAGACAGGTTACATTGTCCGATATCAAGGTACCAATGTTTGTTTGCGCCAGCTGGTCCACCCAAGGGTTGCATAACCGTGGTACCTTTGAAGGCTTTAAACAGGCTTCATCCAAAGACAAGTGGCTGCTGGTTCATGGCCGCAAGGAATGGGAAACCTACTATTTGCGTGAATCGCTGGAACAGCAGAAGGAGTTCTTCGATTATTTCCTGAAAGGCATTGAGAATGATTGGATGGATACGCCTCGGGTACGCTACGAGGTCAGAGAAAAATTCTATAAGGGACACATTCGCACCGCGAATGAGTGGCCGATAGCCCAAACAAAATATTCCAAACAATTTCTAAATGGTAAAGAAATGTCCCTGCAGCAGGCTCCCGTTCAGAACGAAACCAGACTTACCTATAATGCCGAACCTGGTCAGACAGAAAACAGTGATTTAAGGTTTAAGTTTACTGCTGACGAGGACATGGAGCTCACCGGAAATATGAAACTCAAGCTCTGGGTCTCCACCGATGACACGGATGATATGGATCTTTTTGTCGGCATTAAGAAGTTAGACAGACACGGTAATGAAGTATTCTTGCCCAACTTTAACCATCTTGAAGATGGTCAGGTGGCTAGCGGATGGCTGAGGGTTTCCCATAGAGAGCTGGATCCTGTGAAATCTACTCCTTATCAGCCTGTCCTTAAGCACAAGAGATTATTGAAGCTTAGTAAAGGCGAGATTGTGCCGGTAGAAATTGAAATATTGCCTTCAAGCATATTCCTCAAGAGTGGGGAAATTCTGGTGCTGGTCATAAAAGGCAGCGACATAATTATCGATGACAACCCGACAGGCTCAAGGGGTTATGGGCACACCGATACAGTGAACAAAGGAACTCATTCGGTTTACGCCGGCGGAAAGTATGATTCATTCCTTTTGGTACCGGTGATTCCTAAGAAAGATTAGTGTTATTTTCAATAGACGGTTTTCTTAGGTCCAAAATGTTTCCTGGGGGAAACATTTTGGACCTAAACTAATTATAGGATCGTTTAGAAAGGAGTCCTTCTTATGGTTAATTTTTTTCAAAATTTTAATCCTATAATACAAGCATTTATAGCCACCTTATTTACGTGGGGAATGACTGCGTTAGGGGCTACGCTCGTTTTTGCAACAAAAACAATAAACCAGCGATTACTAGATAGTATGTTAGGGTTTGCAGGAGGTGTAATGATTGCAGCCAGTTATTGGTCTTTGCTGGGACCAGCAATCGAAATGTCAGAGGAGCTTGGTTTCCAACAACATTTGGATTTTTATTAGGTGGTATTTTTTTATAGGGAATTGATAAGATTCTACCCCATCTTCATCCAAATACTCTTCTTAGAGAAGCGGAAGGATTTTATCCTAAAAAAAAGAAAAAGAAGTACATTGTTGGTCCTTGCCATCACCCTTCATAATATCCCAGAAGGATTAGCTGTCGGGATTGCTTTTGGTGCACTTGCAAATGGGGGGACGGAAACTTCTTTAGCAGGTGCCTTGACCCTTGCCCTCGGAATCGGTATTCAAAACTTTCCTGAAGGTGTGGCGGTTTCAATGCCTTTAAGAGGTGACGGAATGTCTCGTAGAAAAAGCTTTTTCTACGGACAATTTTCAGGTATGGTCGAACCTATAGCCACAGTCATTGGTGCATTTGCCGTCGCATTTATTGAACCATTATTACCTTATGCATTGAGCTTTGCGGCCGGAGCAATGATATTTGTTGTAGCTGAAGAAGTAATTCCAAGCTCACAAGAAAAAGGAAATAAGGATCTGGCTTCTATAAGTTTAATGATTGGTTTTGTGTTGATGATGATTCTCGATGTTGCATTGGGTTAACTTCAATTTTACTTACGTAAGATTTTAGATTAAAAATAGAAAGGATGATATATCATGTTTATTACCTATAAATCCTCTCGTGATGGAACCCTAGAAATAATAGAAAACTTCGAAAAGAATAGCTGGATAAATATTATCGCACCTTCAAAAGAAGAACTTAAAGAGGTATCTCAACTTTGTAATATCCCAATTGAATTTTTAGAAGATTCATTAGATTTAGAAGAAAGTGCTCGAATTCAATATGATGAAGATACGAATTGTACATTAATTATTAATGATTTTCCAACTATTGATATTAATAGCCATCAACTTGATTCTTATATTACTATTCCTATTGGAATAATCTTAGGAACGGATTACATTGTTACGGTTTGTAGCCAATCGGGCAACTTTTTAGAGAATTTAATCAAGAAAAATATTAACACCTTAATGAAGAGTCGTTTTGCATTAGAGATATTATTTTCAATTTCAACTCAGTATATAGAAAAATTAAAACAGCTCAACAAACTACGTCTTAAAATAGAGAGTAATTTTCGTGACTCATTAACGAACAAGCAACTCTATGACTTAATGGAGATTGAAAAAAGTTTGGTTTATTTTCTCACATCATTAAAGGCTAATGCGGATGTTATAACCAAACTATCTCGTACCAATTCCATAAAGTTATATGTAGATGACCAAGATCTTCTAGAAGATGTAAGAATTGAAAATAATCAAGGAATTGAGACCACAGAATTATATACAAGAATTTTGAACAGTATAACGGGGTCGTATTCTTCGCTAATAGCTAATGAATTGAATAATACAATGAAAACTCTTACGTTATTAACAGTCTTTTTAACTCTTCCAACACTTGTATTCAGTTTCTTTGGTATGAATGTTATCTTACCTATTTCTGATAACGATCCATTTTCTTGGATTATTATACTGGTAATAGCATTAATATTTGTTATTTGGATCGGGTTGGTACTATGGAAAAGGAGGATAGTCTAATTTGTTACGTATAAATTAAAAAAGGCAGGCGATTTAAAAATAAATCGGGCTGCTTTTTTATTTGTCTGGCTTCTTCATCGAAGCTTGTGAATAAATGCACTTATTGGGTAGTTATAATAGCTAATTTTAAGGCAGAAAATGCAATCATAAAATCAGCATCTGATTCTCCTCACTCATACCATTTTTTATATCCCTTGCTAAACAATCTGGTCCGTTTGCTGAATAACATAACTGCCATGTTATTGTATACCATTACCAAAAACCAGTATTTTTGTAACGACGATTTATAACTCACTAGTCTTTGATATTACTAAGATTTTAGATTACCAAAAATAATTACCAAAAAGATTACCAAATACCTTTACAAAAAACTATCCCAAGTAAAATGAACGTATCACATTTTATTAGGAGAAATATTTATGATTATTGGTTATGCACGTGTCTCTACAGTTGACCAAAACTTGGACCGTCAACTAAGTATGCTTACTGACTATGGTTGTGAAAAAATTGTTAAAGAAAAGTTTACTGGAACAACAAAGGATCGAAAAGGACTTCAACAACTATTTGAAGTAATTAGAAAAGGAGACACAGTTGTTGTAGAAAGCATATCTCGCTTAGGACGTAAAACGTTAGATATTCTTAATATCATTCAACAATTTGAAGAAAAAGGTGTGCATTTTATCTCATTAAAAGAAAATATGGATACTAAAACATCAACAGGGAAAGCCATGTTTCAAATGATGTGTGTAATTGCTGAATTAGAAAGGAATTTAATTGCTGAAAGAGTAAAGGAAGGACTCGAAGCAAGCAAAAAGCGTGGAAAAACATTAGGTAGACCCAAGCTAGATAAAGAAAAGCTCACTGTTACACTTCGGATGTATGACAGTAAAGAATATTCTGTTAAAGAGATAGTCTCAGCAACCGGAATATCTCAAGGTTCTCTATATAGGGCAATAAATCGAAGAAAACTAGGAGAAATAAACTAATAAGGCTTATTTTATTATTTCTTCACATTTACTTTGCGGTCTAGAGCAAGAACCCTGTCATTAAGCCTATAATGCGGCCATTATGGTCGAAGAGGGGATTGGTTATGCAGTCACCCTGGATAAAATAGACAATACATCAAGTGATCGGAACCTTTGTTTTCGGCCGCTGGAGCCACGACTTGAATCTGGCTTGAATATTGTGTGGAAGAAGCACCAGGTTTTTTTGAAGAGATGCAACATAAATTCTCAAAGGATCGATCCAACGTATCAGAAAAACATTGAGTTTATGAAAGAATGAGAGCATAACTATTTATCTATAGCTGTTAAGAACAGACTATGCGGAATAGCAAGCAAGAAGTACTTCCATTCATTATTATCAATATGCCTTCTAGGCATAACTTTATATCAGGTACACCAGCGGTGCGTCCATCCCGGTCCTCCGCCTAAGGTGGGACAGATTGATTGGGGTGAAGTCGTAACAAGATAGCCGTATCGGAAGGTGCGGCTGGATCACCTCCTTTCTAAGGATGAAATGAATGGAGTAATTTTTGGAGTTGTGGCGCTTGTACTATTATATGGGGCAAGGAGGAGGCTCATATTGCTATGTGCCTTGACTATCTTTATCCGGATCAAGTAGAGGTTTTAAATCTGTAGCGGTAAGCAATACTTGATTCGTCTTACGTAATAAACGATCCGTCCTTGTGTTGAACTGATTGCAATGAATTCATCTAGAAATTTCGTTCTTCAATGAGCATAACTTCTAGCTGTTTTTTATAAATTTATAAATTTAAGCGGTATTGTTGGATACAAAAAACACCTGCATTCTATGAGTATGGAATATAAGTGTCTTTCAATTGGTTAGGAAATCTCAATTTTATCGGTTTTATGGATATCTTCCGTGCCGGCATCCAAAGCCGTCTTGTAGTACATGCATTTATGCTCGATGACTTCCATTGTTTTTTTCAGTTCTTCCATCTGCGTTTCAACAATTGCTTTTCGTTCCATAAACATGTCATATCTCTTCTGAAGTGTGGAATCCCCATCAGAACACCAATCGATAAAATGTTTAATTTCTTTGATTGGCATACCTGTGGCTTTTAGGCATTCAATTATTTTTAAAGCGCTGATATCGGATTCTTTAAATAAGCGATTCCCGCTGGCGGTCCGTTCGACAAAAGGCATGAGACCCTCTTTGTCATAGTAGCGCAAGGCATATACGGAAAGGTTTAGCTTTTTTGCAACTTCGCCGATTGAATAGGTGGCCATCCTGTACTTCCTCCTTTTATAAATCTCTTAAACTTCGAGCAAGCTCTATGGTTTAAAGAAAGGATATCATCGTTAAGGTGATAGGTCAAAACTGTATTTGAGGAAAGCGGAAAGCATCAGGGATAGAGACGTCTGCCGAAGGTTTTTAAATGAAAAGAACGTATCCCTTGACCTAGAGTTAACTATAAGTGTTACTATGTTTTTGTAGGATCAGTGAGTACGGATAGCAAGAAATGAAAGGGAATTTCCATTTGAATCCTTTCGTTATATCCGTTATATGCAGGTTTTAGTGAACTATTTATATTACAGGAGGTTTTTATATGTCAACTGTTAAAGCACGGGCTATCGACGGTCCAGACAAAACTTTTCAAAAAACGGAAATCATACGGCGCGACCTTGATTTGCAGGATGTACTGATTGAAATCAAATTTGCAGGTATCTGCCATTCGGACATCCATACGGCCCACGGCGAGTGGGGACCGGTGAATTATCCGCTAGTACCCGGACATGAGATAGCGGGAATTGTCACAGAGATAGGAGCAGAGGTCACAAAGTACAAAGTGGGTGATCGGGTAGGGGTCGGCTGTATGGTTGACTCATGCGGCGAATGCGAGAACTGCCGTAAAGGCGAAGAACAATACTGCTTAAAGGGCAATATTCCTACATATGCAGGTGTGGACAAATACGGCGAGCCGACTCAAGGCGGCTATTCAACCCATATTGTCGTCACAGAGGACTTTGTTTTAAGAATTCCGGATAACATCGAACTTGACGCCGCAGCACCGTTGCTGTGTGCCGGAATCACAACGTTTTCTCCATTGAATCATTGGGGTGCAGGACCAGGGAAGAAAGTGGCGGTTGTCGGTCTAGGCGGCCTCGGCCATATGGCTGTCAAGATTGCACACGCCATGGGCGCCGAAGTGACTGTTCTGTCACAGTCGCTGAAAAAGAAAGAAGACGGCTTGCAGTTTGGTGCGAAAGACTATTATGCCACAAGCGATCCTGGAACATTCGAGAAATTGGCGGAATCCTTTGACCTGATCATCAATACAGTAAGTGCCCAGATCAATCTAGATGCTTATTTAGGGTTGCTGACTCTTGACGGCACGTTGGTAAACGTTGGTGCTCCGGCAGAACCGTTGTCAGTGAGCGCCATCAACTTAATCGGTCGGCGGCGCTCATTTGCAGGTTCGTTGATTGGCGGCATCCGTGAGACCCAGGAGATGTTGGAATTCTGTGCAAAGCATAGCATTGTTCCTAACATTGAAGTAATTTCAGCCGATCAAATTGATGAAGCCTATGAACGTGTATTGGCTTCAGATGTGAAATATCGTTTCGTAATTGACATAAGTACAATGTGAATCGGATAAATCATCATCCCTGTTAGAGATTACGAGGGTGTCCAAATGGCTTAGCTTTTGGACATCCTTTTCTCTATGATCACTTCATAGATATTTATACTTTTTCAACTAATGCAAAGATAAATAAGGAGGCAGAGATGAGAAGTCCCATATGGGTTCTTTTATCTACTTTAGCGATTTCAATACTTTTGATAGCTTGCGGAAGCAACAATGGTAGGAATATCTTTCTATTTTAAAATGCCTCATTGTTTTGAGGTATTTTTTACCAAATGTAGTAATTTGTATATGTAACATATTTTTAAATTGAGGGGACTATAATGAAAAAAACCGTTCAACAGATACTGTTGTTATCACTCACAGTATCTTCAATGTTTTTAACAGCTTGCGATAGCAGGAACAATAAAGAAAATACAAGCAGCGAAGAAAGTTTGACTATCCATCAAAATAGCAAACAAGGAGTAACAGCTGATGAATCAAACAACGAGGATAGCCAAGATTCTACACTTGATAATGAAGAGTCAGATGCTATGGAAGATATGAGAATAAAATTAACATTTAACAATGAAGAAGTCATTGTCAACATGGATGATAATCCAACAAGTAAGGATTTTTTATCATTACTCCCACTTACATTAACATTTGAAGATTATGCAGGAACGGAAAAAATTAGTTATCCAGAAAATAAATTAACTACTGAAGAGGCACCATCAGGAATTGACCCTACAGTTGGAGACTTCACTTATTATGCTCCATGGGGGAATTTAGCTATATTTTATAAGGATTTTGGATATTCAAACGGGCTTATTAAACTAGGGGAAATTGAATTTGGTATAGAAAAGCTTGAAAATCTTAACGGTGATTTTACAATGATTATTGAAAAAATGGAATAAATGTAGTGCTACTATTCATTCAAGACCTCAATCCAATTCTCTTCAAAGCAAACTGTATTCCTTGTTGATTAGTTCTGAAATGATTTTCGAAAGATAGAGGTGAGTGAAGTTGAAAAAAATTTTAGCAATATTTTTGCTTGCAATACCTTTAATTGCGGGCTGTTCTGAGAATGAACAACAAACTACAGAAAATGAAGAACGGGAAAATTCTGTAGGCTTCTGCTGCCACGCTATTAAAGTTAATTACTTTCGAGTTCTTTGTCAGGCGTTTAATAGCTTCCTTGACCTTGGTTTTGGTTGCTTGCTTTTTTCGTGTAGCTGCCTTAGTTGCTCCTCACGGTCAAAATTAGCAACGCTTAACACCTACCCTTTTCTTACACCTTCTAATTGTCTCTTCATACGGTCAAAACGTCCGAAAATGACATTTCCGCCTTTGATTGCTTTGTGAATATTCTGGTATCTCTCTTACTTCAAATCACATCAGTTTAGGCACACATATGCGGTAAATATATCAAATGGCGGAGCCGATATTTTAACGGTGCAGGAATTAATATCTCACGCTTCTTCAGAAAAGAGTTAAAGAATAAATTTTAGGAGAGGATTTCTATTCAAAACTGAACAGAATTAGAAGGGTAAATTGGTATCTTTACATTACATACTACAAAGTCATCCAATTTGACTAATTAAGATCATCACGCTTTGTTGGTAGAGTATAATGTTTTGGTTTTTATAAAATTCAGAAAAATTTGATTGACACAAGAAATAAAATGATTTAAATTTAGTTTAACAATTTAATCTAATCTTTTTCTTATCTAGAGAGGTGGAGGGACTGGCCCAATGATACCTCGGCAGCAGACTTTAAAGTACTGTGCCAATTCCAGCAAGTGAAAGCTTGAAAGATGAGAAGAGTAAAAGAAACGAATCTTTTATCCTCTTCTTATTATTAGGAGGGGTTTATTTTTGCAAAAATACCAAGTAATTTGATCGGTAAACCTTATTTTAGTGTTGGCAATTGATATACCAAAGATACATTAATGAGTAGGTGAAAAACGATGAAACAAAATTAGTGGGAATGATTATGAGATTATTACAGTTCATCACTATATATCATAGGAAAAATGACTGGGGCTTAATAAATAAAATTTAAAGTGCCTATATGAATCTAAAGCTTACCAAAGTAGCGAAAGTCTTAATTTCAATATGAACTATTTCTTTTATCAACAAGCAAAGTGCCGATGTGCGAACTAAATACTAAAAATATAAAAGAAAAGAGATTAATAGTGAAGTGATTTGCGCACAAACATAGAAATGAGGGGATTTTCAATGCATGAACAGGATATTTATATTCGAAATATAAAAGATGCAAAACTTGTAAAATATGCAAAGAGAATAGCTGATGAAATTCAATTAACTGCAGCAAAATATGATGAAACAGGTGAATTTCCTTTTGAGCACTTTGAATTATTAGAAAGAGAAGGGTATTTGAAGTTGACGATACCAAAGGAATATGGAGGCGATGAGCTTTCATTATATGAAACTTTACTAGTTCAGGAACAATTAGCTAAAGGTTCAGGTTCAACGGCTTTAGCTGTAGGTTGGCATTTGATGACTTTTTTTAATCTTAGCATTTCTCGACCTTGGAAAGAAGAAGTGTTTCAGAAATTATCTCAAGATGCCGTTTTGCATGGGAATTTGTTGAATGTTTTTGCTACTGAAAGAGGGGCTGGCAATATTGTAAGGGGTGGTAAGCCATCGACAATTGCCAAAAAAAAATATGGTGGATATGTGATTACTGGCAGAAAGTCATTCGCCACTTTGTCACCAATTTTAAAGCATTTTACCGTTCTAGCATACATAGAGGAGGAAGATAAAGTAGCGGAGTTTTTAATAGAAAAAGATGCATCAGTCAATATCATTCACACATGGGACTCTTTAGGAATGAGGAGTACTGGTAGTCATGATATTGAGCTGAATAATGTCTTTGTGCCCAATAACTCACTCTTATCCTATGTGGATAAAGAAAACCGTTTTACAAATTTCAGTAGAGCTTATTCCTTACAAATCCCAGCTATCTATCTTGGAATCGCCTTTGCTGCAAGGGATTTTATTATTGAATATGCTGATAGTAAATTTTCACCTAGTTTAGGAAAAATGATCTCAGAGGCGCCACATGTAAAACAAAAAATAGGTGAGATCGATATTCATCTAAGTGTTGCACGTACTTTGCTTTATACTCTAGCCGAGAAGTGGGATAACCATCCGGATTTGAGAAATAAGTTATCTAATGAAGTATCAATTGCAAAATATACCATATGTAATAACGCATTGAAAATTGTCGAGTTGGCCATGAACATTGCAGGCGGAAATGCTTTGTCTAAAGATTTTCCATTAGAAAGGTATTTCAGGGATATACAATGTGGAACCTACAATCCGCCGCATCCTGATATGGTCGTCAATCTAATTGCTTCAAGTGCAATAGAAGATTTTCGAAAAAAACAAATCGTTCATCAATAGGAGGAGATTTTAATGGGGAAGAAACAAATGCATTTAGGTGCTTTTTTCACAACGTATTTAGGACATCATTTAGCAGCATGGCGTTATCCAGAAACAAAAACGGAGGAAGTAGTGCAATTAAGTTTGTATAAAGAAATCGCGGAGTTAGCCGAAAAAGGAAAGTTCGATATGCTCTTTATCGCAGATGTTCTTGCTCATAATGTGGAAGATCTCGAATATACACCGCAAGTCAGATTGGAGGCATCGACGGTTATGGCAACACTTGCTGCCTTAACAAGTAAAATTGGCTTAGTATCTACATTATCTACTACTTATCATCATCCTTATAATGTGGCAAGGAAGTTTTCGACTCTTGATCATTTAAGCGGTGGCCGTGCAGCATGGAATATTGTCACTTCATCTCATGATAATGAAGCACAGAATTACGGTGAAACGAATCATTTGGATCATGCATTAAGATATGAAAGATGTGAGGAATTTGTCGAAGTGACGAAGCAGCTTTGGGATAGCTGGGAGGATGATACATTATTATTTGATCGTGAAAATGGGAAGTTTTTAGATGGGGATAAGGTTCATCCGATTCATTTTGAAGGAAAGTATTACAAAGTGAGAGGTCCCTTAAATATTCCTCGATCACCTCAAGGGAACCCGGTTCTACTATCTGCTGGTGCATCCCCAAGAGGAAATGATTTTGCAGCCAAAGTAGCGAATGTATTTTTTACAATTGCATCCTCCACTTTAGAGGAAGGTAAAGTTTTTTACAAAGAAATGAAGCAAAAGGTGATTAGCTATGGAAGGGATCCAAATCAGTTTAAAATTATGCCTGGTGTTGTCCCGTTTGCAGCAAAAACTCAAAAGGAAGCGGAGGAAAAATATGAACACTTCCAAGAGTTAATATTACCGGAGTTAGGAATTGGAATGCTATCAAGGTATCTTGGTTTAGATTTAATTCAATATTCTCCTGATTCTTTACTACCAGATTTTCCAAGTATTGATCAATATAATGGTGAAAAGGGAAGATTTAAAATCTTATCTGATCTTTCCAAAAAGGAAAATTTAACGATTCGACAATTAGCGAAACTCTTTGTTAGAGGACAAGGTCACTTATTCGTAGTCGGTTCAGGAGACCTTGTTGCCAATAAATTAAGTGAATGGTTCCTTAATGAAGCGTGTGATGGTTTTAATGTAAAATTCCCATACTTCCCTGGTGGAATTAAAGACTTTGTCGATTATGTAACACCTGAATTGCAAAACCGTGGTCTTTTCCGAACAGACTATGAAGGGAAAATGCTTAGGGATCACCTTGGCTTGGATTATCCAAAAGTTAAATTAAAAGAAAATGTTTAAAATAAAATTTTTATGAGAGTAAGAGAATTTAAACGAGTCTCTCCTACTTTAAAAAATACCTAAATAAAAAATTAAAGGAGAATAAACATGAACAAAAAATTATTAGCGGTATTTATGTTATCCATTCTTATCTTCATTACTGGTTGTACAAATTCAGAATCAACTGGAAATAAAGAGGAAAGAACAATAAGAATCGGCGTTACAGGAGGACCACCAGAGGAAATTACGGATGTTGTAAAAGAGGAAGCTAAAAAAGAAGGAATCGATTTAGAGGTAATTAAATTCAATGATATTATTACGCCAAATCGTTCTCTAGACAGTGGGGAATTAGATTTGAATATGTTCCAAACTAAACAATTTTTAGGGCAATATGTTAAAGATCGTAATTCACCTGTTGTCGCAATTGGTTCCACATATAATAGTACGATAGGTATTTACTCAAATGAATATAAGAGCATTGATGATATTCCTGAAGGAGCAACACTTGGGGTAATAAATGATCCGATCAATTTAGAGCGTTCATTACTTCTTTATCAGGAAGCAGGATTAATTACAGTAAAGTCCACCTCTACACATGCAACATTAAATAATATTGAAAGTAATCCGAAAAAATTTTATTTTAAAGAAATAGAAGGTCCTTTAATGCTACGCACATTGAACAGCATTGACGTTGGAGTGGTTGCTAGCACAAACGCATATAGTCAAGGATTAGATCCAAAGAAGGAATCGATCTATTTAGAGACAGGAACAGAATACCCAATGGTAGTAGCAACAAAGGAGAAAGATAAAGATAATGCAGATTATAAAAGAATTACAGAATTGTATCATTCAGATGCGGTGAAGCAATTTATTGAGAAAAAATACAAGGATGTCATTATCGTAACGGATGATCCTTTTCAACTTGATTAGGGAGGGAGAGCTAAATGATTGAGTTAAAAAATATCAATAAGGTTTTTAAAATGGGTAAATCAGAAGTTGAAGCATTGAAAAATGTAAATATTCGTGTCGAGAAAGGCGAAATTTTTGGCGTAATTGGCTTTAGCGGAGCAGGAAAAAGTACTTTACTCAGAATGATCAATCTGCTTGAAAAACCAACAAGCGGTGAAGTAATCATTAATGGGAGAAATCTTTTAACATTAAATGAAAAAGAATTAAGAACCGTAAGAAAAAAAATCGGTATCATTTTTCAACAGTTTAATCTTCTCTCTTCTTATAATGTGTTCGATAATGTCGCCGAAATTCTTCGTATGAACCATGTGCCAAAGAAGGAAATTGAACGAAAAGTGGGAGATTTGCTTGCGCTTGTCGGATTAGAGGATCAAAAAATGCAATATCCTGCCCAATTATCAGGCGGTCAAAAGCAACGAGTCGGTATTGCCCGAGCATTAGCGATGGACCCTGCAATCTTATTATGTGATGAAGCAACATCTGCATTGGATCCACAAACGACAGATTCGATACTGGAATTACTGTTAGATATTAATAAAAAGCTAGGTTTAACAATCGTTCTCATAACACATGAAATGGATGTTATTAAAAAAACATGTGATCGTGTGGCTGTGATGGATAAAGGAGAAGTGATTGAACAAGGTACGGTCCTTGACATTTTTAGCCGTCCGTTACAAGTAACCACGAAAAACTTCTTACGGAATCTATATGATGATACGATTACTGAAGAAATGCTAGAGAATTTACGGAAATTTGGTCATTCCTATATTTTACGTTTAGCCTTTCGGGGTGATTCTGCTTTAAATCCTGTCCTAAACACAGTATCGTCAGAATATTCTGTTACGAATAATATAGTACATGGTTCCATTACCTACCTAAAAGGAATTCCCTTAGGGATTTTATTAGTTCATATTTCAGGTGACGATGATCAGCTTAAGCAAGCTATAACATATTTACAAGATACGGTGTATCATGTTGAAGTAAGTTGGGAAATCAATGAAAAACCTGTGGAGGTATTAGCGTAATGATGAATCGATTTGATGAACTGCTCTCGTTATTTACGTTATCTTTATATGAAACAACTTTAATGGTCGTCATTTCACTTATCATTGCAACAATTATCGGGATTCCTTTAGGAGTTTTACTAGTTATAACAAGACCTAATCATCTTGCTCCAAATAAATGGTTGTTTCATATATTAAATACAATTATTAATATCATTCGATCGTTACCATTTATTATCTTAATGCTAGCTATCATTCCATTTACCGAATTGATTGTAGGCACATCAATCGGAATTCCAGGAGCAATCGTTCCGCTTATTGTGTACATTGCTCCATATATTGCAAGACTGGTCGAAACAGCTTTACTTGAAGTAGATTATGGAATCATTGAAGCGTATCGAGGAATGGGGGCATCTCGTTTACAAATCGTTACTCGTATCATCATAAGAGAAGCACGTCCGGGAATTTTACTTTGTATGACAATTGCTCTAATTGGTTTAATTGGGGCGACAGCAATGGCTGGTGTTATTGGAGCAGGAGGGCTCGGTGATCTAGCCCTTAGATATGGTTATCAACAATGGGATTTACCTGTCATGTTTGGTACGGTTGCCATTTTAATCGTACTCGTTCAAATCGTTCAATCCTTTGGTAATTTTGCTGCGAAAAAATTGAAGAAAACGGTATGAAAAGATCCATACTGTCACATAAGGGGAATTTATTTTGGATAAAAAGAAAATGTTTAAAAACTATTCAATTAAAATCCCAATCTAAGCTATTAAAAAGTATTTCGATGATAAAATGGGATGCAAAGCAAAAGGAACTAGGATTAACTTGCCATTTTATAAACACTGATGGCTAAAAAATTACAAGGAATAAGGAGTAGTAAGTATCGGGATATATTAAGAGCGTGTTTTGATCAATCTTTATCAAAACATGCTCTTTTCCTTTGTTCTTTTATTAAAGTTATCTATATTAAATTGATCAACGGGTATCCTGATCCATGAAAGTCTAAGGGAAATAGCTTAGATACGCAGCCAGCACTACATTGTTGGGATTGGCACTTGGTATAGACTTATTATATTCAGGTAGCTACAACCAAGCTGTACGTGAGAAAAAGAAAGGTATTGTCATGAAAGAAAAAAGTAAACAACTAATGGGAATCAACGTATATATCACAAACACACCATCAAAAGAAGTACCAACGAATTACGTACACGCTCTGTATTCATTACGGCTGAATAATAATCATAGATATAGTTTAAAGCTATAGCAAGCGATAGAATTAAGGTGTTATGCTATATTGATTTATCAATGTCATAATTAACTTACATCTAAGTGGTAAACCGAGCTACACCTCGGTTCTATAATTCTGAAAATTAACAAAAATATTAAATGGGTAAATATTTTAAATTAATTGATAATTATTATGTCGAATAATAGAATTGTTATATCCTTAAAACAAGGTTTTCAACTATGAATTATAGGATATATTAACGCATCTACTTGTTGACAAATTTAAAAACGAGATTGTTTGGCCATAAAAAATTGAACTAGCTACCGTAATGTAAAATCTTAAATATCTAACTAGGAGGAATTATTCAATGACAAATTTTAAACCAGAAACTCTATTATTACATGGTGGACAACAGCCTGATCCTGTAACAGGAGCAATCGCTGTACCGATTTACCGTACAACGGCTTATGGGTTCCAAGATACTGCTCATGCGCAACGTCTTTTCGCATTACAGGAACCAGGTAATGTTTATTCACGTATTATGAATCCAACAGTGGACGTATTTGAAAAACGTGTAGCATTATTAGAAAAAGGAACGGCTGCAGTAGCACTTTCATCAGGGATGGCTGCAATCGCATTTTCTATTTTAAACATTACTAGAGCGGGCGATGAAATCGTTGCAGCTGGCTCACTTTACGGTGGCACATATAATTTATTCGCGAACACACTACCTAATTATGGTATTAAAACAACATTCGTGGATGAAACAAATCCAGAAAACTTCCGTGTAGCAATCACGGAAAATACAAAAGCTATTTTTGCAGAAGCAGTTGGTAACCCAAGTTTAAATATTTTAGATATTGAAGCAGTAGCCAATATTGCACATGAGTATGGCTTACCGTTAATTATCGATAATACTTTTCCATCACCATATGGCTCAAACCCAATTGACTTTGGAGCAGATGTAGTCGTCCATTCAGCAACAAAATGGATTGGCGGGCATGGTACAACAATTGGTGGGGTAGTTGTAGATGCGGGTAAATTTGACTGGACACAAGGCCGTTTCCCCGGCTTTACAGAACCAGATAAATCCTACCATGGTTTACGTTATGGAATAGACACAGCGGATGCTGCATTTGCCACAAAACTGCGTGTTCAATTATTACGTGATTTCGGTCCAACATTAAGTGCGGATGCTGCATTTAATTTCCTACAAGGTTTAGAAACGCTTCATTTGCGTGTTGCCAAACAAAACGATAATGCACTGAAAGTGGCTGGATATTTACAAAATCACCCATCGGTGGAATATGTAAACTATAATGCTTTTGAAAACTTCCCATCACATAAACTTGCCAACAAATACTTAAAAAATGGCTACGGCTCTATCTTGACATTTGGCATTAAGGGTGGTCGTGAAGCAGGTAGTCGCTTAATTGATAGCGTAGAGTTATTCTCACATGTAGCAAACGTAGGGGATGCAAGATCGTTAATTATCCACCCAGCTTCTACGACCCATCAACAATTATCTGCTGAAGAATTAAAAGTTGCAGGCGTATTTGAAGAGCTCATTCGCTTATCTATTGGCCTAGAAGCAGTAGAAGATATTATTGCTGATTTAGATCAAGCAATTGTAAAAGCACAACAGGCATTAATACTATAGATAATAGACTTTATTAATGTTTTGTTAAATATAACAAGCCGGCTAGACAGCTAGAGGATTCCAATTCGAGTTGGAATGTATCTTGATTTGTATGTATATTAGTTTGCTGGTGAAAAATTAGTAAATATATATATAACAAGCCTTAGCTTAGTATGATTTTAATGTCGGTTCTTTGATGAACTGAAAATAGAGCCGACCCTTAGTAGGTATATATGGTTACCACAGTTACTAAATTGCATTTTATTACAAATAGCGAAAAAGTAAAGAGAGTTTCATCAACTAAGATATATATTAGGGAGGAATTAATGATGAGTAATAATGGATTATATAATAAGTCTTATTTCAATCGCCTTGGAGAATTAAACGACCTAGCACCAGAAGTATTCAAAGCCTTTGTACAATTTGACAAACTGGCGTTATCAGAAGGGAAATTAACAAAAAAGTTAAAGGAATTAATCGCCATTGCCGTAGCTCATACAACAGGGTGTCCATACTGCATCGAGGTTCATGTAAAAAACGGAAAATCACAAGATATTTCTAAGGAAGAAATGTCAGAAGCTATTTTAGTTGCCACTGCATTAAAAGCAGGTTCAGCACTAGCTCATGGTGTAAATGCTTTAAACGCTTATGATGGAAATGGTGACGAAGATTTATACAAAGCCTCTTACTTTAGCAGATTAAAAGAATTCTCAAAACTAAATGGAGATATTTTTAGCTCATTTGTTGATTTTGATCAAAAATCAATGAAAGAAGGAGCATTAAGCGTTAAAGAAAAGGAATTAATCGCCGTTGCGGTTGCTCACACAACAGGATGCCCATATTGTATTGACGTTCATACAAAAGGGGCAAAGCATGCAAATGCAACTAAAGAAGAAGTTGCAGAATCTATTATGGTCGCAACAGCTTTAAAAGCAGGTTCAGCATTGGCTCACAGTGTTAATGCTTTAAATGCATTTGATTCAGAAAATTAATATTAAGAGTTTTTATCATGTACATTCGTTTATTAGAATGATATAGAGGGTTAGATCTACATAAATAAAGCAGATTTTAATCAGGAAATAATTAATACCAGGAAAACACCTAAGGTCAAATTAGAAAGACATGATCAAAAATTAAAAAGTTAGGAGCCGATAACATGACAAAGAAAAGAATGTATTTAAATGCGTTTGAAATGAATTGTGCAGGGTTTCAATCCCATGCATTGTGGAGACATCCGGAGGACAACACACCGGGGTATAAGTCCATCGATTATTGGACGCATCTTGCGAAACTTTTGGAAAAAGGACGTTTCGATGCCGTCTTTCTTGCGGATGTGCTCGGCGTTTATGATGTGTATCAAGGGTCAAGGGATCCGGCAATTGTGAATGGTGTCCAAGTGCCTGCAAACGATCCTGCTTTCGTTATACCTGTCATGGCGTCTGTTACAAAACATCTCGGTTTTGGACTGACGGCTTCCACAACACACGAGCATCCTTATACGTTCGCAAGAAAAATATCGACGTTGGATCATTTAACGAATGGGAGAATCGGTTGGAATGTCGTCACGTCTTACTTGAATAGCGCTGCGAAAAATATCGGACTGGCACAGCAAACAAGCCACAACGAGCGCTATGCAAGAGCTGAAGAATATATGGAAGTTGTCTATAAATTATGGGAAACAAGCTGGGAAGACGATGCCGTTGTTGTGAATAAAGAGAAAGGCATTTACGCAGACCCTTCCAAAATTCACGACATAGATCATGATGGAAAATACTTCAGCGTGCCGGGCAACCATTTATGTGAGCCATCGCCGCAACGGACCCCTGTCATCATCCAGGCGGGCGCCTCTTCTAGTGGACGAAAATTCGCTGCGAATCATGCGGAGCTTGTTTTTATTTCATCCACTTCAGCGGAAAAAACGAAAAATATCGTTGCCACTTTCCGACAAGAGATCGTGCAATCCGGACGACCCGCGGATGATGTCAAAGTGATTGCAGCCATTACACCGATTACCGCGCCGACCACCGAAGAAGCGCAGGCGAAATATGAAGATTACAAGCGGTACATCAGCCGTGATGGAGCATTCGCGCTAGTCGGCGGATGGACAGGTGTCGATTTGTCAAAAGTGGATCCGGATGAAAAAGTTGAATACATTCAAAACGATGCAATGCGCTCCATTTTAAAAGGCTTTGCAGGCATGACGCCGAATGAAATTGCAGACGAAGTCGCATTGGGCGGTCTAGGTCCGGTCATTGTCGGTGATCCTCATCAGATCGCCGATGAGTTGGAATACTGGATGGACTATGCGGACGTCGATGGGTTTAACATCGTCTATTCCATCACGCCTGGGTCCTTTGAAGATTTCGTGGAATTAGTCGTTCCCGTCTTACAGGAACGCGGATTGGTTCGCAAGGAATATGAAGAAGGCACCTTCCGCAACAATCTATTTGGCAATGACCAACTGACTAATAGCCATCCCGCAAAACAAATCGGCCGCGTAAATATTACATCATAAAAATACAACAGCGACCCGCTCGAAATGAACTGCAACCCAATTGTTAGACACAACTAACAATTGGAGGTGCACTTATTGGCCAGCCCGATGTCTTACTTCTTGACTAACCGTTTAGTGCGCTCGATGCTTTCACTAAAATGCAACTGCAAGATTTATTGTTAAAAATTCAAAAGAAACGTTTAACGACGATGGTGGTCGTTACGCATGACATTGACGAAGCACTTTACTTATGTGACCGGATTTTCATCCTCGGTGGTCAGCCCGGGACTTTGCAGGCGGAAATACTAGAATTATTACATATCGAAAAGGCGGTTGACTAAACATGGAAAATGAAGAAGTGATTTATCCATATGAAGGAAATTATAATATAACAGCTGATCTTCCATCAAGAGAGGATTTCACATGGGAAAAACTTGAATCGAATTTTAGTTGGTCTGTTACTGGAAAAGTGAATATGGCCTATGAATGTGTGGATCGCCATGTCGTGGAAGGGTTTGGGGAGAAAGTCGCGCTACATTATTTTGGAGAAAATGAAGAGTATACATTAACGTATCGCGAATTGAAAGAGAAATCTGATCACTGGGCTACTGTTTTGAAAAAGCAAGGGGTGAAAAAAGGGGACTTCGTCTTTATCTTTTTATCAAAGCATCCCGATTGCCATATCGCAATGCTCGCCGCAATTAAGCTTGGTGCTGTTGTCGGACCGCTTTTTGAAGCGTTTATGGAAGACGCAGTGAAGGAGCGGATTGCTGATTGTGAGGGGACTTATTTAATTGCTTCACCAGAGTTGATGAAACGGGTGCCGCGTGCGGAATTGCCGTCACTGAAAACGGTTTTGATAACGGCGGAACCAGAACAATGCAATAGTGATGAGATTTCGTTATTTGCGGAAGCGCGAGTTGTTGAAGTTGAAGAAGAAATCATCGAGTGGGTGGATTTAGAACATGCGCTTAATATTCATTATACGAGTGGTTCGACAGGTCGCCCGAAAGGAATTGTCCATGCGCATCGAGCAATGATCCAACAATACATTACAGGGAGATGGGTATTGGATTTGAAAGAAGAGGATGTGTATTGGTGCACCGCCCACCCTGGTTGGGTGACAGGAACGGTATACGGTGTTTTCGCACCACTACTTAACCGGGCAACGATTATAATTCACGGCGGTAGATTTAATGCCGATGAATGGTATTCCGTGTTGGAGAAATCTGGTGTCACAGTTTGGTATAGTGCGCCGACGGCTTTCAGAATGTTGATGGCAGAAGGGGATGGAAAGACAGCGACTTATGATTTGTCAAAGATCCGGCATGTTTTAAGCGTGGGCGAGCCGTTAAATCCAGAAGTGATCCGTTGGGGGGTCAAAACGTTGTCCAATCGTATCCATGATACGTGGTGGATGACAGAAACAGGGGCTCAACTCATTGTTAATCTGCCATCCGAGAAGATTATTCCAGGATCGATGGGAAGACCATTTCCAGGAATTGAAGCGGCGATTCTAGGAGAAGATGGCGAAAAGCTTGCGCCTGGTGAAGTTGGTAATTTAGCTTTGAAAGCAAATTGGCCTGCCATGATGCGAGAAGTGTGGAAAGACCCTGCTAAGTATTCGACGTACTTCCCGTTCGAGGGGTGGTATGTGTCTGGTGATTTGGCGACAATCGATGACAACGGCTATATCTTCTTCCAAGGCCGGAGCGACGATATGATCAATTCTTCAGGTGAACGAATCGGTCCGTTTGAAGTGGAGAGTAAATTGATCGAACATCCAGCTGTTGCAGAAGTGGGTGTCATTGGAAAACCAGACGCGGTGAGAGGGGAAATCGTGAAGGCGTTTATCGTCTTAAAGAATGGCTATGAAGCAAGTGATGCGTTACTGCAAGAGCTCCGCCAATTTGTACGAAGTGGACTTGCAGCTCATGCGGCACCAAGAGAAATTGAATTTCTTGAGGAGTTGCCTAAGACGCCGATTAGCGGAAAAATCCTTCGACGTGAATTAAAGGCAAGGGAACTTCAAAAAGTCGGTGTCTAATCTCCTGAATTGGGACAGAAGAGTCTGCTAAACAAGATAAAGTCCAATACTGCCCGAATTCTAGTAGTGAACGGATAAAGAAGTCACTTTCTACTTTAAATAGCATAGATATCGTTACCCCGTTCGTAAAAGTACACTTTTGCGAACGGGTTGTTTTTTCTTTAAATCAGCTGTTTTGTACGTTCATAAAACTTCGAAAAAGATTTACGAACGACCACTAATTTTCATATACTTTTACGAACGTTTTTTAGTAGAATAATAGTAAACGGTATGAAAATGAGGTAGATACAGATGGACGTTCGAAAGTTTGGATACATACGAGTTAGCAGCAAGGATCAAAACGAGGGACGACAACTTGAGGCCATGAAAGAAAAGGGAATAGGCGAACGAGATATTTTCATGGACAAACAAAGTGGAAAGGACTTTAATCGAACTCAATATCAGTTGCTTAAACGGATGTTGAGAAAAGGAGATGTGCTATATATCCATTCCTTGGATCGCTTTGGGCGGAACAAAGAAGAGATTTTACAGGAGTGGAATGACATCACGAAGAACATACAGGCCGATATTGTGGTGGTAGATATGCCTTTGCTCGATACTACTCAATTTAAGGATAGTTTAGGAACTTTCATTGCGGATCTTGTTTTGCAGATTCTATCCTGGATGGCGGAAGAAGAAAGGGATCGAATTCGAAAACGGCAGCGTGAGGGCATTGATTTGGCTATGCAAAATGGAACAGTATTTGGTCGACCTAAAGTTGAGGTTACTGAAGAATTCAGAGAAGTCTATGATCGTTGGAAAGCAGGAGAGATGACCGCTGTTAAAGCGATGGAAGAATTAAATGTTAAAAAGACGACTTTTTATAAATTGGTTAAGGAATATGAAAATGTCATTAAAAAGGTTTATATATAATAGAAGAAACACGTCAAAAAAGGAGCATTGTCGATAAGCAGATGCTTTTCAATAATTTAAAAGTACCATATACAATAGAAAATAAAGAAACAGGCACGTGGTTTAGGGGGAAGCAATTTGAATAATTTTATTGTTATGCAAGGGCACACTTACGAGGAAGAAAAAGATCTAGGTATTATTTGGTCTCCACAACAAGATAAAGGAGGAAATGTACCACATTCATGGCAACGGATGACGGAAGTAAAGGAAGGATATCGAGTATTTCACTATGTGAAAGGAAATATTTGTTGCTATTAGCATTGCTAGTGAAAGCTGTAAAGCCGATAGCAAACCATCTATCTTGCAAAGTCGAAGTTTAATGAGATCTTGCCATTATTACCGATTAAATATTCACCATTCCAGCAAGATGCAAATGGGAATCAAGGCTATTTATATCCATGTAACGAAGAACTGGCGATTAAATTGCTTGAACTGATTAGCGTATCGCACCGAATACGCTGCTAACAATCAATGGAGACATTCCTGACCGTCAAACTGGGCTGCAGCTTGCGGAACAATATGGTATTGATGGAGTTATGATTGGGAGAGGTACTTTTAAAAATCCTTTTTCTTTTGAAAAAGAGCCAAAAGATCATAGCAGTAAAGAATACCTTGATCTTTTAAGACTGCAGCTTGATCTTCAAGATCAATATGCGGAAGCACTGCCACGTTCAATCACAGGGCTTCATCGCTTTTTCAAAATTTATGTCAAAGGATTCCGTGGAGCTGGTGAATTAAGAAGTCAATTGATGAACACGAAATCAACAGATGAAGTGCGTGCATTGCTTGATAACTTTGGAAAAGAATGTTGATGGGACGGGGACAGTGAAATGATGTAACTCTCAAAAAGTTAGAGAAAAAATGAATCACATCAACTCATGTGTACTTATTTTATTCAGTTTCAAGTTCCTTTGCAGCCGGCAACTTTTGTTTTGATAAAGTCTGAAAGAAAAAGGTCTTAAGAATGTAATAAACCCACCAGCACCCTTGTGTTGCCACATATACTCTGCACATGTTGGAGTTTGTAGTACAGCTCATAGAAAAAATTAGATAAAATTAGGCTCAGTCGATTGATGTACTGAGCCCTTTCTGTTTTTAAAAGGAAACAGAAATTAATTAATAATTATTCGACAAAATCCAACGAACTTCGTAAGGGGTCAGTCATCGCTATTTATTTTTAATAATAATGAGTTTTAACTTGTTCTTCATAATTGGATAAAACCCAACAATAATGGATGTGAAATTGTCCTAATAAGACTACTATATATTTAGATCAAATTATGATGGTCTTGGAAATGAGAATATCATAAATATAAATAAATATTTAAAGGGACAAATACAATGGCTATTGGATTAAGAGAGGAACAAAAAAATGATAAATAACAAAACTGAAAAGTTATTGAACAGCCAATATATTGCGATCAATTTAATTGCTTTTATCTTCTTCTTTGCTGACTATATTTTGATCACAACGATTCCTCTTTATGCCCTTGAAATTGGTGGTAACGCATCTACTGCAGGTGCATTTGTATTTGTAATTAGCACGACTTCCCTAGTTCTTCGACCAATTCTAGGGAACCTTATGGATGTGAAAACTAGGAAGCTTATCATTCTAATAGGGACAATTGCTTTAGCCATAGCGTCACTATTCTATGGACTTGTAGCCTCCATAACAGCGATTTTAGTTTTGGCGATCATTCATGGCCTTTCCTCTAGTGCGCTTACAACCTCAGGACCTACGGTTATAGCGGATGTAACGCCAGCTTCGAGATTGGCAGAAGGGATTAGTATGTTTGGTGTTGCAACGAATCTTACAATAGCTGTTGGGCCTTTAGCGTCACTTTACCTTATCAATACGTTTAGCTATTCTATAACATTTAATGTAGCCTTCGTGTTAGTTCTGTTAAGCATAGTTCTTACTTATCTAATCAATTATGAAAAAAAGGAAGAAAAAATTGTTGGAGAACAAATAAAAACAAAGAAAAAAATAAACATTAAAACCTTATTTGAAAAAACAGCCTTGAAACCAGCAATCTATCAACTCTTTTTAGCCTTTGGTTTATCTGCTATTTTGGCATTTATACCCATTTATGGGAAAATGCGCGGAATTGAGGATATCGGCTTATTTTTTACATTCTATGCAGCTTCCGCGGTTACCGTTTCTTTTATAACTGGAAAAATTGTTCAAACATATGGGGTACGTAAAGTTTTTATCGCAGGATTAATTATGCAGCTGCTAGCATTTTTACTTTTAGCGTTTGCATACTCTTTACCTTTTATGATAATTGCAGCCTTTCTCTATGGGTTCGGGAGTGGCTCTGGTTTTGCAATCATTAGTATTATAGCAATGGAGTTAGCAGAACCGGAGAGGAGAGGTGCTGCTAACGCTACCATTTTCGCTGCAATGGATATAGGTATCGCAGTGGGCTCCATTGTATTAGGAGTGATTTCAACTAAATTCGGATTTACAGTGACATTTATGATTACAGCTTTTATGATGCTCGTTGATATTATTGTTTTTAGTGTTCTGCACAAAGAGAATACAACCAGGTACGCAGAGATGGAAGAAACAAAAGTATTGAATGCTTACCAAAGCTAGTAAAAATAATAAGATGTAAACAGTTAAACCACACCTCTTTTATTAAAAGGTGTGGTTTTTTATCCTTCGCAGGCTTGTGATTTTAAGATGTCTACTCTTTTGCCCTTTTATACTCTGTAGCTGTCATTCCCTTTGTGTCCTTAAAAACTTTGCAGAAATAATTATAACTGCTAAATCCTACTTGTTCGCTGATCACAGTAATAGATTGCCTCCCTTGTTCAAGCAGAAAGGCTGCTTCATCAATACGTTTTTTCTGAATATAATCGATCACGCTCATGTTCATCTCTTCTCTAAATTTTTTAGCTAAATAGGTACGATTAAAACAAATTTCATCTGCTACGGATTGTAAATTAATGTTTTCATGGAAGTGGATATTTATATACATGAGAGCTTTCTTTACAGCCGAACTATGGCCTTTTATGGCAAAATTTTTGACCGCATTAGAATACTCTTTTAACATGGCTATTTCCAACATTTCTAGTTCAGAAATGGTCACAGCCTGCTCAATTTTGATGGAAAATTTTTCTGAAATTTCGTGTAAGTATCGTGGTGGCACACTTCCTCTTCCGGCTGTGATTCTATTAATGGAGTTGGAGCTAAAAGTAACATTTTTTCTTGCTCTCAATGGATTTCCAGGTATTCTATAATCAAAATCACCTGAAAATTGAACTAACATTGCCAGTGCTTTTTCTGTATCACCTGTTTCTATGAAGTGCAAATATTTCTTTTCAAGTTCATATCTTAAATTAGTACTCTTTTCCTCTTTTTGTTCAACTTCTTGTAACGGAAGCACTTCATAATTTTTGTCTACATGATTACTATCAATTGTTATAAGATGGGAACCTAAATGAGGATTTGCAAATATATTCACAAAAGCATCAGCTAACGCCATGGATGTTGACCCAACATTGGTAATGGATTTGTAGTAATTTTCTAAAGGTTTGATCCAGCTTTGCACTAAATTATTCTTCTTCAAAACACTCCATAGAAAATGGTCATTAACTTTTTCAGTTAGAAATGGACCAACAATGGTCATTCCTTGATAGTGTTTCTCTTCTTTAATACCAATAGCGATGTAGGATAGATGAAAAGAATCTGTATAGAAACAGAAACTATTTATTTTGGCCCCTAATAGCGCTTCATGGAAAAAGGGGTACATGCTTTTCCTTGTTTCTGTAATAATTAACGGTTCAGCATCCTCAGAGATATGCAAAATTTGGTTCAAGTCTTTATCAATAAACTGTACATCAATTTTAAAGGCATTTTTAATTATCTGGCATTTTTCTGTAAGTTCATTTTCAATCATTACTATACCTTCTCTATCTGCATTTTTTAATATATTACCACGACTATTCTATTCTAACTACTTAAAATTTTAAACGGGATAAAGTTGTTGGATTTTGAATAAAAAACAACAATATTAGATGTGATATCGCTAACAAAACATTAATATTAACTTATCCTAAATTACGATAGATTTCTATTAAATCATCGTGGTTTGAGGAGCATATTTTTATTATTCTTTTAAGACATCAGATAAACAAATCAACAGTAAGGAGAATGTATAATGGAAAAAGTAAGATTAGGCATTATTGGAATTGGTGCACAAGGCGGTGCTTATGCTGACTTTATTGCTGAAGGAAAAGTTAAAAACATGGTAATCGGAGCTATTTGTGACATTGACCCCGAGAAAAAAGCCATGTGTGCTGAAAACTATTCGGATGTTCCTTTTTATGACAACTATATCGACATGCTTGAAAGTGGCAATGTGGATGCAATCGTAACAGCTGTTCCACATTTCCTCCACCCTAAAATGGGAATAGAAGCGTTAAAAAGAAACATTCACATATTGTTAGAAAAACCAGCCGGTGTTTATACAAAACAAGTTCGAGAATTAAACGAATTTGCGGCAACAAAACCCGAATTAACTTTTGCTATTATGTTCAACCAACGCACAAATCCACTGTATATAAAGTTAAAGGAAATTATTGATAATGGTGAAATTGGCAAAATCCGCCGTACAAACTGGATCATTACAACCTGGTGGAGACCACAAGGATACTATGATCAAAGTGCATGGAGAGCTACATGGGGCGGCGAAGGAGGCGGTGTACTTGTTAACCAGGCACCACACCAAATTGACCTGCTGCAATGGATTTGCGGTATGCCAAAGAAAGTGTCCTCAAATGTGAAATATGGATATCAAAGAAATATTGCAGTAGAAGATGAAGTTACTACAATCCTTGATTATGGTAATGGAGCAACAGGTGTCTTTATTACTTGTACACATGATATTCTTGGCACTGACCGTTTTGAAATTCTAGGTGATAAAGGAAAAATTGTTGTGGATGATAGCAAGAAAATTATGATTAAGCGTCTTAAAAATTCTGAAAATGAAATGAATGCGTCGATTAGTTGGGCAGATATTGAAAAAGTCTACCAGAGTATTGACATGGGTGAAATCTACAGTGAAGAAGTACTTGAATTTGAAAGCGTTTGGGGAGCTCAGCATATAACTGTTTTAGAAAATTTTGCTGCTAATATTATTGAAGGAACGCCACTAATTGCCCCTGGAACGGATGGAATTAACGGGGTAGGGCTTGCAAATGCGATACATCTATCAAGCTGGTTAGGAAAGGAAGTAGAAATTCCAGTTGATGAAGACCTGTATTTGGCTGAATTAAATAAGAAAATTGAAGAAGAAAAGAAACAGCCGGTATTACATTAATTTTTCACTAAAAAACTCATAGTATCCAAGCTATGAGTTTTTTAGTGAAGATTGCCAATCATTCAAATGATTGATGCTCGGGAAACCATCCCAATTAAAACAAGATATAAAAATGGAGGTTGTAACAAGATGAATAAGGGGAAAATTGGCGTACAAATGTATACAGTAAAAGACAAGGTTGTTGATCTTGGTGCATATGAAATAATGCGAAGAATAGCCGAATTAGGCTATCGCGCTGTCGAGGTTTCACAAGTTCCAATGACGGCTGAAAACGTTGCAGAGCTAAAAAGGGCAAGCAAAGATTTTGATATTAAAATTGCTGCGCTGTCTGCAGGCCTAGAACCAATGGTTCCTGGAGACCCTGGAGAAACACTGTCAGCAGATTTTGATAAGATTATAAATGATTGTAAAGTATTAGATTGTAATTATTTAAGAATCGGGATGATGTCTATCCATCTAATGGACGATAAAGATAAAATTATGGGATTCATTGAAAGAGCGGAAGCAATGGCACACCGCCTCGCAGAGCAGGAAATAGAATTATATTATCACACCCACCATCTTGAATTTCAAAAATTTGATGGAGTCTATCTATTGGATATAATGAAAGATAATACAACTAAACTAGGATTTGAATTAGATGTACACTGGATTCAAAGAGCAGGTGAGAACCCAGTAGAGTTTGTGAGAAAGTATAAAGACCGTATTTCCTTATTACATCTGAAGGATTACCGCATCGGAAAAATGGATTTAAGTAAAGTTGACTTTAAAAGTTGGGCTAATTTTGATGATGCCTTTATGAGCACCATTCAATTTGCGGAGGTAGGCGAAGGAAATCTTAACTTCCCTGCCATTATTGATGCTGGCCTTGAAGCAGGTGCCAAATATTTCTTAGTTGAACAAGACGAACAATACGGACGCGATCCATTTGACTGCTTAAAGGTTTCTGCTGAAAACTTAAGAAAAATGGGATATGCTGATTGGTTCTAAACACATATATCGCAAGCATTGAAACCTAATGAACCACTTGGTTTATCAGGTTTTCAATGTTTTATTGATACGAACAGTTTTTCCTCCTCCTATATATAATCAATCACGCTGATTTTCATTTCCACTTTATAATTTTTTCCCAGTCCGTAAATCCAATGGCAATGTAGGAGAGACTTTTAATATGGGATAAAGTGCTAAATATAAAGTTTTTCAATTTTTTATAAAAAACAACAATATCGGATGTGAAAACGCTAACAAAACATTAATATAAACCTATGCTAATTCGATGAACATTACAAAGATACTATTCCGGAGGTATTGAGTGATCTTCATTAAACTTTTAGGTTACTAGAAATTATTTTAACAAATAATTGGGGGTTGGAACGATGGGACTTCTTGCAGAAGCAAAAAATGAAAAAACTGTTTCTACTGTTACAGTCAGGAAATTTGGTTTAAGAGACAAAATTGGATATTTGTTTGGTGATTTCGGGAATGATTTCTTCTTTGGATTAACTTCTATGTATTTAATGGTTTATTATACGGATGTTCTTCATATTAGTGCTGCAGCAGTAGGGGTTCTATTTTTAATAGCGAGGCTGTGGGATGCGTTTGCCGATGTAACTTGGGGCCGTTTTATAGATTCAAGAAAGCCTGGGAAACATGGTCAATTTAAACCTTGGATTCTAAGAATGTCTTTTCCGCTTGTATTATCAGGTGTTTTAATGTTTGTGAAAATCCCTGGTATGTCAGATGGTTTTCATATGGCATGGGCGTTCGCTACCTATATTGTGTGGGGAACTCTCTACAGCACAGTAAATATTCCTTATGGTGCGATGGCATCTGTCATCACCAATGATCCAGTAGAGCGTACAAGCTTATCTACTTGGAGATCCCTGGGTGGAAACTTATCTTATCTAATCGTTGGTTCAGCAGCGCCGCTAATCCTGTTTGTCGATAATAAGGCAGATGGAAACCGTTTTCTAATTGGAGCTATTATTTTTGCCATTCTTTCTCTTTCTAGCTACATTGCCTGCTATAAATTATCAACGGAAAGAATTCTTGATTCTAATGATCAAAAAGAAAAACTGGACTTTAGAAAAACGGCAAAAGGCCTTATAAAAAATAAACCATTATTAGTTCTTTTAATATCAGCATTACTTTTATTAGTTGTATCAATGTTACAAGGAGCGGTAACCACTTACTTGGTTAAAGATTATTTTGGAAATGCAAAGTCATTGAGTTTAGTCTTCGCTCTTCAAATGGTTGCAGCATTGGCTGTCATTCCTATGATTACTCCATTAGCAAAAAAAGTCGGTAAAAAAGAAATATCAGGAATATCCATGGTAATTAGCGGGGCTATCTTCGCTGTGATGTATTTTATGCCGAATATGTCACTAACCACCTATATTATTCTTTCATCAGTTGCTTACTTTGCTTTGTGCTTCTTTTCAACAGCAATTTGGGCATTTGTTACAGATTGTATTGATTACCAAGAATACCTAACAGGTACTCGTGAAGATGGAACGGTTTACTCTATCTACTCATTTTTCCGTAAAGTAGGGCAGGCAATTGCCGGAGGTATTGGCGGTTTTGCTCTTGCTGCAGTAGGATATAACGCTTCCCTTGGTGAACAAACAGAAGAAACGCTTAACGGAATATTTGCACTTAATACGTTGTGGTTGGGCATTGGCTTTTTGGTTGTTGGATTACTTATCATGTTCCTTTATCCATTAAATAAAAAACGTACTGAGCAGTTAACGGCAGATTTAGCTAAGAGAAGAAGTGAAGTGAAATAATCTGGATAAAGTAACCTTTTAATCATGGTTATTTGAGAAAAGAGATACCTAGATATCTAGTTATCTCTTTTCCTTTTATTTATTAATTTTGAATTGAAACTAGGGAATTTCTGCATCAGAAGGGTGAGCTTCATGGAAATTGGTGTAGGCACTTATCTTAAGAAGATAAACAGAAGCTTGATTATAAGTAAAATTATTGAACATGGAAAGATTTCTAGGGCAGAATTATCTACTATGACCAAGTTAACGAAGGCTACTATTTCTTTACAGGTAGCAAATTTATTAGGGGACGAGATAATTATTGAATCTCAACAGAAGTATAACCATGTTGGAAGAAAACCAATCATGCTTTCTTTAAATGCGGGTGCTGGTTATGCGTTAGGAGTTGATTTAGACTATCAACATATAATATTTACTGTATCTGATATTATGGGGAATCCAGTTCATTCTGATACTGTAAAGTTAGAAAACTCGAACTATGACGAGGTTCTTCAACTATTAATCGACCATATTAGAGAATATAAAGAAAAATATTCTACTAGTCGTTTTGGAATTGTTGGAGTAGTCATTGGAATTCATGGAACTGTGAAGAGTGACCAAACCATCGGCTTTGTTCCACAGCACCAATGGTATAATACGGATCTAAAGGGCGATCTAGAGAAAAATTCAGGTATGAATGTATATATTGAAAATAATTCAAATTTATGTGCATTTGCGGAAAAGGTATTTAACCGGCATCAAAGTGAGAACTTAATCAGTATCAGCCTGTATTCTGGAATAGGTCTTGGGGTCTTGATTAATGGTAACCTAGTAAAAGGATATCAGGGATATGCTGGTGAAACGGGTCACATGATAATCAATCCTAATGGGGAATTATGTAATTGTGGTAATTCAGGTTGCTGGGAGCTTTATGCTTCTGAATTCAGCTTCTTTAAACAATTATCTGAAAAACTAAATAAACCTAAATTGACCTATAAAGATATTGAAAATCTAATTATGTTAAGAGACCCAGCAGTTATGATTCAAATGGAAGAGTTTATCAAGTATATCTCTATTGGTTTAAATAATATAATAAATATATTAAATCCTGATACAGTAGTGTTTAATAGTGCATTATTGCAACTGTTCCCTGATGTTGAGAGTAAAATTAAAGCAAACTTGAAATCCTCCATTAGTAATTATAAAGAGTTATTAATATCAGAGCTCGGAACTAATGCATGTGTATGGGGTGCTTGTACCCTAGCAATTAAGAATTTCTTTGAATTACCTGATTTAAGCATAACAATTAAATGATATTCTAAGCAAAAAATGCCTCAAGAATGTTGATAAACCGATCAACATCCATTGTATCTACCTGAATACTAGTTTACATAATACACCTTATCGGAACTTGCAAAAATCTAATCTTAGCAATAATGACAGGAATATAACTACCTATTCTCTAGCATTATAAGTGACAGACATACCGAACATATGTTATGTTTATGTTGTCACTACTACATATTATTTAAGATAAAAGGACGAGGTGCTTGACGATGAACAAAACGGATCTAGTGAATGCTGTGGCAACACAAGCAGAACTAACAAAAGAAGACGCTAAAAAAGCAGTGGATGCACTGATTGAAACAATCTCTACTACGCTTGCTAAAGAGGAAAAAATCCAATTAGTTGGATTTGGAACATTTGAAGTGCGCGACCGGGCAGCTCGTACAGGTAGAAACCCACAAACAGGAGAAGAAATACAAATTGCAGCATCTAAAGTTCCTGCTTTTAAACCAGGCAAGGAATTAAAAGAGGCTGTTAAATAATATAAAGAGATCTATTTATAATAGTTTAAAAATACTCTGGGGCTGATTCTCCAGAGTATTTTCTATTTAGATTAGTATTCTTTCTGTTCTATTCAACGGATGTGAATTGTATATACAGTTTGATCATTTATTATTTGTTCGTTGTTAAGTGATAATAAAGTTGTAAAAAAATGAGAGCCATTCTATTCAACAATCGGGCCAGATTATTGAATACTCTTTTTTGAGAGAGTGCGAAAATTACCCTCTTGGAGAGGAATTATATTCAAAGCTGGAAAATGATGATAATATAAAAAATAAGGACTTATTTCCTTGAAAACTTCAAATAATAGGAGATTAAAATGAATAAAGCTGATGTTTTGAGAAAGTTGCATTTGGGGAATTCTGTTGCTGAACATGACAGGAATTTAATTAATTATTACATAAATACTAGTTATGTTGATACTTTTTTAGAATGATGATATCTTAATAAAAAATAATAAAAGATTTTGGGTGATGATGGACCGGCTTGATGATGCATTTCCAGATGGTACCCCAAAGGATATACTTGCTTTAAAGAGCTTATTATATGCTTTTAAAGATATATGCGTTTATGACAATATTAAAGTTAAAGTTTTTATAAGAGATGATATATATACTAACGTAACTGAAAAAGGTTTTACATCATTGACTCATGTAGCATCAAAAACCATGACTTCAATTGAGTGGGATAGAGACAAACTAGAAGATTTATTATTAGAAAGGTTATTGTTTAACGATACTTTTAAACAGTATCTACAAGAAAATGAAATATCTTTTGCAAATATTAATCAAGAAGCTAAAAGGGCTATTTTTGAAATCTTATTTAAAGGGCAAGTTGATGTAGGTAGTAATAATCCCGATACTATTGGTTGGATTATAAATCATATTAAAGATGGCTTAAATACATATACACCACGAGATTTTATAGCTATCATTGATGCAGCTAGAGGTTATCAATTGGAGGAATTAAAAAGAAAAGCCAATAGTGACTCTGAATATTACTTAATAGGTGCAAATGCATTAAGGAAAGCATATACCCATATCTCAACTCAAAAACTAGAAACTCAGCTTTTCGCTGAATATGCAGAGTATAGAGAATGGATTTTAAAATTTAAAGATAGTAAAGCAGAACATAATAAAGATACTTTAAACAAATTATTAGGAAAACAGTGGAAACATAGAATACAGAAGTTGGTTAAGATTGGTTTTATTGAGGAAAAACAAAACACTTGGAAGATACCTTTTCTATATAGGGCAGGTCTTAATATTACACAGGGGCGTGCTTTTTAGAAAGTGAATTAAGAGATTGGGTAAGAATGATCCTGAATTAATCTAACGCAAGGGAAAATATTGATTTTATGCATATTCTGTACATTATGTGAAGATGATACATAATTTAACCTTATGCATGATGCATAATCGGTAAATATCACCTTAATTAATGTACGAATTGTAAATGAGAGTGTGATAATATCGCACTTTTAAAAAGAAGGTTCTTTCTTCCACAAACGGGCGCTTTTCTGAAATAAGGAGACCTTCTTTCTTCATGAAAAGGGCATTTTGTAAAATAACTCAATATCAATCTGAAAGCAGCGCGATTGTTTGAAGATACTTTTTTCTTGTTTATCTTTAACATATGGGAATAGCAGGGATGCCGCATTATTGTCTGTTGCAATCTATGGGGAACCGGCAAGACGTGAACATAGTTTTTTTGTTATAATACAAAGTGAATCAGATATGTTTGTCTTGTGATGATAAATAGGAGGTACGAACCATGTCAAAATTGACGAAGGTTGCAAAACTGCTGAACAATCCCAAAGTGAAAAAAGCGATTATAGAAAAAGGTGTACCGATGATTAAAAAGGAAATTGAAAAGAGGAAGAATAGAACGAAGTAAGGCGATTGCACGTTGTTGCAGTTGTCTTTTTTTTTGCTGTCCTTTTAGCAAGGAAGCGCATGTTTTCAGCATATAAATTTTGTTTCTCTAAGGATCTAAAGATACGATCCACATAACCCCTGTTTTTTCGAATGCCCCCTTTCGGAACCAAAAAACACCTCAAATTAATTAGCGAACATTCTAAATTTATAGTTTATTTAAAATGAAAGAACCTTCAGGAATGTGCTATTCTCTTTGGTTTGTGTATTATTTTTTCGATCCAGATGGCGAGAAGCTACCGAGAACAATTACAAGAAGAACTAAAAAAACATCCTCTGCTTATCTATCTTCCTTTTCAAGTAATTATTCCTATTGTTCTGTTAATTATTGCTTTTTTAAACAGACTTGTATCACCTTGAAGGAAGGTAAGTTTGAAATAGATGAAGATGGAAGTTTGAATATAGTTATCCGAGAAATGATGAAGAGAAAGAAGCCTCCAAGATCTGATTAATAAAAAGCCTGAATTTCAGTAAAAAAGGATATGATGATTATTAGTGTTCATACTAATTATAAAAACAAAAAGCGGGGTGGGGTTTTATGTATGATACATGGATTTATAATCATTTCATAAACACTATGTTCTTCCCTGTGTTAGTGATGGGTGGAACGATAATAATATCAGCTATCTTTATTTATTTTGTATCTAGAAAACAAAACAATCTGTAAATAAATACCCCTATGTATCTATGAACATTAAGTTTAACTATTGCATCGAACGCGAGTCTAAAACGTATCAAATGTTTCCCCACTTTTAACCTCAGAAATAGGATCTATGAACAGCGCATAGAATAATATAGAAATACTGCGGCTAATGCTGGACAAGGAGGGGATGTATTGATATGAGTATCAAAATGATTCGGAAACTGATAAGGTCAAGGCAACAGGAATTAGTCGAACTTGCTGCTTCATTTATTCGAATTCCATCTGAAAATCCATCGCCTGAGTTTAAGAAGCGGTCAGAAGAAATGGGACGCCATATTAGCAGATATCTAGCAGCAAAAGGGTTCTTGATTACCGAGCACCGCCGTAGCAAAAATGCGCTGGTTACCGTGATTTGTGATGCTCCCTTAACCAGGGTACCTGGTCCACGGCTCCTATTTTGCGGTCATACAGATGTCGTACCTGCAGGCGATCGTTCACAATGGACCTTTGATCCTTTCTCAGGAGAAGTCAGATCAGGTATGCTTTTAGGTCGGGGAGCCTCCGACATGAAAGGAGGCTTGGCATCACTGGTTTTTGTGGCTGGATTACTTCAGGAGTTCGCCTCCACGCTTAATTTGAAAGGTAGCCTAGGAGTTATTGCTTCTCCGGATGAAGAGACTGGCGGCATTGAGGTGGCCTCGCTCCTGGATCAAGGATTGATTAAGGGTGATGCTTGTCTGATTGGTGAACCAACGTCCCCCCACCATCCGAATGCCGGTGAAAAGGCTGAGGCATGGATGCAGGTGACCATACCAGGTCAGCCTGGGCATGGCAGCCAACATCCGATTTCTGGAATCTCCGCCGTACGAAGAGGGGCAGCCGCGGTTGAAGCACTAACCAAGCTATGGGAGTACAAGGCAACACCTCCGGCAGAGCTTGGTCAACTTTTGTACAATACTGAGTGGTTCCTATCTCAGCGTCTAGGAAATCCCTTACTGTCACAATTACTTTATCGTCCCTCTTACAATCCAGGTGTAATCCAGGGCGGAACAAATGTGAACGTCATCGCAGACAAGTGCATCATTAAAGTGGATATCCGGGTTCCATTCGGGATGAAGTCCGAGTTTGTACTTGATGTCGCTAGGAATCTTGTCAGTGCAGTAGCGCCAGATGCAGTTGTAGAGCCAATGGTATCCTTTATTAACCCGAACTGGACCTTAGAGAATCGTCCGATTGTGCAGGCCATAGAACTGGGAATCCAGGGTGTCCTCGGAAAGGAGGAACCCGTCTGCAGCGTACTCTTGCTTGGTTCAAGTGATGCCGGTCACTTCCGGAGCCATGGCATTGATACCGTCCTTTACGGTCCTGGGCTGTCACACACTAACCATGCGTATGATGAGAGGGTTTCAGTGAAGAACTTAGTAGAATCTGCTGAGATATATGCTGAGACGGCAGTCAAGTATCTTAGGTCATTTTAAATCTATTTTCACAAAACTTTATGTAGGGGTAACGTCAGGATTCTGACAATTTATAACGTTAAGATAGAACCTCCTTGTATCAATAGGGTCTAGCCTTGATATGGAGTCAATAGTACGGAAACAAGACTTACTAGTGTTTAGTATAACTTGCCTCAACACATTTATCGTTACTACACCACAATTTACCTAGTGATATCAACGAAATGAAGAAAGCACAAAAGTAATACTGGTACTATAATAAAATTAAAATAATAAGAAGTTTAAAGAAGGATTGAGTTTTCCCTTCCGGCACTTGTGGATTAAACTACTGATGAAGATACCGGATGCAGCTCCTTTTTTGTTGTCACAAAAGAGGTACCAGTACATATAAGACGGGTTATATGTACTCCGTTCTTTTTAACAGTCCCTGTTAAAAAATTTTCTTAACCCCAATAAAAAAAGTACCCGATTAATCGGATACATACTTAATGATTCCATGTAAATAAACGGAATATTCTCGCTGCACATACTCTCTTAATTTAATTTTTCCTTCTCTTTCTAATTCTTTAACCAATTCTTCAATCTTATTTTCATCTTCTTTAGTATTCTTAGGAATTTCTAGTGAAAATAAATTACCTTGATGAGTACTCTGAATCAATTTTAATAGTTTCTCTTTATTCATTGAGGCATCCCCTTTATCAACTCTTAGAACAAATACAAAACTAAATGTTGCTCTGGATTTATTATATCCGATTAACGTATATGAAAAGGATAAAACGAGAATTTATTCTTGTTATCAATAAGAATCTGTTACATGTCCATTTTAATTCATTATTTTTCAGGAAGGTTCATTTAAATGGCACCGATTATCGCTATTTGAGTTATGTAATCCCATTACTAGCAGATGTACAAGAAAGTTATTCATCCTTATTGTCACTGTCAAGAATCCGTTGTTCTTTACGGTTAAGAGCAAGGGTACCTGGTGAAAGTAAATCTTAGTTATGACTAACTAAACTCCCTTGCTCAATATCAATATATTTCACGTTATATTCATTTGTGATGCTTCAAGTAGTCTTTGGTGCGGTTTTTCTTTAGCCGGTTTTATTGATAAAGGCTTCAAGCATACTTCGGGCGGCAGCACTACAGCATGTAAGAAAGGGAAGAGCATCCTTTCTTACATGCTATACGTGTCGCTTCGGCATTAAATGGCCCGATAACCACGGTTTGTACGGCTAGCGCCTATATTCCGTAGGTTCCTGTTCCATTTGCGGTTCCCGCCATACCGAACGAACCGAAAACCTGAAAATTAAAGAGATAAAGACGAAAGGAATGCAGCCATCCGGCTGCTTTTTATTGTGTGCCAGGCATGGCAACTATCTAGGTGGTGAAAGTCCACTGTGGGGGTACGCATCGACCAACCACTAAGGAAGCGCAAGGTACTCACCGTGAGGCAAGGGCTGAAGGAAGCGTGGAATAAAATCTTGGCTCGACGAACAGAAATCTGATACTAAGGCTCTACAAAGGGATAAGGCTCCAATACAAGTCAAAGTCCAAAAGATGTGCGTAACTTTGTAGGGTAAATCAGGCGAGTAAAAGAGGAAAGATGGTTGTCTTACCCTGGGAGGTCTTGCGGATGTACATAGGTACAGTCGAAAAAGGTTAACCGCAAGAAGTCAGCAGAAGCCATAGTAGTGAAGTCATTCATGAAGGGCTGAACAATTTATAGTGTTTCAACGCCACGAATGCGTAAGTGACCTATTCCGAATGTATTAATGGTGAAAGTATGAGCGTATCTCAAAGGATAACCAAAATGGAACTATCACTTATTACGTGAGAGGAAGGGAGAAACGAGTGTGAAACTTTTAGAACAGATTCTAAGTAATCAAAATATGAATGAAGCCTACTTACGTGTCTATAAAAATAAAGGTGCCAGTGGGGTTGATGGAGTTACGGTCGACGAACTGAAACAATATCTGATAGAGCATAAAGCCGAGCTGCGTCAGCGCATCAGAACAAGAAAATACCAACCACAAGCTGCCTTAAGAGTGGAGATTCCAAAAGAAAATGGCAAGATGCGCAAATTGGGAATACCAACAGTAGTGGATAGGGTCGTTCAACAAGCCATTCATCAAGTACTCAGTCCGATATTTGAAAAGCAGTTCAGCGAATTCAGTTATGGTTTTAGACTGAAAAGAAGTTGTGAGATGGCCATTATAAAAAGCTTGGAATTTTTGAATGATGGACACGATTGGGTTATAGATATCGACCTTGAAAGATTTTTCGATACAGTCCACCACGATAAACTCATGCGAATTATTTCTAATACAATAGATGACGGAGATGTCATTTCTCTAATAAGAAAATATCTTGTCAGTGGGGTTATGGTAAATGGGAAATATGAAGAAACACCAGTTGGAACTCCGCAAGGAGGAAACTTAAGCCCATTATTGAGTAATATTATGTTGAACGAACTGGATAAGGAACTAGAAAGTAGAGGACTCCAATTCGTGAGATACGCTGACGATGCCCTTATTTTCGTGAAGAGTGAGAAAGCAGCCAATAGAGTGATGGAATCAATCGTGAGATTTATAGAAAAGAAATTAGGGTTGATAGTCAATGTAGAAAAGAGTAAAATCTCCCGTCCAAAAGATTTGAAATTCTTAGGATTTGGATTTTATTACGATTCTAAGAATGAGAAATATCAAGTAAAACCTCATCTCACATCCATACAAAAACTTCAAAGGAAGCTTCGAAAATTAACAAAGCGAAATTGGAGTGTTCCTCTGGACTACCGAATTCTAAAACTAAAACAGGTCATACTTGGGTGGGTTAATTACTTTAGAATCTCGAATATGAAAAAAACGATGACTGAGATAGATAAGAAGCTTCGCTCTAGAATTAGAGTGATCATCTGGAAGCAATGGAAGGTAGCGAAGAAACAAATCAAATCGCTTGTTCAATTAGGGATTCCGGAGGAAGAAGCGAAAGGATTAACTTTCTGTCGAAAAGGTTACCGGTACATCGGACTATCAAAAGTTGTTCAAAGAGCAATTTCAAACAAAAGACTAAAGCAGAGGGGGCTTCCCTCTGCTTTAGAACATTATCTAAAAGTACACACTGTAATATAAATTGAACCGCCGTATACGGAACCGTACGTACGGTGGTGTGAGAGGGGCGAAAATAGTTAAATTATTTTCCCTCTACTCGATTTATTTTATTTTTCCCTTCCGAATCGTAAAACAGCGCAAGGCTTCTAACCTATGTTTACTAAATACTTGCAGCTGTTTCACGCCTACAATATCATACATTAGACGTATGATATTGTAGTTTTCCCGAAAAAATTCTTTATTGTCAACGAAATGAATGTACAAAAACATCTAAAATCATACATTCAGAAAAACCCTATCTTCTATTAGGGGAGGGTTAGTTGAGAGAACAGTAAATCGTTGACTGTTACTAATTGTCTTGTGAAAGCTAGTACAACGAGAGGTTATGACTATACCTCAAATATAATAACAACCAAGCATACATCCTTTACAAATAGGCAAATACCTACCCCTCATTGAATATGGACACATACACTATTTTGGAAACAATTTGAGGAGGAGATATAAAATGGAAAGACAAGTTGGAGGTTATGGCTACGGCATGGGATATGGCGGTTATCCATCTCATGGCATGGGATATGGCGGTTATCCATCTCACGGCATGGGATATGGCGGTTATCCATCTCATGGCATGGGATATGGCGGTTATCCATCTCACGGCATGGGATATGGCGGTTATCCATCTCACGGCATGGGATATGGCGGTTATCCATCTCATGGCATGGGATATGGTGGTTATCCATCTCACGGCATGGGGTATGGTGGGAATTACTGAGATGGTTCTTGCTAGACACATTAAATAATAATACGGATGCATTACTTAAACCCCTGGAGCCGATCAATAGCTCCTTTTTTTATTATCTGGACGAACCAAAAGAATGAAACCTATTTACATAAACATGGTTTTGATAGTCAGCAATCTTCATTTAATAACCATCTATAAATTAAAGAAGGACGACCTATGACGGTCGTCCTTTTTGTTACTTATTTATTAGCAGAAGCCTCCGTAACCGCCCCCGTAACCGCCCCCGTAACCATAGCCACCGCCGCCGAATCCGGCACCACCGAATCCACCGCCACAACTACATCCAATAATGATTAAGAGGATAAACAATACAATTAACAAGGCAAATCCGCCACCAAATCCACGACCGCCATCACAGCCGCCATCTACACAACCTGACATATACAAACATCTCCTTTTGTATTAAAGGAGGCACTTACTACTTGCATGGGCTAATTAATTATATGTTTAAAATAATGAAATGACACAAATATACGCATTATGATGCACGAATTTTTATTTAATAGGTAATCACCTATTTGGAGTGAAGATAAGCCCATTTACTAAATTAGGGCATAGCACGGAAAGGGGGATACACTCTTTTCCAAAAAAGAATGATCAGCAATCATAATTAAATAACCAGTAAATTTAAAGAAGGGCGCCCATGACGGTCGCCCTTTTTGTTACTTACTTATTAGCAGATGCCTTCGCCAAATCCACCACAGAAGCTAGCACCAATAATAATTAAGAGGATAAACAATACAATTAACAAGGCAAAGCCGCCACCAAATCCACAGCCGCCACCAGCAAAACCTGACATATACAAACATCTCCTTTTGTTTAAAGGAGGCACTTAAATGGGCTAATTTATAGTATGTTTGAAATTAATAAAGTGACACAAATATGCATGAATCAAAGCCCAAAAATTTATTTTGATAAGGATTTCCATCCTTATGTCGAAATTTGCGTTCTATTAATATTTGAAATTGTAAGCGTTTTCTATTAAAATGATAATGGGTTGGATGGCACGTGTGGCCGTCATAGTATCTGGCGTAGGTGGGGCCGATACCAGGGAGAGGGCTTAAATGACATGTCCTTTTTTATTTGTTTAAAACTAGCATTTTTTATGCAGTTGAGAGGTTTCTTCAGATGTGATATATAAAATTATGTATAAACAATAACAATGAAGACGTTAACCCCTTGGTGCTCATGGGGTTTTTAGAACCATTAGAATAGTACAAAAAGTATGGAGAACTAATAGATGCCCCCACTCTATTAATAGAGTGGGGGGCAGCTTTGCATTGAATGAAAACTCATTATGAAAAGCATGTTTGAATAGAACAATGAGTCCGAATTGTAATGAATGTACGAAAGTATACAAAATCATACATTCGAAAAAAAACCTTGTTCAACTGAAGGGGCAGTTTAGTTGAAGAATGATGTTAAACTTGTGTTTAACAATCAAGCAATTTTCTGAAATAACACTCTATAAGTAAATTTTAAGTTATAGCAATACGAATTTAAAAAACCACTCATTCCATGATGGAAAGGTTGTTTCGCTCACGGTTCTAAATCAAGAGAATGGGAAAATGAGGCCCTCCACTATAATTAAAATGGCTGTTGAGCAGTATGAAGAGGTTGGAGGTATATATCAAATACAATGGTTAAATGTCCGGGATAATAAATTTGTTTAATTAACAATAAAGTCGTTTAAAAATAGTATGGTTATTTAAAAATCCCCCATTCGCTAAATTGCTACTTTAGCGAATGGAGGAATAAAATTGACAGAATGGTGGGGAATTTCTGTACATACTGCATAACTCACCAATGACCAACGTAATCCTCAGTTTGGGTGGATCGCGCTGGACTGTATGGTAAACGTTCTGACAATGTTATTGAAGGTAGACAGCCAGTCATTAGTGATAATGCTCCCAATGTAACCATCTGGTCGGATTAACACTAATGTATCACCTGTAATGCCATAAATATTGCTCAGTTTGCCTGTTGTGTCGTCGAGGCGGTTGTTGTCAACTCCGATTCCGTTCCCTACGACGTAGCGATGTAATTCGGCACCACCAATCGGCCAATTCAACTCAGAGAGTGCTTTTACCGCATTGGTTCCGAAGGCTAGCAAGGTGAAGTGTGGACCCTGATAGACATCAAATAATCGGGTTAGACCCCCTGCCCCTACACAAGTTACGTCCGGCGCTCTGTCGCCAACACGTAGAGTTTTAGTAGCAGAGCTATTAGCAGGTGCTAGTGGTCCGCCGTAGTATGAAATTCCGAGTTGTCGTTCCTCATCTCCACGTTTAAGTCCTGAGAGATGTTTATTGTCGATTTTAGAGTAAAGCTCACTAGATTTTCTAAGAACGTGTGCGGCAATTGGCTGCCGTTCTGCTTCGTAACTCTCTAGGAGGTTCTCAGATGCACCTTTTATGACCTGTTGGAGCTTCCAACCGAGGTTATAAGCGTCCTGTATTCCGGTGTTTAGACCTTGGGCGCCAGCTGGTGTATGGACGTGAGCAGCGTCTCCAGCAAGAAAGACCCTGCCAGAACGGTAATGCTCTGCAAGTCGGACATTCGGTCTGAACACTGAGGTCCAAGTAATGTCTTTAAGCTGAAAACCTGTGAGTGTTTGGAACTTGATGGCTAACGCAGTCTCGTCAAATTCTACTGATTCGTCTGGTGTTAGTCGAATCATTATCTGGAACTGGTCGGAGTGTGGTAGAGGACATGCTGCAACCTGTTTCCCGTGTGTACGTGGCCAAATATGCCATCTGTTGCGTGATAGTCCGTTTATCGTGCCATCGATGATAAGTATACGGTCCGCTTCGTTGGTCTCCCCGATGAAACGAATACCTGCAGCCTTGCGGACTGTACTAGAACCGCCGTCAGCTCCTACCAGATACCTACTACGAATTTTCTCTCCAGATGATAGAGTTGTGGTTACCCCGTCGTCATCCTGCTCAAAACCAATAATCGCAGTGTCAAACTCAATATTCAGTCCGAAGCGGTCAAGCATGCGATGTAAGATAGCATCGGTACGATGTTGGGGCAGTAATAGAACATTCGGGTACGGCACATCATGAGTCACCTTTTTTTGTTTTTGCATCCGAAATGGTACAATAATCGGTCCGAAATGGATCCCCATAAGTGGGTAGGTTCCCCCTTCAGCATGAGCTTCTTTCAGTAAGCCAAGGTCTTCAAATATCTCTTGGGTTCTCGGCTGGACTCCCTTCGCACGAGAGCCTTTGAAGGAATGGCATGCCTTGTCTACTAATCGGACACTAATTCCGCGTCGAAGTAAATCTGCAGCTAACGTGGAGCCTGTTGGTCCTGCCCCGGCTATCAGTACATCGATATCGTATTTTTCTGTCAAATGAATCAACCTCCTATTTTTTAAAGTGTGAAATTTAACATTTCATGATTTTCATTTCTACGCATTCTTTTTAATAGCAAACAAGATATTTCAGCCGGTAATGCTTTATATAATCGAATATCCTTATGAAAAAAATTTGACCTACATTCTTTTTTGTTAACTAGAAACAAAATGTTAACTAGAAACAATAATAACTACTACTCATCCCTTTGTCAATATTGTTTCTAGGAAACTAAAATTGTTGCTTGTATTATTTCTTTGGTATAATGGTATTAAGTTACTCAACGGAGGAAAAAATCAATGAATAATAATACAACCCAAAAGCAAAATAAAGAATATTTAATCAAGGAAGTGTGGGAAACTGCAAAAGATTTGCAGTATAAAATACAATCGGAAGATGATGAAGAAAAACAGTGGTTGATACAGAATAGCACTAATCTTGTAGTCACAGAATTAATAAAAGAAATGACTGTTTTGATGCTGCATGTTCTAGATGCAATTGGAAGACTTGAGCCTGTAAACGGCATAACGATTTCAAAACAATTCGGGATATCAAGGGGGAGCATCTCTAAAATTACGAGAAAACTTTTTGAAAAAGAAATAATCATTATGGAAACCCTTCCGGATAACAAAAAAGAAATTCTGTTCCGTACAACGCCATTAGGTAAAGAGATATGTAAATTGCATCTAGATTTGCATCAGCAAATTGATAGCGGAATTAATCGTTTCTTACAACAATATACCGAAGACGAATTGGGAACTACCCTTAAGGTATTAAGTGATGTATTAAGTACTTCTTGGATAAATCCTGCGACAAGCGAGGAAAAAAATACACATAGTCAAGAGGAAGTGCAAACAAATGAAAGGGAAGAGTTAGACACTGGCAAGGTCAGTCATTCATACTCTGTTGCTGAAGAAATGAATGAGATCATGGAAATGCTCAATAAACTAGAATCACGTAACTTAAAAAAAGCAAAAACGATTCTAAATGAAATTTTTTTTTCAGACTATAATGAGTAGAATTAGCTGTGTGAAGTATAAAGGGGGTTTTCCTTATTGAACTAACGGGTGCGATAGCACCATAAAAAGGCTGCCAAATGACGGCCTTTTTAATGTATGAATTTATCTAAAATCATACATTCAGAAAAAAACCTTATTCAACTAACGCAGCAGGTTAGTTTAAGTGTGTTATATAATAAATGGATATCTTTAGTTTGAAAGTCACATGTTAGTACAGGGAGGATTGTATGTGGAGTTTTAGCACTTTTAAAGACATACGTTATTGGATTCTTTTGATACCAGCTATAATTATTTTGGTCTTGTATGTTATTTTTACCCCAGATTATATTCTTGAAAAACCTTACTTTGCACCAATTACACTACTTATAGGTGCAGCTTTATTCTGGTCTATATACCACCTTTGGAAGTATTTTGGTGATAAAAAGAAGAGGGATAATACGGAAGACAGTTGCGATTTGTAACTTGCTTGTTCAAGTATCGGGTGCTTAGTGAAAGAAGGATTTGCATAAAATACCCCTTTTTTATGCAGCTACGAGGCTTCTTCAGAAGCCGAAAATGTTGATTCATCAACCATGTATAAAATCATGTATAAATGATAAATACGAACACAATGAAACCCCTTGAGCGCCAAGGGGTTTCATTGTGTTGTACTTCCCGAAATTGACTTTATGTTAACTAGATTTGTATAAAGTATTCATATTTCCCTTAGAAACCTTGTTCAATTAAAGGGCCATTTAATGTAGCATGAGTCTCAAATGGAACTGGATATTTATGTTAAAGTATATAGAGAAAATTGTGAAGAAATGTACGTAAGCTAACTGGCAGTTTAATAAAACATGAGGTGGCATATTTTGAATAAAAAAATTAAAAAGAGATTGTTATATTTATTACTTGGATTGGTTTTATTGACTTTTTTTTTATATTTTCAAAACAATTCTATTGTAACAACTGAATATAATTTTAGTTCAGATAAGGTTCCACAAAATTTTAAAGGGTATAAAATTGTTCAATTGTCTGACCTACACAGCAAGTCTTTTGGAAATAACCAAAGCGACTTAGTTAAAAAAGTAAAAAAAGTAAAGCCAGATTTAATTGTATTTACGGGGGATTTAATAGACTCAGACAGATATGATGAGAAAATTAGTCTGACGTTGATGGAAAAATTGGCTCAAATCGCTCCGGTTTATTATGTAACTGGAAATCACGAATGGTGGTCTGGAAAATTCAATTCATTAGAGGATAAATTAAAAGATACAGGAGTACAGGTAATGCGAAACACAGTAGAGGAAATAATTATTGGAAATGATAAAATTCAAATTATAGGAATTGATGACCCAGCAAAAGTAAATGAATCCTATGCAGAACGAGCTATAGCTGAAGAAGATATCACGAATTCAATCAAAGGACTCGAAGAAGGAGTGAATTTTAAAATTCTATTATCACATAGGCCTGAATTATTTTCTCTTTATACACAATATGAATTTGATGTTGTTTTTTCAGGTCACGCTCACGGCGGACAGGTTAGAATTCCTTTTATCGGAGGTTTAGTTTCTCCAAATCAAGGGTTGTTCCCGGAATACACTTCAGGAATGCACGAGGTAGATAATACAACGATGATTGTTAATAGAGGACTTGGAAATAGTATTATTCCTTTAAGGGTTTTTAATCGTCCAGAAATAGTTGTTGTGACATTGAAAAGGGTAAACAACTAAGAGTAATTTGATAAGTAGAAAAGATTAAGTCTTATTCAATTAAAGGGCGCTTTAATTAAACAAGCAGCTAAAAGGATCTTCCAGCTGAAGATCCTTTTTCAGTGCCGATAAGCAATTTTATGTAAACTAGGTTTGTATATGATATACAAATTATCTATTTATGATTTTAATATATTTGACCATTAAGATATTAAAATATATGTCTGTCCCTATAGAAATGATGAGATCGAACCAATTGGTCTCATCCAAAGAAAGTGAAGGATCAATAAAGGGGATAATAGTATATCCTACTATCGTTACTACCAGCACAAGGACAAAAAAACGGAGTGTGAGTGGGACATATAAACTTATGTAGCGAAACAAAAACCCCTTCCCATCTCCTCGTTGGTTTATCGTATATGCCATATAAATTCCCACAAGATTGATAACCAGATAAATAATCATAACAATGATGTCTAAGATATTGAAAGGTTGAGTCACCAATAATACCGGATATGTTAATAATTCTAAAGCTAATAAAAAAATACCAATTACTTTATAGAGCCTTTTAGATTTATTGGATAGACTTCCTTCTTTTAAAGCTTGAACAAGACCTTTTAGATTCCAGATGTACATGTGTTATCCCCTTTATGATATCGTAAAAAATACCATTATAACATGGGTTCCTATAAGGGTGATTATGTCAACTCCTCTTGAAATAAAATAAGAGGAGTTTTTTAATCTAGCTTATTAATGAGTGACATCATTTCAAGAAGAAGCCCCCTTCTTCAACTAACACGGCATTTTAGTAAAATAATGGTTTTCATAAGTGTTATAATTAAATTATTATGAAATGTAAAAACACTTGATGAAGGTAAAAATGTTCAACATTGGGGACTTGATTTTTCAGCTATTTGCAATGCTCATACCAGTAGTATTTATTGTTCTTATAGTATTTTTTGTACGCTTTATAAAGAAGAGGAATGAACAACTGAAAAGAATTGAAGAAAAGATAGATGATTTACAAAAAAATAGTAATTTCTAATTGAACAAAGAGGTTACTTTGCTCGAACATCAGGAGCAGGGTTCCTCTTCTTTTCTTATTGTGTTAAAGATTTTAGAAAGATAACTTTTAAAATAAAAAGGGGGAATATTGTGTTTAAAGACTTTAAACACAAGAGTTATTGGACACTTATGCCACCATTTTTAATTACTGCATTACTACTATTTGGCTTCCTTTCTGATGATTATAAGTATTATTCATTTTTAGTAATTATCTTGTTTTGGATTGTATATTATAGTTGGAATTACTATGCGGTTAAAAAGAACAATCATAAAAATTTAGAATAGTTATCTTTAACTAACGGCTGCTTGTGCGGCCGAGTCTAGGTCGTATCATATAGCGGGTGGGATTCCCGTCGAGAAAGAACTAGCCATTCACTCGTAGCGAGTCTTGGAGAGCTAGTGGTAACATTAGCCTTTAAGCGTAGACAGTTAGGTGGCGGGCCGAAAGCCAAATGGTTGAAGGGATTGAGCTCCATAATGTTAGTAAATCGAGAGGGTTGATGCCTTAAGCACAGCAGAAAGCTACATTTTATCCATCGTTAAAGGCAAGAAGGATAGAACCTCTCTGGAGTCAGAGACCTTGGCACGTCACACATTGATATGATACGGCAACTCGGGAGACCCTACCGGTCTTTTCTTTTTTAGAAGAGTATGGTGTACAAGCGATAATAAGCAAGGAAGCCAAATGCCGTTGTAGGGAGTCGGATAGCAGCGTAGTACCAATGAAGTTGGGTAATGCCGATGGAGGAAAGGCTGCTACCAAGTTATCACCCTTACTAGGGACACATTTACTACACGCAGAGGTAGGGATAATAAATGGAAACAAAACTATTAAGGATAGCAGAATTAGCAAAAATCTGAGCGAAAGAGATTAGCTATATTTTGTGAATGGTGACTAGGAGGAGCCGTGTGCGTTAATAGCGCAAGCACGGTTCTGTGAGGGGGGAGGAACACAATCTACCGCAAGGTAGAGAGGTTCCCTTCTACTCGACTAGTGAAAGAAAGAAGAATTAATCGATTTTAAGATTGAGATCATGTTCTAGTTATTCCATAATCGGGCGCTTTTCTGTAACAAGGAACAGCGCTTATTTCCATTATAGCGCCAGATTGTGGAGGAGCTTTTTCAGGCAATAAGATATACGCATAATAAAATAAAGAAAAAATGTTATAAGAAATATGTGGTGATTAATTAAATAAAAGGGCAAGATATTTTAATGTGGTGCTTTCATACACATTAAACATGTGGTATTATTAAGAACGAATGTTCTGTACGCTAAAACGAACCATTAGTAAATGAGAGTTTTGATAATGTTTTTTCAGCAATCGGGCTATTTTTAATGAAATAAAGTACTTAAAGAAAAGTGGGATATTTAGCGACATTTAATGAAAAACTTAATTGGTATGGCATTCTTGCCAGTAATTCCCATGGGAGGTAATAAAAAATGGCATTCACATCCAAAAATATCTTTATCAATTTATCAGTAAAAGACGTGAACAAGTCCACCAATTTTTTCAAGGAGATAGGTTTTGAGTTCAACCCACAATTCTCCGATGAGACCACATCTTGTATGATCATCAGTGACAATATCTTTGCTATGATAATGATTGAAGAACGATTCAAAGGATTTAGTAAGAAGGAAATTGTGGATACTATTACTTCTGCCGAAGCAATTCTCAGCTTTTCAGCTGAAAGTCGGGATCAAGTGGATGAGATAGTAAATAAGGCACTGTCATCTGGTGGTAAATCTTTTAGTGAGCCTCAAGATCATGGATTTATGTATATATGGGGGTTTCAGGATTTAGACGGTCATTTATGGGAAGTTGCTTATATGGATGAAAGTGCAATTAATCAAGAATAAACTTTAAGGTTTAGAGTTAGTTTATTCAGGTTTAATATTCTAAGGGGTGATGCCTTAAAAGGTATCACCTTTTTTTTTAGTGCGCCAGGCATGGCGACTATCTAGGTGGTGAAAGTCCACTGTGGGGGTACACATCAACTAACCACTAGAGAAGCGCAAGGTACTTATCGCGAGGTAAGGGCTGAAGGAAGCGTGTATCAAAATCTTGGCTCAACGAACAGAAATCTGATACCAAGGCTTTATAGATGGATAAGGCTCCTAAACAAGTCAAAGTCCAAAAGATGTGCGTAATCCTATAAAGTAAATCAGGTGAGTAAAAGAGGAAAGATAGTTGCCTTACCCTGGGAGGTCTCACGGACAGCTGAGGAGTCCCCTATAAAGAAAGCTGGTCGGAAAAGGTTTATCGTGAGAAGTCAGCCGAAGCCATAGTAATGATGAAAATCATGAAGGGCTGAACAATTTATAGTGTTTCTACACCATGATTGCACGAAAGATAAACTTCTGAATGTGTTAATGAGGAAAGTATGAGCGTATCTCAGAGGATACTCAAAAGAGAAGTGTCTTATCGTCACGTGAAAGGAAAGGAAGAAACGAGTGTGGAGCTCTTAGAAGAAATCCTAAACAATCAAAATATGAATCAAGCCTATAAGCGAGTGTACCGTAATAAAGGCACGAGTGGAATAGACGGAGTGACTGTGGAAGATTTGAAGGTACACCTAAGGGAACATAAGGATGAACTGCGGGATCAAATTCGGAAAAGGAAATACCAACCAACGCCGGCATTACGAGTCGAGATTCCAAAACAAAATGGAAAAATGCGTAAACTAGGTATTCCAACAGTTGTCGACAGAGTGGTACAACAAGCAATTAGCCAAATACTCGGCCCCATATTCGAAAAACAATTCAGCGAATACAGCTATGGTTTCCGACCAAGAAGAAGCTGTGAAATGGCAATTATCCAGGCTTTGGAATATATAAATGACGGACATGAATGGTTAGTAGATATTGACTTAGAGCGATTCTTTGATACAGTTCATCACGACAAGCTGTTGAGAATCATCTCCCATACGATTAAAGATGGAGATGTGATTTCCCTCATACGGAAATATCTTATAAGTGGTGTGATGGTCAATGGAAAGTATGAAGCTACACCAGTAGGAACACCGCAAGGTGGCAACCTTAGTCCACTTTTAAGCAATATTATGTTGAATGAACTGGATAAGGAAATGGAGGCAAGAGGACTGCGTTTCGTAAGATACGCAGATGATAGCCTTATTTTCGTCAAAAGTGAGAAAGCAGCAAACAGAGTACTTCCTTCCATTACAAAATTTATCGAGAAGAAATTGGGATTGAAAGTGAATACGGAGAAAAGTAGAATCTCAGGACCTAGTAAAACAAAATTTCTAGGATTCGGTTTCTATTATGATTCTACTAAGCAGAGGTTTCTACCAAGACCACATGGAAAGTCGATTCAGAAATTTCAAAGGAAACTTCGCCAGCTAACAAAAAGAAACTGGGGCATCTCACTTGATGACAGAATCATCAAGTTGAAACAAGTCATTTTGGGTTGGACCAACTATTTCAAGATAGCCAACATGAAGAAAATTCTTGGAACAATAGACGCAAAGCTCCGTTCTAGAATTCGGGTAATTATTTGGAAGCAGTGGAAGAACAATAAAAAGAGAATAAAGTTTCTCGTTCAGCTTGGCATACCAAAGGAGGAAGCCAAAGGTTTAACCTACTGTAGAAAAGGTTACCGATTCATTGGATTATCGAAGGTCGTACAAAGAGCCTTGTCTAACAAGCGACTAAGGCAAAGGGGAATCCCCTTTGTCTTAGACCACTATCTAAAAGTACACACTGAAATATAAATTGAACCGCCGTATACGGAACCGTACGTACGGTGGTGTGAGAGGGGCGGAAAGTTATTAACTTTCCCTTCTACTCGATTCTTTTACAGATTAGAAATATCTGAAGTAATGGACTTAAAGTAAAGGGGGCTTGATTTGAATAAGATTTAAGCAATGATCTTCAACAATCGGGCGCTTTAATGGAAGATGGATCACAGAAATGATCAATCTTTGTTATAAAAGAATGATTCACTGGGATATATTAAGAGCGTGTTTTGATCAATCTTTTTTCAAAACACGCTCTTTCCTTTTGTCCATTTATTAAAGTAATTAGTATCAATTAGATCGAAAACTATTACAAACCTACACTATAAGAGATTCATAACCGGGTGGCAGGTTATCTTAAAGCAATGTATGGAGATATTGGTGATTGTACCTTAGCAGATCATCAAGATTACTTATACTGGAAAAGTTGTTAAGCTAGGTAGGAGCAGGAGGCTGATAGGATTCTGTTTTTTTATTGCCACAAAAGAGGTACCAGTACATATAAGACGGGTTATATGTACTCTGTTCTTTTCGAAAGTCTCTGTTAAAGTTTTTTCTTAACCCCAATAAAAAAAGTACCCGATTAATCGGATACATACTTAATGATTCCATGTAAATAAACGGAGTATTCTCGCTGCACATACTCCCTTAATTTAATTTTTCCTTCTCTTTCTAATTCTTTAACCCATTCTTCAATCTTATTTTTATCTTCTTTAGTATTCTTAGGAATTTCTAGTGAAAATAAATTACCTTGATGAGTACTCTGAATCATTTTTAATAGTTTCTCTTTATTCATTGAGGCATCCCCTTTATCAACTCTTAGAACAAATAAAAAACTAAATGTTGCTCTGGATTTATTATACCCGATTAAACATATATGAAAAGTGAAAAACGAGAATTTATTCTTGTTATCTATGAGAATCTGTTACATGTCCATGTTAATTCATTATTTTTCAGGAAGGTTCATTTAAATGGTGCCGATTATCGCTATTTGAGTTATGTAATCCCTTTACTAGCAGATGTGCAAGATGGATATTTATCCTTATTGTCACTGTCAAGAAACAGTTGTTCTTTACGGTTAAGAGCAAGGGTACCTGGTGAAAGTAAATCTTAGTTATGACTAACTAAACTCCCTTGCTCAATATCAATATATTTCACTTAATATTCATTTGTGATGCTTCGAGTAGTCTTTAGGCGCGGTCTTTATTTAGATGTTTTATTGGATAAAGGCTTCAAGCATACTTCGGGCGGCAGCACTACAGCATGTAAGAAAGGGAAGAGCGTCCTTTCTAACAAGCTATACGTGTCGCTTCGGCATTAAATGGTCCGATAACCACGGTTTGTACGGCTAGCGCCTACATTCCGTATGTTCCTGTACCATTTACGGTTCCCGCCATACCGAACGAGCCGAACAGCTAAAGATCAAAGAGATAAAGACGAAAGGAATGCAGCCATCCGGCTTCTTTTTATTTTATTTTATTTTTCCCTTTTGCCTTCCGAATCGTAAAACAGCGCAAGCCTTCTAACCTTCCAGCCGGTAGGACACCCGAACCTTTCCGGCAGGAAGCTAAGAAGCCTAGTCAATCGGTCAAGGGGCACAAAAATTTTTTATTAAAAACGCTTCGCAACATAAAAAACTTTTGCGCTCAGATCGCCCTTGACCCATTGCCTATGCGTGTTTTTCGTTCTACTTGCAAAAGGGGAAAAATAATCCCCCTTTGGGGAACAGACTTCGCTTCGAAAGACAAAAAGAAAAACTTAAAACCCCCAATTCATTTAAAAAAACCTTCAGGAGGTAGGACAAGCCCAAAAGGCCAGACCGAAAATCATTAGAACAGAAATGTACACAATCACAACCACAAAGAAGTGTTTTTAATGGAATTAAACCCAATTTTTGAAGTGGTACGAATTAAACAGGAAGTCAGGGAAACGTCAGAGCCATTTTCATCCTATCGGATTGTATCACCAGACGATGTGCAAGAATTAGCGGCTTCATTTATCGCGGATGTGGATAGAGAAGTATTTCTTGTGATGATGCTCAACACCAAAAATCAGGTTATAGGGCTTCATAGAGCACATGTAGGGAGTTTGAATGCGAGCATAGTCCATCCGCGTGATGTCATGAAAAGCGCTATTCTAAATAATGCCGCATCCATTATTGTCAGCCATCAGCACCCATCTGGTGACCCCAATTGAAACAAAGTTATACTGTTTATAAAAAGTCGTATCGTTTTGAAGAAAGTTTAACCGTTTATAAAAAAGATGAACCTGAATTATTCACACTCCGATTTTTCTTATTTAACTATTGGGAGATTAGTCGAAGCAAGGTTCCATTGAAATAGCCTTATTAGCTCTAGATTTCAATGGAGGATTGATAAAAAAAATATTTTAATTCTCATCTTGATACATAGTTAAAATTTCTTCAGCTTGTTTACATAATCCAACTATTAATTCCTTTGGTTCTAAAATTCGTGCATGACTTCCAAGTCTCAAAAATAATGATGTTATAAAACTAAGTTCACCTTTATCAATGATTGTATCTATATATCCAGTTCCATCCTCTTGTGTAACTACAAAACCATCAAAATAAGGAACACTTTTACATTGACGGACACCTTCCATTGTTAAGCGTATATGCAGTCGAATCGGGTTTTTTACTTCATGAGAGTTGAACCATTCTTTTAAATTCATGAATTCATCTTCACTTTTTTCAGTGGATAAGATTGAAAGAATGCGATCTACACGATACATTAATATTTTTTTCTTATGATAATCGTAAGCAGGCAAATACCATAATCCATCATGAGCATATACACCGATAGGACGAATATGTTTTTTTCTCATACCTGATTTAGATTCATATTGAATGTGTAAATTTCTATTCTCAATAGAATGCTCTAAAACATCTTTTAAAAATGGGGCATCAATGGTTCTTTTAGGATTCCAAAAAGCAATATAAGAATGAATTTTATCCACTTTTATTTTAGCTTCACCCTGAAGTGAACTATATAATTTATGTGCAACCGAGGTAATTTCAGCATCAAAAGGCAAGTTACGATAGTAATTTAAAGATTGAAAAGCAAAGAAGATTGAAATCGCTTCTTCTTCTGTAAATAGAATAGGGGGAAGAAGTCTACTTGTTAATACGGTATACCCCCCATTCCGTCCTTGTTCAGCGTAAATTGGCAATCCCATATCACATAAATCTAATATATATCTATGTACAGTACGAATGGATATCTGGAATTCATCTGCTATTTCTCGTGCTGTAAATTTTTTTTTAGCAGTAACAAACATAAGAATATCTAATAGACGCTTGGCTTTTGACATTTTTCTCACCTTTTTTTATTTAATCATGCCATTACTTGTCATGTTTTACAGATAGTATAGTTTATACCTTATGATTTTATCAACAAGGGATATTCTATAAGATAAAAGGAGATAAAAGTATGGCCATTAACGAAAGACCAAGAAGAATAATTTTAGATTTAGCAGTTACTTTAGATGGATTTATTGAAGGGCCGAAAGGGGAAGTTGACTGGTGCGTTATGGACCCTGATATGGGGTTCATTGATTTTTTAAATCATATTGATACGATACTATATGGAAGAAATAGCTACGATTTATGGGGGCAATATACTCCCAATAATGAAGGTTCTGATACCGAAAAAGAACTGTGGAATATAGTTCATAGTAAAGAAAAATATGTGTTTTCGAGAACGCAACAAGAGACTGATAAAAAAGCAAATTTCATAAATGATAATATTCTTGAAGAAGTAAATAAATTGAAGATCAAACCTGGTAGAGACATCTGGTTATATGGTGGGTCAAGCCTTATTACAACTTTTATAAATTTAGGGCTGGTTGATGAATTTAGGTTATCTGTTCACCCTGTTATTTTAGGGGAAGGAAAACCTTTGTTTATTGACATAAAGGAGAGATTGAATCTAAGCCTAGTTGATACAAAAAGATTTTCCTCTGGCGTTGTTCAACTTTGCTATCATTTTAGTGAAGAGTGATTGATAAGCATCATGATATGCTTAATCCAGGGTGAAAATAAATTTCTTCTTCAACTAATAGAGTTTGTGGAATAAGGATCATTGAAAGGATCAAACTTTTTTATAAAAAATTCATATTTAAATAAAAAGAGTAACTCCATTTTAATATGTACCCTTTGTAAAGGACATTTTAAAAGAGAGCCTACGCAACATTTAGAAGATGATTTCTGTATTGAACAGGGGTCATCTTCTTTAAATTCCATTGATATCTAAAGTTGTTATAGTATCTCATATAGGATTTAATTTCCTTTTTAAGTTCTTCAAGATTATCACAAGACTTTATATAAGCTTCATCTTTAAAATGGCCAAAAAATGATTCCTGTGGGGCATTATCCCAACAATTCCCTCTTCGGGACATTGATTGCCCTAACTTACATTTCTTCACCATTTTTTGAAATATAGAACTGGTATAATGCGATCCTTGATCTGAGTGAATAAATGCATCAGGCGCTAACGTTACTTTTCTATTATTCTTCAACTTAAGCAGTGTGTCCGTGGCGATGTCTAAGGTGATACGATCAGATACGTTATAAGCTAAAATTTCATTAGTTGATCCATCCTTAATCGTTGATAAATAGGCTTTCTTACCTTTCCCATAAAATAAGTAGGTGATATCTGTAAGCAATACTTTTCCGGGGATACCTTGTTTAAAATGTCTTTTTAATAAGTTGGGTAGAACGGTATGTTCTTGAGTAGCTTTCATCATTCGCCTATATGGATTGGCTTTCCTAATGGGACAGACAATATTATACTTCTTCATAATTCGTCGAATGCGCTTTAAGTTATAGACCGTCTTAAATTGACTTTCTAAGGTCATTTTGATTTGCCTAGCCCCTTTTTTACGGTTTTTAAACCGATAGGCTTTCAAGATAATTTCTTTAATCAGCTCGTCTTGTTTATCTCTTTGTTTCCTTCGTTCTTGTGATTGTACAGTGAAGTAATTATAATATCCAGACCGTGATACACCGGCTATTTTACATAAATAACTGACCATATTTTTTAATTGGTATTTCTCAATTATAGAATGAATCATTAAGAATGTTTGTTCAGCTGATATTGTTATTTCTTCCTCTTTAACCTTCTTTCCGCCATATCGATCTTTTTTAGCAATTCATTCTCAGCTTTCAATAAATTATTTTGAGCCTCAAGTCGAGCATATTTTTCTTCCAGTGAAAGCTCTCTTTCATTCGGTCGACCTGAATGTCCTTTTCTTGTATCTTGTAAACCATCTATTCCACTTTCTTGATAAGCAGCACGCCATCTACTAGTGGATGATCTAATTCGTCTTAGTCCAATAATATCAATATCAAAGCCACTCTCTTCAAATATTTTCCTTGGGAGCTTCTTATTATCATACTCTGCGATAAAAAGACGTTTGAATTCATCGGTATAGGTAATTCCCTTAGAACTTACTGACTTGACATAAGGGTTAGTCGATAATGTTTTAATCTCTTTCTCTGTAAATGTCTTTTTACTCATTCTTAAAATTTCCCCAATCCCTTTTTTCTCATTATACAAAAAAGTACCCTATAGCTAGACTCTTTTTTATAAGTGTCTACTCTATAGGGTACATATTATTTTAATGGTGGCTCTCTTTATGGTAGTGGTTGCTCGTAGTTTGTATGGATAATATAAGATATATAGATACAAATTTTATTACGAATATAAAATTATGAGAATTAAATCATCTTAAACGAACGGGTGCTTATGTTGTAGAAGAATAACTAACAAAACACACTCATTTGCTGCGCAGTACAATAATACTATTCAATAGAAAATGATATTCAACAAAAGGGCGCTTTTCCTGAGTAAAGAAAGTGTCCTTTTCTTTGTCTTTCAAGGTTTCTCGTAGTTTGGTAATTAGTTATTGTCTGTGATTGTTGAATAACTTGAGTATGAAAATTCCTCTCTTTGAACATAATAAAATCTAGATTAATGGATTTAAATAGTAGGAGAGTGAAAGAGTCATGTTATTATCAGAAGCATGGAAAAAGTATCAACAAGATAAAAAAGTTGAAGGATATTCACCACTTACATTAAAAACATATTGTTTTCAATATAATCTCTTGTTACGATTTTTTGGTGATATTGACATGAGTGAAATTACTACTGAGAAATTAAAAGAATATCTAATACAGGTAGGAGATCACTTAAAGCCATCTAGTTTAGGGCATAGGGTTCGTTGCATTAAATCACTATTCAAATGGACACATGAAGAAGGCTATATCCCTAAAAATCCTGCTGCTAAATTAAAAGAGCCGAAATTAGGTAAAAGAATTCCAAAGTTCCTTTCAGAACTAGAGATAGAACATTTAAGAGAGGCTTGTCATACAACAATGGAGAATGCGCTGTTTGAGTTTATGTATTCGACTGGATGCCGTATTGGGAAGTTGTAAAATTAAATCGTGATAATATTAATTTCTCTACGAATTCAGTCATTGTACATGGGAAAGGTGATAAAGAAAGGGAAGTGTACTTTAATACTCGTTGCTCCATTTGGATAGAAAGGTATCTAGATGAGCGAGGTGATGAGGATCCCTGTTTGTTTATTACGGAAAGAAGACCATACAGGCGTATGAGTATTGATAATCTGAGATATATTATCAAACGCATATCAAATCGTGCTGGGATAAAAAAGAGTATTCATCCTCATCAATTACGACACAGCTATGCTACACATATGATTAATAACGGAGCGCCACTTGAAGTGATCCAGAGCTTGCTTGGTCATGAGAAGAGTGAGACCACAAAAATATATGCCCAGCTAAGTGGGAAGTTGAGGCACGATTTTTATAGTAAATATTTTTAAAACTTTAACCGAAATCGAGGCATGCATATATAAAGGCGTGTCTTTCTATTATCGGGCCAGATTGTGCGGGAACACTTAGCTGGAATCCGGGTTAAACTTAAGAATAGGGCGCGAATTGATGTATTTATTTTAACTGTAAGTTTTTCTCTCGAATTAGCACAAGATAATAGTACTAAGTGATAAAATATATTAGACGTTATAGAAAAGGGTTGAAATAATGAAAACTAGAGTAACAGATATTTTTGGAATTAATTATCCGATTATACAAGGTGGGCTTGCTTATCTAGGTTATGCGGAGTTAGCTTCTTCAGTTTCCAATGCAGGAGGGTTAGGGCAAATTACAGCAGCAACTTTACGTACACCTGAAAACCTTCGAAGTGAAATTCGAAAAGTACGTAAACTTACTGATAAGCCATTTGGTGTAAATTTTGCCATTGCCAAATACAATGGTCAATATGAAGAATTACTTGAAGTGGCAATTGAAGAACAAGTACCCGCAATCTCTATTACTGGTGGTAATCCTCAACCTGTTTTAGAAAGAGTTAAAGGAGAAAATATTAAAACATTAGTTCTCGTATCAGGTGTTAGACATGCACAAAAAGCTGAACAACTTGGTGCTGATGCCATTATGGCTGTTGGTCAAGAAGGTGGTGGTCATATAGGGCGAGACGATATAGGTACAATGGTTCTTATTCCTCGAATTGTGGATCATGTATCAATTCCTGTACTGGCTGCTGGGGGAATTGGTGATGGACGAGGTTTATTGGCGGCTTTTTCCTTGGGAGCAGAAGGAATTGTGATGGGAACTCGATTTATTGCTACTCAAGATTGCGTACACGCAAATGAAAAATATAAAAGTGCTCTTCTTCAAGCAAACGAGACGGATACAGTAATTATTAAGAAAACATTGGGAACACCAGGTCGAGTTCTCAAAACAAACTATGCTTTAGATATTATCGAACGTGAAAGTAAAGGAGCTACATACGAAAATCTTAAAGATATGATTAGTGGTAAATCAAATTGTAGATATATCTATGATGGAAATTCTGAAGAAGGTATTGGTTGGGCAGGACAAATAATCGGCCTTATTAACAATATTCCTACGGTTCAAGAGTTGATTAGTGAAATGATTCAAACAGCAAATCAAGGAATGGAGCGAATGCAGAATATGATAGGAAGGAGAGTTGATAGTTAAGCCATTTTTTATTGGCGACATCTGAATTTAGATTAATGATATGATTATCTTTTGTTTTATAAAACATAAGAAAAGCATTAAAGTTGATAAGTACGAGTTACTGAAGCAGCCCTTGTTCTTTAACAATCGGGCGCTATCCTTGAACAAGGATAAACGCTCATTTTTCATTTAAGGGCCAGATTGCGGAATAAGGGGCTAGGATCTACGGTTTATAACGAGAGGAGTAACAGAGGTGAAAGGGATTAAAGCATTTATCGCAGTATTCTTATTGGTTATTTTGTTGGCCGGACTGTCTGCATGTGGAGGAAATGATAAAAGTGGTTACTTTCCCAATAAAGAAGAGGCTCTTAAACATTTCATTCAGAAAGAAGATGTTAAAGGGAATATTGACTTGGTTACGACAGCCAAAGATGAAAAGTTATTAGTAACACAGACAAGGGAAAAGACATACTTTGTGGGCGAATTGACGGAAGACAAGAATGGATATTACACCGAGAGAATATCAGACAATGTTGCAATGGAGGATGGCGGTAGCTGGGAACTAAATACTTTGTGTGGCAATGAATACACCATTTATTTCGAAAAGGACAAAGGAAATTTAGATTATATACAGTTATCCAATGGAGAATATAATATTCTGCTTGTAAAGGGACATACGATAACTCAAAACGGCCTGTCCTTAACAAGTGCAATAAAAAGAGTTGAGGCAGTAAAAGACTAATGCCATTAAAGGGCGCTTTTCTAGAGTATGGATCTGCGCTCTTTTTCATTAAAGGGCCATATAATGGAGGAAGAATATCAAGAAAAATTAATTTCTTAGGGTAATGATAGTATGGTGTTTGTGAATGATTCTACTTAAACTTTAGATGCAGGTTAGTGAAATAAATTTATCGGATAGGACATTGGGAATTATTTATAGAAAGGATACCACTCTAAAAATTGGGCATCATAACTTTATGATAAGTAGAACAAATTTAAGGGTGAATGTTAAAAATGAAAAAAACAAAAATAACTACATTATTAGAATTATTGAATGCTATTTCTGAAAATGTGCCGCAAATTTTGGAAGTTCAAGGATCCATTCTTTCCCCTCATTCAATCACTATACCTGAAGGCTATCAAATATTTGGAAAAAATATTGAATCATGTATAGTAAGCTTCAATAATAGTGATGGTTTTGGAGTAACTTGCAACAATACCATCTCAAACCTAACTGTTATGACAAAACAAACAAACCGAGCAATTTATACAGTGTGTGGCATTCCGGATATGGGGAATCTTGTCTTTGAAAATTTGTATATTACAGGTCAGGTTTCAATTATTTCTAGGCAAGGTACGGACAGAATCAACCTTTATGGAAACAGTATCCATATCACCTCTTGCGATTCGAGGCATTATAGTGAGCAACCTCAAAAGTATGGCGTTAATGTGTATCAAGGAGCAATGACTGTATACAATTTCAATTCAGATCCTAACAGTCAAATTGATTGTGAATTAACAAACATCTCCATAGGCACTAAAAATGCTCCTGTAATTGGCTCAGGTATTTTTGTTTGTGGATTTGGCGATGAAGGTGGAAAGGTTAATTTAGAAGCACTAACTACAGGTGCTGTCTATTCAAATGGAATGTTGCCGTATGGGACAGCTAATATTATTACCGCGGCAGTATTCATTGTGTATGGTGTGGAAGCAAAAATAGTTGAACATCATGACGAGATTGTGACTTACGGTGTGAATGACATGGTGCTGGATACATGGGGAAAAGTTGAAAAATGGGTTAGCCATTGTCCGGTCATATCTTATGGACCAAGCGGCATTGGATTTGTGAATTTTGGAACAGTAAAAGATTTCTTGGCGCAGGATATTATTACATATGGATTAGGAGCGAGAGGGTTTAATCAATATGACGGTACAGTAGAAAATATTAAATTTAAATCCATTACAACCCATGGGGATGGTTCTATTGGAATACAAGTCAGTAAGCCCATTGGAAATATGATTATTGAAGAAAATGTTGCAACATATGGCTCTGTTGGCAATTCCCTAGTTAAAGGCGTAATCATGAAACTTGCGGCAAATGCCGTAAGTATTAAATCAGGGGGCAAAATTGAAAGTTTGACCGTTAATGGAGACATTATTACGCACGGTGGTGGTGTTACAAGTTACGCATTGGAAGGCGGAGAAGTGAAGGAACTTAACATTGGGGGTAAAATCATTGCTAATGGTAAAAATGCGAAAGAATTATTAAAGGACGAGGACCTTGATTAAAGTCAATTATTAATGTCCAAATCTTATAGTAAATCATATCACATGTAGCTAATCTTTTTCTTTGTGGAACTAACGAGGACGTTAGTTGAATAGCGATCTTCAACAATCGGGCGCTTTTATTTAACAAGTAGCTAAAAGGATCTTCACTGGGAGATCCTTTTTCAATGCCTATAAAGGTGATTATGTTAAGTGCCTTAAGGTACTCTTTTCAATGTACGAAAGTATGCAAAATCATACATTCGTAAAAACACCTTCTTCAACTAAAGGGGCAGGTTACTTTAAGAAGGTTAGTCAGAATAAATAGCGAAATTATAAGATAAAATCTAAAAGGTGAATCTGGAAGGTGAAAAATTGATACAGTTAAATGAAAGCTTAGGTGAGTTATGGGCAAATGTTATTGATGGAACCAATATTGATGTTTTTAACCATAGAATTGTGTTCGATACAAGAGCTATTGATTTCGGTAAAGTTACAAATTACAAATTAACTTTCGAGGAAGTATCATCCTTTTATTTTCTTGAAGATGCGGGAGAAAGCAGATTTAACCTATTAGAACCCGATGACAGGGTGGATTATTTAGAATTAACATCAATAGATTATCATCCAAATGGGGTAGGTTTAATCTCTATTAAGTCAAAGACGGAAGATTGGGTAAAGCAATATATTTCCAATGCTAATTTTTCAATAGAAATTTGGAGTGCACTTCTGTTTGTAGAGGCTAAACGAGTAATAATAAACGGTGAAGTTTTTGAAGTAGGATACCCAAAGTAAAACCTTACCTTATTAAGCTAACGGGGCAGTTTACTTCTATAAGCAGGAGGTTTTTTAATCTTTGTTGAATAAATCTTTTTGTACTAAAGACGCAGTTTAGTTGATGTACACATTTGTAGCATTATGCGAACCAAGGATGTGATTGTATGTTTCAAGATGGATTTCCAAACTATTTGAGAGATGATGTGACTAAAGCAGTTAGATTGATTCCACATAAGACTTCTAATAATGTCACTATTGGTGTGTCGCAGGATAATATTCAATATTTTCAAGATGATAATGTGATTCGGTTTCCTTATCGTATCTACTACATTGATATTTCAGATGAAGTTATAGAGAATTTGAGTATACGACAAAAAATGATTTTGCATTGCATTTATTCAAGAAGTTGTGACGGGTTTGTTCGACAAAAGCATTTGTATTCGTTGCTTCAGATGGATTATGAAAATTGGGCTATTCCTTATATCGTAAAAATATGTGATGAATATGTCGTAGAAATATTAGAAATGACTTATGATATTTTAAAAGAACAGGATACAGAACGGATTAAGAGATTTTGTCTTGAAAATATTGGTCCGTTTTGCAAAAGCTATAATAGAATGATTAGCTATTGGAACGAATATCATAGGTGTAGATACAAAAATTCCCAACATTATATTGGCAGAAAGTTATTTAGAGAATATTTTGGTTACTCTAAATCAATGGAACGGAGAAAAAAAGTGTAATAAATCCATTTTGGTAGTTCGATTATTACTCATATTATGAAATAATTTCATTTATCCTTCTAAAAACATTTCGAAGAGTTTGTGAAACAATACACTTAAACTAACGGGGTGCGTTAGCGCCATAAAAAGGCCGCCAATTGGCGGCCTTTTTTACACTTTTTCTGAATGTATGAAAATATCTAAAATCATACATTCAGAAAGACCCCACCTTCAACTAAAGGGGCAGGTTAGTTCAATAAGAAAAAATAGGATGCAGTATATTAGGAATAAATTTTGATAATAGGTTTAAAATAACCTCTTGCAGATAAATATCGGTAAGAGGTTATTTTTTTGTAATGAGGGGAGTTTTGAGCAATCTCTTATTACTCTATATTAGTATTATAAATATTCTTTTATATTGATAACAGTTTTTAAGCTATTATTTGATTGGCTTTTTTTCACATGACGTCCATAAAGTACATAGTATAAGGCAATTGTAAGTAATACAACTACTGCTAAAAACGCATATAAATGACTATAAGACATAAATGAAATGAGAAGACCAAGAATATAAGGACCGAATCCAAGACCGATATCTAAAAAGATAGAGAATGTCGAAGTAGATAAACCAACTTTTTCAGGTGGTACAGATTTAATGGAAATCGCTTGGCAACAAGATTGTAAATTACCGAACCCAAATCCTATAATAATGCTTGCTAAAATTAAAATTGAACCACTATGTGTACTGCTTAAAATAAACATGCCTACTGCAAATAAAATTAATGCAGGATACATTACATAATTTGCATTTTTCGTATCTAATAAACGTCCAGAGAAGGGACGTGAAACTAGAATTGCTGCAGAATAAGTGATAAAGAAGAAACTTGCAACGTTTACAAGTTCTAATTCAATGGCATAAAAATTAATATAGGTTAACACACTTGAATAACAAAATCCAAGTACAAGCATGACAATGGAAATGGGTAAAGCTTTAGGTTCAATGAAATTTTTAAAACTAAATGATTCTTTTAGTTTAATAGATGTAATTACTGGTTTTGGAATCTTTGCAAATAAAGCGATAACCAAACTTACAATTCCTAGTGCAAAACAACCTAAGAAAATAAAGTTATAGCTTGTGTGTTGTGCTAATAATAGACCTAGAAATGGGCCAACAGCTGTAGCAATAATTGTACTCAAACTGAAATAGCCGATCCCTTCTCCTTTACGAGAAGCAGGAATGATAAAAGCTACAATAGTAGTAGTGGCAGTGATAGCAATACCTAACATTATACCGTGAATAACCCTTGTTAAAATTAAGAATGGGATACCAATTTGAATAAAGTATAATGCAGATGAAAGTGTATATAAAATTAAACCAATAAATAGTATTTTCCGATAGCCGATTTTTTCTATATAACGCCCAATAAATAACCGTCCAATTAATACACCTACTATGAAAATACTAGAAACCAGTCCAGCTTGACTGGTTGAAGCATTGAAGGTGCTTGTTGCATATCCACTCATCATTACGATAAGTAAGTATACAACTAATGCTAAGAAAAAGTTCATGGCTGAAATAATGATAAAATCTTTTGTCCATAACCGTTCTGATTGATTCATTGTTTTTTTCCTCCTAATATAATACAGCTTCTTCATTATTTTACTATTTTTAATGTTAATATCATTTTAAATTAAGTAAGAGGTTTTGAATAATTATACGTTTTCACTTTATTTTGTTGTTGATATTGTGTGTTTCTACTTCCCGATAATCTTTCAAATGCATCTGCATAAAAATCATAATCAGCTTTAAATATTTCAATTAGTTTTTTCATAAATGCTCCTTTCCTATTTATTAACCATTAGATGATACAATTTGGTAGCTTTCCTAGAAAAAGTTGCTAATCCTATATATTTAATGTGGAAACGAAGACATAAATGGCGGATTTATTTCTCTTTCCTTTGACATTTTTCTTACCTTCGTTTCGATACATGTATCACTATATACCTTGAAGTACACTCCAAGACAAGGGGAAAGTTTCAAGGGAATTTTCATAAACAAAAAACGAAGAACATTTAGTTAGGAAGATTGAACGAATTCTTATATCTGAACAAACTAATACTTGTTAGTTTCTATTTAAGAAACATAAAAAACTAGGCGGTGGTGGATTATGGAAAGGTTCACAACAAAAAAAAGGACTATTGATTTGCCTTGGAGTGTACTTCAAGGTTTGGCGTGAAGGAGATCATACAGCAGCATTAAAATTATCTGATTTAGAAATTCAATTAATGCTTGAGGATAATGAGCAGGAATTATCAGCTGGTGGAATTTTCTTAGTAGATAGTGTTGATGAAATCTATAGTGATAATAAAGATACTTTAGAATTCATAAACGGGCCTGTGGATGTTCCGCCTGAACGTTATGCTATTTATAAAGATAATTCAGGTAATCTTTAAGAATTATTTATTCTTCTAGTTATATCCTTCTCCAACTACTGGTGCGATTGTTTAATAACAGAATCGCTTACTTCTTAAAGCAAATGAGGGTCTTATTAATTGAGCGGGAGGTACATAATGGAGTTTTATAAATTTAATAAAGATAATGGTAAAAGAATCTCAAAATTTAATTCAAGTTTTATTCTGTCTCACATTATTCAAACTGACAAGATGACCAACATAGGATGTTTGCACTTAGATGAAAACGGCATTGTAGGATATCACCAAGCAGTAGTACCTCAACTTCTGTTAATCTTAAATGGGGAAGGGTACGTCCGTAGTGAGAAGGAATACTTCAAAGTTCAGTCTGGAGACGCTGTCTTTTGAGAGAAAGACGAGTGGCACGAAACGAAATCAGAAAAAGGATTGACTGCTATTGTAATTGAAAGTGAAGCATTAAATCCTTCATCATTTATGCTAAATAAATAGATGTTGTTCAACTATCGGGTGCTATCGTATTATAAGGTTAGCCAGTTTTACTGGTTGACCTTTTTTTAATAGAATCTATTATATCAGTAGCCAGGGTAGGACGTACGGGTGCGTGGGACTTGATCCCGTGAACTAAACTGTCCGCCCCCTACTTGTAGAAACATGTTTGAGGCTGGTTGGGACGTAGATCTCGTATAACAAGCGAAGCTATGACACTACATGGAGGACTAGGGGTACTGGTTAGTAAGTAGAGGAGGAAAAAACGATGAATCCAGTAGTTGGTCTGGATGTGGCAAAGGGAGAGAGCCAAGTTCAGGCATTTTTAGATCAATTTAAACCGTATGGGAAGAGCTTTTCAATAAAGCATACTAGAGAGGAATTAGATCATTTTATAGGATTTCTAAAAGAAATAGAAGATGTGACAGGGCAGATGCCTATGGTCATTTTAGAATCTACAGGGCATTACCATACTCCTGTTATTCAATACTTGGAGGAACAAGAGATTCTATATATCTTACTAAATCCGATCATTTCTTATCAGGCAAAGAAGACTAGTTTACGAAAGGTAAAAACAGACGTAATCGATGCGTATCAGTTATGTGTGCTGTATTACAAAGAGGATTTTGAACCTCATAAAATTAGAGGAATTCGGCTGTTAGACCTTCGGAATTTGTCCAGACAACAGGAAATCGTAACGAATATGTATGTGGAAGCTAAACTTCAGTTTCACACCATTTTAGATCAAGTATTTCCTGAATACCGAAAGGTTTTTGGGGATCTATTTTCAAGGGTTTCTTTATTGATATTAAAGGAATATCCCACTTCAGAGGCGGTATTAACAGCTGGAGAAAGTCAAATAGCAGAGAGTGTTATAGAGTTCTGTCCAAGCCGGTCGAGTCAATGGGCATGGGAAAAAGCAAAAAAAATAATGGACTCCGCATCACGAAATCCATTCAAAAAAACGTGTATGAAAGTCACGTAATCAATCTTCATATGTATATTGAGTTACTTTTTCATTACCAGGGACACCTCTCTGATTTGGTAGATCGTATAGTGGCCCTGGCAAATGAACTGGAAGAATATAAGATCATCCAATCGATTCCCGGTATCGGAGAAAAAATCGCAGCCACAATTATCTCTGAAATTGGTGAAATCGATCGGTTTAATCATCCGAAAAAACTAGTTGCCTTCGCTGGAGTAGATCCAAGTGTCCACTCATCGGGTAAGTTTACGGCAACCATAAATCGTATTACTAAAAGAGGTTCGAGCAGACTACGTCATTCTCTGTATCTTGCCGTACTATGCGGCATAAGAAGTTCAAGGAACAAAAAGCTTAAAGAATTCTATGATAAGAAAAAATCAGAAGGAAAACCGGCCAAAGTGTCAATCGTCGCCTGTATTAATAAGTTGCTTCATTGGATTTATGCTTTATTAAAGAGAAAAGAAACGTTCCTAGATTTAGCCTGATTAACGGTTTTGGGAAACAGAGAAAAATCCTTCCAAAAGGCTTTTGGAGGGTTTTTTGGCATGGCCAAAAATAGTATATCATAAGGGAAATGAAAATTTTAGAGAAAGATATTGACATCCTATTAGCTGGTTTACTTCAATAAGGAGTAAAGCATTTTTCATATTCAAGTAACAGGGCAGGATATTACACACTTATATGCCGAGTTTAATGGGCTGCAATGGATAGTAGATCGGTATATAAATCACACAATATATGCCGAGTATGTCACCGATAAATGGATGATGAACGTATATAATGTATATTATGTGCCTAGTTAAATATGTAGGGGTGAAACAGATAATTGGTCATCTCTAATAAAGGAAAAGTGAGAGGAAAGAAAGGAAGGAATATTCTTTACGACCTCTGGATCTAGCTTTCTTCAGGCTATGAAAGAAAAGGGACTGGATGAACGAGATATCTTCATGGACAAACAGAGTGGTTATTGTCATAAAAATAATGATATAAAAACAGCTGTGGCCAATGCGGTATACATCCATGGTGCTTGTGCGGATCAATGGGTTGCATCAAGAAGTGACCGGTCCATAACTGCCCATGATTTAGACGGGCTTTTATCCACCGTTTGCTATCAGTTGGAGAAAAACAGCAGGCACATCTATAATCTAGATGTGCCTGCTGTTTTTTTGTTATTTCTTTTTTTTAGCTTTCGTGTCATTCCGTCTATTGGCTAATTCATCTAAATCGACCTCTTTTTGTTCTGTATCACTGCCGATATAGATGGATTTATGTGCTTGTTGAATTTTATTGAATTTATTGAAGTCCATATGATCATGATTCACCATTTTTTTATTCCTCCCAAAAGTCTAATTAAAAAGTGTCCAATAATGTTATATCGTTTGTATTGTTGTGTATTGTTGGATTTTTTATGCGATGAAAAGAGTTCCTTTTGATTGGGGAGAGTTCGTAAATGAACGTTTTTCTGATTTTTGAGTGATATTAATAGTTCAAGCTCAGTTTACTCATACTATGAGGGATGATAAATATGCCATGTCAATCAAGTGATAAATTAACCGAATTAGTGACAGAGGCGAAAGCATGTACAAGAAAAGGTAAGGTTACAGTCTGCATGAAAACCTAACCATGGACAAAAGCAACGCAACGGGGCAATTAATGTTCCACCTCTTCGCAGCCTTTGCAGAATTTGAACGGAATCTGATCAAGGAACGCTCAGCCGCAGGACGAGCAGCAGCAAGAGCGTGTGGACGTCCTGAGAAATTTGGACTGAAAGATTAGGAAAAAGTTATTCGTCTTGCAAAACGTATGAAATCGATTTAGCTGAGAAAGGTATTGTACCTTATTTTAAAGTTAATTATGAAGGTATAGAGTATGGATCTGAACAGATGGGGTTAGGTGAAAAAGCGGCCCATTATATTTATTGGAATTTTAAAAGAATGCCGAAAAACTCCATTCTTCTTTTAGAGGAACCAGAAACCTATTTAGCACCAAGATCTCAAGAGGCCTTACTTGATGTAATAGCAAAAATAAGTCATAAAAATAAGATTTGGGTAATCCTAACTACACATTCTCCTGGAATTCTTAAAAGTATTCCACCTAAACATGTAAGGTTGCTTACAAAAGGTGAGAATACTATTCAAGTTTTAGAACCAAAAGCCCATTCTGACTATTTACAAACATTGGGGATTAGTACAAAAAAATCTGGAATCATTTTGTTGAGGACCGTGCGGCTAGGTTTTTTCAAAGTATTGGCTAGGTAAGTATTCTCCGTACTTATTACAGGAGTACGATATCATAGATATTTCTGGGGTAGATAAAATTGTACAACAATTAAAGGACTTCCCTGGAGGTATAAAATGGTTTAAGATTTTTGGTTTGTTTGATGGTGACCAAAGAACTGAAATTAAGGATAAACTCAATTGGCCCTATTCATTTTTACCTGGAGTAGAGCCAGTAGAAAAACAGTTTATCCAATTGGCGAGAGATAATAGAGTTGAATTTGCTTCAATAATACGAAGAGACTTAACTCAAATAAATATTGCCCTTGCTACATTGGATGGTAAAGACCACCACGATTGGTTAATAGAACTACCGGATTTACTAGGGTTAAGTTATGAACAATTAATTGCTGCTCTTTTTGACTTAGGTATGTCAGATGAAAAATTCATGAATGACACTGAAGATGCATATAAACAACTGTTTGAGAATTTATTTTCAAAATAATAAGTAATCATTAAACCAGAAAATCAACAATAATAACTGAAAATTATCATATATTCTTTCACTAACGCCAACTGTTGTATTACTTCTACTTTTATTACTGTGGTTTTTTCTATTAGGTTGGAAAAACAATCTTTATAATTTCAATAGTATGGGAATAGATCAAAAAGGGATTTTGTTTTTATATCCAAAGTTTACATAATACACCTTATCGGTCCTTCGCAAAGTACTACTCTTAACAATAATCACAGGAATATAAATACCTATTTGCTAGCATTAATTACAAGTGACAGACATACCGAACGTATGTTATGTTGATGGTGACACTACTACATACTAATAAGAATAAAGGAAGAGGTGTTTCACAATGAACAAAACGGACCTAGTGAATGCTGTAGCAACACAAGCAGAACTAACAAAAGAAGACGCTAAAAAAGCAGTGAATGCACTGATTGAAACAATCTCTACTACGCTTGCTAAAGAGGAAAAAATCCAATTAGTTGGATTCGGTACATTTGAAGTGCGCGACCGAGCAGCCCGAACGGGTAGAAACCCACAAACAGGAGAAGAAATACAAATTGCTGCTTCTAAAGTTCCTGCTTTTAAACCAGGTAAGGAATTAAAAGAAGCTGTTAAATAAAATAAAAATATATTAAACATAGTGTAAAAATATGTATCCATTCTGTTTTTTTAATAGATATGAATTTGAAAAAAAGCTTGATTGTTTGTAGTTTGTATCCTGCAGGCATAGGTAATCAACCATAGACTGTCTCGTGTGATGAACGGGCAGACATGAGGGCTATATAATGGGTTAATGATTTGTATTTAAAATGAAGGAAATGGGATATTTATGTTATATATACTGTTTTGTTAATATAGGATTTAGGTTGAGCATATTGGTGTTGTTCTATTGTTCAACACTTAAGGTTTAAATTTCTAAGTTGTTGACTAAGTTAATAAATATATCTATTAAAAAATTTATCTAAAAGGGGAATGCTATCATGAGCGGCTATAACGCAGTATTAGCAAGAAATACGGAAAATGCTCCAAACGATATCGGTCCATATTCACAAACTGTAGCTTTCTCTCATTACAATTATCTTTCAGCTCAATTACCTATCGAACCCAAAACTGGTAAATTGGTAGCTGGTGGTATAAAAGAGCAGGCTGAACAGTGCTTTAAAAATATCAAGGCAATTGTAGACAGCATCGATCATGTTATGAGCGATGTTGTTAGAATCACTGTATTCGTTAAGAATATCAAAGATATTGACGCTGTAGACGAAGTTTATAAAACATTCTTCCCAACCTATGTTCCTACACGGACGATAGTCGCAGTTGCAGCTTTACCTATGGATGCTTTGGTGCAAATTGAAGCACTTGTTTCAAACGGTGAAGGTACAATTCCAAACGCACCACAAGCAGGCGACCTCATAAAGCTTACAAATAACACGGCAAATGCACCAACAAGTCGTCTATCTACACAAACTGTATCTTTCTCTCATTACAATAATCTTTCAGCTCAATTACCTATCGATCCGAAAACTGGCAGATTGGTAGCTGGCGGTGTAAAAGAGCAGGCTGGACAGTGCTTAAAAAATATCAAGGCAATTTTAGAAAGTATCGACGTTCCTTTTGACGATATTGTTAAAATTAATATCTTCCTTAAAAACCTCTCGGATATTGAAGCCGTAAACGAAGTTTATAAAACATTTTTCCCAGACTCGGCTATCGCCAGGGCCGCAGCCTATGTCCCTGCACGGACAACAGTTGCAGCTTCAGCTTTACCTATGGATGCTTTGGTACAAATTGAAGCAGTGGTGTCACACGGAGATGGTACACCCCCACAAGCTGTTGAAGACAGGCATGGAATCGTCATAAAGGCAAACAACACTGAAAATGCACCAAAGAGTTCTCTATCTACACAAACTGTAGCGTTTTCTCATTACAATCACATTTCAGTTCAATTACCTTTGGACCCAAAAACTGGTGAAATGGTAGCTGGTGGTGTAAAAGAGCAGGCTGGACAGTGCTTAAAAAATATCAAGGCAATTTTAGAAAGTATCGACCACGTTATGGACGATGTGGTTAAAGTGAATATCTTCCTTAAAAATATCGCAGATATTGATGCTGTAGACGAAGTTTACACAACATTCTTCCCAGGCGGTGTTCCTGCACGAAGAACAGTTGGCGTATCAGCTTTACCTAAAGATGCTTTAGTCCAAATCGATGTAGTTGTATCAAACGCTGAAGGAACACCTCCAAAAGCATAACAGGCATTTGTTTGTAAATACAGGAACTATCAAAGTTACTTGTTAATGCCGATAGTGAATACGAAATCGCATATCCTATTCATAAAAAGGGGCTGTCTCAAATGAAAATTGAGACAGCTTCCGTTTTTTAACAGCGCAAATGAAAAAGCATCGAGATTTTAGCCGGTTATGGTAGAAATCTTGATGCTTTTTTATTTTCCGGGCATAACAAAAAAACTGGGTTAGCTTGCGAATCTATGCGATTGAATTTTTATAGAGGGTGACATCTAAACTTTGAGTTTGGATACTTTTGTGAAGTTTGTTCAGTTTATAGCCAAAACACAGAAACATAAACTCAACCTTCACACTTTGTTTATCTCTTGTTAAAAACCTTCGAAATCCGTAATCTTCCTTCAAAACTCCGAATACACCTTCCACTTGGATTAATCGATTCTCCCGAGCGAGTCAGGATACGACTTTAAGCAAGGAAATACGCTCTAAGTTAGAGCAAGGGGGGCAAAGCAACTCGATTTAACAACGATGGCAGATTTCGAATGGGATGCAGTCAAGGCAATTGGTCCTTATACAACAAATGAAATAATTGATGATTCAATGGGCATTCAATTTAAAGGTGATTATGGAGGCATTGAAAGAATTGAGAATCGATTTTTATTAGTATTTGCTAATGGAAAAAATGCAGTTAAAACAGTAGTTCTTTCTAGAGAATATGGGGACTTTACAATTAAGGATAATAAATTATTAATTGTTAAATAGTAATCATTCATACCGTAGCATGAATGGGTGCAGCATAATTTAAATAGGAAATAATATTCCACAATCGGGCGCTTTAATGGAAGATGGGTCGCAGAAATGATCAATCTTTTTTCAAAACACGCTCTTTCCTTTTGTTCATTTATTAAAGTAATTCGTATCAATTTGATCGAACTTTATTCCCAACCTACACTATATGAGATTCATAACCGGGTGGCAGGCTATCTTAAAGAGATGTATGGAGATATTGGTGATTGTTTAGCAGATGATCAAGATCACGTATACGGGGAAAGTTGTTAAGCTAGGTAGAGTAGGAGCTAATAGGCTTCTGTTTTTTTATTTCCACAAAAGAGGTACCAGTACATATAAGTCGGGTTATATGTACGCGGTTCTTTTCATAAGTCTCTGTTAAATTTTTTCCTTAACCCAATAAAAAAAGTACCCGATTAATCGGATACATACTTAATGATTCCATGTAAATAAATTGAGTATTCTCGCTGCACATACTCTCTTAATTTAATTTTTCCTTCTCTTTCTAATTCTTTAACCAATTCTTCAATCTTATTTTCATCTTCTTTAGTATTCTTAGGAATTTCTAGTGAAAATAAATTACCTTGATGTGTACTCTGAATCTTTTTTAATAGTTTCTCTTTATTCATTGAGGCATCCCCTTTATCAACTCGTAGAACAAATAAAAAACTAAATGTTGCTCTGGATTTATTATATCCGATTAACGTATATGAAAAGTAAAAAATGAGAATTTTTTCTTGTTATCAATGAGAATCTGTTACATGTCCATGTTAATTCATTATTTTTCAGGAAGGTTCATTTAAATGGCACCGATTATCGCTACTTGAGTACGTAATACCAATGCTAGCATATGTGCAAGATGGATATTTATCCTTATTGTTACTGTCAAGAAACAGTTGTTCTTTATGGATAAGAGCAAGGGTACCTGGTGAAAGTGAATCTTAGTTATGACTAACTAAACTCCCTTGCTCAATATCAATATATTTCACTTAATATTCATTTGTGATGCTTCGAGTAGTCTTTAGGCGCGGTCTTTCTTTAGATGTTTTATTGGATAAAGGCTTCAAGCATACTTCGGGCGGTAGCACTACAGCCTGTAAGAAAGGGAAGGTCGCTCTTTCTAACATGCTGTACGTTAAATGGCCCGATAACCACGGTTTGTACGGCTAGCGCCTACATAGGGTTCCTGTTCCATTTTCGGTTCCCGCCATACCGAACGAGTCGAAGAACAGAAGATCAAACAGATAAAGACGAAAGGAATGCAGCCATCCGGCTGCTTTTTATTGTGTGCCAGGCATGGCAACTATCTAGGTGGTGAAAGTCCACTGTGGGGGTACGCATCGACCAACCACTAAGGAAGCGCAAGGTACTCACCGTGAGGCAAGGGCTGAAGGAAGCGTGGAATAAAATCTTGGCTCGACGAACAGAAATCTGATACTAAGGCTCTACAAAGGGATAAGGCTCCAATACAAGTCAAAGTCCAAAAGATGTGCGTAACTTTGTAGGGTAAATCAGGCGAGTAAAAGAGGAAAGATGGTTGTCTTACCCTGGGAGGTCTTGCGGATGTACATAGGTACAGTCGAAAAAGGTTAACCGCAAGAAGTCAGCAGAAGCCATAGTAGTGAAGTCATTCATGAAGGGCTGAACAATTTATAGTGTTTCAACGCCACGAATGCGTAAGTGACCTATTCCGAATGTATTAATGGTGAAAGTATGAGCGTATCTCAAAGGATAACCAAAATGGAACTATCACTTATTACGTGAGAGGAAGGGAGAAACGAGTGTGAAACTTTTAGAACAGATTCTAAGTAATCAAAATATGAATGAAGCCTACTTACGTGTCTATAAAAATAAAGGTGCCAGTGGGGTTGATGGAGTTACAGTCGACGAACTGAAACAATATCTGATAGAGCATAAAGCCGAGCTGCGTCAGCGCATCAGAACAAGAAAATACCAACCACAAGCTGCCTTAAGAGTGGAGATTCCAAAAGAAAATGGCAAGATGCGCAAATTGGGAATACCAACAGTAGTGGATAGGGTCGTTCAACAAGCCATTCATCAAGTACTCAGTCCGATATTTGAAAAGCAGTTCAGCGAATTCAGTTATGGTTTTAGACTGAAAAGAAGTTGTGAGATGGCCATTATAAAAAGCTTGGAATTTTTGAATGATGGACACGATTGGGTTATAGATATCGACCTTGAAAGATTTTTCGATACAGTCCACCACGATAAACTCATGCGAATTATTTCTAATACAATAGATGACGGAGATGTCATTTCTCTAATAAGAAAATATCTTGTCAGTGGGGTTATGGTAAATGGGAAATATGAAGAAACACCAGTTGGAACTCCGCAAGGAGGAAACCTAAGCCCATTATTGAGTAATATTATGTTGAACGAACTGGATAAGGAACTAGAAAGTAGAGGACTCCAATTCGTGAGATACGCTGACGATGCCCTTATTTTCGTGAAGAGTGAGAAAGCAGCCAATAGAGTGATGGAATCAATCGTGAGATTTATAGAAAAGAAATTAGGGTTGATAGTCAATGTAGAAAAGAGTAAAATCTCCCGTCCAAAAGATTTGAAATTCTTAGGATTTGGATTTTATTACGATTCTAAGAATGAGAAATATCAAGTAAAACCTCATCTCACATCCATACAAAAACTTCAAAGGAAGCTTCGAAAATTAACAAAGCGAAATTGGAGTGTTCCTCTGGACTACCGAATTCTAAAACTAAAACAGGTCATACTTGGGTGGGTTAATTACTTTAGAATCTCGAATATGAAAAAAACGATGACTGAGATAGATAAGAAGCTTCGCTCTAGAATTAGAGTGATTATCTGGAAGCAATGGAAGGTAGCGAAGAAACAAATCAAATCGCTTGTTCAATTAGGGATTCCGGAGGAAGAAGCGAAAGGATTAACTTTCTGTCGAAAAGGTTACCGGTACATCGGACTATCAAAAGTTGTTCAAAGAGCAATTTCAAACAAAAGACTAAAGCAGAGGGGGCTTCCCTCTGCTTTAGAACATTATCTAAAAGTACACACTGTAATATAAATTGAACCGCCGTATACGGAACCGTACGTACGGTGGTGTGAGAGGGGCGAAAATAGTTAAATTATTTTCCCTATTTGCCTTCCGAATCGTAAAACAGCGCAAGCCTTCTAACCTTTCAGCCGGTAGGACACCCGAACCTTTCCGGCTGAAAGGTTAGAAGGCTAGTCAATCGGTCAAGGGGCACAAAACTTTTTTATTAAAAACGCTACGCAACATAAAAAACTTTTACGCTCAGATCGCCCTTGACCACGTGATAGTTACCCATAATGGAATGCATTTCAGCTTGAAAGAAAAGGGTTATCTTTAAAATTAATTAACGGGCAAAGGGGATTTTCCCCTTTGTTTGAAAGGAGAAATTCATAATGATTGAGAATGAAAGAAGTAGTGAATGAAAGGATATGAAATCTTCAGCTGATTTTTATCTAGGGAAAGATATAACGGAAAAGAGCTTATGACTGTTGCACTGATTATTTTCACGGCGGGGATGCAGAATAAAACATGGAAGGAAATACTCGATTGAAAATTGACCTCAGCTGATCGATCGTCAGACGGTGATTCTTACGCTACGAACGGGCGCTATTCTTTATCAAGGATAAGTGCTCATTTTCATTTAAGGACAATATTGTTAAGGAACACTTTCACGTATTCATGTAGGATAATGTTTTTTACGTTTAAAAACGCGGTACTCCTTATTAAGTTGCAGAAATTAGCAATAATTATAAAATTACTTCTTCCCATCATTGGCTTGAAAGTTGAAATAAGTAACCGATATAAGTTAAGTGATAAATTTCAAGTATTATAAAAAAAGAATAGTTTCATAAACTACTAAGAAAGGTGTCGATATAATGAAATTTAAACCACTTAAACTTATTTCAACCATTCAAGCGAAACTCATTTTCATATAATTCTTTTATTGATTGTACGATGTTAATTTTGGGAATTTTAGCTGTCATAATAGCGCAACAAGTTTGGAATAAATTGATAAGTTAATTTAAAAAATAGTGTGGAATTTACCCGTGAGATAAAATAAATGAAGCAGGAAATAATAGTAAATCAGGCAATTTTGAGCAACCGTGGAATGTAAACTATAAGAAATTGAGGTACAAGAAGTGAAGAAACGATTTAATTTTAAAAGTATTAAGATGAAAATGTTATTTGGGTTTTCATTAGTTATTTTACTTGTCATTCTATTTGGAATTTATAATTTTTCGGCAATTAAGAAAAGTAACGAGGAAGCTAAAAATATTGTAGAGAAAGAGCTGCCACTATTAATTGCTAATGAACAAATGGCTAGAACTATGGCGAATCGAATATCAACAGCCCGTGGTTACGTGTTATATGGTGGTGACTATAAAGATCGATTTAATGAATATACAGAAGAGGGTAAGCGTAATGAAGCAATTGTTAGAGAGGTAGGGGCTTCCGAGGAATTTGATCAACTTATCGAAAAGACCGTTGAGTGGCGACAGTTTGTTGCAAAAGAAGTATTCGAAGAGTATGACAAAGGAAATATCGAATTGGCTCGACAAAATCTAGCAGAAAAAAACCAGGTTGTACGTGAAATTATGGTCGGTTATGAAGAGCTGGCAAGTAAAAGTCGAGATTCGATTAATAAGACAGAGAGCCAAATTATAGCAAAAGGGGGAAAAACACTATTTGTAGCCACGATAGTAACAATTTTGGTTATTTTGGTTAGTTTAGCTGCAGCACTAATTACTTCCAATATTATTGCAAAACCAATCATAAAAGTGATGGAGCGAATGAAGTTAATTTCAAGTGGTGATCTAAGCAATGAACCATTAGAAACAAAGTCACAAGACGAAGTAGGTCAGCTTGTTGTTGCAACAAATGAAATGAGTAACAATATTCGTGAATTACTAAGTGAAATCAATGTAGCCTCTGGATCAATAACAAGTCAAAGTGAAGAGTTAACTCAATCTGCAAATGAAGTGAACGCTGGTTCTCAACAAATTGCCACTACTATGCAAGAATTAGCCGCGGGTACAGAATCAGAAGCCAGAACTGCAAGTGAACTGGCCAACATTATGGGATTATTTTCAACTTCAGTTCAAGAAGCTAATTCTAATGGAGAGCTAATTCAAAAAGCCTCAAATGAAGTTTTCCAAATGACTAGTGAAGGCAGTCAATTAATGGAATCATCCAACAAGCAAATGGCTAAAATTGACCAAATCGTGCAAGATGCAGTACATAAAGTGCAAGGTTTAGATGTTAAGTCACAAGAAATATCGAAATTGGTTTCGGTTATTCAAGAAATTGCTGCCCAGACCAACCTCCTAGCATTAAATGCAGCAATTGAAGCTGCCAGAGCAGGAGAACACGGTAGAGGTTTTGCCGTCGTTGCAGATGAAGTCAGAAAGCTTGCTGAACAAGTCTCTAGTTCTGTAGCAGATATTACTGACATTGTCGCTGGTATACAAAGTGAATCCAGTTTAGTAACGACATCATTACAAGATGGGTATACCGAAGTTAAACAAGGAACAACCCAAATAAAGACAACACGAGAAACCTTTGCTTCAATCAGCTCAGCTGTAACAGAGATGGTAAATAGTATTAAAACGGTCTCTGAGAACTTATCAAGTATTTCATCAAACAGTGAAATAATGAATGGTTCTATCTCAGAGATTGCAGCTATTTCGGAAGAGACAGCTGCTGGAGTAGAACAAACCTCTGCCTCGTCTCAACAAATAAGCAGCTCGATGGAAGAAGTAACCAACAGTTCTGATGACCTTGCGAAATTAGCTGAAAAACTTAATAGATTAGTTCGTCAATTTAAGCTTTAGTTAAACAAGACCATCATTTTGAACTGCACCCCAATTGTTAGACACACCTAACAATTGGAGGTGCAGTTTTTCGTATGACAAAATATAGTTCAGAACTAAAATTAAAGGCAGTTTTAACCTATCTAAAAGGAACAGCTTCATTTAAAACGATAGCTGATCAAAATTTAATATTAGCTTAACCCCATTAATCAAAAGTATGGACAATATTCTCTTTCACTGCCTCGGATATAGCTCCTGTCACGACTATGGCTTCTGGTTGTACTGGAGTAGCAAACACTGGGGGAACTTTGTTTATGACATATGTGCATCAAGCGGGTGCAAAAATTATTATGCAATTGGAACATACAGGCCCTCTTTCTCAAGGAAATTGCTTTGTAGAAGGTACTATTGCTCCATCTGCTGTTCAGCCTAAAGGAGAACAACTTGAATTTTATGGAGGTAAAGGACCATTTTCTCTTCCAAGAGAAGCAACAAAAGAAGAAATTAAAGAAGTAATTAAGGGATTTGTTGATTCAGCAAAACGTGCTCAATCAATTGGGTTTGATGGAGTAGAAATTCATGGAGCTAACGGTTATTTATTAGATGCATTCCTAACAGATTATACCAACCATCGCACAGACGAGTACGGTGGCAATACAGAGAATCGTGTGCGTTTGTTAGTTGAAATATCTAAAGCTGTGCGTGAAGCTGCGGGATCTAACTTTACGGTAGGTATTAGAATTTCACAAAGTAAAGTGAATGACTATGAACATATATGGGCAGGAAGAGAAAAAAATGCTAAAGTTATCTTTGGTCAATTAGGACAAGCTGGTTTAGATTATATTCATGTGACAGAACACAAAGCATGGAATCAGGCCTTTGATACAAGTGATTTATCTCTTGCAGCTTTTGCAAAGGAATATGGGAAAATTCCAGTCATTGCACATGGTCATCTAGAAAACCCTTCTAGAGCTAATGAAATGGTGGCACGAGGAGAAGCTGATGTAGTCACATTAGGAAAAGGCGCTCTAGCTAACCACGATTGGATTCAGAAAGTACAAAATGGAGAAACATTAAAAGAGTTTCATCCAGAAAAAATTTTAAGACCAGATGCAAAGATTAAAGAATTTGAAGCGTAAGTATTCTTTATCTATAAGTTTTCCACTTAAAAAGATTCAAGTAAGAAAGTTGATACTTATATGAAATTCGACTATCTTATATTAAATTTAATAAAGTGAAGCTTCCATAAAAGATGATTCAATCAAAAGATGTGCAGCCGACCCGTGATCAGCAGCAGTTAGAAGATATGAATTGGGCGTTGAAGCTCCATTATTCAGAAGGGGATTACATCCTGTTTGTTGTAGGCTACTATATAAGGCCACAGAAATCTTAACAGAGACAAACCTAGCTCAATGTATGCAAGACTTGTCTCTGTTTTTTTCTAGTATTGTACTGAGGGTTCAATACAAAAAGCAATATGAGTCAAAAAGTATCGAGATCTAAGCAGTTTTGGAGAATGTTTTTTCTTATTAATTGCATTAAAATAAAAGTAGCTTCAGATATACTGACTTATTTGATAGCGTTTTCGTAAAGGTGTGAGAAAAATGGATGAATGGATATATGGTCAGTATAGAATGCAAGGAATGCTAACTCCTTCATTTACTTTTCATTCTCACCACGAATATGAAATTTATTTTTTTCATGCAGGAGAATGTAAGTATTTAATTAACAATCGGATTTATGAATTGCAACCGGGTGATATTATTCTCTTGGATGGTTTAACTTTGCATAAACCGAACCCTCGTTTAATAAGTACGTATACGAGGAGTGTTATTCATTTTTCTCCGACTTGGCTACAGGAGTTATTGTCTGTTCTTGGACTACCAAATTTATTGGATCCGTTTCAAAAGCTGAACAATTTCTTGCTTCGTACCGGGTATGATGAATCAGGAAAATTTGTTGATGGGAAGATCGAGCGGATAGCGAGCTTGCTTTCGTACAGTGATAAATTGAGACAACAAACAGATCAAAAAAGCGATCTAGTTGAAGCTGAAGTAAAGATTGAGTTAGTTCAGTTGTTGTTGAAAATTTATAAAATGAGTCAAAAAGATTTAGCTCATGTGATAAGCGAAAAAACGGAAAAGGAACATCACGCTGAGGCCATTGCCTCATGGATAGATGCCCATTTTGCCGGAAAGATTAGTTTAGATCGTATGGCGACGGAGTTGAATCTGAGCAAGTATTATGTCTCACATGTTTTTAAAGAAGTCACAGGGTTTACGGTGATGGAATATGTGATGGGATGTCGTCTAAATCAAGTGAAGTATTTGTTGGAAATGGAACCAAATCAATCTCTAGCAGAGGTGTCTCGTGCTTCGGGATTTGAGAGTGTATCGCATTTTAGTCGGTTTTTTAAAGATAAAGTGGGCATTACGCCATCACATTATCGTAAAAATAAACAAATTCAAGCAAGTAATTCCCAAAATTAATCTTTCAAACGATTAATATTCAGCATGAAGGAGGAACACGCATAAATGAATATGGTTAAAGACTTAATGATTTCAGGCTTTTCAGATGAAATCTCGTCTGATTTTGATACTCAGCTTGAAGTTGTCGCAAATCTAGGTATGCACTATATATCATTACGTGGGATTGACGGTAAAAATATTGGAGATTTTAACGTAGATGAGATAAAAGAAACTGTACTACCACGTCTTCAAAATGCAGGCATCCGTGTCTCTTCAATAGGGTCGCCCATTGGCAAAGTGTTTATTAACGATGAAGAAGGTTTCGCAAAACAAAAAGTGATGTTGGACGAGCTTTGTCAAATTAGTAATTTATTAGATTGTAAATATATCCGCATCTTCAGCTTCTATATTCCAAAAGGTGAAAATGCCGATCAATATAGTAGTGAAGTAATAACGAAAATAACAGAGTTTGCTGCAATTGCAGAAAAGTATAATGTTATTTTAGTACATGAAAACGAAAAAGATATCTATGGTGACATTGCAAGACGTTGTCATGAGATATTGAAAGCGGTTGACTCTCCTTATTTTAAAGGGATATTCGATTTTGCTAACTTTGTACAATGTGGTGAAGACACGCAAGCTTGCTACGAGTTGTTAAAAGATGAGATTGTTTACATTCACATCAAGGATGCCGTAACAACGGATAGCCAAAATGTTGTGTGTGGTACTGGCGAAGGGAAAATTCCTGAGCTACTTGCACAGTTTATCCAAAGCGGTTACAAAGGCTTTTTAACACTTGAGCCTCATCTCGTTCTCTTTGATTCATTAAAGGATCTAGAGCTTGAGGAAGCTACAGATGTGATTAAGGATAACAAAGGACTTGATGGTGCAGGTGGATACAAACTTCAATATGATTCATTATTAGAAATTCTTAAAAATATAAAGAGCGAGGAGAAATCATTATGAAAACGGTTAGATTAGGAATTATCGGAATTGGTGCGCAAGGTGGAACTTATGCTGGATTTATTTCAGAAGGAAAAGTGAAAAACATGGTAATTGGAGCTATTTGTGATATTGATCCAGCTAAAAAGGCAATGTGTGCAGAAAAGTATCCAGACATACCATTCTATGATAACTATATTGACATGCTTGAGAGCGGTAATGTTGACGCAGTCGTTACAACTGTTCCACATTACTTACACCCAGAAATCGGAATCGCAGCATTACAAAGAGATATCCATGCATTGGTAGAAAAACCAGCTGGTGTTTATACGAAACAAGTAAAAGAATTAAATGAATTTGCAGCATCAAAACCAGAGTTGACTTTCGGTATTTTCTTCAATCAAAGAACAAATCCACTTTATCAAAAAGTAAAAGAGATTATTGATAATGGTGAAATTGGAAAAATCCGTCGTACAAACTGGATGATTACAACATGGTGGAGACCACAGGGTTATTATGACCAAAGTGCATGGAGAGCAACATGGGAAGGAGAAGGTGGTGGTGTATTAGTAAACCAAGCACCACACCAACTTGACTTGCTTCAATGGATTTGTGGTATGCCTAAAAAAGTTTATTCTAACGTAAAATACGGCTATCAAAGAGATATCGCTGTTGAGGATGAAGTAACGACATTACTTGACTATGGGAATGGAGCAACCGGAGTATTTATTACGTGCACACATGATATTTTGGGTACTGATCGTTTTGAAATTTTGGGTGATAAAGGGAAAATTGTTGTGGATGATAGTAAGAAAATCACAATCAAACGACTTAATAAACCTGAATCTGAAATGAGTGCTACTATGAGCTGGGCAGATGTAATGGCCATTTTCACTGGTAAAGGTCTATCAGATATTTACACTGAAGAAGTGCTTGAATTTGAAAGTGTATGGGGTGGACAACATATCTCTGTTTTGGAAAACTTCGCTGCAAATATTGTAGAAGGTACACCACTAATTGCACCTGGTAGCGATGGTATCCATGGTGTTGCGTTTGCTAATGCGATCCATCTATCAAGCTGGTTAGGTAAAGAAGTTGAGCTTCCAGTTGATGAAGACTTATACTTTGCTGAATTAAACAAAAAGATTGAAGAAGAAAAAAAGAGTCCTGTTAAACAGTAATTTAATAAAATCAAATGAACTCATGGCTAGATTGGTCATGAGTTCGTTTTAAAAGGAGTTGGGCGTATGCTTAAAGTAGCAGTTATTGGACTTGGAGATATATCCAAAATCCATATCCCAGCTATTATATCTAATCCAAATGTTGAATTAGTAGCGGTGTGCGATACAGATGAAACATTAAATAATACCGTATCTGGTGTGAATTTTTATACAGATTATCACGAATTACTTGATAAGGAAGCTTTGGATTGTGTGCACAATTTGTTGCCACATTATCTTCATTACCCTGTAACAAAAGCGTGTGTTGAAAAGGGAGTTCATGTATTTCAAGAAAAACCATTATCATTGAACACAGAAGAAGGATATGAGCTAGTAAAACTTGAACAGGACAACGAGGGAGTTAAGATTGGTGTCTGTCTTCAAAATCGATTGAATGAGTCTTTTGAAAAACTTCAAGAACTTGTTACTAACGGACAATATGGCAAAATAATCGGTATTAAGGGGATTGTTTCCTGGTTTAGACCGAAAGATTATTATGATGCGAAACCATGGCGGGGCCAAATGGAGTATGCCGGTGGCGGAGTCATGATTAATCAGGCACTTCATACTTTAGATTTAATGCAACTAATCGGCGGTGAAATTGAATCTATCAGGGGATCTGTTGACAATTTATTAGATTATGACATTGAAGTGGAAGACACAGCCACTGCCAACATCAAGTTCAGAAACGGTGCTTCAGGTCTATTTTTTGCAACGATTGCTAATTCGGGGAATTCCAGCGTTGAACTTCAAGTAGTTTTCGAGAAAGAAAAATTTACAATCAAAGATAGCATTTTAACAAGATTAAATGAAAATGGTAGAAAAGAAGAGATCATAGAAGACGAAAAATTACCTGGAACAAAATTCTATTACGGTGCAAGCCATACAAAATTAATTCATAAATTCCATTCCTGTATAGAAAACAACACGCAGGATTATGTTCATGCTAAAGATGCACTAACGTCTATTCAAATGATTGACGCGATTCGCAAATCATCAGAGTTAAAAAAAGAAATTAAATTGGAGGTTTGACAGAATGACAAAAGGTAAAATTGGCGTTCAAATGATGATGCTTAAAGGCAAAGTGGAAGAACTAGGTGCTTATGAAACAATGAGAAAAATAAATGAACTTGGATATCACGCTGTCGAAGTATCACAAATTCCAATGACTGCAGAAAATGTATCTGAGTTAAAGAGAGCGAGTTTAGACTTTGATATCAAAATCGCTGCGATGTCTGCTGCCCTAGAACCAATGTTACCAGGCGCTCCAGGTGAAACATTGACAGATGATTTCGAAAAAATTGTGAATGATTGCAAAACATTAGATTGTAATTTCTTACGTATCGGTATGTTGCCGTTAACGGTAATGGGCGATAAAGATAAAATCATGGATTTTATTAATAAAGCTGAAATCATGGCAGAGAGATTAGCTGAACATGGTATTGAATTATACTATCATACTCATCATCTCGAATTCCAAAAATACGATGGCGAATATCTATTAGATTTAATAAAAAATAACACGACTAAGCTTGGTTTTGAGTTAGACGTTCACTGGATTCAAAGAGCTGGCGTAAATCCTGTTGAGTTTATTAAACAATACGCAGGACGTATTTCGCTATTACACTTAAAAGATTATCGAATTGGACAAATGGATTTGAGTGAAGTGGACTTTAATGATATGGCTAAATTCATGAATATCTTCACGAATACGATTGAATTTGCAGAACTTGGTGAAGGTAACCTTGATATGAATGCCATTATTGAAGCTGGATTAGAAAGTGGCGCACAGTATTTCTTAGTAGAACAGGATAATACATATGGCCGTGATCCATTCGATTGCCTGCAAACGTCTGCTGAACACTTGAGAAAAATTGGTTATGCAGATTGGTTTTAATTGAAAGGTAAAAAACAGAAATAAAATAACGGTATAAAATCAAGGAATCAGGAACCGTATTTAGACAAATGTCTTCTTCGGCTTCTGATTCTTTTTTTAAGATTACCTTTACTAACCACTCACTTACAATCCCTCGATATAAAAGTTTAGAAATGTCAAAATAATTTCAATTAGGTAAAAAAAATCTATATGATTCTATTAATAATTCTCATACAATAATTAGTATAGTCAATAAGTATAAGGGGGTGTAAACGATAGGATCTTCTAGATTTATGAACAATGTATATGTTGTATGTGATTGGATAATTAGATTACTTTATCTTAATCTACTGTGGATAGTTTTCACGATCGCTGGACTAGTAATAGCTGGTATATTTCCTGCTACAGTTGCCTTGTTTTCGATACTCAAGGAATGGATCCATGAAGGAAAAAATGTAAGGGTTTTCAATGATTTTTTGAACATATATAAAAAGGAATTTTTTAAAGCAAATCGATTGGGTATCATATTATTCTTCATTTCTATCGTTTTTTTCACAGACTGGCTATTTACAAACCAACTCTCGGGTACCTTGGGGATGATTACAAAAGGAGTTCTGCTAGGTAGTGGTTTCGTATTCGGGATTACATTGTTGTACGTGATTCCGGTATATCTTCAGGTAGATGGAAAGGTGTTTACTACTATTAAATTAGCTTTTCTAATAGGAATCACCTACCCTCATTATACTTTTATCATGATGTTATCGGTTGCCTCCTTAATGTTGATAAGCTTTTTACTACCAATGGCAGGATTTCTCTTTTTTGCAAGCGGTTTAGGGTGCGTGCTTACGTTTTTCTCCATGCATCTAATTAGGAAAATAGGAGACCGAACAAAAAAAATACAAAAGCAAGGAAAATCTCAATTGGCCATCCATAACTAAAATTTTAGCAAATGATACTCTCGGGAGGGAAGGTAATATGAGTGTTGAAGCGAAAAGTGTGATTGGAAATGTTGTAGAGAATGCTAAACCTGTAAAAATCAAAAAGAAAAGTGGAATTGAAAAAAAAGAAAATCTAGCAGGTCTATTGTTTGTATCTCCGATGTTAATAGGGGTTGGAATTTTAACTCTCCTGCCAATTATTGCAACTTTTATACTAAGCTTTGCAGATTGGAACTTTATTATGGGGATTGCGCAAATAAAGTGGGTAGGCTTCGATAATTTCAAAGCACTGTTTGAAAATGAAGGGTTTCTTAAATCAGTAGCCAATAATTTACTTTTCTTATTAACGGTTCCTTTAACGATGATTTTCTCTTTGCTTATAGCAATTGTCATTGATAAGCATGTGTATATGAAGAGTTATTTCAAAGTAGCTTTTTTTATGCCGTATATTTCGAGTATTGTTGCCATAGCCGTTGTTTGGCAAGTGCTATTTAATCCAACAGATGGACCGATTAATCAATTTTTATTCTCAATTGGTATCGAGAACCCACCTACATGGATAGCAGATCCCAATTTCGCACTAATTTCCGTGATGTTGATTCAAATTTGGGCAGCCATTGGGTTTAATATGATCCTCTTTTTAGCTGGTTTACAGTCGATTCCTAAAGAACTTTATGAAGCAGCTGATATGGATGGGGCGACGGCTTGGGATAAATTTAAGAACATCATGCTTCCTGCTTTATCTCCAACAACATTCTTCCTTTTGATTACCGGAATTATTGGTACATTTAAGGTGTTTGACTTAATTGCTGTATTAACTAAAGGAGGCCCTATTAATTCAACAACCATGCTTGTATGGCATTTGTATGAAAGCGCATTCGTAGATTTGAAAATTGGTTATGCTTCCGCAATTGCTGTTGTCCTATTCGTATTTGTTCTTATCATCACTTTATTACAGTGGGTAGGGCAGAAAAAATGGGTGAACTACTAATCTACTGAAACATGTTCTCTTTAAATTAAATAATTGGTTGAAATATCGCTGAGGGAGGAAGACACATGGAGAAAAAATTCACCCTACGAAAGTTAATCATTACCATTATCACTTTTGTAGTCAGTATCGCCTTTTTACTACCATTCATTTGGATGCTATCCACGTCCTTTAAGATTGAAGCAGATGTTTTTAAATTTCCAGTTGAATGGATTCCTACAAGATGGAATGGTCTTGAAAACTATAAAGAAGTTTGGTTAGGGCAATATCCTTTTGCACTATATTATTGGAACTCCATAAAAGTTACTGTGATTACAACCATGATTTCTGTAATCGTGTCTGCTATGGCAGCTTATGGGTTTTCAAAAGTGAATTTTCCAGCGGGGAAGTTCCTTTTCTTAATCGTTTTGACCACATTTATGGTACCACAACAATCCATCCTAGTTCCACAATTTATTCTATATCGTTATTTAGGTTTATTCGATAGTCATTTCGGTTTGATTCTTTTAGGGAGCTTTAGTGTGCTAGGTACATTTATGTTAAGGCAGTTCTTTATGGGGATCCATTCGGACTATATTGACGCAGCGAAAATAGACGGTGCTGGCCACTTTAGAATTTTTTGGTCGATTGCCTTGCCAATTGTAAGGCCAGCTATTGCGACATACGCGATTTTACGTTTTATTTGGACATGGAATGATTATCAAAATCCACTCATTTTCTTACGAACAGATGGATTGTATACGATTCAGCTAGCTATGCAGAAATTCACTTCATTAAATGGTGAATTCTATTCTTTGATTATGGCAGCTGCTGTTTCAGCAATACTTCCACTCGTAATTGTCTTTATCATTGGGCAAAAACAAGTTATTGAAGGAATTGCAATGGGTGGAGTAAAAGGATAATTGGTTTTACAGAAAGAAAAAAATAGAAATGAAACGAATTCAGGGGGGAAGGAATAATGAAAAGATTCTTATTACTTTTTTTAAGCTTCACTTTAGTTATTGGGATACTAGCTGCATGTAGCCAAAAAGAATCCACAAGTCCAAGTGGGAAAGAAGGAGAACCCGAAACAATTAAATTTTATACGCATGGAACTGAAGATGGGTACGCATGGAAGAGAACAATCAGTGCTTTTGAAGAAAAATATCCTGATATCAAAGTGGATGTTGTTCAATTAAGTGAAAAACAGGATGGAGCAGAATCACTGAAGAAAATTGATTTAGCTGCCGCTTCTGGAGAAGAGATGGATGTTATAATGTTCACGAATACACCTAACTATGCACAGCGCGTCAATTTAGGCATGCTAGAACCGATTGACAGTTATATTGAACAAGACGGCTATAAAATGGAAGAAGAATATAAAGTTGATACGAATGTTGGCGGAAAATATTACGGACTTCCTGGAAAATTTGTTGCGTGGTATGTCTTATTAAATAAGGACCGTTTAGCAGCTGCTGGACTTGAAGTGCCGAAGAATTGGACTTGGGATGAGTTTATGGAATATGCTAAAAAGTTGTCTTCTAAAGGTCACTACGCTACCTATTTTCATGGTCCATGGGATGGGGCTTGGGTAAACTATATGAGCTTAAGATTACAGTCTCAAGAAAAAGATGCTGGTTTCTTGAAAACGGATGGGACTTCAAATATGGACAACCCATTGTATAAAGAATCATTAGCAATGCGCCTGAAAATGGAGAAGGAAGATAAAACGGCTGTGCCTTATTCTTCAATGATTTCTCAAAAAATGAATTATCGTGATCAATTCTTTACACAAGCAGTAGATATGATCATAACGGGTACTTATATGACAGCGGAACTTGGCGGTTCAGAGCGCTTTCCTGCTGAGTTCAATATTGCCGTAGCACCATTTCCACAAAATGAATTAGAGGAAAAAGGTTCGTATTCGGTGGGAGATGGAGACATTCTGGGGATATCCGCTAACTCAAAACATAAAGAAGCTGCATACAAATTTATTAGATGGTATACAACTGAAGGTCAAGTGGCACAAGGCATTAATATCCCATCTTGGACTAAAGTGACAAATGAGCAAATCGTGGATCTAATTACCGATACCCTTGCAGAAGCAAACAATCCAGAAAAAGTAGATAAAGAATCATTAATTCACTCAATTCAAACGGTTATTACGGCTAAAGCAGGAAAGCCAGTACCATATCAAAATGAAATAGATCAAGCACTTTCTTCAGAATTTGAAAAATTAATTCTGGATAAACAAAATCTTGATGAAACAGTGGCGAATTCCAAAAAAATTGTACAAGATATTTTAGACAAAAATAAAAAATAAATACTCAATATTGTAACGATAAAGAGCTAATGCGTTAGATTCATTCTGTAATAGTTGAGAAGCCTACCGCCTTAACTACCTATTTTAATAGGCAGTTAAGGCGGTTTTATTTTAGAACGGATTAATATATATGTGCAGGAAGATGTCCCTGCTTTGATACAAGGACATGAGGGAGACCAACTTCAGTATAAACCCCGATAGATTCATCTCACTTTCCGTAGGGGACGCCCCACCATTAACGGAAGACTCGCATTTTCGAAAAGGTGTTTCTTAGAAGAAATAAAAATGGTAAAATAGTAATGGGAAAAACAAATTAAACTACGAAGTAAAAACGAATAAAACTTGCAATATTCAATCAAAACAATAAAACAACAAGTCTTTTGATAAGTTTGGTATTTGGCTCCGACGTCTAGCTAACTGTGAAAAAGATGATTTCCTCAAGAAGGAAAAAGCGCCTTCATCGTTCACTCCCAATTTTTTTGTGCGGCTGATCAAAATGTTTACGTTTTTCCATTTATCTCTTTGACTAATTCGTTTAGGTTAGAACAACTAGCTTTTTGTAACCAAGTACCGGGAACGGTTTTTACTGGAGGTTGGAAATGAAGACGCGAATTCTACAAATTGTATCATTTCTTTCATTTCGTGATAAAGTACTGTTACTATCAATAACTTGCTTAATATTACCTGTAATAGGCACATTTTCTATTTACAATTATTTAACGAAAGATGCGGTGGAAGAACAAGCTATTATTAGCGCTAAAAACGAATTGAAACTAACAGACGAATATTTAAAGAAAATCTTCGAGGATATGTTATACACACTTAATTTTATTCAGCTAGACACAGAACTGAACCTCATTTTTAAAAAACCTGTAATGAATTCGGCAGATCCAGATCATGAAAGCCAGTATCTAGTCTTCTTAAATGATAAAAAAGTGAACAAAACATTGGAAACCCTTACATTAAAAAACCAAAGTGTCTATATCACGATTATACTTAATAACGGGAAAATATATACGAATTACTCATCTAATGAATATAACCCGAAAAATGTAAGTGGAGAAACGTGGTTTGAAAATCTACGTACTCTAAAAGGGTATCGCCCTATTTGGATGGCTCCACAGACAACTATGTTTGCATCTGAAAAAATAAAAAGTCCGGACTCATTATCTGTTGCAAGAGTATTGCAAGATAGTATTTCTGGGGTTTATGGATATGCGATCGTTACGACAACTGTAGATAGAATAAGTAATATATTAGAGAGTGAAAACAAGGACAATAGCATCTTACTAATGAATGAAGCCAATCTATTAATTGGGACGAATAAGGATTTTGATAGAAAGCTTTCGGAACAAGTGAACAAAAAAGAAAACTTCCAAACAGAACATATCATTCGTATCAAAGGTAAAGATTATTTGATAAATACACGTGAACTTTCCATTACTGATTGGAAATTAATATCCCTTATTCCCTATGAAAAAGCCACATTTAGAATTAATTTAATTTTCCGTAAATTATTCGTAACTCAAACAATTGCATTCATTTTATTTTTGTTTTTACTTACTCTCATATTAAGCAAAATATTAAATCGGTTAGTAGTATTAAGGAATATCGCTAAAAAGGTACAAAGTGGTGATTTGACTGTACGTTCATCTTTAAAAGGAAATGATGAGATAGCCACTCTTTCAACGTCTTTCAACCTTATGTTAGATAAAGTAAGGGAAATGATAGAAGAAAATACACTTATTCAATCAAGAAAAAGGCAAGCAGAACTAGAGATGTTACAAGCACAAATAAATCCTCATTTCTTATTTAATGTCTTAAATTCTATCCGGATGAAAGTAATGATGAAGCGTGACAATGAAAGTGCGGAAATGATCAGTTCTTTGTCAAAGCTATTACGAATAACGATTGATAAACACAAAGGGATGATCACTTTTCTGGAAGAACTTGAGATTAATCATGATTATGTTCGATTAATGAATATGCGCCAAAGACATGAGGTTGGCTTGAAAATGAATGTTTCAAGTGATACGCATCACATCAAATTACCACGCTTAGTATTACAGCCAATCATTGAAAATGCTATTATTCATGGGCTGAACGAGCAAGTAGGCCTCATTGAGATAAGAGCAAAATATCACAATCATACATTGATGATTGTAATTGAAGATACCGGATGCGGAATGGAAAGTGAACAGCTTACGAAGTTTAAAGAAAATCTAAATAAACCAAGTTTAGGTTCAACCAAAGAGAGTGAATCCAATGGATTTTCAAGTATTGGTCTATCAAATGTTTATGAAAGAATGAAATTAACATTTGGTGAAAACTTTAGCATGCAAGTACAAAGTGAACTGAATAAGGGTACCAAAGTATCTATGGTAATTCCTATTCAGGAGGAGTGAGTAGTATGTATAAAGTGATGTTAGTGGATGACGATTATCCAGTTTTAGAGTTTCTTTCAGAAATGATTGATTGGAGGGGTCTTGGTTTAGCCTTACAAAGTATTCATGTTAATGGCATGAGTGCGTTAAAGGAAGCTGAGACGAGTATGCCGGATATTCTAATAACAGATATTGGAATGCCTAAATTAGATGGTATTGAACTTACAAAAAGATTAAAGGAAAAAAACTCTTCTTTATTAGTAGCTATTCTTTCATGTCATAATGAATTTGAGTTTGTGCAATCAGCTTTAAAATTAAAGGTTCAGGAATATATTTTAAAGGACAGGTTGGACCTTGATCAAATTACTCAATTATTAAGTCAATTTAAGAATACATTGGATATTGAACTGAATCATCAGAGAAATCAATTACAAATGGCTCATACAATAGAAAGAAATAGAGCTATCATGTTAGAGAAGTTCATGAATAAAACCATCTACCAGCCATTACATTGTGAAAAAGATTGGTCTAATGAAGCTGAATCACTTGGCATTCAAGCAAACCAACAGTACATTATCATATTGTGTGTAGTAGATGGTTACCAATCATTACTTAATCAGTTTCGTTCAACGGTTTTAGTGAACTTTCTCATTTATAATGTCATAACCGAAATTATGGGAAATGAAGCATTGAAGGGTGTGTACGGTCACTTCGAACAAGAGGAGTCTTTTTTAATTGTTCCAATTAACCATGTATGTGAAGAAGAGAATCAAAAGATTAAAAAAGTCATTCAAAAAATACAAATCCTATTTCAAAAAATGTTTGGCATAACCATATCATTTGTTCTAGGTGAAGCTTCTGCTACTCCTCTAGACATGAAGAAACAGATGATTGAACTAAGTGAGTCAACTGTTCAAAAATTTTATCTGAAACAAAAAAGCATAGAGAATTTTCAAGTATTAACTATTTCAAAAGAAAATATTTTTAGCTGGTATAATGAAGCATCTAGTGAATTTAAAGATCTTATATTACTAAATAGCGTGGAAATAGAACAGAAATTGGCAATCATAAAAAAATGGATTCGTTTTATTATAGATCATCAATTTTCTCCAGATTCCGTTAAAGATTGGATGTTGAAGATATTACTTGATATCAAGGTGAAAATTCAAGCTTTAACAAATTTCAAATTGTATGGATCAAATGAAAATCTTTATGAAACGATTTCGAAAATTAATGGAATTTATGAATTGGAAAATTGGCTAATCGAATATTTTTCTAAAACTAATGAAATGGCTAGTTACGAATCAAATTCGAATATAGAAATTGCGAATGCTTGCAGGTATATTTCAGCAAATATTCACCGTAGAATAACGCTAGATGAGGTAGCGAGTTATCTACATCTAAATTCTAGTTACTTCAGCCGTTTGTTTAAAAAAGAAGTAGGGGAAAATTTCGTTAAGTATGTTGTAAATATAAAAATGAAACGTGCAAAAGAATTATTAGACCAAACAAATTATTCAATAATCGAAATCAGCGAACAGTTAGGTTATGAAAATCAGAGTTATTTTAATAAAACATTTAAAGCATTTACAGGTATTGCCCCTATAGAGTATAGAAAGGGAAATACAAAGTAAGATAAGCGAACAAATTATTACGGATTGAATCAGAGATATTCTCTATATAATTTTCGTCCTAACAACGATTCAGTTTGATAATGTAATAAAGAGGAAGTCTAATAAGATACTCACAGCCCCTTACTAGACAACCCTTTTCAATTCAAATTATGTAACTACTGAGATAGTCATTCCAATTAACAAATTCCATTCTTGCTACAGAGTATAATCCGCATGCTAAAATCTATGAAAATCGTAAATAATGATAGGAAAATGAAGAAATTATATAAAAAAGAGGAATGTGGCCGTTTTCATCTAATTTGTTATCGTTTTCCTTCAGATTGTTGCCGTTTTCACTGAAGTTGTGAAAACGGCGTTACTACTTGATAATAAAGTTATTAAATAGTATAGGAGAAATATTAATGATGAAAAACTTTGGTAAATTAATTATTGCAGCAATCGAAAAATATGGGATCTATCATGCCCATCAATGTGAACGATTTGAAACCACAATTCGAAAATAAAAAAGAAGTAGTTTTTTGTAGGTTATCTAAGTAAATTCCCCTAAATAATCTTCTAATCAAATCAATCCACGATTTTTATCTTGAGTCCATTGGAATATATATCTAAGAGATCCGATTCATTCCAAATTACGATATTGAATAGGTTGTTTACTGTCATTCAGCCCTTTGATAACTAATCTTGTGACTACTTATAATAAAATATTTTACAAAATACTAGAATGTAATTCTCACATCAAATCCAGCTACCATTGATGCTGTAGATTATTAATAAAGTAGCGATGTTTATAAAAAGTTGTGCCGTTTTACCCCTTTGTCTAAGGTTATCTAAAGGGGTGTTGAAAAGAATATCTTAAGTTTAAAAATGGAATTAGGAACTGTTGAGTGATAATAGAGTTGCTCCTTTAAATGGCTATATAATTGAACAACACCCTAAAAGTAATGTGGATATTTATGTTAAAAATGACTAAGAAACTCCATGATCTCCTATCAGTTGATTTACAAACTGTACAAGGGCAGATGCATAACTGGATCGAGCGGTATTTTCCTGAGTTTCTAACCGTTTTTAAGTAGTGGAAAGGGAAAGCAGCTTAAACTATTAAAACTAAATGTACTGCCGAATGAACTTGTAAAATTATTGTAATTAAAAAGCGAGTTAAGTCGTTAATTTTTATACTGGGCTAGATCTTGGAAAGTTAATTTGCATTTTAAAAGCACATAAATCCAATGTAAGAGCTTATTAGCATACGCTACCGCAGCTACTTTAAGGGCTTTTCTTCTTTACGTTTCTTATCATAAAACTCTCATAATCGCTTGTTACGAGGGATGATTTCATTCGCTGTTTTCTTCTTGCGAAAATCAAGAATGGCACATTTAACGGCCATGCGTGGCGTAGTCTACTAGAATCTCTTTTGGTTATCCGATTTAAAGTACCTTTGAATGTACCAGATTCAAAGACATGGATCGATTCCGGCAAATACAACTAGTTTCTTAGGATGATTAAACTGATCAATTTTCTAAATTTCAGAAATTATGATTATAGCGATCTTTTCACCAATATCGGGGATCGATTTGATAATCCTATATTCTTCAATACTTGTTATTAAAGCATCTATTTCATCTTCAAGTATGGATAGATGTTTTTTTGTATTCAAGTAGCATGTTAATATACATATTTATGCTTAGAATAAGGCTATGATATAGGGTTTTCTGAAAAGGGTTTTGAGTTGCGGCAACTATTAACTTTTCTACTTGAATGTTTGCCCATTTGTCGAGCGACTTTTACATAACTCTTTTTTTCTTAGCGATTGTTTCTTCGCCAGCTACCAAGACCTTTTCTGAAGTAGGAAATGTTTGTAAAGTCAGTAAAGGAACATCCGAATATAAGGCTCCAAAAACCCCACATTATTCAGGGAACACTTGATCCGGAACTGTCTGAAATTACAGTTGAGCTTGTACAAACATGCTTGTAATATTTTCATGTTGTCTTGTAAGGGTTCGTGGGTTTAAGAGTTGTATTCCTCGCTGTTTTTAAGGTACTATGTCCTCTTTATAATACAGCTTGCAGAGATGATGTGCGTCAATGACATCTGATTTTACCTTGTGTAAATTAGAACTCTTAGCTTGATACGATATGTGTGGATTCATGATAATCAGTAAGTAGCCACTATCCTCGAAATACGCACGATTGATATATGATATCTAATAGATTCCAAGACAATGGGAGTCCGTCCCCCTGAAACGTCGTCTACTTCTCTAATAAATAACGTCATTCTTTTCGGGTATTTTATTGAAAGAATAACGTTTTTTTATTTTTGAGGAAATTCATGTCGTTAGTTTGATAGTCATGGGGACAAGGGATTTTTTCTCATGTAATAATATTCTTTACAAATAAAAGTAATGCGTTTTATAATAATGTTAACTTAAAATGAAAGTAGGTTAACAATGTGAAATTAAAAGATTTAATGTATGTTTCAATGTTTGTAGCAATTATGGGCGTACTTGGAGTTCTTCCTCCAATTTTGTTAGCTTTTACTCCTGTGCCTATTACTTTACAAACATTAGGAATCATGTTATCAGGTAGTGTGCTAGGAGCACGTTTAGGTCCTAAATATGCAGCTCTTAGTCAAATTTTATTTTTATTATTGGTCATGACAGGTTTACCGCTATTATCTGGTGGACGAGGCGGAATCGGTGTTTTTTTTAGTCCATCAGGAGGCTATCTTATCGGCTGGGTAGCAGGTGCATATGTTATTGGCCTATTATCCTATCGTATGAAAAATGCGTCTTTGGTAAAGATTCTTCTTATTAATATTCTTGGTGGTATAGGTGTTGTGTATTTATTTGGAATTCCCATTCAAGCTTTGATGATGGGTATTGGGATCGATAAAACAATGATCCTTAGCTTAGCGTATCTTCCTGGTGATTCAATAAAAGTGGTCGTTGCATCCCTGCTTGCTATTAAGCTACGAAACTATATTCCGCTCGCCGAAAGAGTTCAAGTTTAAGTGCGAATTACCAGTACCTATAGAACTTACGCTGAGTTGGATAGCAAGCGACCCGCTATCATAACAGACGAAGAATCCATTTTATATGGTGATTGGCTTGATTTAGTGCAGCGAACCGCTACCTCTTTTTATAGAGAAGCGCAAGCAACGAAACGAGTGGCATTATTCCTACCAAATGGACGCTTGTTTTTACAGCTATTCGCTGGAGCATGTGAAGCAGGCTGGGCAAGTATAGTTGGAGATATGAGATGGAAGAAGCAAGAGATTGAGGAACGAATTCAACAAACGTCTCCAGATTTGATTATTGCTGATGAAAGGCTAAAAGGTTTTTTTCAAAAGCAACGTACGCCTATCATTTATTCAGATGAGGTAGAGAACTGGATCGGTGCTAGATGCGACAGTCCGCACAGTGAAGCTAATGTTCCCTTTTATATTGGTTTTACCTCCGGTTCCACAGGAAAACCAAAAGCCTTCGTTCGCTCTCATGCTTCGTGGATAGAAAGCTTTCGGTGTAATCAAGTCGACCTCGGGATGACGGAAAAAGACCATGTCTTAATACCAGGTTCGTTTGTGAATTCCACTTTTTTATACGGTGCCCTGAGTACCTTATTTTTAGGTGGAACGATATATGTGTTGAAAAAATTTTCTCCTGCACGATTGATGAATGTCTTAGAGCATTATCCGATTTCTCATGTGTTTGTGGTACCTACGATGATCAACGCCTTATTAAAGGAAGAATATCACGAAACCAAAGACATAACTTTTATTTCAACTGGTGCAAAGTGGCTTCCCAGAATGAAGGAGAAGATGCACCTACAGTTTCCAAACGCAGATTTCTATGAATTTTATGGATCATCGGAGCTTAGCTATGTTTCGGTTTTAAAAAATAATGAACAGATTGAATATGCCGATTCAGTTGGAAGAGCCTTTCACAATGTTGAAGTGAGCATTCGTGATGAAAAAGGAAAGGAAGTAGCAGTTGGAGAAGAAGGCGTATTGTTTGTCAAAAGTAACATGCTTTTTGATGGATATATCGATCAAAAGGAGGAAACAAAAAAGGTCTTACAGGGAGATTGGGCGACGGTTTATGATGTCGCCAAAATGAATGAAGAAGGGTATATATATATTCTCGGTCGGAAAAACGATATGATTCTTTACGGTGGAATCAATGTGTACCCCCATGAAATCGAACAGGCATTAATAAAATGTGACGGTGTAGAAGAAGTAGTGGTTTTAGGAATCAACGATGAATATTGGGGCGAGAAAATAGCTGCTTACATTAAAGGAAATGTATCTTTAGCCTCTTTGAAAAATTATTGTCTTCATACTCTATCTTCTTATAAAATTCCACGAGTGTGGCGAAAAGTCGAACAGTTTCCATACACAACGGGAGGCAAGATTTCACGCCAGGAGGTTAGAAAGTGGTTTGAAAAGGATGCGTTATGATGAAAAGAGCAGTCATTGTTAAAGCAAAGAGAACGGTGATTGGAAAAAAAGGCGGCATTTTAAAAGATTATCGCCCTGAACAATTAGCTGCTGCTGTCATTCGAGACCTTGTTCAAGATTTGCCCGAACAAGTAGATGATATTATTTTAGGAAATGTAGTCGGTCCTGGAGGAAATATGGCGAGGCTGTCAAGCTTAGAGAGCAATCTACCTTTTTCTGTTCCTGGGGTGACAATTGATCGACAATGTGGATCCGGATTAGAAGCGATCCGCCTTGCTTGCCATCTCATTCAAGGAGGAGCAGGGGATATCTATATTGCAGGTGGTGTCGAAAGCACGAGTCAATCACCCTACGAAAAGAGAGCCCGTTTCTCACCTAAGCGATTTGGAGATCCTGAAATGGGGATGGCTGCAGAATATGTAGCTGAAAAATATGGAATCACACGACAGATGCAAGATGCATATGCGCTTCTTAGCTATCAACGGGCTATTTATTCCTTACAACACGATTATTTTTCAGAGGAACTTGTAAAGATCGATAATCTTTCCTTACAAGACGAAGGATTAAATACCGAGCAGAATTATGACAGAATGCTGCGTCGCTTATCTCCTTGTTTTAAGGAAAATGGAACGATAACGCTTGGAAATTGCTGTGGAATTAATGATGGAGCAGCAGCGGTTCTTGTAATGTCAGAGGAAAAATCAAAGAAATTAGGCTATAAACCGATTATGCGCTTTGTCGATAGTGTGGTGACTGGCGTGAATCCAAACTATCCAGGAACAGGTCCTATTCCCGCTGTTTCAGAAATATTATCTAAACATTCGCTGTCGATTCAAGATATTGATTTGATTGAATTGAATGAAGCATTTGCTTCCAAAACTGTCGCATGTGCTCAAGAGCTTTCTATTCCTTTTGAAAAATTAAATATAGAAGGTGGTGCTATTGCCTTAGGTCATCCTTATGGGGCATCGGGAGCCATTTTGGTCACCCGATTATTTTATGAAGTACAGCGTTACAAAGCAAACTATATCATTTCGACGATCGGAATTGGTGGCGGAATGGGTATCGCTGTTTTATGGGAGAGTATGATATGAAAACCGAGATTACTTTAGTTACAATCACAGAAGCAATGGTGAAAAACTATGAAGCGATTTTTGGAAAACAAACTAGTTTGCCCCCAACCTTTCCCATGATTTTTTATCGTAATATGAAGATGCCAAGAAGCTTTAAGACAGCACCAATTCATCGGAAACAGACCTGTGTGTGTCACAGGGAACTTTCCGTCGGGGAAAGCTTCCAGTGCGTGGTTACACTTGATAAAGAAAGTCAAAAAGGAAAATATACGTTTTACACTCAATCACTCATAGGCTATGACTTGGAAGGAAGTGAGTGTTTTCAATGTGTGTCGGAATTAGTGGTTCGATTACCCTAACGAAAGAAAAAATCAAACAATATGCATTGCTCTCGGGAGATTTCAATAAGATTCATTTGAATCAGGAGGCAGCCGAACGCTTCGGATTTAAAGCACCGATCGCTCATGGAATGTTGACAATGGGGCTCTCATTGGAAATTGCCTCTTCTTTTATTGAGAAAGGGATGAGGGTTTCTACATACGAGATGCAATTTCTTAAACCGATATTTCAGAATAACACGATTCATTTAGTTGGAGAGAAAATGCAGCTGGCAAATGACTCTACTACATTAGTGATTGAAGGTAGAAATGGAAAGCAAGTAGTCGTTAAGGGGAAATTTGTATTAACGAGAGAGTAATTGTCCCATAGCCTCAAAGAAATAAGGATAGTCATTTTTTGTTTTTCTAAATCATGTTCTTAGCTTGTTGGCTGTATGTATCTTTGTTACACATATTATTAAATAAGCGAGGTTTGGAACAAATGGAATATTTAATAATGATGTCGATAGTGTATAAATTATTGTGCCATTTTTAAAGATTCCAGTATAAAAGTTATTTAGTGTGAAAATATTTTTAAACGATGCTACAAAAGAACATAGAAATGAACAGGAGAGTGAGGAATTAATTGTTAAAAGGAAAGAGAAATTTATCAATGAACTTGGAAATATAGAGGGAAAAGGGGTCAAATCTTTTTTTTGGCATTCAATAAATTGGAATCGTTCAATATTAAATTTCGTTATGTTGGCCTCTATTGTTAAATAGAGGATGCAAATGATTGGTTAAATTTGTCCTTAGAAACTATTAGTTTAGAGCAACATAAATTGGAAATGATTAATACCGTTAATAATTTAACTGATATTAATGTTAATAAACTAACAAGCGGGCTTTTGTCAGCACGTTGTATTAGAAGGGAATACTTCTTATTAGTATTAACGGCTGTTCTTTTCATTGAATTAAATGAAAGAACAGCCAATAGAGAATTTAGAATTTATGGATTAGTATGGGAGTAGACTAATTTGAGTTACATTATATATCGCTTATAAGCGATATATAATAGATGTGAGGTCAGAGTTTTTTTGGACACTCTCATTTGTAAGTTCATTTGGTGTTTCATATTCTACGGCTTATCAATATAACGCTCTTGTTAAGAATTCTCTTCATTACGTATATTTAAACTTATATCTGAAACATCAAAAAAGTTCTTAATAACTAAAGCACAAGCACCCATAATACATGCCTTTTTACCGAATTCTGATATTAGCAGTTCGCGGTAATGACCAACGGTTGACTTTAGTTGGGACTCAATCTCAGAGATAGCATTTGGATATAAGCGAAGTAATTCACAATTAATAACTAATATTTCTGGGTTATACAGATTAATAATATTATTTAGGCCAATTGAGATATACTTGATAAATTGATCCATTTGGTGGCAAGTGACTGGTTCTTGTTCTGTAATCCAAGTGTGTATATCTTCATATTTAACATTCGGTTTGAGATGGCTTTCAGATATTTGTTTAAAAAAGCTATATTCTGATGCATATTGTTCCCAGCAACCTGAATTCCCGCAACTGCATGGTCTTCCATCAGGCACTACAATCATATGACCAATCTCGCCAGCATAACCATGATACCCTTTGAGAGATTCACCATTGATCATGATTCCAAGGCCGATTCCCGAATACAAACTTACACTTAACAGATTCTCGCTTTGATGATGCTTATATACTCTTTCGGCAAATGAACACAAATTCGCATTATTTTCAATATATACGTCAATTCCTATTTCATTCTTTATGTCAGTTTTTAAATTTTTGTTATGCCATTGATGTTGAGGTACAAAATAAATCATCTCATCTTTATTAACAATCCCGTGAATCCCGATGACTACACCGACAAGTCCGTATTGGGTTTTCGTGCATCGATTTTTGTAATCGTTGATATTCTTTATTAAAAGACTAAGAATTACATCGTAATCAGATGTTTGCAATTCAACTGTATCGGTATGAACTGGAAAGCCCAATAAATCTGAAAGGGTAAACGTAATCGTATTTTTATCAAGATCAATACCTAAAGCAAATCCTGCCTGTTGATTAATGGAAAGCATAATCGGCCGTCTACCTAGATTTTTGTGTTCTTGAAGTGTTTCGATAATTAATCCTTCATCTAATAGATCAGATACTTGTACAGAAATGGTCGCTTTGTTTAATCCTGTAATCTTGGCTAAGTCAGCCCTAGATATCATTCCGTGCTCAATAATTTTGCTAATGATTATACATCTATTTATATTTTTGATATATGCGGCATCTCCAGTAAGCATATATTTCCCTCCTCGTTTTTTATGGATTAATAAGCATCTCTTAAAAGAAAGAGTATCGATTTTACTTGAATCCCTATTATTTTTAAAAAAATTAATTATTCATGAATCTTTAATCAATAAATATTGACGAAAGAATACCTTAATGTTATTATACAGGTAATTAATTTGTTTGGTAAACAAATTAATAAATTTTTTAATATATTTTAGTTATATAACCGTGATATAATCAACATACTTCTAATTTTGAAAGGGATTACAACTAATCTCAGTCAAGTACCATTTTTACGTGATCTATATTCATATTTTACAGAACTTTGAAGGAACATAAAGAAAAAGGAGTGTAGTTAATTATGGGTATTCTACAAGAATTATTAAAAGATATTCCAGTACCAAAAATGGCAAAAGTAAAAGTGAAGTTTGACGACAAACAGATAGATGATCTTGAACAAGAATTGATGAAAAAATTGCAACAAGAATCGATTGGAAAACTGATTCAGCCAGGAATGGAGATTGCGATTGCAGTGGGTAGTAGAGGATTGGATCGCCTCGTGGAAACAACTGCAACAACAGTGAAATTTTTAAAAGAATTAGGAGCGAAACCTTTCATTGTACCAAGCATGGGAAGTCATGGTGGTGCAACTGCAGAAGGGCAACGTGCAGTATTAGAACATCTTGGAGTGACAGAAGAAAGTGCAGGTTGCGAGATTCGATCTACGATGGAAGTAGTGAAACTCGGTGAATTACCGAACGGCTTGCCTGTTTATATCGACAAATTTGCTTCACAAGCAGATGGAATTGTCGTCATCAACCGCGTGAAACCACATACTGCATTCCGAGGACCGGTTGAAAGCGGAATTATGAAAATGCTAAGTATTGGCTTAGGTAAGCAAAAAGGAGCCGAAGCGTGCCATCAAATGGGCTTTAAATATATGGCGGAAAATGTACCAGCAATGGCTAAGGTCATCATGGAGAAAAAACCAGTGCTTTTCGGCGTTGCTACAGTTGAAAATGCCTTTGATAGAGTGGCTATAATTGAGGTACATACACCTGAAGAAATTATTGAAAAAGAACCAGCACTTCAAATGAAAGCGAAAGAACTACTGCCGAAGCTTTTCTTTGATCAATTGGAAGTCCTTGTTATAGATGAAATTGGTAAAAACATCAGTGGTGATGGTATGGATCCTAATATTACTGGTCGATACCCAACTCCATATGCATCCGGAGGACCAGAAGTTAACAAAATGGTTGTCCTTGATGTTACGCCTCAATCAGAGGGAAATGCCAATGGAGTCGGAACAGCAGACTTTACAACTCAACGCTTAGTAGACAAGATGGATAAAGAAGGAACATATGCGAATGGATTAACTTCAACTGTTGTGTCTCCGACAAAAATAGCAACAACATTACCTAATGATCGCGAAACCATTCAAGCGGCCGTTAAAACAAGTAATGTTTTAGATTTTACAACAGTAAAAATGGTACGCATTAAAAATACATTAAAACTTAGTGAAATTGAAGTATCGGAAACTTTACTAGAGTATATCGCTCAACATCCAAATATGGAGCAAATTTCAGATCTATATGAATTAGGATTTGATGAAAAAGGAAACTTATTTTAAAAATTGGGGGAATATTAATATGACACAATTATTCGATTTAACAGGAAAAACAGCAGTTGCAATTGGCGGAAATGGTGTATTGGGATCTTCAATGGCAAAGGGATTAGCTGCTCAAGGAGCAAAAGTTGCGATTGTCGGCCGTAATTTGGAAAAAGCAAACGAAGTCGTTCAAGAAATAGAAAACGATGGAGGGACTGCAAAAGCTTTTCAAGCAGATGTAAGTTCACGTGATTCTTTAGTTCATGTAGCAAATGAAATTGAAAAATGGTCTGGCGGGTGGGACATTCTACTAAATGCACCTGGTACAAATAGTGCGACACCGTTTTTTGAACTTGGTATGGACGAATGGGATCAAATTATGGACATTAACCTAAAAGGGATTGTACTATCGTGCCAAATTTTTGCGAAGAGAATGATTGAGCAAGAAAGAAAAGGCAGTATCATTAATATTTCATCTGTTTCATCTACTACTCCATTATCAAAAGTATTTACATATTCAGTGTCAAAAGCAGGGATCAATAGTGTAACTCAGTATTTAGCACGTGAATTCGCTCCAAATGGCATTCGTGTAAACGCGATTATTCCTGGTTTCTTCCCGGCAGAACAAAACCGGAAGATTTTAAGCCCGGAAAGAGTCGAGTCAATCATGAACCATACACCAATGAACCGTTTTGGTACACCAGAAGAACTACAAGGGGCTACAGTTTGGCTTGCATCTGAAAAGGCTTCAAGCTTTGTTACAGGGACTCTTATTCGAGTTGACGGCGGTTTTGGAAGCATGACCATTTAATTTTGTACTCATAAAGCAATAACCAAATAAATATGGTAAACTATGGTTTGCTCAAATCTAGATAAATAAACTTAATGATGGAGGGAGATGAGACCGTGCTAACTGAGAAATACAATCAATTAACGTCGATTCTCCGAGAAATGGAATCAGTTGTGGTAGCTTTTTCAGGTGGAGTAGATAGTACGTTTTTATTAAAGGCTGCTGTAGACACATTAGGCAAAGATCACGTACTTGCCGTAACTGCTGACTCTGAAACGTATCCATCTAGTGAACTGAAAGAAGCAATCGTTCTGGCTGAAAAAATTGGCGTCAAACACCAAGTGATTGAGACATCAGAATTGGCGATTCCTGGTTATTCAGAGAATAACAAGAATCGATGCTACTTCTGTAAAAGCAGTTTATTTGACCACTTACTTCCTGTGTTAGAAGAAAAGGGTTTTCACAATGTGATTTATGGAGTCATTGCTGATGACATGAATGAACATCGACCTGGTATGCGAGCAGCTAAAGAAAAGGGAATACGTGGTCCATTGCTAGAAGCTAATTTGTTTAAAGAAGAAATTAGGGAACTTTCACGTAAGTATGATTTACCAACATGGGATAAACCTTCTTTTGCATGTCTTTCATCAAGGATCGCCTATGGTGAATATATTACAAAAGAAAAGTTAACAAAGGTTGAAAAAGCAGAAGCATTCTTAAAAAGCCTTCATATACGCCAAGTTCGGGTCCGAACGCACGAAGAAATTGCTAGGATTGAGGTAGAACCTAATGATATGAAGATCGTTTTAGATAATCATAATGCTATTGTCAAAGAGCTTCAAGATTACGGTTATAAATATATCACGTTAGATTTAATTGGCTATCAGAGTGGTAGTATGAACAAAGTTCTTACAACGTAAATTTATTAATTAGCTTGCTATGATTATGTATCGGATACAAAAGAAAAGGCTTTGGAGGGATCCAAAGCCTTTTCTTTTAAGAGTAAGAATCAATATAGTTTTTTCACTTTGACTAATGTTTATATAAAAGGAAGATGAATCATGTCAAGAGAATTTGTTATTGGCCTTGATATTGGAACTACAAGTGTTAAAGCATGTGTTTTTAACTTAAATGGGAATGTAGTTGCAGAAGCAGAAAAAATGAACACATTTTATTACCCACAACAAGGCTGGGTAGAGCAGGATGCAGTTGAAATAGAACGATCAGCTGTATTTGCTATTAGAGAAGCTATTGAAAAAGCGAATATCAAGAAAAACGAGCTGATTACGCTCGGGTTTTCTGCTGCCATGCATTCACTTATTTGTGCAGATATCAACGGTAAGCCACTTTCACCAGCGCTTATTTGGGCGGACGGAAGAGGTAGTGCTCTAAGCGAAAACTTGATGGAAACTCAAGGGGACGAAATTTACAAAAAAACAGGGACACCAATTCATCCTATGACCCCATTCATAAAATTATTATGGATGAAAGAAACAGAATATAAACCTTATCAAGAAGCAGAATATTTTATGTCGATTAAAGAGTATCTAATTCATAGCTGGTTTAATCAAAGGGTTATTGATTATTCGATGGCATCGGCAACAGGGTTATTTAATCCAACTACACGTAAGTGGGATCACGAATTATTGGAGCTAACGGGTATTAATAAGGAGCAGCTATCTGAAATTGTCGCCCCGACGGAACGATTAACGGGAATCAAAAGCCATATAGCTGCAGAAATGGGAATAATGCCTGAAATGCCTTTTGTTGTAGGGGCTGCTGACGGCCAACTAGCCAACTTGGGAATCGGAGCAATACTTCCAGGAGAAGTAGCTGTTTCTGTTGGTACAAGTGGAGCAATCAGACAAATAACAAAAGGATTTAAAATTAGTGAAAATCGTGAAACATTTTGTTATTCTTTTACAGAAGACTATTCCATTGTCGGAGGTCCGACGAATAATGGTGGGATTGCTTTACAGTGGTTAAAGGACTTACTAAATTATGAAGGCAGTTTTGAGGAATTTCTTGCTGAAGCAAAACAGGTAGCTCCAGGTGCAGAAGGAATCGTTTTCCTACCTTATATAAATGGGGAAAGAGCGCCATTATGGAATCAGAATGCAAAAGGAAATTTTTATGGAATGACCCTTACACATAAAAGAGAACATTTTATTCGAGCAGTTCTTGAGGGTATTACTTTAAATCTTTATCAAATTGGGAAAGCTTTAGAGAGGATAGCTGGGGAACCCGAAAAAATTTATGTAAATGGCGGCTTGGCAAGATCTCCTTTATGGCTTCAAATGATGGCTGATGTTTTTGGAAAAGAAGTTTTCGTACCAGAGAGCCATCACAGTGCCGCATGGGGAGCAGCCTGGACAGCATTGGTTGCCATTGGAAAAGTTGATTCTTTTGCAGATATTAAAAAGAATATCCCTATGGGTGAAGTGATTAAACCGAATAAACAAGCGAATGAGTTTTATAAAAATATGTATGAGAAATATGAAATGATGGCAAAAGACTTGTCGAAGTATTTTTAATTTTTCCTACCACGTCAAGATGAAAGAATAATGGGAGTGAAATCATGCTGGAGAATATTTTGGAACAAGTCCAAAAAGGAACGTTAAGTGTAGAAGGAGCAAAAGAACAATTAGCTACATATGAGAATTTAGGGTTTGCTAAAGTTGATCACCATCGGAAGAAGCGACAAGGTTTCGCAGAAATTATCTACGGAGAAGGCAAAACGGCTGAACAGATTATTTCTATTTCTGAGGCTCTAAGATCTAAAAACAACCAAGTTTTGATTACTCGGATTTCAAAAGAAAAGGCTGAAATGGTGCTAAAAGTATTGCCTGATTTTATTTATAATGAAACGGCCCAAATTCTTTATTGGAAAGATCAAAAAGCGATGGAAAGAAACTCTCAAGGATACATAGCCGTTATTTGCGCAGGAACATCTGACTTACGTGTAGCTGAAGAAGCGGCCGTTACAGCAGAAGTACTAGGAAGCAAGGTACATCGAATTTATGATGTAGGTGTGGCTGGGATTCATCGGTTATTGAATCATTTAGAGGAAATTCAACAGGCTACAGTCTCAGTTGTAGTTGCTGGAATGGAAGGGGCTCTTCCGAGTGTAGTAGGTGGACTTGTTTCCCATCCCGTTATTGCTGTCCCAACGAGCGTGGGGTATGGTGCGAATTTTAATGGCTTATCAGCCTTACTCACCATGTTAAATTCATGCGCTTCAGGGATAAGTGTTGTCAATATTGATAACGGGTTTGGTGGAGGATACAACGCTGTATTAATCCATCAACTTGCACAAAGAGAGGTAGGGAACAATGAAGACACTGTATTTTGATTGTATATCAGGTATTAGTGGAGATATGGTAATCGGAGCTCTCATCGATGCTGGCGCTGATCCTAATATACTGGAAGAAGAATTAAAGAAGCTTCAGATTGAAGAAGAATATCAATTGAAGTGGAAAAAAGTAATAAAAAATGGAATTACTAGTACGAAGTTTGATGTTTTATTAACAGAAAAACATGAACATAACCACGATCATGCGCATAGTCATGAACATGACCACAATCATGCGCATAGCCATGAACATGATCACGATCATGCGCATAGTCATGAACATGATCACGATCATGCGCATAGTCATGAACATAACCACGATCATGCTCATAGCCATGAACATGACCACAATCATGCGCATTCTCATCATGATCATCGTAGTTATCAAGATATTGTAAAGTTAATTGAAGTAGCTGGATTTTCTGACCAAGTAAAAGAAACAGCTTTGAAAATTTTTAAGAAAATTGGCGTGGCAGAAGGTCGGATTCATGGGCTTCCATTAGATCGTGTTCATTTTCATGAAGTTGGGGCCGTTGATTCGATTATTGACATTGTTGGTGCAGCCATTTTACTTCATCAACTAGACATATCCATCATCAAGTCATCGTCTATTCCTGTTGGTGCGGGGAGAATTCATATCGATCATGGTATTTATCCAGTTCCGGCACCTGCTACACTCGAAATATTAAAAGAAGCATCTATTGAACAATCGAATATTAGAGCGGAACTTACGACTCCAACAGGAGCAGCTATTGTATCGGTACTTGCAGAGGAATTTTGCACGATACCGTCTATGAAGGTTAAATCAATAGGGTATGGAGCTGGGACAAAGAGCTTCCCAAATCATCCGAATGTGCTCCGTGTCATTATTGGGGAATAGACTAAAACCAACATTGAAGCGAGAGGAGTAAAAATGATGAGTGCCAAACATCCTCCAAATCATGAACATCTTGATGATCAAATGATCAAAATGGAAGTGAATCTTGATGATATTCCAGGTGAATGGCTTGGATATGTGATGGATTTACTTTTCGAATCTGGTGCGAATGATGTATTCTATACCCCTATTTATATGAAAAAAAATCGGCCAGGTATATTACTTCAATTGCTCTGCTCAAGTAAAAAAATCAACAAAATGAAAGAAATCCTTTTTAAAGAAACAACAACACTTGGTGTGCGCTATTATCCATTAACGGTTCATCGGTTGGAAAGAGAGTTTAGAGAAGTAACAACTGAATGGGGAACAGTAACGATTAAAGAGGGAATATATGATGGACAAGTTGTACAAAGTGCACCAGAGTATGATGAATGTAAAAACATTGCCCAACTACATGATATTCCTTTGAAAAAAGTGTATGAACAAGTATGGAAGTCATTTGAGAGTGAAAAGTAAACCAATCTATATAGTTTCGTTGTTTTGAAAAAGGATTTAGCGCATATGTAACACTTCAGAGATGTATCCGCAATATCAATGAAGTGTAATGCATATGAGCGAATCCCCATACTAAATAATTTACTAGATTAGGAGTGTAATAGATGAAGACATTATTAAACGAAACACAAATTGATCAATTAGCTATTAATACAATTCGAACATTATCCATTGATGGTGTTGAAAAAGCAAACTCTGGTCACCCGGGTATGCCAATGGGGTCAGCTCCAATGGCATATACACTATGGGCAAAAGAGATGAATCATAATCCAGTAAATCCGAAATGGTTTAATAGGGACCGATTTGTATTATCTGCAGGGCATGGTTCTATGCTTTTATATAGCCTTTTACATGTATTTGGTTATGATGTGACAATGGAAGATTTAAAAAGTTTCCGTCAATGGGGAAGTAGAACGCCAGGGCACCCTGAATTTGGTCATACACCTGGAGTTGAAGCAACAACAGGTCCTTTAGGACAAGGAGTTGCAATGGCTGTAGGTATGGCAATGGCAGAAAGACATCTTGCAGAAACATACAATCAAGAGGGGCATAACATCGTTGATCATTATACGTATAGTATTTGTGGTGATGGAGATTTAATGGAAGGTGTTTCAGCTGAAGCTGCATCACTTGCAGGTCATTTAAATCTAGGTCGCCTTATTGTTATGTATGATTCTAATGATATTTCCCTGGATGGAGATTTGAATTTATCATTTTCAGAAAGTGTAGAAGACCGATTTAAAGCCTACGGTTGGCAAGTAATTCGCGTTGAAAATGGCAATGATGTTGATGCTATTCAAACGGCATTACAAGAAGCTAAAGCTGATTTGAATCGACCAACTTTAATAGAAGTTAAAACGGTAATTGGATATGGTTCTCCAAATAAGTCAGGTAAATCTTCTTCTCATGGTTCACCACTTGGTAAGGAAGAAATTAAGTTAACGAAAGCTTCTTATAATTGGAATGTAGAAGAACCATTCTTTATTCCAGAAGAAGCAAAAGAGCATTTTGAGCAATTTACAGCAGTTGGCCAAGAAAAGGAAAATGCTTGGAATGAATTATTTGAAAGCTATAAGAACAACCATCCAGAGTTAGCTAAGCAATTTGAGGCTGCTTTAGCAGGAGAGCTTCCTGAAAATTGGCAAGAAACATTACCAACCTTCACAGAAGGGGATGTAATCGCGACAAGAGATTCATCAGGGAAAGCACTGAATGCTGCTGCTAATGTGATTCCACAATTACTTGGTGGTTCTGCAGATTTAGCAGGATCCAATAAGACTTTCCTTTCATCTGAAAAAAATTACAAGATAGATGGATATGCAGGTCGCAATATTTGGTTTGGCGTACGGGAATTTGCAATGGGAGCGGCTCTTAATGGGATGACACTTCACGGCGGCGTTAAAGTATTTGGTTCTACGTTTTTCGTATTCTCAGACTACCTACGCCCAGCTATTCGCTTAGCTGCACTTATGAATCTTCCTGTTACGTATGTATTTACACATGATAGTATTGCCGTAGGGGAAGATGGACCAACACATGAACCAATCGAACAACTTGCAGCTTTACGTGCAATGCCAGGACTTTCAATTATTCGTCCAGCTGACGCAAAAGAAACAGTTGCGGCTTGGCAATTAGCTCTTGAAAGTACCGATACACCTACAGCACTCGTTTTAACACGTCAAGGTTTACCGACATTAAACGTTGATGAACAAACGGTTTACGAAGGTGTGAAAAGTGGGGCTTATGTAGTTTCAAAGGCAAAAGGCGAAGTCAGCGGTTTATTGCTTGCTACTGGATCAGAGGTAACCTTAGCAATTGCTGCTCAAAAAGAACTTGAAAGTGAAGGGGTTTTTGTATCGGTTGTCAGCATGCCAAGTTGGGACCGTTTTGAAAAACAGCCGATTGAATATAAAGAAAGTATTCTTCCAAAAAATACAAAAGCTCGTATTGGGATTGAAATGGGTTCATCTATTGGTTGGAGAGAATACGTTGGAGATCATGGAGCAGTAATTGCGATCAATCAATTTGGAGCATCTGCACCAGCAAATAAATTGCTCGAGGAATACGGATTTACCGTTGAAAACGTAGTGAAAAGATTTAAAGAAGTTACCTCTGCAATGAATTGAACGTTTATTCATAATGAGCCGATGTTCAGAACTGGATAAGTGAAAAGAAAGAGTTGATGCTTTAATAGAGCATTCAACTCTTTCTTTTTGAAAAAACGATGTAATCAGCTTTAATGTAAGTATTATGACTTCACTATATTTATATTTCAATAATTTCCTCGATAGAATATTAAAATATTCTATAAATTATAGTTTTATGTTTTCACTTAATTATTAGCATCTAATGGAACCAAACATTTCATATAATAAAATAATTGATTTCAATGTCTTTTACATGACTCCCTTTTGCTTATCCTACAGTATGTCTTTTTTTCTTAAGTAAGCTCCAATTATTGTTGACAGGCTTCCTCGAAAGAAAGAAGCACCCAAACGCCAAACAAGGAAACAAACAATCATCGTGTGTAAGAGTATGCAAAAACGAATGACAGACTTTATTTTAACAAATGATAAAAAACTGTTCTGAAAAAGTGAAACATCTTTAAAATTCTATTTCTTGTATCTCTTTACATTGGCAAAACCATTGATGAAGGACTTTGTTATAATAGATGTTTATACAGGTGAATTAAAAAAATATGTCAAATGACAAGTATTCGAAACACCAACGGATTTTTGGTAAGCGCTTTAAATTTCAATTCTTTGCTTTTTTCAAGTACCTAAATATGGTATTATATAGACACTTATTAAATAGGTTTAATAAGTCTGTTTGTATAGGTGATTAACTTTATGAAAGAACGGATTTGGTCATTTATCTACACTTTATATAAAAAATTTAGAAGGAGATGATTATCATAAAAACAGAAAAAGAAAAAATGTTAAACGGTGAATTGTATAATGCCGCAGACACTGAATTACAAAGAGAACGCATAAATGCCAGAAGACTAACCAGATTATACAATCAAACAATAGAAACAGAAGAAAGTAAACGTACTGAACTTTTAAAAGCTCTTCTTGGTTCGACTGGAGATCATGTATACATTGAACCAAGTTTCAAATGTGACTATGGGTACAATATACATGTTGGCGAAAACTTTTACGCAAATTTTGATTGTGTGATTTTAGATGTTTGTGAAGTTCGAATAGGAGATAACTGTTTTATTGCTCCGGGTGTACATATTTATACCGCTGCTCATCCATTAAATCCACATGAACGCATTGCAGGACCTGAATTCGGTAAAACTGTTACGATTGGGGATAATGTTTGGATTGGTGGTAGAGCCATAATCAATCCAGGTATTTGTGTTGGAAATAATGTGGTTATTGCATCAGGTGCAATTGTCACAAAAGATGTACCTGATAATGTTGTAGTAGGTGGAAATCCTGCAAAAATTATTAAACAAATTGACAATTAATTTGATATAAAGTAACAAATATTTGTAGTATTCTATACAAAACTTTGAAACTAATTTAATAAGCTGGTGAACATTATGGATGAACGATTTGCTACACCAAAATCAATGAAAAAGGTCATTCTTCGTGTAATACGAACAACACTGTTACAGCTTGGTAGTGCTACAAAAGTTGAACTTAGCAAGCAGTTAGGAATCAGCTTTCCCACTGTCAGCAAGGTAATTGCTCAAATGGAACAGGATGGAGAGGTTTATGAAGTCGGATTGGATGATTCCAGTGGTGGAAGAAGAGCAAAGCGATATGTATTTAATCCGGAGCATATGCTAGGTCTAGCTATTTTTTTGGAGAAAAATGAGACGGTCTATGCCGTTTTTAATTGTGTGGGGGAAATGAAGGAACAGAGAACACGACCAAGTGTATTCCAAGATGACTTACATTCGTTGATAGAGCTAGTACAGGATATCTTATTAGAATTCCCAAAAATCAGTTCGATGGCGATTGGTGTACCTGGAGCTGTCGATAATGGACGAATATTTCACATCCCTAATTATAAGAGTTTCCATGACGTTGAATTGAAAACATACTTCGAGGATCTGTTTTCCATACCTGTTGTTGTAGAGAATGATATGAATGCTGCAGTTCTAGGGTTTCAAAAAATGAGCGGGAGAGAGGATAAACAATCGCTTGTATATTTGTACTCTGGGGAGAATGGCCCTGGAGCTGGGATTCTAATTAATGGTGACGTTGTACGTGGGAGTACGTTCTTTACTGGAGAGGTCTCGTTTTTGCCATTGTATGATAACCAAAACTTCCATCAAGCTATGTACCAGGGACGCAAGAAGAGTAAGGATACCTCTATTATTGGTGAGGAGCATGAGATTCAGGCTATTAGTCGCTTAATTGCTTCCTTAGTAGCCATTATTAATCCGCATACAATCATTTTTTCTAAAGAGGAAATGAATCAGATAGCAATAAATCGAATTGCGATAGAAAGTGCTAAGTATGTTCCAAAAGAACATCTTCCAGAGCTTATTGTGAGTGACTGGAAACGAGACTATCTTCATGGATTGCAGCGACTTGCGCTTGACCGTATGGTAACTGGTACCCGGTTAGTTAACGTATTAGAGTAAGCAAAAAACAAAACAAAACTATACAACGAATAAATGAAAAATACAGGGGGACTTATAATGGCTACTTTATTTTTAGTCATCATATATATGGCGTTCATTAGCTTAGGTTTGCCTGATTCAATGTTAGGCGTAGCATGGCCTGTGATGCAATCAGATTATGGGCAACCACTTGAAACTGCTGGCTTGCTTTTCATGGTAATTGCAGGCGGTACAATCGTTTCCAGTTTAGCGGCTGGGTCTGTTATTAAGCGGCTGGGAACTGGAAATGTCACATTAATTAGTGTTTTAATGACAGCCGTTGCACTTTTAGGGTTTTCTTTTTCACCATCGCTCATATGGCTTATTATATGTGCCATACCACTCGGATTAGGTGCAGGAGCAGTCGACGCAGGATTAAACAACTATGTTGCTACACACTATAAAGCACATCACATGAGCTGGTTACATTGTTTCTGGGGAGTGGGCGCTTCTCTTGGTCCTATTATAATGTCCCAGTTTATCACTGGTCAAAATTCTTGGAGACAGGGATATGTTGCCATTGCCATTATTCAGTTTACTTTAGTCCTCATCCTCTTTTTTACTCTTCCGTTATGGAAACGAGTGGCAATAAACAGTCAGGCGAATTTAAGTGAAGAGCCAGATGACAAAGAAATTGTTTTGCCTGATGAAACAGCATTGAAGCATGTGAGACCATTACGTATTAAGGGTGTAAAGCTAGCGCTCGTATCTTTTTTATTTTATTGTGGCGTGGAATCAACGATGGGGTTGTGGGGAAGTAGTTATCTTGTAAATGTTAAGGGACTATCTGTAGTAGTAGCAGCTCAATGGGTTTCCTTATACTACGCAGGGATTACAGTAGGCCGATTGATTACAGGATTTATTACCATGAAGGTGAGTAACCGTATTCTCATTCGTGCAGGACAGATCACAGCATTGATGGGAGCTGCTTTTCTTTTATTGCCCTTGCCGACTTCTTTTTCTCTTGTAGGATTTATTTTGGTTGGCTTAGGATTGGCGCCAATTTTTCCATGTATGTTACATGAAACACCGGCTCGTTTTGGGAAAGAACATTCTCAGTCCATTATGGGGTATCAAATGGCAATTGCCTATACTGGGAGTACATTTTTACCACCGATTCTAGGAATGGTTGTATCGTATTCTACAATGGAGATTCTTCCTTTTTTTATTGTGGTTTATATAATCACCATGCTTCTTGGTTCGGAAAAAATAAATACTTTAATGAAATCGCGTCCATTTGAAAGAAATCTAAATGCTTGATTATATGATTATCAGTCCAATGGGGCGGATAATCAAGGTGATTAAGTTGTTTTAGTGTATAATTACTATGTAATAATACGATTTAAATGCCAAAATATAATGTAATGCTTAAAAGAAAAAAATGATCAATATTAACTGAACTAGTAGAATGGAGAGAAAAAAATGATTAATAAAGTCGGTCAAATTATGTTATATGTAAATAACCAAGATGAGACATTGAAATTTTGGACAGAAAAAGTAGGGTTTAGCGTAATTTCTGAAGAAGATAACGGCCAAGGACTGAGATGGATTGAAATTGCTCCAACAAAAGAAGCAGAAACGAGTATTGTTCTCCATAATAAGGAATTAATTTCTAAAATGCAGCCTGAATTAAACCTTGGTACACCTTCGTTAATGTTTTACTCGGAAAATCTTGAAAAATTATATAAAGACTTTTTGGATAAAAATATTAAAGTCGGAGAAATTGTCAATATGCCTTCTGGCAGAGTATTTAACTTTGCTGATAATGAAGAAAATTACTTTGCAATCATGGAAAAAAAGTGAACATAAAAAACTAACATCAATATGACTAGAAAAACTAATTTTAGTCGTGTTAGTGTGGAATAACAATATTTGGATTGTCAAATAGAAAGTTTTGAAAAAAGTTTAACCATTTATAAAAAAGATGAACCGGAATTTCCTATCTCTATAAAGAAGGGATTTCGGTTTTTCTTATGAATTAAAAACCTGTTAAGTGATAATAAAGTTATTCCATTAAATCAGCTAATAGTTTATCAATATTTTCCAATAAAAACTTAAAATATCCCATGCTATACTAAATTTAGACATACCAAATAACCTTCCAATATTGTGTGTTTGGAAAGTTTTGGGCTGTTTAGTTATGTTTTAAAACTAGGCTAGATCTTGGAAAGCAGATTTGTTTTTTAATAATGCATAAATCCAATGTAAGAGTTTATTAGCACAGGCTATCACAGCTACTTTAAAGGGTTTTCCTTCTTCAGGTTTCTTATCATAAAACTCTCATAATCGCTTATTACGAGGAATGATTTCATTTGTCGTTTTCTTCTTGCGACAATCACGAATGGCACATTTAACAGCCATATACAAGGCATGTCGTAGTGTCCTAGAACCTCTTTTGGTAATCCGATTTAATGTACCTTTGAATGTACCAAATTCAAAGATGCTTGGATCAATTCCGGCAAATGCAACTAGTTTCTTAGGGTGATTAAACCGATCAATTTCTCCAATCTCAGAAATAATCGTGGCAGCGATTTTTTCACCGATACCAGGGACTGATTGGATAATCCTACACTCTTCAATACCCTTTGCTAAAACATCTATCTCATCTTCAAGATTGGATAGATGTTTTTTGTATTCAAAAAGCATATTAATATACATATCCAAGCTTAAAGAAAGACTATGATATAAGGTTTTCTGAAACGGGTTTTGAGCTGCGGCAGCCATTAGTTTTTCGGTCTGACTATTTGCCCATTGTTGTGAACGACTTTTACATACCTTTTTTATTTTGTTAGCGATTGTTTCTTCGCTTGTTTTCAAGATTTCTTCTGAAGTAGAAAATGCTTGTAAAGTCAGTAATGAAACATCCGAGTATAAGGCCCCAAAAACCCCACAATACTGAGGAAACACTTGATCCAGAATTGCCTGAAATTGCAGTTTAATTTGTACAAACATACCTGTAATATTTTCATGTTGTCTTGTAAGGTTACAAAGGTTTAAGAGCTGAATTCCTCGCTGTTTATAAGGATCTAAATCTTCTTTATAATACAGCTCACAGAGATGGCGAGCGTCCATGACATCTGTCTTTACCTTGCGTAAACTAGAACTCTTAGCTCGATAAGATATGAGTGGATTTACGATAATCAATAAATACCCTCTGTCTTCGAAATATTGGACGACTGATGTATGATAATGTCCAGTGGATTCCAATACAATGGGAGGCCGTCCCCCCGATACATCTTCTACTTCTTTAATAAAATCTAGAAGACTAGCTAATCCTTCAAGTGTATGTGTTACTTTAAAGCTCTTTTTGTATGGTTGCTTTTTATCCAAGAATGCCTGAACCTGACTTTCACCTTTTGCCACATCCAGACCAATGACTGGATTCATGTTTGATCTCCTCCTCAAGAAAATTACCGGTACCCCTAATTCCTTCTTGCAGTGTCATAGCTTCGCTTGTTATACGAGATCCAAGTCCCAACCAGCCTCAATCATGTTTCTACAAGTAGGGGGCGAACTGTTTAACAGACGGGATCAAGTCCCAAGGGCCATTACGTTCTACCCCGGCTGCCGTTATCATATATCGATATAAAAAAAGGTCAACCAGAAATATGTTCTGGCTGACCTTATAATACGAAAGGGCCATTTTCCGAAGTAATTGGTTGTGCAAAGTACCAAAAGTTGAAATAATTGTTATTATGCTTCAGGGAGGAACTCAGTAATATAGAAGTGTATAATTATTATGATAGGGATAGCACCAACTTAAAGAATAAATTCTAATACTCAATCAAATAAACAAGCTAAGTAACAAGTATCTAGCTTGTTTATTTGATTTTTTTCCTCGATAGTTTTTTATTTAGAGCTATACATGGTGTTTCTTAAAAAAATAAATATCGCACTCAATATTACGGATAATAATCCTACTAGGATAACGTATTGCGTTCCCATCGCTGAGATAATTAAGCCCCCTACAGCTGTACCGATTGTTGTTCCTATATTTGCGGATGATAAAAACAAGCCGTTAGCAAAGTCAGGAGCTTCAGGTGCTGCAGATGTAACCACATATTGATTAATGTTTGCTGCTATTCCAGCTAGTATTCCCCAAAGTAAGATAATAATTACCATAGGCAAGGTAAGCTGTCCCATGAAAAATAGTATGATATATACAACTCCCAATAGAAAAGGAAGAGATACGATTGTTTTGATAGGATTAATAGTAAGCAGCCTTCCAGCCAAAATGTTACCAATAATATTTGCTGCACCGTAAATGAATAACATCAAGCTAGTTATATTTGGTGATATATTCGTTACGGTTTGTAAATAATCTGCAAGATAGCTGTAAACCCCAAAAACAGCTGAGTTTAGCAAAATGACAATTATAATAGACAGCCATGTAACAGATTTTTTCAATACATTTAATTGAGTTCCATAGGAGATTTTTTCTTTAACCGGCATGGATGGAACGAATAATAATGTAGCAATAAGTACAATAATATTAACAATAGCGAAAAACGCCATCGCAATTTGTAAATTAGACACGCTAGCAATAAAACTAACGATCGGAACGCCGACTACCATCCCCGCAGACACACCAATAAAAATTTTTGATACTGCTTTGGGAGCTTCCTCTTTGCTAACCGAATCAGCAGCCGCTGAAAATGCCAAAGAAACATAAACCGGATGAAAAAGAGCTGGAATGATTCGGGCAATTAATAAAACGGTAAAATTAGCTGTAAATATAGATATGATATTCCCCACAACAAAAACACTTAATACAAGTATCATCACTTTCTTTCGATTAATCCCTGAAAATAATAACGGCATTGTTGGAGCTGATATTGCAACGCCTATGGCAAAAATACTTACCACCCATCCCGCTGTTGAAACACTAACACCGAAGTGGCTGGCGATATCAGGTAATATCCCAATGAAACCCATTTCGGTATTTAAGATACCGAAAACCCCAACTGTCAAAATAAATATTAGTAAACTTTTTCTTTTCATTAAAAAATAGCTCCTCTCTTGCACATCTTCTCTATTTATTTTACTTTTACTATTAAGGAATTACCAATACCTATATCTTATATTATGATATGCTCGAAAGGTATATTTCGTTATGTATAAGGGAGACTGAATTATGGAATTTAGAGTTCTACGTTATTTTCTTACTGTCGCAAGAGAAGGAAGTATAACAGGAGCAGCAAATTTTTTGCATGTTACACAACCAACTTTGTCGAGGCAATTAAAAGAGTTGGAGGAGGAGTTGGGAAAGAAATTATTTATCCGGAAAAGTCACCATGTCGTTCTTACAGAGGAAGGAATGATCCTAAGAAAGAGAGCAGAAGAAATTATTGATATGGTTGTTAAGGTGGAAGAGGAATTTAATTCTATGGAAGAAACGATAGGGGGAGATATTTACATAGGGGGTGGAGAAACAGAGGCTATGAAGCTAATTGCGCAAATAGTAAAAGGTTTGCAGTTTAAATATCCAACTATCAGATATCACTTTTACAGTGGAAACTCCGATGATGTGACGGAGCAACTTGATAAGGGATTACTTGATTTTGGAATTCTGATTCAACCAGCCGATTTGTCAAAATACAATTATATCAATATCCCGGCCAAAGATGTGTGGGGAGTTGTTATGAGAAAAGATAGTCCCCTAGCTGTAAAAGAAAGCATACAGAAGACTGATTTAATAGATGTTCCTCTCCTCTTATCAAGGCAAGCTATTAAACCGGGATTATCTAGAAATGAATTTTCTGAGTGGTTTGGGGAAGATTATGATAAATTAAACGTGATCACGACATATAACCTTGTTTATAATGCTGCCATATTGGTTGAGGAAGGTATCGGTTATGCAGTCACCATTGATAAAATAGCAAATACATCTAGTGATAGTAACCTTTGTTTTAGACCATTAGAACCGAGACTTGAATCCGGATTAAATATTGTTTGGAAGAAGCATCAGGTTTTTTCCGATGCCGCCAATATGTTTTTCGAAGAAATTAGGGGTAAATTTTCTAATCGTTAATCTGTTGAATAAGAAAAACAACAAGCTTATTTTATAGTAATGAATGCTTGATATAAATCTTTATTTCCTTCCCTACTGTACCTATTCAATACAGGGAGGGGGACCCCTTTGCTTTAATTAAACTTGTTGACTGGTTGGACGAACAATCATATCACTAATGGACATACGATCAGGTGTATCAATCGCAAACATTACTGCGGATGCAATGTCTTCAGGAATTAAGCCTGATTCTTTTTGCGATTGATGGATTTTCTCCGCAACTTCTTTATCATTAATTGTTTTGTACAATTCAGTAGCAACAGCACCAGGGGAGATGATTGTTGATTTGATATTATTTTCTCTTTATTTCCTGTCTTAACCCTTCCATGATTGCACGTACGGCAAATTTCGTTCCACAATACACTACATGTCCTGCCAGGGAATCCGTTGCAATAATATGTCCTGACTTTTGTTCGACCATAATAGGGACAACAGCAGCTATGCCAGTTAAAACACCCATGATATTAATATCAAGCATCTGATCTGTGGTCTGTTGCTAGTGAGCAAGAAAAACATGCTATTGCTAGCGTGATGGTGAAACTAGTTGAGAGTAATGGTACTTCACAGTAACTAATTATGAAGCCCTGTCCATTGTAAAATGTACACTTTGTAGGGGTACGGCAAGAATTCGTTCTTTTTGGGGCCACTCATAAACAAGAGAGGTTTTTTAATGTTGGCAAAGTGTAAAGTGACAATATAGTATTTATTTTTAAAACCTCAAAATACGCTTAACCCCATTCTAATTTTAGGATGGGGTCAAAAGTTGTTTAATTTTTGATGTAGATTACTTCACTGCACATAAAGTCGTTTAAATCTAAGAGTGGATAGATTACCATCCTCACGATTTTTATGTTAGCTATTTATTCTATGTTATATTCGGTATTTGATTTTTGTGATAAGGCATCCTTTTTCCAGAGTTTACCCGGCCAGAAAGCGAAATTCCCTAGAACAGCAGTAATCGCCGGTACGAGAAGTGGACGAACGATAAATGTATCTAATAGTACACCAATTGCTGTAACAATACCAAATTGAACAAGTACTTGAATAGGTAAAGTAGCCAAAACAGCAAATGTTCCTGCTAAGATTAGACCTGCCGAAGTGATAACACTTCCGGTTTGTATCACTCCGCCCGCAACAGCATCAAGATGGGTTTGAGTTCGTTTATTCTTCCATATTTCGGAAACCATAAAAATATTATAATCCTCACCTAATGCAACAAGGAAAACAAAGGCATATAAAGGAATTGCCCCTTGAATTGCAGGGGCCCCCAGCCCAACGTGAAGAATGAGCCAGCCTGCACCTAGTGCAGAAAAGAATGATAAAACCACAGTTAAAATCAAATAAATCATGGCAATGATAGAGCGTAAGTATAACAGCAACAATAATGAAATAATACAAATCATAACGGGGATAATAACAGATTCATCTCGTTCTGTGGTTATTTTTGTATCATATAATGAGGCTGTCTCACCGCCAATCCATACATGGCTTTCAAAATCATGGATGTCTGAGGTTGTTAACATCTTTTTCAATTGACTTCTTAGCTCGGGAATCCGATTCAACGCTTTAATGGAATAGGGATTCTCAGCCAAGGACACTTCGTACATTTGCAATTGATGATTATATTTTCCTCCCACGGGCTCGGTTACTTCGGCTACGAAGGAAAGTTGTTCCAATTCTCTTTTCAAAGAGATGTCTTTCCCATTGGTATCAACAACAATTTGTATAGGTGCCAATTCTCCCGGAGAAAAATGATCAGAGATTAAATCAAACCCTTCCCTTGAGGGCATATCTTTAGGAAAAGATTCCAATAAATCATACGTATATTGAATACGTGGAACAACGCCAGCCAAACCTCCAAGTAGAATGAGCGTTGTAATAATTACTGTCCATGGCCGTTGGATCACGAGGCGGCCAAGCCTCTTACTAAAGAACCCTTGTGATTTTCTAAGTTTGATTGATTTCCCTTTCTTTTTAGTCCATTCTTCTGTCATTTCCTTTGTTCTTGGAATAAACGGAAAAAATGCCATTCTTCCAAAAATTGCAAAAAAAGCTGGAAGAAGTGTTAAAGATGCAATCCCCATCAGAAGAACTGCGAGACTAAATGGAATGGCAAACCGATGGAAAGAACCGAAATGAGCAAGTAATAATGTACCTAACCCTATCACGACAGTTAGAGCATTCATCGAAATAGCCCCGCCTGATTCTTTCATTGCAAAGGGGAGAACTATATGCAACGGGAACATCGACCACTTGGAAGACCACGTCAAGATCATAAAGAGAAGCCTACAAAAAACGTAATATTAGATGGAGCTACTCAATTGTTTCTTGAACAAGGCTATCAGGTAGTTTCCATGGATGATGTTGCAAAAAAATGTGGAGTAACCAAAGCAACGGTGTATTATTATTATAAAACAAAAGCTGATCTCTTTACGGATGCAATGGTCCAAATGATGATTCGAATTCGGAAACGCATTTTTGATATACTATCTGCGGACAAGTCACTGAAAGATCGATTACTTGAATTTGCCAAAGCGCATTTGCAAGCAACGGTTGATATTGATCTAAAAGGCTTTATGAAAGAAGCAAAAACTTCTCTTTCCAAAGATCAATTACAGCAGATGAAGGAAGCAGAAGATAAAATGTATGAAGTACTTGAGCAGGCACTAATAAATGCGATGGAAAAGGGAGACATTCCTCAGGGTCACTCGAAATTAGGAGCCCATGCTTTTGTCTCACTGCTAACAGTGGGAAATTACAAGGATTCGGATCAAAAACCTATTTTTTCTTCAATAGATGAAATGACAGAACAAATTGTTGATTTTTATTGGAATGGACTAGCAAAGTAATTTATTAAATAATTTCATTGGAACACATAAGAGCCATGCTATAGCATGGCTCTTATACATTATTGAGGTTGATTTAGCCTTTGAATGATTAGATACTAATCTTCCTTTAATTTTGATAAATCTGTTTCCTCGCCAAATTCAGTGGAGTAATTTAGGTTTCTTTGACCTTGTCTATTCATGTTCTTCACGTTTTCTCTCATTGGTGCAAATAAAAGGGTTATACATGCTAGTCCACTAATCCCAACTAGGCCAAAAATTACTCTTGACAAAAAGGCACTTTGTCCACCAAATATCGCTCCTACTAAATCAAATCTAAAAAAACCAATTAAGCCCCAGTTAATAGCCCCAATTATAGTTAGTACTAAGGCGATACGTTGTACTATTCCCATCCGATATAACACCTCCTTCATTTTCTATGTGGATTCTAAATAGTAAGGACGATTGCCCTTCCCTTATGAAACTTTAGCGACGATGCTCGACTAAATCGATTGCCCCTAATACAACATGGGCTAAACCGAAACCAATAATCGAACCTGTGATTAACGGTTTTATGTGTCTATTGACCCGCGATGTTACCCCCTGTAGTTGTTACTGCTGTTCCAAGAACTGCGGGGATTAATTCTTCACGTACGTTATCCATAAAAACACTCCTACCGTAAGTAGCTAAAATTCATCCTTATCTTTTGTATTAAAAGTCGATTTAATACTAGCTGTAGAATGTGTGTTCAACAAGGAAAGCCGTGGCATTTATCCTTCTTTTATGGTGATTATAACCAGTTGATAAATGATATATATCCCTAAATAACCCCCAGTTGATAAGAATAATGGATTTAGGAAGATGGAATGGATATTCGTCATAAATACAGTTTTATCTTTAATGATTTCATAAACAGACATAGAAGCAATATCTCCAAATATAATTGCTGATACAATGGCACCTAAATTAAAAATAATACGAAACTTCATCTGGAATTTCTGTAGAAAAAACATAATTAAAGGAAGTACAATACTTGTTAGAACTAAGAATATCTTCAAAAAATCACCTTCTATATACAGTCTTAATTAGTTTCCATTTTACGAGATTATTTTCATTATTTCGAAAATCCACTTTAATATTTCACAAATATACTAATGAAATCCGTTTCAAAGCATAAAAATAAGTAGTAGTTAGACATGCATAATGGGGTGGAAAATCATTTTTTTAGCTGATTTATTTTTTATTATCGTTGGAATAATTTATAGAATTCGATTATTAGGTGGAAAATCAAGTTATTTTTAATAAACAGGAGGCAAAAGATGCTAGAGACATTACATAAATTTTTCTACATTCAAACAGTTATTTGATTGTTTCCTGTCAATTTTATATTCCATGCCTTAGAAGAGATCATAACAGTTGAAAGTTTTATGACCAAGTAAAAAAACAGAGTTCCGAAAACTTTCCTTGCCAAACTTACGTTAGTCGTTGGAAAAAAATGAGTGCGAAATCCGCCCAACAATCTATTATGGTTGCATGGATTTTACTTATTATTTCAGTTATCAAATTTATGACCGCCTATCTTATTCCAACCGGGGAAAACTTTCTTCTATTTACTGTCGCAATAAATGTATTTTTGCTACAGGCCTTTTCCCATATTGGTCAAACTATCATTTTCCGTGGTTATACGCCTGGTGTCATAACGGCGTTATTTATGGTAATTCCTTATTTTCTTCTTACCTATTACCGCTTGTTTGAATAGAGTCTTATAGATAGACATTTACTATTCAAAAGTATTCCCATCAGCATTTTAATGGTACCAATTTTCCTTAATAGGGAATCTTTTAGGGAGACGATTAATCCGCTAATCAATTTCATCCAATAAATCAGCTAAATAATTTAGGGTAACGCAAACATTACGCTAAATTTCAACACTTAAAAGAGGCCTTAATATCTTGCTTCAACACGGAGAAATTATACGCTAGTTACTCTATAAGAGCTCCGGAAAGTAAAAAACACACAATTTTTCAAAATGAAATATCGTGTGTCTTAACATAAGTTATTCTGATCATTCAGGTGAAATATTCCAATTTAGCATTTGGAAAAAACTTTTCCATGTAGGAATAAAGGTGACTTTTTATATCCTCTTCTTCCTCTTTTTGATAAATATATTTACCGATGCCGTATTTCCCCCACTTATACCTTCTGGAAGACTCATCTAATTCTAATTTTGTCATCGGGTAATTTTTTTCAATCACTCGCTTAGCCGGCTTCGTGAACCGGTGTTGTATAAATTCAAAGGTGATATCATCCCTTGCATCCATTGGTAATTCTCCATCTAGCCGTTCAAATAAATGATAATAGCCTTCCTCCCAACCTTCATGCAGGTAAATAGGTGCAACAATAAACCCTAATGGATAGCCGGCTCTTGCTACTTTTCCAGCTGCCTCAATTCGTTTTGCTAACGGAGAGGTACCAGGCTCAAAATTCTTTATCACATAATCTGCATTTACACTAAAACGAAATCTTGTTTTTCCATTATGTTTCGCATCAAGTAAGTGATCGACATAATGAAATTTTGTGACAAAACGCAGCTTACCAAATTCTGATTTTCCAAAATGCTCAATCGCCCGCTTTAATGTATGTGTCAGATGATCGATTCCGACAATATCAGATGTACAAGATGCTTCAAATCTTGTGATTTCTGGCGCTCGTTCTTCCATATAACGATCAGCAGCATCTAATATATCTTCTACATTTACATATGTACGAATGTAAGGCTTCGAACCCATCGTCGTTTGCAAATAACAATAATGGCAATGACCCATACAACCTGTTGCAAAAGGGATGGCATATTCTGCTGAAGGCTTTGATGTATCAAACTTAAGTGTTTTTCTTATACCAACTACTAGTGTTGACTTTGCAATTCTATACCTTTGAAAATCAGTATCCCCAGGAAGGTTTCTGACTTGATTATGCGAAGTAGTATAACGAATTTCCACATCCATTTTTTCGAATTTTTCCTTTAGTTCCCGCCCAAGTGGATATTTCAATGCATCTGGTTCAAAGTAAACGAGCTGTGGCGTAAATGGTTTATTCATGTGACAATCTCCATTCTATTCATATCCAAAATACTGTTCATAGGCCTGCATCGCATCAGCCTCACTTGTGTAAACAGCCATTTCGTTTGTTAGAGGGTAATAGGTTTCATATAGAAATATAGCCAATTCACCAGGATTGTCCGGATTATTCACAACGGCCGCTTCCTGAATATTTGCAACGTCCTGTGTATGCGGATTACGATAAAAGACGTAGACAACATCTCCTGGATTATGGGAGGTATACTCAGGGTTTACTTCCATTTCCATTCACCGTCCTTTAAATATTCTTATTTTTATAACGGAAAAAACGTCGCAAAGGACGTGAAATGATAATAATTAAGGCTTATCAACTATCTTTGTAAGCCTTTTTAGCGTTTTGATCAGGTTGTCCGTAACCGATAACCTTTCCTGCATGTTCTTCATGGTACTTCGATCCTGAACCCAGTTGATTGCCGGATTGCCCTCTTTGTTTCTCGCCATTAGTACGTTGCTGATTTGACAATATAAGCACCTCCTTTGTTCATTAGGATTTGTTACATCTCTGAAGTTATTCGAAGCATGATAAAAAGAGAGAAAATAACATTTACCCATACCTCACTGAAATCCGAGTATTTTATTCATTTTTTGGTTAATAATAGTAACTGACCTTTTGATACAGGAGTGAAGGAAAATTGATTCAATTACAAACAGAAATTGAAGGAAAAAGAGCGTATTTTGGGGCAGTTCGTGATATCTTTCATTCTTACGGATGTAGTTTTTGCAGTAATTTTGATTATGAACAAGGAAAATTCGACTCATTATTATGGCGTGGTGGAGGTGAGTCTATCTATCTAAGAGTCCCCATTTATGTTTTGGATGGAGCTTTAGATCATTCCAGTGCATTGATTGAATTTGGAACACCTTTTGTCATCAAGCATGTTGTCAATATTGGGCTTGATCATGATGAAAACTCATTTTTAACTGGTACTACCGGGCTTGATCAATTTCAAACACCATTGGATAATGACGACTATATCAATGATAAAAGCAGATGGGCCAAAGCTGGAGAAGAAGCAATACAACAAGTCTTTAGTTCGATCACTGGATTATTAGTTTCCTAACGACACATAATGAAAACAATAACGGAACAGCACCTACGATTTTGAACTGTCCCATAAATGTTAGACAACAAACTAACTGAACTGCACCAAGGGGTTTTATATTTCGGAAGTTCCGAAAATTCCCCTTTATGTTAACTAGATTTGTATAGACTATTCACGTGTTCTTTAGAAACCTTATTCAGCAAACGAGCCATATTCTGGAGTAAGGCTGTTGTAATTATCAATAGACAATTGAAAGATACGTTTCCTTGAACTAAGAAAAAACCTCTCTAAATTCCTCTTAATTAAGGAATTTCAGGAGAGGTTTGTTTTATATGCTACTTTTCGAAAAATATTTCCGGGTATCTTCACGTATTTGTTTGGGCAAGACACGATCAAGCTCTTCATTTAACCATGAAAGTGTTTTACTACGTAAGTCATCACGCATTTTTTCTTCCGCAGAGAGCATAACTAAATTGATTGTACAAAAGGAGGGAGCTGAACAGCAGCTTTCTCTATACAAATAACCATTATCTTTAATATTTTTACATTGAAAAATAGGTTTAGGCCCTTCAACTGCTTCAACAACATCCCAAAAGGAAATATCTTCTGGGGACTTAGATAATCTATATCCACCCTTTACACCGGGGACAGAACTTACAATACCAGCCTTAGATAATTTACCGAAAACTTTTGAAAGAAACGTCTCAGAAAGCCCTTGGAATTCTGCTAAATCCTTTATCCCAACACTTTCCTTGGAAGGAACATCAATTAAATAAACCAGACAATGTAAAGCATATTCAACTCCGACACTATATTGCATATTAACTCACCTACTTTTTATTAAGGACTATCAAAATGTATCTTAGGAATATTTAGAGATCTAGTCAAATATAAAAATCTCTTTGGTAAATTTTATTCGTTTGACAAAAATAATTATAGCACATATTATAGACAATGTTAATCGACGATTAATATTGTCTATAATTAGTTCCTGAAATCCATTTTAAAGGAGAAATCCAATTGAACAAGACACTTATTATTAACGCACATCCAAAAATAGATGATACTTCTTCAGTTAGCTTGCAGGTTTTTAACCACTTTTTGAAAGCTTATAAAGAATTAATCCCCGACAGCGAAGTATTTGAACAGATTGACTTGTACGGAGATGTAGTGCCCATGATAGATAAAACGGTTTTAAATGCATGGGAAAAACAACGAAAAGAACAGGAGCTAACTAGCCAAGAACAAAAAGTAACAGAGCGTATGTCCGAAATATTACAACAATTTAAAAGTGCAAAAACGTATATCATCGTTTTACCTTTGCATAATTTTAATATTCCATCAAAGTTAAAAGATTACATGGACAATATCATGATTGCTCGTGAAACTTTTAAATATACTGAAAATGGGTCAGTAGGTCTACTTAAAGATGGACGAAGAATGCTTGTCATACAAGCAAGTGGTGGAATCTATACCAATAATGATTGGTATACAGAAGTTGATTACTCTAATAAATACCTGAAGTCAATGTTCAATTTTCTTGGCATCGAAGATTATCAAATCATTCGCGCACAAGGAACTGCTTTACTAGACCCAAGTGAAGTATTACAAAAAGCATATAAAGAAGCTGAAGAAGCTGCTTCAAGATTAGCAACTGAATTAATATGGTCTTAAATGAAAAGAAATATAAGGAGGTAATTAAATTGGAACAAAGAATTGATTATTACAACGTAGCACCAGAAGCACTTAAAATAATGATGGAAATGGAAAAGTATACGAAAACTACAGATATAGACCGTAAACTTCGTGAACTTATAAAAATTCGGGCTTCTCAAATAAATGGTTGTGCATATTGCATTAACATGCATACAGCAGATGCTCGAAAAATGGGTGAAACGGAACAGCGTTTATATTGTATTAGTGCTTGGAAAGAGTGCACATTTTACACAGATGCAGAAAAAGTAGCTCTCGAGTTGACAGAGTACGTGACTTTAATCCCATCAAAACGTGTGCCAGATGAGCTTTATCACCGAGTACGTGAACATTTTGACGAAAGACAATATGTTGACCTTGTTCTAATAATCAATCAAATCAACAGTTGGAATAGAATTTCTATTGCAATGGGAAATACAGCAACTGAAAAATAGTAACTCTCAGCGAGCATCTTATAGTGTTCGTTTCGGATACATTTAATAATATTGTTTATCTTCAGCAATCGTGCACTTTAATTGAACAAGCAGCTAAAAGGATCTTCCAACCGAAGATCCTTTTTCAGTACCGATAAGCGTGATTATGTAAACAATTAAGGCTTTCATGCAGGACATTTCATAAGCTAGCATGAATATGTGTATGTAAAAGTAAGATGAAAGTAGGTGGCTTTTACGTATGCTAGTAAGTAAAATCATTCATAAAATTATGATGAAAGAAATGACCATCAAAGAACTGGCCGAATTGTATGGTGTAAGTGATCGAACGATTCAACTGAAGATTAAAAAGTTAGGTTATGAATGGGATAGCAAGAAAAGTGTTTATAACTATTTAGGAGAATCGCCCGAGCCATTCGATGTTGATTTTAGTACATTGTTTGGGAGAAATAACGCTTCTATAGGTAAAATCAATAAAAGTAAAAGTGAAATTACTAGCACTAGCACAAGTGAAACAAAAAGCAAAGGCAAAGCTGAATCTGCTAGTGCTAGCAATGATGACATGGATTCAATCGATATGTTACTTGCAGGTAAGAAAACACACTCTAAAAGAGTATACAGAGGGTTTTATTTTGATGAAGACATATTAAGCATCATTGATCGTGTTCCTAAAAACTATAAATCTGAATTGGTGAATGAATCATTAAGGAAAATATTCAAAGATAAAGGATTACTAGAATAAAAAGAGGTTGGATACCTTTTAGATACCCAACCACTTTTTTTTAGATAATTGACCTTATGTAAACTAGTTTTGTATAGAGTATTCATTTGACACTATGGGACCTTGTTCAACTAAAGGGCCAAATAATTGCACAAGGTATTAAAGAAATTTCCTCGACACTATAAATGAGATAAAACAATGATAGGAATAAGAAGAGATTGAAAAAATCCTAATTTATTCACATTAAATTGAGAAATTAGGATTTTTAATATTGAAATTTCCTTAACGTTGTGTAAATCCTCATTTTCTTGACGCTACCCAAGCTAAGAGAGGCTTTAGTGAAAGAAGAATTAATGGACTTCTAATTGACTTGTATATCATTAAACGATACATTATACTTAATGATATATCATTTAATGATATACGAAGGAGGAGTATCATGGGAAGAAATGTCTCATTAGAAATGGGGGATCTGACGGACACAGCTTACTATATTTTATTGTCTTTAGTCGATGCGAAGCATGGTTACCTCATTATGCAAACGATTGAAAAAATGACCGATCAGCGATTTTTAATTGGACCTGCCTCTATGTATACAACAATCAAGAAACTGTTAGCTACCGAATTAATTCAACTGTTTGATGACCATAATCCGAAAAGAAAAACCTATATTGCAACAGAAAAGGGCATTGAACTTTTGAAAAAAGAAGTAAAGCGAAGATGAGAAATGGTATTACATGCAGAAGAAGTATTTAACAGAAGAGGGGAGCAGTTATCATGAAAAAAGTTAAATATATTTCTAGTTGTGGTTTAGCATTTTTTGAAGAGCAAGAGATGAAAACGCTTGCCGAATATGCAAAAAAGGGATGGATTTTAGAAAAATTTGCAGGGATGGGATACAAACTAAGAAAAGGGGAACGTAAGAACATTGAGTATTCACTGGATTATCAAAAGGAAGAAGATGATGAGTATTTTGCCTTCTTTGAAGCTACTGGATGGTCACATGTATGCTCTGTAGGAAATGAGATTCATATATTTAGTGCCCCTACAGGAACCAAGCCAATCTATACAGACAGACCAACTACTATTGAAAAATATGAACGAGAAAAGAGGTATATGGGGAAATCTGCTCTTCCATTCTTCATTTCCACTGTTGTATTTTGGTTGCTTAGTGTCTTTAGTCATTGGGGATGGGTACCTGAAAGTATCGGGAACATTTTTCAAGTGTTGGGGCTGATTTCCCTCATCATTCTTATCCTTCCAGGCTTGCCATATCTTTCTTATCAATTTAAATTATTGAAATTACGAAAGGAATAAATGTCTCTATATCGATTAAAAAAGTTCGGAAACAAGCAAAATTTTCACTATCTGGGTGTTTTAATTTAACAAGCACAAAAGGATCTTCCAGTGAAGATCCTTTTTCAGTACCAATAACATAGCATTATGTAAACTATTTTTGAATATATAATACATCAATATACATAAAATAGAGTATATAGCATAGTCAGAGTAACTTTTCTTAAGTTATGACACCTATACATATCTACATTTAGTTTAGTAGAAAAATAAATTTCCCGTTGGTATAATTTTCAGAAAATAGATAAAAGGGGGCGACAAAGATTGCAAGGTGAAACTCCATACGATAAGCTTCCAATGGATTTATTAGTTAAATTTTATTATGAAGTAAACATAAATATCAAAGAAGGTATCTTGTCTGAAGCTATGTGTCATGGAATAGAGTTAATAAAACAAGCAGCTAGTAGAAGGGGTATTTCTTTACTAACTGTTCGATGATTTGCTTACAAGATGAATAAAGATAGCTGATATTATTATCGTTCCACCAATCACTACTACAGGAAAAAAAAGAGTATTGATGAAATGATTATAAATCCATTTATCATACATTAAACCCACCTCAGTATTATTCCTTTAGTATGCTTATAGAGGTTGTTTTTAGTTATGGGTTCATTTTTATTTTCGTTAAACGGTATCCATTCGGAATCAAGGTCAGAATATACCCCGTCTCAAATAGTTCAATCTTTGATATAGTAATGTTTCACAAACATAGATTAAAAAAATCATGCAATTTAAGATACATATGATTGTGATTGGCAGCCTTATCGTTCTAACGCATACAGGGGCTTTAAGGTATAACGTATGCATAAATTACCTTTAGATTCTTGTTCAACTAAAGGACCATATTGTTAAAGGATCCATGAATCCACCTTCTTGTCAATTATTCCGATAGCAACAACAAAATGCGACAAATTTCGGAATCTAATTACAGTAATATATAACGAGAAAAGGCAAACTTATTGAAAAATAAGGACGCAAAACTACAGGTCTAAAGTTTTGACTATGATGGCTGAGTTGCCTGAAATAATGTATTATTTTAGGAGGATACCTTGTTGGATGGACGATTTAGAAAACAGGATTAATGAATTGAAAAAGGAATTAATTCTGATTGCAAAGGAAACAGGCTTAAATAGCCACGACACCATTAATTGCAGTCAAAAATTAGATCAGCTTATCATGGTTTACCAAAAACATAGGGCGTTTTAATTAAACAAGCATTTAAAAGGATCTTCCAGCCGAAGATCCTTTTTCAGTGGCTATAAGAAACTTTATGTTAACTAGATTTGTATAGAGTATTCATGTGATACTTTAAGGCCTTGTTGTAGGTTTGAAATAAAGTCGCGATGCTTTACCTCTTTGGATATGGTTATCTAAAGGGGCATTTTTATAATGAAGGGAAAGAACATCTAAATAAGAGGTGGATTAATGAATTGTTAATTGAAAATAAATTGTTCCGTTAAAGGGACAGTTTGTTGAATAAAGAGGAAAAGCTATTAAGCAATCGAGAAGAAATCTTTAGGAGACATATGTGATAAAATTAGGAAAAAGGAGGTATGAAATATGAAAATCCATAGAATAGATCATGTGGGTATAATCGTCAATGATCTTCCTGCCGCGAAAGCGTTTTTTCTTGACTTTGGCCTTGAAATGCTAGGGGAAGGAAAAGTGGAAGGCGAGTGGGTGGAGCGGATGAAGAGGATAATAGGGCTTCAAGACGTTAAAGAGGAAGTTGCAATGTTGCGAACGTTAGAAGGTGACGCAAATATAGAACTAGTAATGTTGCGAACGCCAGACGGTGACGCAAATATAGAACTAGTAAAATTTCACACGCCATCAGATGAAAATGGCATACAGCGTCCTTTATCAAATACTCTGGGTATCCAGCATATTGCCTTTGCTGTTGAAGATATTGAAGCCCTTGTTACCAAATTGACAAAGAAAGGCGCAGGACTTATTGGTGAGATACAAAACTACGAAAACGCTTATAAATTATGCTACGTTCGTGGGCCAGAAGGAATTATTTTGGAGCTGGCTGAGGAAATTAAATAAAATATCCAATCTTTTTTATCAAAACAGCAAAATCGTTGATAAGAAAAGAAAACACTTTGATCAATCTTTTTTCAAAATGGTTTCTTTTCTTTGGCTGCTAAATAAGGGTTGGTCCAATACTTTTACTCAAACTTTATTCAAAACCTACACATGTTCAATTAAAGGGCCAGATTGCGGAATAAGTGTCAGGGTTATTAAAGATCTATTTTGATTTACATGATTGTCGAATTAGAATGGAAGGAGTAAGATTTTGCCGAGAAGAATTACTTTGTTGCTATTTTTATCTTTCTGCACGTTCCTTTTGTTTGGTTGTCAATCCCAAGATAAAGAAATGACACTATTAGATAATATTTCATCTATTTCTATTTCCGACTCTAATGGTTATCGTGGAATGAATGAAAATTATTTTATGACAATTGATGAAGATACGCGTATATCAAAGATTGAGGAAGTTTTAAAGGATGCAAAAGGCAAAAAACAAAAAGTTGATGTTGTTAAAGAAAAACCAGATTATGATATATTAGTCCGTTATAAAAATGGGGAAATCCACGGATTACATCTTGTACTTGGAAACACAGGGGAGAAAAGCAGTATAATGTATGTTGGACACGAAGACAATGGATTCGATATTTCTTCTGAGGATACAAAAATATTAACGGACATGTTAGATAAATAATATTCCGTAATCGGGCGCTTTTCCCTAATAAGGATTAGCACCAATATCCCATATAAGGGCCATATTGTTGAGGAAAACGCGTTCCTTTTATGCTAGAAACTAAATGGAAAATGGAATACAAATCATAAAATACTTTAAAAAGTGAGGATATACAATGGTTGCAAAGACTGAAGAGGATTTTAATGGATTAAAAGTAATTGGAGAAATTTGTGGAGCGATTCGAGATGAATTAGTCCGTTGTACGAAACCTGGAATTACCACAAAAGAACTCGATGAAATTGCGAGAGAGATGTTTGAAAAAGCAGGAGCCCAATCTGCCCCAAAAGGAGAATACGATTTTCCTGGCTTTACGTGCATTAGCATAAATGAAGAAGTAGCGCACGGGATTCCAAGGAAACGGACCATTCAAGAAGGGGACATTGTAAATATTGATGTTTCAGGTTCAAAAAACGGGTATTTCGCAGATACTGGAATTTCCTTTGTAGTAGGAAAAGGAGAGACAATTTTACAGAAAGTATGTGACGTTGCTAAAGAAGCATTCGACGCTGGACTTAAGAAGGCAAAACCAGGTTCGAAAAAAAGCGCGCTCGGAAAAGCTGCACACAATGTAGCAAAACAGCATGGCTTAACAGTCATAAAAAATCTTACTGGACACGGTATTGGGCGCTCAATTCATGAAGCACCAGAACATATTTTCAATTACTACTCTCGCTGGGATGACGAAATTTTAAAAGATGGTATGGTAATTGCCTTTGAACCTTTTATTTCTACATTTGAAGAGGAAGTTTTCCAATCCAAAGATGGCTGGACCTTCTTAACCAATGAAAGCTTTGTGGCTCAATACGAACATACGATTATTCTTACCAAGGAAGGACCGATTATTACTACATTGTAAGACCATTAATACCACAAACGGACGCTTTAATTTAACAAGCAGCTAAAAGGATCTTCCAACCGAAGATCCTTTTTCAGTACCGATAAGCGTGATTATGGTAACTAGATTTGTATAGAGTATGCATATAATCCTTCGGGATCTTCTTCAACTCCCATGAAAATAAAAAAAGCTCAAAATCCAGAAAAAACCACAACAAAATAAACCCAGTAAAAACGCTTTTTAAAAAAAGGCTGAGCCTTATGAGTGATCAGATTGAGTTTGGTAAATCGTTAAACAAGAACTTCCAATCATAGCAAATTAGGTAGAGGCTAGCGCGACGACCGAAAAAGGATTAATCTCCCATGAGTGCTACCCATAAAGGGCGCGACAGTCGGTGGTACACCGTGGTCGTCGGAGTCAGACTAACGGATGGGCTCAAAGGCACCATAGTTCAACGACCTTCTTCGCCAGCTAATAAAACATTATCGACATAGAGATCAATTTTCATTCTCTGTGGTGAAGCGCTGATTTTTGCGCTTCATGGATGGCTAACGGGGCAGGTTAGTTTAACTAGAATACCTAAGCCTATATTTTAGAAATTCGGAGGGGGCTTGAGCACAAAAAACGTATTATATGGAAAATCATATAGGAATAGTACCTTACTAGATTAAATAAAATGATAATAGGAAGAAATGAGGTGATTTTATATTAGAGAAACTTAGAAAAATTAATATGAAAACTGCTGTATTTATGGGGATTATTTTTTACTCTTTGACTATCTCAATCCATGTTCTAATTATTAGCGGCATTATTCCATTCACATGGGTTAATGGCGGACGCTCTGAATCCTTCGCTACGCAGCTACCAATATCTATTATCAGTATAATTATTTCTATTATTGGAGGAGTGTTTACGCTGATTGTTGGCAGAAATATACTATATACATACAAAAGAGGAATAACCGTTATATGCTGGTTTTTTGTTGTACTTTGGTCTTTTGGGTTTATACAACAATTGTTTGGAACACCTTTTGAAAAAATGGTTTGTTCGTTAATATTGTTCCTTGGAGTCATCTCGAACTTACGTATGGCGATTGTAAAAAGATAGCAGTAACACTAAAATAAAGAATGCACTTAAACTAACGGGAGCTTGTGCGGCCGAGCCTAGGTCGTATCATATAGCGGGTGGGATTCCCGTCGAGTAAGAACTAGCCATTCACTCATAGCGAGTCTTGGAGGGTTAATGGTAACATTAGCCTTTAAGCGTAGACAGTTAGGTGGCGGGCCGAAAGCCAAATGGTTGGAGGGATTGAGCTCCATAATGTTAGTAAATCGAGAGGGCTGATGCCTTAAGCACAGCAGAAAGCTACATTTTATCCATCGTTAAAGGCAAGAAGGATAGAACCTCTCTGGAGTCAGAGACCTTGGCACGTCACACATTGATATGATACGGAGACCCTACCGGTCTTTTCTTTTTTAGAAGAGTATGGTGTACAAGCGATAATAAGCAAGGAAGCCAAATGCCGTTGTAGGGAGTCGGATAGCAGCGTAGTACCAATGAAGTTGGGTAATGCTGATGGAGGAAAGGCTAGCTACCAGTTATCACCCTTATTAGGGACACATTCACTACACGCAGAGGTAGGCATAATAAATGGAAACAAAACTATTAAGGATAGCAGAATTAGCAAAAATCTGAGCGAAAGAGATTAGCTATATTTTGTGAATGGTGACTAGGAGGAGGCGTGTGCGTAAATAGCGCAAGCACGGTTCTGTGAGGGGGGAGGAACACAATCTACCGAAAGGTAGAAAGGTTCCCTTCTACTCGACTACTACAATAAGGAGTAGGACCATTAATGTGTTTCCATCCTAATGGAGAAATATGTTTCAATAATTTTTCATTAGGATGGGAATTAAATAACTATAAACTAATCTTTTTTAACTGTATATCTAACTTGTTTAAAGGTTACTATGTCTCCAGTTTCAGTATCATCTTTAGTTTGCATAAGTTGAACTTTTGGCTTATAGTCCGTCCTATGAGCATCTTTGATACCCTTAATGTTAAGTTTGTAGGATTCATCATTTTTTATTTTTTGTTCAAATACTTTTTTATTGGCAACAACGATAAAGGTCATTTTATTTTCATCAATTCCCTCAGTTATAAATTCTAATTGATTATCTTTTGTTGTAATTGTTGGTGTTAATAATTCAATACTTCCGTTTCCAGTTTCTTGTTTAGTAGCAATTTCATAATCAGCTCTATCACTTGAATCTAAAGAATTTTCTATTTGTAGAAACATGTTTGAGGCTGGTTGGGACGTAGATCTCGTATAACAAGCGAAGCTATGACACTACATGGAGGACTAGGGGTACTGGTTAGTAAGTAGAGGAGGAGAAGACAATGAATCCAGTAGTTGGTCTGAATATGGCAAAGGGAGAAAGCCAAGTTCAGGCATTTTTAGATCAATCAAAACCGTATGGAAAGAGTTTCTCAATGAAGCATACGAGAGAGGAATTAGAACAATTTATAGGCTTTTTAAAAGAGATTGAAGAGGTGACAGGGCAAGTTCCTATGGTCATTTTAGAATCTACAGGCCATTATCATTCCCCCGTTGTTCAATGCATGGAGGAACACGAGATTTTATACATCTTGCTTAATCCTATTATTTCTTATCAGGCAAAGAAGTCCAGTTTACGAAAGGTAAAAACAGACGCGATCGATGCGTATCAGTTGTGTGTGCTCTATTACAAAGAAGATTTTGAACCCCACAAAAATAGAGGGATTCAGCTTTTAAACCTTCGGAATTTGTCAAGACAACAGGAGATTGTAACGAATATGTATGTGGAAGTTAAACTTCATTTTCACACCATTTTAGATCAAGTGTTTCCTGAATACCGGAAGGTTTTTGGAGATCTATATTCAAAGGTTTCTTTATCGATGTTAAAGGAATATCCCACTTCAGAGGCGGTATTAACAGGCGGGGAAAGTAAACTAGTAGAGAGTATTATGGATTTCTGTCCGAGGGGGTCTGGTCAATGGGCGAGGGAAAAAGCCAAAAAAATAATGGACTCTGCATCTCGAAATCCATTTCAAAAAGTCGTGTATGAAAGTCACTTAATCAATCTGCGCATGTATATTGATTTGCTTTTTCATTACCAAGGGCACCTTTCTGATTTGGAAGGTCGTATCGTTGCCTTGGCAAATGAAGTGGAGGAATACAAGATCATCCAATCGATTCCGGGAATCGGAGAAAAAATCGATGCAACGATTATCTCTGCGATTGGTGAAATCGATCGGTTTAATCATCCAAAAAAACTCGTTGCCTTCGCTGGAGTCGATCCTAGTGTTCACTCATCAGGTAAGTTTACGGCAACAATCAATCATATTACTAAAAGAGGTTCGAGCAGACTACGCCATTCCCTATATCTTGCCGTATTATGCGGTATACGGAGTTCAAGAAACAAAAAGCTTAAAGCATTCTATAATAAGAAAAATCAGAAGGAAAGCCCGCAAAAGTGACGATTGTTGCCTGTATGAATAAACTTCTTCATTGGATTTATGCTTTATTAAAGAGAAAAGAAACATTCCTTGATGTAGATTAATTAACGGTTTTGTGAAACAAAGAAAAATGCACGAAAGACAAAAATAAAGGAGTGATAAATATGAAAGGCTTTGAAGGTCTCCTGCCAAGAAATAAATATGATGTCGATAGTGCTGAAAAAATTAAAAAACTGGATAGAAATTTAATATTGCCTTTATTGTCTGACCTACTCATATTTACTCAGGATATGAACTGGCCAGTTGCCCAAGTGTATTGGAAATTCTATTAACTTTCCCCATAGAAATTGTCCCCCATGTACACGATGTTTTATCTTCAGATGATGATAACTGGAAGTGGTTTATTCTGCACTTTTTGGTTATTAAATTGCCAGTAGAGTCAAAAGTTCAGTTTAAAGAGTATTTAACAAAAGTGGCCGAAACACCTACGCAAAATGAACTCGCAGAAGAACTTGATAAAATTGCAAAAAAAAATTTAGAAACAATATAATCTAAAAGCCCTTCTTCAACTAACGAAGCAGTTTAGTTCAAAAGGAAATAGTAAAATATAGGTTGATCGAAGTGGATAAAAATAATAGAATAGACAAAATATTCAAAATTAAAATCAGTTAATTAGGATGATAAGCTTTTCTATTTCTAAACTTTTATTAAGGGGGAGAAAAAATGGAAACAACAACTTGGCAACAACAAGATGTTACACAGCATTATCTTGAACAGGTTCGAGGGGGAATTCCTTTTGGAGCTGAACAAGCCAAAATCATGCTTCAAGTCGTCAATCATTTTACTCGTAAACCGAAAAGAATTTGGGATGTGGAAACGGGTTTTTGGCTGAAATTTTGCTTAAATCTTATCCAGAAGCTTCTGCCGTGTTATTAGACCATTCCGAACCAATGATTGAACATGCACGCGTCCATATGAAAGATTATATGAATCGTTGTGAGATTATACTTGATGATTTTAGTCATGCCATTGGGAAGTATGCTGAACCAGAGACAGTGGACTGCATTGTTTCTGGGTATGCCATTCATCATCTTCCTCATACAAAGAAAAAGGAACTGTATCGAGAAATATACAAAGTTTTAGCACCAGGCGGAGTTTTCATAAATGTTGAGCATACAGCTTCTGCTACTCCTGAAATAGAAAAATTGCATGATAAGCTTTTTATTGACCATCTTTCAATTCATAATAAAAGAGATAGACAAGAAATAGCTAAGGGATATTATAACCGCCCTGATAAAGAAGATAATATACTGGAAAGAGTAGATATACAGGTTAATTGGCTTAGAGAAATTGGCTTTAAGCATTCGGATTGTTATTTTAAGTGGATGGAACTTGCTGTTTTTGGTGGAGTAAAATAAACAGAACTCAAGATTTATTATTACATTAAATGGGTGTTTTAGTTAAAAATCATGGGGTTGCTTAGGCAGCTCTTTTTTCTTATTGAACAAACGGGGCAGTTTAGTGGAAGAAGGGTTGCAATGTATATAATTGAAAATATAGAAAAAAAGAGGAGGTGTGTACAATGAAAATTGCAAAGATTACGCTATTCGTTGTTAGCATCTTAGCATTAGGTGTCTTCCTACTAGTTAACCAAATGACTCCAATTCCAGGAACTTCATCTGGTAACGGTAATCCAGCTTTGTTGATAGCTTGGATTTTAATTCCATTACTCATTTTTATTGTAATATTATGGGTTCGGGTTTTTCGTGTGAATTCGATTAACACCACTGTTTTTATCATCAGTATATTTGTTATTCTCGTTCACTTAACTGTTGCCTTTTTTTATCAAAAAAATAAATTGAATGAATACCGCCAAGTCATAAAAGAGGCGTTAATCAATAGAAATGGTGTTGCAAATGCGGAATATATTCAAAGCATTACTTCAGGATTGAGTATTCATGTGAACAACCAGTATTTTAATATAAATACTTATTTTATGTTTGTAACCTTTTCGATTTTCGTTGCTATTGTATATACTCTTTGGTTGGGACCTTTGTGAAAAGAAAGAGAAAAGCCAGAAGTGTTATCAACGATTTGAATTTACGAAAATATCTAAAATCATACATTCAAAAAAACTTTTTGTTCAACTAAAAAGGTAGGATTGTTAAACAAGGAAATGATAAAATGGAATTATACGGAAAAAGAGGCGACTGATAAATGAAGAAAGTCTTTGCGATTCTTTTCATTCTTTTGCTAACTGGGTGTAATTCAAATGGAGCAGTTGAAAAATTAAAAGAAGAATATCCCAAAACGGTAAAAGAAGTGGCTGAGAAATTACCTGGTAAAATTCAAGAAGAGTTAGCAGCACCGACAGAATTACCTTTTCCTGTTGATAATGTGATTTTACGTTTCTCTGCGAACCCTCCCGAAGACCCAAAAGGAGATATTTTTGATACTGAATTTATGTATGGAGGCGAAGGTATAAATCTTCATATCACTACTTATCACTATAAAAACACAATTTTTTCTTCTGATGATAAACAATTCAAGACAGTAAAATTAAAGAACGACATAAAGGCTCTTATAGAAGACGATGACGAGAATTCAAAAGAAATTCGTTGGAAAAAAGGCGACCTTTATTATTCAATAATGCTTATTAAATCTCCAAAAATCGAGAAGAAATACACAATCGAAGATATTGTAAAGATTGCCGATTCGATGGAATATTAAATGAGAAACTAAGAAGCTTTCTTCTGAAGGAGAACCCGTTACCCTGCTGGGAGTAAAGCTTGTGCAGCTAAAGGTCGCTTAAGGGGGATATTCTATGAGCCAAGATGAACAAGATAAAATGCTAAATAAAGAACGTCAAAAAAATCCAATGGGCGATTTAGCTGACGCTGTTAACCGTTCTATGGTTGGTGATCTTGGGGCATTAGCGAGAGGGGGTTGTCTTACAAAGATTTTGATTTTAATAATTATTATTGCTGGATTTTTTATTCTTTCACACTGTTCTTCTTGATCTAAGGGGGTGCGTTAGCTCCATAAAAAGGCTGCCAAATGACGGCCTTTTTCATGTATGATTCTATACAAAATCACACATTCATAAAAACACTTTCTACAACTAAAGGGCAGGTTAGTTGAATTAGCAGAAAAAGGATTTAATTTTTCAGATAAACGTTATCTAAATTACATTTTTCATACATTGCACTATATTAAAAGTTCAAATACTCTTATAAAAGGATATAACATTGTAAATTCATTTTAAAGTAAGAAAAGAAAGGATAAACAAATGAAAAAAAGAAAAGATAAAAGGACATATATCATTTTGAGGGTATTACCCCTTTTGGTTGTTATGGTTTGGATGAATAATACCAGTCTATTTTATTCGAAAGATACAAATTATAAGATTCTAGCTCATAGAGGGTTGGCTCAAACCTTTGATATTTCAAAGGTAGAGAATGATACGAATACAGCTGAAATCATTTATCGACCTGAGCACCCTTATTTAGAAAATACAATTCCTTCTATGAAGGCAGCATTTGATACTGGTGCTGACGTAGTAGAATTAGATATTCAGTTAACGAAGGATCATCAATTAGCTGTTTTTCATGATTTCACTTTAGAGTATAGAACAAACGGTAAAGGTGAAGTCAAAGATTATATAATGAACGAATTGAAGAAACTAGATGTCGGCTATCGATATACGGCTGATAATGGAGAGAGTTATCCGTTTCGTGGCAAAGGCATTGGTATGATGCCAAGCTTAGATGAGGTGTTTGCAGTTTTTCCTAATAAAGAGTTTATTAAACCTTATCAACCTTTATAGGTACCATAATATTTCCAGTTAATACGTTTCCATGCTAACCTCTTATAATCATTACTACAATACAAACAAAAATACTTCCTAAAATTCATTATTATTAAACTCTTCTTGAAATAAAATGAGAGGAGTTTTTTAATCTAGCTTATTAAGCTAATGGGTGCAAGAGTTGAAGAATGAAGGTTGCTAAGGTAGCCCTTTTCTTATTCAACTAAAGATGCAGTTTAGTGTAATAATGCTGTTACGCAACCAGGGCGTGGTAATTGCTTGAACCAGTTGTATAAACGTATGCAAATGCCCCCCAAAATTTTAAGAATCTCCAACAGAATGCTGGAGATTCTTAAAATTATTTTTTGAATTTATCCGGAAACTGCTTTACAACTCCCGCAGAGATAATATCTGCCATTAGGATTATATGTGTGACCCCTTCGTCAATTGAAACGATTCTTGCATTCCAATCTTTTGCTAAGCTTGCAGATAAATCATTTGTCACTAATTTCAGATGCATATACAGCAAATTTTTTAGATCTTCATTTTTCAAATAGGGGTTGGCACCGCTAAGGAAAGCTGCTATTTCATCAGCATTTCTATACCATTCTTTGTTTAGCTGATTCACCAAGGCTTCATTTTCGCTTTTAGCCGCATCTACAATCTTTCCCGCAATAACAATATGCTCCTTAAGCAAATCCGTAAGTTTGCTCCCAGCTTTCTCTCCGTATACTGGCTTTACAGCATTACCAATATCCTCCTGATTTTTCAGAAGCCTGGTCAGTACCTGTTTTTGATCCTCCGCACCTGCTGTTGTTGCACTTGTAATATAATTACTTGTCCACAATACATGATCAATCCAAAGTCTCCTGAATTTATTTTCGAACTTTACCTCAGATTGGCTAATGCATTGTACCTGCGGTTTAGCGTAGGCACTTGTTCCAGCCACCATATTTAAAGGAAATAACAAAATAAATCCCATCAATAATAATTTTTTCAAAAAACCTTCTCCTTTCAAAGTTAAAGAGTGTCCTTTTTATTATTGATATATGGGATTTTTTTATTCCTAAAAATTGTTCTACTTACCCTGTTGATCTGTAAATCTATCCTTTTTTTAATGAACTGCAGGCCAGCTGTGGATTTAAAATAAAGTTCGATAATTTATAAAAAAGTCTGATCATTTATAATAAAAATTGATCATTTGTAAAAAAGTTTGATAAAAATATCTATTTAGTAGGGTATTTCTTTGTTCAACAATTGGGCCAGCGCGACAAGTTCTGTGATAAACGCCTTATGGCGTGAAAACACAGGAAGTTTATGAAATTAGCTTCAACTTTACAACGGAGGATAGGAATGACGAAGCCATGTTTTCTGAAACTATCTCATCAAGACTCCTGCGTGCGTCATGAAAGACAGTTCATGGGGTTCGAAGCACAGGTAGAGTCGGCAGAAGGAAAGCTAAAGCCATTCCTATGGAAAAGGTATGCCAACCGATATGCCGGGTGGCTGAAAAACTAGATAGGGTGAGGATGTTCCCCTCTAAAGGAACTGACGAACTTCTGAATTTAAGGGTCTATAGATTGAACATAGTGAAAGCTATGTCCCATCCTACGATGGGGTGAGTGGTGTAGAGTAAAATTTGGCCCTCTGAAATACATTATACTGAACAATGGCGGTATCCAGCTCACAGGTTTAAAGGAAGCACCTACGTCTAGAACGGATAGCTATGTTGTAAGGTACTTGGGAACCAAGAGACGTTGAAACAAGGACTGTCATCCTTAACGGTTGCTATAAGGTGAAAACCGAAATGCATTTGCTCTTGTGAAGGTAGGGGTACGACCGACGAAACTTCTGTAATGGGAGTGGAGGAACAGCCCCAAGTCTAACGAATGAGAACGATTATTTTCTTCACGTGAATGACACCGATCGGGTAAGAATGTGGGAACATCACCCATTAGGAGGGATGCCACAGTGTCAACTTTGAGATATTGGGATTACTACAATATGACGGAAACCTTTACGGATTTATATGAAAAAGCTAGTAATAAGGATATTTTCAGCCATATCTATGAAATCATCACATCCAGAGAGAACATCCTATTGGCTTTTCGTAAAATTAAATCTAACAAAGGGGCTAAAACACCTGGTACAGATGGAAAAACCATCAATGATATCAAGGAGCTCACGGAAAATGAATTAGTGAGTGTAATTCAAACAAAACTAGAGAACTATCAACCTAAGAAGGTCAGAAGAAAATGGATTGAAAAGGAAAATGGTAATCTAAGACCGCTTGGAATTCCATGTATTCTTGACCGTATCATTCAACAGTGTTTTAAACAGGTTCTTGAGCCAATTGCTGAAGCCCATTTTTACAAACACAGCTATGGCTTTAGACCGTTAAGGTCTACTCATCATGCCATGGCAAGAGTACAATTTTTAATTAATCAAGCGCAGCTACATTATGTAGTTGCGCTTGATATTAAAGGGTTTTTCGATAATGTGAATCATACACTTCTTATCAAACAATTATGGAATTTAGGCATTCATGATAGAACAGTGTTAGCCTGCATATCTAAAATGCTAAAGGCCGAAATTGATAAAGAAGGTGTACCATCTAAAGGCGTCCCTCAGGGTGGGATTTTATCAACTCTATTATCGAACGTGGTACTAAACGACCTAGACCAGTGGGTTGCTGACCAATGGGAGTTCTTCCCTCTCTCGAAAAACTATAAATCTAAGGCTGGAGAAAGGTACGCTAAGAAACGCACAAGTCTCAAAGAAGGGTACCTTGTCCGCTACGCGGATGATTTTAAAATTCTCTGCCGAGATGGGAAAACGGCTCAAAAGTGGTATCACGCGGTTAGATCATACCTCAAGGAACGGTTAAAACTAGACATTTCACCGGAAAAATCGCAAATCGTAAATTTGCGAAAAAGAGAATCCGAATTCTTAGGTTTTACAATTAAAGCGAATAAGAAGAGAAGTAAAAGAGTTGCCCACACGGGCATTAAACGGAAGAAGCGGGAGAAACTCAAAGAACAAGCTAAAATCCATATCCTACGGATAAAAGCATCCCCTACCACTCAAAATGTTTTACGCTTTAACAGTTTTGTTTTAGGCATTCACAATTATTTTAACCGAGCTACACATGTCAATCTAGAATTCTCACGTCTTGCCTACGAATTAAAAGCCTTTCTGTATAATCGCCTTCGTCCCGTGGGGAAATATGGACATCCAATCAATCCTAGTACTGCTTACAAAAAGTTCTATAGCACACAAGTTAAAACGTTCAAAATCGCAGGAGTCCACCTGTTTCCGATTGGGGACGTTAGAACAGTAAATGCAATGAACTTTAGTCCAACCCTATCCCTTTTTACGGAGGAAGGCAGAAAGAGAATTTACGATAAACTGAAGCCGAATGTCAGCCTAGAAATCAGCAGACTAATGAAGGCAAATCTTCCAGGTAGGACGGTTGAGTATATGGATAATCGCATCAGCCGTTTTAGTATGAAGATTGGAAAATGTGAAATCACAGGTTGGAATCTAACCGCTAATGAAGTTCACTGCCATCATTATGTACCAACACATCTTGGAGGAACGGACAGATTCAACAATCTTCGCATCCTTCATAGGGACATCCATCGGCTAGTGCATCGTAAAAATACAGAAATAATCACATCAGAAATACAGAAATTCGGTTTAAATTTTTCAATGATAAAGAAACTAAACCAATACCGAATGGAATGTGGGCTTGAAAAGGTAGATTAATCTCACGTCTAAGGGTAACGAAGAACTTATAATCCAGTATACATCGATAGATGGAGCGCCGAATGCTGGGAAACTAGCACGTTCGGTGCGGAGCAGGGGAAAAGCTGGAGATGACTTCAAAGGCTTACCTATTGCTACTATTGTGGAACAAAACATCCGAATTTAATTGGATATTTATGTTGATATTGGATTTAGATTGTGAAGTAAGTATTAAAACAAATGGCAGTTTAGTTGAATGGGATAAAATGGAACATTTTTATCTGTTAACCGTATATCTCTTTTAAGGAGATGATTGGATGATTAGTGAAATATTACAGACCTTAATAACACTTTGGGGTGTAAAAGACAGTTTTCCTACGGAAGAAAAAATGAATCAGAATTTAAAACAGCTCAGAAACGAACATTGGTTTAAGCTCTTATTTTCTGAACACACCGAACTATTTTTAGAAAATAAAGAACTTCGTTTTTTTATTGGGGCCGTTGAATTAGACCAAGTTTTAATGAACCCTAAGAAGAAGCAAAGATTCGAGGATAATTTAATACATCTTATAAAGATAAAAAAAAACACAAATAAAAATACATCATATTAAAAATCTGTTTGATTAACGGTTGCTTTGGTGCAGGGCATTTTTTATTCAAGTAACGGGTGCTTCGTATTATAAGGTTAGCCAGTTTTTACTGGTTGATCTTTTTTTAATAGAAATTAGATGTAAATAATTAAGAAACCCAGCTAATCTTCCGAAGGTAGCTGGGTTTTAACTTTGGATATGCAAAATAATACTTAAAATACGCGCAAAATATCTCCTGAAATGACAAATGGGGAAGACTTCCGCGTAGGCAACCTTATTACTTTTATTACTAGATCCTTACTTTAAAGATATCATTGAGAACTATCAGCAGCCATTACGCTAAGTTCTTGCTGTGGCAATTGAGCGTGGAATCCCTGTTCCATCCTTTGCAAGCGCAATTGCTTATTATGACAGCTACCCGTACAGAAACGCTTCCAGCGAATCTATTACAAGAACAATGTGACTATTTTGGTGCACATACGTACCAACGTATTGATAAAGAAGGTATTTTCCATACAAACTGGATGGAGTAAGATTCCTTGTTTTCTTAATATGAGACAAAACTGACAGTAAAATGGTTGGTTTTGTCTCTTTTTTTGCTGGAATTATTAATCGGAAAGCATTATTAGTCAAAAACATTAAAAATGAAAGCAGTTCCAGAGAATGTCTTTTTTATGCTGCAGGGGTAAAATATATGTAAGCTTTACAACGCTTAAGAAAGGCGTGAGGGCTGTGGAAGATCGAAATAATTTGTCTTTTGATGAATGGATTATTGCATCTTATCGTATGCAGAGAGTGGATTTCTATCCTTTTCAATTTCACTCATATCACAAATTTGAGATTTATTTCTTCTGTTGATTAAAACCGTTCTAGCGAATGTTTTTTGCGTCAACACGCAATAAAATTGAATTGCGCCCAACCAGAGGCGTTCGTGATTCTTGCATTACCCAAAAATAATATAAGCGAGGAGTGTTTACATTACAATAGTAAATGGTGTTGCTACCATTCTTCTTGATATCACTAAAGAGACAAAATTTTATCATTTGCTTTTTAAAAACTACAATTTTGCAGAGGAGCAACTTAGAAATGAATCAAGCATTTATAAATATATTACTTATAATTTGTTTAGGTTATCTATTAAAACGTATAAATATTTTAAAGGAAAAAGATGGAGCAGTAATTTCAAAAATTATTTTTAATATTACCCTACCAGCTTTGGTCATTGTGACATTTAATTCTGTTAAAATTGAACCTTCTTTAATTTTGTTACCGGTCATCGTCATTATTTTTGGACTAATTTCTGCGTTTCTTACTTTTTTTGTATTTAAAAAAGAGGAAAAAGAACTTAAAGGCACTTTACTAATGCTTGCCCCTGGAGCTAACGTTGGATTATTTGCATATCCTATTGTTCATGCTATGTGGGGAACAGAAGGTTTAATGTATTTTGGAATGTTTGATGTAGGAACTGCAATTGTTATTTGGGTAATTGGCTATATATTAGGTAGCTATTTTTCAGAAGAGGGGCTGACACTTAAGCCTGTTGCAATTCTAAAAAAACTCGGAAATTCCATTCCCTTAATGACTTATATCGTTGCTAGTATTCTAAATTATAGCCATATCCAATTGCCTTCTACGATAATTGATGTTGCTACTACTATATCTAAAGCAAATATGCCGTTGTCATTATTATTATTAGGACTATATTTGAATTTTACATTTGACAAAAAATATTTTAGACCTATTATGAAATTTTTAACTTTCCGATACGGTTTAGGGCTACTTTTTGGTTTAGCATTATACTTCTTCCTTCCTTTCGATCAAATGTTTCGATATACACTCTTAATCGGACTATTACTACCAGTTGGAATGACAGCTTTAGTATTTGGAATTGAATTGAAATATAGGACCACTCATTTAATTGCCATGATCGCAAATATTACAATTTTGATTAGTATTGTAATATTATATGTTTTTGCTATCTTTATACTTTAAATTATTGGTTTCAGGTACGGAGTTAAAAACGAATACATAAGGAAATAAGGGGGACAACTATGACAAAACTAGGCATACAGATTTCAAGCGTTCGGGAATATCTTCAAACCCCTGAGGATGTCTTGGCATCGTTCAGAAAATTAAGTGAGATCGGTTATAAAACGATTCAGATTCAATGGATCAACCCTGAAATCCCAATGGACTTCATTCACGATGCCTTAAAGGAAACGAGGTTGGAATGCATAGGGACACAGGACCATTATGATGTGGTCATTTCTCATTTGGATGAAGTCATAGAAATCAACGACCTTTGGGGAGGTTCTTACATTACCGTCAGCGGGATTCCAGAGCGCTACCATTCTTATGAGGGCTGTCTGGAGTTTGCAAAGGAGTTGAATAAACTTTCAGAATTCCTTGAAACAAAAGGAAAAATTCTGAACTTCCATCCAAGATATAAGGATGTGTTTCAATATGATGGGCAAAATTCACTTGACATCATATTCGAAAATACCAGAAGGGACTTTCAATTTTTATTAGACATCTATCAAATCATCTATGCAGGTCTAGATCCGATTGAATGGATTTATAAGGTGAAAGGACGAAATGATTTAATCCACTTCAAGGATGGATTGATCGATTCGGATGGAAATGAAGTGCTCATGCCTGTTGGGCAAGGCGCAATCCAATGGAAGAAAATCTTCGATGCCACGATCGAAACTGGCGTAAAATATGCTTTCGCGGAACAGGAGAAATGGCGGAAAAATCCATTCCAGTGTTTAAAAGAAAGCTACCATTATATTATGATGAATGGAATAGAGTGAAACATATGAACATGTGAGACCACTGGTTTCAATAAAAAAATCGCCCTCTTTTGTAAAACGAAGTAGAAGAACAGCTAAAAGAAGAAGTTCAAACGATAGAAGCCCAAATGACTCCGCAATAGTTTGTGAACTTTCCTACTTAAAGTAACTGGTGTTTTAATTAAACAATCAGCTAAAAGGATCTTCGACTGGAAGGTCCTTTTTCAGTACCGATAAGCGTGATTATGTAAACTCTTCTTAATAAAATAAGAGGAGTTTTTTAATCTAGCTTATTAAGCTAATGGGTGACAACATTTCAAGAAGAAGACCCTTTTTAGTGGTCTTTTCAATGTACGTAAATATGTAATATCGTACATTCAAAAAAACCTTATTCAACTAACGGGGCAGGTTAGTAAAACAAAAAGGTTTTATTTAATGGTTATAGAACATTAATGTAGAAAACAAGTATGTTTTTGGAGGTATTAAATGAACGATACGCAAATAATCAGTTTAGATAGTGTTTCATTCCAATTAAAAGAAAAACATGATTTCCAATGGCTTAGAAGTCTTGGTGAAGTGTTTTGTGTCTTTGATGAACAAGATTCTGGAAATATATGTTTTGGTATCGAAAAAGGCGGTATTAAAAAGTTTGTGAAGTATGCAGGGGCAAAGACTTTAGAGTATTCAGGACAACCTGAAGATGCAATAGCAAGATTAAAGCAGTCAATTCCTCTTTATGAAAAGTTGAAACATCCACATTTGATAAAATTAATAAATCATTTTCAAGTTGCTGAGGGATATGCATTAGAATTCGATTGGTTTGATGGGAAATGTCTTCATTCTCATTGGTCTTTTCCTCCGCCACAGAAATAGACACACCCTGATTCACCATTTTTTTGATTTAAACAATTACCTATTGAATTTCGTATAGTATCACTGAAATGTATTTTTGAATTCCATGTATATGTGGAGAAGCAGAACTATGTAGCTATTGATTTTTATGATGGAAGTATTTTATATAATTTCGAGAATAATAGCACAAAGATTTGTGATATTGATTTTTATAAGCAGAAACCATTTATAAATACGATGGGGAGACTAAGGGGTTCATCAAGATTTATGTCGCCTGAAGAGTTTGAATTGGATGCTGTGATTGATGAAAGAACTAACGTATTTAATATGGGGGCAATCGCATTTGGATTGTTAGGTAGAAAACTTGACCGTTCAATTTTAAAGTGGGATGCAGGTCAGGAACTTTACGAAGTAGCGATGAAGGCAGTTGAGTAAGATAAAAAAGACAGATATTCAACAGTAGAAGAATTCTACTTAGCGTGGGAATCAGCTTCTAAAAAGTATCTATTTTGAACTAAGATGATTGTGAACAAATGTACTTAAACTAATGGGTGCAAGAGTTGAACAACGGAGTTATTACGTTATCTCCTTTTTCTTATTGAGCTAACGAAGCAAGTTAGTGGAAGAAGATAACAAAGAATTATTAAGTTATATTGTCTGATATAATTGGCTAACAAGCTAATAGGAGTAGGATTATATGGAAACGCTTATTTTGTTTTATAAATTAGATAGTTTAATACCAATCGGAATGCTCTTTGGTTGTGCTATCGGTGTAATTTCTGGCATATTTTTACCGATCCCTTCAGTACTTACAGTTAGTTTAGGTGCTGGAATAGGCTGTTTATTTGGCTTTTTGGCTTATGAAATTTATAGCAAGAGAAACGATTATTCTTAAATGGCTATTCCAGAAACGGGCGAAATTCTGGAATAAGAAGGCACTTTTTTGTTGATCGGGGAGCAGTTTTATAAGATCTTATTAAAATGATAGAGAAGAAGTTTATGGGATAAAGATACTAAAAATTTTGATAGAAGGAGGAGAAGTATGGGCATTCAAGAGATAATTAAAGAATTAAACAATAAAGAAATAATTCATCTAAATACCATTGAGTATGAACAATTAAATGGAGGAACTATAAGTAAGCATGTAAAATGAGTCGCAGATATTACGTATATTCACATTTTAAGGGATGGTTGGTGTTATTTAGCTTCGGTTATGGATCTGCATTCAAAGAAAATTATTGGGTATTCTTTTTCACGAAATATAACAATAATATCGTTTAGATCAAAGGATTAGTCTATAAAGGGGCACTTAGTTATTAAAACAAATCGTTTATTAATAATATCGAAATCGAATTTTCCCCTATTTTCGAATTCTAAGGACTGTTACGTTACCTCCTTCTTTATTCATTCATCTCCAGAAGAATTTCAGAACTTTATTAACACTTACCATTATAAAAACCAGTCTTTAAGGTCAATAATACCAATTATCTTTAATATCGAGCATTATAGGCAAAATATGATTTATAATAAGATAAAGTTCCTTCACTGCTAAATAGCCACAATACTTGGATAAAAGGTCTATTGTGGAGATTATTAATATAAAACAATGTAAAATAGAAGACAACAACATACTGTAAACTATAAAAGGGGTTCAACATGGGAAAATTAGAAGAGATATACCCGATTGCAGTCGAGCATACGAAACAAAAAGTTGTTCAAGATATTGAACGCTATTTAGAAGTGCAAGAAATGCTTCCTGCTTATGAGACATACATAACTGACAGACTGAACTATATCGAACAAATTTGGATAAACGTCTGGTTGAATAAAGCTTCAAATGATGTGCCAAGAAAAGAAAAGAAGGCATTTTTGAAAGATAAGGGTTATGAGACCGAAGGAGTAGCTCATAAGTTGATCAACAATCTGTTTCGCAACGAGTTGCGAAGTATTAAACCATTCGATGTAATTCCTTGGATCAAACAAACTTTCTCTCAAAATCAGCAAGACTGGGAGCTAAGATATAGAAAAGCAAGGGAAACCTACTTTAAAAGACAGGAAGAACAAAAACAAGCTGAAGAGCGGTGGAAAGTAAGAGTCAAGCTTCAAGAAACAGTTCGTGAATTTTTTGAAGAGAATACACTGATTTTATATTTGCATGTTCGTCATCATATTGCTGGAGTTTTAGCAGATGATCTTCAAAATAAACCGAAGTACCATTATACCGAGCCTTATCTACTTGAAGAACGATTGGTTGAACAAGGATCATTTGACAAAGCAGCCTATGTAATGGCAACCGATTTTTTTAAAGAACTGACAGGTGATATTCATTCCCTATTTATTTGGGGGAGAAGTGAATTTGAATATGAAACGTATTACTATCGCTACGAAAAAATGGTTTTGGAATTCATTTCAGACATTGCACCTAAACAAGCAATGGAACATTTACCTGGCAAGCTAATTAAGGATTTCTCAAAAACTTATGGAGAAAAATTGACCGCTGGAACTCTTAAAGGGTTGCTGCGTGATGAATGGGCTGATTTGTCGGAAGCTTGTTTTGACGAACTTCAAGAAGAATATTTGGCTGATTTGCTAAAACTTGCGGAAATTCCTTTTGACAAAGTATTGCATCAAGAAATTTTTGAAAAGGATGAGACGGAAAGGGAGCGAAAAATAGCCGAAGAAATTGCGGAACAAGCTAGAAGGAAAGATGAAGAGGAACGGATTATTGATGATATTTTTGGTAAAGCTTATACTCCATCCTTAGGTCAAAGTAAAAAATATGTATTACATATTGGTGAGACAAATACAGGAAAGACTCACCAGGCACTACAAAAAATGAAAAAAGCTAAAAGTGGTCTGTATCTTGCTCCGCTCAGACTTCTTGCACTTGAAGTTTATGAAAAGCTAAATGCAGACGGTGTTCGTTGTTCATTAAAGACTGGTGAGGAAGAAAAGCTTGTGGAAGAAGCAAACCACATTTCCTCAACGGTCGAAATGTTTCATGAGAAGGACTATTATGATGTGGTCGTCATTGATGAAGCGCAAATGATTTCTGATAAAGACCGTGGTTTCTCTTGGTATAGAGCCATCACGAAGGCGAATGCAAAAGAGGTCCACGTTATCGGGAGTCAGAATATCAAAATGATGCTTATCGATCTTCTAGAGGAAGCAGATATTGAATTACACGAATACAGCCGGGAAATTCCCTTGGAGGTAGAAACTAGAGAGTTTAGCCTAAAAAATACGGAAAAAGGGGATGCCCTTGTTTGCTTTTCTAGGAGGCAAGTACTTGAAACAGCGTCCAGGTTGCAACGGAGTGGACATAAAGTCAGTATGATATATGGAAGTATGCCGCCAGAAACTAGGAAAAAACAAATGGATCTGTTTAACCGTGGTGAAACATCCGTTGTTGTTGCAACAGATGCCATTGGTATGGGGCTAAATTTGCCGATCCGCCGCATTGTTTTCCTAGAGACTGAAAAATTTGATGGGATACGCAGAAGAAGGTTGACTTCCCAGGAAGTCAAGCAAATCGCAGGTAGAGCGGGAAGAAAAGGAATTTATAATACAGGAAAAGTGGCATTTACATCTGATATAAAAATAATGAAAAGGCTACTTGAACAAGTAGATGATCCAATTCAGACTTTTGCGATAGCACCTACCACAGCTGTATTTGAACGATTTTTGAAATATTACCGACATATGGGAACATTTTTTGAAATGTGGCAGAAGTTTGATCCGCCAAAAGGAACGCAAAAAGCGTCTCTTTCAGAGGAACGAGAGCTTTATGAGCTGATTTGCGATACCGAAATCGAAGTACGTTTTTCCTTAATGGATTTATACGGATTTCTCCACCTACCGTTTTCAACAAAAGAATCAGGTCTCGTTCGTCAATGGCTTGACACAGTAAAAGCCATTGCAGAAGAAAGAGAACTTCCTGAACCAATCATTAAAACGAGAAATCTGGAGGAACATGAACTTTCTTATAAAGCCATTGGTCTTCACCTTTTATTTTTGTACCGTTTGGATAGAGGAACTGAAGCCGTTTATTGGGAACGTGTTCGTGAAGAAATCAGCGATGGTGTTCAAGATCACTTAAAAGATGAAGTGATCAATTATCAGAAAAAATGCAAGCGATGCGGGAAAAAGCTGCCGGATGATTCACGCTTTCCTATTTGCGAAGCTTGTTATCATAGTGGGCATAGAAGAACATTTCGATCCAATAATCGCTGGACTTAAATAAGTTAAAAAACCTAATGAAAAAGACCTTATGTAAATAGTTAAAAAAGCATTTAAGAAACAACAACCTATTTAATAACCTACTAATAAGAGGGTAGCAAAAAGGTTGATCTCACAAACTAAATCCAGTATAGTTACAAACTTTTAATTTATGCTGCATTTAGGAAGAGTTAGAGATCTGATCTTTTATTGCACCCTCTTTTTGAATTGTTTGAGCGGGAATAACAAAAGTGATTGGTTTCATTTTTTAAAAAATAACGTACGAATCATTATCTCTGGAAAGATTTTAATAATAATTGATACGGCTGTTGAATTTTCTGAATTAAAAGACTATAATTAAAATACATTATTCCGATTAATTTACAGTGGTTAATAAAATTCAATGAATAGAAGGAGGCAGGAGACTAGTGGGAACTGTACAGTATGGTGAAGTTTTAGCATCTATTTTTAGTGAACTTGACAATAACTTTGAGCAAACTGTTAATTGGAGAAGATATTTACATCAACATCCCGAGCTTTCTTTTCAAGAAATACATACTGCCGAATTTATTGCCGGAAAATTACGTAGCTTTGGTCTGGATGTAATGGAAAAGGTTGGAGGGAACGGTGTTGTTGGAATTTTACAGGGAGAAAAAGCTGGGAAAACCATTGCATTAAGAGCTGATTTTGATGCCCTCCCGATTATTGATGAAAAGGAAGTTGCTTACAAATCATTATACCCTGGCGTTATGCATGCGTGTGGTCATGATGGCCATACTTCTGCTTTATTAGGTGTTGCCCAAACATTGAGTAAATTTCATGATTGCTTAAAAGGGAAAATTCTATTTATTTTTCAACATGCTGAGGAACTTCCTCCTGGTGGCGCGAAATCAATGGTTGCTGAGCGCATTTTGGATGATGTGGACTATGTATTTGCTGCACATTTGGCTACTGAGATTCCCCTAGGAAAAATAGCTGTAGGGGAAGGATATAAAATGGCTGCTGTTGATAAATTTGAAATTATTATCCAAGGAAAAGGTGGACATGGGGCAAAACCGGAAGATTCGATTGATTCGATTGTAATCGGAAGTGAAATTGTTAGTTCTTTGCAAAAAATAGTCAGTCGGAGAATTAGTCCATTACAATCAGCCGTTGTTACAATAGGCGTTTTTCAGGCAGGGACAGCGTTTAATATCATTGCGGATTCTGCCAAATTAGAAGGAACTGTTCGGACATTTGATGCTGATGTACGAGACAAGGTTGAAAATGAAATCAATACGATTGTAAAAGGAATCACAACCGGATTTCACGCTACTTATAAAATGGATTATCTCAGAGGTTATCCCGCTTTATATAATCATAACGAGGAAACAGAAACAGTAAGGAATATTTTATCAGAAACTTTTACAGACGAGGCGGTTATCCCTTTAGAACCTTCCATGGGCGCAGAAGATTTTTCTTATTTTTTACAAGAAAAACCGGGTACGTATTTCAAAGTAGGTGCAAGAAATGAACGGGATAATACGCATTATCCGCACCATCACCCTCGCTTTGATTTCGATGAAAGAGCATTATTAAATATAGAAAAAAGTTTCGTGAAAATTGCTTTACATTATTTATTGTAAAAAGATGGAGGGGTAATGATGAGTTTTATTTTCGATCACTTAGTTCATTTTGTAGAGGATCCTAAAGTAGCGATTAAGGAATTAAAGGTACAGGGAATTCATGCAGTTGAAGGTGGAGTACATGAAAATCGCGGTACATACAATGCTCTTAGTTATTTTGATTTAAGTTATATCGAATTTCTAAGTACATATGATCGAACCTTAGTTGAGCAAACTGAGCATCTTAAATATAGCTTGCCTGAAACAGTCGTTTTAGACCAATTTGTTGAAGGTTTTTCTCGTTTTTCAGTGCGGACAGCAGATATTGATGGAGCAGCAAATCGGTTTCGTGAAAAAGGATTGATTGTCAATGGACCCATTCCTTACAGTAGAAAAAGGCCAGATGGAAGTTTGATAGAATGGCAGTTATTATTTGTTGGTGACGAAAGTGATGAATTACAATTACCATTCATTATTCAATGGAATGAAAGTGATGAGGAAAGACGAATTGAACAAATTAATAAGAAAGTGATCGTAACACACCCTGCTAAGGTCGCCTTTTCACATGTAATGTTTACAGTAAAAGATGTAAATCATACTGTGAAAAAATGGTCAAACTTGCTAGATTTAAAGGTCGGGAATGCGTATATCGATGAAAATCTTCAAGCGAGATGCCAAACATTAGAACTTCCAGGAGGTAATTTAGTGTTCTGTAGTCCGATTGGCGAAGGCATTGTATCGGAAATACTTGAGAAAAGGGGAGAGAAACCTTTTCAAGTGAACTTTTCAGGTGGTAGCCGTGATGTTACATTTAACTTATTAGGAGGAATTTATAACATTATCAAACGTTAAATAAAATAGCTGCATTCGTATATTCTTTAAACTTAAAACCAAGTAAACAGATAAAAATAAAATATATAGAGGTATAAACGATGAAAAATAAAAGAAATTTATTTTCCTTAATTAGTATGATTATTGTATTTGCTGTGGTGTTAGCTGGTTGTGGTGCTGCATCTAATTCTGATTCAACTTCGGGTCAAAACTCGAAAGGAAATACAGATAAAACGATTCGAGTTGGGTATCAAAAAGGAAATACGATTAATATCTTAAAAGAAAGTGGCATCTTGGAAGAAAAACTGAAAGAAAAAGGTTATTCAGTCGAGTGGAAAGAGTTTGTCCATGGAAATGCAGTAGTAGAGGGTCTCGTTACAAGAAATATTGATTTTGGCCACGCAGCCGATGGAGCAGGGATAGTGGCCCAAGCAGGTACTAAGCCACTGGTTTATGTTGGTGCTGATTTACCGAATCCTGAAGGTGTTGGCGTATTAGTTCACAAAGATTCTGGTTTTACATCAATAAAAGACTTAAAAGGCAAAAAGATTGGCGTTTTAAAAGGTGGAAACCATCATTATTTAGCGGTTCTTGCCTTAGAAGATGAAGGTTTAAGTGCTGATGATGTAGAGTGGGTCTATTTAAATGATGCAGCCCAAGGTCGAACTGCATTTGAAACGAATAAAATTGATGTACTCGCCTCATATGATCCTTTCTTAGCAGGTACTGAAATAGACTTAGAAACTGTAAACTTAACAGAAGGTAAAGATTACGGCTATCCAAATAGAACGTTTTATTATGCTAACGAAGATTTTAATACAGAACATCCTGAATTAGTCGAACTAATTCTAGAAGCAACAGATGAATCTGATACTTGGGCAAATGAGAATAAACCAGAAGTCGTAAAATTAGTATCTAAAATGTTAGGAATAGATGAAGCCATTATCGCTAAGGCAACAGATCGTCGTGAATATGGTGTTAACAAAATAAATGAAGAAATCATTGCTGCCCAGCAAAAACAGGCAGATGTTTTTTATGAACTTGGACTCATTCCAACAAAAATAGATGTAGCTGAATATATGCCGATTAAATAAGCTAGGAGAATTTCAATGAATAATAAACTGATACCAAAAATTATCCCTTGGATCATCCCGATTGCCACGGTTATAGTATGGCAATTTGTTTCTGCGAACGAATGGATATCAACCCGACTTGTACCAGCTCCTTTTACCGTGTTAACGAGCTTTTATCATTTAGTTATGTCGGGCGAATTATTTTATCATATGGAAATAAGTTTAGCTAGAGCTCTCATTGGTTTGCTAATTGGGGGAGGTATAGGGTTTATTCTAGGAATTGCGAATGGATTGTCTAAATTCTCATACCTGTTTACAGACACGTCATTGCAGATGATTAGGAATATTCCGAACTTAGCACTTATTCCACTTGTAATCATTTGGTTTGGAATAGATGAAGGAGCAAAAGTCTTTCTCGTTGCTATAGGTGTAATGTTTCCTATCTATATTAATACCCTTCATGGCATTAAAAATATTGATGCAGGATTTATTGAGATGGGAAAGATGTATGGATTAAAAGGGTGGGCACTGTTTAAAGAAGTATTATTGCCAGGTGCGCTACCATCTATTTTTGTAGGACTGCGCTATGCCTTAGGGATCATGTGGATTACTTTAATTGTTGCTGAAACTATAGCAACCTCAAGGGGTGTTGGTTACTTGGCTATGACAGCTCAACAATTTATGCAGTCAGACATTATCCTAATTACGATTATCTTATATGCGTTATTCGGAAAAGTAGCCGATTTAATTGCTCAATGGGGAGAACGAAAGGCACTAAGGTGGCATAAAAGTTACATTAAGTAATGTCTGGAGGGATTTATTATGGGTGTGCCATCTTTGGTGGAAAAATCTATAATTAATGATAAAGCTATTCAAATTCATCTACAGCATATTGATAAATCTTTTGGAGATAAAACAGTATTAACAAATCTTTCTTTAGAAATTGAGTCAGGAGAGTTTGTTGTAATCGTTGGTAAAAGTGGAAGTGGAAAAAGTACTCTTTTACGTTTAGTGGCAGGTTTAGAGGAACCTACATCTGGTCAAATCACCTTTAATGATAAATCTATTAAAGACTCTAAATCAAGCGCTACTATGATGTATCAAGATTCTCGTCTCTTACCTTGGAAAACAGTATTAAATAATGTAGGTTTAGGGTTAAAAGGGAAGTGGAAGGAAAAAGCAGAAAAAACCTTAGATTTGGTTGGATTGCTTTCTTTTAAAGATCAATGGCCATCGACACTTTCTGGTGGACAACAACAGCGGGTTGCACTTGCTAGAGCTTTAGTGCACAAACCATCCTTATTATTATTGGATGAACCATTAAGTGCGTTAGATGCGCTAACTCGCATGGATATGCAAAATTTAATTGAAAAACTTTGGCTAAGTCAGAGTTTTACAGCATTACTCGTCACCCATGATGTTCGTGAAGCTGTGAAATTAGCAGATCGAATTATCTTAATTGAGGACGGAGATATCACTTTAAATATAAAAAATACAGTAAAGCGACCGCGTGAATTTTCTGATGTGACGTTAGCGCAAATAGAGAAGAAAATTCTTGATAAAATTATGGAATCATAAAAGAGAAACTTTCCAATTATATAGTTTGTGAAAGGAGAGAGTAGGAGGTATCATCCCTGCTCTCTTTTTGAATTGACAATAGCTAAATAAAGGCCTTCGTCTACTAAATATAATCCGAATGTTATGTTTGGTAAGAGAAAAAAAGTAAAAATTATTTGAATTGATTTTATTCAGTTGCATAGTCTTGGTAATATTCTCATGTATTTTTGCTCGTCTATTTAAAGAAAAAATGTGTTAGGGTCACTTCAGTTGACCCAGAAATAGCTCTATGAATTTTTTTAATTTTGTCATAATTCTAATCTTTTGTTATCCTATATTCATAGGAGATGATTCATTTGAAACTTACATCGTTAAATATAACGAATATTGATGAGTTATACATCGCATTTGAAGGCTACTTCTTAGATCATGATATTTCATTTACATATACTGAAATGATAGAAGAGAACGGAATTATATCGTTTATTTTTTGTAATGATCTTGAGAAAGCCCGATCTGTAGAATTTGATGGGCAGCATTGCATCGGTTTGGATACAGACTATATTGCTAAAGAAGTATTGGATCCTGTGCTGCCAAGGCTAAAAACTTATGCAAGGTGAGTCGTGTTCTAACTAAGGTTGTAAGCTTTAAAAAAGTAGATACAAAATAAAAATGTAAATAAGCAAAATGATGTTGAAAATATTTTTTTATATAAAGGAATAAGGAAATTCTTCATTGGGAAACGAGGAGAGGTAGTATGAATCAGATAAACGTAAATACAATAAAAACAAAAATTCCCCTTTTTCGAGCAGATCAGGTAGGTAGCTATCTTCGTCCACAAGTTTTAAAGGATGCAAAAGAAAAATATCAGCAAGGTCAAATTTCTAAAACAGATTTGCGCTCAATTGAGGATATCGAAATTGGAAAGCTTGTTGAAAAGCAGAAAGAAGTTGGCCTTACTACTGTGACGGATGGTGAATTTAGACGGAAATGGTGGCACTTGGATTTTATAGAGGCGTTAGAAGGTATTAGAGTTTATGAAATTGAGGCATCTGGGTTATTTCATGGAGCGATGAAGAAAGCGACGTTATATACTGTTGATTCTAAATTAAACTTCCCTAAAAATCATCCGTTTTTGGAAGACTTTAAATTTTTAAAAAATATCGCAGGAGACCATGTTGCCAAATTTACGATACCAGGACCTAATATGATTTTTTACTCAGGTGTGATCAACAGTCAAGTTTATTTAGATAATCCTTCTTATTCATCACTAGATGAGGTTGCACAAGATATTGTCAAGGTATATAAAGAAGCGATTCAAGCGTTCTATGATGCTGGATGTCGTTATTTACAACTAGATGATACGAGTTGGGGCGCTTTATTCAGTGATGATTTCAGAGAAAAGATTAAAGTAAAGGGTTTTGAACCCGATGAATTGGTGAAAAAGTTTGCGGATATTACCATTGAAGCGGTTGCGAATAAACCAGAAGATATGGCCATTACTCTTCATATCTGTCGAGGGAATTTTAAATCATCTTGGTTATATCAAGGTGGATATGAGCCAATTGCAGATGAATTGTTTTCACGTGTAAATGTGGATGCCTTCTTTTTAGAGTTTGATAATGATCGTTCAGGTGATTTTAAGCCATTACGATTTATTAAAGATCAGCATGTAGTTTTGGGGTTAATCACATCAAAAACTGGTGAACTTGAAGATAAAGAGGAGATCAAACAGCGTGTTGCAGAAGCAGCGAAATATGTGAAGATTGATCAACTTTGTTTAAGTCCACAATGCGGATTTTCCTCTACGGAAGAAGGAAATGTAATTGCCGAGCAAGATCAATGGAACAAGCTAGGATTAGTTGTCGAAATAGCTAATGAAATTTGGAAATAATATTGATTTCTTATTATGAAAAATCATCTAATCTTTAGTAATACGTTCATAGCCCCTACTGGAGAGAGAAGAAGGGAAGAAACCTCCACCTAAGATTTCCCCTCGCAAGAAAGTACCTATTCTTGTACATAGGTTATTGCACAATCCGAAATTTCACAAAAAAAAAGGAAATGGACCTATTGTTTTAGAAGAAGGGTTCCATTTCCTTTTTTTATATCATAGTTTTTTTAATAAAATTACATTTCATTCATGCCATTGTTAAATTGCCAACCAATTCCAAATTTATCTGTTAATTGGCCGTAGCATTTGCTCCAGAATGTTTCTTGAAGTTCCATACCAACAGTGCCGCCTTCTTTTAGTTTATCAAACTGAGATTTAATTTCATCCAAATTCTCGCTTACAATAGCAAGACTAATGTTGGTACCTTCAATAAAAGGCATACCAGGAAAAACATCAGAAAACATAACATTACTGCCACTAATTTTAAGGCGTGCATGCATGACTAAATTTTTTGCTTCTTCTGGAAGAGGATATTCTGGATTAGGCGGCGCCTCTCCGAAAGTCATAATTTGTGGCTTTTCTGTTTCAAAAACCTGTGCGTAGAATTCTATTGCTTCGCGACAGTTTCCATTAAAATTAAAATAAACATCAACAGACATTTCCTTCACTCCTAAGTGTTTACTTGTTAATCAGTGATAAAGGATTACATTTTATCCCGCATTAACGGGCAGTACCCCCACTGATTGAAGTTTCACTTTATATTGTATCATTTACCAGTGTAATCACAAAAATACCTACTCCGAAAAATAGCGGAAACTTTTCATTTAACACACAAGGATATTCTTTTATACACATTCGCGTTAAAGTGTTAAAAAACGTTGAATATTATCAGAAAATTACTTGTAATTAACATCATTAATAGATTAGATTGGAGAGTACAACATGAAAGGGTTTTTCAGTAAATTGTTAAATGGAATGAGTATTGGGATTGTGGTTTCATTAATTCCAAATGCTCTGTTAGGGGAAATTCTTAAGTTATTGATTCCTCATTTTCCTGCATTACAGCATCTATTCGATATCACAGTATTTGTGATGAGTTTGTTACCTGTGATGATTGGTGTAATGGTAGGGGTTTCGTTTAAATTAACTCCCATTCAAACAGCAAGTGTTGGGATAGCTGCAATGGTTGGAAGTGGTACCATTCAAAAAAACGGCTGACGGGATCTTTGCCCTGAATGGTATAGGAATTGTAATTAACACGGTAATTACTGCTACATTGACAGTGATTTTCGTTCAATTTATAGGAGACCGATTAAAAGCTTATTCTATTCTATTAATGCCAACTCTCGGTATTTTAGTTCCAGGTATGATTGGTTATTTGATTTTACCGTTTGTGAAAAGTTCTACAGGTTTACTCGGTGTCGCTGTTTCAAATGTGACGACTTTACAACCCGTTTTAATGGGCGCAATCATTGCTGTTATTTTCTGTCTTATTATTCTGTCACCCATTTCCACGGTTAGGGTCGCAACTGTGATTATGTTTTCAGGTATAGGTTCTGGTGCAAGCTAATCTAGGAATTGTTGCAGCAGGTGTCGGTTTATCCTTTGCAAGCTATAGAGCAAATTCTCTTGGGACGGCACTCGCGCATGTGTTAGGAGCGCCAAAAATTCAAATGAGAAACTTTTTTATGAAACCAAAAATCGCGTTTCCAATGTTGATTACAGCAGCGATCCTTGGAGCATTAGCTGGTATGTTAAATATTCAAGAAACACCTTTAAATTATATCAATTTAGCTGAGGGCGGTTGGACATCTAAAAATGTTATGATTATGCTTAACACATTCTTTATTCTGTCGATTGTGTTGAATCTCAGTCTGATTTATTTATTCGCTAGAAAATTAAAAATGATTAAAGCGGAAGATTATAAACTATATTTTGAGTAATCACTCAAACTACACACCTTGAACAGATATTAGCTGTTCAAGGTGTTTTTTAGTGGGAGAATGTAAAGTGAACGGAGTAAATATGAACGAATTATTTTCAACACCTTTCAATCATTCTATTATCCGCTCGATACTATCAGTAAGCACCTGTTTTAAAAATAGTAATCATTCTTATAAATCAATATTTTAAAAAACTACTAGAAGAAAGGCGTCGAAATATGTATAATAAGGATTTAATAATGGAATTGTGAAATTAGATTCAATATAAAGCTAAGTAGATGATCCAAGTACTAAAATGGAGGATGTAATAAAAGTGTTTGATCCTTTCGTTATGGGAAGGCTGTACATACATTTGCACTATTTTGCTATTCATGCTTGATAATTTCAATAAGATATACCGAAAAAGGTGGGATTATAAACACTTTTTAAAATTATTTATGGTAGCGATTACATCGTTTTGGAGGAATTTATGTTTAAATTTAGCAAAAGTAAAGAACTTACTCAGGGGAATTGTTCCGAAAATCAATTGATTGTTGAATTAGAAAGAATTTACGAAATGAATGCAAATTATGAATTATCTGGTGATGCATATTTACAAGGGAATAATGAAGTAGAAATCATGATTAATAAAATACTTGAATTAAAGAATTCTCAAGTTAGAGAACAATTTTTGCTCAATAGTGAATTGATAGAATTTGTTACTCAAATGGACTATGTGAAAGATATGGTAGACCACATATCTATTCAAAAAGAATCCGTGGAAGAAGTAGCGGCTAGTAGTGAAGAGATGAGCCATGCGATTGAAGAAGTAGCGAACCATGTTCAAACTTCATTAATCACAACTAAAGAAGCGGTTTCAATATCAACAAATTCTCTTGAAACGATTCATGAATCATTTACATATGTTAATCAATCATTTGAACAAATTAATAAAGCTCAGGATAAAATGCAACAAGTAGTAGAAGACACAAAAGAGATTGATACAGTAGTTAATATCATTAACGAAGTAGCAGAACGAACGAATCTATTATCTTTAAACGCAAGTATAGAAGCGGCTAGATCAGGAGACGCAGGTAGGGGTTTTGCAGTAGTTGCAAATGAAATCAAAAAATTAGCGGAGAGTACGAAAAGTTCTGCAAACTATATAAAAGATATGGTAAAGAAGTTAAGAACTGAAATTGGTGTTTCAGAACAAGCGATATCTGAAGCCGTAAATGTGTTTTCAAAAGGAAAAGAACATATTAATCAAGCAGTAGAATCAATGGATAAAATGGAAGTGTCTTTAGAGGGAATTAATTCAGTCTTTGAAAATATTACAGCCAATGTAGAAGAACAATCTGCGACTACGCAAGAAGTCACAGCAAGATTAAGTGAAATTAATCATCAAACTCAAATGCTAAGTGACATATGTATGAGAACAGGGCAGGGTATTTATACGATAAGTACGATGGCAGAAAATCAGAGAAATACTGCACTTCCTTATTTTAAGGATTTTAAAGGAAATCAACGATTAAAACCAGTTGCTGCCGAACATCTCTTATGGAAATGGAAAGCTTATAATGCAGTATGTGGTTTTGTAAAACTCGATGAAAGTAGTATAGGGGATCATACTTCGTGTACACTTGGAAAGCATTTAGAAAATACGAAACAATCTAATCCAACCGATGATATGGTCGTAAAAATCTATGAACCACATAAAAAAGTACACTCACTTTCAAAAGAAGTCATTCGTGCAGTAAATAGTGGGAATAGAACTAATATTGCAAGTTATTTAAGAGAGCTAGATGAAGCTACAGTAGAATTAATGAAAGGTCTAAAATAATATAGAATCAAGTGGTATAATATGTACAGCAGAAGGAGGACGAATATGGGAAATAATGAAAAAGAATATGAAATATTGGTTGAAAAAGCCATTGAATTTACCCCAATTTGGTTAAAACAAGATATTGAAAGTATCATGCAAAAGACGGGCGAGACAGATAGAATAAGTTATATCATTAGCGAGCTTTATAAAAAATATACGTTTAATGCTACGCATATTTTAGCAGCTATGGGTCAAAATCCAGAATGGACAGTTGTTTCCCGTGAAAGATTGAATTTTATTGATAATAATATAGACTTAATCCAAGTGATGTTAAAGAGAAGTTGGTAAATAACGAGTGATGAACTAAAAAGGGTGTCCAAAAAAGGGTACTTCATACTCTATACATCGTTTATCGTGTCAGATGCACGCCGTATAAACGATAGATAGTAGAGGTGAGGTCTGACTCTTCGTTTTGGACACCCTTTTAATTTTATCCCGGTTTAACAGGCTGTAATATCGCCACTGATGGAATTTTCACTTTATCTTTGTTTCGGAGTTAGCTGATTATTTGGGTTTATTTCACATTCTGGAAAGTCTTTTTACATTTTCAACATTATTAAATATTTCTTCAGCTTTTCCATTGCCGTATAAGCTCCAGGATTCTGCACCTTACATCAATAGAGGATAAAAAACTCTTTTTCAAACCTAGGTTTGAATTTTTTGTGATGATCAAAACTGATTCAAATAGTAGAAGGCATAAAATCTAGGTGAAATTATTATAGAACCAAGTTGTTTTGGAATAATAGTTGAGAAAGGTATAAATTAGGACGCAAAGCGGGGGAGTTTTATGAAAAAAATTACAGTGATTTACTTGTGTCTGCTGATCTTATTTCTTCCATCACAAATATTTGCAGAGCGGAAAGTTCCTATCTTAATTTATCATTCAATCGATGAGTATAAAGGTAACGGTGCGAAAGATTTATATGTAACCCCGGAGAATTTTGAGAAACAAATGATGCATTTACGAGATCAAGGCTACACATTATTAACTTTTGATCGGTGGCAAGATATTTCTCAAGTAAATAAACCCATTTTTATTACCTTTGATGACGGATATAAAAATAATCTTAATGCATTCGAAGTATTCCTTAAACTGGAAAATAAAAAATTTAAACCTACTGGCACCATTTTTGTTATTTCCGACTTCATCGGTCGACCTCATCGATTAACGAAATCGGATTTAAAAATGTTGACTGATTCAGGTATAATCTCAATTCAATCACATACTGCTACTCATCCTGATTTGACGAAAATAAAAAATTATGAATTTGAACTGAAAGGGTCCAGAGATAAAATTCAACAAATAACAGGAAAGCCAGTTATTGCTCTTGCGTATCCGTATGGAAATTTCAATGATAAGGTCGTATCAGAAACGAAAAAGTACTATTCGTTTGGTCTTACGACAACCCCTACATCATATACTGAAATTGGTTTAAAAGACGAACTTTTTCTTTTACCCCGAATCTATGTGAAGTATTCAACGACTATTAATGAATTTGCCGAGTTAGTTGACGGATAATGAAAGTAGTTGCTGTATTGCGTAATCGCTTTTCTATTGCGTTAAGGCCATAAGTTTATAGTGTTGAAAATGTTAATTGGTAAAAGAAAGAGAAAATCATTAGGTAGATGTTAACAGGAACACTCCAGCAGAACATAGTGGCTAAGTGATGATTTGGATGGAGTCGATGGAAGGAATAGATATGGATTTGAGCTAGATGCCAAGGGAGTAAAATTGAATTTAGAAGTGATGCGTAACAGCTAAGACAACACCATTTACTTTAAAAAGATAACCAAAATATTCGCTTAGAAGCCAAGTGAAAAACAAACAAAATATATCGTGAGTCTAAAAAGGATCTTAGTAGATGGAATGGAATCGAATATTTAAATTTAACACGATGGAGGGGAAAGGGGATACTAATATGTTTAGAGAGAAGTAAGCAAATAGGAAAGAGGACAGCGACCACCCGATCATCACACTCGGTGGTCGCTTATTTTGTTAAGTTGATTCTCTTTACTAATTTTCACAAGTAATTCTTTGCAACCGTCCATGATGAGGTTATATGTTTCCTGAAAGTCACCTGTGTAATATGGGTCTGGGACATCGATTTTATGATTTGTTAAGTCGAGAAGACGGATAATCTTCGGATGATTAGGTTGTCCTGTCATTTCATATATGTTTTTTATATTGCTATTATCCATGCCTACAATGTAGTCGAACTTCTCAAAGTCTTCTTTTATCAACTGACGTCCTGCAAGACCTTTTGATGAGATTTTGTATTTTTCTAAAATGGAAAGTGTGCCTTTATGCGGTGGGGCGCCAATATGCCATGAACTTGTTGCAGCGGAATCCACAGTAACTTTTTCGAGCAGATTCTCTTTTTCAAGTAAATTACGGAATAATGCTTCAGCCATCGGAGAACGACAAATATTTCCAAGACAAACGAATAAGACCTTAATCATATATATGACTCCTTTTTTAATTTAGTAAAAATGGGGATGGTTTATAAGAAGAATTTCTTTTATTAAATAATTAATTTGTTCACAATATTATACCACAATTTGAAAAAATAAGAAATTAAGCGATATTTAACTAAAAAAGTATTGATAATGATTATCAATTTCAATATAATGAGTTTTGTACATTAAGTAAAAATTATACAAGAGAGAGAGATTAATGAAAAGGTATTGGGCTTTTAGTGCAACTGTTTTACTAGTATTTGCATTAGCTGGTTGTGGAGAAAAAGAAAAGACATCGACGGAAACTAAAGAAAACGTAGTTGAAGAAACAAGCAGAGAAAGCAAAGCAGCTGAGAAAGAAGCAGCTATATTATAGTTCATCATGCTTATATTGAGATTATTGGTAGTTAGATAGAATCCTAACGTCGATAGAGGAGGATAAATTATGGGATTGATACCTGTTGGTATAATCCACATCTTAAGGAAAACAATATAGGAATTCAGCGAGCTGTTGGATCTTATAGAAATTGTAGGCGTCGGGGAGATGAGGAGTTAAAACTAAAAACAATTCTTCTACGGCCGGAATAAATGAAATTACTGTATTAAAAGGGATCCCTTTTAAACTAAAAGGTGAGCAAGTACCAAAGTAACTTGCTCACCAATTCGCGGAATAGAATATTCTAAATCCAATTAATTTCAAAATGATTTAGAATTATTAATAGACCTTATCACCGTTAAATATTGAATTCTTAACTACGACATAATCGACATTGCGGATTGCTTCTAACTTATTTCCACCAGCATAAGAAATAGAGGATTGAAGATCTTGTTCCATTTCTTTTAGCGTATCTTCTAAAGCACCTTTATGCTCCATTAACATTTTCTTGCCTTCTACATTTTTCTTTTCACCTTTTTGAAACTCTGAAGCTGAGCCAAAGTATTCTTTATAAAGCTTGCCATCTTTCTCAATTGTTTGTCCTGGTGATTCTTCATGTCCAGCAAATAATGAGCCAATCATGACCATCGATGCACCAAATCTAATTGATTTAGCAATATCACCATGCGTACGAATTCCTCCGTCAGCAATAATCGGCTTGCTTGCTGCCTTTGCACACCAACGTAGTGCCGCTAATTGCCATCCACCAGTTCCAAATCCAGTTTTAATTTTAGTGATACATACTTTACCAGGTCCAATTCCCACTTTTGTCGCATCTGCACCGGCATTTTCTAATTCTCTTACTGCTTCTGGAGTTCCAACATTTCCTGCAATAACAAAACTTTGTGGTAAGTGTTTCTTAATATGTTGAATCATCTCAATCACCGCATTGGAATGACCATGTGCGATATCAATCGTAATATATTCCGGTGAAAGCTGTTCATCGGATAGTTGTTGGATGAAATCGTATTCTTCATCTTTAATACCAACACTTATAGATGCGAATAATCCACGTGATTTCATATCTTTAATAAAAGAGCGTCGTTTCTCTGGTTCAAAACGATGCATAACATAGAAGTAATCATTTTCCGCTAAGTAAATTGCAATGTTTTCGTCTATAATAGTTTGCATATTTGCAGGTACAACCGGCAACTTAAATGTATGTTCACCTAATGTTACAGTTGTATCACATTCAGATCGGCTATTCACTATACATTTCGCAGGAATTAATTGAATATCTTCATAATCAAACACATTTTCCATGGTTTACACCCCTATATACGAATATTGAAGTTTGTATAAAATAAAATTGTTCGTCCAAATGGTAATTTACCTCATTTTTATCAGTATGTCAAATGTTTTATACCATATTATGTACATGACATACAGAAAGTAATAATCTATATGAAAAAAGTATTTTTTGAGATCTAGAGTAAAAATTTTAGAGAAGGTATAAGTGGAGGAAATATGGAATCGGAAAATACATCTATCAAACAGAGGAAGAAGAGGATATAAAAAATCATCTTTATATCTATATGGTGAAATTTGTTCTAAATATCAAATTAGAATATTTCACATAACTAATAAGAAAGCCAGCAGCTTAAATTGGGCCATGTACAGGTTTTCTGGAAAATAGAAATAAGACAAGAAATATAAAAGATAAAGAGCCGCCAAGACAGTTTAGTCTTGGCGGCTCTTCGATGAATTACCTACATAATTGTTATCATTCAAAATGAGAATGTGTTAAAATTTTCACTCGGAATTTATTTAGCACAAGAGAGTTTTTGCAGTAAGTCTTACTTCTTAAAATTGCGCAAAGTTCCAAATAAAATGGAATTAACTCACATACGTGAATGAACTTTTTCGCCTTGTACCCAGACTTCACGAATGTTCTCAGGTCGAACGAGATACATGATCTTTTGGAAGACATCATGTAAATCTTCATTTGCATGAAAAATAGGTAGTTTTGCAGAATCTAATGTAGTGTCGATGATTTGTACATCCCAAGCATAGTTTTCTGTCAAGCGACCGATTGGCAAGCTTAAACTTTCACCACCACCAGCAGTTGCGAAATAAAACGCTTCATTAATGGTGATGCGTGAATTTGATACACCTCGTTCATTGGTAGGAAGAACTGTATTAACACCATCTTCTAACATTCTTGATGACATTACAGCCTGCCTAGCATTATCGAAAAGACTAGGTGAAAAACCGCCAGAAATATCGGATCCTAAACCAATTTCAACACCTTTTGAATGAAAATGAGCGATCGGAATGACGCTATTAGCAAAGTAAGCATTTGAGATTGGACAATGACAAATAGCAGTGCCCGTTTCAGCAAATAAATCTGCATCATCATCATTTAAGAAATTGCAATGCGCCATGACAGATTTATCACGTAATAGACCGAAATCATGTAAAGCAAACGCATCGTTCTTTTTGAAGCGATCTTGCACATAACCATGTTCCCAATCACTTTCACTGCAGTGCGATTGGACGTATGTATCATACTTAGCAGCTAATTCACCTAAACCTGTTAGGGCATCATCCGTACAACTTGGAATAAAGCGGGGCGTAACTACTGGGTAGACACCCTGTTTCGATGATTTCGCTAATTCTTTGACAGCTAAAATAAATTCTTCCGTATCCGCTAATGCTGTTTGCGTATCAACGTCACGATAATATTCTGGATTTTGTTCGGAATCATCCATAACAACTTTCCCAACTAAACCGCGTTGTCCCTTTTCAGCGCATATTTCAGCAAGCAATAAACTTGCATCTTTATGTACAGTTGCAAAATAAAGTGCCGTAGTTGTTCCGTTTGCTAGTAGAGTGCGAACTACATCTTGATAGACATCTTTTGCAAAATTTAAATCCGAAAATTTAGACTCAAGCGGGAAAGTATAAGTGTTTAACCAATCATAAAGTGGGATGTCTAAAGCGGTTCCTGCTTGAGCCCATTGCGGCGCGTGAACATGCAAATCAACAAAACCCGGTAAGAAATACTGACCTTCAGCTAAACAATGGAAGTTTTCTTCGCCTTGATAGGCATCTAATAAGATTTGATAGTCGGCATCTTCTGGAGCAACAACTTTTTCGATCATTCCTTTATCATTAATGCAAAAGAGATAATCTTTTAAAATTTGTACTTCTTTTGGTGACTGGCTGGAAAAAGCAGTCCCTTGGAAAATTTTCGTATATTTTTTCATATTTTACACCTTATTGTTCGTATTTTGGAAATATATTTGCTATTATAGGACATTTGAAATGTGAAGTCTATTAAAAAAGAAACAAAAAGACAAGGTAGTGTTCGTATCTATTGGGTATAGTAAGATTTGGTACCTACACCGAACAAATCCTCCCAAAATTTCGTGATCCTATTATTCTGCTAGGAATCAGGTCTTGGATACAAACGGAGTAGGTAATGAAAAAATAAAACTTAAATGATAAATGAGTGTCTAAATAAATAGTAAAGGGAGATAGAACTGCCTTTAGTGAAGTGATAATTTTGAAGAATACAAAGTTAAAATAGTTTGGTTTATTTCTAGAGTGTTTTATTTTACTATTTCGCTTATCCAATTTGGGGAGTGAATAATGGGGAAGGGATATAAGTCAAATTCCGTTATATTAATAATTTTTCTTTACTTAGTGTAGCCAGCAACCGAATCTGTTTCTGAGTCTTAGTCATAATTTTCAACCTATTTATTAAGAGATTCATCGTTGTCCATTCAACGATGAATCTTGCTAACTATAATTCGCTAATTTAGAAGCTCATGTTAATTTCTTCGAAACGCTTCCTCTATCACGTTTCCCTCGACGAAAGTAGGGGCTTCTAGTCCAAGTAGACGATAAATCGTTGGGGCGATATCGAGGTTGGAGGTTGAGCCGATTTTCTTCCCTTTTTTCAGTTCTGGCCCGGCAGCGATAAAGATCGGTTTCAGTTCACTTCTTTTCGGATTTCCGCCGTGGGTTCCTAATTCAATTGGTGAATCTATTCGTTTTGAAGTAGCGCCCCCCATAACATAGCCGGAAGCTCCCATCAATAAGATGTCGCCGGCATTCGCATGCTTGATCCCGACATCTTTTGTCTCTGTGATGTTTATGACTTTTTCATATGGGTGGACCTTTACGTTGAAAAGATTTCCTATAATCTTTTTTGCTTGTTTTTTTACTTTTGAAAAAGAGAAACCATTATTATTAACATCTTGGGTCATTTCTTTTAAGTTATACATGGCCATTTTCTTTCTGTTTACGTCGTTCACTTGAATATTTTCGAAAATCCGAGTGATTTCGTTCGTAAGGCCTACATAATTATCCATGGGAACGATGCCTCCTTTTTCCCTAGATGTCAAGTTAATATAAACGTGAGCGACAGATCCGCTAGGTACTGCGTAGGCTTTTGTTTTTTTCATATTTATCTCATTATTTTCATCTAATACTAATAGTCCGGCATCCTTCAATTCTTTATTCGGATTAAGAGTGGCATGAGCTGGCTCCATGCCATGATCGGAAACGATAAATAGATGATCTTTATCGGAAAGATCTTTCATAGTTTTACCCACAACCCTATCTGCTAGTTTGTATGACCATTCCACATACTGACCATATTCTTTGGCTTTTTCTTCTGTGTATCCTGGTTGTCGCGGATCGGTCAACAGGTATTGATGGTTTTCATGATCGATTTGCGGTCCATAAAACATGAGTAGGTCAGGTTGATACCTATGTTTTATATAAAGTGATACATTGGTCACCCACATGACAAATCTCGTACTAATTTCTTCGTATTCTGATCTGCTGATCCAGCCTTTTTGCAAAGCTTTGTCATCGTCTTGAACAGGAAAAAAGCCGAAATGATTCTTGATATCATCAGCAAACCCTTTAGGACCACTTATTGTACCGGAAGTCACAGCCGTACGATACATCGTGGCTCCTTCACTCAAGTTAGTTTGATTGGTTCGAATTTTAAACCAAAATCCCGCTGCGTATATGTCATCGATATCAAGAGGAAGAGATCCCCAATTCTCTTTCTTTATGTATGGTTCGTTTTTTCTTATTTTCTTATCTTTGGATACAGTAAAGCTGTCATAATTTTGAGTTTGATCATTTGTAGAATCAACAGCCAAAATATAAATCTTTTGTTTTTTTTCCTTTTGTAACGCAATGGTTAGCTCAGCCTCTTTAAGTGGACTGAAGCTTTCGGGAGGATTGGTCCATTCAGTTGCTTCTTTAAAGAATAATGAATCCTTACTACTTGGCGCCCATGTTTTCCCATAAAAAATAGAATAATCCGCTTGCTTTCCTACCTTGGGATTGGCTCCTGGAAATGCAACGGTTGCAGTTACTTTGCCTGATTTTCTTGCTTCCACCCATAGCGGAGGAACTTCTATTTTTGTTTGAAAACCATCATCAATATTTTTGATTGATTTATTTTCTTCATGCCACTGGTTGCTGACGATTCCTGTTTGATTTGGTTTTGCTCCCGTAGCAATAGCCGCATGAGAAGGTGCGGTAAGTGAAGGTGTAATCGTCTGTGGATTCTTCGCCCAGACTCCCTGTTTGATTAGTTTTTTTAGATGAGGTAATTTCTCTTCTTTTATATACTTTTCTGTTAAATCATGTCCCATACCATCGAATGAAATGAGAATGACATTTTGCTTATCACTTTGTCGGGTCTCAGCTTGTACTGTACTAGTTAAATGTAGAAATAAAATAAAAGTTGCAGCGAAAATAAATAATTTCCTAGCCATGTCATGCCTCCTAAATTACAAATCTTAATAGTAAGATATACCCGTTGTATATCAATCAAAACAGACGGAATATTGGAATAATTTTGTATATCTTCGTTCATCATCTAATTAAGCGAAGAAGCCTAATTTAATGTGTAGCAGGCATTCCTATTAACGAAAAGGGTGCTTTAGTTGAGTAAATAAAAAAGTCGATTCCTTTACGGTTTACGAACAAAAGAATGCTTTTTCATATTTATAACAAGAATGATAGGCCGAAATGATTACTTATTGAAACGGAACTAATTTTGTTATAAAATAGTCTGGTTTAGGGAGTATTCCCGCATATTTTTTTGAATATCTCATATCGTTTAATATACTTCTTCGGTGACAGTTTACGGTCAAATAAAGGCCATAAACTTGTAATATAAATCCATAAGAAAGCAAGGGGAAATAGTGAAAGAAAAAAATAAAGAACATTGGATTCAGAAATTGATTCAGTCAACTATAGAAGTTGTTGGAATGGACATTGAACTAAAGCAAGATCGTACTGGGGTGAATATGAGTTATAACTTTATCGGGGATTATGTAAGTTATGACATTGAACGTGTGCAAGAATCCGTACGGGAGATGCAGACGCCCGTTTCACTTGAAACATATATTAAGGCATTAACTTTGCATGAATTGGGTCATGCTGTTGACCGGAAATCTCTATTGAATTCACTTGAAAGAACAATCGAGATTTTTAAAATGAAAAAAAGATATTCTCAGTATGAACAATACACTGATCGAAAACTGCTTGCCATGTTGATTGAAGAGCATGTGATGAATATTGCTTTTGAAGAGACGGCCTGGGAAAATGCGAAAAAAATGAACCAGGACTATAGTATTGTGGATTGGGCTAGCTTCGAACTTGTAAAAGCGCATAGCTTAGCAACCTATATTCATTTATATCAAGAAGATCTGCATCTCTATAACAGGCTTGTGTCCGATCATAGCAATCAAATTGCTTAATGAAAGACGAACTTCTTTATGCATTATAACAGTGTAATTGAATAGAAAGTTACGAGCATTATCCTTATCACCTAAATGATGTAACCGTCAAGTAGAAATGAATACTTACTTACCCAAAAATGCTGAAAAAGATTGAACACTTTTTTCAGTAGATATTTGAAGAGGCGGCCATGATAGCCTAACTTCGACTTAATCAGATTCCTTGATACATCTGGCTTCATGGCTCATAATTTTGCTCGCATAGGCTCCAGATAAAGTGACAAAATGACTGCACTAATTTCCAGTAAAGCGCTCAAAGTTATCGAGTGGTTACAAACAGACTTTGGTGTTGAGCCATAAAAATTATATTAAAGATACGGTTGAATATAAAAGCCTTCTGTCTCAGACCATTCTCCATATAAAATTTCTTCTATTCTATCGTAGCCCTCTCTCGCCAGTTGATCATAAAGCCACTCTTTTGTCTTGCCAGCAAATCGAAGCATTTCTTCTTTAACATCTCCATCTTCAATTAGCAATATGGAGGGTGCTTCGTCCTTTGATTCAATACCAAGCAAACCAGGTGTAACTGGATCTGCTTCTGCGTGTTTTTTTACGCTGATTGTTCCACCAGGTTCCAGATATAAATCACGTACATCCCGTAGTGTAAAAATCCCCTGTGCACGAAGCATGGTCCGAATCTGCTCGATCTCTAGATGATTTTCCCTCATCGCCTTCAAATTCAGTTCACCATTGCGAATAATAAGAGAAGGGCTTCCTTTTAATAATTTTCTTATTAGTTTATTTTTTTCGGTTAATACCTCGATAATATAGATGAAAATTCCCCAGATGCTAATGGCGAATAGTATGTGCCAGATCGTCACTTTTTCATCATAGATGCCTTCTTCTAATATGCCACCTAGAATCAAAGCATAGATGAAATCAAAGGGGGTAAGCTGGGACATTTCTTTTTTTCCAAGTAGCCGCGTTACAATGATAAGACCAAGTAGTCCCAACAATAGTTTCAATGCTATTTCTACATAAACCATTCCTATACCCCCAACTCTTTTTCTCCTTATCTTCCCTATTAGAGGATTCGTAACCCAAGAAAAGAATTTCTTTTCATTAAACAGTAAAAAGGACTATACAACTTTTAGGAAATTCAACGATAGGGGAGAGAATTTTCCAAGGTAATCTTTTGAATGTCCTAAAATAACTAAATCATACTCTAAATAAAAGACTTTTTCTTTTCATAAAACAAAATAGGCAAAGATCATAAGTATTTTTAATATTGAAATTTAATTAACGCAACGCTCGTGATATTAAGTATTACAAGATATTAGCGAGAACACCTTTCAAGTTATCTAAAGTAAAGAGGAATTTCCAATTCAGAGATTTTAAGATGTTGGCTTGGCAAATACCTGATTGTGATACTGAGAAATATATAGAAGAATTATATAAAATACATCATCATTTCTTTATAAAAGGAGACGCGATATAGAAAATTGAAATCTTTCCTTGAGGGAGACTGCTCTAACTGAAATTCTTAAAAAGTGGGATGTAAATGTCAAAACGTTTATTATAAGGGGATGTAACCTTATTTAAGAAGTATTTCGACGATCTTCTTTTTGAATTACATATTCACAAAAAAATGAGAGGAGGAGGTGTAAACCTCCGTTCCCCTCATTTTCTAACTGTCTATTAGTTTACTTTCGATTAAATTCAGCGCCCCTGCTATCCCCTACACGCACCGTGCCATGAAATTCAGGATCCTTTAATTTACTGGGTTCAACAATAATTTCACCTGACGGACCATTTTGATGATTGGTTGAATGCTTTTGATTTAACCCGATGCTAATGTTACTGTTTTCTTCGATAAGAACCAGGATTTTTCCTGCTTTTACATCACCCGAATAAACAGCTGCATCGCGATCAGTTAATCCCATACTTACAAGTCTCTCTAACAGCGAATCATCTTCTCCTGTAAAGAAGTTCTTTATTTTTTCCATGAATGATTCATCTTGATGCTCGGCCTTCACAACATTCACATTCGTTGTCGGATTGTTGGTAACAAAGTTCAATTTCTCTTCCTTATCTGCAACAACTAGAATTTCGTTTCCATCATACCCTTTTGCTTTCAGTTCATTAATCGCCGATACTACTTCTACACGCGAATCGAAAATCCCATATACTTTTTTTCTCATCTCTATTCCTCCAATCAGCTATTTATACTGTTAATACCCCTCACTATGCTTCTTAAAACAATAATGTGAGGTAACGAGGCTTATTATTCGAAGGGGAAATGGAAAAAGCTCACTAGATAGTGAGCTGAAATATCAATTTTATAAAGTAAATATAACTGTACAACTAGAAACCTTTTTTCATCACAGTAGTTAATGATAATTTTATAATGTGGTTAGATTGAAGAGGGTATTTTGAAGGAGATGATTAATTTTTTTGATTTAATTCCTATTGTATATGTAGGATTTTTTCTTCTCTACCTAACGGGGAAAAATAGTTATAGAAGGAAAGGTATAATATAGGATAGAATGAAGTTGAATCTGAGTGTTACCAGTCGGAACGGATCCTTTCATAGCCTTGATAGTCGCATCTTCTGGAGCAATAAATTTTTCGATCATTCCGTTAATATTAATACAAAAAAGATATTCTTTTAAAATTTGTACTTCTTTTGGTGACTGGCTGGAAAAAAGCAGTCCCTTGGAAAATTTGCGTATATTTTTTCATGAATTACACCTTAATATTCGTATACCAAAACCCACTAAATCTCTCTATAACAATAAAAAATAGAGTATAAAACCTTTGCGACTTTATACTCTATTTACTATGCTATTTCTATTGTTTATCCACATTATCCGAACTACTTAGCTTTTTTACTTGTTTCCATTTTCCTTACTATTACCCTCTCGCGTATCTGGATCATAGTTTTCTGTTTCGAAACACGAACGAACCAACTATTTTTTTATAGTAGACTGACGACTTTTGGCGTCGTATGAGTAGTTATCGAGAACGCTACTTAAAATTACTTATTGTGATGAATTTTGTTATAAGTTATCACTATGTACCGTTTTTTACAATCATGTAATGGGTGATTCAGATACTATGAATGTAATTCAATTGTACTTTACAAAACGCTGTAAGAATGGGTAGTTCATTGCAATGAGGAGTGAATTAGCTGGTTTTAGGATTCGAATGTAATCTGTATTAATAATGAAGAGTGAAATCCCAATTACTAAGTGAACAAAAAGTAACAAATTTTAACACACTTAGGGTAGGGAGGTGCTTTTGGGTATGTCTACCATGGTACAAAACGGAGGTGGGTAAAACATCAAATATTAAAGATTCAAATCAACCGATTATGAAAAAATTGAAAGATGCCTAAAAAAAGAGATTTGCGTGCTATTATAATTTTTTGTTTCTGAAAGAGGGAGTAAATAATAAACGGATTGAGCTATATCTAAAATATAGAGACAAATCTGATGTTCTTCAGATTCAAGCACGAAGAAATTTTAATACATGTTGGTAGTCTGTGATTACCATTTAATTAAAAGAGAACATTAGAGATTCAAAGCCATATTCGGATTTTATAGTTTATTAAAATAATTTAAAAGCGATTGGAGATTCTATAATGAAAAAATTATTAACATTAACGGTATTAATGATTGGTGCATTCTCTCTTTTTGTTGGTGTGGCCAGTGCCCATGTTACTGTACAGCCGAAGGAAACTTCACAAGGAAAATATGAGGTGTTTACGGTCCGAGTTCCATCTGAAAACGAAGTGATTCCAACAACAAAAATAGAAGTTAAATTTCCAGAAGATGTAGATATCACTCGTTTCGAGCCAAAACCTGGCTGGGTCTATGAAGTTCAAAAAGATGAAGCTGACAAAATTACGAGTGTTACGTGGATAACGGAAGGAGAAGGCTTATCACCAACTGATTTCGGACAGTTTAACATGCAAGGAAAAGTAGCCGATGATGCGACAGAAATTGTTTGGAAAGCATATCAAACTTATAAAGACGGAAGTGTAGTAGAATGGGTTGGGGCACCGGATGCTGAAAAGCCTGCCTCTGTGACAGTAGTAAATCCAGCTGATGGATCTGCCCATGCACATGGAGAAGTCTCAACTGATTCTACTTCTAATGACCAAGGAGGCATTAAAGAACATGCGACTGTAGAAGAAACAAAATCAGGTTCGAGCAATGCCCCACTTATTCTATCTATAGTAGCTTTAATTGCAGGGTTGTTATCAGTGGTAATATCCTTCAAAAAAAGAAGCTAAATAATACCTCTAGGCAAGAGAATGGATTCTCTTGCTTTTTTGTGCATAAAAATAAAAAACCATGTCTTTTTTTCTATATTTCATAATAAATTTCTACTCAAAGTTTATGTAAAAATGCTATGTCTTATAACTGAATTTAAGGTGAAAATGTTAGGGACAAATCATGGGATATATAAATGTGATTTATAGCCATACTAATAAAGATTAAAATTTTGTTAGGAGGCTATATTATGGGAAGATCAAACAATCAAAAATCATCTAGCAGGAAAAATTCGTTACCTCAAACTCCAAAAAACTTAAAAATAGAACCGGAACATGTGGCTGAAGAATTTTCTCGTGAGATAGGTGTAAGTGGGAAAATAAGAGCTACAAGACCTAAATGAAACTTTTAAAAAAAGAAAGATACGGATTGATTACACTTCTCTGTAGATTTTAGTGAAGCAGATAAGCGTGTTAAAAAGTGTTGATAAGTTCGAATAAAAAATTCTCTCCGTGAAGTTAGGAGAGAATTTTGTTTTTTTCTAATTTTGTTCTCCTATCAAAAAAAATAGCCCAATGGGACTTTTCATCAGTGCGGACTTATCTCGGTATTAAGGACTTTATTAAGGCGAACGGGATAATAGGACAAAATATCGTGGGGACAATAATTTCAATAATTTGGGCACTTTCAATTAGGCTGCCGCACCAGTGGGAATGTCATATTTTAAGTGTTGACATAATTTTTAACATTCAAATATCAATTGTAAAAAGTTTATCCTATTTCAACAGAAACCATTAAAAGAGATAAGATAGTGTTTTAATTTCAGAAAAATTGCTAAAATCCTATTATATACTCTAACGAATAGGAAGAAATTAAGTTTAATCTGAGTGATACCAGTTGGAAAGAATCCTTACATATTATATTTGATTGGAAGTGAAGGGATAAAATGAGCTATTTAATGGGGATAGATTTAGGGACATCCAGTGTAAAAACGGTCATTATCGATATCGATGGAAATATGAAAAGTTCTGCTCAAGCATTCTATGATATTTCCATACCAAATAAAGGATATGCGGAACAAGATCCAAAAAGATGGTGGAGATCAACTGTACAGACGATAAAGGAGGCCTTGATCAATGCTCATATTCAATCACAGGAGTTAAAAGGAATAGGCTTCTCTGGGCAAATGCACGGTATGGTACTTATCGATAAACAGTTACAAGTAATTCGCCCAGCTATTATATGGTCAGATCAAAGAACGCAACGAGAAGTAGACTCGATTTACGAGTTGTTAGGGAAAAATAATGTAGGGGAAATTACTTTAAATCCACTATCTACTGGATTCCAAACCCCTTCCTTACTATGGATTAAGCAAAACGAACCTGAGGCATATGAAAAAATTTATAAAGTACTGTTGCCAAAAGACTATATTCGACTAATGATGACTGGGGAAATTGGAACAGATGTGACCGATGCATCTGCAACGCTGGCGTTTAATACAAAGAATTTGGTTTGGTCGGACGAACTAATTTCAGCAATAGGGTTGAATCGTGATATCTATCCAAATGTGAACAATCCATTTGATATTGCTGGTGAAGTAACAGAAGAAACCGCCAAAGAAACAGGATTATACAAAGGAACACCAGTCGTTTATGGGGGAGGGGATCAACCGATGCAATCGGTCGGAAACGGCATTGTAGAAGCAGGTCAAGTTTCTTTAACAATTGGTACCGGTGGGCAAGTTTTTTCAGTGATCGCAGAACCTAAATATGATAAACAGATGAGAACCCATACTTTCTGTAATGCCGTCCCTGGGACCTGGAACATTATGGGGGCAAGTTTGGCTGCTGGTTTATCTTTAAGCTGGTTAAATGAAAAAATACTGTCGAATATGCCTTATCAGGAAATAAATGAGTTAGCGAAAAGCGTCAATCCGGGAAGTGAAGGGTTGTTATTTTTGCCATATTTGACAGGTGAACGTACTCCACATATGGATTCTTCGGCGCGTGGAACATTTTTAGGACTAGTATTAAATCATTCTCAAGCACATCTTATCCGTGCAGTGATGGAAGGAGTAGTATTTGCTCTAAGAGATTCAGTTGAAATTATCAAAAGTCTCGATACAAAAATGGATACCTTCATTGCATCTGGTGGTGGGGCACGTAGTGATGTTTGGATGCAAATACAAGCTAATATTTTAAATCAAGAAATTTACAAAGTAAGTCAAGAAGAACAAGCCTGTGTAGGTGCAGCAATCATTGCAGGGGTTGGTGTTCAAGCATATCCATCTATTCAAGAAGCGTGCCGAGAAATTATTCGATTTAGTGATGAACCTGTCGTTCCAGATCCAGAAGATGTTCGTATGTACAACGACATGTATCAATACTATAAATTAGCTTATCAACAGAACAAAGAGCTATTTCATCGCCTTTCGGATTTTTCTTAAACATTTTTTGGAAATACGCGACTTGTTTTGTTTCAAATAGGGAAAGATTAACCGCAACTTCGAGGTTGGTTAATATGTTATATAATATAAATTATCAAAAATAGGGGGGGAGCACAACTGAATATCAACAAAAAGGCTCTTGATTTTTTTGAGAAAAATGAATATGAAGAAGCCTTAAGCTTTTTTCAAAAGGCAGTAAAAGAATCGAGAAATATACAATCCCTAAATAATCTTGCCTGGATGTACAGCTATGAAGAAGAGGATGATGAAAAGGCCCTTGAATTAATCAAAGAAGTCATTCATATGAATCCGCTCTCTTATTTTCCTTATAACTTATTAGGGGAAATTTATAGTAAACAATAAAAGTGGCAACTTGCCTCAGACGCATTTCAGAAGTCCATATCGATTCATCCATCTAATGAAGCTTATCATAATTTAGCTGTAGCAAGATATCGTCTTGGGGACGTGAAGGAAGCTTCAGACTATTTCCTACGAGTTGCTGGTAATTCTGATTATGCCATGTACAGTCATGTCAAATGTTTAATTGAGCTTGGAAAGAAAACAGAAGCGAGAGAGAAACTAGATGCATTCATGGTAGAAGCGGATGAATTTGTAGGAGAAATTGAGATTGCCGACTTGTATGTTGAGTTGGATTGTTTCAAAGAAGCGATATATTGGTTTGAACAAGGGTGGAAAGATTACTGGAAAGATCCTTATTGGGTTAGTAGATTTGTCTATTCCCTTTTCAACACAAAAAATATCACCCGCATCTATGAAGTCGTAAATGAAGCCATTAAACAAAAAGACGAAGAAAGTAAAGATGCTCGTGAAGAAGAATGTGAAGAAAATTGGACAAAAAACGATAAAGAAGCACACATTACACAATTACTTGAAGAGAAAAACAAATACGAAAATATGGTTGAACTCATTTCATCTGGCCGTATCCCTTTGATAGAATTTGAAACTTCAATAACTGGGGCTTGCTATTTGTTTGGATGTAAGCGACATAATCATCCAGAATACCAAGAATAAACAAAAGAGCAAGACAACTATAGTAAGTATTTTAGCACATTCTAAAAATTTGCGACCCTACAATCTTGCAATGAATTAGGGCCTTTTTTACATAAAGAAAACCTCTTTAGATATGCTAAAAGACAAGAGGGCTGATTATCTGTTTAATTTGACAGAAGAGAAGGAAATAACAGCGTATTTTAAGAGAATTGGGTAGTTTTTATTAGTAAATTTACTGAATAAGACCAGTGTTTCTATAGGTATATACATAAGAGGAGAGAAGGTCAGAAGCAAGTCTCTCCTCATCAATAACATTTTATATCAGTTAAATATTAGCGGTTATATCCACCAAGTTGTTGTTCAGCCATTTGTACTAAACGTTTTGTAATTTCTCCACCTACAGATCCGTTGGCGCGTGAGGTTGTTTCAGCTCCTAATGTAACTCCGAACTCTTGTGCAATTTCATATTTCATTTGATCTAATGCTTGTTGTACTCCCGGAACAACTAAATTATTACTGTTGCTACTTGTCATGATGTACATCTCCTTAGAATTTTAGAATATGGTGTTGCAAGAGTAGTTTGTGTTAGTAGGAGTGTTTTATACATAAAAAAAAGAATGAAATTAATCATTCTGTTTTCGTCCATTTATATAGATCTTCCATCGTGCAGCCGATTTCTTTTGAGACCGTCATTGCTGTATTAATATTCATCACTGTCTTGTTGTTAAAGTCTGATAACTTCTCAATAGAGATACCTGTATTTTCAGAAAGTGTTTTAAAATCTATATTACTTTTGTTTAAAAGGGCCGTAAGATTGCTTTTTCTTGCTTTATAAATAGCCAATAATAACACCTCGCTTCAATCAATTCTAACAGAGTGAAGCTAGAAAAGATAGGAAACCAAGTATTTTAGAAGAGATGAAGATGATATTACTTAATAAACAGGAGTGAATGTTTGTCTAATGAATTTAAATTAAATTGAGGTTGAGGATTTCTACCTCTTGTTCCAAACGTAGTTTTCCCTTTTGAATGGCAACTACATCTTAGTAAATTAGAACCCTTAGCTCGATTCGATAGTATAGGATTCACGATAATCAATTAATACCCTCAGATGGATTGCTGAATGCTTGGAAACTGGCACGTTCGAAAGGCGGAGATAATTTCAAACGCTTCCCTATTGCTAACGATTAGTACTATAAAGGTAAGCGTAAAAAACAAGAAAGGATAGACGGAACAAATAAATCGATTATAAAACGCAGTAAAGATAAATAAGAAAATATCTAATGATGATGGTTTAAAACATTTAAGAAATTTAGATACTTTTTGGACACAGATAAATCATGAAGAAGGAATAAAAAAGAATACAAAAAAATAATCGCGCATTAAAACAATTGAATAATGAATTTTTTTAAAAGGAAAGGAGCGGACAATATTCGCTCCTTTTTCATTTCGTCTTGTCATCCATCATCTAAGAAATATTCTTTTTGAGCAAGATAATATTATATATTTAATAATTAACCTTGATAGAATATGCAAATTACACTTAAGCAACAAATATAATAAAAATCGTAGTATGTAACATTTAAGTATAGTTAGGTGGTTATTCCAAGTGCTTGTCATTGATGTCATGCCATGGAACGAGAAAGTTTTGAAGTTTAGTAATTTACTTAAATGAAAGTGGATCGTGAGGAGCGGGCTGGATATTGATGCGGTGCATATGGCTTATTTGTCAGAGGATAGCGGGTCATGTTTATTTGACTTCACAAATGAATATTAAGGAAGTTGAAATTTTAACAGGAGATAAAGAAGCCATTTATATATGTGAGAATTTTGTCTGTCATTATCCTGTTATAGAGCTTGACGAGGCCGTCAAATTATTAACCCGGTGATATTTTCACCGGGGTTTTTGTTGCTTTTTATAGAAGAAAAAGCATATGATAAGAAGGGATTGCCTGAGCGGCAACTGAAATAAGACTTTAAATGAAAGAGGATTGTCATGATTACATTAAAAAGTGAACGTGAAATAGAAAAAATGCATGAAGCTGGTAAGTTATTAGCAGCTACTCATAAAGAAATTGCAAAAATGATGAAACCGGGCATTACACCAATGGATATTGAAAAATTTGTTGAAAAATTCCTAGCTGATAATGGGGCTACACCCGAACAAAAAGGCTACCAAGGGTACCCATATGTAATCTGCGCTTCTGTAAATGATGAAGTCTGCCACGGTTTTCCTACAGATAAGCCATTAGAGAACGGTGATATCGTTACGGTTGATATGGTTGTACGATTGAACGGTGGCTTAGCTGACTCTGCTTGGACTTATGCAGTTGGAGAAGTAACTGAAGAAACACAGAAATTATTAGATGTGACAAAAACGGCTTTATATAAAGGGATTGAAGCGGCTGTAGTCGGCAACAGATTAGGGGATATCGGCCACGCTATTCAATCGTATGCAGAAGGGGAAAAGTTCTCTGTCGTACGCGATTTTACCGGTCATGGTATCGGAAAAACAATGCATGAAGAGCCGACTGTGCTTCATTACGGAAAACCAGGTAAAGGAACTCGTTTAAAAGAAGGCATGACCATTACGATAGAACCAATGCTAAACGCTGGAACATGGCATTGTAAAATGGATAGCAATGGCTGGACAGCAAGAACAGCTGATGGTAAGCTATCCGCTCAATATGAACACACGATTGTCATTACAAAAGAAGGTCCAGTTATTTTTACAAACCAAGATTAATGTGAAAAACGCGAAGGGATTATGACTTCGCGTTTTTATTTTTTTGTGGATGTGTCCATTGGGTTATTTATGTTAATTAAGTTTAACGAATCCATCTTGTCAGAGCTTAAATTTCATCTAAGGTTTTTGCCCTAATCAGCGGATTTATGTCCATGTCTGATCGATTTATTTTGAAGATTATGATGGTTGTCCAATCCGATTTAATAAGGAAACATATTTTAGTAGAGGTGTTATTAGTGCCGAATACTTCAGAATATAGAGTTGGACAAGTTGTCGTGGTGTTTATGCCTCAGTAAGCCTTTCTACACGTAGGAATAAAAGAATAAATTGGGCTTCTAAAAGTGGCTATACAGCTCTAAGAAACACCTGTGATGTATCTGATCAAATTACTAAATGGCTGCCAGTTATTTATTAGCCACTAAGTCTAAGGCATATATGATGAGGTTCTGCCAATTAGCAAAAGGAGGGCTGATCCATGTATATGCTATATACAACGAGTAAGAGTCACGTCGATCCTGTGCTGGAATATCTAGGGATGGGAATACTTGTATATTACGATTTCTTTGTATATTTAAAGGAACTTGATGATTATTCAGAAAGCGATTTTCCACATGATGAAATAATTAAGAGCTGAATGTGAACAAAACTTATCACTAATCCTGCAGTAAAACTAAAGAAAAAGGCTCTGAAGTTAATAATGTAAATAATATGTATCGAACAATCGCATATAGAAAAAAATGGTTGTCCTAAAAGCAATAAGTCAGACTATTAAGCTCTAATAAATAGTTTTCATTCAAGTGTATGTAACACGATTTACTGTTTATTAAGAGCAAGGTCAGATTTGTGTTTGGGACAGCCTCTATTTATGTTCATTTTTAAAAGATGATTGATGAACCTCGATGTGAAATGGCACAAAATGAAATGAATGCATGCTACAAGTGTTGAATTTCTGACAGGTAATAAGCAGACTGATCAATTAAACGGCTGTCCATTCATGGCAGCCGTTTAATTGATCAAGGATAAAAATGTTAGCTGACTGTTACTAAGTACAATTATATTTAAAGGGATAGATGTTTCTACTTTTAAAAATCAATAGAGGAACTCGGAAGTGTTTCAATTTGATTTTCTTTCTTCTACTACCATTCGTAATCCACGCCTTGGCCTGAGTGTAATAGTAGGGAAAGGGGTTACCTCATGATGGTCTGGCGCAAGTTTTATCCGGTACTTTTGGGCAATGCATACTAGGACAAGCACCGCTTCCATTAAGGCAAAATGATTCCCAATACAAACTCGCGGACCTCCTCCAAAGGGAAAGTAGGCGTATGACGGGATCGTTTTCAAAAAGTTGTTTTCAAATCGCTCCGGAATAAAGGAATCTGGATTGTCAAAATACTCTGGTTTGCGGTGCATCACATACTGACTTACCATAACCATTTCTCCTTTTTTAAACTGATAACCTCCTATCATTACATCCTTTTCGACTTCTCGTTCTACAATAAAGGAAGGTGGGTATACGCGAAGAGATTCCCAAATAATATTTTGTGTATACGTTAAATTTTTGAAATCGTCAGGAGTTGGGGGACGATTTCCAATTACGGTATCTATTTCATCAAAAAGTTTCTTTTCCACTTCAGGATGCTGAGAAAGTAAATACAAGGTCCAGGATAGCGCGTTTGCAGTCGTTTCATGACCGGCAAGGAAGGTGGTCATTAATTCATCACGTACTTGCCTGTTTGTCATACCCAATCTATTCTCGTCATCTTTGGCATCCATAAGAATTCTAAGCATGTCATCATGGCCATTTGGATTTTCCCTACGTTTTTCAATCATGCTATAGATGACTTGGTCGAGTTCTTGGATTACCTTTTTATATTGACGGTTATTTTTTGTAGGAATCCATAATGGAAGTTGAATAATAGGTCTCATCCTTTTGACGGCCATTTTAATTACTGTTTCAACTGATTTACCAAGAAGTTCATATCCTTGTTTCAAATCCATGCTGAACATCGTCTTACAAATGATTCCGAGAGTAATGCTCATCATATCCTGCGTAATTATTCGTTCTTCCCCATTTTTCCAAGTTGAAAGATAATCCGTCGTAATATCAATCATATTTTGGCCATAACTATTAATATGTGACTTTCTAAAAGCGGGCTGTATAAGTTTTCTTTGACTCATATGAAATTCTTTTTCACTCGTGAAAAGGCCGTTGCCCAAAATGTCTTCTAAAGAATGCATGGCCTTTGATTTTATGAAGAATTTCTGTTTTGTTACAAGTACTTCCTTTATTAAATCCGGATTGGATATCAGATATGCATTCTGAAAAGGTCCAAACCGAAATTTTGCAACGTCTCCATATTCGTTTGCTAAATGAGTAAAATAGGCAAGCGGGTCAGCTTGAAAATCCTTTGTATGACCAGTAAAGAGTCTTCCTTTTGGTCCTTGTGGAATATTAAGTGAAACATTTGAATCAGCCAATTGGGTGTTTCCTCCTTTTGTGAAATACTCCTATTATGCTATGACAATTATGTATATAAGCTTGGACTAAGTTTGAAAACATAGATCAAATTAAATAAAATGGCTATTTCCTCAAGTAAATAATAAAAAGGATGCCTAATAGAGACAAAGTCTGAACAAGGCATCCTTTCTTCATTTTATTTATTCTAAAAAAATGAAGAAGTGTTAAAGGTAGTGTAAAGAGTTGAAGGGTAGGGGCAGATAAAACAAAATACCTCATTTTATACGTTTTGAAAATGCTGTTGAATATAAAAGTTTACTTCATCAGGAACTTCGATTTGGATGAAATGACCTACATTTTGAATAATATAAACGTTTGCATGTGGTAGACCTTCATTCTGAAGTTTGTAGGCAAACTCATTAGGGATATATGGATCATTTTCTCCCCAAATGATGGTGATTGGTATTTTGATATGATTGAGTTTTTCATTGTACGTTTTTACTTTTTCTAAATTTCCCGAACGGTATAAATCTAAGATTACTCTGCTTGATTCAGGTGTTTGAAAGACACGATAGAAGTCTTCCACAGTTTCGTCCGGTATGTTCGGAATGGTCTTTTTCATTTCATTTTGAAAATGTAAACGATTAGCCATCAGTTCCATTACTTTTTCTCCGGTCCTAGGTGTTCGCCAAATCTGTGCAAGCGAGTGCCATTTATACTCTTCTGATAATGTAGTGTTGGAAACAAACAGACTTAGAATGTTCTCTGGATGATCACATGCCCATTTCAAACCAATTAGACCTCCCCAATCATGTACAATTAAATGGAATTTGTCCAAATTTAATTTAGTTGTGAAATCCGAAATAAACTGCTCAAAACGCTCCCATGTTGAGGGTTCATCAAATCGGTCACTGTCACCGAATCCTGGGAGATCCGGTGCAATGGCTCTATACCCACAAGACGCAATACACGGGAACATTTTTCTCCATACTAGGCTTGATTCAGGCACCCCATGCAATAGAAGAACAGGTGGGGCATTAACGCTACCCCTCTCAATATACGATACTTTTTTGCCATGTAAAAATAGACTTTGCTTATCCAATCTTCATCCCCTCCAAAAATACTGTATTGTATTAGTTCTATAGGTGATAAAATAGGTTCATAAACAGTAAATAACTTCAAAATCAACAGATTATAAATCTCTCTGATTGAAAGTGAATACTATCGAGCTCCTCATTTTATTTTTATGTTAAAATGCAATTAACTGCTTGTGGTTTTTAATAAATTTTTAATAGGAAAGTATTAAAAAACACATATCTTGATACATATTGATTTTGAAACGTATTAGGCATATGTGAGGTAAGAAAACCCTATTTACGTGCTATTTACCAGTAAATGTAGGATAATAGATTACAAGAACCGAACGAGTATTCTAATAAATTAAGGGGGCTTTGCCATGAAAAAAAGTGATACTACTACTGTAACACTGGAGACAGTTGGTTTAAGTCAACGTGAGTTTTTAACGATGTATTTGCTGCAAACGCTATCCAACCATTCAAATTACCCGCGTGCGATTCATCAGGAACTGCAAAAGCTATTTACAGGTAAAATTCATAGCTATGATTATTTATGTAAAACATGCAAACAACTTGTGGGTTCCGGTCATTTAAAGTTTCACACAGTAAAAGGTAGGCATTATTATCAAAATACGGAAAAGGGTAATGAGCTTTATAAATGGTATCAAGATAATTTCTCAGAACGATTTCGTGAAGTTAAGCACGTGATTGATCGTTTCATGTTTGATTTAAAAGGTTCAGGTGAAAACCCACCGGTGATCCATGAACTTCCTGAAGAATATCGCTCTTATTTTTCAAAAATTATTTCCGTCAAAGATCTGGTTCGCTATGTTACTTTAAAAGCGGCTTTTACGAAAAGACCAATTTATATGGGTGAGATTGGTGATTTATTGAAAATTAAATACGGCTGGATTGCTAGTAATGGCTATTTGTATGATCTTTCTCATGAAATGGAGGAAGGGGGACTAATGGTTGGTCGATGGGAAAGTGAAAAACGGACAAAGCGTTATTTGAGAATAACCGATGAGGGTCAGCATCACTACAAACAAATTGCTGATTCTGCTGCCTATCAGGTTCAAGAAGTTCAGAAATATTTGGGAAGTGTTCTTTCTTTTTTAGAACGAGAAAGTACGAATGTGAGAGGCTAATCAAGTGAAAATCAAATATGAAAATTTAGATGGTGTTATGAATACGAAATCGGTAAAGGAATTGCTTCAATGGGGTAAAGAACGACGTGCAAAGAAAAAGGATTTAAACACATTAATTCCTCAAGCAATTAACAAACAAGTAACAGAGCTTAAAAGTAATCGAAGCAAACCTAGTATCACTTGGATTGGACATTCAACGTTTCTGCTTCAATTAGGTGGGGTGAATATCTTAACAGATCCTGTTTGGGCAAAATGGCAGGGTACACAAAAGCGGATGACAGAGCCTGGCCTTTCTTTTGACCAGTTACCGGATATTGATATCGTGATTATTTCACATGGTCATTATGATCATCTTGATTTTGGAACAATTCGTAGATTGCCAGGTAATCCGATTTATTACGTTCCCTATGGTCTGAAACAGCTTTTTTTGAAAAAAGGGTACAAGAATGTTATTGAGGCGAATTGGTGGGACTCGTTTCAGTGCCAAAACCTGAAACTGAGTTTCGTTCCTGCGCAGCATTGGACACGTCGCAGTTTACTCGATACAAATTCATCACATTGGGGCGGTTGGATTATCGAAGCAATTGAAGCGGACCATTCTATCTATTTTGTAGGTGATACTGGTTATTTTCGTGGGTTTAAAGAAATCGCTGAACGATTTAATCTCAAGCATATATTAATGCCAATCGGAGCATATGAGCCTGAATGGTTTATGAAAGATTCTCATATTAATCCGGAAGATGCAGTGAAAGCTTTTCAGGAACTACGAGGCATTTCCTTCATTCCAATGCACTATGGTACTTACCGTCTTGCTGATGATACAGGACCAGAAGCTTTGGATCGATTAAAGTGGGAATGGAGAACGAAAGAGCTACCCGAAAAGCAATTACAAGTATTGGATATTGGTGGAACACTTTGGTTGGAAGTTTAATCAAAATGTACGGATTTTACTTAGGTGAATGAAAAAAAACATCAATACAATGCAATGCGCTAACGTGAGGCAAAGTATAATAGAGGAGAGGGAATACCGTTGTCATTTTTTCAAACTGATAAACAAAAAACATATATTGAACAATTAGGCGAATCAATTTCGGACTTTGCTTCACGTGCAGGAACGTTAGATGAAACGAGAGGATTTCCTTATGAAAATATCCAGGAATTAAAAGATTTCGGTTACACCAAGCTAACATTAGGGAAAGAATATGGAGGACATGGAGGTTCGTTATACGACTTTATTTTGGCACAGGAGCGGATCGCGATGGAATGTGGTCCTACTGCGCTTTCTATTGGTTGGCATGTTGGAACAGTTCTTAGCTTAATGGAAAAAAAGTCTTGGGATGAAGTCGTAATGGATGAATTTTTTAAAGAAATCGGTAACGGAGCATTAGTAAATACCGCAGCAACTGAACCAAAAACGGGAAGCCCAACGCGAGGAGGGAGACCTGAAACAACTGCTGTAAAGGATGGGGATAGCTGGATTATTACGGGGAGAAAAACGTTTACGACATTATCACCTGTCCTAGATATTTTTCTCGTTACTGCCTGGGTGCCGCAAGAAGAATGTGTGGGAACTTTTTTCATCCATCGAAATCTTACAGGTGTTCGAATTGAAGAGACATGGGATATGATTTCTATGCAAGGAACAGGTAGCCATGATTTAATCCTTGAACATGTGAAAATTCCTGACCGTTATTTTGTTGAACATAAGCAAACAGCCAATAAACCTGGAACCGGTTGGATGTTACATATTCCGGCATGTTACATAGGCATTGCAACTGCAGCAAGAAACTATGCAGTGCAATTTGCCAAAACTTATGCTCCTAATAGTATAAGTGGACCCATCAGAGATTTACCCAATGTACAGCGCACAATCGGTGAAATTGAATTGGAATTAACGGAAGCTCGTCATTTTCTTTACTCAGTAACGAATAAATGGCAATCACAACCAGAAAATAGAGAAATACTAGCAACGGATTTAGCGGCTGTAAAAGTAGCGGTAACAAATAAAGCAATTCGAATTGTTGATCTAGCCATGCGTGTTGTAGGAGCAAAAAGTTTACAAAGAACGAATCCTTTGCAACGTTATTATCGAGATGTCCGAGCTGGCCTGCATAATCCGCCTATGGAAGATATGGCAATAATCACATTAGCTAAACAAGCATTGTATGATAAATAAAGTTAAGAAGTCTGTATAAGAGGAATAATTCCTTTATGCAGACTTTTTTTGGACAAACACTTTATGTATGAGTAGGACGTGTTGGATTAATTAAATCGTATCAATTACGTTTTGATTACGGAATATATGAAATAGATATAATATAAGTAGACTCAAGATAATTATCATTGAATATGCAATTCCGATCGTAAATCAGGATTAGATTTTCGGTAATTAAAATACATGATTTAAACTTAATTACAAAATATCATGTTTAATTAAGGAAGAATTTTATTAAATAAGTTTCAATTTTTCTTTCCGTTGTATAGTTAATTTATTTTGCAATTGTATAAAATGATTTGAACTTAATAAAAAGTAATTTAGTACAAATCACAAACCATTAGAAAATTAGAAAAAATTCTTCTTCCGTCTCATTTCATTAAGTATTCTTAGTATATGAGACGGAATACAAAGAAATAAAATGACTTCCTATAATATATATTATGTAAACTAGAAAAAATAATTAAAGTAAAAGTAAACCCCTTTATCTATGTGCTTCCCTTTTTATAGCTAAATGCGCCATTTGGTAAATAAAAAAAGGAATTGATTTATTTACTTATAAATCAATTCCCAACAACTGCTTCTTTATCCAGATCAACAAACACCGTAAGTTTTCCTGAAGAATCTGTCTCGGTATTATTAAATGTAACAGAATAAACTTGATCTTTGTCATAGTCCTTATCAATTTTTGAATCTTTTGGACTTACAGGAATTAAATCCTGTTCTTCATCTGTAAGTCCATTGAATGCTATCATTTCAATCGACAAATTGTTCTTAGATGGAATCAAATTACAACCCATCAAAACAATAAATAAAAGAATCAACATTGGAGTTAATACTAACTTTTTCAATATTTTCTTCCTCCTTTCCAGAATTGACGGATATACTTGTTGTTTAGTTACTTTATATCTAATAACATTTACAACGTTCGTGTTTTTCCTAAAGTATGTTGTGTTCCGCTGGTGAAGGAATCGCATTTTTGATATATAAATACGAATGTTATTATTATATATTGTAAATTTAATTCGTTATTTTTTTGGAGCTATGTTAAACAATCAAATAAAATCATTCATTTCAAGCAAACTTAACAATATTAATATTAATTAGGGAAACCTGGTTGTAATCACACAGTAATTTAACTATATTCTAAAATCTATTCATAAAAAATCAGTGATTTACTGCTATTTCTTATGACGCTAACATTCCTCGTTTCAGATTAAGATTTAACTACTTGAATTCACGAAAAAGACAAAAAGGAACGGTTATTGCCGCTCCATTCGAACTTTGTACCAATTTTGAAAGCTTACAGAGATTCTTTTTTAGCCAATTTAAGTCCCTTATGTAATTCGTTTTGTAGAAGTAATAACCTATAATACAGTTATTGAATTTGAACATTTCACACCAATATCTAGATTTATGTTTCTGAAAAATTGCTTAGGACCAATTTTTCTCTATGTAATACGGTTACTTCGAGAGTAATCGTAGCCAATGCTCATTTTCATTTGGATAATGAATGTGATATTTCTTGCAACGCAAAGGCGTTTATTTGAACTTCTTGGTTGTGATGGTTTTTGATTTATTTTCAACGATAAGAACACATCCTTTCGCTTTGTTGGTATAACTTATTCTTCATCCTTTTGGCAGCTAGATCTATAAGGAAAGCTGCCCTTTAGTTTGAATGTAATACTTTATCATTAGGTCGTGTAGAAGAAATCCCTTCAATAATTAGCCTTTTCCTTGATCAGTATAATTACAATGAACCAATTTTTGTCGTCGCAATTGCACCTATTTCATTGGCAAAACGAACATACTCCTTTAATTGGCTATCGTCCACTGGCACTCCCTCTTTGTGAAAATGAGATAAAATAGCTGCAAAAAAAGCGTCTCCCGCACCAGTTGTATCTACAGCCTTAACTTTGATTCCTGGAACATCCATTATGTTTCCATCATGTAAAACACATGCTCCCGCTTCCCCCATTGTAATGAACAGAAACGGAATGTTCAGGCTAGACATTTTAACTAGACCTTCCTCCATTGTTCTTGCTTCTGTCAGGAACAGCAATTCATCCTCCGTCACCTTCACAAGATCAGCTCGTTTCATAAAAGAAGAGACCCGCTCTCTGCATTCTTCTTCACTTTCCCAACGCTTTAAGCGAATGTTCGCATCAAACGCCACCAGCATGTGATATTCTTCTGCATATGCTAACGCCTGTTCTGTCGTTTTTCGTGCTTTATCATTGAAAAGTGTCCCAGAGCTAAAATAAAAGATTTTCCCAGCATGAAAAAGTTCTTGCTCTAATTCATCAACGGTTAACCATTCATCCGGAGTCTCGTTCACATATTTATGAAAATATCTGTCACCATCCTCGTTAAGATGTATATACACACTACATATCTTTTTCTCAAAGGAAGAAACACAATAGTCAATATTGATGTTTTCCTTTTTCAGTGCCTTTGCGACAAACAAGCTGTTGGCATCTGTTCCTAATTTACATAAATAATAAGAAGGAATGCCAAGTCTACTTGCCCTCACTGCAACATTCACTGTTGCCCCTCCTACAAACTGTTGATACCTTGTATTTGTCTGATCAGCGGAAATAAGATCAACAAATGCCTCACCTAAAGAAATGATTCCTTCTTTGCTCAAACTACTAGTCCCACCTTTTAAACATTCTATAAATTCGATGATTATCATTCTACCAGCATTTTTAAAATTATTCATTATAATTCTGTATCAATATCGGCACGCCTATTGTAAGCGAATTTTACTGACCTATAAAACGAGTGTCTATGAAAGGGTCATAGGCATTCTTCAGAGTTATAAATGCAACCCCACTATAGTAGCGCTCAAGTAGCATAAAATAAAAAAAGCTATTCACACGTATCAGGTGAGTAGCTAAATTCTTTTTCTAAAACATTCATTGATCATAGATGTCTAGATGATTTTTCAATCGCAGGAATATATGCCGGTGCCCAATCCAATGATTTCAACTCATCTGGTGACAACCATTTAATTGATGTATGCTCAGTTCAGCTACTTCTATCTTCCCGACTGGAAACTCCCATTTTAGCGATAATGATTTAGTTAGCTTTTCTTTATTAATTTGGCTCTACATGGACATAAACATCGTATACTCCATAATCTTTTAATAACTAACGTAGAATTAACAAGGATCACAAATCAATAATCACAAGGAATTTGATCCTTGCTAATACTTCCACTTTCCTTCACTAACATTTCCTCGTTTCGGTTAAAGTAAAACTTTGACGGGGTATATTTATCTTCTAGTTGAATGAAAGAAGAATAATCCTTTATTTGTAATTGCGACATTTTAACGCCCTTAACTACACTTAATGAAGATATCACCTTCTGCATCTCTTCAGTGAATGCTATTGTTTTATCGCGAGGCTCACTAAACCCCCTTGAATCATCTTTGTTTAATCGGATTAAGGTCGCCTTCTCATTATTGATAGGTCATTCTTTCAAATGGATATCTAATAATGCCAGGAGTATTAAATTCTACACCTAATTCCATATATACAATCTTCTTTCCCTCTGAATCCTGAAGGAAAATTCAGGATTTTCCATGCTAGCTAGCTAACTACATGGGTAAAAAGCATTCTCCAGCGGTTCCATTTCGCCAACGTTAAACCAAATAATAAACCCTAATAAAATTGAATGAATCGGTTATAGACAGCTCGCGCTTTTTTTGCTTCATTCGTACTATGAATAATCGCACGGCCATCCTTAAAGAAAACGATTCGATAATCCTCAAATTTACAGGATAGCAAATAACGATTTAATACAGGATTAGTAACATGATTCCCCAATCTCTCTAACAAGTGAGGAAGGGAATAAGTTTTCTGCTTCAGCCCTGGTCGAAGCTGGACGGCATCTCTTCCACATAATACATCTGTTTTTATTTGGTTTTCAAACAGTAAAAACGGATAGGATGGATGTTCTCCACATGTTGGACAAAGTTTATTTTTTAACTGAGTCACATTGATCTCCGCTTTTTCATTTTTCCAAATATCCATTGATTGAAGCATCGGAGAAAGTGTTTCTCCTGAAAGAATCTGTAAAACTTGTGTAACTTGTAATGCCGCAGTAATTTGAACGATCGGACTTATCACGCCAACGGTATCACATGTCATCCCATCCATTGGCAAATGATTTAACAAACAGTGTAAACAAGGTGTTTCTCCCGGAATAATCGGATATGTAAGTCCATAACTTCCAACACATGCTCCAAATAGAAATGGAATCCCATGTTTCACAGCTGCATCATTCACAATTAAACTAGTTTCAAAATTATCAGTAGCGTCCACAATCACTGAATGATCTTTTATCAATTCTTCAATATTCAGTCCGTTAACATCCTCTATGAAACTATTAATAATAATTTCGCTGTTGATTTGTTCAAGTCTTGTTTTGGCAGCAATGGCTTTTGGTAATTGATTTCTTACGTCTTCTTCCGTATATAATTGCTGCCTTTGTAGATTACTCAGCTCGACATAATCTCGATCGACTATCGTCAGACGCCCGATCCCAGCTCTTACTAACATTTCAGCACTTGCAGATCCAAGAGCTCCAGCACCAATGATGATTACACTCGCCTCTGTTATTTTGGCATGTGCCTTACTTCCTAAAAATAACTCCTGTCTTGAATACCGATTCGTCAAGATGTCACCATCCCAGTTGTTGGACTGCTCGCTACCGCATACTCTTTTTCTTCTATTCTTCCAGCTTCGAATCCTAATCTCCCTGCTCCTACTGCCAGCTTCATTGCCTGAGCCATTTTAACAGGATCTTTCGCACCTGAAACAGCTGTATTTAGTAACACTCCGTCCGCACCAAGCTCCATCGCAAATGCTACATCTTTAGGAGAACCAATACCCGCATCAATGATCACCGGAACCTGCGACTGTTCAATAATAAACTTTAAGTTAAGTGGGTTGATAATTCCCTTACCAGAACCAATCGGTGATGCACCTGGCATAACAGCGTGTACCCCAAGTTCTTCAAGACGTCTTGCTAACACAACATCATCGGATGTATAGGGCAAAACAATAAATCCTTCTTCCAATAACATTTCAGAGGCTTTTAATGTTTCAACAGGATCTGGTAAAAGTGTTCGATCATCTCCAATTACCTCTACTTTAATCATGTCACATAATCCAGAAGCTTTTGCCAGTTTCGCAATCCGCACCGCCTCTTCAGCTGTTTTTGCACCAGCCGTATTAGGAAGAAGCGTATATTTAGACAAATCTAGTTGTTCAAGAAAATTGGGCTGCTCATCTGAAAAAATATTCATTCTTCTAACAGCAAAGGTTAAAATTTCTGCTTCCGATACTTCTACCGCCTTTTTTTGCATATCAAATGATGGATATTTACCAGTTCCTAATAAAAGTCTTGATTGAAACGTACGATCGGCAATTTTTAACATGTTTCATCCTCCTCCTACAAAATGAATAATTTCAACGACATTCCCATGTGAGAGACTCATTGTTTTATAGTTTTCTTTCATGACAATTTCCTTGTTGACCTCAACTACGACAATACGGTTTTCTAAATGATAGTGGGAAAGTAATTGTTCAACCGTATTGACTCCCTCTTGAAGATCAATATTTTTTCCATTTAATGTAATGGGCATTTTTTCACCTCCTTAACAGCAATGGCTGGCGGCGGTCGATTTTAAAGGCCTCCACCCATTCGTTTTTTATTTGTCTTTTAAGTATCAAATCACGAATCATTTGCCCCGTTGCAGGAGCAAGTAGGATTCCATTTCGATAATGCCCTGTAGCAAATAAAATCCCTTCTTCTTCAGGATGGTGCCCGATGAATGGTTTTTGATCAAATGTTTGCGGACGTAATCCAGCCCAAAAAGAATCCATTTTCATATCTGCAACAGTCGGAAGCATCGTTTTTGCCTTCGCAATTAAAGTGTCAATCCCACTGAGACTAACTTTTTCATTCCAATCATTTTCAATCATGGTAGCTCCAATCACAAGTCTTCCGTTATTTCTCGGCACAATATAATAGTGATCATGAAAGATTGTATATTTTAAAGTCGCTTTTTCATCTATTACAGAAAGACATTCCCCTTTTACAGGAGTCAATTGATGGTCTAACCCAAGCTGTTTAAAAAATGTTGTACTCCAAACCCCGCTGGCAACCACAACATGCTTAGCCTCCACATGACTTGTTGCTGTTTGAATCAAGAAGCTATTATCTTTCTTTTGAATATCTAGTACAGGGGAAAATTCGAATAGAGAAGCCCCAAGTATTTGGGCACTTTTGGCAAATGCCTGACAAACAGCAATTGGCATAACATTGACATCGTCTTCCATGTAGGCTGCTCCTAATAGATTGGAAGAAACATCAGGTTCCCTCTCCTGTACAGCCTCTTTATCGAGCCATTTTACAGTCGGTTGAGATAAGATGGACCGAAGCCCATTTCTATCAGATTCATTGTAAGCAAGCTTTAAAATCCCTCCTTTTCTGTACCCTATATCGAAACCGCTCAAATGATTTAATTCTTCTTTAAGTTGGGAATAGGCATGCTGACTGCTTCTTGCAAAAGGGAAAAATACTTCAAAATCTCCGTCACATTCAGAGTGAGCTCCAAGCATACCACCCGCAGCACTTGTCGATTTCGAACCTATTTGATTGCCTTCAAACAATGCCACATTCATCTTTTCCTTTGCTAAATAATAAGCAATTGAACAACCAATTATTCCGCCGCCAATTATGGCTACTTCAAATTTTTGATTCATGATTTATCGCCTCATAATACTGTTTTGTTGAAGAGAATGTTTTTTCTGCGGAAAAAATCCCTGACATCACCGCTATGCCATCTACTTTCACTTGTTGCAAAGTATCTATTTTATTCAATGTAATACCACCAATAGCATAAACAGGGATCCTTAGCTCCTCTTTCATTTCGAGAATAGGCTGAATGCCATTTGGAGTCTTTCCTTTTTTACTGTTGGTCTCAAAACAATGACCATATAAAACATAGTCCGCGCCATCTCTTTCCGCTTTCTTTGCTCCCTCATAAGAATGAACAGAGCGTCCAACCCTTATATGAGGAAAATTTTGTTTAACCATTTTTACAGGAAGACCTTTTTCTGGTAAATGAACACTTGGGATACCCATTAACAAAGCAATATCCAAACGGTCATTTAGGATGATTTTATCTTTTTCAACACCACCATCCTCCATATACTGGAGCAAGGTAATGATTTCTTGAGCTGTTTTTGTTTTTTCCCGTATTTGGACAATATCGATCTTATCCTTTATCCTAATGATCTTAGATGCCAGATCACGAACTGATTGCATATCATCTGTTACAGCCATTAGCTTCACCTTTATCTCTCCTTAAATCCAATTAAAAAGCAGTTAGAACACCTTCTTCTAAAATCATATAGTATCAATCCTATTCAGCATTTTTTGTCCATAAAAAAACCACTCTCCTAAATAGAAAAGTGGTTTGGTTTGAAATTTGTTCACATGCAAACAAGTACAAACATTCGCTACTTTCCTACGCAGGTTCTAACCTGTTCAGGTTTTGAGGGTTTAAAAAGTAACTACTTTATTCTCAGCCCTTATCAAGGGATCCCCTAGCAATTTAATAATTTTATTTATTTGATTATTCTGATTCTAGTTGTAATTCTAATACAATAATTAGAATGTTTCAAGTGAATTCCATTCTATTTTAATCCAGTTTTAAATACTATTTTCTCAGATTATAATCTATCGTTGATAAATCAACTTTAAATTGATATATAGAAAATATTGGGATGTCATTTATAAGCAAATATTTTGCATGTATGATTTATGCAAAAATAATAGGTTATAGTTAGGGAGAATCCAGTGCTATAGGGGCTTTAATGAATAAACGGGGATTAATGATCTTAATATTTGCCAACATAGGTTTAAGTAGTAAATTAATTTCTAATACTGATTATAGTATTTTGTTCCTTATTGCGGTTATTACCACTGCCCTTACTTCCCCATTAGTAAAATGGTCTTTATACCGTAAAACAAAGGTTCAGATATAAAAAGTTAGTAACAAACGGTATTCTTAATCAAGAATCTAGTCCTACACATAAAAAAAGAGCGCAATTTTTATACTGGAATTGCTCCCTATAATGGAATAACCTATTAGTTTCTATGAGGTGTAGGTAACTTAGTAGAAGATCATTGCTTGAACCTTAATCAAATTAAGCACTAGTTAGTTCAACAAATAATGAATGTAGTATAGATGTATGGACACAACTTGGTTAAGTTATTAATATTGAACTAACGAGAGGACGTGTCCGAACTATGAGTCACAAACGCTATAATCAAGAATTTAAACAAACAGTAGTTGAGCTTTATCGCTCAGGTACACCAGTCAGTCAACTATCTAGCGAATATGGTATTTCTGAAGTGACAATTTATAAATGGATTAAGCAACACTCGCCAATTGAAGGTACACAAGAATTAACTGTGACAGAAGTAGATGCCATCCAAAAGGAAAATCTCCGATTAAAACAGGAGCTTGAAATCCTAAAAAAGGCTATGACCATATTCGCGAGAAAATAGATAGCGAAGAATTGATCGACTATATTACAAGTGAAAGCGAACATCATCCAGTACAGCTGATGTGTCGTGTTTTAAATATAAATGGATTAAGCAACACTCGCCAATTGAAGGTACACAAGAATTAACTGTGACAGAAGTAGATGCCATCCAAAAGGAAAATCTCCGATTAAAACAGGAGCTTGAAATCCTAAAAAAGGCTATGACCATATTCGCGAGAAAATAGATAGCGAAGAATTGATCGACTATATTACAAGTGAAAGCGAACATCATCCAGTACAGCTGATGTGTCGTGTTTTAAAGATGCCTAAAAGTACGTATTATCAATCTTGTCATAAGCAACCGAATAGCTATCATGTCGCCAATGAACAGCTACTTGAACGAATTCGTGTCATTCACCATGAAAGTAAGGGGCGATATGGTGCACCCAAGATCTTTGAGACACTCAAGCAAGAAGACTACACGGGCACGATTAATCGAATTCAACGCATCATGAAAAGAGCAGGCATTCAATCAAACACTACAAAAAAATACCGTCCTACACCGACACAGAAACCAGTAGAAGAACGAGAAAACGTACTGGAACAAGATTTTACAACAACGAATATTAATGAAAAATGGGTGGCCGATATTACGTACATTCATACAATTCGTCATGGTTGGTGCTATCTAGCATCTGTACTAGATTTACATACGAAAAAAGTGGTAGGTCATAAATTCTCTCGTAAAATGACAACAGAAATTGTACTGGAAGCTTTAGAGAATGCCGTACAAGATCAAAGCCCTGGGCCAGGACTCATTGTACACACGGATTTAGGTACCCAATATACAAGTGAAGCGTTCCAAGAACGCCTAAAGAAATACAAAATGATACCGTCATTTAGTCGAAAGGGATGCCCTTACGACAATGCTTGTATTGAATCATTTCACGCAACACTAAAAAAAGAAGAAGTATATCAAACGCATTATGATAGCTTTGAGACTGCGAGAATCGCCCTCTTTACATACATAGAAGGTTGGTATAATCGCAAACGAATTCATGGCAGCATCGGTTATGTAACACCAGATTCATTCGAAAAAATATGTCGAGCAACTGCATAAATAAGGGGATTCAAAAGTATTCCCCTTTCACATTTTTCATGTGCAAAATCTATGATTGGTTGTTGTACAGATCAAAAAACTTAACTTTTTTGTGTCCAAAATCTTGACGTAGATCCATAAATTTAAAATGAAAGTTAGTTTTTAAATTTATTCAGGTCAAATCTTACTATTTCTTCATTTTCGATAGTTACTACTAAAAAAGCAGTAATTGGATATTCAAAATTGTATTTTAATTCAAAACTGACTATAGCTTTAACAAATACTAGGTCATGAAAGTATTACGTCAACAGAAGTCTATACCCATGTAGAATTTGAACAGAAAAAGAAAGCGATTGATTCGTTTAACATTTTTTAAACCTTATTTAAAATTTAAATGAATCCACACAGCCATTAAACAACGACTCTAGGATTCATTCCTTTTCTAAATATTAAACTATGGAATCAATAAAGAAAAGCGAATCAAAGTAACATGATCTAGTTCTGCCCCGTTGTATTTGACATTGTGCTCTAAACAACAAAAAGACCCCCAACCAAAATGGTTGAGAGCAAAATAGAGCGTACTCTTGTCTCTCTTAGCTAAGCAAAATCCCTTTTAACCAGGTACGGGGACGGTATGGACCCACAGGGATTTGAATCAAGCTGGTTTTTCCTTTCGATTCGATTTCATAAAGCTCATCACATTGGTTCGCATCGAATCCTAGCAGTGGATGCCCCCCCATCCCTAAGGCACACGACACCAAGAGCAGTCGTTGTACGAGAATGCCCGCTTCCATCTGTTGAATGCGATATCCTCTATATCCTAATTTCTCTTTGAGGTGATTCTTGTCTCCAACGACATGCATACAGAGCGGAACTTGATACAGATTCACATTGGGCATTGTTAATCCTAATTGTAAAAACTGCCGGTAATCTCCCTGGGTTATTCCCCGAAGTGCATGAGCGTTTTTGTCATAAGAGTAGACACCACTTGGAACTCCCTCCACATTATATAAACTGCCATACAAAGAAACACGAGCTTCATCATTCCCATGTGTGTCGTCAAGGTCATTCGGATACGTGAAGGAACATGTCTCTTTTAACAAAGTGGCTAGTTGTGTTTGACTCACTTTTCCCATCATAAAATCGCTATCAGGAGAATATCGCTTCCTGCAAACCGTTGCGAGATCGTACGAAAAGTATTCCGTATCTGGAAGAAAAATCGACTCCATACCTAAGGAAGGTTTCACATTATTCTTTTTCTTTATCTTTACAAATGACTGCGTTGTTTCAAACATGGATGCTTCGTTAAGTTTTCTCAAACTAGGATAATCAACAATCCTCTTTGAACGGTTATAAGAAACATGCTTCAACAATGGCACTTCCCGGCACAATTCTGTAGCAGAAACAATTTCTTCACTATTATGATTGTTGTCAACACCATGGATAGATGGATTAATAGATAATGGGATAACCGCATATACACTTTCATCCTGTTCAGATAACCCAAGCAAATGATTAATAGCCCGATCAAGAAATTGGTAGCAGACCTCTGGAGAGAAACCTATCTGATTGGCTACTGCTAACGATTGCCCAATTAACACACCTGCATCTAACCCTTGCAGCCTGTAGGAAAAATTATTGTATTTATAGAAATTTTTCCAAAAAATTGTCGAGACAAAAACAGTGCAAAAACAGTCAGAAATATGAGAGTTATTTCCAAGACTTTTTGATAAGTAGACATCGTAATTTCCTTCTCGCACCAAGACGAGGCGGTGATGTGCCACATCGTAATGGTAAATTCCTGTTGGAGCGTCATCCAGCTTTATATACACATATAATTCATTGGGATATAACGCCCCTCCAGAGGGAACAAATCTCCGTACTGACTGGGCAAAGCTCACAGCTTTTTCCTTGCTTCCCTCGTTTAAAGCGAGTTGAGAGTATTGAGTAAGACCGTATACATACCATAAGAAATGACCAAGCTCCACCAGACTGGGTTTTAGATCAGCTTCTCTTTTCTGGAGTGCTAACGGTACATCTGCAGTAAGAGGAAACTCTGGTAAGCCTTGGTACAGTTTATAGGGAAGTGGTGCGTCTTCCCAGTCCACCTGCCAATCGGGTGGACTGATTTTATCCGTGTCAAAATGTAAATGGTGTATAAATGTTTCTAGCTCCAAATCTTTTGTCCTCCTACGCCTCAATTATGGGAACGGATGGGGATATGGATTTAACTGTTCAAACGATAACGGCATCTTCCTAAATCCTAGTTGCATCGGTACCCTGAGTACCCTCTCCAGCCCTTTCACACGGGTAAGGTGATGCCCAAATGTCATCGGTAACATTCCAGGAATCAATACCTTTACACAGAATAATCCGTTTCGTTTGGTTATAGGTGTTGTTTGGTCAACCACAATGACTTCGAGGTTTAATCGACGGAATCTATTAAGAATATCCTGAAGATCATCTTTCAAATCAGTATTTGCCGGCGACTGTTTGAATTCTTCAGCAAACGTACGCAATGGACGATGTTCATCTAATAAAAAATTCAGTCGTTCCTCTGCTTCTCGCAGACCATACATCATGCCATGGTCCTCCATGGTACGTACTGCGAATGGATCTTGTAGCATCCTTTCATATTTCTGCCGGTTTTCCTCCAATTTTTCATCATCCCTAAACATCATTCCTGCCAGCTCATAAATCGCACTTTTTACAGCCCGCACTGGATCAGGGTTAGCGCCAGCGGCACAAATAAGGTTTACACCTTTGGATTTTTTATTTTTTGCCACTGCCCAAACGCTTGGAATCTCATGTTCCATCGTAGAATTGTAAAAATGAAGGTCATATCCCGCTACCTCACGTATACGGTCGACCATCAGCTGTAATTCTTTATCGTTAGCAGAACTCAGATCAAGACGCGGAAGCGGGAGCCGGGCATACCAGGTTAATAAGAAAGAATCTCGCTCGACGACCTCCATAATAGCATGGAAAATGGCTTCCTCTAAACTCCCCCCTAATGCACATCCATTGGAGGTTTCATAAACAAAGCCCTCTCCATAGCCCAAACTGTAATAGGCGAGTAATTCAGGAACCAGAATAGGACGTTCTTGTAAGAACGAATAGCCCCAAACCCAATTCATTGGGTCATCAGGATTAAACGGTTTAAACGGAAAATGAGGCTTTTCATATTGATCCTTTTCATGTAAACCTACTGTTGCAGGATTTAGTGCTTGATTTTCTAAATGATGATAACTATCCCGAACCACCTTTCTTTTGCCTCGAGGCTCAATTCCGCAATATCGCTCCAAACCTTCTAAAATAGCAGTTAACTCACTCATTTCATAAGAATTAGACCTTCCTGCTACTCCCTCATCCGCTCCAAACAGTGGCATGTTCACTAAAACATCAGCAAAGGGCAGCGTGAAATCTTGGATTTTTCCATTCATGATCCCAGTACGATAATCAAGATAATCTTTGACAAGCACTGTTTTCAATTCATCCATTGAACGGCAGCGATAACCATCACCATTCAATTTAGGACTAGATTCTAACTTAATTTGAGCTAGTTCCGGTGTGTCATCAGGTATTGAACTGCACAACGGGCACAATGGATCAGGCAAAAAAAGGTGACTTGAGTTCTTTAACGTCTTCAGGTTAATAATGAACACTCTTTCTTCTAAGGTGTTGGGTTCTCCTTGAAGAAACTGTTGTACTTCTTTACATATCAAAGTTGCCATATGCGATAGTCCCGTTCGTGATGCCCATGCATCTCGCAGTATACCTTCTCCTGATGCCAAACTCATTTGAAAATCCCACATTTCTTGGCGGTCAGGACTAGCCAAAATGCGCCGTATGTCAGCACAGCGAGAACATCCCATCGTATCAGGATGTACGAATGGGCCAATGATTCCTTCGCCAAATGAAACAAAACCTCGAAGCCACGAGATACCTGTATCCCTTAACCTTTCTTCCGCTTTTTGATGAACCGATGGATGCCATGCATCGTGCAGCACCAGAGCTAATTCTATTTCTTTGGGAACCTCTTCTAATATGCTTTGACGCGTTACGGGATAGTTGCCGGACAATTGATCATAGACAAAATCCGCCAATAAACCATGTCCGTCAATTAGAATATGGGCAGTCATTAGGATTCCTCCTCTCGTACCTGCACACCAAACACCCCTGCCAGTTCCTTTTTTAAAAAAGGTTCAAATACAAGATCATAGACAAAGAGCCTTTTGCTGTTTCCGTTCAGGATTTGAACAGAGGATTGTAATAGTTCCAATTGTGTTATTTCTTCACAAGAAGGGATTTCGAGTTTACCTTCCTTTTCTTTTGGAAAAACAGCTGACTCCGCTTCCCTACCTGTTGAATTCACCTCGTTTTGAGTATCCATAAGCGCTTGTTGCAATGCACTCCGTAAGGCCAACGTTGTATTTAAACCAGCGCTAGTGTATCGACGGCTCTTAGACCTTACCCATATCACAGGGAAGCCTAGCATTTCATTTTCCAAACCGATTGTTGGTGCGCCATTTAAGGTAGTCAGGGCATTTAAATAAAACCTGCAGCGAGGATCTTTTATCTTTTCCAGTTGTACGTGAAAAATCGTATTCCGCTGATTGATCCTTCTGTTTTTCAATTCCTCCTCTAAATAGGCTTGCAGGCCACGACAAACAGCATCTTCAATTGTTTCTCCTGCACCAATGCCGATAAATCCTTCTGCTATGTTCACATCATCTTTATCTTTCTGATCGCCCAATCCCTTGATCATTTGTGAAACATACATTTCAATACCAGTCAGTCCGGCTTCCCTTTTTACCTCCTCATGTGTAAAACCCGAACAGACAACCTCTGTCAGAAGGTCTGCCGGTCCCTCCGACACTGGATTTACTGCCTGAACATAGCACTGCGAAAGAGGAAGCTGTTTCAATTTTCGTTCCTCCCAGGTATGGAAAATCCCTGTTTCTTCCGAAGTTAATCGACTGAAATATTCCAAGATGTTTCCAGACGTTTCCTTTTTACCCCGTTCTTTCTTGAGCAGTATATCAAGATCTTCAACCAATCTAGGCGAAACACGTTTATTCTTAACCAATGGATGTGTGATGAATGAAATCCAGTTTCCTTTCAGCGTTTCAAGATCAAGCAGGTAAATTTGATTACTCTGCTCTGTAATTCCTGTAGCCTTCTTGAAAAATTCGAATACAATGATATTCGCCAAAATCGCCCCCGCTGTTGAAGAGTAGGCTTGATTCTTTCGATCTTCTTGCAATGTAGATTGATGGATGCGGCGCCATGCGGACTCCCAGCATCCATCTGATTCCGGATGCACCAAAGGACCCGCAAGCCCCACTCGGTCTAAACAGGTAGCGGGTAGAAATACCTTTCTCTGTTCTTTGCAAACCATGTTTAGATTCCTAAGTTCTTTTACATTTCCATCCTGAGAGACATATAGAATCCAATCATATGGCTGAACAGCTTCTTGCAAAAAGCCTCTGCCCTCCCTTTTTTCAAATGGTACCTGTTCTACCTCCACCTCTGAATCAGCCTTGTTGGCATTGTGTACCAACTCATTAATCCTCAACAAATTTGTTGATACTGAATCCGTCACCATGAAATGGAATTTGGGCAGTCCCGATTCAATTAATGCAGAGACCAATGAAACCATAAATGGTCCAGATCCGACAGCTAGTACTTTAGACTGACGGTATTCTTGAAAACGATATGCACCTGAATCTACAAAATTCTCGATAAATTCAATTTGCGAAGCATACTTTTCGAGAACTTTTGCTTTTAATCGATGTGGACTATCTTGACTTGTATCACGAACAAAGCCATTCTTGTACAATGTTTCTACAATCTCATATACCCTGCTCTGATACGGGGCTGTTAATCCCTCTGTTAATTCTCCCAATGTATGCTCCCCGTTGAACATCGGTACCAGCTTTTCAATCCACTGATAGATTGTACCGCCTTCCATACGGAATGAGCTTTCGTTATTCCGAAAATACACACCACCTTGTGGATCAGGTAGATAAAATGTATCCCTTTTTACCTTGGGACGTGAGTATGAGTTCAGTTTCTTCATTCAGCTCCTCCTTAATCTCTAATCGCTCCTGATTATGCACTACCATTTTATGTTCTTTTATTTGTCCATTATGATTAACAAAAAAAAGAAGTGCTCCTGCGGCTTGCAGAGGCACTTCCCCTTCATAAAATAACCCAAATTTTTTTGAAGAACTACCACCAATCTCCCAACAGCTAAATAAAGAACCCACCAAAACAGCCGAGACCAAAACAACCGCCACAACGAAAACCGAAACCGCCACAACCGCCGCAACGAAACCCGCCACAACCGCCACAACGACCGCAACCGCCACAACCGCCACAACGGCGCATATCGCTAAACTGGAACGGATCTTGGCGATAATCTACAGGCATTACCTCACCAACTTGATAATTACCCATTTCCAACATTTGTAGATCATTATGAAAATTATACATTTTATTCTCTCCTTTATATTTAATAATCAGGATAAGTACCTGAAAAGAAAGCTGAATGAAGATAATTTGTGTTTTTTATAGATGAAACCATCAGATACTACGTGTGCTCTCTTCAACAAATTATGATTTTTTTAGGTTGTTGTTACTGAATTAAGCGCCTATTTCTCGTTGAAAGTAACTTAGTAGGTTGCGTCCTTTAATTTATATTTGTAACAGATACGATAAATGAGCAATCTACACAAAATCTCAAAGGTACATTGAGTTGTACTATGTAGTCAGATGTGGTCATAGTATTTTTCAGGCAATAAACAAACTCCCAGCCAGAATGGTTGAGAGCCTTGAAAGGTAGATATTAACGTGTTAAGAACTAAGGAGCACGACGTACACCTATAAGTCTGTATTTTTTTACGTTCTTTTATAAACGTTGTTTTATCTTATTTCATATTTAACGTTTACATAGAAGCCGCTGAAAAAATTCAATATCAAATACAACAACGACGATATACTACTAGATGTAGCGTATCGTCGTTGTTAGCTTATCTATATTTTGTGTTTCGAAAGTAACATTTAGACTTCTTCAGTGCTCTCACCTTTATGTAGCAAGGCTCTTTTAAAGGGCTTTAATTTTTCATTTTGGTATACCCACTGTTGAAGAGGCCGTTGGCAATGCTTCATCATCCATCCTAAGATTTTTCCGATGAAATATGCGGAAACTAGTGTTCCAATTCCGATTGAGCCAAATGATTCAATGAAAATTAAACAAACTACCCCAGACACACAAACATTAATTAAATCACTTGTAATTTTCGCTTTACTAAATTTTAGCTTAAATCGTTCGCTAACTACATACGTTAATGCATCGTAAGGCATTAATGGAAGTTTTGCTGTAAAATAACCGAGTAAACCAACTGATACAACGAATAAACTAATAATTACATATACACACCGAACAATGATTGTTTCAGGTGTTGGGAGAAGTTGTACAATGAATAGTGTAGCATTCATAAAGAATCCAAATAAAGATGCGATAATTAATTGAAGCACAAATTTTCTTAAGTCGATGTGTTTATTTAAAATCACTTGAACAATAATAAATAAAACATTTGCAAGCACCGTTGTAATACCGATTGATAAGCCTGCCGCTAATGAAAATGCATACGCTAGTGAAGACACGGGCGATACGCCAAGTCCTGCTTGAATCGAAAAGCTAACGCCAAGTGACAAAAAAAATAAGCCGAGCACGTACAAGATGAGTCGTTTCATTGTTGTATTTATATGATTCATACTATCCTTCGCTTTCTTTTAATGATTTTACTATTTTATAATAACATCGAATTCAAGATATGAAAAATATATATATGATAAACTAATCATATGAAAAAACATATAATGGAGATGTGAAATGGATATTAGACAATTATATTACTTCAAAGAAATTGTAAAACAGGGCAGCATTTCAAAAGCGGCAGAAGTGCTTCATATCGCACAACCACCGCTTAGTCAATTGTTGAAAAAGCTTGAGTTGGAGCTTGGTACGACTTTAATTCATCGTTATCGTCAAAAATGGGAGCTGACAGAAACGGGTGAACTGTTGTATCAATATGCCGCGCAACTGTTAATGAAAATGCAAGATGTGAAGCAGCAAATTCAAGAAATTGAACAAGGTACCGCGGGAACGGTGCGCATTGGTGTATCGTCTGCATGTTCGAATATGCTAATTGACTATGTCAGTATGTATAGAGCGCAATTCCCAAATGTCAAAATCAATATTATCAACGGCAACTCGGATGAATTATTAAAACGACTCGAACAAAGAGAAATTGATGTTGCATTGCTTTTACGTACGAACAATAGTGAACAATATAATATGAAGATCTTAAAAAAACAACCATGTGTCGTCATTATCCCGACTAGCTGGTCTTCCTCTTTTCCATCACAGCACGCGACGTTTGAACAGATCGCCCAGTTCCCATTCATTATGCTAGGAGCGATGGAAGGACACCCCTTCAATAAAGACATCCTCAAAGCGTTTGAGGAACATCACGTGAAGCCAAATATCATTATCGAGTGTAAAGATATAACGATGATTGTAGCACTTGTCACTAGAGAATTAGGCTTATCCGTTATTCCAAGAATGGATTATACATCGCCTTTATTAGAACGTACTACGCTTTTTGAACTGAAAAAATTTGATTTTAGTGTAGAGCCCGTCATCGTAAAAATAAAAGACGAACGAATTTCAAAAGCAGCATCTCAGTTTTGGGAAATTGTTAATTAGATTAAGAAAGGGTTTGAAAACGTTGATATATAAGTAATATAAACGTTTTGATAACTGAGGAGTTCTACGTGCGCCTTTAAGACCGTGTTTTTTACGTTCTTTAATATGTGCATATAAGAAATATGAAATAAAATAATCATTTCAAAAACGAGGTCCTATTTTCACTAAAATCCACCACAACCACAAGCTTACCAGACATACTTTCACTCCTTTTTGTATACCTTTGAGGGGTTTAAATATCTTTATGCCATTCTCGGATGAACATCTTATTTGTATTTTCATATTTTATAAAAATAAGAATTGAAGAAGGTGATTCTAATTGGTAGGTCAATATATTTAGATTTTTTGTCCAAATTTGGTGTTGGAGGGGCACACCCTGGTGGCATTGGTCTAACCAAGGAAATACTTAAGACTGAAGAAATTAACAAAACTTCTCGTATTTTAGATGTAGGGTGTGGTACTGGCCAAACAGCTGCCTATCTAGCTGAACAATACGGAGCAAAAGTAACGGGGATGGATATTAACCCTATAATGGTGGAAAAAGCAAAAAACAGAATGAGGAAATACCAATTACCGGTGGAAATTGTTCAAGGCTCAATAGAGAAATTTCCAGTAAAGGATGGGAAGTTTGATTTTATTATTTCCGAATCTGTTCTCTCTTTTGTAAATAAGCCAACAGCTCTTAAAGAAATATTTCGATTATTAAAAAGCGGTGGTCGTTTTATTGCAAATGAACTTACCACTAATAAACGGCTTTCCCCAACTATTGAGGAAGAAGTTAAACAATTTTATGGATTAGATTCCGTCCTTATGGAAAAGGATTGGATCACTTTACTTGAACAGACTGATTTTAAAAATATAAACATTCGTATGCAAAAACAATCTATGCTCCAATACAATACAAATCCAGAATTCCAGTACTCAGAGTATATTGAACCTGAACTTTACGCGGTAATGTATGAACATTTTAATATAATAGTAAAGTATGAGGATGTTTTGGGCTATAGAATATTTTCATGTACTAAATAGTTTTTTTAGAGATTTAAACAGAAACTGCTAAATCTTTTATTCATTTTAATATCACTTTATAACCTTCATAAAACCGGAATTGCTGCTGATTAACATATATAATATCGCATCCAGGATGTTCAAGTTCTTCTATATTTTATTGTTCTATTCCGTCAGAATTCAAATCAAGGTATAATAAATAAGTTGGGCTACTCATTTCTAAATAGGCTATCTTTTAGAAGCGTTAATTTGTTTTTTATCAACTAAACTATTCTCGTATTGACCTTTTAAGAAAGGTAGAATTATTCTTAAATCATGCTTCTTTTTGAAAGCTTCAAATATAGTATAAAAAAGAGTACGATAATGGCTAACTTCTAAGTGTTCAGATAATGTGGAGAAAACACAAAAAAATTTACTAAATCGCAACATAATTTGAACAGCAATTAAAAATATATATGAATTCACTAGCGTTGCATTAATTTTTCTCTAACCGGACCTTAAATTCTTCCTTTTTACATGATCACCTTGAAAAGAGGGGCGGTCTTCGTGCGATTGCAAATGATGCCTGCAGGAGGAATTCCTTAAACCAGAGAAAAATAAAGGGCCAATAAAACGCAAAAAACGTACGCTAAGCAAATTACAAATTACAACATGAATAAAGCCGATTTTTCTTACGCTAAGGAATCATCGGCTTAATTTTTAAATTGGATTAAATTAACATGATTAGAACAAGCTTGTTCCATCTACTCTTTGCTGAAAGGACACTTCATCCGTTTGAGCTAGATTATCTAATAGTATTGTGTCTTTTTTAGGCCTCCAATGAAACTCAAAAGGTTCATTTTTATTTTTTGGAATAATAATTAAATAGAAAGATATGTGCTCGATACTAAACGGAACGGTGTAAAATATTATACCTTTTCGTGCGTGCAAAGACGCAATTCTTAGCCAATTTTTTAGATGTGGTAGAGTATTTTTTCGATAATTTGTTGCGGACTACCAATCATTAAAGTAACACGATAATTTGTAGACTGTGCAAATTGTTGTTTGGGATAACCACCTTTACGTAATGCCTGCATACCAGAATTAGCATGTGGATAAGTAAGCGGTGTCAATGGCGTGGCTAATGCTTGTACTACGATGGATGAGCTCCAGCAAATTACTAAACCGCTTGAAAGATTCCTGCCGCATCTGGATTTAATGTTGTCTGTTACAAATGATTATGATGATATCATGAATATGAAAGCAACGCTATTGGACTTGTTTGTGAATGGTTTAAACCATAAATCAATATACTTATTAGTGATTGCGCTCTCAAAAAATGAAACACTATCCCAGTTGCAAAATTTCATTTTCCCTATTGAATACTGGGTATCTGTAATCAAGTCTAAAGAAATGCTTCAGACCGCATAGAACACTTGTAAAGTCATTCCCCAAACTGGAATACTCAATTGATATCACCATCCTAACTCGTTAACCCCTATGAAGAGTGTAACAAATAATTGTCATTCACTCTCTGCTGATAATTGAAATTCCTTTATTCAACTAACCTGCCCGTTACTTGAATAAAAAAAGCGATCTTCGTTATTGAAGAATCGCACCCATTAGTTCAACAAGAAAAAACGTTTCTCCTTCTGGAAGAAACGCCTATTTCTGTGTATAGTGTAATTGATAATCTTTGTATGGATATGGGTTTGCGTTTTTTTAAAAGGAGACGGAATAGTCCTTGATTGCCTCTCTTCCAACAGATTTATTATCTCAATCCCCTAATTTTTTTTCGGTTTTGGTTAAGAATTTTTCCAATGCTTCACTGCTATCAATATTCATACGTTCAGCCAAAATAATCAACCACCACATGCATTCACCAATCTTATGTTCAAGTTCAGATGCAGTTTCCCCATCTGTTGGCCAACGACCTTGTTGAGACATTGTTAGACGACCGATCAAACCAGCATCTGTCAGGAAAGCTAACGCATCTTCTTCAACTGTCCATTCTTTTTCATGATACTGTCGTTCTAAACGATGGTAGACTTTTCTTAATTGTATAGAACGTTCAACGAATGCACTAAAATTCGTATTTTTCATTTTGATTCCTTTCTTTTATAGCCATTTATTGTTCAACTGTTAGCAAATTGGTAAGAGCTTCTTTTATCTCTAAAAAAACATACGTTCTCATTCGTATTGTAACCTTAATCTAAAAGAAAACACAACAATAATCTCCTCAACTATTCTGCCTCGTTAGTGCAATAAGTACAGCTTTATAAATATGTATAAATATTTGTGTGCATACAATTCCTCTCTGAGTAATGAAATGACCATCCATTAATTACTAAATTGACTTTTTCAATATATTAGGGAAATTTAATAATAAAACCTTAAATTTATAACTTCGGTCTAAATTTAAGGTTTACCCAATATTTTATAAAAGGGTGATGAATACTTTTACAAAAAAGTATCTTGGCCTCTCTATTGTGAATAAATTCTAATAATAAGGAGAGTACAAAAGATGGTTACAATTCATTTTTTTGAAAATAAATCTATAGTATTAAGTCAGCTGCTAAAACATATTCCTTCTGTGGATGAGGATATAAAAATTAAAGGTCGCAAAGGAAAAGTTTTAAGTGTTAAGAAAATTGAAGAAAACATAGTTCATGTACATGTAATTTTTGAACAAGTTAATAAAAATCAACCAATATCAAAAGATACTAAAAAGAAAAAACGATAATTTATTAAAATTCCTCTTATCTTTGTAGAATAAATATAAAAAGCCCCACCTTACAGAAATGTAAAGTGGGCACAGCAACGAGAAATTTGTGATATTTTCACACTGCCGTTTTCATATTCATTTTGCTTCTGTTTCATATGTTCGAAAAATAAATATTCTTCCATTTTTATAAATACGATCAATTTAACTTTTAACGATTTCATGTAGCAATTAGGACCCGATTTTTCAAAAAAAACACATAGCACGTCATTCCAAGTCAAAAAAGGTATGAGAAAGATCTCATACCTTTTATTTAAAAGTTACAAGCCAATTGAGTGTTTTGTCACCAAAGTCTGTTAGCGTATAAACGAAGTTTTGTTTTTGCCATTTTGCAAAGCTACCTTTATGTTCTGCATCAATATGCAAATGCCCATACTGCTTTGGAATTGGCATCATATGCGTTTCCAAAAATTCTACAGTTTCTTTTGCTGTCGCTAAGCTTGCTTCTGATTTTTCTGTTGTTGAACGTGCGATGATGGCCCAGCGTCCTTCATTCCAACTTGTAAATAATGAGCCCGCTCCTGCATCTTGATACCCAGTTATGCCATGGCCTAAATTAACAGTTTCACCATCAGCGAAAATGCTTTTATCTATTTCTTCACTTGCAGCTTCTGCCGTTGCATATTTATTAATTACTAAATGTCCAATCAATTGCCCAGTTTCTTTTATATTCGGATCGTTTAAAGCTAGTTCTTTATCTGTTTCATAAAATTCAAAAGTTACTACATCTTGTTGTAAAGATGCAATAGCAGTTAAATATTTTCCTTGTGTGACAGAAAAATCTGTAGGTAACGTAATGTCCCATTCACTCGGAATAATGCTTTGGAAATTTATTGGTTCTGAATCGTTTTCACTTGTTTCATTTTTATTTGTTTCAACGTGTTCTTCATTTTCTGTCCCTTGTTCTTCCGTCTGACCATGATATGTTTCAACATCGTCTACTATTTGTTCTTGATTTTGCGTTTGCAACTTTGTTTCGTCTTTATTTCCACAAGCAGTCATTACCACAATAATAAAAGTTAGTATTAGTAGCTTTTTCATCGCATTTCCTCTTTTCTTTTTTATTCTTCCCTTTTAGTTTATGACAAATATTCTTCCCTTTCATTATTTTTAGAAAACTTATTTTCACTCTTACTACAATCGTTTCTTTAACTACTGAGAAGTTCTCCTTAAAATCGATAAAACTTTTTAGAGCTACACTTAGGTTAATGCAATAAGTATTTCTTCACAAGTTTGTATAAAAATTAGAGATTATACAATAACTCACTTTTAAAATATTCATAAAGCATTAGAAACATACTGCCAAAACATATATCAATTAAATGCTAGTAAAAGTAATTGGACAATGAAGTATTGATAAGTATTCCGTTATTATATGAGCCTCAATTGTATTTAGTAGTACTTGACTAGCAAAGGATTACAGCAACCTTTGGGGCATATACCGTACAAATAAACGGTATACTAAATTTTTAGTGGATTTGCTTTGAAACCATTTCCATCTGGTCAAAATATCTCTAGAAAAGGTTACGGAAAATATATATAAATGATTAAATTATTATATAGGTATATTTAAATATAGATAAAATGCCAAAAATTACGGGTAATTACTGATAATAAAATATATCAATATACTTTTTGATTGGTTGGATTACATATGCTGTTGAATCCGTTATGATAATAACTGTTGTGCATAAATGACAGTTTTGGTTTTTTTATTTGCCATTTGAATGTTCTTCGATAGTCTCTGATTATAGCATCTGCGTTTCTTCATCATTCACTCCTATTTGAAAGCTATCTTCGTAGTCCACATGAATATACTTCACAACTATTAATTAATCAAGGCTAACATAAACCTTTCAAAAAAAGAAATTCATTCATTCTTCTTCACTACCAAGCAGAAACTTTTTGGAATAATTTACAAAAATACTAAGGGGCCACTGTAATGAAATGAATGACCAATGGTATTAAAAAAGAAAACTAATTTCGTCTGAGAGCGAATCTCAGACATTAGGAAAATAGATATTTTTGTGAAAGAATCCCTATATAGAACGAATATTCTATGTTAGAATAGAAGTAAAGATAATTAGATCTTATCTTTACTATACATAATAAAATTATGATAAATCTAATACATATAGGAGACTAACTAATGAATGATTTAACCCTTCTTGATCATTTGACGAGTGAGCACTATTTAACGCAGTTGCAAAATAAATTAGAGCATCGACACTTACTCGATGAACATCGAAATCTTTCTCTTTCGGATAGTTCTGAGCAAGATTTTTTGGAATTATTTTTTTCAGAAAAAATATTTACTCCAGATAAGTCGCTGTCCCCCCACACGATAAGAGCTTACCGTTCGGATGCCAAAACGTTACTACAATTTTTAATGGAGCATTCCCTGACTTTTCGAAATATAGGTTTTCCAGAAGTAAAAGCTTACAATAAATATATTAAAGAAAAGTATGCCTCTAAATCTGCTATAAGAAAACTAGAGTTTTTTCGAAGACTATTAGACTTTGGATATGAAACGCAATTTTACAAAGCACTTCTTTCCACTTGGATCTCCAAGCCAACATCTAAAAAAGGACACTATATAATAGAAGAAACTCGTTCAGCAGCGGAGCAAACTCGGGTCCAAGTCAGAGAATTGAATCAGAAAGATGCGGAATATCTGATTTCCTGCTTCCCTAAAATTGTAAAAGCAAATACGAATCGTGAACAGTTGGAAAAACGTAATTTATTGATTGGCTATCTTCTCTATACCACGGGTCTTCGTGCCAGTGAGCTAGTAAGTTTGAATTGGGGCAGTTTTCGTTACAATCGTCAAGGTCATTTATATGCGGATGTGATTGGTAAAGGGAAAAAACCGCGATCCATTCCCGTCAAAGAAGAGACTATAGAGCTACTATTCGATTATCGCAAAAGTCTTGGAGAATCTGTTGAGATAAATCAAGAGGATGTCAGCCCGCTATTTTTCGCTTTATATAATAAGAAAGAACCATGTAAACATAAAAAACGGTTAACCTATCCAAGCCTTTATAAGATTGTCAAGGAAGCCGTTCATTTGGCAGGAAAAAATTCTAAAGTCTCACCTCACTGGTTTCGACATACCTTTGTCACGATGTTACTTGAAAATGATGTTCCGCTTGCTGTGGTTAAGGATTGGGCCGGTCATTCTGATATTTCTACCACAAATATATACTTGGAACGTGTGAATCAGGATAATACGTATATTCATTTAAATAAAGTGAATGTGTTTAAGTGACTGATTAATAAATTCCCCGCAAACCTTACAATGTGGGGAATTTGCATTGACTTTGAAGTCTATGGATATAAGTCTGGTACATAGGTCATAATGCATGAGATTATACAAAATAGGAAGATACTTTTCACAATATTCACGTCTAGAACAAAATTAATGAGTAGTATGCAAAATTAAATTTAATTTCGTCTGAGAGAGAATCTAAAGCATACTAACTCGCTGTTTTCTTGGTCTACACTACGTTTTAATAGAATTCCAACATATTACTGACCACAATCGCTTAATAATTTTAAATGGTGTGTTAACGTTGCATTCCCTTGAATATCTAACTTATTAGTCATTACTGCACAAGCTATTTTTGGTTCAAAAGCTAATTACATGGATGGCTATAACAAGGTGTTTTAATTCGATAGCGCGACCACCAATTTGGTGGTCTTTTCAATGTACGAAAATAACTATAATCATACATTTCCCCCCTTCTTTAACGAACTGGTTCAACAACCCTTTGATCTTCCACAAACGGGCCATATTATTGAATAAGTAGATATTTTTGAAAGAGGTTAAAAAGTGACTTTAAAATGATCTAATTTTTAATGTTTGATAAATAATAACGAAAGGTGAGCAAACCCGTCTACAACCTTTAAAAGAATTCTGTTTCACCACAGATTATGTAAGAAAATATCGTTCTTACATGATAGAAGAAAGCATGCAGTTTAAACCCGCTCCTGTGTAATCACTAAATGTTTGAAAGTTTTCATAGTTCTAATGCTTCTTCCGTTACTCTTTGAGAATACAATTCCGTTGTTTCATTTTAGGTAATATTGTTTTTAGCTCAATTAAGTCATCTATTATTAAATCAGCCTGAGCGAGTTCATCTTCCTGTGCAAAATCAAAATTACATCCAATTGCAATTAAACCATTATCTTTGGCCGCATTAATATCAGATAGACGGTCTCCGACTACAGCTGCTTTTTTTATATCATATTTTTTTATAATTGTTTTAACTAAATCTCCTTTATCGAGTGTTTGAATTTGTTGAATACTAAATGTTTCAGTAACCCAATTATCCAAATTATAATAACTCACAATTGCTTTTAAATATTCCGTTAAACCATTACTAGCTATGTAAATGGAACAATTATTCTCTTTTAAATAACTGAAAACTTCCTTTACATGAGGATATAAGGCACCTTTCCCACTTCTTATGTTTTCAACTAATCTATCCAGAAAATAATCATCCGTTTGATCCCTTACTTCATTGGAATGGTTAGGCAACAAAACTTCCCATACTTTCGGTAAAGGTACACCCATAATTTCACGGTATTTATCAATAGGGGTTACTGTATCCCATATATTTAGTGACCGTAAATGGTTAAAAGTATCATCAAGTGATAATTCTAAAATTTTATCTGTTTGAAATAAAGTTCCATCCATATCAAAAATCAGTGATTGTAACATTGCTTTCTCTCCCTTTCTCTCATTGCTAAATAACTTCTAATAAAGTGTAACATATAGGCAGAATCACTTAACCATTTCCTTAGGTTTGTCCCCTCCACATCCCATTGCTCTAGCTATCGTCAATCCATCTTTCGTTCTTTCGCTTAATGATATCGCGTTTTAATTCAGTTATGCTGGCCAGCGATCTGAAGAAAGATCTTCCTTTAGCCGTTGATATGCCTGATTGAAGATTTATAAACATTTACCAATAAAACATCATTTGGTCTCAACCCTAACTCTTCCGTACAAATAACCCCAAATAATAAACTTTTAATATTGAATAGTTTACAATATTATTAGATAGAAAGCATTTCGATATAATAAAAAATATCCATGAGTGCCTACACGCAACCAAACGTTGAAAAAGGTTTAGGTTCTCCAATTGTATCACCTTATAAAGGTGGCGGCGCGGAGCTGGTTTTGCGAAGCCCCGCCCCTTTTTCACAGAAAAGAGGAAAGGAAGAATTGTGCCTTACATGAATAATAAAAATGCGGAAAGAAGATCATTTTTTCAATGGATTCATTTTTTAATTCCTTATTTATACACTACGGGAATTGTTCTGATTATAATATGGATGACGGTTGCCTCCCTTCTAATTGGCATTAAGACTATCAATGAGAATCCAGAGAAACTCTTTTTACAGTCAGAAAAGAATGTATCCTCTGTACATAATCCTTCTAATACACCGTCTTTAAAAAGCGATGAAACAAAATCGGACGTTATAGCAGTTGAAAATTCTTTAAGCAGCAATACTCAAGAGAAGGAAACGTGGTTAAATATTTTAGTTAAACCTATTGTAGAATCAAACTTTAATAAAATTATCTTTCGAGGCCTCTTTTTACTTTTAATTTGGATGCTTTTATTTTTGATCATTCCTGTTGCCTTTAAGCGCCTAAAACGATTTAAGTTTTTCAATATGGAATTTGAGGTAGATGATATTGAACAAGCAGCAATTGAAACTGTTGAAATCAGCGGAACTAAAGCTAAACTAATGGCCTATTTAGCTAGTGATCATGCAGCTGGAAGAACACTAGACTATTTAAATGATTCAATGATTGATTTTAAAGAGGTATTAGACTATTTTTTAGCAGAGATTCAAGCGGGATACAAAAACCACCCACTACATGCTACGTTTTCATATAGTGTATACAATGGATCTGTACCTGAGGAGTTAAATGAATTAGTCGAAGAAACTAAAGAAACAGGGGAATCTGCAATTTTCAACAAAAATGATCAAGATAACTTATTTAAAAAGAATTATCTTGTTTTCTATTTTTGTTACGGCGTAGATGAATATGTTACTGTTATTAGCAGTTATACGTATCCTTTTGACATTTTAGATAGATACCTTTTCGAACTATTACATAATACAATCAGTAAGAATATTGAAAATATCGAGTATATGGTAGCTTTGACAAGCAATGATAGTAACGTTGGAAACGGAACATGAGTCTAGTCTTGACGAATGAAAGGTTATTCATATATCATTGAATAAAGGAGTGATCTATATGGAAAGCGCTAAAACTCCAATTAGAACACAAGATATTAGAGATCGGGCAAAAAGAAAATTGGGTGAAACAAGTACTAATCGAACTAATAAAGTAAAAATAACTGGTAGTATAGTTAGACCCATTCATGTTAGTAAAACGGATCCCTTAGTAATAAGAATGACGCAATACAAAAAAATCAACTAATATGAACCTCCCCGTTTGTACAATTAAACGGGGTTTTATTTATTATTTAAATGTTTTGAATGTTTCTTGGCAAGTTCTCGCATAATTGGTGAAGGCCCCACTAAATCAGCTGGTCGTTTTATAGGTAAATACCCAAGATTAATGTCACGTATACTCTTAAATTCCTCCCCTTTTAAATACCTTATATATATCTCAGATATCTTCATAATTTTCCACTCCCGTTCTTAGTAAGCATGATCAAATTTATTATCTTATTATATTCAACCCACTTCCCTTTCTATTCACATTAACAAAGAAAAAGTGGTCAGTTTCCAATGACACATCTTGAAGCTTCTGAACCCTTTTTTGGAGGAGAACGAAAATCATCTCCCCCTTCTCTTTTTACCGCCGTACTCACCGAACTTGAATACTGTAGAGCGTATTTGGGTTAAGGAATACAATAAAAATATATTGAAATATTAAATTTATATGGTTATAATACAATACGGTCTTATATATTTGCTTGTATGTAATTATTAGAAAAATTAATATTTTTTCTAAATAGTAAATTTTAGATATTTCATGGAGGGTTTAATTTGTCTAATAAAGTACCATTTTCATTTATAGTGGTTATTGGTTTAATGTTATTTGCTTTATTCTTTGGGGCAGGAAATTTAATTTTTCCACCAATGCTTGGTCAATCAGCAGGAATAAATATCTGGTCAGCTAATGCAGGATTTTTAGTAACAGGAGTTGGATTACCATTACTTGGTGTGTTAGCACTTGGTTTTTCGGGGAAAGATGATTTACAATCATTAGCAAGTCGTGTGCACCCTGTGTTTGGGATTGTATTCACAACGGTTCTTTATTTAGCAATTGGTCCTTTATTTGCTATGCCAAGAACAGGAAATGTTTCTTTTGAGATAGGTGTTAAACCTTTTTTACCTGAAAATTCAGGTTCTGTACCTTTACTTATTTTCACAATTATCTTTTTTAGCATCACGTGTCTTTTTTCGCTCAATCCTGCGAAAATTGTCGAAATTGTAGGGAAGGTTTTAACACCAATTAAGTTAACGTTTATTGGAATCCTAGTAATAGTTGCATTTGTGCATCCTATTGGAGATTTTCAAGCTCCTGTTAAGAATTATACAGTTCAACCGTTTTTTAATGGATTTAGGGAAGGTTATTTAACCATGGACACACTAGCATCTTTTGTCTTTGGCATCATTATCATTCATGCTATTAAAGAAAAAGGGGCAAAAACAAAAAAACAAATTATGATTGTTTGTGGAAAAGCAACTGGTATTGCTGCCATTATCCTAGCAACCATTTATTCTGCTCTTTCTTACATGGGTGCTTCAAGTGTAGAAAAACTTGGACATTTAGATAACGGAGGTGCTATCCTAGCAAAAGTTTCGGATTACTATTTTGGTGCTTATGGTGGGATATTATTAGGATTAATGATTACAGTAGCTTGTTTAACAACGAGCGTAGGACTAGTTTCATCTTGTTCTTCTTTCTTCCATAAACTGTTTCCAAAGGTATCTTACAAAACCATTGCGATTAGTTTATCTATTTTTAGTGCAATAGTTGCTAATATTGGGTTGACACAATTAATTGCTATTTCTGTCCCTGTATTAACAGCGATTTATCCTTTAGCTATAGTATTAATTTTCTTAACATTTTTTCATTCTTTATTTAAAGGGAAAGCTGAAGTTTATCAAGGTAGTTTACTTTTAACATTTATTATTAGTTTATTTGATGGATTAAATGGAGCTGGCATACACTTTACGTCCATTGATCATTTCTTTAAGGAAATTCTTCCTATGTATGAGGTAGGACTAGGGTGGATTATTCCTGCGATTGTTGGAGGATTCATTGGGTATGGCAGTAGCATATTACGAGAGAGATTCGGACTTGATCACCAACTAGATTAATTAACTAAATAATCTAGTATTAAAAGCGGCCAAGTGATTGAAAGGTAACCTATTTTTTACACAGTTTAAAAAAGACCTTTAAAAGTACCCTATAGATTAGACGCTTAAAAAAGTCTATCTTTAGGGTACTTTTTTGTACTTCTGCAAAAAAGATGTGCGTTACAGTAGGTTTTTGTTAAAGGTCAAATCTACTTTTCCCTTATTATTTAACACATGCATAACCTTTTATGTTATAAGTAAAAAAACAATATGTGGTTACTTTTACCCATAGCCTAACCTATTTTACTTCAAGAAAAGACTAGTTGTTGTAACACTTCCCTACCCGAATGAAATTAAGTAAGATTCATCTAATTGTTGTAGTGGTAATGAACAACTGACAATAGAGACAAGAATCTTCCTTCAGGAAAGAATATGGCATACAGAGTTCACGGGATGAATGGTCAAATTCAAAAGGAAGAAGACTTTAAGAAGTGCGACCTAAAATGAAAATGAGTGCTAATCTATGTTATAGGAAAATATCATTTTAGTTAAATAACTATGTTTCTATACTGTTGTCAACATCGGTGCTAAAATACCCGGTTTCAACTGACTTAACCTTTTTAAAAATCATATTCCGCATCTTTTGCTTGGCGAATGTTCGAGTATGCTTGAACAAGTAAAACTGTGTCTTCCACTAAACGCTCCATACGGAAAAGGATATCATCATTGATTATTTCTTTTCGTTGGAAATCCTTCTCTTCGATAAATACGTAGGTTTGGATAATATGTGCCTTCATATAAGCTAAAATTGGTTTTAACTGTTGTTCCACCATTAAATAATGCTTAGCAGTTCCAGCTGTAACAAGCATACTCACTACTTTATCTCGGAAAGCGTTGATTGGTAATAAATCAAAAATATTTTTTAATGTCGCTGGAATAGATGCTTGAAATACGGGTGTACCGATAATAATCGCATCTGCTGCCATTATAGTTTCTGTTACATACTTAGTATCCCCTTCGTACTCCCAATAATTTCGTCCATCACTAAACACCAATTCATATTCTGCAAGGTCTATTAATGTGATTTCTGCATTCGGATAGTTTTTACCTGCTAATTTTAATGTATAATCCATTGCTGTTCGTGTCTTAGAGCCTACATTAGAACCTGAGATTCCTACAATTTTCATCCTAATCATTCCTTATTTTTTAGCTGTATGTTTCTTAATTGCTGGCATAATTTCTCTTGCAATCAGTTCAATATTTTTTGCAATCTTATCGAATGGCACACCACCAAAATCGATCTGTGCCATAAAGCGTTGTTGACCAAATAATTCGTATTGGTAGAGCATTTTTTCAATAATTTGTTGTGGACTACCAATCATTAATGCATCACGATAATCTGTAGATTGCGCAAATTGTTGTTTTGGATAGCCACCTCCACGTAATGCCTGCATACCAGAATTAGCGTGTGGATAGTATTCACGAAGTGCATCCTGTGAATTTTCTGCTGTATAAAATAAACTCGTTGTTGCGATTGGTAATGTTGCTGGATCAAAACCGCTTCGCTCCGCTGCCTCACGATATGCTTCAACTGAGACCTTGAAGTTAATAGCAGGACCACCAAGTGTTGTCAACATCATCGGTACACCTGCATAACCAGCCTTGATCGCACTTGCAGGTGGTCCACCTACCGCACGCCAAATTGGCATCTGACCATTTTGAGGTTGTGGCAAAATAGATGCATTCTTCAAAGGAGCGCGGAATTGACCTTCCCACGTTACTTTTTCCTCGTTATTTAACTTTATCAGAAGCTCCATTTTTTCTTCAAATAATTCTTCATAATCATGTACATCAAAACCTAGTAAACTATAAGCTCCAACACGTGAACCACGCCCAGCAACAATTTCAGCTCGACCTTTTGAGATCAAATCAAGTGTGGAAAAATCTTCATACACTCGTACAGGATCGGATGTACTTAACACCGTTGCTGAACTGGCAATTTTAATATTTGTTGTAGCTTGAGCGATGGCCCCTAAAATGACCGTATGCGCTTGTGTTGTAAAAAACGTTTGATGGCTTTCACCAACAGCAAATACGTCAAGTCCTGCTTGATCAGCTAGCTTACTTGCCTCAATTAATTCCTGAATCCGCTGCTCAGCACTAATCATTGAGCCTGTATGTGGATTAGGTAAATGATCCCCAATTGAATATAAACCGAATTCAAGTCCTTTTTCTGTATCAATACGATATTGCTTCATGTTTGCTCTCTCCTTTTAATCAAGTGGTGTTAATTTTGCTTCAATTTCAGCACGTCGTTCTTCTAAAAATGGTGGTAAATCTAAAGTTTTACCAAGTTCTTCGACCGTCGAATCGGCGGTAAATCCAGGACCATCTGTCGCAATTTCAAATAAAATACCGTTTGCTTCACGGAAATAGAGACTTTGGAAATAGAAACGATCCACAACCCCAGTTGATTGGAAACCACGTTCTTTAACGATCTCATCCCAATAGCGCAGCTCTTCTTCATCTTTCACACGAATGGCTAAATGATGAATACTTCCTCTTCCAGGTTTTTCACTTGGCCCAACTTTTTGTTTGACGACAATCTCTCCGAATGACTGACCAGCAACCGATTGATAAATGGCTTCGTTGTCCGACCGAGATACTTCTACATAACCAAACATGTCCTCTAATGTTTTCGCTAAACGTTCTAAGTAACGCACTGTGATTTCAATTGTTCCGATTCCTAAAATGCGATTGTTTCGCGTGATGATGGAGCCTTCCCATCCAGACCATTGTTCAGGAACCTTCTCACCGTTATTATTTAACAAAACCATTCGTAAGCCTTCTGAATCTTCAAAATGTAAAGCATCTCGACCGGCATATGTCGTTAATTCACCATGCTTTACATCTAATGACTCGAAACGTTTTTTCCAAAATATAAGACTGTCAAATGACGGAACTAGTAAACCAATTTGTGTAATTGCGTTTGTGCCACGAACTGTTCTTCCTACAATGGGCATTTCAAAAAATGACAGCTCTGTTCCCGTACTACCTGTTAAATCTCCATAAAATAAGTGATACATAGTAGGAGTATCTTGGTTCACCGTTTTTTTCACTCGGCGTAGCCCTAATACATTTTGATAAAAATCATGATTCATTTGTGCATTTTTTGTAAGCATCGAAACATGATGATGTCCAGAAATTGTATACATGTTTATTCCTCCTTTTATAACTTGACTAATCAAATGATACTGTAAAAAAATTACTCAGGCGGTAATTCTCTTTTTTGGCTATATTTATGGACACGTGTCATTAAAGTATATAGTGTTTTTTGTTCTTCTTCGTTTAATATATCGTCAAAAAATGACGATTGAAAGGCAAGTTGTTCAGGCATTGCTTGTTCTAAAATAGTTTCCGCTTTCTCTGTGAGGCTAATCGTTTTTGTTTTCCAGTCTTGCTTACGTACAATATAACCTTCTTTTTCAAGACGTACGAGCATACGCGAAATACCACCTTGAGTTACTGTCACTTTCTCGGCTAACTCCATTTGCGTGAGTGGCTGATAAATGCGAATTTGCATGAGAACATCAAATTGAGCAGTCGTTAGATCAAATCGTTTTAAGAAGTCATTCGATATTTGGTTACTTTGATTCGTAAACCGCATTAAACGTAACCAAATTAATGAACCTAGCGTATTATTCCGCATTTTATTTCCCTTCTCTTCGTTAATTTTCTTATCACTTTACTACTCAAATGATAAGAAAGCAAGCAAAAAATCTCAAAAAGGTTAATAATATGGACATGGATGTTGAAGTTCTAATAAGAGATAATATAACAGTAATGACACTTTACCTATGGAGGGTTAATTTTTATTGATGGAACTGCTATACTACTAAATAGTAGTAATACATATTTAGATATTAAATTTTAATTATTAACATGAGTACTATTAAAATTAGCTTATGATATGGTTGAAGTACTCGTACATTATTTAAGGATGAGGGAATTTAATGACAACAAAAACAAAATCAAAATCATCGAGAAAAATTGCTAGGTATTCACTAATTATTATGGGGGGAGGATTTATTGCAACTGCCCCTTTTCAAGGTTCATTTTGGGTAGAATTATTACATGGAGGATTTGAAGCGGGGCTTGTTGGTGGATTAGCCGATTGGTTTGCTGTTACTGCACTATTTCGCCATCCGCTTGGAATACCAATCCCTCATACTGCACTGCTACCCAATAATCGAAAAAGAATGACAAATGGGCTTGTTTCGATGTTGAAAAATGACTGGCTTTCGAAGGAAAGTATTCAGGAAAAAATAAAACAAATTCCTTTAACAGAAAAGCTGATCGCCATTTTAGGTAAGCAGATACACACAGATAAGTTTAGAGAAGGGATTATTAAGCTGATCACGAAATTGATTGGATATATAGAAATTGAAAAGATTACTCCTTTCGTTAAAAGACAAATCATATCGACTCTTTCTAAGATGGAAATAAGCAAATTAATTCAACTTGTAAGTTCACAACTGCTTAACGAACAGTTTGATAAAAAAGCTTTGGATCATATTTTGAAAAAAGCGGATTCTTGGTTAAAAAAAGAACAAACTAGTCACCGATTAGGAACAGTTTCCATGAATGTACTCAGCAAAATTGAAGCAGATGGTATGCTTCAATTTGCACTTAAATCCATTCAAAGTCTGCTTACCGAGGAAAAACTCGGCAATATCGTGCAGAACCTTTTATTAAGTGTGATAAAGAGTTTGCAAAATGAGAAAGAGCCGAATCGAGAAGCTTTAATCTTATATATCCGAAACGAGATACAAGGTATTAACGATAATAAGGACGTATTAGTAAATATTGAAAAATGGAAAGGTCAACTTCTAGATAAATGGGAACCTGATCAAACAATAACCGAGGGTCTTCAACAAATTCAAAAAAATGTAATAGATCTCGTAGCAGATCATGATTTTATTGATATGCATCTTATTCCATTAATGAATCGCATACTAGACAATATGAAAGAAAATAGCGCGGACATTGATAATTGGATACAAAAACAAATAATAGTTCTCGTTGAAGATAATCATGAACAAATTGGTAATCTTGTGCAAGAGAATTTAGATAAGTTAGACAATGATACACTGATTGATATGATGGAAAATAATATTGGAAAAGATTTGCAGTGGATTCGCGTGAACGGAGCAGTTTGTGGTTTTATAATAGGGATTTTCCTAACAGGTGTACAAGCTTTGTTTTAGGTTAGCATAATTCCCTTAAAATATTCATATCTAAAAAAAGAGCCAATTGGCTCTTTTTTAGATTAATCCTTCACGATTCCTGTTCTCAAATTATTTACACCAAATTCTAAATAGCCCTTTAAACAGGTCAACATAAAAACCCAACCTTCTTTATTGTCAACTAGTTTATGTACTAGCTCATCATCATTTTCATTAAATCCTTGTTCGTTCACTTCAATAATTGTATGCGAATGATCCAATTCATTCAGCGTTATTGTAACAGTATGTTCGTCCTCATTTAATCCCCATTTGAAGGCGATTTTCTTACTTAGTTCGACTTCTATGACTTTAATATCCAGTTCTGCCTCGTATTCAGCGTACTTTAACGTAACCGTCTTACCTTGTTCCCATTTTTCAGAGCTTGACGAGAAACAAAAATTGCCGATTTTGAAGGGTCTACGAAAGCTTCAAATATTTCATCAGCTGGTTTTAATATTTTAAATTTTGTAATGTTGTACATATACGATATTCCCCCTCTTTCGATTTATTTAATATTTTAATATCTCACATGAAGTATACCTTATACTTCCTTCTTTTAAATAATGATAAAATCTCGTTCTTACAGTGATTATTTTTAACATCTTTCCGAAAGAATTCCCCTTCCTAAAAGCCTGTGAAGGGTGAAACCCAAGGGTAGGAAAGGGATGAATTTCGGTTGGCGTTAGCCAAATGCTTTTATTTTAAGAACAAATGTTCTATACTAGAGTCAGATACAGTAAGGGAGGTGATGGCCGTGTTGATCAATCAAAAATATGAGATTTTCCCAACAGATGAACAAAAGGAAAGGTTAGACCGTTGGTTACAATACTGCCGTCAAACCTATAATTCTGCCCTTTTAGATAAAGAACGTAAATATAGACAAAACAAAGAAAACTACAACCGTTACGATATGCAAAGACAACAAACCTTGGATAAAAAGAAGTACCCGTTTCTAAAAGAAGTTCCTTCTCAACCTTTGCAGGAAGTTTTTGTGCGATAAAAAAAGGCGTTTGATGGTTTCTTTCGCAAGGATACAAAATACTCAAAACAGAAAACATACAAAGAGTATACGAGTATGACATTTCCTCAATTTGGGATCAATGTAAAAGGCAACAGAATGGCGATGTCTTTTTCTGATAAAGAAAAGTTATTCAATACAAAACTAGGTGAAATAGACATTCTACTTCATAGACCATTAGAAGGAACAATCAAACAACTTGTCATCAAGCGTCAAGGAAAAAGATGGTATGCTATTTTCTGTGTCGAAAGACAAGTGATACCAGCTATTATTGATTCAAATCATGCAGTAGGAATTGACGTGGGACTCAATAAATATGCAGTTCTCTCCAATGGTTCAGAGTACGATAATCCTAGATTTCTTCGTAAAAAAGAAAAGCAATTAAAGAAAGCACAACGAAAACTTTCTAAAAAGAAAAAGGGTTCCGCTAACTATATGAAACAAGTGCAACAAGTTCGGCAATTTCATGGGAAAGTAGCGAATCAACGAAAAGATTTTCTTCACAAACTAAGCTACAACTTAGTGAAAAACTATTCGGTGATCGCTGTGGAAAATCTAAATATCCGAAATATGATCAGAAATAGAAAGTTATCTAAGTCTATATCTGATGCTGGTTGGGGGATGTTCCGAAACATGCTTGCTTATAAATGTGAAAAAAATGGCGGCGTACTAATCAAGGTAGAACCAAAATTCACTTCACAAGACTGCTCTTGTTGTAACAATCGAGTAAAAAAGTCTCTTTCTATTCGTACTCACATTTGCACGAAATGTGGAACGGTGCTTGATAGAGACTATAACGCTGCCATAAATATTCTACAAAAAGCTATAGATGAAATGCTTGTGACAAACTAAAATACCAAGAACTGTAGGGCAAGGTTGTGTCCGAACAGTATAATCTACGCCTGTGGAGATTGTGTAAGACATATTGGGAAACCCCACTATGCTACGGTTGATGAATCAGGAAGCCCCTTCTTCAAACAACCCGAAAAGGTGTTAAGGAGGGGTCATTCACGAGCCCAACTCTTCTGTTCGAATAATTCGTAACCTTTCCTTTTCAGATTTATCTTTGAAAAACGATAAATATAGAACCATAAATAATATAAGGCTAGCGCCTAAAAATTGATAAGTTCCGAATGGGATGTGTAGCCACAAGACTGAAGTGATTATGGCTGTTAAAGGTTCTAAACTACCTAATAAAGTCGTTTCTTGCGGTTTTAAGTATTTAAGACTTTCAATGTAAAACCAAAAAGCAATCATCGTTCCAAAGAAAATGACAAACCCTAAATATAAATATGTCTCAAGTGCCCAATTACTAGTGTCAACTGACCAAGGAGGCTGTATGATACTCATTCCAATTCCACCTATAATCATTGCCCAGCCAATAACGTTCAGTGAACCCCACTTTTTCAATAACACCCCTGCATATAAAGTATAGAAGTATAGAAGGCAAGAGCAATACCTGATAGTATTCCCCATATGACAGAAGATACAGGCACCGAAAGACTAGCTAATGATCCATTCGTTAACAATAAAAATGTACCTGATAAAGCTAAAACTACCGCAAATAGATCTCTAGCTTTCAATTTGCTTACTTTAGCCAAAACTAGATAAAGAATAATAAAAACAGGAGCTAAATATTGTAATAATGTTGCGACTGCTGCATTCCCTAACTGAATGGAAGCCATATATGTGTATTGAACGGCAAGCATCCCTAATAAGCCGAATATCACGATTTGTATCCTTGCTGTTTTATCTGACCATATCTTTAAAACTTGCTTTCGATCTCTTATGAATGATAAAACAAGCAGTAGAATGCCTGCTATTAATAAGCGAATGGATACAAGCCATTCAACTGTTATACTTTCTTGTTGAAATAAGCGTTGTGCTACCGTACCTCCAATTCCCCAAAAACTTGCGCCCAGTATGACGAATATAAATCCGGGCCATCGCAGTTGATTATCCATAAACCATCCCCCTCAATCTGCTTCATACGTTATAAACTGTTCTTCCAGTTATTTTGTATGGATTATTTTGATATACATAGATACCTACTCTTTTTTCTTGTATAGATTTTGATTGTTTTATTCGATAAGTGGTCAATATTCAGAATAAAATAATAAGAGTTGGTAGTTACCCAATTTGTACAGCTACTTAAAATTCGAACCTTGTCGACTTACTATGCAATTTTGAAGATGAAAAAGCAGTAGAAAAGTTAAAGTTTTCATTATTAATTATATTAATATATTAAAAATTGACTAATATTATAAAAATAACGGGTTATCACTTTGTGTATGTTATATCAAAATAATATAATCACCTTATCTACTGTCTAAGAAACTATCATTTAATACATGCCTCCCACTAGCAAAAACACCACTATTCCTACTGTAAAAATAAACTTTTTCATATTTATCTATCTCCTCCTTCTAACTTGTTAACACTAATCAAGTTGTTCTTGTTTTACGATTTGTTCACACTGTTATATTTCCTTCTCAAATGAAATGGCCTCAATTCCTAAAAGGAATTGAGGCTTCACTAAAATTAATTCAATTGATCATCAAAGAGGTCTTCCATGCTTACTCCCTGTTCAATTAAAGTATGCTTAAATAACACGGATTGTAACGATGCCTTCGATTTGCTTGATTTTTTCTTCCAAGTCAGGAATGATATCGCCGCTTATTTTATTGTCAATATCAATCATCGTATACGCGTATCCCCCACGGCTTCTGTTTACCATGTCAGCAATGTTTAAATCATGGCTTGATATTGCTTGTGTAATCTGCCCAACCATGTTTGGAACGTTTTGGTGGAAAGCTGCTACACGTTGTTTTCCTGTATAAGGAAGGGTGGTATTTGGAAAATTCACTGAGTTTTTGATATTTCCTGTTTCTAGAAACTCCTTCACTTGGCGAGCTGCCATAATGGCACAGTTTTCTTCTGATTCTTGGGTAGAAGCACCAAGATGTGGGATTGGAATTGTATTTTTCATTTTCAATACATTTTCATTTGGGAAGTCTGTAATATATCTTCCGACTTTCCCGCTTTCAAGTGCAGCTTCCATATCTGTTTCATTCACAAGCTCACCGCGTGAGAAATTCAAAATATGAACTCCTGGCTTCATGATGCTAAATATTTCTTCGTTAAACATTCCTGCAGTGTCATCTGTTAACGGAACGTGTACAGTAATATAATCAGAGTTAGCGAACAATTGTTCAATCGTCATAGCGCGCTGTACATTGCGAGACAAATTCCAAGCTGTATCGACAGAGATGAATGGATCAAAGCCAATCACATCCATGTCTAAATCAAGCGCATCATTCGCTACAAGTGCACCAATCGCGCCTAAACCAATTACACCTAGAGTTTTCCCTTTAATTTCTTTTCCAACAAATTGTTTCTTTCCTGCTTCTACAAGCTTTGGAATTTTTTCGCCTTCTCCTTCTAATGTCTTTGTCCAAGCCACACCGGCAAAAAGGTTACGAGATGAAGCCATTAATGTTGTTAGTACCATTTCTTTTACAGCATTAGCATTAGCACCTGGCGTATTAAAAACAACAATACCTTGCTCTGTACATTTGTCAACCGGAATATTATTAACACCAGCTCCTGCACGTGCGATTGCTTTTAATTGATTGCCGAATTCGATTGTATGCATATTAAAACTACGAACAACAATTGCATCAGGGTTTTCAGTATCATTGTCGATCGTATAGGTATCGTTATTAAATACATTTAGCCCACTTTCTGTAATATTATTTAAAGTTTTGATTGTTTTCACTTTGTCTAAAATTAATGTGCTCATATTATTTACTCCCCTTTTTATGTATGATAGTTTTCAAATTCCCCATAAAGAAACTTGTCACTATTCAAATTTTATGAAAAGCTGCATTTTCTATAATAATAGCATTTAAAAGAAGCATCTACTTCAATATTTTCTCCTAATATACAGAAAGAGGCAAGGGGAATTTCCCTTACCTCTGCCCAGGCGAACGGCTACGACACTATATGCTCCCTCACGGTTATCCGCGTTTCGCCAGTTACATATAGTCTTTTCATTTATTACATTTTATCAAATTATTCAGCAATCTTCAACTATCATTTTAAGATTAATCCACTTTAGTTCTTTTGAATGAATTGTTTGGTACAATTTTCTCGTACACTTGATATGGTTTAACTCAATTTATAATAAACAACCATGTAACAGAATTCACTTCAATCCAATTCTAATTCCCTTCCAATACAACTTGGTCGTTAGCAACTAAAATATGAATCACACATCCTATAGAAAACTATATCTCTTGATATTAAAGCGTTCTCAAACACTTTAGGTAATGTAACTTTACTTCCGATTCTCTCATGTAAAGATATCTTCATTCGTCAAATCAAAATACACAAGTTTTTAATTATCCCCAAATTAATATGCAGGTATTCATTTTAAACAGTTTGTTTTAAATCAAGTAAAGAAAGGATTTCAGCCTTCCTAGTAGTTAATTTAAAATCGCCGCGATCTCGCGGTTTAGGTTCCGAAATTATTATCGTCTCATACAATTCACCAGGTTGGCCTCTAAGGATGAATATCTTGTCACATAGAAATAATGCTTCATCAATATCATGAGTAACAAGCAACATGGTTGTATTCTGTTGTTTCCAGATGGAAAGCAAAAGCTTCTGTAGCTGCATTTTTGTAAAAGCATCAACCGCACTGAATGGTTCATCGAGTAATATAACCTTGGGCTCAGTTACAAGTGCCCGTGCTAGTGCTGTCCGTTGGGCCATCCCCCCTGAAAGATCCTTAGGATAAAGCTTTTCAAATCCCGCTAATCCTACTAGCTTGAGCAGCTCTTGAATAGTAGAGTTGCTATCACCCTTCATTCCAAAACCGACATTTTGTTCCACTGTTAGCCACGGCATTAAACGGGGCTCCTGAAACATCATCCCGACCTGCTCCTTTTCCCATGTGAACTTGCCCGTATAGTTCTTGTCAAGCCCTGCTAGAACTCGAAGCAATGTACTTTTCCCGCAGCCGCTCGTGCCTAGGATACCGATGACTTCCCCTTCCTTGACGGTGAACGAAACATCTGTAAAACCAACCTGTTTATGATTAAATGTTCGCGAAACTTGCTCTACGGACAACATTCTAAGTCCCTCCTAACGTTGATTTGCATAACTATCTTGCCATCTTAGTGAGCGTTCTTCAATAAATTTCAAAAGCCAATCAGTGAATTTCCCAAGAATGGCGAATAAGATAATACTTCCGATAATAACATCAGGAGAATACGTATTCTGTCCCACTATTAGCAAGTATCCGAGTCCTTTTGAGGCTCCCATGATTTCAGCAGCGACAACAAACATCCAACCAAGTCCGAGGCCACTTCGGATTCCTGTTAATAATGAAGGAAGCGATGCGGGAAGAATAATTTTGCTGACAATTTCAAAGGACGTATATCCATAAATTTTACCGACTTCAATCAGTTTTCTGTCTACACCCCGTATCCCAGCGACCATATTCAGATAAACTGGGAAAAACACTCCGACTGCGATCAATATTACCTTAGAGGATTCCCCGATGCCCATCCATAAGATGAATAATGGAACCCAAGCAAGAGATGGGATGGAGCGAAAGGCCTGAATAATTGGATCTATTAATTCTTCGAAAATCTTCATATAGCCGACTAGTGATCCAATTATAACTGCTGTGAATGTTCCGATAAGAAAACCGGCAAATACCCTAATTAAAGTTGTTCCGATATGACCCCAAAGAGTTCCTTCCAATGCCATCTGATACAGCCCTTCTACTATTACTGAAGGTATAGGAAGAAGGTGCGATTCGATTATCCCCATCCTGCCGGAAGCTTCCCAGATAATCAACAGTGTCAACGGCAGGATGCTACCAAGCAATACTTTGCGATTTATCTTCGGCTTTGTGAAACGTGATTCTTTTGTTTTATTCACCTTACTTAAAACTGCATGTTCTCTATGCTCCAACATTCTATTCTCAATCCCTTCTGATCCATCATTTGAGGATTTTTTCGGAAAATTTAGAATTAAATAGTTTATCAGTCAGTTTTTCAACATCAGTCGAACTTTTTAATAAACCATTTTCTTTTAGAACTTCACCTGACCCTATAATGATAGTCTTTTGTTCATCACTTGGAATCGGTTCTGAAAAGTCATTTCGTTCCAATTCCTTTTTTGCTACTTCTAATGAAATGTTAGCTTCTTTAGCAAGGATTTCTGTCGTTTCATCTGGATGGGCAATTGTCCACTGACGCGCTTCTTCATATGCTTCAAGGACTTTCTCAACATAAACGGGGTATTTCTCAGCGAATTCCTCGCGAACATCAAGTGTGCTAAAGCTATTGAAATTTGGGTTACGATAAAAGATTTGAATGTCTGACTCCAATTCGACCTTTGCCATATGAGGGTCAAGACCAGCCCAGGCATCAACATCACCTGATTGTACGGCTAGGGCACCGTCACTATGCTGTAAGTTGACAATTTCGACATCTTTTGAGGAAAGACCAGCTTCCTTCAGGGCTCTCAACAGAAAAATATAGGGGTCAGTACCAAGTGTAGCTGCAATACGTTTGCCTTTTAAATCAGATACAGAATTGATTGTACCTTTTTTCGCCATAAGTGCTGTCCACTCTGGTTTGGAAGAAATATAAACGGTTTGGATTGGTGTACCTTTTTCTTTGGCTAATAGTGCAGCCGCACCGGCAGCGGAACCGAAATCAACACTCTCTGAGCTAAGGAATTCTAACGCTTTATTTGATCCTTGACTAAGTACAAATTCAACTTCAATGCCTTCATCTTTGAATTTTTTTTCAGCAATGCCCTGATCCTTTAATACCAAGCTGACCGGTGAATAATACGCATAATCGAGGATAATTTTCTTTGGTTTAGCATCTGTCCCAGTACCACTTACATCATTCGAGCAACCAGAAAGCAATATTAATCCAATTAGTGCCAGTGTACTTCTAAGCCTATTCTTCATTTTAATACCTCCACTTTTCCCTATTTTTTCTTCTACCCATAAATTAAACAGTCCCCATTTGTTTACTTGGTTTAATAATCATAAAAAAACCCTCTTTCTAGTAAGAAGAGGGTTTTAATAAAAAAAACCTCCCTCATCTTTCAGATCACATGATCTGCAGGATTTAGCACCTTTTTAAGCATTCACTTAATGGTTGCCGGGCTTCACAGGGCCTATTCCCTCCGCCGCTCTCGATAAGAGTGTATTTATTATTTAATTAGGGTGTTCATCTATTTTGAAGTATAAATCACCTGAAAATGGATGTCAACAATTTTCTGAATTTTCAACTTTCATTTTAATTAATTTAAAATCTTAGAGAAAACTTGCATTTTTTTCACCACAAAGATCTATGTAAATGAATTATCTGTCGAGTGAAAATATACATAAAGTTTAAAAAGTCATTTGTCCTACTGTCACATTAAATTGAGGTTAAAATAAAAGCACATAACTACCATTTATTTTGGTCATTCATTTGGGATTACCGTAGAAAAGAGGAATTAATCCGTTATGATCTATTTACCTTTCGTTTTTAGCAAAACAAATACTTCTAAATTAATAAAGAAAACTGTTTGAAAATATCTATTCAATTTATACTGAATCAAGATAATATAATAGATCTTCTTGTTGGTAAAAAAAAATGGCTACGAGTTTTCGTACTCGAAGCCATCGAACCATCGATCATCATTAATAAAATATTTTAGACCTTAAATTCTGACACAATCAAACCAATTCATAATTTCTTCACATACGTCCTAGCTGTAAAAAGACAAAATAGCGCCAAGGCAGTTATTCCAAATATCGAAATATATGGAGCTAATTCAAAGCCCCAAAACTCGCTCATTTCAGGCATATAATCCACTCCTTAGTTAGTTAAATGATTCCTGTATCACGCATCCTGGCTTCACCGAAGCTTGTAAGAGAATATTTAAATAATAACTTACCCTTACTAAAGTGCTCACCCTTGTCTAACTTTTCATCAATGGTTTCTATAAGCGCTCCTGAAAACAAATCAGTTAATGTTACTCGGACATTCCCTAAGGCATATGCTCCAGCCAACCCGTATTCTTTCAGAATTTGCTTGGCAATATCATAATCCCATATTCCTTTGTCTGGTCTTTCCATCGTATGCTCACGTATGATTTGTAGAATCCTTCCTTTAATATGAATTTTCGGCATTTATATCGCCTCCTCTTTTTCTTTCTTGTCTGAAGGTACGGTACGGATGACTTCTAGTACATCCCGTTTTTCAGTAAACATGACAAACCCGCCGATTATTACAACCAATGCTCCCAAAACGAAATTCCATTCTGGCGGAGTAAGGGTGAAGATACTGATAAAAATGATGGCGAAGATTCCATATAAGTCTCCGATTGCTTGACCCCTTCCAACGCCAATTAATGGGAAGGACTTGTACCATGATACGTAGCAAAAGCCAAATGTAATGCCGGCTAAAAGCAGCCAAGTTATCGGTAACAACGTCATCGTTTTTGCGATCATTGGAACAATGGGCACATCACCAAATAGGATAAACAGCGGAAAGATTACCGCTACCCACCAGAAGACTTCACCCGTAAATCGAAGTGTTAAGCCAATATCAGGATCTGTAACATCCAGTGCTCGTCCAGCAATGGCGCCTTCAATGCCCCAGCCAATGGCAGCCATTAATCCGCCTAAGTATCCTAACCAAGCGCCTGAGCTGTCTTTGAGCTCTCCTAAAATACCAGGAGCAAATACGACGATCCCACCGATAATAATCATAGCGATACCAATAGCAGCCCTCCGAGTTATCTTTTCACCGTACCATTTGTACGCTAGTATAGAACCTACGATGGGATACATTAATGCTGCCACTGCCGCAAAAACACCGCCAATAAAGCCGATCGCTAAAAAGCTTCCGAAAATAGCCATCGGTCCGCCGAAAATTGCGGCTACAAAATACCATTTCGTCACTTTTTTAAACTGAACAATCGTCCGTCCGTAATCTTTCCATTTACCTAAAACGCCTGTCCACACAAACATAAACAATAAAACAGCGATTGCATTTAACCCGGCTATTACGGCTGCCGCTGTCACATATTCAGAATTTGTAAGAAAAGGCATGGAAACGAAAGGAAACTCATACCAAATCGCTGATCCAGGTACATACCATGCTCCCCACAATATAGCTGCCCATAAAGCCCACATAAAGCCCAAACGTACTGTCTTCTCTTTGTGTTTAGTTCTAGCAATATCCACTAAACTCATAATTGCCCCTCCTAATGTAATGATTACAGCTTCATTTTCATATCCTAATGCTCGCTGAAATTCATTACCGTTATCATCTAAGAAACTATTCGTATATCCAACAACTTCCATAGGCTAAGTTCAGTTGAGAAGAATTGCACATTTAACACTTTAATAATCAAGAAAATCATTGTTTCGGCTATTCCTAAATAGTTAATGTTTCTAAAAAGAAAAACTCTCTTTTCCCTAGTTGAATTCTTAGAAAAAAGAGGTTATTCTACACGCTGTTCATTCTTTTTTTCATTAATGATTCGTTTAATGTTTGATCACCTCAACTTGCCCTTCAATTATATTGAATAGCGCTCTTTGAAGCTTTTAGTGCTTTCTGCATAAGGACGACTTCTTCACTTAAAGCGGTCACACGTTCTAATACTTCTTTATCAACTAGTTCATTTTGAGGACTAAAATGGTCATTATGAGCATAAACAAATCCTGGTGCAACAAATGCACGGAAATATCCGGCAATTGGCTTCAATTGATTTTCAATGACTAAATAATGTTGATATGTTCCCCCTGTAGCAATAAAGCCCATTACTTTATTGCGAAAATCTTTCGGATGGATTAAGTCGAATAAGTTTTTAAGAGCGCCAGTAATAGAACCTTGGAAAATTGGAGTACCAATAATATAAAAATCTGCTGTGGAAACAATATCGATCACTTTCTTCGTATCCCCCGTATACGATGACGGATTACGGCCATCACAGAACTGAATATTATAATCCTTCAAATCGAGCAATTCTACTTCAATTTCCGGGTTGTTTCGCTTTACTTCGTCTAATACTTGTTGAACGACAACTCGTGGTTTCGATCCAGTAATTGTTCCTGATATCCCTAGTAACTTCATGCTAAATATCCTCCTTATACTAATATAATCCTGTTGGCATATGTCGAGTTAGCGGAAACAAGGATTTACTTGTACCATCTTTCGACTTTCAAAACTAAATGGTCTTGATATTTTTTGGTTATTCAAAAGATTAAAATGCAAAATATTCCGAAAATTTAACTGGAAGTATTTGACTCATAATAACATCATACTAATCTTCGATGAAGGGTGGCTTCCTTTCTCCTATTATTGAGGTGAGTCCAAAGAGGATTTATTATGTGTGCCCCTATAACAAATAAATGAAGTACCACTCCAAAAAAGAAAAACTTACGGAATCCCAGTGCCATTTTTACCGAGAAGATGTTAATTGTTTTAGGTTGAAATGGGCCATACCCTTTCAAAAGAGGTATATACCAGAACCAAACCACTTCGTTTCGGTCCTGGAATATAAATGGAAATTTAATTTCTTCTATAATTTACTCAAACCATGGAACATCGATTAATGTATTACCAATCCACTCACGTAAAATTTCATTTGTAGGTCCCATTATTGCACCAGCGCGACCATCACGTAAATATTTTTCTACTTGACCTGTCAAATAGCCTCTTCCTCCTGAAACTTGTAGTGCTTGGTTCGTTACTTGAATAACGATATCAGCTGCATGAGTTTTTAATTGCCAAATTGGGAAGAGGCATTCTCCTAGTGGCGTCCCATTTGCAATAGCTTTATCCAGACCTTCAGCTGTTCGATAAAGCATACTTCTTGCACTGTCCACCATTATTTGCGCTTTCGCCAATTCATGACGGATGACTTGATAACTAGCTACTGATTTTCCGGTATCAGCATGAACCTTTTTCTTCGCACCATTAATTGCTGCATTAAGAGCACCTTGTGCAATTCCAGTCCAACAAGCAGCTGTTCCTAATAAAAACAGTGGATCGATGGTATTATCATTGTGATAATTCATCCCACCTTCACTGCCGAGACGGTTTTCAGCCGGGACATATACATCTCTAAATTTCATTGGTCCACTAGAATTTCCGCGAAGTCCCATTGCAGAGAATGGAAATTGCGTAATCCCCTCTTGCCCATTTTCTACAAGTAAGAACATTAATTTATCAGAATCTGTACTTTCTGGATACGTTGTCGCCACGACATACCAATCAGCTTCTCCAGCACTTGTAACAAATGATTTATCTGCATTCAATGAGTAGCCATTTCCGAGACGCGGGGCTTCACTAACTACATTCCAAAAGTGACTTCCAGTTGCTGGTTCACTAAAAGCTAACCCGCCGATTTTTCCTCGAAGAACATCAGGAATAAAACGCTGACGCTGCTCTTCGTTACCAGCTGAAAATAGTGTTTGAACAGCAGCTGTATGCATAACCCAACACATCGTTGAAGATGCACAATATTGTGCGAAACTTTCAGATAATACGGCAAAACCAGTAAGTCCAGCTCCAAGTCCACCATACTCTTTCGGAAGGGTAACAGCGCCAAATCCTGCTTCAGCAATTTTACTTATACTTTCACGAGGATAGCGGCTTTCCTGATCAGAAATTGCAGCTCTTTCTAGCAATTCATTTTTTCCAAGTGCGTGTGCCTTCGCTTGTAATTCTTCATAACCTGGAGGGCAAGTCCACCAGCTTGGAATTTGCATAATACCTTCATTTAATACTGTGTTAGAAACTGACATGAATCTTCACTCCTCAGCAATTTTTATTTAAATTAATAGGATATCAATATGATTTAATATTGATGTAGATTAATATAGGTGTAGATTCAATTAAATGACTTTGTCTTTCGAAATCCCATCTTCCATTTCAAGCATTTTAAAATAGCTTCGGGTAGTAGGACCCGGTTCAGTATTTTGAGTAAGCATGTTCAAAGCATTGGATACTTCGATGCGGCGATATGTTTCAGTTACACGCCCATTCGTTTTAAGAGAGTTCCGTCGTTCTAGTAATAGAGCCATTTCTTCATTCGAAAGATCTTCTGAAACTTTGATAGTGTCAAGTACATTTTTTTCTGCAGCTTCACAACTGGTGATCTGGACATCGCTATTTTCAACACGACCTGTCGGAGAATAAGCCAATGCGCTAACAACTCGATGTTTCGCACTATTTAATGTTTCTCTTAAAAAAACAGGTTGGATAGGCGTAATGTCTTCCACGAGCAACCGTGTAATGCCGCGGTCATTAATCGCTTCTAAAATTTGTTCAGGATCATCCTCAACGATAATCTCTTTATGCGGCGGCCAAATATCCATCCAATAATGGGTCATATGCAGCTTCCCTACATGGAAGATAAAAAACTCGGGATAAATAAACTGTTGCCCAGGCTCAACACCAAGATTAGGTCGAAAAAAATCATAAAATCTTGTAAGTGCCGACATTAGTAAACTACTCGCACCAGTTCCGCCACCTGTTTCTCTTACGACCACTCCAACGCGGTCATATTCATTGAAATTCGGGAAAATATCTTCTAACAGTACTTTCTGACCTTCTAATTCAAAGTCAAAGTCCTGATAGCTCATGGCATTGACTGTATGCATCGCTGGATCCCCCCTTTTTTCATTTAAGGTAAATTAGAATATTTAAACGTTATTCAGTTGGGGTCATACTGTTTTTTGTTTATGTTCCAGCATGTTTTACAAAAATGATGGTTCAGGTATACGATGGGCTGTATAGAAAGCTTCTCCATCGCTTTCAGCATCAAAAATCACCGGTACATTAGGCGTAAAGATGATTACATCTCCTGTTTTTGCTACATATTTTTTTCCTTCTATATCCCGTAATATAAATTGACCTTTGATGACGAATTTCACTTCTAAAAACTCATAGACAAATTCAAATTCTTCACCTGGCTGCATATCGAAGTATCCCATTGAAATGGCATTTTCTTCTGATGTAACAGGAACATCAATGATTTGGCTTTTTAGTGCTGGGATTCCTAGCAGACCATTCAATTCTTTCTTTTGGTAAGTGCCTGCTTTAATAATTTGGAAACCAGGTGCTTTGCTCAAATAATCATAGTTTTTTGCTTCTGTTGTTGATTGACTCATGTTTACCCACTCCTAACAGTTTTTTTATTATCATATATTCAAATTCTATTACTCACTATTTTTATTACTTAGATAAACGAGGGTTCAGGCAGACGATGTGCGGTATAAAAAGCGTCTCCGTCGCTTTCACCGTCAAATATAACGGTTGTAGTTGGGCTGAAAACGAATACATCTCCTTCTTCAGCGATATACTTTTTCCCGTGCTCGTCACGAACAATTATTTTCCCTCTATAGACGATTTTTATTTCTAAAAATGTGTACATGAATTCGAAATCTTCTGAATTTTGCATAGAGAAGTAACCCATTTGTAAAGCATGCTTATCTGTGCAAACTGGAACATCAATAATTTGGCTCTCAAGATTTGGAATACCAAGAATACTATTTAATTCCTTCTTTTTATATGTCCCAGCTTTTATGACCTTAACACCTGGTTTATCATTTAAATACGTTAATTCATCTAACCATGTAGTTTCTGTACTCATTTTTGTTCCTCCATTATTTTTATATTTTTTTATAATAGTCCGGAAGTAAAAACCGGTTTATTCATCATGTTATATTTAGGGTGTTGCTCCAATATCGTGAACAATCCAGGAGACAAACGATTTATCCAGCTTATATGAATGTCTTCTTGGTTTTCTAATAATCGCATGCTGTGTGCAGGAAAAATTATTTTAGCAGCATCTTGTGTGACTAATACGACTTGGTCGTATGATTCACCCCCTTTTAAAACAGATACTTCATATACTCCAGGGGGAGGAAGTAGATAATAAGGGCTCGGTACTACTTCAACACTTGTATTATTTGAAAAAACCTTCCCTTTGATCTGATAATGTTCGCCTAAGTAACGATGAATGATGTCCATTTTTCCGGTAGAAATTAAATTTCTTATTAGAGTAGAGCTTATTTTTTCGCCTTCAATCTCCACTTTCTTTACTTTTATTCCTTCAATGACGTGGTTAGAGTCCGCTTTTATTCGATCCATATTCCCTTTGCCAAATTGTCCATAAGTAAAGTCAAATCCTGCAACCGCATACTTTACTCCGAAATCAAGGAGATATTTTTGTACGAATTGCTCTGGTGTTAACGAAGCAAAATCCGGATCGAATTGCACGATGTAAAATTTTTGCACACCTAACTTTTTCAAAATTCTTTGCTTGGCTAACATCGGCATTAAATATTGAATTTTTTTCTTATCTCTTTTAAGTACTTCTTTTGGATGGGGGAAAAAGCTCATACAAGCGAGTTGCAGTTGCTTTTCATCAGCGATTTTTATAGCTTCGTTGATGACTTGTTGATGACCTAGATGAACCCCATCAAAAAATCCTAAAGCAATCACACTTGGTTCAGATTCTGCTAGAAACAAATGCCTGTTGCTTTCATTTACATAAATGACTTCCACATATCCGCCTCCTAACCGTTCAATTATAGAATTGAAGGTTTAAGTCAGTCGATTTGCTAACAATAAGCAACTCCAGCGCTTTCACCGTCAAATGTAACTTTATAGTTGGTCTTTAACACGAATCGTTCAACTGCTCCGGCATTATGTTGATCTCTTGTTTGTTAGCGACAATCATTTCTTCCCTGCATACAAATATGTTTCTAATTGTTCTAGGTGGATGATGATTACACGTGATAACGCTTACACTATAAACGGTCAAACAATCTGAATTACGATAGTAGCGTTCGTTTCATTCAAACTGTGCATCTCTTCGCTGTAACTTTTTTCTATACATGTATCATAATATTTATTTATAAAGTTATCCTAAAGTCAATCTAAACTAACGATAAATTTTCAATAACATGAATTTGCACTATTTTACCCACATCCTGTCGACAAACGGAATAATAATGACTTCCTTATGCAAAAAAAGAGGGTGTCCCCAAGGATCAAGATCTCACACCCCTATAAACCGTTTATAAACGATATTATAGTAAATATGAGTCTGACCTTTTGTTTAGGACACCCTCAAGTTCTTCTATACGTTAGAGCGAACTTTAATTTCTACTAAATACGATAAAGCGAGTTTGCATACTAGACAATGTCTGATGTTTCTACTAAAGGCAACACAATGGTAATCGTCGTTCCTACGCTTACTTTGCTTTCCACTAAAATATGACCTTCGTGTGCCGCAATAATTTTTTGAACAATAGACAGACCTAATCCATTGCCTTGGATTTTTTCAGTTCTTGTCCTTTTCTCTCTATAAAATGGAAGAAATATTTTTTCTTTATTTGTTTCCGATATACCTATTCCGTAATCTTTGAACTTTATGACCAGGTTATCATTTTGTTGATAGGCAAAAATATCTATTTTTATTTTCTCATCATTTATTGATTTTGAATACTTAATAGCATTTTCCAAAATATTAATAAAGGCGCGATTCATTTTCTTAGGATCAACAAAAATGAACAATGAACCTATTTCATAGTTTTCAGTAATTTCAATATCGGACCCTTCTGATCGGATCGCAATCATGTTTAATGATTGCTCTATTAAGAAATCAAATGGAATGACTTCTTTTATGTAATCTCCATCATCATCCGTGTTCATATCAAATAAGTCATTTATTAATTGGATAATATGATTACTTCGTAGTAGTATGGAATTCATAATTTCTTTTTTCTGGGCTTCAGGAAGTAACTGATGATTAACTAAGATTTCTGTGTATTCCCGTACGGACGTTAACGGCGTTTTTAAATCATGAGATATCTGTGACATAAATTCTTTTCTCCGTTTTTCTGATTCTTGAAGTTGTTGGTTTATATTAATTAACCGTTCATTAGCATTTTCCAACTCTTTTGTTCGCTCTAACACTTTGTCTTCCAGTTGATGAGCTTTTAAGTTTAATTCCCCAATTAATTCTTGGATTTTTTGATTCATAAAATTAAACGCTACCGCCAAGTTACCAATTTCATCTTCTTGCTCAATATGAAGTTCTTTCACAAAATTGCCGTCAGCACTTTCTCTTAGCGCAGTAGTTAACTGATCAATTGGCTGGGTGATTGTTCGTGAAAAACGGTATGTCAAATACAACAGAATAATGATTCCGAATAGTAAAAATACTAAAAGATGAGATAAAAAAAGCAGCATATGCTTATTCGTTTGTGCCTCTGTACTTTTTACAATCGGTTCGACAATATCAGACTCTGAAATGATAAAATTGAGACGCCATCCGTTATTTAATGATGAAGATAAAAGATACGCCTTTGAATTGGAATAGGTTATTGGCAAGATGCCTTCTTTATTTTTTAAAGCGCTATTCATAAGAGGTACGTTCTTTTGGATCCCTTCTGCTTTATTTTGTCCCGAAATAAAAGTACCTTTATCATCAATTAAAAAGGCAAAGGCGTTAGGTTCACTGAAATTGACGTCCATTAATTTGTTTGTTATGTTTTCAATAGGAACATCTAAACCTACCATCCCTTTGAATTCGCCTGTCGTCAAATAAACAGGTGCTCCAGCTGAAATAAGCCAATCCTCTTTCGTTACATCCCCCATCGGTTTAGCCGACCATATATAAGGTTTCGTCCACTTCACTTTCCGTTGTGGATTTAAAGCAACTGTATAAAATTCATACTCTTGAAAACGCAGATTAGGTGCAAATTTTTTTGAAGAAATGGCTGCCTCTACGTCTAAAAACGGATAATACAGCCAAGAAGAACTTGGTAACGCTAAGTAAACGGCATTGATCATCGTTTCATTTTCCATCGTTTGAACGAACAATGGTTCAAGTTGCTTTGCGATTTTCAGTTCATTTATTGCTGTATCAACCAAATCGCTTGATCTCGAACTAATAAAAACATTTGTTTTTTCATATTTATCGTCAAATGTTTCCCACAAGTAACCTTCTTTTCCCTTTGTTACATGTAATTCATTTGAAAGAGCTAGGTTAGGTCGACTATAAATAGTTTCAGCTTGTTTTTGAATTAATCTTAATGTGTTTTCGAGATTGTGCAAATCTGTATTCAAATTTTGAGTTTCTTTTTGTAAATACAAGAGTTTTTGTGATAAAACTTCTTTTTTTGTATTGGCTATTTGGTCTTTCAAGATTTGGTTTGATAGATTGCTCCCTTGATACATACTGTATGCAGCGATCATAACAAAGGGAATAAAAGAGATCATTGTTGTAAATGCTAATATTTTAAAATAGTGGGATTTTTTTATCTTAAAGAGACGTTTGAACAAACTTGTATCCGACCCCCCTCATTGTAATAATGTAGGATGGGTTTACTGGATAATCCTCAATCTTTTTCCTCAAGTTTGAAATATGAACGATAATCGTACTTTTCTCACTAAACGAATCATATCCCCAAATTTGATTTAATAGCTGTTCTGCTGAAAATACTTGATTGGGGTGTTGGGCAAAAAAAGTAAGCAATTCGAATTCCTTTGCTGTTAATTCAATCACTTGGCCATTTCGCTTTACTTCCCGAGCTGATAGATCGATGACGATATCATCAAAAGTGATTTGCCTTTTTAACGTATTTTGATTGTGATTAATTGAATTTCGTCTTAAGTGGGCTTTAATGCGGGCGATTAGAACTCTTGAGTTGAAGGGTTTTTCAATATAATCATCGCCTCCCATTGCAAAAGCAAGAATTTTTTCCTTATCTTCATTATTACAGGTTACATACAGGATGGGTACGGCTGTCATTTCTCTCAGTTGCTGACATAAATCAATTCCATTCATATCGGGTAATTGAATATCCAAAAGAATAAGATCTGGTGTTTTTTCCCGAACCTTTTTAATAGCATCCATTCCAGTTGAAGCAATCGTATAAGCAAACCCTTCAAGAGATAAATTCATCGATAAAATCTTCTGAATATCCGCATCGTCTTCAACAATTAAAATTTCATCCAAGTATGATGACCTCCAACTTCCTAATTTTAACCCATTATCTGAATTTTTCATCTATGTATCTTCTATAAAGATTACCAAAAAATAAAAGCGCTTTCAATACCTTTAAAAGAAAACCTGACGTTTTGAAATGTTTAGTCAAAACACCTTTACAATGAAGTACACAAATAACCGTTTATAAATACCATCTCTATCATTTTCCTTTATTTATATATTTTAACACAACAAAACTAGTATTATTTGATTATGTTTTCGGCTAAAAATCGTTTTATAAGCTTTATTAGGTGAAAAAAGCAGAATTTCCCTTAGTGAGAGGTTCTGCTTAGCAGAGTGTGTCATTCAATTTGAAAACCGTCCATATAGTTTAGTATTAGTAACTAGAAATCCCATTTCTTCAGCCGCATTTAAGTTCACTATGAGAACTATACTATTAATAGAGCTATGTTATGGATTTTTTCAAACTAAGGTTTAAGAAAGCTTTTGTTCGGTCAAACTTTGGATTCGTCAACAAATCGGCCGGATGTCCTGATTCGATAATGTCCCCGTTTGCTACTACCTTAGCGAACTCCATCTCATGGATATCGACAATCATAGTCATGGGTTCTGCAGCCAAGTGCTTCATTACTTGCAGTATTTCACCTGTCAATTCCGGATCCAAGGCGGAAGTTGGTTCATCAAACAGCAGAATTTCAGGATTCATCATAAGAGCTCGGGCAATGGCTACTCTTTGTTTTTGACCACCCGAGAGATTTTCTGGGTAAGCCGTTGCCCGATTAGAGAGCCCAACTTTCTCCAGGAGCTCAGCACTTCATTGTTAGATTACACTGGATGGCTCTTTTTTCAACACTCTAGGGGCGGCCTCCAGATTATCTTTGACTGTCATGTTTGGGGATATTTAATGTATTAGCAAACTATAGTATTTGTTTGTTATTTGATTCTATTAATATTACATGATCTTAACTCCTTCAATGATTGGTTAATCATTGAAGGAGTTGGATCTTGCCACAACCTTGCTTTTTTATTTAGCGCGTTTTTTTGTGTCTTCTCTAACGTCAAACTACTTTAGGACATTCAACTTATCCAATACTTGTTTCGCATTCTCCCGCGCTTTTTTCGTGCTATCTGCAGTAGCTAAAGCAACTGCAACCCTACGACCTACCTTTGTTACTGGTTTTCCAAATACTCGTACTTCTGTGTTAGGTACAGCTAACGCCTCATCTAACCCACCAATTTTGTAAGTATTTAATTCTTCTCCAGCTTTTAGCGGGCGGCTGGCTCCTGGTGTAACCTGAATAATAGCAGGGATTGGGTATCCTAAAATCGCTCGAACGTGTAGGGAAAATTCCGATAGATTTTGGGTAACAAGAGTGACTAAACCGGTATCATGCGGACGCGGAGATACCTCACTGAAATAAACCTGATCTCCCGAAAGGAAAAGTTCTACCCCAAATATTCCATATCCCCCAAGCTCATCCGTAATGGTTTTGGCAATCTTTTTAGCTTCTTGGATTTGTTGTTCCGTCATATCATGTGGCTGCCAGGATTCTATATAGTCACCATCTTTTTGAATATGACCAATCGGTGCGCAAAAGATCGTCCCTCCTACAGCACGTACAGTCAGAAGGGTAATCTCTGAATCAAATTGAATAAACTCTTCAATAATCACCCTTCCATTTTGCACTCTGCCCCCATTCTGCGCGACTTTCCAACATGCTTCTAACTCCACTTCAGAGCGGCAAACACTTTGCCCTTTACCTGAAGAACTCATAAGAGGCTTTATCACGCAGGGAAAACCCATTTCTTGTGCCCCTTGTACAAATTCTTCATATGTGTTGGCAAATTCATATTTAGCTGTAGGAAGCTTAAGAGTCTCTGCGGCCAAGCGGCGAATACCTTCGCGATCCATCGTTAGCATGGTCGCTCGTGCAGTAGGAATTACACGAAAGCCCTCTTCTTCCAATTTTATAAGTTCAGATGTAGCGATGGCTTCGATTTCCGGTACAATCAAATCTGGTTTTTCAGTTTCGACAATCTTTCGAACTTGCTGTGGGTCTAACATATCAATCACATAGCTTCGATCAGCCACTTGCATAGCAGGTGCATGTTCATATCGGTCAACAGCAATCGTCTCAACGCCAAGTCTTTGCGCTTCAATAATGACTTCTTTTCCTAATTCACCAGATCCTAATAATAAGATTTTTTTCGATTGATACATATGAATTTCCCCCTCTGTTTAGTTCAAATCATTATAAACGAATCCTTTTATAAAAAAAAGTAATTTCATTCGGTTTTTATCCTATTATTCAAGAATAATTATTCACTTACTGTAGTAAAATCCAGAATTCCCGTATAATCAGACGAATCTATTCGTCTGAATCCCTATAACTAAATGATAACCAATAGTTCAACGCCACTATATGCTCAGCTATCACTAGCGTAATATATTTCTATAGCTAATGTTAGTTCCACGCGAGTTCATCATAAAAAAGCATTTGTTCTTGTTTGCTTTAAATCCCGCACCGTAAGCTGTTTCATTAAATTTTCATCATGAATTTCTAATGTCCTTAATAGAATGATCATATAACAATTAGTGGATATTCCGGTTTTCAAGGGCTAATTCCACGATTTATCGGGATAATGCCAGCCCTCAGGTTACTGCTATATCCATTCCTTACCTTTAAACATTCCACATTAGCTATATATTCATAGATGTTCGAGTGAATTTGCCCAAGGAGGTAATGATCATTTGGAATAAGATCATGAATCAGAAAAAAGTAATACTCCCTGAACCTCTTATGGAACTAAAGAAAGAATTGAAGAATAAAAGCAAAAAATCCTTCAAAGATGAAAATCTTTCACCGAAAGAAACAGCTCTTGTCCAGAAAATCAAAGATCAAACATGTATTCTGAATAAAAATAATGTCACAAGAACGAAAGCCTATCTTGACTTTTATAATGTGCATCCGGAAATCCATTGGGCTTTTTTAGGACATATGGTTTCTCGAAATGGCGGATGGAATATGACGGATTTAAAAGGTGGATTACTCCCAAGACTATTGACAAAGAATGAGGCGGATTCATTTTTCACGTTTTTAGAACGAGGAAATTGGCTGATTTTTCAAGATGCGTTCCCGCAATTTTTGGTATATGAAGAAAGTAAAAAAAACGGACAGAACTTATTTTATCTGTTAAAGCATTTACACGTGTCAACTTTTATGGAAACGATTTGGCATCATTTTTGGCGTGAACATGATCCATATATATTAACTGTTAGTCTTATCATTAATGAACAAAGCTATCTAGAATCAAGAGTGCTTGAAAATCCTACTTTTAAAAAAGAAGTTTTCAGCAAATTAGAATTTAAATTACAGGATTTCCTTTCCATGAATCATATTCTATTTCCTTATGTAGTGGATGGGAAGGTGAAGCTAGCTGGTCAAACGCTACATCATTTTGAGAATTTACATAAGCGGATCATACTAGGGAAACAATTGTATGCCATTTTGTTTAGTGATGACCAGCGCTTAAAAATGACAGAAAAATGGGCGAATTCAACTCCTCATACTGGTTCTAGAATGGATTATTGGCCCCATATATTTAATTACGTAGATGAAGAAACTCCGAGTAGACTATTGAAAACAAGGATAAAATCATGCCAGCTGTTACCAGGCTCAACGAGATTCTATAGCCCTAAACTAATATTTGTATGGAAGAATCGAATGCATATACGTGCAGGAATTGCTGACTGGTACAAAGATTGGCGGATACTCTATTACTTAATCAATTCTAAAGAAAATATAGTTGGAGAGATTAAACATGAATATTGTAAAACACTTGAAAGACTTGAGTTCGCGACAATCACAAAAAAGGCGATTTCCCTTTTGGATTAATAATAGTTCAAATTTCCTGCCATCAGTCCTGCTTGGCTCATTATTAGGAACGTACCTCGATCTATATTTTATAGGAAAAGGCTTCTATTTCTTTCCTATTAGGCCTGTGTCTTCGGTCTTTTCAATCAATATAGTGTTTACTTTGATTGGCCTCCCCTTGTTAATTGGTGTCTTTCTTTATGCCTGTAATAAAGTGAACGCATGGAAAAAAGCAGGGCTCATTATCATTTTTAGTATGTTAATGTCTGTTGGTGAAAAACAAGCGGAAGTCTATGGTCTTTTTGTTCATAGCGTTTCATGGAAGCATATTTATTCATTGATCGGATATACCCTCTATTTAACTTTAATCTATTCTTTTTATAGTTGGTCAAAACGTGACTGACCCCCATTTGCTAATCGATAAACAGAGGGCCACTTTTTATTTTTTGTGTGATGAATGTTTTTGCCATACCTCATTCTCCTGCATTATTATGAAAAATGTTTCTTAATATTCCCCTTCTTAAACGATCATCTGTTTAAATCAGGTGGTCGTTTAAGTGGTGGTCAATTATGTAAAATTTATTATGTCTAATGAATTGATTGGTTATAAATGTTCTCTAATCTGGGCCCTTTTGGTGAAAAGTTATGAAAATAAGCGGCGAATTTCGCATTAAATCAATACTTTTTGTTGAATCCCCCCTTCTTTTGATAACTTTTGTCAGGTAGCAGGAAAAAGAGAACCACAATAAAGAATATAACTTAAATTAGCCCAAATTAAGTTGCAAAATAGAAAGGAATGGAGATATGAACAATAGTCAGATTTTAAGAGCCTATTCGATTAATGAGGTTTCTAAGCAAATAAATATTCCAACAGGGACAATTAGACAGTGGGAAAGAGATTTACAAGGTCTTCTTATTATTCCTCGTACGAAGCAAGGTGCTAGATATTATACAGAGAAAGAGATCACACTGCTTAATAAAATAAAAGAGATGCGTGAACAAGATGTAAGTAAAGGGATGATTCGTTCATTATTAAAAAAACATATAAAAAACGATTCGGAACCTACTTCCGAATCGTTCGAAATGACGATTCAGCCAGCAGAAGAGACATCCATTCAGACATCACAGAGTCGTCAGACAGACAATATGCTGGAGTTTAATACTGCTTTGGAAACATTTAAGGAGAATCTATTATCAGAAATCAAAAATGAGATGGTGGTAAGCCGTAATGTACTCATTGAAGAGATCAAAAATGAGTTTATAAACGCCTCATTTCAAACTGTTGAAGATATTTCTAAATCAATTCAGAGATCTGATGATAAGAGAAAAGTGGAAGTTCATGCAATTTCGGAAATGGTTATGAAAGCTTCGGAACGTACTTCTGAAACATTCGCAACCCTTTCTAGTGACATTGTGAAGGATTCGAAAGCTACTTTCGAAAAGCTTTCAAAGCGAATGGATCTGACTGTAAAAGTTACTGAAATAGAGAATCAGAATGTACTAGAGAAAGTTTCTCAAACAGTTAATGAAGCAAAGGATGATATAAGACATATCACACAATCATTCGATACTAGACAGGATGATTTAATTGAATCTCTTAACGAACTAAAACAATCGACAGGTGAAATACAAAAAATTGAAGAGGTCTTTAAAGTGATGATATCAACCTATCGTGATGCCGCAGCAACTAAAGAAAAGAAGAAAAAATGGTGGCAGCTAAAATCTTAAGAAAAAGGCTAGGACTCCTGTTTAGTTTGATCGAGCTTATTTATTTTTAGGCTATGTTTATAATGTTTTTGATTTTGGTCTCATTCTTCTGAAGCTGCGGTTTCAGAAGAATGAGACCAAAATCGTTTTATCAACAATATTGTTTAACTTAGCTTAATTTTAAAATCTAGGCGAAATTCCCTTATTATTAGTACCGTGTTGTTTAGTTATTGGAAACACATAGAGAAATTAAATAAAGTAAACACTCTTTTCTATAGCAGATACACCAAATTGAGCGCAACCCATTAATGAGTTCTAAGAAGGAATAGACAATTTTAGATACAATGATATTGCCCATTTCTATTTATCATTGTTCCACACTAGAAACACCTAAATATTTAGGATAATGAGTATCTGAATCTGCAGCACATACTCCGTGGGCGGATGCTTTGCTTAAATAACGTGCAAGATTAAAAACGAATTTTATTATATTGTATAATTCATTTCATTTTTTCCTATTCGCTTACACTCCTTCTATTACTCTAAACATATGTTATGTTTGATTTTACCATCCCCTACGTATCAACTTTCTTGATACAATTCTTATGTTGAATAAGTATAGGGAGGTATACATCTATGAATAATCTTAAATTCCTTCTTGCTCTAGTATTGGTCATAGCCTTCACAGGAGGATTTTTTGCAGGTATATTATTTTCTACTAACAATCAGCAAGAAAACTTGAAAATGAAGCAAGCAACCGAATCAGCAAGAAAGCCGGGACCTAAGCAAATGCCCAGGTTAGAAATGGAACAAGCAAAAGTGTTAATTGGCTATGTTCAGGATTTTCGAGATCCAAATGCGGTTGATTACGACAATTTGACACATATTATGTTCTCCTTCGCCCATCCGACAAAGGACGGTGATCTTTTGCTTAACGGAGAAGTGGCTTTGAATAAATTACGGATAATGGTGACAAAAGCGCATGAGCATGATACAAAAATTATGCTAGCCGTAGGCGGATGGTTTCACATCCAGGGTGGAGAATCCTATGAGTATTTTAAGACGGCGATTGCTAACCCGACATCGCGATATAAGCTTGTCAATGAGCTTGTGAGTATAACAGTCCGGGAAAAGTTAGATGGCATAGATATCGATTTTGAACACCCACGTTCTTTGGAAGATGCTCAACATCTAGCTAGTTTCATCAAAGAACTAAGTGATAAGCTTCATCATAAAAATAAAGAACTGTCCATTGCAGTTCAAGCTAAAGTGAACAGTGTTACTGGTGCTGAAATCAATAGTGTCCTGTATGAACCATCAATGTTCGAATATGTCGACCATGTAAATATTATGGCTTATGACGGTCAGTGGGATGGTGGGTATGACGCTGCCAACTTGTCTCCTTACCCGTTTAATGAGAATATCGTAAACTATTGGACTAGCCTGTTCGATACTCATAATCTTTCAAAAGAAAAACTTGTATTGGGCGTTCCCTTTTATGCTCAGCCAGAAGATCCTTCCGTTAAGCAGATCTCCTATGCGGCAATCATCAAAAATAATCCAGATAATGCTGAACACGATATCGTGAATATGAATGGAACGACATACCATTATAATGGTGCCAAGACCGTGCAAAAGAAAATAAAGTTAGCACTTGATCATGGTTTCGGTGGGATGATGCTATGGGAGGCCGGACATGATGCAGAGGGATCACACAGTTTGACGAGTGCTATTTCAAAAGCACTGGGAGCTGAAGATATTTATGTATTTAAACAAAATACAAACTAAGAGGAATAGATTAATCCTTCCCTTTTGTACCGTATCAATGTTCCTCTAAATATTTGAAAAGACCAAGTGAGGATGACCCAAAGAGACTGACCCTTTTGAGACATCCTCACTCAACTAAAAGAACTGTTGAATCAACTGTCTATCACATGTTTTCGCAAATACGAGCAAAAGAAGAATTCGTGTTTTTTAGGAGATAAGATTCAACGATTAGATATCCCATTTAAAAATATTTTTCAGTAATACAAATAATTCCTACTACTTTACTTATATGACTGAAACATAAGGCTTTCCTTCTTCTTTTTCACATACCTTTTCAATTTTATCAACAAACATCTGAAATACTTTTTTCTTTTCTTCCAGTTCTTTTATGGATTCTTTCAATTGGCTTACTTTTTGTTCGAAGGGCTTATGATAGAGATCGCGTATGTCTCGAATAATTTCATCATTAATAGTAGATTGTACTACTTGTTTAGTAATATTGAATTTATAAGAATAAACTTGAAGTTCACGTTTAACTTCTTCATATTCTTTTTCAATCACATTTAATAATTCACTAATTTCTTTTTTCCACTCGCTTAAAGCATTTTTTATGTGTGACTCCATCTTTCTCCCCCTCGAATATTCACAATATATCCCATAAAAAAACCACTTCTTAAAATATTACCAATGATTTTTTTCAGTTTTATTTCTAGGAAGTTACATAACAAATAAGTTTTGTTAAAAAGGGATAACAACTTAATTGAAACTTAAAAAGGATAAGGTATTATTGGTATAGACCAAAAATATAAAAAAACTGATCCGAAAAAATATTACTTTTCGAAACAGCTACTTTCTTAATTAATATTTACTATTTGATCTTCAAATTATTGTCAATTTTTCATAATTGGTGTTACGCGAGTATTCACTTATCATGATTTAGTTCCAAAGAATGATTTTGCTTTTTGAATATATTCACTTTCTTCTTCAGGTACATCATCTTCATAAAATATAGCCTTTACAGGGCAAACTGATTCACAAGCACCACAATCAATACATATATCTGGATCAATAAAATATTGATTATCACCTTTTGAAATACAATCTACTGGACATACATCTACACATTCCACTGCAAGCTCTTTTATGCATGGTGAAGTTATTACAAATGTCATTTTACATTACCTCCAAGATTGAGTATTTGGTTCCGTAAATATGTCTTTGTATCGGAAAATATCGCTTGTACATCAATATAATGTGCTAACATAAATAATTCTAAATTTTTTTCACGGTATCGTGCCATTTAATCTTTAAACCCTTCAATATTATTATTATATAAATCTTACATATATACCCAAGACATACTGTACACCTTTTAATATTTTGGAAGTCCATTATTAAAATTCACAAAGATATATCTCATCGTATAATCAAGATTCTTTGATTGTACGACATATAGTTTTTTAAAAAATAAACAGTAAGTGTCATAATGGAATGATGAGGTTATGAAAGGGAATGTATGGTTGAATTAGAGCAGGATCATGGGAGGACTATTTTTGTTCGTTTCACCTCAAAAACGAATTACGTTATAAAGATTTTATAACAGCTTAAATCCTTTGAATTATTAAATTATGAGTGATTTTTATGGGAATTATTATGTAGAAGTGAGTGATATGAACTTGTGGTATTCAAGAGAGAGAAAGCATTTTGAAATCTCCCTGAAGTAACAGTTATGTTTTATTTATGAAATACGACCTTATATTAGTGATAAAGACATAAATAGAATCTATTGAGTTAATTAAATATGAAATAGATAACGAAATTCTGCCATTTATGCAGAAAACCTTGGTCCGAAGTGCAGGCCAAGGTTTTTAGATAATTATATACCTTTGTGATATGGCTAATCAAAAGCAAATGGGCCAACTCTCACATTGCAATCAAGTATATGAAGGTTGTTTATCAATTCTTAGCTAGATAATTTTGCGAGTGTCCTCTAATCTTATTTCGAGTTCTTTGTATTCACACAAATGGGTTCAGTTACTATCTTCCTTAATTGGTGCCTTAGTTGATTATTTTAAAGGTGATTGAGTAATCTGAGAAAGCTTGTCATTAATTTCAAAAATTTTCATATTCGCATTTGTGATTCCGAAACCACTCAATCTTTTGGTATGTTTCTCTACATATTTTTCAGCATCTTCTTTAGTCTCAAAAATATAAATTCCGCCTGCTTCATTCGATTGCTGATTCTCTGTCCATATTTTCCAAAGAAAACCTGGTTCTTCATTGATACTTTTAGCTAAATCAGAATAAGCATCTGCCATTTCATCCCCATAAGGTCCTTCATGTTTAAAATCAACTTGTAATAAGTATGCCATTTTCCAATCTCCTTTTTATGTGAAAGTTACTAAAAATACTTATTTCCAAAAATGGGCTTTCCAATTTAAGTAAAGGTTAAATGATGTATTATTAAACCATCAAAATTCCCATTAATATTAATTTTTGAAAACATCATATTTATATACTTAGTATACTACATATAAAAAGTATATCAAATATAATGTATTTTTCGAAATTACTTATTTCTCATTCAATTACAAAAGCAAACCTTCTGTTACTAGGAATATTCAAAAGGAGATTGTACTCTTGCACACCAATCCTATCCTCTCAATGTCATTGATCTTTGTAAATTCTAAAGCATTAATTAATAATGGCTTACTATCTATCTGAAGGAGCAATATAAAGTGAAGCTTCAATCGGTTGGTATTTTACTACACGTTCATGCAAGATGCACTGCGTGAACGTACATTCTGGTGCTTTCGTTATTGTAGTTGTTATAATGGTATTATGCAGGAAAAATGTACAGGTGAAGGTGCTATTTTGCCAGTAAGTCTAACTTTGGGAATTGAATTTACTTTCAAAAGCAAAAAGCATTAGTGTTTTTAAGATGACGCTAGTGTAAAAGATTCGTTATTGAACGAATGCGTAAAAATTCAAAAATAAGGAGCGGTCATTATGAAACAGATAACGCCATATCTTAACTTTAGCGGAAATGCTAGAGAAGCATTAGATTATTACAAAGAGATTTTTGAGGGTGAAATCTTAGGTATTCAAACCTATGGTGAAGCAGACTTCCCAACGCCACCAGAAGCTGATGATCGCATTATTCATGCTCAATTTAAAAAAGATGATTTATTTTTCATGGTTTCGGATACATTTCCCGGTAATTCAGTTGAAACCGGAAATCACATTTCATTGACAATTGAGTTAGAGAATGAAGCAGAAATTCAAAAAATTTATGAACGACTAATACAAAAAGGTACTGTCATTATGGAGCTACAAGACACTTTCTGGGGAGCAAAATTTGCAAAAGTAAAAGACTCATTCGGTATAATTTGGGATCTTAATTATACCCAAACTTAAGTAAAGTTTACTTCCATGAAAGTGTTGTCCAGGATATTCCACTGTTGATTTGAAAGTGGAGTTCACATAAAAAACATTTTAATATATAGCCCCTATGCAAGAAATACAAACTCATATTTACATGACTTTGTATTTCTTGTTCTACCCATTATGGGATATCCTTATTTTACGGATTTAGCAACAAAGTTCTATTAATCCGTAACTTCCACATTAATCTAATCAAATATTTTCATTTCCTTTACAAAACCTACTTGTCCCTTCATATTTCCTTAAAAAAGCCATGTTATTCTAAAAAAAACAAGAGGGGGTTTTAGTTTTGCGACATCCTTCCGCTTTGATCCTTACAGCCCATTATGGGAATGGCCATCTCCAGGCTGCTAATGTCATTGCAAGAGAACTTAAACAAAAAGGATTCGATCCTATTGTATCTGATTTATTCGGTGAGTCTTATCCTGCATTCTCTACATTTACCCAATCATTACTTGTTAAAAGTGTTTCTTATAGACCCTCTTTTTACAAATGGTTTTATTATGGGACGAAAAAAGTAAATTCTAAAGGACTCTCTCAATTTTCTCGATATTTAGGTCGAAAAAGGTTGCAAGAACTTATTAACGAACATCGTCCCTATTTTATTATTACTACTTTCCCTCTTCATGCGGCACCTTTTCTTAGCAAAAGAGCTGGATTTCTCATTCCAACTTACACGATCATAACGGACTATTGCATTCATCCTTATTGGATGAATCCATTAATCGATCATTACTTTGTAGCTTCCGAATCGGTTAAAAGCACTTTATTAAATCAAAACATTCAGGAAAAATGTATTACAGTAAGCGGGATACCCATTCGTCCAGAATTTGAAATGTTTTTTGATAAGAGAGTTTTCTACCAAAAATACCATCTCAACCAGAATAAAAAAGTCATTACGGTGCTTGCAGGAGCCCTAGGCGTTTTAAAAAACGTAAAAGAACTTTGCCAGCTTCTAGTGTGTAATCCTTCCTATCATATTGTGGCAGTTTGCGGAAAGAACAAGAGTTTGTACGAAAAGCTTCTGCCGCTTGCTCTTCGGTTTCCCGAGTCTTTTCGTTTATTCGGATATGAAGAAAAGGTCCATGAGCTTATGGCAATATCTGATTGCCTTATTACAAAACCAGGAGGTATAACCCTTACTGAAGCCACAGCATTGCAAATTCCTTTAATTCTTTATAATCCTGTGCCCGGACAAGAAGGGGAAAACGCCCGGCATTTTGAGGAAAATGGTGCGGCTCTTGTTTCCCATACTATATTGGAAACGGTTAAGCAAGTACATGAGTTATCAAGTAATGAAGAATTGGCGAGAAGGATGAAAAAGGCACTACATATAATTCATAAGTCACAATCTTCCACACTTATCACCGATTTTGCTATCAATCAGATCGAACAGCAAGATTTAATACTTCGCTGAGGAGGTATGGAAATGGATACAACTTCACATATTATCATTGGCTTAGGTTTAGGAGCTCTCTCACATATTGATCCAATGGTGGCTGACAATCCAACGTTATCAAACGCAGTTCTTATTGGTACAGTGATCGGTTCAAACGCGCCTGATTTTGATTATGTTTATAAATTTAAAGGAAATAGCAGCTATTATCGCCATCATAGAGGGTGGTCGCATTCACTACTAGCACTACCACTTTGGGGACTCGCCGTTTCTGGATCTATATATTTCTTTTTTTCAGAAGTATCCTTTTCACATTTGTTTTTATGGACGTTTCTCTCTGTGATTTTACATGTCTTTTTAGATTTATTTAATGTGTATGGAACTCAAGTTATCCGTCCATTTTCTCCAAAATGGATTTCCTTTGATTCGATACCGTTAGTAGATCCGTATATTTTATACTTTCATATTATTGGATTTTTTCTTCTTCCTTTTTATGAAGCAGGAAGAGTTTTTATCATCATATACATGCTAATGTTTTTATATCTATTTCTTCGCACAATCTATGCCAGCTTCACCAAAAGATATTTGCAAGACCACTTTCAAAATGCAATTCGCATTAAACTCATGCCAAAAGCAAGGTTCCTTTATTGGGACTTGTTGATAGAAACTGAGGATGATTTTTTATTTGGTGAATATTCCAGAAAAAGTCTTATTATTGAACATACACTACAGAAAAAACAGATAGACTCTGAATTGATTTTGGAAAGCATGAATGACAGTCTTGTATCAGATTTTCTTTCGAGCACAAATTTCGCCTATCCTTTTGTCCAGAAAAAGAAAAATGGAACCTTTGTTTACTGGAAAGATCTCCGTTTTCGCAACAATAAATTTTTTCCTTATCTAGCTGTTGTGTTTATTTCCACTGAATTAAAATGCAAGGATTCCTATACGGGGTGGGTTTATTCTTTGAAAAAATATAAAAAGGTTTTGAGGAAATTAGAGAATGCTTCAACTTCTTCTTATGATGGAAAGAAGAAATCCTACTTAGAGGGGTGACTGCTGAATAAGTGACTTTTTAGAAAAAATAAAGATGTGTAGAAGGAAAAATGAGCCTTAGAAACGATTCTAAAGGCTTATTTTTTTAGTTTATATGTCATTTTTAGAGATACTTTAGGTGTCATCTATTGAAAGCCGGTCTCTTCAATTTATGAAAGTTAAGTAAAGCTGCTTGATGCTTTCCTCCTATAAGAGGATATAATGCACTTGTTAAAAAGCAGTACTGTTGAAAAAATTCATTGTTATAATAATAGTTTTTTATAAAGACCAGCAATAGTGTTCAAAATGAATTCTGGGATTTTCTTTGGGAAATAACGCTTTTTGTAAAAGCGGTAGAACGCTCTTTCTAAATCACCCCACTGCCTGCATGTTTTATTTTGTCTAAATCGAGCTACGTCGATTATTTTGATTTCTTTATCCGATGTGAGAAAGATGTTTCGCAAATGTATATCAGATGGATTTAACCCTTCTTGTCTAGCTAATCGTAAAGCACGGTTAACTTCTTTTACATGATCTTCGGAAATGGATATACCCTTTGTTAAACATTCAAAAAACGTTTCCCCCTCTATATAATCAATGACTAAGTAATTGGAACCAGCTTCAGTTAAAGATGGAAAGTAAGGAATATGTTGAATCTTTCTGTATATATTGGCCTCTTCCATAGCGATATGTACGTAATTGGGGTAAAATACCTTTATTGCTTTATTTGATTGTTGTATTCTGAATACGTACGCACTTCTACCCTTTCCAATTAACGTTAATGTTTGATCATAATCGAGGAGTACTTGCATCTTTTTAGCAGATTTTATTTGCACACTGGCGGCAAGTTCATTATATTGAATAAAAGACAGCTCCTTTCTATCGCTAGTTGTTAAGAATATTAAAAAAGACGCACTAACCGATTACCTAATTACAACGTCTTAAAAATTTGGTGAGGTTTCTCAGCAACTCATGTAAGCTATCAATAAATCCAAGATTAAAAACCTGGATTGGCGACTTTACTGCCCCCTCTATATATGGAAGTGAAATAGATTTTATATTATTTTCTTCATCGTAATATCTTCTACTTGCTACGTCAAATAGAACATTCTTTTTGCATATCTATTTATTTTTTACAGAGAATAATAAACGAGGCTGTCCAAAACTATATTTTTTGGACAGCCTCGTTTTTATACTAGTAGATGTTGTTCAAAAGATCCGGACAAGATTCCTCAAAAAGAAGATTTTTTTTATAACAGCCATTATTATCCCAAACGGATTTAGTATGACCATTTAACTAATTGTTTACAAGTCAAAAACGGAATGTAATACTAAAGCAGGACTGTCTATTGTTTGATGATGAAATTTATCATTTTTAGAATGTATTCGATAGCTGATTTGTAACAATTCCTTATTATCAATACTAGGGGGTGAATCCAGGATGCAGCATTTGATGTATCTTCTAGGACATTTTGGGTACTTTGGTATCATAATAGCTTTAATGGGAGGGATAATAGGACTTCCAATACCAGATGAGGTTCTTTTAACATATATAGGTTATTTAGTTTTTAACGATCAATTGTCCTACCTTGTTTCTTTGGTAAGTGCAGTAACAGGTGCAATCGGTGGTATTTCGATTAGTTACCTTTTAGGGATTAAATTAGGTTTGCCGTTTTTAAGGAAATATGGACCAAAGTTTCATCTTACTGAGAAAAGGATTAATAAAACGAAGGTATTTTTTTTGAAATTAGGACCTTTTCTCCTATTTATCGGCTATTTTATTCCCGGAGTCCGTCATGTTACCGCTTATCTAGCTGGTATAAACGGTCTTTCCTATAAAAAATTTGCTTTGTATGCCTATACTGGAGCCATTGTATGGTGTTTTACCTTTATTACTTTAGGGACAAAGCTCGGGAAGGAATGGAAAAAAATCGAATTTTTTCTAGCGGAATATAGCATTTACGTTATTATACTTGGTGTCGTTCTTAGTTTAATTATTACATATGTATATTGGAAGAAGTACAAAAATAGTGGAAGATTTGTGTAATCGCATTTAAATTACTTGAAATCTTGTATTTCGATTGTCCTTTATAAGGGGATACCAAAAAAAGTGTAGTAAAGTAAAGGTTTGATAATCAATTGAGTAAATGAAGCTGTTTGTTAAAAAACGAAACACACAGCTTCATTTGGTAGTTGCACTTTATTAACAAGATTTCTTGGAGTTATATCCTCGTTCTCCATACGGTTGAAGATGTTCTAACCATTTATTCTCTAATTCTAACAATGCTTCTTTTTCGTTAAAATATGGGTCGTCTTTCTTTTTGAGTGTTTCCAATATGTCGATACTGAAAGCGGAGTTTTCAAATTGCGTCCATTCTTCTTGAAGCACTTTGTTATTATGTGTACCTGTTTCCAGAGTGAATTTTACCCCGTTTAACGTTTTAAAATTTCTAGTACTTCCGATAAAAATCTTTTCATTTTTAATATTTTTAATTTGGTAAATGCCAGCTTCGATTGGTGTCTCTTTATATAGCTGCTTTAGTTCCTTTTTACGATCCATTTGTATTCACTCGCATTCTTTCGTTATTTTTTTAGCCAATATTGGCTCCCATCTGACTTTCGATCTAAAAAACCGTATTCGATTAAATATCTTCTGATTATGACATAATCATCATACATTTCATTTAAAAGCTGATTCATTTCCTTTTCAGTATAGATCATATTACTTTCGAATCGTTTTGTGATTTCCCGAAGAACAATCAGTCGTTGTTTTTCTTTCGGAGGAAATTTCTTTAAACGTCCACTTAACCCTTCAGGTAAAAACTTCTTAATAGTTTCTTGTTGTTCCTTTTCCGTAACAGCGTATCGATCATCGACCATTTCGGCTGTTTTATGTGGCGGGATAAAGGCAGGGGCATATTGATCTTTTTCTTTTAGTAATTCCATGATTGCTAAAAAGGTCTTTGCTTGACGTTCCTTCTCTTTCAACGCAAAACGGTGATGCCTAATCGTAGAGGTACTTCCAATACCCATCTCACCTTGAACCTCTTTATCACTTTTCCCCTGATAAAATAGATGAAGGAGATGATTCTGATGGTCTGTAAGACCTGTCAATTTCTTATCAAGTCCGATTAAGTATTTAAATACTGATTGGTGGGTACTTTCGATATGAATACGCATGAACCTTTCAGCTTCATGAAGAATACCCCCGTGAGGGTAAATAATCCCTTTCTCAATATTCTCACCGCATAACAGGCATCTATAAGAATCAGACTCTTGAATATACCCCCGTTTAAGTTCTTCTAATGACGCGTTCCAAAAGTAATCTGAAATATCCATGATTTAAACACACCCAATCGAATTTTGGTTATCTGCAAACAAATTTAAAATTTGTTTACCCTTCAACAAACATAATAATATAAAGTTTGTATAAAATCAATAAGTTTTGCTCAAATAGGATTATTATCACTCTTTATTGGTAAAAACATATTTTATAGAGAATTAGAAAAAAGGAGGCCCTTTATGAATACTGAATTAATAAATCATATGGATGCAAATAACTTGAGAAGACCGTTTGGGTTTGGAGGTTTTGGACACGGATTTGGTGGATTTGGAAGATTTAGAAGGCCGTTTGGGTTTGGATTCGGTAGACCTTTCGGCTTTGGATTCGGAGCTCCTTTTCTCGGAGGATTGGTTGCTGGTTCCTTATTAAGCGGCCCTTATTACGGTGGGTACGGCTATCCGTATGATAGTGGGTACGGCTATCCGTATGATGGTGGGTATCAATACTATGGCGATCCGAACTACCCATATTATTAATCAAATGAGAGCTGTAAGGTATGTATCCAATGATCATTAGAAAATACTGATTGTTTGACTATATTTAAATAATAAAGAGGCTGACTCACGAATCAGCCTCTTATGCTTGCAATGAAATTAGTAAATGCGCAGATTTGTCAATTGATTAGAACAGTATCTTACATAAGAATAACGATTAAGGAACAGGTCGGTGATTTACTATTAAAAATGTTTGTTATACGATTTTATCATAAGCTCGATATGCGACGATTACCATAATTATAGTACCTATAAGGTATAATACAGTACCTCCCAATGTAAAAAGCCTTCCGATCAATGTTTCTTTTGCTTTTAAAAATTGGCCATTATTCATCATGGCCATCCCTGTTGATGCCTATCTCCAATCTATGCAGCATAGAAAATTAGGTTCTATAATTATTTTTTAAGAATGTATGATGAAAAAACGTCGTTCGCTTATTTTTATTTTATAGAAGCTTCTCACCAAATAACGAACCCATCAATGCTACAGCAGTAACCGCAGTTTTATTCTTCTCATCTAAAATTGGATTGACTTCGACGAATTCTGCTGACGTTATGATGTTTGCTTCTGCCAACATTTCCATAGCTAAATGGCTTTCCCTATAAGAAATGCCTCCCATAACTGGTGTTCCGACTCCTGGGGCATCGGTTGGGTCAAGACCATCTAAATCTAGTGAAAGATGAACATGATTTGTTCGGCTTCTAAAGTGTTCAATTGTTTCTTCAATCACTTTTGTCATGCCGATTCGATCTATCTCATGCATCGTATACACTTTGATCCCCTTTTTTATTATTAACTCTTTTTCCCCTTCATCCAATGCGCGAGCACCGATAATCACAATGTTTTCAGGCTTGACTTTAGGCGCGTACCCACCAAGATGTGTTAGTGCAGGATGTCCAAATCCTAGACTCGCAGCTAGCGGCATTCCGTGAATATTACCTGAAGGTGATGTTTCGGCCGTATTCAAGTCACCGTGTGCGTCATACCAGATGACGCCAAGATTTTCATAATGTTTAGAGACACCAGCAAGCGTTCCAATTGCAATACTATGATCGCCGCCAAATACTAATGGAAAAGATCCATTTTCAATTGCTTTATGTACCTCTTTGGCTAAAAGTTCATTCTTTTCGGCTATTAATTCTAGGTTTCGTAGCTTTGAATCTTGATCAATGCTCATTTCAGGTCGGCCAATATGAATATCTCCAGTATCATGGACTTCGTAATTCAAACCACTAAGCCTCTCTACCACGCCAGCATAACGAATGGCACTTGGTCCCATATCTACTCCCCGTCTCATTTGTCCCAAATCCATCGGCATCCCAATAATCGTAATTTTTTTATTCATCTTAATTCTCCTTATCAAACAAGCTTAGTCATAAAGACCATCATAATCGTTCGTAATAGAAAGAAATGAGGGAGAAATTAATATATGCATTCTCCCCCATTTCTTTAGGGCTATATTGAATGGGAATGGTACTTCATTGATTGATTAATAAATTATTCGATTTTACTCTAGTTTAATCCTTCTTGAAAACCATTTATTTTGAAAGAACACTTTGGATTTTGGCAATAGCCCAATCAAGCTCTTCTTGTGAAATCACTAAAGGAGGAGCAAATCGTATAACTGTATCATGTGTTTCTTTACATAATAGTCCCGCTTCCATCAACCTCTCACAAAAAGGACGTGCAGATTCCGTTAACTCAAGTCCAATGAATAAACCTTTACCGCGTACTTCGTTAATGATTGGATTTTCAATTTCTTGGAGTTTTTCTTTAAAATATACTCCTAACTCCAATGAACGCTCAGATAGTTTTTCTTCCTCTAAGACTTCAAGTGAAGCTATTGAAACAGCGCATGCAAGTGGATTTCCTCCAAATGTTGAACCGTGTGATCCCGGATTGAATACGCTGAGAATATTTTTATTTGCCGCTACACATGAAATCGGGAATACGCCTCCACCTAGTGCTTTTCCTAAAATATACATATCGGGGGTAACATTTTCCCAATCACATGCAAACATCTTTCCAGTCCGGCCAAGACCAGATTGGATTTCATCTGCGACAAATAATACCTGATTTCTATTACAAACTTTTTCAACTTCCTGTAAATAACCATCTGGTGGGATGATAATACCCGCTTCACCTTGGATTGGTTCAACGATAAAAGCTGCCGTTTGCGGGGTGATTGCTGCCTTTAGTGCCTCGATATCTCCGTATGGAATCAGTTTAATTCCCTGCAGTAAAGGGCCGAATCCTCTTCTGTATTCTGACTCTGAAGAAAGTGAAACAGCCGTCATCGTCCTTCCATGGAAATTTCCGATACAAGCAATAATTTCTGCTTGGTTTTCTGCAATGCCCTTCACATCATATGCCCAGCGTCTTGCTGCTTTAATTGCTGTTTCCACTGCCTCAGCACCCGTGTTCATTGGTAGAATCATATCTTTTCCAGTTAATTTTGCGACTTTTTCATAAAACGGTGCAAGCTGATCATTATGAAAGGCTCGTGATGTTAAAGTTAATTTATCTGCTTGTTTTTTTAGCGCTTGAATAATCTTAGGATGTCTGTGCCCTTGATTCACCGCCGAATAAGCACTCAACATATCCATGTAACGCTTACCTTCTGGATCATTTACCCATACACCTTGTGCATATGAAATCACAATTGGCAGCGGATAATAATTATTGGCACCATATTCAGAAGTTTTTTGAATTATTTCTTCTGATTTCGAACTCATTTCTTCATTCCCCCTTATAAAATTGCTTCTAGTTAATGTTTATACAAGATATTGGCTCAACTGTAGCACTTTCTTTATTTTTTATTTGCTGAAAACTGTCACATGTCATGTCTTATTTATATAGTAATTAACATAGGAAATTTCATTACGAAAAGGTGAAGAAATGAAATTTATATTTATGTACGTAGCGTTAAATATTAGTGGATTGGAATAATACTCTTAAATATAAAATTATTTATTTTTTGCTATTTTGGGATTGAGAATATATTATATATTCTATCGAGGTGGTTATTGAAATAAAAGATTCCTTAGAATAAGTTAAATCCTTATTATTGAAGGGTTTTTCACCTTTGTTCCTTCTTAATATGATTTACAAAAAAAAGAGTCAGACCACGTTCTCTATACACAGCGCTTGTGGTACTAACTCCCAATTTGAGCTGTGTATTTTGATTGCGGGTCTGACTCTTACCTTATTAGATACTTTGATCTTTTTATTTTAATTCTTCTATAGAATTAATATCGACATATTTTGGTACAACTAAGCCCGTCTTCGTTCCTTTAAGGTTGGGTCCTAGGTCAACGAAATTATTTTTATAAGTATTATAATATTCGAGATGGGTACTTGGTAGCCACGCACTAACGGCTGCATCGGCACTGCCATTGGCAATACCAGCAAACATTGGTCCCACTTCAACTTGACTTAATGTAACCTTGTATCCATTTTGCTCAAGAACTTTGCCAATCACATTTGTACTGGCTATTTCTGTGTCCCAGGCAACATAGACAAGTTTGATACTTTCACCATTTCCTGTTTGAGCACCTTTTGTCCATTCAGCTACTTTATCTTGATTCGCATTGATCCATTTTTCAGCAGCTTTAGATGGGTCCATACCTCCAGTAACATCAACCATCACCTCTTCCATATCACTTGTTTTCCAAGCAAATTGATCAAGAATGGTATAAGCGCCCGGTGCATCTTGTTGGAGTCCTTTTCTAACGATTGTATTAATGTTTTCGGCCCCACCATAAGAATTATTTGGGTCTTCGAGATATTTCAAATCGTATGTTGAGAACATCCAATGTGGTGACCATCCAGTAACAATGATTGGTTCTTTCTTATTATAAGCTTTCTTCAATTCTGCAACCATTGCCGCCGATGACCCTTCAACAAGTCGCCAATCATCCAATCCGTATTTTTCTATTGCATCCCTAGACTGATTCATTATTCCAGCCCCAGGTTCAATACCGATAATTTTATAATTCGTTTGCCCACCAATACTGTTTGGATCTCCTTTCACAGCATTTTCCTTTGTAAAGGTACCAAATAATGCTACGATTACCACAAGTACAGCTAAAATTGATATGACAATTTTTCGGCTAATAATATGCTCATACGCTGGTTTACGCAAGTTCTGCGTAATACGATCGAGAATAATTGCAATGAAGACTATGGATAATCCAGCTTCAAAGCCTTGACCTACATTTATTTGACTTACAGCTCTGTAAACATCTGCTCCAAGTCCAGGTGCTCCAACTAATGAAGCAGTAACAACCATTGATAGAGCAAGCATGATACTTTGGTTAACTCCTGCTAAAATCGTTGGGGTTGCCAATGGTAATTGGACCTTAAATAATTTTTGACTACTAGTCGAACCAAATGCATCCGATGCTTCTATTAGATCTTTAGGTACTTCTTGAATTCCAAGATTGGTCATGCGGATTGTCGGTGCAATCGCGAAAATGAACGAAGCGATAATCCCGGGCACGACGCCAATTCCAAAAAATAAGATGGATGGAATTAAATAAACAAATGCAGGCATTGTTTGCATAAAATCTAAAATGGGTGTAATAATTTTTCTCACTGTGCTACTTTGCGCACACCATATTCCGATTGGTATCCCAATCAGTATGGTGAGAAATCCTGATAATATTACGATTGCAAGTGTTTGAATACTTGATTCCCAATAACCAAGGTTATCAATCAATAGTAAGCTAATTAACGTAAAGATTCCTAAAGGCCATCTACTTGTATATGCAACCAAAAGGGTAAAGACAATAATTAATACGATAGAAGGTCCTACACTCATTACATCCACTAGGAAATTTAATAGCCCCTCAATCGCACTGGTTATAAGAGAAAATAATCCAGCAAATGCAATCGTTATCCAATCCACTAGAGAATCTACCCAAGCTCCTAGGGGAATTTTCGGCATATTCATTTAATCAATCACTCTCCATCTCGTTCAAAGAATCTTTATTACCCGCTAAAGCACCTATTACAGCTCCACGAATAATAATTCCTTTAATTCTATTCTCTGCATCTATGACCGATATCGGCAGACTTGAGGTTGCCATCACGTCCATAAGATCTACAAGTAATGCATCTTCTGTAACGGTTGGGATATCAGTTGTCATCACTTCAGAAATGGATTGATTCTGATCAATTGCCTGACGTGCTTCTTCGGCAGTCAACGCCCCTAATAGCTTCTGCTTACGATCCACAACAAATATGCTGGAATATCCTTGTTTTCGCATAATTTCCAGTGCAACCCTTGGTCCTCGGTCTACACCGATTTTCTCTGGACGTTTCATAACATGTGATGCCGTTAATACTTTGGATAAGTCCACATCTTCAACAAATTTTTCAACAAATTCATTTGCAGGATTCATCATTATTTGTTCAGGTGTGCCTAACTGAATGACACTGCCATCTTTCATCAAGGCAATTCTGTCACCTATTCTTAACGCTTCATCAAGGTCATGAGTAATAAAAATAATCGTTTTTTTGTATTGCTCTTGTATCTCGAGTAATTCATCTTGCATGTCTTTACGAATTAATGGATCGAGTGCACTAAAAGCTTCATCCATCAATAAGACATCTGTGTCGCTAGCGAGTGCCCGTGCAAGACCTACCCTTTGTTGCATTCCACCACTAAGCTGTGATGGAAGCTGGTTTTCATACCCTTTTAAGCCAACGACTTCAAGCGCATTCATCGCCTTTTCTTTACGAACATTGGGATCTACTTTTTGAATTTCGAGCCCATATTCGGTGTTTTCCAAAATCGTTTTATGAGGAAATAGTGCAAAATTTTGAAAGACCATGCTTATTTTCTTTTGCCTTACTTCTCTTAATCGATTTGCGTTCATCTTCACAATATCTTCATTTTCAATCAAGATTTCTCCAATTGTTGGATCAATCAATCGATTAAACATGCGAATTAGAGTGGATTTCCCACTTCCTGATAACCCCATAATAACGAAAATTTCACCGGGGTAAATTTCGAAATTAATATTATTAACCCCGACAGTTTGACCTGTTTCTTTCAAAATTTCCTTTTTTGATTTGCCTTGCTTCAATAAATCAATGGCTGCTTTTGGAGATTTTCCAAATATTTTCGAGACATTCCTGACTTCTACATACGGATTCATCAAGTCACCTCATTCTAATAGTTGCCCATATCGTATTCAGTTTTGCCGAATTTTTCTCGTTTTATGATGATTAATCATAAAACGTGCAAGCGCCTATATGAAACTTCGACTAGGAATTGCTACATCCATTCAGACGTCGAAGTCAGCACACACGAGATAATAGAAGAAGCGCTAAGTGCCACCTCCTTATGTCTCCTTCGTTCTGACCCACATGTTTCGATTAATATTTCGAATAAGGAATACCGCGTCTTTTGGAATGACGAACTCAGGGGATCCTGTGCTTGCCGTCAAGGCTTTGCTTGACGCGACTCGAGAGGTCAGCTGCTTGCGCTAGACACCAAAATTGAAAAAAAGATTCCCGTAAGCAATTTTTGCTTTAAGTAAGTTTGTGATTAAATGAGCATTTCGAGTAGGGAAAAGAGGTACAATCACAATTGAGGAAACTAGCAGATACAGCATACATCAACTGATATATAATGGTTATTTTTACTCCCAAGGTTTTACTTAGTCCATAATTTACTAATTGTGTAACCCGGAAGTACTTGTTTACCTTAACAAAAAGTGAATAAAGATTCAAACGAAGAGGGTCGGAAATTAAAAAATACTTATATTTTGTATAAAACAAGACCTAAAACCAATCAAAAAGACTTCTGTAAAAGAAAAAACAACACCTTAAATGTGCTGTTTCTAAATTTTTCATATTCAATAGACTATTAGTTATTTATCTCGCATTAACGGGCAGTATTTCCCTAGCCTCAAGGCTTAGAGGAATCAAAGAAGCGTAGGTGGGAGATAACTGCCCGTAAAAGCCCGATGGAGGTTTCACTTTATATTTTTTTATACACTACATTTATACACTACCTATGTAGTTTTTTATTAAATATCTTTAAAGTGAATCCCAAAGAGCTGCAACTTTTGTTTGTTTTTGTTCTTTTTTCAGCGTTTCAATTGTTTTTATTTTTTCTTGTGCTGATTTTATCAGTGTTTGGTATTCAATAAAAATAGATTTCATGTCTTGGGGGATAACTATTGCATACGGGAATATCGGTTTCTCATCCAGATATTTATTTCCACTTTCGATCCACGCTTTATATTTATGCTGCCCGATAGCAGATGAAACATTTATAAATCCATCTTTGGAAAGAACAACTCCTAATTGCCCAAATATATATTTAATTGCTTTTTCAATATCATCAGGGATTCTGTTATTTTCATAATATGATCTATCCTGCTGATCATCTAAATGCCACCAAATAGTTTGATTATCGAGATGTTCATCAACTAAACTATCAGCATTTTCAATTAAAGCGTTAACTTCAGACTTTAATTCTTTGAGTCTTTCTTCTCCAATTTTTTCTGCTAATTCTGCATTTTCTTTAATTTCATTTCTGGCTGTATTTCCTATCCACTCTTTTACATATGGAACAGCTGCTCTTTTAAATCTTATTCTAACTTCTTCCATTTTATTAACCACACCATTGACAGCGCTTTCAAAATCAGAAATTGATATTTCGTGATTTTCGGACATTTAAATTACCTCCCTTATATGTTTAACATTATTGTATCACAATTCTGAAAATATGGACAATATTTTTCCTGAAATCTTATCTTAAATAATTAAATTCTAATTCCATCAGTTACGTACAATTGTTTAAGAAAAAGAGACCTTCAATCTTATTAAAAAGAAGGTCCATTCTAAAAAATTCACTTAAGCAAACCATGTTTATTCAAATATTCCTTTGCTATTAGTTGAGGAGCTATGCCATTTACGTTTACTTTATAATTCATGTCTCGCATTTGGGCATCGCTGATTTTCCCGGCAAGCTTATTTAACGCTTTGACAACTTCAGGATATTCTGTCACTGTTTTTTTTCTTAATAACGGAGCACCTTGATAAGGTGGGAATAAATGTTGGTCATCTTCTAAAACGATGAGCTGATATTGTTTTAACTCGCTATCTGTTGAATAAGCATCTACAAGATTGATATCCCCTTTTTCGATCGCAGCGTATCGAAGTTTTGGTTCCATAGTAACTAAATTTTCAAATGTGGTGCCATACAAATTTTGTATCCCAAGATAGCCATCTTCCCTGTCTGCAAATTCTAAAGTGAAACCTGCATTGATTTGCTGCTGCACATCCTTCAAGTCAGAAATGTTGGCAAGTTTATATGTATCTGCGGTTTTCTTAGGCACAGCCAGAGTATAGGTGTTGTTATAGCTCATCGGTTTCAACAATTCCATATCAAACGATTCACTCAATCCTTTTTTCGCTTGCTTGTATACTTCTGTCCGATCTGTACTAACTGCCGTTTCTTTCAAAAACTCGGAAATAGCTGTACCAGTAAATTCAGGATATATGTCAATGCTGCCTGATTTTAAAGCATTGAAGACAAAAGACGTTTTCCCTAGGCCGGGTTGTAATTCTACATGTAAATCTGTCTCATTTTCGATTAGCAACTTATACATATTAATTAAAATCTCTGGCTCTGCACCCAGTTTCCCGGCAATCACAATTGTTTTCGTCTGTTCTTTATCTTGAAATGCTAATGGTGCAATCGTTAGTAAGAAAAACGCAACAATAATCGCTCCAACTGCAGTAACCGTTTTTTTGAATGATAGATGTTCAACCTTTCGTAGTAGGACATCGAAAAAAATCGCCAGCAGTGCTGCAGGAACAGCACCCAAAATAATGAGAATCATATTATTTCGGTCGATCCCAAGCAAAATAATTTCGCCAAGACCACCTGCTCCGATGAGTGCTGCAAGTGTAGCTGTCCCAATAATTAATACCATTGCTGTTCGGATTCCTGCCGTTATAACAGGCAGTGCCAGTGGAAGTTCCACTTTTATTAACCGCTGCCAACTATTCATTCCCATTCCACTTGCCGCTTCAAGTAATGAATAATCAACTTCTTTAATTCCCGTATATGTATTTCTTATAATCGGAAGCAGTGCATAAACAATAAGGGCAATAATCGCAGGTACTTTGCCGATTCCAAACAGTGGAATTAACAGTCCTAGTAGTGCAAGAGATGGTATCGTTTGGAGAACAGCTGATATACCAATAATCGCTTCTGCTTGTTTTTGCTTTTTTGTCAAGTAGATCCCAAGAGGTATAGCTATTAAGGCAGAAAAAAAGAGGGCAATAAACGAAATTTGCATATGTTCAACAAGTGCGTGATATAGCTGTCCCTTCCTCTCGCTAAAAACATCTGTGAACCTATTCATGGCGTTGTCCTCTTTCTCCCATTTTATCTGCCAAATATTCAATGATAATTTGCCTGTTTATCATGCCAATTATCTCTCCATCCTTCTTTACAGGCAATTGTTCGTTAGCGATTAACCGAGCAAGTATATCTTGTAAAGAATAATCTACGGAGATGGCGTCTTCTAGGCTTGTAGAAACTCCATCAAATGGAAGAGACGCGATTTTTTCAAGATTAATGTTTTCCATTGTTCGTTCATTACGTGAGCCGACGAAATTACTTACAAAACGATTGACAGGATTATTGATAAGTTCTTCTGGTGTCGCAATTTGAATCGCTTTGCCTTCTTTCATCACACAAATCCGGTCACCAAGCTTAAGGGCTTCATTCATATCATGAGTAACAAAAACGATGGTTTTCTTAATCTTTCTTTGCAGATTAATGATATCATCCTGAAGCTTTTCCCTACTTATCGGATCGAGGGCACTAAATGGCTCATCCATAAGTATGATTTTGGGATCTGCGGCCAAAGCTCGGGCGACACCAATCCGCTGCTGTTGCCCGCCTGATAATTCCTGAGGTTTACGATTACGATATACATTAGGATCTAACCCAATCATGTTTAATAATTCATCCACACGATTTTGAATTTTTACTTTTCCCCACTTTTTTAATTCTGGTACAATGGCAATGTTTTCTCCATTCGTCAAATGTGGAAAAAGGGCAATCTGTTGTAATACATATCCGATATTCCAACGAAGTTCATTCACATCATACTTCGTTATTTCCTTGTTTCTAATCGTAATCGTTCCTTTCGTACAATCAATTAATCGATTCATCATCTTCAATGTCGTAGTTTTCCCACAGCCGCTCGGGCCAATTAATACAAAAAACTCCCCCTCCTTTATGGTTAGGTTAAGGTTATCGACCGCGAGTGTTCCGTCTGGAAACGCCTTTGTTACATTTAAAAATTGAATCATCGTATGGCTCCTTTTTTGTGCTTGTTCTGCTCTTTAAATTTTTAAAAACCTTATTCTTCAATCACATTCCCTTCAATAGGAATCGGGTGTTCTTTTAACAGATTGGCAAAATGGTAAAGATTATAAGCCATGATTCTCGCATGCTGTTTCGTAAATTTATTTTGATTTCCATTAGCTTCGATGAATGATGGTCCTGGGCCTGCTTCACCTACCCAATAAGTGTCAACATTGGGTGGAATTGTAAAACCTATATGGGACAGAGAGTAAATAATCGATCTAGAAACATGCTTAGCACCATCTTCATTTCCGGTTACAATCACTCCACCTACTTTATTATAATAAAGATATTGTCCTTTATCATTTGTTAAACTACTTCCCCCATATAATCTTTCAATTGCTATCGTTGCAACACTACTTTGTTCTCCAAGCCATATTGGTGACGCGATAATTAAGATATCTGCCAACTTTACTTTTTCGAAAATCTCTGGCCATTGGTCATCGGCATCAATCGCTTCATGTGTAATACCATAGCCAATCTTAAAATCAGCCAGTGTTAAGATTTCCGTTTCAATATCTTTACCATTGAAATAGGTAGTCACTTCTTTTACCAGTGCGAGTGTATTTGATTTTTCCGAGCTTTTTTTCAATGTACAATTAAGTACAAGTGCTTTAAGTGTCATGAACATTCCAACCCCTTAAGTATATGTTACTTCCCTATTTCCCCAACGTATTCTAAGGTAAACCTTTAGATAAAGACTATCGATAATTCACATCTTATCTAGATATATACTGCTACAAGATTTAATCTTACAGAAAGAGTAATAAACACTAAGTGTGGTTTTTCAATCATGTATTTGGCTTGGTTAATTTTTAATTCAATTCAATTATTTGTATATTTCAAATGTTAGTTTGTAAATCACTTGTTCTTTTCCTTCTGATGTTTTAAAGTAAATGGATATATATACAAGTCAGAGGTGAGGTAATGGGTTTGCGGCTTTTCCGCTATTTTATTTTTTTTCTAGGCTTAACATTATTTGGATTGGGGAATGCGATTGCGGTCAATGTCAAGTTTCTCGGCTTGCACCCATGGGAAGTACTTAATGTTGCCATGTTTCAACGGTTCGGCTTGACGATTGGAACGTGGAATGTAATTTGTGGTCTTATGCTGGTACTTGTTGTTTTTCTTGTTGATAGAAGATATATTAGTGTCGGTACATTTTTTAATGCATTACTTATTGGACCAATCATGGATTTCTTCTTATGGCTTGATATTCTTCCCCATGCAACTGAGTATTTGTGGTTGAATCTGCTAATTCTAGTGTCTGGTGTTACAATCACCGGAATTGGTGGGGGGATGTATGTAGCTTGCAGGTTTGGAGCAGGCCCGCGGGATGGATTTATGCTTTCGGTGTCTGATAAAACTGGCTTGTCGGTAAGTCGTGCAAGGATTGTTGTAGAAACTTTAGTTTTGATTATTGGGTTTATTCTAGGTGGACCAGTGTTTGTAATGACATTTATTTATACGTTTATTCAAAGTCCTGTATTTCAGTATTCAATGAAAACAATTCGCACATTTATTGATACCTTAGATAAAAAACAGAAAGAACAAGTTGACCTACCTTTTTAAATATGAAAAAACAGCCTTTAAGGCTGTTTTTTCATATTTAATGGGGATGGAAAACCAAAAGTGTATCAACACATCCCTCTCTTTCCATATGGCCAATCTTTCTTTTACTTTGCCAATTCGACTTCTGCTACTAATGTAAATAAGAAATGGTATATAAGTTGGAGTGCTTTCTCAATAGATAGTGACTCTTTAAAACCTGACAAATGATTTAATGAAAAATTCAGATCCCACATACCTTCTCCTTGGTTGAATAATAAATCAAAAGACTTGGAATCACCAAGATGTTTTTCCAATAAATTTTTAATTACTGGACCCATTTTTTTCTGTTGCTTTAAACCAAGCATTACATCGTATGTACCAAAAACATCATCAAGTTCAAGTGAAACGGATTCAACCCCAATGAGATCGAACGAAGCGGAATCAACATACATAAATTCATTCCGATTTATTTTCAGATAATCAATAGTTTGATTTAAAAAAGAATGGTTTTCTTCTGCAATGAGATCTTCTGTTTCTTTATCGCTTCTTTCAATATAAACATCATTAAAACGCAAATCAGCATTCTTCTCTTCTACTTGAATTATATTTGGATCAATTAATTGATGTGTTTTAGCATACTCTTTTTCTTCCTTGTATAATTCAATCTTCTTTGTATCACCCTTGCTTAATTCTGCCGCTATATATTGTTCTAATTTGTTTTTTATCAAAATGGTAATCCTCCTCGTATCGCTGTAACCTTGCAACTGATTATACAATACTTTACACGAGAAACGGAATGATTTTCGACTCAAACTGTAGGATTCCAACTAATAGGTATATAATAATATTGAATTTGTAAAAAAAGGATGGTTTATATGCAAAGATTTATAATTGTTGGAGCTGGAATTCTAGGTGCATCGACCGCTTATCAACTGGTAAAAATGGGTGCGGAAGTAATCATTGTCGATCGCAAAGATCGTGGTCAAGCAACAGATGCGGCTGCAGGAATTGTTTGTCCTTGGCTATCGCAACGCCGCAATCAAGCATGGTATCAGCTCGCGAAGTCAGGAGCGCGTTTCTATCCTGAATTAATTGACGACCTAACAAAAGACGGTGAAACAGAAACCGGTTATGCACGCGTTGGAGCTATTAGTATACATAAGGATGAAGAAAAAATTAATGCCATGGAAAAACGTGCATTAACAAGAAAAGAGGATGCACCAGAAATCGGCGAAGTCATTAAACTGTCTGAAATTGAAACAAATCATCGTTTTCCTCCGCTATCTGAGGAATATGCTTCTCTACATGTCAGTGGAGCGGCTCGAGTAGATGGACGTTCACTTCGAGATTCATTACTTCGGGCGGCAAAAAAAAATGGAGCGCAACTTATTTCTGGAGATGCTGTTCTTCAATTTGAAGGAAAGCAAGTTATTGGAGTTCAAGTAAATGGTGAGAATATGGTAGCAAATAAAGTGATTGTCTGTGCTGGTGCATGGGCCAATCAATTGTTAGAGCCTCTAGGGATTCGCTTTCAAGTAAGCTTCCAAAAAGCTCAAATTGTTCATTTAGAACTGCCAGAAACAGAAACAAGCGCTTGGCCGGTCGTTATGCCACCGAATGATCAATATATGCTCGCATTTGATAATCAGAAAATTGTGGTGGGTGCTACACATGAAAACACAGTGATGTATGATACGCGCTTGACGGTAAGCGGCTTGAAAGACGTGATGGACAAGGCACTGGATATTGCACCTGGTCTATCGGATAGTACGTTTTTAGAAGCACGGGTCGGTTTTCGTCCGTTTACACCTGGATTCCTTCCAATTATTGGACCGATGCCAGGTTGGGATGGACTAGTAGTCGCAAACGGACTAGGAGCTTCAGGACTGACGATGGGGCCTTATATCGGATTGCAATTGGCCAAGCTCGCACTCGATTTACCATTGGATATTGAATTAGAGCTTTACAATGTGAAGGGTGCAATAGAAGACTGATTTTTTGAACTCAAAAACGAGGTTGTCCCAAAAGGATCTAACCTCACACTCTATAACCGCTTATTATGTCTTTTACACATTATATAAGCGATATCTAGTAGATGTGGGGTCTGATCCTTTGGGACATCCTCGTTCATTGTTTATTTTGCTACAATTTTCAGTTGATTATCTTCTACTATCGCCTTAAAGTTTCGTATTTCAGGTTGTTCAAAAATTAAGTCTGCAATTCCATCTTCCAATTGTTCTTGAATCATTCTGCGAAGAGGTCGAGCCCCGAAAGCTGGATGATATCCAAGATTAACTAGTTTTTCTTTCGCTTCCTCTGTCACTTCTATTGAAAGATCTTGTTCTGAAATGGTTTCATACAGTTCCTGTAACAGTAAGTCGACAATTTGCAATAGATTATCTTTTTTCAGTACTGCGAATTCAATAATGCTGTCGAAACGGTTTAAGAATTCAGGTTTAAAGAAGCTACCGAGTGATTGAAGGATACTTGCTTCCTCAAGAGCAGTACCAGTTCCAAAGCCCATGACATTTCGTGTTTCACTAACACCCGCGTTACTTGTCATGATTATGACTGTATCTTTAAAGTTAACGGTTCGCCCTTGACTATCCGTTAGGCGTCCATCTTCTAAGATTTGTAAAAACATATGCATCACATCAGGATGAGCTTTTTCAATTTCATCAAGAAGAAGGATGCTATACGGTTTACGACGAACTTTTTCGGTCAATTGTCCAGCCTCTTCATGCCCTACATAACCTGGAGGTGAACCAATTAGTTTTGATACACTATGTTTTTCCATGTATTCGCTCATATCTAATCGAATCATCGCATCTTTAGTGCCAAATAACTCGTATGCTAGTGATTTTGATAATTCGGTTTTTCCAACACCAGTAGGTCCTACAAAAAGGAAGGATCCAATCGGACGTGTTTTTGACTTCAATCCAGCACGGCTTCTTCGGATTGCTTTGGCCACTTTTTTCACAGCTTCTTCCTGACCAATGACTTTCTTCGCTAGTTCTTCTTGCAAATGTAACATTTTCTGCTGTTCATCTTCCTGTAATTTGCCGACAGGAATACCGGTTTTTTGCTCAATAATGGCTTGAATGTCCTCTACTGTGACAATTGGTCTCTCCGGATTTTCACTTTGTAGGAGCTTGTCTAATTTTCCTTCCTCGTCACGTAATTTAGCAGCATGCTCATAATTTTCCTCTTTAAGTGCTTGTTCTTTTTCTTGGAAAATTTCTGCCAAACGGGCTTGAATATGCTTTTGATCCTTTGCTTCTATCTTTAAGTTCAATTTTGAACCTGCTTCATCCATTAAATCGATCGCTTTATCTGGAAGAAAACGGTCTTGAATATAACGATGTGATAGCGTAACCGCTACTTTAAGCGCTTCTTCACTGTATTCAACCTCATGATAGTTTTCATAGTTTGGTTTTAGACCTTGTAAAATCGTTATAGCATCAGCAATACTAGGTTCGTTTACAGTTACAGGTTGAAAACGACGTTCAAGAGCTCCATCTTTCTCGATCTTTCGATATTCAGATAGAGTTGTCGCACCGACAAGTTGAAGTTCTCCGCGTGCTAGAGTTGGTTTTAGTATATTACCAGCATCCATAGAGCCTTCTGCAGAGCCTGCACCGACAAGTTGGTGAATTTCATCAATAAATAAGATGACATTTTTTCTATTCTGTAATTCAGAAATTAGCTGTTTCATGCGCTCTTCGAATTGTCCACGTATTCCAGTGTTGGCTACAAGCGAAGCAACATCAAGCATATACACTTCTTTCGTTCGTAATTTTACCGGAACATCCCCTTCTACAATTTTCAAAGCCAATCCTTCTGCAATCGCCGTTTTACCAACTCCTGGTTCCCCGATCAATACAGGGTTGTTCTTATTCCGGCGGTTTAATATTTCAATAACACGTTTCACTTCTTCTTCCCTACCGATGACTGGATCAATAAGACCAGCTTTTGCTGCATCCGTTAAGTTTCGACCATATTCGTCCAGTAATCCTCCACCTTTATGTTCCGTTTGTTTCTTAGCTTGATGATGACCATCTATATGATTTGCGTGTTGATTGAATGCTTTAAAGAAATCTGGGTTGAACGGAGGCATTTCCCCATTCATCGCTGATAATTTACTTGATTCTTTTTTATAACAAGTGGAGCACAATTTCACATCATGCTGCTGACCATTGACAACCATATGAACTTGAATATTAGCTTGTTTATCTTGACAAATTTCACAGTACATACTGTACTCCTCCTTAAATGTTTCGAATTTCAACTTTGACTATCTTTGACCTTATTATACCTTGACCTTCTTTGACTTTCAAGATTTTTGCTTAAATGAATGATTAGATTTGAAAAAAGAACTCTAAAATATTGAGAATTTCTATCACATTTTCATTTCCGTTTCGATATCATTCTACAGCATCCATTTTCTATTCTAGTGTAAATTTTGCCATAAAAAACTGCCCTCCAATTGTTAGATCACATCTAACAATTGGAGGGCAGTTCACGACTAACCTGGTTTTTCCCCTTCCCCTTAATCTAAAAATCGTTCTCTAATTTCTGGAGACGGAATTACACATTGATCTTTTTTTCCGAACCATTTATATCTATTTTTCGCGATAATCTCATATACCCAATCTCTAAGTGGTACAGGAATAAGAATTAATGGGTAAAGAAATTTCCAGCCCCAGCTTAAGTTTTTGGTGATCTTTAGTGCAGCGGTGGACTTTTCATAAGCTCTATTATGTTCTATAAGGACAAAGCTTTCCATGTTTGAATCAAGTTTGTACTTTTTTAACAGATTTTTTCCTATTTCACTTTGGAGTGATGCGAAATTGTAATGCCCTTTCGGATCACGTTTGACGATGAACTGCACACTTTTATCACAAAAATGACATTCTCCATCAAACAAAACGATACTCTTCATCTTCTCACCTTCTATCGCCGACATACGATTTTGTTTTGGATCTAAGAAGTTTCTTTCATTTATCTATTTTTTAAAATTGTTTGAACTATACTGATGTATATTGAGCTTTCTTATTTTTTAACATTAGCGTTTCACTACTCATATTGCAACATATGTGTTTCTGTCTTTAAGTGCGTAAAGTCATTCACTGACCTCATATTATACAAAAAATTGGCGGGGGCAGATGATTATTTTTACGCACGCGTTGGGGTTTGCTTGTCTATACTATTAAGAAAGGCAAATGGATTGGGGGTTTATAGATGAATCGATTCGATTTAACTGGAAAATCAGCTATTATTACAGGGGGTGGTCGCGGTCTTGGATTACAGATTGCGAGTGCCTTAGCTGAAGCTGGTGCCAATATCGTAATTGCCTCCCGCGACATTACCGCGTGTGAGGTTGCCAAAGAAGAGCTTAGTAGAATGGGTGTCAAAGTGCTTGCTTTTCAATGTGATATTACAAAAAAAGCTGATATCGATCATGTCGTGAGTGAAACTGTTGCAAAATTTGGTTCAATCGATATTTTAGTGAACAATAGCGGTACATCATGGGTATCACCTGTGCTTGATCTTAAAGAACATCAATGGAAAAAAGTAATGGACGTTAACGTTACAGGTACTTTCTTATTTTCACAAGCGGTCGCTGCAGTCATGATCAAGCAGCAATCTGGAAAAATTATTAATATAGCCTCTGTAAACGGATTTGGTGGTACTGCTCCTGAATTATTAGACACTATTGCTTATAACACAAGTAAAGGAGCAGTAATTACCTTTACGAAAGACTTAGGTGTCAAACTTGCAAGACATGGGATTCAAGTAAATGCGATTGCACCGGGTTTCTTTCCAACAAAAATCACACAAAAAATTATTGAACAAACAAATGTTGATATTCTCGGGAACATGCCGGCAGGACGTTTCGGCAATCAAGAAGATTTAAAAGGCGCTGCCATATTCCTCGCCTCAAGTGCATCTGATTATGTGATTGGTCATGTATTGGTTGTCGATGGCGGAATTACAGCACTCGTGTAAACTATATGAAAGGAAGATCATGATGGCTAAAAAACGGGATGCTTATGATGAATTGAAGAAGCATGGAACGAATGCAGAACGAAAGATTAATAAGAAAATTCAAGATTCATTGAATAAAAAAGAAATCATCGAGCTTGCAAGTTTATACTCTAATCAAATTGCTCCGCAAATTAAAAGAAACCAAGACAATATAGAAACATTGTCCATCGCTCTTAATTTTCCTACAAAAAGAGATATTGCCAATATCGCTAAAATGACCGTTCAACTCGAAGAAAAACTCGATAAATTAGACGAAACTTTGACTGCCCTTTTTCAAAAAAACACTCCAATTAACCTGGCAAATCATACAACCTCTACTATTGAAAGAAAAAAACGACTAAAAAAGATGTTACAAACTTATCTCACTTCCGGAAATACCCCAAATGAGATGGGGGATTTACGTGGCAAAGCGTAAATCTGATCCAAAAAAATTAACGAAATTGCAAAGTTTCCTAGACATCAGAAATCAAGAAATGCCACAAATAGGGATAACTCCAAGAGTAGCCGTATGGAAAAAAAACAAAGCTACATTATGGCATTATCCAGCTAAGAAAAAACGATATAGTGTACCAATTGTTATCATATATTCTCTAATCAATCAGCCGTATATCCTTGATTTGGGTCCTGGTAATAGTTTGATAGCAGCTTTTGGTAAAGAAGGCTATGACATTTATTTATTAGATTTCGGGATCCCTGGATTTGAAGATGGTAATATTTCGATAGATGAATATATATTGGATTATATTCAAAAAGGGGTACAGCGAGTTCTTAGACATTCTGGTGCAGAGGAAATTTCCTTACTGGGTACTTGTATAGGGGGTACACTGGCTGCCATCTACGCTTCCATTGCAGAAGAACCAGTAAAAAACTTAATCTTATCTGTTACTCCAATCGATTTTGCACCAGTACCCCAATTTGATCAATGGACTGAAGCATTACGTGATGGAAACGTCTCTTTTGATGAAATTTTGGATGTATTTCAAATTGTATCAGCAAAATCCGTTAAGTCAGGTATGCGACTTATGACTTCCCCTGTTTATATTTCTCCTTTGCTGTCTTTATTAAATCGGGCAGATGATGAAGAATATGTGAAAAGATGGCGTCGTTTCAATGCATGGACAAATGATCATATTCCACTAACGGCTGGAGCAGTAAAGCAAATGTCCCAAGATTTCATAATTGGCAACAAATTGATTAAAGGGACACTTAAAATCCGAGAAAAAAAAGCAAAACTAAATAAAATTAAAGCGAATTTATTAGTCATTGCAAGTCAAAATGATCGACTCGTGCCTAAAGCGATGATTGATCCGATTATGGGTGCCGTTTCAAGTCCTGATAAAACATTACATCTATTAGAAAATGGGCATGCCCAAATGCATTATGATGGAACACTTCCTAGTTATTATAAAGATTGGCTACCAGAGCGATCTGGCCCGATTCGTCATTGAAACAAGAGAAGCCAGAATTTTTCTGGCTTCTTTACGCTTTTAGCATCCATTCACACGTCATAAATAATTGATTCCCTTTCAATTCTGCAGAAAGCTTTCCGTTCATATTATTCATGAGGCTTTTAGCGATTGAAAGGCCTAAACCGGTCCCATTCCCTGACCGTGGTTGATCTGCTGTATAAAATCTGTTGAATAATAGACCTACATCCTCTTCATCTAAATGATTTGCTTCATTACTGATTGTCAACATGGCAATTGAATGAATCTTTTCGAGACTAATCGTTACATGACCTGTTGAATGTTTTATAGCGTTTAAGATAAGGTTCTCAATCACCCTTTTTACAGCGGATTCATCAGCCATAATACGAACTTCTTGTTCCGGTAAATGAATGGTTGGCTCTATATCTCGTTTGGTAAACTGGTCATAGAAACCCATCAACACTTCTTGGACCAAGTTATTTAAATTTACGGTTTCTATTCTTAATGGATAATCTATGGATAGATTAGTTCATTTTACAATTTTATTCATAAAAAATTTAATATCTGCTTCTGATCAGAAAAGGCCCATTTCCGCTTTCGAAATGAGCCCTTTCTTACCTATCCTACTTCTTTTTCAGAGAACTGACTGTTGTAAAGATCTGCGTAAAAGCCATTTTCCGCTAATAGTTCTGCATGAGTCCCTTGCTCAATCACTTTCCCTTGATCCATAACTAGAATTAAGTCTGCACCCTTAATTGTTGAAAGACGATGAGCGATAACAAAACTAGTTCGTCCTTCCATCAATCGGTTCATTGCTTGTTGAATAAAGACTTCAGTTCGCGTATCTACGCTCGATGTTGCTTCATCAAGAATCATAATTGGTGGGTCTGCAAGGATCGCTCTTGCGATTGTCAAAAGCTGTTTTTGTCCCTGTGAGATGTTCGAAGCTTCTTCGTTTAAGACTGTCTCGTATCCATCGGGAAGTGTCCGGATAAAGTGATCTGCATGGGATGAACGAGCAGCTGCGAATATTTCGTTGTCTGTTGAACCGCTTTTTCCATAAGCGATATTATCTTTAATCGTACCATTAAATAGCCAAGTATCTTGTAATACCATGCCAAAGGACTTTCGAAGATCGTTTCGAGACATAGTCGTTATATCCAAACCATCAATACTAATCTTCCCACCATTTAGTTCATAAAAGCGCATTAAAAGATTAATCATCGTCGTTTTTCCAGCACCAGTCGGTCCGACGATCGCGACCGTTTGTCCAGGTAAAACATTAATGTTCATATCTTTAATTAATAAGTCTTCGGCATATCCGAAGTCCACATGTTCAAAAGTGACAGCACCTTGCGCTCTCGTTAAATGAGCTGTCGTTCTTTCTTCGATTTCTTCTTTTTCATCAAGTAATTCAAATACACGCTCAGCAGCTGCGACCGTTGATTGAATAATGTTTGCGATATTTGCTGTTTGTGTGATTGGCTGTGTGAACTGACGAGAATAGGTGATAAATGCTTGAATATCACCTATTGAAATCGCACGTTGCGTCACTAAAATTCCACCGACAACACTAATTAAGACATAACTCAGATTTCCGATGAAGAACATTACTGGCATGATAATACCAGATATGAACTGAGCTTTTCGTCCCGCTTCATACAATTCTTCATTTACTGTATTAAATTGGGCACCAGCCTTTTTCTCGTGTCCAAATGCTTTAACGACTTGATGACCAGTATACATTTCTTCAATATGCCCATTTAATTGACCAAGTGTTCGCTGTTGAGTAGCAAAATATTTTTGAGATCTTTTTAATATAGGTCGAATTGCAAAAATAGAAATCGGTAAACTAACAATTGCTATTAAAGTTAAAACAGGACTAATTGACAGCATCATAATGATAATCCCAATAATCGTAACAATTGATGTGATGAACTGCGTCAAACTTTGCTGAAGTGTGCTTCCTACAGTATCAATGTCATTGGTCACACGGCTGAGCGTTTCTCCGTTCGGACGTCCATCAAAATATTTAAGCGGAAGTTTTTCCAGCTTTTTATTGACGTCTTCTCTAAGATCATATACTGTTTTTTGTGCAACACTAGACATAATATACTGCTGTACGTAGTTGAACAGGCTACTTATGACATACAACCCCGCCAATAGTAGAAGAATATGCCCAATTTTATCAAAGTTAATGGACGCTCCTGGTACTCCTTGAAACTTTCTATATGCCCCTTCAAACAATTCTGTAATTGCCGTCCCCATGATTTTCGGGCCAACGATCATAAAGATTGTACTTAAGATTGCAAAAAAGAATACAGCGATTAATTGATTGCGACGCGGTTTTAAATACATTAAGAGACGTCTGAGCGTTCCTTTAAAATCTTTTGCTTTTTGTCCCATCATCATCATATTGCCGCCACCTGGACCATGTCCCATTGGTCCGCCACCTTGAGGTTTTTTATGTTTACTCATGCAATCTCCTCCTCTGAAAGCTGTGACTCGACGATTTCACGATATACATCATTTGTTTGAAGCAACTCTTTATGTGTGCCTATGCCTGCGATGTACCCATTATCTAACACGATAATTTGATCTGCGTCAACGACCGTACTAACACGTTGAGCAACGAGTAACACTGTTGCGTCTTTTGTTTCATTTTTAAGCGCCGCACGAAGATTAGCATCAGTCTTATAATCTAGTGCAGAAAAGCTATCATCAAAAATATAAAGATCAGGTTTTCTGACAAGGGCCCTCGCAATCGCCAGACGTTGTTTTTGTCCACCTGATACGTTCGATCCGCCTTGCTCGACATTTGATTGATAGCCGTCTTTCATTTGCCTAATAAAATCTGCCCCTTGTGCAATCTGAGCTGCGTGTTCAATTTCATCCTGTGTTGCATTTTCTTTACCAAAGCGAATATTATCAGCAATCGTACCTGTAAACAGGACTGCTTTTTGTGGCACAAAACCAATTTTCGAACGAACTTCTTCTTGTGGTACTTCACGTATATCAACACCATTGACGCGAATTGTTCCACTCGATATGTCATAAAAGCGCGGAATCAAATTAACAAGGGTTGATTTCCCTGAACCTGTTCCCCCGATAATTGCGGTAATCTCACCAGGACGTGCGCTAAAACTAATGTTCGATAATGCAGGTTCTTCTGCTCCCGGGTAGCTAAATGTCACTTGATCAAATTCAAGAGTACCATGTTCAAGATCCGCCTTTTTTGTCCCTTCATCTAGAATGACCGGTTTCATGTCAAGTACTTCGTTAATTCGTTTTGCTGATACCGCAGCACGTGGAACCATAATAAACATCATAGATGCCATAAGTAAAGCAAACATAATTTGCATGACATATTGGATATATGCCATCAAATCTCCAATCATCATGCCGCCGTTATCTATACGAATCCCGCCGAACCAAATAATAGCAACAACAGTCAAGTTCATAACGAGCATCATCACAGGCATCATAAACGCCATGATTTTATTTACTTTAATCGAGACATCAGTCAACTCTTTATTCGCTTTATTTAGACGTACTTTCTCTTCTGTTTCACGATTAAAGGCACGAATGACACGAATCCCAGTTAAATTTTCTCGTACAACAAGATTCAACCGATCCAACCGTTTTTGCACCATTTGAAAAAGTGGCATCCCTTTATAGAGAATAAGTAGTACCGAACCAATCAATACAGGCATTGTAACAACAATAACAAGTGATAATTTAGCATCCTTCGATACAGCCATAATGATTCCACCGACTAACATAATCGGTGCACTGACAACCATACGAAGCATCATAATAACCACTTGTTGGACTTGTGTAATATCATTAGTTGTCCGTGTTATTAGTGACGCCGTTCCTATTTCATCAAATTCCTGTAGTGAAAATTGTTCAACTTTATTAAAGACTTTCTGACGAAGATCACGTCCAAGTCCCATCGCAGCTTTTGCCGAATAGTAACTTGCAAAAACAGAGGCAATAGCACCTAGTGCTGCTACTAGCATCATGAATCCACCAATTTTCCAAATATAAGGCGTGTCTCCTACTACGACCCCTTTATCGATAATATCTGCCATTAGTGTAGGTAAAAAGAGGTCAGACATGGATTGAATAAAGATTAGACCGATAACCGCTAATACAATCCACTTATATACAGTTAGATTTTTGAGGATTTTAATCATTTTGTACCCCCTCCTTGTTCTGCTACCTGTGCTTCTAAATAGGTTGTAATTTGAAGATGCGTTTTAAGTAATTCTTCAACCTGCTTTTCAGTTAGCGTTTCAGTAGCAGCTTGGAAAACTTGGTGAATGCCACCTTCTTGCAAATGGATCGTTTTTAAAAAGGTTTCTCCTTTGTCATTTAGCGTTAGTTGCATCTCCCTTCGGTTGCCTTCTACTTGCTGACGACTCAGCCAACCTGCTTGAACAAGTCCATCCACCGCTTGACTAAGTGTGCTTTTCGGAAGAAAGGTTAACTCACCAAGATTCTTTTGTGTCATTTCCTTATGAGGTGCAATGCTCATCAAGACTGAATATTGTGGCACTGATAGTCCATTCTCTATTGCTGTTTTTTGAACAAATCGCATGACGTTTTTTTGCACGTTCCAAAATGATCGCATGACTTGTACTGAACGTATGATTTGTTGATTTTCACTTTCCATTCTTACACCACCAATATCCTTGTATTTATGAACAGTTCATTTTCGAACTATTAAAATTTACTCCTTTTTTTCAGTTAAGTCAATCAGTTTGTTTAAATTAGAGTTGAAAAATTCATTCAGCTAATATATACAGCTAAATAAACTGAAAAGAGCTGTCCCCCTAGTCAGTTTATTTCCCAACTACAGGTACAGCCCTTGTTTTTCTATTAATAAATAGACTATTCTTGGGAGATTAGTTTCTCCGGTTTTACTTCCATTTTCTGATTGTATAATGGCAAAATGAAAAACATGCCGATGATAAACAAAACTGCCGCTAATTCAAAAGTAGCAACCAAAGAAAATTTTTCTTTTACTAGTCCAGCCATACTCATTGTTAATACCATCGAACCAGTAAACAGCGGCATTAAGATTCCGTTGACCCTACCAATATAAGCCCCTTCTGTTCTTTTCAAAATCATCGTATTAATACCAATCTGAATACAAGGTAACATTAACCCATTTACAAATTCGGCTGTTAATGTTAGCCAAAGATTTGTTGATAATCCCATGACCGCTAGACCAATCGCATTCACAAGCATTCCGAAAGTGATTAGTCTCTGAGGAGCGACTGTTTTGGCAAAAATCATGACAACTGCTCCGCCTAATATCATTCCAATCCCATTGACCATAAACAACCATTGAAGGTTTTCCTTCGGTAAGCCTAATTGTTCAGTTACAAGGAAAATTGAAAGTGGCTGAATGAATCCTAACCCAAGACCTGTAGCTAGAAAACATAAACCCAACAGGCTTAATTCCTTCTTATTCAAAACATATTTAACGCCACTCTTCATTTCTTGCCATAATGTTGATCCTCTTTCTTCCTCTTCCAATTTATAATCCTTTGGTAGAAATGCGAGTGCACCAGCTGAAAGTAAAAAGGCTATGCCTGTAATCATAATTGATATCTCTATTCCAAAGGATTGAAAGGTAAACGTCCCAATAACAGGGCCTAATACCATAAATACAGCAAAAATCGTTTGATAGACCGACATTCCAGCCTGAACTTGTTCTTCTGGCAAATGCAATTTAAATAATTTCATTCCGGAAGGCTGCGAAAATTGTGATAGAATCGCCGAGATTAATGTTACAAAAAATACCACTTGCCAAGTTCCAAATAAAAGCGTTAAGAGTACGGCAAATATAGAAATAGCACTTAAAATATCACACCAAACCATTGTTTTTTTCGGATTCCAGCGGTCAGCAAACGTCCCGCCAATAAATGAAAAAATAAAAATAGGAGCGAATTCCGCTACAGAAATCATGGATACCGCAAATGGATCACCATTTGTCTGTTCCATCACAAATAACAGTACCGCAAAATTCCTTACCCAAATTCCTATTTGTAAAAACAACCCCGAAACGATAATAGCCTGAAAAACCCGATTACTAAATAATTTAGGTGACGCGCCCGATGATATGTTATTTTCCAAAATAAAAACCTCCTGTTAAATATCTGGACAGGAGGCAGTACAATACAATGTCAAAATGGCATAATATCCCTAACAGAAGGAACACAATGATCTTATTGGCTTGTATGAAAAATGTACAGACTAATCCTATCCAGAAAAAAAGATCGTATTTCTAACGAATTTTTCTTAAAAATAGGATTAATTGATCATTGTTTCATCGTCACCCTTCTATTTTTTGTTAATTTTATAGTAATTGCTTCACATCGATAAATCAAGACTTAATAAAAATTTTTTTAGTAAAGAATGTAAATAATATTACTCTTATATCCAAATTCTTAAATAGATTTTTTAAAAAACTTTTATGGATAAATAATTAACTTTCATAGCTACTTTATGTTCATTCTTTCAGATGAATAATATTATTCTCCAATAGACCCTCGCTCAATCCCATTCATGTCTAAACCATATGATATTAAAAACGAAAACCTCACACGATTATCTAGGAGGCCATGATGGAACAAATCTCACTAGTTTATAAGTTGGGAACCGCTTTTTTAGGTGGATTGATAAGTTATTTATTCGGCTCGATGACTCCACTTTTGCATATGCTCGTTCTTTTTGTGATTTTAGACTATATATCTGGCGTCCTTGCATCAGCTTATGAAGGGAATCTTTCAAGCTCATTCGGCTTTAAAGGCATACTCAAAAAAATATTCATTTTTATTATCATTGTAATTGCTCATTCACTTGATAAATTTTTTGGCGGTAATATGATTAGAGATGCTGCTCTTTTCTTTTATTTATCGAATGAATTATTGTCCATTATTGAGAATGCAGGTAGATTAAACTTACCGATACCTGATGTCATTAAAAGGGCCATAAAAATTCTTAAAGGAAAATCAGATAATAAATAGAACGTGTTCACTTTTTCTAGATATTCGAATCATCTGATTTCTAGAAATGAGAATTCGTTCTACCATTCAAAATGCTTCTATCTACTCTCAAGTGAGTAAATATGTAATGCAATTGAGTGATGTATATTTGAGTACATGCATTTCCTGAACCTCTCACTACTAAAGTCACGAGTGTTCTCGGCTATTTCATAAATCTCACTTTTTTATGTATCTTTTCAGGTAATATACCTTATTATTTCCCCTTGATTTAAGAGCTTACACCTTAAATATAATCATCACTCTTTCATCCACTAATGCCGAATTTTTGATTATTTTATTATTTCTACTAATCATCCTTATGTCAAATCCCTTTCCACCTTTACATGCTCGTCGATTAAGTTCGTTCTTCTTTCAACAGATTGATAAATACTTCTAACGCTTTTATTTTAAATGATGTTCGCAATACAATTGAGAATTTCCTTTTAAAAGGGGTACCTTTTACTTGAACGATTTTTAATAGGCCCATCGATAATTCTTTTCGAATAGCTAAATGGGACAGGAGGGTAATACCTAGTCCTGATTCAACCGATTCTTTTATCAACTGGGTGCTACCGAATTCCATGATGTCATTTGGATCAATTGACATGGAGTGAAAGACTTTTTCTGTTGCCTCCCTCGTTCCTGATCCTATTTCGCGGACGATCCACCTTTCTTTTTCTAGTTCAGACATTTCCGCTTCACTATCTTGTTGAACTAAACGGTGATGAGAAGAAGCAACTACAAACATCCTATCTTCCGCAAATGCATTAATGGTAAGTTGTGTATTCTTAAAATCTCCTTCGATAATTCCAACATCCAGTTGGTTTCTAAGTACCAATTCTGCTATCTCCTTTGTATTTCCAATCGTAATACTAGGCTTTATGAGAGGATATTGATCGTGTAATCTGGCAACAAAATGTGGAAGAACATATTCCCCAAAAGTATAGCTTGCACCAATTGATAGCTGACCGCTTGCTCGATTGGATAAATCATCAATTAAATCTTGCATTTTCGAATATAGTCCTAATATTTCCTTGGCGTGGTAATAAACAATTTCTCCCGCTTTATTTAGCCGAACATATTTATTACTCCGATCGAGTAACTTTACACCATAAGAACGTTCTAATAATTGGATGTACTGACTTACCGCTGGTTGCGTCATATGTAACTTCTCTGCAGCACGTGAAAAGTTTCCATTTTCCACTACTGTTACAAATACGAGTAAATGTTGATCCATACTCCCCATCCTTCTATAAGAATTACTTATTATTAATATCATAGATAATTATTTTTCTTATCATCAATTATGATTTATCTTATCAATGAGGTACATTTTTTGGAGGTGATGATTTGGAAACAGAAAGAGTAAAAACACATGAACCTATGGAACCAAAACGGAAATCTACAGCCTTACTCTGGATTGGTGGAATTGCGTTCACCTTTTTTATCGCTTTTCTTGGTTTCTTGTTAGCTAAAGTGCCAGGTTTTGATCATGTTGGTCTACTAGCATCGGCGATTGTTATTGCGGTAGTATATCGGCAAGTGTTTAGTTATCCAGAGGTGATCCGACCTGGAATTGCGTTCTCGTCAAAGAGGCTACTACGCTTAGCCATTATTTTGTATGGTTTGAAATTAAATATCAATACGATTATACAAGACGGGATTGGGTTGCTAATTCGTGACGCTTGCGTCATTATTTTTGCAATTCTCTTAACCATTTGGCTTGCCAAATTATTTAAGGCCGATAAAAACATTTCTTTGCTTTTAGGAGTTGGGACCGGCGTTTGCGGTGCTGCCGCCATCGCTGCGATTGCTTCGATTGTCAAAACAAAGGATGAAGATACGGCCATTGGAGTAGGAATTATTGCACTAGTTGGAACCATTTTTGCAATTGTTTACACCATTCTCCGTCCTATTTTACCACTATCAGCTATCGATTACGGGATTTGGTCGGGTATTAGCTTACACGAAATCGCCCACGTTGCCTTAGCTACCGCACCCGGTGGAGAAGATGTGCTTGCAATCGGCTTACTAGCAAAATTAGGCCGTGTGTTCCTGCTCGTTCCGCTATGTTTTATTTTCATGTACTTTATGAAACGGAAAAATCCTGATCAGAATTCACAAGAGGACAAAATTGAATTCCCATGGTTCTTAATCGGATTCATCTTTATGAGTTTTTTCGGGAGCTATGCCCTTGGAAGTTATATCCCAGTTACTGAAGGAGTTCTGAGTGGAGTCTCTAATCTAACTACTTGGTGTTTAACCGCGGCTATGGTAGGTCTAGGCCTAAATGTGAGTCTTCGTGATCTTCGCACAAAAGCGTTAAAACCATTAATTGCAATGTTGATAACCTCAATTTGTCTTAGTGTTTTATCATATTTTCTCGTATGATAACACTTTATTAATAATGAACCCAAATTAGTTGCAAAGATTACTAAACTAAAAGCTAGGAGCCATTTTGTTTTCTCGCAGCATTACATTCATCTAAATATTGATTTCATGGGAATTTTTACACACAATCAAGATGAGCTTCTCATTTGAGATGACCTCACACTCTATTCTATTTATATTGTCATGTTTAGAGTGTGAGGGTCACCCTTTCTTTATCAGGCAGCCAACAACTAATTAAACTGGAAGTAAGTTTTCAACAACAATACTGTTTACGACATTAATATAAGCTAAAGCACTTGCTTTGATTACATCTGTATCTGTTGCTTTAGCGATGTATTTTTCTCCTTTATACTCCACTTGTAGCTTAACTTTACCTAACGCCTCTTTACCTCTTGATACACTGCTAATTTTATATTCTAATAATTTAATATCTAAATCAATGATTTCTTTAATGGAAGAATATAGTGCATCAATTGGTCCAGATCCTACAGTACTACTCTTAAATATTTGATTTCCCTTCTTAATTTTCACACTTGCAGAAGGGAAAATGGGATTACTAATTACTTGAAGGTCGATTAGTTCATAGAAATTGTCGCTATAATATTTGATCTCCTCGTTATTCATATCATGTCTTGAGTAATAGTTTTCGACGATGACATATAAATCATGGTTATATACTTCTTTTTTCACATCTGCTAACTCAAGAAAATGAGCAAATATATCTTCAAATTGTGGATCTGTTAACTGATTAAACCCTAATTTTTCAAGAGCATTTTTCACTGCATGACGCCCAGAACGAGCAGTTAAAACGAGTTCCATATCGCTTAAACCGACTTCTGTTGGGCTAATAATCTCATAAGCATCTCTTGATTTCAACAACCCATCTTGATGGATACCAGAAGAATGTGCAAAGGCATTATCCCCTGTAATCGCTTTATTCACCTGTACATCAAGCCCCATTAAACTACTGACAAGTTTTGATGTATTTATTATTTCTTTTGTATTAATGTTTGTGTGAACATTATAGAATGCTTGACGCGTATTAAGAGCCATTACAACTTCTTCTAGCGCAGCATTACCTGCACGTTCACCAATACCATTGATCGTACATTCGACTTTATCAGCACCATTTTTAATAGCTGCCAACGTGTTTGAAGTTGCCATTCCAAGATCATTATGACAATGTACACTTAAAAGTACCTTATCATTTAGATTTTTCAAGCGGTCGTTTAATTTGAATATTAACTCACCAAACTCTTCAGGAACGGCATAACCAACTGTGTCAGGTACATTAATAATCGTAGCTCCCGCTTTCACAACAGCTTCAATTGTTGTCCACAAGTACTCAAAGTCTGATCGAGACGCATCTTCTGTTGAATATTGCACATCAGGGAGTAGTGTTTTCGCATATTTCACTGCTTCCACACCAATGTCTAAAATTTGATTTTTGGATTTGCCAAATTTCTTTTCGACATGAATATCTGAAGTTCCAAGAACCATATGAATTAATGGTTTTTCAGCATATTTCACACTGTTATAAACAGAATCAATATCTGCTTTTACTGCCCGTGCTAACGCTGTGATTATGATATCATCTGTATTTCCCACTTTCGTTGCAATTTCTTTAACAGCATTAAAATCACCAACTGAAGATGCAGGGAAACCAGCCTCAATAATATCAACTTGCAGTTTCTTTAATTGCTGTGCTACTTCAAGTTTTTCATACAGATTAAGTTTAGCACCAGGGACTTGCTCTCCATCCCGTAAAGTTGTATCAAACACCCAAATTTTTCTTGACATTACAAAATCACTCCTTTTCAATAATTGGATATAAAAAAGCCCCGCCTCTATAGAAACTATAGAGACGAGGCTTTGCTCGCGGTACCACTCTAATTGATTAATTCGTATAATTAATCCACTTAATTCGGTGGCTGTTACCACCTACCCCTATAACGGTCGAAAACCGACATCCCCTACTATTAGTTCACGGAGTAGCTTATGGACGAGTTCAAAGGCAAACAACTACCGATTTTCACCATCCATCGGCTCTCTTTAAGATTATTTAACCTTTTACTATTTCCAATCATCGCTTATTAATTATTAAGTTTAATATAATTCTAACTTGATAAAATTGGGAGGTCAAGTTTATTTTCTGAAAATAAATAGTATTCGTAATTTTAATTAATAACGATAATATTAATGGTATAAAGACTAATCCGGTATCTTTATAAGATAAGATGAGAATTCTTGATTTTTCTAACAAAAAATTAAATAACTCGGAAATTATTTTGAGTGAATTTACTTAATACAGGGTAACGTAAAAATATAAAGATGAAAAAGAAAAAATATATGCTTGCATTAATGGCAACCGTTTTATCTATGGGCTTCTTATACGGCTATAATGGTGTGGACGAAGATGAGCCAGATCCAACAGATGAACCTTCAGACCAAAAGGAAGATAATTCTCAATAAAAGTGAAACTCCCATTAGTGGAGTTTTTTCATCCTCACTACAAGGTAGTCTCGTTCTAGTGTCGCTAAATCGTAAGCTCACAGTTGTTAGAGCAACGACTGTTAACCAAGATAAATAAGCGGGGAAAGTCTTTCTGTAGACCTTCCCCGCTTATTTATCAGAATTATTTAGTTACTATATACTTAGCTAAAATCAGCTGTATTGCCAATAAAATGGTTGCTGAAACTTAATTCTAAATCGTTTCTCCTCGCTATTTCTTTCGTCTGATATGGGTATAAATGGAGTTTTCCTTTATAAACTAATTGAAGACTATTTAGAGCCAATAAATTTTGTGGCGTTACCATATTTGGTGATTTATCAATTATATATTTTTTTTCATTCAAAACCGTTGCTACAAATTGAGAACAAAAAAAAGCATTTTTTCTCTTTAAATTTATATTTAGTAGAATAGCAAATAGGCCTAGTAAATTATATTTGTAAAGGTCTTTCTCAGCTTCAATTTGTTTCACTTTACATATCATTCGCTCATAATCCAATTCTGAAACTTTAAAACTATATATTTCACATCTAGCTTTTTTAAATAATCCTACTGCTATTTTTTCCCTTACAAAGCCACCGATAAAAGGATTATCAGGTTTTTTACGGCCAAAACTGAAAATTTCTCTTAATTCATTATCAAAAGAGATCGAAACATGGTTAAATGGTTGCTTCGTAAATAGTTTTATTAGCTTCGTAAAATACGTTCCTGTATCAGTAAATAGGAGATAGACTTTTCTCTCTTTCATTTATAAGTACCACCATTTTCTATAGTTTCGGATTACTCTTCTACTCTCCTATTATACACAAAATAATACATACTTAGCGGCCACCATAGCACACAAAAAATCGGATAGACCGCCCAAATCGTATGCGGTGAGGAAATAATATTTACACAGATAAAAAATGCAATGAGTAATATACTTGCATGGATTGAGAATTTATAGTATGTCTTTTTCCATGCATGAAATACAGATAGTGGCCACCACAACACTACGAAAGTCGGATAGATAAACCATAAATATCCGGGAGAAAGGAAGGCGTTTAAGATCGAATAGTATAGGATCATGCTCAAACTTCCAATTAATGCGACTCGTATCGTTTTCGCCTTCTTGCCTAAAAAGACAAGAATCGGCCACCAAAGGATCGGATAAACTGCATATAATGACCATGCATAGTTAGGTGAATAAAATATATTTTCAGCAATAATAAGAACGATAATAAACAGACTATAAATAATAGAAAGTAGTTTGTAATTCCCGTTTTTTCTAGAGTATAAGCCAATAGGCCATAACAGTAATAAGATAGACGGATAAATAAACCAAGGATATTGAGAGCTTGTTAAATAATTGACAAGCATGAAAAAGGTCATACTCATTACACTTCCTGCCACAGCAAAGCCAACATCATATTTCTTCATTTTCTAATCCCCCTATTTTGAACGTTGCCAATGAAAATACATCGTTAAAGGCCACCATAAAACGGCGAAGGTTGGATAGACGAACCAAATCGTGTCAGGGGAATATGAAACATTGATAAAAATAAAAAGGGCAATGATTAAAAGGCTCCCCCATATGGAATATCCTAAATTTAATTTAGTCATGTTTTTCTTTGTTGGTCGCTTTACTCCCAGTTCTTTTTTGATCTCTTCAATATCCCCAAAATCGACAATTGCTTTATTAATGGCATCTTCTTCTTCTTTCCCTTGTTCCATTAAATCCCAAACTTTTTCTTCAAGGTTTTCCAAAACTTCTTGTTTGATTGCCTTTTTTTGCTCACTTTCTGGAATATCCTTAAATAATTCTTCAACATGATTTTTCAGTCTCTTCATTTTAAGCCCTCCATAAACAAATCAATTATTTCCTTAACCTCGTTCCATTCTTCAACCAATTCTTTTAAGAAGGCTTTTCCAAGTAACGTAATTCTGTAATATTTCCTTTTGCCACCTTGAGAAACACTACCTATATAGGCTTCAATTAATTCCTTTTTTTCTAGCCGCTGAAACACAGCATATAAGGTTGCCTCTTTTATGTGAAATCGATTGTTTGTACGTAGGCTAATTTCCTTCGATATTTCATACCCATACCTGTCTTTTTCTAAGATCAAACGTAAGATAATCGAATCCAAATGCCCACGAATAATATCACTTCTAATCATTTTGCCACTTCCTTGTATCTTCACTATTCTATCTGATAGAGTAATATTACCTTTAATTGCTCTATCTGTCAAAGTAATTTTCGAGTTTTTAAACTATAAAAAAATTTGAGTATACGGGGTATACAAGGAAAAAATATAACAGAACAATAGTTCTAATGCCTATTAGTTGCTTTTTCGTGTAATTTCTAGAGGCACTATTTAAAACTTCTCCTTTCTTACTATCAATCGTGGGCCGTTGTTGTAGGAAAAATATTGTAAAGTGAAGTGGAATTGATAAAATAATTGCACGGTATTTTTTTCCACCAATAAAGCAAGCCAGCAAGGTCAAGCTATATAGGTATTTCAATTTAAAAAGGAGAGGATTAGTATGAGCCCAAATAATCAACCAATTGATGTTAATCAACTAAACCAAGCTAAAGCAAATGTTACACTGACTCAAACATTATTAAGCCAAGCAATCGAAAAATCTGCTTCAGATCCAACGTTAGCTGAGGAAGCAATCAAACAAGCCGCCAATGAAATTGCACAAGCCCAAACAGCAGTTAGTCAAGTCCAAAGTGCAATAATCGTCCAACAATCTGAATAAAAGAACTTTTGATACTGTCCCAAGAACGTTGGGGTCAGATCCTTTTAGAATAACCTCATTCCGTTTTTAAAACGCGTCAAAATGGGTTCTCATTTATGAGGACCCATTATTTAAAATGATGATGTATTATTAAAGCGATTTTTATAAAGCTCTTATTCTGGCTGATTCAACGTATCTCGACCAATTGAAAATGGTGAACTAACTCCTTCATAGGATAAATGCATAGTCATTCCTACAGATGCATGATCGAGATTGTGACAATGATCCATCCACATGCCTGGATTGTTCGCTAGAAAAGCGACTTCATAGGTTTCCCCAGGTACAACGTTCAGAGTATCTGTCCACCATGGACTACCCGTTACCGGCTTTCCATTCTTACTTAAGACAAGCATATGATGGCCATGTAAATGCATCGGATGATCCATGAAACTCTTATTCACAAATGTTATTTTTACCAAATTCCCTTCCTTTACCATCATTGTCGGGGTGTTCGGAAACACTTCCCCATTAATTGTCCATAAATAGTTTGGTTTCCCATCGTAGAAACCGAATCGTTGCCCAAGAACCATTGTGAATTCTCGATCAAAATCGCTTGAAAGATCAAAGGGTGTTTGTAGACTTTCCCCATATTCTTCAGGTTTAAAGCTTTGCATTTCAGCAGAAATAAGTGGAACGCTACCTCGACCATCTTGACTCAATAAGAGTTGCGCATCTGTTTTTCCTTGTTGTGAGTATCCACTTGTCTTTATTAACACAGGTTTATCTGGCATCGTAAATATAACATCATACCTTCCACCTGCACCAAGTTCTAATTTCGTATTTTTTAGCTCCTGTGGTTTATGGATGGATTGCCCATCAATCGCCGCTACTCTAAACTTTGAACCTTCAATAAAATATGTTTTGGTGTGATTCGTCGTATTAATTAAGCGCAAACGGACATCCGAACCTGTTGACATCCTTTTTTTCACAAACCCTTGGTCATGCCCATCAGAAACGAGCACCTCTTTTCCATCGAAAAGCCAATTGTTCCCGATGGAGATAATTTCGTTCGTTTTACCTTCTTCATCACCTGACAAAACAACAAATGATCCGAATAGTCCTCTCTTCACCTGTTCAGAGGATTGTTGATGTGAGTGATACCAGTATGTCCCTTCGTCATTCGCTTTGAAATGATACGTAAATTGCTCTCCCACCTGAACGGCATCCTGGGTCATTCCAGCAACTCCATCCATCGCATTTGGTACGTTATAACCGTGCCAATGAATCGTCACTCCTGCCTCAATGTCTTTATTAATTAAAGTCACTTCCACCAATTCGCCTTTTTGAATTCTTAATTGAGGACCAGGATATTGTCCATTAAATGTCCAAGCATCAAATGTCTCCCCATCACTTAATTGGATGCTCTTTTTCTGGGCTACAAGGGTATAGGTCCGGTCCGGTCTGGTTTGGCTGAACTGCTGTCGACAAGTTCCGTTACACTTACGCCATGCCCCTCGCTATGATGACTATGGTTATGATGAATCATTGAACCACCGCCCAATTCAACGTTGTCATGATTCACCATACTACTTTCGGCTGGTAATGTACTTCTTTCCATTCCCATAGTGATCCAGCTGATGCCGCCGATAATAAAAATAGCGATGATAGCCAATCGTTTAATTAACCGTATCATCCACTTAGGCTTTTGAAAATCTTCCTTTGTAACCTTTTCATGTATTCTTTTTTGAAGAAAAAATAAAAAACATACTAATAATCCAAATACAACAAAAAAGAGTAATAAATCAATTCCCTCTGGTAACACAGCTGACCCAAAAATCGATAAACCTAATATCAAGACTGAACCTAGCTGCATGGTCTTAATTGGGAATGAAAAGCGTGGGGAAGCGGCTATTTTCCTAAATAAGGATACACCCTCTTTATCTCCTTCCTTAATCGCTTTTATTTGGCTAAATATCGGCATCGTCCAAACCATCACCATGATTGATGGAAAAAGAATTAATGGAAGAAACACAAATACTTTATCTTCTATAAATAGCCAACCTAACATCACACCCATTGTTATTATTGAACTGATCCAAGCAAGATTGAGCACCAACCCTGAGCGAATACTAAAGAGGCTGACTCCTTTCCAAATTCTTTGCCCCTTCTTTGTTGAAGCATATATAAGGCCATTCGTTGAATAAATAGCTAGTCCCCATATAACAACAAGTAAGATGGAAATAAACTGGCCTACTGAATAAATAAATTCAAACATAAATACATAGCACTCCCTTTCAGATAACACCATTAACGATACATGAAAGGGGATATTCTAAACATGGGCTTAAAAAGTACATTTTAATAAGCCTTGAGTCTTATTTTTCATTGACCTGATAGGTATACATTGATTTTCAAGAAACAAAAAATCAAAAAACATCTCTCGAATTTCCGAGAGATGTTTATTTTTCTTTATTCAAATTGGTATCGTAATTAGCTATTAGTGCGTGTTCAAAAAGGAAATTAGAGCCGAGAAGTTCGATAGCTACTTTAACGAGCAGTAGGGGATAAAGCCCCCACTGATTGAAGTTTCACTTTATTTCAGTCTTGTTATTACACTTTCAATAACAACTCGCCACATGTCAGGATCTGTTGTAACCTTTTCTTTGAACTGACCAAAAACTTCTTTCTGCTTGTCTTTGAAGTCAGCAGCATCTTTGTCTGGGAGATTAACCAACAATGTTTGTAGAAACTCCTGCACTTTTTCTGCTCGGGGTCCCCATACTCTTTGCTCGTTTCCAGCTTCATCAATAAAGATAAATATTGGAATAGAACGCGCTGTTCCATTCGTTAAATATTGATCCATTAATTCTAAATTTTCATCGCGGATCAAAAACTTCAATTCCATATTACTTTTTTCTGAGATTCGTTGAATAATTGGGACGCAGAATGAAGCATCTCCACACCAATCAGCAGTAAGTACGACGCCTCTCCATTTCTTGTTAGCTAAATTGCTGAAAAATTGTAAGTCTTCTTCAGTAAAATCCACTTTTTCGTAAACACGAGAAAGTTCATCACGATTTACTTCCATGCTCTTTCTGTATTCATCAAACGACATTCCTTTTTCAAACCACGTATTCAATGACAACATCATCACTACTTTCATTTTAGAATGGTACTATTTCCATATTAAAAGATTTGCGATAATTATGGAAGAAATTGAACTTACTTCATAAATGGTATATTGCACTTGTCTCCTTGACTAATAAATTTATCCTATTAGTGTTCTGTATGTAAGGAATTATGAAGGGTATTTCCTATGAAAAAGATAGAATGGAAATAACAAGTTCTGTGAACACAATCCGCGAACATGTGGTATGAAACAACCACTTCCCTCCAATGAGAAATGTATAGGACAGCACCTTTTTTGAAACCTATTCAAGCTTTTATGTTTAGAAAGAATGCAGGATTAATATTAACAGTTCCATGTTTTCATTTTTCCTTCATATTTCTCCCAAAAAAGATTTCATCCATTTCTCGCTTTAATCTTCTTGTGATTTCTTTCTCTTCATTCTGTGAAATTTTATCTTTTGTATATCCGAATAAGTAATTATTTAAGTCAAATTCTCTTAATTTACATTTTGTATGGAAGATATTTTCTTGGTAAACATTAACATCAATCATATCATATTGATCTTTTACATTTTCAGGAATATAATTTTGAATCGAATTAATATCCTGATCTATGAAGAGTTTATGACCATTTTTGTCTCTTGTAAAGCCTCGAACACGAAAATCCATCGTCATGATGTCGGTATCAAACGAATGGATCAAATAATTCAATGCTTTAAGCGGAGAAATCTCTCCACAAGTGGAAACATCAATGTCTGCCCGAAATGTACTAATTCCTTCATCTGGATGATATTCGGGATATGTATGCACCGTAATATGACTTTTATCAAGATGCATGACTAGTGCTTCTGGCAAGGGACCTGGCGACTTCTCTAACGATTCTGAGGGTGCAATAATTGGACCTTCTGACACCAACATTGTAACACTTGCCCCTTGTGGATAGTAATCTTGCCTTGCCACATTTAATACATGTGCACCAATCATATCTGACACCGTTTCTAAAATGGCCGTTAATCGTTCAGCATTATACTGCTCATCGATATATTCTAGATAAGCTTCACGCTCTTCTTTCGTTTTTGTGTAACAAATATCATACATATTAAAGCTAAGTGATTTCGTTAAATTATTAAACCCATGCAACTCAATACGCTGCTCTGGTGTAAGTTTCATTTATAATCCCCCCATTTTATCCCGCATTAACGGAAAGTCAAGACCCCCACCTTCAAGATTTAGAGGATACAAAGAAACGTAAAGGTGGAGGTTAACTGCCCTTAAAAGCCCGATTGGTTCAACTAACAATCAAGTGGGGGATGAAGAAAATCCCCACTGATTGAAGTTTCACTTTATTGAAAAGGCCGTTATGTATTATCATTACCCAACCCCATCGATAAAAAACGAGAAGTTGAAACAGGCAAACAAAGTGAAAAAACAGGTCATAAGTGAATTTAATATTTTTAAAATTAAAGGAAATAAGAGTAATCGTTTAAAAAAATAAACCAGGATAACCCCTTTATTAAGAAGTTATCCTGGTTTTTACTTAATTAGCTTCCATTGATGCTGTCTTTCTACTGATTTTTCTGTTCCTTTATGTTCTAACTTAATCGTATAGGACTTTAATTCAGGTAACTCAGTTCCTTCTTTTGCTTCAATCGCTTGTGCTCTTTTGATTTTCCCTCCGCCTTGCCCAGCTTCTACATAATTCCCCGAAACCGGTGTAGTTTGATTAGATTTTACAAATGTACTCATGATAGACCTCCTTGTATTTGGTAAATATAGTTCAATCATACATAACACCTATAGATAAATGCAAGTTCTTGTATATTGAATTTTCTGTTAATTTTTAAACACTTATTGCCGAACGCAGACAGTGCTTCTATGTATTAAAGTGGACTTTTATTTCATATTTATAGATCCTTTTCTTTTTTTATGGCTCATATGATGGACAAAAGATGCCTTAAGATCACTTTGTCTTCATCATTTCTCTTGGCAGCCTGTGGCTATTATTGCAAATTAATCTACCAATCAGGATATGATATCGACATATTATCTCGTTGAACTTTTACCAATTTCATTATGTAACGATCCTTTAATTTTAGTTGAGTATAAACTTTTCTTTTTAGAAAATGTGAGAGACCTAAATCAATACATAGCTTTTATACAATAAGATGGTTTATACTAGACGTATACGACATACCTGATCAGGAGGATTTTTTACATGACAGACAATAATCAAGTTACTTCAGAGGAAACACCCAAGAAGAAAATAAGCCTTCAAGATGCAATTAAGCAGCAGCTTGAAGCGAAAAAAAATCAAGGCTCTAAAGGAAAAACAAACACGAATGGGCTACAGACAGGTCAAAAGATGAAGAGCCAGCAAACGAAAAAAGTCAGCAATACCCGCAGAAAAATGGGTGTATGATGAACGGGCAAACTAGAAAAGATATCACACCTGGAGCTGCCGTTGAAATCGTTCTTAAAGCAGACCAACGCACAGGAAAATTAACTAGTGGAATTGTGAAGGATATCTTAACAAAATCAAGTTCCCACCCTCATGGCATTAAAGTAAGGCTAACCGACGGACAGGTTGGAAGAGTGAAAAACATCCGTTCAACTTAATATCTAGAAAAAGCATCGAGAAGAATTCTCTGATGCTTTTTTACTTTCTCTCAAACCCTGACAGAAAGATACCGTCTGACACTTCAACGGTTTTTACTTTTATAAAGCCGAATGACAGGTATAGATTTTTTGCTGGGTAGTTTTTCTCGCCAGTCATGACGGTTAGTTTTTTATGGCCATTTATTGTATGTAAAATATATTGAACAAGCTCTTTTGCTATTCCTTTCCTGAAAAAATTAGGATGAACAACCATGCGGCAAATATCGATTTCTGTCTCTCTTTCTTCGAAGGATATAAACCCAGTAAGCTGATTTTCTATATAATAGCCGAAGAATTGTTCTCTACTGGCCATAATCGTCTCTACTGTGTCTTTTAAAGGAGGAATTTCATGAAAATTAATTAGTTCTGCCTCAATTTGATAGGCTGGAAGTTGGATACCTAAAACTTCACGTGCTGTTTCTTCTTGTTTTATATTCATTGCTTTGATCAATTTTAATCCCCCTACCTTCTTCATTTACTCGTTTAAATAATTTAGGGCGATGCTTCACGTAATTTTATCATTTAAGAGCATCGATTGCTTGTAACAGGATCCGTAAACATCAAATCTTCCCCCACGTTCCACCCCTTTTTGAACATCCTCATATACAGAACAAAGACCCCCTGTAAAAATAGGAGGTCAACGGCCAAAAGATTATTCTAGGTTAATCGAATTCCCTTCTTCAACCACATGGAATAAGAGATGTGCCAAGTGATGAATCGGACCATACGAATCATCTTCTTCATCATCCTCTGGGAAATCATCGACTCCTTGTAAATAAAGTGTGATGAACTCATAAAAATCTTTCATTTCAAATGAGTAACAAGCTTGTGGATCATCATTGTCTTCTTCATATTGAAGCATCAAATAAGAAAGATCCCCATCTTTGTCTTGTCCATCAAAAAATACGAATAAACCTACATTCGTATCAAGCTCAAATAATTGACGTGTTCCTCCAACAGTTGCTTGTTCGAACTCCTGCTCCATCAGTTTTTGGACAAGCATTGTATCTACATCGTCTTCTTTATGAAACGTTACATTAAATGATTTCATCCATATCCTCCTTTAATTTAGTGACTGCGTTAGTACTATAACCAATTATTGGCGATTATATGAAATCAACTTCTAGATAAATCGGGCAGTGATCACTTCCAAGAACATGGGGATGAATGCCAGCCTCCAATAAATTGGTATCTAGGCGTTTTGATGCAAGAAAATAGTCAATCCGCCAACCAATGTTCCGCTCCCTGACCTTGCTCATATAGGACCACCATGTGTAAGCCCCTTCTTTTTCAGGGTGAAAATATCGAAACGTATCAACAAATCCAACTTGAAGCAAATTGGTCATTTTCTCACGCTCTTCAATTGTAAATCCAGAATTACCGAAATTAGATTTTGCATTTCGTAAATCTACTTCCTGATGGGCAACATTTAAATCTCCACAAAATAAAACCGGCTTCTTCTGATCCAATTCGGTTAAATAAGCGCAAATTTCATCTTCCCATTGAAGCCGATAATCAAGTCTTGTTAAATCCCGTTTAGCGTTTGGCACATACACATTAACCAAATAAAAAGATTTGAACTCTAACGTAATAATGCGTCCTTCTGGTTCTTCATCTTGATCCCCGACACCATATGAAACAGATAATGGTTTTTGTTTTGTAAAAACAGCTGTTCCGGAGTAGCCTTTTTTCCATGCATAATTCCAGTATTGATAGTAGCCATCAAGCTCCAAATCGATTTGCCCTTCTTGCAGCTTTGTTTCCTGCAAACAAAAGATATCTGCGTCTACTTCGTGAAAATAATCAAGAAAACCTTTTTTAACACAGGCCCGAATTCCATTTACATTCCAAGAAACTAATCTCATTTTTCTACTCTCCCTAATACATTTGCTAATTATCTTTTTTCTACTATACAATGTTCACGATCATATTCCTATTAAAGAACATCTGAAAACAAGCGACTAAATGCTTCCTTCGATTTCACAACAAAGCCTCGCTTACGATAAAAGTCCATCTCTACTTTTTCACTCTCTAGAATGTCTCCTTCATAATTCTCCACAAGTTCATTAATAGATTGTGTTCCAAGTAAAAAAACATTTACTTCGAAATTCAAATGAAAACTGCGTTTGTCCATATTGGCTGTTCCGATTGTCGCCATATCATGATCGACAATAATAACTTTCTGATGTAAAAACCCCTTTTTATACAAATAAATCTCTACATTGCACTCAAGTAGCTCATTGAAATAGGAGCGACTTGCATATTGAGTCAAAAACCCATCATTTACTTCTGGAATCATTAAACGTACTTGAACACCTTTTTGAGCAGCGGATTTCATAGCTGCACGGATTGCCTCATCCGGAACAAAGTAGGGGGTCGCAATCCAAATCGATTTCGTTGCACATGAAATAAGCGAATAATAAAAATCACTCATAATGCCTTGCTGGGTATCTGGACCGCTCGCTACAATTTGGACAGCACCGTCACCCGGTTTGTCAGTCCGTTTCATTTTCGGTCTTTCAGAAAGAACCTGCTCCCCGCTCACATACTCCCAATCCATTAAAAACACCGTATGTAACGTATAGACTGCCTCACCCTCTACTTCCAAATGAGTATCTCTCCAGAACCCGATTTTTTTATTTTTACCTAAGTATTCTTCCCCAACATTCAAACCCCCAACGAAACCTGTTTGTCCATCAATAACAATGATTTTCCTATGATTTCTGAAATTGAATTTTTGATTAAAAAAACCACTTTTCAATGGTGAAAATGGTTGGACCTTCACTCCAGCAGAAATCATATCCTTAATATCAGATTTGGCTAGACTAAAGCTACCTGCCGCATCAAAAATAAATAATACTTCCACCCCTTCTTTAGCCTTCTCCATCAAAATATGTATGATCTCTTTTCCAAGCCGGTCTGACCTAAAAATATAATATTCGATATGAATAAATTGCTTTGCTTCTTTTAGTTTCTTAATAATTTCACTAAATGTTTCTTTTCCATTTTTTAAAACATACGTATTAGAGTTCGTGCTGAATGTAGTTTGTGAAGCATTGCTAGCAAACGTTGAAAAGACTCGTTGATGATCGTTTAGAAAGGATAAATCAGGCGATGTCGCTTGATTTACTAGTTTTCTCCATTCTTCACGGTTACTCTGACGCTTCGTTCTAAATAAATATCCTTTTAAATAGAGCTGTCCTGAATATAGGTAAAACATATAGCCAAACACAGGGATAAACAACAAAACATACATCCAGAGCAACGTGTGATGGGAAGATCGGTATTCCAACATCAAGGAATACGTCGTAATGAGGATAATGAGAACGTATAATCCAATCGAAAAAAGCTTCAGGTTTAAACTAAAACTACTAAAAAGAACGATATAAACGGATAACATTAAGACAAATAAAAATATAAATTCCATTCTTCGTCTTTTCATAAGACTCATCCTCATCTAATTAAATTATTCTCTCTCTTCTTTATACCCGATTCGGAGTATAAAGAAAACCTTGCAATAATCATGACTATACATATAATGAAAGAAAGCATGATATCTTTTTTAAAGGGAGTGACAACACTTGGCTAAATCAAGAGCAATGAAGATTAGAGAAAAACATTTAAGAGAAGGTAACAGAGATGTTTCAATAAGCAGAGGAACATGGGGTGATCTGAAGCCAATTAGTCGAATGACAAAAACAAAGCAAGCAACTTTAGCAAAATTTGAAAAGAAGCATAAAAGGAATCAATCTCAGGACAGATATGAGATTGATTCCTTTTTACATTTTACTACCTAATGGATTTGCACTATTTACTAGCAGGAGTTTATCAAAAGGTAAAAAGCACTCCCACTGTTTCATGGAAGTGCTACTTTTTTTATACTAACATTTCATATAATTCTTTGTATTCCTTAGAAGACTTATCCCAGCTGTAATCAATACTCATCGCTCGTTCAACGAGATTTTTCCATTTCTTCGGTTGATAGCGATAAAACCAAACCGCCCGTTCAATTGTGTATAACATATCATGAGCATTGTAATTTGAGAAGCTAAATCCATTCCCTTGATCGTTCAGCTCATTATACGGAACGACGGTATCTTTAAGACCTCCAGTTTCTCTTACAAGTGGAAGTGTACCATAGCGCAGTGCAAGTAGCTGCCCGATACCACAAGGCTCAAAATGTGAAGGCATCAAGAATAGATCAGAACCTGCATAGATTCTCCGAGATAATCCTTCATCGAAATAGATTTGTGCTGAAACTTGTTCAGGGTAGCGATGTGCTAAATCTTTAAAGGCCCATTCATAATGTTCTTCGCCTGTTCCAAGTACGATCACCTGAACATTTTGTTTGATAATATCTTCCATTACACGAAGAACTAAATCGATCCCTTTTTGATCAACTAGCCTTGTTACCATTGAAATAACTGGAATTTCTTCATTCACAGGTAGTCCTAATTGTTCCTGGAGCATTCGTTTATTCTCCATTTTGCCTTCATAAGACTTATAGCCTGTAAAAAGGGCTTGATCTAATGCTGGATTATATGTGTCAAGATCAATTCCATTGACGATTCCACGAAGATTTCCACTCCGTTTTCGCAAGAATCCATCTAAATTTTCTCCATAATAAGACATTTGAATTTCATTTGCATAGGTCGGACTAACCGTCGTCAAATAATCAGCATATGCCAGTCCTGCTTTCATATAACTAACATTTCCGCGAAATTCCAGACCATCCATATGGAAATATAGCTCACTTAAATCAAGTAGCTCTGATAAAACACTCTTAGAAAACACGCCTTGATATCGCAAATTATGGATCGTGAATACAGTTTTTATCCCCTGATAAAATGGATGATTGCGATAATGGGCTTTTAATAGAACAGGGATAGGCCCTGTCTGCCAATCATGGCAATGGATAATGTCAGGCTTTTTATCAAGATGGGGAATTGCTTCAAGCACTGCCCGCGAAAAGAAGGCAAACCGTTCCCCATCATCATAATATCCATAACTCCCATACCGTTTGAAGTAGTACTCATTATCAAGAAAATAGATAGTTATTCCTTCATGTTCGAGTTTTTCAATTCCACAATATTGTTCTCTCCAACCGACAGGTACATCAATAATTTTAACGAGTTCTAATTGGTCCTTATATTCTACTGCAAGGTCACTGTATTTAGGTAAAATAACTGTTACCTCGACACCTTGTTGTTGCAGAGCTTTTGGTAATGCACCGATTACATCCCCGAGCCCTCCGGTTTTGATGAACGGGGCACACTCGGATGCAGCATATAAAATATTCATTACAAATCCTCCGTTACACGACTTCTGCTTTTTTTACGATCCGCGGGATAGAATCACCTATGACAACTTGTTCTGATGTGATTTTTACTTGTTTATCCGTTATCACATTTTCGATATACGTTCCTTCGTTGATTTCCCCTTTTTGCATGATAATGCTATTTTTTACAACGGCTCCCTTTCGAATTTTCACGCCGCGGAATATAATGCTATTTTCAACCGTTCCTTCAATTTCACAGCCATTCGCAACTAAAGAATTAGATACTTTAGAAGAAATAGAATATTTCACTGGTGCTTCGTGCTTGATCTTTGTATAGATGTCCCAAGTATCATAAAAGAAATCTTGTGCAAGCTCCGGATTTAGGAAATCCATATTGCTTTTATAGAAACTAGAAATAGAATGAATGAATGGAAAATACCCTTTGTAATGATAGCTATTAACTTTTAGATGATGTAAATTGGCCTTTACGCCATCTTTTAAGAAATCATATTCTCCATTTTCACAACAAGTTTTAATAATTTCAATAAGCAAGTCCTTTTTGATGACAAATGTCTCAAGCCCTACTGATTCACCCTGCTCAGGTGATGTATAGAGTTCAATATTCTTAACTCTTCCATCGTTCCGAATCGCATATTTATGATAAATCGGTTTGTCTACAGGTTCCCCATCAAAATCTTTATAGACAACGGTTATATCAGCATTGCTGTTTTGGTGATGTTCAACGATTTCTTGAAAATCCATTTTACAAACATGATGCCCTGGTGAGATAACAACTGTATCTTCAGGTGAACGGTGAAAAAACTCGATGTGATCGTGCAATTGCTGTAAATCACCTTTAATAAGTTCATCTGGATGAGTGGGAGGCAGTATGAACAGCCCACCATTGCGTCTATCTAAATCCCATTCCTTCCCTGAGCCAAGATGATCCATGATTGATCGGTATTTTTCTTTCGTAAACACGGCCACTTTCGTAATATCTGCATGAATAAAGTTCGACATGGTGAAATCAATTAGTCGATATCTTCCGCCAAAAGGAACAGCCGAAAGACAGCGATGTAATGTTAATTCTTTTAAATATTGTTTTTCATTCACAAGATTAATAACTCCAATTACGTTCTTCAAGTACACCGGCTCCCCTATATGCATATTCTTATTTAACACTACTTTTCCCGTTTGTTGCAACATATGAAATATTCTGGGCATCCCCTATTAATGTAATTTCTGCAGCCGGTGAAGATGAGCCAATTTCTGCACCATCTTCAACGCAAATGTCGCTCGCAATGATTGCATTATTAATCGTAACATTGTTGCCGATTTTTACATTCGGCATTATAACCGAATCTTTAATGGTCGTGTTTTTTCCTACTTGAACATTAAAGGAAAGGACGGAATGTTCAATATTACCGTGAACAACACAGCCTTCATTGACTAGCGACTGAGAGATATGCGCTTCTTTTGAAATATATTGTGGCGGATGATTTGCATTACCGGCATAAAACTTCCAATGTGGATCATTTAAATCGAATCCAGGAATATCATCCAAAAGATCCATATGAGCTTCCCATAAACTTTCGACTGTTCCTACATCCTTCCAATAGCCTTCAAAGCGATAGGCATATAAACTCTTTCCATCGCTAAGAATTTTCGGGATAATGTCCTTCCCAAAATCTTTCGTGGAAAATGGATCAAGCTCATCTTCGACTAAATACTTTTTTAATAATTTCCAATCAAATAAATAAACACCCATTGACGCTAAGTTGCTTTTCGGTTTTGCTGGTTTTTCTTCAAATTCGGAAATTTTATTTTCTTCGTCTGTATTCATCAGCCCGAACCGACTTGCTTCTGACCAGGGTACTTCAATGACTGCTATAGTCGCTTGTGCACCCTTTTCAACATGATACTTAAGCATTTTGCTATAGTCCATTTTGTAAATATGATCACCTGATAAAACAACTACATATTCTGGATCGTAATGGTCAATATATTGAATATTTTGATAGACGGCATTTGCTGTACCCGCGTACCACTCACCACCATCTTTTCCTTGATAAGGTGGAAGAACGGAAACACCTCCAAAATTTCTGTCCAAATCCCATGGTCTACCATTTCCAACATAATGATTTAAGACAAGCGGTTGATATTGTGTTAACACTCCAACTGTATCGATTCCAGAATGAGTACAGTTACTTAGGGGGAAATCGATGATACGGTATTTTCCGCCAAACGGAACAGCCGGTTTTGCAAGTCCAGTCGTTAATTCGCCAAGTCTTGATCCTTGCCCTCCTGCTAATAACATTGCGATCCATTTTTTAGATTTCATTATGAATTACTCTCCCCTGCCGCTTTTTTGTTTGTTTCATAAAGATTGTTATGCCAAGTGGCGGAACTTTAATGTTCATGCTGTATGGCTGGTTATGATGAGGCTGCTTGTCTACTGTAATTGCATTTTTATTAAGCTGCCCTGAACCTCCGAAAGCTTCCTCATCGCTGTTTAATACCTCGATGTATTTTCCAGTAGAAGGCACTCCAATTCGATAATCATGATAAACATCTGTTGAAAAATTACAAACAATAATGCAATAATCTCCTTTCCGTTTTCCATGCCTCATGAAGGTAATGACACTTTGGTCCCGATTATCGGCGTCAATCCATTCAAAACCTTCCTGCTCATGATCTAATCTCCATAAACTGGATGTGTTTTTATAGAAATGCTGAATCGTTGTAATATAGTGATTCAGTTTAGCATGAGACTCATAATCGAGAAGAAGCCAGTCTAGCTCCTCTAATTCTTTCCATTCGGCAAATTGGCCAAATTCTGCTCCCATGAATACGAGCTTTTTACCCGGATGTGTCATGAAGTAGCCATAAAGTAATCGATAATTGGCGAATTTTTGCCAATAATCACCTGGCATTTTATTCAATAACGATAGTTTCCCATGAACCACTTCGTCATGTGAAAAAGGAAGAATAAAATTTTCCGAAAATGCATAGAAAAATGAAAACGTTAAAAGATTATGATGATAGCGTCGTTCAGATGGATCAAGCTTCATATATTTAAGAAGATCATTAGCCCATCCCATATTCCATTTGTAATTAAAGCCCAAACCCCCAATGGAAGTTGGTGCACTTACCAATGGATGATCTGTTGCCTCTTCTGCCATCATCAGAACTCCAGGGTATTTCGCGAATACTGCTTCATTCATTTTTTTCAAGAATGAAATGGCTTCAATATTCTCCTCGCCACCGAATTGATTCGTTAACTTCTCTGATTGAGGATTATCGTGATTCAGATAAATCATTGAGGAGACCGCATCTGCACGGAACCCGTCAATATGGTAGACCTCCATCCAAAACATTATGTTAGAGATTAGAAAACTATGAATCTCGGGTTTGCCAAAATCAAAACTATAGGTACCCCAGAGAGGCCGATCAGCTTTACGTGCATCATGAGGTTCATAAAGTGGCGTACCATCGAATTTCCCTAAACCATGTTCATCTCTGCAAAAATGGGCCGGTACCCAATCAAGGAGGACCCCTACCCCTTTTTGATGGCACTGATCAACGAAATACATAAATTCTTCTGGTGTTCCATGTCTACTCGTTACCGAATAGAATCCGGTAAGCTGATAGCCCCAGGACAAATCTAATGGGTGTTCCATTACCGGCATTAATTCAATATGTGTAAATCCATGCTCGACCACATAATCGATAAGTTCATCAGCAAGCTCACGATAGGAATACAAATCTCCATTTTCTTTTTTTCTCCAAGATGCCATATGTAATTCATAAACAAGAAGCGGTTTATGATAAGATTCTTCTTTATTCCGCTGTTGTAGCCACTTTTTATCCTTCCATTCATATTGGTCCAAACGCTTTACAACAGAAGCTGTGTTAGGTCGTAATTCCGAGAAAAACGCGTAGGGATCTGCTTTTAATTTCTTCTCCCCATTCGCTGTTTCTATCTCGTACTTATAAATTTCCCCTTCCTCGAGATCCGGGATAAAGGAAACCCATATTCCAGATTGATTCACTTGTTGCATTGCGTGCTGAGCACCATTCCAGTTATTAAAATTGCCGACGACAGCCACTTGTTTAGCATGCGGAGCCCAAACGGAAAAGCGGACACCATCATTCCCTTTATATGTACTGACATGCGCACCTAACATCTTATAACTTTCAAAGAGTGTTCCTTCATGAAATAAATACATTTCTAATTCACTAGGAAAAATATCTAAATTTTGACTCGCTATGCTGTTCACACGGTACACCTCCAATTTTTTAAAGTAATAGATACTAACATAGTTCTATAATTTAGATTCGCTATTAAAAGCATTATTCCTTTAGCGAAAAATGTTTTTTAATGTCGAATTATAGGAAAATTCAAAAAAAGAATAATATTTTACAAACAAAAGAGATTTTTCCATAAAGGGAAACGCTTTCAATAAAAAGGTGTTCATTTCCTTTTGACTAATGATTTTTTTACATTTAATTGATAATTTTCTCATTTTGATTTTCAACTTATTTTTCATACCAATATATTATTATTGAATAATGGTGTTTCCTTGTATCCAGTTTCTTCAGCATAATCCATACACAAAAAAGAGGCTGTTTGAGCAGCCTCATTTCAATGATCTATGTTGCTTTTTCATCGCTTACTTTTTCGATCCGATTGATAAACAGATAAGATAACGCAACTGACCAGGCAAGCGGCGTATTGCCATTAGGAATGTTTGTGCCACCGATATATAATTCTGGTACTTCCCAATTTTCAGGAATAATTGCTTCTGTTTTTTCTAAATAACCAATCGCCTTATTAAAGAGACCTAATTCTAAATAACAAAGACCAAGCCACGGAAGTCCAAAGCACCATTCAGCCTCACTGCCTTGATTATAATACTGGTCATTTTCGTAACGAATCACGCCATATTTACGTTCTAATTTGTTCGATACATTTTCAACAACTTTCAGTGCGGTTTTACGATCCAGTATTCGATATGGATAGACAAGAGAGAGCAATGCTAAATCCGTGTCCTTTGATTCACTTTCTCTAGGAAGAAGAAATCTTAATGTTTCTTCGCCTTTTTTAATGGTTTCTTCTTTCACATTCACGAGCATTTTCACTGCATGCAATCCTGCTATACAGGCCCCAATACTTGAAGTGTGGAGCTCCATATTCTCTTCCCACATTCCATTGTCTTTTGCTTGCCAATATTGTAGACAGTCTAGATAATCAACAAGCTTTTGAACAATTTCTAAATCTTTTTCATCGCGAATCACTTTTTGCCCTAAACGGAAGCCTTCACCTACTCCCCATAAGAATGCACCAATCGCATCATTTTGGGCATGCCCCCATTCAACAGGTATTTCCTTTAGATCTGTTGAATAGCGTGAGTGAATATACTCAAACAAATATACCGGACGCTTTTGTCGATGGATATCAATTTTCCATTCGTATGTTTTAAATAGATCGAATAAGGCATGATATGCTTTTTCATAACGTTCTGATGGTTTTTGCATAAAAGGAAGAACCGTATAAACGATATCCCGAATCCATACAAAACTGTAATCTTGTGACAAACTTGCCGTATAAGCTCCATTCGATAAACGCATCCGATCTAGAACTTTAATGGCTTCATTCGTATTCATTTAATAACACCCCCATAGCTATTTGCTTTCCTCTCCATTGTTGACAGAGTTACAATTTCTAAACATATGAAGGCAAGGATTCTAAGACAAGCCCCCGAAAGATAACGCTTACAATTGTTGTTACTTATACTTTATGTTGAAATATGTGATTTGATTATCAACATCTAAAATTCAGCATCTGCCTAAGTAAATAATGTTATATATTGGCTATCCCAACTCTTATAAAAAAAGAGGATTTATCATTCTTTCTTACTAAATATATTGATTAAAGTATGGAAAATTCAAAAAAACCCAAAATTATTGGGTTTTCATCTAAACGATTATAGTACGTGTTCAAAAGGAGGATAAAAAAAGAGCCGAGAAGTTCTAGGAATCCATACCTCAAACCTTTCGCGTATACAATAGTACGTGAAGACCGGACTCGGGCAGGATGTGCTGACCTTTGTGTTACGTACAGGACATGCGCGATTTTAATAGAAGGTCATTAATGAGTGACAATGAAATTCGGCAGCACTTTTTATCGGACTTTTTGAACAACCTCTTAAAACGATTAAAGTAAAAATCTTAATATCATAAGCGTCATAACTCCTACAAGGACTGTGCCGAGTAAACTCCTTGTGTAAATAGCTACTAGTAACGTTGGAATTGCAGACAATAGGTTTAAAGTGTTTTCTTGAAAAGAAACTTTATTATCAAGTAAAAGTAATTCGGATGCCAATAAAGCAGCCATTACAGCCACGGGTACATGCTTGAGCCAATTTATTCCCCATTCTGGTATTTCAAGTTTACTTAGGACAATCAGAGGTAATACTCTAGGTATAAATGTAACAATGGCAGATCCAATAATGACGCTCATAATATACCAATTTATCTCCATTTTGAAATCACCAACCCGATTGTAGCTGAAAGTATTGTCGCCAAAATGACTCCAGCACTTCCTGATACGAAAAAGCTTGCCGCTACGACAATAATACCTGAGCTTACTGCAACGATTATATCTGTGAAGTACTTTTTCTGGCTAAGAATTTGTAGAACTAGTAGACCGATAAACATGGCTGGCAAAGCGAAATCTAATCCAAATCGTTCGGGGTCTGGTATCCATTGACCGAAAATACCTCCAGCAATTGTAGCCAGTACCCAATTTAAATAGGCAGCTATATTTAAACCGAGCATCCATTTATAATCTAATTGTTTTTTTGAGTGGGCATGGGTAATAGCTACTCCAAATGTTTCATCTGTTAGTAATGCACCTGTGATAAGATTTTTTGATGTCGTATTTCCCCTAAAATATGGAGCAATTGCTGCACTTAATAGTAGATGTCGACTATTGATGAAGAAAATGGTGACGATAATCGCAGATATAGGATGACTTGCTGCAATCATTCCTGCTGCAATAAACTGACCTGAGCCAGCATAAAGAAGCAGGCTCATTAGTGCAATTTCAATCATGCTCAAGCCTGCAGTCTTTTCAACAACTCCTGCTGCGAACCCAATACTGAGGTAGCCTAATAATGTAGGAATACAATCTTTGACTCCTTGCCAAAAGTTATCTCCCTCTTCCATTACGTTTTTGTTCAAATCTGGACTTAGTTCACTCATTTGTTCTGCTCCTGTTCTGCATGGACTTGTTCACTATTCAACGATGATCATTTTTTGTTTCTTCTATAATAGAAGGTAGCTTGCTGTATATTCTTATGACATCGTCTATTTTCATTCTGACCAGTCCACTTGAAGAAGGAGCAACAAATTCAATCGTTTCTGGAATGACTCTTTCGTCTTGTACACCCCAAAGTATATCTCTTTTTTTGCTGTATTTCTGATACACTCCCTTGCCTACAAAGCAAACTACCTTTGGCTTAAAAGTTATAATTTTTTGCTTCAATTCTTGCCTACCTTGTATGTATTCCTCTTTCGTAATTTCATTAGCCGCTTTAGTGGGCCGTGAAACAATGTTCGTAAATCCATAGCCTAATTCTAATAGTGAGTGATCTTCAATCGGCTGATATTTTCTTGGTGTTAATCCCGCTTCATGGATAATCCGCCAAAAGCGATTGTTCGGATTTGCATAATGATGACCGGTTTCACCAGAGCGGACGCTAGGGTTAAAGCCGACAAAAAGCAGATCCAAATCTACCTTAAGATGATCTAAGATGCTTTCCATTGTACTCCCTCTTTTCATTTCTTATATATCTATTTTACATCCACGTAAGGAATTTCCTACCCGTTTCACAGTATTTATCCTCCAATGGATGATAAATACTGTGAAACTTTTACTTCTATAAAATAAAGCCAAAGGTATTATATCCTCTAGCCTTGTTTTCTTAATCCATCCATCATAAACCGAATTAAGGTTTCAATTTCTACATCTTCATCTAAATCCAAATTATCTTGTTGTAAGACATACCGTGATACGAAATAACCGCCTATCATGGTAAAAATCATTCTTTGAATTGTGTTGCTTGGGATGTCGATAAGCTCACCACGTTCTTTATACATATTAATCACTTTGATAATTCTGTCTAAGATGTTTTCAGCAAAAAAAGGCAGTAACTCTTTCCTTAATTCATCACTATATAAAAGTTCTTTGACAACAATTTGAAATATTTCTTTATTTTCATTAATAAAGTCGATTCGATTTTTTAGTAAAGCTCTCAAAAAGTCCTCAAAACATCCAATGTTTTTTGACATAATTTCACTAAAAACCTCTTCAGCCATCGTAGGGATGGAATCCTTTATAAACGGAAGAATAACAGATAGTAATAAATTATCCTTCGTTCCATAATGGCGAAAAATGGTTCCTTCAGCAACCATCGCTGCTTTTGCTATTTCACTTGTTGAAGTGTTTGCATACCCTTTTTCGGCAAACAGTTTTATAGCAGTTTCAACTATTTTTTGTTGTTTATCTGTTTGTTTCTTTGTTAATTTAGTTTGGGCTATGATTGCATCCAATAGATTGTCTTTAGACAATGAAGACCACTTCCTTTAAACTCTGGACTACTTATAACTTACGGTACTTTTTCAATGCCAATATATTCAGTATAATAAAGATTGTCGCAAATACAACCAATGCGAATAGATCCCCACTTATGTCCTTCAAACCTAGTCCTTTATACATGACACCTTTCAAAGCGTCAGCTGCATAATAGATTGGCATGATTTTACCAATGGATTGTAACCAATTCGCCATTCCTTCAAGCGGGAAAATCCCGGCAAAGAATACTTGTGGAATAACAGCGATTGGAATAAATTGTACCATTTGGAATTCTGAAGCGGCAAAGGTGGATAACAGTGTTCCTAACGACAGAGCGACTAACGCTAGCAGTAAATTAATAAGGATAACATTCCAAACGGAACCTACCATAACCATATCTAATACATTTATTGAATATATTACGATAATAACTGTTTGAATTACAGCAAATATACCAAAACCAACCAAATATGCGGTTACGATTTCTCCTCTGCGAATTGGTGTCGACATTAACCGTTCCAACGTACCAGTCGTTCGCTCCTTTAATAATCCAATTCCTGAGATGAGAAATACAAAAAAGAATACAAAAAAACCAACTAAGACAGGACTTAATACATCAAAAAATGCTGCTTCACTGTTTCCGTATACATATTGTGTATCTATTTCTTTTTTCTGTATTACCACTGGTGCAGCATTTGAATTTAAAATTTTTGATTGAGCTTGCAAGGATACTGATTGGTTTACTTTCATCTGCAAGACTTTCGCTATTGATGGGTCGCTATTTTCTAATGTTAGTACCAGTTTTTCATCCTTTACTTCCAATAAACCATCAAGATCTTCTTCTACGATTGTTTCCTTATCTGCTTGTTCATAATGCTTCAAGTCAATATTTGCTTCGACTAATATTTTTTCGAGGTTATTTTCAACATTCACTACGCCCAATTTAGGGTCGACAGTATTTCCGTTAAATAAGAAATACATTAAGGTTAAAATGATTAATGGTGCAATAAACAGCAATGCTAATGTTCTTTTGTCCCGTAGCATCTCCTGACAAATTCTTTTGATTAATGCCACTGTTCTCATGAATCTTTCCTCCCCGCTTTTAAGAATACCTCCTCTAAATTATCAACCTGGTATTGCGCCTTTAATTCTTTTGGTGTACCCCTAGTTAAGATGACGCCATCTCTTACCATCGCTACAAAATCACATCTTTCCGCTTCATCCATAACATGTGTAGTCACAATGATTGTTTTTCCTTCCTCATTTTTCAAGCGTAACAATTCCTTCCAAATGCTTAATCGCAATTCAGGATCGATTCCTACAGTTGGTTCGTCTAATATTAAGATTTTTGGATTTTGGATTAAAGCGATCGCAAGAGATAATCTCCGTTTCATTCCACCGGAGTATGCCGATACTCTTTTATTTAACTCGTTTGTTAAATTGACTAAATTTTCTGTATAAGTGATACGTTCCTTCATCTCTGTTTTATTCAATTTGTAAAGTGAAGCAAAGAATTTAAGGTTTTCCTTACCTGTTAACTCGGTATACAGGGCATCAGATTGTGCCATGTAACCAATCTCTTGGAGTAATCCTAAATTGGGCATTTTTTCATTTAATACGTGAATCATTCCAGTATCTGGGGTATCCATACCAACAATCATTTTTACTAATGTTGTCTTTCCAGCGCCTGAAGGACCAATAAACCCGTAAATTTTACCTTCTTCAATTGTAAATTCAATTTGATTTAAAACTACTTTTTTGCCAAAGCTTTTGCTCACTTGGTTAATAGCAATACTGACATTCATTTACATTACCTCCTCTAAATAATAAGTGAGTAATTACTCACTTATTATTTCCCTTCTTCATTCTTATGTCAATAAAAAGTGAGTGATTACTTCTTATTTTTAAGGGGCTGGTCCCAAAAGAAAAAGGTCAGACCCGTAACAACTAAATACAGTTTAAGATAAGTGTATAGAACACTACCTACTGATTTAGAGTGCGAGGGCTGATCCTTATGAGTTATCCTATTTCGTTGAATTAGTTTAGCACTTCTTATGCTGTTCCTAATACTACCCCTAATTTCTTTAAATACTGACGATACGCAATACTTACCCGATCACTCTTAAGTGATAGTTCCACTTGCAAATCCAATGGTAAGTCTTCAGGTTTTTGGTTTTCTACGATTGGTTTGTCTTGAGCAAATATCATATCCTGAAACTCAATTATTTCCTGATCTGATTGTCCTGAATCATAATTGAATAACATGACACCAAATGCAACGGACTTCTTCTCTTCAACAGGTAATACCGTTAAAAGAATCACCATCTCTTGCTTTGTTTCATGATCTTTTTTCGTAAAACGAACTGTTAATGGACGAAGGATTTCGTACGTATAGTATACATGCTTCGGTTGCCCTGAACCATCTGGATCTGGTTGATAGATCGCAATCTCACCGGAACGAATACTTTCATCCTCCCAATGTATATCATAATCACCAATAACCGAATGCTCTGGGACACCGAGAAAGCCTCCATGTAAAATAGATAAATGACCAACGTCAAGAAAATTTTCCACAATTCTAGGCGGATTTGCTAATGCTTCAACAGGTCCCCATATCACGCTACGAAAGTTCTCATCATTATATTCAGGAAGATTAAATAACTCTGTACCAGAGTTTTCAAGGTTTACCCAAATTAGTCCATATTTTTCGATACAGCCATATTTAAAAGCCTTTGCTTTCTTTGGAATCGCTCGACCTTCAGGAAGCTGAGGGATGTGAGTACATTCCCCATTCGATTCGTATTCCCAGCCGTGATATGGACATACCAACTTTCCATCTTTCACGCATCCTAATGACAAAGCTGCTCCTCGATGTATACATAAATCTTTAAAAGCATGAACACCTTCTTCATTGCGGAAAAGGACCAGACGCTCACCCATTACTATAACTTGAACAGGTTCTTCTTTAATATCTATCGACCTACTAGCAACGATCCAATCATTTCGTAAAACATCATCTTGTATTAACAACATAGTTCCCCCTCTAGCCAGTTCACTTCAGTTATAATTTTAGAAATATATTAAGAAATTGTCAACAGAAGCCGAATGTTTTTTTAAATAATTAAAAAAATGTTCGTTTTTTTATTTACGAAACGGATTTTTTCTCCTATAATAACGTTTATAACTTTCACAAACATATTTCCGAGGGGGAAAGTATCAGGTGGAACACCAAAAGAGTAATTCAGAAGTATTAGTAGGAATTGATGAAAAAATCAGTGTTGGGAGATCGATTTTGCTTGGATTGCAACATGTACTAGCTATGGATCTCTATATTGCACCAATCATCATCGCCGGCTTATTGGCGCTTGATACGAGTAATACAACGTTCTTTGTACAAATGTGTTTTTTAACAGCTGGTGTTGCGACAATCATCCAAACCGGATTTGGAATTAAACTTCCAGTCGTACAAGGACCATCCTATGTTCCGATCGGTGCTCTTGCGGCAATTGGGGGGAAGCTAGGACTTGGAGCTATTTACGGAAGCTTGATTCCCGGAGCAATTTTAATCGCGTTGCTTGGATACCCATTGAAAGTTTTTGCGAAAACGGTTGTGAAAATAATCCCACCACTCGTTGGTGGAACTGTAATTGTAATTGTTGGAATTTCTTTAATGCCAAATGCATTTAATAGCATTTACACAAGCCCCGGCAACTTAGGTCACAATGTCATTGTTGCAGCTGTATCAGCTGGTGTATTAGTTGCCTGTATGATTCTTGGTAAGCAAGCAAAACACTTTGGGACCTTTTTCAGACTTGTCTCAGTTATTCTTGCAATCATAGCTGGTACAATCACAGCTCGCCTTTTTGGTAAAATTGACTTTTCAGCTGTTTCCGATGCAGCTTGGTTTTCCCTACCTAAGCTATTTCCTTTCGGAGCACCTATATTCGATATGAGTGCTATTTTAACAATCCTCTTTATTTATCTAATTATATTAATTGAAACAACTGGCACATGGTTTGTTGTCTCTAAAGTGACGGATAGTGATTTAACGGAAGAAAGGTTGAATAAAGCTTCATTTGGTGAAGGACTTGGTTGTTTCGTTAGCTCGGTATTCGGCGGAACTCCAATGACAGGATATTCGTCAAATGCCGGAATTATTGCCATCACTGGTGTTGCTAGTCGAATGGCGATTCTCGCAGCCGGTGCGATCTTGATTGCTTTAGGACTTATGCCGAAACTTTCCGCTTTAATTATTTCTATTCCTGAGCCTGTAATCAACGGAATTTTCGGAATCGTCTGTGTCGCTATTGTTATGAATGGATTTAAAGTTATTCAACATGTCGTGGTAGATGATCGTAACATGATGGTGATTGGTATACCTATTCTATTGGCAATCGGTGTAACCGTACTTCCAAAGGACATACTCTATTCTTTACCTGATTTTGCAAACTATCTACTTTCTTCTGGAACTGGTATAGGTGCCATTTCCGCTGTTGTGTTAAATCTGATTATTCCGCACGAAAAACCTAAACAAGGTTTGCAGGATGCTCAGTAAAACCTGGAAAAATCCTTACGTTATAAACGTAAGGATTTTTGTTTTAACAGTGAATTCTGTGATTAGTGGATGATACTTTGTAAAGGACAATAGTTAGATTAGCCTGTTTATCCCCTACCTATTCTTTTTCTTAATTCTCTAAACAAAGTATTGTAGCCTGTTAACCGGGATAAACAAGCTGGTTGGTTTGTTTGGCTTTAGTTATTTCAAAAAAAGGGACAAGACTTAATTGGTTACTTCTTGTACCTTTACAGGCCGATTTAATGGGTTTATGTTTCCCAGCTCATCAAATCTTTGTACTAAATAGTTTTCTATATCGTTATCTAATGATAATTGTTCAGATGAGAATGGGTTTAACTGTGCACTTTCACCAATCAGAACTGAATACTTTGCATGTTGAAACATTGTAATATCATTTGCATCATCGCCAAATGCAATATACTCCCCTTCTTTCACACCTAATTTCTGTAACCCACTCCATTTATCTACTCCTTGTGGGCTTATATCTAAGATTCCTTCATTTCCATGAATGTGAACTACTACTTCCATTTTGCTAAGCTGTTCTGATACTTCTCCCATGTTATTTGAAGTAAGTATCAAGATTTTTACAATTGACTGTAATTTATCCAGTTCAACATTTTTAGCACGTTTTTGTGGGTCAAGGTTATTTAAAATGGGATGAATAGCTGGCCCCGTATAAGCGTAATTCCAATCGCTATCTATTAAGTAAGAAACATTATACGTCTCTAGTAATTGAACAATATCGGTGAGTGTTTCTTCAGCAAAGAAATGGCAAATTTACTTGGCACGACATATCGCCATCTAAATCGAGTTATTCATTCTCTTACTCAAAAGAACATTATTGAAAGAGACAAAAATTCTATTCGTATATTAAATTGGGATGATTTAGATACAGCATCCAATGGAATTAGATATAAGTAAAGATGAATAACACTGATTTCTTCATGGGTTATCCATAAATGTTTACATCCAAATCATCTTTGCATAGTGTATTTAACCAGTTTCTTAAGTATTATTCCACAATCTTTAGTCGTGTAACTTTATTACCACTAAGCAGTTCCTTAATCTACCTTTCAGTTGAGATTTTCTTTTCTCTTTTCATTACAAAAACACCCCTTTTGATAAACAGATCCAAAGGGGTGAAACATCGCAACTTTATTTGAAACCCGTAACAAAATTTAAACTTTTATAAAATATCAAGAGACAAATATGATTTCGAATACCATAAAAAAAAAGTCTCCCCAACTTATTAGATTACATTTTGGGGAGACTTTTTTTCATTAAACACCAGCTTTTAGAGTTTCTTCGACCATGTCAATAAATTGTTCCAATATACGTATATCATTCGTCAACTCTGGATGAAAAGCGCTGACAAGAATATTTTTTTGTCTTGCAGCAACGATTTTCCCTTCATAGTATGCAAGTACTTCAACGTCTTTGCTAGCTCTCTCTCCATATGGTGCACGAATGAAAATCGCTTTAAAAGGCTGATCCAAATTTTTTATATCTATGTTCACTTCAAAGCTCTCACGCTGACGGCCAAACCCATTCCGCCAAACTTCGATATCAATTAATTGTAAATGAGCGGTGTCAGATCCACTTACTTTTTTCGCGAGTAAAACCATACCAGCACATGTTCCAAAGATTGGCTTGCCTTGTTTTGAAAATTGCAGAATCGGTTCCATAAAGCCATAACGATCCATTAGCTTCCGCATCGTTGTGCTTTCGCCACCGGGAAGAATTAAGCCATCGAGCTCTGCTAGTTGGTCAGCTCGCTTTACAATTACAGCTTTTTGTCCAGTTGCTTCTATTTGTTTCACATGTTCACTAATGGCACCTTGTAAACCTAAAACACCAATCGTTGCCATTACCAGCCACGCTCCTGCATTCTTTCTGCTTGCGGTAATCTCGAAATATCAATGCCTTTCATAGCAGTTCCTAATTCTTTGGATAGCTTCCCAATTAAATCATAATCAGTGAAATAAGTTGTTGCTTGAACGATAGCATTCGCGAATTTCTCTGGATCTTCTGATTTGAATATTCCAGAACCGACAAATACGCCATCTGCTCCAAGCTCCATCATTAATGCTGCATCAGCAGGTGTTGCAACACCACCAGCTGCAAAGTTCACGACCGGTAATTTGCCAGCTTCTTTAATTTGTTTCAAAATCTCATAAGGAGCGCCAAGAATTTTTGCTTCAGTCATGATTTCGTCATCGTTCATTAAAGTAAGTTTACGAACCTGTGCTTGCACTTTTCGCATATGACGAACTGCTTCTACAATATTCCCTGTACCAGGTTCCCCTTTTGTCCGTAACATCGATGCTCCTTCACCAATTCGGCGTGCTGCTTCCCCTAGATCACGACATCCACAAACAAATGGAATTGTAAAGCTACTTTTTAATAGATGAAACTCTTCATCAGCAGGTGTCAATACTTCACTTTCATCAATATAGTCCACACCCATGGCTTCTAGCACTCTCGCTTCAACAATATGGCCTATTCTAGCTTTCGCCATGACCGGAATCGTTACAGCATTCATAACTTCTTCTACAATTCGCGGATCTGCCATTCTAGCAACTCCACCTGCTGCGCGAATATCAGAAGGTACTCGCTCAAGTGCCATGACCGCAACAGCTCCTGCTGCTTCCGCAATTCTTGCTTGTTCCGCATTGACAACGTCCATGATGACGCCGCCCTTTTGCATTTGAGCCATTCCTCTTTTAACTGCATCTGTTGCTACTAATTTTTCCATTCTTAATCCCCCTAAAAAAATATTTGCAATTTTCATTTATATTCCTTAGTATAAAAAGAAAGTGGCATCATTAAAAGTGTCAGTTTTCCATTAAACAACGGTGTCAGAGGAGTGATTATTAATTATGAATATGCTTTCATGTGTATTAAATCGGGAAATTACTGTCCCATTATATGAGCAATTATATGAATATATTAAAACAGAAATCATTGAAGGTCGCCTAGAATTCCAGACAAAGCTGCCGTCAAAACGCAAATTGGCGCAGCATTTACATATAAGCGGGAACACAGTAGAGACGGCTTATGAACAGCTAGCAGCTGAAGGGTACTTAGAGGTCAAAGCTAGGAAAGGTTATTATGTCATGGACTTGGAGGATTTAGAATATGCAGGCGCAAAAAGTGATATTTTGCCATTGTATGAATCTAAAAAAACATATGACTATCACTTTCATCCGAGTCAAATTGATACCGAACATTTTCCTTTTGCACAATGGAGAAAGTATGCGAAAAACACGATGGATTTAGCCAATCAAGAGTTGCTATTACTAGGTGATGCCCAGGGAGAATATTCTCTTCGCCGTGAAATTGCTACATATCTATACCACGCACGCGGGGTAATTTGTGAACCAGAACAAATTATCGTTGGTGCAGGCATTGAGATACTACTTCAGCAGCTTGTGTTGTTATTTGAGAGGAATTCAGTTTACGGTGTGGAAGATCCCGGATATCATTTATTTCAAAAAATTATCCAAAGCTATGGTAATCCAACATTCCCACTTGAAGTGGATGAAGATGGCATAAAAGTGGAAAGCATTGAAAAGCACAAGATTAATGTTGTCTATGTGACACCATCACATCATTTTCCTTATGGATCTGTACTTTCCATTAATCGAAGAACTAAGTTACTCAACTGGGCATCGAGCTCTGAGCATCGTTATATTATTGAAGATGATTATGATAGTGAATTTCGTTATACAGGAAAATCGATTCCTTCTTTGCAAAGTATGGATCAATTTGAAAAAGTGATCTACTTAGGTTCGTTTTCAAAATCACTCATCCCATCGCTTAGAATCAGCTATATGGTGCTCCCTAAACCGCTCATGAATCGGTATACGGAGGAGCTTTCGTTTTATCATTCAACCGTATCTCGAATCGACCAGCAAATTTTGACTAAGTTTATAATTCAGGGAGACTTTGAAAAACATTTAAACAAAATGCGGAAGCTATATCGACGCAAATTGGACATTGTTTTGACACTATTTAAGCCCTATCAAAACAAAATCTCAATAATTGGCGAGAGATCCGGTTTGCATATTGTGTTAGTCGTCAATAACGGGATGGATGAAACGGCCCTTATCAATCAAGCTGCAAAAGCAAGTATAAAAATCTATCCGATGTCTGCGTATTCAATTGAGAAGAAAATTGATGCACTTCCGGAGCTTATTCTTGGTTTTGCTGGTATTCCTGAAGCGAAATTAGATGATGCGATTCAACTATTATTGCATGCCTGGGGATTTTCCAGTTAAATGATTAGGAGGAATGTTTTTCGAGGTGGGATACTTCTGTGAAAAAAATCAAAGTGATCCTTACACAACTGGTAAGAACGTTCATAAAATGAATGAACGTTCTTTACTTACTATCAATTCATATAGATAATTGTAGAAATCTTGATATCCTTCTTCTACAGTTGTTTATTCCACCACCATTTGTTATTAAGATACCATTGAATAGTTTGTGTTAATCCTATTTCAAATGAATAGTTCGGTATCCAACCTAATTTCTCTAATTTTGTTGGGTTGATTGCATACCGTTTATCATGTCCTTTACGATCTTCTACAAACTCTAACAAGCTTTCTGATTTTCCAAGTTTATGAATAATCGTTTTTACAACCTCTAATGTTGTTCGTTCGTTATGTCCGCCAACATTGTATATTTCCCCGTTTACACCTTCATGCATAACCAAATCGATGGCTGAACAGTGATCGAACACATGTAGCCAATCCCGAATATTCTTACCATCCCCATAAACTGGAACTTTCTGCTTATGCTCCACTCGTGAAATAGTGAGTGGGATGAGCTTTTCCGGAAACTGAAATGGTCCATAATTATTGGAACATCGTGTAATATTTATGGGCAATCCAAAGGTTTCATGGTACGCACGAACAAGTAAATCTGATGAAGCCTTACTTGCGCTATAAGGGCTATTTGGCAATAGTTTCGACTCTTCCGTGAAATAGGTTGTAGAATCAAAATCAAGTTCTCCATATACCTCGTCCGTTGAAACGTGCACAAACTTTGATAATTTATTTTGATGCGCAGCATGTAATAATATTTGTGTACCTAAAACGTTAGTTCGAACAAAAATTTCAGGATCTGTAATCGATCGATCAACATGGCTCTCTGCGGCAAAATGAACGGCAAAATCAAACTTCTCTTTTGCAAATAAAGCCATAATTGCCTTGCGATCTGTAATATCCATTTTAATAAAGTGGTAATTTTCTCTTTTCTCTACATTCTTATGTTTAGATAGATCCCCTGCATATGTTAACAAATCTAAATTATAAATATGATAATCTGGATATCTATTCATCATTCGTTGAACAAAATGACCACCGATAAATCCCGCCCCACCTGTCACAAGAACTTTCTTTTTCATTTACTTCTCCTTTTTTACTAACATACTTAAATAACGTTCTAAGGCATCTTGCCAAGTTGGTAATGATTTGAAACCGTTACTTTTAAGCTTTTCCTTTGACAGTCGAGCATTTTTGGGCCTTACAGCATTCACAGGATAATCTTCAGATGAAACTACACGTACTTGTACATTGCAATTTGCTTGTTTGAATATTTCCTCAGCAAACTCAGCCCAACTGCAAAAACCTTCATTCGTAGCATGATAGATGCCATATTTATCTGTTTGGACCATACTTATTAACAATCTCGCTAAGTCATGCGTATACGTAGGGGAGCCAATTTGATCACCTACTATCTCTACCTCCTCACGGGATTTCGCAAGATGAAGCATTTTTTTTGTAAAATTATTGCCATTCATCCCAAAAACCCATGAAGTACGTACAATAAAATATTCTTGTAATATATTTTGTACCGCTCTTTCACCTGCATATTTTGTTAAGCCATAGTAACTTCTTGGCCATGGTGAATCTGTCTCCACAAGCGATTTTTCGCCTATTCCATCAAACACATAATCAGTACTAACATACATAAATTTTATATTAAGTTCTTTAGCTACATTCACTAAATATTTTGTACCTTCCACATTAACATCCCAGCAAGTCTTTTTGTCACTTTCAGCTAGATCAACCGCTGTGTAGGCAGCACAATGAATAATTACATCTGGTTTCAAATATCTAATATAATGATACACTTCTTGCTCTTTCGTTATATCTAAATCCCTTCTCCTGGTTCCGTGTACATCTAATCCTTGCTGCATCCCTAGCTTAACAACATCGTAGCCAAGCTGCCCACCGAAACCAGTCACTAATAGTTTCAATTCCTCACTTCCCAAATACAAAATTATGTTCAGCATCTTTTAAAAGTGGTGCTTTCTGGTCTTTAGCTGATACTATAGGTTCATTATGAATCGGCCATTTTATATTGATCGTCGGGTCATCCCAGCGTATTCCTCGATCAAAGTCCCATGCATATTCAGTATCAACTTTATATTGGACTTCAACATTATCTGTTAGCGTCAAAAAACCATGAGCAAAGCCTTTGGGAATGTATAATTGCTTTTTATTTTTCGCATTTAATTCGATGCCCACCCATTTCCCGTAGCTTGGACTTCCTTTGCGTATATCCACCGCCACATCAAAAATTGCCCCATTTGTACAACGGACGAGTTTGACTTGCGCTTTAGGATGTAATTGGTAATGTAAACCTCGTAAAGTCCCCCTTTCTGTAGATAAGGAGTGATTATCTTGAACAAAAACCACCTCTACTCCTAATGTCTTTAATGTTGTTTGGCTATATGATTCAATAAACCAGCCACGTCGATCATGTAATACAGCTGGTTCAAAAGTTAGGACCCCTTTTAACTTGGTTTTAGTAATCTTCATTACGCCACCATACTTTCCTAGAGTAATAATTTTACAGGAATTCAAAACTTTGTAATTTTTATCGCTATTTATCTATCCACTATACGAGTAAGATATTTTCCATAGTCACTTTTTTCTAGTGGTTTAGCTAACGCTAGTAACTGTTCCCTAGAAATATAGCCTTTCCGAAAGGCAATTTCTTCTAAACAAGCTATTCTAAGACTCTGCCGATCCTCAATCATCTCCACGAATAATGAGGCCTGCAATAATGATTTAGGAGTACCAGTATCTAACCACGCAAACCCTCTACCCAAAAGCTCCACATTAAGCTCTCCTTTATTTAGATAGTATTCATTGATGGTCGTAATTTCAAATTCTCCTCGAGGTGATCGTTTAATACTTTTAGCAATGTTAATGACTTGATTGTCGTAAAAATACAAGCCGGTAACAGCATACGTAGACTTAGGTTGAATAGGCTTCTCTTCTAATGATAAGACCTTTCCATTTTGATCAAATTCAATGACTCCAAACCTCTCCGGATCTTTAACAGGATAACCAAATATAGTTGCTCCTGATTTAATAGCTGCCACTCGTTCCAGCATTTTTGTAAAATTATGACCATGGAAAATATTATCCCCAAGTATAAGCGCTACGGAATCTTCCCCTATAAATGGTTCTCCAATAATAAATGCCTGTGCAATTCCCTCAGGCTTTTCTTGAATCATATAAGTAAGTGTAATTCCTATTTGCGAACCATCGCCAAGTAAGGATTGATAACGTGGTTGATCTTCGTCGGTTGTTATAATTAGAATTTCTCTAATACCCGCAAGCATTAAAACCGATAGTGGATAATAAATTAAAGGCTTGTCGTAAACAGGCATTAACTGTTTGGAAACAGCTTTTGTTAAAGGATATAGCCTGGTACCAGTTCCGCCTGCTAGTACGATACCTTTCATATTCAGTCACATCCTTCATAAGACTTTTGTCGATTGTCTAGCAAGATTGAAACATGAAATTACGATTCATCTAATTTATTTTAGTTACTCCCCCCATTTACAATTGGTATGTGTCATTTCATCTACTATGTATGATTTCTACTTCAAATTATCACTTTTCACGACATTAACGTTATACTGCTTTTTTAGTTCAAACAAAATTTATTTCTTGTAAAATATTAGTTCACAAGTACATATATATTTTATTGAATGGAAATCTGGAAGGATGGAGATCGAATTGAAAAAAACAAGTGTAATTATTCTTACCTACAATCAGTTACCTCTAACCATAAGATGTGTGAATAGCATTCAAAAGCACACTGTAATGGAGGAAATTGAAATAATTGTCGTTGATAACGGCTCGACAGATGGTACTGTTGATTATCTTAAAGGTTTACCTTTTATCAAAACTTGTTTTAATCCCAGCAATGTAGGATTCGCGAAGGGTTGTAATCAAGGATTAAAGCTTGCAACTGGTGATTATATTTTATTCATAAATAATGATGTCATTGTGACGGAGAATTGGTTAGATCCAATGATTGAACTACTAGACAAGGAGAATGTAGGGATGGTCGGGCCTGTTAGTAATTATGTCAGCGGGTTACAGCAGATTTCTGTCGATTATCAAGATATTGAGCAGATAGACGACTTTGCTTCTAGATACTGTGAACAGCAACGTGGAAAATCCAGACGCGTACTACGTTTAGTAGGATTTTGTTTATTAACAAAACAAGAGATTTTGGAAAAAATCGGTGGCTTTGATGAAAGATTTGCATATGGCTCATTTGAGGATGATGATCTATGTCTTCGTGCTATACAAGAGGGATACCAGCTACATATCGCTTTAGATTCTTTTATCCACCATCATGGTCATGCAACTTTTAGCGGAAATCAAGATATCGACATTCATTACTTATATCATGAAAATCGTCGAAGATTTATAGATAAATGGCAAATTGATTTAACTTATTTCACTCATCCTCGGCCAGAAATTATTGATTTAGTACCTATTGAATCTGGAAATATATTGGATGTAGGCTGTGGAGCCGGGGCAACCGGGTTAGAACTTTTAAATCGACAGCCTTGTCAATTATATGGGATTGAATTAAATGCATTGGTAAGTTCCATTGCAAAAGCGCATTATGAAACTGTAGATCATACAGATGTTGAAGCACTAGAACTCTCTTACCCACTTAATTACTTCGATACTATTATATTTGCTGACATCCTAGAACACCTAAAAGATCCTTGGAAAGTTATTCAAAATCTGTCTAAATATCTAAAACCTAATGGCTCCATCATATGTAGTATTCCTAATATATCTCATGCTGAGGCACTTATCCCTTTATTACAAGGTAATTGGCATTATACCGATGCGGGAATTTTAGATCGAACCCATTTAAGATTTTTCACCCCTCAAACCGTTCACACATTATTCCCATCTTCCCAATTTGAAATCATCGAACAACGGTATCAGCAAATTGCCGTAGAAACCAATGTAGAGCTTTTCCTAAATGAAGTCATTCATTTAGCGGAGAATTTCGGGTTTAATATGGATCAAGTAGCAAACTACAGTAGGGTTTATCAAATTCTTATCCATGTAACAAAAAGCGGAACGGATGAATAGAAGATCCGATAACGCAGCCACCTTGAACACAGAGAGGAACGGCTAGACCTCAGTCCCGTTCCTCTTGATCTAGCTGCATCTCATTTTAAGGCATAAGCGTATTTATTGGATAAGGAAATATTTACAATAATCACCAGATAAAAAAGCCGACACAAAACGGAAATCATATTCCATTTTCGGTCAACCCATCAAAATATTCTTTGTTGGCTAACATTCTCGGATCGTTTGGCCTATATAGTAGTGCTGATTCATTATGTTTGGAGGCTAGTTGATACTGCCCTAATCGGTCATAGCAAACAGCTAGTTGAAGATGGGGTAGCCATGATGAGCATGCGTTGTTTTGAAAACTTAATTTGTCTGTTTCTTTATTTTCCAGGCTTTTTTCATACCAATAAATAGCTGATTGGATTTCATTCTTTTCTAAAAATAAAAAACCTAATCTACAACATGTTTCCGGCTGAGGGATTCCATAAGAGAGCGCTTTTAATGCCCAATGTGCTTCTTGTTCTTTAAGGTTGAATTGATGGTAGCAATCTGCTAATTTGTTACATGCACGAATATTATCTTCCACCCACCCTTTTTTGGTTCTTAGAAAACGAAGATAATATTCAATCGCTTTTTTATATTCTCCATGATCAAGTAGTTCATTTGCATAGTAAAATAAATCTCGCGGAGAGAATTCTTTTTCTTCAGATAGCATTTTTTCATATATACCTAAGTTACGATTGGCATCGTGAGTAAGCGGCAAATGTGTCACTACGATACTACTATCATGTATAATCCCATGAACAGCTAAATATTCATGTACCGACCCAATCCAAAGGAAGTGGTTTTCCCTTTTAACTAAGCGATTTCTTCTTATACTTGTCGTTACATTTTGTTCTTCATCAAAAGCGAGGTGATAGTTCATAGAAACTGAATCTATGTTTTGATTCAAAGTTTCTTTAAGGTGAAGTAGTTTCCTTTGATCAGGTTCTTGAATGACATCATCTGCATCCAACCATAATATATAGTCTTTTGTCGCTTGATTAAATGAATAGTTTCGGGCAGCTGCAAAATCATTAACCCAAGAAAAATCAAAAATCCGATTTGTATAAGAGCTCACAATATTTTTTGTGCGATCAGTAGAACCGGTATCAACAATATTTATTTCATCTACGATATCACAGACAGTTTCTAAACAGCGACCAATAACATCTTCTTCATTTTTCACAATCATACATAAACTAATAGTAATCAATAACTCCCCCCCTATTCCTTTCATAAATGTATGCAAAATTAATATTTTATTTCCAATATAATTAGGAATAGTGGGAGTATTCTTCGATGAGGGAACATCCACCTTAATCTAAGGATACTAGTTTATTAATTAAATTCTGATATTGTTTCTGATTTCAAAACTAATCACACAAAAACCAAACTGGAAATAAGGTTTTTGTGTAACAATATAATTAATTTAGGTCAAACTTCCCCCTAAGATATCATAGCTAATATAGACAATTAATTGATTGTAATCCCCGCACTTGCATAACCTGCAACAGTAGTAAGAAGAGTAATACCTGTTCCTGTTACAGAAAATACCATCAATAGTCGATCTCTTGCAGCTACTGGAATGGTCAATCCTGTAGTAAGCCCTTGACTAATAGCACCAATTGCAATTACTCCATTTAGAGATGGTGTTAACGTTACTGATGCTCCAGGAATTGCAGTAAATGTGTTGTTAGCCGTTGGTCCAGCTGATTTAAAGAGTTGGGCAGTAACAGTTACTGATGATGTTAAGAGACTTAATGCCACTGTAGTACTGAAGAATCCGGATATTGAAGTAATCGTACCACTTCGTGGAACTGTAAATGCCATATTAAGAAGTGTTCCTGCAGCGCCTGTTAGATCAATGGTTGTTCCTCCTACAAGAACAGCAGGAGCAGAATTCCCAAATCCGATTAGACCTGTCGTCCCAGCTAATCCACTTACAAGCACAGTCATTACAACTGGAATCCCTGATGCATATGGGATTATAGCACTAGAACCCGTGACTCCTGTTACTCCTGTCGCTCCCGTACTTCCGGTTACACCGGTTGCCCCCGTGCCTCCCGTACTTCCGGTTACACCGGTTGCCCCCGTGCCTCCCGTACTTCCGGTTACACCCGTCGCTCCCGTGACTCCTGTACTTCCGGTTACTCCGGTTGCTCCGGTACCTCCTGTACTTCCGGTTACTCCGGTTGCTCCCGTGCTTCCTGTACCTCCGGTTACACCCGTCGCTCCCGTGACTCCTGTACTTCCGGTTGAGCCTGTTGCTCCCGTGCTTCCTGTACCTCCGGTTACACCCGTCGCTCCTATGCCTCCCGTACTTCCAGTTGAGCCTGTCGCCCCCGTATCACCTGTACTTCCAGTTACTCCGGTCGCCCCCGTACCACCTATACTTCCGGTTACTCCGATCGCTCCCGTATCACCTGTACTTCCGGTTACTCCGGTCGCCCCCGTACCACCTATACTTCCGGTTACTCCGGTCGCTCCCGTATCACCTGTACTTCCGGTTACTCCTGTACTTCCAGTTACACCCGTACTTCCGGTGGCTCCTGTACTTCCGGTTACTCCGGTCGCCCCCGTACCACCTATACTTCCGGTTACTCCGGTCGCTCCCGTATCACCTGTACTTCCGGTTACTCCTGTACTTCCGGTTACTCCTGTACTTCCGGTTACTCCTGTACTTCCAGTTACACCCGTACTTCCGGTGGCTCCTGTATTTCCGGTTACACCGGTCTCTCCTGTACCACCTGTACTTCCGGTTACTCCTGTTGCCCCCGTGCCTCCCGTACCTCCGGTTACTCCGGTCGCCCCCATGCTTCCTGTACCTCCAGTTACACCCGTCGCTCCCGTGCTTCCTGTACCACCTGTACTTCCAGTTACTCCTGTTGCCCCCGTTGCCCCCGTGCCTCCCGTACTTCCAGTTACACCCGTCGCTCCCGTGCCTCCTGTACTTCCGGTTACTCCTGTCGCTCCCGTGCCTCCCGTACCTCCGGTTACTCCGGTCGCCCCCGTGCCTCCCGTACTTCCAGTTACACCCGTCGCTCCCGTGCCTCCTGTACTTCCGGTTACTCCTGTCGCTCCCGTGCCTCCTGTACCTCCGGTTACTCCTGTTGCTCCCGTGCCTCCTGTACTTCCGGTTACTCCTGTCGCTCCCGTGCCTCCTGTACCTCCGGTTACTCCTGTTGCTCCCGTGCCTCCTATTGAACTGGGTACATTTACATTAACCTCGACTTTTTGTTCTATATTCCCGTTACGATTCTTTTCTCCATAGTCTGGATATTTTTTATTTTTACAGTTACAGTCACTTGACCCACAATTTGAACAATACATATATGAACTCATATATATACCTCCTCGCGACACTGAGGTATCATATGAATCAAAAATTAAATCTGAATAGGACTAATGCCCATTTTTTCTGTTTTTAAGAACACAAAAGGCCTAAGGGCACCGAAGATGAAATTTGATTCAAAAAAATCATACCTTTTTTCCTATCAATAAGTTAAATCGTCTAATGACAATAAAGTTGTCCCTCTTGAGAAGGTTATATCATCATTAACTTTACTATTCTATTTACGTTTACAAAAATTTCTTTTGGTAAAATTTCAAAGTGGTAAAGCTTTTAGCTTCCTATTTAATAGCTACTCAGCCTCTATATAAAAATTCAAGATAAAGGAGGTAACGGGTGCGAAGAGTTACCTCTCTTTGGTTATATGACATACATCTATTGTTCCCGTTTCCATCAACTCTTGCAGGGTGTGGAAAATAGACTTTCCTTGTTTTTTTAAGGTACTGATGATACTTCTGACTCGTAGAAAATTGTCAGCTCCATAATCGCTGTGAAATGAACCATTCACTTTTTGATGGACTTTAATTGAACGGATATCCCATTCCGCCTGATTGTTGTCAAACGGAATAGTTGGATGGAACAGAAAAGCAAGTACGGCATCTTGATGATTCCGAAGACGATCAAGGAGATTACGTGCTGGGCTTTGTTTAGGTCGTCCACGCGATGATTTTTCCTTTTCGATGAAGGGATGAAGTTGTTCTAGGTTTTGCCGGTATTCCTGAAACAAAATTAGATAAAGCTATTCAGTTATTATTGCAAGCTTGGGGTTTCCAAGTTAAATGATTAGGAGGAATGTTTTAAAAAGGTTATCATCATGAAAAATATTAAGCTGAATTAAATAGGTTGAAATACAAAAAACTGAGTGTGGATTGCGCACTCAGTTTTTTGTACTCTATAAAATTCACGAATATCGATGGATCATTTCAAGCAGTTTATTTTTTAAATTAGGGATATCAACAGTTGTAACCGTTAAACGAAGATTTGTTTCATCCATGGACAGTCTCTCTGCTAAAAAGCTACCTAAGCCTCTTGCCTGTCTGTCGATTTGGATCATGATATCTACCGAATTTGTCTGTTGTTGTGAAAATACAATTTCAAGTTCGTCAAGTTTGCCTCGGAACAAGCCACTAATTGGTACGAATTCAAATTCTTGAACAAATGGCAATCTTCCTCTTAATCTACTTGGTGCAGCTTCACATTCAACTTCACGGAGACGGAAGCCGAGATCCTGAACAGCACTGATAACTTCATGCATAAGTTTTGAAGGCCGAATATCAATAAAATCCTTATCGGACGGATCCATGGAATTTTTAATATCAAGCCCAGTTTCTATCCATACCTTCGTTTTTCCACCAGTAATCGGCGAATCCATTGGTACTGTAATTGATAAAGGAAATTCTTTCACTTCATTTGGTGCAATTGTAAACTTCTCAGAAATACGATATTTGCCGATTACGCCTTGTTGGGTATATTTTTTATCATCTGATTCCTTTACATATGTAGTGATCAGTGATACATAAATATCAGCAATTTCCTGTCCGATGTTGCCGCCTCTTATTTCAACAATTCCAGTAATCTGTTCCCCCACTATGACCTGGCTATTATATAATTTTGTATCAACTTTAGCCGCACCGATTCCCACACTCGCTAAAATTTTATTAAACAACGACATAGTCATTCCCCCTTTGAAATGTACCTTCATATTTATGAAAGGTTAACTTTTAGTATGCAATTGAATTTTTATAAAAGATTCACTTTTACCCATCCTCTGACACTATTAATGAACCAAATCTCATTAGCTGACTTAAGTTCTGTAATATGAACAACTCTTTCATTCACTGTTCCATTTTGTATTAATTCTTCACGGAATGTACCAGCAAGAAGTCCAGAATATAGAACAGGTGTTACAAGCTCTTCGTCGATTTTCAAGACTACATTACCGTTTGTAAATTCAGTTATTTCTTCCCTTTCATTCCAAAGTAAAACATCAAAATAAGTAGGACATTGGTCTTTATGTATTTGATAAATTGTACGATTTGTTGTTTTGTGGTATAAAAACAAATCATTGCTTGAAACAGACTTCTTAGCCAATGCAACATTACATATTTTATCTGGATAGGGGAGCAAATCTTCAACTTCAATTGTAAATTTTCCTGTGTTCGAAACAAGTAAACGTACTTTTTTAGAGCTGGTTTCGTGTTGATTTGCAAATTGTTCAAGAGCAGCCTCAATAGTTGGAATAGAAAGGCTGATACCAAAATATTTTGCAGAATTTGAAAGTCGTTTCAAATGGTTTTCAAGCAAAACATATTGACCATTCTCAAGCTTTAGCGATTCAAGCAATTCAAAGTCAGGTGTTTCAGTCGTAAGCAATGCAGCTTTCAAGAAGGCCTCATCATACTCTTCTGTAAAACTCGAATCCCAGGTTATACCACCGCCAACCCCGTATTGGGCAGTCCCTTCCTGCGAATCAATTACAACGGTTCGAATCGGTACATTAAAAGCAGCTTCATGATTAGGAGAAATATAGCCAATGGCTCCACAATATACTTCACGTGGCGCTCCTTCCAACTCTGAAATTATTTTCATCGTACTTATCTTCGGAGCACCTGTAATTGAACCGCACGGAAACAATGCTTTGAAAAGATCAATTATTGTAGTTCCCGGTTTTGTTTTTCCCGAAATGGTCGAGGTCATCTGCCATACTGTTGGATATTGTTCGATTTCAAATAAGCGATCAACAAAAACACTTCCTGCTTCTGCAATTTGCCCCAAATCATTTCGCAAAAGATCAACAATCATTAAGTTTTCCGCACGATTTTTCTCAGAATCTTGTAGCCATTGTTGCCGTTCCAAATCCTGTTCAATGGAATTTCCTCTTTTCACTGTTCCTTTCATCGGTCGAGTTGTCAGGGTATCCTGTCTCCAATCAAAAAAAAGTTCAGGTGAAGCAGATAATATTTTATATCTACCAGTATGTAAATAAGCACTATAATTGGAACTTTGCGCTTTAGCTAACTGACGATAAAAGGAAAACTCATCACCGATAAATGAGGAATTCAATCTCAGCGTATAATTGACTTGATATGTATTGCCCTCTTCAATTTGCTGTTTAATCGTTTGAATTGATTCCTTATATGTTTTATAAGTTGTCTTGGATTGCCAATCGGTAAGAGTGAAATCAGTTAGTGTTTCAGTTAATTGCTGATTTTCGAATTTTTCAAAAATCCCAAACCAAAGCAATGGCATTTTATTTCCTTCTGCCACTTGATAGGCAGAGTCAAACGCAGGAGCTGCTTCGTATGACAGATACCCGGCTGCGTAAAAACCTGCATTCACTTCTTTTTGGATATTTTCTAAGGCTGTTAACACTTCTTCTATTGTATGTGCTTCAATAATTTTGATTGGATTTTGAAAGTACATGCTTTCTTTATTGAATTCTAATAGCAGACAGATGTCTTCATCTTTATTATTCATGATATTTACCTCGTTTACATAACGTATTTATCGTCCATTAATAAAGTTACCAATTAACGTATGACCATGTTCCGTTAATATTGATTCAGGATGGAACTGTAGTCCTTCGATTTGATATTTTGTGTGTCGAAGTCCCATAACGACATTGTCTTTCGTTCTTGCACTTACCTTGATACAATCAGGAAGTGATAACTCATTGACAATTAAAGAATGATAGCGGGTAACCAAAAATGAAACAGGAATTCCTTTAAAGACCCCTATTCCATCATGGGTGATCATCGATGTTTTCCCATGCATCGGCTGTTCGGCTTTTTCCACCTGACCTCCAAATGCTTGGGCAATTATTTGATGCCCGAGACAAATCCCCAGAATGGGTATGCTTTGATGAAATTCCCTTACAACCTTTAGACATATCCCAGCTCCATTAGGATTTCCGGGTCCTGGTGAGAGAATGATGGATTCAGGGTTCATTTCTCTAATCGCTTCCAACGAAATTTCGTTGTTACGAAGGACTGTGACCTCTTTACCTGCTTGGAGGATATATTGATATAAATTGTAAGTAAAAGAATCATAATTATCGATTAGTAAAATCATTGTTGTTCTCCATTTTTTTGATTTGATCATACATTAGTCGGAAATAAAAATAGCAACAGATAGAAGCCATATTCCGATCTTTTATATTCCGATGTACTTTATTTTAGCAAAAATAGCTTCAAAATGCTTGTTAGATATTATTTTCAACTATGATAGAGTTCGTCAATTTATAGGTATTCTTGTTGTGAAATGTACTTTATACATATTTGATCAGGTTCTTTTTAAGATTTTAAGATTTTCATAAGTCTTATCTAAAAAAAGCCCCTGAAATTTCATTCAGAGGCTGTATGTTATGCTCTTTTCATATGAAGGTCATGGGGACGGGGCTTCGCGACTTACTCATATAGCTAATCTACTTAGCGGGTATACTTATATAATCTTAGAAAGCATCCGAAAGTCCAGCTCCGCATCGCCACCTTCATCAGGTTATACAATTTGAGAACCTAAACTTTTTTCATCGCTTTAGTTTTAGAGCAGACGCTCATGAATGTTTTTTATCAGCGATTTCAGCAATGATTTCATAGGAGCGAAGTCGAGGCTCATGATGAAACATGCCTGAGTTAATAATCATTTCATCGGCTCCTGTTTTATCAAGGAATGCTTGTAGCTTTTCTTTAACTTGTTCAGGGTCACCAATTACACTGGCATCCAGCTTACTTTGGATCGATGCTTTTTCATAAGGTGTCCAAAGGCCATCCATTGAGTCTACTGGAGGCTGAAGCTGATTTGGTGTATTGCGAATCAGACTCAAGAATTGCTGTTGATAAGAAGTGGCTAAATAAGCAGCCTCAGTTTCTGTGTCTGCTGCATAGACGTTAATTCCAACCATTGCATATGGTTCAGATAATACATCTGATGGCTGGAAGTTGCTGCGGTATATCTCTAAGGCAGCTAATGTATTTTCTGGAGCAAAGTGACTCGCAAATGAAAATGGCAAGCCAAGTCTTCCAGCCAGCTTTGCACTGAAACCGCTTGAACCAAGTAACCATATCGGGACGTTTAAGCCTTCACCAGGGATTGCACGAACTCTGTTATGGCGAGATTCAGCATCAAAATATGTCCGAAGCTGCTCTAGTTGTTCAGGGAAGTCATCGCCGGTATTTCTGATATCACGACGAAGTGCCATAGCTGTAAATTGATCACTACCAGGTGCACGTCCAAGACCTAAATCAATACGGCCTGGGTACATAGATTCAAGTGTACCGAATTGCTCAGCAATTACAAGTGGAGAATGGTTCGGTAACATGATGCCGCCAGATCCTACCTTGAGTGTAGACGTTCCAGCTGCAACATAGCCAATGACAACAGATGTTGCGGAGCTAGCAATACCTGGCATACTATGATGTTCCGCTAACCAAAAACGATTAAAGCCCCATTTTTCTACATGCTGTGCTAGATCTAGTGTATGTTTAAATGATTCAGCCGGTGTACTTCCTTCAGTAATGTTTGCAAGATCAAGCACGGATAAAGGAATTTCACTCAGCTGTTTTTTTGATTGTGACATGTATTCAACTTCTTTCTATAATCATTTGTTATCTGGTTACTTACAGCCATCATATAAAAGAATCCATAAAATTGCACATAGTATGCTTAGAGATTTAATCCAAATATTTTAGTATGATTGTGTTCTCCACAAAAATAGACAATCAATAATTTGATTGCCTATCATTCGATCATTATATAGCTAAAATTAGATTTAGAGACTCGCACGAATCGGCGATAATACCACAACAATATATCTAGTTAACAAGTTACAGACTAGTTGCTGGAAAAAGTCTTTTACGATATTGTCTTCCATGATGGTGATCCGGCAAATAATCACTGCCAAATAGGTTGTTTCGGAAGGTTCCTTCTTCGTATTCTTTTCTGACTAAACCTCGCTCTTGTAAAATTGGAATCACATATTCGACAAATTCTTCAAAAGTACCAGGTGTAACCGCATAAGCAATATTAAAACCATCCACTCCTGTAACATCGATCCATTCCTCTAAAGAATTTGCCACTTGTTCAGGCGAACCAACAACAACAGGTCCCATGCCTCCTACTCCAATAAATTCGGCGACTTCTTCAACAGTAAAATCGGACATCGATTTTAATGTTGATTGGATGGCATCATTCTTTACATATTGAATTTTTTCCTTAGGGTCCACCCCTTCCATATCCACACCAGTCCAGCCACCGAATAATGCAAGTGATCCCTCATAACTGGCATGCTTTTTATAATCCAAATATTTAGCTTCAGCCTCTTCTTGAGTCGCACCTACAATTGGCGTAATCAATGTAAGAATCTTGATTTCATCTGCTTTCCGACCTGCCTTCACTGCCTCTTCTCTAAAAGAGGTAACAGTGTTTTTTGTACGTTCCATCGATGTTGAACCAATGAAAACAAGTTCTGCATGCTTTGCTGCAAATTTCGTTCCTTTTGGTGATGCCCCAGCTTGGAATATTACAGGAGTACGTTGTGGTGAAGGTTCACATAGGTGAGCTCCTGGAACTTTATAAAATTCACCATCATGATCGATATCATGAACTTTTTCTGGATCTGCATAAATCCCTTTTTCCTTATCCACTACGACTGCATCATCTTCCCAACTAGCTTCCCATAGTTTATAGACAACATCTAAGTATTCATCAGCTATATCGTAACGATTATCATGATTAATTTGTTGATCTAAGCCAAGATTGCGTGCAGCACTATTTAAATAAGATGTTACGATATTCCAACCGATTCTCCCTTTTGTTAAATGATCCAATGTCGAAATTCGTCGAGCAAATAGATAGGGATGTTCATAGCTTGTCGACGCAGTTAAGCCAAATCCTAAGTGCTTTGTAACTTGCGCCATGATCGGAACAACAAATGCGGGATCATTGACTGGAACTTGAGCACCCTGACGAACTGCTGCATCGCGAGAACCTTGGTATACATCATATGTTCCAAGGACATCGGCAAGGAATATGGCATCGAATCTCCCTTTTTCCAGTACTTTTGCAAGATGCGTCCAGTATTCTGCATCTTTGTACGTAGATGATTGATCGTCTGGATGTGTCCAAAGCCCAGGGGATTGATGCCCTGCGCAGTTCATATCAAATGCATTTAAATAAATTCTTTTTTTTGTCATAATCATTACCACCCATTCGTTTTTTAATGATGTAAATTGGTGCTAAATGTAGTCTTAAGCGATTATTGGTTTAGTTTGTTTAATGGTTTGGAGAAACTCCTCTAAATTGTTATTAAGTCGAGTTTGAATATCTTGATCAGTAATAGGCTGTAAACTATTTTCTTTATCAATTTGATTATCTATAATATAAGTCCCTTGAGTGGCTCTTCCTTTTAAAGTAGTTATAAGCGGTTTTAAGGCAAAATCGATTGCTAATAAATGCGCTTTACTCCCACCGACCATTAGCGGTAACACTGGAATTCCTTTAAACGCACTTTCTGGTAATAAATCGATTAGAGATTTTAAAATACCTGTATAAGAAGCTTTGTACACAGGTGAACCAATAATCACCCCATCCGCTTCCTCGATTGATTTTGCTATTTGTTTAATTCCAGTGCTATTATAGCGTGCATAAAGCAAATCCTCAGCAGAAATATCTAAAACGGAAATATACTTTACCGTTATATTCTCCTTTTCTAACAACGATTGAACAAATTTTAAAACTACATCAGTCCTAGATGTTGCTGAAGGGCTTCCAGATAAAATCACTACATTGGGCATTTGTTGACCTTCTCTCTTAGTAAATTAGTTATGATCCTTTGTACGGTCTACATTCAAAGGGTTTAATCTATATTAAACGCATAAAGTCCTCTTTCCTGATAGAAAGAGGACTTTATGCGTAGTCACCCTTATCTGACAAGCCAATGCTTGCAGGAATTAGCACCTTTCTACTAGTTGTAGAGGTTGCTGAAGCTTCATCGGGCCATTCCCTCGGCTTCTCTTGATAAGAAGTATTAAGTTAATTTTATCATAATATTCTAATAACTGATTGTCAAGATTAAATCATATATTTTTCATCGGAATTGTTTGAATAATATTTATTCACACATTGTAATACTGGGATAATTAAGAAGGGGGATGTCCTCAAAGAAAGGTCTGACCCCGCAACAACTAAATACAGTATAGGATAAGTGATAGATACACTACATACTGATTTAGAGTGCGAGGTCAGACCTTTTGAGATATGCCCCTTATAGTTTCTTCTATTCTACGCTAGGTAGTTGTGTAAGAAAATATTCAACAACCGCAACTGAATCAAGTCGTGCAGCCACATAAGGTGGGGAAAGTCTACTTGCTGCTTCAAGCGGCATTCCTAGCCAGAGATATTGCTTATCAATGATGACAAATGGAAAAGCAATATTTGTTTCAATCTGTTCTTGCACGGCCAAACCTGGAAGCGGACGAATGGAAATAAGCGTGATTTTAACATGTTTTTGTTTACAATTCAGCATATTCAACCAATCTTCTGTAACTATTCCTTTATCAGGTATAGACAAGATAATTGAGTGACATGCTTTTTTAATATCCTCACTTAGAGCATCCAACTTACGCGCATGCATCCACTGAAGCTTAGGATGATGATTTTGAATCCACTTGCCAATGTCCCTGGTTGCAACTGTATGTCCAAAGGTTGTTTGATGATCCACAAGCTTACGTAATGTTTTACCTTTATAAACGTTTTTTCGAATATAGTCCGTATCGCTTACTTGGATGAATTTTCCTTTCGTTCTCGTAATTGCGACATTAATGAGCCGCTCACTATTCTTTCCAGTCAAAAGCATCCCAGCACGTGTTTCAGGATAACTGTCGACTGTGTCAAATATCATTACATCACGTTCACTTCCCTGAAATCGATGAACAGTTGCTGCAATAATATCAGCTTGTTCAAGCTCTTTCGCATATACTTCTTGTAATAATAGATCCATAAGACGAGATTGAGTTCGATACGGTGTCACATATCCGATGGAACGTGCACCGTTTGAATACGCTTCATGAAGAAGTTGGAACGACAAGAACAGCTGCCAAAGATTCATCCTCGATTTCGATGTTCGCTCCGCTATACAATGTTCACCAGTTCCACTCGTTTCTAACAGCATTAAGGCACGATTAGGAAATGGTCTTCTCTTAGCAATTTTTGCACGGCTTGCTTGTACACTTTCATGATCACAAACTCGGGAATGATAAATATGTTTATTCGTGAAGGCCGAAATATCTGGATGCATTCTGCGTTGTTCTTTTAACAGAAACAAATGTGGATGGAGCTTCCCTTCATTCACTACATTCGCAACTCCTGAACAATGAAAAATATCTTCTTTTAACCATTTATTCACTGATTCATCACGAGCTGAAGCAATTGGCGGCAATTGTTTAAAATCACCACAGACAATGATATTCTTGCCTAACGATGCAGCAAATGCAACTTGTGGGACATAAGCCATACTCGCTTCATCAAGAATGACTAAATCATATTCCTGTTCATAAAGTGTGCTGTCGCTTGCTGTTTTTGCCAGTGTGCTACCAACGATTTTAGCTTCTTTGACAAGCTCCATTTCCTTACGACGAAATTTTTCTATAACTTTGCCAAGTGTTTTTTCCAATTCAATTAATCGATCTGTATCTCGCTTGCTAAATGAACCTGATAAATCTTGTTTTAAGAGCCGCTTCTCTTCAGTTAGTTTTTCCTTGTCTTCAACTAAATCAGGTTCATGCTTTTCTAACAACTGACTTGAGATGATATCAGGATGACTCGCTAAGCTTTCTCCTGTTTGCGAACTGTACCTTAAAATATCTCCTTCTTTAAAGCGGTTTTTCTTTTTTGTAAATGTAGCGATTTCTGCCATTAGTACATCCACGGCTTGGTTGCTATGAGACAGAACTAAAAGTTTTTTTCCTTTTAAATAATGATTCGCTGCAATCCGCGCCAATGTATATGTTTTTCCAGTTCCCGGGGGTCCCCAAACGTATGTAATTGGATTAAAATTAGAGCGTAAAAAAAGCTCCTTAACATTACTATGTTTCTGATCTATCGGATGCCTGCTCTCCATCGAAGGGTCCATCAACCGTTTGACTCGAAGCCGCTTTTTCTTACTTTTTTTCACTTCGTCTAAGCGCTCAATTAATTGCTCCAAAAGCTCCCATGGGTCATGGTAAAGAAAAGCCTCGGAAATCAAATCTCCAAGTGTTTTTTCAAAAGATAATATGATGCTTTTGCCTTCAGACGAGAGCACTAATCCTTCCTGCTTGATTCCTCCCCATTCCAGTCGAACGAATGATCCGACTGGAATCCTCAGCGATCCAATCGTTTCGAAATAATAAGTAAATCCATCTACCTGATCTATCAAATGACCATTCAAAACGTGATATTTTGTACTTCCGTATTTTTTTAAATGGCGGATTTCATTTTCTAATGCTACTTGCCATTCTTTTATATAGCTTACCGTTGAGTTCATTTTATCTTCCTTAAATTTTTTAATTAATGTTCTTCTACAATAGTACGCTTTTCACAAAGATTGTCAAAGTAGCATGATTTATTGATTTTAAAAAAGGCTATCTCAGTAAAGGATTAGACCTTTAGAGATTAGCCTCTTTTAAAATATTACTTCTCCAACAATTCGCCAAATTCCTTCACTAGTCCACTAAATATCTTCAACGCATTTTCAATCGGCTCTGGTTTAGTAAGATCGACTCCAGTTTTCTTTAGCAATTCAAGCGGATATTCCGAGCTGCCACTTTTTAAAAATGTTAAATACTGTTCAAGTGTACCTTCATCACCTGATAATATCCGGTCAGCGATATCAATAGCTGACGCATACCCCGTCGCATATTTATACACATAAAACGGTCGATAAAAGTGTGGGATTCTAGACCAGCCGAATTTCACTTCATCGTCAAAAACAATGTCTTCCCCATTATACGCACGGTATATCGTTTCATATACAGTATTAAAGACTTCTGCATTCAAAGGCTCATCATTTTCTGCTTTTTCGTGTGTAATTTTTTCGAATTCCCCAAACATGACTTGCGTAAAGAAAGTTCCTTTAAAGCTGTCAATAAAATGGTTAAGCAGATGCTTCTTTTTATTCAAGTCTGTTGTCGTGTTCAATAAGTAACGAATCAATAGGATTTCGTTCACGGTTGATGCGACTTCAGCAACAAAGATCGAATATCCAGCACTGATTTGTGGCTGATATTTTGAACTAAAATACGAATGCATCGCATGACCAGATTCATGTGCTAACGTAAATAAACTGTCCAAATCATCCTGATGGTTTAGTAAAACGAATGGATGAACTCCATATAAACCTAGGTTATAAGCGCCAGATCGTTTTCCTGGCGTTTCCCTTACATCATAATAACGATTTTCTTTGAAGTTCAAAAGAGTCGATACATACTCTTCGCCAAGTGGCCTCAATGCTTGCAACATGATGTCAAATGCTTCATCATACGGAATCTCTTCCTTTGCCTCTTGTACAAGCGGAATAGTTAAATCATACGCACGCAATTCATCAACACCCAAATGCTTTTTGCGCAATTTTATATAGTCATACATCGATTTAATATTCGCTTTCGTCGCCGAAATAAGATTTTCATACACTTCTGTCGGAACCCGATCTGAAAATAATGATTTTTCAAGAGCTGAAGGGTAGTTCCTTGTTTTCGCCATCGTCGTATTGTTTCGTATGGCTGATGAAAGTGTGCTCGCGATAGTATTTTGCAACTGAAGATACGGTTGATAGTAGGCCTTGTATGCCTCTTTTCGTTTTTTACGGTCCTGATTTTCAATCAATTTACTGTACATACCTCGTGTTAAAACGACCTTTTCTCCATCGTCTTTTGTCACTTCTCCAAATTTAATATCAGCATTGTTAATCATGCCAAATGTTTTTTGCGGAGAAGAAAGAGCATCACCAAGCTGCGAAAGAATTGCTTCTTGATCTTTGTTCAGTACATGTGCTTTATAGCGATAAGAATCAAGCAAATCATCTTCAAAATAACGTAGTCCTTCTACCTCTTTTATGTACGCTTTTAACGCACTTTCTTCAAGGCTTAATAAAAATGGCATAAAAAATGAAGTAGCGGCACTAATTTTTTGCCCTAATTGACTGGCACGATCAAGTAAACCCTGTGCAGCGGGCACTCTTGTGTCTAAGTCCACCTGAAGCATGGCATATACATAAAGCTTTTTATATGTATACCCTAATTCCTCACTCAGGGATAAGTATCGAAACAGTGCCTCTGCATCTCCAATTTTCCCGTCAAATGCCTTTAACTTCTCCACCCTATTCAAGATCGTTTGATAATCCTGTTCCCACTTTTCCTCGTTTTCATAAATATCTTCCAATCTCCACGTTTCTTCTACTTTAACATCAGCTCTAGTCGAATATGCAGTCATAGTTGATCCCCCTTTTTATATTATTTTTCCCATTATATCGAAAATGTATGATTCTGTATAACTAGCCGTTTTTTCGTAAATGTCGAGCATCTTTCATAATATGGTATAATATAGGACGGTATAGCCGCATTTTTCCAGAAGGAGGCGAGACTAATTTTCAAGAATCGATATTTCGCTATCTTAATCTATTCGATAATATTTGTATATTCTTTATTATACTTTCAATCTCAGCTTACAAATCCGATAGTAGAAGATAAAGGCCGCCTCTTACCTGTTAAGATGAAAGCGGTGAAATCAGGTGATGATGAAAACAAGCTGAAACAGATCGTATTAGACGCAAACATTGATCATGATCCTATATCCATTGCCGGTATGCAGCACAGTCAAGGAGGCCAGACGCTTTATCCAAATGGAATCCTACTTGATATGAAACAATATAATAAAATTCTAAAATTAGATGAAAATAAAAAACAAATTACCGTTCAAAGCGGTACGACCTGGGCAGATATTCAAAAGTTCATCAATCCTTATGGTCTTGCTTTAAAAGTAAGCCAGTCGCAAAATATTTTTACAGTAGGCGGTTCATTAAGTGTGAATGTGCATGGTCGTGACATACGCCATCACGCCTTGATTGAAACGGTTGAATCATTTCGTCTATTAAACGCACAGGGTAACATTATGACTGTAAGCCGTGATGCAAATTCAGAGTTATTCCATGCAGTAATTGGTGGATATGGATTATTCGGAGTGATTCTTGATGTTACTTTACATTTGACAGACGATGAACTCTATCAAATTCAAACAAAATCACTAGCTTATTATGATTATAGCTCGTATTTTACCCGTGAAATCCTTCAAAACGACGCCGTTAAAATGCATCTCGCTCGAATCTCGGTTGCACCTGACAGCTACTTGAAAGAAATGTATGTAACCGATTATTACGAAACAGATGACCGATCTCAGTTAGAGAGGTATAGCTCTTTAAAACGAGAAACAATCATTGCGATACCCAAATTCTTTCTTGGACTTGCTCGCTTGAATAATTGGGGGAAAAATATGTTTTGGACCACTCAAAATGCATACAATGAGAATATTAATGGTTCATACATTTCTAGAAATAATGCCATGCGTTCCGATTCCACATTTATGGAGTATGATAGTTTTAACAAAACAGAAGTATTACAGGAATATTTTGTTCCAGTTGAACACTTCACTGCCTATATTGATGACCTAAGGGAAACGCTTAAAAGTGAAAAAGATTTTAACCTATTGAATATCACCGTCCGTTATGTGGAGAAAAATGAAGAAACTGTTATGAGTTATGCAAAAGATGATATGTTTGCCCTCGTTATGCTTATTAACCAAGGGACAAGTAAAGATCGTATTGAAGAAACGGAGCGAGTGATCCGAAACATGATAGATATAACCTTAGATCACGAGGGTAGTTACTATCTTCCATATTATCATTATCCGACGAGAGAGCAGTTAGTAAAAGCGTATCCACGGACAGATGAATTCTTTGCTATGAAAAAAGCCTATGATCCTAAAGGACGATTCTTGAATCTTTTCTATGAGGAGTATCACAAATGAATTATAGACGATTTTTTATTTATCAAGGGACTGTCGGTATGGCAGTTAGCATGATTTTTCCGTTTTATGTTTTGCTTTTGAAAAATGCTGGTAGCAGCTATTCTCAGTTTGGCTGGGCTTATGGTTTATTCGCATTAACAGCAGCACTGAGTTATTCTGCAATTGGAAAATTCGCCGATCGTGTTGGGGATAAGGCATTGTTGGTCCTTTATTCTTGGGGTATGGCACTGGTTTTGCTCGCTTTTCCACTCGCTTATGAAATTTGGCATGTTTATCTATTACAGATTGTAATGGGATTACTAGGTGCCGTACAAAAAAACTCAGAAAAAACCGTTCTCGCTCGTACAGTAAAAAAAGAAACAGCAGGGAAGGAAATCGGCCGCTATCATATTTGGACATCGATTGGTGCTGCAATTGCTGTTATTGTTACAGGTTATTTAGTTGATTTTTTGACAATCGGTAGTATCTTTTATCTTGCATCGATTGTATTTGCATGGAGCGGATTTTATATAATGAAACGGAATACAGCTGAAGCCTTGTATGAATCAAATTTTTAGTATATAAAGTGAAACTTCAATCAGTGGGAGGGTGGCTACCTGTTAATGCGGGATAAACCCTTTATGCTTTGGTTGATCTTTCAATTGAGATTTTAGCTTATCTCTTTTCCGAAAAGTCTACTTGGAACACATCGAATATTTCAATTGATACGTCTTCTGGTATGTCTTTTCATGCCTGAATCAGAGGCTTTAACAAACAATGCTTTAATTGATTCGTTCCTATATATAGTATCTAAACTCGTACTCATTTTGAGATAGACAATGTAAGTAAGTGAAGCCCAGAAAGTGTTATAGACAATCATTAGAACTCAAAAAAATCATTTTTCTCACAATCGATCTTTATGATGAAACGGACATTTTCCTAGTATGGGTTCAATATCATCACCAATAAAAAATTGCTTCCATTCATTATGTTTTGGGTCTCCGTAATGACTAATATCAGGATGTTTAGGTAGGTTATCCCATTTTTCAACACGTTCTCTTACTTTTTCTCTAGACATAATCCCGCCTTTTTCTGTTCCTTCAAGTCCGTTGAAAATCATTCTCGGCTGAATGCCAAGCACAAGTCCCCTCCCTAAGTCACGAGTTTTTCGCTGTTTATAGGCAGGTGCGTTACCAAATATGAAAAAAGGTTCGCCAGCAAAATGAAAATCCCAAAGATGATGTTCAGGATCCTTCGGTTTTTCTTGGGGCCATTCTTTTGGATCATGGTCATGTAAATATTGCAGAACATTCCAAAAATAATTTCGATAATGCGCAATATCCCCCTCTTCTTTCTCTGGTTCGACAAAAACAAATAACCCATGCCTTATATATGGTGGCTCTTGAAATAATTCTAGGAATTCTTCAATCGCTTTCGGTAGATTGGACCAATCATCTTTAGTAATGTACGCATAGCGAAGTTCACCCTTGTTTTCAGCTTTCATTCCAAAATAGCAAGGAAACGTCTTATCAGTAACAAGTTTATGAAAGGTTTGGTACTCCTGAATTAACCACGGAGGTACTTTCTCAGGATTTTGCATATCTTCTTTCGTTAATAAACTCGGAGAAGTAGTTTGCATGATTTCAACCCCCATATCATTATTTGTCTTGTACTTCTTAGCTACCCAGCTAAAAAGAAATAAAACGTTAAGATGCTTTAGTAAGCTAAAAAAGAGCAAGCTTCTGGATTTTCCATTAGCTTGCTCTTTTTTTATTTTTGTGTGACCTTTTCTTCAACATGCATGATCCACCCTAACTGATCTTCTTCTTTACCAGTTTGGATTCTTGTAATTGTATTGTATAATTTCGTTGATAATTCACCCGTTTTTCCTTCATTGAGGACAAGCTTTTCGTCATTCCAGAAAAACTCACCAATTGGTGAAATGACAGCAGCCGTACCAGTACCAAATGCTTCTTCCAATTTCCCTTCTTGATGAGCTTGATATACCTCATCCATAGAAATCTTCCGTTGTGAAACAGGGATGTTCCAATGTTCAAGCATTTCGATAATCGATGATCTTGTTACACCGTCAAGAATACTTCCATTCAGTGCAGGAGTTACTACTTCTCCATCAATCTTGAAAAATACATTCATACTTCCAACTTCTTCAATATATTTCTTTTCAACTCCATCAAGCCAAAGTACTTGGGAATAACCATTTTCTTCAGATACTTTTTGCGCTTTTAAACTAGAAGCATAATTGCCACCTGTTTTCGCTGTACCAGTCCCGCCTACAACTGCACGGACAAACTCTTTTTCAACAGCAATCTTTACAGGATGTATTCCTTCTTTATAATATGAACCTACAGGCGACATTATGATGATAAATTTATATCGCGAGGAAGGAGATACGCCTAGGTAGGGCTCAGTTGAAATAATAAATGGCCGTATATAGAGTGATGTTCCCTCTGCGTCTGGAATCCATTCTTTATCAATAACAATTAATTTTTTCAAAGCTGCCAATGCAAAATCGATATCTACCTCAGGTATGCAAAGACGATCATTCGATTTATTTAACCGTTGGAAGTTCTTCTCCGGGCGAAATAAAACGATATCTTTGTTATCTGTATAGTATGCTTTCATCCCTTCAAATACGGATTGTCCATAATGAAAAATCATTGCAGAGGGTTCGAGTGTAATCGATTGATAAGGAACGATTCGTGGATCATGCCAACCACTTCCTTCAGTATAATCCATAATAAACATATGATCAGTAAACACTTTTCCAAATTCTAGTTGGTCAGATTTCGGTTTTTCTTTCTCCGTTGTTGTTAGTGTGATCTCCATGTCATGTTCCTTCATTACCAAGACTCCCTTGTGGATATAATTTATTATAAAAATTCTATATTTCATTGTACTACCTTATACTATCAAAGTTCAAGCTTTAATCACCTAATTTTCCGAATCTTTTAATAAACCTCCGGAATTTTTTGGTATACAAATAAGTGGATGTCCCAAAAGGTTTAGACCTTTTTGGGACATCCGTGTTCGTATGAATTACTTGTTCCCTTTCACCTCTTGGCGTTTTTCTCTTAACCAACTCGTCAATTTAGCTAAAGACCCTTTTTCTTTTAATTTGGTGATTTTTAAATTCGAAACTTTCTTTTCTAGAAAAATCTCTTCTTTATCAATCGCATACTCAAACGCCAATACAAGTCCAATGTCAGTATTATAATCTTTATTGATCACCATTTTATAAGGTATTTTGTTAACTTGAGCTGCTTCAATATATTTTTTTAGAGAAGAGTATTCCATATTTCCGTTCGCAAATAGCAGTGCCTGCGGATGCTTTTTCATCAAATTTATAAATTCTTGATAAACCTCTTTGTCCCTCACTTGCGGCTGTGTCAATACAGCAATAATTCGTTCTCGAATTGTACCGAGGTACCTTTTTCTTTCTTCGGGTTTTAATTCCTTCTGTCCGTGTATTCCTTGTTGAATGATTTCATCTACGTTTTTGCCAGACAAATAGGCTCCCTCCTTGTTTTGATCATCTTAAATAGTGTATTTAGTAGCACTTTATTTGTGCTGAAATTCTGATACAGATTTGATGAATGAAAGAAGTACCAATATTTTTTTCAATTTACATTGATAAAAAACTCTGCTTGGCAAGAAGGATGCTCATTGTACCTCATGATTGATTCCAGATCGCAATATTAATCTTCGCAAGCTTCCTCACTTTCAGCAACCAAATAGAATCTGGTTTAGTTGCTCTAATGATTTACCAATTCAGACTTTCGAAAAGATATACTTCATTCAATCATTCATTCTCCATTATCTAATTACTACAAAATAGTCTTCTCACTTCTATCCTTTTTATCATCCAATCACAATTCTAACCATATAATGTTCTGATTGTATTGAAAATAATATGAAAAGGATGGAAAAGGATGAAAAAATGTTTAACCGTATTCATCATAACATGCTGTTTGTTTTTGGGAGTTGAAACTGCATCAGCTGCGAAATCACAACTGATTATTATTAATAAAAACACGAATCAGCTTGCCTATTATGAAAATAATCAGTTAAAAAAGTCATTTATTGTCGCCACTGGTAGCAAGACATCATATACACCTGAAGGAACCTTCAAAATTGTAAATAAGATAGTAAATCGTCCCTATTATAAGGGAAATATCCCTGGAGGATCTCCAAAAAATCCTTTAGGTAATCGTTGGCTCGGTTTAAACGCTAGACAAACACAAGGAACGACCTATGCTATTCATGGCAATAATAATCCAGCTTCTATTGGTAATTACGTGAGCGCTGGTTGCATTCGCATGTATAATAATGAAGTACAGTGGCTGTTTGAAACAGTATCAATAAATACTCCTGTCGTTATAACAAGTTCTTCAAAAAACTTTGAATCCATTGCGGCCAGTAGTGGATTTAAGGTAAATGGGAATCCAACTGCCACTCCCGTAACAACGGCAATTACTTTAAAACGTGGAAGTAAGGGTGCAGAGGTTTCTAAATTACAGAAACAGCTCACATCATTAGGCTTTTCGACAAATGGGAACGATGGTGTATTTGGTCCAGCGACGGAAAAGGCCGTTAAAGAATTTCAAAAAGCGAGAAAGCTAAAAGCAGATGGAATAGTAGGTGCGATGACGAAAAAAGCGTTAGGTATGATTTAATAAGTAACATGTATGTATTAAAAGGATGACCTCTGACCCCAAATACTTTAAGTTCGTGTTCAAAAAGGAAGATAAAAAGAGCCGAGAAGTTCGAGGAACGGAGGGACAGAGCTTTGATGCAATTCGACAGCTACTTTTACCGGACTTTTTGAACAACCTCTTTAATTAGTGTTTAATCAAATGTAACTTATAATGGATTAGGGATTGGATGGTTTGAATTTTTTCTTTTAAGGCAGCCTCGTTTTCAATCCAATCCTAATTGTTCCATTTTTGGTTTTATTTTTGTTGAATATGGTATAATTCAATCATATGTTTCTTTTAAATAAAGAACAAGGGGGTTAGTGTAATGGATGAACTTTTATTATGGATCATCAAAATTGTATTTATAGTAGGAACGATTGGGATGTTCTTTCTTTTAGGCGTAATTCGTAATGAAGAGTAAGTTTATTTTACATACACACTTCGACTACCAACTACTCTACCTTTTTTAGTAGCCGGTCGACTTGTAGACGCTTTCACGTGTTTTCATTACATTAAGGTGCATCTCATGTTAGTATATAAACGACACGTCCTTATGCCCTTCTTCAATTTATTGAAGAAGGGCATATTGGTGTACGTCATCATATTGCGATGTATTTGATCGTTATTTTTTTAGTATTTTACGCCTTATGTTATCTAGGACACTCGATGTAAAATTGCTTAGTGATTGCAGTGACGATTTATCCCGCATTAACGGGCAGTCCCCCCCCACCCCAAGGCTTGAAGAATCGAAGAAGCGTAGGTGGGGGATGAAGCCTCCCCACTGATTGAAGTTTCACTTTATTTGCACTGACTATATAACTATGTATCTGGCTAAAGATGAAACATCTTTTAGCCAAAAACTTCAGCAATCTTTTATAAATAATGCATTAAGATGTCCTTTCCATAATATAGGACAACGAGAGTCAATCCTGTTAATACGATAGATTCTAAGGCCCCTCCCGTTTTCATCGTTAATGGTAATCGGAATGTTATATCCAAAGGATACAATAATTTGATTCCATTTTTTGTGGCTGCATCCAGTAGTAAATGACTTGCCATTCCAATCAAGATACCAATCCGAATTGATTCAAAAGGGATAAATAAAAGGAGTAGGCCATTAATAATGATTAAAAATAATATACTGTGAGTTAAGGTACGATGACCGAATACTCCATTAATTAATTTCGATAGCCACGGTAGTTTTCTGCCAATTTTACTTCCCCCATGACAAATATCTGGAATCATTCCACCAAGTGCTCCGGCTGCAATCATTATTGCAGGATCATAGTTCGTTGTTTGGGCAAAAGCAGCAGTAGCCGCAATACCGCCCATAATATGTGTTTTTCCAGTCAAACTCTTTCCACCTTCTCTTTTTCAACATTTGCATAGAACCCCATTATACTCCATTTTTGGATGATGTCATAGAGTACTATTGAAAGAGCATGATTTTAGGTTAAACGCCAAAAAGACTCAGCGAACAACTAAGCCTTTTATTACGGAACTATGAGAGAAATAGGTTCATTACCAATCTTCTGTAATCTCAAGTAATACATCAATATCAATTTTATTCATAGGGAAAGAAACTACTCCTTCTGCGTACTCTTCGGTTGCTGCTAACAAATAATCAATATCGATCGTAACCACAGTGGACGCCTCCCCTTTTTTCTACATTTACATAAATATATTAATCTGTACCCTCTATTTTACCAAGTTAAACCTTTTAACTAAATTTTCAAACGAGAAAATAGCCTTAATTGTAAAAACACGCCGCTATCATGCATGACTTAAATCAAATTCTACATATAGTCATCTTAAATCAAGAGCAAATTACCTTATCTACTTTGTTTATCATGATCATAAAAATTCTCGCTACAAAGTACCCACATAATCCGCCCATTGTGTTCAGTATGATATCATCTACATCAAAACTGCCAATCCGAAAACTTAGTTGCAAACTTTCAACGAGTAGTGATGCCATAGATGACGAGATTACTGTTTTTACTATGTAAAAGCGTTTAAATAGTAACGGAACAAAAAAACCAAAAGGCATAAAAGCTAGAATATTTCCGCAAAAATTTGTGAACCAAGCATGATAATAGCCTGTGGCTAATAATTTAAAATATAAATCAATGGTGTTGAACGGGACAAGGTTATAATCCAAGATGATGACAGATTGTCGATAATATGCAAAGAATAATAGGTAACTGAGAAATAACAGATATGAGATGAAAATTAAACTCCCTACTACAAAAAGAACTCTTTTTAACAAAAGGTTTTGAAGTTGCACAATCATGTATACCTCCATTGCCAGGTTCAGTATCATTCTGTTCTTTGGATAAACTATAGCATATCAACGATTGTGTTGTGGAGAAAATAAAAATGATTCGTGCCGGTCCATGTGAATACGCTCAAGAAAACGTAAATTAATGAGTTGGAGACATTTAGCTCTTAAATGTATGCTAGAAATACAGATTACAGTTTTTGTATCGTTTTTCCTTAAAGACCTTTTTATTATAGATATATCTATTATTATCGTGAGTTTGATTTTTATATTCTGACGAGGTTTTTATTGAAATATACAAATGGCGGTTGTTTTACAGTAGTAATAAGGAGATCTTACGTTCCTTTCATGACTTTTATTTGTACAAAATGGTACTACATCTGATTTCGACTGCTTGGTTTATAATTGAAGTAAAAATTAAAACGTAAGAATGTGATTAATCGAATCAAGAGTAAAGAAATACCAGAATATCTTTAGTAGTCAGCATCTGTGCATGACTAACTAAAATCTAGACAATACTAGCCGAAATTGAAAAAGGTGCTAAAATGAGTTTTTTAATTAAAAAAATATCGTTTTTGTTTATGAAGCAACAAGTGACTCCTATAATATATTCTACCGATATTATTATTGAAATAAATGTAATTAAATATACGATCCGCTATTCTCCACATAAAACAAACCGCCATTATTAAATATGGCGGTTTGTTTTACAAAAATACATAAATAATTGTTCAATATACTCTGAGGAACCATCCCTTACATAATCCTTCATAGAATCCACTGATTTTGGACGTTCTGTTTCAAAAAGAATGGTTTCTTCTTTTTGTTTCTCTAATGAATCCATGGTTTTCCACCTCAACCTATCTTATTCAAGATAGAGCTTGGCTTGTGACAATAAATGATTAATAATCTAATTTACTGGAATTTTTGAACAACCTTCTAAACATCTATTTCTTCGAAGTTAACATAATATTATTATGTAATCAATTAGGAACCATTTAATACTTTGGATAAACATTGAAATAGACTGTTCCGAAACATAAGGATCAGAACACCACATTCACTATAATGTCGTTTATATTATGTATAAATGTCATAATAAACGATGTATAGAGTGTGTCGTCAGACCCTTTTAGGACAACCGCTTTTATCCCGCGCTTTAACGAGCAGTAAAAAAAACCACTGATTGAAGTTTCACTTTATGTTCGTTTTACTTCTAAACGGCGCGACAGTATGGATAATGTATAGTTCACGACGAAATACATGAGAGCAACTACCAATAAGGTTGGCTCTAGGTATCCGCTTTTTTGTCCGTATACAATTTGGGCTTGATGTGTCAGTTCCGGAACGGAAATTACGACCGCAAGTGACGTATCTTTTAATAAAGAAATAAACTGGCTAACTGTCGGCGGTACCATTCTTCGTAATGCTTGTGGTAATATTATATGCCATAATGCTTGAAAGTAACTTAAGCCTGACGAACGTGCCGCTTCCATTTGACCTCTATCAATTGAATTTAATCCACTTCGAATAATTTCAGATAACATCGCTGCTTCAAAAATAGTTAAGGCAATAATAGCTGCTGGAACTTCCTTGAATTTAATCCCAATTTCCGGTAACGCAAAAAATGTAAAGAAAATAATTAATAATAAGGGTAAATTTCTAATAACCTCGACAATCCCTGCAAGTACTTGTGATAGGACAGGTATTTTGGCAAAACGAAGCGTTCCCACAACTCCACCAAGTATGAAGCTTAAAATAATAGCAATAAAAGCCATTTTAAGCGTCAGCCAAAAACCATTTACTAGAAATGTCAGATTATCAGCTGAATATGCACCAATAAAATCCATCGATATCCCTCCTTCAATTACTCTTAGCCAGGCGTTTCTCTAAATACCCTACGCCAAGACTTAAAGGAATGGTTAATATTAAATAAAACATAGCAACTAAGATATACGTATCCATCACTTTAAAGGTTCTTGCTGAAATAAGATCAGCTTGATACATCAAATCACCGCCGGCTATGACAGCTACTAAAGAAGAGTTCTTTACCAGATTAATAAATTGATTGCCGAGTGGAGGTATTACCACCTTAATTGCTTGAGGTAAAATAATAATTCTCATTGCCTGACTATATGTAAGACCTGAGGAACGTGCCGCTTCCATTTGACCTTTGGGAATCGAAAGTATACCAGCGCGAATTGCCTCTGCAATGAAAGCTGTTGTATAAATGGTTAAAGCAATTGTTCCAGCCGTAAGCCCTTTGAAATTAAATACTAAATAAACGAATAGCATAATGATTAACAGTGGAATGTTGCGGAAGAATTCAACATATGTAGTGCCAAGCCAATTCAATGGCTTGTATGGAGCAATTCTTAATACAGCAATAAATGCTCCAAGCAATAAACTTGCAATAAGTGCAGTGATACTTGCAATTATAGTAACCTTGAATCCTTCAAGAAACATGTCCATATTATCCGTTAATATCGAGAAATTCAATTTAACAACAACTCCTCTAACTAATCAGGATGAGCAAGCGCGCCCATCCCGAAAAATTATAACTAAAATCCATTAATCTTTCTTTATCCCGTATTAACGGAAAATCAAGACCCCACTACAAGGTTTAGAGGAATCAAAGAAGCGGTAGACGGGATAAACTTGCCCGTAAAAGCCCGATTGGTGAGATATAGTGGAACTTATCTTTGTGGTCTTCAAAGGTATAGTCGAGGCCCACAGGATGTGGGTCACACAGACGAAGACATGAGGACGCGGTGTACTTAGTCTGTGATTCATTAAACCTTAGTTCGTAGTGTCGCTTTACCTACGCTGCGTGAAGGTATTAGCGACACTTGAATGGGACTAACAATCAGTGGTGGATGAAGCCCCCCACTGATTGAAGTTTCACTTTATCCATTTATTATGGATTTCATCGTATTTACCGGAATCTTTAAGAGCCTTCAATGCTTCGTTTAATTTTTCAACAAAATCTTCATTACCCTTCTTCACGGCAATACCATAAGGTTCTTCTGTAAATGTCCCTCCGACTAATTCAAAGCTCGGATCTTCATCAGCCATGCCATAAAGGATGGAGTCATCCGTAGTTAAGGCGTCACCTTTGCCTTGTTTAAGAGCGGCAAATGCTTCTGAGTAGTTTTCAAATTCTAACACTTCTGCATCAGGTGCTTTTTCACGTATATTTATTGTAGAGGTCGATCCTTTTACAGCCAGTACTGTTTTGCCAGCAAGACTTTCAATACCTGTCACATCACTACCTTTTTTCACTAACAACGATTGCCCTGCATCAAAGTATACATCTGTAAAGTCTACTTCTTTTTTACGTTCTTCTGAAATGGTCATCGTTGCGATAATCGCATCGATATCCCCATTTTTCAAAAGTTGAATTCTAGTCTTTGAGGTAACCTCCTTAAACTCCACTTTAGATTCATCGCCAAGGATTTCACCAGCGAGCGCTTTTGCGATATCAATATCAAAGCCTTCCACTTCTCCTGTGCTTGGATTTTTAAGACCGAACAGCCGTGTATCATTTTTAACGCCGAACACAATTTTGTCGTTTTTTTCAACCTTTGCCAATACTCCAGCTTTCTCACTATTGTCTGATCCTGAGCTTGAATCACTGTTTCCACAACCTGCTAGCATCATCGCTACCATTAGTGGCAGAGCTGCCATTTTGAAAAACTTCTTTGGATTCACCATTTGTATTCCCCCTCTTATTTGTTAATGATTTAGTATACGGCTGAGAAATAGTTGAGCCCTTTCTTCTTTTGGATTCTCGTAAAACTCTGCCGGAGTTGCTTCTTCTAAAATTTGACCTTGGTCCATGAATACGATCCGGTCAGCCACTTCTCGGGCAAACCCCATCTCGTGAGTGACAACGACCATCGTCATTCCCTCATGTGCCAAAGTCTTCATAACATCAAGCACCTCCCCAATCATTTCAGGGTCTAGTGCTGAAGTCGGTTCGTCAAATAACATAATTTCTGGGCTCATCGCGAGTCCTCTTGCTATGGCAACACGTTGCTGCTGTCCACCAGAAAGTTGTGATGGGTATGATTGCGCTTTATCAGCAATTCCTACTTTTTCTAAATATTTAAGAGCGATTTCTTTTGCCTGTGATTCGGTTTGTCCTAATACTTTCATAGGTGCCAGGATAATATTTTGAAGAACGGTTTTATGAGGATATAGGTGAAAATGCTGAAAAACCATGCCGATTTCACGGCGAAGCTTATTAATGTTTGTTTTCTTATCACTTACCGAAATCCCATTCACTGTTAACATACCTTCAGTTATCGACTCCAAATGGTTGATACATCGTAGCAATGTACTTTTACCAGAACCAGAAGGCCCTATAACAACAACTACCTCCCCTTTATTGATGGTTAGATTAATAGTCTTCAGTACATGAAAATCCCCATAATACTTATTTACTTTGTCAAAAACAATCATTCTGTCTCCCCCCGTAACTAGTAACTATTATGTAAGATTTAGACAGGTAATACTAATTTTATCTGTTTTTTTAAAATATTCTAAATTTTATTTCTATACAGAAATTATATTCACAAACTACTAGTTTAGTCAAATCTAATTATAAACTCACCAAAAAATAGTATCCCGGTATAGTTGATCTTCCTTAGAATTTCAGCAATAGTTACATCCATCAATTCTGATCAGAACACTTTTGTAACCGCACACATTATTCAAGATATTTTTAGTGTATTTTCTGGAATATTCTTTTAATCAGACCGTTTCATTTGAATATTAGTCATTCTGTATATTTTATCCATTTACTTTGATATACTCCTATTAATTTAGTTGGGTTTATAGGAGGAGTGCCGTTTTGAGATTATTTATTGAAAGTTTATCCCTTTAATTAGCAATATGTTCTTTTAGACAAAAAAACTTCATTTAGAGGGCGCAATATCTTGTTTGTAACGATTGTTTTCCCTCTTTTTTAACCCTTTTATTTCCGGTTCAAATAGCGGATGGTTTGGAATTCGATATGAAATTCATTTCCATTTATATCGCTTACTTTTACCTGGGATCCTTATTTGGTATTCTGACAATTGCTGCTTTAATCATGGTCAAAGCCATAATGTACCCTGCTCAATTAGGCATACTAATCATTAATTATTCCCTAATGGCCTTTTTATTTTATTGGAGTGCTAAATATTACAAGCGTTTTTCTTACAAACAAAAGCTGTTGCAAGCAATAAGCTTTTATTCCATGATCACAATTACCCACTTTATCTTTATGACTTACACAAATAACCAAGAATATTATCTCCATTTATTAATTTTCACTGCTGTTTCTTCACTTGCACTCTATTGCATTATCTATCTATTAGAAACTAGTAGACTACAAGAGTCGATGTTGGATCAATTAAAAAATGCAGAGAAGTTAAATGCAATCAGCCAATTAGCTGCATCAGTAGCCCATGAAATACGGAACCCAATGACAACAATCAACGGTTTTTTGTAGATGTTGAAGGATGAAGAAAGCTTGACTAAAGATCAAAAAATGTATATTTCTATTTCACTTACCGAGCTCGATAGAACGCACCATATTATCAATAATTTTCTCTCACTTTCCAGACCTGGCAATATACATACCGAAATATTCTCTGTTAGCACTTCTTTAATCGAAAACGCCGATTTTATGAGGCCGTATTCTGCATATTCAAACGTAGAAATTATTGTACATACAGATGAAAATTTAACGATGATTGGAAATTAGAACGAGTTTAAGAAGCAACTGATCTTAAATTTCTTAAAAAATGGAATTGAATCAATCGATCAAAAAGGTGGAAAACTTCATTTCAACCAAAACAAAAGGTACGGGACTTGGTCTAATGATTTCCTTTGATATAATCAAAAGAACGCATGGGAAACATGAAGTTTATAGTAAATTAGATGAAGGTACTTGCTTTATCCTTCAATTTCCCTATGTGATGAAATCCTGAATTTGTCCCCAATAAAAAAACCGACAATTGTCGGTTTTTTACATCTATTTAATCAGTCCGTGCATCTTCAAACGGGGCATAAAACAATCCCTTAGGAGCCAGCATATCTGTTTCAGATCCCCGTTTCTCACCATTCACAATATATAATCCAGCTGGGTAGAAATCGAAAAACCCGCTTTCTTTATGAAGTTCAAGAAAATATTCAAATAAATCATCCATAAGTTGCTGATGTAGCTTACGGTCGATAACATCGCCACACTCATCTGTTTCAAAGTTCTTATTAATGGCCTCTTGAAGACCTTCATGATGTGAGGCTGCAATATATAAATCAACATCACCACATTCCATACACAGCAGCAATCCTTCTTCCCGCACTTCTTCATACTCAGCTTTAACTATTTCTTTTAATATACCTTCGATTTCTTCACGATTTATAAGTTCTATAGTCGTTTGCAACATATGATTTCCCCCATTATCATCTTTTTTCAGCAACTAGGATCATATAGTACTTTCTATATTAAGTCGTGGTGTTTAAAAAAGCTCGTCTCACGATTCAATTTGGAGATTTTTCGATATCGTTCGCTATTAATCGTATTATTCCGAAAAAATAATTGCTATTTTCAAAAAAATTGTAAAATCTTGCGCTTTCCCGAGAAATAATTTCATTTCTTAATGATTGGTTGAATGAATTAAGTTTATGCGTTACTTATTTTACTATTCCTCTTTTTTCAATTGATATCTGGCCTAACCCTACTGGATATCAGCTAATGCGAAGTTCAATTTTGGGTTAAATCACAATAAAGAATACGACTGGCAGCGTTATTAAACTTAACACTGTACTTATAAATGTCGCACTTGATACAAATTCGGGATCTGTATTATACTGCAATGCGTACATCGTTGTATTCGCCGCAGTCGGCATCGCAGCCATAATAATCATAATTTGTTTAACAAGATCATCTACTGGTAAGAATAATGAGATACAAAACGCGATAATTGGGGATATGGCCAGTTTAAGAATTAGTGATAATGACAATTTATTGATAGCTACATTTTTTATAGAAATATTAGCAAGTTGCATCCCAAGCGTTATCATTATAGTTGGGATCGCTGCATCCGCAACAAGACTGACTGCTGCTAGCATCGGATCAGTTAAAGAGATTCCCATATATTTAAATAAAATGCCGGCGATTGCCCCATAAACGATTGGCATTCTGCTTACGGCACGGAGCGCTGATTTGATCCCATTTCCTTCAGGACTTCCTTTAGCAGCATAATACACCCCCACTGTGCACATAACCATTTGCTGAATCACCATCAAAACAATCGCGTACTTAAGACCTGCTGCGCCGAACAATAGAAAAACAACTGGCGTTCCATAATTCCCACTATTCATGAACGAAGATGCTAAAATCATCGCGCATGTTTCTCTAATATCATATTTTCGAAAGAATGCCACAACGTATACAAGAAGAATTAGAGCTAAGCAAAGGCTAAATGCATAGAGAATCAGATATAAATAGTCTTTATCAAATTCTGTTGTATAGAATGTCCGAAAGACTAGAAACGGACTCATTAAATAAAGTGCCATTGTCGAAATGACTTTTGTATCAAAGTGAAACTTCTTTTGACCAATAAACCCTAAAATAAATATCGCAAAAATCGGCAGTAATACTCCTAAAAATCCCATTTGACTCACCTTCATCAATGTTATGTACTGATAAGAGTACCACTTTTCTAGCAAAATCAAAATACTTACCCTCTTAAAAAACATCCATAAGCATCTGATTTCAACTGAAACGATGAAAAATGTTCAGGTTCGCAAATTGTATCACCTTATGAAGTTGGCTTTGCTGGGCTGATTTTGCGAAGCCACACCCTTTTTCCGCGGAAAATGCCATTATACTTTTAAAGATTTATAATTTGGTATAATAAGGATAATCTATATTAGAGGTGTATGCGATTATATGGACTATTTTTATTTTATTATTCCGCTAATTACTGTGGCTGTATTTTTAAATGCAACGACCCTATTAAAAAGAATTGTTAAAAATGAAGACATCCGTAATGAAAGAATTGTTGGATCTATGCTTATTGTTCTTTTAGTTTTAACCGTGATGATCTGGATCACTTCATTCTCTTAAATGTGACATATCGTTTGATTGAGCATAGACTTGTCTGAATAAAGAGAGTTTATGGTAAGATATATTTGAAGAAATAAATGGAGGCTGAAAAAAATGACAGTTTTTAGAGGGTATATTGGTACATATACAAAAGGCGACAGTAAAGGAATCTATACATTTACACTTGATACTGAGAAAAAAGAATTAAGTACTCCAACTCTAGCTGCAGAGCTGGAAAATCCAACCTATATAACGGTCACAGCAGATAGTCAAACATTGTATGCAGTCGGGAAAGAAGGTGAGTTTGGCGGATTATCTTCTTACAAAATATCAGAAGAAAATGGTAAACTTACTCTATTGAATTCTGAAGTTTCTCCTGGTTCATCGCCTTGTCACGTTAGTGTGAACCATACGAATGAAAAGGTCCTAACTGGGTATTATCATCGCGGTACGGCCGAATTATATAATACGGATGGAGGGAAAGTGGCTCCAGTTTCAGCTTTCGTTCAACATACAGGGTCTGGGCCAAATGTAGAGCGTCAAGAGAAGTCACATGTTCATTTTTCAGGTTTTACTCCTGATGAGAAATATGCTGTCGTGGTCGATCTTGGCATTGATAAAATCGTAACGTATAGCATTGAAAATAACTCACTTGAAATCAAAAATAGCTTATCTGTCAAACCAGGCAGTGGGCCAAGACATATCGCCTTTCATCCTAATGGCAAATTTGCTTATGTAATGACAGAGCTCAGCAATGAAGTTATCGTCATGTCCTATAATAGTGAAGATGCGAAGTTTACTGAAGTTCAATATATTTCTGCTATTCCAGCAGATTTCACAGAAAATAGTCAAGGAGGTGCCATTCATTTATCGTCTGACGGTCGTTTTGTATATGTCGGGAATCGTGGACATAACAGCATTGCCCTGTTCAGCGTAAATAACGAAACAGGAGAATTGACCTTCATTGAGCATACTTTTACTGAGGGCAATTGGCCGCGTGATTTCGTATTAGATCCAACTGAAAAATTCTTGGTTGCTTCTAATGAACAGTCAGGCAACCTTGTTCTCTATTCTCGTAATACAGAAACTGGAAAACTAACATTAGAACAATCCAATGTTGCTGTTCCATATCCAGTATGTGTGAAATTTTTACCAAATTAATCAATTTGGGAGAAGCAGAGATTTTTTTATGATCTCTGCTTTTATTTATCCACAATCGTTTCAAATTCAACTACTTGGAATTATTTAGATCCTTGTGTTTTCTATATTAAACGGATCATTTGAAACAAGGTAATTCATCCCATTGTGATTCTCACATTTTTGTACTATATTATGAAATGTGTTTATCTCACTTTTACGGACAGCATGCCCACTACTGAATGCAGCTATGAAATTAGAAATTCTAAGTGGGACACCTGCCCTTATTAGCCCGATTGGTGAGATACAATGAAACGTACCGATGCGAAAGTAAAAGTATAGTTTAATCCCGCAAAATGTGGGTCACACAGACGAAGAACTGAAGGAAGCTGTGCAACTTAGTCTGTGTTCATTGAATCGGGCTCTTAGTGTCGCTTTAACAAAGCGTGAAGATTTAGCGACGAACGGCACTAACCATCAGTGGGGGAAGTAAGTCCCCTTACTAATGGACGTTTCACTTTAACGATATATCCCGAGGTGGTCATGATGAAAGAAATTCTACTCATTTTATTATTGCAATTAGCTTATGTTCCGCTGCTTACTCTAAGAACGATCTTCTTAGTCAAAGGAGTCACATCTCTCGCGTCTGTCATTGGGATTTTGGAAATGTTAATTTATGTGTTTGGACTTTCCCTCGTTTTCGGTGGCGATCAAAATTTAATCGCGATGATTGTTTATGCAGTCGGTTTTGGACTAGGTATTATTTTAGGTACAAAAATTGAACGAAAATTAGCAATTGGGTATATTAATGTTGTTGCAAATACACAACAAAAAAACAATGAATTAATTGAAACACTTCGTACGCTCGGTTTTGGTGTGACGCTTCATATCGGCGAAGGACGCGACGGAAATCGTTATCGCATAGATATTTTAACGAAACGAAATCGAGAAAATGAGCTGTATGCGACAATCGAAAAATTCGAACCTAAGGCATTCATAATTTCTTATGAACCTACTAGATTTAAAGGCGGCTTTATGCTGGCCAGAATGAAAATGAATAAGAGATTTTAGTCCAATAGATGTAGAGTAGTGATCAATCCAATTTGATTGCTGCTCTTTTTATTTAGATCGCATTAGCTAGTAGTTAAATCCTCACACAGTATCTAAGGGAGACACGCACCGTAAAGTCAAAAGAGCACAGGCTTGCCTCCCAAAGTCAGTCATTCTTGACATTCCCTCCTACTTTCTATGACTTTTTTAGGATTTTGTATAAAAATTCTTGTAAAAGTACGTCTGTATTCAGGTAGATTCTACTATAAAGTGAAACTTCAATCAGTGTAGGTTTTACTGCCCGTTAAAGCGGGATAAACCAATTGATACGTCTAAACATCTTGTTAGATTTTGGAATATCTCTTATCATAAATGGCTATATGAATAACAGGTACTAAATCCATTTTGTGTAGAGTAGTAGCTATGGAATTTTTAAAAATACGACTTTAAAATAATATTTTTCCACTCAACTAATGTAAATCATTCCTTTTTGTGATAAATTTAAGAATATTCAGTAAGAAATTAATGTAATTGAGGTAGGGGAAAATGGAATGAATCAGGTACATGTAAGTTTAGATACACCAAAAATCCCAAGTAAATCAAAACGTTTATGGCTTGCTTTAATACTGGGTACATTGTCCGCGTTTGGACCTTTGTCTCTTGATATGTACTTGCCGGCTTTACCAGTACTCGCGGATGATTTGAATACAACCACATCATACGCGCAGCTCAGCTTGACTGCATGTATGGTCGGACTTGCCATTGGGCAAATCTTCGCTGGGCCACTAAGTGATGTTAGGGGGCGCCAAAAACCGTTACTTGCTGGACTATTGCTCTACATTTTATCATCATTGCTATGTATCATCGCCCCCTCTATCGGAATATTTGTTATTTTGCGGTTCATTCAAGGTGTAGCAGGAGCTGTTGGTATAGTCATTTCGAGAGCGATTGTGAGAGATCTATACTCTGGGACTGAGCTCACTAAGTTTTTTGCACTGTTAATGCTCGTAAATGGAGCCGCACCGATTTTAGCTCCGATTGCTGGTGGTCAGTTGCTAGAGTTTACCTCTTGGAGAGGGATATTTTTTGTCCTTAGTTTAATTGGCATGATTACATTGTTTTTTGTTATTTCAGGTTTAGGTGAAACGCTCCCTTCAGAACGTCGCTCCAAAGGTGGACTGAAGCAAACCTTCCTAACATTTAGAAAGATTATTGGTAATCGTTTATTTATGGGCTACGCACTTTCTCAAGGATTAATTGGGGCAGGGCTGTTCGCATATATTGCTGGTTCCCCATTTGTTCTACAAAATATTTATCAGCTTTCACCACAAATGTTCAGTTTATGCTTTGCAGTTAATGGGGTCGGAATTATTATCGTTACTCAACTAACTGGAAAATTGGCTGCACGCTTTGGTGAAACAAGACTTCTAATTATTGGTCTTGGACTTAGTGCAGGAGCAGGGATCAGCTTGTTTATTATGATTTTATTAAACGCAGGATTATTCGGCATTCTTATTCCTTTGTTCATTCTGGTATCCTGTGTCGGTATGATCAATACATCTACCTTCTCACTTGCAATGAAAGATCAGGCAAATTCTGCAGGAAGCGCCTCCGCTTTAATTGGACTGATGACGTTTCTATTTGGGGGAATTGTTGCTCCTTTTGTTGGTATAGGTGGAGAAAATACCGCTTTACCTATGGGAATAATTATTGCTATTGCCGACGTGGGAGCGTTAGTGATTTATTTTGTACTGGTAGGGAGATTTAAGCAAACCAAGCAAGGAACCAATTAATATTCCATGTAAAAGCTGATCAACAATTGATCAGCTTTTACATGGTGTTATCCGAAGTTTGAAAAATTGTGCTTGATGAATACGTTCAAAATGGCAAATCGTCAATTACTTTACCAAAATAGATGACACGCTACAAAATGACCCGGTTTTTGTTCCTTCCATTCTGGAACAGCTGATGAACAAATTTCCATCGCATTTGGACAGCGAGTACGGAATACACAGCCACTAGGCGGATTAATTGGACTAGGCACATCCCCGCTCAACACGATACGTTCTCTTTTCATTGTAGGGTCTGGAATGGGTACAGCCGAAAGTAATGCTTTAGTGTACGGGTGAAGCGGTTCGTTGCATAATGTTTCACTGTCTGAAAACTCCATCATTTTACCAAGATACATGACAAGGATCCGATCGGAAATATATTTCACCATCGACAAATCATGTGCGATGAAAAGATACGTTAAACCCATTTCTTTCTGTAATTCTTTTAGTAGATTCACTACTTGAGCCTGAATCGATACATCCAAAGCAGAAATTGGTTCATCACAGACGATAAATTTAGGATTTAAAGCAAGTGCCCGTGCAATGCCAATTCTTTGACGCTGCCCTCCGCTGAATTCATGTGGGTATCGATTAATATGCTCAGGACTAAGCCCAACAAGTTTTAATAATTCTTCAACCCGCTTCTTTTTCTCTTTCCCTTTCACGACACCATGGATGGTTAGTGGCTCGCCGATAATCTCTTCAACTGTCATTCTAGGGTTTAAAGATGCATAAGGATCTTGAAAAATCAGCTGAATATCTCTACGTATTTTTGCCATTTTCTTTTCAGAATGGTCATAAATATTATTTCCCTGAAACAAAACTTCTCCATCTGTTGGTTCATATAAACGGATCATCGTTCTTCCTGCAGTGGATTTGCCACAGCCTGATTCTCCTACAAGACCAACTGTTTCCCCTTCATAAATATCAAAATTCAAGCCATCCACCGCTTTTAGCTTCTGTTTTCCTACTGGAAAGTATTTCCGTAAATTTTTCACCTGAACAAGGGGAACTTTCTTCTTTGAATCCTCATCTAGTTCTACGTTTTTTACGAACAGTGTCATGGATTCATCCCCCCTCCCACATTTGTTGCTGTATTTGTATTCATTGCTTTTGCCATTGGATGTTGTAGCCAACAAGCAGTGATTTGACCATTTCCTACATCTTCAAGCTCCGGGTCATGGTCTTTACATATTTTCATCGCGTAATCACATCTTGGATAGAAGGAGCAACCTTTAGGAGGTGAAAATAAATCTGGTGGTGAACCAATAATGGGCGATAACGGAACAGACTTATCCATATCGAAGCGAGGTACAGATTTCAACAACCCTTTAGTATACGGATGCTCTGGATTTTGAAAAATCTCTAAAACAGTTCCTGATTCGACTACTTTCCCCGCATACATGACAACGACCCGATCACATATTTCCGCAACTACTCCTAAATCATGGGTAATTAAAATAATGGCTGTTTCTGATTGCTTTTGAATATCTTTCATTAACTCAAGTATTTGGGCTTGAATCGTAACGTCCAATGCTGTTGTCGGTTCATCTGCTATTAATAGTTTAGGCTGACAAACCAATGCCATCGCAATCATCGCTCTTTGTCTCATTCCTCCAGAAAACTCATGTGGGTACTGCTCCATTCGCTTTTCAGGCTGAGGTATGCCAACAAGCTTTAACGTTTCTAACGCATGGTTATACGCTTTCTTCCCGGAAATTTGATTATGCTTTACAATAGACTCCATGATTTGTACGCCAACTTTGCTCGTTGGGTTTAAGGACGTCATTGGATCTTGAAAAATCATACTAATCTCATTACCTCGAATTCTCTCCATTTCTCGTTCCGATGCTTCAATTAAATTTTTTCCATTAAATGTGATAGACCCTTCTTTATATCGAGCAGGCGGCGCGGCTAAGAGTTTCATAATTGCTTTTGCTGTCACACTTTTACCGCATCCAGACTCACCCACTATACCGATTGTTTCCCCTTGCTTAACTTCAAAATTGACGCCTCTAACCGCATGAACTTCACCGCCATATGTTTTAAAGTCAATTCGTAAATTCTTCACTTCTAATAACTTCCCCATTCTCGGTCCTCCTTTTCTACTCACGAAGTTTTGGATCCAATGCATCCTGCAATCCATCCCCCAAAACATTAAACGCAAACATCGTTAATGAAATCAATAATGCAGGAATAGCTAGCTGATAGAAATTGCCGATTAATATACTTCCAAGTGCATCATTTGTTAAGCTTCCCCAACTAGCTTGCGGCGGTTGAATTCCAAGCCCAAGGAAACTCAAGGTTGCTTCAGCAAAAATGGCAGTCGGTATCGTTAAGGTGACGTTTACCAGAATGGGTCCCATCGAATTCGGTATTAAATGTTTTCTCAGTGTCCAGCTTAATTTTGCACCCGCAACTTTAGCCGCCTGAACATATTCATTCTCCTTTAATTGCAGCACTTGCCCACGGACAAGACGTGCCATCGGAATCCACCCGGTAATCGTCATAGCAATAATGATTGGAAAAATACCAGGCTTTAGTACGACCATGATTAGAATCACCATGAGTAAATATGGAATTGAGTAAATTACCTCGGCAATACGCATCATGATATTATCCGTTCTCCCGCCCCTGATTGCCGAAATCCCTCCATAGATAACTCCCAACATGAAGTCTATCAGGGCAGCCATTAAACCAATAAATAATGAAATTCGCGCTCCGTACCAAGCTCTCGTAAATAAATCTCTTCCCGAAGCGTCAGTTCCAAACCAGTGCTCCGCATTTGGCCCTAAGTTCTTCTTCGTAAAATCCTGTTCATAATAGGTAAAGCCGTTCATATATGGACCAAAAATCGCCATCAAGCATAACAGTATAATCAGTACCAGTCCTGTCATAGCTAGCTTATTTGCGCGCAGTCGCCGCCATACATCACTCCAATAGGAGATCGTTGGTCTGGATATCCGATCAGCCTCTTGAAAATTATTTTCTGCCGGTATAAACATTTCTTCGGTTACTTCTATTTTCCCTGCCATTATTTGCTCGCCCCCGTCACTTTAATTCTAGGATCAATCCATGTGTAAACCACATCGACGATAAAAATTAAAAAGATGAGAATCGCGCTGTAAAAAACAGTTGATCCAAGAATGACTGGATAATCACGGTTCATAATCCCTTTTACAAACATTTCCCCAATCCCTGGAATTCCAAATATATGTTCAATAACGAAACTTCCCGTTACAACATTCGCCGTTAATATACCTAAAATCGTAACGACTGGCATCAAAGCATTACGAATTGCATGTTTAATGATCACTGCATTCTTTCGTAACCCTTTTGCTTTAGCCGTTAAAATATAATCCTGATTTAAGACTTCAATCATGCTTGTTCTCATCAATCTCGCGATATAAGCAAGCGGCATCATCGCAAGTGCAATGGATGGTAATACTGTATGGCTCCAAGATTTCCATGTCGCTACTGGAAAAAAGGACCATTTAACTGCCAAGAAATTAATGAGTAACGTGGCCAACACAAAACTTGGAACAGATATTCCAATAATTGCAATAATCATCGATGTATAATCTGGCCAACGATTTCGATACAATGAAGCGATGACTCCTAATATTAAGCCAAAGAAAACAGCAATAATCATAGCTTGAGCACCTAGATGAAAGGAAACCGGGAAACCTTTTTCAATGTAATCATTTACTGTTAATGTCTTAGATTTCAATGATGGACCAAAATCTAATAGAGCCACTTGTTTGAGATAAAAGAAATACTGGATAATTTTTGGTTTGTCCAAATTATAATGACGCTGTAAATTTTCGTATACTGATTCAGGCATTGTACCTTCTTTTGCAAATGGGTCACCTGGAATACTATGCATAATAATAAAGGTAATCGTAATGGTTGCCCATAAAGTAATAATCGCCCACATAAAGCGATGTAAGACATATTTCAACATAATCAATCACCCCAATCCTCTTTATCCTACGCTTAACGGGCAGTAAGCCCCCCCACGGATGGAAATTCCCGCTTTATTGAAGACCTTTTTTGATTGTGAATATTGCAATGGAAAAAGAGGGCATGCCCAATAACAGGACACGCCTCCGATTTTCCATAGCAATTATTCTTTAGCATCCATATCAACATCTGCATAAATAAATTGAGGATATCTGTTGATTGGTGTATAAACGCCCGTCACATATTCTTTAACCGTATGTGGCTTCGTATAAAAATAGATTGGGATAATCGGCATTTCATCCATTAGCAGTTTTTCAGCTTTATGCATATTATCCATACGAACTTGTTGATCCATTGTCTGTTTTGCTTCAGCTATCCATTTATCGTATTCAGCATTTTTCCAATTCGCATCATTGTATGCACTTTCAGAAGTCCATAAATCCATAAATGTCATCGGATCTACATAGTCGCCAATCCATCCAGCACGAGAAACTTGATATTCACCGGCTTTTTCACGGTCAAGTTTCACTTGGAATTCGGTATTTTCAAGCGTTACAGTTACTCCAAGGTTCTTGCGCCACATCTCTTGCACAGCTTCAGCAATTTTTTGGTGACCTTCAGAAGTATTGAATAAAATAGAGAATTCAGGAAGTTTATCCATTCCTTCCTCTGCTAATCCTTCTGCCAGTAATTTCTTTGCTTCTTCAATACCTTCTGAGAAAAGGTCTCCTGTATTATCTTGGTAGTCACCATTCACATCAGGAATACCTGGAGGTACTACTGAATATGCTGGCTGTTGACCACCTTGGGCGACATTTTCCGTAATCGTTTTTCGGTCAATCGCCATACTTAATGCCCTTCTAACTTTTACGTTATTGAATGGTTTTACATCGTTATTTAAATTGTAATAATAAACAGATAAATCTGGTCCATTATGGAATTCTTTATCATCAGATTGTGCTAGTTGTCCTTGAACATCTTGTGGTAGGGGATACGCTAAATCCAATTCACCGGATTTATACATTTGCCATGCTGTGTTTTCATCTTCAAGAATGATAAAGTTGACAACATCTAAATTAATTTTATCTTTCTCATAATAATTTTCATTTTTCTCTAACTTAACACTTTCTTTATGTTTCCACTCTGTTAACTTAAATGGTCCATTTGAAACATAGCTCGTTGCTTCTGTGAACCATTTCGGATTTTCTTCTTGAACTTTTTTATTAATCGGATAATACGTATAGAAAGAAGTTAAATCAAGGAAGTATGGAGTAGCTTGAGCAAGCTTCACTTCAAGTGTTACATCGTCTTTCGCTTTTACGCCAACTTGATCGACTGTCCCTTCCCCCCCATTGTAAGCTTCTGCCCCTTCAAGATAAAACAGTTGATAGGCATAGTCAGAAGCTGTTTCAGGAGCAAGTGCATATTTCCAAGCAAATTCAAAATCATGTGCTGTTACGGGGTCTCCATTTGACCATTTCATGTCTTCTTTAATTTTAAAGGTCCAATTGATTCCATCATCGCTTGTCGGAACAGACGCCATTCCATCAATGATTTCACCTTCGGGCGTTTTCTTTGTCAATCCTTCAAAAGCATGTTCCAAAATCCATGAATCATGTGTACCTTGAGCTGTGCCTGGGTGCAACGATCCTGGTTCAGAGCTATTATTTAGATTCAAAACCTTTTCTACTACTTCTTTTTTTCCATCACTTTTCCCCGAGTCTTTAGTCGTTGTTTTTTCCGATTCTCCAAAACTATTACATCCTGAAATCACTACCATTAACGCCAAAGCAAGAGCAAACAATGAATATTTATTTCGTTTCAAACAAATCCCTCCTTTTTTCATCATATTTGAAATAGACGAGTTGCCTTTCAATGCAAACCTATTACGAAAACTACAATTGAATATCAATTATTTATTTTATTTCCAATATTGATATGTGAAGCGTGTCCCCCCATTCTCACAAAAGCCATTGTCAGCCATTTAAAAAGTAGGATCACCCTTTCCTTTTTAATTGTCACAATATTACAAATTCGACAACTGTTTTATTTCCCCTTTAATAAATACTAATATTTTACTTATATTTGACCACTCCCACCGCTAAAGGAGGCCACTGAAAAAGTCCTTTTAAAGAGAAAAAGAAGCTAACGACCTACTATATATAGATTGTTAGCTTCTTCTATTGTCTGTATATCGATGAAAATCTTTGCTACTTTCAAAATGAGTTACTTTTTTAGTGCCTTCCAGCTAAAGCAGCGGGATTCTTTTTCGCAAACATTTCACTTACACACTCCCAAAGGAAGTCGCAGAGGCAAAACTTAGACGAACAACTCTCAATAGAAAAACAGTCCATCGAAAGGGCAAGGTCTGTGCCTACTACGCCGTCCGTCCGGCGATACTTTTCTCTTTTTTCGGTTGATCGTTTGGATGTTTTACTTTTTGTCTTTCTTCTATGGACAAAAAACGCTTATGCCAAACCGGTTGCTTATATAAAACCGAAAGGAGTGGTTTCGTTTCCATGTGATATTTCTTGCGCACAATATTTTGCGTTCCATTCACATCACGATGGATTTCTGTTTTATGAACAGAACATATGAAGTTTCTTCCTTTTGCTTGGTGTCGCCCCCCACAAAACGGACAATCTTGGGAGGTATAGCTTTCTTTTGTTTCTTCCAGACTGATCCCTTTTAATTGGGCTTTGTATGTCAGCTTTTGTTTGACTTTCCCCTGATTTCATAACGATAATTGTTGTCGTCTTTTTTTATTGGTTTTCCGTTTCTTTTCCCTATTTTTATTTGTATTTTTTTCAATACCGGATACGTTTCCGATGACAAAGTTCGTTACTTTTTCTTCTTCTAAAAAAGAAAGAACTTCTTTTGTTGTCTTATGTTCCAACTCTTCCAGCTGATTTTTTGTCTTTTGTCGAATTCGTTCTCTTGCCTGTTTATATTTTTTCCATTGACGAGAGCCCTTTTTACACCGAGACATTTTCTTACTCAAATCGGCTACTACCTTTGCACGGAATTAAGAAATACTACGCATCGCTCGACCCGAAACGACGAATGCTCGATCCTCGGTCGCTACCGTTACGGAGTGAATTTCACCTAAATCTCCACCCGCCGCTTTAAAAGCATACGATGACGTGTCTTTTTCTGGTACCGATACAGAATAACAAAACCAGTAGGCTCCGTTTCTCCAAACGATCTCCGCGTAGTTACAGGTTTTTAAATCTTCTTTTGAACGATTAGGAAGGGGGACACATTTGTTTTTCTTAGGTACCTTTTCATTCCAATTTTTCGTTTTCTTTTTGGTTAAGAGGTCTGACAGTTTGAATCCATATTCCACTTTTTTAATCGTGATGATTTCTTTAGAAACATCCATGGACGCTTTTTTTAATGGAATACAATAATAGGATTTTCTTTGCCACGGATATTTTGCTTTTTTGTCCGTTACTCGTAGCTGACGAATGGTTTCACGATTGGCCGCATATTTATCTGCAATAGCTTGAACAGTTTGAGAATGAAGATGATACGTTTGTTTCCGAATCGCTTGGATTTCCGTTTTACTTAACCACTTTTTAAAAGAAAAATAATAAGAAGTGGCTTCTCTGACTATATCGTTCCAAACGGAAGCTGCTTCTCGCTGCATGATCCTTAACTCCGAATACAATTTTTTATCATACGATATTTTAAATGAATGAGTCACAAACACGGTGTTTCCTCCTTTCTAATTATTCGAATAATTAAATAATTAAACCATACAGAACGTATGCTCTAATTACAAATGATACGTTCACTTAAATCACAAAAAATCGAAACAGGCATGTCTAAGACATGCCTGTTTCGACCTCACTACCATCCCAACTCTGAAGAAGCGGGATTGATAATTCTGAAAATTCCGTAAATCACCCTTTGTTTTTCAGGTTTTAAGTCCTGATTTATAATTTTTTTCGCCATAAAAAAGAAAGTCTAACAAAATTCTGTCAGACCTTCTTTTTTTATGATTTTAATACCCATTTTTCAATTGCTTTGGCGACACCACTTTCTTCATTTGTTGCTGTAATCCAGTCCGCTGTCTCCTTCACGATATCCTGTGCATTTCCCATCGCAATGCCAAGACCCGCTTCCTTAATCATCATAATATCATTCAAACTATCGCCAACCGCCATTACCTCGTTCATGCTGATCCCAAGGCGGTTACAGACGACTTCAATCGCTTTAGCTTTATTAATGCCAAGAGCGTTCACTTCAATATTCGTTGGACTAGAATTACTGATTTCAAGCTGACCATTTTCTTTAAGCAGCTGGATAATTTCTTCACGTGCTTTATCATCATGCGTATTAAATCCAAATTTCAACCACTCTGATGCGAAAAGGTCTCCAGGTATATCTTCTCGATACACTCGATCACAGCTGACAGCCCAGAAGTCTGTTCCATATTGCTTACTTAAATCAAGCATCCATTTTACAAAATCTGTTTGGACAATATTTCTCTCTACAAGTTTTCCCTGCTCGTTATAAATTTCACTGCCATTCACTGTGACTAGATACGAAGATAGTTCTAATGATTTCGCATAATCACTGCAGGTTGCATAAGTACGACCGGTACTTAGTACAACACGAACTCCTTGTTCCTCAGCCGCTCTAATGGCATGACGATTCTCTTGTGTCACTTTATTGTCTGGATCTAAGAGTGTTCCGTCCATATCCAAAGCAATTAATTTTATTTCATTTCTCAATATATATTCTGACATTTTGATTTCATCCTTTCGAGCGTATCAGTTGAATTTCATTCGCTTTTTCATTTTTATACTTAATCTCCAGCTGAAGAGGAAATATAGCTTGTTATTTTTAATTTGCCCACACCTCTTGCAGCGTGTCTCTAAATAGCAGATTTAAGTCTGTTGTTGGATCAGTAACTTCCTTATGTAAAGATTTTGCATATTGTTCAAGACGAGGGATTTCACTTTCGATAAATTGATTGATTATCTGTATTCTTGGCTCATAATCTAATTCATCACCTGCTATTTTTCTCTCTAGCAAAGTTGTAATTTCGTCCTTCAATTTTCCATCAGGAACTAATACTGCTAATAGAACTTGAAATTCAATTGGCGGGACTTCATTGTATGTTTCAATCCACTTTGCAGCTAGTAACGGACGTAAAACGTAAAAATATTTCTTGATTTTCACAGAATTCTTCTGTAAGTAGTCCCGATAATTGCCTTTGGCCATATGTAAATAATGATACATGCAGGAGATAGGGGTAAACATACTATTCTCCAAGTTACGCATTTGCTGGATCGTAGAATAGGCCGTGTAATACTCAATGCTTGAATGCATCCATTCTAAAAGAGGTGGATTGGATTTGCGGAACAATCGTAACGCTTTTGTGATTTCCCATCCATTTATGTCAAGTAAATCATTAATTGGAATTTCAATCACGTCTCGCTTATTGTTATCAATCGATAAATACCATTCTGGTTTGTGGACGTAAATAAAACGAACATCATAGTCACTGTCTTTAGAAGGGAAACCCCATGCCCTACTTCCAGATTCACATGCATAAACAATCGTTACATCAAATTCTTGTTCAATTCGCTTCAATTCTTGACGTATAATGGATTTCATTTTCTCCCTCCTTACACTTGAATTCCCCAGCTACCTTTAAACCATAATAGAAATTGCGAATTTTCACAACAAAAAGGCCTGACATAATGAAGATAGGCAGGCTTTTTTTGTTAGATCCGTTTTCTATTATTTTTCATCAGAGACATTTGGTTCTGCAGAACTTTCCTTCCATGTCTGAACCCCATCATCTTCATCGAATTCGACCATGACGTCCGTGACACCTCTTTCCTTGCTGATCGCTTCAACTAACCGATCTTTTATATCATCAGCTTCAGCTATCGTAATCGATGCATCCAGTTCCACTTCTAGTTCGACATGTAGATGCTCCCCTTCTTTTAATACGGTGATTTCTTGAATATCTTTCACGTCTGGATCCTGAATGACCATATTGCCAATTTTATTTCGGATTTCTATATCAGATTCTCCGAGTACACCAGCTGCATTATCTAAGAAGACTCTACCTACTACAAAGAACATCATCCCCCCAATCATGACAGAAGCAATCCCTTCTGCTTGAGCAAACGCAGTGTAATGTGACAATAAAATAGCCACAATAGCGAGAACTCCTCCAGCTGTAGCAACGAAGTCTTCTAAAAACACCAGTTTTGTTGCTGGTTTCGCTTTTTTATAAGCACCAAAGCTTTTCGTAACAATCGCAAATCCTTTTGCTTCTATTCCTGTTTCATGAAGTACTTCTTTCATCGCTTTAAATAATACATACGTTTCAAGAAGTACTGCTACAATAAGAACAGCAAGATTGATGGCGATCCCAGTAGATTGAGCTGGATGAATGATATGGTGAATCCCTTCTTTAATTGTTTCATACGACATGATTCCTACGATAAGTACAGCTCCCAATAATACGAGGTTAACAAGTCGACCAAAGCCTTCTGGAAAACGGTCTGTAGGTGCTTTTTTACTTAGAGCTGAGCCAACAAATACGAAGAATTGATTGGCCGCATCTCCTATACTATGTAACATTTCGGCAAACATCGCGACATTTCCGGTCATGAAATAAGCGACTGCTTTTAAGATAGCAATAATTGCGTTAACACAAGCAGCGATAATCGCTGATTTATTACCTTGCTTCAGTAATTTAAGTAATTCACTCATAGGCAGGTTCCTCTTTCTTATGTAATAGTTAAAGACTAAAATTGGGCGATAGCAGTAGTCTTCCTTTTTTACCTTATATTAAGAAATGTACCCATTTCTGCTTCTCCACTAAACATGTCCTTCTGCTCATTTGGATCATTCCACTTTAGTAAATTACCTCTTATGTTTCGAAATTATTCCACCTTATTTATCATAATTCCTATTTCGTTTAAAGATTTAGTAAGGTTTTTGTTAAAAAAATCAATTTAGTGAATTTACATTGTTAGTCCACTTCTTTTTTTAATTTTGACGGGTTATTTATCTTATACAGGATTTCTTTATTAAATTTTTTATCAACGATTTTACCGTCAAATTCAAGCTGGTCTTGTTCTTCTAACTCAAGTTTTTTTAACGTCTTGCTATAGGCACACCACGCATCGCCAATAAATAACTCTGATTCTCCGGTAATCTGAACGTTTTCCAACAGAATCACTTCATCTTCCTCACCAGTGAAATGATTCATTTTTGCGGTAAATTCTTTGATTTTGGCGGTGAAGTGAACTTTATCTTCAGGTAGCGCTAATTTAGGCTTCTTTTCTTTTTTTGGTTTTTTTTCTTTAGGCTTCGATTCTTTTTCAGGTACAAGTTCTTCGACTAACGCTTCAATGGTGTCATTCGTAACCTCAATTGCTGTTTCTTCAGCCGGACCGCTCAATAATTCCTTGCCAAAGCTGTTACTTTGCATTTCCTTCAAATAAGCTGGATGAATACAGCTTAGTGAACCATCTTCAAATTCTACAACAATCGTGTTAAAGCCATTCGAGTAAACCTGGAAACCTGCAAGCTTTACTTTCCCTTGATAATGGGGCGTTTTAAACCATACTTCATCTTTAACCGATCTGGCGGTAAACAAACTCCATTCTAAACCTTTCTCAATGTATTCTTCCCTATTTTCGAAAGTTAAAAACTCGCCTACAGGCGGGATTTTATATACAGCATTCACCAAACAAAACACTCCTCTGAATCTTCTTTTTATCAGTTTATCAAAATCTCAGGATATTTAACAACAGTGAGTAACATGAGATAAGAAAATGTGCTGTGGATTTAAAGTTTCTTATACATAAAAAATAAGGACGACCCATAAGAAAAGGGTTAGACTCCGCAACTATTACATACAATTCACATGAAATGTACGTAAGTTTAGTACTGAGTCTGAGCCTTTTGGGGCGTCCTCACTCTATGTTCTATCTTTGAAACTGTACGCGATGCAAGTTCGCGAATATTCCACCCTGATCAATCAACTCATCATGCTTCCCTTGCTCTGCAATTCCTTCTTCAGTAACAACTACTATCCGGTCAGCGTTACGAATCGTTGCTAGCCTGTGGGCAATAACTAAAGTCGTTCTGTTCACAGCAAGCTCCGATAATGCTTCTTGAATAATCATCTCTGTCTCTGTATCCAATGCCGATGTGGCTTCATCGAGGATTAAGATTGGCGGATTTTTCAAGAACATCCGCGCAATGGCGATCCGCTGTTTCTGTCCGCCAGATAATTTTAGACCACGCTCACCAATTTGGGTTTCGTAACCATCTGGAAGTCCAGCAACAAAGCTTTCAAGATGTGCCTTTTTTGCGGCATCATGAATTTGTTCGTCTGTTGCACATAGCATTCCATAAGCTATGTTTTCTTTCAAAGTTCCAGTAAACAAAAACACATCTTGCTGCACAATACCAATTTGTGATCGTAGTGATTGCTTTGTCATCTCTCGAATATCAATCCCGTCGATTTTAATGCTACCTTTTGTAACATCGTAGAATCTTGGAATCAACGAGCAGATTGTAGTTTTTCCAGCACCAGATGGACCGACAAAGGCAACTGTTTCACCAGCTTGAATGGTCAAATCAATCTCGTTTAATACCGTTCTTTTATCATCATAACCAAAGCTGACATTTGAAAATGAGATGTCACCGTGTAACGACGCAACAACCTCAGCACCCGGCTTATCTTGTACATCTGGATTGACATCAAGAAGCTCGGTAAATCGCTTAAAGCCAGCCATCCCTTTTGGATACAACTCCATCAAGGCGCTGATTTTATCTACAGGTTTAAATAACACATTCACATATAAGACAAACCCTACCATTTGACCGTACGATAGACGGTTTTCGTATACTAACCAAGCACCAACTACCAATACGGCAAGAGTCATGAAGCGAGTCATCATGTATATTCCCGATGAGCTGAAGGACATCACTTTATAGCCGCGTAGCTTTGCTCTTCTGAATTTCTTGTTATTGACAGCGAATCGGTCCATTTCATACTTTTCATTTGTAAAAGATTGGACTACACGTACGCCTGATACACTGTCTTCCACACGTGCATTCACATCCGCCACTTCCGTGTACATCTGCTTCCAGGCTTTGTTCATTTTCATATTACTGAATACAATAAGCACAACAAGAAACGGTATAATACAAACTGTCACAAGAGCAAGTTGGATATTGATCGTCATCATGATCCAAAAAGCACCGAAGAATGTCATAACGGCAATGAATAAATCCTCTGGTCCATGATGGGCAAGCTCGCCAATATCAAATAAATCATTGGTAATTCTACTCATAATATGACCTGTTTTCGTATTATCAAAAAATTTAAAAGATTGCTTTTGTACATGTTGAAACAGCTGCTGACGCATGTCTGTTTCTATATTGATTCCGAGCATATGTCCCCAATAGTTCACGATATACTGCAATAACGTACTGATTATGTATAGCACTAACAAACCAACACTTACGGTTACGATTGTTGGCCAATCCTCACCTGGAAGCAAGCTATCAATGAACCATTGCACAGCTAGCGGAAAGGCCAATTCAAGTAAAGCCACGATAACTGCACAGCTAAAGTCAATCACAAACAAACGCCGGTGTGGCTTATAATAAGAATAAAATCGTCGAATCATTAATCGTATCCCCTTTCCTATAATACTAGAATTATAGGACCAGCAAAGAAAATAAACAAGTGCTCTAAAATAAGGAATACCCCCTTACTCCGAATGAAGTCTTGGAGTACTTGAAATTTGAGCATTTTTATTTCTGAATATTCTTTTTACGCACACAATTTCATGTAGAAGGTTTGCTGAAATTGTGGTAAAATACCCCTAACTTATATCCCATTATTCTGGAACATAAACGATATCTCAAAAGGAGCGAAAAACATGTAGGAATCCATTCGTAACCACTAAACAGCTTACCAATATCATCTAAAGGAATGAGACGATGAAAAATAAATCATTTCGATTTCTTTGGGTTGGGCAAGTGTTTGCGAATTTGGGGGATATTTTCTATGTGGTCGGGTTAATTTCTCTTATTTATGCTTTAACCGGATCTGCTTTTTATATGAGCTTGCTGCCATTTACGACAACGATGTTTCGCTTTATTAGCAACCTTTTTGCCCCCCTGGTTATTGATCGATTTCCACTTAAACAAATACTTGTACAATCTCAATGGTTAAAAACGTTATTGCTTATCTTACTCGTTTGTTATCTATTTATCTTTGAGCAGCCAATGATTCTCTTGATTTCTATATGTATAGCCTTAATCTCACTCTTGGATGGTGTTGCAGCTCCCGTCAGCAGCTCGCTTACTCCGCTTTTAGTACCTAAAGAAGACTGGATTAAGGCCAATGGTTTTCTGAATGTCTTGACACAGGGGGTATCTATAACCGGCTGGTCGCTTGGTGCTATTCTGTTAGCAATCACTGATAGCAGCTTTATCATTTTATTAACGGTCATTTTGTACGCTCTTTCTGCTGTATGTATGATGCATATCAATCTAGCTATTGAAAAAGACAGTGAAGAATCTGTTCAATCAACGAGGTGGAATTCGTTTAAATCAGGCTGGGTTGCCATTTATTATGCACCTCCGATTCGCCTCGTTATAGTCTCAGATTTTATAACGAGCATTGCTTCAGGTATTTGGATCGCAGCTGTTTTATATGTGTATGTGGAAGACCAGTTACATCGTGGTGAAGAATGGTGGGGCTATTTAAATACAGGTCATTTTTTAGGAATGATTGGTGGCGGTATCCTTACAATACGTTTCGCCACTCAACTGGAAAAGCATTCAAAGACCTATATCATATTTGGACTTTTCGTAGACGCGCTGCTTACCTTTTTATTTGGAGTAACGAGCCTCCCACTACTCTCTTTATTGATTACAGTAATACATGGCTTCCCTCAGCAAATCCGGGAAATAGCTTTTACTAAAGTCATTCAGGATCATGCTACTGAAAAAATGTTAGCTAAAGTCTATTCCTCTTGGAATGTTGTAATTAACTTTACATTTGCTCTTTCCGTTTTGCTTTTAGGCTACATTACTGAAGCTTATGGCGTGAAAACTACTTTCACCTTTGCTTCCCTGCTTATTTTTATCGCATTTAGTTTGTTCTTGGTCAGAAAAAATGATCTAGTTTCATTACCGTTTGTTAGAAATAATGATGTAGATTAATAAAGTGAATCTTCCATCAGTGGGGGGTCTTTATCCCCCACTTATTCTTTCTCGATTCCTCAAAGTCTTTTTCGTTAAGGGTCTTACTGACCGTTAATCTGCAGTAAAAATGTCCCTAAGAAGCTTATACCTCTTAGGGACATTTTTTCAGTTTCAGCCTGCTACTATTTAAAAACCGTTCACATAAAATTCTACAGTTTCTAATTCTTCATCACTCAATGCTCTGGCAAGTACTTGCGAAAGTTCTTGTTCAATGTTTTGTTTATTTCCTTTATGTTTTTTAGTAAGCTGTGCTGAAAGCTTCATGAAGGACAACTGTTTTTGGAATTCTTCCTTTGTTAATGGAGATTGATGATGGGAGAGAAAAATGGTCTCTGCATCAAAGGTTTCTAATTTCTGCACGAGTTGTAATGATTTTTCCACTGTATAATTCCATTTTTCCGCATATAGATTAGCATATAAACAATCACCTAGAAATAAAATCTTTTCTTCAGGCAGATAGATAATCGTCGAATCATCAGCATGATCTCCACCGACATGCTCGATCATACATGTAACACCACCAAGATTAATTTGCAACGTTTTTTCAAAAATAAGTTGAGGTATTGGAATGACGATATCTCGTTCACTGCCTAATTCTAGCTTTATTGCATCTGCACAAAATGGAATTTCAGTTCCAGCTTCCACTCGCTCGTCCAAGGATGAATCTTCCCAAGATAAAGTTTGCATCTGTTTAAGATTTTCTGCTGTTTTTTGTTGCGCGATGACCGGGCTCTTGATTTCATTTAAACCAAAAACATGATCCCAATCTGAATGGGTAAGAACAAGATAATCACCTTTTACGCCGTGGTTTGCTAATTGTTCTTGAAACAATTTTGTATGATTCACGGAATTTCCCGCATCAATCAGCAGCGTTTGATCATCTCCTACAACCGCAGCCAATACCGGGCGGTCTGTTTTTTGAACAGGTGTTAAATAAAGAAATCGTTCCGAAAGTTTAACTAATTTTTGCATGTTGTTCACTCCTTGTTGTAAAAAAGCCATAGTACTTAGTGATATATTGAGAGATATTCAATTTATCTTAAAAAGAATGGGTTCATTCACACCTATTCTTAATGACACTGCCCACGAAAGGGTCAGATACCCCAGGTGTATATAGTGTGACGTTATAGCCCCTTTAGGAACTATCTTATTACTCTCTCACTTATTAAAAATGCCCTATTTATTGTACAACAACTAAAGGCGGGATTAATATGAATTTCAAGAAAAATGATACATTCTTTTTAAACTTATTGATAAAATTGCTTCTAAATTTTATATTTCCCCACTTTCACCGATAAAAAAACAGAGATCTTTTAATAAGGCCGTTTTCGCATACTTTGTTGCTATTTACCAAGTAGTGCGGATTCGTTGATTTCCGCTCCAGTTGCTCGCTTTCCGCGGGGTGGGCGGTAAGCCTCCTCGACGCAAACGCCTGGGTGGGGTCTCACCTGTCCCGCTTCTCCCACAGGAGTCTCACACTTCCGCTCCAATCAACCTTCAACAGTTGTCGTTTTAAAAGTAACAATCTCTTAGAAAAGGGCCTTTAATAAAAAGGTGTTCTTATCGTTTAAATCATCACTCTTCCATTTTTACATATTATTGAAATTCATTTAGATTGATTCAAAACCCATATTTGGTATTAAGCAGCCGACAATACTAATAAAAATATGGAAGGACTTAAATTTTTCAAAAATAAAGCTGACCCATAACTAAAGATCCAGACCCTTTTGGACTATTTCTATTTTAAAACAAGTATATTATTATTCATGTACACCCAATTCTGCGGAAATGACAATCCGATATGCCAAAAAGTTGTTCCAGCTAAGCGATAGCCGTCAATCATCTCATATTTAGCTGTTATACTCCGAATATCTTCAAACCAGACAGTATGCTGATTGCCACCTTCCAAATAAGTGTACCACGGGGAAGCTGCCGCTTGATTGTACTTAATTTCGCTCCATTTAACAATGGCTTGATTTTGGGCATTTTTTACTGAAGTAGCCGTGGTGACATTACTTGGAACAATCCAGTCATACGCATACAACGGGATAGCAGCTTGGAGCTTCATTGATGGGATATTGGCAAGTCCATACCGCAATACTTGAGCCATCCACCATAGTGGAGAAACAGGGTTTGGCGGACCTGTTGGATAGCCATAATCAATTGTCATAATCGCAACAAGATCAGCTACTTCCCCAATTGCACGATAATCGTGTCCTCCAACAATTCGATTTGAAAAATTATCTTCCGTTTTTGAATGAACATTAACATGAAGGATACGTGCACCGAGTGCAGCTTTCAATTCTCTAAGTAATAATACATAATCTTCACGCCTTGCTGGCGGGATAAATTCAAGATCCATGCTTACACCGCTATACCCCTTTTCCTCTATGAAATTCATCATGCTTCTTACTAAATTGGTACGATAGATTGGATTTGCTAACACAGTCCCAACCAATTCAACATTAAAATCGCCATCTTGAAAATTCCGGATCATCAAAAGCGGTTTAACTCCGACTTGTTTACATTTCGCAACAAGTGCATCGTCATCTCCATCGACATAGGCATTGCCTTCATTGGTAAAGGAGTATGCAACAATCGCCAAATATGTAAGTTGATAGGCATGCTGTTCAAGATTGGTAAAAACCAATCCTCCGCTAACTGGAAATGAAAAACCAAGTGTGATCAGCCTGTTTTTATAAGGAGAAGGAATTCTAATCCTTCGATTAATTTGAAGGTTAGACGGTTCGATGCCCGGATTTGCTTGCGTGATAGCTTGCACACTCGTTCCGTAAACTTTCGCTATTTCATATAATGTATCTCTCGGTTTAATATAATACAGCCGATTCCTTAATGTAGTTTCTGGGATGTAAAGCGCAAGACCAGGTACGATTGCTGTGCTTAAGACCAAACCATTTATATTCATAAGAATGGTTATATCAATCTTATACATGAGGGAAATTGACCATAGTGTGTCACCTTTTTTCACCACATGGATTGCCATTACGCCACCTCATTTCTATTTTCCCCCGTTTAATTACTCTAACCATACAGACTAAATGCGTCACATCCTTTGTCCCATCAATAGCTTGACCACGTTTTGTATAGGTCACGCTTACAGATCATGTGAAACTTCCATCATTGGGCGTTCTTTTCATCCCTCACTGATGGTTAGTTAAACTGGGATAAAAATTTTACTTAATACTAGTTTATGGGTTTCCTTGGTCTTGTTATGTCTTTTTTAAAAAAATTATGTTTTTTTGAAACCTATTCCTGGAATAAAACGTCTATTATAAAGGGAGTAATTTTTTATTAGGAGGATAAGTATGCGTAATTTGAAGATTATAAGCTTAGCTTTTCTGCTTTCGGCTTGCTTTATAGCTTCTTTCCATGCAACGTCGCAGTTAAACAAAGGGGAATTATACACTAGCAATGAATCCGTAACAACACCGTCCATGGAATCTGTCTTGGGTAACAAAGATAGCTATGACAAATGCGTTGTTCCTCATAGCATTTCATGTATAAGTAAAGAGAATACAATCGAGCATTCGATTGATTTGTACGATGTAAATACATACAGAGAAATCCAAACTCTCCATTCACTCATCATGGAATATGAAAAATGAATGAATGGTTTGGACACTGTTTTTGATAGGGATGAATTATTCATATTTCTTGGTAGTTATTTTATTAACTCTTTTATATCGTAAAATTTCCCATTATCCAATTCTTCTTCATCTAGTAACTCAAGTAAGATATTTGCAACAAAATCAGGTGTCCGTAGTATTCCTTTCTCCTTATAATCATGAAATTTCGCAGAATCAGCAAAATCAGCCTCATTTGCAGAACGGATCACTTTTTGCATATTTGTATCCATCACACCAGGAGAAAATGATATCACGTATGCGGGATTTTCCTCTCTCAATTGTTCAGCTCCAGCAACTCTCGTATACATTTCAAGACCCGCTTTCGAACTGCAATACGCACCCCAGCCTTCATAAGAATTCTTTGCTGCCCCACTTGAGATATTGACAACCACTTTCTTATTCTTGTACCCTTTTGTTCTTCTTAAAAATGAATCCATTAGAATCGCCGGAGCCAAATAATTCAATTTTGCATGTAAAATAAATGCTTCTGGATCTAGTTCTCCAATCCGTTTTATTGGTTCAACCATACCGGCGTTATTAATGAAATACAACTCATCTTCATCATTGTTAAAATGAGAAATAATTTCATCCATGACCCTTTCTAATTGGTCTGTTTCAGTTAAATCTGCGCTAACAAATGCAAGATTCCCACTCTTTTGCAAGGTTTTATGATTCGTTCTTGCGACTAGTATACATCGGAATCCCTGATTAAGACATATTTCTGCCAATGCAGCACCGAGTCCCTTAGAAGCTCCTGTTATAATAATTGTTTTCATATTATCCCGCCTTTTACTTAAATTGTACGAAAATATGGATCATCTCTACATGTTTATGATCTATCTAAAAAAAACACCTGGAATTCAGCACGAAAACCAGGCGTTTTAAAAAGTCATTCAATGATAGGCGGTGCTGAATCTGGATTTTCAATTTCAGAACGTCTTTTTAAACGAATGAATTTAACAATATTTAGCACAATCGTCTTGATGACAGAATATGTAGGAATAGCAAGAATCATCCCTAAAATTCCAGCCAGATTACCAGCTACGAGCAATACGAAGATAATCGTCAATGGGTGTGTATTTAATTTCTTCCCTATAACAAGCGGAGAGATAAGATTACTATCAAGCTGCTGAACAATAACAACAACGATTATAACAATACCCGCTTGAATGGGTGAATCTATCAATCCAACAATGACGGCCGGTGCTGCTCCCAAAAACGGGCCAACATAAGGAATAATGTTAGTAAGTGCCCCGATTAAGGCCAAGACTATGGCATATGGAAGATCAATGATTAAATAGCCGATAAATGTTGCTACCCCGACAAACAGACAAACTAAGAACTGGCCTTGAATATAAGTGGACAATGTTGTTGCTGTTTCTCCTAATAAAGTAATCCCTTCACGTCGATAATGAGCAGGAATGAATTTGGCAATCGCATGGGGGAATTTGTGTCCATCCTTCAGCATATAAAATAGAACGAAAGGTACCGTAACGATTGTTAATGTAATGTTCGTTACTACGCTGAATACAGAAGATAAACTAGTGGTTAAGTAACTAGGTAATTCTTTTACAAAATTTATGAGCGATGATTCTATCTTATCCAATGATACATAATTTTGATTCAACAGCCATTGATATTGCTTAGAAGCTAGGAAATCATCGAAAAATTCTCTACCTTGAACAATATACTCTGGTAAATTATTCACCAAGTCCGTGATTTGTTTAGTTAACGCTGGTCCAATTAAACTGCCGAGGATGGCAATGACCCCCACAAATAAGACAAAAATCAATAGGATTGCTAAGCCTTTTGGAACTCTTTGATTCGTCAAAAAAATGACAACTGGATTGAAAATAAAGTAAAGAAAGCCTGCGATTAATATTGGGAAAAATAATGTAGTAGTAAAGATTACGATCGGCTCAAACAAAAAAGAGATTTTTGTAGAAACGAATATCAAAAGAGCCATTAATAATAACTGTAAAGTCCAAAACTGTAATTTTGACTTCGTTTTAAACAAGTGATTTCCTCCACTCCGAAATGATAATTTTTTTTAGTTAATCATTTTTTTAATGAGTTTTTGTTACTAAGTGTACATAAATGCCACACTTAGGGCTAAAAAGACGTAACTTAATTCAAGGGGGCATGAATGTATTTGTGTTGTAATACTCACTCTAATAGAAATTTCATTTTATAATATAGGTGCCAATAACCTTGATATCGATTCTTTAAAACGAAGCCATAATGAGCGCTTATGATAGTCTTCAAGAGTAAGTTGCTTTGAAACTTTGATGTCTTCAAAAAAAGCATTTGTAAGTGCATTGGCGAATTTACCATCGTAAATAAAGGCGTTTACTTCGAAATTTAATTTGAAGCTTCGCATATCAATATTCGACGTTCCTACTGAAGCTGTTTCATTGTCTACAATAATCGTCTTCGCATGTAAAAAGCCATTATCATAAATATAAATCGCTGCGCCTGCCTCAAGCAACTCACCAATATAAGAATAGGTAGCCCAATATACGAACATATGGTCAGGCTTATTTGGTATCATTAGGCTGACTTTAATACCAGATAATGCCGCAATACGGAGGGCATCCAGTAAGCTTGCATCAGGCACAAAATAAGGAGTTTGAATTAAAATGGAGTCTTTAGCCGACATGATTAACTTAATATACCCATTTTTTATTTGCTCCCATTTGGAATCTGGACCACTTGTTACAATCTGCATTCCGATGGAATCATGAGGAGCATGTATTTCAGGAAAATGTTTCGGAACAAAGCCAATATCATGGTGTTTAGACGCCTCATTCCAATCGAGAATAAACACCGTTTGAATCGTGTAAACAGCTGAACCTTGAATTCGCAGATGGGTATCACGCCAATAACCGAATTTTGGATTTAATCCTAAATATTCATCACCAACATTAAAGCCGCCGATATAACCGATCCTCCCATCAATAATAACTAGCTTGCGGTGATTACGAAAGTTAAGCCGCAAATTAATAAAGGGCAATCGACTTGGGAAGAATACTTCGACTAAACCTCCAGCTTTCCGAAACTCCTTAAAAAAACGCTTCGTTAGTCCACGGGAACCTAGTTCATCATAGAGTACACGTACTGTGATACCTTCTTCTGCTTTCGAGGTCAACAGGTCAATGAATTTTTTGCCTAGCTCGTCTTTTTTAAGAATATAATACTGAATATGTATATGATCTTTCGCCGCTCTAATATCTTCAAACAGCTGTGCAAACTTTTCATTGCCATCTGTGAAGATTTCAACAGAATTGTCTTCTGTTAATACTGCATCATTCGTTCGCAAATGCATATAAATCAAGTCTTTATTCTCTTCGGTTATCTGATTCCTGAAATCAAATTGATTTAAATTCAATTGCTCCTGTTGATTTTTCAGAATAGCATCAATCCCGATTTTCTCGCGACCTTCCCATTCAAAGTGATGAGCACGTCGCAATGTCCGTCCTAAAATTAAATATAAGATAAAACCAGCCACCGGAAAAAAGAATAGCACAAGTAGCCAAGCCCAAGAAGCGCCTGCATCCCTTCTTTCCCAAAAAACAACAAATAAAGCAAAAAGAATATTTAGTCCCAGCACAAAATTAAACAATATAGAAGTGATTTGCGCCTCTATCTCAATCAACACCTTCGAATATTTCTTAGTAATATTAACAATACCACGCAAATACGGATAAGAAAAGTGTATCTGCTCGTACCTTAAATGTAAGGGGATAGTAGTATATACGATGATCATCTATAATAAGTTTCATTATTTTATTCTGTTAAGACTGTTTTCTCATTTAGAAAGTGTTCATCATTATGTAAGAAATAAAGACGGAGCTCTGTACACTTTAACAGGAGGTACAGAGCTTCGCCATCAATACAGATTGCTTTCCCTTTTCTGATCATATTTCCTTCCGACCATTTTGAACACGCACTACTATTTTAGTATAAGTGAATGGTATCTTATCCTGCTACATGATAAATTTCTAGTAACTTGCCTGCAACCGCATCTGAAAGTGCTTTTGCAGTTTCAGGGACATTTGATTTTAACAACGAATTAGCCATAGGTGCTTTCATTCCTTTTGCTGTTATATCCAGTTGGCCAGTCATTTTCGTTTGGTCCTTATCAATCATTTCAGCTCTGAAATAACCACTACCTAAGAAATTTTCATTCATTCCTGTTAGGCGAAATGTGACGATCTCTGGTCCCGACCATTCTGTAATATCCACAAGCAGTTTTACCTTTTTCTTAAACAGCCCAAAATCACTTATGAATTCCCAGGTTGACTGGTTCTTTGTCATCACCGTATGTGAAATGTATCCTGGTACTAGCGGAGCCCAATTATCAATCACACTAACAAAATCCCATACCTTTTCAATAGATAATGGTATGATTACACTATGTTCACCACTCGCCATTTTGCTCATCTCCTCACAACTCTCTCTCATTACTGTATATACACAGACAGTCAAAATAGAACTAAAACCCTCAAATAGAAGCTATTTCTACTTATCATTTCTAACAAATAAAGTTCCATCATAGTGGTCTTACTTCCCGTTAAGAGGCGGATAAAAAAGGTCGGATTTGTTAAGAGGATGATTGATTTGTGAGCAAAATCAACAAAGAAACTTGATGGCAACGTTTGATAACATTAAAGAAAGGATGACTTGCATAAAGATCGAATGATATTGCCTAATAACCAGATCCATTTATGGAATCAACTAATATCAATCTTTCATTATAAGAAAAAGAAGATGTTCCGCAACGAAAGGAACACCCAATTTTTCACGACCTATATTTTTATCATGTCATAAAGCAGTTTTTGTTTATCTTATTTCGGACGTTCGATCGAAAATTGTTCACCTAGCTTCGAATAATTAGTACCAGCAAGTCTTGCCACTGGGCTTAATCCCAGGGCATCTATCCGGCCTTCTTGATAGAGTGATTCGTCGATATGATAGTGAACTACTCTTCCAATCAATAAGTCACAACCCACTTCTAAATTATTGCCACCTAATGGAATCGCCTGTTCAAGCCTACATTCAAAACGGATTTTTGCTTCTCTAATTCCAGGGACAGTAATCCGTTCACTTTCAACAAGGGTAAAATTCGTTCTTTCCAATTCACTTTTTTCCGGTGGTAGTTCAGCTGCTGTTTCATTTGCTTCTGCTACAATATTCTCATCGGTAATGTGAATAACAAATTCTCCTTTTTCGATAGCATTCCGTGCCGTATCTTTTTGAATACCTGCTTTACGCTGGATCGACACAGAAAGCAACGACGGATTTGAACTAACAATATTAAAATAGCTGAACGGGGCTGCATTGACGACACCCTCATTCGATAGTGTTGTCACTAAGGCAATCGGTCTCGGAATAATACTCCCAACCAAAATTTTATAATTATCCCGTTCACTTATCGTTTCTGGATTCAAAGAAATCATCTGATCACCCTTTTAGCCAAAATGTTTTTGAAACCAAACTCCTGCCTCTTCTACTTCAGATCGTGTCAGCTGGTGGCCAAAGTTTTCCCATTTCACTTCAACCGATGCACCAGCCGATTGAAGCAGTTGGCTTAAATCTTCCGTTTCCTTTGCCGGGCATAATGGATCATTCACCCCTGCTGCAATAAAGACTGGGTTGCCACTATTATTCGGTAAATCAATACCGCGTCTTGGTACCATCGGATGATGAAGAATGGCCCCTTTCAACGCACCCTCATAATGGAACAGCAAACTTGCAGCAATATTGGCACCATTTGAATAGCCAAGCGCTACGATGTTTTTACGATCGAACCCGTATTCTTTTGCTGCATGATCAAGAAATTCATTCAATTCCTGTGTGCGAAACACCAAATCTTCTTCATCAAATATTCCTTCTGCAAGTCGGCGGAAGAAACGAGGCATTCCTCTTTCTAACACATTTCCACGAACACTTAAAACGGAGGATTCAGGGGATACCATCTCAGCTATTCCCAGTAAATCGGTTTCCGTTCCTCCTGTACCATGTAAAAGCAATAAAACAGGTGCCTCTAAATTACTTCCCTTTTGAAAAATATGTTTCATCATTACTTATCTTCCTCCAATACTCTTGGGATTGCCGGTAATAAAGTTGTTTCAATAGATTCTCGTTTCTCTTCCAACCATGACGGGAGCATTAACTTACTTCCCATCGTCTCATATGATTCATCATAAGCAAATCCTGGTGGATCAGTGGCAATTTCAAACAATATGCCACCGTCTTCCCGAAAGTAAATCGCATCGAAATATTGTCGATCCTTAAACGGAGTTACACCATAGCCAAAGCGACTTACATGCTCACGCCATTCTTTATGGTCATTTGAGTCATTCGCACGCCAAGCAATATGATGAACCGTTCCTACACCTATTTGGCCCATTGGTAAAGCGATTTTCTTTACATCAATCATATTTCCAATATCTGAAGTTGATTGAAACCGTACAAAATCTCCTTCTTCAGCCATTTTTTTTAAACCCATAACTTCTTCTAACGTTTTCATTGTTTTTTCTGGAGAGGCCGATAGAAGAACAGCACCGCCAAATCCTTTAATAGCTTTATCAGTAGGTACGCCACCAAACGACCACCTACTGTTTTCCCCAGCTTTTCGGGCAACAAGTTCCACGTTTAAGCCATGTGGATCATGAAGTTCGAGATATTCCTCTCCAAATCGTCTATGTTTTTCAAAGGTAATCTTGAATTTCGTTAAACGTTCCTCCCAGAATCCCAATGTTTTTTCTGGTACTACATAGGATGTGATTCCAACTTGTCCGGAACCTAAACGACCTTGATAAGCATTTGGCCAAGGGAAAAAAGTAATAATTGACCCTGGCGAACCTGCGTCATCCCCAAAATATAAATGATAGGTGCCTGGATCATCGAAGTTTACAGTTTTCTTGACCATTCTTAAGCCGAGGACACCTGCATAAAAATCGACGTTTTCCTGTGGATTGCCGACAATAGCCGTAATATGGTGAATTCCAGTTGTTTGCTTTTGCATAGTGATTCTACCTTTACTCGTTAATTTATTTTCGTGTTCAATGGTTTTAATTTCGCCTCAATTTGTTCCCGTTTTGATTCCAAGAAGGGCGGTAATGCTAAAATTTCTCCTAAATGTGCTAGCTCTTCATCTGTTGCAAATCCTGGACCATCTGTCGCAAGCTCAAATAAAACTCCGTTTGGTTCTCTGAAATATAATGATCTAAAGTAATATCGATCTACAAATCCTGAATTTGGCATTCTATTTTCATTTATTTTTGCAATCCATTGCTTCATTTCCTCTTCATTATCCACGCGGAAAGCAACATGATGGACACCTCCATGCCCTAGACGTTCACGTGGTAGATCATTACGTGTTACAACATGCACTTCTGCACCTGTTCCACCTTCACCTGTTTCATAGACGATTGTCTCTAATTGCCCTTCGACTTCTGACGGATAGCTTCCTGCCTTCCTAAATCCCATAATGTCAACTAATACTTTTTTCGTTGGCTCACTATTTGGTACAGTCAATGAGACTGGTCCTAATCCAAGAATCGCGAATTCAACTGGAATCGGACTTCTTTTCCAAGGCTTCCCACCAGCTACACCTTGATTATACTCATCGGAAACTAGCACAAATCTCTGCCCTTCAAAATCTTTGAATGGAAGAACAAGACGTGTGTATCTTTTAGTGATTTCCCCGTGCCAAACTCCCTCTTCTTCAAAACGTTTCTTCCAGAAATTTAACGCATCGTCATTTGCAACACGCAGTGATAACTCAGAAATACTGTTATTACCTTCATGTACTTTTCCTGCGTTCGGAATTTCAAAAAACGTTAATTCCGTTCCAGGATTCCCCACTTCATCACCGTAAAATAAATGATACACACCAATATCATCTTGATTCACTGTTTTCTTGATTAAACGCAGACCTAATGTTTTAGTATAAAAATCAAAATTCTCTCCTGCTCTTGCAGTAATCGCTGATACATGGTGAATTCCTTTAAGTTCCATATTATCCAGCTCCTTTTTAAATATTTCTTTAATTAAAATTGGATTTTATATTCTATTTTTATCTTATTTTCGAGATATATGACGAAATCATTCATAATCACCTTTGTTCAGATATCTTGAATTAAAGATAACTTTTTTTTTAGCAATTGTCAATACAACCTCTACTTTTTGCAGATTGCAAGAGATTTCATCCCCTCTGTTCCAAAGCAAAACACAAGGAATTACCTGCAATTTGCTATACAATAGTAGTACATACTAAACAAGGAGGCTATTTATATGGCAGAACACCAGTTTCATTTACAGGCAATTTGGGAAGGTGGACGAAACGATACTGGGACAATAGAGTCTGGAAATCTGAAAACACAAATAAGCATTCCCCCTGAAATGAATGGACCAGGTATTGGGACAAATCCAGATGAAATGCTACTTGGAGCAGCAGCAACTTGCTATATTATTACTTTAGCGGCGATGATGGAAAGAAGTAAGCTGGAAAAAGAAAGAATTACTCTTCATTCAGAAGGCATTGTAGATGTAACGGATGGGGTATTTACTTATAAGAAAATCATCCATCGGCCTAAAGTCGTTCTCAAACAAGAGGCGAATGAAAGTGATCATCGTTTAGCAAGAAAACTTGCCGAAAAAGCCGAGACATCGTGTATGATTTCACGAGCCCTAAAAGGGAATGTAGAAATCTCTTTAGAAGTAGAGATCATATCTGCACACTAGAGAAAGAAAAGCAAATAGCCATTTTACATTCCTATTTAGAAACTTTGTCTCCACTCTGGAAACCATTCTTCGTCTTGTATAGTTTCTCACCTGTTAGCAAAAAGTAATGTTGGAGGTGAACATAATGAGTAAAATTAAAAAGGATCATTCCAAAGCAAGCCTACGTTCTTCACAAGTAGAAGGTCAAGGAACTACCACTCATGAAACAGGTTCCATTCAAGTACCTTCATCAAACAAGAAACAAAAGCGCAGTTAATTTCTCTCATTCTTCTTTAATGTGTCGAAAGAACAAATTTGAAAATAGCGGCTGATATATGACTAAAGAAACGTATTCAAAACATAATGTAAGACTTTATGTAGAACCTTCAGACTGTCCCAAACTTTTGATCCAAACGAATTTGGATCAAAATACCGCTGAATAAAATCCATATTTAGCACATAAAGAATAAATTAGAAAGCAAGAAATTGAAACGTTTTTTAATCAATAAACGTATCGGACGACTCAAATGAGTCGTCCTTTTATATGAATGACCAAGCTAAATCTCCACGTAAATTACTTCTTTATCCCTCATTAACGGGCAGTAAAACCCCCACTGATTGAAGTTTCACTTTATACCTCTAGCTGAAAAATTCTAAATAAAGACTCCATATTATTCATATCATCAAGAATCATTTTTTCATGATTACTTTATGACACTATATACTAAACTGTTATGTTGTTACATTATGCGTAAAGAGTTATACTACTATTATGGGGTGATATTAAATGAATAAAACTGAAGATTTGTTATGCCCTCGCTTTGAAAAGGGCACACAGATACTCGGAAAACGCTGGACGGTTCTAATCGTCAATCAATTATTGAATGGACCTCAACGATTTTGTCAAATAGAATCTGCCTTTCCAATTAGCGGTCGTATTTTATCGGAACGGCTTAAGGACCTTGAGCAAATAGGCATCATTAAACGTGAAGTCTTCGCCGAAACACCGGTACGGATTGAATATTCCTTAACTGAAAAAGGGAGTGCCCTTGCACCTGCTGTCAGAGAAATCCAGAAATGGTCACAAGAATGGATCGAAAATAGTAGTGAAGAAAAATGAGGATATATGACAATAAAAAGTAATCCAATACATATAAGTTGGGTTGCTTTTTTATTTATCACGGTTTCACAGGCTGTATTTTTGTTTAGAGTATCATGGAAAGATAGTAGAGAATGAAGAAAACCCCACTGATTGAAGTTTCACTTTCTGGGGATAGTTACAGATTAATATGGGTATATTTTTTAAAGCTAGGAACTATTATTTGATTTCTTTTTACGGGTGGTGAAGGATATGGAGACAGTTGACTGCATCATTATTGGGGGTGGAATTGCTGGGTTACAGGCTGCCATTCAACTAGGCCGATATAATCATTCTGTTCTTGTAATCGATTCGAATCAAGGCCGGTCCACAATTACAAGGGGATATCATAATATTCTCGGCTGGCCGGATGGAATTAGCGGACCAGAATTAAGAAACCTCGGCAAGCAACAGGCTGAGAAATACGGTGTTTCTTTTATTGATGATAAAGTGACTTCTCTTGAAAAATCTGACAATACATTTACCGTACGCACCTTACTAAAGCAAATATATGTAACAAATACCGTGTTCTTAGCAACAGGATTAACAGATTATTTACCAGACTTGCCTAATCTTCAACAGTGCCTTGGGGCTTCAATCTTTATTTGCCCTGACTGTGATGGCTATGAAATAACTGGTAAGAAGACCATAGTATTTGGGAGTGGAAATACTGTAGCAAATATGGCAATGACTCTTACATATTGGTCAAATGAACTAACCGTCATCAATCATGATAATAAAGTAATCAGTGAAGAGAACCTCTTGAAATTAAAATCGCTTGGGATTCAGATTATTGAAGAACCCATTAGCGAGATCGTAGTGGATGCAAAAAAACAGCTTATTGGCTTATTGCTTGAAAATGGTGAATTGATTAAAGCCGAGCGCGGATTTACCGGCTTTAGCGGCAATCAATTAAACAATCATTTAGCTAAACAAGTTGGTGTCCAATTAAATGAAAGTAAGCACGTTGTCGTTAATCCGCGCACAAAGGAAACGAATATAATTGGGATTTGGGCAGGCGGCGACCTGATTTCACATTCCGAACAAGTGACCATTTCAATGGGAGACGGCTCCCAAGCAGCGATATGGATGCATAAGCGTTTGCTTGGCGAACCTCGCCCAGAATAAGAAAAGAAGGGTTTCAAAAAAGAGGGGTTGTAAGTTTGACCCTTTGAGTATTGGATACTCTCAACAGTTACACATAATATCCATTCATTTTCCTTTATCTCAACAAGAATCTATCTCCCCATTTAATGTGTATATAGAACGGATATACTCTATTTCCTTTGCAATCCCCTCCCTCAAGGAAATTTCAGGATTGTAGTTCAGCAATTTTTTTGCTTTTGAGATATCTGCCCATGTATGAGTTGGCTCTCCAAGTAGTTTTGGTAAATAATCGATCGTTGCTTTTTTCCCTGTAAGCGCTTCTATAATTGCAAGGATTTCATTAATCGAGGCCCGTTCTTTTCCTCCAATATTAATGGTCTCACCAATCACATGGTTTTTGTAAATAATCGACGCAATAGCTTCAACACAATCCGTTACATAGGTAAAATCTCTTGTCTGTGTCCCATCACCAAATATGGAAAGCGTTTCTTCTTTCAAAACTTGTGTGATGAAACGATGAAATGCCATATCCGGTCTCTGCCTTGGCCCATAAACAGTGAAAAACCTTACAGTTACAATCGGGATGTTGAAGCTTTTATGATAAACATTACATAAATGTTCACCTGTTAATTTTGTAATTCCATATGGAGAAAGCGGAGATAGATATGCACCTTCTGTCACTTTCCCATCTACTTCTCCATAAACAGAGGATGTGGAGGCATATATAAACTTAACTATTTTTTTATTCTTAACGGCTTCTAAAAGACGCTGTGTGACAGATATATTGTTACTCACATATGGATCAAAGTCCACCCCCCAGCTCGAACGTACACCAGGTATACCAGCTAAATGATAAATAACATCTATATCCTCTAGTAATTTTTCTAAGTTAGCTGTCAATAAATCCGTTTCAATTAACCTAAATCGCGCATTTTTGAGCAAATTGCCTAGATTCACACTCTTCAGGTTTTTAGGTGTTGGACCAGTAAATTTGTCAACCCCAACTATTTCGTTTTTCTCGTCTGTTAAAAGCTTCTCACAAAGATGTGAACCAATAAATCCCGCTGCCCCTGTGACCAATATCTTCATGGACGGGCAACTCCGATATACGTTAAGCCAGTATCTCTAACTGCTTGTGGATCAATACAGTTACGTGCATCCAAAATGTGTTCACCTTTCATTAACTCTTTTATTTTCAGCCAATTCAACTGTTTAAATTCTTCCCAATCTGTTGCGATAATCACACAATCAGCATTCATAATTGCCTGCTCTAACTTGGAATGCTGACTGACCGTTTCCATCATTGCGAAAGGTAGTTGAGCTTTCGGATCATACGTTTGTACTAAGCATCCTAGCGAACTTAATTTTTCAATTAATGAAACGGCTGGAGAATACCTTGTATCATCCGTATTTGGCTTAAAGGCAACTCCTAATATTGCAATCGTTTTCTCTGAAAAATCATCGATGAAGGCACTTAGCTTATCAATATACAGATTAACTTGTGAATGATTGACCGCTTGAACAGCTTGTAACAACTGTGGCGTTATATTTTTGTCTAAGGCACTGTGTTCTAATGAACGAACATCCTTTGGAAAGCAGGAACCACCATATCCAATACCCGCTGAAAGAAAATGGGGACTGATTCTTGGATCGGTGCCTATTCCCTTTGAAACATCCTCAATATTCACATTATACTTATCACAGATTCTAGCTATTTCATTGATAAACGATATTTTTGTAGCTAAAAAAGCATTAGATGTATATTTAATCATTTCAGCACCGTTGAGACTTGTAATGATGAAGGGTGCTTTAATTTTTACATATATTTCTTTTAAGATGGAAAGGGATTTTTGATCTTCTTGTTGTTTACCCACGACAATTTTGTCTGGTTTTATCATATCTGAGATGGCAGAACCCTCTCTTAGAAATTCAGGATTGGAGACAACATTGAAAAGCTGTGGGTCTACTCCTTTTTCTTTTATCATTCTATATATATTTTCATTAGTTCCCGGCGGTACCGTACTTTTTGTAATAATCGTTTTATAAGATCTTATGGCTTTTGCAATTTCATCTACTACTGATTGAATATAAGTCAAATCCGTTCTTCCATCTGCTAAAGATGGAGTGCCAACAGCGATGAAAATAACCGCTGCTTTTTGAATATTTTCAACAATCATCGAACTAAAGGTTAATTGGTCTTTATTTTTACTTATTAATTCAGTTAAACCTGGTTCATAGATTGGAATTTCCCCGCGTTTTATTTGTTTTATTTTTTCAATATTTGTGTCTACACAGCAAATAGTGTGTCCGAGATCGGCCAGAACCGCTGCAGTCGTTAAGCCAACATATCCCGCACCTATCACACAGATTTCCATACGACATTGTCCCCTCTCTAATAATCTAAAGTTCTATATCATATTAGTGGACAATCTACAATGATTTAACATCTGCCTATATACAATGAAAGTTTCTTTTATTTCGACCTCATCCTCTCTTTAAATAAAGAATAATCACATGTTGTTCTCAGCTTCTTTTAACCGAAACACCATTATTCAATTATTTTAATAAAACACTTAGAAATTAGACTATTGCACTGCCAATAAGGACCACAAAATCATTTAATATTAAAGTTAACAAAATTTTAACATTGTCATAAAACCCCACTTTTTCATAGAATAATCAATAGCATTCGAGGTGAATTAAGAAATGATCAAAAAGGCAATTATCCCTGCAGCTGGATATGGAACGAGAGGTTTACCGATAACTAAAGTTGTTCCGAAAGAATTATTTCCGATTGGTGTAAAACCTGCTATTCATTATGTCGTAGAAGAAGCCCTGGCCTCAGGGATTGAGGAGATCTTATTTATAGTGTCACAATCAAAAAATCTGATTGCTGACTATTTTGATCGATCACTTGAACTTGAAGCATTTCTTGAAAAAAAACAATCCACTCATTTATTAGAAAAAAACAAAATTCCCGATATTCATATCCAATATATTCGACAACCATATGCTAAAGGGCTTGGTGATGCAATCCTCCTAGGGAAAAATTTTGTTGGTAATGAACCATTTGCTGTTTTGTTACCAGATGAAATTATTTTTGATAAAGAGACAACAGGATTAAATCAATTAATAAAAGTTTATGAAAAGCATAAAAAAAGTGTACTTGGTCTATATGAAGTGGAAAAACACTTATTGTCAAACTATGGCGTAGTTAAAAGTGAGAAAATTAAAAATGAGATAAGTAAAGTTATTAGCATCGTTGAGAAACCTGCAAAAAATCCACCTTCAAATTTAGCCGTCATCGGTAGATATGTCTTTAACCCTGAAATTTTTTCCTATCTAGAAAGAATAACACCTGGAGTAGGATACGAAATTCAATTAACAGATGCCATTAACGAAATGATGAAGACGGAAAATTTCTTTGGTACAACACTTCTTGGAAAGCGCTTTGATATTAGCAGATTTGAAGAATTTTTAGCTGCCAATCAATACATCCAACCATTTATGGAGTAACCCCCTATAATTGATGGCTGGAACATTGTATATTCGATTTTAACATTCTAACAGAAGCACTTAAGTGAGTGAAATTAGTACGATTGGTTTAAAACCAGCAAGACCCAATTTTCAATGAAAGGGCGTGTTCCCAATAGAAATCGCATTGATTTGTACAGAGATGCTTACCGTTCCTTCAATTAGAGGGGGTGCTATTCAAGTTTTAATCGATGGAATAACACCTCATCTTAGTAAAAACCATCATTTAACAATCTATTGTATTACAGACCCTGATCTTCCTGACATGGAAGTAGTGAACGAGGTTAAATACATTCGTTTTCCTCGTGAGAATTACGCCTTTCATGTCGGCAAAAAGCTAGCAGAAAAAACGGCAAGCATGGAATATTACGATGTAATTCATGTATTCAACCGACCTCGTGATCTCCTGATCTATAAAAATGCTATGCCAATGAGTCGTTTTGTGTTGAGTCTCCATAATGAAATGTTTCGGGACGGAAAAATCTCTACTGAAATGGGGAATCTGGTCATTAGAGCTGTGGATAGGATCATGACCATCAGCGAATATATCGGACAAACGATCATATCTCGTTTTCCTTTAGCCAAAAGTAAAGTTAAGGCTATTTATTCAGGAGTCGATTTGCAAAGATATAAACCGATTTGGGAACAAAATGCACAATCGCGAAGGAACGAACTTCGGAAAAAGTATGGCGTAGAAGATAAGAAAGTCGTCTTATTCGTAGGACGATTGAGTACCGTAAAAGGACCCGATATACTTCTAGAAGCCATGGAGCAAGTCATCAAAAATCATCCTGATGCAGTATTAGTTATTGTAGGTAGTAAATGGTTTAGTGACGATAGAATTGACGAGTTTGGACTAAGCTTGCGAAAGCTCGCTGAAGTGTTAGGTAAGAACAAAGTTGTATTTACCGGTTTTGTACCACCAAGCGAAATTCCTTCTCATTTCCTTATAGGGGATCTATTCGTATGCAGCTCCCAATGGCAAGAACCCCTTGCTCGAGTACATTATGAAGCGATGGGTGCTGGATTACCGATCATTACTACGAACCGAGGCGGAAATGCGGAAATTATTAAACATCTAGAAAACGGTATCGTCATTGATGATTATACAAATTCAGAAGCTTTTGCAGACGCGATTGCCTTTTTATTATCTAATAAGCAAGTAGCCAACTCGATTGCGAGAACAGGCCGGATTTTCGTTGAATCAAATTTTGGATTTGAGCATGTAACAAAACGGATGGAAGGACTTTATGTAGCTTCCATGCAAAGAAAGAAACCTTAGAGAGGAGTCTGAGTGGAAACGGTATTCGTAGTAGATGCAAAAAACAGAATCGCTCACTATCCACTAGCAGTGAAGACGATTTATTTAATATCGTTTTAAAGTAAAAAAGCAGTATGTCAATTGAAGCAGATTTTGGTGGAGTCATGATGAAAAGGATTCATTTAATAAGACCATATTATCTTTATAATTCACGCAATACATTATTTGAAAAATATCAAGATTCATACCTCGGTTGTATTCAAAACTGATTTAGGCGAGGTTCTGTAAATGTTGATAGCAAATACTTTTTAGTCTTTAAAGCGATCTATGGAAGATTTCCGGAAAATGAGTATCTAAATGAACTGCTGAAATTCATGAAGGAGTGAGTATCCTTTCATCAAACTTCAAAAGTAATTGGATTCCCAGCAGAAACACTGCCGTCTTTTCAATTAACAGAATGGAAATCAGATTTGAAAAAAGATAGGTGTGGATAGTCAACTTGAAATAACGAAGATCACTAGTAACTGTTCAAATTAAATTTGAACTGCTATTTTTTCACATGTAGATACTTTATTAAAGAGATACCAGACTTCTATCACCATGCTCATTAATCTGGTTTTTGATTCATGACCAGAAGAAATAAAGATGAACAAGTCATTATGCCACCAGGATTTTGCCTCAAGTATGATTGTGATTGACAGTGACGGAATTTTTATCTATAAAATGGATTCTCTCACTGTCGATCGCCCAATTTCCGATATGAGTGAAATATTAAACAAAGATGATGAAAACTTATCACGTTGTTCATCTTTGAACGAAGGCTCATTATCTTATTCTTTAGACATGCTATTCCCTCTTTATTTTATGGTCTAATATCCATAAACTACACAAAGCGCGAAGCAAAATGGATACTTCAAAACATATCTCCCGATTCAACATTTGATGACTACGTTTTATTCTCACTTTTAAATGTTTAACATGAAAGTCATGCAAAGAGGAGATTTTAAAACTATTTGGAAAATAGAACCTTCAAAAGGCACGGTTTGTTTAAAACTGATTAGGATATCAATACATATTGCGGAGTTCACAACTGTTACTCTAGACTTTCTTTTTTCAAAAGGATCTCTTATTGCTGGAACTATTCCGACAGAAAGATGAGCTTTTTTTCACGAATATGAATTCGCATTGTACCGTTTGATTGATGGATGTGATCTGGACAAGGATATTGGGTAGAGGTTGATCAGATGCCTCCCCTAAGGCAAATGCTGAGTATAAACGAATAGTCGAGGTGAAACAATATGCGACTTGAAGAAGAATTTATAGGTAGAAGAATGCAATATACCGAATTGTTAAATAAAGTAGTGGTTCAGGCCGATAATCTGTTAGTTAGAGGTTAAAAAATCTATTTTCCTGACGAGGATATAAAATTAATAATTGGTGCCACAAAAATGATTTCTCTTGAGTATATTGACTTGTACCCTTAATTATAATTAAGTGGATCAAGTTCAATCTATTAAAAGGCCATTTTACTCCACTCCCTCTTCTAAGTTCCAAGAGGTTGTCCAATATACAAATGCTCAGATCTATTCCTTAATATATAGCTTGTAGGTATATTGGGTGTATAGAGTCAAATCTATTTAAGACATCCGAAATAAATTTTTACGATGATAAGCCCCGTTTCTACTTTGAAACGGGGCTTATCATTATCATGATGCAGCCTTACTCACTTATTCAATGTTTCTTCTTCTTTTCAACTCCCTAATTAAGTTGCTAATCGAATCTTCAGTTGAAACTTCATTCGAATCGATAATCATCTGTTCTATGATCGTCTTTCTAACCGATTCCCTAAGCGACTCCTTAATCATATCTCTAACAGAATGAGTTTTCGATTTATCTTTTATTCCCTGATTTTCAATTTCTTTTTCTGGTTTATTATCTAATTCTATTATAGGTTCTTGTTTAACTTCAGCTTCAACTTTTTTCTCTAATGTAGACTTTTGCTTATAGTTGGATTTAGTATCAGTAGGCTTCGCTTCAACTTTTTTCTCTAATGTAGACTTTTGCTTATAGTTGGGTTTAGTATCAGTAGGCTTCGCTTCAACTTTTTTCTCTAATGTAGACTTTTGCTTATAGTTGGGTTTAGTATCAGTAGGCTTCGCTTCAATAGAATCTGCGCTTACCAAATCTTTTATGATTTCTTGTTCAACATAAATATCGGTTAAAGTTTCTGGTACTGATGAAGATGAAGATGACGTATGAATTGCATCGCCCCATACTCCAAGTATTTCGGAAGCAACTCTGTCCCACTTATAAAGAGATACAGCAAGTTCTCTCCCTTTAATCCCCATGTTTTTCATTTTAGATTTGTCTGATAGGATTTCTGTAATTTTTTCTACAAAACCAATCGGATTTTCTGGATTTTCTACAACAAGACCATTTTCATTGAGTTGAATGACTTCTGGATTTCCTCCTCTTGCTGTCGTTAATATAGGTAGTCCCGCTGCCATCGCTTCATAATGTACCCGTGCCAATGGCTCGTTCCATTGAGATGTGCATACAAATAAATCAGCCGCTGCAAACCAGTTTTGTATGACACTTGGTGAAACAAAACCTGTTGTTACTACTGGTATTGTCAATTTCTTTGTCATTGCTCTAACATAGGCAACATAATCAGTTACATTATCTTCGCTAAACCAACTACTTCCAACTACTACTACTGCTAAATCTTTAAATTTTTTTGATAGCTCCGGCAACGCCCTAATTAACCGATCTACTCCTTTATTATTAGAAAGTCTACCTGCAAACATGATAACTGTTTTGTTTTCTAAGCCATGTTCTTGACGAATTTCATTACGTATCTTTTGCATCTTTGGATGGTATCCAGGTAAGAACTGCTCAGTATCTACTCCAGAATAAATCGTAGTTATTTTCGCTGTTGCTTGTGGATAAAGATTTCGTATTACATTACCAACATAATCACTTACCGTTACAATATTAGATACTTCTTCTAATGCAGCAGTTGCTTCTTCTGGACTTATTTTTTCAGGATTGAACATATCATTATGCATGCTTAAAGTAATTTTTGCTTCAGGAGCAACTTTCCGAACTGGAAGGACCAAACGCGGTCGGTTGAAAATATGAATAAGGTCAAAGGAAGTCGATTCTAGATACTTGATGACTCCTTCTCGATAGATCTCTAATATTTGACCAGGTACCCGTACATAATGAACGCCATCTATTGTTTCCTGATTTGGAAGTGATGGTTCACTAATCCCTAAAACCGTGATTTCATGAAATTTGGATAAATAAGGGAGGTTCCCAGAAATATACGTTTGAATCGCTCCACCTAACACAGGAGGCACTGGTAGTTTTTCAGTACAGATCATTAATATTTTCATAGTTATTCCCTCCCCCTCCAATCATCTTCAATTTCTTTAAGAACTGGCCATTTAGTCTGATCTGTATCAACAATCGTTTGAATTAATTGGGTTGTTTGATCATTTAAAAATAATTCAGGTTCATATACAACTTCTTTAATATTTTTATAAAATTCATTTGGGAGTGACAAATCAATCATTAAAATCTCATATAGTTCAGCTGTAAGGGGATTAGATTCATGATAAGACTGAATCATCTCCCGAACCCAATTCACATCCCATCTATACAAATCTGCCATTGTACCACTAATTAGCTTTCTTAAATCACGAAGCGGAAGATCAAAGGCAACCCCATCAAGGTCAATAATCCACATTCCATTACTACCCATTTGACCATTTGACCAGCCATAATCCTGATGAACAAGTCCCCAAAAAGCATTTCCTTTTTTTATCAGTTCGGAATAACTTGATTGATTAAGCCTTGTCAAACTATTTCTAGCTTGCTCTTCAAACCTATCAACTACATTCAATAAATGTGTACTTGCTGGTAATTCAGGATATGCGTTAGCAATATTTCGGAACCAATCCATTTTGATGATCATCTTTTCATAACTAGATGGCCATTTATGCAGTCTTGAAGCTACTTCAGATTGTTGCGGTGGCTCATAGCCCTTACTTAAACGATGAAATTCACCGAGCGCATAACATAAATGTTTCGCACCTTCTAAATCTTTTGTAACAGGTTCTAATGGTTCTATCCACTCTGCAACGAACCATAACTTTCCTCCTGCTTCAACATAATCCTTTTCATCCTTTGTTTTTACAATCGCGGGCACTCTTGCATCTTGGACTTTAACTAAATATTCCTGAGCTCCCAAGCTAAACATACTTCTTGTTGGTCTTCTGTGTAACAATTTTAAACTTTTTGGACCAGAAGTTGTTTCAAGTTTCCAAATCGCACCGCCTTTATCTGGCTTAGTTGTTATGACCTGTATACTATTAACAGAAAGGTCGTAACTTTCAAGAACATCTTGTGCTATTCGTTCAATATAATCAGGTACATAAAATTCATGAGTTAAATCATCGCTTTCCCATGGCTCAATTATTGGGTGATCCATCATATCCCTCCTATGAGTTAAATCGTAATTTCCGCAAGAGTAAAGCGCTGTCAATTATTACTTTTATTTGAGTTCATCCTTGTTTTTGTCAGCGCTTTCCAAAACAGATTTCTTCATTTCCCCCTATAATTTACTCGAAGAATTATCTCCATAGATCCTCAAAGAAACAGGTAATAGATGATGATTTTCCAAGATATTAATTTAAGTAGTCTAAAAGGATGTACCTATTTTTCGGACCAATCTGCAGGATTAAATACTCTTAGCTATGTTATGCTCTGATAAAATATTTGTATAGGATAGTTGCTTAGAAACAGAAGGTAATTTTGAATAATTCATCGATCATTGAAACGATTGGCAATTCTTATTTGTTTAACAAGTTATGAAATGACTAACTAGCATGAACACTTGGCCATTTTGAAGCAAAAAATTTTTTTTTTGTTGAGCAATATACTAAGAACATTAAATATTCATCTTACTTAGGGTATTACAATCTGTTTAACCAGGATAAAAATTAAGTAATGGGATCACCTTAAGATGATCCCACCGAAATTAGAATTATTTTTTCTTCGTCTTAGTCGCCGCTCTCGTCTGGACTTTCATCCCCCAACTCGTCTGGACTTTCATCCCCCAACTCGTCTGGACTTTCATCCCCACTCTCGTCTGGACTTTCATCCCCCAACTCGTCTGGACTTTCATCCCCACTCTCGTCTGGACTTTCATCCCCCAACTCGTCTGGACTTTCATCCCCACTCTCGTCTGGACTTTCATCCCCCAACTCGTCTGGACTTTCATCCCCACTCTCGTCTGGGCTTTCATCCCCACTCTCGTCTGGGCTTTCATCCCCACTCTCGTCTGGACTTTCATCCCCCAACTCGTCTGGACTTTCATTCCCACTCTCGTCTGGACTTTCATCCCCCAGCTCGTCTGGGCTTTCATCCCCCAGCTCGTCTGGGCTTTCATCCCTCAGCTCGTCTGGACTTTCATCCCCGCTCTCGTCTGGGCTTTCATCCCCCAGCTCGTCTGGACTTTCATCCCCACTCTCGTCTGGACTTTCATCCCCCAGCTCGTCTGGACTTTCATCCCCACTCTCGTCTGGACTTTCATCCCCCAGCTCGTCTGGACTTTCATCCCCACTCTCGTCTGGGCTTTCATCCCCACTCTCGTCTGGGCTTTCATCCCCACTCTCGTCTGGGCTTTCATCCCCACTCTCGTCTGGGCTTTCATCCCCGAGCTCGCCTAAATTTTCATCCCCACTCTCGTCTGAGCCTTCATCCCCACTCTCGTCTGAGCCTTCATCCCCACTCTCGTCTGAGCCTTCATCCCCACTCTCGTCTGAGCCTTCATCCCCACTCTCGTCTGAGCCTTCATCCCCACTCTCGTCTGAGCCTTCATCCCCACTCTCGTCTGAGTCTTCATCCCCACTCTCGTTTGAGCTTAAATCTAGGACTTCGTCTTCACTTTGCTCTAGATCTACATCTTCAGATTCATAATTTTCTGTTTTATTTTTAAACATATTTATAAGTTGCGAAAGTGCTTCTTCATTAACAAAATTATTATCTAAAGTAAACCTTTGTTCGAGAAATCTTTTTATTACTTCTTTTCGTTCAGCATTCATGCTCATCCCTCCTTCTGTATTACAAGATATTCAAGTTGGAGCTACTTGGCATAATGAATTAGTGGATATTTAAAAAGTTATTAGCTAACTGATCTGTCATACATGTTCCTTTTTTCATAGTTTATTTTTTTATGTATTACCTTGTTACTAACAATTATGATCACTACAGTCGTAAATAAGAAATCAATCAATCTGGTCACTATCTCAATTACCACTCATACATTTATACCGCAAGTTGCTGATGATTCCTTGTCCACATTAAAGTCTTCCTCGTTAAGATTTACTTTAAGTGCAATCCCCTTTTACTTATTCTTACATCTATTCAGGAGACAAGCATTTCCTATAAATTCTTCAGTTATTTTATATACATGCATAATTTGGTTCCAATATTAAAAAACTAACAGCATCTTAAATTTTTTAGAAAGGGTATTAAAGCATTTTTCACAAAAAGATAATAACAAAAGGAGATTGTATCATGAATAAATTACTTATTGCCTTGCTGACAATTAGTTTCGTAACTAGTAACTTCGAGATCACGGCATTTGCTGAGAAAGATAACCAAGAAAGCGAAGTTAAACAAGAACAACAAATAGAGTTTACCCAAAAACAACAAGACGAACTTGCAGTATTGCATAAGGAAATGCTGGCTAAGAAAATAGAAATTGTGCATAAATATGTAGAATTCGGTGCAATTTCTAAAGAAAAAGCTGCAATGATTGTGAAACATATGGAAAAGCATTATCAAAAGGTAGTAGAAAACGGATTTCAACCACACCACACTCATCACCACAAAAGACCAGCAGAATAATACAATTGCTTCATAAAAAGTCTTGCCTCTTTTAGAGTATTATCTCTAATAAATTGGCAAGACTTTTTTCAAACTTTTCTGCTTAACATTTTTCCGTTGATGAAGGATTTATATTTCCATTCACTAAATGATTTAGGGGAAGTTTCCATGGTATTTGTCGAATCAACAATCACTTGATAGAATTAGTTTCATAGTGCATAAAGAAAGGATGAATATAATGAGTAATAAAGGAATTTTAGCAGAAGATTTATTTGACTTAAAATCTGTCACCGATCCACAGCTTTCGCCAGATGGCAGTAGGGTCGCCTATATCGAGACTTCTGTTGCTAAGGATGATGAGAAATATATTTCGAATATATATGTATATAGTTTTTTAACGAAACAAACCGTTCAATGGACATATGGACTTCATCGTCAGTCTTCACCAAGATGGTCTCCTGATGGACTCCATCTTGCTTTTTTATCAAATCGGTCTGGAAAAAACCAAGTATACATAATAAATACATTTGGTGGAGAAGCTAGTCAGCTGACAGAATTTCACCTGGGAGCTACTACGCCTATATGGTCTCCTGATTCAAGGAAAATCCTAACCTCAACACGAATAAAAGCTGGATACACTATACATGAGAAAGAAAAAGAACCAGAAAAGGAACGCAAAGAAGCGATCGTATACGATCGAATTAAATATAAAACAGATGGAAATGGCTATTTTGATTGTTCATTTTCTCAACTCATACTAGTCGATGTACCTACAGGTAAAGCAGAACAATTGACCTCAGGGGAACACTCCTTTACACCGTCCTCATGGGCGCCAAACGGAAAAGAGTTTGCATATGTAAGCAACGACACAGATGATGCTGATTATAACCTCGCTTCTAATGTGTTTATTTTCCATTTAGAAGATCGATCTTGTAGAAAAATAACGGCAACCAACGGGCGTTTTTATTTTCCTAGATGGTCACCTGATGGTAATTATTTAACATTAATTGGGCATGAACGAGAATATGAAGGAGCGACAATATCTAAAATCTGGTTATATACACTAGCTACTGAATCACTCTCATGCCTAACTACAGATTGGGATGTTGAAGTCGGTGATTTAGCAGCAGGAGATTTTCATATTGAAACGGTCAATCCAGGCCTTCTTTGGACGAATGACAGTCAAGGCTTTTATTTTTTAATTAGTGACCACGGAAACACAGGCGTATATTACGGAACCATTGAAGGTGCAATGTATCCTTCTCTTCTCGAAAAGCAGCATGTTTATGGATTAACCATTAATCCCGAAACACATAAAGCTGTTGTAGCAATCAGCACACCTACTCACCCTGGTGACTTATACTCCTTTGATTTAACAAATGGTGAAATTGAGCAAATTACATTTGTTAATGATGAATTGCTAAAAGATAAAAAACTTTCGGAAGCTGAATCCATTACTTTTTCTGCTAAAGACGGTCTCGAATTACACGGGTGGATTATGAAACCGACTAATTTCGAACAAGGGAAAAAATATCCATTGATTCTAGAAATTCATGGCGGACCGCATGTCATGTATGCGAATACGTATGTTCATGAGTTTCAAACCCTTGTTGCACAAGGATATACGGTCCTATTCACAAACCCACGAGGCAGTGCTGGCTACGGTCAAGAATTCGTTAATGCAAACAGAGGCGATTATGGAGGCATGGATTATGAAGATTTAATGGTCGCCGTAGATTACGTACTTGCAGAGTATAATTTCCTTGATGAACACCAGTTAGGTGTAACAGGTGGAAGCTACGGTGGATTTATGACGAATTGGATCATTGGGCATACAGATCGATTTAAAGTAGCCGTTACCCAGCGCTGTATTTCTAATTGGCTCAGTTTCTATGGAGTGAGCGATATTGGCTATTCTTTCACTGAATCGGAATTAGGCGGTGACGTGATTGAGTCTCCTGAACAACTATGGGAACACTCTCCTTTGAAATATGTAGGTAAGGTTACAACCCCTCTGTTATTGTTACATGGCGATAAAGATTATCGCTGTCCAATTGAACAAGCAGAGCAATTCTTCGTTGCGTTAAAACGTCAAAAAAAAGAAGCGGTACTTGTGGCCTTTCCAGAACAGACCCATGAAGTATCAAGAAGTGGAGCCCCAAGATTACGCTTGCAGCACACCGAGCATATTCGCGATTGGTTTAATAAACATATTAATTAAGAAAAGCGCAATAAGGGGATGTCCCAAAAAGGTTTGACTTTCACTCTATCCACCGTTTATTGTGTCATGTAAACGCTATATAAGAGATGTGGTGTCTTACCCTTTCGTTATGGGACGGCCCCTTTTTTCATTAAAAATATTTTTTTAATAAGTTTTGCTTTCTAATCTTACATTCGCATTTATTTCAATGTTGAATATGCTGATTTTCCGAAATTTCTGTGAGTACGTGTGCTGCTGCCATGTTGGTGCCTTTATGAATAGCAAAATCACCTAACGAAACAATACCTATGAGGGATTCCTGTTCGACAATGAATAAACGACGGATTTGTTTCTCTGCCATTAATTCTTCCGCTTCCATGATTGAAGTTTCTGGTGATATCGTAATTGGTTCCTTCGTCATGACATCGGTAATTTTTGTCGAACCTGGTTTCTTCCCAGCAACACAACGGATTGCAATATCGCGATCTGTCAGAACACCCACTAATTTTCCATCCTCACAAACTGGGATAGCTCCTACGTCCCCTTCCGCCATTTTTACAGCTGCTTCGTACACATTATCAAGGGTTGTGCAGTAATCTACATTAGATGTCATGATTTCTCTAATAGACTTCAAAACAATCCCCCTTATTCCGTTTTGTTTTCTTGATTATTTATCATTTGATCTACCGTACCTTCAAAAAAATGGTCACTGACTTGTTCATGAGTTTCAGCAAAGCCAGATGAAATTTGGTCTTTCTTCTCAAAATCTTCAGTCTGATAATGTCTACCTGCAATTTCTGCTTGATTTTTATTTTCTTTTGTCATAATGTGTATCCTCCCCATCTACAAATTTTCCAGAATTAAGATTTGTAACCGATTTGAAACATAAGACTTTATACGCTTTAAAAACACATTTTGAAAAGAACCATCATCCAAGCTAAACACTTCTATTTCCTAGTATTTACATCACACTATGAATTATGCCCACCAAATGTCGATCTTGTTTTTACTCCATTTATATCCCCAGCATCAAAAAAATCCAACAAGCAAGCTCGCTGGAAGTGAATCGGAATTCTATTAATAAACATCCTGTCGTGTAAAGACAAAGAACGATAAGGCTAACGCCGCCGCCCACCATACCAGGAGAACCGACATGGAAGAAAACAAAGTCATCCCTGTAATCGGCGGTGCCACCCCATTTAAGTAATTAGTCAATTTCAAGTTCACCATAAACAGATATTTGGCCGATTCCCAAGACGACACCATATTATTTAAAATAGCTCCTGATATAAGCCCAGCAAGCATAACACCCATACTTGCCGCCGTACTTCTTATTAAAACAGAGAGCATAAACGCTAATGTTCCAACTACAACAGCCACAAACCAAACAAGTCCAAAATCCATCAACAAAAATTTCCATTGACTAATAAGCCTGATGCTACTCGTATCTACATTGCCTCCATCTACAACAAAGCCCGTAATAATCGGTGCATTCCAGCCATGATATCCGAAGACAATCCCTGACAATCCATACGATAGCAGTCCGGTCATCGCAACAATTAACGAAGTTGCCATCAATAACGTTATATATTTGCTTAAAAGAATCCGCCATCGCTTTACAGGCCTTGTTAATAGTAATTTGATAGACCCAAGAGTATGCTCAGAAGAAACAAGGTCGCTCGCAACAATCATGATTAGTAATGGAATAAATAAATCACTGGAGTTTTCAATGAACATTCTAACAAATGTAACGGCCCCTGGTTCGCTTGGGTTAATATCTTGATCTAAATAGAATTGCAATTGCTGAACGCTAACTTGAATCTGCTCACGCCAATCATCTGAGATTCGGCTTGATCCAAGCCTGTTTTGCATATCAATAATTTGCTGTTGAAGAGACGCTCGCCAATCATCTGAACCTAGCTTTTCCCGCTGTGTTTGTACTTCCTTATACTGTGCAAAGGTAAACAGGATCACCAAGATTCCCACAATCGCCCCAATCACCAACAAACGCTTCCTTGCCACAAGCTTCATCATTTCGTTCGAGATTAGATTATTCAATATGGGCGCCTCCTGTATCCGTCAATTGTAGAAATAGATCCTCCAATACAGGGATCTTTCTATTCAGTTGTAGTACTTGTACTCCTGCATGAACCAAAGCAGCATTCCACTTAGGAATCTGGGTAGAATCATAAGGAGTGACCATATAACCATCATCAAGTGTAGTTACCTCAGTTAGACTTTCCAATATTTCTCTTCCTTTGACAGATGGATCGAGTTGCCAAATGGCTTGCTCCTGACTCGAGAGCAAAGACTCTACTGTATCAACAGTTATGATGTTTCCTTTTGTAATAATAGCCACTCGATCACATAATAACTGAATTTCACTTAATAAATGACTAGATACAAGCACACTTAAACCTTCCTTTTCAGCAAGCTCACGAATGAAAACCCTCATCTGACGAATTCCCGCAGGATCCAGCCCGTTTGTCGGTTCATCTAAAATCAGTACTTTTGGTCGATTTAGTAAGGCTTGAGCAATACCTAGCCTTTGTCTCATGCCGAGCGAATAGGTCTTCACTTTATCGTCTATTCTTTCTGTTAACTTAACCATATCAACAACTTCCGCAATTCGTTTAGCATCTACTGCTGGAAGCATTCTCGCAAAATGAAGTAAATTATCAGTGCCGCTTAAATAAGGATATAACTCAGGATTTTCAACAATACAGCCAAGATTCGCCATTGCTTTTGTAAAATTTTTCTTTACATCATAGCCACAAATTTCAATGGTTCCAGAAGTCGGTCTAATTAGGCCAACAAGCATTCGAATCGTCGTAGTTTTACCCGCACCATTTGGACCGAGAAAGCCAAAAACTTCTCCTTCCTTTAATTCAAAGCTGATTCCTTTAATGACTTTGTGCTTTTTTATCGTCTTCGTTAAATTTCTCACAGAAAGAGTCGTCGCACTCATTTTCTTTCCCCCTCCCATTTAATTAACGGAGCAATTCTGTCTGCTATTAATCGGTAGCCCTGTTGATTTGGATGAAATTTATCTGTAAATAAATAATCATTTACAGACAACTGGAATATATCATAGGTAGGAACGAAGACAATCCTCGGGATTGTTGAACTCACTTCCTCAGCTGTACGGTTCCAGTCACGGACGGTTGGACTAGTTACCCCTGTTTCATCAACTTCAATAAAAGGATTATAGAGCCCAACAAAAAAGATAGAAGCATCCGGATTCGCCTTACGAATATCGGTGAAAATCGTAGTTAGATTTTCAATAAAAGCATCTTCGATGGTTTTAATGGTAGCTAAATCAAAATTTTCCAATGTTCTTCCTTGCTGAAATAAATCATTCGCACCAATCGTAAGTAAAATAATATCAGCGTCAGCAAGTTGTCTTTGAATATTCGGTTGCTTCACCTGTTTTTTCAGCTGGCTAGAAACTTGACCATTAATGCCCAGATTTTGAACAACAACGTTTCCATTAAATCGCTCTTTCAACTCATCCGCCACATAGCCAACATAGCCTTTTCCAGAATCGTCACCCGTCCCTCTTGTCAATGAATCACCTAAGGCAACTACTGTAAACATATGATTTTTTTTCACTGTTTTTTGGGAACTGTCCTGTTTTTTAACCACATCGTCTGTTGCACCTGCATAATAATCCTGAATGGCCCAACTAAAACTTAGCAGCCAAAGAATTGATAAAGTCGCAGCAATAATCGTTATGTAACGTACACTTTTCTTCCCCAGCACACTCACCCTCTCCTTTGCTTCTTTCCCTCTATTAAATCACACTGTTTGTGCTTTATAAAATTCGAGGTTCCAATATAAAGCAATAACTTAATTTACATCAGAATACAAAAAAGCTCAGTTTCTCTAGAAGCGAGAAGCCGAGCATTCATTGTTAATATCTAAGAAGGCGTTATTTCTGCAACGATGAAGAGTTATACTGTCATTAGAACACTGATTAAAGATAAAATACCGAAAGTAAATACACGTTAAAAACCCTTCCTTTATCAACAAGTCTCCCCGTACTGAATGTACTTATCATTAATGCTCAATTAAATTTTTTAAACCGTGACAGTGGGTAGCTTAATGATGAAAGTTGAGCCTTCATTCACTTCACTAACCACCTCAATTCTCCCTTTATGACCTTCAATAATTTTATAGCTCACCATCAATCCCAACCCATTTCCCTGTTCTTTCGTAGTGAAAAATGGTTCGCCTAACTTATTCAACTTTTCAGAAGGAATCCCAACTCCCGTATCTCGAATATGGATCATCACTTTCCCTCCTTGCTGCAAAGCATTTACATACAAGTCTCCTCCAGAAGGCATCGCTTCTATTCCGTTTTTCGCGAAGTTTAATAACACTTGCTTCAAACGATTCTCATCACAATTCACAAGGATTTCTTGATTATGACTTTCAAAATGAACATGTACGTTTTTGTTTTTCGCTTCAAATGCAATCAAAGTAAGTACGTCTTGTACGATTAAGACGATGTTTTTCAACTCAAGATGAACGATCTGCGGTTTTGCTAGTACCATAAACTCTTCGACAATCGTATTCACTCGTTCTATTTCATCCAAAATAATATCGAAGTATTCCAATCTTTCTGGCTTCGACTCATCCATTTGCAGAAATTCAGCATATCCTCTCATGGATGTTAGCGGGTTACGAATTTCATGGGCGACTCCTGCAGCTAATTGACCAACAGCAGCCAGTTTATCCTGTCGATGAAGGAGCTCCTCAGATTGTTTTCGTTCAGTAATATCATTTCGAATCGAGACAAATTGGTACGGCATTCCCTTCTTATTTAGAAATGGGACAATCGTCGTTGAAACCCAATATAGACTACCATCCTTCGCTTGATTGCAAATTTCACCATTCCATGTCTTGCCTTTTAGGATGGTATCCCACAAATCCTGAAAAAACTCCTTAGAATGATAGCCAGAATTGATGATTGAATGAGTCTTCCCAAGTAATTCCTCTTCCCTATATTGCGAGATTTCCGTAAACTTCTCATTCACATAAATGATTTTTCCTTTGGAATCCGTGACTGCCACAATCGAAGCTTGATCAAGCGCATATCGATAGTCTTGCAAATATTTATCACTATTCTGCAGGCGTTTTGTGATGAAGGAGCTTGAAGTAATCAGCCCACCAACGATTAATAAAAAAACAAACAACACAAGAAACGGTACAAAAGAAGTATCATGGACAAGTTCATTCACATTATCAACCGATTGTTTAACAGGTAGCGCACGCACTAACATGAAATGGCCTTGGATAATCGCAGCAGAGACGATAAATGTACTCGTCGGCTTCAACCATATTTGGTTTTCTTTTTGGCGATAATTCGAATAAAAAAATAATAAAAATGCGACAACAAAAATAATTAACGTGATCATCACTGTTAGGATTAACAAAACTGTATGGATTTTAATAGAAAGATTCAAGGCATATAAGCCAATAATATAGTTAGATAACAAAGAAACGGTCAATAATGTACCACAATGAACAATGTTTATGAATGAGAGTTTCTTAATGGTTAATGCCAGAAACCCCATTGATGCAAGTGCCACGCCAAGAACGAGTGAAAGCACCATCACTGATAAATTGTAAGTAACTACGCTGTTCTTCTCAAAAGCCAAGATTCCAAAAAAATTAAACGTCCATATCGCAATTCCCATTGAAAAGCTTCCGCCGAATAACAAAAACTTCTTATGGTCAGCAGAGCTTCTCAGTAATGTAAGTAAATCCAAACTCGTATATGCCGCCATAAATGTCAATATTAATGCGACTAATAAGAGAATCGGATTGGATGATACAAAATATTGCTCCAATTCATGCACTTCCTTATCTAAGAAATAATCGTCTCCATGAGGGATGTTTTTATTATCAGTGTATAGTAATCAGCCCATTCAGAAAAGACAAATCTTAATTTCACATCGTTTTTAGGTACCGAAAAAAAGAATGAGAATCGGAGACAACGGCTAGAATAATTTGATACCACTATCTGCTTTAGCAGAAAACAGCTGGTTAAAATACATAATTTTGAAAGATTGAATGCAAATAAATATTTTTATGAATAGTAAAACTGTATAATAATTTAAGAAGTATTTATTTTCCAAGTTTCTTTTCCACGTATAAAGACAGAGAGAGAGGGTATCTATATGTCAAATGCATCAGATTTAACGACAGTAGAAGCAATGATTAAAAAAGCGAAACACAAGAAACTCACCGCAAGGCAAATTCTTCAAAGGGGGATATTAATTACAATCGGAGCGATTTTAATGAGTATCGGTCTTGAAGTATTCCTTGTCCCTAATAATGTCATCGATGGCGGAATAACAGGGATATCAATCATGCTTTCTTACATAACTGACTGGAAATTAGGAGTATTTCTCTTCGTTCTCAATCTTCCGTTTTTCTTCATAGGTTATAAACAGATTGGTAAAACATTTGCATTATCCACCCTTTATGGAATTGTTGTACTTTCCATAGCTTCCATTTTCCTTCACCATGTACCAGCGTTTACTCAAGATATCTTACTCGCTTCAATCTTTGGCGGAATGATTGTCGGCGTTGGAGTCGGAATCGTTATTCGTTATGGAGGTTCTCTTGATGGAACAGAAATCCTAGCGATACTTGCAAGCAAGAAGCTTCCATTCTCTGTAGGGGAAATTATCATGTTTTTTAACTTATTCATCTTTGCATGTGCCGGATTCGTCTATTCATGGGACCGTGCAATGTACTCCATCCTCGCGTATTATGTGGCATTTAAAACAATGGATATTGTCATCGCAGGATTGGATGAATCGAAATTTGTTTGGATCATCAGTGATGAATTTCGCGAAATTGGGGATGCTATTCTGCATCGATTGGGTCGCGGTGTTACTTACTTAAGTGGAGAAGGAGCTTTCTCCGGAGACGACAAGAAGGTCATTTTCTGTGTAATCAACCGACTTGAAGAAGCAAAGCTTAAGGAAATTGTGAAGGACTTTGATTCATCGGCTTTCTTAGCAATCGGAGATATTGCTGAAGTTCGCGGCGGCCAGTTTAAAAAGAGAGACATTCACTAACAAATCGAATATGGCGTTAAAACGCCATCACTTACCACATGTAGCACGCTCCACTTGCCTAATCACAATGGTGGCGGTAAAGAGTCCGAATTTGGATAACTTTAGTAAACCAGCTAAGTAGAGGGCTTATTAGTAAGTCACGAAGCCCGGTTCCCATGTCCTTCAAACAAAAAAAGAACTAGCCATCAGTGAGGTTATGAGTAACCTTCTAATGGGTAGTTCTTTTTCATAAAGTGAAACTTCAATCTGTGATTTTCTTCATCCCCACCTACACCTACGCTTCCTCTAAGCCTTGAGGGGGTACTGCCCGTTAATACGAGATAAAAAGAATGTTAATAATTGCAGTCTTTATATTTATTGCAAAAAATAATACACATTGGCAGTGTGCATTGTTTGTCGTTCTTATTTATGCCTTGGATTATCAATCGCTTGAAGCATTTTTGTCGTAGCAACCATTTCACTACCGCATAAAGGACAGCTAGGCTGTTCACTCATTGTAAAATTCGCTCGAACCCATCCCTTACAAGTCGGAGATGCACAATCCCAAATCTTTGTTTCTTCCGGTTCCACTTCTTCTGTATTATTACGTCTATACAAAATAGCTCACTCCTTTGATTAAAATGGTTCGGTGCGTATTTTTCAAAAAACTTGCCTGTAAATAATCGTTCTCTTTCATTATACCATAAGAACAGCCTAAGCGCTTTGCAAAAGGAAAACTATCGTCGGATCATAGTTAGATCTTTCCCGTTTTGACTCTTATCTTTTGGCTGTTTTCGCATACTTTGTTGCTTTTGAATGATATTTACACGACTATTCTGGGTTGATTTCCGTTTCAGGTACTTGCTTTCCGCGGGCGGTCTCAGGAGCCTCGCACCTTCCACTACAATCAACATCTGCTCGAATTTGTTACTTGCAAAAACAACAATCTTTACGAAAAGAGCCTATCTTTTTAAGAATTTAGAGCTAGCAAGGAGAATAGCCTGTAGATTAAGAAATAATTTCAAAAAATAAAAAGCTGCTCTTTCTCATAAGAGCAACTTTAGTTAGTCTATCAATGATGACCAGCTTTTCAAACTAACTTCGAAAAGCATGAGAGTAATTTCTGTTCCAAACCTAAAACAATGAAAGCCCTGCCTCTCTCCCATCTCTACGGTTCCTAGACCGCGCCAGTGAGAATCAGATTTGACTGTAAGCACATGTTTATTAAAGGTAACTGTCGGAAATCCCTAGACACAAGGGTTCATAATCCAATGGAAAGAAAGAATAGAAGTGTGTTTACTTGAAGAATAAAAAAACTTGTGAGGAAAAAACAAATGGGTTTCTTTACTTAATAGGCCATAAGGCTTCATAACATACACGTTGTCGTACTTCTATGCTGCTAAAACAAAACTGTTTTACCATGCTTTAATAAAAATGTTCTATATAAAATTACCCTCTGTGTTATTCATAAGAAAAACACCAAGATAACCATCATACCATTGTTTAATAAAGAGGTCAAGTTCTCTTTTCATGAACAAAGGGATTACCATTCAGGCAACCCCCTTCACTTCTTAACGATAAGCATTATACTCGTTCGAAATTTTCGGTAACTCCCTTACTTCTTCAACTAGATTGCTCCCACACATTGGACAAGTATTTTCTGCACTTGCAAAATCTTTTCTCATCCAGCCATTACAAGCCTCAGATTCACATGAATAGACGTCTGTATCGACCATTTCAACAACGGGTTCCTCTGCATTCTTTTTACCAAAGTACATAAGAGTAACCTCCTTTATGGATAGTATACTCATAATTACCAGGATTTATTTATCAAAAAAATAGTCGGATTTTATTTATCCCGCATTAACGAGCAGTGAAACCCCGCTGATTGAAATTTCACTTTATCTAATTAAGCGGACATTCAAAAAATAGTCAACACTCAAGTCTGCTGATACATAAAAAAATCCTCTTCCATCTTCTCTCTAATTCAATGGCTATGTTAAACAATTTTAGGCTCATTCATGTGAAACCACAGTTACAAATGAATGGTCCAGATAATCAAAACCGTGTCTAGCATAGATTATTCAATAAGTATTCGCTGTAATGCCAACCAATACTAAAAAAAACACGAGAACAATAAGGTACAGTCCGATAATAATGGCTATTAGAATCAATTGTGCCTTAGCAAAATTCCGCCTGTTCAAATTGGTGTCACCACCGAATGCCCAAACAAACAACAAGATAATATTAACAACTGGAATGATTAACAATGCTAAAGTACCCAACCAACTTTTGACTGAAACTACATCCGTATTACTTGGGGTATACGCCTGCTCTTGAATTGGTGTATCACGATTCTCTTCCATCTGTCCCCTCCAAAAATCAAATGTAAAACTAATAAAACTACAATCATTCACTTTACTTAGCCACGATAAAAAACAGTCATTTTAGATGTTCAATTCTTTTTTTGATACTCATCTAACATTAACAATGAAACAGAATACTAACCTCTGAAATTAGTATACTCATAAAAATTGAATTTATTTATCCAAATCATCCATTGGTTTGTCCCATTTTCAATAATGCTAATTTTATCATGAAGTAGGAAATATCCTCTGGTACATTTTCCTTAATCGGCTTGAGCTTCTCAGCACCTGTGCTTTCAATAGCTTGATAGATCAACTCCAGTTTCTCCTTCGGTAGCAACGTTTCCCACTCTAAATCAAAACCGCCTTCCGCACATGTTACAAGATGATTTTCAATGGTTATTCTACTTAAACCACGAGTGCTGGCTATTTCACTCATACTATTTCCCTCTTTGTACAAACGATAAGTTTCTAGATGCGTGGCTTCTTTTTTAGTTTGTTTTTTCACTTCAGCATGAGCCACAAGAGGTTTCTCCAATTCAGCATCGGGATTGTCAGCTAGATATTCAGCAATTGTTTGAAGAAATTGTTCCCCGTATCGTTCTTGTTTCTGTGCCCCAACACCTTTAACCATAAGTATCTCCGAAACTGTAACCGGCAATTTGGCTGCCATGTCTTTTAACGCAGCATCGGAAAAAATAATAAAAGGTGGAACTTTTTCATTCTGAGCAATTTCCTTTCGAGTTTGGCGAAGCATTTCGAACAAGCCGCTGTCGATATTTGTAATAGTCTGTACCTGTTTTAATTCTTTTTGCATTACCTTCCGTTTTCCTAGTAAAACTTCTTTACCCGTATCACTTACCTTTAGCACTGGAAACTGCCCGCCGGTAATTTCTATGAATTGTTGTGCAGTTAAATAGTCGATAAAATCCGCAACATGCTTGGCTGATTTCGCTGAAAGAATGCCATAAGTCGATAACTTTTGGAAGCCAAACTCTTCTATCTTTTTCACCTTTGAACCCGTTAACACCTGACTAATTAATGTTTTCCCAAAACGTTCATCCATTCGGATCATGCAAGACAAAACCATTTGTGATTCTGTCGTTACATCCATTTCAGCACGATTATCTTTACAATTTTCACAGCGCCCGCAATCATCAGGGTTTTCTTCTCCAAAATAGCGAAGGATGAAGGCTTGCAGGCACCCTTCTGTGAAACAATAATCCTTCATTTGATTCAGCTTCTGTAACTCCTGATGCTTCCATTCATCTGTTCCTTGCGATTGATCAATGAAAAACCGTTGAATATGTAAATCCTGGGGCGAATAAAGAAGGATGCATTCACTTTCAAGTCCATCTCGACCAGCACGTCCCGCTTCTTGATAATAACTTTCCATATTTTTCGGTGTTTGATAATGTACAACAAACCGCACATTCGATTTATCAATCCCCATTCCAAAGGCAGAAGTAGCCACCATTACCGTTATATCGTCCTTTAAAAAAGCGTCCTGTTGACGTGTACGCTCCTCCTCATTCATCCCAGCATGGTATCTGCCTGCTTTAATCCCAGTATTCGTAAGCTTTTGTGAGATCCGGTCCACATCTTTTCTTGTTGATGCGTAAATAATCCCTGACTCACTATGATTTTTTTCCAAATATCTCATTAAAAACTGCGCTCTATTTTCATCCTTCATAACGGAAAAGGTAAGATTACTTCGTGCAAATCCTGTGGAGAATTGATGGTCTAAATCGATATCTAGAGTCCGACAAATATCTTCCTTGACGATTGGCGTAGCAGTGGCTGTAAGGGCGAGGACAACCGGGTTCTGCGGAATTTCTTGTAGAAGTGTATTGATTTTCAAATAACTCGGACGGAAATCATGCCCCCATTGTGATATACAGTGTGCCTCGTCAATAGCAACAAACGAAATATCCAGTTCACTTAATTGATGCAAAAAATGAGGAAGTTCTAATCTTTCCGGAGCAATGTACACCAGTTTATGCATTCCTGCTTTAATCTCAGCAAGTCGTTCTGCCGCTTCACTAGCACTAAGGGAACTATTTAGAAACGTAGCTGAAATGCCATTTTGGTGTAAAGCATCCACCTGATCCTTCATTAATGAGATAAGGGGGGAAATGACAAGCGTAATTCCGGGAAAAATAAGTGCGGGGATTTGATAACAAATTGATTTCCCTCCACCAGTCGGCATAATTCCAGCCGTACGGTATCCTGCTAGAACAGATTCGATAATTTCTTCCTGTCCTGATCGAAAGGAATCATATCCGAAATAGGTTTGAAGCAGTTGTTGATGCTCACTTTTCAACACATTCACCCTTTCCATCCATTTTCATAGATTGTATAAGCTCTTTCATTATACGAAAAGATAGATATGATGACAAATTGAATGATAATGTGAAACTTCAATCAATGGAGGTCTTACTGTCAGCTAAGCGTGGGATAAAAAAGAAAAGAGTCTGACCTCACTACACTATATACCGTTTATTGTGTCATTTACACATAATATAAACAATATATAGTAGATGTGGGTTCAGACCCTTTTGTTATGGGATAACCATCTGTTTATTATCTGACCTTTAGTTTAAAACTTTAACTTTCACATTTTTTCTTCCCCATTTTTTTGCATCTTGCAAGTTAGGAACAAAGACATCGATTTTATTCCCTTTAATCGCTCCGCCGGTATCCCCTGCTACTGCGTATCCATATCCTTCAACATAGACTTTCGAACCTAATGGAATGACAGACGGATCGACTGATATTACCTTCGTATCAGGGTTGTTTTTTAAATTAATTCCAGTTGCCGTGATTCCGCTGCAGCCATTACAACTTGCCGTATAAGCTGTTGCAGTAACGCTTATTTCCTTTGCGACGTTTTCCGTGCTAGTTGCAGTTTTTGCAGTCTGTTTAACGACTGGTTCTGCTGGTGCTGTTGATACTGGCTGCTTTGTAGACTCTGTCTTTGGAGCTTCAACAGGTCTTGATTTTTGAACAGACGCAGACTGAACGGGTGCCTGACTTGTACGATCCAAAATAACAACCTGATTGCCAGGGTAGATTAAATCACTTTCGATTCCGTTCCATTCTTTAATTTCATCGACTGTTACGCCATTTGTTTTCGCAATACTCCATAATGTATCGCCAGATTTAATCGTATAATATTCTTCATTTGAAATCTTTAATATATCGTCCGTATGTATTCGAGCCGTTTCCAACCCGTTCCATGTCATAATGTCTTCTACAGATACCTGATGTGTTTGAGAAAGTCCCCATATTGTATCTCCATCTTTCACTTTCACATCCTGCGCATTTGCTTGTGACCCTAGACTAACGGACAATACCGCAACCGCAGCTAATGATAAGATTGATTTTTTCATATAATAGTTCCCTCCCCGTTATGCTTGTTCAAGCTAACAATATTCATGTTAACACAGAATCTCCCCCTGCAAAGAACAAGCAGATAAAGATCTAGTAACAAACATAACAGAAAGATGACAACGAGATAACAATGAAACAGAATAGTCAATTTATTATCAGTACAAAAAGGATGATGAAATTTCCCACTAAATCACAGTGGAAAATTTCATCATCCCTAAGCTTTATTTTCGATTTGATGAATAGGTCCAGCCATCTTCCTGATAGACCTTGTCTTCTTTCATTAGTTTACCTAGTGCACGTTTGAACGCACCTTTGCTTAAGCCAAAATGGAAATTCACATCTTCTGGCAATGTTTTATCGCCATATGGCATTGCACCGCCACGATTTAATAAATATTTATAAATAACCGCTGCGTCTTCTTCCATTTTATCTTGTTTGAAAGGTAAAAGGGAAACATTTAACGTACCATCCTCTTTCCGATCAATAACTCGTCCTTCCACAAGCTCACCAAGACGAGGTTCCTCAACCCGTTCCGTTTCATGGATAAAGCATCGATATCCTTCTTGGGAGATGAAAAAAGAGCCAACCATTAATAATCGGTAAACGTTTCCTTTAACAGAATCGTTACGAATTCCTTTTAATGGGGCTTCGACTGACATTTCCTGCATTACATCTTCTGACGCAAGTTTTCCTAATAACCTTTCATGACGATCTGATTTTAGTGAAATATATAAGGCATCTCCCACTTTCGGCCATAGATGACGCAGGTTCGGCAAATCATCAACTGAAACTAGGATATCTTTACTTAAGCCAATGTTTACGAATACACCCATTTCCTTTTTCACGCTGACAACCTCTGCCCAGCCATAGCTATCGAAGCGCACTTCAGGGATTTTCGTCGTTGCAGTCAAGCGACCCGTTTTATCTAGATAGACAAAAACCTTCACTTTATCACCAATTGAAATCTGTGAATCAGATTGGATTTCACTGTTCGGTAGAAGGATACTATCCATCCCGTCACCAATAAAATAACCAAACTCAGCTTCTCGTTCCACTTCTAATTTAATGGCCATTCCAGCCTGAATCTTACTCATCTTTATACCTCCTGAAGCATTTCGCTACATCTACTTCTAATATTGTACCCGTTTTTTATCGTTTAGCGTATTAAAAACGGATAATAGTTGTCTTTAACTATATTCGTCTGTCCGCATCCAGCGCTAGCAGCCACGTTTCTATTCTGATTACCATATTTGAATTTATCATTTTTCGAAAGAGTTGTATATGTTTAATTTAAAAAAGCGCGGAGTTACTGCAAGTAACTCACTGCACCTTTTCCATCAATCTTTACATTATAAGAAAGTTGATTGAGCTTTGATATAATCGCTTGGTTATAGTTTTCGTCCATGAATTGTGGTTGTCCTTTGACAATTTTCGCAGGTTTGAGCGAAGAAGAAATTTCTCCATTATCTAAAGTAACTTGGACAATCAGCGTTTCTGAACCTTTTGGCGAAGCCGATTCTGTGAAGATGAAATTACCAAGGCTATAATAAATGGGACAGCCTTTGTACTCCTCGATCCCCATTAATGAGTGACTGTGAGAGCCAATAACGGCTGAAGCACCTGCATCAATGAAAGCTTTCCCCATTTCTCTAGCATAGCTTTCGGGGTAATCTTGTCTTTCTCTATTCCAATGAATCATTATCATTAGATAATCAGACTGGTCAGCTGCTTTCTTTATATAGGTCATCATCGGTTCATTTTGATAGCCACTTGCAATACCAGGTTGATCCTCTTTTGCAACCCAAGATACCTCAGGTAAAACCCTACTTATTCCAATGATCGCAATTTTCTTACCGTTCACTTCCTTATAAAAGGCAGAAAAAGCCTCTTCCTCGTTATTCCCTGCACCTGTATAGGCAATATTATACGATTTCAAATGATCAAATGTATCACGTAGTGCGTCGAGTCCATAATCTAGTGTATGATTATTTGCCAAGGAAACGACATCAACACCTGAGTTGACTAGACCTTGCAATGTCTTTGGTTCCGATCGAAAGGTAAATTGCTTATCAGATGGAATGCCACGTGTTGAGACTGATGTTTCAAGATTAATTGCCGTAATATCAGAGTTCTGAAGCCTTTCACCAACTTGTATAAATGGATAATCTACTCCATTTGCATCTATTAATTGCCCGACACTTCGATCTAACAAAACATCTCCGGTAAACGTTACTGTGATTGGATTATGTGTTTGCGACTGCTCATGCTTATGTACGTCCGTTTTTTTCTCTAGAAAAGAAGATTCTGGAACTTTCTTAACAGCCACTTTTGGAACCTGATTTTCTTTTTCAGAAAAAGCTGGTACGGCCTGTTTTTCCATCGATTGCAGTTGAAAAAGATAAAATGCGACACTAATAATCAAACAGACAAATAATAGTAACGTCGTTTGAATAAGTAGTTTCCTTGTTCTTCGCGGTTTTCTCCCCATATACCTTCTCCGTTCCTATTTTATAGACTTTATCTGTCTATTATACCAACACTGGTAATTCTGTTAAACTCATCCAGCTATTCTTCCTAAAGATTTCAACATCCCTAACACCAATCCCAATAATTGTAAATTATTTATTCAGGCACTAAGATTTGACCTTGTTTCCCATTGCTTAACAGAGTGTGCATAATCACTTTTGAAAGTTGGCTTGGCTGATAAGGCTTTACTAGATATTCTTGAGCACCTAAAGAAAAACCTTGTTCTTTTTCATCTAGAGCTGTTGAAACAAAGATGGGTATATGTTTGAATCGTTCATTTCCCTTTAATTCTTTCATAACACTCCAGCCATCCATTTCATCTTCTTCAAGAAGAATATCTAGAACAATGGCGTCTGGGGCAGCTGTTTTCATTTGTTCCAACGCTTGGCTTCCACTGCTAAAGTAACTTACATGGAATCCGCTATCAAGTAATTCAAGTTTTAAAAGTTCAGCTAAACTTAAATCATCTTCAATGACTATGATATTGTAATTCAAATCTGATGAGATTCCTTCCGTTTGTTTCGTTAGCTCCCTTGTTATCACCCTTGGAAATTCAAGCTTGAAGACACTTCCCTTTCCATATTCAGATTCGACGGTTATTTTTCCACCGCTAGCTTTAACAATCTCTTCAACAATTGCTAGTCCAAGGCCAGTTCCGCCAATTCTTCTGTGATCCGAATTGTCAACTCGATAAAACTTTTGGAATAAATGTGGAATGGCGTCATTAGGAATACCTAATCCTTCGTCCTCAATTTCGATGAATACAGATTCAGGGTTCTCATTTATCCTAACTGTAACATTTCCTCCATTTGGCGAGTATTTTATTGAATTGCTAAGAAGATTCGTAAACACTTGTTCAAGCTTAGATTTATCTCCAAAAATAATGGACTGATGAACACCCGATTTAAACGCAAAATGATGAAGGGTCGTATTCACTTTTTGGTGTTCGATTGTAGTTTCAATAATTGGATATAGATCCACATATTTCTTCTCATACGTTTGCTTACCTGATTCCATTCTTTGAACATCAAGGAAATCATTAATTAATAGAGTTAACCGATTTGCTTCATTATAAATCGTCTGTAAATATTTCACTTTTCTTTCAGGCTTTAATTTTTTATTTAATAGAAGTTCCGTAAAACCCAGGACACTTGCTAGAGGAGTCCGTAATTCATGACTCACTGTGCTTACAAATTCAGATTTCATTTGATCAACTTCGTATTCCTTCGTTATATCACGATGAACAAGGATTGTTCTTAGAGAATCATCCCCATGATAAATCGTTTTCGCATACACCTTCATTATTTGTTTTGTATCCTTTTTACAATAAACAAATGATTGCTCTTCTTCTGCATTTACAGCAGATTCAATAGTTTTTTTCAAATTGACAAGGAATTTATCCCCTTCTATTTGCTCAGCCATAAGCGAGCTCCATTCAGTCCATGACAATCCTATCAATCCATTTATTAATTGTTTTTGATTAAAGATGGAATTTAGACGCTGATTTACTTGAATCATTTTACCATTTTGATCAATCAACTGAATCCCTTCTTGGACTGCATTTAAAATATCTTGATTTAAATTACGATTACTCTCCGTTTCTTCATACATCTTGATTTTTTCAAGAGAAATTGCAATTTGTCTCGCTAATGCTTCATATTCACTCAAATCCTTGTCTGAGAAATTGTTACCGTATCGGCTGAACACCATGATAGCTTCAACTTTATGCGAAGATGATAGAACGGGTAAATACAAATCATAACTATAGTTTATATTCTCATGATATCCTTTTTCTGCAATTTCTTGTTCCCGTTTCAAGGTAAATGCTTGCTTTGTCTCAAATAGACGCTGTACCAACCCTATATCCATAAAACGAATAAATCGATCGATACCTATTTGAGTTAGACCAAAAGCGGCATAAGCGTCTTCTTCTACTAGTTTAATGATTCCTCGATCTGCACCAATCAGTTTACACATGTTTTGAACAACACTTTGAAGAACTTCTTTTTTATTTAAGGTATTAGAAATACTATGAATTAATTCATTTCTTCTAGTGAGTTTTTGCTCATGTAATCTGAGATTTTCTAACGTGACTTCAAGTTCATGCTGCTGTGCATGTAATTCATCTTGTTGGGCTATTAACTCTTCATTTTGCGCAACTAATCCCTGTTCTTTTTCCTGAATGCTTTCAACCATCTTCTGGAAAGCAACAGATAGCATACCTAATTCGTCTTTTCTCTTAGGATCTACATGAATAACCGCTTCTCTACCAGCGGCAATTTCATTTGCGGCAAATGAGAAGTCAATCAGTGGTTTACCAATATTTCTAAAAATCATTCGAATAATATATTGGACGAGCAATAAGAATAGAACAATAAAACCGATAAAGATTAGCTGTAAATTTGATTGATTTTTACTAAGTTCGACTACATTCTTCGCTAACTGATTATCAAGCGCTGAGCTTTTGGCCTTCGTATCTTTTAGAAACCGTTCCACTTTCATGGTAGTCTCTGTATTTGCTATATCAAGAATTTCAGTATGATTACCATTTTCATAATTAGTGATAATATTTGGCAACACATCACCAAAGTAATAATCAGAAAACTCAACCATTTCTCGGTAATCGGATATTTCAGAAATAGTCACACTATCTCGTTCTAGTACTGAGATTAACGCTCTTATACCCTTTTCTTTCCCTCTTGCACGCTCCATCAATTGTGGGTTATTCGATGCAACATATCCTCTAATATCTAAAAAAACAGCGTTATATTCATCATAAATCGTATTAATCGTTTTCCGTTCTTCAACGAGCACTTTGCGATTCTCGATATATTGATGATTTAAGTTTTGTTGAAGAAAAAACAAAATGGCAGTACCAAAAAGACCAAATATTAAACAAGCACTGATGAGTAAAATAACCTGTCTGGACAGGCTGTTCCGAAAATAATTCCTAAGCCTCATTTACAATTTCCTCAATTTTTTCTAAAAGTTTAAGAGGACTGAATGGTTTTTCCATAAAGTAGTCAGCACCTGCTAACAGAATTCTTTCTTGTTCATAGGCTTGGCTTTTTGCTGAAAGCATCAAAATTTTCGAATGTCCCAGTGTTTCTCCTGCCTTAATTTTTTCAATAAGCTCAAGACCTGTATATACCGGCATCATATAATCAAGAATTACAAGATCATATTTTTCCAATTTCAAATAATCAAGTGCTTCTTGGCCATCAGCCGCTTCGTCAACGATAAAATCTTCATCCTCAAGCGTGTCAACAATTAACATCCGTAACACTGCTTCATCTTCTGCCAATAAAATCCGTTTCATGTTTTTCCTCCTTGAATAAAATGAGTAGAAATCGAAAATAGCTGAATCACCCACATTATTTTTCTATCATACTCATACTTGTAAGTGATCTTCTAATAACACCCATTCTATATAGATCGGATTTTTTGTCATTTTTTCTAGCTTATCTGCATTATTTTTCTCGTTTTAGTAAACGTTCAATTCGCGCCTGTAGTTCAGGCATTGAGAATGGCTTTGTAACATAATCATCTGCACCAAGCTTTAATGCTTGAGCAATATTTTCTTTGCTCTTTCGTCCAGTCAGCATTAATACCGAGAATTGGTTTGCATAAGGACCAGTTTTCACTTTTTGTAGGACCTCAAGTCCATCCATGATTGGCATGACCCCATCAACAATCAAAAAATGATCCCGACCGTCATCTGCCCTTCCTGATTCAAAAAATAAAGGCCCGTTTTCAAAGACGGCAATATTTAGTTCTATATGACCCATGTCAATCGATTCGATTATTTTATAAAGCATGGTCCGAATAATGATATCATCGTCAATGACTGACACATTAAGTACATTCTTTTTGTAACAAAGGGCTTTTCCAGCAGTTTCAACTCTCGCTCTACCTAATCGCTTTGCCGCATATAAGGCATGATCTGCACACTTAAACGCTTCGTCAGGAGTTACGAATTCATCATCAACCGTAAACAATCCAGCAGAGAATGTGACTGTAAAACTCTTCTCTTTATAAATAAACACTTTTTGGGAAAATGCATGAATAAGTTCCGTCAGCCTTTGTCGAGCATCTGTATTCTTGGTTCCTGGAAATATAATGACAAACTCTTCTCCCCCATACCTGAAAATTAGGTCGGAACTTCTAATGGATCTCTTAATAAATTGGGCAAATTCATTTAACACTATATCCCCATACAAATGTCCATATGTATCATTCACGTGCTTAAAGTAATCAATATCTACCACGCTGATTGAGAAAGCCTGTTTCGACCGTTTAAATTCTTGAAAATATCGTGGAAGCGTTTCTTCCAAAAATCTTCTATTATAGATTTGAGTTAATTCATCTATTAAGACCGATTGATCAAACATTTTCTTCCTTTGTAAATGTCGTTCTATCTTCACGATGAACTCTTCTATATCAATTGGCTTACCGATAAAATCATCTGCACCAGATTGATAAGCTTTTATTCTTGTTTGCTTGTCATTTTGTATACTTATTATCATTTTGGGAATGAAATACTTTTCATTATGAGTCTGTATATCCTCTAATACGTGAAAGCCGTCTTTCGTCGGTAAATGTATATCTAGAATTAAAAGATCAGGCTGCATTTCGAAATATTGATTAACCGCTTTTTCAGGATCTGTATTTGTTATGACCATCCAACCTTTTTCTTCAAGTACATCTTTAAGCAGAATTAACATGGACACATCATCATCAATTATCTGAATAAGCGGTGCATTCGAAGGTCGGATTGTACTAGTTTTTATTGTTACATGTTCAAAATTTTCATATTCATAGGTTAACTCCATTAAATCAAATAAAAAATTTCTTAGCTCATCAAGCTCCCAAACTTTTTTACTATTTTCATCCAGTTCCAAAAGCAAGCGATCAGATACTTGCATCAGGCCCCCAAGCTGAATGGTTCCAGCAGTTCCTTTAATCGAATGAAGAAAACGATAGACTTCTCTTTGAGGAATCCTTTCATTTTCTTTAGATTCAAACCAATCCATTAAAATTTTTTTTGTATTTTGTATTAAATGATTTTTATATTTTTCCAGATTCACAAATATCCCCCTATTACTAACATACCTTCATCATAATACAATAATAAACATGCCTTACAAATAGATTTTTTCATTTTGGATCACATTTTTCAAAGGTTCTTACAATTCATATTATAAACTTAAGAAGTTAGTCAACCTCAAAAATAAACTATTCGTTTATTCATAATTATCCATTCAATATTGCATGATATAATGACGATATTTGGTTCAGGAGGAGAAAGTAATGACAACAAAATTATATTATGAAGATACTTCAATAACAGCTTGGGATTCTGAAATTCTAACAGCTACTGAAAATGACGGCCATTTCTACGTAACATTGCTTGAAACGGCATTCTATCCAGAAGGTGGTGGTCAGCCAGCTGATCGTGGAAGGATTGGTGGAATTGAGGTATTAGATGTGCAAGTAAAAAATGAGGCAATTGTTCATGTTTTAGCCAGTAAGCCAGAATTAGGTAAGGTTCATTGTGAACTCGACTGGAAGCGTCGTTTTGACCATATGCAACATCACAGTGGCCAACATCTACTATCTGCTGTATGCCTTGAGTTATTTAATGCCAACACATTAAGCTTTCACTTAGGCATAGATTATGTGACGATAGATGTGGACATGAAAGATTTTTCTCAAGATCAAATTAAAACGATGGAACAACTTGCGAATCAATATATTTTCGAAAATAGAAAGCTGCACACCTATTTCATTACTTCTGAACAGCTTAAAGAATTGCCAGTCGTGAAGCTACCTAAGGTTACAGAAAATATTCGTATTGTTGAAATGGAAGGAATCGAATATAACCCATGCGGTGGAACACATGTCCGGCAAACAGGTGAAATCGGGATAATTAAACTGTTGAAAATAGAAAAACAAAAAAGCTTCTCTCGCATTTATTTCAAATGTGGATTTCGGGCGTTACGAGATTTCTCGGAAAGCTTAGCAATACTCACAAGATTATCCAGTAAATACAGCGCAGGACGAGATGACATTCTTGACCGTGTGAATAAGTCTGAGCAAAACCAAATGCATCTACTTGAGGAAAACGAAAAATTAAAAGAAGAATTGGCATTAATTGAAATGAAAGAAATCTTGTCTGAGAACAACGGGGTACTTATCACTCGCGAATTTTCCAATAAATCATTAAAAGAACTACAGCTACTTGCCGCGAAAATTACCTCTAAACGAGATGCTGTTGTCCTTTTCGGCTCTGTTCTAGAAAATAAAGCAGTGCTTTATCAAAATGGGGTAATAGAGGTGAATTGCGGACAATTTTTCAAACAGAACTTAGGAGTGTATGGTGGAAAAGGTGGTGGAAATGACAAATCAGCTCAAGCTGGATTTCCCAATTCTGAATCATTAGCCGGTTTTTTAACCTTTGCGGAATTGGAACTAAAGAAATTGACAGTGAACTAACAAGAGTTATTTTGTAATGATTAAAATACTGAAATAACAGTCTGAACCCTTCTTCATTAAGAGAGTTGGTTCAGACTTATTATTACATCGACGGTTCACTTTATTAAAAAATCCGCTTCTGAGTTTCCGATAAAATACAAGCGATGTAGCGGTCTTGTCATAACCACATAGAGCAATTTAATGTCTAGTTCACGTTCTCGCTCATATCGTTCGTTCAAGGAAATCGCAAACACGCAATCAAACTCAAGTCCTTTAGCAAGATATGAAGGCAAGATGACCAAACGCTCCTTAGGTATGGAAGCTTGTTCTTCTAGCAAGCAAACGGTTGAATCGATCTTACTCAAAATGTTATAAACTTCACGGCAATCAGCCATTGTTTTTGCAATCACAGCAAATGTCCGTAATCCTTGCTCTTTCATTTTAGTTGCCCGCTCAAGTAGTTCTTTGCCCCATCTATCATCCTCTATTTTTATAAATAACGGTTTCTCACCATGTCGAACAACAGGCTCTACTTGAGGAAAACGATAAGGCAATAGATCCAATAGTTTATTTGCTTCATTCATAATTTCTACTGTTGTTCGATAGCTTTTCTTAAGTTCAGTGTAGGTAGCCCTTGGAAATATGCTCCGATGGACTTCATCCCATTCCTCTAATCCACGATACGAATAAATACCTTGAGCAAGATCTCCAACAAGCGTAAACATGTCAGTGTCCGAAGCCGTTTTTAACGCCTGCAGCTGCATAAAGCTGTAATCTTGAGCTTCATCGATGACAATATTCTTCGCTCGCTTTTCTTTATCCACCCCAAAAAGGTGGGAATAGAGATAAAGAATTGCTCCTAAATCCTCAAGCTCATATTGCTTTCTTTTAAAAAACTGAGTTTGATGTACACAAAGACGCTCTGCTTCATGTATAGATAGAGACTCTTCGCTATATGTAACTAGTATTTCTGGATCAGAGAACAACTCCTGATAATACTCAAAAATCGTTTTTCGTTCAAATGGTTTAAAATAGTTTTTAACAGAATTGCGCACTTCTTTCTTAATCTCTTCCTGGCGTTCTGCTTTCTTATCAAGACATTTTGTCACATATTCTCGTCGGATAATAGGGTCAATATTTTTATATAAAGCTTTCTCAATTCGAGCGTCATAGAACTTCTCCACTCGCTCGAGCATCGCTTTTTTCTTAGATTTCACTAGACTTTGCAAAATTTGTTTTAATTTATCAACGCGAGTATATACCGGCATATACCAATATTCTTCCACTAATAGCTTTTTGAATTTTTTAGCAGAATACAAGCGATACTTATCACAATAAAAATCTTCCTTTGGAGCAAATCGATTCATAATGTCCATGATAAATTGATCAAGAATTCGTTTAAATTGCGAAGAACCTTTGATACTAGATACCCAGATGGACTCCAATGTCTCCTCATCATTTCTTTCAAGCAAATTGGTTAGTTTCTTATCAGGAACAAGCTTCAATTCGCGTTCAATTGCCACTTGTACATATTCAGAAAAGGTAAATTGCTTCGCTTTCTCGACTCCTAATTCAGGCAGCGCCTCCGAAATATAATCAATAAACAGACGACTAGGAGCAAGAATCATCAACTGCCTTGGATCAAACAAATCTTTGTAGTGATAGATGAAGTAAGAAATCCTATGCAGTGCGATCGTGGTCTTCCCACTTCCAGCTGCCCCTTGAACGATGATTGGTTTATTTAAGTCTGCTCGAATAATCTTGTTCTGCTCTTCTTGAATCGTTGAGACAATTTCTGTTAGACGATTACTCGAACTCTTGGAAAGCGATTCTTGAAGAAGTTCATCAGTTGTCGTTAAATCAATGTCTCGGATCTCTTCTAATTCTCCTCCATCAATCATTAATTGCCGTTTCAACGTAATATCTCCCGAAAAGTTCTCCCCTTCTGCTTCATATGTAACCGGTCCGATTCTTCCTTCGTAGTAAAGGTTCGCAATCGGCGAACGCCAATCCACGATAATTTGCTCCTGATTTTCCCGCTGATAAAGGGATGCCTTTCCAAAATAAAGAACTTCCTTTAGCTCGTTTTCATCACGTGAAAAATCGACCCGAGCAAAATATGGTTTACTTTTTGCTTTTCTTAAGTTTTCCAACTCAGCCTTCGACATATCAAAAAAGTTGGCCGTCGTTAGCAATTCTGAATACCTTCCCGACTCTTGCCAATCTTCATCTCCAAATGTCTCTTGCATAATTTTCTTAAATTGATCTTTACTCGTTGCAGCAGTCTTAACAACCACATCGATATAACGCTTCGTAAATTCCAATCTCTCTTGTTCATGTTTCAGATCCGGATGCTGCTTCGATGTCATTGTGTTCTCCTTTCATCCCTTGAAATAAACATCTTGCCCATCGTTTGCAACGGTGAAATGGATAATAACATTATCAAAAAACTCCGTCGAATGCAAGAAGAAAAACTATTTCAAAAGGAAAACAATGACGTTTATCCCGACCCGATGTCTTTGTCGTCCTGACTCCAGCTAGTTATCAACCACACATAGTCAAGTTGTTATGAAGCTAGTACTTACGGAGACTTTTCTTTTCTGTGGAAAAGGGGCGAGGCTTCGCAAAATCAGCACAGCAAAGCCACCTTCATAAGGTGTTGCAATTGGAGAACCTGAACCTTTTTCATCGTTGGATTGCGTGTAGACGCTCATAGATGTTTATTATGATAATTTCATCGAGTTATCATTTTCGAAATAGTGCATTTGATACATTATGCTTCCAAAGTTCAATCTTTATTCAATTCTTCTCTAAAACGGATTTAACCGCCTTTTCGATTTCAGCATAGCCTGTGCAGCGGCAAATATTTGATTCTAGCCACTCTTTTATAGTTGCATCATCAGCATCTGGATGCTTTAGGATGAGCGAATGACAGTTCATAATAAAACCAGGCGTACAGTAACCACACTGAAACGCAAAGTTCTCAATAAAAGCCTGCTGAATAGGTGTGTTTTTCAAACCTTCTATGGTCGTTACATTTCTCCCAACGGCTTCGATCGCGAGCATCAAACACGATTTCATTGGCCAACCGTCAACATTCACCGTACATGCCCCACAGTCGCCATTCAAGCATCCCGGTTTTGCCCCAGTCAAACCTAGCTTTCCTCTTATTGCATATAATAACGTATCTGCCGACCTGACCGTCACTGTGCGAAGATTCCCGTTTACATGTAAATCAATGATTTGCGTTTTCATACTTATTGCTCCTCTCATAAAGTGAAACTTCCCTCAGTGGGGGTTTTTTTCATCCCCCTCTGAGAGTTAGTTGAACCAATCGGGGATTTACAGGCTGTAATACCGAAATAAAACGAGTTAGCGATTAGAAACAGGCTAGCTGTGTTCTCCCCAACCAATTGATTACTTGGTCCTAAAGGGAGACCGCTTTTGCTAGACAGTAAACTTATCGATATAATAGATGAATTTCTGTCAAAATGGGTTGAGGATTCGTAAAAACAGGAAACTCAAAAACTAGCATCCAATCCCGTTAAAACATCATGCAATAAATTCCGCAACACAAAGAGTCTGTAATCTGAAGAACCTTCAACATCGTTTAAGATCGGTCTTGGTAATTCTGCTAAAGCAGCGTCAACTCGATCATTAATCGGCCATTCCCGGTTATTTAACGAGTCCTCCACCTTTTTGGACCGAAACGGAAATGGACAGAGTCCACTCAAGGCAACACGCACTTCTTCCCCCATTTTTAAAGCGGCGACTGTGATCAATGGATAGCCAGTATCCCATTGCTGACGCCGTTTTATGCTGACAAATGGTGCACGAATAAATTTCTTTTCTGTTGCAAGTTGAACTAGGAACTCACCACTTTTCAATTGAAGTTGTTCGTGAAAAAGATCATTGATCGGTATCACTTTTACCCCATCGGGACCGACAATCATCACTTGGCTGTCTGCTAATAAAAATGGCAGTACAGTCTCGCGATAAAAAATTTGCGCACAGATATTGCCACCAAGAGTAATTTTCCCACGGGAAGTATGATCGGCCACTTCACTCGCCGTTTTTGTTAATAGTGGAAAAAGATTGGTTTCTTCAACTTTTGTAAGGGTTAATGTGCTTCCGAAGACAAGATAATCCCCTTCAAACTGCATGACCTTGCATTCGACAATATCTTTCAAATCAATAACCGCTTCAGTATGAACAAGATTAATTCTTCCTAGAGTGATTAATTCCGTACCACCCGAAATAAACATCGGCTTTTTCCTATTTTTTTCTTTAGATTGGTAAAGGTCGATCGCTTCTTTCAATGATGCTGGCTTATAATAATCAAAATCAAACGGTAACATTAGCTTTTCGCCTCCTTTGTTTTCCAGATCAACTCTGGAATTAGAGGTAAATGATGAAGTGAAACACCAGCAGCGACAGACAAGGCATTCCCTAGGGCACCAGGCATCCCAAGAAGTCCATGCTCGCCAACCCCACGTGCCCCATATGGTGCTTCAAGATCAGGAGTATGAACAAAATCCACGAGATATTCAGGATTTTCTCCATAATGGAGCGGGCGGTAAGTACGTAGCTGTGGATTCAAAACCCGACCGTACTCATCAAAATAAAACGTTTCTCGTCCAGCAAACGCTAATCCCATACTCATTGCCCCCATCACCTGACCCAACGCTGCTTTTTTATTTAACACAGTACCAATATCAACAACCGTCACCGCCTTCATTAATCGGTATGTATAATCACGGCGATCAAACTCCAATTCAACCCCATACGCAGCAACTGTCCATTCTGGTCCAGGCTTTCCTGCCCCTGTTTCAGGATCCAAATGGGTAAGATGGCGCATAATAAAATTTCCTTTCCCGATAATTTGGCCACCAATTGAGTTTCCATTCGGATATTGATATCCATAGCAAATATCTTTATAATGGAGCCCCATTAAAGGATTGTCGCGTAAAAATACCCGGCTATCGGCCAATTCGAGATCTTCTTTTGGTGCCCTTAGTACAATTGAAGCTATCTCCCTCAACTGATTGATGACATCCTCTGCAGCTTCTAATAAGGCTCTTCCCGCCATGTAGATGCCCCTACTCGCGACAGTCTTCCAATGTTCTGGTGTTGTTTGTGTATCTACTTCCATCCTGACATGAATGTTGTCCACATTCATCTTCAGCCTTTCTGCAAGAATTTGAGCAAGAACGGTTTTTGTCCCCGTACCTATTTCAACGACTCCTGACATTATATTTATACTTCCATCCCTATTAAACGTTAAAATCACACCTGAGGGGGCGTTTGGATCAATTGTTGAAGTTTTCCAGCTACAACTAATTCCTTTCACTCTGACCAAGCGGTTATTAATCTCCTTGATCTGTCCCTCATCCCAACGGATTAATTCTTTCAATCTCACAATACATTTCTGCAAGTTTCCAACATTACTTTGATTCAAAAGCACTCTTGTTGGTGTTGTATGACCTTGCTTAATGGCATTTCGATAACGTAGCTCAAGTGGATCAATTTGGAGCTTTTGCGCTAATAAATCCATCGTTCTTTCAATGGCAAATGAGAGTTCCGAATGACTAAAACCGCGGAATGGTGAAGCATATGGATGATTCGTGTACATACAGTACGAATCACACCATAGGTTTTCAATATTATAGGGACCTGTGCAGTCAACAGCCCCAGCTCTCGTTAAATCAATCGCTTTATCCGAGTAAGCTCCACCATCCCATAAATAACGAATTTCAGCTACTTTGATGATCCCAAGGTGGTCAGCTCCGAATTTTATTTTTGCATCCAAGCCGATATGGCATGGGGACATTAAAATATCTTCTTCTCTAGTATTTAATATTTTCACCGGCAACCCGCCAACTGCTTTCGACCCTAAATAGGCAAGGATTTCAAGCTGCACGGATGCTTTGCCGCCAAATGCACCTCCAACGAGTGGCGTTTCCACAATTATTTTTCCAATATCTTCATTAAAGTATTCCGCGATTAATTGTTTAACCATAAATGGGGCTTGCGATGATGTCATGATTTTGATGGTTCCATCGGGCAATATCTCTGCAATGGAACATCTAGTCTCCATCGCAACATGATCGGATGGTGGAAATGAAAAGTCTGCTTCGACAGTCGTTACACTTTCATTCCAGCCTTTTTCCATATTGCCTTTTCGGATTTTGATATGTGTTGCTATGTTTGTTCCTGGAACAGGGGAGGTATGTTTTTCTTTTATATATTCTCCTAAGCGCTCATGCACTAATGGGGCGTCCTTTTGAAACGCTTGTATCGGTGAATGAACTACAGGCAGTAATTCATACTGGATCTTAATCCGGTCGGCTGCCTTTTTTGCCTGGCCTGGTGTATCAGCAATAACAAGCGCAATCGCTTCTCCATGGTAGCGTACCTTATCGACAGCGAGCGGCGGTCTATCACGAATATCTTCACCAGTAAGCGGAAAATGTTCGCCAGCGAGTATCGCTCTAACGCCCGGCATTTTCCTCGCTTCTATTGTGTCGATTTTAACAATCTTAGCATGGCCGTACGGACTAATAACGATTTTCCCCGAGAGCATAGTATTTGAGTGATGATCATGTGTGTATCTCGCTCTTCCGGTCACTTTATCCTGAGCCTCTTTACGAATGATACTTTTTCCGATAACATCCAATTTCACCACTCCGATTTCTTCAAAGTTTGTATTTTTCTAAGTTTCGACGTGTAAGTTTTAGCCGTCCGCATTGTCAGAGGTTATCTGTCAATTTTAAAGATTTTTCTATAAAGCTACTTATTTTACTTTTTTCGCATCTGTTGCATTAAAAGTCGATATTCCTCCTCTGTATCAATATCAAAAAAATGAAGATCACTATTTAATTCAATTTGTTTTCCTTGTTCTCTCATTTCCTCACGAATAACAGTTCGAGCTCCTTGATCACCTGTTAATTCAAATAACATTGGAAAGAAACTCTTTGCAAAAAGGACTGGTGGCTTTATCATTCCTTCATGCGAAAAAGAAATATAAGAACCCATTTGCGAGATTTTAAATTCATCAACTAAGCGATTTATCATCTCGCTCGTTATAAAGGGCTGATCTGCAAGTAAAACAACCACGCCAGTAGCACCCATATCGGCCGCCATCCTTACACCTGCTTTAAGTGAAGCACTTTGGCCGCGGTCAGCTTTTGGGCATTCCAAATAAATCCAACCCTTGTTTTTCGAAAAAGGAGCCAACCACTCAAGAGAATCTCCCTCCCGAGTAACAGCGATAGTGCAATCAAGTTTTGACTCAAGCGCCGCCCTGAAAGCCATACTTCCTAAGAATTGATTACCAACTGGTAAATTAAGCTTAGCTCTACCCATTCTGCTACTTTTACCTGCTGCTAGATAAATTCCCACTATACTAGAATGATTCATACAAATTCCACTCTTTTACGAACAGGTTTTCTCCATACTTCAATCATTTCAGCTAAAACACTGACCGCAATTTCAAAAGGGCCTTTAGCCCCAATCGGTAAGCCAATTGGCGAATGAATCCAATCTGGAACGTTTTCACACTTAAGAAGCCGTTTTGTCCTTTCTTTTGGACCTAAAATACCTAAGTACCTTATCTTTTTATCTATTAATGACAAAAGAATTTGTTGGTCCCGTTGAAAATGATGCGACATAATAACAACAAAGTCATCGGAAGAAATCGAGATTTTTTTCATAAGTTCAGTTGGAAAGCCCACAAAAAGCTGATCTGCATCCGGAAAATTCTCCTTCTGACAGAACTCTTCCCGCCAATCACACACAGTTATAGAAAAACCAGTTTCTGCTGCAAGAGAAACGAGCGGTTTAGCATCAGGACCTGCACCGAACACAATTAAATGTGGTTTCGGCTGATAAGTATGTTGAAAAATCGGCTGATTTGTCATTACTCCGCTTTTTACATCAAAATTTATTTCAGGCGTTTGACCTGACCACCTTCCAAATGCCTGATCTTCACTTGGGATAAAGATATACTCCCCTGCTTCTGAATAATTTTTCAACAATACTACTTTTTGATTGGAAGTTAGCAATTTCTTTACTAAAATGAAATCTTCCTGAACTTTTCTATTGACTGGCTCAAGCAATATATCAATTATTCCATTACAGCCAGCTCCTTGGCCCCACGCTAAATCAGTTTCTTCGCTCATATCGTACTGAAGCAAAATAGCTATTTGTTTTTTCAACACTTCTTGTGTTTGAATCACCAAATCCCTTTCTAAGCAACCAGCACTTAGCATGCCTATTTGCGTTCCGTCTTCAAAGATAAGCATCTGAGAACCTTCTTTTTTATAGGCTGATCCTACAACCCGAATAACGGTCGCTAATGCTTTTTTCCTTGTATCGTCAATCATTTCTAATATTCGGTAAATATCTTCCATGTAATTCCCCCCAACACAAAACTCCTATGGAGCTAAACGTCACCATTTACTTTGAAGGATCCATCCTTGCAGCACACTACACTCGCCTAATCACAATGGTTGCGGTGCGGAGCCGAATTTTGAAGTACTTTCTTAATAAAATACGTATACCTACATAGTAGATTGGCTAGATTAGTAAGTCGCGAAGCCTAAGTCCCTATGTCCTTCATACAAAACCGCTATGGCGGCGAAAATCGCGCCGCCACCATCTTGCCATGAAAAAATGGCAAGTTGGGGCATTTTGTATAGTGCTAATACAGATTGGGTACACTAAGTAATTTGCTTTATGCCCAAAACAGCTTTTTTCATACAAAAATGTTCTATCCTATTTATATTCACGGTCACCCTATTCCTAGAATGGATAGTTTTTTTCTTAACCAAGACATATACATAGTAAAAAGACTTTGTAAGGGGCGGTTAAATCATGAACTTGAGAAAATTTATGGATCCTCTGCCTATTCCGCCTGTATTAAAGCCGACTTTTCGCTCAGAGAATTATACGTATTATGAAGTGATCATGAAGGAAACAAAGCAAGCTTTGCATCACGACATGCCGGAAACAACCATTTGGGGCTATGACGGCATATATCCAGGACCAACGATTGAAGTCGTACAAGGTGAAAAGGTTTTTGTTAAGTGGATGAATGATTTGCCGGAACACCATTTGTTTCCAATTGATCACACCGTACATGGAGCAGAAAAGGAAATACCTGATGTAAGAACAGTTGTCCACCTTCATGGTGGTCGAACAGAGCCAGAAAGTGACGGTTATCCGGATGCTTGGTTCTCAAAAGGATTCGACAAATTCGGATCGTTTTTTCAAAAAAGTGTGTACGAATATGATAATCAGCAAAGTTCCCGTGCACTTTGGTATCATGATCATGCAATCGGGCTAACACGATTAAATATTTATGCTGGTTTGGCAGGATTTTATCTAATCCGCGATTGTCACGAGCAATCGTTAAATCTGCCAAGTGGCAAGTATGAAATTCCTTTATTACTTCAGGATCGTTCATTTAGGGAGGATGGCTCCTTAGCCTATCCAGAGCAGCCTAAGGAAAATGTTTCTGGGATAATCCCTTCGATAGTCCCTTCTTTTTTTGGTGATACAATTGTTGTAAATGGGAAGGTTTGGCCATATCTTAACGTTGCGCCACGCAAGTATCGCTTTCGTTTATTAAATGCAGCGAACGCGCGTTTCTTTCGCTTAACATTGGATTCCGATCAGTTATTTTACCAAATTGGCACGGATAGTGGCTTTCTTGAGAAACCGATTGGGGTGAAATCGCTGTTACTCGCACCTGCAGAGCGGTTAGATGTGATTATTGATTTTTCAAATTTGGGCGGTAAAATGATTACACTAAAAAATAATGCTCCCACTCATTTTCCTATTGGAGATCCTGTTGATCCAGATACAACGGGGATTATTATGCAATTTCGAGTTGCAAAACCGCTTTCCAATATCGATACAAGCGTTATACCGGCCTCTATGGGTTCTATTGAATGGCCAGCTGAATATACAGCAAGAAATCATAGATATCTACAATTAAGTGAGGAGAAGGACCAGTACGGGAGACCTTTATTTCTTCTTGATCAAAAAAAATGGGATGATCCGATTACTGAACATCCACATGTTGGTTCGACTGAGATTTGGAATTTCATTAATACGGACGGGGATGACCACCCCATCCACATCCACCTTGTTCAATTTCAACTTCTTGACCGATGCTCTTTCGATGTAGATTATTATAAGCAAACAAAGCAAATCAAATACACGAGTCGTCCTATTCCACCACATCTCGGGGAACGAGGCTGGAAAGATACAATTCGTTGTCCAACTGGTCAGATTCCCCGAGTTATCATTCCATTTTTCCCTTACACAGGCCAATATGTGTGGCATTGCCATATGCTCGAGCATGAAGATTATGAAATGATGCGGCCCTACCGCGTTCTGCCACCGAGTTAACCTTTGTCGCTAGGTAGCTGACCCAGCTTTTTCAATAAACTTCTCGTTTCGTAAAATAAAGAAATATGAAATTGCTGTTCTTCAAGATCAGTAGGAATGACAACCTTTAATGCATCACCCGATAGACGAAACACTATCGGGTTTTCTTTTGTCTGAAATAAGGGGGTTAATGCTTTGATCTGATTAGACCATAAAGTTTGTTGAATTGGAGTTATTGTTCCCGCTTCAGACCAAGCGGTTAGTATCCCGACAATATTTGAAAGATAAGAATAGCTTTGAGTAAGGTAATGTATCCTTTGTTGAAAACTTTGCAGATCCTTCTTACTTTTTTTCGCAAATGGATTATATGAAAGGCTATCTGCGGTATCTTTCATAAGATTCTTAGTTTGGTGAAGCTCTTGGAGTACTCGATTTGTCTCTGTTTGTAAGGTGTAGCCGATGTGTTTCTCAAGACCAGACTTGGTCCACTCTGATACTTTACTAAAGGTTGTTATTAAATGATCAGCGAAATGATCGATATTTTTTGAAACCTGTCTTGTGAAATTCGGTGGGTATATGAGCATATGTAATATAACAGCAACAAGCGCACCAATTAACGTATCACGGAAACGATCGATCGGATAATTACCGGATTTATGCCCTAAAACAAAAACGAGAAGCACCGTTAGTGCGACTTGATGGATAGCCGTTTCATCAGTTTTTAACCATTTAGCGACAAAACAAGCGATAAGAATGAGTGCTCCAATTGTCCAACCATTTACTTTTAAGTGGGGGGCAAAAAGCACGACAATTGAAATGCCAATAATCGTCCCGATCATTCGATGATAGGAAAAGCGAATGGACCGTTTAATCGTCGTTTGTAAACAAAGAATGACGGACATAGGTGCTAAATAAGGATGATGTGACCCAGCTAATTTAGCAATCTCCCAAGACAGAGCGGAAGCAAGAGCCATTTTCAAAATAAGAAGCGCCTTATTTTCCAATTATTTTTTTACTTGTCCATTATTTTTCATTAGAAATATGACCCCATTTTTCATAAAAATAGATGATTTGTTATAAAGGATACCCATTCAGCCAGTTCTTTATTTTTTTTATGAATTTGAATGAAAACCCATTTTGCGTGATTTTGAATTTTATGAACAAATACAGCTTTATTTAACATATAGGAAAATGCTACGTACACACAGGGGAAAATTATTAAAAGGAGATATACGGTATTATGACTTACACAATTACAAATGTGATAGGCATCATTTTTTTAACTTAGCATATATAAACATTGTAAGCGTATAAGGAGGCTGTCTCATGTCAAACGAATTTAAACAAGAAGCGCAAGACATTATCAACTGTAAAGTTATAACAGTTAGTGATTCCAGAACAATTGATACGGATTATAGCGGTCGGTTAATGAAAGAAATGCTTTTAAAATACGATCATAATTTGACAGCTTATGAACTTGTTGCAGATGAAAAAGCGGAAATCGTACAGGCGTTTCATTCCGGATGCATTGATCATAAAGTAGATGTAATTTTACTGAACGGTGGAACGGGACTTGCTAAAAGAGATGTAACGATTGAAAGTATTCAACCTTTATTAGATAAAGAAATGATCGGATTTGGTGAGATTTTCCGTATGATTAGCTATCTGGAAGATATCGGTTCTGCTGCTATCCTTTCACGGGCAATTGCTGGAGTCTCAAGCGATACAGCGATTTTTTGCACCCCTGGATCAATAGGTGCAGTTAAACTTGCAATGGAAAAGTTAATTCTTCCAGAACTCAGGCATGTGGTTCGTGAAATTAGAAAAGATTTATACACTTTCTAAAATGGGGCTGATCTATTGAACATTTACCTAAAGCTAGTTTACATACTTTCGTTCATAATGGTTCTACTCTTTACCAGTGGATGTACCGAGAAACAAAATCAAGTCGAACTGACCATTTCGGCGGCTGCCAGTTTAAAAGATAGTATGGAAGTTATTAAGAAAGATTTCGAAAAGGAAAATCGAGGCATATCTCTTACATTTAATTATGGTGGATCAGGAATGCTGCAAAAACAAATCGAGCAAGGCGCTCCAGTAGACCTATTTCTTTCTGCCTCAGAACAAAATTACCAAGCGCTTATCAAACAAAACAAGCTGATTCCGGATGTTGGTGGAGTTTTTCTAAGAAACTCTCTTGTCGTTGTTGTTCCAGAAAGTAAAAATTATTCAAATTTATCGGATTTATTAGTAAGAGGAAACAAAATAGCAATCGGCATCCCTGAAATTGTTCCCGCAGGCGCTTATGCAAAAGAAGTTTTACAAAAAACAGGTGCATGGGAAAATGCTCAAGAAAAATTATTGTTAGCAAAAGATGTCCGTCATGTATTAACGCTTGTGGAGCAACAAAATGTGGATGGTGGTATCGTTTACCTTTCGGATGCAATGAGTTCAAATCATTTAAAAACTATTGAAAAAATCGACCCTGCCCTTCATTCAGAAATTCAATATTACGGAGGGATAGTCGAAAACAGTACGAATAAGAAAGAGGCAGAACTATTTATCAAATTTCTGTATAATTCAGATGTACAAAATATTTTTTCACAGAACGGGTTTATGTCGATCACTTCAAAATAAAGTTTAAAAATTGAAGGTGGAAGTTTATGGACCAGCATTACTTTTTTCCCATTCAATTATCGTTAATCGTTTCATTTTCAGCAGCTCTTGCTGTTTTTATCAGTGGAGTATTAGTAGGTAAGTTGTTCACTGTAAAATCATTTAAAGGAAAAATCATACTTGAAACAATACTAATGCTACCACTCGTTTTACCACCTTCTGTAATTGGTTTTTCATTAATTTTAATCTTTGGAGCAAACTCAGCTATTGGCCAATTTTTTGAAACTTGGACAGGAAGTACCATCCTGTTCACCCCCTTTGCTGCAATAATAGCTGCAAGCGTCATCGCATTTCCGCTCATGTTTCAATCAGCCAAGGCAGGGTTCACAATAGTTAATAAAGATATCGAAAATGCCGCTAAAGTAGATGGGGCTTCTAATTGGATCGTTTTCACGAAAATTTCAATTCCTTTAGCTAGTAAATCTATTGTTGCCGGCGGCGTTTTGAGCTTTACCCGTGCACTCGGCGAATTTGGAGCAACACTTATGTTCGCCGGCAATCTTCCCGGTAAAACGCAAACAATTCCTACCGCGATTTATATTGCCGTAGAGTCCGGCGACACCAAGCTTGCCTCCAGCTATGTTTTGGTTAGCATCACATTAGCTTTTATTTTACTTGGACTACTTCAAGTACTGAACAAACGAAATGATTCATACTAGCGCCTATCCAATACAAAACGCTTAGCAATAATTAGCTAAGCGTTTTTTAACTAAAGGGGCGGACCTTCACAGGTTATTAATTTTGCCAATCTACTAAGCAGAAAATCTACTTTTATCGAGATAGTATCCAAAATCCAATTTTCGCAAAATGTTCATTATGAAAAGGCAAGTGTAGCGCGCTTCATGATAGATCCTTCATAGTAAGTAATATTTCCCGTTATACAGACTTTGTATATTCATTTCTACTATAATCACCACTCTCACCGCCTGTTTTACTAACTAAAAATGTCGGTCCGATGATGATTCCTTTGTGAATAGATTTACACATGTCATATACGGTTAAGGCACAAACGGAAGCTGCAGTGAGCGCCTCCATTTCAACACCCGTGCTCCCCTTCGTTTTTGCAGAACATTTAATATTTAATCGGTAAGCATCTTCCGTCCTTTCCCAGTGAAAAACTATATCGATGCTAGTTAAAGTAATCGGGTGGCACATCGGGATAATATGGCTCGTTTGTTTCGCTGCCATAATTCCTGCAACTTGGGCAACAGCAAGAACGTCTCCTTTTTCCATCGAACCATTCGCAATTTTTATATATATTTCATCTGTTAATAGAAGACTGGATTGGGCTATGGCTGTTCGACTCGTTTCATGTTTTTTAGTAATATCGACCATTCTAGCACGACCCTGTTCATTGAAATGCGTAAATTCTATCATTTCACACTCCCTTTTTTCAATAAGGTCCAACACCCATGTATTCAGCCACCAATATAAGACATACCGATTTTCTTACTACTTATTGCCTGAAGATCTGTCCGTTCGTCTGAATAGCGATCTGTCCGGTTAGTCCATACTTGCCAAATTGCATTAGACAGTTCGTCACTTGTCGCATTTTCCCGAAGAAGTTTCCGCAAATCATAACCGTTTGACGCAAATAAACACGTATACAATTTTCCGTCCGATGATAAACGTGCCCGTGTACAAGATGAGCAAAAGGATTTAGAGACAGACGGTATAAAGCCGATTTCTGCTTCACTATTTTCATAACGATAGCGCTCAGCCACCTCACCGAAATAATCAGCATCCACAGGAATCAATTGATATTGATTGAGCAATTCACTTAAAATATCTTTTTTCGAAACTACTTTCTGAAAACTCCAGTCGTTATCATTGCCAACATCCATGAATTCAATAAACCGAAGCGTAATATTTTTCTCTTTAAAATAAGCGCTCATCGGAATAATTTCTTGTTCATTGACACCTCTTTGGACGACCATATTAACTTTTACTGAAAAACCGAGATTTGTGGCATACTCGATATTCTCAAGGATTAGAGCTGGATTGATGCCACGACCGTTCATTTTGCTGAATATTTCTTTGGATAATGCATCAAGGCTAATATTCAAGCGCCGCAGTCCTGCCTCATAAAGAGCTTTTCCGTATTTATTCAAAAGCAATCCATTCGTTGTCAAACCAATATCCTTTAGCCCTTCTAAATCCTTGAGCATCTTGATGAATTCCGGCAAATCGTTACGTAGCAATGGTTCACCACCAGTCAGCCGAATTTTTTTTACACCCATTTGAACAAAGACCGAAGCAAGTCTTGTCATTTCTTCAAAGGATAATAATTCACCTTTTGGTAAAAACACATACTTATCACCAAACACTTCTTTCGGCATGCAGTACGTGCAACGAAAATTGCAGCGGTCAGTTACTGAAATGCGTAAATCGCGCAAAGGCCTGTTTAAGGTATCTGTAAGCGGTTGTTTCATCATATCAGTCCTTTACGATTCTGATTCATTTTACCCACCACTTACCGGAGGAATGAAAGCGACAATATCACCCGGATTTATTTGTTCTGTTTCTAATACATATTCTTCATTTACTGCGACTTGCCATGAATAGTCTGTAAATCCTGGATAAGTCTCATCCGCCCATTTGACAAGCTGTGCGACAGTCCCATCTGCCCATAAAATCGTTTCTTCTTTTTTTTGAGTCAATTCTTTGATTTGTGCAAAATAATAAAGATGAATCATCGTTCCCCACCTCACAACGGTTTATACGTTTGCCCACCCACCCACTTTTCACCATCTTCCCAAATTTCTTTTTTCCAAATTGGGACGAGTTTTTTAATTTGTTCAATTGCAAATTCATTAGCTTTATATGCTATTTGTCGGTGCGGCGAAGATACAGCTATGATTACCGCAGTTTCAGAAATTTGCAATTTTCCGATTCGATGGGCAATTGCGATACGAGTTCCCGGCCACTTCCTTTGAATGTCAGCTCCAATTTCGGTAAGTATTTTCTCAGCCATTGGTACATAAGCTTCATATTCTAAAAATAGCGTTCGTTTTCCATTCGTCCACTCTCTGACAATACCGGAAAACAGCGTCACTGCACCTACTTCTGCATGTGTCACGTATTGTAAATAACGATTGGGACATAGCACTTCTGGTGTAACTTCAAATGGGTTCATATTTTCCTCCGTCTAAAGACTTTTGGGATGGACAGTCCGGAAATTTAACTGCTTCTTACTCCTGTATGACCCAGTTTTCTCCGCCTTCATCCACGCCAAGTAACAAGACGTCTACTATTTCCCCTTTCTTATATCCGTGTGTTCCGCCTGGAAGAACTATGAACGAATTGCCTCGTGCGATCGAAGTAACAGAGTTCGATTTATTAAAACCGGCAGGATTAATGATTGCGCCTGTTGGACTTGATTCGTAGACAGCCCGGATAAATTGCGTAAACGGATTTTCTTGTAAATCTTCCTGTAAAACTGCTTTACTATAAGGTAAATATGGCTTATTTGAACCGCTCATAGCAAAAAGCGCTGGTCTGGCAAACAATTCAAATCCGACAAAACTGGAACTAGGATTTCCAGACAAGCCAAATAATAAAACATGATCAGTATGTGCAACAGTTGTCACACTACCTGGACGCATTTTTACTTTATTAAATAGGACTTCCGCCCCCATCCTTTCATAAACAGCTGGTAAGTAATCATAGTCACCTACCGACACGCCCCCTGTTGTAATTACCGCATCGCAATCTTTTGCCGCTTGCTTAACTGATAAATAACAGGCCTCTACATCATCATTCAATACACCTAGCCATCTGGGCTCCACACCCAGTCTCTTGAGCTGGGCTATTATCATCGGACCGTTAGAATTTCGAATTTTTCCTGGTTTAAGCTGAGTTGACACATCCAGTAATTCAGAGCCAGTAACAAGCAAACCAACAACGGGTCGTTTCGCCACTTTCACATGCGTATAGCCAAACGTCGCCAAAACAGCAATCACGCCTGGAGTAATATGGGACCCTTTTTCAATAATGACTTCACCTTTTTTTGCATCTTCTCCTTTTAAGGATACATTTTCAAGTTGAGTAAACGTCTTGCGAATTGTAAATGAATGTTCACCACTAACTGTTTGCTCAAGCATAACCACCGCATCCGATTCTTTCGGTAGTTCAGCACCCGTCATGATACGGGCTGCTTTATTTTTGCCAAGCAGTGCGGTCGACACATCGCCTGCAGCAATACGATCAATCACTGTAAAAGCAATTGGCGAATAACTGGATGCTCCTGTTGTATCTACAGAACGAACCGCAAAACCGTCATAGATAGAACGGTTAAATGGCGGGACATCATGGCTCGCCAATACAGGTTCTGCTAAAATACGCCCTGCCGCTTCAGATAGAGGAATCGTTTCACTTTGGATTTTATCTACTTTTTTCATAATTCTTGAGATCGCTTCTTTTACTGTGATCGGATTCCTGTTTTCAAAAATGGCCAATGACCTCCTCTCGAGAGAAAAGTGTATATGTTCGGTAAGTAATAACCACTCCCTGTTAGATATTAGATTCGGTGCGAAATAATCATAAAAACGCACCCTTTAGTCAGGTAGGGCATTTTAAAATTTCAACTATTTTACTTATATTCGGACATGTATTACAAAATGCCCCCATATTAAATGATGTAGTTTCAACCGAATAATTGATGATACAACGATTTTGCTTCGTTCACATCTTGAATTCCATGTAAGAGTAAACGACCATTGGCAAATATCATTACACGACAACCTTTATATTCTATTTGAACGAAGTAAGGAGTTCGTTTTGACGGGAGTCTTTGTTTTTTTGCTACATTTTCACCATCATCAAGTGTGAGTGTTCGCCCATTAGCAGGAATAATTTGCACTGAATCACGGCCACAAAATGAAGCGAACTTTGTTTGAGTTGATCGTTGAAGCGCAGGGTACATACGTTCCTCGCCACATGAAGGGCAATCAGAACGCTTCATTTTTTCTATTCCAAATTGATGCTGTTGATTAGTCCAGACATCAAGCCATACCAGCTTTTTTTTCATATTATCTTTATCACCGCAAAGATATTTGAACACCTCAGCACATTGGAAAGCAGCTGTCATAAAAACCGCTGGAGCAATCACTCCAACCGTAGCACATGTATCATTAGTAGCTGGTAAAACGGGCAATAAACAGCGAAAACAGGCAGATAAATCTGAATAAAAAGACTTTACAACGCTCGTACTTCCCACACACGCACCGTAAATCCACGGTATTTGATGCTTCAGACTGGCGTCATTAACGATCAGCCTTGTTTCAAAATTATCAGTGCCATCGACAATAATATCGCTTCGTTTAGTAAAATGTTCAATCAGTTCAGCATCTGCATGATCAAATACCGTTTTAACTGAAACATGTTGATTTACTTGATTGAGTCGTCTTTTTGCGGCTTCTACTTTGGGAAGCATCTCAATAGCATCTTGTTCAGTGTACAGCGTTTGACGGTGTAAATTAGAAATTTCAACATAATCTCGATCTACTAGAATTAATGTTCCAATACCAGCACGGGCGAGAATATCTGCTACCGCACATCCGAGCGCTCCGCAGCCAATAATAGTCACGCAAGCTTCTTGAAGCTTGCGCTGGCCTTCTGTACCAAGCATTTGAAATCGCTTCTGCTGTATAAATCGATCGTCCATTCCCCTACACTCCCTACTTTCGATTCCTTTTATCAAAATTATCATGAAGCTTCCAAGGTTATGAAATGTCAAAAACCACCCAGATATTATCCTTTCTTCATTATGACCTGATTCCAGTTTTCGCAATTAGAATCGAACCATATTGCACAATTACCATCAACATTTTTACGCTAAAAAAATGGCTCGTATCATGTTTATGAGCAAGTATTAAAGGAAGCAAAAAACTGACCACTTTATATTCTTATACTTTTCTAAGGAAACTTTAACCTTCTTTTTCTTTTTCTATAAATTCCATTGGTTATGATAAAAATAAAGATATAAAAAATTATGGAGGTCAAAAACCATGCATATCATAACAAAGCTAGTAACCGGTGCTATAGTCATAGGTGGGATCGGAGCGAGTGCTTATGCGATGACAAGTAATAAACTTACTACACTACAGACAAATGAAACTTCACCGAAAAGTGTAATATCACAAAAGATTACTGAACAAAAAGCAAATGAACTTGCACTGAATGAAACAAAAGGTGGTATTGTAACGAATACTCATTTAGACGAAGATAGAGAGGGTAAAAAATACGAAGTTATTATCGTAAAACAAGATATAAAATACGAAATAGATATTGATGCCTTAACAGGCAAAGTTTTAGAAGTCGATCAAAACATATTAGGAAAAAACGATCTCAAGATTGAGGTAAATGAACTTCAAAACGTTTCGACAAATATATCTTTAGTAGATGCAAAACAAATAGCTTTAGATAAAGTAAGAGGGACGATAACCGAAGCGGATTTGGATTACTTTAACAATCGTATAGTCTATAATTTCGAAATAAGCACAGCCGACCATCGTGAAACAGGAGTGATCATTGATGCAAACAATGGACAAGTATTAAAAGTTGAAGAATACAAATAAATAGTCTGCCCAGGACGTGAATTCAAATTGATAAGTGAACACAATTGATTATCGTTTTAACTTAGTAAGCTGTAATCTAGCTTTTACTTACCACACTAAAAATGGTCGAACTATTTAGTTCCTTTTGGAGGAATAGTTCGACCATTTTATTCTTTTTGGTTGCCCTCCAATTTTTTATGCATTCCTGCATTATGCTCTCTATAATTTTTGCATGCATCCCTGAAACATGTTATTTTTATCCCCTTAGGAAGCTCATCTTTATATTTTTCATAACAATAGCATTTACCCATGAATAACAACCTTTCTGCAAAACCTCTAAGTTGCTTACGGAAGGAGCCTTCGTATTAAAACATTAAAAAACGTCTGCTTTTGGGACATTTCTTTTAGTTACAACAGTAATATTTAATGTTATTAGAAAGGGATGGCCCATCGCCCTCCCTTAATTATAAAGGATATTATAAGATCTCCTCTGTTACATTATTAATTTTCCAGCCATTTTTCTGATGCACAACTTCAACTGATAGGTGCTTTGCTTTCACTTTATTGTCATCAGAAAAAACCTCATATACGAAAATCGCTTTTTCAGAATTAATCTCATGCTCTTTCAACTTCAGATAATCATTAGATTGACTGAAGCTATACCTCAAATATTTTCCATTATCGAATGTAATGCCTGTTGACTCGATACTAACATCTTCTGCCACTCTATTCTTCAACTCAACTAGATCCTTTGTTTCGACAGCTTCCATAAAACGGGAAATACCTTCGTTAATACTAAAAGCAATTTGGTGATTCTTTTCAAGCATTGATATATATTCCTCTAATTCCGCTACTTTATCTTTTAATTGTAAGTTTTCATCTATAATCTTCATTTCCCGAAGTTTTGCATCTTCCGTGCTGCTAACAGAAAAATAACTGCAGGAACTTAATAGAATGATCGTGCTACATATTCCACCCAATATTATATTTCTTACCACGAGCACTCACCCCCACAAGAATTTTGCCTCTCTCTATTATTAAACGTATTCAATATCAAAAAAGTTTCAAATTTTTGATATTATTTTGACAAATATCAACTTTTCTCCCAAATATCATTCATTTTTATGAATAACCGCTTGAATCGATGATTAATAGCAGTAATTTGTAGATAAATTCACAGTTTAACTGAAAACATTTCTCCACGACGGCAATACATGGTATACTTTTATAGATATTGTCATTGGAGGTATGTAAGTAAATGATTACTGTTAATAATGTCGGCCTGCGCTATGGTGACCGTAAGTTATTTGATGAAGTTAATATAAAATTCAATCCGGGCAACTGTTACGGTTTGATCGGAGCAAATGGAGCTGGAAAATCTACATTTCTAAAAATCCTTTCTGGTGAAATAGAAGCACAAACAGGCGACGTTCACATGGGACCTGGTGAACGTCTTGCTATTTTGAAACAAAACCATTTTGAATTCGAAGAACATGAAGTACTTAAAGTTGTTATTATGGGCCATGAAAAACTGTACCAAGTGATGCAGGAAAAAGATGCCATCTATATGAAAGAAGATTTCACGGACGAGGACGGCATGAAAGCAGCTGAACTTGAAGGTGAATTTGCAGATATGAATGGATGGGAAGCAGAATCTGAAGCGGCTATCCTTCTTAAAGGTCTAGGAATTGGTGAAGATCTTCATACAAAGAAAATGGCTGAATTATCAGGTGGAGAGAAAGTAAAAGTATTACTTGCTCAAGCCCTATTCGGTAAACCGGACGTTCTTCTTCTAGATGAGCCTACCAACCACCTTGACTTAAAAGCCATTAAATGGTTAGAAGAATTCTTAATCAACTTTGAAAACACGGTCATTGTTGTTTCACATGATCGTTACTTCCTAAATAAAGTTTGTACGCATATTGCTGATCTTGATTTCGGTAAAATCAAAGTATACGTCGGAAACTATGATTTCTGGTATGAATCAAGCCAACTTGCTCTTAAATTGGCTCAAGATGCTAACAAGAAAAAGGAAGAAAAAATTAAAGAATTACAAGCCTTCGTGGCAAGGTTTAGTGCCAACGCTTCTAAATCAAGTCAAGCAACTTCGCGTAAAAAGTCTCTTGAGAAAATCACTTTAGATGATATTCAACCATCATCTCGTCGTTATCCATATGTTGCGTTCACACCGGAACGTGAAATTGGCAATGATTTATTACGTGTTGAAGACATCTCAAAAACAATTGACGGTGTTAAAGTATTAGACAATGTAAGCTTCATTATGAATAAAGACGACAAAATTGCTTTTGTTGGGAAAGACGAAATTGCTAAAACAACATTGTTTAAAATTCTAGCAGGCGAAATGGAACCAGATAGTGGTTCATTCAAATGGGGTATAACAACCACTCAAGCCTATTTCCCGAAAGACAATGCTGAATACTTTGAAGGAATTGACACTACATTAGTCGATTGGTTACGTCAATACTCACCAAACGATCAAACAGAAAACTTCCTGCGTGGTTTCTTAGGAAGAATGCTCTTCTCTGGTGAAGAAGTACTGAAGAAACCTAGTGTTCTATCTGGTGGAGAAAAGGTTCGTTGCATGTTATCAAAAATGATGTTGAGTGGTTCAAATGTTCTAATGCTTGATGAACCAACATCTCACCTTGATTTAGAATCCATCACTGCTTTGAATAACGGCCTTATTAATTTTAAAGGCTCATTGATTTTTGCATCACACGATCATCAGTTTACTCAAACAATCGCTAACCGTATTATTGAAATAACTCCAAGTGGTACGGTAGATAAACAAGTAACATATGATGAATATCTTGAAAATGGCGAACTTCAAAAACAAATTGCTGCGATGTATTAATAGGTTGAATCCATGGGTGACTCAAAATGAGTCACCTTTTCTTTATATGGTTAAAACTTAGAACCCTGGATACTTTATTTAATTCATTTATGGCATTAGCATATTTTATTATATTCTGACGAGGAAATTGTTGAAATTCATATTTTTCTTAGATCTACTTCATTTTTAAATTTCTCCAGTTATTTTACCGAGGTTTATGTTGGAGTCATTTTGGCATAATGGAAATAAGGAGTGATGATTCATGAATGAAAGTGAGAGCAAGGAACTTTTTGAAGAAGCAGGCCTTTTGTTTTTGTTTGAAAAATTCCAATATCAGTTTTATGTGACAGACTTACTTGGAAAAATAAAACCAGAAATATTGGAGAGTTTTTTAAATTGCTACGAATTTCAACAAAATGAACCACTTTTTTTTGATGAATTCGCTTTTCATTTTAGAATTTTTCAAAATATCTCCCTTAAAAATAATTGGGTCAATTGATAAACGGTATACTTTTGATTTAAAATCCAACATACTAGAACCATTGAAATATTACTTTTTGAATGGTCTGTTTAAGTATGACAAAACAGATGAAAAAACAAAAAAAGAAGCGATTCGAAAAAATAAAGGAGTTCTTCGGAGAGTTAATTGGAGAAGGTATATTTCATCTGATTTTTCAAGTATTAAGTTTACCTTTCCGCGCTGTCTGGTGGTTAATTACGAAGATATTTGACCGATTTGATTGGAATTGATTCTATGACAAAGTAATGCAGATATCCCAATACATAGTTTTAGACCTCGTAAATACTAAACACTGGATACGTGCATAGATAACAAGGTCTAATTGGAATACATTCGTTATTACGCCATCAGTATACCGGATATCCCCCATTATAAGGATACTGATAGGGATAAGGGTACGATGGGTACGGGTATGGTCTCGGTCTGACACCATAGCCTCCAAAACTCCCGCCTAATAAAGCGCCCGCAGCAAGCCCACCGAGCAAACCGCCAGCCAATCCTCCACCAAATCCTCCAAAGCCAACGCCACCGAATCCTCCAAAGCCAACGCCACCGAATCCTGGCCGACCACCATATACAGGTCTTCTTAGATCATAACCATGATAGAAATAAGGATATTCTTGGTTCATTATAACCCTCCTCGATTTCTTCTAAATTCCTATTCCTAATAGGTGTATGTTCTATAATCTTGTTTGCATAGACATTCGTCTTAGTTTTGTTAAATTAGCTATACAAATCTATTTATTATGTAAACCCTCAAACAGTAAAAGGCAACTCCATATCACACGGTTTATTAAGATTGGGACAAGTTTAGTCATCCGCATTCTTTTCCTTTACTTCATCAAAAATAAAAGGTCCGACACCGAAACTAGTAAATCCAGTATGTAGTGTAATTACACTACATACTGGATTTAAAGTACGTGGTCAGACCCTTTGATATCCTTATTTCTCTTGCATTTCTTTACTTGCAGCCATTGTTAGGTTCGTTTCAACGAGTTCAGTTTCAGCACGATTTCGATCTAATTGTGGGTTTCTTTTTCCTGCGAAACTTTCTAATAAATCCTTTACATCAATTCCTGAAGAAGCCTTCAGTGATTCCTGTAAAGTTGACATGAGATTAGTCGCATAACTGGTTACTTTATTGGCACCGCTGTTTGGGCCATTGCTACCAGTATCTACTACTGTAATCTTATCGATATTACCTAATGGAGCTGCCACTTGCTTCGCATATTCAGGAAGCATTTTCAAAATCATGTCCATAACAGCCGCTTGACCGAACTGTTCAAATGCCTCGGCGATTTTTTGCTTCGCTTCTGCTTCGGCAACCCCTTTTAATCGAATGATTTCAGCTTCTGTTGTTCCTTGAGCTTTCTGTGCCTCTGCTTTTGCCAGACCATCCACTCTAATTTTTTCTGCCTCTGCTTTCGCCATTGCTTCTACGCGATATTTATTCGCATCTGTCTCAGCAATATCTTTCATTTTATTTGCTGAAGCAGCTTGCTCAACAGCATAGCGATCTGCATCTGCTTTTTTCTTCACTTCAGAATCATATTGTTTCTCACGGCGCAGAATCTCTTTTTCCTCAAGTTCAATTTGCTTTTGCCGTTCAATGATTTTAATTTGCATTTCCTGTTCTGTTACTTCCTGTTTCGAACGAGCAGTCTCTAGGTCGTATGCTTGGTCAGCTCGAGCTTTTGCGATATCTTGTTCTCTGCGGAATTCTGCAACTTTCAGTTTATTAATTTTTTCTGCTTCAGCAATTTCTGTTGCTCGCTCTAGTTCCGCTTGCTGTGCTTCTTTCGATGCTTCAGCCCGTTTGATTCTTGTTTCTTTATCAGCTTCAGCTGTAGCAATATCAGCATCCCGTTTCACTTGAGCGATTCGAGGTTTACCAAGTGAATCAAGATAGCCATTCTTATCACGAACATCTTTAATAGTGAATGATACGATCACCAAACCCATTTTCGCAAGATCCTGAGAAGCCACACGTTGAACTTCTTGTGAAAATTTCTCACGGTTTTTATAGATCTCTTCTACTGTCATGGAACCAAGGATGGAACGCAAATGTCCTTCAAGCACTTCACGCGCCTCTTGTTCGCGATCTTCCTTCGCTTTTCCTAAAAATTGTTCAGCAGCAGTCGCAATCTCGTTGATTGTACTACCAATTTTAATGATGGAAACACCGTCTGCCATTACTGGAACACCTTGCTCTGTATAAACTTCCGGAGTGGAAACTTCCAATTTACTAGATAACAAGCTTAGTGGTTCTGCTTGTTGAAAAACTGGCAGTACAAATGCTCCGCCTCCACGGACGATTTTAATTTTATTTCCCGATTCATCTGTGTGTACATTTTTGTTGCCTAAGTAACTTCCTGTAATAATTAAAGCCTCATCAGGTCCTGCAGTCCGATATTTCGTGATAAATACCCCAACAAGAACTAATAATAATACAACGACTACTCCAATAATCCATAAATATTCTAGCATCTAAAATATCCCCCTATCCAATTTCTATCTGTTGATGTGGTAAAACATGTAATACGCCATTTTTCACTTCAATTACTAATACGATCGATGCTGCTGGAATTGCTTCATTATTAAAGCTTACTGCAGGCTTCGCAATCGAGCCACTCGCACCTTCAATCAGCACTTCCCCAAAACCATCCACTGGAACGGATGTTAGCACTTTGCCGATTCTTCCTTTCAAGTCCGATTCGGAAATGGATAGTGATTCTTCCGCAGTTGATAATGGTATAAGAATGAAAATATTCAACAAGCTGACAATCAGGAGCGCAATGCATCCAGATATGACTGCGGATAAACCACTATGCAAGTTTGTTACCTTTTCAAAAAGATAACCAGAAGCACCGAAAACGGTGAGAAAAGCGAGGATTAATACCGGATTTAAGTAATCGGGAGCTTCCAAGCCGGAAAGGATATCATTGAATAAAATAAAAATAAGAGTCAATGCACCAGAAATAATTAAAGTATATAAGTAAATTGTTTCAAGTGGGAATCCAAATACCTCCATCGTCCTCATCCTTTATTCTCAATTTTTAAATCTGGTCATACATCTCATTTACATGACTGGTAAACACTCCTCTCTTTCTTTTTTGTTGCTTACCTACTATACGAATTTGTTTTGCGAAGGTTTCACCTTTTTTTAAAATCTCTAGAATCATTCTTATTTTCACATTATTTCAAAAAAGTTAAAAAATAATAGATTGACAGTCAACATCATCACGATTAAAATTGAATTGTAAACCAAATATATTTATAAGTTAACAAAAGGAGTGGAAATCTTGCAAACTAAAAGTCAAACTCGGCTAGTCAATCTTATTATTATTGCTTTATTTGCAGCAATCATTGGAATCCTCTCACAAGTCATGATTCCAATTCCACCTGTTCCATTTACAGGGCAAACATTAGCAGTTGGCTTAGCTGCAACAATATTAGGCGCAAAAAGAGGAACGTATTCTGTACTTCTTTACTTATTACTTGGTGCAGTCGGAATCCCTGTGTTTGCAGAAATGACAAGTGGAATTTCACGAATTGTTGGACCTACTGGTGGCTATTTAATCGGCTTTATTCCAGCTGCTTTTTTCATTGGCTTTTATCTTGAAAAAACGAAGTACACTGTGTTTCATGCAATCATTGCGAACATCATTTCCATGTTCTTTCCATTACTAATTGGTACAGCTTGGCTTAAGATTGTAGCATCAATGTCTTGGACAGCTGCATTTGTTGGGGGTTTTCTCCCTTTCATCCTTGTCGGTATTGCAAAAGCAATCCTTGCTGGCTGGTTAGGTATTCTTCTTCGCTCCAGGTTAGAGACAGCCAAAGTACTTCCAAAGAACACTACAGCTTGATTAGCAACCAACAAAAAAGGAACAGCGTCGCTGCTCCTTTTGTTTATTTGTTATTCTTATATTCTTTTTTTGTACCATCATTAAAATGAATGTCTAATTCAAACTCCTGATAATTTTCATCAAGGTTAAACACTTGCAGTACTTCTTTAATAACTTCATTATCTGAAGTATCTTTTGTAAAAGTTAGTTGATCGAATTTAGTGTTTAATTGACTCATCGCATCATCACCATACATATGCTCTCCATTCATTTCATCTTCAATAGACGCTTCCATATCACCTAATGTATCATAATCAACACTATACTCTTTATCGCCCGCATACTCCACGCCAAGTTCAAATTCCTTAAATTTACCTTTAGCAGCTAATTCTGTGTTCTGAATTTGATCCTGCTCTACATTAGCATTCCCGCTATTTGTTTGTCCGGCCTTTTCTTCCACTGGCGGATTATCAACCTCGTTTTTGTTTCCACAAGCAGCTAACAAAAGTATGGCTGCAAATGAGACAAATAATACTTGTAATGACTTTTTCACAAAATGAGACCTCCTTGTACTTATTAGTTTATCTATTTCCCGAATAAAGAAATTTAAACCTTGCAAAAGTAATCTTCAACTAAAACCACCAACTTATTCATATTTGGTTGACTTTTGTTTTTTAATTCAATATCGCATTAGTTAAAAATCAACAAGAATAGAGCCTTGAATGAACGTTCCTTTTTTAATCAATTTGTCCCGTTATAACAACTGAATCGGGATTATATACAGTAATACAGCAAAAAAGTGTGCAGCAGATCCGCCTAATACAAATAAATGCCATACTGCATGATGAAATGGAAACCCACGCCACACATAGAATATCGCTCCAACTGTGTAAAGTAAGCCGCCTATCATTAATAATTGGACACCCGTTGCCGGCAAGTTTGCGGATATTGGTCCCCATGCTATGACAATCATCCACCCCATTGCAATATACAAAAGGGTCGAGAGAAATAGGAACTTTTTCACAAAGAATGCTTTAAAAACAGTCCCTACTATTGCTACTGCCCAAACAATACTAAGAAGAGTCCAACCTAACGTACCATGAACCGCAATAAGCATAATCGGCGTATATGTACCGGCAATGAAAAAATAGATGGCTGAGTGATCAAAAATCTCAAAAACATCTTTCGCTTTTCCTTCTGGAAAGCTATGCACCAAAGTTGATGCTACGAACAAGGTGAGCATCGAAACTCCATAAATTGTAGCAGCTACCACATGCCAGGCATTTCCTTGCTGCACTGAAAAAATAATTAAAAATACTAAAGCTGCGATACTAAGCAATACACCGATACCATGCGTGATTGCATTAGCAACTTCTTCCTTCTTAGTATAAACATGAGTATTTGCCATTCACTCAGCTCCAAATTTCCGGCCAATCTTCTTCCCTATTTCAGGAATTCCAGCCTTTTATGATTCATTTCATTTAGTATACTCCACTTCTTTGCTGTATTAAAGAAAAAGGGATGAAGAAGCGTATACCTTCTTCATCCCTTAATATGTTTTAAATGGCAAAATGATGTGCACCGATTATTTTCGTCACGTTTAGCGTTCTCATCCATTTACTGCTTGATATGCTCGGATTATAAAAATATAATTGATCAAACGTATAACCTTGAATGGCGAGTGCTTCATTAACAGCTTTTTTCGAATCTTCATCAGCAGGTTCTTTGATACTACCGTCATCTACCGGTGAAAATTGGTTGTCCTGATAAATGACTTCAGAAATTGTATCCGGAAAAGCATGATCATGAACGCGATTCAAAACAACAGCTGCAACTGCAACCTTGCCATCATATGGTTCACCTTTCGCCTCAGCATGAACCAATCTGCTTAACAGCTCTTTATCACTGTCACTAATACTAGTAGGTATGATAAATGTTTCACCAGGAATCACGACATTATTATCATTATCATTAACTTCCTTTAACTGTTGAATTGGCACACCATATTGCTTTGCGATATCCCAAATCGTTTCCCCTTGTTTTGTAAGATGCTGTTTCTGTGCAGCATATACCTTTGATGTATTTACAGGTAAATTATACCCAATAGAAATTATACAAAAAGTGATCATACATATCACGATACTTAAAAGTTTCATCCTGTAACCTCCTTGTTAAGCACTTCACAAGGATAACAAGCATTCAAGTGTTTTTCAGTGTTCAATTTTTCCCAAGGAAATTGAGGAAAAGAATAGTAATTTTATTGATTGCTTCATAAAATTGCGTATACACGCATCATATCAGCGTTTATACGCAATTTCTTTTTACTTTACATAATTTAGCCATTGAATAACATGGAAGCTGTGCATGAACTTACATTAGAATTGATTTCACTTTATGGTATTTATTTGATAAACAATCATTACATTCATGACTTATACCTCCTCGTGAAAGAATTATTCAAGCTGCTTTTGCTCGTTCATTCATTCTTACCATGTCAATAATAGTGGCTCATCTCGTTCTTTTAAGAATTTTTTTGATTTCCATATAAAAAAGATGACCAATGAAGGGCTTAAATGAGCTCCATTGATCATTTTTTCAAAATTTGTTATACCGTTTTCTTTTTCCAAAGCCCAAGAATAATCCCAGTGATTAATGAGCCGATTAAGATCGCTAAAATATAGAGGAATGGGTGATTGACAAGGGGAATAACAAAAATCCCACCATGTGGCGCTGGCAAAGTTACGTTAAATAACATAGATAAACCACCAGCTGTTGCTGCACCTATTACACTGCTTATGATCACACGTATTGGATCAGCTGCTGCGAATGGAATAGCTCCTTCTGTTATGAAAGATGCTCCCATGAAAATATTCGTAACCCCTGATTTCTTTTCTGTATCAGAAAATTTGCGCTTAAACATAATTGTAGCAAGGGCAATTCCAAGCGGTGGAACCATACCACCTGCCATTACGGCTGCGTGTGGGCCAAAGCTCGAAGCTTCGATTGCCGCTATACCAAATGTAAAGGCTGCTTTATTAATAGGGCCTCCCATATCAACAGCCATCATCCCACCTAGCAATATACCAAGTAAGACTGCATTCGTACCTGACAAGCTTTGTAGCCAATTCGTAAGACCGCTATTAATCGATGAAACGGGTCCGTTTATAACAAACATCATAATAAGTCCGGTAATTAAAATACCAAATACAGGGTAAAGTAAAACGGGTTTAATCCCTTCCAATGTTGCAGGGAGCATATTAAATAGTTTTTTCAAGCCTAATACTACATAACCGGCAAGGAATCCGGCAATCAAACCGCCTAGAAATCCAGCACCTGCTTCTGCAGCTAAGTAACCACCGACAATACCTGGGGCAAATCCCGGTCGATCAGCAATACTGCTCGCGATGAAACCTGCAAGGATTGGCACCAGGAAGAAGAAGGCACCGCCTCCACCAATATCATTTAAAGCCTTTGCAATTGGATTATAGGTTGGATCAGCAGGATTATTTGCATGAATGCCAAACATAAAGGATAGTGCAATCAGAATACCGCCACCAACGACGAACGGAAGCATGTTACTTACACCACTCATTAAATGTTTATAAATACCATTCCCGCCTTTTTCCTTGCTTTCTGCTTTGCTGGCATCACCTTTATAAACAGGGGCATCACCCTTTATTGCTCGCGTAATCAACTCTTCCGGTTTTCGCACCCCTTGTGCAACAGGGACGATCACGACTTTTTTCCCAGCGAATCGATTCATTTCAACTTGTTTATCTGCCGCAACAATAATCCCATCCGCTTCTTCAATTTCCGAAGCTGTTAAGCCATTTTTAATCCCTGTCGAACCATTCGTTTCAACTTTAATATCAACACCCATTTCTTTCGCTTTTGCTTTAAGCGCATCAGCAGCCATATATGTGTGTGCAATACCTGTTGGGCAAGCGGTAACAGCCAAGATTTTTTTATTTCCCGTAGAAGATACAGGTTCATTTTTTTCTACTTCTTCTTCCTCTGCGTTTTCTTGTTCTTTTTTGTCAATCAATGAAATGATTTCTAATTCTGATTGCGCCGATAACAATTGATCCCGGAAACTAGCATCCATCAATAAAGAAGATAATCTTGATAAGGTTTCTAAATGAGCATTGTTCGCACCTTCACTTGCAGCGATCATAAAGAGTAAATGTGCCGGCTGACCATCAAGAGATTCATAATCTACACCTTGCGTGGATCGTGCAAACGCAATGCTGGGCGTTTTTACTGCAGCTGTTTTTGCATGCGGGATCGCGATTCCTTCGCCTATCCCTGTCGTGCTTTGTGCTTCACGTGCTAAAATGGCTTTTTTATATGCTTCTTTATCATTCAAACGATCTGCACCTGATAATTTCTCAACCAATTCATCAATGGCATCTTGCTTAGTCGTTGCTTTAAAATCTATAATCACTGTTTCTCTCTTTAATAAATCGGTGATTTTCATCCTTTTATCCCCCTGTAATCTCACTAACTTCAATCTGCGATACTAAATGTTCGATATCGACTTTTTGACAAAGGTCGGCTGAAAACGCAGTGGCACTTCCCGAAGCAATACTAAATTTAAATGCTTCAAGTAGATTTCCTGTTTTTTTATACGTCCCGATAAAACCCGCTACTAGTGAATCACCTGCTCCAACCGAATTCACGACGTTTCCTTTAGGTACGTTCGCTGTATATATTTTGTCAGATGTACATAAGACTGCACCATCACCAGCCATGGAAACAATAACATGTTTCGCGCCTAAAGCAACAAGTTTCTTCCCATATGTAGCAGCATCCTCGATCGTATGAATCTCCGTTTCAAAAATCTCTCCAAGTTCATGATGGTTCGGTTTAATTAAAAACGGTTTATATTTCAGTACATTCAACAAAGAAGGGCCGCTTGTATCAACAATTACGTCAATTCCTTTATGCTCGCATTCCATCGCAACCGTTTCATAAAAGTCTGCAGGCATATTTGGAGCTACGTTACCAGCTAATATAATCGTATCTCCATTTTTTAATAGTTTGATTTTCTCCAAAATTTGCTCATATTGAAATCTAGAAATACTCGGCCCCAAGCCATTGATTTCCGTCTCATAATCACTTTTTAATTTAACATTGATCCTCGTATCCTCAGACACCTCAATAAAGTCCGTTTGAATTTGTTCATCCTGTAAAAAATCGCGAATGAATGAACCAGTAAATCCTCCTAAAAACCCCAAAGCAATAGAATCCATATTAATTGTCTTTAGAACACGTGACACGTTTATTCCTTTGCCTCCAGGGAATTTCGTATCCCGCTTCGTTCGATTTAATTGATTCTCTTTGAACTGATCAACTTCCACTATATAATCGATGGAAGGGTTAAGCGTTACCGTATATATCATGGTGTCACAACCTTTACATTTGAATGTTTTCGTAATAAAAGTACTGCCTCTTCATCATTTTCATCTGTTATTATCGTAACCTCTTCAATTGAGCCAACTCTGGCAAATGTGGTTTCAAATAGTTTCGAATGATCTGCAAGAACATACGATTTATTCGATAATTGAATCGCTCTCATTTTTAACAGTGCTTCGTCGGGATCTGGTGTTGTCAGCCCATAATCCGGATGGATTCCGTTCATACCTAAAAAACATTTATCAAAACGATAATCGGAAAGGAACTGAACGGCTTGAGTACCTACAATCGCGTTCGTTGCAATTTTCAATTTTCCTCCAACAAGAAATGTTTTTATGTCGGCCTCCATAAGTAATGGAAGATGCATAAGTCCATTTGTAAGGACCGTAACGTTCTTTTCCTTCATATAAGGGATCATTTCAAGTATGGTTGTTCCTGCATCAAGATAAACACAATCCCCATTATCGATGTAGGAAGCAGCTAGTTTGCCAATTTGTTGTTTTTCTACATGATTTGCATGTTTTTTTTCATTTATTGAAGGTTCGAGTCCTTTTTGCTTGAATAATGCAGCACCGCCATGCACCCTTTTTAACGCTTTCATTTCTTCCAATTGAACTAAATCTCGTCTAATGGTTGACTCAGAAGCATTCATCTGCTCAACAAGGTCCTGAAGCTTGATTGTTCCTTGCTCTTTCAGCAAAGCTAAAATCAATTGATGCCTCTCAGTTGTTAACAAAACCATTACCTCCCTCGCTATATCTGTATAATAAATGATTATCCGCAAAATTTCAATCAAAACCATTCAAATTCATTCACTTTCTATTACTTTTGTCCAAAATCATTCACCCGAAATAAGATTGCACCATTAATTACCAAGTTAAAATACCCTTGAACGTCTGCTCCCAATCCAACAATGAAAAAGATTCAGGTTCGCAATTTGTATCACCTTATGAAGTGTGGTACGAGGCCGATTTTTTAGAAGCCCTATCCCTTTTCCACTGAAAAGAAAAAATCCCCAATCTGATCTGACCCAATAAAGTTAGACAAATATTTTAGGCAACTTTTAAGATCCGAGTTCGGTATTCTACCGGGCTCAGGTCTTTTAATTTTGCCTTCATTCTTTTGTGATTGTAGTACTCAATGTACTCTTTTAATTCTCTTTCAAAATGAGCCATACTTTCAAATTCTTGCAGGTACAGCAATTCAGACTTTAATAAGCCGAAGAAATTCTCGATAACGGCATTATCTAAGCAGTTACCCTTACGAGACATGCTTTGTGTAATTCGGTGCTCTTGTAATGTTTTCTGATACTTCTTCATTTGATAATGCCAGCCTTGATCGGAATGAAGAATGACTTTGTCTTCCGGTTTAAGACGTTTTATTGCTTCATCTAACATATTGCCCACGAGTTGATAGACAGGGCGGCTCATGACTTTGTACGCAATAATTTCGCCATTACATAAATCGAGGACAGGCGACAGATAACGTTTTTCCCCGAAAAGATGGAATTCGGTCACATCTGTTACCCATTTTTGATTCATTTTATCTGCGTTAAAATCACGTTGTAATACGTTCGGCGCGATTTTACCCACGTTCCCTTTGTAAGAACGATACTTCTTCATACGGACCATGCATTTTAAGCCAAGCTCATTCATTAAACGATTGATGGTCTTCGGATCATGAATAAAACCATATTTCTTTAGCTCTTTTGTGATGCGACGATACCCATAGCGACCTTTATGTTCATGATAAATCTTCTTAATTGCCTCTTTTATATCGGCGTATTTGTCCACTCGGTCTAATCGTTTCTCCCAATAATAATAAGTGCTGCGTGGAATGTCTGCGACTTCAACTAGATCCACAACGCCATACGGATCCTTTAGTTCAAAAATTACTTGCGCTTTGATTTGGTTTGTAATTTTTCCTGCATTTGAACTAAAGTATTCAACTTTTTTAAGTAAGCATTCTCCACTTCTAAACGCTCGATTTTCGCTTGTAACGCTTCTACTGAGCCCTCAGCTGGTGTCGTTTTAATTGTTTTCTTCTTCATAGATGAACGCCCCTTTTTCTTTGGTTCTAGCGCGTCCAATCCCTTTGTTTTCAGCAACTGATCCCATTGATAAATGGTACTGGGAGCAGAAATATTAAATGTGCTTGCCGTTTCTCGAAAAGACGCGCCCGTTTCGTTCATAAAATTGAGTACGTCTAGTTTAAACTGACTGGAGTAACTTGTATAGCCCTTCTGAAAACCTTCTGCCCCTTGCGCTTCAAATAATTTAACCCAAGTAATGACTAGTGATTTCACTGTACCAATGCTTTCTGCAATGGTTTTATAGCCTTCCTTTCCAGTTAAATAACGTTCTACCGCTTTTAACTTATCCTCTACTGTATATTTAGACATAAAAACACCCCGTAAATGTTAGTTTGGTGTCTAACATTTACGGGGCAGTTCAATCAGTTTGAATCTGATCGGGGACTTTTTTTTAGCCTTGTAGTAATAATTGTTCTGGATCTTCTAGCAATTCCTTAACTGTTACAAGGAAGCCAACTGCCTCTTTCCCATCGACGATACGATGATCATAAGAAAGAGCTAGATACATCATTGGTCTGTTTTCAAAATTATCGTTATCAATGGCTACAGGTCTTACTTGGATTTTGTGCATTCCAAGAATTCCGACTTGTGGTGCATTAAGAATTGGCGTAGATAGCAATGATCCAAATGTTCCACCGTTTGTAATAGTGAACGTTCCACCTGAAAGATCTGCAAGTGCTAATTTATTGTTTCTTGCTTTAACAGCGAGATCACTAATCGATTGTTCAATTTCAGCAAAGCTTTTACGGTCTGCATCACGAACGACTGGCACAACTAAACCGTCATCTGTCGATACAGCAACACCAATGTCATAGAATTTTTTCTTAAGAATTTCGTTCCCGTTAATTTCTGCATTAAGTAATGGATATTTCTTAAGTGCACCAATCACAGCTTTTGTGAAGAATGACATGAAACCAAGCTTCACATCGTTTTGTTTTACAAATGCATCTTTATGACGTTTCCGTAAATCCATAACAGCCGTCATGTCTACTTCGTTAAATGTTGTCAACATTGCTGCTTCGTGTTGAACTTCTACTAAACGTTTCGCTATTGTTTGACGACGACGAGACATTTTCACGACTTCTACTCGATCATCATGTTCTGATTGCGCTGCAGGTGCGGGTTTAGCTGGTGCCGGTTCTTGTGCACTTGTTTGTACCGGTGCTTTTGCTGCTACTACATCTTGGATTCTTACACGGCCAAGTGGATCTACAGCAGGTACTTGGGATAAATCAATCCCTTTTTCACGTGCAAGTTTACGAGCGGCAGGTGAAGCGATCGTTCTTTGAGCAGTTGGTACAGAATTAACTTCTTCTGCCTTTAATTCCTCTACAACAGGTACCTCTGCTTTAGATGAAGGTCCTTCATTTGTTCCGCCTTCACTAACTACAGCTATAGCTTGTCCAACTTGAACGGTATCTCCTTCTGCTGCTAGTAATTCAGAGACTGTACCACCATAATCAGAGATAATTTCAACATTTACTTTATCTGTTTCAAGTTCTAAAAGATATTCTCCCTTTTCAACCGTTTCCCCAGGTTGTTTTAACCATTGTGCAATCGTTCCTTCTGAGATTGATTCTGCTAGTTCAGGCACTTTTACTTCAGCCATTTTACTTCTCCCCCTCTTTAGTACGCGTAATTGATTCAGTCATAATACGGTGCTGTTCCTGCTTGTGAACAAGTGGATCCCCTTCTGATGGACTCGATCTCCGTTTTCTGCCAATGTAAGAGACAGAAACTCCATTTGGAGCTGTTTCATATAATCGTGGCTCAACGAATGTCCATGCTCCCATGTTCTTCGGCTCTTCTTGGAGCCATACTATTTCTTTCAAATTTGGATGTTTTGCGAAAGCTTCCTTTACTCCCTTTAGTGGGAATGGATAGATTTCTTCAAGGCTGATGATTTGAAGCCAGTCAGTATCTGTAACACTGGCAATCTTTTCACGTATCTCTACTGCTATTTTACCTGTGCAAAGTACAATCCTTTCAACCATATTAGGATTTTGACCCAAAGTTTGCGTTTCAATAAATGACTGGAATTCTCCTTCAGTAAATTCAGCAACGGTAGAGGCCATCACTTGATTACGCAGCATACTCTTCGGAGCCATAATCACTAACGGACGAACTTGTTCCATTTCAAGAATTTTTGCTTGTCTTCTTAACACATGGAAATATTGAGCTGCAGAGCTTAAATTGGCAACTGTCCAGTTGTTTTCCGCTGCAAGGGAAAGGAATCGTTCCAGACGTGCACTAGAATGTTCTGGTCCTTGTCCTTCATATCCATGTGGTAATAGCATAACGAGTCCAGATTTCTGACCCCATTTAGCGCGACCTGCAGAAATAAACTGGTCGAAGATTACTTGAGCTGTATTAGCAAAATCACCAAATTGTGCTTCCCAAAGCACAAGTGTTTCAGGTGCAAAAACATTATATCCGTATTCAAATGCAAGAACTGCGGTTTCCGTTAACGGGCTATTGTGCACAGCAAAAGATGCTTTAGCAGTCTTTAATGTATGTAGCGGTGAATATGTTTTGCCATTTTCACTATCATGTAATACGATATTTCTCTGTGCAAATGTTCCACGTTCAGAGTCCTGTCCAGTTAATCGAATCGGCGTACCATCTGAAAGTATTGAAGCAAATGCTAATGTTTCTGCATGAGCCCAATCAATTTTTCCTTCATCTCCAAATGAATCGAGACGACGGGATAGAATACGACCTAACTTCTTATTAATCTGGAATCCTTCTGGCCATTCCACAAGACTTTCATTCATGCGAATTAAATCTTCTGAAGTTACAGTAGTATCAAGTTTTGGAAATCCCTTTTCAACGGTTTGGGGTGGATCTAGTTCACATACAGCTTCTGGTTTGTTGCCAGAAATTCTGTCATAAGCGTTTTTCAATTTTTCCTCAACTTGTTCTGACAAAGCATCCAGTTCTTCAATACTGATTGAACTCGCTTCAAGCAATTTTTTTCCGTATAATTCTTTAACGGTTGGATGTTTTTGAATCAAGCCATACATTCCTGGTTGGGTAACTAACGGCTCATCCATTTCGTTATGACCAAATCTTCTATAGCCAATTAAATCTATCAAGAAATCTTTCTTGAACTTTTCACGATATTGAAAAGCAAGTGTAACAGCAGCAAGGCACGCTTCTGGATCATCTGCATTCACGTGTACAATCGGTACTTCAAAGCCTTTTGCAGGGTCACTTGCATATTTAGTAGAACGAGAGTCTTCGCTTTCAGTTGTAAATCCAATCATATTGTTCGCGATAATATGAATCGTGCCACCTGTTTGGTACCCTTTTAAACGACTTAAATTAAGCGTTTCGGGAACAATACCTTCCCCTGGAAATGCTGCATCACCATGAATAAGAATCGCCATTGAACGAGAAATATCTTGTATTGGGAAGCCCGCTTCTGTCCGATTTTCTTGTGCAGCACGGGAATATCCTTCAACGATTGGACCAACGACCTCTAAGTGGGATGGATTATTAGCTAGTGTAATTCTTGCTTTTTGTATATTTCCATTTGTGATAAGTGTATCCAATCCTAAATGATATTTAACGTCACCTGTCCAGCCGTAATTAATCCCTATTGACCCTTCTGATGGGACTAAATCCTTATTAGGACTATGCTGGAATTCAGAGAAAATGATTTCATATGGTTTACCAAGGACGTGCGCTAACACATTCAAACGGCCGCGGTGTGCCATGGCGATATTTACGTTGGATGTGCCATTTTGAACAGTTTGAGAAATTAAATGATCAAGAACGAGAACAAGCATATCAAGGCCTTCAATTGAAAAGCGTTTTTGTCCAACATACGTACGATGAAGGAATTTCTCAAATCCTTCAACTTCCGCTAATCGTTTATATAAAATGGCTTTTTTCTCATTTGTAACTTCAGGAAAAATACTACCTGATTCAACTGCATCAATTAGCCATTGTCTTTCATCCAAATCATTCACTTGCGAAAATTCAAAAGCAATTGTTTTTGTATAAAGCTCCTTTAAATAACGAAATGCTTCATAGCCATCTTTGACGGTTTCAGGTGATTCTGGGCAAATAAAGTCAGCCGGAATTTTTCGCAAATCGTCAGCTGTTAATTCATATTTCTCCAATTGAAGAAGTTCGTTATCTAACGCCACTTCGTTCAACGGATTAATATTCGCTGCTAAATGACCATATGAACGAATATTTTCTGTAAGTTTAACAGCAGATGTGATTTTCTTCATTGAAAGTACATCACCTGATGAAACCACTGCCGTTTGATTTTCGACGATTATTTTTTGACTTGGTAAAGTGTTTACTGTAGGTGGTCCGAAAATTTTAAAATAGTTTTTTAGCTCTGGATCGACTGAATCCGGATCTTGTTGAAATAGGTCGTATTGCTCCAAGACGTACCCAAGGTTTGGACCAGAAAAAGCTTTCCATGGGTCATATGCCTTAGCTTCCTTGATGGTCATTTTTTTAAACCCCCAAATTTAACGAATAATTTTTATTTCGTTTTACCCATCCCCCACGATATTAGCTAACTTTTTTATTAAAAAACTCCTAAAAAAGTTATATTTTTATACTATTATCAATATTTAAAGGATAAAACGTTTTCAATAATTATACTACCATGTTTTTAACAAATATCCAAAGGTTAAACCTAGAAAAATAGAGAAAAAAACATAATTATGCTAACGCATTGCAATACTTTATGTTTAAGATTCTCAATAGCCAGCTTTTATCTTCCTTTTCTTTTCTATAACTCTAGTATTTGATTAAATAAGATTGTATTTTGTATATTTGAATGAAGGTCATGTTTTGGTAATTTGTTGAATTATTTTGCACAATTTCAGCATATTCTCATTTGAATTTCGACTGTTCTTTTAAAATAGCCAGATAATGATCCATATTAATCGTGTTATCTTCATAAAAGGTAAAAATTTTACAACAATAATATTCTCAAACGTAATATGGAATAGAGTAAAGGTGTCTCATAAGGGTTAAATCGCCTTTATACACAGTTTATAGTCGTTCATATACGTCACATAAACTGCATGTATTTGTAAGTATTAACCCTTTCGTTCTCGGAAACACGCTCGTTTTTTAACACATAAAAATACACTTATTTACTCCTTAGTTCATACAATTCAAATTTTCTTTCAGGTGGCAAACTGTTGCACGTTCATTATTCATGGAAATTGCACTTTTCCATTGTCTTCCGTAATCATTTCAAATTCGAAACCCTGTTTTTTAAGTCCGATAATGATATCAGGTAATGCTCTAACTGTGTTTTTCATATCATCGATGTCATGCAGCAAAATTACTGCTTGCTTATGCTTCTTAGCTCCGGTTAAAACAGATTGTGTAATTGTTTGTTGACTAATCATCGGGCTAATGCCGTCCTTTGAATCTACATTCCAGTCGAAATACGTATAGCCCCTTCGTTTAAGTTCTGAAATAATATCTGTACGAATCGATTTCTTTTCACTCCTTTGAATAAGCATATTATTGGAACCACCTGGAAAGCGAATTAACTTTGTATTTATGGCATATTTATGATCCAGCAGCGATTCTAATTTTCCCATATCTTTAAAAAAATCATCTTTCGATCTGTAAATTATTCGATAATCATGAGTATTCGAATGTAAAGCAATTGTATGGCCGCGTCTAACCATTTCTTCATAAGCCTGTTTAGCATAGCTTTGTCGATTTGCCATAACAAAAAAAGTCGCCTTAATTTGGTATTTATCTAATATATCGAGAATTGGAATTGTATTATGAGACGGACCATCATCAAAGGTTAAATAAGCAACCTTACGTTCTGCGAATTCTGATGTGTTGGTTAATGGAACTAACTCATCAGGAATGGGTATTGCATAAATAGTTAAGCCAATAGTGAATGAATATAGTGTGACGATTAAAAAGCTAAGGAATACTCTCATCATATGTCCAACCTTTCCTTTTTATCCCGGTTTAATTAACCATCCATGTGGGATGAAGAAAACCTCCACTAATAGAAGTTTCACTTTGTTCTTAAGTTGCTCGTCCTAGGTTTTTTTATGTTATGAATCGCCTTAAGTTTGTAAACCTTTTTATAAAAAAGATGGGTTTTTGCTACATAAAAAAGCTGACAAGTAGGAAGTATTCATCCTGGTTGTCAGCTTTTTTGTTTCCATTACTCTTCGGGATGCTGTGCTGCATATAATTGCTCTTCTAAAGCAATTGTATATTTCTGCTTTTCCGTTTCTGTCCATTGGAAGGTATCACTCATACAGTCAATAACTCCATCTTTCCAGGATTTTGCCCCTTGGATATTAAACAGGATCGCTCCTGTCCGTCTCATAAGGAAGTCAACAGGCGTTACGGTGCTTTCAAATTGAATCGCATATACGAGCATGCCGTAAACATCTAAAGGCAGATTATATTTCATGGCATCACTACGTTTACCTTTAATAAGAGCAAAAACATCAGATGCATTGGAACCATACATTTGAGCAATAGCCAAAGCTTGTTTAGAGTCAAGTCCAACTGCTTCTCCTTTTACTTTTTGAGATTCAACATATGCATGAAAGTTTTTCGATCCACCTACTTCACCACCAGAGATGCGAATTTCCTTAGTTTGGCATCTATCAAATTTAATTCCATAATCTGTTTCGAAGCTTATCGCCACTTTATCAAGCACTTGTTGGGACATTTTGCGATAACCAGTTAATTTACCTCCTGCGATTGTAACTAATCCAGAATCAGATACCCAAATTTCATCTTTCCGAGAAATTTCCGATGGATCTTTTCCTTCTTCGTGAATAAGTGGGCGAACACCAGCCCAGCTAGATTCAACGTCATCGTTGGTAATGTCCACATCTGGAAACATGAATTTAATTGCTTTGAGAATATAGTCACGGTCTGCTAAAGTCATTTTAGGATTCATTGGATCCTTTTCATAAAATGTATCCGTTGTACCTACATATGCTTTGCCTGCGCGAGGAATCGCGAAAACCATCCGTCCGTCTGGCGTGTCGAAATAAACCGCCTGTTTCAGAGGAAAACGAGATTGGTCGATTACGATATGTACACCTTTTGTTAAATGAAGTGTTTTCCCTTTTTTTGAACCATCTTTTTGTAGAAGGGTTTCCACCCATGGCCCTGAAGCATTAATGACTTTTTTCGTTTTAATGGTAAATGACTGTTTTGTCAATACATTTTCTACGACCGCTCCTGTCACTTTTCCATTTTCATAAGTAAAGTCAACTACTTTTGTATAATTTAGTAATTCAGCACCTAGTTCTGATGCCCTCTTTGCCACTTCAATCGTTAATCGAGCATCATCTGTACGGTACTCTACATAATACCCTCCGCCCATTAAGTTTTTTCGTTTTACAAGAGGTTCTTTCTTGAGCGTTTCCTCTACTGTTTGCATGGTTCTTCGTTCTTTTCTTTTTACACCAGCTAAGTAGTCATAAACCCGTAAACCAATTGATGTTGTAAATTTACCAAATGTTCCGCCTGAGTAAAATGGAAGTAACATCCATTCCGGTGTTGTTACATGTGGACCATTTTCATAAACAATCGCGCGTTCTTTACCAACTTCAGCAACCATCCCAACTTCAAACTGTTTTAAATAACGAAGACCACCGTGAACAAGCTTTGTTGAGCGGCTTGAAGTACCTGCTGCAAAATCTTGCATTTCCACTAATACTGTTTTCATCCCACGGGTGGTCGCATCAAGGGCAATACCTGAACCTGTGATGCCACCACCGATTACTAATAAATCAAATGCTTGTTCTTGGACTTTATGTATCCTCTCATTTCTATCTAAGCTTGAAAAACTCATTGCTTTGTTCCTCCTTTATCTGAGTTTATTTGAAACAAAAAGAGACCACAACGTACACAGCAATTGCTATGCATTTGTGATCTCACGAATTTCCTAACTGATTATTAACTTGACTTTATTATACAATATCTTCCTCATTTTAGAAAGAAAAATGCATGAATAGCATAATCCCGTTTCCCTCAAATCAAATGCGTCTGATCCCCTTCATTTCCCATCGAAAAGAGGAGGATCTCACTTTTAGTTCGTGTTTAAAAAGGAGGATAAAAAGAGCCGAGAAGTTCTGCAAGCGACCATCTGTAGACTTACACATATACAGTAATACGTGAGAATTGGAGAAACAGAGATTTGGTGCCATTTCACAGCTATTTTTATCGAACTTTTTACAACAACATAAAAAAGGAGCCCTCATAAGTATAGATGGCAAGACCCTATACTCCACATACAGTTTAAATATCATGTAAGTAACACTATACGTTGTGTGGTGAGGGTAAGGTCAGACTCTTTTGGGACATCCTCTGCCATTTTTACATGAACGTTTTAAGATATTCCTGAATTTCACTTTGAAAAGCTGTATACAAAGCCGTTTCTTTGTCAAAACGCACTTCATGAAACAGCTTGAAATCTTCGCAATTTTCAAGTTCTAACGCAATGGATGCTTTATATTCATAGGTGCCATTTCCAATCAAATCAATCCAATTCTTCTCGAAACTTTCATAATAATGAACCACACATTTTACTTGCCCACCATTATTATAAACGGAAATTTCCCTTTCCGTCTCATTGAAGCCATTCAAACAGGTCACTAGGCTTGCGGCTGACATCGCTGTGCCGCAGGCATTCGTAAATCCTACCCCACGTTCATACGTCCGTACAAAGATCGCCCCAGGCTCTATTAGCTTTACAAAACTGACATTAACCCCATCTGGAAATAATTCATTCGGACTATTCACAGATAGCGATATTTTTTCCTGAACATCGGAATTGAGCTCATCTTGCTCAACAATCGTGACCAAATGAGGATTCGGGACCGCCAATGCTGTGAATTTTAGTGAATTGGATAGCTGCACTAGTGGTTCATTGATAAGCGTCTTTTTATTAATGGTAAGCGGCAATGATTCCACATTAAAAAGAACTGGTGAAATCTCAACTTTAAACGTAGGAATTCCCTGATATATATCGCCTGTTTTTTCAACTGATAAATCAGCTTTCATTGTTTCAATTACAAGTTGTTCCTTACCAAGTGTCTCACAAACAAATCGCGCTACACAACGTAATCCATTGCCACACATACTTGCTTCCGATCCATCTGCGTTAAATACACGCATTCTTGCGTCTACTTTCTCACTTTTAAGTACATAAAGAATCCCATCTGCTCCAAGCAAACTCTCTCGCTTGCATAATGCTTGTGCCAGCCTTTTTCTATCATCTTCCGTAAACCGATAATCTTTCGTTAATTCATCAATCAATAAAAAATCATTACCAGAACCATGGCATTTTAAAACATCAATGATCATCGGTACACTCCTTTCAAATTCATGAAAATTTCTATATACGATGCTTACTTTAATTCTGATTTAAAAATATTCAGTCAATTAGCAAAATGGAAGCTGACAAAACAACAAAGGCGGCTAGACTCCACATTATAATATCAACAGATATTTACGTGGAAGTCAGCCTCCTAAAGAGTTGCCTACTTTTTTAACTGATTACCCCAATAACAAAGTAAGTAAGAAATAACAATGCGATGAAATACATTGGCTTTGATACATGATTAGCTTTACCTGCAGCAATCTTTAGTATCGGATATAAAATAAATCCAGCAGCCATACCATCAGGAATACTAAGTGTGTATGGTATCATGACAATAATCATAATTGCTGGGATACTTTCTGAGAAATCATCGAAATCAAGATACTTAATATTCAAGAGCATTAAAATACCGATGATGATAAGTATCGGAGCGATTGCACTGTTTGGAATCACTTTAATGACAGGAACGAACAAAAACGAGAAAAGGAATAGAATTCCTGTTACCACCGATGTAAATCCAGTACGTCCTCCTGATGCAATGCCCGCAGCCGTTTCTGCAGTCGCAACTGGTGGACTTGACCCTAATATTCCGGATAGGAGCACAGATATTCCGGTTGCTTGAAACGCCTTCTGATAGCGCTCAGGCTTACCAATACTATTCACATATCCATGAACGAGCCCGATATTTTCGAATACAAGCACCATGGTCATTGAAAATACAGCAATCCAAAATTCAAGACGATTAATTTCGACAAAAGTAAGGGCATTGAACACTTCTTTGTACTCACTAACCTCTGGAACTGTGAAAGCAATGTCTGTAAGATTGATTGTCCCACAAATGCATGCAATTACGGTTCCGGCAATGATTGTTAAAAGAAAATTGCCCGGAACATTGCGAATAAAAAGTACAAAAGCAAGAATCATTGTCAAAATCGTCGCAATTACTTCGGCATTGCCAAAGTCGCCCACTTGAAGAAGTGTAGAGGATCCGGCTGTAATAAGCCCTCCTTTTTCCAATCCGAGAAAAAGAAGGAACAACCCAAGTCCAATTGAAATTGCTTCTTTCAAAGAATGTGGGATACTTGCATTGATGACATTTAAATAGCGTGAAAAGGCAATAGCAACAAAAATGAGGCCTGATACAAACACAGCTGCAAGCGCTGTTTGCCAAGATAGGCCCATTCCTTGCACCATTGTGTATGCGAACATTGCATTAATTCCCATACCAGGCACAAGGATGATCGGCACATTTGCATACAGGCCCATGAAAATACAACCTACTGCAGAAATCAAGATTGTTGCGAGAATTGCTCCATTGAGAGGAATTCCGGCTTCTGAAAGAATCATCGAATTGACAATGATGATATACACAATGGTGAAATAGCTAACAAAACCTGCTAGTACTTCCCGTTTTCCAGTTGTGCCACTCTCTGCAAACTTGTAGTAAGATTCTAAGTTCGTCTTTTTCATTTTACTTCCCTTTAGTTTTATCCCTCTCCCACCCGTTTGTAGATGTGACAAACCACGCACTGTGAGTTTATCAAACATTCACTAAGATGCAAGTCTTCTAATTTAGACTCTAATAATCAGAATCTTTTTCACAATGATACATGCACTCCCTAGAAAGCTGTAAACCATTTCTTCATTTATGTAAATCTATGTATCCATCCACAACTACATCCAACTTACCCGTATCAGGAGCGATTACAAGACCATGTACCGCAATACCTGTTGGCATTAACGGATGGTTTTTAATAACTTCGACGCTGTTTTTTACACTTTCACTTACATCATTAAATCCGCGTAACCATTTCTTAACATCAATTCCTGAGTTTTCAATTGTACTAAGTGTTTCAGAAGTAATGTCGCGTTCCTTCATTTCTTCAATCATGACATCTGCATTTATCGCAGCCATGCCGCAATCATGATGTCCAACAACAAAAATTTCATCTGTTTTCAGTTGATAAACAGCTACAAGCATACTACGCATTACACTTCCAAATGGATGGGAAACAGTTGCGCCTGCTGTTTTAACGAATTTCACATCGCCATTTTTTAAGTTCATCGATTTTGGCAATAACTCGACAAGTCGAGTGTCCATACAGCTAAGTACAAGCAATTTTTTGTTAGGAAATTTGTCTGTTGCATATTTTACATATTCTTCTTCTTCGACAAATTTTTCATTAAAGGTGATTATTTCTTCTAATAAACTCATCATTTCCACCACTTTTTCTTTAGAATTCTTAAATTATAACAAAACATTTGATAATTCGCTTAAATAAACGTCTCGTTTTTACATTTTTTTTAGTTTTCTCTTCAATTAGAGACATGATGGAAGATTGCAGATAAGAAACCGAGCGTCACGAGTTTTACTTCTAAATCTGTTTTTTCATGAAAAGTTAGGATGGGCATATTAGGGTTTTTAAACAGTTTCCCCCATTCCCGAGGCATCCATCCTGTTTGAAACGAAGCAAGTTTTTTGCCATTCAGCTCATCCAATTGAAATGAGTTTAATCCTCCAATTTTGATAGGAATCCAGTCTGTACCATCCGGTTTTGAAATCATCCCTGTTGTTTTGACAAATGCCTTCTTCCCATTTTCTTTATAACGTCCAAGTTCATTTCCTTCATGATCCTTTACAATCATATTACTCCACAGCCCTACCCCTGACTGAAACTGTGCAAGTCGATTTCCAGAACAATCAAATAATCCGTACCGCTTTGGCATAAGCATAGATACAGCATTTGGCAGCAACCATTTGTACCAAGACATATCTTGATCCCTAATTTCCCCTACGACAGCTCCATCTTTATTAAAAAACTGCATCCTCAAGCTTGGAGCTGGCAAAAAGGCAATTAACAAATGCTCTGCATCAAGAAGCTGCATGCTTTCGGACTGGACATTTATTGGTGTATCATTCATACGTTTCTCATACAAACGAAAACGTATATAATAATTCAGACTAAGGATTATAAATGGTAAGGTTAGCCAGAGAATATTCCCAGCCATTCTCCCTAATAAATGTAGCACAACAAAGAGAATCGCAATAATTAGTGAGATCATGGCTGCATAAAAGGAAATTTTCGCTGTTTTTTCGTAATACTTCTGAATATCCATCTTCTCTCTCCCCCAAGAGCCCAGTTCTTAATTGAAAAACGGCAACTTTTAAAAAAGTAACATTATCTGCTTGTCCAATTAGTTTATTCAAAAAACTGCCTATTAGAATGAAAACTTTGACTAAAGAAAGAAGTAAAATCATAAAAAATTGTCTTAGACTTGATTATCCTAGTCGCTAGCATAAGACGAGCAAGGAATATGGAGAGTGAGTTTAAATCGTCTGTTTGCTATGGGTACGGAAAGACAAAATAAATGAACTACATGAAAAGTTTGGCATAATCACTAAAATATCAATAAAGGGTCAAGCCTTGTAGCTACTAAATACAGAAAAGATAAGTGTATTCAACACTATACTGTAATAGAGTACGAGGTCTGACCCTTAACGACTTGGCTTATAACAAACGAAAAATAAATGGAATCTTATACTCGGTCCCTTCATACGCCTTCACAGCGCCGATAATCGTAAAGATAAATGCCGCAATAGCTACAACCGGTACCAGAACGAAGCCGATTACTATGAGAAATGTGAGCGATGCAACAAATGTATAGATGGTGTAAGAAATAAGGAAATTCAAATATTCCCTTCCATGGTAATCTATAAATTTGGAAGAATCCTTTTTTATTAACCATATGATTAAAGGGCCTAAAAAAACGGTAAAAAAGCTAAGTAAATAAATTAACATTGCTAAAAATTTTTCATCTTGATTCGGCATCAAAATCCCCTCCTCTTTTATTCCTTCTCTATTCTATACGAATTTTTCAGAAAAAGTTTCACTTTGAATAAAAAATTTTATGAACATGTTCAATTTAGACAAGCATACATATGAAAGTGATGATTGCCTTAAATGAACAAAACGAATATGGTGTTAAAACGCCACCATTTACCAATCCTGTAGCCCGCTACACTCACCTAATCACAATGGTGGATGCGGAGCAGGAATGTCGGATGCTTTTTCGGTAAGATCAGTTATACCCGCTAAGTAGATTGTCTTAATTAGTAAGTCGCAAAGCCCTGTCCCCATATTCTTCATACAAAAAAGAGAGGTGAAGCTCCTTGTTAAACGAACTTCAAGCCTTTATTCTCGGACTTATACAAGGTCTAACAGAATTTCTTCCAATCTCAAGTACTGGTCATTTGTACTTAGGAAGACATTTATTCCATTTAGACGAAGCTGGAATCTACCTTGATACGATGCTGCATATCGGCACTCTTCTAGCTCTCCTCGTTGTCTATAAAGGCGAGCTTGGTCACTTAATAAAAAAACCCTTTTCAAAATTAACTGCATTGCTTATCGTCGGTACGATTCCAGCAGTAGCTGCAGGGTTACTTCTTAGTGACTGGTTTGATGAATTGTCAAAAACGGGTGTGACGATCGGGTGGGAATTTCTTGCTACAGGATTCATTTTATGGATGGCTGACAATTCTCGACGGGGCACAAAAACCCTAGACGAAATTTCCCTTCAAGATGCCTTTATTATTGGAAGCTTCCAAGCTTGTGCCATCATGCCCGCCCTCTCTCGTTCCGGCTTAACGATAGCAGCAGGTCTATTATGTAAGCTTGACCGTGCAACAGCAGCTTATTTTTCTTTTTTATTATCAATACCAGCGATTAGCGGCGGAATTATCTTTCAATTAAAACCAGTCATAACAGGAGCGATTGAACCCCTGCCGTTTTCAACACTTTTTATCGGGACACTTTCCTCCGCGCTTTTCGGCTATTTAGCCGTTATGTGGATGATCAATTTTTTAAAGAAAAAATCACTGAAAATCTTTTCCGTTTATGTGTGGGCATTAGGTGGAATCATTTTATTTCTTCAATACACTGGAAATTTTTAACCATTTCCTCAAAACCTTTAAACAGACTGATTTTCCGATGATTCACATCTATATTTTTAAGGAAAGACCATTCTAGAAATAGTAAAATAATAGGTCCATTAAATTGTTGAAATTTGTTGAAAAAAAAACCGCAAATACCTATTTTCTTTTTAAACTTTTTTTAGTATTATCTTTTTAGGATCTTTTGTTTTTTTGATATTGCTGGAAAATAAAAATAGGGAAGGCAAATGGTGCGCCACCGGTTTCCGGTTCTAGTGGGTTCGATTCCCACCCCGAAATTTTTTGATGAATGACTAAAAAATTTCGAGGGTGAGAGCAGGTATACACTAGGACTGCCCTCAAACGGAGGGACGGAAATGTTAAAAAAGAGAGACTTTTCTGATTGCAATACTCTTTATGAAATTATGACGCATCCAGATGTCTTCCCTTTCGTGCGCCATAAAGTAGATTCCTATGAAGAGTATCTATTCGTCACGAAACAAACAATGGAAGCAGAAGAAAAAGGCGAATTGATTTCAAGAACAATTACCGATGAATGGGGTACACCTATTGGTACCATTTCATTATTTGATATTGAAAATCAAGCTGGCTTTCTTGGAACATGGTTAGGGAAACCTTATCACGGTAAAGGCTATAATTCCATGGCAAAAGAAGCTTTCTTTAATGAGGTTTTTTTCGAGCTAGGTATCGAAACGGTTTTCATGAGAATAAGAAAGCAAAATATCCGATCTATTAAAGCTGCAGAAAAACTACCTTATGTCTTGTTAGCCAATGAATCCCGCAAATATTTGTATGAACAATTAAATAAGCACAGTGAAATATATGATCTTTATGAAATACCGAAAGATCTTTATAATCTTCATGTTCTCCGTCAAGACGAAGATGAAACGCAACATTTATTAGAAGCTTAATTGAAAGATAAAAAAGGCAACGAAATGAGTTTATTCAATTAGCGGGTGGGGCGTCTTCATCCTCCACCTTCGATTCCTCTAAGCCTTTTAGTTTGCCCCGTTAATGCGGGATAAATTACTGCATAGACCTTTAAAATGAATTACGAAGAACATTCAATTTTTCAAACTATAAAAAAACAAGCATAGAATCAAATCCATGCTTGTTTTTTCTATTTTATTACTTCTTGATAGAGATTTTCAATGGTTTACGTTTTATACGTAGAAAAAGAATTATTTTTGAAGCTGTATAAGCAACTCATACATCTCTGTACCAGTTTTAAACGGACGTTTTTGTTGCATTTTCGCTTTATATTGTGGTGATTCATCCACCAAATGATCAAGCGTATCAGAAAAAGCCTGATATGTTAAATTTTCCTCTTGAATAACCTTGCTAAAACCTTGACTTTCAAAGCTCGCTGCATTTAAGATTTGATCTCCTCTTGAAGCGTTGGCACTCAGTGGAATAAGTAGCATCGGTATTTCAAGACCAAGAAATTCATAAATAGAATTCGATCCTGCACGAGACACAACTACATCGGCACAGGCTAACATATCGAATAGTTCCTCATGAACATATTCAAATGGCTGATATCCTTTCCTTCGTAATTTTTCTTGAATATTTCCTTTTCCGCATATGTGAATAATCTGGTAGAAAGCTAATAGGTCATCAAGATTTTCCGTTATTAGGTTATTTATTCTGACCGCACCTAGGCTCCCACCCATCACAAGCAAAACAGGTTTACTTTTATCAAAACCATATCTCTCTCTACCTTTGTCAGCATCCCCCTTAAATATTCCGTCTCTGAGAACTGCACCAATATAAATAGACTTTGATTTGGCGACATGTTTTTCCGTTTCTACAAATGTCGTAAATATTTTTGAAGCAAATGGCATTGCAAGTTTATTCGCAAGACCAGGGGTATAATCGGATTCATGAATAAACACAGGAATTCGTAACATTTTTGCTGCCAATACGACAGGTACTGAAACGAAACCACCTTTTGAAAAAACAAATTCAGGCTGGATTTGTTTGAGGATTTTCCGTGCATCGAAAATTCCTTTTATAACACGAAACGGATCCTTTAAATTCTCCAATGACATATATCTTCGCAATTTCCCAACTGAAACCGTTTGATAGCTGACGGTCGGAAATTCTTTTTCAATGATTTCTCTTTCGATTCCTTTTTCAGAGCCTATATATGTAACTTCCCAATTATTTTTCAAAAATTCAGGGATGATTGCTGTATTAACAGAAACATGACCAGCAGATCCTCCACCTGTAAACACAATCTTCTTTTTCAATTAATTCACCTTCCAAAGCCAAAAATTTCTACCCCTCATCATACCACATTTCCAGCTGATACATAGAGAAAACCTTATCAATCTGCATAAAACAGGACAACAGACCCAAAATTTAGTATGTAACATCAACATTTAATCACTTATTAACTGGCTGGCACTGCAACTTATGATATAATTCTACCATTGTGCAAAAATTAATAAATCGAGGTAATATTATGCAAAAGACCTATACAAAACGTGGAAAAATCCGCCAATTACTCATTATTTTATTCCCGCTTCTTATCACTCAACTTAGTTTATATGCGATGACCTTCTTTGATATTATGATGTCAGGAAGGTACAGCACCGCTGATGTTGCAGGGGTTTCAATCGGCAGCTCCTTGTGGATGCCCATTTATTCAGGTTTGGGTGGTATACTGCTCGCCATTCCTCCAATTATTTCTCAACTAATCGGAGCAAAAGATACAAAAAAGGTTCCTTTCAATATCATTCAGGCGATATATTTGGCTCTCGCTATGGGAGTTGGTATTACAATAATCGGCGCCATCTTTCTTAACCCTATTTTAAATATGATGAATCTAGAACCAGCTGTGGAACAAATTGCTCATTCCTTTTTAGTAGGACTTGGTTTCGGAATTCTGCCGCTTTTTGTATTTAATGTTCTCCGTTCGTTCATGGATGGTCTTGGCCAAACGAGAATTTCAATGCTCATCACACTATCCGCATTACCTATCAATATCATTTTTAATTATTTATTAATTTATGGTAAACTTGGTTTCCCTGAATTAGGAGGAGTTGGTTCTGGTTATGCTACAGCCATCACCTATTGGCTAATTTTTATCATTGCCACATTAGTAGTGATGAAGGCAGAACCCTTTGCCTCCTATCGAATTTTCAAAAGATTTTATCGAGTATCATTAAAAAATTGGAAAACCCTCCTTGTCATCGGACTACCAATTGGTTTTTCAATCTTTTTTGAAACAAGTATCTTTGCAGCTGTCACTTTGTTAATGAGTAGTTATGATACGATCACAATTGCTTCTCACCAAATTGCGATGAACTTTGCTTCATTTCTTTATATGGCACCGTTAAGTATCTCGATGGGATTAACCATTGTTATTGCTTTTGAAGTTGGCGCAAAACGGTACAGTGACGCACTTGAATACAGCAAAATTGGAATATCCATTGCAGTCTTGATGTCCTTAATTTTCTCTCTTGTTATCTTTTTTTTACGAGAGCAAGTTGCTGCAATTTACACAGATGATCAGGTTGTCCTAAAATTGACAACACACTTTTTAATCTATGCAATCTTCTTCCAAATTTCAGATGCTTTCCAAGCCCCGATCCAAGGAATTCTTCGCGGGTATAAAGATGTGAATTTTACGTTCTTCATGTCATTAGTTTCTTACTGGATTATCGGGCTTCCGTTTGGATATATACTTGCAAACTTAACGGATTTAGGTCCGTTCGGATATTGGATTGGTCTTATCTCAGGCCTTGCACTAGGCGCAATTGGCTTATTGGCTCGACTGCTATTCTTGCAGCGAGTGAAGTATTCATCGGTGAAAGAAAATTAAACACAATGATGATTTTAAAAGGTCTGTCTTCGTATTCTATATACAGTTTATCGTTATATTTGTATTTAATTTGAACTGTATCAGTAGTTATTCGAGGCGGACTTTTTTGTTGTGCATCCACAAATTTAGGATCTAATCGAGAATTCATCACGATTCCTGATCTATTAACAGGAATGTTTTATTCCTAACTTGGATGACACATCACAGATTTATTTCATGTTCCTTACATACCACATTGCCTATAACCCACTGCATAAGAATTGTTTCACTATTTTTGCATATCGGATGCTCTTCCCTATTCGTTACCCTATAGAGACCTTTCGCATATTATATTGTAAATAAATTGATTTAAAGCCTTGTACGGCCCTTACCGGATAAGAAATGAGGTGTACAGAATGTTTCCGTGGAGTTCTCTTTTCTCCTTTCAGAAAAATAGTTCTGATAAAATCAAGCATATGAATCCAAATGATATTCAATCGTTCATGAATCAAATTTTTTCACAAGCGATGCCTGATCAGATGCAACAGTTCATGAATCAACAAAACCCAAACTCAAGTTCACACACACAACAAAACACCTCTTCAGATGGAAAACTACAAGCTGCTGTATTTGAAACGCATTCAGATGTTTATGTTCGCATCCTAATTAAAGATTCAACATGTATTAGACATTTAAAAATCTACCATACTTCCAATCAACTTTTAATAGATGGCATTCCTGGATATGAAGAAAAATTTGTTACTACCCTACCATGCATCGTGAAGAAAAAAGGAACGACGGCGCAATATAAAAATGAAACACTGGAAATTCGTCTTTCAAAGCAGCAAGATATTCAGTTTTCTGAAATAGACGTCTCGGAAATTTAATAAGACGTCTATTTTTGTTTTCAAAAATAGCGGCGTCAAATTTCCTTTTCAATACAAAAAAAGACCTCCACCCCGTTATATGCTGGGTGGAAGCCTATTCTTAACAAATTAATCTAGATTATTTTCCGATGAACATTTGTGTCCAATAGTTTCCTGATTGTACATAGCCAACTCCGATATGAGTGTAGCTTGCTTTTAAAATATTAGCGCGGTGTCCTTCACTGTTCATCCAAGCTTGTACAACTTGTTGAGGAGTGGTTTGACCTTGTGCAATATTTTCACCAGCAGAAGAATAGTTGATACCAAATTGTTTCATCATATCAAATGGTGAACCATATGTTGGGCTAGTGTGATCAAAGTAGTTACGATCTTTCATATCTTGAGATTTTGCACGTGCAACTTTGCTTAACTCTGTATCAATTGTAAGAGCTGTTAAACCGGATTTTGCACGCTCAGCATTTGTCAGCTCAACCACTTCTTTTTCAAATTGACTGACTGAAGAACTTGTTGGAGTTCCAGAATTAGTCGGTTTTGAGGCAGGTGGTGTTTGAGTTTGTGTTGGAGCAGTCGGTGTTTTAACTGGTTCCTGAACTGGTTGCTTGCTTGGTTCTTTTACTGGTTTTTCAGTTGGCTGTGCAACTGGTGTTTGTACAGGCTGTTTCGCAGGTGCTTGTGTCGGTTGCTGAACTGGAGCGGTTGGTTTTGCCGTATATTGTTTAGTTATTGCACCATACTGCTTTTGAATGCTAACTTTATAGTTTACTGGGATATTATATTTTGCAAGATATTGATCTAGTACTGTTTGTAAGTCTTCTTGGCTATTAACCTTAAATGCTACTGTTTGAATGTTTGCATTTTTTATTGTAGAAGCATCAGCTTCTTTCGCTCCAACTCCTGTGAAAATTAGGGCCGCTGCAGCCGCTGCTGTAAATAGTGATTTTTTGTTCATTATTAATTCCTCCCTGAAATTCAATGGTGTTTTCTTTCTGCCAAAATCATAACACGGCTTTTTTTGTAACATTCGTACCATGAATTACCTTTGGGGGAAATTAAGAAATGAACAGCTAGTCAGAGTAGTAATATTCTATCACTTTTTCAAAGAAAACCTATAGATTAATAGTTTTCTAACGTATTTCTAACTAGATTCAATTTCTTTCTTTTTATCGCTGTCAATGGTAGGTACACGCTTAACTACCAAATAAAACTAGTAATTTAGGATTGACAACTTTTTTATAGTCTTTTCATGTAACATTCTTTACTTTTATATTACAAAAATAATTATTTGTCATATGTAAAAATTTGAATATTATGAATTTTACTAAAAATTAAAGAGTCAGACCACTTCTACTATATATCGTTAAAAAACGTGTGTTTGACACGATAAACGAAATATATAGTGTTGAGGTCTGACCCTTTCTAAGACAATATCTCTTTACTATTATTTATGGTGATCGTTATATTGACTATCCCCATTCATCGATTGACTTGCACTTTTTTCTTCCGGTTCACTAGCAGTCCCTATCACAAATTCCTCTTTGGGCATATTATGTAAGTCTCTTGCTTGTACATGAGCATAAATATAATAAGTACCTTCTTCAGAAAAAGATTGCTCCAGTTGATATACCCCATCTTTTGAATGTTTTACTTCAATCGTTTCATGGTTTTCGCTTTGTGAACGCCATATTTCGAATTTCACTTCATCAGCATCTTTTACTGCTTCATCACCATGTGTAACTTTTGCTTCAAAAGTAACGACATCATTCACTTGGGCATGCTCAGGATTAATTGTCAGCTCTACGTTTAGATTTTTTAGTTCAGTATCTTGCTCCTGATTGTTTGAACAAGCAGTAAGAACGATCATTGAAATCATTAATAACATGCTTCCTACTTTTTTTCTCATCATTTTTCCCCTTTAATTACTATATTTATAACAAGATATCATGAATTGAGAGTTAAATCAGTAAACAATGTGACAAACTCCTGATAATCACAATGGTGTCTGTGCTAATTTCTCCATTTCTTCCATATAAACTGAAATAATCATACTCTTCTCTTCGCGGCTTAATTGGGAATGATGAACTCTTTGAAGACATAAATAAAATTTCTCATACCTATTTTTCCTCACTCTTGGATGACTGTTTTCATCAAGCAGTTCTCCTTTTACTTTTTCGCGAAGAAATTCGGCGGCTTTATCGCCTTGCTCCTCTACTATTCGATTCTTCCATAATTTCGAATAGATTTGCAATAGATTTTTGGCGTTTTCTTCATTCATTTTACTCCCCCTTTGATTTACATAATTCCCTTTATAAAGGTAATCCTAATAATAGATCAATCTACTTTCCTATATGACGTTATTGTCCGATCAAAGCAAAACTAAAATCGTTTTAGCCAACTGTATAAAGGAGTGATTCTATTGGCACAAGTTTACCGCTGCCCAAATTGCCGAACAAATAAATCAAGATTCAACCTTATTCAACAAGTTGCAACTTCTGTAAAAAAAGATCCTCAATCTGGTGAAGTTGTTCAAGAATTCTCCAGCGATAATTTAGAACCATTTCACCTTCCTTACCGTGGACCAGAGGTGAGAGTACAATGTGCAGCATGCGGTTTAATCGAAGACGAAAAAACCTTTGCAGCATTTGGAGAACGAAGCATGTAGTTTTCGTACAAATTGTACTAGTTCAAAACTAATTACAAACAAAGAAGCTGACTTTTTACTCTTCATAGCCAGCTTCTTGCTATGTCTACTCTTTTTTGTCCAAGATGGCTTATACCTTAACTTCTATCTGCCCCAATAGATTTCAAGAAAAACTGATCGAAAACTATTTTTCTTCCAATGCTGTTAGTTGATACCGGATCTCTTCTTCATTAAGTTTTTCACCAATAATAACAAGATTGAGCGGCATTTTAATAAATTCATTCATATAGATTGGCATACCGTAAGAATACTGAAATAAGTATGGCTGCTCAGCGTTTGTAAAGGACAAATAGCCCTTCATTCGATAAACCGTATCCGGGAGACCGCGAAGCCACTCTTCGAAGGAGGTTTGATCTATAGACTTTTTGAAGGAATGGACGATAGCCTGCAAATGTAAATGACTATAGACATCCAATTGGCTATGCGCTTTTTTTTGCTTCATTTTCATATTTTGTAAAGAAGAAAGGGAGACTTTAGCTTGTGTAGTAAGTAAGCTTATTGCCTCAGGATTTATTGCCTGAATTGAGTATACAAGCTGTCCTGCCTCTAACTCACTCACCAAATCCTGTTTGTTTAAGAGGATAAAGTCTGCATGCTGCACCTGCTCAATTAAAAGCTGACGCAGCTGAGGTGACAGCTCGTTCCGATTTCTGAAACGAAGTAAATCCACTACAGTAATAATCCCGTGATAATTTAGCTTTTTAGCAAATAATGGACTCATGATGCTATCCAATACCTCAACCGGATGAGCAGCTCCAGTTGTTTCTATATAAATCGCATCAAGTTCATGCTCAGATAGCAAACTATGTAGCTGCACTTCCACCTTATCTTGAATGGTGCAGCAAATACAGCCACCTAGTAGCTCTTTGAAAGGAACCTCATCCCCTAGCCTTGCCGTATCAACGGAAACACTGCCAAGTTCATTCAATAAAATTGCTGCTTTACGCCCTGCTTCATTTTCCTGTTGAATAATTTCCTGCAATAATGTCGTCTTCCCACTGCCTAGAAAACCACTTAATATGTATACCTCTGTCATTTTTTCCATTCTAAATAAACTCCTGTTTCAAATCAATTTACTTTCACTAGCAGTGTACCACAAGTTAACGTGACTTAACATGTATCTTGCTGCGTTACAAAGCTCGTCGCATGAAAATTCAACAAAAAAACCAGCAAAGTGTCCTTTTAGAGAAACTTTGCTGGTTTGATTATTTGCTAGTATTTAACTGACTTTCAAGTACTTCCGATGCTTTTTTTAACTGTGTATCATTTGCAAGGATCTTTTCTCGCAGAACTTGCATAAGCTTTGTCGTAGATTCACCAGTAAGAATTCCCGTTACCTTGATACTTTGGTCTTTTTGGAATTGTGATACCGCTTTTTGAGTTTCATTGTCGAAGAAACCATCAATCTTGCCAGGTTTATACCCTGCGACTTCTAACATTTTCTCTGCCGTTTTCACTTCCACACCTGATTCAGATACTTTCAGTGCTTTTTCAGGTGAAATATAAGTAAGACTTGCATAATCTGGAAGTTTAACTAAAACATCCGGTTCGATTCCTTTAGAATGTATCCAGCTTCCATTAGGAGTCAGCCATTTTGCCGCTGTAAATTTAAAGTTAGAGCCATCTTTAAAATCAGTTGCTGTTTGTACGGTTCCTTTACCAAATGATTTTTCTCCGATAAGCTGAATACCGGCTGATTCTTTGACTGCAGCAGCTACGATTTCCGAAGCACTTGCACTACCGCCATCGATCAACACGACTACAGGTTTTTCAAACACACCATTATTTTTTGCGTTAGCCACCTGTTTCTCGCCTGTCCGATTTTCCACTTGTAAAATAGGTTTGCCATTTGGTACAAAGATGCTAGCAATTTCTTCGGCTTGATCAAGAAGTCCACCTGGATTACCACGTAAATCCAGAATCATCCCCTTCATCCCCTGCTTATCCATTTCTGCAATAGCCTGCTTTAATTCATTAGAAGTATCAATTGAAAAGCTAGTTACTTGAATTTTAGCAATATGATTGTCCAGCATTTCGGCATAAACTGTTTCAATTGGAATGGTATCACGTGTGATTGTAATATCAATTGGCTTTTCAGAGCCTTCTCGAGAAATTTCTAAGTCAACTTTAGTTCCTTTTTTTCCCCTTATCTTCATGACAGCTTCAGTTGAGTTTACGCCTTCCAAACTGTCACCGTTCACGCTTAGAATTAAGTCATTAGGCTTAATTCCAGCTTTCTCTGCTGGAGAACCCTTAATCGGAGAAACGACCTTAATAAATGAATTTTCCTGTTGAATTTCTGCACCGATTCCTTCAAAAGAAGCGGAAATACTTTCTTGAAAGCTCTTTGCTTCTTCTTGATTCATATAGGTAGAATATGGATCATCAAGTGCTTTAATCATACCATCAATGGCACCGTTCACAAGGTCCGTTTCATTTACATCTTGATAAAATTGATTCTTTAATGTGTCATAAGTAGAATAAAGTTTGGCGAATTCAGGATGTTCACCGGAAGACATTTGAGAAGGTAAAGATGATTCGACTTTATCTGTTCCAAAAGTCAGCGCAATCGTAGTAATTCCTGCCGTTAAAAAAACAAGTAAAAATATCCCCATAATAAACGGAAATCTTCTCATTTTAACATATCGGGTCTTTTCTGGAGAATCTGTTTGTTTATTTTCTTCTTCCAATGCGTGTTCACCACTTTCAATTTGTACCTTCAATTTTCACTCATATTCATTTAGGGAAACTACGGAATCTTACTGCCCGTTTATGCAAATAAATGTAACATTAGTTTGTATGTAAAATTATTTTACCAGATTTATGTCTTTACTAAAAATATAAATGTTTAGGTTAAGTAAAAAAAGGATCATGAAAGTGTTATGGGATAGTTAGCCAAATTTCTTCAATCAGCAAACTATCCCATAATTGAACGTTTCATTTTATTCTTGAATCGCTGCCTCTAAAGCAACTTCAACCATATCATTAAATGTAGTTTGACGTTCTTCTGAAGTTGTTTCTTCCCCTGTAAGAATATGATCGCTAATTGTCAGGATAGACAGAGCTTTCCGACCAAACTTGGCAGCAAGCGTGTAAAGTGCTGCAGACTCCATTTCTATGGCAAGGATTTGGTATCTCGCCAATTTTTCTAAATCACTGTTTTCATTGTAAAAATGATCTGCTGTAAAGACATTACCAGCTTTTAATTGCAAACCTTTTGAAAGACCTGCTTCATATGCTTTTCTTAATAAATCGAAATCTGCTGTTGGTGCGTAGTCAATACCGCCGAATGTTAAACGGTTTATTTGTGAGTCTGTTGAAGCACTCATTGCAAGAATAACGTCACGTACCTTTACGTCTTTTTGAATGGCTCCAGCTGTACCAACACGAATGAGGTTTTGAACATTATAGCTATTAATCAATTCATTAACATAAATAGATATCGAAGGTACACCCATTCCTGTACCCTGAACAGAAATTCTTTTTCCTTTATATGTGCCCGTGTAGCCAAACATGTTTCTGACTTCATTGTAAAGTGTAGCGTTTTCTAAAAATGTTTCTGCTATATATTTTGCCCGTAGTGGATCTCCAGGTAACAAGACCGTTTCAGCAATTTCATTTTCTTTTGCTCCAATATGTACACTCACTTTTGTGTCCTCCTCTAAAGCTTGAATAATAAATACCGCAAATAACTATACCATAGCACCTGCCTAAAATGGAAATGTGCACGGAATCTTCATTATAATTGATTTTTGTTAAAAATGCATGCTATTCAATACCGTTGTTATCTCATCTATATCAGTTCCTTTGGAAGATTTTAAAAACTTCGTGTAAAAACAAGGGGAACTCTATTTTTCAGTTTATACCGTTAGGCTAAGCAAAAAAAAGCATTGCTGAGGAGAAACAATGCTTTGGTGCGCCATGTATGTTTTTTGACATAGTCACTATGTTGATCACACAGTAAGCCTAACCTTTTTAAAGAAGTGAGGGGTTATCCGCTAAAGTGAGTTAAACCGATGTGGGAAAGTGTAAATTCCACCCAAGTTAGTCCTCAGTATCTTCATCGATAATACATTTATCAAGCAAATAATCGAATGTGATGTCTGCAAGATCTTCTAGCTCCTCTTCAGTCGGTATATAGCCCCGTTTCATTAACTCCTGAAAGAAGAATTCCGCAATTTCTTCTGTATCAATGAATACCTCAATTTCTCGCATGTCATCGCCCCCTTATTAAAGATGTATGAGCCTCCAAGACGAATTATGACTGCTTGATTTTATTCCTTCAATTCTTTAATTTTCCATCACCTGCCGTATCTTCCACTGTCTTTTTTATTTTTAATAGGGCTATTTTCATTACATGGAAATAATCTTCATCCCCAAACCATTTATAAAGCAATTGATAATCATTATAAAGATCGAGCAAACCATCTATAAACTCCTTTTTATCACCATCTTGAACGTTCGAGATTGGTTCTGTTTTTAGCCCATTTTTTTTCAAGGAATCAGCAACTTTGGATGTTTTTTGCTGGTCCTCAATAAGACCTAATTTAGACATAATACTTTCAGCTCGTTCTGCATCAGCAATTAACGTAATTTCCTCCTCATGGGCTTCGAGCCATTCTCCGTCGGAAATTCTAGAAAGTTCATAGACAATATCTTCCCAGGCATCTTCTTTATAACGCCATATCTCGGTTCTAAAGCCAAGTATTTTAAAATAATCACGCTCATATCCATCAACTTGAACGAGGTCACCGAAGGTAAATTTATATTCAATATCAATATGCTCTGAATCAGACACTAACTCGCCTTCATATTCTTCGACACTTTGAAGTGTGTTTTCTAAATAAAGACCTTGACTGTAATTCACTTCGTAAACAAAAGATTCATCCATAAATTTAACATCTGTGATTTTCCCTACTGTCCCATACATTGTAATAACCACTGTATCGCCTTTCTGGAATTTCGGCTGTTTCTTTTTCCCCATAAGAGACATCCCCTTATAAATCGGTCCTATATGTTTGATTAATATAAAGTATATGCAGAATATATTCACTGCGTTAATCTGAATTCTCTGATGCCATTGTATTATTTCCTTTATAACCGCATACAAAAAAGCCAGTCCTTTTTCAGTCGTAAAAAAAGGACTAGCTCTCAATTCTTGTTTACACTATTCAGTAAATCTGATTACTCATTAGTAGCTGTAATTTCACAATATCCAACCCTTTAGTGTAGCCATTACTAATAAGCCGATTAGCAATTGGCTTTGAACAAACATCCATATATACCTCATTTGATTTATGAATGTATCATTTCTTCTCGTTCAACATATACACATCCCAAGCTTCATCAAAAATAGACATACTGCGTAGATAATGCCCATTCATTTCTAAATACCGGCTGAGTTCATCATAATTATTAGCTTGCTTCGGAAATGTATGATCATTAAATGCTTCATTCGCAAATTTCGTCATTTCATCCACTTCTTTCGGCTGGCGATATTTCATTAAAAAAGTGTAAAAAGACTTCATTATAACCCTCCAAAATAAATTAAATCTGACATAAATATAATGGAGATTTGTCTTGCCGTCAAAAAAGAACATCCAGATAGAAGCCGGATGTTCTCTATCATTACTACCATTGTTTCAACAGAATGGTTACATTTTCGCTTATTCGTCCTACTGCTACAATTTTATTATCGAATAAATATAGAGGTGAATAAATTGTATTTACGAAAAATCAAAATAGTTTCGCTTAAGCAGTCGCTTCATCTTCATCAATTCTTGAAAATCAACCGTTTTATTTAAATTCGCCGTAGAGATTAAGAATAATTGGTCTTCAATTTGTTTCACCGTTTCGTCATTTTGATACACAGCCCCACAGCTTTCACAGGAATAGGTGGGAGTATTTAAGATTTCAATCGCTTTTGTACCATCTGGAAGCTCCCAATAGACCGATCCAGCACCAAGTACAACCCCAGTGGCTTCACACCAGCTGCATTTATCCATTTTGATCCCCCTTATCTTGATCACTCTTTGCAGATGACATTTTCTTTAGTTGTGCCTGATATTTTTTTTCTTTTAAGATGTCACGCTTTTCACGTTGATCTTTTAATGTACTATGTTCAGGATTATTTTCATATTTTTCACGACGATATAAACGTTCAAGTCCTTCAGGGACCAAATTGAACTTACTTTCATTCAGCAAACCAGCAATGCCAATATCTGAGCGTTTATTTCCAGCGTGCGGGTAAATGCTCTCAAAGTAATCATCTGCCCGCCCTGGTGTGTAATTTTCTGGTTCGGGATACGTTGAAATAACACCTTCAAAGTTGCGAAGAACTGTTTTCTCTGGTGATTGCGAAATAATGTAATTAGGCTGAAGAGTAATTTTTCCTCCGCCACCAGGAGCGTCGACGACAAAAGTTGGAATGGCATAACCTGAAGTGTGTCCCCGCAATCCTTCTATGATCTCAATTCCTTTTGAAATCGGTGCCCTAAAATGACCGATTCCTTCAGACAGATCACATTGGTAAATATAATAAGGTCTGACGCGGATTTTCACGAGATCATGCATTAATTTTTTCATAATCGGTACGCTGTCATTAATTCCTGCGAGAATAACAGCCTGATTGCCTACAGGAACACCAGCATCAGCAAGCATTTCGCACGCTTTCTTTGCTTCTTCTGTTATTTCAATGGATGTATTAAAATGTGTATTGAGCCATACTGGGTGATATTTTTTTAAAATTGCACATAAATTTTCGGTGATCCGATGCGGAAAAACAACAGGCGCACGTGTCCCAATCCTGATAATTTCCACATGTGGGATGTCACGCAAATTCTTCAATATATATTCCAGAATCGTATCGTTAATCAAAAGTCCGTCGCCACCAGATAAAAGAACATCACGAACAGCTGGCGTTTCCCTAATATATTGAATCGCTGCATCCAGTTGTTTCTTTGGAACCCCCATTCCAATCTGCCCGGAAAATCTTCTTCGTGTACAATACCTGCAATACATAGAGCATTGATTCGTCACTAAAAACAGGACCCGGTCCGGATAACGATGGGTTAAGCCTGGCACTGGAGAATCTTCGTCTTCATGAAGTGGATCTTCCATATCGTATTTCGTTTTATGCATTTCACTTGAAATCGGGACACTTTGCATTCGTATTGGACATCGTGGATCATCAGGATTCATTAATGAGGCATAATAGGGCGTAATATTAAGTGGAATCGTTTTTGTCGATATTCGAACACCTTCTTCTTCATCCGGTGTAAGATTAATCACTTTTTTTAAATCATCTAATGTTCGAATTGTATTCGTAAGCTGCCAAATCCAATCATTCCACTTCTCATCTGTAACATCTTTCCACAGCTCAATATTTTTCCAGTGTCGATCAGGTTTATATAAATCGAATAACATCATGGTTCCCCCTTGCATCTTGATAGTAATAGTTAATGCAAGAATCATGACAATATAGACAAAAATCATGTATTTTATAAAAAAATATTTATCATCATATCCGATGATTATATTTTACTAAGCTTATACTGAAGCGTTTGACGGGGTATTTGGAGCAATTTTGCTGCTTGTAAAACATTCCCTTTTGTTTTTGTTAAAGCATTAGATATCAGCTCTTCTTCTGCTTGCTTCAAAGCCTTTCTTAACGGCTGAATGTCTCGTACATTAGTACCCTTTAATGCTTTCAAGTTGGAGTAATCTTTGGCAATTTCGATGGCTCCAATCAGCTCTCCATTTACATGTAGCGGCAAGGTCGTATTGATGGTTTCAATCATTTTTCCGTATATATTCATATAAGACTGTTGCTTATCTTTAATTGGTACTCCTCGCTCAATAACCTTAAGCAGAGTTGAAGAATGGTGATTGAGAGACGGAAAGGATTGTATGAGTGGCACCCCTAACACTTCTTCCACCTTCATTCGATCCCTTTCCGCTGCTACTTTATTATAAAAAATTGTATAACCTTTCGTATCGATAACATGAATACCTTCATCAATACTCGTTAAAATCGCTTCTAACACTTCTCTAGTCGTGTAAAATTCCTGATTCACCTATATTCACTCCTTTAAGCCTTGTCTATTAAACTATATGAAGGAGTGCCGGAATCTTGTCAGTTTACTGCTGATTTTTCAGCATTTATGAAAAATTTTTCACCCAGATATTCATGTCTTCTAGTTTATCAAAAATAAAACAGTTATTCGCTAATCTTCCACGATACGTGTAATTAAGAGAATGAAAGGCCGCATTCATGCCAAATGACAGAGCTCTTGCAATGGAATACATACAAAAGATTTGTTGTTCGGCTAGGTATTTTTCTAGCTCCTTAATTAGAAGCTTCATTAAACCAAATTGTCGATGCTCCGGCAGTGTCGCACAATCGGTTATTTCAGCATTATGATAGTGACTGTTCATTTCTGCTGACGCGGCGCTTACAATTCTCTCGTTAAAGAGACAAACATAAAACACAGTATCGTTTTCGATACATTTTTTCACATATTCTGGGTCATTCATCGGAACCGGATAAATTTCAAAAACCTGTTTATATAAACGTGCCAATGCTTTTGCATCAGCACTATTCGCTTTTCTTATTGTATAACCTAAAGGAAGCTGTTTTCTTTGTTCAATAGCGCTAAGGGATAATACCCGAGTTAAAATTTCGTCTTCTTCTTGCCAATTTCTACTGTTTCGACGCTCATTCTGATAATATTTTGCAAAAAAACAACAATCACTGCCAAAAAAATACTTATCAATACTTGCTTCGAAGACAAAACCTGCTAAGATAAGCTCTTTGAAATTTTCCTCACGCGCTTTCACAATCAGTTTCTCCGCACCGATTTCTAAGACGGCTTCTTCCGCTGTTGTTAAACAATGTGTAATATTCCCTAAATAATCATCCATTCTAACCCGTTTATTAAAAGGATCGATTACAAGTTTCACATAAAAACTATTTCCATTTATCTCTTTTTCCAAAGGTATATGATTCATTAGCCTTCCCCTTTTACTTTATTTTGTATTTAGTGTACCCAAAAATATGGGAAGGGTCAGACCTCACACCTTCTCTCTCTTGTATATTTGGTTGAATTTATTTCTTATGCCTGGTCTAACCCCGATGAACTACTCTCGCTGTTTTCATTATTCGGTAACTTCACACCAATCAAGAATTGTTAACGCAATAATTTGAGCCACTTCAATCATTTTTTCTATTTCAATATATTCATTAGCATCATGGGCTAATTCCGTTTTGCCTGGTCCAAACACAATGGTCGGGATTCCGCCAACTCCAGATAAATAGCCACCATCCGTTGCCCATGGCGATGCTTCTAACTTTGCTTCTTGGTTCGTTTTTTCTTTATAAGCAGCTTGCACGGTTCGAAGAAATGGATGCTCTAAGTCGATATGACCAGGCAACCAACGTGCACCGAAAAATTCAAGTTCAACCGGTTTGTTCCTAAACCAGTCAGATGAGGAGTTTAGTTCTAAAATACATGCTACTAAGCTGTCTTTGGCTTCATCTACTGTTTCAAAAGGTGCGACTCCAAGACGTCCTTCCAAAACGACTGTATCAGGAACAGAAGATGGCCATTCACCGCCATGGATTTTTCCAAGATTGATCGGAATCGGGATGGGGATATTTTCGTACAGTGGATGAGTGAGTGCTGCGTTTCTTTTATTCTCTAAGCCTCGGATGGCTTCCATCACAATGACGGATTGCTCAATAGCACTCACACCCTCATATCGAGTGCCAGCGTGAGCTGATTTTCCTTTTACAGTAAGTCGAAACCACATCGAACCTTGTTGGAGCGGAAAGATTTTCATACTCGTAGGTTCAGGGATAATCGCCCCATCTGCACGGTAGCCTCGCAGTACCGCTGCAAGTGTTCCTGCCCCACCGCTTTCCTCTTCAATTACACTTTGAAAAATCATATCTCCTTTTAGCTTGATTCCACTTGCCATAATTGCCTCAATCGCCAACAGCAACGAAACATTGCCACCTTTCATATCAGTAGACCCTCTGCCATACACTTTACCATTCATACATTTCCCGCTAAAAGGATCCGTTTCCCAATCATTTTGATTCCCTTCTGGTACAACATCGATATGTCCATTCAAAAGAATAGATTTGCCAAATCCTTCCCCTCTTTTTATCGCCACAAGATTTGGATTTCCTGTAAAATCACTACGGTCACAGTGAAATTGTGGGTGACTTTTTAATACATCATCGCCAATCTCCCAAATATCCAATTCTAATCCGAGTTCGCGGCATTTTTCAATGATAATCGCTTGTGCACCACCCTCATTGCCCCGCTTACTTGGTTCTTGAATTAGCTTTTGCAATAATTTGACGCCTTTAGTATAGTTCTCATGAATCCAATCTATCACTCTTTGCTTTTTATCCATCACAATCTCTACCTTTCTTTTATAATGTGAATATGTTTGGCCTGCTTTACTTCCGCATCTGTTTTCGCTACAACATCGTCAAATGTATAAGGTTCGAACATGTCCGTTAACTCAAGCCCTTCAGAAGTAACGGAAAAAACACCGAGCTCTGTAATGATCATATGTACACAGTTAGGGGCTGTTAAGGGCAATGTACATGCTTTGACTAGCTTCGAAGCGCCACTTTTGTCAAAATGATTCATTACAACGATGACCTTCTTTGCTTTGGCTGCTAAATCCATAGCCCCACCCATCCCAGGAATTCGCTTCCCTGGCACTATCCAATTCGCAAGATCACCTTTTCCACTAACTTGTAAAGCTCCTAAAATGGTTAAATCGATACGTTCTGACCGTATGATCCCGAATGCCGTGGCACTATCGCAATACGAACCTCCTGTCTGCAATGTGACAGGATACCCCCCGGCGTTACAAAGATTTTCGTCTTCTTTTCCAGGTTTAGGGGAAGATCCCATTCCAACAATTCCATTTTCAGTATGAAACATGACTGGAAAATTTTCCGGCAAAAAATCAGGTACCAGAGAAGGAATCCCAATACCCAGATTAACTAGCATCCCTTCCTTAATTTCTTGTGCTGCTCGCTTTGCTAGTATCTTTCTTATTTCTGTTCCCATGCCCATTGCCAATTCACTCCTTTCGATTGCACGATATAATCGACAAATACCCCTGGAGTAATAATTTCTTCTGGGTTCAAGGAACCAATGGGGACAATTTCTAATGCCTCTACAATCGTTGTTTTTCCTGCCATAGCCACATAAGGGTTTGAGTTTCTGGCACTTTTATCAAAAACCAAATTTCCATAATAATCAGCTTTTTTTGCATAAACAATGGCAACATCGCTCGTTATAGCTGGTTCAATTAAATATTCTTTTTCTGCAACTGTCACTTTTTCTTTATTTTGGTTTACAATTTCCGCCTCAATACCAATGTCAGATAATATACCACCAAGGCCCATCCCGCCTGCTCGAATTCGTTCAATCAATGTTCCTTGTGGACTAAATTCAATTTCAAGCTCACCAGCGTTCATATAAATCCCTGCAGTAGGATTGGATCCAATATGGGAAACAATTAATCTTTTTGCTCGTTTTTTTGTAATGATTTTCCCGATTCCAATCGTAGGAAATCCAGCGTCTGTGCCGATTAATGTTAGATTCTTAATACCTGTTTCTATAATAAGGTCGACCAATCCCGGCGGTGTACCTACTCCTCCAAAACCACCGAATAAGATGCTCATTCCATCTTTAAAAAGTGGGGCCAAACTGTCACCGTTCGTTACTTTTTTATACGTATTTTCAGTCATATTCCTCACCTCCTGTTACATTTCTGCATGCACGTTCGGTAAATGTTTTTCAGTCCATTCTACAAAAACAGCTTCTAATCGATTCACTAATTCATCCAATTCTTTGTCCATGATCGTTAGCGGTGGGGCGACAATAATCGCTGCACCTGTGACTCCTTCTTCTCCTGCTGCTGCAGGATATAAAAGCAAACCATGCTTCATCCCAAGCCTAATAATTGTACTTGTTATAGATGCGGCTAGTGGAAAAGGTTCTTTCGTTTCTTTATTTTGGACAAATTCAATACCAAGAAGGAGACCTTTCCCTCGAATATCACCTATAAAGGAATACTTCTGTTCCAATGAGTTCAACTTGTTTTTCAAATAAACACCGGCAGCGACGGCATGATTAGCTACATCATGCTTGGTGAGATAATTGAGTACAGCAAGTGAAATAGCGCAAGATAATGGATTTGCACTAAAAGTATGACCACCCATAATTACTTTTGAACCGTGTAGGATCGGTTGAATGATCGAATCCGAAACGAGCGTCGCTGCGATCGGCGTGTAGCCCCCACTCATTCCTTTACCAAGTGTCACAATATCAGGCTTTACCCCCCAATGTTCCGAAGCAAGTAATTTCCCCGTACGCCCCATTCCTGTCATCACTTCATCGGCAATAAATAAGACATCGTACTTCTCGCAAATTTGCTTCAACCTTTGAAAATAGCCATCAGGTGGTGTTATCGCTGCTCCCGCTGCACCAATAACTGGTTCAGCAATGAAGGCGGCCACATGATCCGCTCCAATTCTTCTAATTGCTGCTTCAAGTTCATTCGCACAAGCAAGCCCGCATGATTTGCTTTCCAGATGTAATGGACAACGATAACAATAGGGAGCAGAGATTGCCGGATACGATTCAAGAATTTCCGTAAATCGTTCACGGCGTACTGGATGCCCAGACATAGACAAGGCTCCAAGCGTGATCCCGTGATAGCTCATCCATCTCGAGATGATTCGGTTCTTTTGTGGCTTTCCTTTTTCCTGCCAATACTGAATCGCTAGCTTCATGGCTGTCTCCGTTGCTTCAGAGCCACTGTTCACAAAAAAACTCCAAGGATAGTCGCCATTCGTTAAATCTGAAAGTTTTAAAGCAAGCTGTTCTGCCGCTTCACTCGTAAACTGGGAACGATATACAAACGAAACCTTCTCAGCTTGTTCCACCATAGCTTTTGTAACTTCTTCCACACCATGGCCGATATTCGCTGTCACTGCTCCAGAGCATCCGTCAAGATACTCTTTTCCAAAAGCATCGTAAAGAAATACCCCTTTCCCATGACTAATGATCGGGTATTCTATGTCGAGTACTGGTTTAATTAACGACGATTTCCCCATTTTTACAGCACTCCTTTTCGCTTATCTTACGAACCTTATAATCTAGTGTATGTCTTGAATGTCGCAATCTTTCTTCCCGTAAATAAAATGTTGTTACTAACAAATCTACTCGTTTTTAACACGTTCAGAAGATCACATTAGGAAAAGGTCTGACTTTATACTAATTCTTGCGACATGTTCTAAAAGATTGCTACACCCATCAAAAATGTTGAAGATAAATTGTATTACTATTTTTTGGTCAACAACATAAAAACCGACCTTATTATAAGGTCGGTTACTATTTTTCTCTTCGTTAACAGCAGAAAGATGCACCAATGATGATTAATAGGATAAACAGCACCACAATTAGGGCAAAACCGCCACCGGAGCCACCACATCCGCCACCATATCCGTAGCCACCACATCCGCCACCGTATCCTCCACCGTATCCTCCAAATCCGTACATTACATTCACTCCTTTTTTGATATCTCTTACATTTTTACAATATGCAGATGCGCCCGATTCGGTCTGTGCATTTGCCTATTTTTTTACGACTGCTCCATTTATCTAAGGACAATATCCTATAGATAAGGTGGTTTTCGACCATTAAATTGAGAGGTTATTTAAAGAATAGGATATAATATAAGCAGGTTTTAAAAAAGGCAGAGGCGTATTGAAGTAAGCCGCCAAATTCCGCTACAAACCAACTTATATAAAAAAGAAAAGGTCGGAAAAATATTGAAGAGAAGAATGATCAAGACGTTAATTGCTTTATTCCTATTCATGAGCATACTGTTTGTTTTTTTCCTAAATCAGAAAACCTATGGGAACGATACTCATCTAAATGTTTACGATAAGATAAAAACCAACAAACCCATTCGCTATTTAGTAATCGGTGATAGCATAGGCAGAGGTTCAGGAGCAGAAACGCCGGAAGAACGCTGGTTTGTCCGTTTAGAGAATATGATGAAACAAAAAGAGAATAGTAAGATATCTGGGGATTATATTGTTCAAAGTGGTGCCACAGCCTTTGAAGGGCTCTATAATTTTTCTCAAACTAATTTAAAAGAACCCCCTGATCTTGTCTTTATTGTTTTTGGAGAAAACGACCGAAAATACATGTCTTCAGATGATTTTGGAGAAATTTATGAAGCTCTAGTGAGAAAGGTAAAAATACGTTTTCCGAATGCTGAGATTTTTACCATAACAGAAAGTTCCCTCACTTATTACGACTTTGCTGACCAAATCAAGAAAATTTCTCGTCACTATGGGACCGCCCACCAAGACATGCGCCCAGTCTTTGCGAAATCCGGCTTAAGCACAGAGCAACTTACAAAAGATCTTATTCACCCGAACGGAACAGGTTATCAGCTTTATGCTAATGAGATATACTCGCAGTTACTTCGTCATACTATTGAAGATAAAGTCATCGCCTCTTTGTCTACACCTCTATATAGGCAAAAGGACTTGAACCTTATTAAAGTAAATCAGCCTAGCCATTTATATGGTTTTAGTCATTCCTCTTTAGGCTTTGTCAGTGAAATAAAAGGCAATTATATCGAGTATGATTTTACTGGAACTACTCTAGGGGGGATTTTCTTAAGAACACCTGAAGGCGGGAAACTAGATGTATTTATCGATGGAAAATATACGACTACACTCGACACTTGGTGGCCTTTTTCAAAAGTACGATATCTCTATATCGGAAATGGTTTAGCTGACGGATTACATAAGGTTCGTTTTGAGACAAGTGGAACAAAATCATTAATGAATCGTTCGGGTAAAGCCGATGTTCATATCTTCGGTATTATTACAAATAAATAAAAGGTCAGACCTCACATCGTATATGTCGTTTACACGATATATAGTAGATGCGGGGTCTGACCTTTGTTGATATGGGACAACCTCGTTATTTAACTGTTACTGTTAAAAAGTGAGTTTCTCCTCTAGTTAACGATGTCTCAGTCGTTTTCACAATAGACTCTATTTCATCGCTATTCGTAATAATAATTGGAATAAGTGTACTTTTTGCTTTTTCTTTAATAATCGTTTGATCAAAGGAAATGAGTTTATCCCCCATTTTCACTTTGTCACCAGCACTGACAAAGGCTTCAAAGCCTTCACCATTTAATGCTACTGTTTCGAGGCCAATATGAATCAGAATTTCTGCTCCGTTTGCAGCCTTAATCCCAACCGCATGCTTTGTCGGAAAAACTTGCACGATCTCACCATCTACAGGTGAATACACTGTATTATCTTCTGGTTCGATAGCAAGGCCATCTCCCATCATTTTCTCTGCAAATACCGGATCAGGAACATCCTCCAAAGCTACCACGCTTCCATTCATTGGCGCAAATAATACGATATCTTTTGCTACGGGCTCCTCCGTTTTTTTCCCAAATAATTTCTTAAACATAAAAATCCCCTTCCCTATCTTACATGATGTAACATTTTTCTATAATAGCACAAAAACTTTGTACCTTCTAAGTGATTAACGAAATAGGTCTTTATATTGTGCATAGCCTTCTTTATCTAGGTTAGCAACTGGAATGAATCTGAGGGAAGCAGAATTGATGCAATATCTTAATCCTTCAGGCCCCGGCCCGTCATCAAATACATGACCAAGATGAGAATCTCCAGTTTTACTTCTTACTTCCGTTCGTCGCATCCCATAGCTCGTATCAACCTTCTCAATAATTTCCTGACCTTCCAGCGGCTTTGTAAAGCTTGGCCAGCCACAGCCTGCATCATATTTTTCTTTTGAAGTAAATAAAGGTTTACCAGAGACGATATCTACATATAAACCCTCTTCTTTATTATCCCAATACTCATTTCTAAAAGCTGGCTCTGTTCCACTATTTTGTGTTACTTCATATTGTATAGGTGTTAATTTTTGTTTTAAATCATGATTTTGATTAGTCATTATGACTCCCCCAATTCTGTTCGATAAATGTTTGTCGCCCTGATCCGATTCGGTACCGATTATAATGAGCTGGGTTTTTCTTATAATAATCCTGATGATATTCTTCGGCAAGGTAAAACGGTTTAGCCGGTATAATAGGTGTGACAATTGGATGTTTGAATCTTCCGCTGTTTTGTAATGTTTCCTTTGAGGCTTCGGCCATTTGCTTCTGTTCAGCTGTGTGATAAAAAATTGCGGTTTGGTAGGATCCACCGCGGTCGTAGAATTGTCCGCCAGCGTCTGTCGGATCAATTTGCTGCCAAAATAATTCGACTAATCGTTCATATGGAAACACATTGGGATCATATGTAATCTGTACAGCCTCATAATGCCCGGTTGTTTCAGAACAAACTTCTTTATAAGTTGGATTTTCTTTGTTACCGCCCGTGTAACCGGATAGCACAGATTCAATCCCCGGCTGCTCATCAAATGGTTTTACCATACACCAAAAGCATCCTCCTGCAAATGTTGCTTTTTCTAAATTGCGAGTCACAACTATTCAACCTCCAATTTCCGAATATATGGCTAATGATCGAGTATTATCTGTTCGTTAGCATAAGGTGATCCTTCCATCAGTGGGGGTCTTACTCCCCGTTAATGAGGGATAAAAATCATATTGTATGAATTTTACCGCTTTTTACATGCAGTGTAAAATAATACGCTGTTCTACCCCTAATCCATTTCATATTCGTTTCTAGCCATTTTTAATGAACAATGAAAAAGGAATCTTCTCTTTACTGTGACACCAGCCTACTTCGGTTTGCATATGCTGTTTACGAAAGCTTTGAAGATAGGAGCGAAACGCATGTCGAATTCTATGAATAGTCGAAAAAATTATTTTAAAAAAGCACAAAAGTATGATTTATTAGCTAGCTATTATAAATACATGGACCCAAAACTGCATGTTCATTATTATCACAAACATTTAACGGCTTTGAATAAAGCTTTTGAAGTGATGCGTTCAGAAGAAGTATTTAGAAAGAGTCCTAGCAGGGTAAGAATCCTCCATGCAGCACCAAAAACAGGAAATGTCGATGTGTATGTGAATGAAACAAGAATTTTGCAAAACAGTCCATATAAAACAATTAGTGACTATTTACCATTAATTTCTGGAAAATATCAAATAGATGTCTATCCAACTGGGCAGCTCTCTTCAACCATTCTCAGTCAGAAGATTCAGGTTGAACCAGGAAAGCTTTATACATTAGCTGTAAGCGGCCTGGATAAACAGACACGACTCGTCGTCCATGAAGACCTACCTACTGTTCCTAACGGTGAATCCAAAGTTCGGTTGATCCATTTGGCTGCAGATAGCCCAGCGATTGATCTAGCTGTGAAAAATGGCGATGTAGTATTTCGAAATGTACCGTACAGAACAGCAACAAATTCTCTGGGGATTACGCCAATGAGCATTGACCTTGAAGCAAGAGTTACTGGTACGAAACAAGACGTGCTCTCAATGCCACACGCTGAATTCAGAGCAGATATGGCCTATACCATCTATATAATCGGTTTACAGGATGCAGAGCCTGAGTTGGAAGCATTATTCGTTTCTCCTTAACAAGGATATACAGAAATTTTCGTTGCCTGCTCGATAATAAAAGGGTCAGATCCCACATCTACTATATATCGTTAACTAGACGGGTAAATGTCACGACAATCGATGTGTAGAATGTGAGATATGACCTTTTTATGGCTGTAAAGAGGGCACTGTTAATACAAATGAAATTTTATCATTTTTTAAATCGAATTCTTTTGCTTTCACATGTACATCACTTTTCAATTCCATATTTTGCAATGATACGTATATTTGCTCTTTATCTGGCTGTATCGTGACCCATTCTGGTGTTTTATATTGACGATTAATGAAATTCAATACATAGGAGACAGGTAAATTGAGTTGGCCAACTGAAATCGACTCTTGTTTTAACACAACATCTCCATTGTTTTGAGCTTCAGGAACAAACGTGAGTTTTAATTCAATATCTCTTCCGAAAAAAGGCATTGTTCCGTAAAGTTCAACGACATCTGATAAATGAACATCATAATGGACAGGTCCAGCCAATCCCTCTTTCTCAATATATTGAGAAATTAACATATTTAAATCATCTCGATTCGTATTTATGACGAATGAAACACCTTGATCTTGACGATCTATTTTTGCAACTTCCTCATCTTTCGCAGGTAAATTAATCAATATAATAAGTGTAACTAGCACAATAATATTTATTGCCATTAATCCTAGAAATAAGTATTTCCAACTTGCTTTAGACATTAATTATTCTTCATCCCCTTTTGTACTCGCCTCTATTGGATCTCTTCCTAATGTTTCAATATTCATTTCTTGATAGATTCTGTCTGCAATCAACTCATACCCTCTATTATTTGGATGGAAATGGTCCTCGGTAAATAATAAATTCTCTGCTGTATTTTCAAATAAATCGCCAATTTCAATGAAATACGCATTATCATATCCCTCAACAATTGTTTGTCCGCTGCGATTCCATTGGTCCATAATAATATCCAATTCTTGAAAGGCACTTAAAACTTTGGTAAATGGATTGTATACACCGACTAAATAAATTTGTGCATGCTCATTGTTTGAGCGAACTCTTTTTAATATTTGTTCCAATCTTTTTTCGTACCCTATTCTTGCTTTCTCAAATTGTGCCATTTTCAAATCGACTATATTTTGGCGGAATACCCGCATGACATCATTGCCACCAATCGTAATCACAACTGCATCTGCCTTTGTAATATTAGCAATCACCTTATCTTCTTTCATACGCTTCAATAACTGGTCAGTTCGATTGCCTTTTACGCCATGATTGACAACATTCACAGACGTAATCGTTGGTTCTTTTTCTAGCAGTTGTCGCAAATAGGGTATATAACCACCTTTGTCAGTCGTATCCCCTACGCCTTGTGTCAAAGAATCACCTAACGAAACGATTTCGATCGGATCAGGAAAAAAAGTAGCAGGGATCGCATCCTTTTTTTTTAACTCAAGCTCGTTTTCTTGTTGTAAAGCATAATTTGAAACTGTTCGAATGTTTGAACATGAAGTGAGGATCAACAGTCCAATCAATAGACAGGATATTTTTTTCTTCATAGGTGTCACCGTCCTAAAAAAGGTCTTTCACTATTATATCACGTACGATTAATAAAATCGCAAACCATGAAGTTTGATGACATAATCAGCTTTCAAAACGCAAGGCAATAAAAAAGAATGTCCCATAGCAAAAGCCCCAAACCCTTCGAATACTATAAACTATGTATAGGGTTCGTGGTCAGTTCTTTTAGGGACATCCACATCATTTTTGTAAAATTTTAATATCATTCAGCATTTCTTCAAACGGTACATCCATATAGCCTGAATAATCTTTAACAATTTCTCCAGCTTTATTAACTAAATAAAACTTAGTACCATGGATAACTTGGTCAGTATTGGCTGGTTTTTGAACAATCGTTTTAAAATTCTTTTTAGCAAACTCTTCAATTTCCTTCTGAGTATAACCCGTTAGGAAATGCCAAGAGGATAAATCAGCATTGAATCGTTGTGAATATTCCTTCAACGCAGCTGGTGTATCCAATTCAGGATCTACAGAGAATGAAACAATTTCTACATTTGAAATGTCATTATCTTTAAGCATCGTTTGAAATTCAGCCAAATTACTCGTCATTGGTAAACAAACCGTTGTGCAGTTTGTAAACACAAAATCAGCAAGCCAAACCTTCCCCTTTAAGTCACTTTTCGAAAATTCTTTGTTGTTATGATCCGTGAAAGTAAACTCTTCAAGATCCGAATTATATCCGTTTTTAATCCCTTGTGAACCGCATGCCGATAATAACAAAACAACCATAATTCCAATGAACAATATTATACTTTGCCGCCTTTTCATTGTTTTACCGCCTTTATTTGCATATTATGATTATATTATTTTACCAGAGGGTGTAAGCTGTTTAAAGAAATTTGCATTCAAGCTAAAAATTTTATGACCATTTCACAAAAAGTGACATCTATTAGCTTTCATAGGTTTTTCATGCTTCTATTCCCAATGATACATAACTGCCATAGCACCTTCTCCCGTGTGAGTGCTTACTACAGGAGACGTACCTTCAATTTTTATATTGGATAAGCCGCTGATTTCAGCTAATGCTGTTCTAATCTTTGAAGCGATTTCATATCCATTCACATGAACAATACCAATTCCTGTGATTTGCTTATCCTTCAAATCTTCTTTATATTTATTCACGACAAATTTAACAATTTGCGATTGACTTCTTGCTTTTGAGACAGGATGAAGTACTCCATCTTCTAAGATCGCAATTGGTTTAATGTTTAGTAACGAACCAATCATGGCAGACACTTTACCAATTCGTCCGCCTTTCACTAAATTCTCTAACGTATCAATGGAAATAATCAATCTTGATTGGGATTGAATATCTTTGATCCTCTCCAGAATTTCAGCAACACTTTTGCCTTCCTTCGCCATTTTGGCAGCTTCAATTACTTGAAATGATAATGCCTTTGAAATGTATTTAGAATCAAACACCGTGACATTGGATTCAGTCATTTTCGCTGCACTCTCTGCAGATTGAACAGTACCACTCATTCCACCAGTCATATGAATAGAAATAATCTCGCTTCCATCTTCTCCAAGTCTGTCAAAAACGTCTAAGAAAGTGCCTGTCGATGGCTGAGAGCTTTTCGGAAGCTCCTTAGCATTCTTCATTTTCATCAAAAATTCTTCTTGTTCTATTTCGATCTTATCTAAATAAATCATGTCGTCTATTGAAACCGATAAGGGTACCATTTCAATACCATATCGCTTGATTTCCTCTTGCGTCATATCAACAGTCGAATCTGTTACAATTTTCACATTTCCCATCATTCCACTTCCCAACCTTAACAATTCCCTTAATTATACCTTGTTAATACGATCATTCAATCTTAATATCCAATATTTCGAGCTATTTTGACAAAGTTTGAAAGTTCGACACATTTCTTCCGCTTTTTATAATTTTCCAACAAAAAAACGGAATTTCCAAATGAAAAAACAATAAAAAATGCTGTCCTTGATCGAATTGAAGAAGTAGGCAAATTCCTCCTCTACTTCTTCATTCAATACTTCAGACAGCATCGTATAATTTTATGCGTTTCTTTGTGAATGGCCCGCCATATGAAAGCTATTTATTAATCTAGGCCTTCTTCTTCTTGCACCTCTTCTTGAATGTGTGCATCTCGTTTTTGCTTCCGTTTGTACACAAATTTTGACAACGAAATACTGATTTCATATAACAGCAGCAACGGTATAGTTACGAGAAAGTCTGATACAAAATCTGGTGGGGTAATACATATCGCTATGACGACCAAGACAAAGTACGCGTATTTTCTAAGCTTTTGCAACACATATGGATTAACGATCCCAATTGATGTTAAAAACATCGTCACAACAGGAAGCTCGAAAAGAATCCCAAACGGCAATGTCATATTAAGAAGAAACTGGAAATATTTATCTGCTGTAAAATTGGTCACAAACATTCCACTGCTTAATCCAAGTAGGAAATCCAGTACCATTGGGAAAATAATGAAGTATCCAAATGCTAAACCACCAACAAATAAAAGAAAAAGTGCTGGAATATAAGATAGGGTTGTTTTTATCTCCCTCGGTAGCAACGCTGGTTTCACAAATAACCATAATTGAAACGCAAACACCGGAATTGTAGCTGCTACCGAAACAACCGTTGCAAGCATGAAATAAATCCAGAGGATATCACTTGGTCCTAGCACCATTAGTTTTTCATCAAAATCTTTAACAAGCCACTGATATATCTCTTCAACATAGATAAAACCAACAATAAAAAAGAGGATAAATGCAATTACCGTAATAATTAAACGTTTACGCAGCTCCTCTAAATGGGCAATTACGTTTTGTTCTTGATCTGCCAAATCTATCACGCTCTCTATTAAAAATACGAATATTACCGAATTTTCTTCATTATTCCGGCATGTAGCGGGTAACTTATACCAATGGTAATAATGCCCACATATTCATCTTTACTTCCAAAAAACTACAGTCCTTTATGTATCAATTCATTATAAGGTAAAGTTAAATCTACTTGGATGAAGAAGAACGAATCTCGTATATCCACTTTGTGTAGCGACTCAAAGAAGTTTGGAAGTTATTTGACCTTTAAGACTGTACTTCATTTGCTTGTCACTAAACACATCGACATAACTAGGGGCCCTTATCTTACAAGTTAAAAGGAGGATGTCCCAATAGGGTCTTGACCTCACTTTCGATACACAGTTTATAATGTTATATACACATTATTTCAACTATATATTGTAATTGTGGGGCCTGACACTTTCGTTATGGGACAACCTCCTCTTTGACACAGTACTTATTTTACTGAATTATTCTTTTTTTCATCTTTTTCTTCAAAGACATCCTGTGTTAACTCACGAGTTGAACTTTTAAATTCACGTAAAGTTTGACCGAATGCCCGTCCAATTTCGGGTAATTTCTTTGGTCCGAAAATGATGAGTGCAAGCACTAAAATCAAAATTAATCCTGGTACCCCTATATTTGAAAACATGATAACACCCCTCCTGTTACTTTCTTACATAAAATAATACATTTGCTAAATAATATCTCACTTTTAAATTGACATAGCTTGATTAGAATACTTTTAAAATGTGCAATAAACGACGATTTATACCTTATTATTTTACCCTATACCAGTAATTAATTCCAGTTTTATTAAAATTAGCGGGTATCCCATAAAGTGAAACTTCCCTCAGTGGGGTTTTTTTCATCCCCCACTGAGGGCTAGTCCCGTTCTACTGTCGCTAAATCTTCGATCAAGCGACAGTACGAACCCGATTGGTTCAACTAAACCGCTGAAGAGCACAGCGGTAGCTTCACTGTATCTCACCAATCGGGGATTTACAGGCTGTTTATCCCCCACCTATTTATTTCTTGATTCTCTCGCCAAAATTGAGTGGGGGTATTACAGCCTGTTAAACCGAGATAAATAAAGGGTCAAAACCCAGTAACTACTACATACAGTTTAAATGAAGTGTAAGTAACACGATAAACTGTGTGGCGAGTACTAGGTCAGACCCTTTTGGAGCATCCCATTCTTTTAACCTTAAATCAATAAAGAAAATAAATTACTATCTTTATTTACTTCGACATATGGAAACCCTTTTTTGCTCATACGCTCAATCAAAGGTCCATAATCTTGTCTATTTTTCAGCTCAATGCCAACTAAAGCAGGCCCCTGTTCTTTGTTATTTTTTTTCGTATATTCAAATCTTGAAATATCATCATTAGGTCCGAGTACTTCATCAAGGAATTCACGTAAAGCCCCTGCCCGCTGAGGAAAATTGACAATGAAGTAATAAAGTAGTCCTTCATATAAAAGTGATTTTTCTTTTATCTCTTGCATACGGCCAATATCATTATTGCCCCCACTAATTACACAAACGACGGTTTTCCCTTTGATTTCATCCCGATAAAAATCAAGTGCCGCAACAGACAACGCTCCTGCAGGCTCTGCTATGATCGCATGTTCATTGTATAAGTCTAGTATGGTTGTGCAGACCTTTCCTTCAGGGACCTTAATGATATCATCCATATATTCCTGACAGAGATCAAACGTTTTTTGTCCTACACATTTAACTGCTGCACCATCTACAAACGTGTCAATGTCCTGTAAAGCCTCTACTTCACCTTTCATTAAAGATTGTTTCATTGAAGCAGCACCTTCTGGTTCGACTCCGATACAAGATGTTTCAGGTGAGACCGATTTAAAATATGTAGAGATACCTGACACTAGGCCCCCTCCGCCAATTCCCGCAAGGACATAATCGATTTTTTCATCACAATCATTTAATATTTCAATAGCTACTGTTCCTTGACCAGCGATGACAAGTTCGTCATCAAACGGATGAATAAACGTTCTTTTTTCTGTTTCCTGGCATTTCTCTGCTTCAAGAAAGGCATCATCAAACGAATCGCCTACTAAAACAATTTCAATTTTGTCTTTACCAAATAGCTGAACCTGGTCAACTTTTTGCCGAGGAGTTGTCGCAGGCATGTAGATTTTCCCTGAAATCCCCAACTGACTACACGCAAACGCAACCCCTTGTGCATGATTGCCCGCGCTCGCACAGACAACTCCATTTCTTGTTTCATCTGCAGTCAGCTTTTTCATTTTATAATATGCTCCCCTAAGCTTAAAAGAGCGCACATGCTGTAAATCTTCTCGTTTTAAGTAAACATTACACTCGTACTTCTCGGATAATCTTTCGTTTCTTTGCAGTGGCGTGTGCGCAACGATATCTTTAAGCTCCTGATAAGCAACTAAGATATCTTCAACTTGGACCCATTTTCTTGTTGATGTTATTTGGCTCATGTAATACCCTCTTTTCACATCTCTAGATAATTTGTAAATTATATCACAAATCGAAAATAAATCAACAGATTTTTCAGACATTTCACCATATTTGCACCTGCTAGAAAACTCTAACAAGTTCAGCTAACATGTCTCAATATTAAATAAGACAGCGAGTACTTCATTTGTGGAATTAAATGTAGTACTCCCATTCTCTCTAGTTCTCAATTCGTTCTAATACAATAAATTCATGAGGATACTTGTTCTTTTCATCCACGATACCAGTCGTTTTAGATACCGTCTGCCATTTTGACATATTTAATTCCGGGAAATACGTGTCACCCTCAAATGAATGATGGATTTGCGTTATGTATAGACGCTTGCAATCAGAAATTAATTGCTGAAAGATTTCTGCTCCACCAATCACAAATACCTCTTCATCCAAGGCGTCCGCATATGCCACGGCTTCTTTCATATCTGAGATCACTGTTATGCCCTCTTGTTGGTATTCTGTATTCCGAGTTAAGATGATATTCTCTCTACCCGGCAAAGGTTTACCAATGGACTCATACGTTTTTCTCCCCATCAGAATAGGGTGACCCATGGTCACTTTTTTAAAATACTGGAGATCCGCTGGTAAATACCAAGGCAAGGTATTATCCTTGCCGATTATTCGATTCTCATCCATTGCGAACATGAAAGAAATCATACACTCACTTCTCCTTTAATGTGCGGATGCGCTTCATAGTTTTCCAGTACAAAATCTTCATATTTAAAATTGAAAATACTTTTTACATCTGGATTAATTTTCATAACTGGTAATTGATACGGTTCCCGAGTTAATTGGAGTTTGATTTGCTCAATGTGATTGTTATAAATATGAACATCCCCAAATGTATGAATAAAGTCTCCATACTCCAAGTCACAGACTTGTGCAATCATCATTGTCAGCAAGGCATATGAAGCGATATTAAATGGCACACCTAAAAATACATCAGCGGATCGTTGATAGAGCTGACAAGACAGTTTTCCCTCCCGAACATAAAACTGGAACATCGCATGGCAGGGAGGTAAAGCCATTTCTTCTAACTCACCGACATTCCAAGCATTAATAATCAAACGGCGTGAATCAGGATTAGTTTTAATCTGCTCAATCAATTGAGTAATTTGATCAATTTGTCTGCCATCAGCTGTTCCCCACGAACGCCATTGATGGCCATAAATAGGACCAAGCTCACCATTTTCATTTGCCCATTCATTCCAAATGCGTACTCCATTATCCTGTAGGTACAAAACATTCGTGTCGCCTTGCAGAAACCACAATAATTCATGAATGATTGCCTTTAAGCTTAGTTTTTTTGTCGTAAGAACTGGAAAGCCTTCTTGCAGATTAAATCTCATCTGATAGCCAAAAGTACTGATTGTACCTGTTCCTGTTCTGTCACTTTTTTTTGTACCATTTTCAAGCACATGCTTACATAAATCCAAATATTGCTTCATTAAATAAACCACCTTTTTTTCAAATACACACTATTATTGTAGCCTAGTTCTGGTTTCAACACCAAAACCTTTTTGAATATTGGATTAGGAGGACCATTTAAAATGCAGTGATAATCAAAATATCTGTTCTCTTCGCAAAGTAATATTCCAGCGAAGACACTTACATTAATCCCTATTTTAATTTAACTGTTTAATATATAAATACGTGTGCGGTGCCTTCTCTTTCAGTACTTTATTAGAAGCGGCATTCGCAAAGAACATCGCATATGTTTCGGCAAAGTATTCTTCTGGATATGTAGAATAATAGGCTTTGTCAGGAAAAAGACGGCTTACTTCTTGTTCCCAAGCTCCCAAAAATACTCCATCATCACGAATTCCGTCATATGCATATGTATCAATCGTATGGGCTAATTCATGAAGCTCAAGATTAATCGAACTGTGCCCGTTTCCTGGTTCACTTGCACCAATTTTCACAAGGACAATTCGATCTCCTCCCATTCCTGGAACATCATCCCAAGTCGTCTGTTCATTTTTATATCCTCTTGGCTTACTTCCTTTTAAATGCTCAGCAAATGGATCATCAGTTAAACGACCTGTGAACAGTTTAATTTTCACATTTTTATCAACTAACTTCTGAATTGTAGCAGGAGGTAGCACACTAATTTGTTCAACAATCTGAACAGCTTCGTCCACATTAAAGGAATGTTCAGGAAATAAAAAAAGTCTGCCTAGTTTTGTATTTTCCTTCCATACTTTCGTTAATTTTAGACGATGATCTTCTGCAAAAGCACCAACACTTATACCATCCGTTTCAACAAATGAGAATGAAGATAGAATGAAGAAAAGAAGGAGGCATAAGACTAAAGATAATATTCTTCTCATATATAGAACCACCAATTCATTAAACTAGCAATATAAAGTGAAACTTCAATCAGTAAGGGGTTTTATCCCCCACTAATTGTTAGTCCGTTCTAGCGTCGCTAAAGCGCAAGCTATCGCTTCGATAAAGCGACACTACAAACCCGAATTCAACGAACTCAGGCTAAATACGCCGCATCCTGTGGGCCTCAACTAAACCTTCTACTCACGCATCAGTAAGTTTCACTGTATCTCACTAAACGGGCTTTTACGGGCAGTTCTTCCTTGGTTCCTCTAACTTGGGGTGGGGGCTTACTGTCTGTTAATACGAGATAAACTACTACTTTCATATTATTGAAGTATAACATATTATGAAACCATTAAACTTTCGAAAATATTGGGAAAATAAGATGAGATCACTAATGGCAACAGAAGAATTTCAATGAATTTATCCCCGTTTAACTAACCATCAGCGGGCGATAAAAAACCTCATCGATAGAAGTTCCACTTTATGAGTAACGCTTCGGTAGGTTTGAACATATACAAGAAGTAACTGGATGAATGCTAGGTGATTATATTGAGACGTGTTAATAAACAGGAGCTATTAAGACTTCACCCTGAACTTGCAGATGAAGTGCTTGATGTATTTAATTTAGAGGTTTTCATTTATCTTGACCTTTTCATATTTTCGCTCTTTTTAGGTCTTCTTTTACACCCTTTAATTAACTCAGTTCTATGGTCCATTTTTATTCCATTATGCTTCTTCATCTTCTTTTCCATAGTGTTTCAGTTCATCAAACGCAAATTTCCGGATAATTAAATGTATACCTACTCCATTTCCATCAGAACGCAGAAAAGAGTCTACCCCATAACGAAAGGGTCAGAGCACACATCTACTATATATCGGTTATGTGACGGATAAATGACACAATAAACGATGTATAGTGTGTGAGGTCTGACCCTTTTGGGTAACACTTTTTTCACTTATTCTTTTAGATGACGTAAATTGCGGAAATGGACAACAAAGGTAATTGCAAACGTGATGACAATCAATAGGAAAAACATTGTATGTGAAATCTCAATATGAACAACAGAAAGGTACATTTTAACTGAAATAATCGCAATCAATACGTATGCAGCCGTCTCAAGTTCAGACACTTTGTCGATTAGTTTAAGGAAGACACCTGCTATGCCACGCATCATTAGCACACCAAGCATACCACCAATCAACAATACCCATACTTTTTCACTAACACCAAATGCAGCAAGTACACTGTCGACCGAAAACGCAATATCCATTAATTCAACAGCAACCACTGTTCCCCATAGATTACCGAACATTCTAATCAGGAAACTTTCCTTTGACAATCCTTTTGTTTCCTCTTCACCTTCACCTTGTTTCGTTTTATCAATAAAATACTTAATGGCAAGCCACGCAAGATATGTTGCTCCAAATACTTTTACCCACCATAGCTTAATTAAATATACACCAATCCCAATTGCAATGAATCGGAATGCATAAGCACCAAGTAGCCCATAGAAGAGTGCTTTTTTTCGTTGTTTCATAGGTAAATGACGAACCATGACCGCAAGAACCAGTGCATTATCCGCTGAAAGTAAACCTTCAAGTAAAATCAGTGTTCCAATTAACCCCCAGCTTACTGGATCTGACAATACTTCAACCCACATCCCCCAATCAAAAAATTGAGCATATGTGTCCATAATGCTTGTTAACATATTATCCCGGCTTTCTTGTAAAATAAAATGATCCTTTTATTAGAAAATCGTAAGTGCCTATACAGGAACTTCGAAACCAAACTGAATAGCAAGCGGTTTTTTCAAATCAGAATGATCGGCTTAGGACTAGATAGACTACGTTCGCTAGATCAACACTTCCTAAAACCGTATACATTATTCTTTATAAAACGAAAAATGCGCTAATAGCAGCGCATTTAGTTTGGCTCTATTAATAGCATACGCCTATTGGATTTATGTTTCAAATGTTAACTTCAATTTCCGGCAAAAATAAAGCATTTTCAAGAAAAATAAGTTTGCTCCGACCATTTTGGAGGTGTATTCTTATTCCAATAAATTTTGCCTAAAGCATAATGTGTAGCGAATTCATCATGATACGTATGGTAGTGAAAATTGAACCAATATCCTTCTTGGGGCGGATTCTCTTGTCTAACATGAAAACGAATGATATCTTTTCCGGTATTTTCATTAAAAATATGAAAAATTTTCTCACTGCGACCTGAAGAAGGACCTTTAGATATGGTTAACTGGACAAGCTCTTCATCAGGAAATTTTACTGCCATTTGAGTAATAGCTTCTTCAATTTTTGGTAAAACAGAAAATTTAAATTCATCCTCAATCTTCGGACCAATCTTTGCACCGAATTTCGTAAAGGCATGTTCCTGGGCCTTTGCCATCATTGATTCAATAAACTCACTTCGGTCAAATATTGTTGTTGAAATCGGATCATCAGCTGATTCCAATAAAGAATAGCTTGTACTTTCTGCTTCTTCAAAGATGTCCTTCTTCGCGTGTTTATCGGAATGTGCTTGTGCAAGCCAAGATATATCGGAAGGAGAAACCATACCGAATGTTAAAACAGATACTAATACAACGAGGCTTTTCTTCAACCATCTCGATTTCTGCATGATGTTTTCTCTCCTCCTTAATCATTTTAGTTTCCAAATTTCGGTTCACATATTAATCTTTATTTGGAAAATTTCCGTTCCATTATACATAACTAGTCATTTCTATTAACTTCAGGCAAGAGTACCCCTTCCTCAAGGAATGTGAAGGGCGTAGCCCAATGAGTAGGGAGGGGGTACTCTTGCCTTTTCGCGTAGCAAAACACTTGTTCTTATGGTACAATATTCCTGAACATATGAGGTTCGTACGAGAAAAGCTTCGTACCGTAAAATGTTCAAGCTAAAGCTAACAGCCGAGGCACACAATTGTGTGAACCCACTAAGCTGAAAAAAGAAGTTCCAACGGCAAGACCAATGGGATAGAGGGGTTGGGTGTTTATAGCACACCACTGTGTCAACTCCACTAACGTTAAGCGTTCAGAAATGTTCGATACGTTAGAAACCCCCACTTCAAATTTTTGTTAGAAAATTAAGTGGCGGGAGTATTCATCTTCTAGTTTCTAGTATACTGAATTTCTCAGGAAATTACGAAAAAAATGTATATGCGGTTCATTATGAGAAAAGGCTTACTTGCATATAATAAAGAAATACCATTTTTCCCTCTCATTCTTATTTACATATGCAAATAAGAATGAAGGATTATCCTTATCTGATGTAGAATTATTAATAGTAACCCATTGTTTTGTAAAGGAGGAATTCATCTATGGGATCGTCAGCTATTTTGATTCTTGTCGTTATTTCACTTGTTTATTTCATTTATGAAGCGATTGCCGATTAATCACTTGTATTGCCATGGATGGACCTACTTCATTTCTTCGCTTGTTTCTAATCAGAAAAAGAAGTGGCTTTTCATTTTAATAGCCTTAACTAGTCTTGCCATTAACAGATGGCAAGGCTTCTTTTTTCCTTCTTTGATTTTTTCATTATAGATCGATTAAAATTCAAACGCGAATAAACCCGTCGAAAAAAAGAGACGAGTTTCGTTTATAATTGAATATAGCCATAATGAAATAAAGAAGTTTTCCTTTTGATTGTTGTGAATCCCAATTGCTCGAAACGTTTACTTTGAAAATGATCCTTTAGCACGACTCGATTTCTAGCAACCCGCTTTGCCTGCACTATCGTTTCTAGTTGTAAATCTTCATGTGATGCAAATTGTGCCAACCCTTTCATACCTTCTGATTCTTCAATACGTTCTTCAAACATCGGATCAAAGTACACCACATCGAAACTATTATCCGTAAGCGTCTTTAACACCTCAAGATGATTGCCTGTTTGAATATGGATTCTTTTCATCGCGGCATCCATAAGTTCAATGCCACTTTCCCACTGCAACAGTCCTTGTTCCACAATAAAAGAGACGATCGGATTTTCTTCAATTGCTCTAATTTCCCCACAAGGACCTGATACATAGCTCGCGATGATAGCATCTGCTCCTAGGCCTAGTGTACAGTCAAGTATAGAGGACCCTCTTTCAATTTTAGCAGCCGCTATATACGGATCTTCTTCCCCATTCATCAATCGTTTAGTACGAACCATTGCAATATTCGGATGAAAGAAGAAAGGCATAGTTCCAGAAATTTTATGAAGTTCCAGTTTGTTTTTTCCTACTACTAGGCAATCCATTCTATAGTCTTGATGCATTCTAGCTATAGAACGTTTATTCCTCTGGTAAAATGGAAGTGAAAATTGAGCGGCAATACTTTTAGCTTGTTCAATATGTATATCATCGGTGCGACCAGCTGTTGTGACAAACATGATAGCTCTGCTACTAAAAATGTGTATAAATATACGTATCCAGAGTTTTCTTGCTTCAACGAATCCTGTTTCGCTACTTTCTCGCTACCGCAGTGGGTTTGATTCTCCACAAGCGTCAATTCCCGACTAGCCATCGGTACATATATGTTGTTTAGTTAAGTTAAGACAACATATTTGGTTGCTTGTTTTAGATTTAAACTAGCGTTATGATCTCGATCTAATTCAACTTTACAGTTCTCACACTTGTAAATTCGATCCGATAAAGAAAGATTAACTTTCTTGTGTCCGCAACATGAACACAATTTAGAAGAAGGATAAAACGTATCGACTTCTCTAAGCTCAATTCCAAACTTTTTGCAAGAATGAAGTAAGCGCTGTTTAAAATCATAAAACCCTTGATTGGCAACACTTTTTGCTAGATGTCGATTCTTCATCATGCCTTTAACGTTGAGCTTTTCGATCGTAATAAATGATGGTTTGGTTTTCACCATCATAGATACTACATGTTGTCGATACGCTTCACGAATAGTTAAAAGCCGTTGATAAAGTTTCTGAACTCTGAGTATATTTTTATTGAGGTTCCGCCTCTCTTTAGCAGCAGATTTCCCACCTTTCTTTTTGTAAAATTCGTATTTTCGACTAAGAGATCCCTGTTCTCTTTTTAATTTCTTCTCAAACTTTCTTACTCTTGATGTTTTGTTGATATTTCTAAACGAATGACCATTGCTTGCAAACGCAAATTCTTTGATTCCTAGATCAATACCTATACCTTCAGATTTCTGTTGATTATTTGAATAAGGAAAATCACACTCAAGGAGTGCCGAAATATAGTATCTTCCTGCTTTTTGTGTAATCGTACTATTTTTTGCCTGTTGTTTGACAGGAAGATACCCTTTTTCCTTCAATCGAACCCAACCAAGAAAAGGAACTTTGATTCGATGGCGTTCGATAAGAAGATCGCCTTTGTTGTTTCTCGGTGCGTGGAAAGAGACATCTTGATTCCTTTTCTTTTTAAATCTAGGGAATTTAGATAATCCCTTAAAAAACCTCTTAAAGGCGTTTTCCGCATTCATAATGGATTTCTTGCGAGCTTTTCCATAGGCTTTTTTAATCCACTCAAATCCTTCTTGGACAGATAGTTCGTTATTAACATACTTATCAAAGTCCATACCACTTACAAATTTTCCTTCTTTCTCATATACTTCCTTATTATAAGAAATAAACTGATTATAAAGGAATCTACAGACACCAATCGTTTGGTTTAATTTAATAATTTGCTCTTGAGTTGGATAAATCTCTGTTTTATAAGTTTTCATCCAACTCACCATCCTTTTTAATTGTATTCTTATATCTTCTTAATCCGTAGATTCGACATGAGAAGACATGAATAATAGAAATCAAATCTTGAACCAATTCTTGTTGTGGAGACAATTTTTCGTTATTCACAACAATTAATTTTGTACCGTGACTCAAAAGGAATCGCTCAAACCAGTCATAACCAAAACGAATAAAGCGATCTTTATGTGAAATATAAATCTCTGATACGTTATTTTCTTGCACATCCTTCAAAAGCAAGTTCCACTTTTTTCGGTTATAATTTAACCCACTCCCGGTGTCTTTCACCACTTCATCAACATTAATACCTTTTGTATTTACAAATTGTTGAAGAAATTCAATTTGTAAATGCAAATCGTCTCTCTGACCTGAGTTAGATACTCTAGTGTAAATAACTACTTTTCTCTTATTTTCATTTTTCGATGCAGCGCCTATATACTCTAGGTATTGAGTGTGAGTATAATATCTTCTTCCTGTCGGTGTTCGAAAAGCGGTGGTCAATACACCTTCTCTATCCCATTTTTGAAGTGTTTTGACTGATCGATTAATAAGTGTTCCAAATTCATTAGGCTTGTAATGTTTTTCCATAAACATATTGTGTCACATATCTACACATATTTGCATATTTTTAGTAACTGTTTCTGTTCTCCTTTTTATTCAACTAAAAAGCTGTAGAGACTTATCTAAAAGGTCAGGCCCCAAGAGATAAGTCTCTACATACTCCAATACTAAATTATTTCTTTTGTGCAAACGCTGTAAGAAGGTTTTCCATTACCGCTTCCATCGGAAACCCTTCAATATCATGGCGTGGAATGAAGTGGATCACTTCTTTTCCCTTTAATAAAGCCATCGATGGTGAGGATGGTTCATAACCTGTGAAATATTCACGCATTTTTGCCGTAGCTTCTTTATCTTGGCCGGCGAACACGGTCACGATATGATCTGGTTTGTTTTCCGAATTTAACACCGCTTGAGTTGCTGCTGGTCTGGCAAGCCCTGCTGCACATCCGCATACTGAATTCACAACAACAAGAGTTGTTTCTTCATTTACTGTATTCATGAAATTTTCTACCTCTTCAGGAGTAGTAAACTCCGTAAAACCCGCTTGAACAAGTTCGGCACGCATTGGTTTTACCACTTGTTTCATATATTCTTCATATGCCATTGACATAAGTAAATGCCTCCTTTATTTTCCGATATACCATAAGAATACTATACATATTAACTATTATGCAAAAAAGTAAATCGTCTATAATACGTTTAAGTTAGATAATCCGCTCATTTTTTCAAAATAGTTAACCGACTACTCCACTACTTCTTGAATAGGTCTGAAGTTTACAATTCCAAATTAAAGAAAGCCAGGCCCAACTCTTATTAGAGAATTCGTGTATAAACACTTTCTTCTAATTTAGAGTGTGAACTCCAGCCCTTCTTTAACAAGCTTCTGTATAGATTAACTTCTCATTTGCTTAGATTTTCATTACGCCACCTGTGTTAGCACTTGTAACAAGCTTAGAATAACGTGCCAAATAGCCCGTTTTTACTTTTGGCTCAAAGCCTTTCCAGTTTGCTTTACGTTTTTCAAATTCTTCGTCAGAAACTTCTAATTGGATCGTACGATTATTCAAGTCAAGTTCGATGATATCACCATTTTCTACAAATGCAATTGGACCGCCCTCTGCTGCTTCTGGAGAAATATGTCCAATTGAAATACCTCTCGACGCACCTGAGAAACGTCCATCTGTAATCAAACCAACTTTGGCTCCAAGACCTCTACCAACGATTTGAGAAGTAGGCGCAAGCATTTCTGGCATACCAGGTCCCCCTTTAGGACCTTCATAGCGGATGACTACAACATCGCCTTCTTTTACTTTCCCAGTGATAATTCCAGAAAGTGCGTCTTCTTGAGAATCGAAGCAGATTGCAGGACCTCTATGGTAACCGCCAACTGCTGGATCAACAGCTCCAACTTTAATAACCGAACCATCTGGCGCTAGGTTACCGAATAATACAGCAAGGCCGCCTCGCTCAGAATGAGGATTGTCTAATGGACGAATAACATTTTTGTCCAAGATTTCCGCCCCAGCAACATTTTCACGTAATGTTTTACCAGTTACAGTTAGGCAATCACCATTGATTGCACCCGGCTTTTTAAGAATCTCATTGATGATGGCACTAACGCCTCCTGCGTTATGAACATCTTCAATGTGATAATCTGATGCCGGAGCGATTTTTGCAAGATGAGGTACACGACTTGCAATATCATTGATACGTTCTAATGAATACTCAATTCCAGCTTCATGTGCTAATGCAAGTGTATGAAGTACTGTGTTTGTTGAACCACCCATCGCCATGTCCAACGCAAACGCATTGTCAATTGCATCGATTGTTACGATATCACGTGGTTTAATATCCTTTTTGATAAGCTCCATTAATTGCGTAGCTGAGCGTTTAACAAACTCTTTACGTTCGGGAGCTACAGCTAAAATTGTACCATTACCAGGTAGGGCGAGACCAAGACCTTCTGCCAAGCAGTTCATTGAGTTTGCAGTAAACATACCAGAACAAGAACCACATGTAGGACAAGCAAATTGCTCAATCTCTTGTAATTTTGCTTCATCAATTTTACCAGCTTGGTAAGCTCCAACCCCTTCAAAAACAGAGTTTAAGTTAAGTGGGTTACCTTCTTTATCCACACCCGCTTTCATTGGTCCACCACTAACGAACATTGTTGGAATATTGACACGAAGAGCCGCCATCATCATCCCTGGCGTAATTTTGTCACAGTTTGGAATACAAATCATTCCATCGAACCAATGCGCTGAAACAACAGTTTCAATTGAATCGGCAATAATTTCACGGCTTGGCAAGGAGTAGCGCATACCGATGTGACCCATGGCGATTCCATCGTCAACTCCGATTGTATTAAATTCAAAAGGCACACCACCCGCTTCGCGAATCGCTTCCTTTACAATTTTTCCAAATTCCTGCAAATGTACATGTCCTGGAACGATATCAATATAAGAGTTACAAACGGCGATAAACGGTTTGCCGAAATCTTCTTCTTTAACGCCGGCTGCACGCAACAAACTACGGTGTGGAGCACGGTCGATTCCTTGTGTAATCATGTCACTTCTCATTTTTGGCGTAGACATTTGTTGAAAACCCCCAATATATTAAGTTAAATAATAAATAGCATTATTTAGTATTCTCTAAAAATTCTAACACAATTAAATCTAATTGAACACATGATATGTCAAAATAATAATAAAAGTCTCTCTCTTTTTTATACGTTAGTATAAAAAAAGAGAGAGACTTTTTCTATTTATCTATGCAACATATTATTCTTCTGCCTGTCTCGCTTCTGTCATTTGCTTCCAAACAGAACCTTTTGCTTCTTCTCCATTTTCAATCCGATCAATCGCCATTTTTATTTGCAAAGCCACTTCGAATTCAGAATCTTTTTCAGCCTCTTTTAAAGCAGATAACACGCTTTTATCGCCAGATTCATAGAGAAACATTGCAGCACGCCATCTAACAATCTTACTTTTATCTTTTAAGGCAGATGCCATTTCCGTCATCGCTTCTGCAAATCCGAGATCAGATAAGCAATCACCAGCCGTTCTTCTCACTGCTGGATTTTTATCATTTAAGCCAAGATAAAGAGCAGGTAATACTTTTCGATCTTCAATCATTCCTAGTAATACGACTGCTTCTCTACGTACGGATACTTTACTGTCTGACAGAGCTTTTTTTAGCAATGGAATATCATCTATAGTTGGATCCTCCATTTGCTCAAGTGCTTGATAGCGTTTTTCCCAGTTTTCATCCTCAAGCATCTCTGCAGTAAGCTTGATTTTAGTCCGTTTTACTAGTTCTTTTTTGTTGTCGTTCTCTTGCTTCGCTTGAGCTACAAGTTCATTTATCCGCTCTGGTGGATACGCAGCAATAAGCTCTTCAGATACTTCTGCACCAATTACATCCATATCTCCGTATCTGACGCCATAGTCTTTCCATTTTCTTTGCAAAACAACATTATCATCTTGTTTTTGCGCTGCTTGAACAGCCTGAGCAAAGTTTTCCGGAAGGGCATAACGCTTTTCACTATTTCCATCATTAAGCTTAATTTGATATGGCAATCCTTTAAACTGCAAAATCGAAACATTGACTTCTCCATAATGATCGAGAATTATCTGTCCCGCTTCTTCATCGCTAGTATCTTCACCGAATACTTGGCGAACTTTAATCAAAATTTCTTGCCAATCATATTTACCATTTCGCTCAACGGCTAAGAAATCAGCAACATGATAAACGCCCTTAACACCATCGATATTTAAGATTTCGCGGATCAATTGCGGCGCTTTTTCGGCTTCCTCTTTTTTATAATTATTGCTTCTACCAGTTGGAAGCTCTTCGGTTAAGTTAATTTTCATCGTATTTGGGCTTGGTGTAGGTTCAATCGATATAATATTCATACGTTCGCTCCTTTGCACATATTTTTAGAATATATGACCATAGTTTATCATAATCTAGGGTTTAGACGCTTTTAGTGTGAATGATTAGTCATACCTAACCTACTTATTCCTCTAATTTCTCCGCTAAATATTCCCATCGTTCAAGCATATAATCAAGCTCTTCTTTAACTTTCGTCTCCTCTTCCATTAAGAGGCGAAGTTTATCAAAGTCACTGCCTGCTGTTGCCATTTCCGCGGTAATACTCGTTAAACGTTCTTCGGCTTTCTCCATCTTCTCTTCAATTTCTTCCCATTCCTTCGTCTCGGCGTAGGTCAATTTCTTTTTCTTTTTCTCAGAACGCTGTTGCTGTAATTGAACAACTGGCTTCTCAACAGGCTCCACTGCTATTTTTTCTTCTAAAAACTCAGAATAGCTACCGTAATAATGACTGACAACAGCATTTCCTTTGAAAACAAACAGCTGGGAGCATGCTTTATCAAGAAAATAACGGTCATGTGAAACAGTGACGACTACGCCAGGGAATGTCTCCAAATAATCTTCAAGTACGGTTAATGTCTGAGTATCGAGATCATTGGTCGGCTCATCCAAAAGCAAGACATTCGGTGCCGACATTAGTATCTTCAATAAATAAAGTCTTCGTTTTTCTCCGCCTGAAAGCTTTCGGATTGGTGTACCGTGAGTGTGTAGTGGAAAAAGAAATCGCTCGAGCATTTGAGCAGCAGATATATAGGTTCCATCCTTCAAGGCAATCGATTCGGCTGTCTCGCGAATATATTCAATCATCCGCTTACTATCGTCCATATCTTCACTTTCCTGTGTATAGTAGCCGATTTTCACAGTTTGCCCTGTTTCAATCACACCAGAATCTATGTTTACTCTACCTGCCAAAATATTAAGCAACGTCGACTTTCCTGTTCCATTTTGACCGACGATGCCAATTCTATCTCCTCGTTTAAATAAATAGGAGAAGTTATGTAGGATCGTGTGATTGCCGTATGACTTCGAGATGGACTCAAGCTCCAACACTTTTTTCCCTAAGCGTGCCCCGCTTAATTCGATATCAAGAGACTCTTGCTGCGATTTATTTTGCACATCCGATTCGAGGGTTTCAAAGCGTTGAATTCTTGCTTTTTGCTTCGTTGTTCTCGCTTTTGCGCCTTTTCTTATCCAAGCCAGTTCCTTTTTGAATAAGCTTTCCTTTTTGCTTCGTTCAATGCCTTCATTTTCTTCTCGGATTGCTTTTGCTTCTAGAAAATCTCCATAATTTCCTGTGTATTCAAATAGGCTGCCACCGCTAAGCTCCCAGATTTTATCCGCTACCGTATCAAGGAAATAACGATCATGGGTTACAAAGAGAGCGGCACGCTTCGATTTCATTAAATATTCCTGTAACCATTTAATGCTATCGTAGTCAAGGTGGTTCGTTGGTTCATCAAGAATAAGCATATCGGTTGTTTCAATTAACGTTTTCGCTAAAGCTGCCCGTTTTTTTTGCCCACCTGACAGCTCATCTAATTTCCTTGAAAAATCAGGGAGTCCGAGCTTTGTTAAAATCGTTCTAGCGTCAGCACTTGTATCCCATGCGTTTAATGCATCCATTTCCTGTTGTTGCTTTAATAACCTGTTCTGTAGCTCGGTATTATCCGAATCATTTTGCAATTTTTGTAGCGTGTTTTCATAGTCTTTAATGACTTTAAAAACAGGGTAGTCACTTTCATAAAGGAAATCCATAATGGTAACACCGCTAGGAAAATCTGGATCCTGAGATAAGTATGAAATGGAGTAGTCGTTAGGGTGATCCTTTTTCCCAGTGTCAGGTTCCTCAAGTCCAGCGATGATATTTAAAAGTGTTGATTTTCCTGTTCCATTTACACCGATAATACCAATTTTATTGCCTTCAGAAATTGAAAAAGAAAGGTCTTCAAAGACTAATTTTTCACCTTGCATTTTTGTTACGTTTTCCATTGCAAAAACTTTCATATTTGTACATCCCATTCTATATAAAATTGCTGTAAAAATTCCTGCATATACTGATTTCGCTTTTTTGCCAATTCTTTTGCTGTGTTTGTATGTAATTGATCCGCTATCTTCAATAATTTATCATAAAAATGCTGGATCGTTGATTGCTTTGCCTCGATTGTATCTAAATCTGGATGATGGATTGGATTGCCTACACTTCCACCATACGCAAATGTTCTTGCTATTCCAATTGCACCAATTGCGTCCAACCGATCGGCATCTTGCACAATTTTTGCTTCAATGGAAGGTAGTCTGGATTGTCCTTTACTATACGAAATAGAATCAATGATGGCCGTTACCTCGTTGATGGTCTGCTTCTCAATTTTGGAATGAAGAAACCAATCATTTAATATGCGCCAGCCATCTCCTTCAGATTCATTTAATTTACGATCAGGTATATCATGTAATAATGCAGCTAATTCAATTGTAGGTACATGACCCCTTTGCTCTTCAAATGCAATATGCAAGGCCATTTTTCGTACCCTGTCTGTATGGAACCAATCATGTCCTGTTGTGTCATTTCCAAACCTATTCTTCACAAAGATTTCAGCCAATTCAATTAGATCTTTATTCATCGTGCACTCCCTGGTCTTTTTCTTTCATATTGTATCATGCTGGAACGCTTTGGTCATTCTTCATTAAACCAAGATAATCCAAGAGTCTTTGGACCTGCATGAACACCAACGGCGCTGCCTATTGGGGAGACATGGATGATAATGCTTGAATCGATATCATGAATGACGTCACGCCATTTGTCAGTCTGCGAAGGCGATGCACCAAATAATAAACAGCATTCCTTCAGTTTTTTGGAGTTATACGCTTTTTTAAATAGATCAAAAATCCGCGCTTCTGCTTTTTTCTCGCTTCTCACTTTTGCTATCGTCGCAAGCATGCCATTTTCAATCGAAATAATTGGTTTGAAGTTCAACATACTGCCGAGCAGATATTGAGTACCAGAAAGCCTACCACTTCTATGAAGCTGGTCGAGTGATCCTATTAATACATACGTCTCATTGCTCTCACTATATTTCTCAGCTTCCCGTAATGCATCACTGACCTCCATTCCGTTTTCGATATTACTCATGATTTTTCTCAACACCATTGTCAATGGATAAGAAATGACAAGTGAATCGAATACATAAACAGGAATTGAAACCATTTCAGCTGCTTGCCTACTTGCAGCAACCGTTCCACTTAAGCTTCCCGATAAATGAACGGAAATGACACAATCATACCTCTCTTCAAGTGACTGATACAATTCCATAAAGGTTCCAATAGAAGGCTGAGACGTTGTCACTACCACCTTTTCTTCTTCCATCACACGATAAAGTTCTTTTGGTACAATATCAATTCCATCTCGATACTCTTTTCCCTTCATTATGACAACCATCGGGACGATATAGATATCATCATTTTTCTGTAATTCGTCATCCAAGTAACCAGTACTGTCCATCACCCAGGCTATACGTTTAGTCATTCTGAATGCCCTCCACATGTATGTAATCGTTTTCTAATTATATGATGGAACAGGAATGAACATTTGCTTTTATCGAAAATAGGCCATTCCCCTAAAGTGAAACTTCAATCAGTAGGGGATTCTTCCCATCCCCCACTGGTTGTTAGTACCGTTCTAGTATCGCTAATACCTCCGCACATCATAGGTAAAGCGACGCTGCGGGATAAAAAGCCTAATTCTCAGAAATCTCAATCAACGTATTGATCAGATGGATTGGGAATCAGGCTATTTTAAATTTCCTATTTACTCGGTTTCAATAGAGAAGTGTCTTTATTTCGTCTTCTAGTACCTTAGGCTTTGTTTGTGGAGCGTATCTGCTGATAATATTTCCATTACGGTCTAGTAAAAATTTTGTGAAATTCCACTTGATACCCTTTGAACCGAGCATACCAGGAGCATGTTCGGTTAAATATTGAAACATAGGATGGGCATTTTTACCGTTCACATCAATTTTAGCAAACATCGGGAATGTGATGCCATGATTTAATTTACAGTACGAATCAATTTGAAGATTATCGCCAGGCTCTTGTGAGAGAAATTGATTACATGGGAAACCGAGTATGACCAAGCCGTCATCATGATATTGCTCGTATAACGCCTGTAGTTCATCGTATTGCGGCGCAAAACCGCATTTACTTGCCGTATTAACAATGATGACTACTTTCCCTTCGAATTCCCCCATTGATATATGTTCACCATTTATTTTTTTAACATCAAATTGATAAATAGACATACAAGGTCACTCCTTTGACTAGTAGATATATTGTATATCATTTCATGCTAACTTTCCCATTTTTACGTTTTACTTGAATATAGGTTCTAATTGCTCCAACGTTTCAATTACATAATCGACAATTTCCACAAGATCATCTATCTGTTCTTCTTTAATTAGCCTTCCAAAAGAAATGGTACATTTCGTTGTATAGAGAATTTGCTTTTCTAGATTATTTTTCGTTTCGGATTCCGTTTTTTCAATGAGACGAGTTTCACCCCAAATACGGGTAAGGACATTCATTAATTGTTGAGTTTGAATTTCATCCAGCTTATCTTGGATTGCGACCATAACTTTTAGGATTGACCCTGAAGCAGATTCATGATTGGATTGGGGCAGCAATTCAGCACTAAGGTTTTCTAATTTCGAAATCAACTTTATTCCAGCGAGGACCTTTTTTCTTGTATGTACATGTTTTAACTCCATCTCCATACTGAACTCTCGTGACAAATCTGCAAGGTTCACTAAATCTTTTCGATTCGTCACAAGGATATCACCGTCTAAATCTCGGTCATATACCGCTCCTTCAACTATAACTTTCATATTATCAAATGCAGTAGGATCAAATACCATAACACACCTCTTGATTAATTTTTTTCTTAGCTTCATATTTTACCATAGGACACGTTTGTCCCAAAAGCGAATGGCCTCACACTCTATCCCCCGTTTATCGTGTCATATACACGTCTTTAAAGTGAAACATCAATCAGTGAGGATTTTAAACAATATATAGCCGATCCTTTCGTAATGGGTGTTATTTTAACACTTCATACAGGCGATGTTCCCATCATTATGCAATCATTAGGTTCATTTTAGACAAAAAATGGTGCCTTATTACTGAAACTTCTATATAATAAGTTTTATTAGAATTTTCTAATTCTAATAAAACCGTGAAGGAGGATATGAATTGCCTATAAAAATTCCGGGTTTATTACCCGCCAAACAAATTCTCGAGCAGGAGAATATTTTTGTAATGGAAGATGAACTGGCAACCAAGCAGGACATTCGTCCATTAAATATACTTATCTTGAATTTAATGCCGGAGAAAGAAAAAACGGAAGCTCAAATTCTTCGTTTTTTGGGAAACACACCGATTCAAGTGAATGTTTCATTTTTACGATTAATCTCGCATGAAGCAAAAAACACAAGTAAGCTTCATTTAGATCAATTTTATAAGCCTTTTTCGGAGGTGAAAAACAATAAATTTGACGGGATGATTATTACGGGTGCACCCGTTGAAAAGTTGGAATTTGAGGAAGTAGATTATTGGGAAGAGCTTCAAGAAATTATGGATTGGACAACCAAACATGTTACGTCAACCTTACATATATGCTGGGGTGCACAATCAGCCCTATATCATCATTATGGAATTAACAAACACGAGTTACCAAAGAAATGTTTTGGTATTTTTCCACATCATGTTCTTCAGCCTAACGAGCGGCTTGTTCGCGGCTTTGATGATCAATTCTTGGCTCCACATTCCAGGTACACGGACATTAATCTTGATCAATTGTTGACTCAAGAAGAGCTGATCGTACTTGCCCAATCAGACCAAGCGGGGATCTTGCTGCTCGCATCAAAAGATGGTAGAAGAATTATGATTACAGGACATCTTGAATATGATGCCGACACATTAGGACAAGAATATACACGTGATAAGGCAAAAGGTCTTCTAACGGATCTCCCTGAGAATTATTATCCAGACGACAATCCCGAAAAGACCCCACTTCATCGCTGGAAAAGCCATAGCAGTCTTTTATTTTCAAATTGGCTCAATTATTATGTATACCAAGAAACACCTTATGAATGGGATTAAGGTAATAATACCTCATTAATCTCATGCTAAAAGAGACCAACTCGTTTAAAAGTTGGTCTCCTATCCATTACATCATATTTTTGTAAGTTCTTCCTCAAAGTAAAAAGTTGACGGCTTTTCTTTGATTACATACGTATACTTTTTCATATTTGGAACATATTGCCACTTCATAATTGTTACTTCTTCACCAGTTTCTCCAAGGTTGACAACTTCGCCTGGTTGGAATTTATTCTTATTGGACACCGTCCACACTCCCTCTCTAAACTCATTATACCATAGAAAGAGGAAAGATAGTCTTATACCTTCTATTAGCTTTGTTGCGAAAGATATACTTCCTCAAAAGGCTGTACGACAACGAAGCCATTTCCTTGAAATTTCATTTGAATCGATTCACCACTTGCTCGCCCAAAAAATGATTTAAGTGAAACATCTGTGACAAACTCTGGCTCGAGGTGCCCAGACCAAGCAACAGTTGCATTTGGATCTGTATACACTGGATTTCCTGGTTCAACTAGTAGAGTAAGAGGTTCATAATGAGACGTGAAGGCTACCATTCCGGTACCTTTCAACGTAACGTTAAAAAGACCGCCTGCCATCAAACCAGCAACCTTACGCATTAGCTTAATATCCCAGTCAATACTAGGTTCAAATGCAAGTAAGTCATTACCATTCACAGTAACTGATTCATTATATAAATTCAAAATAGAGATTTTCTTACCTTGATCGGCAACATATAGTTTACCCTGCCCTGTAGCTTTCATAAGCGGAGCCCCTTCGCCCGTAAATGCCTTCTTAAAGAGCTTGCCAATCCCATGTTCAAGAATGCCTTCACGTTCAAACTTTATGTTACCTCGATAGGAAATCATCGATCCCATCTTTGCCCAAATTTGGCTTTCAAGGTTAATTTCAAGAATTCTTGGTGTTTCCAATTCAAACAAACCCTGCCCTTTATCTTCTTGTTTCGTTTGATTAATGAATTGATCTATTCTGTATTTTTCCATACTAATCAGCTCCATTATTTTTTTCTAAACATAAATACCCATATGAATGAAAGCGATTGCTGTGAATCTTTTTCTAAGTAATCAAGTTTTGTAAAGTCCACTCCACGCTTCGGAATTCCTTTTTCCGCTATGATTTCCCAACCGTTTTCCGTAGCTAATTTTTCCAGATCCCATGATTGCAAAGTATTTATAATTACGTCTTCCCCAAGGATTTTAGGATAGCTATGCTTCTTTCTTGGCATAGCAGTTGGTCCCAATATACCTATACAGCCGTAACCGCCTTGCTTTACAACACGATGCATTTCTTTTAGGGCAAGTACTGGATTTTCGGTCCATTCTAGCGAGTTTATCGCCATAATGGCATCATATTCTTGATTCAAGAATGGAAGCTTTGCTAAGTCACCTTGAACAAATGATATATGTTCAATTCCAAGTATCTTTGATTGAGCGATTTCAATCATTTCAGAGGATAAATCAAGACCAGTAACATGAAAAGCCTGACTTGCAAGTTTAAACGATCCATACCCATCTCCACAACCTAAATCAGCTACTTTTGCCCCAAATGGAACATGTTCTTTAAAGAAAGGTATGATGGTCTGCCTACTTCCCGTTTCCCACATTTCTTGTGATTTTTTTGACCAATCAAGTGCAAATTGATTCCATTGTTTCTCGGCATCTAAAAGCCAATTATGTATAGTCATGTTTCACACCTCATCTCTTTAACTGTATCTAAGTATTTTGCTGAATTTATTGCACGTCTGCAAATGAAATTAGCTATTTATATTTACGATAATGGTTGAAAAAGGTTTCAGTATATTCTATTATTTATTTATAAAAACATCCATGAGCGTCTGCTCTAAAGCGGTTCAGGTTCTCAAATTGTATCACCTTATGAAGATGGCGGTGTGCAGCTGATTTTTTAGAAGCCCCGCCCCTTTTCCACGGAAAGACGGTTTAAGCACAAAAAACCTGACTTCGCAATTACGATTACAGCATAAGTTTTGTAGTAAACTTAAATATACTATGTGTAAAGTGCGAGGTCAGGCCCTCTAAACCATTCTTATTTTTCTACGTCTTCATTTTTCTTTTGTATGGCTCTTAGTTGCTCTATTCGTTCTGGAACTTCTTGAAAATATTCGACTAGATCACCAATTCGATCGATGGAATCCCAACTTAAATGATGTTCAATTCCTTCAACATCTTGATAAATATTTTCTTCTTTTACCCCAATAATCTGCAACAATTGTTCTAGCAGATCATGGCGAAACACAAGCCGTTTCCCTACTTTTTTTCCATTAGCGGTTAGCACAAGCCCGCGATATTTTTCATAAACTAGATATTTTTCTTGGTCAAGTTTTTGTACCATTTTCGTAACTGAGGAAGGATGAACAGACAGGTTTTCTGCAATATCAGAAACCCGAGCATATCCTTTTTCTTCTATTAATAAATAGATTTGCTCAATATAATCCTCCATACTCGGTGTAGGCATTTATTAATCCTCCCATTCATAAGAAAAGCGCCAAATAAAGAACTTCGACTAAGTTCCACCTCATGCTGTGGCGATCGCCGAAGTTCGTACGTCCTATGTAACCCTAATCGAGATAGTAGGATGCTTTCGCCAAAACTCATTGAAAAACCTTATACTTTCTTATCCATCAAGAAAAACGGTCACAGGTCCTCGGCACAAAAAGCTAGTTATTCTACCATAACTTATAAGCCAAGAAAACACGCACCCGACGATAGCGAGTGTGACATGTATAAGGTTAGACTCTAAAATGTATGAAAAATTTTATCCCGCATTAACGGACAGTTCCCCCACCTCAAGGCTTAAGAGGAATCGAAGAAGCCTAGGTGGGGGATAACTGCCCGTAAAAGCCCGATTGGTGAGATACAGTGAAAAAACTTACCGCTGTGGTGATCTTCAGTGTTTAGTTGAGGCCCACAGGATGTGGGTCACACAGACGAAGACATGAGGACGCGGCGTACTTAGTCTGTGATTCATTGAATCGGGTTCATACTGTCTGCGATCTTAGCGACAGTAGAATAGGACTAACAATCAGCGGGAGATAAAGACCCCCACTGATTGAAGTTTCGCTTTATACATATACAAAAAATTCTACTATATTAAACTTACTTAAACAAGTACAAAGCAAAAGACTTTACTCGTATACATTCGTTTCTTTCGGAAACTTCCAGTTGATTTTCTTTGACTGTTCATCCCAAACCAAGGCTGCATGAAATGTTTTGTCCCCTTTTTCAAATCCTTCAATCACATCCGTTTCCCCTGATTTTAATAATCTTTTCAAGGTTACCTGCGTAATGTTTTTATTAAGGATTTTTTTCGAAACGGTAAATGTGCACTTCGTTGTCGAATAATTTGTGCAACCGTAGAAATTACCTTTATCGACTACTTTTCCATCGCATAATTTACATGGGCCAAGTGATGCAGAACCCTTTCGTTTCGAAGACTTTCGTTGAATCGATTCTGTGTCAAATTGAGAGAAATCCCATTCATTTGAAGCTTCTATTGCGTCAGTAATGATTTTCGATGATAATTTCTTTACAGCTTCCATAAATGTTCCTGCAGATGCTTTGCCTTCGCCTATTTCTCTGAGACGTTGTTCCCATTTCGCTGTCATTTCTGGTGATGCAAGAATTTTTTCACCGATTGCTTCAATTAACACTTTCCCTTTATCTGTCGCAAAGACTTGGTTTTTTTGAACCGTAATATACTTTCGATCCTTTAGCATCGTAATAATCCCAGCTCTTGTTGCCTCTGTTCCAAGGCCTTCTGTTTTCATTAATACTTTTTCAAGCTGCTCATTGTCAAGATGCTTTCCTGCAGTTTTCATAAGCGTAATCAGCTGACCCTCGGTATAACGCTTAGGTGGCTGTGTTTTTCCTTCTTTCACCTTACATTTCACTACTTTGCCTGTATCTTCTTTTTCAACATTCGGAAGCAATACATCCTCGTCTTCTTTCTCATTATGAAAAATGACCTTCCGCCAACCTTCTTGAATTTTCTGCTTCCCCTTGGAGACAAATTCAGCCCGTTGATCAACCATTGTCGTTATCGTCGTATAATCAAAAATTGCTTTATCATAATGAGCAGCGATTAATCTTTTAACAACTAAATCGTACATTTTTCTTTCGTCATCAGACAAACGGGCAGGATCTGTCACTTGTTCTGTTGGAATAATAGCATAATGATCGGTCACTTTTTTTTCATTGACAAAGCGCTTGTTATGGAGAATTGATGACTGTGGCAGTGGAAAGTATGGCGAATAGTCGGCAAACGTACTCAATTTAGCCATGATATCTGGAAAGGTTTCCGCTTCTCCCTTTGTTACATAATTGGAGTCTGATCTAGGATAGGATACGATGCCTTTCTGATAAAGGCTTTGTAAAACATCAAGCGTTTTTTTTGGTGGGAATTTATACATTTTATTGGCAGTTGCCTGTAATGCAGACAAATTGAATAGTAGCGGTGGCAGAAATTCTTTGCGTTCTGTTACCATATCCGTGATTTTCGCATCTTTTCCCTTACAAAATGCTGCAATTTTCTCAGCCATTTCCTTATCGTCTATACGAGTCTCTTGATTCTTATGCCATTTCCCCTGATAGTTTCGGCCTTCCATATTAAAATCAGCAAGCACTTCCCAAAAAGGCTTTGAGACAAATTGTTCAATTTCGTTTTCCCTTTTCACAATTAAAGCAAGCGTTGGCGTTTGCACTTGTATAACCTTTTTCGGGTAAATTTCTATTCTATTTTAATAAATAGACGCTAAACATACTAGATATAAATATTTTGCTAGTTATAATATTATACCCAAAATTAACTTTATTGGGTTATAATGTAAAAGTAATAACATTTATTAAATACCTTTCAAGTTAAATTATAACTCATTTACTGGACAGTTTGGGAAATTAGACAGTATGAAAGAAAGAAGGAGTTTTTTATGGATATATATGTTGTTAGGGAATTCAAAATTTATAAAACCAGTGGAGGAATTGAAGAAGACATAACAACAATTGGAATCGGAATGAGAAGTCATAAAACTAAGAACATTATTCCATCTCCTATAACCAATTTCATTAAAACAATGTATCGAAATAAAGGCAAGTCTTTAAGTAGCCAACGAAATAGCGCCTATGCAGTTACAAGGTTTTTAAACTACATAATAAGTCAGATAAAAAATGAAAACAGTCATTTTATGCATTTAGAAAATAAGGGGATAAGTGGGTTAGGATTAATACATGGCTCGCAATACATATCTAGTTTATCTTTACGAGCAAGAACTGGAGAACTATCTCCAGAATATGTTAACGATCAAATGAGATATATAATTAAATTTTATTATTGGCTAAAGCTACAAAATATTATCATTGAGGATTTTGAAGTAGCGTACACATCTATTAAACGTGGCCGACATAAGCAATTAGTTGAGGTTAACCCTTTTGATGATATAGAGCTAGAGACTATTTTCGCAGGAAAGGATGAAAGAGTAAAAAGTATGTTATCTGATTTTGGGGTGAATAGGTATTACCTTACAGTAAAATTTATTAATATTGCAAGAAGTATTGCACCAGACATTGTATTGGGAATCTGTTTTCAGTTCTTTGGCGGACTTAGACGATCAGAAGTTGTTAATTTAACACGGCAAAGTGTCATAGATCAAGGTAATGGACTGACCTTAGAGATAAGGGATAATCAAAAAGAACTCTTCCCTAACATAAAAAACACATCCCACATTCAGGTGAAGACCCAAAGAAATCAATCTCTATTAATGAATAACCTAATGGTGAACATTTACAAAGAACACCTCAATAAACTAGAAAGCATAGAAGAAACAGGAGTCCTTCTAAATCCACATTCCTTATTCGTATCCGACCGTACTGGATTGCCTATAACAGGAAAGCAATATCACACGAAATTTATGAAAGTGAAAAAAGCCTTTTTAAAAACCTTAAGTACTGAGGAAAATATAAATGACTACCTACTTTTAGCCAAGAATAATTGGTCTACTCATATCGGTAGAGGGGTATTCACTAACTTTCTGTTGGATCTTGGACTTAATACCACCCAAATAGCGATTGCACGAGGGGATAAAGATATCAATTCTGCCCTAGCCTATGTTGACGAAAAAACAGCTATTGAAAATATGAAAGTTGCCATAAACAATATTCGTGATGCTTATGATAATAGAACCTCAATAATTGATACACCTTATTTAGATAAATGGAAAGAGGTGAACACCGAAGGTTATGAATAAGAAATTATATCCAAGATATGAAATATCCCGATTACTAGATATTTCTTACATGAAAAAAATAGTAAAAATATTGGACGAAAATAATATTCGTCCAGTTTTAAAAGATGCCCAAAACATTGAGTATTACAAGGCAACTGACGTTGAATTCCTGCTCGCAAAACAAATTGAGCTTTATCAACATTATGAAGCCAACTACCTTCTTTACGAAGAAGCTAAAGAGCTTGGAGCTAGCATCCATGACCTAAGTCTGTCTGATCCAACAGAATTGCCAGTCCTCATTAGGATAAAAAAATTTTATAAAAGAAAAATGGTTTATTTACAAAGTTCACTTAATAAAAGAATTGAAAAAAGAGAATTAATTAAGGTAGCACATTGCTATACCTCAAATGAAGTTATACAACTATTCCAAATCAGAACTAGTGATGTCAAAAGTTTCTTAAAGAAACATGATATTGAACCGATCGTAAATAATGTTGATGGAAAAGGCTCACGATGGAGTAAGGCTAAAATTGACTCTTTACTTAAAAAACGTGAAAATCTTTATAGCTATTATGATCAAAACTACATGACCTATAAAGAAGCTAGTAAATTATTGAATGTTAAAATGATTAGCAGTCATACGATAAAGAAGTACAATTTGGTTATTGAAGCACTCCCTTCTCTTATTAAGTTCAAACGTTTTAAAAAAACACACGTAGTTTTTTCAAAAAAAGTGGTTTATGACTACATCAGAATTAAACATGATAAAGAAAACATGATGAATGAGAAAACGGAAAAAGTGCTGAAAGAAAGAAAAAATGAAGTCAACATAAAAAAAGAAATTCCCTCAGAAGAGAACCTAATTAGAAATTATACTTCCCTACAAGATATAAGAATGCTTTTAAGATTATCCAATACACAAGTGCACACAGTCCTGCATGAAAACAATATAACACCAAAATATACTTTAAATAATGTTAAATGGTATGTAAAAAAAGAAATTAACCAACTTAAAGAATTCCAAGACCAGCTTTATTATACATTTGAGAAAGATTATATAACCTTCAAAGAGTTACGTGACTACGAAATAAGTGTAAATTCTATTACCAAATTAACCTCCACAGCTGTTCCTAGAATCATAAAAAAAGAAAAATTCAAATATTTAAATGTCGTATACCATAGGAAAGTGATTGAACCTTATCTAACTCAACGAAAAAGAGAGCAACTCAAAACCGATTTAACTACTGACGTTACTATCCCATTTCCTATTTTTGAACGCTTGGTCTCAGAATTAAACATCACCATTTCGGAAAAGGCTCCCTTAACACAAAAATATTGGGTCTCTTTTGTTCGGCAAACTTTAAATAAAACTAAGGGGAATAAACAAAGTGTTAAGAAACAAATTATTCGTTTTGTGGCAATAACTGAATTATTAGCTAATGTAACTAGAACAAAGGAAATATTCGCTTACACTGCAAAAGAATTAAGTTTATTGTTATTTAATCGAGAAATATATCAGGAGTATCAAATTACTTTTTATACATTTTTTAATACCATTAACAATGAAATGCCTTTTAATATAATTGACTTAAACAAAATTAAAAACCCAAATGAAGAAAAAAGAAAAAAGAAGGTTAGTAATAAGGAAGTGTACTCCCCTACTCAGTTTATCGATTTACTAGATTATGTAGGTAATGTTGACCTACATAAGCACAAAGCCATTAAAGATATACATGTTGGCCTTTGTGACCTAAAAAAATATAAAAAATACGATTCTGCTTGGTTATACGTTTTACTTCACATGAATAACGGATGGCGGTCAGCCGATTTCGCTTATAAAATTCCACGACTTGAATTACCAGATAATATTTTAACTACCTCAGATTTGGAGAAAAATGATTTAAGCATGGACGATGCAAAGTATATAGTTGTTCAACTTTCAAGTAAATTGCAGGCTTTAAAGCATTCCAAAAACCAGAAAACAAATTACTTTTTTTGTTCAGAAGAACTATTATATCCACTAGCTAACGCACTAATATTAAGTGAATTAAGAACAAGAATGTTTAAATCACATAAACAATACTTGATTGACTTTAAGAATGAAAGAAATGAAATGCTTAAGGGTACACATGATTCATTTTTTGAAAATTATAAAGAAAACTTCAAATTTAGTTCATTGAAGATGAATCGCACCTTAATTGGACTAATGAGCGATGTAATAAAGAAAAAAACAAATAGAAATCCATTAGAAATTTCAAAGTTTATTCGTAATCACTCAGATCTTGATACAACTAATTCCTACATCAATATACCACAAGAACATTTAGATTATATTGCAAGCCAGCTATTTAATAAAGGCTACTTCGGATATACTTATGACTTATTTACAAAAGCCTTACTTGAGACACCTAGTAAAAATACAGATAATATAATGAAAAAAACAGCCATAATAAAAAAGGTGTTTGGGGATATTTATAAAATAGAAAACTTAGCTAGGTATATTAATATTCTTGATCAAGAAGATGAAGATCTACTTCATTATCTAAATGAACATTCTGAGAAAGAACTTCAGGAAAAAATGCTTTTATTAAATCTTGGACAGCTTCCTGCCAAAGAAGCAAATTATCAATGCATATTTGGAAAATGTGTATTTTTAGAACGAGATTGCAACCGGTGTCCTTTTGCTGTTCCACATTTTTACGCGTTAACCCAAATTGGAGGAAACATGTTGAAGCGAATTAAGGAGTACCAGGAAATACACAATAATTCTATGTATCAGGGAGAAAAAGTAAGAATTTCAAATTTGTTGATCTCCGACCTACTAATTTTAAGCAATGCTAAGCAGAAGTTTGGTGAGGAAATATTAAGTGCTTTTATTAAGATAGACTATGAGGATTTAAAAGAACAAATCAGATCATTACCTAGTCCGTATGAATTCATGACAATAAAAGGAGGTTGAAAAATGCTAAACATAAAAAGTGAAGATTTTGAACAACTTGAAGTCTATGCAAACGAAGATTTTAACCTAACGCATTCAATTATCCATACAAAACAGATTTTATCAAGTTACTCTAATGAAAATCAATTTAATTATTGTAAATTTAACGAAGATACTTGGGTCTTATATGACGAATCACAAAAAAATAATCGCAAAATCCACTTTGATTGTTTGTCAAAAATCATGTTAACAAGAAACTTTGATGATTTGAAAACTATTGTAAAGTGTTGGGCAGCTACTTTAGTGGATAAAGGGTTAGTCCCACGAACAATTTCTGTAAACGTAAATAATCTTTTAAAGGTAGTGACAATATCAAATGGTTTCTCACAGGATTTTTTTGTAGAAACTATAAAATATATACAAAATAGATGTGCTAGAACTCGTATATCCGTTTGCAATGCTGTTTTAAACTTTTTTGATTATTACCCATTAGTAGATGAAGATGGGGTTTTCACAGAAAAAATTTGGGAAATTAAATCAAAAACTGAAACTAAAATTGGAATAAGAGAAATACCTAGTTCTCAAGATATTTTAAAATTTTCAATGGTTGTTGAGGATTTTTTTAAGTTAAATCTGTCGGATCAACATTATCGAAAATACTTTTGTATTTATCTTTGGTGGAATCTAACCACTATCATCCCTTTAAGAATTTCGGAATTCTGTGATATTAAAAGAGATAGTTTAACTAAAGGTGATGAAGGATTTTTTTTGAAACTACCCAGAAAAAAACAAAACAATCGTAGGATACAAGTAATCGATTCCATTTTAATCCCCAAAGGGTTAGCCTCGGCAATAAAAAATTATATAAATTCAACTGATAAATACGGTGAATCTACTACTCTCATTTCATATTTATCTTTACCTATTGATACGTACTATATAAATCAAAGAATTGATTCCAAGTCATTCCATTCTAGAGCAATGTTAAGCATATTAAACGACTTCTATAAAAATATTGTCTGTAAAAAATACGGCTTTCAGATTATGGAGCAGGAAAAAGTAAAGGCTGTTGAAAAGGGTATAACTCTAAACAAAATTATTAACAGAAAAATCAGACCAAATGATACAAGACATTTTGCATTTTTAAATCTTATGACACAAGGCTATCATCCAGTTGAAATTGCTAGGTTAGGAGGTCATGTCTCCATCTATTCCCAATATCACTATCATCAACACTTAGAATATTGGGTCGATTCGGAGGTGATGGAGTTAATGCTTAAGTTTAATCTAAATAGGAATATTGGACAGCAAACAAAGGATATTTTTGATGAAAAAGAATTTAAAGAAAGATTTATTCTTAGACCTTCTGAAAGCAAAGAAGTCAATATCCCTTTGAGTATTGGCTATTGTACCGATCCTAATCAAAACTGCAAGGTGGACGATCATTTTTTCTGCGATGCATGGCGCATCTCCTTTGAAGAATATAAGGAAAAAGCAGATACCATAAAGAAAAAGATTAATGAAAAAGAAAATAATACTAAACAATTAATCAATAACTTAAAAAATCTTTATTATATAGCTATTAAAGGATTTAAAAGTGACCTAAACTCTGAAAAAAATGTCTTGTTTAACCGAGAGTTAATAGAGACCTCCAAACAGTTAAAACATTCATTATATCAGCTAGCAATGTTAAGAGAGAAGGTAACTACTAATGAGTAAAAAAGGCCGGAAACCTCAAATATATCCTCAAGAAAATATTGATAACATCATATATCAATATCTTCAACTTAATAAAAATAGTGGCCTACTTAAATATATGAATCTATATCGTTTTTCAAAAGAATTATATGAAAAAGGAGAAACATCACATCACTTTAGCGAGGATTTTTGGAGGAAAGCAGGAAGACAAGGAAAAGAAGCTATCGATAGCGCCAATGAAGTATTGGAGCACACTGTTTCTCTTTCTAAACAAGCAGATGAAAAAGTTGTAGATTCTATTGACGCAATTAACAAGTTCTTTCAGGGTAAAGAAGCCAATAAAGAAAAACTTATTGGCGCTCTTCTGATTAATGAAAGTAAACTAAAAAAATATATACAAAGAAATAAAAAGCTTACTACTGATCTTGAAAGCCGAGACAATAAGAACAACTTATTAAATGAAGAAAATCAAATTCTTAAACAAAGATTAACTGAATACGAAGAACTCTTTTTTCAGTGGCTTGATGCTAGCAGCCATGAAGATACCCCACTTGTTAATATTATTACAACAGGTAAAACTAGGAATAAGGTTGTCCAACAATTATTTGAAACCATGTTTACTGAAAATCCTGTTAAAGGTTATGAAAAGTTTGAAGATTATAGAAAGAATTTAAGACAAGAGAAAGAGTACAATATTAATTCTAATACCAGAGTTGTAAAGTTTAAAGATAAAAAAGAAAACACATTGATAGAAGATTTAAACTTATAACTATTGTATTTGGCAAGCAAAAAATGTATTAAACGGCAATCAAAAATGTATCCACTTGCCAACGTTTTATTAGTTCGGAGTTACTGATTCTTTATAGCGATAGCTATCGCCATTAAATACGATTAAATGTGAATGGTGAATGAGCCGGTCAATGACTGCCTCCGTTAAAATTGGATCCCCAAAGACATGATTCCATTGGCCAAACTGTAGGTTCGTTGTAATAATTATACTTTTGGTCTCATAACACATAGAAATGACTTGAAATAATAATTCTGCCCCTTGTTTATGTAAGGGAATATATCCAAGTTCATCCAAAATCAATAAATCTAGCTTTTCAATTTGCTTGAACAACTTATTGAGTGTCCCTTTTTCATTTGCCTCTAATAATCGATTGACCAATGATGCTACTGTATAGAATTTAACGGACTTGCCAAATTTCTGTATGGCATTCAACCCAATAAGCGCGGCTAGATACGTTTTACCTGTTCCGACTCCTCCGTAAAAAATGAGGTTTTCCTGCTGTTCCATGAACGTACCGTTCATTAGGTCATCTTTGTTAAGCCCTTGAGTAAGGACTATATCTTTCCAGTCAAAAGGGTTTCCTTTTACTTTAGGAAACGTTGCTTGTGTAAGGAGTAGATTGACCTTACGTTCTTCCCGTTGCTCAATTTCCTTTTCAAAGAGCTTAAGTAGGTAAGCTTCATTCGTTGTTGCTTCTATTTCATGGTAATGCTCTCTTATCCAGCTTAATTTCAAGCGCTTGGCAAATTCCTGAATCTGTCCATTCAATTCAAGTCAGCTCCTTTTAAAAGCTGATCATAATGCTGGAGACCTCTTTCAGCCTTCGGCATAGTTGGTAATGGTATCTTTGGCTGTATGTCTGCTCGAATTCCCCTGCCGTTTATAAGCTGATAGAATACCTGTTGAATAGACTCAACCGAAGGGTGACCATGCTCAGAAGCAATGGTTAGTGCTTCTGTCACTCTTTTAAAATCGTGTTCTTTTAAAACAGTTGCCAATAACCTAAGTGCTTCTGGTTTTTCTGAAGCTGTACAAGAATTAAAATACGTTTGCCATTCAGTTGGAAGCTGTTCATAGAAGCTCGTATACTTGAGTGCCAAAGGACGTTTGGCCATTAAGTTTAAATATGGCTGCCACTTCATGGACTTTCTATACTGACCGTAGAGGCGTGAATGGCTAACTACTAGTTGATTGTCATCCGTTAGTACTTCAACTGTTTTGTATGAAATTTTTACTAAAACCTTACTTAGGGCATACCTCGGAGAAGTAGAGTACAGATTTTTCTCTACCTTTATATATCCATACTTATCAGCTTTTACTGTTTCGTATCTTACACAGTGGTATTCCTTGCTTGGCAGAACTAAACAGACTCTCTGATCCTCTTTAAATAACTGTGAAATAAGAATTTCTTTTTCATAGTGTTTTCGCGCTCGATCCTTCTCGGCCTTGTCCCATAATAGCTTGTTAAGTTCGTCTAAATCAAACACATGAAGGCTGGGAAGTAAGTAGTTATTCCTCACATATTTCACCATTTCCTCTACATGGCCTTTTTCATTCCCACTATTTGGATTACAAAATTCACTCTCAAATCCGTAGTGAAGAACGAAGTTTTGAAATGCTTCTGTTAACTGCCGTTCACCATTTGGCAATACCTTTTTAACGGCAGCCGAAAGGTTATCAAACCTTATCGTTTTTGGAACTCCACCCATATGATGAAAGATACGTTTTAACCCTTCCAGAAAGCACTCTCGATTTTGAGAAGGGAATACTTGAAAATAAAAGGCATTGCTGTAAGGGAAAGATAGAACCAAATACGGCAATGTGATTTCTTCGCCTTGATAGTTGAATGGAGCTTCCCCAAAGTCCACTTGTGCCGAACCAGCTTTTGATTCAAGTGGTAAAGCTGCTTGATTTGCTTCACTTAATAGTTCTTTCTTACGGTTTGATACATAGTTTCGGACAGTCCGATCAGAACCTTCAAAATCAAACTTTTCTCTTAATTGTTCCCATATTCTCTTGGCTGTCCTACGAAACTTTCTCTTTTGTTTAAAATCCTCCAGGATCCATTCATCAACGATATGCTTCACTGGATCCATTACAGGAGAGGGTCTATCTTGTTTAGACTTGACCTCTGGGCTGAAATCCTCCTGCTCGGCATATTTCTTTACTGTTCTAGAATCTCTCCCTAATCTTTGTGCGATCTCTGAATAGTTGCTATCTTTTTTATTTGCTTCATGTCTGATATAATTAATTTCGGCCACTGCCAACATCTCCTTAATACCTCCTGCGCTCTTTGTCCCAACAGGAAGTGTATGTGTATTTCGGAATGTTGACAAGTGGTTTTTTTAATTTGTGCAGCGCCTACGGCACTGCACAAATTAAATGCCATAACCTACATTTTTATGATGCCATAAACAACTATTCACCGGTATTAAGTTCGATTGTTCCCTAAAAACACTGCCATATTGTTGTGGTTTATAAAAAATTTAATCAAAGAATGTTTTATGAAGTTGATTTTTTTATATAAAAGAAGCAAAAGAACCTGTTTTGAAAAAAATAGGTTCTTTTGTGAATGCGAGTATGCCGATTTTGGTCTAACTTTTTTACAAAAAGCTATGCTACTTTTCAAACTCCATCTTCCAGCTAAAATAATTGTTTTCTACATTTTTCTCGTACCTTAATAACGCATCAAACTTATTCCCCTTTTTACTTGTTAAACCCTTAACCGTTGCAACACCATTTTTCAATAGAGATTTCACCATCGTCTTAGTTGGCTTTTTCTTCATCGTCGCTAAGAACTTGTCATTTTTCCAAATAACAAATTTACAACCATTTTTCCAATTGCTGCAGCCAAAACCTTTTTGTCCTTCAATTACAGCATGTCCACAAAGAGGACATTTACCCATTACTTCATTTGTCTTATGTTCAGTAGTTATCTCATTAATCGTTATTTCTTTTTCACCTTTGATTTTCTCTACTGATTTTGAAGTGAAATCAAAGATTAGCTCTAAAAACTCCTTTTTACTAAAGTTTCTTTTTTCAATATCAAACAATGACTTTTCGAGGCGACCTGTAAACTCTAGATTGAATAAATCTTTTATAGGAAATGTTTCCACAAGCTTTCTACCTAGTTCTGTACATAACAGGTTTTTATTTTGCATCGAAATATAGCCTACATCCTTCAACTTTTTGATTGTTTCTGCACGTGTAGCAGGAGTACCAATACTGAACCCACTTAAGATAGAATTCAGATCTTCTTCACTTTCACTATTATTGTCATAGTTTTTCCCACATGTCTCCATTACTCTAAGTAACGTTCTTTCAGTGTGATACTTTGGCGGTTTAGTTACATGGGATGTAATTTCATGCTTTATTAAGCCTACCTGATCGTTAACATGGACGAGTGGTAAAATGGTATCTTTAGATTGAACCTTCTCGACCTTTTTCCAACCCTCTATAAGTTGTACTTTTCCTTTAGAAATAAATAAGCCTTTTAAATTTATGTTTTTAATTTTTGTTTCAATTCTTGTTTCTTCGTACTCGGCAACAGGCATAAACTGCATAATAAATCTGTTTTTTATTGCCTGATACACTTGCTCTTCATCTATAGTTAACTTTTTAGGTTTCAAATAAGTAGGAACAATAGCACTATGGCTTTCTACTTTCGAGTTATCAAATATCCTTTTAGACTTAACAAACTTGATTTCATCTTTATAAGGTAGGTCTTCCGTTAATGTTTCCAATACCTTTGCAGTTTTACCCACAAGACTTTCTTCCAAGGCTATACTAGCTGTACGGGGATAGGTAATAAACTTTTTCTCATACAAAGATTGAGCTACTTTCAATACCTTATCCGATGTCCATCCTTTATATTTATTAGTAATATACCCCTGCAAATTAGACAGATTAAATAAAAATGGTGGATACTCGTTTTTCTTCTGTACTTGCTTATCACTAACAATTGCTGATTTATTTAACATTGCCTGCTGAATCGCTTCTAAGGTGTCTTTATTTTTAAACTTCTCTTCTTTTCCCTCGACGTATATTCCTTCATATTCCTCTTCATCTTTTGTTTTAAAAGTAGCTTGAAGTTTAAAATAATTTTCTGGAATAAAGTTCTCAATTTCTTTATCTCTATCATAGATAATCTTTAACGTTGGTAATAGAACTCGGCCAATATTCAAGGCTTTCCCCTTACCTTTTTGATATTTAAGGGTAGCAACTGATGTTAAGTTTATTCCAATTGCCCAATCTGCCCATTGGCGACTAACGCCTGCATCCTGTAAAGGCTTGAGTTCAGAATTCAGTTTAATATTTTCCAAACCTTTCATAACCTCAGTCGGTGTCCATTCGTTTAATAATAAACGGTAAACATCTTTATTTGTCCCAATGTTATATATGATACTATCCCCTATTACTTGACCTTCTCGATCATAGTCACATGCTGAAATAATAGCCTCTACATCAGGCCTTCTCATCAAACTTTTAATAATCTTTAATTGCTTTTGGGCTCCTCTGTCTGGCTTCTCTCTATTTCTTGGATCACCTTTTACTTTATATTTAAAGGTTGGAGGAATAAATGGAAAGTTCTCCATTTTCCATTTTGACATTTTATCATCATAATCTTTTGCGTCATAAAGTTGAAGCAAATGTCCAAACGCCCATGTAACTATATAGCCATTTCCCTCTAAGTAGCCATCTTGTCTACCCTTTATTTTCAAAGCATCTGCAATATTCTTAGATACCGAGGGTTTTTCTGCAATAATTAACTTCATTTTATTTATCACCTTACATCTGAATTTTCCAAATCAAAGTTGATCAGTTTAATTATTTTATCACATTAATCATTTATTGCTATTTACGGGTGACAAAATAAAAAATCTAGGTTAGAAATTTTAAAAGACAAAGTTCAAACCTAGATGTTTAATTATTTATAAGTATCAAATATGTTCCTTATTATTGAGTTTATCATTTTTATTTCTTTTTCAGATTTTTCTAGCAACAAAGAGTCTATTAATGTAATCATTTCTTTTTTGCTTTGATAATCTTCGGTGAGTTCAATATTTGAAAAAATAAAGAGATTTTTTGGTTCTTCATTTAATCCATCAATTATTTTTTCTAATGTTTGTATAGTAATATTTCTTTCCCCTCTTTCAACACCAGCTAAAAAGGATGTTTGCAAACCACACTTTTCTGATAATTCCTCTTGAGTCAAATTTTTTTGTTTTCGTATATTTTTTATTTTTTTCCCAACTAGGACCATTAATGTGGACACTATAAATCACCTCACCTATAAGCGTAGGTAATTAAAATATGTGTTCACAGATTCATATGATATAACTTCCATTGATTTTTGTACTTATAAGTACTATTATCTAAATATAAAAAGTTCAAGGAGTTTGATAAATAAATGATGGACAATACATTACATCAAATTATTGCAATTGAAAATGTTTTACAATTTAAGATGAGAGGGAGAGTTGCGTATCAAGGTGTTGTCTCTTCTAATCTAGCCCTTAACTTCTCATATTCAAAACCATTTAATGACCCAACCGGTAAAGGGTATCAACGCCCTATTAATAAACAAAGAACGAAAGACTTCGCTAAATTCCTTTCAAGTGGAGATGATTCACTTTTCACTCCAATATTACTTAATGCCGGAGGTGAGTGGGATTTTCAGGCTTATGATAAAATCCGTCCAAATATAGGCAGATTAATATGCAAAAATAAAGCTTCACTAATGGATGGTCAGCATAGATTAGGGGGAATCGGAGTATATACAAAAGAAACAAGTGCAATGTTAAATGTGCCCTTCCTAGCTTTTCACTGTTTAGATGAAGATGAAGAAATTAAATTTTTTGATATTATTAATACAAAAGCTAAAGGAATTGGATCTTCATTAAGCAGATATTTGAAGAGAAACAACGATAATCTTAGTTGGATTGCAACCCAACTTATTATAAATCCTGATAGCCCTTTTTACAGCATCGGGACTCTTATTGGTAAGAGAAATAAAGAAAAGCATATCACACTACAAAACATCCATAATTTTTTAATATTATTGACAAGAAAGTCAGATTTAGCTGAATTACCCAAAGAAAAAATTTTATATATTTCACTCTATTACTTTAATGAAATAAAAAATATATTGCCTAATCAATGGATCGATTACAAAAAATATAGATTAACTCATATAGTTTGTTTAAATGCTCTATCTATTGCTGGAAACACTATTATTTCAGAGAACTATAATTTTTCATCTAATCAATTAAACAATACTGTAATTTCTAAGAGTTTAACCAATATTCAAAATATTGATTGGTCAAGTGAGGGAAGTTTAAAATATTTAAAAGGAGTAAGTGGCTCTAATCTTCTGGCAGCAGATTTAATTACCTCATTTAAAAATTAAATGATAAAGGGTTTGTTTGATATCTAACAATGAAGATATAAAAAGAAATTTTATATGTTTATAAGGACTTGAGTCAATATTTTGAATACATAAAGGTTAAGTCTTAAGCTTATTCCTAATACGAATCATCCATAGTTTGTGTTATTTGATAGCCCAAGCTACTGTGATTTATAATGAATGAACTATGGCTCGCGTGAAGGCAGTCCGAGCACTGCCAGTCCGGGGGAAGTCGTAAAGATTAATCAGCAAAAGTTGACTCAGGCTATTGCCTTGTAACATTTTCAAAGTATGACAGTAAAAAAATTCAAGAAGCCATTGGAGTTTCTGCCCAGATTATATCGAGCACTAAAAGAAGAGCAAACCTGTAAAACAGTTTACTCCCGGTTTTTAAATCTATGGGGTTCTAAAAGTCGAAACTTTGTTTAGAAAATGAATTGTGCAACAAAGGTATAGTTCATATTAACCTCCTATTTACATTTATTATCCTATATCTACCATAAAATTAAATCTAATTTAAACTTAAATAATTAATATCTTAACATTACTCAAAACTATTAAACTTTTTTTCCAATTCTATCGAGGTTAAGGTTTTTATATCGAGCAAATACTCGCCAACTTTACTTTAAGTGTCTTTTTTCTACTATTGTATGGTTATCATTTACATAACCATGAATTTTATTTGTATCATCCCCTCAACTCCCGGGTGATCATATCCCTTTCTTTTTCAGTTACTTTGTACATGTCTAATACTTTACGTTCAATGCTCTTATTTAAATCAATAAGTTTTTTCTGAAGTGGTGCTACTTCTTCTTTCTGCGCCCGGACAAACTTTAAGATTTCAAATAACTCTTGTTGAGCTGCTTTTGGCTTTGCTAATTTTATCCCCTCAAATACTGCCTCTTCTGATGATTCTATCCAAAACTCAATTAACGAATTTCTTTTTATCTTGTAATTTAATGAAAGAAACGATAGGAGGTCTTCTCGTGTTCGCTCAACATCGGTAGATAAATTAGAACGGTGCTTAATTAATGTTTTCAACTCATTATCAGTTTTTACGTTCGGCATTGGTAAACGATTCATGAATACCGACTTAAAACGGAAGAAACCACCTCTCGCTACTGTTGAAATGAGTGTAAACATAAAATTAAATAATATAGAATTTAAAACTGCTAGATCCCGCGTGATATTCTTACTCTCTACCCAGAATAATGTGACGTCCAGAACCATTCCTCTAACAGGAGCAAAGTTACTTCTAGCTGAAATATCCGGGTAGGTAATATATGTTTTGTCGAAGGAGAAACTTTTATTTATTTGCTGATACTGATACCATACAGTTTTACCATTCTCTAAACCGTCTTTAATAATTGCCCGGTCTTTCAAGTTTGTTTCAAATTGTTTTAGGTGGGTTTCTATATCCGGATACTCCTCAATGTCTACTAAATTCAGAGTTGTTCCTTCATTATTAGGGATGTATGGGAAAATGATGTAGGCGCTCGCTACTGTTCGGTAGGCTTTTACATCTTCACCCTTCAAATATGGTCGGATAATCTCTTTATTCTTTTCATTCTGCATGAATGCTTCTGCTTCCTTTTGGGAGATAATGTACGCCCGATTAAAGCCTGTCTTAACACCCACATTGACACGGCCTAATACATCTGGCAAGAACTGATGCCGTTTTTTCATACGATCAAAAAAGGCCCTTACTTCCGGCTTTAAAAAATTCCAACCATCCTTCGACAACTCTTGTTGTGCATATACTTGTTGCTTCTCTTTGAATACCATTTCAATCGCTTCATCTAACTCATCAAAAAACGCATAGTGGAAGAAATGTTTCTTTGTTGGTAACTTTTTCTCGGTAATGATGATTGATGGATATGCTATAATACCTTTGAAAACATCTAAATCCGCAAAGTCGAGGAAATACCGTAGTGATGTATGCTTTAACATATACTCTCTCAATGGTGCGCCATAGGTCGTGGTCGTATACTTGCTCGAACAGATATAACCCATTCTTCCGCCTTCTTTTAAGAGCGTAAGCCCTTTTTCAAAGAAATAAATGTACAGATCTCCTCTACCATGATAGACTTCATAGTTTCCTTTTTTACTGAAATGTTCTTTATCCTTTACAATTGTTTCTTGTCTTACATACGGCGGGTTGCCAAGGACAATGTCGAAACCACCATCTTTTAAGATCTCTCCGAAATTATTAGTCCAATCAAAGGCATTACCTGTATGTGCCTTATCGTCAATTACCGAATTTCCGCATAGAATGTTCTTATCTAATGAAGTAAGAGGATCTTGCTTATTTGCCGTCTTCAACCATAATGACAGTTTTGTAATCTCTATACTTTCTTTGGAAATATCAACTCCATACAAATTATTCTTCAAAATATGTTTGTCCAAATTAAAAAACTGTATTTGTCCTTCAGAAGCTTCAAGTAAATTACGGTTTGCTTCCATACCCTTTATATAAAGATAGTCAAACGCTGCATTTAAAAACGCACCACTCCCGCATGCAGGGTCGATCACCTTTATATTGAATAACAACTGAGAATAACTCCGCCAAAACTCGATGTTTCGATTTACTGCTTTGGTTCGATTTGCTCTATCTGCTGGTGTTGCAGTTATTGATAAAGGCGGTGGAATTTCTGGTAAACTGTCTTCGCCAAGCTCTCTCCGTTTCTCGTCTAACCACTCTCCAATTGTTTTCTCTACAATGAATTTTGTTACGAAAGCAGGCGTATAATATACCCCACCCGTTTTTCGTTTACTTTTTGCCGCGTCTACTTCTTCACCCATTAGTGAAGCCTTAATTTCTTCTATGTCACCAATACTTTGTTCAAAGATGTGACCGAGTATATTTACATCTAAATCTGTACTGAAATCATATGACGTAATTTTCTCAAAGTATGGAAAAATATCATCCTGAATTACAAGATTATCTAGTATAGCATCATCTTTGAATAACCCACCATTATAACGATTAATGTTCATTGGGGGATTTCCTTTGTCAATACTATGGAAAAGACCTTTCAGCTCTTTCCAAATTTTTAAATCAGAAAAAGTAAAACTTGCTTTTGAAGCTTCTATTACCTTACGAAAAATATTCTCTGGTAATAATCCCGTGCCTTCACAAAAACGCACAAAAATGAATCTATCTAATATTTTTTGCGTTTTTTCAAAGATAACTAATTCGTCTACCTTAGGATTTTCCTCTATAAGATGCTCGAAAAGCTTTTCACGAACTGTTTTATAATCCTCATAAAAGAGTTCACTAATTCGATCCTGCTCTTTTTCATTTTGATCATACAATTGTTCAAGAGGGGAAGATCCAATCTTTCTAATCAACTGCTCTCTTGAAAGGAAAAAGTAAAAAAGTTTGAACTTTTCAATGTCTTCTGCCATTTCAGTAATATAAAATACTTCATACTCAGTTGCAGTTGTGGAACGATATAGACGGACCTCACTAAAGTTCGAAACAATAACCCACTTGCATTCACGCATCTTAAATTGATAACTAAATGCTTGTTCGACTGGTGTTTGGTTATTTTGTCTTCTTTGTTTTTTGTCCAAATCTGTTTTAGCATCTTTTAACTCGATTACTGCTCGAATATCTTCATAATCCTTCGAGAAGAATCCTAAAGATCCATCTGCTTTTGTACCATCCATCTCCGTTTTTTGCTCTTGGTTAATGTTCCACGAATCTACCCCAATTCGGTTTTTGTAACCTAGAATTTTGGTGAAAATCTCCTCAAGAAATAAACCTTGAACGGCTTCCTCTTTTGTCTTATTAAGATCTGATTTATGAAGCGAATGCGCCCAGTTGACGACACCCGCATGTAATGCTTCTATTTCTTTTGGAAATGTAAATGATTCCAAATATTTTTTTAAATGTTTACGATTAAAAATAGTATCTACCATCACTAACTCCTTATGTGCTTGATATTTCCAGTATACAACAAAATACCTACAAACCGAGTGACACTATACCCACACTAAAAAATATGTTCTCGTTTAAATTATCGAAATAATTGGTGTAGCTGCTGCTAAGTTAGAGAAACCCATTTAATACATGATCGAAACGCAATACCTATTGTGAAAATATTAGTGGATAAAGCATATGATTATACCTATTTAAATTTGTTTGATGTTGTTTAGTCATATTTATCAGTTAGCAGTTATAAGGCAAATTGGTATAATGCGGGGTAGTTCAAATTAGAAAAAATATATTAGTACAATCTTTTATATAATATCGAACGAATACTTCTAGCTTTATGTAATTTTCTGTTTCACCAAAAGCTAGTAATTACCATCAGTTTCAACAAACAGCAAGTTGATCATATGTAAATCCTTTTGCCAGAAAGGTTCCCGATGTAGCTTTGAAATAAATTTTGATTAAAAATATCGAGTAAACCTTCATTTTACAACAAATAAAAAGAATCCACATTGAGAAAAGTTTGATCAAAATGGATTCTTTTATTAGAAATCAGAATTTAGTTTTTATAAAAAGATTGTTCACTTTTCATTCCTTCTTCCACTAACTCACACTTAAGTGCAATAAGAGAAGTAATACCCTGAACTGATTTGGGTTTGAACAAACATTATTTAAAATCAAAAACTGATACGATATGACTGTAGCATATGCAACAAGGTAGCTACATATATAACAAGACTAATATGCACACTTTAGGATTTGTTTATAGTTATCCCAGTTAATATAAGATTTACCTTTTTAGATATAAAGATAAGTATTAATTATTATTTGCAACTTTACCTTGAGCATCAAGTTGTATAAATTTTGAGTTACAGTAATTAGGATCTATTTTCTGTTCAATTAACTTAAAAAGACTTTCATTATGGGTTGTAATAACAATCTGCCTGTCTAAATCGGAAGTCAATGTTCTTAACAAATCAATAAAAGAAAGTACGTTTATACTATCCATGTGGTGTACAGGATCATCCATAAAGATTGTATTTAAGACAGGTTCCTGTTCCATTAATGCCTTTGCTAGGAAGATACTTAGTGATAATATATCTAGTTGAGCAGAGCTGAAAAATAATACCGGATTATCTTTACGTCCATCATTCATAGGTGAATATATTTCTAATGAAGGTTTATCATCTATAAATGTTGGAACAATTTTTATATACCTTAATTCTGGATGCGGTTCAATCCTGCCGTAAATTCTATTTATTGCCTCAAGATTAAATGCTTTATTGATTTTTTTTATTATTAACTCCTGGCTATATTTTAATGTTTCACCTAACTTTAGTTTAACTTCATTTAAACGTTTTAGTTGGGATATAATATCGTTTTTTTCCTTAATTTTAATAGACTCTTCAAAAACCTCGTTAGTGTACTGTAGTTTTTCATTTATTAGGTCAAAGTGACCTATTAATTCCTTATTGGTATCTAAAACTTTTTTTAACTTATCTAGTGCCTTTATTATGGTCTGTTCATTAATTTCATCTGTTTTAAGATAGCTTTTATAATTAATAGAATAGCTTATTAAAGTTTCATTACACATTTCCCTTTTATTTCTAGTACTCTTTAATAATTCTTCTAGTTCATTTAAATCATTATTCTTTAAATCAATTTCAATTTTTTGATAACCTTGTGTTACTTTTTTCATTTCATCACGAAGGTTATTCAGTATTGTTGTTAAATTAGTTTCTTTCTCTAATATTAATTTCTTATCAAAAGAGATTTTTAATATGTCTAGATAGCTAGAAACTGTTTTATAATCCTCTTGTGATATTATGTTTTTCTTTTCTTCTTCATGCTCGAAATTTTTCCTTTCATAATTAAGAATTAAATTTTTATTCTCCTTTAATTCCTTTTCGAGTTCTTTTAGCTGTTTCTCATTCTCTACCATTAATTCTTTTTTCTCATTTATTAACTTCGAGAATTTACTCTTAATAATTTGCAAATCTTTATCAAAGCATTCTTTACCAAATTCAGAATAATAATTTAAAAAATAAGTATTTAATTCCTTTAATTTTTCCCAAATGCCAATTCTTTGGTTAGCTGTTTTTTCTTTAATAAGGTTTATTCTTTGGAATTTTTGATGTTCAAGTTTTTCAGTCTCTTGGACATTTTTTAAATTTGCTCTTAATTTTTCTTTTAAGAAGATAAGTAACTTTTCACAACTTGATTCTTGTTCTTGAATATCTTTTTCTAACGACTTAATCTCATCATCAATAATTTCTAACTCAAAGATATCTTCTATTTTTCTATCTACACGGCTTAGTAACTCTTCTAGATTGGAAAACGGAGTTGAGCATAATGGGCAATCAGGTGATTCAGTGGATTGAATAACCTGCCTACCAATTTTTATTATTTTATTCAAATCCTCATTCAACTTTCCGAACTTTACATATTCCAGCTGTTTCTTTTTCTGTTGTTCTTTTAAAAACTTAATGTTGGAGGTAAATCGATTGAGAGAACTAATAATTTCTTTATAGCTATTATTCTTAAATTCATAATCAATTAATGAATTAAATTCCATTTTTAATAGGTGTTTTAACTCAATTATCTTATTGTTAGATTTTTCCAGGTTTGCTGTCCTATTCTTAATAATCTTATTTAGTCTAATTAGTCGATTATCTAACTTTATTTGATTCGCTGTAAGTTCTTTATGTAAATGAGCCTTTTGAATAGTATTTTTATTATCTTCAAAATAAAAATTATATGCTTTTTTATTTTCATCATACTCGTATTCTAATTTGAGGGAATTAGGTAATATTTTGTGATTTACTTCTTTCAATTCTTTAATAATTCTATTATTCTCAATAACTTCTTGATTAGTAGCTTTTATATTATCTCTTGCTCTTTGGAATAATACCTCTTTTTCTTTTATTGTGCTTATCATTTCTAAGTATTTGCTGATAACTTTTAATTTTTCACTTATTTCCGTTTCCTTTTTACTCAAATTTTCCTTTAAGGCATATTGGTTAATCTTGCTTTGTATATTCTTCAGCTTATTGTCAAATTCTAAAATCAAATTAAGGTTATTTTTATAATCACCTAATAGGCTAAAAAGTTGATCAATATTTCTTATATTATTTTGTATTTCCCTTAACTCTGTTATTTTTCTAGATTTCTGGATAATTATTTCGCTCACTAAATTCTGTAGGTCTTGCTGCGTGAAGTTAGTGGAAACACTATTGATATTTATGCCTTCTATCGATTTGTTAATTTTATTTATGTGCTCGTTAAGGTCATCTATTGGTAAATAAAAGTCTTTTATATCCTTCGTTAATCTCTTTATAGATTTATTCTTATCAATTATTTCCTTTCTTATCTGATTATATATCTGATGAATAGCTTTATAGTTTTCCGTGTCATAAGAATAATCCCAAAATTTAGCTAAAGCTTCATACCTATCTTTTCCTGACGAAAATAACAAGAAAGAATCTATCTTATCATGCGAGAGAATGTTGTCCTTTGCTGAGCCTGAATTCCTTACAAATTTAAGAGCCGAAGAAGATTCAAATTCTTCACCTTCATTGTAATCAGTTAAATGAATTCTCCCTTTAATCTTGGTATTTACTACCAAAACTTCATCTTTATCATCTTTAAACATAACCATTCCATTAGGGTTATCGCTATCCCTATTTTTAAGAATAATACCTTTTTCTAATTTAGCTACTTTCTTTAATACTTCATTATTTGAAAATCGATTGATTTCTTTATTAAGTCCCCACTCAATAGCATCAAGCAGAGAAGTTTTACCAAATCCGTTTGGGGCAAAAATTACAACTAAGTTTGCAATATCCCCTCTTTTGTTTGTAAAATCAAATTGCTGTCTATCTTTATATGCTCGAAATGATTCTAATTCAATTCTTTTCAATTTAATATTCATTTATATCACTCCAAATATAAATCTAATAACTTTTCTGGCTTCACTTTGGAATTACTTTTTGCATACTTGATAATCTGAAATAGTTTTGCATCTGTTGCTCTAATCATATCTTCTATATTTGGTAAATCCATGGATTTACCATTTTCTACTTTTAATTGTGATAATTGAAAGCCAAACAACTTATTGTCTAGAAGACTTTGAATTTGTAAAGAAATGGAAGTATCGACTTCTATATTAAACTCATCACAGACTAGTTTTCTTGATGAGTATTTATCTTGTTCTATCTCATATTTTACTTCCTTATCAACTTGTCCCTGAATTAAAAAAACTACATATATATTCCATCTTTCTATATTTTTTTCTAATTCACTTTGATAATGCACAGCTATACTGTTAGTTATTGTCTCCCAACAATCTTTTAGTTGTTTCCTATTCTCTAACATAACGGTAAAGATACTAATTTCATATCCCTCTTGTGGATTTATCCAGGCTGTTACATTATATTGCTTAAATATATTACTCATCTCATTTAATTCATCTATGATTTCACTTCTTTGAAATAAGTTAAAACTATTCATTGTTTAGCACCTCAGAAATACTGATTCTTAGATTTTCCTCTAACTCCTCATAGTCATCAATTTCTACATGTTCTCTAAATTTATCAGTAAAACAATCAACATGTATTAATGAAATATTTTTTGTGACCATATGTTGATCTATTCTTGGAATATTATGATCAAACAGTAATTGACTTACTCCAATATCAGTAACGATTTTATCCATCTTTTTTCTACTCAGTTTCAGGATTTCTCCTGGTCCTCCTTCATGATTAACTATTAAACAGTCATCTGATTGGAGATCACGGTAAACTTTACTATCCTGTATAATTATCTTAAATATGTCTTCCAACCTCTTGTTATGAGTATAGAATAGTTTAACATTATGCTTTTGCCCTTGCTGATTATCCCTAATAAGTATTGATTTAAGATCATTTCTACCAGATTCAATATATAAATATGTTAGTAAGGTTATCCAACCTACCCATATGTTCTTCTCACTCAAGTTTAATTTCCCGTATGGTAAAATAAGTTTCTCCTTTAAAAGTTCCTTAACCATTAGAGGTGTAATTTTTTCTAAGCCTTCTGCTCTCCTACTTAAAAGTCGTGCAATATTCTCTGAACGGGCCTCGAATGCCATATATATATACTCTTTAAAGCTAGATAAATAACTAGGGATTAATTTAGAACGACCACTTTTTTCTAATATCTCATTGAATTCCTCTGTTTTTATAACTTCTAAAGAACTATATGTAGCTTCAGGTAATTTAGTAGCTGGAAAAATACCAACTAAGACCGGATTACCGTCATTTATGTTAAATACACCCGATCCTGATAAACCTTCTAACAGTGCATTTTCACTATTTCCGTAATTTATTAATTGGCTATCTGTTACTATTATTTCAAAGTTAGGCTTTCTTTGAGAGCATTCGTGGACCCTACAAGTTAAACTCTTACGCTCTCCATTTGCTATATCGGGGAAACCATTCAGAGTAACAAAACTAAACGGCTCGGGCTCCCCACTTAAATATTGTGGTAAGTCATGTATATATTGAATAATAATGATTGCTATATCTAAAGTCTTATGTAATAAATAGTCATGAACTTCAATTGGATGACCATTTAATCCCATGACTTTTATATTATCTACAACAAACCCAGCTTCGTCTCCAGGTTTTCCTGTTAAACAATGTTTAGCTGTCAATACATAGGTATACTCATTGGTACTAGGTTGGTATAAACAACCACTGCCTATATTTCCATTACAATGAACTCGAACAGCAGTTTTTTCATAAAATTCTGAGATATCCATATAATCATTCACCTAATTCGTAAATATATCCATTTTGTGATAAGTATGTACAATCAAAATTATATGTTCCATAATCACTTTCTAAAAAGATATTATTTAAGTTATAGTTAAAATAAAAGCTTGTCCATTCTTCACTTTTACGAGCGAACAAAATTCTTGCAAGGCATTCCTTATTAGGTAAACCATGTCTTCTTCCATCTGTACTGATTATAAAATTTTCACAATCAATTATCTCTAACAATGACTCACTCGTATTATACTTACTTCCATGGTGTGAAACTTTTGTTACATCTACTTTTACTTTATTCTTAGCCGAATATCCCAATTCTCTTAGTGATTCTTCAACTACACTGGGATGTGCGTCTCCCAGCATCAAAATCTGGTATTTCTTATAGCTTAAAAGAAGGGCAATACTGCTTCCATTAACTTTCCCTCCGTCCTCTTCAAATTGATTCCTTATCAATTCTTCTATAGGAAAAGAATAATCTGTTTGAGTTGAGGATTTTTCTTTTACTTTATTTGCTTCAACTTCCCAAGCCTTGTTCAACTTTTCTAATTTTTTAAGATTTGGTGATAGAACAGTAAGCTCAGCTTTTCCTATATTTGTATGTAAAAGGGACATAACCAAAGTTTTACTCCAACAGTTTAACTTTTCTAACTCTTTTTCAAGTGTAATACCTTGTTTTCTACTTTTTTCTCTTGAATTATTAATGATTAAAGGAATTTCTCTTTCCATTTCTTCAAGTTGGGTTTCTAGTCTATCGGCTATAAGTTTACCGGAGTTAAACCAAACTTCTTTGATAATATCTTTATCTATCTGGTCATCTTGAAAAATATCAATAATTCCTTTGATATGGTCATCATCACAGTGTGTAACTATTAATAAATCTATAAATTGATTATTATTCTTAATATTATGAAATTCTTCTTTTAGCTGGCGATAACTTTGCCTCCCTGTCCCACCATCAATTAGGATATTTCTAACAATCCCATCGTCTTCAAAGTTTATTATAAATGAATCACCATGATTAGCAGGGAATACCTTTAATTTAATTGTCACTATAAACACCCTTCAGACAGTTTTAGTTTCTTAATATTTGAATTGCGGAATATCAAAAGAAATTAAATTTATTTAATTAAACACAATTCTTTTTGTATAAAAATTTAATTTTTCTAACCCATAAACGAAATACACCCAGAAAAACCGGGTGTATTTCGTACAAGCTACATATACCAATGGTATTGGAATTACACCCAAATAATTTAGGGATACAACTGCACCCGGCCTGCTGAAAATACATCGCTGATTCCTTTTTTCTTCAGGAGTATACTATAAACTCTTGAAGCATTCATTCCAACAGTCCAATCTGCACATGCTCTTGTATATGCTTCATGGAACAATGGTCTCGTCTCTTGTTCCGCTAATAAATGCTGGAACCCTTCATAGATCGATTTTGGTGTAAGAGATGAAATCCAAAGCCGCTTCATTGGTTTTTTTGAACCGCTTAGCTGGATGATATTGCGAACGATTAGTTCCCCTTCCCGACCAGCATCTCCGGCGTGAATGATTTCCTTTACTTCTGCTTTTCTCAGTAATGATTTGACTACTTGAAATTGCTTATATTTCGATTTCGTCACTTCATATTGAAATTTTTCCGGAATCATTGGTAACGTATCAAGCGACCATTTTTTCCATTCGGGCTTATATTTTTCCGGTGAAATCAGCTCTGTTAGATGGCCAATTGCCCATGATACATAGGCCCCATCTGGGAAAAGCTCATTTGGTAAAATCTCTATGTACCCTTGATTTTTTTTCATTTTAAATTGCTTGGCCAATGTTGCCCCTTGATCAGGCTTCTCGGCGATAATTAACACGGATGGCAACGTTAGTGCACCCTCCTTTTTGAACAAGTTCCTTATACTAATAACCTTACAGCAAAATTCGCTTTTCGTATATGGATGAATCGTAGAATTATCCATCCGTTCAATGGAGATCAATCTGTATATTATATTTATTTTATTAAAGTAAATCCAATATAAATAGCTGTTCCCCTCATAATAGAAGGCGGTTTTTATATTTGGCTTTCTATTCAGAAACAAATTTCAATCCGAAAATTGTTTGAAAAAGCCTTGAATGAAGGGATTTTATTAAATCCTGGAAATGTATACGATCGAAACGATCAACAGCATCTTCGGTTGTCTTATTGTTATGCATCGCCCGGCCAACTAAAAAAAGGATTAATAAGACTTTCAGAACTAATTCAGGAGCTTTCTAAATAAGTGTAGTTATTCGATTCTTTTTATGTACTTAACTCAATATAAGTAATGGCAAATGAGGTTTCTAGCTGCCAGAAACCTCATTTACTTAGTTCTGGCAGCTTAATCTTCTCCATTATATATACTTTTTCAGCATTTCCTTTGTCTCTAAATCTGCAAAGCATGCTTCAACACTATTAAAATAAATGTGTTTATAATCTTCAAAACTCATATTAAATTCGTTAAATATTAAATTGCATTCATTCAGCATATTTGTAGCTGATACCGTTCTATTATCCGTATTAATCGTTACTTTTATTCCATCTTTGTGAAAATTATAGATTGGATGTTCACGAAAATTATTCACTGCTTTTGTTTGGACATTACTTGTCAGGCACATTTCCAGCACAACTTGTTGTTCCTTCACTATTCGATATGCTTCATCACAATCTTTAATAAATACTCCATGTCCAATCCTTTCAGCGCCCAAAAGTTTAACTGCCTCTAGTACATTTTTGCCTATACCAGTTTCACCAGCATGAATCGTTACTCGATAGCCATATTCTTTCGCTAATCGTATCGGTGCTTCGAAGATTCCACAAAACCCTCCCTCCTCAGATGCACATAAATCGATAGCAACAACTCCCTTTCCAAGGAAGCTTTTACCCTTTTCTACGACCTCAAAAGCACGATCTACCGACATCGTTCTCATACATGAAAGTATTAAGTTTCCTTTTATATCGTATTGATCTTCAGCGTCCTTCATTCCTGCTAAGACGCTTTGTATGATTTCTTCTACATCTAATCCTTTTTTAGTGTGAAGTAAAGGAGCAAATCGAACCTCCATATATTTTACATTTTCCTGTGCAGCATCTTCCAAAAGCTCAAAGGCAATTCTTCTTAGATTTTCTTTTGACTGCATAACTAAATTCGGGATTGCGAATTTTCTCAAATATTCATCAAGAGATTCACATTCTATTGGAGCCGTGAGTTCTATCTGAATTTCTTCAAGATCAAAAGAAGGGATACCGATGTCTTCTCTCTTTGCTATATCAATGATCGTTTTAGGTCTAAGACTACCATCTAAATGGCAATGAAGTTCAATTTTAGGTAACTCTGCGAAATTCATAATAACCTCCTAATTTTATGTTATTTGAAAAGTGGAAAGGGAAAAAATTCCTAATCACGAAGAAAATACACTTATTTGTACCTTCTTTGTAATCAGGAATTATCGGTTCCTGGTAGAGACCTCCAAACCATATCATTAGAGTTATACAAACTTTTTTCATCACTTTTGTAAAAGAATAATAAAGTGAAACTTCAATCAGGGGGGTCTTCATCCTCCACTGATTGTTAGTGCCTTTACGGGCAGTTATCCTCCACCTAGGTTTTACTGCCCGTTAATCTGCGATAAAAAAGAATTGAATAAGAAAATATCGTCCATCTAGCATTTCCATCCTTATCATAACAGGGAAATTTTAAGAAAAAAAGAGACATGATCTTTATTGAAAACATGTCCCTTTTCTAGCTACCTATCAAAGCGACGTTGATACCTCAATACTCGCCCTTGTTGAACGTTCTTTCTTACCATGCATGAAATAGTAAAGAACGGTAGTTGCCAAGATTACAACACCCATAATAACATACAGAGTACTATAACCGGTTAATGGAATGATAAATCCAAGTAGATAGGGACCGAAGCCGAGCCCACCATCAAGAAATATAAAGAAAGTAGACGTTGCTAGACCCATTCGATGTGGAGGAGTCAATTTGACTGCGATTGCCTGCGTGCTTGACTGCATATTACCAAAGCCGAAGCCAATCAGGATTCCTGATAATAATAAAATTATGCTATTGCTCGCTAAACTTAGAAGTAGCATCCCAGCAGCAAAAATAATAAAAGCTGGATACATTATAAAGTTCGCGCCTTTTGTGTCCATTAAGCGACCTGTGAATGGCCGCGATACCAATACTGCTACTGCATACACTATGAAGAAGAAGCTTGCTGTATCAACCAAGTCGATTTCAATTGCATAAAAGTTAATGTAAGAAAGGACACTAGAGTAACAGAAGGCTACGACTAGAGTAATAAATGCGATCGGCAGTGCCTTTGGCTCAACAAATTGGGAAAGCTTGAATCCTTTGATCTCAGGAGTTTTTGTTGATACTGGTAGTGTTGGCACATACACAAAGAATGCAGTTATCAAACCAATTACCCCTAAAGCAAGGCAGACACTAAAAATTACTTGGAAACTTGTATGTTGGCTCATATATAGTCCGATGAATGGCCCGATTGCTGTAGCCAGTGTCGCACTCATACTATAATAGCCGATCCCTTCCCCTTTTCGTGTTGAAGGGATCGTCTGAGCAACGATCGTTCCTGTCGCTGTGCTCGCTATACCAAGTGCAAGACCATGAATAAAGCGGGTAATAAGAAGAAAGGGGATGCCTAAATTTACAAAATATAAAAGTGTCGTCAAAATAAAAAAGATTAAACCAATGAATAACGTTCTCTTACGGCCAATCGAATCAATAAAACGACCGATAAACAGCCGACCAATTAACGTTCCGATAATAAAAATCCCCGTTACAAGTCCAGCCTGACTTGTTGAAGCATCAAATTTTTCTACTGCATAGACAGCGATTGTTACCATTAATAAATAAAAGACTAACGTTAAGAAAAAATTGACGGAGGAAACAATGATAAAATCCTTCGTCCACAATTTAGGTTTATTCATTTTTGTTACTCTCCTTATTCATAATATTATCCTGTATTTTAGGCAGTGTTTGGAACGTAGCGAATCGCTCTTCTTTAGGAATACCTTCCATAACGCTATATTCCAAGTTTGTTATCATTTTACGACATTCTTGGTAAATCTCTTCCCCTGATTCCGTTAACTGAATGATTTTTTCACGCCTATCCTTACCAGGAATTTGCCTGACGATTTGGAGTTCTTCCAAGCGGTGAACCCTCCTCGTAATGGTTGGCTTTTCCACATTATAGTGATTTGAAATATCTACAAGCGTCGAAGGTCCATTGTTTTTTACAAACATAATAACCTGCCATAAAGAGTAAGAAAGGTCATATGCGCTTAAGTGCTCATTCAATGTAGTGATAAGTGGTCTATATAGACTTAAAAAATGTCGAAAAAAACCTTCCAATTTATTCACCTCTCAAAAGTTACCATGAGTAACTATTACTAAAGGTAACTATACTCTTACTTTTTTAAATGTCAAGGAAAGATCACAAAATAAGAAAAGCGCTAGAGTCCTTAATTATCGCCGAATAGGACGAAACTAAACCGATACGATATACAAAATTCAAAAAAGCAATATGTTCTTGACTTACAACACGGGCCTATTTTCTAAAATGAAATGCCGCTTGATCTAACCGTTATGTATCAATCTTGAGGTATTGAAAATTAAAAATTGGCTACCAAGCTGATAGCTCGATAGCCAGAATTTTTATTGTAATCCGATTAATTGCGATTCACATTCTCTATCACTAAAGTTTTCCTTTTTCATATCATATTGATTAGTTACTGTGTAATTTTAATTAGGATCTAATTTGTCCTTGGCCATAAATGAAATACTTCGTGGACGTGAGTGCTGGTAGTCCCATTGGCCCTCTAGCATGAAGCTTTTGGGTGCTAATGCCAATTTCAGCACCATAGCCAAATTCGAATCCATCTGTAAAGCGAGTAGATGCATTATGATAAACAGCCGCCGCATCAACATTTGTTAAAAAGAACTTCGCTGCGACCTTATCATTTGTAAGAATTGCTTCTGAGTGCTTTGTTCCATAAGTATTGATATGATGGACAGCTTCTAATACATTGGCAACTGTTTTAACACTTAGTGATAAATCTAAGTATTCTGTAGACCAATCCTCTTCTGTCGCTTCGTTTACTTCAGGAAACTGTGCTAGAACTTTGTTATCGCCGAATAGGTTTATACCAGTTTCATGTAGCAATTCCAACAAATCTTTCCCATGAATCTCCAACCATTTTTCTTGAATAACAAGGCTTTCCACAGCATTACATACCGAAGGACGCTGAGTTTTTGCATTTACAATAATATCTGTTGCCATTGCAAAATCTGCACTTTCATCAAGATAAATATGACAGTTTCCTGCGCCTGTTTCGAGAACGGGAACCGTAGATTCTCTTACAACTGTGTCTATTAGATTTTTACTACCCCTTGGTATTAACACATCTAAATATTCACTTGCATGGAAAAGCTCTTTCGCTGTCTCTCTGCTAGTATCTTCAATTAATTGAACAGCATCAACCGGTAGTTTCGTATTTTTCAATGCCTGATGAACGACCTTTATTATTGCTTGGTTAGAATGCTGTGCTGAAGAACTTCCACGTAAAATGACCGCATTTCCCGTTTTTAAAGAAAGAGTTGCAGCATCAATCGTTACATTCGGTCTAGCTTCATAGATCATCCCGATAACGCCAAGAGGAACTCGCTCTTTTTTGATTAAAAGACCATTCTCTTTTTCTATCGTTTCTAATGTTTCGCCGATTGGGTCAGGAAGCTCGATCAATAATTGAATCGCCTCTGCCATTGCAGTAATGCGCTTTTCATCTAACATAATTCGGTCAAGCACCGCAGTAGTTAAGCCATTTTCACTACCTGCTACCAAATCTTTTTTGTTCTCCATCATTAAATAGGCTTGTTCAGCGATTAACTGTTCAGCAATCTTTTTTAATGCTTCGTTTTTCTCAATTGTTGAAACATTGACCATTTGATAACTTGCAGCTTTGGCTCGAATTCCTTTTTCAGCTATTTCACTCATTATTTTTCCTCCTTAATTTTTACCCACTTATCTCGATGAATCACTTCAATTGCTGGAAAAACAATCTCATCACTTCTTTTGCCCATGACCGATTTTAGTTCGTTTTCCGAATAGAGTACTTCTCCCTTTCCAAGTAGGCCTAATGATCCATATACCTCAACTACATCTCCTTTATCAAAGCTACCAATCATTTTATAAATACCAGCTGGAAGCAAACTGCTACCTTTTTTCACTAACGCTTCTTCGGCGCCTTCATCAACAAATAAGGCACCTGACACATGTGAATGAAGCGATATCCACTGTTTGTTTCTGGCAATGGTCGGGAGGGCATCTTTCCCAATATAGGTGCCGTCACCTTTTCCAGACATAATTTCTTTGAGTTTTTTACTTCCATCGCCAGTTCCGATAAAGACCTTTACCCCTAATGCTAAAGCAGTTTTAGCAGCATAAAGCTTGGACTTCATTCCACCAGTCCCAACCTTCGAGTCAGAATCTCCTCCAAGCTTCATGAGATCATCGGTCACCATTTCTATATAATCAATTCGTTTCGCATCATGCTGTTTATTCGGATTCGCGTCATATAACCCATTTATATCGGTCAAAATGATAAGCTGATCCGCATGTACAAGTCCGCTTACTAAAGCAGATAGCATATCATTATCTCCAAAGGTTAGTTCTTCGATAGAAACCGTGTCATTTTCATTAATAATTGGCAGGATCCCTCGACTAAGCAATTCCGTCAATGTTTCATGTGCATTTCGATACCTATTTTTATTGGAAAAATCCGTTCTTGTTAATAAAATTTGTGCAGGAATGATTCCATATTCACTAAACTGCTCATTATACGACTGAATAAGTACACTTTGACCGACAGCTGCAGCAGCTTGCTTTCCTTTTAAGGTGACGGGACGTGAAGAATAGCCTAATTTCCGAAAACCAGCCGCAACGGCCCCGGAAGATACTAATAGTACCTCATGCCCAGCATCCTTCAACTTGGCAATGGCTGCTACATGATCCGATATTTTTTCCTGATCAATTTGCCCCTTACTATTCGTTAAAGAGCTACTTCCTATTTTCACGACGATCCGTTTCTTTTGCATGAATATTTCCTCCATAAATCATCATTTATGTATAAAAAAACCCTTCTCATCCTCTAAAAAAAGGACGAAAAGGGTAAGTTTCCGTGGTACCACCTTTGTTGAATGCATTATTTTGCATCCCACTTTTCTTGTTAACGCCAAGGATACGCCCGGTTTTCTCCCAGGACTCCAGAAGCAGGTTCAATGGTTCATTGTGACGGGTTCTCAGCAATCCCCCGCTCTCTGACACAATGAATGACATTTACTATTCTTCTATCTTCGTTCAAGTTTTTATTAAGTATGCAAAAAAATTAGAAAATTGTCAATAGGTAATGAGGAAGTAGTATCACATCTTTTATTTAATAAGTTTTTTTCCTACTGTTCGTAGTTGCTCTCCGACAGTGCACTGCGAAATACAAAATTTATGGGCAAACCGTCTGCCTTTTTCTTTTTTAAATTGTTTATGAACAAAGCACCCTTTGCACTGAAGCTCTAAAATTTCTTGTACTTCATTATACCATTCATTCCTGCTCATCTTTTCTACTCCTTCTTTACTTTTTAAAACGATAAATCCTTTCATTTAACCTGAAGTTGACTAAAAATTTCTTCTCCTCGGAGAGCTTGTGAAGCAAGTTGATCTGCTTCAGCGTTCCTTTTCCGGGTTATAGGATCGTAAATCGGCGTGATGCCAAGTTTTTTCAGCTTTTCCTCGATTCGATCCCCCCATGCATTCAATACCTTTTCAAAACAAGGCCATTCTCCTGATAATTGGTTTAGGACAACTTGGGAATCTCCGTGGAATGTAACGATTTGGTGATGTACACCAAGTATCTCTAGCTGATTCATTGCTTCATAAAAAGCAGCATATTCAGCTTCATTATTCGATTCAAGCTCCTTTAATAAACCGTTTAGACGAATTCTAAAGCTTTCCCTGCCTTGTTTATAATAAATAACTACACCGATGCCGGTCATATTTGAATCCTTATGATAGCCACCATCAAAGTAGACCGTTACATCCTGAGGTTCATGCTCGATTTCAGTTAATAATTTTTTCATTTCCTTCTTTGTCCAAGAGGTTCCTCTTTCATCTTTGAACTCTATGTCCTTCAAACGTCCTGTTTTTTCAAGATCGTCTGCAATAATCAACGCTTCTTTTGCAGAAATCCAATCAGAGGTAAACATAGCGGAGGGTTTCTTAGCCTGATGATACTGCCAATGCATGGTGACCTTCAATTCATTACCCCCTAATAAACTTTTTCAAATATTTATACAAAATTCATTCATTAAAGACTATAATAACTGTTGTGTCTTCATACTAAACGATATTATTTTCTCATATTTTACGCAGAAATACATGGATTCATGCTTATTATTGAATGTAAGAAATATCAGATATATTACTTAAGGATTTTACTAAACATTATCAAATTATTCTTTAAGGAAGTGTTTATCATCATGATTGAGGTACATATCGATGGTGCTAGTGCAGGAAATCCTGGACCGAGCGGCGCTGGCATTTTTATAAATAATAATGGAACCGTCGAACGGCATTCCATTCCACTTGGAATTATGGAAAATCATGAAGCGGAGTACTGGGCATTGATTAAGGCTCTGGAAATTTGTCTGAGTCATCAATTTAAGATTGTTTCATTTCGTACAGATTCACAACTTATTAATCAAGCAGTTGAAAAAGGATTTGTGAAAAATAAAAAGTATTCTACATTATTAGATCAGGTCCTCGATTTGTCTAGTAAATTGGACTTGTTTTTTCTAAAATGGATTCCAAGTAGCGAGAATAAGTCCGCCGATGAGCTAGCAAGGAGAGCGGTTCGAATGAATAATAGAGGTACAGAGTCATGAAGAAAGCGACAGTAGCTGATTTAACCTTATTATTTGTCGTTTTCATTTGGGGTTCAACATTCGTTATGGTTCAAAATGCGATCGGTTTCTTAGAGCCACATCTATTTAATGCGATCCGTTTTTTTATCGCGGCTTTTTTACTAATTATTGGTTATCGAATTTTTTATTCCCAAAAAAACGATGTGATTTGGACAAGATCTTTACTTTTTTCTGGAATTAAAATCGGCATCTGGTTATTTTTGGGCTATGCCTTTCAAACAGTTGGTTTATTAACGACAACGCCTGCAAAAGCAGGTTTTATCACCGGCTTAAGTGTAGTACTCGTCCCGCTATTTTCTTTGCTGTTATTGAAGCAAAAATTACGACTGCCAACCATTCTAGGCGTGCTATTCGCGACTTTTGGATTATATTTTTTAACAGCTGCAAAAGGTTCTACGATCGTATTTGGCGATGTGCTCGTGTTTTTCTGTGCCATCAGTTTTGCGATGCAGATCATTATGACCGCAAAATATGCGAAAGCACATCCAGCCTTGCCTTTAACGATTATCCAAGTCTTGTCGGTTGCCATTCTTTCTTTCGTGTCGGCTCTTTTATTCGAAGATTTCTCTGTGCTAATGAACCCAGACGTTATGCTAAAGCCAGATGTTTGGAGCGCTTTACTTGTTACTGCTTTTTTTGCGACAGCTTTTGCGTTCTTTGCCCAAACCTATTTTCAAAGCTATACCTCCCCAACGAGAGTTGCGTTGATTTTTGCAATGGAACCTGTATTTGCGGCACTAACATCTTTTGTTTTAATCGGCGAAAGTCTTACAACCGTATCACTTATTGGCTGTTTATTTATTCTGACAGGCATGATTTGTGCCGAGTTACCTTTTCCGAAAAAATTAGCCGCCCAACTTGAATAGGGCGGCTTAGCTAACAATTCAAGCAGCTTTCATTTCACCATTCTATCTAATTTAACAATCCCTGTTCACGAGCAAATCGTTCAGCTTTAGAACGACTGGCTATCTTATTTCTCTTCATCGTTTCTAGTAAAGAAATATAAAAGCTACCATCGAAGTTTTTTTGTGCTTTTAACGTTAATTCTATGGCTGTATTAACAAGGAAATCGCTCGCTTTTGTATAACGCTGGCCGAAATAAATAAAGCCAATGGCATCTTCTCCAAAAGTGAAGCCTTTTTCTTCTAGAAAACAAACATATTCCTCCACTGTTTTCTCCACAAACATTCACTCCATCCTTTTCCATTCTACATATTACCTTAAATCACCCTATTTGACTATCCATTTTTCGACAAAAGTTTCCATATTATTTTTGAACTTTAAGGAAATAGTAGAGCTAGGAGGTGTTTTCATTGAGCAAAAATCGCAACCGTGGCAATGATGCATTTAGCGGGGTAAATCCTCAAGGATATTCAGGTGGAGGCAAAGGCAACACAAGTCCTAAATCGCAATTAGAACAAAAAGCCAAGAAAGAAAATCATAAATAAAGTGAAGCTTCCATCAGTGGGATTCCTCATTCCACTGATGGTTAGTTGAACCAATCGGACCTTTATGGGCAGTTTGATCCCCCACCTATCTTCATTTTTCATTCTCAAAATCTTGAGGTGGGTATTTGCCCGTTAAGAGTGGGATAATAGTTAAACGAACAATAACATAAAAGGCATAAGCAGTCTCAATCAGCGTGGATTCTCCCCATCAAAATTGGCATATATTAAAGGTTTTTCTGCTAGTAGACCGACTTCCCAAGTGATCCAATTATATCTTTCGTAAAATTTACTGTGGGAAAAACCGCATTCCGGATCATAGGACCTTAGGATGCGGTTTTTTATTAGATGATTCGTTGAATCGTTTTGAATTCATGGTCTTCTGCTAGCTTTCTAACCTTTTCCTGGTCATAGCGATAAACGCTCGTTTCAAGTGGACATGAAATAGGAACATCACATTTAATTTCTGCGAGCTGTCTTGATAAATGAAGCATGTCAACGGCATCTTGGATTTTTGTTTGCTGAGTTTTTGTAAGTGATGCAAGATTATTGAGAATACCTTCAATATTTTCATGTTGAATGAGCAACTTTAACGCGGTCTTCTCTCCTATCCCTTTTACTCCCGGATAATTATCCGCAGTATCACCCATCAGTGCTTTTAAATCAATCATTTGCTTTGGTGTAATACCCTTCCACTCAAAAAAGCTTTCGCCATTATGGACTTCATAGTTTCCATATCCTTTTTTAAGCAGTACAACAGAAATGCGATCATCAATCAATTGCAGCATGTCCTGATCACCTGTCAATATTGATACATGACTTTCATTCATAGCTGTTTTGGCAATGGTTCCCATGCAATCATCTGCTTCATATCCAATAACACCAATGTTAGGAATGTTAAATGCTTCAACAGCTTCCTTTGCCAATTCAAACTGAGGTCTCATCTCAACCGGTGCTTCCGATCGATTTGCCTTATATTCCGGGAATAAATCGTTACGAAAGGTTTTACTTCCCATATCCCAACAAACGGCAACATGACTTGGTGAAAAATGATCAATAGCCATGAGCATATGTTTAAGAAAACCTTGAACTGCATTCGTTGGAACACCTTTTGAATTAATCATAAATTGTCCGGTTACTGCTGTTGCATAAAATGCTCTAAATAAAAGTGCCATTCCATCAACAAGTAAAAAGGATGGCAGCTGTTCTTTTTCTTTTACATCCAAAACAATCACCTCATACACTACTCTACTATTATTTCAGGATAATTACTAGTTTCATACTAATAAAGTCCATTATGCTTAGCAACCTCATTCTCCTCATAAGAAATCCAATCACTAAAGCTTCCCACATATAGCTTAACTTGTTCAAATCCTGCTTCTTTTAGTGCAATATAATTCGGAGCGGCTGTGACACCTGAGCCACAATACACGATCACTGATTGAGTATTGCTTAATTCAGCAAATCTTTCTCGTTGTTTTTCAGTAGATAAAAATGAGCCGTCTTTTATTCCATCCATCCATCGTTTGTTAATCGCACCAGGAATATGTCCTGCCACCTTATCAATTGGCTCTTCCATTCCTAAATAACGTCTTTCTTCCCGAGAATCAAGCAGAGTAGCTTCATTCGGCTTGCGATTCACATATTCTTTCACTTCAGCATATGTAGCAAGAATGGTAGAATCGGTCACAACTTCGAAAGTTTGTTTATTGTGATGAGATACCTCTCCGTCCACTCTTCCCTCTGCTCGTTTCCATGCAGGGTAGCCGCCATTTAGAATTTGAACATGCTTATGCCCTAGGTAGGATAGCATCCAAACAAATCTTGAGGCAAAGGCTCCTTCTCCACCATCATAAGCGACTACTCTTGTGTTATTTCCAATTCCCGCTTCTTCAAGCTTTTGTTTAAATTCAGCAAGATTAGGCAGCGGGTGTCTGCCACCATGGGTACCCACCGATCCTGACATATCTTCTTCAAGATGGAAATACACAGCTCCAGAAATATGTTCTTTGTTATAAAGTTCTCTGCCGTATGAAGGTTCACTAAGCTTAAATCGGCAATCGACAATTCTAATTTCTTCAGCTTTCATTGCTTCCAATAATTCATATGTTCCAATCAGATATGACATTTTTTTGTTTGCTCCTTTAATTAGAGTTGTTTCAAGGGCCCCCGCATTTTTTTCTTTACTTTTGATTTAAACGTTTAACTTCTTCTACAATTTGTTCATAGCGGGGGATATCAATCGTTTCTTCAAGAGCAGCTTGTAAGCCTACAAAAATTTCAGTGAGTTCTGCTTCATTATTTTTTTGCAACAAAATAAATTGTTGCAAAAAATGCTCTTGATAGCTTTCATTTAATTGCTCCCTTTTTGCATTTACATAATCAAGTGCTGGTTTATCCAACTTTTCTTTTAGTGCATCATGCATTTTGACTTTTTCATTTTTCTCAAAGAATGCTTTCGGGCTCTTAAATAAGGCAAGTTCTTTTTTAAATTCATTCGCTGTTAGCCCAATAAACGCACGCTTGAATTCAATAATTGGGCCACTTTGTGATTCATACGGTTTTAGGGCAATGTTCTTCTTTACCTTTTGAATTTGCTCCATCATCGATTTTTGCTTTTCTAAAACGAGCTTATTTACATATAATTCAGCCCTTAAAGCGGTTGCTCGCATTTCTTGAGCAAAGTCAAACCCTAATGCTTCTAATAAACTGATTAACGATTGTTTCAAGACTACTTTCATATCCTGGCCATCATCTTTTAATACAGCTGGATTAAAGGATTCTTTGAAAAAATCAGCAAATCGAAAAAACACTCGCTGTTTGCTATAAAAGATCAGCTCATCGATTTCTTTTTTCAAGCGTTGCTTATCGGTTTCACCGCTCATTTCCTGCACAATTTGTGTCATTTTTTGAAAATCTACTTTTTGCTTGAGCAATGCTTTTCGCTTCGTTTCTTTATCTTGCTTAGATGTGATAATAACATCCATCAATAACTCCTCAGCCCGAATCATGGTAGCTTTTGCTGATTTTAAAGCAAGATCCATTAGGTCGTGCTCGATAAATGCATGAAACTGGGCTTCAAATTTGGCAATACCACTGTCTGGAAGAAAAGGATGGGAAAACGAGCCTTGTTTCTGCTTTTCTCCTAAAGCACCTTTACTGCTTAGCGCAAATAGCTTCGGAAAACGGATACCAAAACCAGCCAACTCCTCTTCTACATACTCTTTGACCTCAATGATCTCATCTTGTGATTCTGCTAAATCAGCGGCATTGACAATGAAGAACATTTTATCCATCGCAAAGGAGTCTTTCACTCGGCCAAGTTGGATGAGAAATTCACGGTCTGCTTTTGAAAATGGATGATTATAGTAGGTTACGAAAAGAACCGCATCAGAGTTCTTAATGTATTCAAATGCGGCACCGGTATGTCGAGCATTAATCGAATCTGCCCCAGGTGTATCGACTAATACCATGCCTTGCCTCGTCCATTCGCAGTCGTAATATAATTCAATTAAATCAACCAGACAGGACTTCATCTCTTCGGCAGCAAACTGACGGAATCCAGCCAAATTAACAGTCAAAGTCATACCAAGCTCGCTTTTGTATTGCGGCAACCCTGCGTGAAAAGCACGTAAAAATGACAATTGTGTTTTACCCGTTTCAGTTTGGCTGTTTTTTTCGATAATGACTTTAGAAAGATGATGCGCTTCATCTAGATTTGCTGCTTTTTCTGCAAAAACAGCGAGCGCTACATTCACATCTTCAAGGAGCATGGCTTCCGTTTTAAGCTTGACGGATGCAGTCCCATGCTTATGGGCTTGATCTACTGCCATAATTTTATTGATTGCCGCTGTTGTCGGGTTTGGTGAAACAGGGAGTACGCTTTCTCCCATCAATGCGTTGGCAAAGGAAGATTTCCCTGCACTGAAAGCACCAAATAAAGCAACAGTAAACGTTTGATTTTCAAGTCGCTTAGATTTTTCCTTTAATTCTTTATATAAAGATTGAAATCCTTTTAAAGGTGAAATCAAATTGGCGACTCCTGACAAACTAACAGCTGTTTGGTGTAGTTTATCTTTCGAACTGATTCGCTTGGTTGCTACTTGCGATTCTACTCGATCTAAAGGAACTTCTTCCTTTTTCTTCTTCTTTTCAACCTTATTCTGCTGTTGAATTTCCTCTTGAACAGTTATTTTTCTTTCTGCTTCATTTTCTTCTTTCAGCCAAGCTGCCAATATTTGTTCTACTTGAGGCTGTCGGTTTCCATTACCTGCAAGTATTTCAGCAATCTGGTCTTTTTCTCCTTGGAGTTCTTTTTCCATCGCATTGACCAAAATTAACGCATATTGGTACGATGAAAACCGCTTCAATTCAACATCTAATTCCTGAGTGCGCCGCTCATTCTTTTCCAGCATTTTTTGAGAAAGTTGATCCATGAATTGTTCACACGATTTTCTTGCTTCTCTTTTAATTGCTTCAGAAAGCTCATTTGTATAATTTAATACATATTCTCCCGTAATTTGCACTTGCCCCTTAAGTAAACTAGTTACTAAGGATTCCGTAATCTCTACGTGTAGGCTCTGTGCAGTTTGTTCCATACGTGCATCATGGACGCCAGACGCAGCCACCGTTTGGACAGCTTGCTCTTTAATATGCCATTCTAACTGTGTTTTAACTTTTTCCTGTATATCTGTTAGAAACACTTGTCTTCGTTCTTGACGTTCTTGTTCTGTTTTTTTCTTTGTGAAAAACAGACCCGTTTTGAAGTCTTTCTGCGTGGAATCTAGGAATTGATTGGCCAATTCGCGGGTTCCTGCAGGCATGAGTATGGCATTTTTTATGATAGATTGTGTCCCTTGAGCAAAATTTTCTTTCACCAGTTCTATATTACGAACTAATTCATGTTTTTCCTGAAGAAGTAGATTCACATTTTCTGTTATCACGGATCTTTCAGTATCAGGAAGGCTATATAATGACTCAAGTTCTTCTGAATGTGCCTCCTCATATTTATCCTTTAACCAACTAAGATGCTGATTGATTACCCTTTTCGTAGAAACAATTAGAGTATGCTCACGATTTGTTTCTTTATTTTGAACTAAAGTGTCAATAAATTGCCGGACGGTTTCAACATCATTATGAGAATTCGTCAAATCACGGATGGATGTGAAAAACATACCATCGGGAATGACACCCCAAGCCGCAAAAGCATCACGAGCGGATTGTTTAAATGTTTCAAAACTTAGTTCCTTTTCATCATGTTTATCAATCATATTGACAATTAGATAGAGAGACTTGCCCGCTTCTGTCAGTTCCCTCGTAAAAAGAAAGTTCACTTCTGATTGAACATGATTATAATCCATCACATAAAAAACGACATCGGCTAAATGAAGGGCGGACTCAGTTGAAATTCGGTGAGCGTCATCTGTTGAATCGATGCCAGGTGTATCCATAATCACACAAGTATCAGGTAGAGGAAAATCCTTCGAGCTAATTGTAATAGAGGATACGGTATCACCATCTTTCGCAAAATTCTTAACAGCAGCGTAATCATATGGAGCAGGAAATATTACAGGTTTCCGGTTACGATAATAGACCTTTGCAAAGCCTTCACCTTTTTGAACTTTCACCGTATTCGCACTTGTCGGGATTGGACTCGATGGAAGCAATTGTTTATTTAATAAGAAATTAATCATACTTGATTTTCCTGCTGAGAAGTGCCCGCAGAACGCTATCATATATTCTTCTTTCTGAGATTTTAGCAATAGCTCTTTTATTTTCTCTGCATTCGTTTGATCTCCCTCTGCAGAAAGTTTTTCGTATAAGGACATTAAATCAGTGAAGTTGTAAGTTAGTGTTGGATCAGTGTAAACCATTCATCTCTTCCCCTTAAATATCGTTGTATAATTACGATTTATCATATGTATTATCAAATGGAAAATTCAATACAAGCTTGTCTCTTAATTGTAAACGATTTCGTTAATTATTCATATGTTTGGAAATGAATTAAAGAAAAGAATAAAAAAACAACCAAGTATGTTACCTGGTTGTCGGTGTCGGGATGTATGTTTGGTTATTTTTCGTTATGTTTTGTTTCATTGCCGGACCTTTTTGTGCTTTCTTAGAGCTTGCAATATGGCTTAACACATATTTCATCACAAAGCTATATGTAACAACTGTTAGTAAAACAAAAAACCAGACCATTTTATACACCATCCTTATATAAGTTAATTTATAGTTGTCTCAATTGATAATCATTTTCATCTTATATAAAGATCTTATCACGAACGATAATCATTTTCAATACGATTTTTTTATTTTTTATTTTTGAGGAACACGGTGGAATAGCTTGTTAAATTCTTCAACGCTCTTTCTTCAATTGGAATTCGAACTGACATAACCCATGCATTTAGACATGTGAACAATGTTGCTGTGATAAAGGCATTATATAGGAATGATATGACTAGGATCTCTGTTGCAACAATGATATAGTTCGGATGCTTCACATATTTATAGGGCCCTTTGGCAATAACCTCTGCATCTGGCAGAACGATAATTTTCGTATTCCAATACGGTCCAAGTGATGCAATGACCCAGACTCTTCCAATCTGTACTAGTAAAAATATACTTAGCCAAAAAGGCCATATTGCCGAGACATTTTTATCAAGAAAGTTGACCTCTGCAATGAATGACGAAAAGAATCCAAGATGCATAAGGACAATCCATGGATAATGGGAGCTACCGAACTCAAGCCCCCCTTTCGCCTTTAAACGATCTTCGTTATATCTCGCCAATACAAGTTCGCTTAGTCGCTGTACCGCGAGCAGAGTAATAAATAGTAGCAATGTCATTCTTCCCACCTCATTAATAGTAATTCTGAACTGAAGCCAGGTCCAAGCGCAGCCGCAAGACCATATTCTCCTTCGTTTATATCTTGTTCCATAAATTTCTCTAGCACATAAAGAATGGTAGCAGAAGACATATTACCATACTCTCTTAACACTTCCATCGAGATCTTCACCATTTCCTCATGAAAACCTAATGATTCACAATACGCATCAATTACTTTCTTACCACCTGGATGGGCAATGAAATGGCGAATATCTTGTTGGTTCATATCGTTTTTCTCGAGAAAAACGTCTACATTCGGACTCAACCAATTGCTAATAATCGTCGGTATATCTTTTGAAAAAATAACATGAAGGCCTTCATTTTTTACGTCCCATCCCATGACATCTAATGAATCTGACATTAAAGTGGACTGTGTAGACAGTATTTTAGGGACTCGTTTTACTTGACTTATTTTTTCACGTGCAACATCATCACCACAAATAAGAGCGCATGCAGCTCCATCTGAAAACAAAGATGAGCCGATTAAGTTACTTTTCGACCGATCATTCCTTTGAAAAGACAGGCTACATAGCTCGACAGATAGAACAAGCACTTTTGCTTCTGGAAATGCCTTGCAATACTCGAAGGCTCGAGACAACCCTGACGCACCTCCTGCACAACCTAAACCCCATAGCGGTATTCTCTTTGTATGAGGGGAGAAAGGGAGAATATTCATAATTCGTGCATCAATGGTTGGCGTCGCTATGCCTGAACTTGTTACGAAAAAAATCGCTTCAATTTCTTGTAATGCTACTTCTTGTTTCAAAAAAGTGTCATTAGATAGACAGCTTTGAATGGCTTTAGTTCCATATGTCACGGCACCCTCAATAAAAGCATTGTTTCGTTCTTCGAATGTGTGATCTTGTTTAAACCAATCAAGATCTTTAATAAAATAACGCGTATCCACTTGTCCATTTTTAAAAGCTCTCAATAATCGATCAATGTCTTTAAAAGAAGAACCAAATATTTCACGTGAAAATTCCATTAATTTTTCTTGAGCAAATAAATAAGGAAGTTGGATATGTGATGTTGATAGAATATATGGCAATATTTCCACCTCCAGGGATAATGATGGTTATCATTCCCAAAAACACGTTCTTTATTCATAGCTATGATTACCATTGCTTGAGCAAAAATCAGTCTGCAAACCAATAAACGACATTATTCCTGTTTTTTTAACAAAATTTTCGTTTTTTTCTAAAATTACCAGTCCTAAATACCCAATAAAGTGGTATGATTAATTATATTGTTTTATGGAGGTAATAGAATGAGTGTTACCACACAGATTTCGGGCGTTTTAAACGGGACCATTCAAGCAATAAAGACGATTATTCCCCTCAATCTCGAAATGAGCAAACCATTATTAATTAATGAACCATTTCTACAAAACGGTATTGGGGTCTTAATAGGTATGACTGGCGATGTCCGTGGAAGGTTACTAATCGAAGGTAATCCAGACGCAATTGGCAGGATTGGTGAAACGATGTTCGGCATGACGTTAGAAGGAGAAATGCTAGAATCCTTTGCCGCAGAGCTTGGGAATATGATTGCTGGAAATTTAGCTACCCAACTTACGGTTGACAATATCGTAATGGATATCTCCCCGCCAACAGTGTTAGTCGGCGAAACTAAACTATATGGATTTGAAAAAGCCGTACATTTGTCCATAACGATTGAGGCTAATCAAGAAATCCACATTCTATTAATGATTGAATCATAATGTCATTTCGTAAATAGAATGAATGATTACAGACGAATATTGATTTCGTCTGTTTTTTTTTACAAAACAGATATGGCGTTAAAACGCCGTCATTTACTATGAAGGACGTATTATGAAGCACGCTACACTCACCTAATCTCAATGGTGGCGGTGCGAAGCCGGATTTTGGATGTTTTCTAAGGTAAAATCAGTAAACCTGATAAATAGATTGGTTATATCTGTAAGTAGCGAAGCCCCGTCCCCATGTCCCTCATACAAAAAAAGCAAGTAACGGTCGAAGTCACTCACTTGTGCAAACTATCATTCATGCATGTCTAAAGCTGATTTTCCGAGTTAAATCTACGAGATTGCTTTTGAACTTCAATAATGATATCTTGAAATTCATTTCTTCCACAATGATCGCAAATTGGTTCTACGGTTAACAATGTTCTGCAGTGTTTGCAATATTTCTTTTCCACATACTCCACTCTCTTTCGTATACTTATTCTTATAAGATATGAATGAGGTGGTTAACTGTTTCCATTTCACTTTATTTTATTGCCAATAAAATAGGCTGTTTCAATGGTAAACCCCATTGAAACAGCCTCTTCTTCATTATTTACCCTGTGGGTCAAGATGCCTTCTGCTCAAAAACCATAGGATTATTAATACTTCGTTTAGAAGGAATCATGTTAAATAAGATATTAAGGAAAATGGCCGATATACTTCCTGCTACGATTCCATTGCTTGTAAGGATCTGCAAGCTTTCCGGTAATTTCAAGAAAACGTCTGGGACGACAGTAACCCCAAGCCCCAAGCCCACGGAGCAAGCAATAACCAATAAATTCTCCTGCCTTGCAAAGTCAACTTGGCTCAGCATTTTTATGCCAGCAGCGATCACCATTCCAAACATAGCAATCATGGCACCGCCAAGTACTGATGTAGGAATTACTGTTGTTAGAGCTCCCATTTTCGGAACTAGCCCGATCACAACTAACATAGCCCCTACAGTATAGATTACATTCTTACTTTTCACACCTGATAATTGAACAAGCCCTACATTTTGGGAGAAAGCTGTATAAGGAAAAGCGTTGAAAAGTCCGCCTAACACAATCGCTAGCCCTTCAGCACGATATCCTTTCGCTAAATCATCTTGACTGATTTTACGATTAGTAATATCACCCAATGCATAATAAACACCGGTTGACTCAACTAAACTGACAATCGCGACTAGTATCATTGTTAAAATAGCTGGTATATTAAAAGTTGGCATCCCGAAATAAAATAAATGTGGCATATGAAAAATTGATGCATCTGCAACTGGTGAAAAATCAACTTTTCCGAAAAACGAAGCAGCTACTGTTCCAACCAGCAAACCGATTAATATAGAAATAGATCGTATGAATCCAGTAAAAAATTTATACAAAATGATAATCAATAGAAGTGTACCAAATCCAAGTAGCACATTTTCTAACGACCCGAAATCTTTAGCTCCTTGTCCCCCACCTAGGTTATTCATCGCTACAGGTATAAGTGTGATTCCAATAATCAAAACGACAGAGCCAGTCACAAGCGGCGGAAAGAAACGAGCAAGTTTTCCGAATGATTTCCCTATTAGCATCACGACAAGCCCCGAAACAAGAATCGATCCATAGATGGACGTGATACCATATTGTCCACCGATTTCGATCATCGGGCCAACTGCGGTAAAGGTACAGCCGAGTACTACAGGCAGGCCGATTCCAAAAAAGCGATTTGTCCAAACTTGTAAAATGGTCGCAATTCCACACATGAAGATATCAATCGATACAAGATAGGTTAATTGTTCTACGCTTAATCCTAATGCGCCACCAACGATCAGAGGTACGATAATCGCACCTGCATACATAGCTAATACATGCTGAATTCCTAGCGACGCCGTTTTAAGCGGATGATTACTCATGGATTGCACCCTCCCGCTCTTCTACAAATGTAATTTCTCCAAGACTAAGTGCTTCGATCTTTGCAAGGGACTCAACACGTACGCCTTGTTTTCGTAATTTTTCACCACCATCTTGAAAGGCTTTTTCAATCACAATTCCGATTCCTACTACAGTCGCATTCACTTTATGACAAATTTCCATTAATCCTAAAGCCGCCTGGCCATTCGCAAGGAAATCGTCAATGATTAACACTCTGTCCCCGTTACCAATAAACTTATTGGATACGGCGATTTCATTTGCCTCTTTTTTTGTAAAAGAATATACATTAGCTGTAATGAGATCATCAGTTAACGTCACCGATTTGCGTTTTCTAGCGAAAATCATTGGAACACCAAACTCAAGAGCAGCCATCACACCAGGACCAATCCCAGATGATTCGATGGTAAGGACAACATCTATCTTTTCATCTTGAAATCTACGTTTAAATTCTTTCCCCATTTCGTGCATTAGAACGGGATCCATTCTATGGTTTAAAAAAGAATCGACTTTCAGTATGCTCTCGGATAATGCTTGTCCTTCTTTTAGGATTTTCGTTTTCAATAGTTGCATGTGTATACTCCCTCAATTCATCATGATCTTTTCACTCATTACCCTTGTTATTTTAGAATATAAAAAAACCCAAGGATCATTATCTGACTCTGAATAGTAGAGTGAGACAATCATCCTTGGGCATTACATGGGCAGGTAAACATACAAATAGTACCGGCCTGCATGATTAGCATCAAGTATATATATGACTCACTCATAGTCAGATCATTTACGGTAATCCGGTAGAAACTTGCAGGCCATATCCCTGCTATTATATGAGTGTAACTGAATATTATTATTGTACTAAAATTATATCAGGTGTAATTCGATTTGAACAGAACTATTTTTCTTCTTTTTGTTAGTGATTGAATACTGCAAAACCTTCACATTTCATCTATAAAATCTCCGAAAGATATTTGCGCACAATCGTTTATCCCGCATTAACGGGCAGTAAAACCCCCACCTCAAGGCTTAAAGGAATCGAGGAAGCGTAGGTGGGGGATAACTGCCCGTAAAAGCCCGATTGGTGAGATACAGTGAAACTCACCGCTGTGTTCTTCTGCGGTTTAGTTGAACCAATCGGGTTCGTAGTGTCGCTTTATCGAAGATTTAGCGACACTAGAACGGGACTAACAATCAATGGGGGATGAAGAAAACCCCCACTGATTGAAGTTTCACTTTATCATTTGAACAATCATCTGTTACCATATTCGTTTTGTACGATTATTCACTTTAATGATGTTGGTAAAACAGCGATGACTTTATCAAGAGTTGATCTTGAAAGACTTTTCTCAGTAAGGATATGGACAGTACCTGAATCTTCGCTTGTACGAATTAATCGGCCCATGCCTTGTCTCAAGCGTAAAAGCATATACGGTAAGTCTACTTGTTCAAAAGGATTAGCACAAACATCGCGTTTCGCCTGAAATACAGGATCATGTGGCGGGAACGGTAGCGAAAAGATAATGACATTCTTTAATGAATCTCCTGGTACATCTAAGCCTTCCCACAAATGGTAAGAGAACAGAACAGAAGTTTCCTCCTCTTGAAATTTCTTTACCAGCTCGCTAATTTCTACATCCCCTTCAAAATAGAAAGAATAAGGAGAGGATACAGCCTGTCTTTTAAACCACTGAAGCTCTTCTTTTGATTGGAAAAGGACTAATGTCCTACCTTCTGTTTCTTTGATACTGTTAAGAGTATAAGTTAGCTTGGCATCAGCGTCATCTGTTGAAAAAACAGGCAACTTAATATCCATCACTTCATCATATTCAAATGGGGAAGAAACTGAAAAATGACTAGAATCTTTAATCCCTAAACTGTCTGCAATATAATCAAATGAACCGTCATTTGATAGGGTTGCTGAAGAGAAAATATAAGGAATTTTCTTCGTGAACACTTCTTCAGACAGAATTTCTTGAACAAGCCTTGGCATGATGACCAATGTTTTACTATTTTCAGTTTGCTCAAACCATGTGATCGCTTGTTCATTTTTGACAAATAATGAAAGGGAATAGTTCAATTGCTCTAAATACTCTTCCGTCACCTTCAAATCATATTCATTAATTGTATAAAGCTCTGCTTCAAATACGAGACTTTCTTCAAGTTCTTCTACTTTCTTATGAAGCTTAACGGCTAATGAATGAATTTCGTTCGATGCTGGTATTTCAGAGCGGTTTGAACCGGTAACAGGGACCGATTGTTCATGTAGGACCGCAAAGAAATTTTCACTCATATCGATTAAATCTTCTATCATATAAAGCGTTTCTTCGCGAACTTCATTCGCAACTAGGGACTCTAGAACGGTAGCTAAAGTCGCTTCACCTATTTTATATGTGAGTGCTTTTTGAGCAGAGTACTCCAATAAATGTCCTTCATCAAATACGACACAGCTGTATTCAGGTAATAACGGTAGCTGTCCTTCACGCTTTCGCTTTTCTTTTGTCCAAATATGCTCCATAAAGAAATCATGGGAACAAATAATTAAATCGCTTGATTTACGATAATGGTCACGTGAAAGCGTCTGACCACAGCGATGTCTCACATCACAGGTAAAACAATTTTGCAGCTGATCCCAGCCTACCTGTGACCATTCTTCATCATTTAGGTATGGGTATTGCTTTCGATCGCCATATGCCGTATATGCAGACATTGACTCATTACCATGTACGAATTTAGGCAGGGAGTCATAAACCTGATCAATTCCTTCTGAATCCACTGTATTAACAGCATGTTCCAACTTTTTAAGACATAGGTATTGATCATGATATTTCGCTAAGCGAACATCAACTGTTAATCCAAGGGATTCTTTAATTTTCTGTATATCCCCTTCTTCTTTCACCAATTGCTCGATGAGTGTTTCATCAGCACAAGAAATGATCGCCGGTTTATTCGTATAGCGCGCATAACAGATTGCATAAAGCAAGTAAGCTAGTGTCTTTCCAGTCCCTACTCCTGCTTCAGCGAACATCACTTGTTTTTCTTTAAAAGCTTTTTCTAATTGAAAAGCCATAAAAATTTGTTCATCTCTTAATTCAAAGCCTTTTTCTGGTAAGATGTCATAAAAAACATCCCCTATCCACTCGGAAAGCTTATCGTAAAATGAATCTTCTTTCGTTATCGGAAAAGGCAGCGACTGGATCATCAATTTCCTCCTAATAAGAAAAGCGCAAGCACCTTGGTCAAGGTGCCATAGCTAGACATTTTATGTTTATATTTAAGAATAATCTTCATCTATTCGTTCCATGTTCATGATGGTTGAAGTTTTCATTTGTGAAATTTCTGTTCATTTATCCCGCTTTAACGGGCAGTAAGACCCCTACTTCAAGGCTTAGAGGAATCGAAGAAGCGTCGGTGGGAGGATGAAGCCCCCACTAATTGAAGTTTCACTTTATATGATTCGTCACGAAAAGGGTGATAAACCTGTCATTACTTTTATCCTAATTTAACGAACCAACGGGGGATTCTACGTACATCATGGTGGTTAAAATTTACTTTATCAGCAAAATTATATTATCCTTTATTTCTCGTTGACCGTCAAGATATTACTAAGGCAGCAGGGTAGGATTTCAGCTAAAAAGATAGTTCGTTCCAGATGAAAACAGGCCCCCAGAAAGGGAGCCTGTTTATATATGTTTAATCTTATTATGCTTTGTTTACGTTAGTAGCTTGGGGTCCACGTTGACCTTGTTCTACTTCGAAAGTAACTTCTTGACCTTCATCAAGAGATTTGAATCCTTCTCCTTGAATAGCTGAGAAATGTACGAATACGTCGTCTCCGCCTTCACGTTCGATAAATCCAAAACCTTTTTCTGCGTTAAACCATTTTACTTTACCTTGTTCCATTGTTGTTGCCTCCTAGTGTGATAGCACACAGTGTATTACTATCCTTGCCCTGATGATAATGAAGATAATGTGTCATACAACAGCTATTTCTTTCATATCGAACAAAAATAATTCTTTATTAGAATAACAGATAGTCCTATTAAAAGCAAGCATAAGCAGAAAATAAGTACTCGTTCACCAGAATCAAATTCCTTTTGATAATCTTAAAAAGCCTTTGTACAATTCTAATCGTTCTTTCATATTCGTAATAGCTTTTGCTACACTTACAGGAAGATCAATATGGAAGCTATATTTATCACAGTTTAACTAACCATTAGCATTGAATAAAAAAAGCCCGCTGATGGAAGCTCCACTTTATTTGTTTTTAGCAACAAAGGTCACAGATTCAGGTTATACTTACTTAAAAAACTTCTAAGTGACCGTTTCTTTCGTTTGTTCAATCGCTGACATAACTGAGCCTACTGTTTGAATCCAACTTCCTGCAATGCCTAGAGTCTCACCTTTATCATCTTTATTTTGAAGTTCCTCTATTCCTCCCAATTCTTGAAGAGAATTCCCTATTCCCTGCAAAATATTCGCAACCACATTTATAGATTCATCTGGGTCATTTAGATTTTCAAACCCATCCCCAATTGCAGTAAATCCTCTAACGCCTGCAACCAGTTTCCCTTAATTATCAATTGTTTTTTTGTTGTATCTTCGAAATCCAAAGGCATTCCACTAACTACTGTTGGATTTCTTATTGCTTGCAATTCATTTCCGATTTTTTCTAGTGTCTGATCTCCCAGTGTGTCCGCCAACAAAGCATCTCCCACTGCCTGTAGTATATTCCCAATTAAACTCAAATCAGTTAGTTGTTCTTTTGATAAGATAGGAGATGGGGTGGGACCTACAGCAGCAATGAATGTTCCAATCACCTGAACCCAACTTCCAATAAGCGCCTTAATCTGGTCATCCACTTAGACCACATCTCTCGCCCATTTATAAATAGTATTCAATCAATATAGAGAACGTCATCACTATTAACAAAAGCTCTTTAGAAAGCTTTAAATTCATTTATGAAGCAAAAAAAAGCCCACAGGCATTAGCCTGCAGACTATTCATAATAAACCTATGCTACACATCCTCAGATCGAAAGTAATGTGGTCAAGACAAATAGCACTCCATTATTTGCTGTACTGCTTATTGTTATCTGATTAACATCAATCTTTACGAGGTGGGCGTTTCCCCCAGTATTGATAATAATCGGTTCGTATAAAGCCATTAAACAACTTGCGTTTTTTCGTTGCTTGTTTTCCGTAGTACGTTTCGAATTCCGGATGAGAAGTAATCATATAGATGGACCATGTATCAAGCTTTTTAAACGCTTGACCCATTCCTCTGTAAATTTCTTCAACCTGTTCTTTTTCACCCAGACGTTCTCCATATGGAGGGTTTCCGACAATCACTCCATATTCCTTGCGCGTTGTTAGATCACTTACTTGCATTTGTTTAAAAGAAATTATATCACCAAAGCCAGCTTCAAAGCTATTAGCCTGGGCTATTTCAATCATACGGTGATCAATATCATATCCTTCTATATCAAGCGGTTGATCGTATTTCGCAAGATCCTCCGCTTCCACTCTTGCTGCATCCCACACTTTTTGATCAAACCAATTCCAGCTTTCTGAAACAAAGTCCCGATTGAAGCCTGGAGCGATATTTTGACCGATTAAAGCCGCTTCGATCGGAATGGTTCCAGAACCACAAAACGGGTCAATAAACGGCTTGTCAGGATACCAATTAGTCAGCATCACGAGCGCCGCAGCAAGTGTTTCCTTCAATGGTGCTTCACCTTGGTCTGTCCGGTATCCTCGTCGATGCAGTCCAGGACCGCTCGTATCCATACTTAGCGTAACGATATCTTTCAGGATTGATACTTCAATTTTAAACAGTGCACCATTTTCCTCAAACCATGTTGTTTTTTTATAATGCTTTTTCATTCGATCAACAATTGCTTTTTTTACAATTGCTTGACAATCTGACACACTAAACAAAGTGGATTTAACAGATTTTCCGCTTACAGGAAATTCTGCATCTTCAGGGAGATAATCTTCCCAGTTCAACGCTTTTGTTTTTTCAAATAATTGATCAAAAGTGGTCGCCTTAAATTCGCCAATTTTAATTTTGATGCGATCTGCACTTCGGAGCCATAAGTTCGATCTTGCAATCGCAGACGCATCACCTTTGTACATAATTTTTCCATTCTCAACTTCACACTCATAACCGAGGGAGCGGACTTCCTTTGCTACAACAGCCTCAAGCCCCATTGCCGAAGTGGCAATAATATCAAATTGTTTCATCTTCACACCAGCTTTCCTATTAACAACTCAAGATCCAACTTTCTGATAAATCTTTCAATCCACCTAGAAGAATTGACCTTGAGATATAATATCTTTGAATTATCGTACATTTTTCTTATTTTACACATTCATCAATCATATTACATTAAGGCTATGTTTATCATAAGAATGTGTTTACAGCAGAGGTATCATCGCGATACATATGTAAATGACAGATGAATCTTTGGTCCCTTCTCAACATGTCAATCGGAAGCGACTTAAAGAGATTAACGACGAATACCCTTTTCCCAAAGTCATCAATAGTTAGTTTAATGCCTACTTGTTTCAATGTCACTAATTTACGAGTAGTTTCTTTCCATTTTGATATCCTTAAGCAATGTTCCCCTATTAGTTCCACCAAACGGAGATCATCCGATTCCTACACTTGTCGTTGTGAAAATATCTTGATTGTAAAAAAAAGAGCCCCTTACCACTTTTATCAATTCACTAGCAAAGTATACAGCATCTCATGGATGTTTGATATTAGAACATACAAAAACGAATTTCATTTCCATGAGTTACAAGTCATTCAGTTTAGATTGTAACAATTAAACATGAATTGAATAACTTTCAAAAAAGAGCAGCCTAGACAAAACAAAACTCTCCTCATTAAATAAGGAGAGTTTTGTTTTGTATGATAACGTCCTGTAAGCCATGTTTTGTACCGTAGTACTGCAAGCGATTATTCATCTCGTACTTAGGTGGTAATCATCTATCTACAGAGACAACAGCCTCTGTCCTTCTCCTCGTTCATTTCCAAGGAAGAAAGCGCCCCTACCATTAATTTGGGTTTCTCGCTCGTGGGGTTTACCGCGTTCCACCCTTTTCATTTCTGAAAAGGCTACGTCACTGTGGCACTTTTATAGGTATTCATGCCATATCCTAAAAAGGACTTAGGCATTTTCCCGGCCGTCAGCAGGATACACCTGCTGCCGTGGCTTATTTTTTCGCCAGGCACGAACACTACAAACATCTCAGTCTGTGCGAGCATGGACTTTCCTCTACAGTTTTAAAAACTGCAGCAATTACCCGAACGTCATTACACAAGAATTTATTATACATGAATCTTTTCTAGATAGCAAGTAGAATTATTACTCTTGTTGGGTAATGATACAAAATGGGGATGTTATATTGTTTTTCCGACCTTACTCAAGCTCCAAATCTTAAAAAACTGACTTTCACAAAATAGAGCCAACAAGCAAAATTAACAGCATTTTAATCAATCATATAGTTTGCTGCCGAATACATGCTTTTCCAAGTTCGATAATCTTTTAAGAATATCGAAGTTCGTTGTTCCCGGCATAGGCCCAGTGTTTGTTTGACTCTGGCGCTTAACTTGCTCTTCAGATTGTTTTCGCAGTTTTAGATTTTCTTGTTTTAAATCTTCAATTTCCTGATAGAATGCTTCATAATCCTTAATGACAACATCTAAGAACTGATCCACATCTTCAGGTTTATATCCGCGCATTGCCGTTTTGAAATCTTTTTCTAAAATCTCTTTTCCAGTCAATTTTATCTTATCAGATAGCATAAGACTCACCTCTACACTTTCTTCATACATCGACTTTTCATTTATTTTTTCAAAAAAAACTTAATTTGTCAATGAAACTTTATAAAGTGAAACTTCAATCAGTGGGGCACTTCCCGTTAATGTGGGATAAAAAAGCTACAGGCATTAATCAGACCACTGCTCTTCCGTAGCTACTTGTTCGAGATCATCAAATGTGATGGGGAAGATCGAATAATCATAGTCTAGCCTATACTTCTTCGCTTCAGCCATTGCAAACTTAGGGGATCCCTCTTTTTCTTCATCATAAATTATCATCATACCATCACTTTTGCGAACCATAAAGACATTTTTCATTTTTAATTGACTTGGACCTTCATATGGGCTTTTATAAATGGATTCGACCAGATCAGCTTTCGCTAAAATTGATTGATAAAATTCACGGTTTTCTTCGTTCCATGACTCTTCTTGGTTTAAGTATGGCGTAATCACCGCAAGCTTTACAGCATATTCCTGCTGACATTCAAAAACGACCTCTGCTGCCCAAAGCTCTGTTCCAAGCTGCCCAGAAATAATGACCCATTCCAATCCTTCTTCAATGAATGATGTTAATCGCTGCTTTAGTACTTTCTTTATATATTTTATACCTGGATGATCTTTTTTGAAAATACCATATTCATAGGCCTTATAGCCTGTTATGTATAGAACTTTCATTTTATTCTCCCCATTATTGATACTATTATTTAGTATACCATCTTTCTTGTTCTCAGCACTCATCTTCCTTATTATATTAAAAAGAAACAAGGGCAAGTATAGGCCCTTGTTCTTATTTGTTAAAAACCGAATGGTCTTGGTCTTGGTCCACAACATGGATTACATGGCGGCATCGGTGGCGGTCCACTACAAATTGATTGCTGATTATAGCATTCATTGACTACTGAATTGGTATGAGGAAAATAATGTTGATGCTGAAATACATGTTTGTTAACCGTTGTATTATGAGACGGGTGGATATGAGGTACAATCGTCTTCATTACATTGGTATTAACCGTGTTTGTTGTTGGTGATATTTGAGCTGGCGCAACATTTGTCGGCATTGTTGGACCTCCTCCATATCCAGGAGCTGGATAACCCGGTCCCATCTGTTGACCTCCAACATAAGGATAAGGTGCTGGTGCTGGGCCAACTCCAGCACCCATAACTGCGGGAGAGTATGCTGGACCTGTATGTGCGCCCATTACATTGTGACCACATCCGTGTTTTGCACCTACCACTGTTTTATGATAGTTGATTTGCTTATTAGAATATTCCATCGTTTTTTATGTCCCCTTTCATCAAAGTATCGCTTTCAATTACAGACTATGATAAAAAGGGGGTTCATGTACTAGTCAAAAACCTAATTTATAATAAAAAGGTATAGAACGTATCTCCAAAAGTAGAAAATAAAAATGCAGTTAAACATAAGACAACGAAAAACAAAAATAAAATTGCTTTGTACATTACCCGTACGACCTCATTTATTATATTTTAGGACTTATCATCCGCATTCAATATTACATGTTTTAACAGGTTGCCACAATTATTTCTTATCATATAAAAGCAGGAAATTTTTATCACTTTCCGCTTTAAAGAATATTCGAATCAACCTGTAATTTCCTCTGCAGTCGTAACAGACGCTTCGTCAACTCATTGACGATCAAAGAATCTTTATCTTTAGATAAATCTGTAAGTGTATCCATCGCATCTTCTGTATATTTTTTTGCTTGTTCATAATCCTTAAATTGGTGTTCTAGCAATTTCGCACATTCAATACCAGCTTCAACTTTCAACATGCCATTCCCTTTCTCAAAAACCTCTTTCCATATCAAATACGCTTCATTAAAATTTTTATTTTTCTTTTTTGCAAAGCCGAGTGCCTGTTTGGCAAATAGTATTTCATCCTCAGAACCTTCTTTGACTACCAGTTCAAATGCTGTATTTGCCGCCTCTTTTTTCCCAAGATACTGGAGCCAACGCGCGATCTCGAGTGACTCATCCCCATATCCATCAACTTGGAGAATTTGCCGTGAAAGATGAATATACAAAGTGATTAAAGAAAGGACATCCCATTCATTATGCTTTAGGACACCAAATAATATTTCTGGATCTTGGCGTTCGACATAATCAAAATAAATCATCGGTGCTAAATAGCCTGGGATATCATTTTCTCTCTTAAACTTTAGAATTTCAGTTTCGACAATCGATAGTTTCACTCTTTCTAATTTGCGTTTCCAAAGTCTTCTTGAGGCGTGATATAAGTCAAAATGTCCGAATTCTGGTAAGTTCGGTACATGTTGTTGGATTAGCCTATGTCTTGTTTTCAATTGAGGCCAATCAAATGATTTGCCATTATACGTAACAAGCGTTTCATAATTCACCTTTTCTAAGAAACTCTGATACAGCGGGATCTCAGCGCCAGGCTGGGGCAAAATATGTTGCCGAACTACAACTTCATCTTTTTCAAAGCTTGCATACCCCAGGATGAAAATGGTATTCCCAACTCCACCACCAAGGCCCGTTGTTTCTGTATCAAAGAAAAACAAATCCTCTATTCCGATTCCTGAAGCAGTTAACGGGTGACTCAATCCACTTTTCTTCCACAAATCCATGACTGTGTGCAAGTCTGCAAATGAATATTGACCATGTTTCATCTCAATGGGATATCGAACCTCTCTTATCCAACAATAAGAGCCATCAAACTTATATGGTACCGTATCGAATTGCCGCCATTTTTCAGCAAACGGTAGCTCTAGATGACCATTACTTTTTTCATGAAGCTGCTTTTTAGTGACTTCAACTGAACTTGCTTTTTTCTCGGAAACCTGTAAATCCATATGTGTCTTCATGCGATTTAATTTATTTTTTAATGACAATTAAAAGCACCTCTATTTACAACATTTAAATGCGTATTCAAAAATAAGGATAAAAAGAGCCGAGAAGTTCTGCGAGCGCATCTCGAGGACCTTTCGCGTATACACTAACGTTTGGGACCAGACTTGCACAGGACATGCGCGATCTTAACAGAAGGTCAAAAATGCGCGATGACACAATTCGCAAGCTTTTTTACCGGACTTTTTGAACAACCTCTTTAACGGAATATTTTCAACACATTCACAGCATCTCTTTTAGCAGAGGATGATGCCGTGTCTGTTCCGATGCATGATGGGCAGCCATTTTCACAAAGGCAACGTTCAATCATCTCTTGTGTTTCTTTAAGGATCGTCTCGGCATTTTGATAGACCTTGTCACTTAAACCGACACCACCAGGGTATTTATCATAGATAAAAATGGTCGGTTTTTCATTATGGGCTGCTTTTACTTGTGGATATACGTGAATATCATTGGGGTCGCACATGACAAATAGCGGGACCATAAAATTTAATGCGTGTGATGCGCCAATTAGGCCTTGTTCCATTCGATTTTCATCCCAGCCAAATGCATCATGATCGATCGATAACATGGCACCATTTGTATGCAGTTCAGATTCTGGTAGCGTAATTGGCCCTGAGCCAATGTTTTCATGCGTTTCAAATTTAATCTTTTTGAAAATGGTTGCCATCGCTCTGACTGATACATCACCATAAGTCGCTTCTGTTTGTGCAAACGACTTTTGCTTATCAATTTCCAATACTGAAAGCTGTACAGCGAGATTGGCATCTGTATAATAATCAACATTCACTTCACGTACATATGCCTTCTTTTCCTCCCAATCAAGTTTTTCCACCTGATATTGAGTACCCTGGTGTAAATAAATCGCTTCATCATGAAGCAATGTCATAGCACTAAACGTATCCATTTCACCAATGACTTGAGATTTTAGAGATTCTGTTTGATCAATGATGACTACATTTTCTTGTGAAGCAGATCGTAGACTAATATTGTGAGCTGGAAAAACATCATTCATCCAATACCATTTGTCGCCGTTTTGATGAAGCACTCTCTCTTCCGTTAAAAATTCCAACACATCCAAAACGTCATTCTTACCAAATAAGTCTCCTTTTTTAAATGGAAGTTCATACGCGGCACATTTCAAATGATCAACAAGAATGACGAGATTATCAGGATTAATACGTGCCGTTTCGGGGTTTCTCGTGAAAAAGTACTCGGGATGTTGAACGATATACTGGTCAAGGGCGTTTGAGCTTGCAACCATGATGATCAGTGCTTCACCGTGTCGTCTTCCTGCCCTCCCCGCTTGTTGCCAGGCACTTGCAATCGAACCAGGATAACCGTTCATAATACACACTTGTAATTGTCCAATATCCACTCCAAGTTCTAATGCATTTGTACTGACAACTCCGTAAATGGATCCGTCTCGCAGCCCTCTTTCTATCTCTCGTCGCTGCTTTGGTAGATAGCCGCCGCGATATCCACGAATCGATTTTGGTCCTAGCTGTTTCGCCACTAGCTCTTGCAAATAGGTTAATAAAATCTCTACTCGGACACGGCTTTTTGCAAACACGATTGTTTGTATTTTATTCGAAAGGAACTCAAGAGCAAGCGTTCTCGCTTCAAGTACCACACTTCTTCTAATATTTAATGGTTTATTGACAACTGGAGGATTATAAAAAACAAAATGCTTTCTTCCGCTCGGAGCCCCATTATTATCGACGAGCTTCATTTCTTTTCCCGTCAATTCCTCGGCAAGTTCAAGTGGGTTGGCAATGGTCGCCGACGTACAAATAAACAAAGGATCACTGCCATAAAATGCACAGATTCGCTTTAGTCTTCGAATCACATTCGCCATATGACTGCCAAAAACACCGCGATATATATGCAATTCATCGATGATGACATATTTCAAATTTTCAAACAGAGATACCCACTTTGTATGGTGCGGCAATATCCCAGAATGCAGCATATCAGGATTCGTAATAACAATATGCCCTGCTTGCCGGATTTTTTGACGGATGTTTGAAGGTGTATCCCCATCATACGTATAGCTATTAATTGCTACATCCATTTCGTTAATCATTTCATGGAGTTCACTCTTTTGATCATAACTAAGTGCCTTCGTTGGAAAAATATAAAGCGCACGAGTTTTTTCATTTTCAAGAATAGATTGCAAAACAGGCAGATTGTAACAAAGTGTTTTACCAGAAGCGGTAGGAGTGATAGCGACTAAGCTTCCCCCTTCAACCGCTACATCAAAAGCTGTTGCTTGGTGTGTATACAGACTTTGAATTCCTCGTTTTACTAATGCAGCTTGCAGCAATTCATGCATACGAGCTGGAAATGGTGCTGATTTTGCTAATTTCGCCTCAATCGTATGCCAGTGGGCAATATTATGCTTATATTCTTCACTGCTTTTTAATTCAGCCATGATTTCTTGTAAATTTTTTCTCAGTTTCATAAAAACCACCCCATCCTTCTATATTACTGAATAAGCGTTCTATACAAAAGGAAAATCTCATTCCCTTTAAATGGAATGAGATTTCAAACGGCGACTTAATTAGGTAAAATCAAGAATATTGGAGGATAATGTAACCAGATCTTCAAACATTCCCATATGACCGCTATTCTTAAGTAACATTTCCTTTGTTAGGCAGTTGAAAGCTTGCTTGCTTTCTTCATGTTCATCCCGAATTTCTTCCCTTTTCAGCTTTCACTAAACCATAATATACAAAGTTCTGTCACATAATTAGGCCGAGATACATAGGCTAATACACCACAGATTCTTTGCATAAAAAATAATTATTATGAACCTAATTGACCTTATTTTTTTTGCTCAGCAAGTGGACGATAGGCCACGATAATTCATTTTCAATTGTTACTTTTTCACCTTTTCAAGAAAAACGATTCCTTATTCCATGAATGAATTTGAAAGGAGTATGAACCATGACTGACTCTGAAAAAAGGAAAAAAACATTTCCTCATGAAGGTGTTCACGATTTCTTCAATAAAATGGATCGACTTTTTGGTGATAAACCAGCAAAGGGAATGCTCCAATCGATGAATGAATTTTTCGGCTCTGTTTCTTCTGGAAGCTTTCCGGTAGATGTGGAAGAAACAGAAAATGATTATTTCGTCAGCGCTTCCTTGCCAGGAATCCGTAGAAACGATATTGATATAGAAATCCTACCTCAGACTATCACGATTCGAATTCTCAAAAACAAACAGCAATCCGTTGAAAAAAAAGACTTTCTTTCAGCACAAAACAGACAATCAACCTCCCTTACAAGGACAATTAGCTTGTCCAAACCTATCGATGAACAAAGAGTGACCGCTCACCATCGAGATGGAATCCTGCGTCTAACCATACCGAAAATTAGAGGAAAATCAATTAAAGTTGATGACTAACTTATTTTGTTTTTTTCTGTGGAAAAGGGGCGGGGCTTCGCAAAATCAGCTCCGCACCACCGCCTTCATAAGGTGATACAAATTGAGAACCTGAACCTTTTCATTGTTGGTTTTATATCAGACGCTCATGGACGTTTTTTATAACATTAAAGGGCCGGATTTTACCAGCAAAGTCGATAATCGGTAGAATCTGACCCTTATTAATTATGCTTTGAAAATACCGCCGACCCCTTTAATCATCGACGAAACTTGATTTACCGTATTCATCATCTGTCCTGCTGTATTCACCATTTTATTTAAATCCATTGATCCATCTTGTGTTTTAAATTGGTTGAGCATCGATTGAACGCCTGTCGGTTGCTGCTTTTGCGTAAATTGCTGTTTAGGGTAAGGATTGGAACCTGCCTGAGCATTATTCATTTGCCCATTCTTTGTTTTTGTTTTAGATAATGGGTTTTCAAATGGATTAATCCCCTGTACCGGCTGTTGGTAGAACTGCATCGGATGCTGTCCATAAAACCCCGATACCGGTTCGCTTGGCTGGGGATGTTGCATAAAAGGATGATAGGCACCCACTTGATATGGGTGCTGACCGTGCTGAGACATATGTCCAGTCGCGTGCTGCCCTGGTACCTGCACGTATTGAGGATGAGGCTGGTAGGAAGGTTGCTGCATATGATACCCATTCACATACCCGCTCATCTCATTAAAGTAGGCTCCATTATTTCTGTGATCCCATTCATAGGACCCCCACGTATTCATGTATACTCCCCCCATTAAGTCATTAGCTGATCTATTATATGTGTCGGAAGTGTTTTTGGTGAGAAGCCGATCAATCCGTTACAATTTATGTTGAATCTCTGTTAAAACATTTTGCAGAATAAAACGTACCGATTGAATATGACTTTTAAATCGTTTATAGCTTGTTTTTGGAAAGAAGGCTTGTACAACTACATCAGCAAGATTGTTTGCTGTTTGCTCAATTTGTTGTGGGAACAAGTGGGTAAAGTCTTCCACTTTCATCCATTCTCTCATGCTAGGTGTCCATAATTTTAAGACAGCGTCCACTTCATCAACAAATGGTTTCACCTCTTGATAAAAATCCCTTTCCTTTCCTTCTTCCCTAACTGCTTCATATATTTCATCCGATTTTTCAGTGAACTGTAATAATTGAATGGTAAGTTTTTCTACATATTTCTTATCCAGCATATAATCCCCCATTTTTATGTATAAGTGTGTATTCAAAAAGGAACAAGTATTTCGTGGAATAATCGAATCTATGATCTGCACCCGTTCAGGTAATCCGTAATAAATTAAGAGATAGTTCTTTTTTTTAAACCAATCATTATTCCCCTTAATTTTTTGAACATCCTCTATAACCAAATTATAAAACATTTTTGCAAAAAAAGAACCCGTACAGCTTAGCTGCCGGATTTGTTACTTTCATTCGTAATTTAAAACCCTAGTCTCGGATTCATTGAAAGAATCTCCTTCCGATTCTTATCCGTATCACGTAGAACTGTATGTTCATTTTGCATCAACAACCATTTAGCTTCTGCTTCGTTTACTTTCATACTTGCGGAATCGATCATGTGATGCTCGTTAGTCCATAACTTGTTGCGTTCCGTGGCAAAGGAAACAGATAACGTTGTTTCTAAAGTTTCTAAATGCTCATTGATTTCTTCCATTAACCCAAGAATTTCTTCTACATCCACATGTTTGATTCCCATTAAAACCCCTCCCTAATCTCTTTATAAAGAATATTCTTTATTTTTATCAAAAGCCCTTCATGTCTGACAAAACTAGAAGTAAATCGTCAAAAAAAGTGAAATAAAGGGGGATTTTTTAAGCTTTCGACAAATCTTATGAATGAGTGGACAATTTGAGATAAAACTAGTAGGAGGAGGTGTTAAATCATGACGACAAATCAGAGTAAAGAACAACAAAAAAAGAAAAATGAAAAGAACTTGAACACGAAAGCAGCAATCGGAAACCCGAAATTAACCGGTCCTGATCGTCCCGCTACCTAAGCAAGCCCAATAAGTTTGTAAAAGCGGCTGTCCTAAACTGATCTGCCCCTAACACGACTTTCCAGTTTATACTGGTATATACACTCATTTTGAACTGTATATAGTGTTGCTAGGAGCTGAACCTTTAGTTTAGGACACCTGCTTATTTACATACTAGGCCAACATCACCGTTTAATCTTTCAACCACTTCTTGATTGCTCCTTGTCTACTCCTAAAAACGACTTCAAATTAATTACATTGATTCCAAACGAGAATTCTTATATCTATTCTTAATTCTGTTTTATTGTATATGAAAGCATAAATCAGTAAACCATCCCCTCGTTCATTACCCAATTACACCTAAATGTGATAAAATACATAGTTAGATTGAAAAGAAAAAGATCATTTTATTCACTACTTCACATTTTTTTTTGCTATTATATGATAAGTGAAAAACAAGGGGGAATTCACGTGGCTTTTCATTACCCCAATGGGCGTAAATACGTCTCTAAAAGCTCGGAAGCCGTTCAACGTTCCATCAAAAAAAGCAGCTTTGGCAATCGAGGAAAAACGTTGGAGGATGATTTAAACGATACGAACGAATATTATGTAGCAAATGGGATCGCTGTCGTCCATAAGAAGCCTACCCCTATTCAAATTGTCGATGTTCATTATCCGAAACGGAGTGCAGCCGTGATAAAAGAAGCCTATTTCAAACAAGCATCTACTACGGATTATAATGGAGTGTACAAGGGTAAGCATTTAGATTTTGAAGCGAAGGAAACACAAAATCCAACTTCGTTCCCACTTAAGAATTTTCACGAACACCAAATCCAGCATATGAAAAGCATCGATCAGCAAGGTGGAATCGCGTTCGTCATTATCCGATTTTCTACAACTGATGAAATTTACTTAATGGAATTAGGACATTTAACAAAATTCTGGAACCGTATGAATGAAGGCGGAAGAAAATCAATTACAAAAACAGAGGTGGAATCTTGTTCGAAACGAATTCCTCTTGGCTTTCATCCAAGGATTGACTATATTAAAGTAGTAGATTCCATCTTGGGGTGATTTCCCGATGGTTCATTATGAAAGGCAGGTAAGCTGCAATGGCTGAAAAATATAATACAAGAGAGGAACGCCGCAAGCAGGCAAACTCTAATAAAACAGGCAAGAGTAAGAAAAAGCCAAAAGGAATATTTAAAAAGATTTTTCTCGTTCTAGTAACGCTCGGAATTATTGGAGTCGTTGCGGGTGGGGCAACATTTGCCTATTTCATTAGCGATGCACCCAAAATCGACGAATCTCTTTTAAAAGACCCCCTTTCCTCAAAGTTTTTTGATAAAGAGGGTAAATTACTTACCGAAGAAGGTATAGAAAAGCGGGAGTATGTAGCCTACGCGGACATTCCTGAAGTTATTAAAAATGCCGTTTTGGCTACGGAAGATGTTCGATTCTTTAAGCATGGTGGAGTCGACATTCTGCGCCTAGGTAGTGCCGTAATCGGCAATGTAACGAATGGCTTTGGTTCACAAGGTGCCAGTACACTAACTCAACAAGTCGTCAAGCGGACATTTTTAACCGACGAAAAGACAATAAAACGAAAAGTTCAAGAAGCATGGCTGGCCATTAAACTGGAACAAAGATACACGAAAGAAGAAATTTTTGAAATGTATGTGAACAAAATTTGGTATGCCAACCATGCATTTGGCATCGCAACTGCTGCAGATACGTATTACGGAAAAGATCTTAAAGACCTTACACTCGAAGAAGTAGCCATGCTCGTCGGGTTACCGCAAAGTCCGAGCAGATATAATCCTTTTAAATATCCTGAACGCGCAGAAGAAAGACGAAATATTGTGCTTCACTTAATGAATCGTCACGGATTTATTACGGAAGCAGAAATGAAAAATGCACAAAGCATACCCGTAACCAAAACGTTACAAGCACAGGATACGAGTAAAGTTGATACAACACCATATGATGCTTTTATTGACCAAGTAATTGAAGAAGTCCAAAGTATGGGAGATTACAATCCATATACAGATGGACTGGAGATTTATACAACCATTGATAAAGATGCACAAAAACATGTCTATGACATGCTAAATACCGAGGATATTATTCAATATCCAAGTAAATCATTGCAAGCAGGGATTTCCTTAATTGATACGAAAACCGGTGAAATAAGGGCGATCGGTGGTGGTAGAAATATTCAAGGTAAACGTGTGTTTAACTACGCTACTGAAGCAAAACGTTCACCAGGATCTACGATTAAGCCGATCATGGATTATGCTCCCGCAATTGACAAGTTAAATTGGGATACTTATCATCAACTAACCGATGAACCATATCAATATTCGAATGGCACACCGATTAAAAATGCAGGTGGGCGTTATCGCGGTGATGTGAGTATGCGTGAAGCTCTAGAACGATCCCTTAATATCCCGGCACTTAAGGCTCTTCAAGAGGTTGGCGTTGAAGAAGGATATGCCTTTGCGCAAGAATTAGGTATTCCTATCCCTAAAAATAATTATGAGTCTGGCGCAATCGGAGGCACTCAATCCGTATCGTCTATGCAAATCGCTGGTGCATACAGTGCTTTCGGTAATGGTGGGATCTATAATCAGCCTCATACTGTCACAAAAATAGTTTTACGTGATAAGACAGAAATCGAAAACAAATTCACATCAAAAGCTGTCATGAAAGAATCGACTGCTTTTATGATCTCTGACATGTTAAAAGGTGTCATAGATGAAAGCTACGGAACTGGACGATTAGCGAGAGTCTCTGGTTTGCCAATGGCTGGTAAAACTGGGTCCTCCAATTTTGATGCAGCTGATAAAAGGAAATATAATATTCCATCAGAAGGAGTTCCAGACAGTTGGATGACAGCTTATACGACCGAATATTCGGTAGCTGCTTGGATTGGATATGATAAAAATAGCGAATACCTTGGAAAAGAATCGCAAAAAATTCCAAAAAAGATGGTTAAAAACCTGATGGAATATGTTCATAAAGGCGTTAAAACTGAAGACTTTAAACAGCCGAAAAACGTTGTAAAGCGTGGCATTCTTAAAGGATCGAACCCTGCAGTAAAAGCAAGTGATTATACACCTAAAGATCAGGTTACTTATGAATATTTCCTAAAAGGACATGAACCAACAAAAGTAACTAAGCAATATGATAAGACATCTGCACCTGTTGGAGTCAACGCAAACTATGATGAAGCAAGCAATTCCATTAATCTTCAATGGAACTACCCTCAAACAGATAGTAGTAAAACACCAGAATTTGAGGTTAAAGTGTCGATTGATGGAGGCGCCTCTCAAGTACTGGCACGTTCGGGTACGATGGGATTAACAATCCAACAGCCTAACCCTGGTTCAACTTATACATTCACTGTCACAGCGATCGTTAACGGTCAGAAAAGTGCATCAGCTTCAGCCAGTGTTAAAGTCACTGCAATTCAGGAAGAACCGATCGAGCCTGAACCTGACTTAAATAACCCTGACGAAACAGATGACACTGGACAGAATGATCAAGGGCAAGATAATTCGAATGACGACAATAGTGATGACGGTACTAACAACGGAAACACTAATAATCCAAGCAACGGAAACAATAATGGTAATACTACTAATCCAGGCAATGGAAACAATGATGGTAATACTAATAATCCAGGTAATGGAAACAATGATGGTAATACTACTAATCCAGGTAATGGTAATAGCAACGGAAATGGTAATGGTTCTGAAAATAGCACTGGCGGCAATGGCGGAACTACTGAACCACCACAACCACCTATTGATGCTGAAAACACGGTACCACCTGCTGAAGGAGACACCCCTTAATGTCTCCAATAAAGAAGAGGATGTCCCTTTGGGACATCCTCTTACTTTTGCTGATTTCGTTTTTTCATTGCTAAGGTTTTATAAAATTGTTTTTCAGCTTCAAGAAACAATTCTGTTAGCTGGATAAAAGAAGCATAATGGGCGGGAGACATGTCAACAAATGAAAGTCTTTCCGCAACATTTATCGGCTTTATCGAAAGCCTGTTAATTTGCTCATGCCAATTATGCAGAACTACTGGTTGTTCATTCATCCAAAACACCACTTGAAAAAAAAGGGCCATTCCTTTTTTCATGAACATCTCAGCTTCATTCTGCCTTCGTTCAGCAAATATGATTCTGCAAGAGTCAGCTAATTCCTTCCATTTTTCAAAAAGGACAGGTATTGTTATAAAGCCCTGCCGCCATGGTTGAAATCCTTGTCCCCCATTCCAATACAACATGTCATATATAAAAAGTGTTGGATTAAAATCCGGATTCCATTTCTCAGTGATAAAATTTTCAATTTCAATCCTATCACTGAAAAAGAACTTTTCATGTACAAGTTCTTGTGGTAATTGTACAATCATTTCACAGCTTCCTTTTTCATTCGTTTCTTCCCTTCGCGACATACATCAAGTAGAGGACAAACAGGGCATTGTGGATTTTGAGCTTTGCAATGGTATCTACCGAAGAAAATCAAGCGATGATGAGTAACGGACCATTCTTCTTTTGGTATTTTGTTCATTAAAGTTTTTTCCACCTCAAGAACACTGTCTTTATAGCGACATATTCCAAGGCGTTTACTTACTCGCTCAACATGAGTATCAACCGCAATGGCTGGAACACCATATGCAACTGAAACAACAACATTTGCCGTCTTCCTACCAACACCTGGTAAATTCGTTAATTCATCTCGGTCTCTAGGAACTTCTCTGCCATATTCTTCAATCAGCATTTTTGAAAGCTTTTGGATGTTCTTCGCTTTATTGCGATACAATCCAATCGAACGAATATCCTGTTCAAGCTCATCAATGGGAACATTTAGGTAATCCTCAGGAATTTTGTATTTTTGAAATAATGTTTTCGTAACTTTGTTTACGAGAACATCTGTGCATTGGGCGGAGAGTGCAACCGCAATGACGAGTTCAAACGGATTAGAATGATTCAATTCACAATGCGCATCTGGAAACATTTCACCCATCGTATCCAAACAATAGCGTATCTGGGTTTTATTCAGCATAATTGACTCCTTTTACCTAGAACTATTCAGAACTATTGCTCCAACCAATTATAAAACGGCACATCTTTAATTGGAGTTTGTGTTGCCTGCTTCTTCTCGTGCTTTTGATGCATTCTGAATTGCTGACCACGATTCTTTGCTTGATCAATTGTCTTAATGCCATTCTTCTTCCATTCAAATAAAATGCGATCAACATAACGAAAATTTAATTTACCGGAAATTACAGCTTCACGCAATGCGGCTTTTATGATTGAAGGTGAATGATCATCATCCATCCATAAGGCAAGCGTTTCACACTCATATGGCGATAGCGGCCGTCCAAATTCCTGTTCAAATATTGTATAGAGGCTTTCTCCTTCATTTAGGGCCTGCTCCGCTTTCTCTTGTTTCTGTGCCTGCAAGAAGCAATCAATCAATCTCTCATATAAAGGATCAAGTGAATATCTTTCATCACCTATTGCTTGCCCTTTATCTTCCTCTAACTTAATATACCCTCGTTGAATTAAACGCTGTATTAAAAACAAACACTCTGTTTCCTGAAGTGTCATTCGTTCTGCTAACTGTGATGGAGCGGGAAAATCATTTCCAGATTCAATAAATTGTTGGAGTTGAAGCAATAACATAACTTCCTGCTCATTTAAGCCAATCTTTTTATAATGAGTAAATAAAAATGAAGGAATCGTCATCGACCCTTCTTTAAACCATGCATATAAGTTGTTTTTCATATCTTTGACACCTCATTATTAGTATAACATGAAACAAGGTTCGACAATACCTACAATACATTTTGGAAATTAATTGCCGAAAATAGCGTAACATTTTTTAATAATTCTTTTTTACGGCTTATAAAAACATTCATGAGCATCTGCTCTAAAGCCCAAAGATGAAAAAAGGTCTGTCCCCATAACTACGGATAACACTTTGCTACCGTTGTAGAATACGTGGTCAGACCCTTTTTATGATACTCTCATTTAATTATGGATATAGTCTATTTAATAAACGTGGGAATGGTATCGTCTCACGAACATGCTCGACACCACTGATCCAAGCGACAGTACGCTCAAGCCCAAGTCCGAAACCAGAGTGAGGAACAGAACCATATTTACGTAATTCGAGATACCAGTTATAAGCATCTTTACTTAATTTATGTTCTTCAATTCGTTGTTCAAGCAAATCGTAATCATAGATACGTTCTGATCCACCAATAATTTCGCCATATCCTTCCGGAGCGATTAAATCGGCACATAATACCACTTCTTCTCGCTCTGGATCTGGTTGCATATAAAATGGTTTTAATGAAGTTGGGTAATGCGTGATGAAAACAGGCAATGCATAACTTTCGGCAATCGCCGTTTCATGCGGTGCACCAAAATCATCTCCCCACTGAACATCGTCAAATCCCTTTTCATGAAGGAATTCAAGTGCATCATCATAGGTAATTCGTGGGAACGGCGCTTTAATTTTTTCAAGTTTTTCTACATCACGGCCTAGCGTGTTCAATTCTAACTTACAATTTTGCAAAACAGATTGAACGATATAAGACACGTAATCTTCTTGTACTTTTAAACTGTCTTCATGTTGGTAAAAGGCCATTTCTGGTTCAATCATCCAGAACTCAATTAGATGGCGACGGGTTTTCGACTTCTCTGCACGGAATGTTGGACCGAAAGAAAATACTTTTCCAAGTGCCATTGCACAAGCTTCCATATACAGCTGTCCGCTTTGTGATAGAAATGCATCTTCATCAAAGTATTTTGTTGCAAATAATTCTGAAGTTCCTTCTGGTGCACTTCCGGTCAAAATCGGTGGATCCACCTTCACAAAGCCTTCATGATTGAAAAATTCATATGTAGCACGAATGATTTCATTACGGATTTTCATAACCGCATGTTGTCGTTTCGAACGTAACCATAGATGGCGGTTATCCATCAAAAATTCTGTTCCGTGTGATTTAGGTGTAATTGGATAGTCTACTGATTCATGGATGACCTCAACATTCTTCACTTGCAGCTCATAGCCAAATGGAGAACGCTCATCAGTTTGCACAATTCCTGTTACATATAGAGATGACTCTTGTGTAATTGATTTCGCACGTGCAAAAATCTCTTCCCCAACTTCTTCTTTGACAACAACACCTTGAATAAACCCTGAACCATCGCGCAATTGTAAAAATGCAATCTTACCGCTTGATCGTTTATTAGCTAACCAACCACCGATTGTCACTTCTTGATCAACATATTTACTTACCTGTGCTATCGTAATTTTCACGATACATTCCCTCCAAATCATAAGAAAAGCGCAAGCACCTTTTAGCAACCTCGTTAAGCATAAGACGAACAAGTTATATCGAAAGTAGTTTTCACTTGATATAACTTGATTGGCTAAACCCTAGAGAGGTTAGGCTGCTTACGCTAGACACTAAAACTCATTAATAAATCTTATACTTATATAACATTTTCATTATACATGTACTTGATTGTAGTGGCAAACCTGATAAAAATTACTCTGTTTTCTACTATAAAGATAGCGATTTAGGCCATCTTTGATTCTACAAATGAGCGAATGCGTTCAACAGCTTTTTCCAGCTGATCTAAGGATGTTGCATAGGATAAACGAATATAATCATCTGCTCCAAATCCAGAACCAGGAATAACAGCTACTAGTGCTTCTTCAAGTAGGGCTCCAGCAAATGCGTCTACATTACCATAGCCTGTAAGTTCAGCAGCTTTCCTTGCGTTCGGGAAAAGGTAGAATGCCCCTTGGGGTTTCAGGCAAGTGATTCCAGGAATAGTAGTCAATTTATCGTAAATGATATTCAAACGGTCCTCGAATGCAACTCGCATCTCTTCTACTTTATCTTGGGGCCCTGACAGTGCCGCAATAGCTCCGTATTGCGCTGTTGTTGTTGGATTTGATGTGCTATGGCTCGCTAAATTAGTCATAGCTTTAATAATCTGAGTGTTTCCAGCTGCATAGCCAATTCTCCAGCCTGTCATGGAATAGGATTTGGATACTCCATTCACGACAATGGTTTGTTCTTTCAATTCTGGAGAAATAGAAGCGATGGAAATGTGCTGTGCACCATCGTAAATAAGTTTTTCATAAATTTCATCAGAAACGATTAATACATCGTGATCCAAACATACTTGCCCAAGTTCGCGTAATTCTTCTTCAGAATATAACATGCCTGTAGGGTTACTAGGTGAATTGATTAGAAATGCTTTTGTTTTATCTGTAATTGCTTCTTTAAGCTGCTCTTTTGTAATTTTGAACGACTGTTCTTCTGTTCCATTCACATATACTGGAGTACCGCCAGCTAATTTAACTTGTTCAGGATAGCTAACCCAATACGGAATAGGAATAATTACTTCATCGCCTTCATCCAGAATCGCTTGAAATAATGTATAAAGCACATGTTTCGCACCTGAGCCAACGATAATTTCATTTGGTTGGTATAAGAGACCGTTCTCTTTTGAAAGCTTATTGATGATTTCTTCTTTCAGCTTTGGCAAACCGGCTGAAGGGGTATATTTTGTATGGCCTTCATTCATTGATTTAAAAGCTGCATCGATAATATGCTGTGGAGTATTAAAGTCTGGTTCGCCTGCTCCAAGTCCAATAACATCTTGTCCTTGAGCCTTAAGCTCTTTAGCCTTAGCTGTAATTGCTAATGTAGAAGACGGTGTTAATGCCTGTACGCGATTTGCTAACTTTTTCATAAAAAACCCTCCATTTTCTGTCTAAATACCTCGATAGTAATCAATCATTTCGCCTGTCTTAAAATCATAATATTCATAATTATAATGTTTTGTAGCGTCCAGAGAAGTTACTTCCCAAAGTGGAACATTGTTTTCCATCCCTAGTTTTACTGAAATAATCTTCTTTGATTTTGATCGTTCCTTGGCAATCTGCGTGATTTCTTTCTTTGTCTTACCATTTTTATATTGAGCTGTTACTATATCTAAATCTTTGTTCTCAGGAATCCAAACAACTAGTTTCTCGCCAGCCGCGGTCTTTCCGATAACAACAGAATAAGATTCGAGTCCATGATAAAGATAAAATTCATCAAGTGTAACTAGGTCACTCTCCTGCCGAGCCTTTGCATAAGCGATGTCAGATGCTTCTTGCCTCGGCCCCAACGCTTTAATGTATGTCCCCGACACAAAGCCGATTAAACAAAGTATAAAAACAGAAGATATAATCAGCCATTTTTTCAAATACAGTCACTCTTTCTATGTACGATAAATCGTGAATATCGCTTTTTCCTGATTCTCTGAATCCAGCGCAAGCCCAAACATTAAATTTCTTTCCTTTAAATTACGGTTTAGAGAATCGACAATTTTATATAAATCTGGGGAATGCTGCAATTTTACGGTTGAAATCACTTCTATTTTGCTTTCCATTTTCAAGCACCCCCTTAATAACAAATTTTCTCATAAATCCTTGGAATAACAAGGATTTATGTGTATGACTTCTTCTCACATTATACCAGTTTGTTTCGAATTTCCATATCAATTTTTTTGCTATTCTTAGAATTTATTCGTTTGTATGAAACAACAGCGGATTGAGCTTTGTGAACGTAAACAGCATGATCAAATAAATTGAAAGATAAACTAGGATTGGGTGAAATTCTAATAGTTTTTGGCTACGCTCCGCCACCTTAAGTAAGCCGGTTTTCCCCTTTTAAATAAGTCTCTCAATTCGTTAAAACATGACGTTTTAGTGCACTGTTGCATCATGAACATTCCATTTATAGCAAGTCGTTTAAATCCATTCCTCAATTGCATTAACTAGTTCATTTTTTGAAACTTGCAGCCAATTAACTGAAGGAATGGCTTGTCTAAAGGCCTCTCCGTATACAGTTGTCATGATTCTTCGATCAAGAACGATGAGCACACCTCTATCTGTGCTTGTACGAATTAATCGGCCAAATCCTTGTCGGAACCTCAATATTGCCTCCGGAAGTGAATAGAATGAGAATGGATTCTTGCCATGATTTCTAATTACGTTGCATCTCGCTTCCGTAATTGGATCATCAGGAGGTGAAAATGGCAACCTAACAATAACCAGACAAGAAAGGTCCTCCCCAGGTACGTCCACCCCTTCCCAGAAACTAGTCGTACCTAACAGGATTGCTTTGTCAAAGCTTTGAAAGTTTTTCAGAAGCCGGGTTTTACTGCCACTCGTTATCCCTTGTCCAAATAGTGTATACTCTTGCAACATTTGAGATTCTTTAAGTAAATAATAGGTAGCTCTTAACATCTCATGAGAGGTAAATAAAATCATCATCCTCCCTTTTGCAGCTTCAGCAGCGAGAATAATATGTTCAGCTGCGTGAAGGACGAATTCTTCTTGTGCGACGCTTTGAATATCTGGAATGTCCTTTGGTACAAGTATTCGAACTTGTTCATGATAGCAAAATGGCGAAGAATAGCTAAATGTTTTTACTGGAACATCCTGCATCCCGAGCTGATTCATAAAGAACTGAAACGAACTTTTAACAGTAAGAGTTGCCGATGTCATAACAATACTTTTTTGTCTCGAAAAAAATGTATTCCATAACAACTTGCTTCCTGTAATCGGCTGTGAAGCTAAAGATATCCCTTGTTGTGGATTGGCTTTTGTATAGTCCATCCAATAGATAAAATCGGTATTTTGTGTGACAAAAAAATCTGCAAGAGTTTTCTTAAGCTCATTGATTTGATAACGCATCAGTTCAAAATCATTCAAATAAAACTGGGCATTTTTACTTAAAGTTTCAACACTACTTAGTAAAGAAATTCTGTCGTCTAATCCAGACAGAATCACCTGAAGCTGATCGACCAATCTTTCGGCAAGCATTGTCGTCATTTTCCATTGTTCATCAATTAAGCGAATGGATATCTGCTTTGGACCACTAGACCTTCCTTGTTTATTCGCAAGTGCCCCTAATTGAAAAAATAATTGGTCAAATTCATAGAAAAAATCAAGTAATGTACGGTCAATATTTGCTGACTTTGTAACAGGAGTAAGCGAATATTGATGCAGTAGTTTCTCCAATCGAAATAACAATTGTTTTTGATCAGAATGGCCTAAACGATTTAAGAGGGTTTTTGCCGAAACATAATCGAGTCTTCGTCCAAGATGCTTGCTTGCAGCACGTTCAAGATGATGTGCTTCATCGAGAATTAAGAAACCGTCTCTCGGAATTAAACGATCAGGTGATACTAAATCAGCCATTAAAAACGCATGGTTTGTAATAATGATATCTGCTTTTAGCGCTACAGCTTTGGCTCTTTCATAAAAATCGACAGCTTGCCAAGGCTTTTGTAATCCCGTTTTAGTAAATGAATTGCTTTGAAGCCTCTCCCAGAATAACTCTCCTCCACTCGTTAAATTTAATTCATCCTTGTCTCCCGTTTCTGTTTCTGTTAACCAAACTAGTATTTGCATTTTCGTAAGTGCGGTTTCATAGTTGTCTTCTTTTTCCCTAATAGCTCTCTCAAACTTTGCAAGACTAAGATAATTACTTCGCCCTTTCAATAGCACGACAGAAAACGGAAAGTGGAGGATCCGCTTTAATTTTGGCACCTCAGACTGAAGCAGCTGTTCTTGAAGCTGAAGCGTATACGTCGAGATAACCACGGGTTTTCCTTGTTGCACGGAAAAATAGGCAGCTGGTAGTAAATAAGCTAAGCTCTTACCAATGCCTGTTCCAGCTTCAATAATCGTATGATGTTCATTTTCAAACGAATCATATACCCGATCCATCATCTCAAGCTGCCCTTCTCTGCTTTCAAATTGGGATAATGATTCACGAATCAGCTTTAATTTCGCTTGGCTATCACTCGGATAATCCGTTTTCCACGTATTCTGAGCATAATCTCTACTCATTTTCTTAAAAGCTAAGCCCTGAAATGCTTCAATCGTTGTATCGTAATCACTTGGCAGAGAAAGCTTTTCTGCTATACATTCTTGAATGAGCTCCGAAATTTCACTTTTCAAAGAGTATGAAAGTCGGTATAACTGTTTCATGGTTAGAAGTGGCAGCTGGTAAAGTTTCTTTTTCAGTTCAAGAAAAAGCTGGGCCGTGACATATGCATCACTATCAGCTCGATGTGGCCTAGAGTGATTAAGCTTCTCTTGCTTAGCAAGCTGATTTAATTTATATCCATCAGAAGTTGGTTTCATGATTTTAGCAAGTTCGACAGTATCAATTGTAGAGCCATAGAAAGCTTCCATTCCACAGCGTTCTAACTCTTCTTTTAAAAAATTCAAATCAAATAATACATTATGCGCTACAAAAACAGCGTCCTTTAACAAAGCCGAAATACGCTCGGCCACTTCTTCAAAAAGAGGTGCCTCTTTCACCATATCATTGTCAATACCTGTCAGTTCTTCTATAAACATCGAGATATCCTGCTCAGGATGGATAAAGGTAGAATATTCAGCGATGATTTGATCTTCTTCAATCACAACTGCTGCGAATTGAATAATACGCTCCCCTTTTTTCGGAGAATTTCCTGTTGTTTCTAAATCGACTACTACATAGCGTTGCGCCATTAATTAAAACACCTCTAAATCCCATTCACACAAGTATGTTCGTTTGTTGTTCTTCCTTGTTTATACCACATTTAATCCAATAAGGAAAATGAACGTGATTCTAAATTAACTAAAGAAAAAGCCACTCATATAGAGAAATTGTCATTCCTTATGAGGAATTACCTTTTCAATGATGAGCAGCTTTATAGAATTAAGTGAAACTTCAATTAGTGGGGGTTTTACTGCCCGTTAATCCAGGATAAATAGTTGCCTCTGGTTCATAAGATATCATTTCAATAATTTCATTGTTTTCATTCATAAGTGCCACCTTAGGCTTATGAATACGAACAGATTCTTCAGCAATCATGACATACGAAATAATAATGACAATATCCCCAGGCTGTACAAGTCTTGCTGCTGCTCCGTTTAAGCAAACAACACCGCTACCTCTTTTACCAGCAATGGTATACGTTTCAAGCCTTGCACCATTATTATTATTAACAATGGCTACTTTCTCATTTGGAAGGATTCCGACTGCATCAAGTATGTCTTCATCTATTGTTATACTACCAACATAGTTTAAATTAGCCTCTGTCACAGTAGCTCTGTGTATCTTCCCATTCATCATTGTGCGAAACATACAAGCTCCTCCTAGTTAGTTCGTTTCATTAATGAACCAAAAATGTTACATTATCAATTAATCTAGCAGTTGTAAACTGGACAGCCAAAGCAATAATGACGTTTCCTGTCACTTTTTCGATTGGCCTTAGTTCAGGATAGGAATATACTTCAATATAGTCGATGTTTCCATTTGTATAGTTCATAATATGATTTGAAAGGAGTGAAACTAATTTTTCTGGATTGTCTTCACCATGTTGTGCTGCTTCTCGCGCAAGATTCAAACCTTTATACAATTCATGAGCACAGGCACGCTCTTCTTCAAGTAAATAAACATTCCGAGAACTTTTTGCCAACCCGTCTTCTTCACGAATCGTTTCGACCGGAACCATTTCAATATCGAAATTAAAGTCTGTAATTAACCCATCCACAACAGCCACTTGCTGAGCATCTTTCATGCCAAAATATACCTTATCCGGGTTAATCATATTGAAAAACTTCGTTAGGACAGTTGCTACTCCGTCAAAATGACCTGGTCTTTTTCTCCCGCAAAGCACATTCGTTCGACTTTGAACGGTTACTTTTACGGACACTTCATCCGGGTACATTTCTTTAATGGATGGATAAAATAAATAGTCTACTAAAGCCGATTGTGCGACTTTTTCATCATGTTCAATGTCACGAGGATAGCTCTCAAAATCTTCGTTTGGTCCGAATTGAAGCGGGTTTACAAAGATTGTTAAAACAACGATGTCATTTTCTTGATGTGCTTTTTTCAGTAAACTTACATGACCTTCATGTAAAAACCCCATTGTCGGGACGTACCCTATCGATTTGCCATTCTTTTTTTCTTCAGCTATTTGTTGCTGTATCTCTTTTGCTATTGTAAGGATTTTCATGCTTTACCCCCGTATAACGCAGCTACTTCTTCTTCTTTCATCGTAAAGCTATGCTCTAATGTAGGGAATTGCTGTTCTCTTACTTCACTTACGTATTTTGATAATGCTCCGCTTATTAATTCATTAGCATTTGCGTATGTTTTGACAAACTTAGCCACGCGATCGACGCCATAATTCACGACGTCATGATAGACAAGTACTTGACCATCTACATCTTTCCCAGCACCAATACCGATTGTTGGAATGCTAAGGTGTTGGGTAATCATTTCTGCTACTTGATATGGCACACATTCAAGTACAACAGCTATCGCACCACAAGCTTCACATTGCTTTGCTTCATCTAATAGCTGCTCGGCGGCATTTGCACTTTTCCCTTGAACCTTATAGCCTCCAAGTACCCCTACCGACTGTGGTGTTAATCCTAAGTGAGCAATAACTGGAACTCCAGCCTTTGTTAAGGCAGCAATCTTTTCAGTTACTTGGCCTGCTCCTTCAAGTTTTAAAGCATCTGCACGCCCTTCTTGAATCATGCGTGCAGCGGTTTTAAGTGTTTCGTCCACTGAAAGATGATAGCTCATGAATGGCATGTCAGTAACAACAAACGTATTAGGTGCTCCGCGTTTCACTGCTTTTGTATGATGAATCATATCATCAACTGTTACTCGGAGTGTCGATTCATAACCTAGAACAACCATGCCGAGGGAGTCTCCTACAAGAATCATGTCAACATCAGCAAGTTCTGCAAGCTTTGCGCTTGGATAATCATACGCAGTAAGCATGACAATTTTCTTATCATTTTTTTTCATTTTCAGAAACTGTCCGGAAAGTTTCATTCAAATATCCTCCTTTTATTAGAGGAGATGAATAATCTTTCTTGATAGGCATATAACAAAAAAGAGACGAGCTTTAAAGGAAATAGGACCCATTGTCCAGCCAACTTTGCATATGGCAGTTTTCCCTATATAAAAGTTCGTCTCTTTAAATTTATCAGAAGATTCATCCCTCCGTCCCCGTCCACTACTGGATCAAGGCAGAAATTTTAGTTTTTTACTTCGGTCGTGCAGGTGCAGTTCGAAAGATACTGCCCAAAAGCATTATATCAACTTTATCAAATATATTCTATAGTAACGTGCGACCACTTATTGATGCGGAATTGTAACATCTGCTGAATAAATATGATGAACCTTCCCGAATTTGTCTTCTAAAAGCAAAACACCACTATCAGTAATCCCAAGCGCTTTACCAATAATCGTTTCATTCACAGTTGTCGCTTTTAGTTCTTTCCCAAGTGAAACTGCATAGCTTTCCCATAGAAGTTTCACTGGGTTAAATCCATGTTTCAAATATGTAGAATACAGTTTTTCCATATTACGAAGGATTTGCTGAATTAAAGTTGATCGCGAGATACTTTTTCCTGATTCAATAAACAAAGATGTCGCAGTATTCTGTAGTTCCTCAGGAAAATCACTGAGCTTCTGATTTACATTTACTCCGATGCCAACAATGACAGAATGAATACGATCAGATTCCGCCTGAAGCTCTGTTAATATTCCCGTCACCTTTTTCCCTCTAATCAATAAATCATTCGGCCATTTGATCTCTGGCGAGAGATCGGTGACATCCTCGATCGCTTGAGCCACTGCAACTGCCGCAAGCAAGGTCAATTGTGGAGCTTCATGAAAAGGGATTTTTGGCCTTAGAATCAAGCTCATCCAGATTCCAGTAAATTTTGGCGAATGCCAATTGCGAGATAATCGACCTTTCCCTAAGGTTTGTTCTTCAGCAATCACAATTGTTCCTTCTACCGCCCCCTCGTTAGCAAGACGATTGGCGATTTTTTGAGTAGAATCGACGCTCTCTTCATAATGAATGTTTTGGCCAAATGTAGTTGTTTGCAGGCCAATTTGAATTTCGTTGCTCGTTACATTTCCAGGTGCAGAAATGATTCGGTAACCTTTATTCCGAATTGCTTCAAGTACGTAGCCTTCATTTCTCAATTCCTCGATATGCTTCCACACTGCTGTCCGAGAACAACCGACATAATCAGCAATTTCTTGGCCAGAAACAAAGCTACCAAATGCATTTGAGAAAGCATCAATTATTTTTTTCCTCACATCAGATTGCACGTGTTAAGCCACTCCTTTATTGCTACTTTGTCGTTAGCCACTTTCCCCGTCAGTACCATTTGCAAAGCACCATCCATAGCTTCCTTCACCCATGGTCCGGGTTTTCTGTCAGATGACCAAGCGAGTAGATCATGTCCTGTCAAAGCAAGCTCAGACATCGATTTAATTATTAGGTCCTTATACGTTTCTTTCACAGTATTTATCGCATTTTGTACATTTGTATTTTCCAGAACAGCTCTTACTGAAGCTGCCGATACGGCCGCTTTTTCACCCTCTTTAAAAAGAAGGAACTTATCTTGCAGAAAAGAGGGATCTTGTTTTACCAGTCTGACGACAGATTGAATAAAACGAATATTTTTCATTGGCATTTTCCAGTTTCTTAAAAATGACTCTATGTTTTCTATGTCTAATAGAACGAGTAGGATTCCCCATAATTCTTCTATATTTTTAAGCTCCTCGATAGAGTACGTCCCAACTCGCTCTAATTGACTTTTATAAGATTTAAATCCTGGCAGATAGTCATACAAGCAAGAATCCACGACCAACTCTATGCTTTTCTTTCGCTCCACACCTAATAATAGCTTTTCAAATTCAACAAGAATCCGTTCCACTGAAATATGTTCCATTAGATGAACATGTTTCTTTAATGATACATATGTATCAAGATTTAATTTGAAGCTAAGCTGACTTACAAATCGGATTGCTCTCATCATCCTAAGCCCATCTTCAGTAAACCGTTCATCAGGATTCCCGACCGTTACAACTTCCTGTTTTTGAATCGCTTCTTTACCACCAAACGGGTCAATTAATTTTCCTTTACGGTCCATCGCGATCGCATTCATCGTAAAATCTCGCCGTTGCAAATCCTCTCTTAATGAACGGACAAAGTTCACCTCGTCAGGTCGGCGAAAATCAGAATATCCGCTTTCTGTTCTAAAGGTCGTCACTTCGTAATTTCCTGATTCATGTAAGACAAGAATCGTACCATGCGCAATTCCTACATCTACTGTTTTTGGGAAAATAGCTTTTACTTCGTTGGGAGTGGCAGAGGTTGCTATATCCACATCATTACTCAATCTTCCTGTTAGCGAATCGCGCACAGATCCTCCAACAAAATAGGCTTCATATCCAGCTTCTTCTATAGCAGCGATAACTGGAATCGCCTCTGTAAATAATTGATCCAAAGTTCATTGTCACCCCTACCGATTTAACAGTTTTCTGTAAATCGCTTCATATTGTTTAGTGATCGTATTGGAATGGAATTTCGTTTCGACTGCCATGATTCCGGCTCTGCTAAATTGATTGTGAAGCTGGCCATCTTGTAAAAGTAAAACCGCCTTCTCCGCAATCGCTTCAATATCACCTACACGACATATAAAGCCAGTTTCTCCATCAACAATTACTTCAGGAATGCCACCTACATTCGTTCCGATGGCGGGAACACCACAAGCCATACCTTCAAGTAGAACAAGTCCAAAGCTCTCTTTTTCTGAAAGCAAAAGGTTGAGATCGCTGATCGAATATAACTCGTTAAGATTATCTTGTTTCCCAAGCAAGAGAACATCAGCATCTAGTCCCAAACGTTTAATCAATTTGGTGATTTCTGATATTTCAGGACCATCCCCTACAAGCATTAGCTTGGCGGAAATTTGTTTTCTAATTAGAGCAAATGCTTGAACAACATCCTTTACCCGTTTTACTGCCCTGAAATTGGACACATGGATGATTACTTTTTCGTAATCTCTTATTTTATATTCATGACGGAGATTAGAAGAATCCGTTTTACGGTACACTCGTTCATCAATAAAATTATAAACCGTGCTTATTTCTTTATCTGGAGCTAGTAATTCGTTTGTTTGTAACGCTAATGAGTTTGATACAGCCGTTACTACATCCGATTTTTCAATTCCGAATTTAATTAGCTCCGTTAATGAAGGGTCATTCCCTAAAACGGTTATGTCTGTTCCATGCAATGTTGTGACAATCTTCACATCATGACACGCCATTTGTTTGGCAAGTATCGCACATACAGCATGAGGTATCGCATAATGGACGTGTAAAACATCTAATTTTTCTCGCGTAATGACTTCTGCCATCTTGCTTGCCAAAGCTAAATCATAAGGCGGATATTGAAAAACGGAATATGAATTCACTTCAACTTGATGATAATAAATATTGTGATACATTCTATTTAACCGGAAAGGAAGACTCGATGAAATGAAATGAATTTCATGCCCTTTCTCAGCAAGGAGTTTGCCAAGCTCAGTAGCTACAACTCCAGACCCACCGACTGTTGGGTAACATGTAATACCAATTTTCAACTTCATGTTATCCTCCTATTAGGTCTTGTGAAAGTAATAATGGTTTTTTCGAGAGAAATCCTTCCGCATACGTAACGCCTACTTCTTTTCCAAAGAGACGCTCTCTTGCCTCCACCGTTTCGATATACCCATTTACAAGTGGCGTATCAATAGCTGTATCCGTCTGTTGGAATTGACTTGCATATGTCCGTAAACTCTCAAGCTTTGTATCCATCGTTTCCGTTACATCAACGACAAAATCGGGCTTATGAAAGCCATTAATCATATAAAAATAAAGAGAAGCAATCTTATGGGCAGTCTGACCTGATTCTTCCATATATTTTCTGATACCTGCTGAAAAAGCAGCTTCCTCTACTAGTTGTGCACAATTGCCGTGGTCAGGGTGACGGTCTTCTCGATAAGGTGCAAATACCAAACTTGGTCGATATTTGCGGATAATACTTGTAATTTCTTGTATGTATTCTTCTTTCAACTGTAAACCTCGATCTGGGAGGTCTAGCGAAATTCGCTTAACACCAAGGATTTTTGCTGCATTTTGCGCTTCTTGCTGACGTAACTCTACTGTCCCATTTGAAGACAATTCCGCTTTTGTTAAGTCGCAAATGACAATCTTCTTCCCTAGCTTTGCGAATTTAGCAAGCGTGGCTCCCATGCCAATTTCAACATCATCTGCATGGGCACCAAAAGCTAATATATCTATTTTCTTTTCCATTTTACTCACCTTTTGTTTCGTCTAGTTTTCTCCAGTCTAAATAGCCGTGTTTTAGACCTCTAATAATTACTTCTGCAGTCCCCATATTCGTTGCGAGTGGTACCTGATATACATCACAAAGTCTGATTAAGGCATTCACATCAGGTTCGTGTGGCTGAGATGTTAGTGGATCACGAAAGAATAGAATCATATCCATTTCATTACGTGATACAAGTGCACCAATTTCTTGATCACCCCCAAGCGGTCCCGAGTTAAAGCAATGAACCGGAAGAGATACCTCCTGGGTAATTCTTCTACCAGTTGTACCAGTTGCAAACAATTCATGTTGCTCAAAAATGTCTCTATACGCCGTTACAAATCGAATCATATCTTCTTTCTTATTATCATGGGCAATTAATGAAATTTTCATCGGTATTCTCCCCCTCTTTTATTCAATAATATTCTCTAAACCATAAACAAGCACATCCAGTTTCATAACAGAATCCACTGCAAGCTTAACACCAGACATGAAAGATACGCGATCGAATGAGTCATGACGAATGGTCAGCATTTGACCTTTTTCACCGAACATCACTTGTTGATGAGCAATCAACCCGGGTAAGCGTACGCTATGTACACGCATGCCATCTATATTCGCACCACGAGCCCCTTGCATCGTTTCCTTTTCTTCAGGGTGACCTTGTACTTTTGGTTCACGAACTGCTTTGATCATCTCCGCTGTTTTTACGCCTGTACCTGACGGGGCATCAAGCTTTTTGTCATGATGCATTTCAATAATTTCCACGTCTGAGAAGTATTTAGCAGCCATTTGTGAAAATTTCATCATCAATACTGCACCTACCGCAAAGTTCGGAGCAATAATACAACCTAAGCCTTTTTCAGTTGTTAGGTCTTCCAATTCAGCTAAATCTTCTGTACTAAAACCAGTCGTCCCAACTACCGGACGAATCCCATGGTTTAAAGCAGCAACCGTATGCAACATCCCAACTTCAGGTGTAGTTAAATCGATTAATACATCCGCTTTGACTGAGGAAAAACATTTCTCAATATCTGAATATATCGGTGCATCGATTCCCTGGAACCCGTCAAGATTTCCTAAATTATCCCCATCATGTTTACGGTCAATGACTGCCACTAATTCAAAGCCCGCCGTTTCTAAAACAAGCTTGACTGCTTCACTTCCCATTCTTCCACGTGGTCCTGCCACAATGATTCGAGTTGTTTCCATAGCCTTTATTCTCCTTTTTTCTCTTCATCAATTTTTGTCCATCTGTCTTTGTCACGTGTTTTAAATTTATGCATGACAAGATCATGAGCTTTTGCTAAATCAATATTCAAAGAATTAGCAAAGCAAATGATAACAAATAGGAGATCTCCCAATTCTTCTTCAACTGTATTTTCCTTTTCAGTCGTTTTCTTAGGCTTTTCACCATAATAATGATTGACTTCTCGAGAAAGCTCGCCTAGTTCCTCGGTCATTCTCGCAAGCATGGCTAAAGGACTAAAATAGCCTTCCTTAAATTGACTTATGTATTGATCTACTTCGTTTTGAAGATCTTGCATGGTTTTTTTCTGTTCCATGCCCTCACCCTTTCTAACTAGTTTAGATTAATCTGCGCTATAAGAGGAGGCTAAAAAAGGACAAGAAACTGTAGTCAAAGAGGACGGTAGTGGGGCATATAACACGTTTTGTCCTAAACATCAACTTTAGTTATGACCGCACAAGGAAAAAATTTTCTTTCTGCGGTGAATTTCCCTGGACTTTTTGTACAACCTCTATAGTGAATCTCTTCCCCATGTTAGCCAAAAATCACTTATATGACAAGATTTTCGTTTATCCCGCATTAACAGGCAGTAAGCCCCTACTGGTTGGATTTCCACTTGATTTTCCATTGTTTGTAACTAGTATTAGAATTCGATATAATAAAGAACATTCTCGTTTACCCTGATTTCATAGAATTTAAGATGTCACCTAAGTGGGGTTCACTCTATCCCGGTTTAACAGACTGTATTAATTATCATCAAATATACTCTTGCGAAAGATTAAAATTGCTAGCTTTTGAAAAACAGCCTGTAAAACCCCGATTGGTTCAACTAATCATTAGCGAAAGGTCACTGCTAACGGAAGTTTCACTTTATTATAATTGATATTGGAGGTCAAACGCTTGATATACGGTTTGAGATTTAAAAATATTTTGTTCATTTTATTTGGCGCAGCTATTTTTGGTTTTGGTCTTGTACACTTTAATATGCAAAACCACTTAGCAGAAGGCGGTTTCACTGGCCTTACCTTGATTATATATCAATTAGCTGGAATTAACCCAGCTTATACGAACCTTATTCTAAATATTCCTTTATTTTTCATCGGCTGGAAGTTCCTTGGTCGAACCACGTTTCTATATACCATTATCGGGACAGTTGGCGTTTCCTTTTGGCTTTGGATTTTTGAACGAAATGAAATTAAATTAACTCTCGGAAATGACTTAATGCTTGTTGCTTTATTTGCAGGGGTTTTTATCGGTGTAGGACTCGGTATCATCTTTCGTTATGGAGGTACAACTGGAGGCGTTGATATTATCGCAAGGCTTGCCAATCGATATTGGGGACATAATATGGGTAGAACAATGTTTTTATTTGATGCGGTCGTTATCTTAATTTCCATTATTACCTATCTTGAATATCGTGAAGCAATGTACACGCTCGTTGCAGTCTTTATCGCTGCTCGCGTTATTGACTTCATGCAGGAAGGCGCATATTCTGCTCGTGGCGCGATGATCATTAGTCGCAATAACGAAGCAATTGCAAAAAAAATTATGAAGGAAATGGAACGGGGGATTACCGTTCTAAAGGGGTATGGTTCATTTACAAAGGAAGATCGGGAAGTGCTATACTGTGTCGTTGGAAAAACGGAAATTGTCCGTTTAAAGAACATTATCACTTCTGTAGATCCACATGCTTTCGTATCTGTCAGTGAAGTTCACGATGTACTTGGAGAAGGGTTTACATTAGATGAGAATAAAAATCCAATCGAACGGTAAATATACCCATTGATCCACTCAGAATTCCCAATCCAAATTTAACAGCAGTCATTCTATGGATGAAGGTGGAGCATCTATAAAACTCTCTAAAAATATGCCCTCACTTCAAAATCAGTATTTTCATCCAAACATTCATTAACTTAATCATCAAGTGGAACCATACTGCAAAGGGTAAGAAACTTTCGGCGGATTCAGACAGACTAATTAAGTGATCCACAAAAGTAATTGCGTATAATTACGCTTAGCAATGAAAAAAAGCAGGTCCTAAGGAGCTGCTTTTTTTCTAATCGTCACTTCTAGTCATACCCGTGTATATTAAAACTAAACGGAGTAATTCAAGTACAGCTACAAGGGCTGCCGCAACATATGTTAATGCTGCTGCATTCAATACTTTTTTCGTTTCACGCTCTTCATCATTACGAATAACACCTAGAGTAACAACCTGATTCATCGCACGGGATGAAGCATTAAATTCTACCGGGAGCGTCACAAGTTGGAATACAACAGCAGCTGCCATAAAAACAATTCCAAGTAAGACAAAATTACTCATCTGGGCTATCATACCGATAATGATCAAGATCCATGAAAAATTCGAACCAATATTGGCCACTGGTACTAATGTGTGACGTAAACGAAGCGGTGAGTAATTCTGTTGATCCTGAATGGCATGACCTACCTCATGGGCCGCAATGGCAACGCCTGCCACAGAATGACCGTGATAATTATCTGAGGATAAGCGAACTATTTTAGATCGCGGATCATAGTGATCACTCAGAACCCCTCGAGTTTCTTCTACCGTAACATGATACAAACCATTTGAATCTAGAATTCTTCTTGCCACCTCTGCTCCCGACATTCTGGATGAAGCAGGTACTTTAGAATATTTTTTGTAGGCGCTTTTCACTTTCATTTGAGCGAATAGCGGGACTAAGATGATAATCGCAAAGTAAAGTAAAAACATTGTTTCCTCCTAAAAGAATGATTAGTTCAATTGTAAAAGTAGCGATCATCTCTGTCAAACATTGTGATCTTTCCGTGACTTTTCTGCCTTCTCATTGCCTTTGTATTTTCTCCAGCCTACATAAGATAATGTCAGGATAATAATGCTTCCTGTTGAAATAATTACCCACCATAACGATGGATCTGCTTCATCCTCATTGGGCTCATCAAATATAGACTTTAAATCCTGTTCCAATGCATCCCATTCCTGTTCGTTTGACTCCATCATTAACATAACCGGACGATATTGATCCATATAAGTTACACGAGCATCAAGCTGTTGAAGCCTCTCAGATGACACTGAAACTTTTAAACTTGGATATATGAGATTGTACTGTGATAACAAATCATTCAACCCATCATTGAACCCTTCTGAATCTCCTGCTTTAACTGCTTCTTTTGCTTCATTAAAGGCCTCCATGATTGGATCTTCTAAAGCCATCCACAATGGCTGGTTATTCGAATTGACGGCATCCAGTACTAATCGAAACTTCGTCACAGCATTTATTTTTTCAGAATCTGTTTTTTCTAAGGTTTGAACGACTTCCAGTGCATCATCATAAGCAGCAGTAACAACTCTTAATTCAGCCATGCTAAAAAGCTCTTTTTCTTTTGTTGAAAGCAGATAACGTGCTGAAAACTTTTGAAGAATCTTCTCTGTTTCTTTATATCGTTTCATTTCTACAAGTCTTAGTGCTTCGTCGGAGATGGAATCCAACTGCCCCATACTTTTAGAAGGCTCAGCACGAACTTGATAAAAAGAAACGGTGATTACTAGCAGCAGTGCAAGCACCAGGATTTTTTTCACCATACTCCTTGTCCCTCCTTATTTCTCTATTAATCAATATGAGAATGGAAGATGGAGTAGACCACCGTTTCACAAAAATTTCAAAGGGATAATGTAAATCTTTTTTCTCTATACCCAAAATAGTAGGCAATAAATATCGAAAGCAAGCTGAGCCAAAATGTAAAATAGCCTATTTCATTCATATGTACAAGTAAATCTCGATAAACCGGCATCATATCAAAAACATAATCAATCACGTCATTATGTAAAGTCCAAATTCCTGCGACAATAAAATGCCATGGCTTAATTCGATAAAATGGTGAATATAAGATTCCTTGAATCGCCATTCCTAAGTGAGAAGCTATCAGCATATATCCTTGCCAAGCAAGTTCTCCTGTCGTATATAATGTCAATACATTCATCACCACTGCCCACATTCCATATTTAAAAAGGGTCATGATCGCAAGTGCTTCCATTAGTCCCCAGCTTTTTTTCAATAGAAATGCAAGTAAAACAAATACAAAAAACAAAGATGCAGTTGGGCTATCTGGAACGAATGGGAGAAAAATGGTAGGAGTAGCAGTAAGTTGGCTTCCATACCAAATGTAACCATACAATGTTCCGAATATATTAATCAATAGCAACATCATGATAAACCTCTTATTTGCCAGAATCGGATAGATCAGATTCATATATATACCTCTTTCTTTCAAGATATTCATGTAAATGAAATGACAAAAAAGAGGATGTCCCAAAGGATCTGACCAGGCTACCACCACACAGTTGATAGTGTTACTTACACTTCCTAAAAAACTGTTTGTAGTGGTTGCAGGGTCTGACCCTTACTTATGGGATGTCCTCTTTCTTCACACATTATTTAGCCGATAAATTCACAAGAAAATCAGCAAGAGCTTCTAGTTCTTCATCAGAACCTTTAAATATACCAGCAGGCATTCCACCAGTACCGTTTTTGGCAATGTCTTTAATTTCATCAGCAGTATGTCCAGTATCGATAAGTGCTGGACCAGCTCCACCCGTCAATTCAGCGCCATGGCATGAAAGACAAGTATTTGCTTCAAGGGCTTTGTATCCATCAGCCTCTTTATCAATTGCCACACCTTCAACAATCTTCCCTTGTGAAGCTGCTTTATCCCAATCATGGTAATAAACTGATTGCCAAGTCAAGAACACAACCCCAGCAATAGCTAAAAGCATGAAGCCAGTTGCGAATGGACGTTTCGTTGGACGACGCTCTGGACCACGGTCAAGAAACGGCGCAAGCAACAATCCTCCAAATGCAAGTGTAGGAATAATGATAGCACCTACAATATTAAATGGACCTGAAGCATACGCATACTTCAGCAACTGGTAAAGAAATAAGAAATACCAGTCAGGAAGTGGAATATATGCAGTATCTGTCGGGTCGGCAATTCTTTCAAGCGGCGACGGGTGCGCTGCCGTTAAGCAAAGAAAACCAACAAGGAATACGGCTCCAACTAGCCATTCTTTCAATAGGAAATTCGGCCAAAACGCTTCAGTTTTACCTGGATATTCCGAATAGTCTTTCGGAACAAACGGTTTACTATCCGCTGAGATTCGAGAATCTCCTACAAATTTCATACCTTTTCCACGATGCATGAACAATCCCCCTCCTTTATGAAAAGGTTATTATTTAGGTTACTAGATAAATTTCTTTTATATCCCAAGCAAACAGTCTACCTACTTGAGTCAGACGCTTGTCCAATTGCAGTAACTTAATTTCTAATCAAAGCGCTTTTGCATTTCTTACAATGGTCCTGATATACCTTGTCTTCTGATCATTATGAAGTGAGCAGCGATTAACCCTAAAAGTGCAGCCGGTAAGAAGAAGACATGTATCGCAAAGAAACGAGTTAACGTCTGTGCTCCAACAATCGTCGGATCTCCAGCAATTAATGTTTTAATAGCTGGACCAATCAATGGAACAGAGTCAGCGATTGTTAATGTAACTTTTGTAGCAAAAACCGCTTTCATATCCCATGGTAATAAATAACCTGTCAAACCTAAAGCTAACATGACAAAGAAAATGAGTACTCCAACAACCCAGTTAAGCTCACGTGGTTTTTTATAAGCTCCCTGAAAGAAAACCCGAAGAGTATGTAAGAACATCATCACAATAACTAGACTTGCTCCCCAGTGATGCATACCTCGTACAATTTGTCCAAATGCCACTTCGTTTTGTAAGTAGTAAACAGACTCCCATGCATTTACGATATCAGGTACATAATACATGGTTAAGAACATACCTGAAAGAATTTGGATGACTGTAATGAAGAAGGTCAAGCCCCCAAAACAATAAACAAATGCTGAAAAATGGTGTGCAGGGTTTACGTGTTCAGGAACCTCATGGTCAGCAATATCCCGCCATATGGGCGCAATGTCTAAACGTTCGTCAACCCAATCATAAATCTTGTTTAACAATGATTACGCCCCCTCATGCGGTTTTAGTAACCCTAAATAAAGAATTCCGTCTTTTTCCTGCGTTTCATAAACATCTAGCGGTTTGATCGGTGGAGTTCCTGGTACGTTTACCCCACTTTTTTCGTATCTCCCCATGTGACAAGGGCAGAAAAATTGTTCTGGATGTTCTTTGTCTGTATTCCAAGCAACAGTACATCCTAAGTGCTTACATACAGGTGATAGAGCAACGATTTTACCATCATCTGCTTTATATACCCATGCCGTATTCGTCACTTGGGACTCGTACCAACCATCGATTTGATCAAATGTGTAATCAACTCGGATTGGTTCCGCTGTCAATTCCGAAACTTTCTGACTCGTTGGGATAAATCCTCCTGATGCACTTGCTTTCAACACTGGATCAATCGCGAATCGAACCATTGGCATTAATATTCCTGCAGCCATGAAACCGCCTACACCTGTAAGAGTGTAATTAAGGAACTGACGTCGTGAAACATTACGCTTACTCATGCTTTTCCCCCCCTCTATTACTATTCTGAACCAATTAACCAATAAATAGCAACACTATAAAACTAGGACATTACAATGATATCTCAATATTCCGTCAAGGTCAATATATGTCGGCCCTAAATGATGGCAATATTGTGGTATATTACCTTTGTATCCAATGCTATTTATTCCAGCTTTGCGTAAGCATATCGAGCATTTGGTGCACTTGATCGTTCATCATCTGCCTTGCTTGTCCTTCTTCTAATTGTTCAAGCCTAATGGAAGGAATCCATAGGAGTGAACCTGGAAGCTCATCTTCATATCTTTTCCACTCACTGTCAGATGTAATCCAAAAAACGTGCTTGAAATCAGTTTCCGCCAATTTCACTTTCCATATTTCTATGAGATCTGCTTTGTCCTGACCTTCTGACCAGTACGTTAACTCCGGCATTAACAGAAGTCTTCCTTTTAATTGCTTCTCGACTTCCATCGTTAATATTCCCATAAATTCATGCATGGACGAAAAATGTTTCATCTGTACTCCGAATGAAATCGGATTCATTGGAATGATTAGACTGTCCACATATTCCTTCGACTCTTGATACAACCCAACTTCCTTATAATTCCACTTCAATTTACTCACTCCTTGCAGTTATCAATCATCTCCTAACATTTTATCATGATTAAGTCTTGTTTCATATATCATTACCAGTAATCCTTCATTTTAACAAAATACTCATTAATTAGTATCAGATACAAATTTGGCTTAATAACGCCTAATTCTATTTTTACAAATTAAACTATTATCATGTTTAGTAGATGGCGCGCTCGAGATCTCATTTGAACTAAATTTAAAGTCTGAAAAGTTATTTGTAGCGTTTTCGCAGAAATTAAAAAATAAGGTTGTCCCATAAAAAAAGGACCAGACGCCACAGCTACTATATCTCGTCTATATGCGTGTATATGACGCAATAAACGGTGTATAGAGTGTCAGGATCTGATCCTTCTTTTAGACAACCTTTTTCGTTTTAATTGAAGGCTATGTTATCCATAATTGATAATGATTTTAAACTAATTGGTGTAATACCGTGATTTCACACGTCTCCCCGTTAGGTAGCAAATCAACATCACGATAAACATAACTTAATTGAAACATCCCTTTACAGCTTATTCAGTTCTTTTGTTAATGAATAAAAAGTTTCTTTATCATTCAGGTCAAGTGCATTATCGATCGCTTTTAATATCCGCTCTTTCTGGAATGTCGCCAACGAATTTTCTAGAAACTTCTCTGCCATAAGCTTATCTCTCTCATTACTCCCTGTGCTTTTTGGCATAAATGGATTTTCTTCTAAAACCGCGGCATAGTGATAGGATGAGTAGGCCGATTTAAAATTTAATTGGATGTAGATGTCTTCATCCCGATTAAGGCGGATATCATGAAACGACTTCTCTGCGTCAGTTGTCATGATATTGGATTTATAAAATCGGAAAGGCGCCTCATCCACACAATGCGTTGACATAATCAAGCCTCGTGGGCAGTATTGAGCACTTTCCACAAAATGAACCTTTTTCATTAACTGATCATGGCTCATTAAATAATTCAAAATCCATACACATTCCCTGCGCTTCAACTGATAATGATTTAAAAACCAGCGAATAAAGTCTTTCTTTTCGTTAACAGATACAGGGGCTGCCACCATGAGTTCCCTCCTCTGTACAGATATTGTATCAATCAGCATCCTTACCCTTTTTTATTCTTCAGCTAATCGATCCAAAATCAGCACATATTCATCATTTGCCGGATCCAGTTCGAGAAGCTTATTAAATATTTCTCTAGAGGTAGCTAGTACTCCTTCTTCAATTAAAAAGAATCCGTAATCTTCTAAAAAATCTTGGTTATTCGCAAAAAATTCATAAGCCTTTTGGAAGCTTATTAATGCTTCTTTGTAACGCTCGGTTTTTTGTAGGCTCACAGCAAGCATCCATTCAAATTGCGGATCATCTTCCCCGTATTTCCTAACACTTTCAATCGTTTCAATGATATCCTCATACTTTTCTTCATGCATGAACAGCTTAAGTAATGTAAGTGTAGCCTCCAAATAGCCCGGATCAATGGCAAGTGCTTCTCTGAAAAACAATTCTGCCTCATTAGTCAGACCCTTTTTCAAAGCAATTTTACCCCCAAAAAGATTCAGCTCTTTGTTGAATTCATCCTTGTGAATCCCCTCTCTTACCGTTTCTAGAGCTTCATCCAGACGCTCTAGACTTTCATAAGACTTCGCAAGATACAAATAAAGGGAATGATACTCTGGATCTAACTCCTTGAGCTCGGTAAACCTTTGAATCGCCGTTTCAAACATGGCTGCTTGGTATGCCGTTAATGCATATTCAAATAATGTGTTGATTTCGAGTTTGTCTTCTAACGCCTTTTCAAAAAAAGGAATGGCTTCTTCAAACTCACCCAAATTACTTAAGGTCTGCGCTAATCGCTGGTTAATACTTACACCGCCAATTTCTTTTTGCTGCTTAAGTACCTCTTTATAATTCGCAACAGCAGCATGATCCTTCCCTTGCTGGTAATACAGTTCCGCTAACGCAAAGTCAATCAATGGTTCGTTTGGTAGCAATTCCTTTGCTTGTTTAAGCTTTCGCTCACTGACCTCATCCATTCCCTGCATTTGATATAAATCCGCTAAAAGGAGCAGAGCGCTTGGATACATGTCATCCGACATGCTAATTTTTTCAAGCAACAAGAATGCCTCATCTTCTTGGTCCAGATCAACGAGAATTTCAGCAAGTGTGACGATTAGCTCTCCTTCATTAGGGAAGAGCTTAAGTAAATGTTCGTATAAATCCTTTGCTTGCTCCATAAATCCCAGCTGTAATAATTCTTCAGCTAAAAGGAGCATTTCTTCAATTGCTTCAGATGATTTTATTCGATTTATATGTAGAAATGCTTCTTCTAATTCGCCTTTTTTTAGATTGCTGAGCACTTTTTCAATTGTGTTCATTATAAAAACCTTCCCCCTGCATACAATTTCTTCATATTAAAAATCCAGGAATTCTGATTTTTATTTCAGATCCTTTTTTATCGGAAAAGGATAGTGTCGACCCTGCCCTCACAACCTCCCCATTTAACACGGTGACAACCAGTTTATCATATTCCGCTTCTGAAATTCCATTGAAGTCACTTGTATCGTGCGAAGAATAAAATAAGTTATAGCTTAATTCTCCATTATTACGCAAATATCCTTTTATCGGATACAAACCAATTTTTTTTAATGTTGGAATAGAGATAGGAGCACCTTCAATAAGGGACTCTTTACTATGTGAAAGTTTGGCATCAGTCATAATTTTATTCCAAATTGTCTTCCCTTTGTCATTTGCAGTTTCTTGTCTGAATATAGGGATAAAAGTCGGATTATATGGAAAGGAAAATTGGCGAATCCAGCTCCATGGAAGCCGTTTTAATTCATCTAAATCCGTAATTTCCACAAATACAGCGGGGATACGTTCTTTAATACAGCGTTGCATGAGCTTTGGGGAGATCGTATTTTGGGCAACTTTAATGGCAAGTAGATAATCAAGTGGTGATTCTTTCATACGTTTTCGTATTTCTTCTAGACAGGGTGTGAGGAGATATACGTAAGCAACTTTTACAGGAATTAAAATCATCCCAACACCTTTTAACACACGCTGTTTATACAGTGACTGGGAGGCAGGTAGTTTCGATTCATTTAAGACTGTCGTTATAACAGGACTCATAATAAAGTTTTCCAGATTTTGTTTCATCATTTTCAGTTGATTGACAGGGTTGTGAATAGAATCCACTTGATCATCTTTCACTACAATGAACTTCTTTGACGTCTTGCCATCTTGCCGTACCATTACTTTATCAATGATATAATTCGACATATAACTCCTCCCTAGCCTTGTCTTATGACCAGCTTATGAAAAAGAACCAAGAGATATGTTCATTTATAAAAAAACATCCTTTGGCATCTGATCCCAAGCCAGCGATAAAAAAGGTTCAGGTTCTTAAATTGTATCGCCTTATAAAGGTGGCGGTGCCGAGCTGATTTTGCGAAGCCCCGCCCCTTTTCCACAGAAAATGATGATTCAACCTAATTTAAGACCTTCCCCATTCGAAAGGTTAATTTGGTTGAATCATCACAATTATCTTATTTTATTAATGTTGTCAAATGGTCAAAAAACTGAGGATATGAAACTTCTATCGCCTTTGAATCAGTGAGGATTATTTCATCACTCGCAACTAATCCTGCAATTGCTAGCATCATACCAATGCGGTGATCTCCATGACTTGAAACTTCACCACCATGTATTGGTGAACCTCCTGTAATGACTAAACCATCTTCAGTTGGCTTGATTTTAGCTCCTAGACGTGTTAGTTCATCTGCAACTGTATCAATCCGGTTCGTTTCTTTCACTTTCAATTCTGCTGCATCCTTAATGACGGTCGTTCCTTCTGCTCTAACAGCTAACAGAGCGATAACAGGAATTTCATCGATTAAACGTGGGATTAAATCTCCTTCAATCGTAATGGCATGAAGTTTGGAGGAACGTACTGTGATATGACCGTACGGCTCGCCTTTTTCATGGACTGGTTCAATCTCGATATCTGCACCCATTCGTTCTAGCACGTCAATAATTCCGGTACGGGTAGGATTTAAGCCTACGTTTAATAGCTTAACTTCACTATTAGGTGTAATCGCAGCGGCCACCATGAAAAAGGCTGCTGAAGATATATCTCCAGGAACATAAACGGAAGTGCCTTGAAAACTTTGGCCACCTTCAACACTAATTTCATTTCCCTTTCTTTCCACTTTCCCACCAAATTGGACAATCATTCGCTCAGTGTGGTCACGTGTTTTTTCAGGTTCAACAATAGTTGTCGTACCTTTAGCTTGAAGACCAGCTAAGATGATCGCAGACTTCACCTGTGCGCTTGCTACGGGAAGCTCATACCGAATTCCTTTAAGTTCAGTTCCATTAACCAAAAGTGGTGTAAATTCACCGTTATTCCTACCTTCAATATCCGCTCCCATTTGCTTCAAAGGATTCACCACTCGTGTCATTGGACGTTTCCCAATTGAATCATCGCCAATCAACTCCGCCTGAAAAGCCTGTCCTGCCAAGATTCCGAGCATAAGCCGAATCGTTGTACCAGAATTACCTACATCAAGAACTTCACTTGGTGCTTTTAACCCTGAAAAACCCTTGCCGATTACTTCGACACGGTCGCCATTCTGCTGAATGCTGACACCTAATTTAGAAAAGCAATCGATCGTACTTATACAATCCGCTCCTGGAAGAAAGTTTTCAATTTTGGTAACCCCTTCCGCCAAAGCACCAAACATGATCGAACGATGTGAAATGGATTTATCCCCTGGTATAGATAAAGTTCCTTTTAGTGATGCAATGTTTGTTTGTAATGTTTGTGTAGCCATCTACTGATCTCCTTTATAATTATTCCGACATTATACGAGAATGGTATCGAAACTTGTATATTTTTTTATACATGCAGCGGCTTTTGTCCGATCTACATCTGTTTGAAAGCTAACAACTAAGACTCCAAATATATCTTCTCTTGTCTCGACAATTCGAATATTGGTAATGCTTATCTCTTCTTTTGCAAAGTATCCCGTAATTTCCGAAATCACACCAGGATAATCCGGAACATCAATATATAAATCGTAATAAGCAGGTATCGCTCCTTTTCCATGGACAGGAAGATCATCACGAAACTCTTTGGCTTCCTGAAAAAAACGATAAATACCGTCACGATCCTCAGACGTGATCAAATCTTTCACTTGAACCATTTCTTCGATCCAGTTATCCATTAATTCAACTAATACTGATTTATTATGAATAAGAATATCCCGCCACATTTCTGGACTGCTTGACGCGATTCTTGTGATATCCCGGAATCCTCCTGCTGCCAAACGCGAGACGAGCGGATTTCTAATACTGTAATGTTCTGCTTGTTTGACGAGCCCTGAAGCAATAATATGTGGAAAATGGCTGATGACACCCGTTAATAAATCATGATTATCCGGTGTTACGAGTAAGAAGTTAGCTTTTGTTCCTTTTAACCATGCTTTGAGTCTATCGATGTCTGAATCAAGAGTTCCCTCTGCTGGGGTTAATAAATAAAAAGCATTCTCGAATAATTGAAGCTTAGCAGCACCAGCACCACTTTTATGGGAGCCTGCCATTGGATGTCCTCCAATGAACGTAATTCCTTTATCTAGTAATCTTGATGCCGCTCTTGCAACTGAACCTTTTGTGCTACTGGCATCAGTCACGATGCAGTCCTTTTTTAAGTTCATGTTTGCCAACTCGGCGATAATTCGCTCTGTTTCATTGACTGGTACGGCTAGAATAATAAGGTCAGCTTCTTGTACACCCCATTCAATTGATGGAGTCATTTCATCAATAATTCCAAGAATTTTTGCCAAATGAGCGTTGTTATCATCCCGGTCAAACCCTACAATGTTTACCTCCGGATGTTCATGTTTAATCGCCATCGAAAGCGATCCACCTATTAAACCAAGACCGATTACACATACATTTCCGTTCATTCATGCCACCTGCTTCATTCTTTAAAATCCTAACGATCCATTCTAAAAGCATCTTTTAAAAAGGGTGAGCAACTTACCATCATTTTCGTTATGGCACAGCGCCCACCTTTATAATCATTCATTTCAATGGTTCTCTTAATTATTCTTGCTGAGAACGGCTGCTTGTTGTGCCGTGAATTCTTTTAGAACAGCAATCATTCCTTCATTCTGTTCCTTAGTGCCGACTGTAATTCTTAGGCTAGTAGGGAAGCCAAGGAATTTACCAGAACGCACGATATAACCACGCTCTAATAAATGTTGAAATAGTTGGTCAGCGTCTACTTTAAAATCAATCAAAATAAAGTTCGTTTGTGACGGATAATAAAATAAGTTTTCAGATTCACAAAAACTAACATATTGGGCAAGTCCCTGTCGATTTTCAATACTACAATGCGCAATAAAATCTTGATCAGAAATAGCGGCAATAGCAGCTGCTTGACCTAGTGTGTTTGCGTTAAATGGCTGTCTTGCAGGATCCAGCTTTTGAATCACTTCTTCATCCGCTATTCCGTAGCCAATCCTCATACTCGCTAAACCATACGCCTTTGAAAAAGTACGTAAAATGATTAAGTTTTTGTATGTAGTAGGCCATGAATTCGTCTGCGGATAATCTTCTGCCACAACATACTCTGCATATGCTTCATCGAGGACAACGAGAACATCTTCTGGAACTTTCTCAAGAAATTCACGAAGCTGCTTTTCACCGATATATGTACCAGTCGGGTTATTAGGTGTACACACCCATACGACTGCTGTATTTTCGTCAATAGCATTTAGCATTCCTTCTAAATCATGATCCCCATCAATTAATGGAATTTCGCGAATTTCAGCATGTTCCAAAATGGCGTTATGCTTGTATTGGGAAAAAGTTGGTGTCGCCATAACCGTATTCTTTCCTTCACTTAACAAACTCCGAGAAATGATTTGAATATTTTCATCTGAACCATTCCCAAAAATAAGCTGTGTTTCCTTCACACCTGTGTGTTTAGCCACCGCTTCTCGAAGTGTAGTCGCATAACCATCCGGATATATCGCTAATGAAGAAGCGAATTCTGATAGGACTTGTTTTACTTGTTCTGAACAGCCAAATGGATTTTCGTTGGAAGCAAGCTTCACAATTTCATCCAGACCATACTCTCTTCTTACTGCATCCGTTGATTTTCCTGGTTGATACGGTTTTAATGATAATACTGATTGATTCCACTTCATTTTCTTACACCTCATTTTTTTATATAGAAATTCTTAGCCTTCTATTATTTTAATTCTTTAGATCAGGTCGTAATGCAACTGCTTCACCATGGTATACATGTTGAATTTCTTGCTGCGTTTTATCAGTATTAAGATGCAACATGATTCTAATACAGAAAGGAAGCGATCCTTTAACTGGTATTTCCTGCATGCAAACAACCGGAACATATTTCCATCCCTCGATATTTCTAAGTGCTTTTGACGGAAAAGTTGATTGTAATTCTTCAGTAACTGAAACGAAAACCGATGCTACCTTTTCAGGATGAATCTCATTTTCCTGAATCATTTCAACTAGAAGTGTTTCTACCGCTTGTATAACTTCTTGTTCTTCATCATGCAGAACTGTCGTAGCTCCCCTAACTCCTCTTATCATTGTCATTCACTCTCCAGCCTTTTATATTTCTTTTATTAATTTTAGAATATCAATTCTAACTGCTTCTGAATGATCTCATCATTGATTTCTGCTAATATTGGAGATCCTATCTCGTTCAGCAAAACAAATGTAATCGTATCGGAAATTGTTTTTTTATCTTTTTTCATTTTCTGGATTAATGATGTGTGATCAAGTTGCTTCGGAATATTGGTAGAGTATCCTAATGATTGCACCCACTCCATAAATTCCACTAAATCAAAATTTAGTCCTTCTTTGTATTGACTTAGTTTCAATGCGTACACACAGCCAATTAAAACAGCTTCGCCATGTGTGAAATTGCCGTAGCCCATTAATCCTTCCACTGCATGACCTAATGTATGCCCGAAATTCAAATAAGCACGCACTCCATTTTCCTTCTCATCTTCTTTGACAATCGAAGCTTTAATTTCAATACCTCTTTTGATCATGTAAAGATATTGTTCATCTGTGATAGCTTGTAAATCTTGAATTTCTGTAAGAAGCCATTTGTAAAAATCCGGATCTTGAATAAGCGCATGTTTAATGACCTCAGCGAAACCTGATCGTAGTTCCTTTATCGGTAACGTATGTAAAAAAGATAACTCATAGAAAACCGCTTCCGGCTGATGAAAAGCGCCAATCATATTTTTTCCTTCTGGATGATTGATCGCAACTTTCCCACCCACTGCACTATCATGAGCAAGCAATGTCGTAGGCAGCTGAATAAATGGGATCCCTCTCATAAATGTCGCTGCAACGAATCCAGCAACATCGCCGACAGCTCCACCACCCAAAGCCAGAATCATCGATTTTCTGTTTAACCCATTCGCAAGGGCAAAGCTTTGACATTGATAAAACACATCAAATGTCTTTGCATGTTCCCCTTCTGGAACTATATATTCCAATACTTGTTTTCCTGTTTTTTCTGCCAATTCTTTCACTGTACGTAAATGAATGCTCGCTACCTTTTCATCACTAATAATCAATATTTTCGTAATATCCGAATGATTTTTTTCTAAAAATAACGGAAGTTGCTCCATTACATGATTTCCTAAAAAAACAGGGTACTCTTTGGAAGGAGTTTTAATATCGATTGATTCCATCGCTTAAAACTCCTTTACTTCTTGACGGTATTGCTCGATATATTCGGATAATTGACTATATCGGTCAGATGGGAACTGTTCAACGATTGCACATGCTAATTCCCATGCTATTGCTGCTTCTGCGACTACTGCTGCTGCTGGAACTGCACAGCTGTCAGAACGCTCCACGCTTGCTGCAAACTCTTCCTTCGTATCAATGTCAACACTTTTTAACGGTTTATATAAAGTTGGAATTGGTTTCATGACACCACGTACAACAATCGGCATGCCCGTTGTCATTCCACCTTCAAAACCGCCTAAACGATTTGTTTTTCTATAATAACCTTGTTCCGCATCCCATGCGATCTCGTCATGAACCTGACTGCCAAATAAATGAGCTGCTTCAAAGCCAATTCCAATCTCTGCACCTTTAAACGCATTAATACTTACGATTGCTCCAGCTAGTTTAGCATCCAATTTACGATCGTAATGTACGTAGCTGCCAACGCCCACCGGCATTCCTTCGACAATTACTTCGACAACTCCACCGATAGAATCGCCATTTTTCTTCGCTTGATCAATGGCATCCATCATGCTCTGTTCCACTTCTTTATCCAAACAGCGAACAGGGGAATCTTCCGAGATTTGCTGTAATTCTTTAATCGAAGAATACGGAGTCGGATTTGCTTTGATTCCGCCAATTTCAATCACATGTGATGCAACTTCAATCCCTAGCAAAGAAAGGAGTTTTTTTGCAACTGCTCCCGCTGCCACTCTGACTGTCGTTTCCCTTGCTGACGATCGCTCAAGTACATTTCGTAAATCTCTGTGACCATATTTAATCCCACCATTTAAATCTGCATGTCCTGGTCGTGGTCTTGTGATTTTTCGTTTGACCTCTTCCGCTTCTTCAGCAGAGATGGGTTCGCTACCCATAATTTTTGTCCAATGCTTCCAATCATTATTTTCAACAACAAGAGCCACTGGAGAGCCAAGCGTATAGCCATGTCTGATTCCAGATGCGATAAAGGCTTCATCTTTCTCAATTTGCATCCTTCTTCCGCGACCATGCCCTTTTTGTCGACGCGCTAGCTCATTATTAATATCTTCGGCTGTAATCGGCATTCCTGCTGGAAGTCCTTCAATAATTGTCGTTAACTGTGGACCATGCGATTCGCCTGCTGTTAAATATCTCATTTTCTCTGCCCCCATTTAAACCGTTAAAGGATTTTGATTTAAGTAACAATATACCACAATTTTATGAAAAATGGGAATTTGATTTCAAGAAAAACACTACTGTTCTATCCAAGTTAACGATTCATCCATCTTTTTTCAGGAAAAATCAAATAATTATATGAAATGTATCGTCTAAACAAAAAAAGATTATCTAACAAAACGGAAGATTCCGCTACTGCTAAATAACTCTTTTAGCTGTCACTTTTGTAGACTTAGATTTTTGTGTGAAGGACATGGGGACGGGGCTTCGCGACTTACTCATATAGCTAATCTACTTAGCTAGTATACTTATATGACCTTAGTAAGTATCCGGAAATCTGGCTCCACACCGCCACCATTATGGTTAGGCGAGTGTAACGTGCTTAATGATCGATCCTTCATATTAACTGGTGGAGTTTTAACGCCATTCAGGTTTTCTGTGGAAAAGGGGCGGGGCTTCGCACCGCCACCTTCATAAAGTGATACTATTTTTAGATCCTGAACCTTTTCAATGTTTTAGTTTTAGAGTAGACGCTCATGGTAGTTTTTTATAAAAAAAAGTTTCTTCCGTCTCAAAGCCATATTGGTTGGGGTTGAAAATCTGTTCGGTACTTCCAACGAAAAACACGCCGTCGGTTTTTAAAGCTTGACTGAATTTTGTATAGAGGAGGTGCTTAGCCTCTTCAGTAAAATAAATTAACACGTTTCGACAAACAATTAAATCATAGTTTGAGTCAAATTTTTCAGATAATAAATTTTGTTTTTTAAATGTAACAGTTCTCTTAATTTCATCCGCCATATGATAAAAGTTTCCTTCTTTTATGAAAAATTTCTTTTTCACCTCAAGCGGCACTTCATTTAATGACCTTTCCGGGTACACACCAAGCTTTGCTCTTGCAATAACGTTTTCATCAATATCTGTCGCATGTACTTCTATCTGCTGCAGCGGAAGAAAGGATGCAAGCACCATAGCAATCGTATACGGTTCTTCCCCTGTCGAACAAGCAGCACTCCAAATTTTCAACTTTCGTTTAGATAAAAGCAGCCGAGGTAAAATTTTCTCCGCTAACACTTCCCAGCGCTTTGCATTTCGAAAAAATTCTGACACGTTAATCGTCATTCGATCAAGAAATTCTTCTCGTTGCTTTGTGTCTTGTTGTATTGCTTGAAAATAAGCATCGAATGATCGATACCCTTTTTTTTCATAGAGGGAAGTCAAACGCCGTTTCATTTGCGCTTCTTTATATAATGATAAATCTATGCCAGTTAGTTTTTTTATCTTCAAAATAAATTGTTCATACTCTTGTACCATGTTAACGACTCCCCGCACTATTTGCATATTTTGTTTGTACAATCTATTATTCTTATCGGAAGAGAATGGTACTTTTCAACCTGATTCCGAAAAATTAAAGCGTTACTTTCATCCTTTTTTCCTTCCCTCCACTTATTTATTCTTAACTTATTACTCAACGTTCAAGCGAGGTTATATAGTTTATTAAACCATTAGCAAAAAGCCTGGATGAAGAGCAAATTCACTCATCATCCAGGCTTTTTGAATCAGTATATTGCAAAGAATTAATAAACCCACTCATTGATTAGTTTTTTGCTAGCAACCAATTCTTCTTCTTTGAAGAAGTATGCCACTTCACGCTCTGCGCTGGCAAGTGAGTCGGAACCATGAATAATGTTTTTTTCGACCGTCATAGCGAAATCGCCGCGAATTGTGGCAACTGCTGCGTCTTTAGGGTTTGTCGTGCCCATCATTTGACGTGCTGCTGCAATTACGTTTTCACCTTCCCAAACCATTGCAAATACAGGACCTGAAGTGATGAAATCTACTAACTCGCCAAAAAAAGGACGTTCTTTATGTTCAGCATAATGCTGTTCGGCAAGTTCTTGTGAGATTACCATTAATTTAGCACCGACAAGTTGAAAGCCTTTTCTTTCGAAACGACCGACAATTTCGCCGATTAAACTACGTTGAACACCATCTGGCTTGACCATTAAAAATGTTTGTTCCATTTCTCCCACTCCCGTAAGTATCATCTGTTTGTCTATTCGAACTATTCACCGAAATATTACCACTTTTCTAAAAATATAGCAATCCTTTTTTGCAAACGCATACATTTTTGAAAAATATAGGGAGCATTATGAACAGAGTTTCCTACAACTCACTCTTGTTTAGAGCTGAGCCAGATCATCCACGATGTGAATCATCCCGACTCAGCTTTATGTAATCATTAGAATTTACGTTTACCGATATTTTTCGCAATTTGAGATAAAGTTTTTCTCGCTTGGTTGGAGGGAAGTCCTTCAAGCTCCGCAAACGCTTTTTTTAGATAAAGATTGCTAATCTCTGCAGCTTTTTCAATCGCCCCTGAAGCTTTTATCGCCTTGATAATGATATCCATTTCTTCATTTGAAATCGTTTCATGGACTGTTTCAATTAATGTTCTAAGTTTTGGATCTTCCCTTGCAATTAGTACAGGTAAAGTAATATTCCCTTGCCGAAGATCTCCACCTGCTGGCTTGCCTAATTCTTCTTCAGAGCTCGTAAAATCTAGAATATCATCCGTGATTTGATAAGACATCCCAACATAATACCCGAACTTATAAAGCTTCTGACACACTTCTTTGTCACTACCCGAAACAATCGCACCTAATTGACAACTTGAAGCGATTAACAAAGCTGTCTTTCGTTTAATTCGTCTGAAATAAGTTCGCCAATTTTGTTCAAAATTGAACTTATCTTTAATTTGTTCAATTTCCCCTAAACACAATTCAACCATTGTCTTAGCAAGGATTTGATGGGCAGATGGATTATTTATGTGAGACATGACTTCAAGTGCACGCGCAAAAATGTAGTCGCCTGTATACATGGCGACACGATTATCCCATTTTGATTTTATTGTGGCTGCACCTCTTCGTAGATCAGCATCATCTACAACATCATCATGGACAAGAGATGCTGTATGAATAAGCTCAAGAGCTACGGCTACATGTTTAATAACATGAATATCATAATTGCCAAATTTAGAAGCCAATAATACAAAGACTGGGCGAATGCGTTTCCCTCCGGATTGAAGTAAGTGCAGCGATGCTTGTCTAAGTACAGGAGATTCTGCCTGGATAGCAGCTTCCAATTCTTTCTCAATTAATTGAAGATCCGTATTCAAAAAAGAATACAACATTTTAAATTTCATACATTCCACCCAGTTTTGTAGTCACTAACCCTTTCTATTGTTCAAGCTTGTAGCCGAAATGAGTGGCAGCTACTCCACCAGTATGTGCTTTATAGCTTACATTAGCGAAACCAGCCTGACTAAACATTCTTTCAAGCTCCTTCATTCCTGGAAAATCACGGGCCGAGTCTTGTAGCCAAGAATATTCTTTAAAGCTTTTTGCAAACACTTTTCCAAACATCGGCATAATAAAACGAAAATATAAATTAAAACCTTGTTTGAATCCAAACATTGTCGGATGTGATGTTTCTAGACAAACTGCCATTCCACCTGGTTTCAACACACGATACATTTCTCTAAGTACTTGCATATAGTCAGGAACATTACGAAGGCCAAAGCCGATTGTGACATAGTCAAAGGTATTGTCTTCAAAAGGTAATTCCATGGCATTCCCATGAAGAAGAGTGATTTGCTTTACATTCTTTACTTTTTCTTCACCGATTTTTAACATGTTTTTGCTAAAATCGAGGCCTGTTACTTCCCCTTCGCTACCCGTCTTTTCTGCCAAGGCTATGGTCCAGTCTGCGGTGCCGCAACAGACATCCAGTGCCTTAGAGCCTGGTTTTACATTCATATGATCCATCGTCACTTTACGCCATTTAATATGTTGTTTAAAACTAATGACAGAGTTCATCTTGTCATAGTTCCCATAAATTTTTTCAAAAACATGGTGAACTTTTTGTTCTTTAGATTGTTCCATGTTCACCCTTCTTCCACAAATGTATTAGTATGGGCAGCTGTTACTTCCAAAATGTGATGAATTCTCTCGTTGACCCATTTATTTCGGGGAGCAAACTTCAGGATTATATGTTCTACAGACCTATGAGCTTGTAAAATATGCTGATCAATGACTACTTGTATCCGATTTGATTCCCCTTCATGAAAGGTATGCCGATCGATGTTTCGAGCGTCTATTGAATCAATGGCTGCAATTACGATGGATTCGCCATTCTTTAGATAGCTCAACTTTTCTGAATGAAGCCTTTTTAACAAAAGTAACGCACCTGACATTTCTTTCCAAAATGGCATATTTAAATAATCGGCCACTTTACCAATTAAAGAAGATTCAATTACTTGCGTACTCCTAATTACTTCAACTTCATTGTTGATAGTTTTTTGATAAAGCATGATTTTATGTTCATTTATATCTTTAATTGCATTCGATAAAACGCTAATCAATTCGATATTATTTGAATTAGCTAATAACTGGTAATAGAGACCGCTATAATAGTCACCTGCAAGCACAGTTAATTGTCGATCCTTAAGCAAACGGCCACTTTTGCTCTTCTCATTGTCATGGGTATTTGTTACTAATTCATGTGTATCTAAAGCACTCTGAACAAGTAAGGTAGCCAAAATATACGTATTTCGTTCTTGTATTGGGATATCCAGTTCATTAAACATTCCCCAAAGCAAGAGTACTTTATCAAAATCTATATTGGGCTTATCAAGATACTTAAGTAAGTATGGATGATAAGCTTTTGATTCGGTTGATTCTTTCAGTTCAATCAAAAGATCGTCTATGTTTAACAATTGAGATCACCCTTGTATCCCGTAAGATAATATTGACACTCTATACCTTCTTTAAATCGGTTTAGAAGCACATATTATTATAACATAAAAATAATAGGAAATATCCTTGTATGCTTTATTTTTGTAACAATACTTGTAGAGGTTGTTCATAACATAATAGCAACATTTGATTTAAAACTTCTTTTCAAATATGGATACAGGCTGGTTTCGTTTATCCTTTTTTCGATTCGCTCTCAATTTCGCCGTATGGGGTATAAATCTTAGCATTGCCTCTGATCTTTATCGCAGAAGTATGCTCAGTAAACTGCGCAATCATAACCTCTCCTGCATCGAGCTTTTCAGAATGGTGAAATTTCGTATCTGACCCTCTCGTTAACCCAATGACATTAACGCTATCTCCCATTGCTTTTATCACAAGATAATCTTTAAAAGTTTTCTCATCCATCCCATTCCCTCCCCAATCCTATCAATTTTTAATAAACGATAAAACTTCTGCTCTTGTACTGTGATTTTCAGCAAAAACACCTCTTACTGCAGATGTGACTGTTTTGGCCCCGGGTTTCTTCACACCACGCATCGTCATACACATATGCTCCGCCTCCAAAACAACCATTACACCGTGAGGGTCCAGTTTCTCCATGATTGATGTCGCAATCGTAGACGTAATTCGTTCTTGAAGCTGAGGACGTTTTGAAATGGCTTCAACCGCTCGGGCAAGTTTACTTAAACCCGTAACTTTTCCGTTCCTCGGAATATATGCAACATGTGCCATACCGTAAAAGGGGACAAGATGATGCTCACATACTGAATAAAATGGGATATCTTTCACTAATACAAGCTCTTCATGATCTTCTCCAAATACTGTTTCGAAATACTCTTTTGGATCCTGATTTAACCCTGAAAATATTTCTTCGTACATTCTTGCCACTCGTTTCGGTGTATCCAACAATCCTTCACGCTCTGGATCTTCACCAACGGCTTCTAAAATCATCCGTACAGCTTCTTCAATTTTTGCATGGTTCACATTTGTCATTTCTTTACCTCCTCAGATGTAGTAAAAATCAATCTATGTAAGTCATTATTTCTAATAATAACATTTGTAAAAAGATTGGCTTAAGATAAGCATAACGTCCTCAATTGTATCATATTCGTAAAAAGATAGGCAAAAGAGGATGTCCCGAAAGGTCCTGATCCAGAACTCACCATACAGTTAATAGTGTTAGTTACACTTCATTTAAACTGTATAGTAGTTGCAGGGTCTGACCCTTTACTTATGGGACATCCTCTTTTCTTATGCTCAAATACCGTTATGTAATTACTTAACAGCGTCTTTAAGAGCTTTACCAGGTTTGAAAGCTGGTACTTTGCTTGCTGCGATTTCGATTTCTTCGCCGGTTTGCGGGTTGCGCCCTTTACGAGCAGCTCGCTCACGAACTTCAAAGTTACCGAATCCGATTAGTTGTACTTTATCTCCACTTTTCAAAGCGTCTAAGATTGTATCAAAAACAGCATCAACAGCTTTCGTAGCGTCTTTCTTAGAAAGCTCACCTGTTTCAGCAACTGCGTTAATTAATTCCGTTTTGTTCATGCCATTCACCTCCTCCCAAAAGGATCTTTATAAAAAATCATTATTACAAACTATAATAGTGATTTGTTACCTAGTTGAAAAATTCACAGCTTCGATCTTCTTCTTAAAGAGGTTGTTCAAAAAGTCCGGTAAAAAAGCTTACGAATTGCTTCAAAGCTCATGAATGACCTTCTGTTAAAATCGCGCACGTCCTGTGCACAACACAGAAGTCAACACATCCTGTGCAAGTCCAGTCCTCACGTATTACTTTATACGCTCTGGTCCTCTCGAGATGCGCTCCTCGAACTTCTCGGCTCTTTTTATCCTCTTTTTTGAACACGTACATAAAAATACCTCAAGGAATTCCGGATGGATTTGCAAGCTCACCGGAACGTTTTAGAAAAGGTCCCTAAACCTGCAAGAATGGCTTTACAATGCGTTTTCTTAATGTAGATTATCACAATTCCTATTCAGATAGCAAGGAATTTCATAAAATAATGGGAATCTTTTCATGAGAAAATGCATATAATATAAATTTGACCTCATACCATTCATCATTACCCTTATTTACACATTATAAACACTGGATGTGTTGCAAGAGTAAGGCCTGCTTTAGAACTAACTTTTCATACTCTACTCCATCCTCAATAAATATGCAAATATTAGGTATAAAAACGAATATGTCATTTATCAAGGGGTAAAAAGTACAATCTTCCTGCATACGAAGATGTGAACGAACGTATTCAGGCGTTTTCAAATTCCAAAAAGGCCATTCTCTAGGAATGACCTTTTCCATTTTATAAAATAATCGCAATGAGACCTCCAGAGCCTTCATTGATGATTCGCTCTAATGTTTCCTTCAGTTTATACCTTGCATTTTCAGGCATTAGCGAGAGTTTGGCTTGTATTCCTTCTCGGACAATTGAACTTAGGTTCCTACCGAATATTTCCGATTTCCAGATTGACATCGGGTTGTCCTCGAAATCCTGCATTAAATAGCGGACCAGTTCTTCACTTTGCTTTTCTGTGCCGATGATTGGCGCAAATTCGGATTCCACATCCACTTTTATCATATGGATTGATGGGGCTACTGCCTTTAGACGTACGCCGAATCGGGACCCTTGACGGATAATTTCCGGCTCATCTATGCTCATATCGTGTAATGATGGTGCAGCCACCCCGTACCCCGTTTGCTTCACCATTTTTAATGCATCAGACACTTGATCATATTCAGCTTTGGCATGAGCAAAATCTTGCATCAGCGCGAGTAGATGATCTTTCCCACGGATTTCAACACCTACAATTTCTTTCAGAATATCATCATATAATGCATCAGGCGCGTATAAATCAATTTCTGCTACCCCCTGACCCATTTCGATTCCAGCAAGACTTGCGCGATCAATAAATTCGAAATCATTAAAGTGACCGACGACACGATCCACATCTCTGAGCCTTTTAATATCTTTGACCGTCTCTCTTACGGCATCTTGATAACTCTCTCTTAGCCAATGGTTTTCTTTTAAAACCATTACCCAGCTAGGTAGATTCACATTTACCTCAAGCACTGGAAATTCATATAACGCTTCACGTAGAACGCTTAGTACATCAGATTCTCTCATTCCTTCTACACTCATCGTCAATACAGGAATATCATATTTCTCTTGTAGATTTTCCCTTAAAACCGCAGTATCAGGATGATGTGGCTGTACAGAATTTATGATCATGATAAAAGGTTTGCCTACTTCTTTCAACTCTTCAATCACTCGTTCTTCTGCTTCAACATAATCACTGCGTGGAATTTCTCCAATGGAACCATCGGTTGTAACGACCACACCTAGAGTGGAATGGTCTTGAATGACTTTTCTCGTACCAATTTCTGCCGCTTCATGGAACGGTATCGGTTCTTCGTACCAAGGTGTGTGAATCATTCGGGGACCATTTTCATCTTCATACCCTTTTGCCCCTGGTACGGTATAGCCGACACAATCGACTAGCCGGATATTCACATCAAGACCTTCTGCAACATGAATGGAAGCAGCTTGATTCGGAACAAATTTCGGCTCTGTCGTCATAATCGTTTTTCCCGCTGCGCTTTGAGGAAGTTCATCCTGCGCCCGTGCCCGATCTGATTCAGTTCCGATATTCGGGATAACCACAAGCTCCATGAACTTCTTAATAAATGTAGACTTTCCTGTCCTTACTGCACCGACGACACCTAAATAAATGTCTCCGCCAGTACGTTCAGCAATATCTTTAAAAATGTTTACCTTTTCCAAGGTATCCCCTCCTGAATTGAAGTCATTGGGATAAACTTCATCCGTTTTTATTTCTAGGACAATATAAATGTATGATGTTGTCCTAAAAGAATATACCTGTTTTTTTTACTCTATAAGGGCAGGCATTTATGTTTGTGGATAATAGAGGAAAATAAAATAACCCTTCCCCTACAATATATTTTGTAGGGGAAGGGTTATGACTATTTTGTTAAGAAAATTGGAACCTTTGATTTAGCGTCATACGTGTATGGTAATGAAAATGCTGGGACAAACTCGCTATTTTTCACTAGGAGATTACGAATATCTTCTCCAGGCTTGTAATTTTCTGCATCAGTTTGTAAGACGTCGTATAAATCAGGCGTATAATCGACAAACAGCTCACCATTTGTATCAATAACAATTTGAAGCGGTTTCTGACTATATGGGCTTGTCACTGTAGGCGCTTCCTTCATGCCTAACTTCTCATAATTCAATGCATACACATAGTCCGAAATCCTCTCTCCAAATGGCGGGTATCCATTACTTTGACGATAAAGGGTTATCCTTATCATCAAATCTTGAATTTGTTGAGCCATACGAACGTCGATCAATTTCACAGTTGGATCATCTTCAACATCGACTAGTACGTATTGAAACACGCCTCCTGCCTCGTAGGAGTTTCCTGGCGCTTCAGCCATATATCTTGGCGCTATTTTCCTAAAGTCAATCACGTATTTCTGATAAATAGGCGTATCATTCTCTTTCGTTAAAATCGGCAAAACAGCTTGGTCACTTTGAAATTGATCTACTGCGCTTTGCACAGACTGAATTTGCTCTTTATAAGGTGTCTGATTCTCCACTTTTTTTTCAACTGGATATAAACAACCTGATAATAGGAGGGGAATTGTGCAAATACTTAAGAACCTTTTTATCGATTTCATGTCGGTACCCTCTTTAATTCGTCGGCCCGCTGACAACTACTACAAAAATAATCAGACCGGCCAAAATCATTAGTATGTATGCAATTATTGCGGTTAATGTACGCCAAATTCCTTTTAATTTATAACGACTAAAATAAATCGAAAAAATGGAGATTGCCATAAATCCCATGGCAACAAACGAAATCCACATTTTCTGTAGTGCTGGTGTCATTAAAATCCTCTCCTTTTTCCGAATCATTATATCATATGAATTTCCAGTAATGGGAGAGAATTATCGATTCCTGTAGAAATATTTGAAAAAGGATCAGGTCCTCAGGCAAAGCTGACCTTCAAATTGTTATAAATAATTTGGTTATGTTATTTAGCGATGGTGACTTTTGACTCATTTTAGCTCTAGGTCTATTTGTTTTATTAACATATTAGTTAACATAGTCCATTATAAAAAAGACAGAAGATAAAGAAGTCCTTTATCTTCTGCCATTTGACTAAATCCACCTAAAACCAAGGCATGTTGCTAGTTTACTGTCGTAGCATTGTATGCAGATGTGCATAGACTCGAACCATCTATCGCCTATTTTAAGATAAATATTTATCCCTCATTAACGAGTAGTAACCTATAAAGGCTTAAAAGAATCACAAAAGCTCAGGCGGAGGGGTCCCCACTGATTGAAGTTTCACATTATGTTACAGCTTTTGTTTTTCTCCCCAAGCATTAAACAAATCTTCAATTTCGTTTCTTTTCACTCGCGTCATCAATGAATCGACCGAATCCTTCACGTTCTGTTCATTGAACAAAACACCATATAAGGCATTCGTAATCGGCATATCAACTCCGACCTTTTGAGCAAGTTGATAGGCGGCTTTCGTTGTTCGTACACCCTCTACAACCATGCCCATATTCGCAAGTACTTCTTCAAGGTTAATTCCTTTGCCAAGCATATTACCTGCACGCCAATTTCTGGAATGAATACTAGTACAAGTAACAATTAAATCACCAATTCCAGTGATTCCGGAAAATGTCAGTGGATTTGCTCCCATCGCGGTCCCTAATCTAGATATTTCAGCAAGCCCTCGTGTGATCAACGCTGCTTTTGCATTGTCGCCATATCCTAACCCATTCGTGATACCAGCGGCCAAAGCGATGATATTTTTCAGCGCACCACCAATTTCAACCCCCACGATGTCTGGATTTGTATAGACACGAAAGTTTTGATTCATAAATAAATCCTGGATGTTCTCAGCAGCTTTCATGTTTTTTGATGAAACCGTTACGATCGTTGGCTGACGCAAACTGACTTCCTCAGCATGACTTGGCCCTGATAAAACAACGACTGATTGAAGCTTCGATGCCGGAACCTCTTCTTCAATCATTTCCGATATGCGCAAAAGTGAATCAGGCTCGATACCCTTGGATACATGAACAATAGTCATAGGTCGGCTTACTAATGGAACAATATCCTTCAGCACGTCTCTGATAGCCTTTGTTGGTATCGCCATGATCATCATCTCAATACCTTCCACGGCATGTTCAAGTGAATGGTATCCAACAATATTTGTAGGTAATTCGATATTAGGCAAATACTTTGAGTTTGTGTGCTGTGTATTAATTTCCGTGATTTGCGCTTCATTATGGCCCCATAGACGGACTTGGTGCTGATTGTCGGCTAAAACCATGGCAAGAGCTGTTCCCCAGCTTCCAGCGCCAATCACTGCAATTTTCTGTTTAATTTCTGACATACTTACACCGCCTCCGTTATTTTCTTTGGCGACCGAACATCCTGATCGGACTTCCTTCGAAGCCAAAGGCGTCTCGAATTCGATTTTCTAAAAATCTTTGATATGAAAAATGAAGAAGTTCTGGATCATTCACAAAAACAATGAACGTTGGCGGTTTAATGGCAACTTGAGTTGTATAATACACTTTCAAACGAGTACCATTATGTGTTGGTGTTGGATTCATAGCAATCGCATCCATTAGCACCTCATTCAAGGTATTTGTTTGAACTCTTAATGCGTGACTTTCACTGACTTGATCAATGATTGGCATGACCGTATGAATCCGTTTTTTCGTCAATGCAGATAAATAAACGATTGGTGCATAGTCCATGAATAAAAAGTGCGCCCGGATACTTTCTTCGAATTCCTTCATGGTCTTTTCATTTTTTTCAATCGCATCCCATTTATTGACAACGATGATTATACCACGGCCCGCTTCATGAGCATATCCAGCGATTTTCTTATCCTGCTCACGAATTCCTTCTTCCGCGTTTAAGACGACAAGAACAACATCAGAACGTTCAATCGCTCGTAAAGCTCTTAGTACACTATATTTCTCGGTACTTTCATATACTTTCCCTTTTTTCCGCATGCCTGCCGTATCAATGATGACATATTCTTTGCCATCAAATTTATAAGGGGAGTCAATTGCATCTCTTGTTGTTCCTTCAATATCGCTGACAATCACTCGGTCCTCACCTAATAGGGCGTTTACAAGTGATGATTTTCCGACATTTGGACGTCCAATCAAACTGAACTTAATGACACCTTCATCATAATCACTGCCATCGAATTGCGGGAAATGCTTAGCAACTTCATCAAGCAAATCACCAAGTCCTAGACCGTGTGATCCAGAGATCGGATAGGGTTCCCCAAAACCAAGTGAGTAAAAATCATAAATTTGACTTCTCATTTCAGGATTGTCCACTTTGTTCACAGCTAAAACGACTGGTTTTTTTGATTTATAAAGGATTTTCGCTACTTCCTCATCTGCAGAAGTAACTCCTTCACGTCCATTTGTCATAAAAATAATGACATCTGCTTCATCAATAGCAATTTCAGCTTGTTGACGAATTTGTTCGAGGAATGGCTCATCTCCGATATCAATTCCACCTGTATCAATAATATTAAAATCATATGTCAGCCATTCTCCTGAACTATATATTCTATCTCTCGTAACACCAGGAACATCTTCTACAATCGAAACTCTCTCTCCGACAATTCGATTGAAGATGGTTGATTTCCCAACGTTCGGGCGGCCAACTATGGCAACTACCGGTTTTGGCATGTTGTTTGTCATCCTCTCTTTTAACATGTATCGCTTCCATCATTACATTCATGAATGCATTCCATTTATCCCGCATTAACGGGCAGTGAGACCCACTGATCGAAGTTTCACTTTACCGTATTAAACCCTGACTTTTTTAGATAATCAAATATATTTTAATGAAAAGAGTCCACAAACTTTCATAAAATATTGACAGGTTCCTTAAAGAAGACAACCTTCTTAGCATACGCTCTAATTGTTCTTCATTCGTTATCTGCAAAGCTTTCAGCAGCCTTCACTAACTATCATATAGTATCAAATTTTTCAACAATCAACAATATAGAAAAACTATAACCATAGCTCAACTATAATAATCTATACAATTGAATCCGTTTTAGCAAGCCAAATAGATGCTCAGAAATGGCGAAGTTTCTTTTTCAGAGGAAACTAAGCACCGGAGCTAATCAGTGAATTGTGTAGGACAAACACTAATTGAAATCCTAGTTTTATAAGAAGTCCGACGCTTAAGTATGTCAGTTAAATACGCTTCTTTGCAATTTATCCGTCATTTCCCTGAGCATCTCGAACAACCGCTATAATTGTTTTTGTCCTGTATGAAATTTACTTTGCATATAGTTCATTGCAAAAACACTTAACCATTCAAGACCTGACCAAAAAAGACTTGCACTGACTGAAATGGTCATCATATCAAGCAATATGTAAGATACAGCGGTATAAGAAAGTGAATTGTGTACCATCGTAACCATATAAATCCCATCACCTAAAATCATGCCGACAAGAATGCTACTTATTCGCTGTTTCCAGCTTTTATATAAAAATAATGTTAAAAAATGAAGCAAAAGCGCAGCTAACCATGTAGGATTGACAAAGACCCAAAGCGGATCGAGCAGTGCAAATAACTGAAAAGAAGCATAGCCTAATGCAATTATCAGACAAGAAAGCATGAAATAGGCCAACTGATACACTGAAAGTCTACGATGATAGATGAGAACGACAAATAATAAATAAATTCCAGCGAACCCAATTGAGTACCTTCCGATATGAAGAATATATCCGGCAATTCCCATTACGGCTAATAGGTGAACTAATAATGGAAAACGAAAGACCTGTGTCTTTGAAAAAAAGAACATGACAACGACCCACGCAATCCAAGTAATCCAATAAAAAAGTAACCCTTCCATCTTCAACACTCCCCTTAATAACGCATGTTCAAAAGGAGGATAAAAAGAGCCGAGAAGTTCGAGGAGTGCATCTCGAGAGGACCCAAACGTATACAGTAATACGTGAGGACCGGACTTGCACAGGATGTGCTGGCTTCTGTGTTGCGCACAGGACGTGCGTGGTTTTAACAGAAGGTCAACAATGAGCGACGAAGCAATTCGACAGCTATTTTTACCGGACTTTTTGAACAACCTCTTATAAAACAGTATGTCTGCTTTAATCAGAGGTTAAACCTTGGCATCACTTGTTTTTCATAATTCATACGGATTCTGTGAATAAATAAAGGGACCTTTAGTTAGGTTAAAAGAAGGAGGTGTTAATAATGGGAAAAGATCGACAAGAGAAAAAATTAAAGATGAGCCACAGCGTGGAGTCAGACCGTGATCAGTCTCTTAAATATTCTGGTGCAACGAAGATGGAAGGACCTGAAGAGGCGAGAAGAAGAAATAAACAGTAAAATATAATTAGAAGTTACTTTTTTGTAAAATAACGAATCTTTTCTAAAAAAATGAGTCAGACCTCACACTCTATACACCGTTTATTATATCGTATAAACGAATATAGTAGGTCTGGGGTCTGACTCATTCATAATATGACAGGCTTATCATTATTTTAATTTTTTAAATGCATCGCCAAGAATTTCACCTAATTGAAACCCTTTTGACTCTTCAGGCAATTCATATTCCCCATAAGGTGAAGAGTCTTGCTCCTGCAAATCTTTAACGCTTAAGGACAAACGTTGATCCTCTTCATTCACCTCAAGCACCTTCACCGTAACAGGTTGACCTTCCTGCAAAACTTCGTGAGGCGTGCCAATGTGCTTATGCGAGATTTGCGAAATATGCACGAGACCCTCTACTCCAGGGAAAATTTCAACAAACGCTCCAAATGAAACGAGACGCTTAACTGTCCCTTCCAGCACCGATCCTTTTGCAGCTTTTTTTGCAATACCTTCCCAAGGTCCAGGTAGTGTTTCTTTAATGGATAAAGAGATTCTTTCATTATCACGATCAACGGAAAGAACTTTCACTTTTACTTGATCACCTTCTGAGACGATATCAGCTGCTTTTTCAACATGATCATGAGAAAGCTGTGAGATATGAACAAGACCGTCTACACCGCCGATATCTACGAATGCTCCGAAATCTGTCAGTCTTTGAACGATTCCTTCAATCACTTGTCCGCTTTCGATTTTATCAAGAATATTTGATTTGTGTTTTTTCTTTTCATCTTGAACGACCGCTCGATGTGATAGAATTAAACGATTTTTCTCTTTGTCAAGCTCAACGATTTTAAATGTTAATGATTTGTTTTTATAATCTGAGAAATCTTCTACAAAATAGTCTTCAACTAGAGAAGCAGGAACAAATCCTCTTACTCCCAAATCAACGACAAGACCGCCTTTCACGACGTCCCGAACTTCCGCTTCAAATACTTCCTGAGTCTCGAACATTCGTTCAAGTTGATCCCAAGCCTTTAAAGCATCTATTTTTCTTTTTGATAGAATAAGAGCTTCTTCCTCTACCTTGATTACTTCAAGTTCAAGTATATCGCCTTGTGCTACTGCGTCAGATGCTTTTTCGATGTGTAAGCTTGATAATTCACTTATGGGGATAATGCCATCGGCTTTCACGTTTTCCACAGCTACAATGACTTGTTTTTCCTCTACCTTGGAAACCGTTGCATTCACCTTGTCTCCCACTACATAATTGTTTACTTCAATTTGGTTCATGTCTTCTGTCATTACGAACTCCTCCTTAACCCATGACTGCACTGCAGAATTTCTATTCCAGGCTTTTTCCTGATCTAAGAATATGTTAGCTTGCCTGTCTAAGAGTGAATAAAGATTTTATATTAATTCATAATTCGGAATTAATCCCCTATTTATATAAACTCTAATAAAAACGATAAATTGTCAAGCAAGATGAATTATTTATGCTCATTAATCAAAGTTTGAATTTCATTCATGATAGCCTTCGTTGCGACATCTGCTGAAACTTTCTCTTCGCGCAATCTTTCAAAATCCATCGGTTTTCCAAAGACAATTTTTACAGGTCTAAACATTTTATATGGACCAATAATTGCACATGGGAGGACTGTTGCTTTTGATCGGAGAGCGAAAAATCCTGCTCCCGCTAATCCCTCACCTAATTGACCATCCTTACTTCGTGTTCCTTCTGGGAAAAGCCCTAATACTTGCCCATCTTTAAGTATCGCTAGTCCTTTTCGCAGCGCTTCCCTGTCACTCAATCCACGTTTTACTGGAAATGCATGAACTTTAGGTAATACGCCCTTCAAAATAGGAATCTGAAACAATTCTTCTTTAGCCATAAAGTGAATGTCTCTTTTCGTTGCAATTCCAACCATTGGCGGATCTAGGTTGTTAATATGGTTGGTACAGATTAGGACGCCACCCCCTCCCGGGATATTTTCCTTTCCTATCACTTTAGCCCTATAGAATGGCAATAGAACAATTTTTACAACGTTTTTTGCAAATGTGTAAAAATTCAAATTCATCTTATCCTTTCTTCTATGAGCGAAATAATTTTCTTTGCTACCTGTTCGATCGACATCGAGGTAGTATCTAGTTCTAAGGCATCTTTCGCCTTTCTTAATGGTGATACTTCCCGTTCCGAGTCCAGCTTATCACGTAAAGCAATCTCTTCTTTTAATTTCTCTATATCTGCTGAAAATCCTTTTTGTGAATTTTCCTGATATCTACGGTGTGCGCGTTCTTCTACTGAAGCAATTAAGAACACTTTTACTTCCGCATCTGGAAGGACATGTGTGCCGATATCCCGTCCATCCATGACAACACCGCCGCCTTTTGCTAGCTGTTGCTGTCTTGTGACCATTTCTTCTCGAATCGAACGATGCTTAGATACTTCAGATACAGCAGCTGTCACTTCGTTATTCCTTATTTGTGCTGTGACATTTTCACCATCAAGAAACACAAGTTGTCCATGTTCACTTGGCATTAATTCGATTTCCGTTTGTGTCAGCAAAGAAAAAAGTTCTTGCTCTTCTGTCGGATTGATTCGTTCACTAAAAGCTTTATATGTTAATGCACGGTACATTGCACCTGTATCCACATAAATGTACTTAAAATTTTCTGCCACTATTTTTGCCACGGTACTCTTCCCCGCTGCTGCAGGTCCATCGATGGCAACAGATATTTTTTTTATCATAAATCCTCCTAAAATCCTATCTAACGCTGTAATATCTTTTCCTCTTTATTTTATCACATTCACTTAAGGAAACAGAAATACTTTTGCCTAACAAATAAGATTTCACCTCCTTAGGTAACATACTATTAAGAGGTTGTTCTAACGTTTTTAGCTCATTCATGTATAATAGCGGTGCCATACGAAAAAAATTAAATGAGCTTTTTAAACCTCTAAGAGGATGTTCAAAAAGTCCGGTAAAAAAGCTCGCGAATTGCATCAAATCTCTGTCTCTCTGGTCCTCGCGTATTGTTGTATACGTGCAGGTCTCTCGAGATACGCTTCTCGAACTTCTCGGCTCTTTTTAAACACGCACTCTAAGGTTACTTCAACAAAAAAAAGCGAAAAAATCCGCTTTCTTTTAGTCTTGCAAATCATCAAACGTTTCAATGACTTTCGTATAATTATTGCTATTGACCCCTTCATACCGAGCAAGTTTTTTAAATTGAACAAACGTTTCTTCACGATTCAAAAAAAGCTGAAAGGCAAGCAAGAAAATCAATTGAATCCAAATCAATTTAATAATAAATCGTTCTACTGTTTTCAAAATTGTTCAAATCCTCCATCCGCGATCAAGCCTTTCTAACAGTATGGAGTAATGATATGTTATTCATTCAATTTCTTTACGAAATAATGATATATAATACTTGTTAACTAAACTATATGTTTAGCATAAGTAGTCTAACATTTTTTAGATAATTCCCCGCTTCTTTAACTCCAGCTGTTTTTCAAAAATAAAACGCATGAATAATTTAATATCGGTATCCGTTGCATCAATAAATTGAATCGAAAGGATATTTTTTCCTTTTTGTTCATCGTTTAAGCGAGTGATTCTTCCCTTCATGCTTAGATAATGAATTTCTCCTGACTTCAAGGGCAAAACGAGCCATAATTTTACGTTGGTAGCTTCTTTTATATCCACATTTTTCGGTAGCCTTATCGCTACTCCACCGGCGCTTATATCTTCCGTAATGGTTTTAAAAGGTGAAAATTCATTTTTTTGTGGATGGATAGCTGCATCCACTGAGACCTCCAGTCTTACATATTGTCGTCTCTGAATTCGAATGAAAGTATTCTCCGGAGGTAATAATAATTGAATCATTGGAATTCTTACTCTAATCCTACCTAGCACCTCAGATTCAAAAATATGAACAGCTTGATCTGAATCAGTAATTGTAATCTCCAATTGCATACCATCTGGCAAAAAAGCAATCTTCCCAGTCTCAACATTCACCGGATAATCAATAAATAAACCACCATTCTCTAGCTCTACTACCATTGCTTTATACACTTCTTCAGTCGTAGAAAACCTTGGCTTTATTAATATAGCGTCCCCGATATTAATCATCATTTCACACTTCCCTATAATAACTTGTTCAACACGAGGCTTTCTTTCTCCAAATTTGACAGTAGAAATGAATGCTTCATGTTTTTTTGAACATCGGCTTTTCTATCTCTATTTCCATTATTATTACATGAAAACAAAAAAAGGAAAAGCACATACGTACTCTTCCTTTTTTTATATGAATAATATGCTACAAAAACAATCTATGTGTTTGTATGAACCAAAATGTGAGGGAGACCCCTCTATCGTATACGAGTTATTTAGATCATTCTCCATACAAAATATCACGTCTTAATGCTACATTCGTTTCTTACAATAGATTTTCATAAACCGGCTCAGAATTTTTCAATTTTTCCACTTTTTCTTCTCTGCCCGAATTAGCATTGATAAAAATCCGATACGTATCTTGATTAATGGTTCCTAAAAATTCATAACAAAGGACTTCTTGATCAAGATCATTGACTATTAACGCTTTTCTTTCCTCCATAATAGTTACTTTCTGATTGATTTTTGTTTTTGCTTCTTCAACAGATAGTGTGGCTTTGGGAATATCACGTTTTTTATGTGATTGAAAGAAGTCATCAGCTGAAAAGCCGAGCACCGATCCATCATCAAGTGCAATCTTAATTTTCACTGAATCAGGATAGATTCTTATACCATCTTGTAAAGTAACGAAATTAAATAATCCGATATGATCATATTGAGCACTTTCAAACAAATCCAGTGATTCAAAATCATTTTCTTTTAGGAATTGAACCGCTTTTTGACTCGCTTTATTTAAATCCAATTTACTGCTCTGAATATCACGATTGTTAATATACCAGACTGGATATCCGCCTTTTTTAGTTATATCCATATCTACTTCGGTATTGGTACCTGTTTCCAGGAGACTTATACTATAGAATCCATATTTCGCACCTTTTCCATTTTCTTCAACCTTCACCTCGATCGGCTCTTTCATTTTTGCATATTTTTCCGCTTTTTGAACCGCCTCTTTTTTGGAAATAATCTCACCGTTTAAGTTTTGATAGTTTTTATTTTCTTGCTTACTACTCGTATAAGTGGGATCTCCTGTTTGGGATTCAGAGTAACCCGACACTGTTTTTTCAACCGTTTCGAAACCATCAATAATCGTGTTGTCCGTATTCTCTTTCCCTGACGCTAAAGCCATTTCAACGTCCATCCAACGAAGATTATTCTTAATAACAAGATGTTGGACCTTTCTTAGTTCCTTTTGAATTTCTCCAGCTTGGCCGTAAAGTGTTTCAAGTCTAGTGTACTCCTTATCATTAAGCGGTTCTTTTTCCAAATCTCTAACAGCAGTTCGATAGCTAAAATCACCGATATCTGACAAGAACTCTTCTGTTTTATTAAACGGAAGTAATGTCAATGGAAGTTGACCTACATCATTTTGTGCTTCAGATGTGATTCTCCAAACATCTGTAAGGGCAGGACTAAGAGATGTCCGTGAATTCATTGCTAATGTATTACCAATCTTATCTTGCAAAATATCTACCTGATACGATAAATCATGAAATGCACGTTGATACGTATTTTCAGCATTAATCAAGATTGCGTTTTTTTCCTTATGTTCTTGATAGCCCCAAAATCCAGTACCTGCTACAGCTAATACTAATACACCAATCACTACGTTTCTAATCAATTCGTTTCACCTCTCAATGACAGAAAATATGTTTGCCGATTTGTTTAATTTGGGGTCTTGTCCAAATCCATTTACTTGTTGCTGTTTGTGGGTTAAAGTAATACTCAGCATTTCCACTTGGGTCCCAACCATTGATTGCGTCAATAACTGCTTCTTTTGCTCTTTCATTGGGAGTCAGCCAGATTTGGCCATCCGCTACAGCCGTAAACGCTCCAGGCTCAAAAATAACCCCAGATATCGTATTTGGAAACGAAGGACTATCCAGACGATTTAAGATTACAGCAGCAACTGCAACCTGCCCTATATAAGGTTCACCTCTAGATTCACCGTACACTGCATTCGCTAATAATTGAATATCATTCTGTGAATACCCGGCTGGAAGATTCGAAGCAGTATTCGTTTTTTGATTGCTTTTGGTAGCTTGTTTCGTACTAGTATTCGTTTTCCCCGCCGCGTTCGTATTCTTCTTATTTGTATTCGGCTTAATTTGCTTTTCAATATCTACGCCACCATAATACGTAAACTCGTTGCCTTTTTGAATTTGTTCATGGACAAATTTCGCATTAAAATTCGATGCATCTGCAAGCTTTTTTTTCGTTGTAAAGCCAGCTAAACCATCAATAGGTAGCCCAAAGCTTTGTTGAAAATTTCGCAAAGCCCAATACGTTCCCCACCCATATACCCCGTCGATTTTCCCATGATAATAGCCGATATTTTGCAAACGAGCTTGAAGCTCAATGACATCGTCTCCGACCGCACCTTTTTGGATAACTTGGCTCGTAAAGGCCGAAGCATCATAGTCAGAAAATGCTAAGCAACAAACAGCTAAAACTGTCGCTATTGCACCTTTCCATTTTGACGAAATTCCTTTCATCAACTACACACCCTCTTTTTCTTATGATGTAATGTATACCTATTTTCTTCTTAAGGGCCGTTTTTATTCCAAGATAAGTAGAAAAAACCTTAATAGCAAAAAGAGGAAAACCAATTGGTCTCCCTCTTTACTCTCTTTTAAATGATTTGAGCTGAAAAATCGATATTAGGATTGCCTATTAAAGGTTGTTCAAAAAGTTCGGTAAAAATAGCTTTCGAATTTCTCGGCTCTTTTTATCCTCCTTTTGAACACGCACTATTATTTAAAAACTTGTTGAATCATGAAATTCAGATAGACGTCGTGCAGTTTTTACTTTTTTCAAAGCTAACCACCAAAGAAAAATCATAAATGGCAAAATCAAATAAACCCAAAACCGATCTATTAAGAGAATGAAGTCATACAATCCATGAAGAAACACCGATATTCCTAGAGATAAGAACAAGAATAGTTTTTTATGTGTCTTGGAGAATTTGGCTTTACCTAAATAGTACCCCATGATTACACCGAATAATGCATGACTAGACACAGGAAGTATCGCTCTTCCTAATGCATGTTCAACTCCATTCGCAATTAAATATAAAATATTCTCCATCGTCGCAAACCCTAGTGAAACAGAAACACCATAAACAATTCCATCGTACGGTTCATCAAATACAGCGAACGGATAAATAATGTACAGAAGAAAAAACCACTTCATGAATTCCTCCAGCAGTGAAGCTTTTAGAAATGCTTCGCCAAATTGGGATGTGAAGACATTTTCCGTTTGCATCACATATTGGAGAAACATAATTGGAAGCACTAGAGAAACGCCATATAAAAACGTCTTAAACACAGCAGAAACCGGTTCAGAGTCATATTGATCTTTCAAATAAAAGTAACTCAGCAATGCTAAACCAGGTGCAATGCCTGCAGTTAAAATGACCAGCATGGCTGACCCCTTTTCTTATCTTTTATTTAATCGTATCATGGAATGAGGAAAAAGAAAATGACAGCTTAATTTCTGTAATTGGCTTTTTTAATGAACCTGGAGGTGACGAATTATGAAAAAAAATGTGTTAATTATTCATACAGGTGGGACGATCTCTATGATGGAGGATTCGGCTGGCGCTGTAAAATTAGCCAATGAAAACCCAATTAAAATAACGTCTGAGACGATTCACGATATGGCAAATTTAATCATCAAAGAGCCTTTTAACTTGCCTTCGCCACATATCACTGCTACAGAAATGCTTTCGATTAAGAAGCTAATAGAGGAATCAATCCAAGATGCGCCAATCGACGGAGTTGTGATCACCCACGGTACAGACACTCTTGAAGAAACAGCCTATTTTCTTGACTTGACGATACAGACGAGTATCCCTATCGTTGTCACAGGTGCTATGCGCTCAAGCAATGAAATCGGCTCTGATGGATTATACAATTTCATTTCATCCATTAAGGTTGCAATCTGTGATCAAGCGGTTGGAAAAGGCGTCCTCATCGTCTTAAATGATGAAATTCATACAGCCGCCAACGCTACTAAAACGCATACTAGCAATGTTTCCACTTTTCAAAGTCCACAATACGGTCCAATAGGGATTGTGACAAAGCGTACTGTTTTTTTTCATCATCATCCTGAGCATCAAGAAAATTATCCGATGGAAACCGTTTCAAAACGAGTAACCTTGCTTAAAGCACACGCTGGAATGGACTCTGCCTTATTTTATGCATTAAAGGAGATGAATATTGATGGTTTAGTCATTGAAGCTCTAGGCCAAGGCAATATGCCTCCCGAAACGCTGAAAGGGATCGAGGCCCTATTAGCGGCAAATATTCCTGTTGTGATCGTCTCTCGCTGCTTTAATGGAATCGTACAAGATGTGTATGGATATAACGGAGGTGGGAAGCAGTTGAAAGATATGGGGATCATTTTCTCAAACGGTCTCAACGGTCAGAAAGCACGGATCAAATTATTGATTGCCCTACATAACACAGAATCTCAAATAGAAATCCAGCGAATGTTTTCTCTGTAAATTTAAATGGATGACTCGTCTCAAAGTAAAATAACCATAGATTAAAACAATAATTTGGCAAACCAAAGGGATAAAAGTGCAAAAGGAATTTGTAAAATAAAACCTAAACATAGAAACCACATAAATTTTTTCATCGTTATTAATTTCTCTTTGAACAAGTATTTAAGAGTAAAAAAAGAATATGGATAGATGACAAGTATCGATGTAATGATACCTGGAACATAGTCTTTTATACTAATGAATTGAATGACGTGACTTACACCGTTGGCTAAAAAGAGACCTGGTACTAAAAATGAAAAGAAAGTAAGTGGCTCCATTCCTAAGAATACTTCCTTCTTTAAAGCTTGATAGCATCCAATTACTGATATGATCCATAATAGTAAAAGGGCAAATGTAAACTGCCTTGTTGTTAGACTGAAAGAAATCGTATCGGAATGATTAATAAGGAATGTCTCTACAGTCAAATTTCTTCCAAATCGTGAATGAAATAAAAGAGCGGAAATAGCCAAATTAATCGATTGAATTTCGCGAAATTTACTACTTGAGACTTTATATAAATCACCCCTAATGAATCTAGAATATATTTACGTATGTATGGTATATCTAAATAAAGTGCTCAATCGAATTTTGGTTTAGCACTCTATTTAGATTGGCATATGCGAATTAGAGAATTTTAGAAGCAATATGTGCAGCAATCATTCCACCATGGAAACGACCATTTTCAATAAAGATTTCATTTGCATTATTTCCAGCAGCAATAACCCCAGCAATGTATATTCCAGATACATTCGTTTCCATTGTTTCATGGTTAAATATTGGTCTGCCATTTTCTTCTTGAATGTGAATCCCCATTCTTTCTAAAAAGGAATAATCCGGATGATAGCCTGTCATAGCAAACACATAATCGCTTTTAATTGCTTCGACACGCTCAGCCGTATGATAGATTACTTGGTTTTCGGTGATTTCATCAATATGGGCACCAAATTCCATTGTGATTGTCCCATTTTTAACTAGTGATTCGAACTCTGGTAATATCCACGGTTTAATGCTTGGAGAATATTCCATACCTCGATAAAGAACGGTAACCCTTGAACCGGCCTTTACGAGCTCCAATGCAGCATCAATACTTGAATTTTTTCCACCAATCACGGTTACATCTTTATCAAAGAATGGGTGACCTTCCTTAAAATAATGCGATACATGCCGAAAATTTTCACCTGGAATATTTAGATAATTCGGGTGGTCATAATACCCAGTTGCGACAATAATGGCTTTCGCAAAATAGGTTGCTTTAGAAGTACTAACGACAAAGGTACCATTCTCTTCTTTTTCAACACTAGTTACATTTTCAAATGATGAAATTCGTAATTGTTTTCTCTTCACTACTTCTCGATAGTAGGCTAGCGCCTGATTCCGGACTGGTTTTCTATTTTCTGTAATAAAAGCAACATCGCCAATCTCAAGTTTTTCACTCGTGCTAAAAAACGTCTGATGAGTGGGGTAGTTATAGATAGAATTCACAATATTACCTTTTTCGATAACAAGTGCCTGAATTCCTTCATTCTCTAAAGCAATGGCTGCAGCGAGGCCACATGGTCCCCCGCCAATAATAATCACTTCTTCTTGAATCATGTTTTACCCTCTTTCTTGTATCAAAGCACAAGTCGTCCTCTTATCGGCTTTTGATCTTGAGCCGATGGCGCATGGTGCCTGTTTGTAGATGCGATTCCTTATATTTCAAGAAACTTTTCAAAAAAAAAATCTCCTTTTCATTAAGAATAGGAGATTTTGTCACTTTCATCAATTAATTAAGCTTAAGACTTAAATCCAACCGCGGAAACGTGAAGCCTCTGCCATTTTTCTTACCCCTACCATATAGGCAGCCAAGCGCATATCAACACGTCTTGTTTGTGCAGTGTCATAAATATTATTGAACGCTTTAATCAAGATTTTTTCTAGTTTCTCTTCTACTTCTTCTTCGCCCCAGTAGTACCCTTGGTTATTCTGAACCCATTCAAAATAAGAAACGGTAACTCCACCGGAAGAAGCAAGTACGTCTGGTACAAGTAGGATGCCGCGGTCAGTTAAGATTTGTGTAGCTTCCATCGTTGTCGGACCATTAGCTGCCTCGACAACAATCTTCGCCTGTATATTGTGAGCATTATCTTCTGTTATTTGGTTTTCAATAGCTGCTGGCACAAGAATATCACATTCAAGTTCTAACAACTCTTTATTTGTAATCGTATTCTTAAATAACTTGGTAACCGTTCCAAAACTATCACGGCGATCAAGTAAATAATCAATATCCAGTCCATCCGGATCATAAAGGGCACCATAAGCATCAGAAATCCCTACGACCTTCGCACCTGCATCATGCATAAATTTCGCAAGATAGCTTCCAGCATTACCGAATCCTTGAACAACGACGCGCGCACCTTTTACATCGATGCCTTTTTTCTTAGCTGCTTCATGAATAACAATTGTAACCCCTTTCGCCGTAGCTGAATCACGACCATGTGAACCACCTAAAACAAGCGGTTTACCCGTAATGAAACCAGGGGAGTTGAATTCATCCATTCGGCTATATTCATCCATCATCCAAGCCATGATTTGTGAGTTGGTAAATACATCCGGAGCAGGGATATCCTTCGTTGGTCCAACGATTTGACTAATCGCACGCACATAACCGCGGCTTAATCTTTCTAGCTCACGGAACGACATATTACGAGGGTCACAAACGATTCCGCCTTTTCCTCCTCCATATGGTAAATCAACAATTCCACATTTTAAGCTCATCCAAATAGATAATGCCTTCACTTCTTTTTCAGTCACATCTGGATGAAAACGAATTCCACCCTTAGTAGGACCTACCGCATCATTATGTTGAGCACGATATCCAGTGAATATTTTTACTGATCCATCATCCATTCTTACTGGAATCTTCACTGTTAACAAACGCAATGGTTCTTTAAGCAGCTCATAAACTTCCTCAGGATAACCAAGCTTGTCCAATGCTTTATGTATTACAGTCTGAGTAGACTTCAGCACATCATATTCTTGTTCTTGGTTAGTATGGTCAGTACCTTTCTCGGCTACCATCTGTATACCTCCTAGAATCTTCAGTAATTACTTTGAGTCATCTTTCATACAAAACCTAAAATGGCTTTAAAACGCCTCTAGTTACAATGAAGGATAGATCATTAAGCACGCTACACTCGCTAAAATCACAATGGTGGCGGTGCAAAGCCGGAATATCGAATGCTTTCTCGTTAATAAATATAAGTATACCGTTAAATGGATTAGCTATATGAGTAAGTCGCGAAGCCCTGTCCTCGTGTCCTTCATTCAAAAGTATACACCTTTGTATCACTTCTGCAAAGCATTAAAATTGGAAAAAGTAGAATAATCACAAACTTCTTGAAAGCGGCATCATTCATCTTACTCTATCCTACGTAACAAAACAGTTAGACCTTGGATTTACAAAGTAGGAAAGAGCAATTGAACGTTGTTTTTCTTGCCATTGCTCTTCACCTTTCCATATCATAATTATTTAGAAAAATACTTCGTAAGTATGAAATGAGCGTTTTCAGGTATAATACAATTTCCATATTCCTTTAATCTAGATATAGTCAACGTAGACGCATACCCATATTCAGCAGAAAGCGAAATAATCGTATCATACGACTCTTCCGGCACCTTTTCAATCAGAAAATAATATTGACTCTCAAATTCATAAAGGGTTATGCAAACATTCATTTGTTTTACACAATGCGCGAGTTGAATAACTGCTTCAATATCTGCAAACGTATAAAGTATATAAGGATGTTCACCAATCCGAACATCTAAATCCAGGTATTCATCTTCATCAGTCAACATGTCTTCCTCGCTCTTAGAAACAACAATAATTACCCCTTGTGCCTGTAAGGAAAAAATCTCAACCGCAATTGATCCGCTCATTTTAAAGTTCATTTCCTCACATGCTTCTTCCACCATTTCCTGAAAAAGTTTGTGAATCTTGAGTGAATTAGCTTTAATATCTTCTATGGTTATTCCTCGATCAAACAAGTCATCGAATGTTAAAAATATTTTAATCTTGTTATTCGTCAGTCGCTCAAGCTTCATAAAAAAATGCCCCCTGAATAACCATTTTCATACATCATATGAAAACGATTTTTCACGGTGCATATCCATTTTCGCTTCTAATTAACTCTTCATTCTCACCATCGATTCCGACAATTATATCAGGGTCTGTATGTTTCACTTTTTCCCTCAACTTAAAGATGTCTGTTATATGTTCAGACAATACAAAAGATCATTATACTAAATCTGGTTTAACATTTTCTAATAGTAGCATTAAATCCTCTCAATCAACATTTAAAATAAGGTAATTCAAAGAATAAAAACTCGTAAATTGACATTTGTCCAAGCTACAGTTCAATGATTTTTGATTTATATTCCGTGTCCTTTCCATTTTGAAGCGTCAGTAAATGGGTCTCTGGTTTTGCCCCCAGCCGTAATGGTATCGTACTTGTTCCATACCCATTACTCGTTAAAAAAAGCGATTTTTCAGTTTTAGTTATTCCTCCATGCTCATATGGTCCGATTCCAAAAATCCTAATTTGTCCGCCATGAGTATGACCGGATAAAACAAGATGAATATTATGGCTTCTTTTTACCTTATTGACAATAAGTGGGTTGTGGCTAATTAAAATTCTAAAATCAGTCTCTGCAGCATCTTTACGAGCTAAATCATACCTCGCCTTTTTTTCACTTATATCCTCGATACCAATTAACGTAATCTTTTGATTTTCTGATACTGTAAGCCTCGTCGATTTATTATTAAGGACTGTCACATTTTGCCTCTCGAGTATATTCAATAATTCTTGCTCATTTTGTTCATAATCATTATTTCCCCATACGAAATAGACGGGGCCTATTTCTTTTAGTTTTTTAATATTCGCAGTCACCCGATTCCACGGAACTCCGCCTTCTCTTAAATCACCACCAATGATGACGATATCCGCTTTATTATGGACATAATCGATTAGCTTAGATGATACCTTTCGCCTATGTATGTCAGATATAAAAAATAAAGAAATAGGATGTGCTGATTCCGAAAAATCTTCAAAGTTCAAGGATTGCACTAAAACTCTATTTAAAAATGCCATTCGCCACATATAACCGATCAGGACTATAATTATGACGAGACCTATAATTATTCCGTTTTGAATCATCTATTGACAGCCTTCCTTCTCATCACTTACCATTTGATTTTAAATAAAAATTGTATGGGATAAAACGCCACCATTTTCCATGAAGGATCAATCATGTAACACGTTGCACTCGCCTAATCTCAATGACGGCTGTGCGGAACCGGAATTTCGGACGCTTTCTTGATTACCTAAGTATACTTGCTAAGTAGATTGACTATATGAATAAGTCGCGAAGACTAAGTCCCCATGTCCTTCATACAAAAATAGGCTGACCCAAAGTCAAAGAGTCATGCCCCTGATGAAACAATTTACATGTCATGTTGGAAAAGCACGTTTATTATAGCTCTATTTACTTTCATGATACAGATTTATATCATAATTTTTCTTCATCATTTCAAACACCTTGTGCCGATTTTCCCATTTCATCTCAGGTTTCCACAGCTCTTTGCTTTTATGAATGATTTCTTTTCTCATTGTATGGTATTCCAGCTCTGCTTTATCAGCCTTTTTCTTCATGATACCCATGTAGCCATACAAGCCCACTGTCATTAGTAAAAATAGCATATGCGTAAACTGATCAACAAACGCAGAAAACATCGTGAAAAAAGAATAAGAATAGGGAATAATTATAGCAGTATATAGGTAGGCAAACAATGAGCCTGCGGAAATAATTGTTGCCCACACCGTCATGATATGCTTTTTTTTCAATGCCTCAAATTTTCTTTTTCGCTCTACTACATGCTGCAACATTTGTTTCGTCGCCTGATCAGTATTATCGTCCAATAATAGGATGGCTGACTCCATTTACTTCCCCCCCAATGCGTCTACACCATCACTATATGTGCATGTCCCAAAACTATGACTGAAAACTCTTATTCATTTTCCTTTAAAGGGATTTTTAAAACTTGACCTACCTGTATTTCATCTCCATTTAAATGATTCCATTCTTTAATCTGTTCGATACCAGCAGCAGATTTATAATAGTTCGTTGCAATAATAAACAAACTTTCATTTGGCGAAACGGTATGGTAAACAATTTGATACCCATCTTTCGTGTCCTTTTTTTTGTCTTTCTTCTCTTTCGTTTCTGAAACAGATACTAAAGATTTCTCCACAGGTTGTTCAATTTCTTCAGGTAGGTTAGAAACAACAGGGGTTGCTTCCTTATCATTCGTTTTTTCTTGCTCTGAACCTATCGTTTCGTTTGATTCTACATCGTTTATGCGCTTTGTAACTTCTACTGTTTCAAATCCACTTGTTTTCCTTTGCTGAGTTAATGAAATTGGCTTTTGTTTTTCTAAGTATGGTAATAAAAAATATATCGCAATGGGCATAGCAATAAAGAAAGCAGCTAATATCTTAATTAATGGAAACTTATTCTTCCGCTTTTTTTTCTTTTTCGCTCGAAGTTCGCTCCTGGTTGGTAAAGGTTTCGCGTTTTTTCTTACATTATTTTTTTGAAACTCATTTGGTGTATTATCGGGATGCATCATTCTTCCCTCTTTCTATCAAGGTTCTTTCCTTTTGTCATTTTAATTATTAGCCCTAAAATGAAATCAATCGTGAAATGCATACTAATCGTCACATATAAATTACCTGTCATTTCAAAAATGAAACCAATAAAAAAGCTTAATAAAATAATATTGACGAATAAAAATGGATGAAACAAATAGCGATAATGAACAAAGGCAAAGAGAACACTTGTCCATATTAATCCAATATGGGTTTGTAAAACGCCTCTGAACAGAACTTCCTCACTTATTGCAACCGATAATGCGACCACGGCAATCATCGGATATGACAAACTCGTGAAGATTCTTTCATTGATTCCTCCATCATTGTGATACGCTTCTGGCAAGAGTTTCATCATCACTAAATCGAGCAACACAACAGTGATTCCTGCACTAACTCCAATATAAATTATTTTCCATTCCATTCGAAAAATTTTCGTGAATGATGAAAAGTAATCAAATAGAATGAACCCAAGTATAGCAGAAATAACCAAAAGCAGAATCTGTGTTAAAAATAATTGCTTATGTAGCTCTTGATTGGAAAGCCGTCCAATGAGCTCAGCTTGTTTGTTCTTCATTGGTTTTTGCTTCTCCTATCAAAATGGCAGCCAATTCCTGCTTCCATGTTTTTTTCAACTCTTTAACTATTAGGTCATTATATGGTAAGGATGCTAAAAGCTCATCTGTCACCACTTTGCAACGGTCACAGCAAGTTTGGTTTTTTTCTGTCAGCGCCACATCAAAGTAAGACAGAATATTTACCCGTCTGCAGCCAGAAACGGAAACCCAACGAAAGAAACGCTCAAGTTTGTTTTGATTTTCAATCCTTCTCTCATTAGCAATTTTCTTTAACTTCTTAGTTATCATAAACGGATCTTCATGTTCAAATTCTTTTACAAAATGCGTAATCCATCTCCACTGCACATCTGTCAATGCATGCATTTCTTTTAATTCTATTTCTTTCCTTGGTTCAATATTCCAAATATCTACTTTAAGTTTATGAAGAGAGGCACAAGTCTCTTCAATTTGATAAAGTGTAGGCAACTGCTGCTCTGCTAGATGGAGTGGTAAACCTTCATCACCGTCACAATACAATAGAATGGCTGCACTTTGCTTCCCGTCACGGCCTGCTCTGCCTATTTCCTGTAAATAAGCTTCCATCCCTCCTGGCAAATGAAAATGAATAACGACTCTTACATTATTTTTATTCACACCCATACCAAATGCAGAAGTCGCACAAATGATACGTAATTGTCCATGAAGAAACTGCTGTTGAATCAACATCCTTTGCTCTTGTTCCATCCCTCCGTGGTAATAATCAATATCCTTAACACCATTTTCTTGTAAAAAGTTCGTAACAGATTCTGCCGCTTTCTTACTTGAAAAATAAATAATTCCCGATCCATCAAAGCTGTTTACTAATTCCTTGAGCCTTGCAAGCTTTTGGGCATACGAAGAGAGCTCCTCAACAATATAAGCAATATTACTGCGATCCACAGAAGTAATGACTTCCTTTGGTTTTTTGAGTTTCAGCTTCTCTTTAATATCTGCTTGAACCATTTTTGTAGCAGTTGCCGTCAATGCCAACGTAAGAGGATTGTTCAATTTACTCCTTACATCTCCTAAGTTCAAGTAATCCGTTCTGAAATCATACCCCCATTGTGAAATACAATGCGCTTCATCAATAACGAACAATCCAATTTCAAGTTTCTGCAATCGTTCGATAATACGAGGAACGGCAAGCATTTCTGGCGATAAGTAAATAAAGCGATACGAGTCTAAACGCTCAATCGCTTCCCTTTTTTGAACCGATGTCAAAAATGAATTCAGTGTAATTACACTTTTTTCGCCTCGCATTTTTAGCTGCTCCGCTTGGTCCTGCATAAGAGACAGTAAAGGTGATACAATTATAACTGCTTTATTTAATACATAGGCTGGAAGCTGATAGCATAATGATTTCCCAGAACCAGTCGGTAACATTGCCAAAGTATGATTGCCCTCAAGTAGAGATTCGATGACTTCTTTTTGACCTGGACGAAACGTATTATAACCGAATTGTTTGACTAAAATTTCTTCTATATTCACTTATCATCACCTGCTTTTGCCAGGACAAGGCGGATTTGAAAATAGCTGATTTCATCATTGTCCACGATTTCTTTAACAGCACGTAATTGTTTCGTTCGGCTCGTTTTAGCAGCTATTCTTATTGCTTCTTCAATTTTTGGAGACATAAAGCGCGAAATATTAAACCGTGGATCAGAGTAGGCGAGCTCCACAATATGATCTTCAATTGTACTTCGCTTTAATCTTCGAATAAAGGCAATCTCTTCTAACGATTTCCCAGCATATAAATACTTTAAAGTCCTTTGCGTCGAGTTAGTTAACTGAGTGTGCGAATTGCCTTGAACATCTTTAATAATGCTGTATAAATAAGGATACTGCACTGATGAGTCATCTATTTGCTGTAACATAAAATGAATCGTTCCGAGAAATAAGTACCGCATATACCACTCGTCATCATGTAATTCTTTGGCAATTTGCGAATAAGTTCTTCCTATACGATGAATACCTGTTAATCTTTTTACAAAAACGTCTCGTTCCTTTTCCGGTCTTTTTTCCAGAAGAGTAGATAATTCGTCAAATAAATGACGCCCAATTTCCACTCTACTTTGCCGATTTTGGGCTAAATACCGTTTGACCCATGTTTGTGTTTGGAAATTCCTTTGAATCGGATAGAAACGATTTTGCTTGTGAATAATATGTGATATAGTTTGAATCAAGAGGCTTAATCTGCTCCAATACGATTGGGTACGATTTTGAAATCTGAATCCATTCAACGTTTCTGGGAATGGATACTTTTTCAGATGCTGTTGCAGTAGTTCTTGACTGTTCGAGGTTAACAGATAATAGCCATTTTGAGGTAAAGCAATAAGTAGCCCTGATTGAAGCAGATTATCCACAGTTATTTCAAGCTGTCTTCTCGAAATATCAGGTAATGTACCTAACAGATTCGTCAGTCCAAACAGATGAATATCTTGAATCGTTTGAGACGATTTTTTCCCCTTTAGCATATGTAAAATAGCATAAACGGAGCGTTCTCCATTAAATATACGAATACAATATAGGACGATCATTTCAAAGTAATTTTGCATTTTTTACATTCACAACCTTGTTATAATCTCTACCTTCTATCATTGTACCAAAACATTGAAGTCTATTGGTTATGAAACCTGATTGATTTAAAAAAACTGGCCGTTTTTTTAATATCAACATTAAATTTGTCACAAAATCATATCGTTTCGTGTGACAAATCCTGATACAAAAAGTGTTTTCATTACATTTATATTGAAAATTTCTACATTCAGTTTTACAATAAGGAAGTATGCAAAGGCATGAACCAATTTAAAAGCAGAAAAGTGCGGATTTACCGGGAGGAGTTTTGTAATGGCTAAATATACAATCGTTGACAAGGATACATGCATCGCTTGTGGTGCTTGTGGAGCTGCAGCGCCTGACATTTATGATTATGATGATGAAGGCATCGCCTTCGTAATACTAGATGATAATGAAGGAACTGTTGAAGTTCCTGATGTTCTTTTAGATGATATGATGGATGCTTTCGAAGGCTGTCCAACAGATTCCATCAAAATTGCGGATGAATCATTTGATGGAGACGCTACTAAATTTGAGTAAGTACAAATAAAAGCGAACAACTTTGAAAAACTCCACCTTACATATGTAAGGTGGAGTTTTTCAAAGTAAATATTAATCAATTTTGTTAATAAAAAAGAGGTTGCCGCAATAGGTCAGACCCTGTTGTGACATCCTCTTATCATCTATTCGCTTCAAGCATTATGAGATAATGCTTGTTTATCAATCCAAGTTTTCATTCTAATATAAATCAGCGTAAATACGATTGTAATCAATCCACCCTTCAAAATGTTGAATGGAAGGATTGCAGTCGTAACAAATTGTCTTGTTTCCTGAGATGACATGGTATCCCAGTTCATAAATAGCGTATACGCTGGAAGAATCACATAATAATTTAGCACACTCATTAATAAAGACATGATAATCGTACCCGCAACTAAAGCAATTGTCATTCCATGTTTTGAATTTAATACTTTAAAAATGTAATAGGTTGGCAAAACAAATAGAACTCCAGCTATAAAATTAGCAATATGCCCTACAGGCACACCCGTCGGACTTCCAATCATGACAAAATCCAATACATTTTTCAGCAATTCAACGATAATCCCTGCAACAGGACCGAAAATCAGCGCAGCTATTATGGCCGGAATATCACTGAAATCAATCTTTAAAAACGGTGGTAAACCAGGGAATGGAAAATTTAATACCATTAACACATAAGAAATACTCCCCAACATTGCCAAAATAACCAGTTTCTTTACATTGTACACCTTCATAGATCTCTCTCCTTCTTTTTTGTGATCTACCCCACGAAAAAGAGGATTGGTTCCATCAAAATTATTTGCGCCCATTCAAATACCCTTTAATTCATAGAACTAAAGGGAGCTTTAAAGGTATCGTCAAATAAACGTTCAATTCAAGTAAAATTGAACATTTCGAAAGAAACCTCCATCTTCTCCCATCCAGACTATACTGTCGGCTTTGGATTCTCACCAAATCAACCCGAAGGCTCGCGGGCTTTGAAGGTGTCCCTTCATCACCGCCGGTGGGGAATTACGCCCCGCCCCGAAGATAGACCTATTCGATTTTTTCCATTTCTGAAAACGTGTTCCAAGTAGTAGAATACAAGAAATATTATATGCGACCAGATTAGCCTCTGTTACCTATCTCTTAAGATGGAGAACGAACTGCTACTAATCTATTACACATACATTTTCAAATATCCATACCATCTTGATTGGTTTTAATTTATCATCGAATGAAAAAAAAAGCAAGGATTTAAATTTGCACTATGATCGAATGAGTGTTAAATGATGAAATCTTCCTCGTTTTTAACATGTGAAACTTTCTAAAATTGACACTTGTATATCCATCCTGTAAAATTAACTGAAATTTAAGTGAATTATTTTAGAGGGGGTGTTTTGTTTTGTATCAGATTTTAGTGGCAGACGCAATTAAACCAGAGGGACTAGGGCCATTATTAGTAGCACCTATGGTAAAGCTAATTGAAAAAACAGTAGAAGAAGCAAAAAATGAACTTCATGAAATAGATGCGATCCTCGTTAGAAGCGCAACGACTGTAACTGAAGAACTAATTTCGTCTATGCCAAATCTTAAAATCATTGCTCGTGCTGGAGTCGGAATCGATAATATCGATGTCCCTGCTGCTACTAAACGCGGAATCGTCGTTGTCAATGCACCAGACGGGAATACAATATCTACAGCTGAGCACACTTTTGCTATGATGGCTTCTCTAATGCGTCATATTCCTCAAGCTCATGCCTCACTTAAGAATGGGGAATGGAAACGATCTTCTTTTACAGGTACAGAGCTGTATGGGAAAAGTCTAGGGATTGTCGGAATGGGCAGAATCGGCAGTGAAATCGCGAAACGTGCAAAAGTTTTCGGTATGGATGTGCTCGTCTATGATCCATTCTTAACGACGGACCGGGCGAAGAAAATGGGGGTTACTCCGCTTGAGCTGGCAAAACTATTAACCTTGGCTGATATTATCACAGTGCATACCCCTCTTACACCAGAAACAAGAGGCCTAATAAATAAAGAAAATTTATTAACATGCAAAAAAGGTGTTTATCTATTAAATTGTGCTAGAGGCGGTATTATTAATGAAGATGATTTGTACGAATTGATTGTCATGGGACATATTGCTGGTGCTGCCATTGATGTTTTTGCAGAAGAACCACCATTGGGACATAAGTTACTCGAACTTGATTCAGTTATTGCAACGCCTCATCTTGGGGCATCGACCAAAGAAGCCCAATTAAATGTAGCGACTCAAGTTGCCCAGGAAGTCCTATCTTTCCTTACTGGCAAACCTGTCACGAATTCGATCAATCTTCCGGCGATATCCAAAGAAGTGTTTGCTAAGGTTCAACCTTTTTATGAACTAGTAAAACAGATGGGATCGATTATCAGTCAAAGTATGCCTGAAGGAATTCATGAAATCTCGGTGAATTATGCAGGTGAAGCTTTGGATTTTGATACAAGTATTTTAACAAAAAGCTTGCTATCTGGGTTCTTCAAGTCCAGATTAGATGTGCCCGTCAATGAAGTCAATGCTCTTTTGATTGCTAAAGAACGCGGTCTGACAATTGGCGAAAAGATTTCCCATGATACGTTTGGGTATAGTAACTTAATTACCGTTACAGCCAAGGGAGATAACAAACAACTCGGCATTAGTGGAACATATGTGGAAAACTATGGTTCACGCATTGTTCGTTTGAATGATTTCACAATAGATTTCCATCCCGAAGGAAATCTATTATATGTACAGCATATGGATCGCCCCGGGGTCATTGGCCGTGTTGGTAAAATAATCGGTGACCATGGTGAGAACATTGCGACCATGCAAGTCGGTCGTAAACAAGCTGGTGGGGAAGCCATCATGGTTCTCTCTTTTGATAATCCATTAAGTGATGACATGCAAGAGAAACTAAAACAACTTGAAGATATTACATTCTTATATCGAATCACGTTATAATAAAGTAACTAAATATCGCCTAATGAACAAAGAGGCTGTCCCATAACAAAATGGTCAGAACCCACATTTACTATATATCGTTTACATGACAGATTAAACAGTGTATAGAGTATGAGGTCTGACCATTTTGAGATTTCCTCTTTTGCCAATTCATGAATCATATCGTGTCGTTACTTATCGTCAGAAACACAAAATTCACATGAAGTATCCGTATTTATCTTTCACATTTTCGTTAAGATTTCTTGTAATGAATCCTTCGTCTACTTCATGCTTACCTTTCCCACCAATAAACATCAAACTGATACAAATTCCAAAAATCAATACAATCAATAAACGTTTTCCATAATCTAGCATATCTATCCCCTCACATAAATTTCATCAACTCTCTATTTGTATGAGAAATGATTGATATGTAGACCACTTCGTTCATTTTTTATTCCGGATAACAGGCTGTAATCCCCCACCTTCGCTTCTTCAATTCCTCTAAGCCTTAAATTAAAGGGTTCCTGCCCGTTAATGCGGGTTAAAATTATGATGAGGATTCATGCTGTTTTCATAGACAAATAGAGGATAGCATGAACCGCCTCCTCTAATGCCTTACTCGTTTGTATAGCAGTGGACCGTATAACTTAAAAACTGTTACCCATTACATCGAATAGTAAACTAGATTTCTTATGAACATCTACTATTATGTTGCTCCGATCCGCCACCTAATTGAAGTCAGTTTCTCTGTTTGCAATCAATCTACCTTAATCCTAGGCAAAGGTGTTTTAACGCCATGAAAGTTTCTTATGAAACAAGATTTTCCGGCAAGCTTTTCGTGTTTTATTCATTTTCTTTCATTTTTCGAGGCAAACTAAAAGTAAAAGTGGTTCCAACTCCAATCAAGCTATTCACCGATATTTTCCCATCATGTGCATTGATAATATTTTTAGCGATAGAAAGCCCCAGACCTGTACCTGAACTCCCTCTAGTTCTTGCTTTGTCTGCTTTATAAAAGCGTTCGAACACAAAGGCTAAATCCTCTTTTGGAATTCCAGAACCTGAATCTTTCACTTCTATCATCAATCCATGGCGTTCATCTAGTCGTTGAATGATTTCAACTCTTCCACCAATCGGCGTATGACGAATCGCATTATCAATTAAATTCGTCAATACCTGTTCAATCCGGTCAGGATCGAACGTCCATTCAAGATTTAGATTTCTCAATGAAGTTATCAAAATAATTTCTTTTTCCTTAGCAAGTCCCGTAAATTTATAGGCGATTCTTTCTAAGTAATCTTCCATTTGGATCCAATCACAACAAAGTTGCATATTTTCCGATTCTAATCTGGCTAAATCAAGCAAGTCGTTAACGAGCCGTCCCATTCTGAGCGATTCATCATAAATAACCTTTGCCATTTCCTTTTTGTCTTCTTCATTTTCAGCAATATCATCAATGATTGCTTCACTATACCCTTGAAGCATACTAATCGGTGTTCGCAATTCGTGGGAGACATTCGCAATGAAGTCAGTACGGAGTTTATCCATTTTTCTTTCATCCGTCATATCACGGATAATCGCAACTGCACCTCGGATGCTCTCACTTCCATATAAAGGACTGACGATCAACACCCAATCATGACCTTGCAAAGAAATTTCACCAACTTGTTCTTTGTCAAGTAGCTCCGAGCGATCAAATAAATTCATGAGTACAGACGGAACCATTCCATTATTCTCAAGTTTTTCGAAAATCCAGCTATGCAAAAAACGCTCTGCAGGCGGGTTTGTTTGCAAAATGGTTCCATCTCTATTAAACGTAATGACTCCATCTGCCATACTTCTTAAAATGCTAGCTAGATGCTCTTTTTCTTGGTTTAAGGCACTCATGTTATTCTTCAACTGTTTGCCCATTTGGTTAAAAGCAATCGCCAATTCACCAATCTCATCATCTGTTACAATTGGTACTTTTGTATCAAATTTCCCCTTAGCCACTTCAAATGCTACTTCCCGCATTTTCGTTAATGGAGCATTGATCCTCGTTGATAAAAAGAACGCAAAGATTGTTGTGAGGATAATTGCGACTCCAGCTGCAAGCAAAATGAACTTTGTAGTAGATGTAATGGCTTCTTCCATTGTTTCTAACGATTGAAAGAGAAAGACTTCATCTTGTTGACCATTTAAATCAAGCGGAACCCCAACAACAATGGCTGAAATCTTTTGATTACCAACTTTCAGTGGGAGCAGCAGTTCTTTCTTCACCATTTCCCTTTTTGTGAAAACCTTGATTAGATTAGGGTCATTTTTTAGAAATTCTGGATTAACACCGTATTTCTCCATTGCTTCTGAGCTAAAAATAATGTTCTCATCATTCAAAACGAGCATTTTGGTTTCTATACCGATCATTTCCGATGCAATCTGTAAAACTTCATCTGTATCAGCATGGGTATTGGTTATCTCGACAATACGTTTTGCAGTCTTCATTAAATTATTTTCAACTTCATCAATTTGAAAATTCCCAAAAAACTCGACGAGTAAAATCGTTAAAATGATTAAAACGAGGGATACCAATAATAAAATGGTCGCCCATAACTTGCCAACTACACTTCTCCATAGCTTCATTCTTGTATAACTTCGAACTTATACCCAACACCCCATACGGTTGTTATCATCTTAGCTGCATTTTCCGATATGCGATTCAACTTTTCACGCAGTCGTTTTACATGGGTATCTACAGTTCGAAGGTCTCCAAAAAATTCATAATGCCACACTTCTTTTAGTAATTGCTCACGATCAAACACTTTGTCGGGAGACTTGGCCAAGAAATATAATAATTCATATTCTTTTGGAGTCAATGATACTTCTACCCCATCAGCGGTTACACGATGTGCATCATGATCAATTGTTAAATGAGGAAAAACAATAACATCCTTCGTAGCAGTATCAGGTTGTACATATGTCGTACTTGAAGCGGTACGGCGCAACAATGCTTTTATCCGTAGAACAACTTCTCTAGGGCTAAATGGCTTCACAATATAGTCGTCTGTCCCTACTTCAAAGCCCTGCACTCGATTAACCTCTTCTCCTTTTGCCGTAAGCATGATAATAGGTGTCGCTTTTTTTTCTCTTAATTCTCGGCACACTTCGATTCCATCTTTACCAGGCATCATAATATCTAGAAGAATTAAATCATAATCAATTGCGATTGCCTTCGTGAGCGCAATATCCCCATTTTCCGCCTCATCAATTTCATAGTTTTCCCTTTCAAGATACATTCGTAATAAGCGACGAATTCTATCTTCATCATCTACAACTAAAATTTTAATCGGATTTCCCATGTATGTTTGCACCCTTTCTTACCTCTATTCTACAAAATGAAAGCGGGCATTTCTATTCTCTTTCTGCTTTTGTACGAATGAATATTGTGTTTGTCACAAATCTTTCACTTATTCAGGCTTTCATGTCCTATTCTACTACGAGTACAACAATCTTTTTTTAATACTATTAAAAAGAGATTATTGGCCTATTTGTATCAAATCAAAGTTTCGCAGGTCTTTTAGTAAAGCCTATAATAAAGTAAACCTTTCATAGTTAGATTAGGTTGCTTATCCCTTACCTATTTTTTCTTGATTCCCGTAAAAAAATTGAAGTAGGATATTAGCGGGTTAACAGGTTTTCCGCACCAACCTAGCCTATCATATAAAAAAGAGGCGATCCTTTCTGATGAATGGAAGCGCCTCTTGATTTAGTTATGCATATGAATGAAGTCCAGCTAAAATCAAGTTCACGACGATTAGATTAAACATAATGATGGCAAAACCTACTACCGCAAGCCATGCTGATTTTTCTCCATGCCAGCCCTTTGAAAGGCGTAAGTGAAGAAACGCTGCATAAAACAGCCAGGTAATTAAAGCCCATACTTCTTTAGGATCCCATCCCCAGAAACGTGTCCAGGCAATTTGTGCCCAAATCATCGCAAAAATTAAAGCGCCAAGAGTGAAAATGGGAAAGCCGATTAATATCGATCGATAGCTGATTTCATCGACTAAATCTAAGTTTACGTTCTTAACCAACGGCTTGAAAATGGCCGCCACCCTTTTACGAAAAATCAAGCGAATTAAACCGTATAAAATTATTCCAGAAAAAAGCGACCACACAACAGTATTTGCTTTATTTGCGTCGATAATCGCCGGCATTTTTACGAATGGTTCCAGTTTCCCTTCTGTCATTAATACCCCTTCATGAGGGCCAATCAACGCAGGCAAATGATATTCAAACACATCTTCTTTATCATATTTATTCGTCCATGTGAAGTTTGCTTTATAATCCATTGCAGAAAAAGTCGATGTGATGATGATAAAACCTAGTGTTGCTACCATTGTGAACATGATTACTTCAAGCCAAGCGGTCTTCTTGCTCCTTTGCGTTTGATCAACAGATTTTACAAGATACAATATAGCAGCAACAAAGCTAATAGCTAGTACTGCCTGTCCAGTCGCCGCCGTCGTTACATGAATATGCAACCAATCACTCTGAAGTGCCGGAATGAGTGGTGCTATTTCCCGAGGGAACATACTTGCATAAGCAATGATAAGAAGGGCGATCGGTAAAGCGAATAGTCCTAACGCAGGTGTTCTGTAGATAAAATAAATCAAAATAAATGCAGCAATAAGCATCATGCCAAAAAAGGTTGTAAATTCAAATAAATTACTTACCGGAGCATGTCCACTTGCTATCCATCTTGTAATAAAATAGCCAAGTTGTGACACAAACCCCAATACCGTTAAACAAATGGCAATCATCGCCCATTTATTTTGTTGTTTTTCTAATGCTCCTTTTTTTTCCTTTATAGCGCCACCAAAGAAAAATGTACCGACTAAATAAAGGACAAAAGAAGCATATAACAAGTTAGCGCTTAATTCTGCCACGTATACCCCACCTTATTTCTCTTTTTCTCCAACATGTTTGGCTTCCAACTGATCTTCTGGCTCGTTTAGATTCGTGCCTTCAAGAATCATAGATATATCGCGTTTTAATCCATGCCAGTTTTTGTTTGTATGTCCTGCCAGCCAAATTTCCCCGTCTTTTCTTTGAATCCAAATACGTCGATGATTCCAATAAGCACCTTGAATAACACCGATCATGAATATGCCACCGCCAACGAAGAAGATCCATAGAGTTAGATCCTTTCTGACAGTAAGCGCTGTAACATTTCGTGTATCAACTCCCGCAAAAGCCATCTTATATGTATTTTCTCCTAGTGGCTCAAGCGTTTGTTGAATAGCAACAAAACTGACTTCACCTTTTGGTTTATCTGGTGTCTTCATGTTAAATATGAAAGCTGGATTGTTTGGAATTCTTGATTTAGTAACAGGTTCCTGATTTTCATCAAATTCAAAATCAGGAAAATAGCTCATTAACTCAACTGAATAGCCATCCTTCAACTCATACATAGTTTTGGGGTCGTCCAACGAAATAGTCATCGTTCCAAACATTTCTTTCGTGCTTTTATTCATTAGATTAAATGACATTTCACTTAATTCATCAAGTTTATAATCGACTTGATAGAGTGCATAATGATCGTGTTTTAATGGAAAATTAACTTTGATCGCATGGTCTTTGATCTTTTTTAATGTTGCATCTTCCCCAGGAAGAGGATTGCCTTCTTTTTCATAAAGTGTTACATCAGCTTGATAATTTTTTACGATTGTTCCCACTTTATCAATGGCAGCATTGAATGTTTGGTCTTCCTCGTTTTCTTTATCGTACACTTCTACTTTGAATTGATTGTTTTTCAGGGCGTATTGCCCCTCCGTTCCGGGGATTTCTTTCGTTTCGCCTTCACGCAGCCAAAGTACCTCATCGACATACATTCCTGGTAAAAATCGAAGCATTCCACCAATCAAAAAGATGATGAGACCAGCATGGTTGACATATGGACCCCATCTAGAGAATCGTCCTTTTTCCGCGAGTAAGTTGCCGTTTTCTTCTTTGACTTTATATCTTCTAGATTCTAAACTTCTCTTGATTTCTTCAAAATCGCTGGCCTGTTTGTCTGTATTCGTTATCCCAAAGATTCGCTGCTTCTTTAAAAAACCTTCATGCCTCGCGGTTTTCTGTTTTTTCAGTGATCGATAAAGAGGAACAACGCGGTCAATACTTGCAATCAGAAGAGAAGTCCCAAGCATCGCGATACAAATTAAATACCACCACGAACTGTATAAGTTATGAAATCCTAATAAATAGTACAACTTGCCTAAATAGCCGTACTCTGCTTCGTAAAAAACTTCAGGTAATTCTGTGGGAGGTATGTATTGTTCTTGAGGAAAAATCGTTCCCACAGATGATGCGATGAGTAAGATCACGATCAAACTGACGCCTACCTTTACAGAAGAAAAGAAATTCCAAATCTTATCAATCATCGATTTATTATAGGTTTGTGATCGACGTGCGCTCCCCTCATAACGCATATCAATCATCTTTGAGTTTTTTTGTGTTTCGTCTAGTACCCGACCGCAAGATTCACACAAAATAGTGCCATGCGGATTCACATGGCCACACTCACATTTCACCACTTCTTTCATGTCAAAAACTCCCCAATGTTATGGTTTAATTCTCTCCATATGTTTTTGAATGCTCTCTTCACTTAAACTGCCAGTTAATGTGTCCACAATTCTTCCATCTCTATCTATTAAAAAGGTAACAGGCAGCGGATCTACTTTATAAGCCGTTTGCACTTGATTGTTGTTATCAATCATAATAGGAAATGTTAATTGATGCTTCTCAGCAAATTTTTTGACAGAATAATCGGATTCTCCAACGTTAACTGCAAGAATTTGCACACCTTGATCTTTATATTTCTGATATTGGTTATCCATAAACGGCATTTCATATTCACACGGCTTACACCATGTACCCCAAAAATTCAAGAACACTCCCTGCCCCTTATAATCAGAAAGCTTATGCCGATTCCCATCCATATCGGTTAACACAAAATCCCGAGCCATGTCACCCTTTTGAACGGCTGCTACTTTGTCTTTTGTAAAATTCGCATACAATGAAAAGACTAAAGCTGCACCTAAAAGAACAAGAATTGATGTTCTCATAATCAGCCGGCGCTGTTTTTTATCCATATCCATCCCCCTACACGCTTCTTACATCATTTCAATATTGTAAGTTAAATCCGTTGAAATTTAGACAAATTTAAAAGACTGTAATACCCCTATTTTAAGTTTTCTTTATTTTAGTCTGTTGCTTTTCCCATCAGTGGTTGCTAATGCTCTTAGTTGTTTCACTTCATGAGGCGTCAATTCACGGGCATCCCCTGTAGTAAGGCCCTGTAATGTTAAAAATCCATAACGCTCTCTTTTCAATTTCTGAACCGGATGACCGATTGCATCAAACATCCTTCTTACTTGACGGTTTCTTCCTTCATGGATCGTTATTTCAATGATTGAATTCTGTTTTTTCTTGTCACTGGAGAGAAACTTCACTTTCGCAGGTGCTGTTTTTCCATCTTCTAATACGATGCCTTTTTCGAGCTTCTTCAGACTTTCACGCAGTGGAATTCCTTTTACCTTTGCAACATATACTTTATCTACCTCATGCTTCGGATGCATTAAGACGTTAGCAAAGTCTCCATCATTCGTCATCAACAGCAAGCCGGATGTATCATAATCAAGGCGTCCCACAGGATAAATCCGCTCCTCAATTTCGTAAAAGTAATCTGTTACGACCTTTCTGTTCTTATCATCCGACACAGCAGAGATGACACCACGTGGTTTATAAAACAGGAAATAAACAGGTTTTTCTTTTTCAAGCGGGACACCATTTACCTCTACTTTATCATTCGGTCCTACTTTGATTCCTAATTCTTTCACGACTGTACCGTTTACTTTTACTCTTCCTTCTTGAATCCACTCTTCCGCTTTTCTTCTTGAGCTCATACCAGCATGTGCAATAACTTTTTGTAATCTCTCCATCTATCTTCCACCTCATCAAATGTTGTTTTAACATGTTTGTAGTAGTAACGTAATCATACAATTATTACACATTGTACCGAAAAAAAGAAGGTGAATGAAATTTTTTAAAGAAAAGAAATGATTTATCTTTAAAAATGAGCAGTTACCAACCAGCGTTATGTTTCAAACAAAGACGATTTTTTGACAGTTTTTTCATTAAAAACATCCATGAGCGTCTGCTCTAAAATCCAACGTTGAAAAAGGTTCAGGTGCTAAAAATTGTATCAACTTATGAAGGTGGCTTTGCTGTGCTGATTTTGCGAAGCCTCGCCCTTTTTCCACAGTAATATGGAGAAATATTCAATATGAGTTTACCACAGACATCTGGTGCTTAGCCAAAAAAAGGTGACGATATTCCGACAAATTGCCAAGATTTCGAAAACACTTTTATTTATTATGGTTTTACTAGTTTTTCAGAAAAAAAAGAGACGGAATCATCCATCCCCACCCAATCATTATTTACCTCCAAAAACAAGAGTCACTACTACGATTGCGGCAATAAGGCCGACTAAATCTGCCAGCAATCCAACTTTCAACGCATCACCCATTTTCTTAATCCCAACAGCACCAAAGTAAACCGTTAACACATACAACGTCGTATCCGTACTTCCTTGTATCGTTGCTGCAAGTCTGCCGATAAAAGAATCTGGTCCATAAACGGATATTAAATCGCTTGTCATCCCAAGGGCAGCCGTACCTGAAATTGGGCGGATGATGGCAAGTGGAACGATTTCAGCTGGAACATGGAGAAATTCAAGCAAAGGTCTCAGAAATTGAACAAAAAATTCAAGGGCCCCAGAAGCACGAAACACAGAAATAGCAACAAGCATACCAACTAAAAAAGGAATGATTGAAAAGGACATCTGGATTCCTTCTTTTCCTCCTTCTACAAACGTCTCATAGGTGGGAACTTTTTTAAACGTTCCATACAACAAGATGCCGCAAATTAAAAATGGAATCATCCAGATGGATATAACGGTCATCCAATGCATACAAGCTACCTCCTCCCATTCCGGACTCGTTTTCTATGAAAATAACGATCAATAAGGATTGCCCCTACAGCAGAAATCGCCGTTGCAATGATGGTAGGAAATACAATATCAGTTGGTGAGGCTGAATCATACGTCATACGAATCGCGATGACTGTTGTCGGAACGAGGGTAATGCTTGACGTATTAATAGCCAGAAAGGTAATCATGGATCTACTCGCTGAGTCCTTGCCGCCGTTTAATATTTTCAATTGCTCCATCGCTTTTATTCCGAGCGGAGTCGCGGCATTGCCCAACCCAAAGAAATTAGCCATCATATTAGATAAGATATAGCCCAACGCAGGATGATTTGCTGGTACTTCCGGAAATAACAATCTAATAAAAGGACGGAATAATGCAGATAACTTGTCCAGCAAGCCTGAATCCTGTGCAATCTTCATCAAGCCAAGCCAAAACACGAGAATACTCATCAACCCTAAACAAAGGGTAACAGCTTCCTTCGCCCCTTTAAACAATGCTTCATTAACAGCATCCATTGTCCCATTTACCATGGCAAATATGACACCAATCAAAGTCATGCCTACCCATATATAATTAATCATGGTGACCAATCCCTACAAAAAATTGTATGAAATCCGTCCAAATCTTGCTCAAGTTTTGTTCACTAAACGTTTCTTGAGGTTCCCCATAAAAGATTGACCGAGATCCAACTCGCTCATCGTCATAAAATATTTCTGCTTTTCCGACAATCTCTGGTGTATTCCGTTCGTCTTTCCATTCTTTCTTTGGCTTAATTAGTTTGAATTTTACTTCCACATTTTTTTCTTCTTCATCCAAAAGCGGATAGGTAAAGGCGTGCTTCACATAGATTTTCCCTTTATATTGCTTAATCCCTACATCCTTAACAGGTCCTGCTTGTAACAATTCAATTGGTTTAAAATCTGAAAAGGCATGTTCATACATGTAAATATGATCGTTCCAGTCATCTGGACCATTTAATGTGACAGCGATCAAGTTTAGATCATCTTTAGTGGCTGTTGAAACTAAGGTCCGCTTTGCAAGCTTTGTAAAGCCTGTCTTGCCTCCTGTTGTGTATTCATACAGCCCAGTAAGCAAGCGATTTTTATTTTTCCAAACATAGTCCCAGTCTTCTTCGGAATTCGAAGCTCGATGCTTTTTCGTGCCTGAAATCACCCTGTATGTCTCATTTTTCATGGCATAACGTGTTAATAGTGCCATATCATAAGCAGTCGAGTAATGGTTCTCCGTGCTATCGAGTCCATGCGGATTTGAAAAATGACTATCTGTCATGCCGATTTCCTCTGCCTTTTGGTTCATCATCCAGACAAACCCGTCCAAACTGCCGCCTACCTCTTCTGAGATAGCTACAGCTGCATCATTTCCGGAACGTAGCATTAACCCATAGACTAAGTTTTCCAGCGTGATTTTTTCGCCTTTTTTCAAATAAAGAGAAGATCCTTCCGTCCCAACAGCATTCGAGCTTATTGTTACCGTACTTTCTAATTTACCGGATTCTATTGCTAAGATTGCTGTCATGATTTTTGTTATGCTAGCAATGCGGCTTTTTTCATGGGCATTCTCCTCATACATAACTCGTCCGCTGTCCTGATCCATTAGAATTGCACTATGGGCACTTACAGGAAGGCTGGCTTTGGCTTTGGCTGGAAAGAATGTAAAAACGATCATCACCATGCATATGCATGGCAAAACTCGATATCGAAAACGCATGCAGTCCCCTCGTCCCTTTATGGTTTTGTACAAGTTTATGCATAAAATCAAAGGATATGATAAGAAAAGCACAAGGTGCTCGTCTTATGTTCTCTGGGGTCTGAACTAACCAAGATTCATTAAAATCGCAAAAAAACCAAGCATAATATGAACCAACTTGGTTTTTACAATTGTTCTTTTCAATGTTTTATTATTGAGTTTTCCATGTAAGTTGACTTGCTTTGTCAAATCTATATTGCACCTCAGGCCAGTTCACAATTCTCCACCAGTTATCCACATAGCCTACTCGATTTGTTTTATACTGCAAATAGTAGGCATGTTCCCAAACATCCAAAACAAGTAAGGGAATCGTATCCCATTGCGTCAAAATCATATGTCGTTCCGACTGAAGAATTTCTAACTTCTTCGCCCTAGGTGCCCATACTAATAGCGCCCACCCAATCCCTTCAACTGCTTTTGCCGCTTCACTAAAATGTTTTTTAAAGGCTTCAAAGCTGCCAAAGTCATGCTCGATTTGCTTTAGCAAACTCCCTTTGGGTTTCCCGCCGCCTTTGGGACTCATAATTTCCCAAAACAAGGTGTGTAAGTAATGTCCTGATCCATGAAAAGCAGCTTCTCTTTCCCAGTGTTTAATTAAGGAAAAATCATTGGTTTCACGTGCTTTTTGCATCATAAGTTCGGCTTTGTTAAGTCCATCTACATAGGCTTGATGGTGCTTATCATGATGAAGTTTCATAATTTCTTCTGATATGACCGGTTCTAATGCATTGTAGGCGTATGGGAGCGGTGGAAGTGTGTGTTTTCCTATCGGCACTGATTTATTTAAGTTTGGCTCCTGATCCTTTTGTGAAAGTTTGGTTACGTTATGATGGAGAATATGGATACGTTGCTGAAGTTGCTCGATATCAGTTGCAGACAGTTCCTCTTCGTTTATTCCAGATGTCCATTCTAAAAGTTGATCCAGTTCATCACTTAAATCACCAGTACCATCCTGTCTTTTGTCAAGATAGTCCGCAACACCCCGAAGCCATTCTTCAACATCTTCCAAATACTGCTTATTCATCGTTTGAGTTCTCCTCCAATATCACGGGAATCTTCCTTTTTTGACGGATTAAAATTTGAGTCAACCATGATCAACATCGCCCATTCTGAACTATCCTATGAAACGATTACAGTTGTGTGAAGAATATTCCGAGTAAACAAAAAGCCGACTTGCAAGTGGATCCTACACAAATCGGCTTTTCTTTTATAATCAGTTCGACTTCATCATTTTAGTTCGATAATCGCTTTCGTAAAATTCCAGCTCTTCACGTATTCTTTGAAAGCTGCCTTCAAGATTTTTTAACAACCTGTCTACACTACCAGGAGCTTCCTTTTGGAATCTAATTGCATGTGCACCTGTATAGGCAGAACGACTGTCTTCATACCAAACATCTGATCTGGGGGTAAAGAATTCTTCCACACATCCATGAAAAATTTGATATAACGTTTTCTCAGCTGCCGCTTTATGAAATGGGGTGTTCTTTAGGATAATCTGACATTCCTCCAAACAATGTTCACTGTTCACCAACAAGCGGCGAATGGTCGATAAAATCCCTTTGTAATACGTTTCATCCCCTGGTTTTTCTTGTTTCAACTCATGCATGGTCGTTTCATTAAGATATGTCTCAAGCTCACTTATCGTTATCTCTAAAAAGTTTTGTACATTTATTAGCTGAGACTGAATCATTGTATTATCCAACAGCGAAACCTCCTTAAGGAAATTTCATCCGCCAATCCACTTTAGTCTTCAACGATCTATTATGGTCTGGCTAAGATGATATTGTTAGTATATTACCACAATTATGATAATAATGTCATTCAAGTGTTTCTTGGAATTTTTCAAAAAATAAATCAGCTTCACCTTGTTCAAAGTTTTCCTCGGTAGAGGCACCAAGCGCGGGTAATTCCTCAAGTGTTTTCAGTCCAAAATAATCGAGAAACTCTTTCGTTGTGCCGTATAAATAGGCCCTACCAGCTCCCTCGGCTCTACCTACTTCTTTGACTAACGCTTTAGACATAAGCGTCTGCAAAGGCCGCTCAGTTTTCACACCACGAACTTCCTCAATCTCAGCCCTCGTTATTGGCTGTTTGTATGCAATGATGGCCAGTGTTTCTAGAGAAGCTTGAGACAATCCGCCTGAACCGGACGATTCTACAAGCTTCTTAATATAATCTGAATGTTCCTTTTTAGTAGCCAATTGATAAACGCCTGCTATTTCAACTAGCTGAAGGCCTCGTTTGGAATCTTCATAGTATTCCTTAAGATCTTTTAGAACTTCTTTTGTCTGAAGTTCAGCCAGTTCGAGCACTGAAGTTAATTGCTTCAGAGATAATCCTTCATCCCCAGCTGCAAACAACAGAGCTTCAACGATACCTTTCCAATTAATCACTTCCAATTGTTCTTACACCATCCTTAGTTGCAACGAATATTTCTGCAAAGTTATGCTCTTGTTCGAGAAAGATTTCATTTCGTTTCACTAACTCTAATATTGCTAAAAAAGTAATCACAATCTGCTCTTTTTCTGGCTCTGGGAATAATTCAAAAAAGCTTGTTCTACCCTGAATAGCTTGTAGATCTGTCATGATTTGATTCATCCGTTTTTCTATCGATACTTCCTGTCTCGTCACTTTTGTATACATCGGTTTCTGAAGCTTTTTCCTGCGAAGCAATTTTTGCAAAGCGCCAAGCATATCATACAAGCTTATATTCAAATTTGGATGATTCATTTCGGCTTCTTTTGCAAACTCTCCTAAATCACTTGGAGGCTTCATGAACATTAAACTTCTGTCCTCTTCAAGCATTTTTAATTCATTCGCTGCAAGTTTATATTTCTTGTATTCAATCAATTTCTCTACAAGCTCATCACGAGGATCTTCTTCATATTCTATGCCTTCTTCATCGTATATGCGTTCCTCTTCATGTTTTGGTACTAGCATTTTGCTTTTGATGGCAAGCAGCGAGGCAGCCATTACTAAATATTCACTCGCCACATCCAATTCTAGATGTTTCATTGTATGAATATAACTAAGATACTGTTCTGTTATGTCAGCCATTGGAATATCATAAATATCTATTTCGAGCCGATTGATTAAATGAAGCAGTAAATCCATCGGCCCTTCAAAAGCGTCAATTTTAATATTATAAGCCATTTCAAAACCCCATTACATCATTTTCGGTAGCAAATCCTAAGGCAAACCGAATTAAGATTCGTTCTTTTTCTACCTTGTTCACAATATGCCACACTATAGTATAGTGGATTATCGGCCGTTATCCAACAGTGTATCAAACAAATATCGCGTTAAAACGTCACCATTTACCATAAATAAAGGATAAATCATTTAGCACAGGACACTTGTTAGCGGTGCAAAGCCGCATTTCGAGGTACTTTCTTAATAAAATAAGGACATCTGTAAAGTAGATTGGCTGGTAGTAAGTCGCAAAGCCCCAGCCCCATGCCCTGAAACAAAGAGGACATCTTTTTCTAGGAACATTTTTCTAAATTGGGTTTCTGCCCAAACACTTTTCTTAAAAAGTGCATACTCTGACACTGTAAAGAAATTAGAATTAAAGGAGGTACTAACATGGGCGATGGAGGATTTGGTCACGGCGGAGGATTCGCTTTGATTGTCGTATTATTCATTTTGTTAATTATCGTAGGTGCATCTTGGTTTTAATTTCTAGTTCATAAACCTTGTTAAAAAGGCGACTAGGAGTTCCAAAATAACGGTACTAAACACTAATTAATAAAACAACTTGAAATGCTTGGCCTAGTCAACAGGACTCAGAACATTTTACAAAAGGGGTTTGACGAAAAGTCAAATCCTCTTTTTTCATTGCTTGGCGTACTCTATAAAATGATTTATCCTGGTTTAACAGGTGTAATACCCAAGACTCTCCACATTGCTTGCCCGCCCCATACAAGCCTCTAGGTTGAACAAGGCTCTTTGCTTTTCTTATTTCTTGACGACTGTGCGATTCACTTCTAAACAGAGCTTATGCTACAATCACAGTAACGATTGAATAAAGGAGTGAACAAAATGGGCTACCCCAAAGAGTATGTGTCTTATTTAGTTCATTTCCATGCTAGCAGGGATTACTTCGAATGCCACGAAATTCTAGAAGAATATTGGAAAGAGGTATCACCTCGGGAAAGAGACTCCTATTGGGTAGGATTCATCCAAATAGCCGTAGCACTCTATCATTACCGTAGGGGAAATCTTATTGGCGCAAGAAAGACCATTCGAAAAGCAGGTAATATTCTTCAATTGAAACCTGCACAAATCAGCAAGCTTGGTATAGATTACGATGAATTAATGAAAGTCATCCATGAGCTAACTGAAAGAATTACCTTAGAAAAGCCTTATCAAAGTGTAAATTTGCCAATTTCTGACGAAAAATTAACCGAAGCCTGTCTTACTGATTGCCGTGAAGCTGGCTATCACTGGATGAAAGAAAGCGACATTAATGATTCTCTACTTATTAACAGACATGTATTACGCGATCGTTCAGAGGTCATTCTGGAACGTAACAAACAGCTGCAAATTCGAAAAACGAAAAGTGACTGATTCTTCCAAGGAAAAGAAATAGTTTATCGTGAAAGTGATTCAAGCTTTTTGTCCAAAAGAAAAAGACTGATTTCTCGTCAGCCTTTACTCATAGATTTTTGATTATCCCAATAAGGTATAAAAACGAGGGTTACCCAGAACAAGGTCAGACCCTGCAACCACAATATACAGTTCAATATAAGCCTCATTACCATTATGAACTGTGTATAGCGTGCTTGGTCAGACCTTTTTGGGATACCCTCGTTTTTAACCATTATTTATTTACATGAGTACTGATCTCTTGCATTGTTCTTATTATTCAACTTCTTTGATCATATCGCATTTTTCAAAGAAGGATACGGTATTTTCGTTCGGCTTAGTTTCTTTATTAGGAAAAAGCTCTTGAATTTCTTTTATCATGGTCTTTCCAATCCCTTGTTGGCGAAAAGAAGGGTTAACAGAAATATGCTTAATGATAATCACGTCAGAAAGTGAAAGGTCGATTCCAATCGCACCGACGATTTCCTCATTCTTCCAAAGATACAATTGCAGATTATCATTGATTTCGTATTCTTTAATCGTGTTTTGTAATTTTTTAATATCCTTTTCCTCAGGCATAAACGACAATAGACCCATAGCAAATTTTTCGTATGCTTTTTTATATTTGATTAACATAATATCCCTCGTTACTAAAAGAACGTTGTATTTTAATAATTGAACTGATATTCATCATACATAAAAACTTCTTTTGTTTCAACATTCGCTAAAATTCCTTTTTATCCTAGTTTAACAAAAAATTTGACCCATACTGATGAAAGTTTCACTTTATACGATCCATATCCAATATACGATTCCCCAAGTAAGCCCAAGTGCAATCAATATGAAGATTAGAGCTAGATTAGTTTTTCTCATTCATGAACTCCCTTATCAACCATCAATCGTTTGTACAGAAATATAATTAAATTTTCGGCATAGGTAGCCGCTCTCTATTTGTCTATGCCCTCATTTTACTACAACCTTTACTTTCTGACAACATTCTTTCAATTTTTTACCATAAAAACAGATATTTTACCACTTTTATTTTGAAACTTCGCTACAATCTGCTTATACTATAAAAGTGAAACTTCTATCGGTGGGGTCCCGCCCCCACTACTGATGGTAAGTCCCGTTCTACTGTTGCCTAGATCTTCGCTTTCACTTCGATCAAACGGCAGTATGAACCCGCCAATGAATCATAGACTAAGTACGCCGCGTCCTCATGTCTTAGTCTGTAACCCACATCCTGTGGGCGCAAGCTTTACCGCTGAAGAGCACAGCGGTAAGTTTCACTGTATCTCACCTATCGGGTGTAGTTCTCTATAGCCAATGACCGGTAATGGGTTCTCTCATACTATGAAACTTTTTCTAAAAACGTTCGTCTACTAATTGAAGGGGGAAATACAATGAAAAGAATGATGAAATGGGGAATATTTGCCCTGATACTCTGTATGTTCGTACCAATTCGCGCATTTGCGGATGCCGTGGTAGGCGACATGATTATTACACTTGGTGAAAATCTCACAGCAGAACAAAAACAGATGCTACTTGCAGAAATGGGTGCACCTGCTGACGCTGAGATTCTAACAGTTACCAATAAAGAAGAACACGATTATTTAGGAAATTATATTGCAAGCCGATTAATCGGAACGAAAGCAATCTCTTCTTCTTCCATCACATTGGAAAAAGCGGGTACAGGATTGAAAGTAGAATCAAAGAATATTAACTGGGTTACAGAAGAGATGTATGTCAATGCACTTGCTACTGCTGGTGTCAAAGATGCAACCATTCATGTAACGGCCCCAATTCCTGTTTCAGGGACGGCAGCTTTGACTGGTGTGATTAAAGCCTATGAACTTTCATCAGATAAAGCAATACCTGAAGAAGTAAAACAAGCGGCAAATGAAGAGATGGTGAAAACAGCTCAACTCGGTGATCAGGTTGGCACAGACGAAGCCGCCGCACTTATGACAAAGATAAAAGAAAAAATGGCAATAGATCCTCCGAAAACGGAAGCGGACGTTCGAACTATCATTGAGTCTGCTGCAAAAGAACTAGGAATTACCTTAAACGAGCAACAAATCCAAAGCCTTATTGACTTGTTTAATAAGTTGAAGGAGTTAAATATTGACTGGAATGCTGTAGGCAATCAATTGACAGAAGCTAAAGAAAAATTATCTACCTACCTCCAATCAGAAGAAGGCCAATCTTTCCTCGATAAGCTTAAAAGCTTTTTTGCTAGCCTGATTGATGCGATAAAATCCTTCTTCTCTTAAGCTTTAATAAAATTGCTTGTCTAATAGAGGATGTTCAAAAAGTAAAGGGTCTGACCACACTCTTGAGTGCAAGGTCTGACCCTTTACTTTTTTTAGTTCGTTTTTACAATTTCCTTTAATTCTAAATCCAAACGGACTAAATCTTCATACGTTTCTCGTTTAATCACTTGCTTTGCCTCTCCATTTTCCACAAAGACTACTGCTGGACGTGGAATCCGATTATAATTATTCGCCATCGAATATCCGTATGCTCCTGTACAAAATACCGCTAGAAGATCTCCGCGGCCAGACTTTGGCAAAGGTAAATCCCAAATAAGCATATCGCCGCTTTCACAGCACTTGCCAGCAATAGAAACCGTCTCTTCTACTTCATCCAATGGTCGATTCGCAAGAACGGCCTCATATTTTGCTTCATACAGTGCAGGACGAATATTGTCACTCATTCCTCCGTCAACCGCTACGTATTTACGAACTTGTGGAACTTCTTTTTCAGAACCGACTTTATATAAAGTAATCCCTGCATCCCCTACAAGGGAACGCCCTGGTTCAATCCAAATTTCAGGCATTGGAATGTCCGTTCCTTGAAGCTCATTTTGAACTTCACGAACGATTTCCTCTACATATTGAGAAGCAGGAATAGGTGTATCTTCTTTTGTATACCGAATCCCAAAGCCACCGCCTAAATTTAGCACAGGGGGTTGATACCCGAATTCTTCATTCCATTTCTTTAATTGTCCAATTATCTTTTTTGCCGCTAGTACAAAACCGGTCGTTTGAAAAATCTGTGAACCGATATGGCAATGAAGTCCTTGTACGTTCATCCACTTACTTTTTAAAGCTTGCTTTAACGCTTGCTCTGCTTGGCCATTTAGCAAATCGAAGCCAAATTTCGAATCTTCTTGCCCTGTCAGAATATAGTCATGCGTATGGGCTTCAATCCCAGGTGTTACCCTAAGTAAAATATTTACCTTCTGCTCTTTAAACACACACAGCTCTTCTAATAATTCCAATTCGGAAAAATTATCTACGACAATACAGCCGATATGATGCTCTAATGCCATCATTAGTTCTTCTTCGCTCTTGTTATTGCCATGGAAATGAATTCGTTCTACTGGAAATTCAGCCTTTAATGCTGTATAAAGCTCTCCTCCAGAAACAACATCAAGTGAAAGTCCTTCTTCTTTCACTAGTTGAATCATGGCGATTGATGAAAATGCTTTGCTTGCATATGCGACTTGAGCAGAGATTCCCAGATTTTCAAATGTTTGCTTGAATCCTCTCGCTCTTTCTCTAATTAATTCGATATCATACACGTATAGAGGTGTTCCGTATTCAGCAGCAAGCTGTACAGTATCTACTCCGCCTATTTCAAGATGTCTTGCATCATTTACTTTTCCTGTTCCATAAAAGTGCATATATGCCTCTCCCTTTCCCGTCTTTGGAGCTAATTCCCGGAGTTCTTTTGAGGGATGTCCCCAAAAGGGTCTGACCATACACACTATCACCGTTTATTGTGTCATGTCTATGTCATATAAACAATATATAGGAGATTGAGATCTGAACCCTTTCATTATGAGACAGCCTCTTCCATGTGGAATTTTTTTCTTTCCACTAGCTATTCAAAGATTTACTATTGATTTTAGAATAAAGTTAAATTACCACAACTTTTCGACAACAGCAATACTTATGTGAAACTTCTTTTTATAAGGCTACATATACAACGCTGTTGATTTTTGGATCATTTTAGCTATTGCTGCCCTTTTAGCATAGCTAACAGTATGTGAAACCGCAGTTTCACATGAATGAACTAACAATTTGGTTTAACTTTCTCCATTTATTAAAGGTATCTTCGTTTTTTCACTTATCTCACATTAACGGGTAGTAAAACCCGACTGATTGAAGTTTCACTTTATTTCGGTTGTCGATATCGATCCTGTGGATGTACAATACTTGGTCGGATTCTCGAACCTGGATAAGGTCTTCTTAACAAAATATGCGACAGTGCTTTTGGACGAAACGGGATAAGAGGCCATAAGTATGGCGTATTCAATGTTTTCACACTAGCTAGCAAAATGATGTACAACGTTATGCCAATGATTAAGCCAGGCAACTTAAATACCGCAACGCCTATTAAAAGAATTAGCCGTGAGACTTTATTCGCCACTCCAAGTTCCAAACTTGGTGTAACGAATGTTCCAACTGTAGCAACAGAAGCGTAGAGTATGACTTCTGGTACGAAAAATCCAACATCGATAGCTATCTGACCAATTAAGACGGCAGCAATTAGTCCCATTGCTGTTGAGAGTGGGGTTGGCGTATGGATGGCTGCCATCCTCAAAAATTCAATTCCAATGTCCGCTATAATGATTTGCAAGATAATCGGAATATTCGTTGATTCATTTGGTCCTACGAATGCTAGTTTTTCTGGCAATAAGGATGGATCCAAACAAAATAAGAACCAAACTGGCAATAGTAAAACAGAAGCAAAAATTCCTAAAAATCGAACCCATCTTTCAAGTGTACCAATGGCTGGGGCCTGACGATATTCCTCTGCATGCTGCATATGATGAAAAATCGTTGCAGGAGTAATGATGACACTTGGAGAAGTATCCACGAAAATGACGACATGCCCTTCCATTAAATGGGTCGCCGCAACATCCGCCCGTTCCGTATATCGAATCAGTGGATATGGATTGTACCCTTGTTTTACGAGAAATTCTTCTACTGTTTTATCAGCCATCGTCAATCCGTCCACTTTAATATTGCTTAATTCTTTCCGTACAATATCTATCAAGTCTGGATCAGCCAACCCTTTTATGTAGCCGATAGCAATATCCGTTTTTGACCGTTCTCCAACCTGCATGATTTCAAATCTAAGCCGTTCATCTCGGATTCTCCTACGAGTCAGTGCTGTATTGATGATAATATTTTCTACATAGCCATCTCTCGAACCGCGTACCACCTTTTCTGTATCTGGTTCCACTGGTGTTCTTCCTGGATAGCTTCTTACATCGACAACGAGTCCGATTGGCGTCCCATCTACAAGTACTACAATTAAACCAGAGAGTACTTGATCGACTAATTCATCAAGTGTCTTAATTTCGTCGACTGATTGATGTACTAAATTATTATGGACTTTTTCAAACACCTTTTGAGTATGTCTCTCTGTATCATTCTGGTCTACGAGCTGATCCAAGATATCGATAATAAATGCTGTATCTGTCAGACCGTTGACATAATACACATGAACCTGTTTTTTAAGAATAATTAGCTTTCTAACACCTAAATCAAAACTTTCTCCCAGGCCGACCTTCTCTTTCATAAAAGCTTCTGTTTCTTCTACGCTTTCAGGAATCGGTCGCATTTTGTGCTCTTTTTTGTTCGTCACTATACCCGCTCCTTTCTAAAATAAGTTCGACTGCAAGCTTGGTGATGGGAGCACCTTTTTCATAATCATCTTTTTTTGACATCTTTCCGATATCACCAATTCCTACGACAATCGGTGCATGTAACTGATCGATACAGTAAACGGTATCTCCGGTAATCTTTCCTGGTTCAAATTCTTCTGCCCCAAACTTATCTACGCCATTTCCTGTTAAATTACCATCTCGATCAATACTAACATCTACTGTCGTCCATTCTTCATGCCGTGTTCTTGAAGCAACAGCAATGATGCCAAGTACTTCAATGTCCTCATGAGTAGCCACATAGCGCATAGCAGTCTCTCCTGCACCTTCTCCTACAATCCCGCTATCATCAAACATCACTAATACAGGGTCTTTGGGTGCTTTTTTTATTAATTCAACAATGGCCTTGCCTGAAAGAGTCGTAGGGTTCCCCCAAGACATGGAGATGCAGCGACCGTCAATTTCCTTGGCTACAATCTCAACAACCCTTCTTGCATATTCGTCACCATCGGTTATGAGGATTACTTTTCGTTTGTTAACCATTAAAAGTATCCTTTCTATATTAAAATGAAATTTCCATCAGTGGTTTTTGCCTCACCTATTTTTCTCGATTCTCTCGCCAAAATTGAATCGGGGTATTGCAGCCTGTTAAACCGAGATGAACAGAATAAAGGTTTAGGGTTAAATTCTTGCATAAACCATTTTCCACATGTTCATCTCCCTTCACAAGTTTACGAAATAAATCCATTGAAACAATGATCCAATCACCTTTCCAAATACTACGGCCATGATTAGATAAACCATTTTATCTTGTATTCCAATCCGTTTGGATAAAATGGGAAACACATTTAGCACTTCCGTTAATGCAGCTGCTAGCATTCCATTGAATACGCCATTTGCCACACCAATGATCGGCAATACGTATTGATTCCAATGCAAGATATTTCCTTGCAGGCTAAGCCATCCTCCAGCAAGCACGCCAAATACTACGGCCCATTCATAATAATGAATCATTTTCATCGTTTTTGTCAGTTGAGTTAGCCTTGGTAGTAGTCCGAGAACAGTTAAGAAGGCGACAAATCCAGCGCCAACAGAAAGTCCGCCTGCAAAACCGAGAACGGCAACTAAAATCAAATTACCTGTCATCAATTTGACGGATACTTTCCTTATTTTCATTCATAATCACATATTGGTCTAAATCTTGTTGGTAATTGAACATCTCTACTTCAAGCGGACTTGGCTCTTCATTAAATCGTTTTTTAAAAAAGTGATTAAAAAACAGGACCATCCCTAGTCCCAAGCCAAAACTATAAGGAATTTGAATCAATAACGGGCTCTTGTCTTCCCTACCTGTAATAAGCTTAAATAATTTTTGATGGACTTCTTGCATACTCACATCGACATGATAGTTCATAATCGTGATTCCTGTACCAATAAACAAAAGCATCCACACTCCGATGAAAAATAAAAATGAGAATTTTCTTTTTTCATAGACTACTTCTACGATGGTTTGAGCAGGACCAAACGTTTGTACTTCAAGTTCACCGTCCATTCTTCCTATTTCTTGGATAACTTGAACTAGATCAATAATGATGATATTTTTGTCCTCTTTTTTTACTTCCAACAAGGTAATGTCCTCAAGCTTTCTCACTATATCCTCAGGACCAATTACTTTTACTACATCTTTAACCTTCACTTCCTGATTTAATTTGACGTGTACGCGGTTTCGCATTCGTACATATATTAGTTCCATATCACTCACCCCGCACTGTTTTTCCCTTATATTTGTAGTATGGATTGGAAATCAAAGGAACATACGGGAGAATCACAATGACTAAAAATTACCATTCAACTCAACTGTTATCTTTTCTTTCTACGGAAAAGGTGCGAAGCTTTTAAAAAGTCAGCTCCGCACCACTACCTTCATAAGGTAGTGCAGTTTTTAGATCCTGAACCTTTTTCATCGCCTAAGTTGGGAGTAGACTCTCATAGATGTTTTTTACACACAAAAAGACCATATGAATCACTGATTCATATGGTCTTTCATTTGTTGAAGGATTTTCTTTTCCAAACGAGATACTTGCACTTGCGATATGCCTAAACGCACGGCCACCTCTGATTGAGTTTGATCTTTATAATAACGCAAATAGACAATTAATCGCTCTCGTTCGTCCAATCCATGAATTGCTTCTTTTAAGGCAATCTTATCAAACCATTTTGTTTCATTCGTATCTGCAATTTGGTCAAGTAGGGTGATAGGGTCCCCATCATTTTCATATACGGTTTCATGAATGGATGATGGACTGCGGCTTGCTTCCTGTGCAAGGACAATTTCTTCTGGAGTCAGCTCCAAGTGCTCGGCAAGTTCCGTCAATGTTGGGACTCGCCCATATGTCTTCGAAAGTTCTTCCTTAGCACGCCGGACCTTATGCGCCATTTCCTTTAACGATCGACTTACTTTTACGGTTCCATCATCACGTATGAAACGTTGAATTTCACCGATAATCATCGGAACCGCGTACGTGGAAAATTTCACTTCAAACGATAGATCGAACTTGTCAACAGATTTCAGAAGACCGATACAGCCAATTTGATATAAATCATCAGGCTCATAGCCTCGATTCAAAAATCTCTGCACGACCGACCAGACTAATCTTAGATTACTATTTACAATCTTGTCCCTAGCTTCTTGGTCCCCACTCTGGCTGCGTCGGATTAGCATCCGTAATTCGTCATCTTTTAAATGGACCTGGTTCTTCTTGTTTTTAACCTCCACATCCATAGGCGTGTCTCCCTTAATTGCACAAAGCTTTGGTTTTAGTTAAGTGCTTTTTTAGTCGAATGATGGTTCCTTCGCCTTTATGGGAAATGACATGCATTTCGTCCATGAAATTTTCCATAATCGTAAAGCCCATTCCCGATCTTTCGAGTTCTGGCTTTGTCGTATAAAGCGGTTGCAGTGCTTCGTCTAAGTCTTCGATTCCAAGGCCCTCATCACGAATTTCCAATTCAACCATATCTTCTTCAAGGACAACAGAAATATAAACAACACCAGTTGGGTCATTTTCATAGCCATGAATGATGGAGTTCGTCACCCCTTCAGATATGACAGTCTTAATCTCTGTTAATTCATCCAGTGTCGGATCTAATTGTGCGATAAATGATGCGACAGACACCCTCGCAAACGATTCGTTTTGGCTGAGTGCCGAGAATGTCAATTCCATTTTATTTTTCATATTAGGCAACCCCCAATCTTTGTAAAGCATTTTCTTCAGAAATATCAAGCTTGATAATTTTAAACAATCCTGACATATCAAACAAGCGCTTTACAGATGGCGAGATTGCACAGACAACCATTTCACCTTCGTTTTTCTTAATTTGGTTATAGCGTCCAAGAATGACGCCCAGCCCTGAGCTATCCATAAATGTTAACTCTTCAAGGTTAAGCACGATATGTTTAATCTCCTGTTTCTCCAGTACGGATTCAGCCTGTTGTTTTAGCTTTGCAGCTGTATGGTGATCCAATTCTCCTTTTAGACGGATACATAAGACTCGATTTTTAGTTTCCATTTCAATTATCAGACTCAAACTTCATGCCTCCCTATCTGTCGTATAAGGAGTGAATTTCTACTTTTAGAGGGTCAATTCCTTCTTATTGGCAAAACTAGTGGGTTTTCGGCTAAAAAAGAAAAATTTGGCTTGATTTTGACACAAAACGCTACTCTGTTTTTATAAACATGCCGAAAGATCGTTTATATAGATCCCACCAGCTTGCTTTCTTCACTGTATTTTTCGCTACGACGGGTGAGCTCGTCACTTTTTTTCCATCTTTTAAGATTTCAATTGTGCCAATTTTTTCACCCTTCTCGATCGGTGCTTTTATATGTTTGTCGAGTTTGATATTTTTTGTAAAATCTTTCGCTGAACCGCCTTTTGCGGTTAATACAGAAATCGGCTCACTCGTTACACCCGTAACAGTTTTCTTATTCCCTTTACTTACAGAAACCGTATCAAGATCGACACCTCGCTTATATAGCGGGTGGGTCATAAATTGTGAAAATGCATAATCCAGCATTTTCGTCACCTGTGCATTCCGTTCTTTCGGTGTCGGGGCCCCCATTACGACCGCAATGACCCGCATATCGCCTTTTTTCGCAGTCGCTGTTAAGCAATATTTCGCTTCATTTGTAAATCCAGTTTTCAATCCATCAACACCTGGATAAAATCTAACAAGTTTATTTGTATTAACAAGCCAGAATTTCTTGTCGGTATCTTCACGAAGGTATGCTTCGTATGTCCCTGTAAATTTGGTAATTAAGTCATATTTCAATAATTCCTTGGCCATAATCGCCATATCATGCGCTGTACTGTAATGATCAGGCTCTGGGAGTCCTGTGGCATTTTGGAACTTCGTTTGATTTGCACCTAGTTCCTTCGCTCTCTTATTCATTTTGTTGACAAATGCTTCTTCAGAACCTTCCAGTCTTTCAGCCATTGCAACCGATGCATCGTTTCCTGAACCAATCGCAATTCCTTTCAACATTTGTTCAACCGTCATAACTTCTCCAGGTTCTAGAAAGATTTGCGATCCTCCCATTGAGGCGGCATATTCGCTTGTGCTAATCTTTTCATTTAACTTTAATTCACCTTTATCAAGCGCCTCCATGATGAGTAGCATAGTCATAATTTTTGTCATACTAGCAGGTGGCAGCTGCTCTTCTGCGTTTTTGTCATATAAAACTGTTCCGGTATCTCTTTCAATTAAAATGGCCGATTTCGCCTGTTCTGCCAATTCAACGCCATTTTTCTCAGCAGCAAAACTATGTGGAATGCTCATGCTTGTTAGTAGTAGAATGGCTGCGCATATACTTACTATCCGCTTCATCTGCAAACCCCTCCTATTCTTGATAGCTTTATTTTTTCCAAAATAATCATTAATATACAGACCTTGTTAATTAAAAAGGAAAATGAAGGAAGAGACCTATCAGTATTTGCTTTTATTTCGATTCGACTCATATTTTTTGATTTCGACGCATTAATAAATTATTTCATCTAATTTCTACTAAATTAAGCGGTCTTCGTTGCAAATGGAGTGGTTTCATTCAAATATTGGCCTAATTTACAGATATCAGCTATTCCCCACAATATACCGGCCAATTTGCAACTTATATCAGCTGTGAGCTAAACTCCTATTCCTTAAATACGAAAAAAAGCCGTCCCATGAGAAAGAGGCCGCTGAAAAAGTAATTCTTTATACAAGTTTTGAAAATTTCCATCAATATACAGATAATAAAATAGACTTTTTCAGTGACCCACCATGAAAAAGGGTCAGAACCCACATCTACTATATATCGTTTAAGGCATGAACAGAACACAATAAACGGTGTATAGAGTGTGAGACCTGACCCTTTAGGACAACTTTATTTTCATCAAAATTATTCCGTAATTTGTTTGTATATAAGCTTTGGTTTTTCGACTTTTTCAGAAGAAATTGTAATATTAGCATACAGTTTTTCTTCGACAGCAGAAACGTCTTCAAAGTTACTGTAAATTGTCACAAGGGACTCCCCTTTGGCGACGCGATCGCCAATCTTCTTATTTAGCATAAGGCCCACAGCTAAATCAATCTCAGATTCTTTTGTAGCCCGTCCTGCTCCTAGAAGCATTGCAGCAGTTCCTATTTCGTCTGCTACGATTGTAGAAACATATCCATCTTCTTTCGCCATAAGCTCAAATATGTATTGGGCTTGTGGAAGCTTCTCTGGATGATCAACAATCGTTCCGTCTCCTCCTTGTGCTTCAAGGAAAGTTTTGAAAGAAGCAAGTGCTGAGCCGTCCTTGATTGCTTCTGTAAGCATCGTTCTTGCACTTTCAATAGATTCCGCCTTCTTCGCTAAATACACCATATAACTACCAAGCGTTAAGGAAAGTTCCGTTAGATCTTCCGGTCCCTCTCCTTTTAATGTATCAATCGCTTCTTTTACTTCTAATGCATTTCCGATGGCAAAGCCAAGTGGTTGGCTCATGTCTGAAATTATCGCCATTGTATTACGGCCTACGTTATTCCCGATACTTACCATTGCCTTAGCCAACTGTTCAGAATCCTCCACCGTTTTCATAAATGCACCCGCGCCTGTTTTCACATCCAAAACGATAGCGTCCGCACCAGCGGCAATTTTCTTACTCATAATCGAGCTTGCGATCAATGCGATATTGTCAACTGTTGCTGTAACATCACGTAAGGCATAAAGCTTTTTATCGGCTGGAGTCAGGTTCCCGCTTTGGCCAATTACAGCGAGTTTATTTTTATTGACCAGATGGATAAACTCTTCATTTTCGATTTCTACATGGAAGCCTTCAACTGCTTCTAGTTTGTCAATTGTTCCACCAGTATGACCAAGACCGCGGCCTGACATTTTCGCAACAGGTACACCGACAGCAGCAACAAGCGGCCCTAGCACAAGTGTTGTCGTATCACCCACACCACCGGTGCTATGCTTATCCACTTTAATTCCTTCTATCGCTGATAGATCAATCGTATCTCCCGAGTTGACCATCGCCATCGTTAAGTCAGCACGTTCTTTTTCACCCATGCCTTTAAAGTAAATAGCCATGGCGAACGCACTCATCTGGTAATCAGGAATCGATCCCTTTGTGTAACCGTCAATAATAAAGTTAATTTCCTCTGTTGATAGTTCAAAGCCATCCCGTTTTTTTGCAATTAAATCAACCATTCTCACCTGAAATCACCTTTTCTTAAAAAATTTTTAATTTACATTTGATTAACAATTTCTTTTACAAAGCTTAAGAAGCTGCTTTTTACTTTCTCCGTCGTTTCAATTACTTCTTCATGCGATAGTGGCTGACCCAAGATGCCAGCTGCCATATTCGTGATACAAGAGATACCTAGCACTTCAATCCCTGAATGACGAGCTATGATAACCTCTGGCACAGTTGACATCCCTACTGCGTCTCCGCCCATAACCCTTGCAAGACGGATTTCTGCTGGTGTTTCATAAGTTGGACCGCTAAATCCTAAGTAGACGCCCTCTTTTGTATCAAGTTGAAGTGAAGTAGCAATCTCCTTCGCTTTTGCACGAAGCTGCTTACTGTATGCTTCAGACATATCCGGGAAGCGTGGACCAAAGCGCTCATCGTTCGGTCCAATCAAAGGATTTGTCCCTGTGTAATTTATATGATCTGTAATGAGCATTAAATCACCTGGAACAAAACTTTCATTCACGCTGCCGGCAGCGTTCGTCACAATCATTTTCTCCACACCAAGAAGTTTCATAACACGAACTGGGAACGTGACCAATTCCATAGGATAGCCCTCATAATAGTGGAAACGGCCTTGCATAGCGACAACCTTTTTCCCGCTTAGTTCGCCAAGTACCAGCTGCCCTGCATGCCCTTCAACGGTTGACACTGGGAACTCTGGAATCTCACTGTACGGAATTTTCACTGCATTTTCAATTTCGTCCGCTAATACACCTAGACCTGATCCTAAAATTAAGCCAATTTCTGGTGTTGCATTAAATTTTTCTTTAATAAACGATGCTGCTTTTTCAATTTTTTCGTACATTCCGCAATTCTCCCTTTATTCTTTTTATTGTTCGTGAGCAATATCAACATCAACAATCTTTTAACGAAGATATCCTAACAAACTTTTTCCAAACTCCGGCATTTTCACCTTAAAATTATCTGCTACTGTTGCGCCGAGATCAGCAAATGTTTGACTAATTGGCAATTGTTTCCCATTTGTAAAGCGTTTTGAGTAGATAAGTAATGGTACGTATTCACGTGTATGGTCTGTTCCTGCGTGAACGGGATCATTCCCATGGTCTGCAGTAATGATTAATAAATCATCTTCTCCCAGTTTACTAAACACTTCTGGCATACGTGCGTCGAATTCCTCTAACGCTTTTCCGTATCCGATTGGATCGCGGCGATGTCCGAATAATGCATCAAAGTCAACTAAATTTAAGAAACTTAAGCCTGTAAAGTCCATATCTAGCGTCTGCAATAACTTATCCATTCCATCCATATTGGAAACCGTTCGCAATGACTTAGTTACACCTTCCCCATCAAAAATATCAGAAATTTTCCCGATGGCCAGAACGTCCAAACCTTCATCTTTTAATTCATTCATAACGGTTCGATCGAACGGTTTTAATGCATAGTCATGGCGATTCGACGTTCTTTGGAAATGGCCTGATTCCCCGATAAACGGTCTAGCAATGACACGGCCGATTTTATATTCATCAGCCCATGTCAATTCACGAGCAATTTCACAAATTTTATATAATTCATCTAGCGGAACCACTTCTTCATGCGCGGCAATCTGAAGAACAGAATCAGCGGATGTATAAACAATCAGCGCCCCTGTTTTCATATGCTCTTCACCAAGTTGGTCGAGAATTTCTGTTCCACTTGCTGGAATATTTCCGATGATTGAGCGACCTGTTCTTGCTTCTAATTCGTGAATGAGCAACTCTGGGAACCCATCAGGAAAGACGCGGAAAGGCTTTGTGATATTCAAACCCATAATTTCCCAATGACCAGTCATTGTATCTTTTCCCGTTGATGCTTCTTGCATTTTAGAGAAAAATCCTAGTGGTTGTTCCGCTTTATCCACACCTTGAATTTCTCGAATATTACTTAGCCCCAATTTTCCTAAATTCGGCATTTTTAATCCGTTCATCTTCTCTGCGATATGACCAAGTGTATCCGCACCCTTATCACCAAATAATTCAGCATCCGGCGCCTCGCCGATCCCAACTGAATCCATCACAACTAAGAAAATTCGTTTATATTTAGATGCTTCTTTCATGTTCATTCCTCCTTGCTTTTTACCTCTATCTTTTATACTACCCGTAACAATATTGATTAAATCCCGTTTTAAAATGTAAGCGTTCTTCGAGGTCAGAAGTCTGACAACCTTATTGTAAACGAATGACTATCCTTTTTTCAATGATTATATATTTTAAAAACCTCACAACCACTACTGACAGTCTAATTAAAGTCCTTTAAATCGATAAAGTGAAACCTCAATCAGTGGGGTTTTCTTCATCCCCCACTGATTGTTAGTTGAACTAATCGGGCCTTTACGGGCAGTTATCCCCCACCTAGGTTTTCTCGTTTTGACTCATAACCTTGAGGTGGGGGTTTTACTGCCCGTTAATCTGCGATAAACAATGTGTAGTGTGCGAGGTCTAAACCTTTTGGTACGTTCCTATCCATCTATTAAGCTCTTGGATGGAACTTCGAATACACATCTTTCAAACGAACGTTTGTCACATGTGTGTATATTTGCGTGGTTGAAATATCGGCGTGCCCGAGCATTTCCTGCACCGCTCTTAAATCGGCTCCATTCATTAATAAGTGCGTGGCGAACGAATGGCGTAATGTATGTGGTGTTAGGTCTTTTTCAATGTTTGCTTCTTTCGCAAGCTTCTTTAAAATTTTCCAAAAGCCTTGCCGAGTCAAGCGATTCCCATGATGATTCAGAAATAGTGAATCGGTTTTATAATTTTTACTAACAAATTTGCCGCGAGCTTGAACTAGATACTGGTCAATGGCGAAAAGTGCTGTTTTTCCAATCGGAATAATTCTTTCTTTATTCCCTTTGCCGACACAACGCACAAAGCCCATTGTCGAGTGAACATCAGATACATTGAGATTAATCAATTCACTCACCCGCATACCTGTTGCATATAAGAGCTCAAGCATCGCCTTATCCCTAAATCCATATGGCTCGATAAGCTTTGGTGATTCAAGTAATGATTCAACTTCTTCCATACTTAACACTTTCGGAAGACTTCTTTCTGGCTGTGGTGATTCAATATGTACAGATGGATCTTGGTCTGTCACTTTTTCACGGATGAGAAATTGGTGAAAGGACCGGATCGAAGCAATATGTCTAGCAATTGTTTTCGAGGATTTCCCTTGATCTTTCAAGTGTGCAAGAAAATGGATAATGTTCGTCCTGCGTGAATCGTTCCAACTAGCCAGTTGACTGACATTTTTCAAGTAGGTCTGATACGATTTCAAGTCTCGCTCATAAGAAACAAGAGTGTTCTTAGCAAGCCCCTTCTCCACGGTCAAAAAGTGAATATAATCTCTTATTTGATCTTCCATGTGCATTACTCCCCATTTAAATAAAACAGCATAAGCCTGCTAAACCAAGTCTCTTCTTCTGGATGTTCCGCTGTTGTTACTTTAATTGCAGTTCCTTTCGGTTCATCATAGCGATGATACCCTTCAAACTCTTGATTTAACCATACCATGCCGCTATAAAAAAGAACAGTAAAGCTCACGAAGAGCAGCAATACCTTTGCAGTATGAAGTAACATGGATAATGATGTCTTCATTTCTTCCCTCCGTCCCCTGACTAACCATCTGTGAGATGAAAAACTCTCACTGATGGAAGTTTCACTTTATTCGAGTCTGCACTCTTTGGTTCACAGTTCGAATAACTTGTCTTACTTCAATCTATGCCAAGTCAGACAGGTTTTATACGGATTTTTGCTTTAAATAAGGGAAATATGCAAAAAACCTTCTCCTTGTGTAGGAAAAGGCTGCGTAACTCATTCAGTTGCTTCATCATCTTCTGTTTTATCATGGCATCTGTGGCAAATTCCGTGGAAGGTCAATCTATGATCCTTTATTTTAAAATTCCAATCACGTTCAACGATTACTTCTACATCTTCAAGCAAATCTTCCTGAATTTCGTCCACTGCACCACATTCCACACATACAAGATGATGATGAAAATGCGCTGCGCCTTCCTGTCTTAAATCGTATCGGGACACTCCGTCACCAAAGTTAATCTTATCAACTATTTTTAATTCAGTAAGCAATTCAAGCGTACGATATACTGTTGCCAAACCTATCTCCGGCGACTTCTCTTTGACAAGGAGGTAAACGTCTTCAGCGCTTAAATGATCCTCTTCATGTTCAAGTAAAACGCGGACGGTCGCTTCTCGTTGAGGCGTCAATTTATAGCTGGACGAGTGCAACTGCTTTTTTATTCGATCGATTCTAGTCTCCATACCTTTTCCCTCCCGCGCCGTATCGTTTCTATTATATCAAAAGAGGGAAAACTGTCAAAAAAGAAAATCTCCATCTGCTTATTTTTCTGCGAAAAAGGTACGGAGCTTCATATAGGTGATACAATTTATCGCGCATTAACGGGCAGCAGCCCCACCTCAAAGCTTAGAAGAATCGAGGAAGCATAGGTGGTGGGATAACTACCCGTAAAAGCCCGATTGGTGAGATACAGTGAACTTACCGCAATGCTCTTCAGTGGTAAAGTTTGCGCCCTCAGGATGTGGGTCACACAGACGCAAGACTAAAAGAAGCGGCGTACTTAGTCTGTAATTCATTGAAGCTTAGTTCGCACTGCCGATTGATCGAAGCGAAAGCGAAGAACTTAGCGACAGGAGAACGGGACTAAATAATCAGTGGGGATGAAGCCCCCACTGATTGAAATTTCACTTTATAGAACCTGGACCTTTTTCATCGCTTTAGTTTTAGAGCAGGCGCTCATGGATGTTTTATCTATTTAATAAACTAACAACATTTTTCATTAGAGAAGGAGATACATAGGCTTCAATTGCACCAGCGCAGGCTAAAAATACAACCGATACGGTCAATGCAAATATATAACGCATGATAATCGGCTTTAACGGCTCGCGAATTTGTTTCATGAGAATTCTTTGTATCATTTTCGTCGATAACGAAACGGATATGACGGCGATGATGATAAATACAGGAACGATAATAATATTTTGCGGTAGAATCGAAACAAAAGAAAGCAAGAAGCCCCCCCACCCCATTTGGCTAACCAAGAAACCAACTGTAAATCCAACTACTATTCCTTTTAAAAACAGTAAAACCAAAATTACAGGCAGACCGATTACTGACACTCCTAATATCCACATAACCGCTATATATTTTACATTATGAGAAAAGCTTTGGGTAAACATGTCCCAATCAGCCGTAACTTTCGCCTCGGATACTTGTCCAAAAAATTGCGATAGATAATAAAATAAGTCATCACTCTGAGTAAAGCTCAAACTATTGACAAGAATGGCCCCAAAGATGACCCCCATTAAAAATAGTACGGTAATAAACACATACAATGAGGAATGTTCGTTGATATGATTAATTGCTGCGTTTGGTACGACGGATTTTTTCTTCATCTTTTTTCCTCCCGACTATTACTTACTAAATTGTATGATGAATCGTGTCCATTATGACTCAGAATTTTTTTCAACATAAGAAGTTGTTTGTTTTTTTCAGACAACAGATATGTTTCGTGATATACTTTTCCAAACTTATTTTCAAATGTAGGAGGTATTTTAAAGAAATTTTGGTGTCTAGCTCCAGAGGCATCTTACCTTTTCATATAGGAGGCGATGAAATGAAGGCGATACTAAAAAAATCGAAACAGAGTTTATATGAGGCCGGCGCGTATTCACGCGATCAGTTAAAAGAATGGCTTCCTTTTGCGATCCATGAGCCTGTTTTGGAAAATACGGAAGAAAATATCCGCCGTTCTTGTGCTGAATTTCTTTTAAAGGAAGATATTCGGCTACATATTTACCGAAAAGAGGACGATGTTTTCGTCGGGTCAACTGGTCTTCACAGAATTAACTGGAATGTTCCTAAATTTGAAATCGGCTATTATTGGATTGATACTCACCCAATCAAGCAAGGATATATAACAGAGGCGATTGAAGCTTTAACCCATTTCACATTCGACTATTATGGAGCAAAGCGAGTAGAAATTCGATGCGATCCGAATAATGTTAGCAGTAGACGGATTCCCGGAAAATTGGGCTTGGTTCTTGAGGCAATTCTTCGAAATGATAGTGTGAGTGTGGATGGCAAATCGGTGCAGGATACTTGCGTGTTTTCGAAAATTATAAAATAAGAAAAGCCTGCTGTGATTTCAGCGGGCTTTTCTTTGCAGCTATATCTCCTTATTCTCTGTTCACTGTTTTAACATTTCGACTCTTCTAACACTCATTGTGGCGAGTGAGTAAATTCTTCAATGAGATTCCTTTTCATTTGCCTTCACCTTGCCATACCTTCCGCCGCCACCTGTCTCAATCACCAATTGCCCTTTACGTGCCAAATCAATATAGTGTGCAATTTTTTCAGGGACGACCTGCTTTAATTGTTCAAAGGTTGCTTCATGCAAAATATTCATTTCCGTACCGAAATAGTCCAGAAGTTTGTCCATTGTTTTCGGTCCAAGTCCTGGAATGAAATCGAGTGGAATTTGGTGAATATACGGTGGCCGTTCGCGATAGTTATGGGTGTGATTGATTTCCGCAAGCTCTGCAATCCGTAATGCAACACCTTTGACGATTGCTTTTGCTCCACAATTCAAGCACACTTTCGTATTTGGTTCAGCCGGTGCAAAGCATTTTGCACAGACAGTAGTATGATATTTGCCTAGCTTCGGATTCAGTCCATAATTCGTGGCAACCCTTCTGCCACCAGTTTCTTGAAATGCCATGTGAAGCTCTGAAAAGCTCGGTTCTTTGAGCTCCAGTTTTTGATATTCCCTAGCAATTTTTCCGAGTGAATGAGCATCAGAGTTCGTAATAAATACATAATCGTTCAGCTCATTCATCTCTTTGGCCATACTTGTGTCAGAGCTTAATCCAAGTTCTATCGCATCAATTAGTTTCGGGTCAAATACTTCCGTTAAACTTTTACTGACCCCTTTTCCGTACAAGCTTTTGAAAGGAGTAAACACATGGGCTGGAATAAACAGACCTCCTAGCTCCTTCACTTTTAGTTGCAACGTTTTTCCTTCGCAATAAATCCGTTGCGAGCTTAGTTGAATATTTGTCACATGCTGCGCCATCCAGTTTGAGAAAAGCCTCATCTTATCTAATGTCGGAAAATACGCTAGTACATGGACTGGACCCTTACACTGGCTATCATAGACTTCGATTTCTGAACCAGGAATAAGGGTCGTTTTGCCAAATCGTAAACCGCCTCCCTCTATTTCAGTTACGCTCCCCCGCTTCATCAACTCGTCTATTTCTTCGATGACCTCTGGTGAATGGCAATCAATGACACCAATCATATCCAGCCCTTTACGTTCACTTGATATCTTTAACACTTCAGATAACGTTAAGGATTTGGCACCAGTGATTTTAACTGCTTTACCCGTCCATGTCCGTCCGATGTGAATATGCAGATCTGCATAATATTCATTCATTTATTTACCAATCGCCTGTTGTAATTGTAAATACTGAACTGCATACGCCGTTTTCGCATCCTTGATCTTTCCTTCTAATTCATACTGGACAGCTTCTTCTAAAGTTAATTCCATCAGTTCCACAAATTCATCATCATCTGTCCCGGCTGGCTGCTCTATCTTGCGTAAACCATGAGCCACATACATATGCACGATTTCATCAGCGAACCCAGGTGATGTGTAGAAAGACGTAAGATGCTCCATTTTCGCACATCCATACCCTGTTTCTTCTTCTAATTCACGTGCAGCCGAATGAGCAGGATCTTCCCCTGGTTCAAGCTTACCAGCAGGAATTTCAATGAGACTTCTTTCCATAGCTTTCCGATACTGTTCGACCATAATGATCTTCCCTTCATCGGTTACCGCAATGACAGCCACTGCCCCTGGATGTTTAATAATTTCTCTTTTGCTCGTATTTCCGTCTGGCAATTCGACCTCATCCACCTGTAGGCTAATGATTTTTCCTTTAAATATAGATTGAGACGTAATCGTTTTTTCTTCAAACTTTTTCATTTTATCCACTCCTTGTTCTACTTCTCGCATGATCGTTCATATATTTTACCATAATAATGCTGGAGAGTGATTTTTATGAAACTGTATGTATTGGAAAAAGGGATTGTTCTTACGGGAAAGAGCTGGGAAATTAAACAAAAGCTTAAAGAATTCCAAGAAAAATATGAGTTTGTTAACGATTGGATTAACGACATTCACTCATCGAAAAAAGAACGATTTTTAACACGTATCAAGTGAAAGACAGACTGCTTCTTGATTATTTTAAAGAGAACCACCACTTTCTATTCAGATAATGTTAATTCATTGAGTAAGTCGCCTTCCTCCTTTACAATTGATTTATATTAAATTTTATAATGAAACAGTCATGATGAGGAGTGAAAGCGTTGGAAAAGCGAAAGTTAGGGAATTCTGATTTACAAATTTCTAAGATTGGTCTCGGCTGTATGTCGCTTGGGACGGATGAAAACCAAGCAAAGGAAATCATTAAAGCGGCACTTGACGAAGGTATCAATTACTTTGATACAGCAGATTTATATCATTTTGGTCAAAATGAAAAGATTGTTGGGGAATCGCTTCAATCGGTCCGCGATGATGTAGTGATTGCCACAAAGGTTGGAAATCGCTGGAATGAGAGTCTCGACAGCTGGAGCTGGGATCCTTCCGCAGACTATATAAAAAAAGCGGTAAAAGATAGCCTGCACCGTCTTGGGACGGACTATATCGATCTCTACCAGCTCCACGGAGGCACGATTGCAGATCATATTGAGGAAACAATTGATGCTTTCGAGGAATTAAAAAAAGAAGGATACATCCGCTATTATGGGATTTCCTCGATTCGCCCAAATGTCATTAAAGAATTTGCTGCAAAATCCAACATCGAATCCGTGATGATGCAGTATAGCCTGCTTGATCGTCGACCTGAAGAATGGTTACCGCTGCTTTCCGAAAATAAAATCAGCGTAATTGCCCGAGGACCTGTTGCGAAAGGGCTTTTAAGCGAAAAAATGCTTGAGAAAGCTTCTGAAAAAATAAAGCAGAATGGATACTTAGATTATAGCTTTACAGAATTAGAAGCCATTCTGCCACAGATAAAAGAAAAACTAACTCCACGCAATCTGAACGAAACGGCACTACAATATGTTCTGTCACATCCAGAGGTCGGTGCAGTTATTCCAGGAGCAAGCTCCGTCCAGCAGCTTCGTGAAAACTGCCGTGCTGCTTTATGCACTCCACTTTCCGAAGAAGAAATTCTTTTCCTAAAACAACTGACGAAAGCAGGGATTTACGACAGCCACCGTGATTAAAACTAAGAAGGGTCAGACCTCGCAAGTTTTATATACAGCTCAAATTAAGCGTAAGTAACGCTTTAAACTGTTGTTCATAAAGTGCGAGTCAGACCTTTTTCGTGTTTATTTATAATTTTTCCAATTTAGATCACTTTCACCAAGCAGCTCTTCAAACGACTTGTTTTTCTCGCGTAATCTTCGTTCTTCTTTCTTTTTCGCTTCTTCCGCTGCTGTGTTCGCCGCTTGGGCTTCAGTCAGCTCTTTTTGTTTGCTTTTAAGCTGCGCCATAATATCCCCGCCGATTAAATCTCCAAGCTTTAACGAATCGTCTTTCTCTCTTTTCGGATGTTGTTGCTTCGTTTGCTTTTTCTTCATAGTAAAAAACCTCCACTAAATTCGTACCTATTAGTATATCACGATTGCTTCATAATTTGGATTCATTTGTCATCTGATTCTGCCAGCTATATAATGATAGTATTTCATGGAAATCGAGGGATGTAAGATGAAAAAGTGGTTTTTTGCGTTAGCCGGGGTGCTGATTTACATAATCGGAATCGGCATCTATTTTTCCAATCGAGTAATGTTTATGAAGAAAAAAGAAGATGAATTTATTAAAAAACGTGAAATTACAGCAAAGCGATTGAATCCACAGGATTTTGCGGCGCTGCCGAAAATGGAAAGCTGGGTTGTTTCGCCTTCAGGCTATCGATTGAAATGTTTATTTATTGAACCGCATGATACGAATAAATGGGTAATTATTTGTCATGGAGTGACGGAAAATAAGGTAAATTCGATTAAATATAGTTCGATTTTTCTTGAACGTGGCTTCAATACTGTGATTTATGACCACCGCCGCCACGGGGAATCTGGTGGTAAAACGAGCAGCTATGGTCATTATGAGAAATTCGATTTACAGGCGGTAATCGCTGGGTTAAAGAAACAAAAAGGTGACGACCTTCTGATTGGCATTCATGGCGAATCCATGGGTGCGGCAACTTTACTTTTATATGCTGGTATGATTGAAGATGGAGCTGATTTTTATATCGCCGATTGCTCGTTTTCTAATTTTGAAGAGCAATTACAGCATCAGATTACGAAGGAGATTCCTTTACCTACCTGGACTGTCCTTCCAATTGGACGCGCCTTCATCAGGCTTCGCGACCATTATTGGACGAGTGCAATCTCCCCGATTGACTTTGTGCAAAATATTAAGAAACCGGTTCTGTTCATTCATAGTCAAAATGACTCGTTCATTCCAGCTTCGATGACCGTTGATTTATTCGAAAAAAAACAAGGGCCCAAGCAGCTATATTTAGCGGTTAATGGCGCACATGCTCAAAGCTACAATGAAAATCGCGAAGAGTATGAGCAGGCAATTGATGAATTTCTCCATAAATATGTATTAGCCAATAACGCAAAAGCCGCTTTGTAGGAGTTCTCCTGCAAAACGGCTTTTTTTTATACTACTTTATTATGATAGCTTAATCGCGGATTCAGCATGCCATTTGGACTTTTTAGCTGAAAACTGTTCACTTCGGGAACAAAATCAATTTTCATTACTTCGTCGAGAAAAATGGCCTTTGTACGTTCTATATATATAGGCATTAGATTCGTGTCAATCTGCACGTCATCTGCCTCAGGTTTAGCCACTAGCCATAATGCCGTTACACCGCTCATCACACAGCCGCAGCCCTCTGTATCATACTTTAACTTCATATAGCCATCCCGGCCATTAAGTATTTCCTTCATTTTCTGTTGAGCCATCTCTGTCCATTCAATTTTCATGCTTTCCACTCCTTATCGAGACCTATTATACCGAATCTCTCCTATTGCGTTAATTATTTTGCTTATAAGCCGATCTACAAGCCAATTGACCTGTAATGGATCGAAAGCACATATTTACTTATAGCTCGGTAGGGTTCTTTCCCTTTACAATTAAAAATACTACAATAGTGGGAAGGAATAACTGGGGATTTTTGCTCTGAAATCGATAATTCCCCCTATTTATTTCAAGTTACTAAGCCCTAAGGAAAAAGAGAAAGGTGATTAAGATGAATGTATTAGCAGTTATGATTGGTGGCTTTTTCGGTGCTGTATGTAGGTATGCTTTGGGAGTATGGATACCTACAAATCATGGATTTCCTTTGGGTACCTTACTAATAAATCTGATTGGCTGCCTCTTCCTCGGTTGGTTTCTAACATTTATGGGCCAAAAGAAAAGAATAAGACCCGAATTTACGTTAATTATTGGAACAGGTTTTATCGGTTCATTTACAACCTTTTCAACCTTTTCAGTGGAGACTATTCATTTATTCCAAGAAGGTCTTATTTTTCTAGCACTACTCTATGTTTTAACAACCACAATACTAGGCTTACTATTAGCTTATTTAGGTCGTAAATTGGCATTAACATATAAAGAAAAAGGAGATGTAGTATGATTTGGTTAATCGGACTAGGCGGTTCATTAGGTGCTACTGCTAGATTTTTATTAGGCAGTTTTATTACGAACAAAGCTCAAAGAGTGCATCCATTCCCAATCGGTACTTGGATTATTAATATTACAGGCTCATTTTTTCTTGGAGTTCTTGCCGGTCTTCATCAGACAAATCAAATCAGTGATTGGGTATGGGCTTTTTTGGGGGTTGGTTTCTGTGGTGCATATACAACCTTTTCTACCTTTGGACATGAAACCATAACTTTAATACAATCTGATAAAATAAAATTAGCCATTCTTTATGTAATAACTTCAGTCATAATAGGTGGTATTTCAGCATTGGCTGGTCTAATTATTTAAAGAAAGCAACGTATCTATTAGGATTCACTAAACCAGCTGTATAGTGACAGTAAAGTTATTTAATTTTAAAACCCCAAACACGAATAACTCCGTTCTGATTTTAGGTCGGGGTTAAAATAAAGTTGGTTAATTTTTAAATGTAAAATCTTCACTGCGCTTAATCATCTAACAATAAAATCATATAAATCTAAGTGTTCTTCAAACTTATTCAAGAAAAGCACCATGTTCGCTCAACAAGTAGTCTCCGCACATGACCAGTCTCTTGCATGTTTCAAAGTAATGTCGATAAACATGGATAAAGCTGGGGAAACCCACTTGTTTTTGTGATAAGCGACTTGGGAAAATATCTGTTTAAAGCCACCAACGCAGGGAATTACTTTTAACCTTCCTTCCTTGATTTCATCATTTACTGTCATTAAAGGTAAACAAGCAATACCAAGCCCACTCATGACACAACGTTTCATCGCTTCTATACTCCAAAGCTCCATCGTGTGGGAAGGTACAGTCCCCCGTTCTTCAAGGTATTCTTCAAACATCGTTCGATAACTGCATTCTTTCTCGTTCGCAATCAAACACTCGCTTATCTTTTGATTTTCGTAGCTTTTATCTAGATTATTCAGCGAACAGTCAGGACTTCCAACAAGGACAATCGGTTCGTCTAATAACGAATGGACGATTAAATCTGAATCCTGCAACTGTGGTAACATGACAAATGCAATATCTGCACTACCATTAAGTATTGCTCTCTTGTTATCTCCACAGGTGGCGTTACTTAAACTGATGCTTACATGAGGAAACTTCTTTCTATATTCTCTTAATATTGGTTCTAGGCGATATACCGTTAGTGATTCCGGAGCCGCAATCTTTAACTCCCCTCTCATATCCTCTCCATCACTGGTAACGCTTTCGATCTTTCCATAGGTATCTAAAATCTCTTGAGTATAGGGCAACAACTTCTTGCCAATATCAGTCAATCTTATCTTTCGGCCCATCCGATCAAACAGAGGTGCGCCTAAATGTTCTTCAAGCGCCTGAATATGAGAAGTCACCGTGGATTGAGTGTAACCTAAATGTTCTGCTGCTTGTGTGAAGCTACCCGTTTCAATGACCTTGTTAAACGTAATAAAATGGCGTATTTCCATCGTTTCACCAACCTTTATTTTACTCTTACTTCTATAGTATCAAAAAAATCAATGGATAACTTCATAAACTTCATTTTTACTAATAATCAGTTACAAGTTAATGTTAAGAAAAATAGAAATCAGGAAGATAAATATTGGATACCCTTAGAATCGAAATTGTTAAAGTGTCAAATGAGAAGGTAGTCGCCCGATGCCCGTTCATGATGCAACCAGACGACACTTTGGACAGCTTCATGGAGGAGCTTCAGTAGTGAAACTGTAGGAAGTTGGAATCTCTTGGATATGGGGAATGAATATGCAATTGAATTGGAGATTAGCGCCAATCACATTCGTGGAGAGAGTGAAGGAACTGTAAAAGCTACTGGTTTTCCCATCCACAAAACAACCATGGTTTGGGAAATTCAAATTACAGATGAGAAGAATAAGCCTATCTGTTTTTCTAGATGTACAACGGCTGCAAAAAAAAAGATAGAGAAAAATAATTCATACATAGTTCAACTAGTAATACAACAACTTTAAACCAATATTTTAAGTTGATCCGCACTCTGTTAAACATTGTTGTTGATTTCAGTAGGTAAAGTAGATAAATTCAATATTTCCATTACAAAAATATAAATAGTATATCTTTTTATAAACACAATTGGGGGAGTTAATAAATGATTACGGTTTGCGATGATAAGTATAAAGAAGATGTCATTAAATTAATATTGCATGTACAGAATGTGGAGTATGAATTGGGTATTAGTGTCGAAGAACAACCAGATATTCTAGACATTCAATCGAATTATATAAATGACGGTGGTAACTTTTGGATAGCGTTAAATAATAACGGAAAGGTTGTAGGTTCTATTGGTTTGCAGAAGATAACCAATGAGGTTGCAGTATTAAAGAAATTTTTCGTTTATAAAGATTATCGTGGTAAAGAGGTTGGGATAGGAACAGGTCTTTACGAAACATTACTTGTTTTTGCGAAGAAACAAGGGTTTACTAAGGTGATTTTAGATACTCCATCTAAAGCTACTAGGTCACATGGTTTCTATAAAAAAGTTGGATTTAAGGAGATTGCCAAAGAGGATTTGCCCATTAAATATGACTACCCTGATAGAGATTCACTTATTTTTAAATTAGACCTATCTAAGAAAAAATATTGAACTTTTGAGAATATGTAGTTAGAAACGATTAAATAGCCACCGTGCATCTAAAAAGTCAGGATAATATTTTAAGTAACTCCTTGGGAATTAGAATGCATCTTACACCAAGAATGTAGAATATGATGAAAAATATCCATAGAATGAGGGTGGAGTTTTGAAACGTATACACTATAGCTGGTTTATTCTTACCGTAACATTTTTCTCCATTATTGTAGCTGGAATTGTCATGTCATCATCAGGGGTTTTCATAAATCCTTTCGAAAATGAATTTGGCTGGGATCGATCTGTTATTGCACTAGCTTTTGCCATTAGTATGTTTTTATATGGTATATCAGGTCCGTTTATGGCAGCATTACTTGATGTGATTGGCTTAAAGAAAATGATGATAATTTCTATGGCAACTTTGCTGACGGGTATCATACTAACCGTCATAATGAATCAATCATGGCAGCTGATTATCATTTGGGGCTTTATTATTGGGCTAGGATCAAGTCTTTTTTTAACGGTATTAAGTCCATATGTAGCGAATCATTGGTTTGAGAAACGAAGAGGTCTTGCAGTAGGAATATTAACGGCAAGTACAGCGACAGGCCAGTTAATTCTACTTCCTGTCTTAGCGGCTATTATAGAGAATTTTTCGTGGCGCCCAGCGATCGGTTTAATGATGATCCTTAGTTTCATTATGCTTATCATAATCTTTTTATTTATGAAAAACACACCAAAAGATGTTGGTATTCTTCCATATGGACTTGAAGAGGAAATACAAAAGAACAATGAAGGACAAAAGGAAAATCCTATTGTTATCGCCTTCAATGGTCTATTCGAAGCTGTGAAAGTGAAGGAATTTTGGTTATTAGCTGGTAGTTTCTTTATTTGCGGGCTTTCAACGAGTGGTTTAATTGGTACACATTTTGTTTCTTACTGTATTAGTTTTGGAGTACCTTTAGTTACAGCAGCTTCGATTCTTTCGTTTATGGGAATTTTTAATCTAGTAGGAACAACTCTATCCGGTTGGCTGTCGGATCGATTCGATAATCGATGGCTATTATTTTGGTACTACGGTTTAAGAGGGGTTTCTCTTGTATTCCTTCCCTATGCATTAAATGAAGGTTCCATTAATATGCTAGTTATCTTTACTGTGTTTTATGGATTAGATTGGATTGCAACTGTTCCACCAACGATTAGTATCTCAAGACAAATCTTCGGCATCAATAAAAGTGGAATAGTTTATGGTTGGATTTATGCATTCCATCAGGCAGGTGCAGCAGCTGCCGCTTATGGAGGGGGGCTGATCTATAAATTTTTCAACACTTACACTTGGGCATTCTTCTTGGCAGGAGTTTTCTGTTTATTAGCAAGCTTATTTGTCATTATTATTAAAAAACAGCATTCAAGTCAATTAACAAAAGAAGGATTAATGAATATATAGCAATGCATAGAAAGCTAAAATTGATGTATTTACTTTACTCTCACCGCACAGGATTGACAAAGTTTTTATAGATTCTGGCAAGCAGTCTGTATTCAAGAGAATCTATATTTTAATTACTAAAAGGTGCTGCTCTGGAGTAACTAAAGCCTAATTCCCAGATGCTAGAAGCCAGAAATCAGGCATTTATATTTGGATTTCCTTAATGTTGTATATCTGCATTTTCCTAACGCTATCTTAATTATCTTTTTCCTTCTTTTACTAACCTGCGTCATTAATTTAAGTTCATTTCTTCACATTCTATTATAATTGACTTGGAAAGAGCACTTATAACATATACAAATAGTTCCATATTGTAAATATAACGATTTTATTTGTAATTAAATAACTTTATTGTCGCCTAACATTTCTGTTATAAATCATTTTTCATATTTGACAGTGTTCAGGGGAAATTAAGTAAAGATGGTGTTAGCAAGGAGGGAAAGGTTAGTGAAAAAACTATGTTATACAATCCTATCTGTATGGATTGGACTAATAGCCGCAAACTCATACGTCAGTGCTGAGGAGCTAACGGGATCCAGACAGACTCAGCCTGTTGTAAAAATAGGGAAACCTGCACCGAATTTTGAATTAACGACGTTATCAGGAGAGCAAATAAAGCTTTCGGATTATCGAGGCAAAGTAGTAATTCTAAACTTGTGGGCGACATGGTGTCCGCCTTGCAAAGCAGAGATGCCGGAAATGCAAAGTTTTTATGAAAAAAGTCGTAATTCGGATATTACTCTGTTGTCAGTAAATTTAACAGCTCAAGAAAAAAATGAAAAAGCGGTCGCTGATTTCGTTGCAAACTATCAATTAACATTCCCGATTTTGTTAGACAAAACAGACACTGTTGGAAAGCTGTACAAAACCATTTCCATCCCAACAAGCTACATTATCGATCGCGAGGGCATCATTAGAGAAAAGGTCATTGGGCCGATGGATGAAGAGAAAATGGCTATTTTAGCACACGAGGCGAGCTGAAAAATCTGAAAGCAGTACAAAGAATTTTTTCATTGTTTCGCTGTGGATAAAGACTACTCGCTGATTTTTCCATATCTTTTGTTCCGACTTCGAAGCAGAATGCCTTCGTATCCTATGTGGAAGAAAAAAACACCTACCTTCACAGGTCATTCATTAGACCACTGAAGGCGGGTGTTGCATACGAACGATAAAACGATTTTGCCATGTAATTTTCGATTCTGGATCGAAAATTGCTCATTCCCGCGCGTAAATCTTGATTCCAACTCGTAATCTTAATCAACTGGACTGGGCTTCCCTACTTTTCCTGGTGAGAAGGCCGGATTTGAATGCGTTTTTTCCTATTACCCTGATTTTTACTTTGACTTTACATAGCTTTCGAAATAAAAGAGGGAATTCAATCGTTCAATTTATAGCTAACAGTTATTCACTCGCCATCTTAATAGTCGTCCGGTACAACAGTTCCGTTCCTAGCGATATGTCCTCAATGGTAGAAAACTCTTTCGGATTATGGCTAATACCATCCTTGCAGCGCACGAAGATCATTCCATATTCACAAACGTACGACATCGCAAGAGAATCATGAAATGGTCCGCTCATTAAATCAATTGGATTTAAACCGATTTGCTCACTTTCTTCTCTCATGACATTCATAATTCTTTCGGAACAATAGCGTGGCTCACTATTGGTATCTTCTGTGATTTTACAAATTAATTGATGCTCCTCTGTGATTTCCGTAATTCTTGTTCTTAATTGCTTTTCAATTCTATGTCGTCGGTCGATATCAATATCTCTTAAATCGACTGTAAAACTCACCTTCTCTGGGATGATGTTCCGTGAGTCTGGAAAAATATTCATACTTCCTACAGTACCAACTGTAGGAGCCGAACAATCTGCGCTGGTTAGTTCATTTAGTGCTACAATGATCTTCGCTGCTCCAACAAGGGCATCCTTTCGCATTGGCATTGGCACTGAGCCAGCATGACCAGCAAAGCCCTCTAATTCTACCGTTAACCATAATGGTCCCGAAATACCCGTAACAATTCCAACAGGTGTATCCTTCGCTTCTAGAACAGGTCCTTGTTCAATATGCATCTCAAGAAACGCCGCTATCTTTCCTTCTGGATATTCCGACTCCTTTAATTTAGTAGGGTCACATCCGAAATGAATTAATGCCTCTTTTCTTGTGATTCCATTTTTGTCAGTCCGTTCTAATTCACCATCTTCTAGTTTCCCAAGTATCCCTCTGACCCCAAATAACCCCTTATTAAAACGACAACCTTCTTCATCCGAAAACGCTACGACTTCAATGGGCATACTTGGTACGATGTTTTGCTCTTGCATAGTTTGAACGACTTCAAGTGCACCGAGTACCCCGATGACACCATCAAATCTTCCGCCATATGGCTGTGAATCGATGTGTGAACCTAGCATCAAAAAAGGGGCTTGTGGATTTTCTCCTTCTAGTCGGGCAATTAGATTTCCGAAATGATCGATTCTTGCCGTTAGTCCAGCATCTTCCATCCATTGTTTCACTGTTAGAACCGCCTGTTTATCCTCGTCTGACAGTGTAAGCCGACACACTCCTGTCTCAGCAATTTTTCCAATTTCCGAGAGGTCTTTGATGTTTTGCTCTAAGCGGTTTTTGTTTATTGTTAAAGTTTGCATAACGTTGTACGTCCCACCTCCACCACAGATCAACATTTTAAATAGCTTTTAACTCTTCTATTAAAATTTTAATCATAAATTCTAAATCTTCTTCTGCAATATTTAATGGTGGAGCTAGCGTAATCACATTGTTATATCCTGCAACTGTGGCTCCATTTTTTCCGATAATGAGACCTTTTTGTTTACAGCCTGCAATGACTTTATTGACTAACCCGGCTTCCAACGGTTCTTTCGTTACCCTATCTTTGACAAGTTCAATCCCTACTAACAAACCTTTGCCTCTTACATCGCCGACAAATGGATGCTCTTCTGTAAGTGTTGATAAGCAACGTAGTAAATATCCTCCTAATTTTTTGGATCGATCAAATAATTTTTCATCATCCATAATTTCAAGGTTCTTTATAGCAAGAGCACATGCAGCCGGATTCCCACCAAATGTATTAATATGGCGGAAATAATCATATTCTTCTGAGCCTTTAAACGCCTCATAAATTTCTTTTTTCACAGCGGTTGCCGATAAAGGGAGGTAGGCACTTGTAATCCCTTTGGCCATTGTAATAATATCCGGTTTAACTCCGTAATTCATGAAGCCAAAAGGTTTCCCTGTACGGCCAAAGCCGCAGATTACTTCATCTACAATTAGTAGAGCTCCGTGCTTTTCACAGACTTCTTTGACTCCTGCCATATAGCCGTCAGGTGGAACTAAAATGCCGCCTCCTGTAATAATCGGTTCCATGATGACACCAGCGATCGTTTCGCTTAACTCCCATGTCATCACTCGATCAATATCTTTCACGGACTCCAATTCTGTAGGCGGACAGTCAGCATGATCATTAGAGCGATATAAATCTGGTGGTGCCACATGAATGAATCCAGGAGCCAATGGTTCATATTTATATTTACGCTGTGCTTGACCCGTTGCCGCTAAAGAGCCCATTGAATTCCCATGATAGGCTCGATACCTGGAAATAAATTTGTAACGGGCATAATCGCCTTTTTGTTGGTGGTACTGTCTCGCTAGCTTAAATGCTGTTTCATTTGCTTCTGAGCCACTATTGGAAAAGAATATGACATATTCGCCGCCTAGCATTTCGTTTAACTTTTCTGCTAGTTTAATGGCGGGAGTATGACTTTGGGTAAGTGGAAAATAAGCCATTTCTTTTAACTGTTCATAAGCGGCGTCAGCCAATTCTGTTCTTCCATAGCCAACATTTACACACCATAAACCAGACATGGCATCTAAATAGCGCTTGCCCGTATGATCGGTTACCCAAGATCCTTCCGCCTTTTCAATAACCATTGTAGAGCCAGGGCTATATGGCTTCATCGAATGCCAAACATACTCTTGATCTAACGCATGGATATCGCCGCTTTGCTTAATCTTCGCCATTTCATTCCACCTCTCACATTTAATCGGCATATCTCGACGTAATCATCTTTTTCATTCATACCCAGGTGTCCATAAAAGGAATCCTTCCACCCAGATAATGAGGAATGATCCTATTGGTCTATAAATGTTGACTATATGTTTTCTGTTTGTTGTTTGATCAAAATAACGGAAAAATACTTACGTGCTTCAGGTGTTATAATGTGTAACGTTTCATTATTACTTTCGCCTTCATGATTTTTCCTTTTTTCAAATTCTACAAAAGCACCACTCAAGTTTTCCGTAATATGTTTGATTTTAAACCCCTTTTGTAGGAGGTTATCGATTCGATCTCGCTCTTGTAAGAACTGTTGGTACTCGGACATTTTCTTTCTCTCCTTTTTCAAAAATATATTCAAAAAAAGGCGGACAAAGACCAAAAATGATTATAATTGTGAATCAACACTTTCAGGAACAACGGCCGTTTCTTCCCCTATATCAATGACCCAATCACGGCCAACTGTAATACCCAAATATTTTTCATCACTTGGATCCGTAATTTCTGCTTGTCGATATTTCTTAAACCACCAATATTTTGCCAAAAAGTAATAAATCACTGCACCAACCACAAAACCGACTAGAAAGGAATAAGCGGGTAGCCAATAGGCAGCAAAACCACCAATCACCCAAGCAATCATTCCCGCCATATTAAATCCATTCATATATTTAAATTGGCCATGGTCTTCATAGAGTTCATGCACATTCACTCGTCTCTTACGAAGTGCATAATAGTCCGTAAATAAAATTCCTACAATCGCAGACAAGATTCCCCCAATAATAAGGAGAGCTGGGATGATAACATCAAATAAATTCCATGGTTGTACGATGATCCCAATGATACCCGCTATAATAACTCCTGCCCAAAACGGTACTTTTGGTCCTCCTACATTGGAGAAAATCGTAGCGGCTGGGACTACATTGGCAGACGTATTTGTAGACCATTGCGCAAACACAATCATCAATAAAAGAATTCCTAAAATAAAGCCACTTGCAGCTTCTTGGAGTGCAGCAACAGGATCAAAATTAGATACTGCGATATATGAAACGGCACCGATAATGATCATAAATGTGTTGACAATCGGCATGACAATAATACTTCCTACAATTTGCGATTTATTTCGTTTAAACCAATTCCGTTCGTTTTTTGGAGCTTTAAAAAATCTGGATAAAGAAGGCATATCAGCTGCCATCGTTGCCCAAAAGCCCATATTACTCATAACAACAACCATAAAAGCTGTTAGAGCAGCTCCCCCTGCAACAGGACTTTCCACCCATGACCAAATCCCTCTTCCTTGTTCCATTGCTTGGTCAGAAAGGGATGTGTACATCCATGCAGAAATAAGAATAATGATTGGTGCCGCTAAATCGGCAAAGCGCTCAATTGCCTTAATTCCGAGGGCCGTATTGACTAATTGAACAGCTGCAAATAATAAGAAGCACACAAACCAATTATCAAATTCAAAGAGAATGTTTAAGATTCCATTCATGGCCGTTGCTCCGAAAAACGTATTGAGACCGAACCAACAAGCAGCCGTTACGCCACGTACTAAGGAAGGGATATGCGTACCGATGGTTCCAAATGGCGCCCTCATATAAACAGGAAAGGAAAGGCCATGTTCAATGCCAATATCACCAATAATGGTCATGAACATCCCAATTGCAACAGACCCAATAAGTGTTGCAACAATCACCCATCCTAACGGTAAACTTTGAACGCCTGCACCACCTATTGCAAATGCGGCTAAAACCACCGCCATCCCTACCCAAATCACTGCAAAACCTTTCGTTCCTATCTTTCTATCATCATGTGAAATCGGCAGTAAATCTGGAGACTTGAGATAATTCCCACTCTTTTTCATTGAAGCACCACTTCTCTCTGTTGTTTTTTGTAATATTCCGGGCAATTGTCACATAAGACACGTTAGCCATGCTGTGAGAAAAGAAAGGAGAGGTTACTAAACATTTGCTCCTCCAACTATAAAAATTGATCTTTATATAATGGAAAAGGGAACGGGCTTCACTAATATAAACATTATTACCGATGGAAAGTTAAACTAGATTTGTTGTTTCTGATTGATCGTTTGTACCATACTGCTTTCGTTTCAAATACTGGCCAGCGCCTAATTTTCCGACAAATTTCTTATCTCGGATGACAAATTCTCCTCGAGATAATACCGAAATAGGCTCTCCTGTCACTTTCATGCCTTCAAACGGATTGTAATCAACCGCCATATGGTGTGTTTCTGCAGAAATCGTTCTCTCAACGGTTGGATCAAAAATGACAATGTCCGCATCCCCCCCAACAGCAATCGTGCCTTTTCTTGGATATAGGCCGAACAATTTAGCCGATCTTGTTGATATAAGGTCAACGAACTGATTGAGTGATATTCTGCCTTTTTTTACCCCCTCTGAGAAAAGGATGCTCACCCGCTCCTCAATAATTGGCCCCCCGTTCGGAATTTTTGAAAAATCACCTTTGCCAAGATCTTTTTGTCCATTGAAGTCAAAAGAGCATTGATCAGAACCTACTGTTTGCAGTTGCCCCGTTTTTAAAGCATTCCACAACACGTCTTGATTCCATTTTTCGCGTAAAGGCGGGGACCAAACGAATTTTGCCCCTTCGAAATTCGGTTTTTCTAAGTAGGACTGATCCAACACTAAATACTGCGGGCAAGTTTCACCCCAAATGTCAATTCCATTATTTCTTGCTTCGGCAATTTTTCTAGCCGCATCCGCACAAGACACATGAACAACATAAAGTTGCGAGTTGGCTAACCCAGTTAAGATTGCTGCTCTTCCGGTCGCTTCCCCCTCCACTTCAGAAGGTCTTGTTAAAGCATGATAAATTGGATCGGTATGGCCTTGTTCCAATGCTTTTTTCACTAAATAATCAATGACATCGCCATTTTCTGCATGTACCATGACGAGCGCTCCAAGTTCTTTTGCCGAAATGAGTGTACGGAAGAGTGTTTCATCATCGGCTTGCATCACATTTTTATAAGCCATAAATACTTTAAAAGATGTAATCCCCTCCTGTTCGATCACTTTAGGAAGTTCATGTAACACATCTTCATTCATTTCGACAATCTGCAGGTGAAAACCGTAATCAATCACCGCTTTCTGATTTGACTTTGCATGCCAAGTTTCGATCGCACTTTGTAATGTTTCACCTTTATTCGTTAAACAAAAATCAATGACCGTTGTCGTACCACCAAAGGCTGCAGCAATTGTACCGGTTTCAAAATCATCTTTTGTTACCGTCCCGCCAAACGGCATTTCTAAGTGAGTATGCGGATCAATGCCACCTGGGAACACATAACATCCTTTTGCATCAATGATCTCTGCATCATCAGATGAAAAATGCTTGCCAATTTGACTGATTACCCCATTCTCAATGAATAAATCTGCATGATACGTATCCGTCGCCGTGACAATCGTGCCGTTTTTTATTACTTTTTTCATAAGTATCCTCCAATTTATAATAATTTGAATATCCAGTTTTATTTAGTCGATTCACATGAAACTACACCCAGCGCTGCTTGGCGTTCATTCCAGGTCATTGGTGGAAGTCCACTTGGTATTTCAATCATGTCAATTGCACCATCCACTGGACATACGATTGAACATAAATTACAGCCAACACAGTCCTCTTCTCTAACTTTTAATAGGCTGTTTCCCGAGGGATCTTTCAACATGTCGATACATTGATGTGACGTATCTTCACAAGCAATATGACATTTATTACAATTAATACATATATCATTGTTAATTTTTGCAACGACTTTATAGTTCAGATCGAGATCGCCCCAATTTGAATATTTCTCTACAGACTTTCCTACCAAATCCATTACTGAGGCAATTCCTCTTTCATCTAAGTAGTGATCCAATCCTTCAATCATATCTTCTACGATTCTAAAACCATGGTGCATAGCCGCTGTACAAACTTGCACACTAGTTGCACCCATTAACAGAAATTCAACAGCATTTTGCCAGTTAGAAATTCCTCCTATTCCAGATATCGGGATATTAATTCGAGGATTTCTCGCACATTCGCCAACCATATGAAGGGCAATCGGTTTGACAGCAGGTCCACAATAACCACCATGCGCTCCTATTCCGCCAACATGTGGGATGGTATTCCAAGAATCAATATCAACCCCTGCTAAACTGTTAATCGTATTGATCATGCTAATCGCATCAGCGCCACCTTTTACAGCGGCTTCGGCCGTAACCGTAATATCTGTTATATTCGGTGTCAGCTTAACGATTACAGGGGTTTTTGCGGCCTCCTTCGCCCAATACGTTTGTTTTTCCACTAATTCTGGTACCTGACCTGAAGCAGAACCCATCCCTCTTTCAGCCATGCCATGAGGACAGCCAAAGTTCAGCTCTAACCCATCTACTCCCACGTCTTCTACCCTTTTTACAATTTCATGCCATTTTTCTTGGCTAGGTTCTACCATCAGCGATGCAATGATCGTATGATTAGGAAACCGCTTTTTTGTTTCATATATTTCCTTTAGGTTTACTTCCAGCGGTCGATCGGTGATTAATTCGATATTATTAAAACCCGCTACTTTTTGGCCATTGAAGCTAACCGCTGCAAAACGCGATGTAACATTTAATATCGGATCACCCAATGTCTTCCATACGGCTCCTCCCCAACCAGCTTCAAATGCACGTTGGACTTGATACCCTGAATTGGTTGGAGGAGCAGAGGCTAACCAAAATGGATTGGGGGATTCAATGCCTGCTAGATTAATACGTAAATCAGCCATGATTTTACCTCCTTATTAGTAAGATGTGTTTTGGATTATGATGTTTCTGTAACAGAATGAAACAATAATTTATGAATGGCATGGGCTGTTTCTTTTCCTTGCTGCGCAGCTGATACAACCATTGCTTCGCCCTGCCCTTTTCCAAAAATCACATCGCCACATGCAAACACCTTCTCATTAGATGTCTGAAAGGTGTTTTGATCAATTTTGATAACTCCACCATTATGCTCTAACGCAAATTCTTCAATTAGGTCTACATATCTTGATTGTCCAATTGCTTTGATAACCGCATCGACTTCAAGTGTGAATTCAGAACCTTCAATTGGAACTGGACGGCGGCGACCATCTTCTCCAGGCTCACCTAATTCCATCTTGATACATTCGATTCCCTTTACATGCCCTTGCCCGTCGCCAATGATCCGTTTTGGAGCAGTAAGCCATCTAAATTCAACACCATCTTGTTTCGCAAATTCATATTCAAACTTGTAAGCTGTCATTTCTTCGATTGTCCGTCTGTATAAAACTTTTACATTTGCAGCACCAAGACGAACGGAACAAGTTGCTCCATCAATCGCTGTATTGCCTGCTCCGATCACAACGACTCGTTTTTTGAGAAACTGGTTGGAAATAGGTTTTGTTTTCGTTTCTTTTACAAATTCAATCGCATCATACACACCAGCTAATTCTTCCCCGCTAACCCCTATATCTGAAACACTAGACATGCCAATTGCTAGAATAACAATGTCATAGTTTTCAAGGATTTCTTCTACTGATATATCTTTACCTACTCGCGTATTTGTACGAATAGTCACTTGTAAGCTTTCTACTTGCTTTACTTCCCAATAAGAGATTTCTTTAGGGAGTCTGAATGAAACAATGCCATACGTGTTTAATCCACCCGCTTTTTCTTCTGCTTCAAAAATAGTAACTTCATAGCCTAATCGTCCAAGCTCCCGGGCACTAGCCAAGCCAGCTGGACCTCCGCCAATAATGGCGACTGTTTTACCGTTCTTCTTACCTGGTTGGAACAAAATCTGCTCATTTTGTATCGCCCAGTCTGTTGCATAGCGCTGTAAGTTGCCAATCATGATTGGTTTTGTGGTATGGTTTAGTACACAAGCACCTTCACATAATTCTTCAGTCGGACATACACGAGCACAGCTTGCCCCAATCGGGTTCGCCGTCATAATCGTTTTGGCCGACCCTAACACATTCCCTGACGCAATTTTTTTAATGAATGTCGGAATATCAATTCCTGTTGGGCAAGCAGTAATACACGGAGCATCGTAACAATAGAGACAACGATTCGATTCTTCCATTGCTTCCTGTTTTGTTAACCCAGGATGAGCTTCTTGAAAATTCCTACTTAAATCTTCAACTGAAATTCTTACTTGATTTACGTTACTCACAATAACAACCTCCCTTTAGAGAAGATCCTTACCCCCTACTTTTCCCCCTCATAATAGAAAGGGTTTTACTACCTATATGATGTAAAGCTCCCATTTGAAAATTCATTTATTAAGGTAATAACTCGGACATTTCTTGATACGTTTCCGGTCTTCGATCTCGGTAAAATTGCCATGTATCACGAACTTCTCGTATCATTTTTTTATTCATTTCACCAATGATTACTTCATCACAGTCGCGACTTCCCATTGCGACAAAGTTCCCTCTTGGATCAACAAGATAAGATTGTCCGTAAAATTCCCCCATATTCCATGGCCCTTCTGTTCCTACTCTATTAATGGCACCAAGATAATAGCCATTCGCTACAGCATGTGCAGGTTGTTCAAGCTTCCATAAATATTCAGAAAGTCCAGCTACTGTCGCAGATGGATTTAACACAATCTCCGCACCTTTTAGTCCTAGTATTCTCGCACCTTCTGGAAAATGACGATCATAGCAAATATAAACTCCTACTTTTGCAAACGCAGTGTCAAACACCGGATAGCCCAAGTTTCCTGGTTTAAAATAGAACTTTTCCCAGAACCCATAGCCTCCGTTTCCAACTCCTACATGTGGGATATGTTGTTTTCGATATTTCCCTAAATAAGCTCCATCTGCATCTATGACGGCTGCGGTATTATAGTATGTTGCAATTCCTTCTCTCTCATAGATTGGTAAAACAATAACTACACTTAATTCTTCTGCTAAAACCTGAAAAAGTTTTGTCGTTGGGCCGTTCGGAATTTCTTCCGCTGCATCATACCATTTCGTATTTTGCTCAGAACAAAAATAGGGACCATAAAAAATCTCTTGTAAACAGATGATTTGTGCACCCTTTTCTTTTGCTTCCCTGACAAGCTTTATATGCTTTTCAATCGCTTGCTGCTTGTGAACCTCCACAGGTTGGTTTCCATCCATATCATTCGAAGCTTGAATAAGACCAATTTTCACGTTATCTGCCATAAGTAATCCCTCCTCAAATATGTTATGCATGTACACTATAAATATATGAATAATTTTTCTACGCTTGATGAAAACGCTCTCAAAAAAAGATAGCTAAATTAGCAGATCACGATCTATCTAAATGTGATGGCATTATGCATTTTGTTAAATCAGGTAATCTGTTAGTCATTCATGATGTAACATACAAGAGCATGAAAAAAAACATCTCCATATATACCACTGAAAGAAACTTTACCACGGTTCAACAGGCTGTAATCCCCCACTGATGGAAGTATGACTTTTTTCATAAAATACTTAATCATGCATCTCAATTCCTACATGAGCGATATTAGGATACTAGTTGCGATCTTTCGTCATATGTCCCAAGCTACATTCACTTAACACACCTTGATTTCATCGACATTTTTAAAGGTCTGACCCTGTGGGGGAAATTTTCTTTCGTTTTATACATATAAGACTAGATCATGGTTGTACAAAAATACATAAATTGTAATAAATTGAAACTTCAATCAGTGTTGAAGGGAAGATCTAACGCATGAAGAAAATGAAAAGAAGAAGCATACGAAAGGGAAGAGTGCTAGATGGATTTTTTAACGATCTATATTCGGAATGACGCATTGATTTTGATTCCCGTCTTGTATTTTATTGGACTATTTTTGCGTCAAACACCATTTATTCCAGCATGGAGTTATGCTTGGATTCAGGTTAGTTTTGCCATAATGTCTTGTCTGCTTTATTATGGATTTGCGATCACGTCTGTTGTACAAGGAATCCTTGTAACAGGTGCAGCGGTGGTATTTCGGGATTTAATCCATAACACACTCTACGGAATTAACGAAAAGAAATCCGGGAAGCAATGGGACCCATATAAAGGAGGATTTGTACCTAAAAATGAAGTGAATAAAGAAGATAAGACCAGTGAATAGTCAAACTGGTCTTATCTTCTTTCAACCATTACTTTTTAAAAAACGCATTTTTCCCAAGCGTTTCTACCGTATTAGGAAAAAGTGTATGAATCTTACTAATCGCATTCATGAAGCGTGGTAAATTGATCTCGCGTTTTTTCGTAAGCATCGCTGACACGATTTTATCCGCCACATATTCTGGCTGTAGGATAAATTTTTCGATATTCTTCACATATGTTCCGCTTTCATCGGCAATGTCGAAGAAGTTTGTTGCAATCGGTCCTGGATTAACGGTTGTCACATGAATTCCATCACGCATTCCTTCCAGACGCAACGCATTGGAATAGCCAATCACTGCAAATTTAGTTGAAGAATATAGAGTAGACTTTGGCGTTGCAATCTTTCCTGCCATGGAAGCAACATTGATGATATGACCGGATTTCCGCCTTTTCATCGCAGGAACGACCATTTTCGTACAAGCCATCAAGCCGATTACATTTACTCGGAACATGGCTTGAATTTCGTCAGTATCTGTTTCGTCGACTTCTTTAAAAGTGCCATACCCAGCATTATTCACGAGAACATCGATTTCTCCAACGTTTGCATAAATCTCTGTAAACACTTCAACAATCTTTTTCATATCTGAAACGTCTAAGGTATACGAATATGCCACATCTCCATACTGGCTGTTTAGCTCATTCCTTAGCTCCTCTAATTTATCCGTATTTCGTGCAAGCAGAACGACACGTGCTCCCTGATCTGCCGCCTTCTTCGCTATTTCTTTGCCAATTCCACCTGAAGCGCCAGTAATGACGACGCATTTATTAAGTAATCTACTCATTGTCTACCTCTCGATTCACTTATTTATTGAATATATAGATGTCCCGAATTGATTTTCCTTTTTAATTTCTCCTAATGCCTCTAAATAGTCAAGTTGACCGACTGTTTCAGAAATCGTTAAGCCAAGCTCTCTGCGATATACTCTCGGAAAAAGCTGTTTACAAATCTCAAACCCCGTTTGCGGCTTAGCTTCGATCATTCGTTTGACTTGCATAGCACGCCCATGCTGTCGAGCTAAATTATGGTTGATTAATGCATGCGTATCGGAAATATCCCTACCATGTCCTGAATGGGTGAGTGAAATGGGAAGCTCGAGCCACTTCCTAAGAGAGTTATTGTATTGATTTAATGGCTCGGGACGACTTTCATTAGATGAAATCGGTGGTTCTAATATAGGATTTGGTGAGATTTTATCCAGCAGATGATCCCCACCAATCATAATCCCATCACTTTCCCGATAAAGCGAAATGTGACTTTGGGCATGCCCAGGCGTTTCAATAACGCGAAAGCCAGAAAGACCAGGGATTTCATCTCCTTCTTGCAAAAATGATTGCACCGTACGCTTACTAATATACCTTCCCGAACCGCGATAATTGTTCATCGAAGTGATCATCTCTTCGGATACACCTAGTTCCTTTCCAATATTCAAGTAAAACAAGTCAAGTGTCTCTTTGAATTCTTCTGTCAGTTCAAGCCATCTTTGATTGTAAGCATGTCCAAATACCGTTGCCTGTTCAGGAAAAAAATCAATGCCACCAGCATGATCAGGGTGATGATGAGTGAGCACGATTTGATCAAAATCACTTATCAAGTGCCCTAAATCACGAAGACTTTTTTCTAAAACTTCTTTTCCTTCACGAGTTCCCGGTCCTGCATCTACAAGTGTAAGTGTATCCCCTTTGATTACATAAACATTTACATCGCCAACAGAATAAGGAGTCGGGATCGATAGTTTTTCAATTTCCGCATCTAATCTTGTCATATGAATTCCACCTTTACTATTAAAAATAAAAAATTATATGTAAAATTTCAATGCGAATCGTTTTTTAATTAGGATATCGTTTATATTTTACATCTCGTTTATATAATTGTCATTATTTTCACATAATAATTCATAAAATTATCGTCATGTCTATTGACAATAGATTGAGACTTCCATCATAATTTATAAAGTGAAACTTCAAGCAGTGGGGCTTTCTTCATCCTCCACTGCTTGTTAGTTAAACCAATCGGGCTTTTACGGGCTGTTTCCTCCATCTACACTCTTCGATTCTTCTAAGCATCGAGGTGGAGGTATTGACTTTCCGTTAATGCGGGATAAATAGTACCGGGACTGTTTCCTAGTAAAGGAATACAGAACAGCTAAATTCTATGCACATCCCAATATGTAAATAGTAGGCGATGAATAAGACCAGTACATAAATTATGGTGCAAGAGAGTGAGGCTCATCAGGCTGCAAGGCTTCACCACCCGCTGTTTATCGAACCTCCCTTATGAGCCATCAGGTAAACCTGACGTCGGTCCGGCGATAACGGACTGTGAGCTGCATCTTTCAAAAAGAAAGATGAACGAAGGTGGTACCACGGAAGTTATGTCTTTCGTCCTTTATTGGATGAAAGGCTTTTTTATTTATTCAAAAAAAGGAGCGAATGAAATGAACAAAATCACATGTATCGGCATCGGTTCAATGGCAGAAGCGATTATATCAGGCATGATCGCAAGAGGTGGAGTCAATCCTACACAAATTAAAGTAGCAAATAAATCAAATCAAGAACGGTTAGCTTATGTAAAACAACAATATGGGGTACATGGTCACACATCTCTTGAAGCTGCTCTAACTGATGCAGATGTAGTACTTCTTGCGGTGAAGCCTAAAGACGTACTTGCTGCGTTAACAGCCGCCCGCCCCTATTTAACTGAAAATATGTTGCTCATTTCCGTAGCGGCAGGTGTTAATCTAGCAAGCCTTGAAGAAATTATTGAAACGAAAATGGCGATTGTCCGGGCCATGCCAAACACCTCGGCTGCTGTCGGCTTATCGGCTACTGCTCTTTCCGCTAATTCACTAGCAGGAAACGCACAGCTTCAAATAGCCATTGAACTATTCAAATCCATCGGCACTGTGTCCGTTGTCGAGGAAAACAAATTAGATGCCGTAACTGGTCTTTCAGGCAGTGGCCCTGCCTATATTTACTACGTAGTGGAGGCAATGGAAAAATCTGCCCAAGAAATCGGCCTTGATCCTGTGACCGCCAAACAGTTGATTATCCAAACCATTCAAGGAGCAGCAGAAATGCTGAATCAATCACCAAAAACACCAGCAACGCTCCGTAAAGAAGTAACCTCACCTGGAGGTACGACAGAAGCCGGACTTAAAGTATTAGAAAACTTTCATGTCCAGAATGCTTTTATCGCTTGTATTGAAGAAGCAACCGAACAAGCAAAACGGATGGGTGATGAAATCTCTAAAGAAATAAAAAAGGAGATTTCCAGTCTTAATTTCTAACGGATAATCAAATTTTTGGCAGAATCAAAATGAAATTGATATACTAGCGATAACTTAATCCAAGGAGTTGAACAAAATGAGCGCTAAACTATTTTCACCTTATACAATTAAGAATATTACCTTAAAAAACAGAATTGTGATGTCGCCAATGTGCATGTATTCCTGTCCTGCTGAAGATGGAATTGTGCAAAACTGGCATAAAACCCACTATACAAGCCGTGCAGTCGGAGGTGTAGGCTTAATTATCGTTGAAGCCACAGCCGTGACAGAACAAGGAAGAATCTCTCCGAATGATCTTGGTATTTGGAGTGATGAGCATGTATCAGGACTATCGGAACTTGTTTCACTCATAAAAGAACAAGGAGCGAAAACCGGGATACAAATCGCTCATGCCGGTCGTAAAGCTGAACTGAAAGAAGAAATTATCGCGCCTTCAGCCATTGCGTTTAATGATCGTTATCAAACTCCAAAAGAAATGACCAAAGAAAATATTCAAGAAACGGTTGTTGCTTTTCAAAAAGGAGCAGAACGCGCCAAAAAAGCAGGCTTTGAAGTGATTGAACTTCACGGCGCCCACGGCTATTTACTCAATCAATTTCTATCACCGATCAGCAACAAACGAACGGACGAATACGGCGGCTCTGCCGAAAATCGTTATCGGATTGTAAAAGAAACCATTACTGCTGTAAAAGAAGTTTGGGATGGGCCATTATTCATCCGAATCTCAGCCAATGACTATTTAGAAGGCGGCATGACTCCCGAGCAGTATATCGAAATTGTAAAATGGATGAAGGAAGATGGCGTCGATTTAATCGACGTAAGCTCTGGCGCAGTAGCACCTGCCCGCATTCATACATTTCCAGGCTACCAGGTTTCTTTCAGTGAAACCATTAAACATGGTGCAGAGATTGCGACAGGCGCAGTCGGCTTAATCACTTCTAGCATTCATGCAGAGGAAATCCTGCAAAATGACCGCGCAGACTTAATTTTTCTTGCACGTGAGCTGCTCAGGAACCCATACTGGCCACGAACAGCCGCACAAGAATTGAATGCTGAAATCACACCACCCGCACAGTATGAGAGAGGCTGGTAAAACAGCAACACAAGCGTCTTGTTCTTAACAACAGGCTACAATAAGCCAAGCAAGAAATATGAGAGGTCGTTTCCTCTACATATTTCTTGCTTGTTTATGATTTCCTAGATTTAATCTACTTTATCTAGAAACAAGAATTCATTATTAAGGAATGCTCCCTGGTTCTTGCCACCAAGTAAATTTTACAACCATTGCAAAAATAAGAGCCTAAAAAAACTTGGTATGATCAACCAAGTTTTTGTCGATATTTATAAACATAAATCTTTTCCGCAAAAAAACTTACAACCAAACCTATTATTAAAGGAACGAATGAGCCAGTTGAAATGATGAAGCCATTTGCGTTATCTATATACTCGTGGTGAAACATTAACCACGGGATAGAAAACAAATGACCAATTAAGAAAAGTACAACTGTCGTTAATACAAGCGATAAGAAGGTAACAATAAAACTCTTTAATTTCATCATAACACCTCCTAAAACTATTTAAACAGCATTCTGTTTTGTTGTTAATATTATACATTCAATTATTTGTTTAGCCACAATCTTTTAGAAAAGAGCCTTTAAAATAGACTTACTCTTAAAGGCAGCCCCGTTTCCAATCTCACTTTCGTTTCTTTCAAATGGGAAAGATCCCCTTTTTAGTTTCTAGATACTTGAGCTTTCGTGATACAACCTTTAGACGTTTTCTAAAACAACAGCGATTCCTTGTCCACCACCAATACAAAGGCTTGCGATTCCAAAATGTCCACCCCGCCGTTTGAGCTCGTACGCTAGTGATAATAGAATTCGCGCTCCACTCGCACCGACTGGATGACCTAGTGCAATCGCACCACCATGGACATTCGTTTTATCACGGTCAAGCCCTAGCTCCTTCTCAACTGATAAATATTGCGCAGCAAATGCTTCATTTATTTCGACTACATCCATGTCAGCAATCGTCAATCCAACCTTATCCAATGCTTGACGGATTGCTGGGGCGGGGCCTATTCCCATAATTGAAGGGTCTACACCAGCCACTCCCCATGACACAATTCGCGCGAGTGGTTGTACACCTCTTTCGCCCACAGCTCTTTTACTTGCAACAATAACAGAAGCTGCACCGTCATTAATCCCACTCGCATTTCCTGGTGTCACGGTTCCATCTGTTTTAAATGAAGGTTTTAATGACGCCAATTTCTCTGCTGTTACATCCCCTTTTATATGTTCATCCACGGAAATAGACTTGGTGCCTTTCCGATGTGGAACTCCAACAGGAACAATTTCTTTCGCAAAAACACCGGTGTCTCTCGCTTTGGCTGCACGTTGTTGACTTAACAAAGCGAACGAATCCTGTTCTTCTCGGGAAATCGAGTAGATGGATGCCAATTTTTCCGCTGTCATGCCCATTCCACTGCCTGCATACTCATCCGTTAATGTACTTTGCAACATATCGTCAAAAACAAGCGTCCCGTATTTCGAGCCACCAAAACGCGCGTTGAAATTCGCAAAAGGTGACATTGACATATTCTCCGCACCACCAGCAAGCACGATTTGAGCCTCGCCTAATAAAATATGCTGTGCAGCAGATACAATCGACTGTGCACCTGAACCACATAAACGATTCACAGCGTATGCGGGAACCTCAAAAGGCACATCCGCCTTTAAGCCGATATGTCTCGCCAAATAGGATGCATTCGTATAGGAATGAATAACATTCCCATAAATGACATGATCTACATCTGTTGGCTGTATGTTTGCTCTTCTTAAAGCTTCCCGTGCTGTCGCTGCCCCTAAATCAGCTGCCGAAACTTGAGCAAAGGATCCTCCAAAACTCGTAAATGCCGTTCGAGCCCCTTCTATTACATACACATCACTCATGCATCTACCTCCTCCTCAACCAAGTATCAGAATATTCAATATATAGTAGAATTATAACCGTTTAGTTTTTTAAGTCTAGATTTTTCTGAACAACCTCTATAATTCAAAGTGTTTTTATTCCTCAAAATTTCCTCTTCTCACACTTTATTCTGCATTAACGGGCAGTAAGACCCCCACCTCAAGGCTTAGAGAATCGAAGAAGCGTAGGTGGGGGACCACTGCCCAATCTAGTTGCGGCTCCTAGCCCCTCCGAGGTCATAAGATGAAATACTCTGTGGCAAACTACGCCACGCCGTATTTCATCTTATGCTTGTCAGGGCTGGGCAGTCGCCTCACTTTTTATGTAAAATCCCGATTGGTGAGATACAGTGAAACTTAATTTTGTGGTTTTCAAAGGCATAGTTGAGGCCCACAGGATGTGGGTCACACAGACGTTGCCGCAGGATGCGGCGTACTTAGTCTGTGATTCATTGATTCGGGTTCGTACTGTCGATTGGTCGAAGCGAAAGCGAAGATCTTAGCGACAATAGAACGGGACTAACAATCAGTGGGGGATGAAGAAAACCCCACTGATTGAAGTTTCACTTTATATAGATTTCCTCATTCATAGGAGAGTTGAATTCTTCAAAGCGAAATCGACATCTGTTAAAAAATAAGGGGCAAATCCACTTTCTTTGCCGAATCTAAACTTGTTTTGTCAGAGGGAAAGGAAATCAGCGAAAGAGGAAGAATTGTATAGTCATTAGGAGGGATTTTTAATGAAAAATTCAGGGTCAGTAGCAAATGAATTAGGAATTTCTCAAAGTACGGTACAGCGTTGGGTCACAGCATGCAATATGGAGATTGAGCGTAATTCACATGGTCACTACTTATTTACGGACGAAAACATACAGCAATTGAAACAAATCCAGCAGCAATTAAACGCTGGATTAGTTCTCCAGCAAGTTGAACTGGGAGAGAAAAAGAGTAGAAAAGGAGCAGTCAAGCCAACTGTTCAACCTCCTGAAAATCAGATTGTCATAGAAAAACTTCTGACAACCGTTCAGGAGTTAGAAAGACGACTCGATGATAAAGCCGATAGCGTAGCATCTTACCAACTCCTTCAACATCGTCGAGAAATTGAAGATCTAAACAAACAGATTGAAAGCATGGCTAAACGGATTGAAGCGCTTGAGACTGGAAAAAACAATGAAAAAGGGATGTCATTATCTAGTAATCCACTTGTCTTTGACGGAAAAAAAGCACCAAAAAAGCAAAAACGACGGCATATTTTCCAACTTTTATTCGGCTAATCAAGCTCCGGGCAGAATCTTCTGCTCTTTTTTTATACCTTCACTGTGAAGGTAAGTCGTGCTCTCGAGACAAAGTCATAGAAATAAAACAAACAGTGCAATTTTCAGTATTGATCGCCTACTATCCCCATTCAGTCAAAGCTTATTTGCATATCAATCTGCAACGTTTAGATAATCATCAAACATTCCTATTTTTCATAAAAGATTGACAATCAAAAAATTCATGATACTATTTAGACAAATGACAATTAAATAAACAATTTTTACCACTAGGGGTGCCTCTTGAATGGGAAATGGAAAGCTGACAAAGATATTTGAAGCTTCTTATGACCGAAAAGGCTGAGATTAAAGTGAGACTTTAAGACCCTTAGAACCTGATCTGGATTATACCAGCGTAGGGAAGTGGGGGCGTCTATACTGAGGACACCTATTTTGTAACCAATCAAAACCACTTTCTTATGCTAAAAAGGAAGTGGTTTTTTATTTTTTAAAAGAAGATACTGGGCAATTTCATATATCTATCTGTGTCTCACTTACTACTAATAGAAAAAATGGAGGGCAAATCACATGACATTTTCAAAGGAAATTCGTAAAGAAGTTGATCATATCTGGGAAGCAAGCTTTCACCACCCGTTTGTTAAAGGAGTTGGAGATGGGACACTCCCACTCGCCTGTTTTCGCTACTATGTGATGCAAGATGCTTATTATTTATCTCATTTTGCTAGAGTACAAGCTTTAGGGGCAGTAAAAGCAACAGATTTATACACAACGAGTCGACTTGCCAGCCATGCACAAGGAACGTATGAAGCTGAGCTATCGCTCCATGACAATTTCTCTAAACGATTAGGCATTACTGAAGAGGAAAAGAAGAACTTTAAACCTGCACCTACTGCTTATGCATATACGTCACATATGTATCGTGCTTCCTATTCAGGACATTTAGGTGACGTAATTGCGGCAATCCTGCCATGTTACTGGTTATATTATGAAATCGGTGAAAGACTAAAAGGTTGTACACCAGAAGAACCGATTTATCAAGAATGGATTGCTGCATATGGCGGCGATTGGTTCCGGACATTGGTAGACGAACAGATTAAGAGAATCGATGAGATTGCTAACAAAGTGACTGAGGAAGATAAACTACGAATGAAAGAGCATTTCATCCTTAGTAGTCAATATGAATACTCTTTTTGGGAAATGGCGTATCAGTTAGAAACGTGGCCGGTTCAAAAAAAAGTACTAGAAGTATAATAATCCAATTCTAAAAAAGGAGATTCATAACATGACAAAAGGGTTAAAATTGACAGACATATTAGTGACGATTGTAATTGCCATTGCATTTGGCATTGTCTATATTCTTTGGGGTTCCGTATATTATGCTCTAAAACCAATCGGCTTACATGCCGACCAATTTATGTATGGCATGTGGTTTATTGCGGCTAATGTTGCCTTTTTTATCATCCGTAAACCAGGTGTTGCATTGCTTGCCGAAATTGCAGCGGCGTCCGGTGAATTTCTTTTAGGTTCCCCATGGGGGCTAACCGTGCTTCTGTATGGCGTTGTCCAAGGTTTGTTTGCAGAGCTTGTCTTTATGGCTTTCAAATATAAACGATTTCATATTTCCGTAGCGATATTGTCGGCTATCGCTGCATGCTTAGGATCGGTCCTAATGGATTTCGCCTATGGAGAAATCGGTGATCTTGCTGCTTGGAATTTAACATTATTTATGTTTGCTAGATTTCTCGGGTCTATTCTCTTTGCAGGTGTGTTTGCTTACTATTTAGTGAGAGTTTTAGAAGCGACAGGCGTAACAAATCTTGTTCGTCCAGCATCAAGTAAAGATTATGCTGAACTGGATCAAAAGTAAGGGTGGATAACTATGGAACGAATTGCACATGTTGAAAAGTTACGATTGAAATTCCCTGGAGATGCGTCCTTATTATTTAAGGACTTCTCTTCTACCTTTTACAAAGGGGAAAAAGTTCTCCTTCTCGGGCCATCAGGTTGTGGAAAATCGACGCTTTTACAAGTTTTAAGCGGCTTAATTCCTCATTCGATTGACGTTCCCATGAAAGCTGAGGCACTTTTATGTCCCTCTTCATGGGGGTATGTTTTTCAAGATCCTGATAGTCAGTTTTGCATGCCTTTTGTTGATGAAGAAATTGCATTCGTTCTTGAAAATATGAACGTTCCAAAACAACAAATGATTGAGCGAATCCATCATCACTTACAGCAGGTCGGTTTATCTCTACCAGATATTCATACTAACATTCAAACACTATCTGGAGGCATGAAACAACGCTTAGCGATAGCATCGATCTTGGCCCTAAAACCAGACGTATTATTTTTAGATGAACCAACAGCGATGCTTGACCCTAAAGGAACGAAAGAGATTTGGAATGTATTAAAAGAAGTCGGCCAAGAAAAAACATTGATTATTGTAGAACATAAAATTGATCATGTCCTAGAATTCATTGAACGAATCATTCTTTTTAATGAAGAAGGACAGATTATAGCCGATGGACCAAAAGAAGAAATCTTATCAACGTATCAAAATGAAATGAGGGAACAAGGAATCTGGTTTCCAGGTATTTGGGAAGAGTATCTAGAAACTACCTCCCTCTTACGTTCGAGGACGCCCTTTGAAAAAAAGGAGAAAGTATTAGATGTGCAAAGCTTTAAAGGATTTAGGCAAAAGGAAGAAAAAATCCGGGTAGATCATTTGCAAGCTTATTCAGGTGAATGGATTGTTATAAAAGGCGAAAATGGAGCCGGCAAGAGCACTCTTTTACATGCTTTCATGCAATTTATCAAAACAACAGGACATTGTGAATTAGTAGGAAGCCCGATAAAAAAAGGAAAAAAACATGCGGATCTCGTGACATTTGTGTTTCAAAATCCCGAATTTCAATTTGTCGCAAATGCAGTCTATGAAGAAATCGCCTACTCATTAAAGATAGACAAAAAGGATACCCGAGAAATAGAAGGTAAAGTCGAAGAACTTCTAGAACGGTTCTGGCTAGTAGACCATCGTAATAAACACCCATATCAATTATCGATGGGACAAAAACGTCGTTTAAGTGTAGCTGCATCGATTGTAAAGGAACAAAAGCTAATTCTTTTAGACGAACCTACTTTTGGCCAAGATTCCAAAAACACCTTTGCGTTACTTGAATGGATGGAAGAACTCAGACAAAAAGGTACGACGATTATCATGATTACCCATGATGAACAGATTACAAACAACTTCGCAACAAGAATCTGGACAATTGATGCTGGGAAAGTGATCAGCGATGAAATGCAAAGTATGAACATGAAGACTGAATTAGTATCCGTGTAATGGAGGAGCGTCATGCAATTAGATTTTTCAAGTAAAGAAACATGGCTACATCGGATTAATCCTAGCCTTAAGTTATTCGTATTAATGATGTTGTGTATCGTTGTGTTATCGGTTCATGATTTACTATTTATGATGAACTTTACAGTTATCGTCTTGATTTTATTTTTGTGTTTTACAGGACAGCCGCTCAAACGAATTTTATTACTTTTCATTCCTTTTTTTGTTGTATTTTTATCGACTTCTTCTTCGATGATTTTATTTGGACAAGGAAACACCACTTGGTTTAAGTGGGGGCTTATTCATATTACCGAAGAAAGCTTTTTTAGAGGACTTCTTGTTGGTTTTCGTGCATTACTATTTGCAGTACTAGGACTAACCTTTGCCTTAACTACGAGACCCGTCTATCTGTTCTATTCTTTAATGCAACAAGTCAAACTCAAACCTAAATATGCTTATAGCTTTATGGCAGCCTTGAGATTAATTCCGATCATGCTGGAAGAATTTCAAACGATTCAAAATGCTATGAGAGTGCGAGGAGTGGTCAGACAAACAGGGATACAATCCGTTTTTTTTAAAATGAAAGCTTATGCCATCCCGATGTTATCAGGGAGTATCCGACGTGCACACCGGATCGCTGTGGCCATGGAAGCAAAGCGTTTTTCCGATACGAAGAACCGAACGTATTATTACGAAATCGGTTTTTCTAAGCATGATCTTGTATTCATTTTATATTTTGTCATCTTACTTTTGGCAGGGTATTATGGAGCGGTTAAGGGGATTTGATGTTTTTGATATACCAACGATCTTTTTTAAAGGATGTTGAATGGTTGAACTTATAGATCGCATACATACATCGACTTAAGATATTCGACCCACATCTCCATAAAAAAAGCAGTGAGATTTCAAAAATATCTCACTGCTTCTATATTCATCATAATAACATTTTCCTTTTTTAAATCAATACCGCTCGATCATTCAGCATTTTTTCACCTTTGATTCGTTGGAATTCATGAAGAAGCTTCTCTACGGTTAACTTTTGCTTTTCTTCGCCTCTTGCTTCAAAGATAATTTGACCTTTATCCATCATAATTAAAGAAGTACCAAGATCAAGGGCTTGTTGCATATTATGCGTAACCATTAATGTCGTTAGATTGTTTTGACTAACAATCTCCTTTGTTAGGTTAGTAACAAGGTCGGCACGTGATGGATCGAGTGCTGCTGTATGTTCATCAAGAAGCAATATTTTCGGATTCGTGAAGGTCGCCATCAATAGTGACAATGCCTGCCGTTCACCGCCTGAAAGCATACCCACTTTCGCATTCATTCGGTTTTCCAATCCGAGGTGTAGCGTCTCGAGCTTTTCTTTATAAAAGCTGCGACGACTTTTCGTGACGCCAAATTGCAAGCCTCTTTTATTCGTTCTGCCATAAGCGATTGCCAAGTTTTCTTCAATCGTCATATGTGGCGCAGTTCCAGCCATCGGGTCTTGGAAAACACGACCAATCATTTTGCTTCGCACATACTCATCAACCGGCGAAACATCTTTACCATCTATGATCACTGAACCTGCATCAGGGATCAGCTTTCCGGAAATCATATTCATTAGTGTCGACTTACCGGCACCATTGCTACCGATGACGGTCACAAATTCACCTTTTGCAAGGGTAAGCTCGAGAGATTTTAGCGCTAGCTTTTCATCTGGAGTTCCTTGGTTAAACACTTTATATATCTGATTTAGCTGTAGCAACCTCTTTTGCCCCCTTCACCAATGTTTGCTGCAATTGCAGTTCTTTCAAGCGTTTCTTCTTCATGCTTTTTTCTTTCTGCTTATCCTTTAACTGCGGAATGATTAGGGCACCGATGACAATCGCTGCGGTGATTAATTTTACATCCCCTGTTTGTAAGAATTGAACTTGAAGCGCGAGTGCAACGACAAGTCGGTATACAATCGCACCGCCAATCACAGCAAGCGTAGCTCGTGCAATCGTTTTTGCTCCAAAGATCGCTTCACCGATAATAACAGAAGCAAGGCCAATGACAATCATGCCAATCCCCATGCCAATATCGCTAAAGCCATTGTATTGGGCGATGAGAGAACCAGAGAAAGCGACTAGTGCATTACTAATTGCAAGTCCAAGCACTTTCATGTTATCAGTATTGGTGGAAAAGCTTTTCACCATCGATTGGTTATCACCAGTAGCGCGGATAGCAAGCCCAATTTCTGTTTTTAAGAATAGCGATAAGGCAAATTTTATGACTAGTGAAATGACGAGCATAATAAATATAATCGCCCATGTGCTCGGAACAGAATTTCCAAGTCCTAGCAGTTCCATTCCTTTATTAAAGAAGGCATCCAATCCTGTTTTTGCCCAAATTTCCTTAACACTCGTAATGATCGTTGATTCCGAAAATAACGGAATATTAGATTTGCCCATAATTCGTAAATTAATCGAGTATAAGGCAATCATCATCAAGATCCCAGAAAGTAGCGGATTGATTTTCCCCTTTGTATGCAAGAGACCTGTAATCGAACCAGCTGCAAAACCCGCTAGTATGGCTGCTACCGTTGAGATAATTGGTGAGTAGCCATTTACAAGCATAATTGCCGTGACAGCTGCTCCCGTCACAAAGCTACCATCAACTGTTAAATCTGGAAAATCAAGAATCCGAAATGTCAAATATACGCCGAGAGCCATGATTGCATAAATCAGTCCCGATTCAAATGAACTAAAGATTGCTGTAGGCATCCTTTCATCCCTTTCTTAGAAGCTTATACTTAGATGTTTTTAATTTTTATTTAATAAATTCAGCTTCTGATTTCCATTCTTTCTTCAATTCGACTCCCATTTCCTTCGCTGCCTTTTCATTTATGACAAGTTTAAGATTTTGCGGATATTGAACCGGAAGCTCGGAAGGTTTTTTTCCGTTTAATAGAATGTCTGCAGCCATTTCCCCTGCTTCATACCCGATATCGTGGTAACTGAAACCATATGCCGCAAATCCACCGCGTCCAACAGAATCCAATTCTCCAACAAACAGCGGAATATCTTTTTCATTAGCAACCATAATAACCGATTCAAGCGCTGCTACAACCGTGTTATCGGTTATGATAAAGAAGGCATCTGCTTTGCCAACGAGTGATTCAGTGGCTTGCTTCACATCAGCAGACGTCGCAGCTGATGCTTCAACTACTTTAACTCCATGTTTGTCTGCTTCCGCCTTTAACATATTAATCTGAACGATTGAATTTTGTTCTCCGGAATTATAGACTGTTCCAATCGTTTTCGCACCAAGCTCTTCTGCCATAAACTTCACAGAATTAGCAATCGCATCAGGATGCGCATCTGTTGTTCCAGTAATGTTTCCTCCAGGTGCTTCAAGAGATTCAACTAGTTCAGCTGCTACTGGGTCAGTTACAGAAGTAAAGACAATTGGGATGTCCTTGTTACTGTCCTTTGTTGCAGTTAATGCTCCCATAGCACTTGGCGTAGAATTAGCAAATATCAAATCTACATTTTTGCCTACGAAATTTTGCGAAATCGTTAACGTGTTATTTTGATCTCCCTGTGCATTTTGTGGGTCATATTTTGCATTGATTCCTTTATCTTTCAATGCTTCCTGAAACCCTTTATAGGCTTCATCAAGTGAAGCATGCTGCACAAATTGAGACACACCAATTTGATAGGTTTTTTCCTTAGACGTTTCTCCAGAATCGCCAGAACTGCTAGTATCACTTCCACACCCTACTAACAATACACTTGCCGCTAAACCGACCGCCGTTGTTTTAAGCCATGTGTTTCTCATAAATATATCCCCCTATTTCCTTTATTGCTTTTATGCTTTGTTGAAATAAATTATACCCAAATACCTAGACTAATTACAATACAATTCTAATTTTTCCGATAATATTTTAAAATAACAAATAAAAAAACCGTTCAAGATAGTGAAAAACACTATCTTGAACGGTTCGATAATCATTAGCTACCAATAATTTTCGTTACAATGTCGGTAACAGTTTCGCGATTGATTTTTTCTTTGCCATCCTTTAACGCTGTGACAGTAGCGTGGGCAAATGCTAATGGGATTTCACAAAAATGGCGGATGGATGTTGTTTGAATATCTGCCAAATATAAATTAGCGCGCTTTAAATTCTGTTCAGTGAACTGAAGCATATCTTCGAACTCCCAACCATCTGGGAAAAAGTTCACGCCTCTTTCTGCGTCTTCAGCTTTATTTCTAAGAATATTCACGGTTTGAAGTCCACGACCAAAGGCTATGGCAAGTTCTTTGTCTGTTTCTGTACCATCATGCCATTTCCAAAGATCCGATAACATCGTTCCAACAAGACCAGCCACATAATAGGTATATTCATTCAAATCCGCTTCATTTTGAATCTGCCAGTCCAACTCGACCCATTTAGCCATTCCTTCTGCCATTTCTGCCGTCGCATCAAGTACTTTGTCTACGACCGTTTCAGGACAAAGCGTAATCCAATCATTTAGAAATAACGTAACGTCCGGTAGGGAAGCTTCATAAGGAAGGAGAATTTTCAGCAGGTTCTCACGATTGTATCCATTTCTCAACAACTTGCTGATTTCTATTAATAATTTACTTTTTATCTCAGCAGGGAGCTGAGGGTGGTCCTCAATTTCATCGATTGCACGCATGCATAAATACGCTGCGCCCACCGTTTCCTGTAGTCCAGAAGGAAGCTGGCTAATTGGAATGACAAAGGTTCGGCTCGTTTGCACTAAAAAATCATGGGCCTTCTTTTGTAAATCTTTTTCTTCGCTCATATTAAAGCTCCTTTTTATGTACAACTTTCGTTTTCTAAATTTATTATCCCAGTTTAACGGCTGTAATACTTAGCATATCGTGTAGAATCAAGTGGATGTTAACAGCCTGTATATCCTCGATTGGTGAGATACAGTGAAACTTACCTAGAGTTGCGCAGAGGTTTAGTTGAACCAATCGGGTTCGTAGTGTCGCTTTATCGAAGATTTAGCGACACTAGAACGGGACTAACCATCGGTGGTGAAAAAAAGACCCTACTGATGGAAGTTTCACTTTATCCCGGTTTAACAGTCTGTAATACTCACCTTATCGTATGGAATCGTGTTAGTGTTAAACAGCTTGTAAAACCCCGATTGGTTCAACTAACCATAAGTGGGGAACTACACCCCACTTATGGAAGTTTCACTTTATCATACCACACAAAGAGGGCTATTCAAGAATAGACTCCCCTTGTTTTTCTACATACAAAGGTATCTTTATCTGGAGTAAATCTTCTGCAATTACCGTGTTTTGAAAAATTTCACACGCTTCGTTTTGCAGTACTGCGATGTCTTCCCCCATATATCTGGCACTAATATGTGTCAAAATTAAATGACGGGCACCCGCTAGTTTTGCTGTTTTTGCAGCTTGGGCAGTCGTGCTGTGAAAATAATCAAATGCCATCTCCCCTTCATCCGCCGAAAAAGTTGCTTCATGAACAAGATAGTCCGCATTTTCCGCAAGCAAAATAGACTGTTCACATGTCCTCGTATCGCCAAGGATCGTAAGGATTCTTCCTTTATTCGGTTCACTAAGATAATCAGTTCCATATAAAACGCGTCCATCTTCTAGTGTAACATTTTCCCCGTTTTTAATAGCTTTAAAGATGGGGCCAGGTGCTACACCTTCATCTCTCAGCTTATCGGCAAGCAAGGTCCCAGGTCTGTCCTTTTCTACAATCCGATACCCGTAAGAAAGAATTCCATGATCAAGCGCTAAGGCCGAAACCGTAAATTGATCATCCTCAAAGACGATGCCTTCTTCTATCTCTACAACAGAAAGAGCATATTTAAGATGGGTGCCGCTTACGGAAAGACTTGTTTGAATATAATCTGCAATCCCTTTCGGACCATATACAGTTAAGTCATCAGTCCCTCCTTGGAAAGAACGGCTGCTAAGCAGTCCAGGCAAACCGAATATGTGGTCACCATGTAAATGCGTAATAAAAATTTTCTCAATTCGGCGTGGTTTAACAGATGTTTTTAATATTTGGTGCTGGGTAGCTTCCCCACAATCGAACAACCAAACCACCCCTCGCTCTTCCAGTAATTCAAGCGCGATTGCCGACACATTTCTAGCCTTGGCAGGAACACCTGCACCTGTCCCTAAAAAAACAAAATCCAAAATATTACCTCCGATGCATCTTTTTCCTTCATATATTATAACATAAACTGACTACTCCCACCTCTAAAGAAGTGGGGTCCTCATGTACTTAATAGAAGCCTTACAAAGGTCTCCACAGTCACCTTCATACATCTAGGAAAGGCATTGCCTTTCTTTTTTACGAAAATGGATCTCTGTGTACAACATCTTTGATTACTCTTCTGTTCCATGGGACTTTATGTTCCACACAACCATTATTGTGTTAGCGAACACTTTTAACGAAGGCGGGTAGCTCCACCTACGAAGAATCGATTCCTTACCTACCTTTTTTGATTCCGATACTACTTGGCAATTTTTCTTTATTTTGTTTTAATCGTTCCATTTCTTGATTGTGTAACGCTACAAATCTTCCAAAGGTTTGAAAGCATAATTCTCGGTTGATTTGTTGTCCGTTCATTTCGCTATTCATCAATAAAAAGGCACTATACAAATCTCGCTGAACGAGATGATTTCCGATCCATGTCCATCGTTGATGAAGTTTTTTCTTTTGATAGCTGTCTGTTACATGATTATATTGACTTGCTTTAAAGGTTCTGGTGTTGATTTTATGAATTGGATTATGGGTGTATGTTAATTTTTGATGGACGATGTCAACAAGCATCGCAGGAGCATAGGAGCCAACGCTTTTGCCAAATCTCTTTTTTCGTTGGAATTTACCATCCTTGTTTTTCTTTGTCTCTTTAGCTCGTTTAGCTAACGCTTTAAAGTTCATGGTTTCTATATAAACTTCATCTCCACATGCCAAAATACGATTGGCTATAGAAGAATGCTGTTCTTTTACATAATCCGTTCTCTTTCGGTACAGTTCTTTTAATTGGTAAAGGGTTTTTAGGTAGTGATGACTGCGGGTCCATGTTAATTGTATCCCTCTTTTTACTGTTCCATCAGGATGGAAGTTGGTTGGGTTGTTGCTTTGGCGACTGCGATCCAATTTTCGTAGTAATCGTCTCTTTTCTTTATCCATTTGCGGAATCTTTGGGGCGAGTGGTTGAATCCATACTTCTGTTTCAGAAGACACCGCAACAGTCGATGTACCAATATCCATTCCTACACGATTTGGAGGTGTTTCTTTATGGCGATAGGCTCCTTGCCTGAGTTGATCCTTTTTACAGGAGGAATTCCATCCATGACCAATTGTACATAGTAGGTATCTTTGCCACGAATCATCTTTTTAACAAGACGGCAATACTTAATTTTGTGGCAAGCAAGGGATTCTTCTACAAACAGATCCTTCTTTCGAATGAGTCCAGGAAGAACGAGTTCATTCCAATGTATTTCGTTATTTTTAAAGCGAATGCCGGATTTATTGGTTTTCCCTTCAAGAGAAGTCACGGATCCATACTTTTTAAAATGAGCTGTTTTTCCTTGAAAGAGTACGGTTTTCATCGCTTTCCAGACGGTAGAGGCAATTTTTTGAGAGGTATTGCTGTCTATGTGTTTGTTGACATTTTGTTGATGTTTTTTTATAGACGCATGAAGCCCTTATTCCGTTAAACCGTATGATTGACGGATATCATTCAATATTTTTGCGTAAGAATCTACTTCTTTTTTTAAAAGACAACTCTTTTCTTTATGAGTGATACACTCTACTTTTAATTTTGTTTCTCGATACAAACGTAGCTGTTTGCGATATTTCTTTGATTCTTTCATCAATTGGTACTGCTTAAGGCATAAGAAAGAGTGGTGTTGTAGAGTTTTCGAGCCAACTCAAATCGTGTTTGCCAAATAGGATGTTGCCAGTCTAATACGGCACATTTCAATTCTAAAACAAAAGAATCTTTTGTTGACTTTGCGATGACACAACGCTCCCTTCTCGTTATGTCTTTATACTACATCACAGAACGTATATTCGACAATAAAAAAGCACTCCATTCCTCCCGACGCCTAAAGGAGTGGGCTTCTTGGAGCTAACTTCTGTGAAACTTCCATCAGTGGTTTTTTTCACTGATGGTTAGCCCCGTTCTAGTGTCGCTATATTTCACCAATCGGAGTTTTACAGGCTGTTTAACACTCATTTGATTTATTACAATAAGATAAGTATTACAGCCTGTTTAACTGGGATAAATACTACAGTTAAGTTATGGGTATCCTTTAGGTGAAAGAATAAATTCAGTTGGTGCAATTCTGAATTTTCCCTATTAAAAAAATTGAATATTTGTGCAATTAAATTGCGTTCACTTACATGTATCTTTATAGTTGAATATATAAATTATCAAAACAACATTTTTACTGTTGTTACTAGAAAAGTGAGGTTATGCAAGTGATTCCAACTAATAAACCGACCGCATTAATCATCCTTTTTGGAGCCACCGGAGATTTGGCCAAACGAAAACTATTTCCATCTATTTATCGATTGTTTCAAAAAGAAAATATGGAGAAATTTGCTGTTGTTGGTGTAGCCCGAAGACCATTAACAAATGCTCAATTTCAAGAAAATGTTAAAGATTCTGTTATGACCTTTGCTGACAGCCATGAAAACGTCGATGAATTTGTCTCACACTTTTACTATCATTCCCATGATGTGAGTAGTTCAGAATCCTACATCGAATTAAAAAGCATAGCGGATAAGCTGAATGAACAATATGATTTGGAAGGAAATCGAATTTTCTATTTAGCAATGGCTCCAGAATTCTTTGGTACAATTGCTGAGCAAGTGAAAGGACAGGGCTTGACAGATACGCCAGGCTACAAACGACTCGTGATTGAAAAACCATTCGGGACTAGCTTTGAATCTGCTCAAGCACTTAATGAACAAATTCGCACAGCCTTCTCTGAAGATGAGATATACCGAATTGATCATTATCTCGGCAAAGAAATGGTCCAAAATATTGAAGTGATTCGCTTTGCGAACGCAATGTTTGAACCGCTTTGGAACAACCGGTACATATCCAATATCCAAGTGACTTCTAGCGAGACGCTTGGGGTTGAGGAACGAGGTCGTTACTATGAAACCAGTGGAGCGCTTCGTGATATGGTCCAAAATCATCTTATGCAGATGGTTGCCCTACTTGCTATGGAACCGCCAATCAAATTGACGGACGAAGAAATTCGTAGCGAGAAGGCACGTGCATTGCGTTCACTACGTCCAATGAAGAAAGAAGAAGTTGAAACTTTCTTTGTCCGTGGTCAATATGGTGAGGGTGCTGTTTTAGATTCCTTACTTCCTGGCTACCGAAATGAGTCGTCGGTCGACTCTGAATCCAATACCGAAACGTATGTGGCGGGTAAATTACTCATTGATAATTTCCGATGGGCAGGAGTACCATTCTATATTCGAACTGGAAAACGCATGGATGTGAAATCAACGAAAATTGTTGTTCAATTCAAAGATATTCCAATGAATTTATACTATAGCAAGGAACCAGAAGAAAATGTCCATCCTAACTTACTTGTCATCCATATCCAGCCAGAGGAAGGAATTACATTACTCTTAAACGCTAAGAAAAACGGTAACCAAATGAAAACGAAACCTGTAAGACTATCCTTCTCCAATACGAGCATTGACCGAATGAATACTCCTGAAGCCTATGAGAAGTTATTATTCGACAGTATGCGTGGTGATGCCACCAATTTCACCCACTGGGATGAAGTGGCTCTATCTTGGAAATTCGTTGACATCATTTCAGAAGTATGGGAAAACACGAAAGATGAAACCTTCCCGAATTATGTTGCCGGAAGCGTAGGACCCAAATGTGCCGATGAACTGCTGGAAAAAGACGGGCATTTCTGGTGGCCGGTTGAAAATCTAGAAATCGATAATTAAAATGAAGAAAAAACAAGAGCCTGTCCCATAACGAAAAGGTCAGACCCATAATCTTTGCATATGCAGGGTTAGACCTTTTCGGGACACCCTCTTGTTATTCATGTTGTTCCCCATCTACATACCTAGCTTTTTCTAAGTTAATCCAATAAGATATTCCTGATTCCAAGGCAATAAAAAATAAAAACACCGCTCCAGTAATCCAGATAGCGTTCATCCTATTAGGCTCCCTCCTTGTTGTGTCTATATTGCACCTTCTGCTTCGCTACTAAATCCCCTATATTGATTACATTATCTGATATACACCAAAATTTTCAAATCCCAAAATCCCTATTTCACACTAGGTACTTAATCCTATTTTCACATGATTAGTCACTATCAAAAAGGTAACGCTATTGATGATAGAAGTAATATGAAATTTTCCTTGTGATCTATATAATTATGAGGCCTGACCCTTTCGCTCTGGGTCAGCCTCTTTTACCGTTGACACGAAACCAATGGGTGTTATATAATTTTAAAAACAAAACCATTTGGTTTCATATTTATGCAAAAAGGAGAATTATATTGATAGAAAATAATCAGGTTACACTACAAGATATTAAGCAAACAGTCGTTTTTGATGCGCCTATTCAAAAAGTATGGGATACGGTTTCAACTTCAGAAGGGATTGCCTCATGGTTCATGCCCAATGATTTTCAGCCGATCATCGGACATGAATTCCATTTACAATCACCATTCGGCCCATCCCCCTGCAAAGTCATTGAATTAGATTCGCCAAATCGACTTTCTTTTACATGGGATGAAGATGGATGGGTCGTTTCATTTATTTTAAAAGAAGTCGAAGATAAGACAGAGTTTACACTTATTCACGGGGGATGGAAAAACCCTGATTATATCCTTCCGAAAGCGAACGAGAAAAGTTCCGTTATACATGACAGGATGAGTCAAGGTTGGACAGGCATTCTTAATAAGTTAAGAAAAATTGTTCAGAACTAGTGTCTGCATCCGTACAAAAGCATGATGTATTTCAAGCTATTGCTGACCCAACACGGCGAGATATTCTTAGATTACTCGCAGAAAAAGAATTATCTATTTTAGAAATCACCGGGCATTTCCCTATGAGTCGGACAGCTATCGCTAAACATCTTCATATTCTTTCAGAAGCAGAACTAGTCAGTGGACGAAAAATAGGTAGAGAAAAACGTTTTCGCTTACAACCAGAATCATTTGATGAATTGAAACAATGGCTTTCATATTTTGAACAATTTTGGAATAATAAATTATCCATGCTTAAACATATTGTTGAAAACCAGAATGGGACGGATTTAAAAGTCATTAAAACAGATCCAGATAAACAGTAGGAAAGCTAGTTAATATCTGTTTCACAATAAAGTTAACGGGGTGTCAAAAGCAAAGGGTCAGACCCCGCACCAACTAAATACAGGATAAGATAAGTGTATATAACACTACTTACTGATTTAGAGTGCGAAGTCAGACCCTTATGACTCCCTTGTATTGATCGTTAGGCATCCTTTATCCGCTCCTCTATTCCTTTAAGCGCAAGTTATCGAGAAAATCCTTGCTAAAACTTGTCTCAGCTTGCCCTTTCTTTTCAGCTGCTTCGACCCCTTTTTTAATGATTCCCTTGCCGTATTTACTTTTCAGCTTTTCGATAGCTTGGAAAAGTGGCTCTTCTTCTGCATCTTTTTCATAGGAAAATAAATCTAGTTGTTTATAGGCAGCTTCTTTGTCCATTACATCGAAAGCCGTCACCCCAAGTAGACGAACTTTCTCTCCATTCCAATGCTTTTTAAACAGCTCGACTGCAAGCCGATGGATATCAGCTTTCTCGAAAAAAGGGTTCTCGACAATCCTGCTTCTCGTTACCGTCCGGCGATCTTTATAGCGAATGGTCACGCCAATCTTTTGCCCAACTAATTTTTTATTTTTCAACCGAAGTGCTACCTTTGTTGAAAGTTGCTCTAATATATCGATTAATTCTTTCTGATTCGTTAGATCCTTTGGTAAAGTCATCGAATTGCCAATGCTTTTATTGTCAAATATGGATTCAGGGTCAACTGCACGCCCGTCTATTCCAGTAGCCCGTTCCTTTAATTTTAGTCCATTAATACCAAGAGCATGCCTGAGTGTTACATCATGCGCTTTAGCAAGATCACCGATTGTTTTGATCCCGACATCATTAAGCTTCTCTGCCGTTTTCTTGCCGATTCCGTGCATTTCACCAACATTGAGAGGCCAAAGTTTCAACGGAACATCTCGTTTTCTCAGAATTGTAATGCCCATCGGCTTCTTCATATCTGAAGCCGTTTTAGCTAGAAATTTATTCGGGGCGATGCCGATACTACAAGGCAAATCCATCGTCTCAAAAATCCGCTTTTGAATACTTTCAGCGATTTCAACAGGCGAGCCAAGGTCCGAGCAACCTGTAATATCCAGATACCCTTCATCAATTGAAACCGGTTCTACCAGTTCTGTATATTGTCTCATCAGTTCAAAGATTGCGATGGAAGTTTTCCGATATCGATCAAAGTTTGGCTCCAATACAAGAAGCTCAGGGCATAGCTTTTTCCCTTGCCAAATCGGCATCGTCGTTTTCACACCAAATTTCCTTGCTTCATAGCTACACGTGATTATAATCCCACGGCGCTCCTCAACATTCCCAGCGATTGCAAGGGGCTTACCCTTAAGCCCTGCATCATACGCCATCTCTACTGATGCAAAAAAACTATTCATATCAACATGAAGGATTACTTTTCCTTTTTTCGGATACATCCCTTCCATTCAACTGTCACTTCCTTACACACAGCAAGTATACCTATTGTAGCATAATAAGGGGTCAGACCCCATTTCCCAGATTATTTCCCATCAAAAAAACTGGAATTTGAGGGTTGCCTCAGATTCCAGTCATATTTTCGTTCGATTATTCTCCTGCTACTTCTTCGATAATAGCTAGGACCATTTCCGTTAATTTTGTTAATTCTTCAACCGGAATTCTTTCATTGGTTGTGTGGATATCTTCATAGCCGACAGCAAGGTTTACTGTTGGAATGCCGAAGCCAGCAATGACGTTTGCATCGCTACCACCACCGCTTTGAAGAAGCTTTGATGGGCGGTTGATTTTAGCTGCGGCTTTCTTGGCTACTTCAACAACATGATCGCCATCGCCATATTTAAAGCCAGGGTACATAACCGTTACTTCAACTTCAGCTTTTCCACCCATTTCAGATGCAACAGATTCAAACGCTTGTTTCATTTTCTCAACTTGAGCTTCCATTTTTTCTGGGATTAAAGAGCGAGCCTCGGCTAAAATTTCCACAAAGTCACAAACGATATTTGTTTGCTGTCCACCTCTGAAATAGCCGATATTCGCAGTTGTTTCTTCATCGATTCTTCCAAGCGGCATTTTCGCAATCGCTTTTGCTGCCATCGTAATGGCGGAAATTCCTTTTTCAGGGGCAACGCCAGCGTGAGCTGTTTTCCCGTACATTTTGGCAAAGATCTTTGCTTGAGTGGGAGCAGCTACAATAATATTCCCAACTTTTTCATCGCTATCTAGTGCATACCCGTATTTAGCTGTAACAAGTGAACGGTCTAAAGCTTTCGCACCGACTAGTCCAGATTCCTCGCCTACCGTGATGATAAATTCAATCGTACCATGCGGAATGTTTTCCTCTTTTAATACACGAAGAGTTTCAAGCATCGCCGCAAGACCTGCTTTATCATCTGCTCCAAGAATCGTTGTACCATCAGAGACGATATAGCCATCTTTAATGGACGGTTTAATTCCATTCCCAGGAACGACCGTATCCATATGTGAAGTGAAATAAATTGTATCCACTCCTTCTTTCGTTCCTTTCAACGTGCATATCAAGTTGCCAGCTCCATGACCGGTAACAGCGGTAGTATCATCCTCAAAAACATCCACACCTAGAGCCGTGAATTTTTCTTTTAAAACTTTGGCAATTTCCGTTTCAAACTTCGTTTCTGAATCGATTTGGACCAATTCAAAAAATTCCTTTACAATGCGTTCTTCATTCACCATTTCAACAAAACCTCCTATATGTATATACCTGATCAAACCCATTTCTCAATCGGAAAAATTCTAATGAGGGACCTTCACTTTATTACAGGTAACGGAAAAGTCCCTATTGATGAAGTGTAACTACTTCAACATTCCTAGTATATCGCTAATGGTTCGGTACCCGCAAGATATCGTGTTTCATTTAGCGATATTCACCTTTATAAAGGGATATTCCCATGTTTTTTAAAGGGTCTAGATTCTTTTTTGTTACGCAGCATTTCTAGGGATTGAAGTAACTTAATCCGTGTTTCTCGTGGATCAATGACATCATCGACCATTCCTTGACTCGCTGCCACATATGGATTCGCGAATTTATCGCGATATTCTGCAATTTTCTGTGCGCGTGTCTGCTCTGGGGTATCACTGTTTTGAATTTCTTTTGCAAAAATAATATTCGCGGCTCCTTGAGGTCCCATGACAGCGATTTCAGCATTTGGCCAGGCGAATACAAGATCTGCACCAATTGATTTACTATTTAACGCTACATACGCCCCACCATATGCTTTACGAAGAATAACCGTCAGCTTTGGAACAGTCGCTTCTGAATAGGCATAAAGGATTTTTGCACCATGGCGAATAATTCCTCCATGTTCCTGCTTAACTCCTGGAAAAAATCCAGACACATCTTCGAAGGTAATCAGTGGAATATTGAACGAATCGCAAAAACGAATAAACCGGGCTGCTTTGTCTGAAGAATCGATATCAAGTCCGCCGGCCAAAACTTTAGGTTGATTGCAGACAAGTCCGACGACTTCGCCCTTCATTCTCGCTAATCCGATGACAATATTTTTCGCAAAATCTTTTTGAACTTCCATGAATGAATCTGTATCAACGATTTCTTCAATTACTTTACGGACATCATAGGGACGTAAACCATTAAATGGAATAATATCCGTAAGCTTTTCCCGGTAATCCTCTTTGTCGCAGGCTTTCATGCTTGGTGGTTTTTCTTCATTATTTTGCGGCAAATACAACAGTAACTGACGCACCATTTCCAGCACTTCTTTTTCTGTTTTCCCTTGAAAATGGGCATTCCCGCTAATGCTGTTATGTACAGTTGCACCGCCAAGATCTTCAGAACTAATCTTTTCTCCGGTCACAGTTTCAATCACTTTTGGTCCGGTGATGAACATTTGGCTTGTTTCCTCTACCATAAAAACAAAATCAGTAATAGCTGGTGAATAAACCGCTCCCCCGGCACACGGTCCCATCATAACCGAGATTTGCGGAATAACCCCCGAATAAATCGCATTTCGGTAAAAGATCTGTCCGTAGCCATCTAGTGAGACAACTCCTTCTTGAATTCGAGCTCCGCCAGAGTCATTCAGTCCAACAAACGGTGCGCCATTTTTCGCAGCTAGATCCATTACATTCGCTATTTTTTTTGCATGCATTTCACCGAGTGCACCGCCGAACACTGTGAAATCTTGAGAAAACAAATATATCGGACGTCCATTCACTTTCCCATAACCCGTTACAACGCCATCTCCAGGTCCTTTGATTTTATCTAGGCCAAAATCGACACTGCGGTGCTCGATAAATGGATTAAGTTCAACGAAACTCCCTTTGTCGACCAGAAGATGAATTCGTTCTCTTGCGGTTAACTTGCCTTTCTCATGCTGTTTGATAATGCGCTCATCTCCACCGCCAAGCTCTACTTCCCGCCTCCGATCATACAATTCATTGATTTTTTCATAGATGTCTGTCATTTTTTCTCCCCCTCGTAATTCTCACACAACTCGTAAAGAACCCCGCCGCCTGATTTTGGGTGAAGGAAAGCAACCTGAGCATTATGAGCACCAATCCTTACCGTTTCATCAATCATGCGCAGGCCGCCATTTTTGATCTCCTCAATTCGTGTTACAATATTCTCCACATCAAAAGCTATATGATGAATGCCTTCGCCTCGTTTTTCAATAAACCGGGCTATAGGACTATCTTCAGATAACGCTTCCAATAATTCCAACTTTGTATTGCCTGCGTTTACAAATGCTACTTTGACTCCTTGATTCTCTATGATTTCAATCCCTTCCAGCTTCAAGTTAAATACCTCCGTATAAAGCGGTAATGCCTCAGCTAATGATGTTACAGCTATACCTATATGGTCAATCTTATTGATCATAAGCAGCCCCCTGTTTACTATTATTGAATAATGATACTATTCAACAAATTCCTGAAAATCCCTGCTTATATTTGTTAAGTTGGTTACCAACCAAATATCCTTGAGATTCTACTATGGACAAGGTAAACTATACATATATACGGATGCTGTAAAGAATTCTATGCTCTTTACAATGAGGAGAGATTAATATGAAAAACAAGAAAACGAGAAAAATTGTTGTTTATTTAATGATTATTTCCATGTTATTGACAAGTCTACTTTCTGGCGTTGCATTCTTCCTACAATAAAGTGAAACTTCAATCAGTGGGGTTTTCTTCATCCCCCACTGATTGTTTGTTGAACCAATCGGGCTTTTACGGACAGTAAGACCCGCATCTACGCTTCTTCTATTCCTCTAAGCCTCAAGTTTGGGGTCATACTGCCCGTTAATGCGGGATAAAAATGAGATCGTCCAAAAAGGGTCAACCCCACACTCTATATTCCGTTTATTAGTCGTTATACGTCTATAAACGGAATATAATTGATGTGGGGTTAACCCTTTAGTTAAAGGACAGCCTCTTTATTGACGGATCTTTACGCTTTTCTTATTTAATGGCTCCTTGCTCTTTAGCCAATGTTGTAAAGTCTTTTGATGAATGGGTGACTAAAACTTTAGTACCGATTGGCACATGCTCGTATAAATGTTCGATATCAGCTTTTCTCAAACGGACACATCCATTTGAGATATATTTCCCAACAGAAGTTTGATTATTTGTACCGTGAAGTCCATAAATTCTCCCATCTGTTCCCAATGCATCAAAGCCAATCCACCTTGATCCTAGTGGATTTCTAGGATCACCACCAGGAATATTCTTTTTTCGGAAATACGGGTTAACAGCCTTCACTTTAACGGTAAATAATCCTTCTGGTGTGAGCTCCTTGCTTCTCCCTGTACCAGCTGGGTAAACATTCTGAACTTTATTATCATCAATGAATGCCACCTTGTTCGTTGCTTTATTCACGATGACAAAGGGTTCTCCAACAACAGCTGAAGCGGGCATTGGCACAACTGCCAACAAGATGCTTGTAAAGATTAAGGAAAGTAACATCTTCATTTGATCAAACCTTCCATTCATTTTCCGTTAGTTTTCACCCATCTTCAGCTTTTCATGCTGTTTTTTTGGTTCTGGTAGACCTTTAAATGAATGTTTAAGCTGCAAATACTGCTCGATTTCCTTCATTAACTGTAATAACGCTGCTCTCGATTCAAACTCTTCTCGGGTCACAGGAAGCTCCATTTTTTTAAAAACCTGTTCCATCTCATCAAGCTTTTGCAAATAAATAATTGCGGTATTTTGCGGATGAACGTTGTTGCTTAGTTCAATGAGAAATTCCCCCAACATCTTGCTTTGCTTAACTTTTGACGGAATATTCGTAGCTAGTGGCAAGATGCGCTCTATAATTTCAAATTGCTTTTCCCTCATTTTAAAATAATGATAATAAACGTCATCTTCACGCAAAAAATGATTCTCTACATCGCGAAATGCCAATGTCTTTGCTTCAGCTAATAATTTTGTTGTCTCAGTAATTTCTTTCCCATCCCAGTCACTTTTGTTGGTATGCAAATAATTTACTAGCTCCATAAGAATTTTGCTGAAATTCTCTTCAACTTTTTTCTGGTAATCGATTAATTTATTTTCGAGACTTGGCATATACCAGTTCATTAATAAAGCTGAACCAATTCCAATTATAATGAGTCCTAATTCATTCAGCCAGAGATCAAGCGTGATATGTTCAGCCGTATATAGATGTAGGATAATAACACCGCTTGTTACGATGCCTTCATTTACTTTCAAAGCAACCGTTGTCGGTATTAAAAGTAATAAAATAATGCCAATGATAACTGGATTATAGCCAAATAGTTCAAACAGTATGGTGGAATAGATCATCGCAATTAAACAGGCTATGAACCGTGAATAGGCGGCCCCAAGAGATTTCTTTTTCGTTACCTTCGTACATAGGATTGTAATAATTCCTGCAGATGGAAAACTATCTAATCCCGCTAATTGTGCTAGAAAAATGGCTAGCGTCGTACCAACTGCCGTTTTCAATGTCCGATATCCAATTTTAAACATAACGATATCACCTAGTTTTCTTATGATAGTACCCATCTTACCAACAAATGTAGCCAATTTATAGTGAAAGTGCTGTTGACTACCATAATTCTAGTATTCACATTTTTCCGCCAAAAAAAAAGACAACTATTCGTTGTCTTTTTTAGTCTTATAAAACCTTTTCCAAAAATTCTTGCGCACGCTGACTTTTCGGGCTCGAGAAGAACTCACTTGGCGGTGCATCTTCAACAAGGTTCCCACCATCAAGGAAGAGAATTCGATCAGCTACTTCACGTGCAAAGCCCATTTCATGAGTGACAATGACCATTGTCATTCCCGTATGAACAAGATCTTTCATAACAGCTAACACTTCTTTGACCATTTCTGGATCAAGTGCAGAAGTAGGCTCATCAAATAGCATAACATCAGGGTTCATTGCAAGTGCTCTAGCGATGGCAACACGCTGTTTTTGCCCCCCGGATAATTTATTCGGATACTGCTTTTCTTTATCTGCTAGACCCACTTTTTTTAGTAGTTCCCGTCCTTGTTTTTGTGCCTCTTGTTTGGAAAGACCTTTCACCTTCATCGGTGCATAGGTTAAATTATCCAGAACTGTTTTATGTGGGAACAAATGAAAATGTTGAAACACCATTCCAACATTTTCTCGGACCTTCATGATGTTTGCTTTCTTATCGGTAATATCCGTTTCTTTTATCCAAATTTGCCCATAAGTTGGCTGTTCGAGTAAATTCAAACAGCGAAGAAATGTGGATTTCCCTGACCCTGAAGGACCAATAACTGCGACTACTTCGCCTTCTTTAATACTTGTGTTGATTCCTTTAAGGACGTCCAGCTTTCCATAACTTTTGTGGAGGTTGTCTACTTTAATCACTGCGTTTCATTCTCCCTTCAACCAATTTGCCAATCACAGTTAAAATCATGACCATCACATAATATATCAACCCAGCAAATAAAATCGGCTCGAAGAATTTATATGTTTCGCCACCGACAATATAGGAACGGCGCATAATATCTGCTAGTCCAATTGTTGTGACAATTGCTGATTCTTTTGTTAACGTAATAAATTCATTCATTAAGGCTGGTAAAATATTTTTGAATGCCTGAGGCAGAATAATGCTTAACATCATACTCGAATAGGGAACACCTAGGGCAAGTGCCGCCTCTCTTTGTCCCTTATCAACAGCATTAATTCCACCGCGAATCACTTCTGAAATATAAGCAGCTGAATTTAAACCGAATGACAAGAAGGCTGCTTCAAAAGCATCAATTTGCACGCCGAACAATTGTGGAGATCCAAAATAAATTAACATGAGTTGGAGCACAAGCGGTGTGCCACGGAAAATAGAAGTATAAAAGTCCGCAATCCATTTCAATGGCTTCATGCGGCTGATTTTCATTAACGACAACACAATTCCCAAAACAATCCCGATTACCGCTGCTACAGCAACGACTTTTAACGTCATTGGAATTCCCTCTAAAATATAAGGAAGGGAAGGCATAATTCTTTCAAAATCCAAGTTCAAACCATTCATCCTCTCATTGGTCAGTAAACAGGAAAGCGCGGAAAAACGTTCAAAAGAGAACACGCACCCTTTTGAACGTTTTCTTCAATTATTTATTTAGCTGTTTCGCCACTAAACCATTTTACTATAAGTTTTTCCATTTCACCGTTTTCCATCATTTTTTTCAGCTCAGTATTAAATTTTTCAGTTAGTTCACTATCTTTTTGGAATGCAATCGCTGAACCTGCTTCTTCTGTTTTTGTTTTTCCGTCAATTACATATCCCGCAAGATCTGAATTGTCAGCTAAATAGCCTTTTGCGACTGTATCTTCAATAATAGCTGCATCAAAACGGCCAGCTTTGATTTCTTGAACGATATCTGGAATTCGATTACGGTTTTCAACCGTAAGATCTATGCCGTCTTTTTTAAGATCCTTGGCAATTCCTTCTTGGATGGACGCTAATTGAACACCTACTGTAGCACCATTAAGATCTTCAACACTTTTGATTTTCCCGTCTGCTTTCGTTACAATCATATGGTTCGATTTGTAATAAATATCACTGAAATCCACTGTCTTTTTACGTTCTGCAGTAGGAGACATTCCCGAAAGAACAAAATCCACTGTCCCGTTTTCTAAAGAAGGCACAAGTCCATTAAAGTCGATATCCTTCACTTCGAATTCATAGCCTAGTTTTTCAGTAATTGCTCTAGCCACATCTATGTCAAAGCCGATGATTTCCTCACTCTTTGCCGTCTCAACATATTCAAATGGCGGATAATCCGCAGAAGTTCCCATCATCATTAATACTTTTTTTCCATCACCATTTGCTGATTCTTTATTGTTTGCTGAATCATCATTATTGGATGTCCCACATGCAGCTAAAATGCCGATCATCATAATCATGGCAAACATAAGCATAAGTTGTTTACTACTCTTCATTCTATACTCCTCCATACCTAATGAATTAATTTTTCCCTATCAACATTTGATACATTCATTATAGGAAAATATAATTATAGTTTTTAATATTCATGCACTTTAATGTATTTTAACACATTTTTATAATTATGCAATAATATTTATAATAATAAATTCATGTTTACATTCGGATAAATGATTTTACCATTCTCCCCTTCATCATGGAAAAGAGTCGGGGCTTCGCAAAATCAGCTCCGCACCATCACCTTCATAAGGTGAAACAATTTGAGAACCTGAACCTTATTCATTGTTTTAGTTGGGAATCAGATGCTTATGGTTGTTTTTATTATTTCAATATATATTATCTCTCCTACATTCATATTCAATACAAAAAACTGAACAAATATCGCCCTGTACACTGAAATACTATTGCATGATTGGATGCTTTGTATTGCGAAAATTTTTGAATGTAAAAAACTTCGCTATACGAAACTTTTTACGTGAAAGTGTTCGAGACCTGTGGTAGAATTTATTAAAGAGATGACCAGTTGGTCAATTCAAAAACCAGTTGGTTAATGGAGGTGCGGAATGAACGAAAAGAAACGAAAAATATTAATCGCTGCTATGAAACTTTTTTCGAAAACAAGCTTCCATCAAACGTCCATGCAGCAAATTGCTGATGTATGTGGAGTCTCAAAAGGAAGCTTATATACCCATTTCAAATCGAAAGAAGAACTCTTATCCGATATTTTTTCGTATTATTATCAAATGCTGAACCAACAAATGGCTGCAGCAGAAACGAACGATGATTCAGTCGAGGAGGCCTTTATCCGTGGAATTGCTATTCGCCTCCGTCATTATTGTGAATTTCACGAGTTTTTTCAAATGCAAATGAATGAGGTCAGAGGACTTGAGGACCCATCTCTCAATCAATTCGTGCATCAACAACATACCAAACTGCTTCAGAAAACAGAAAAAGGAATCGTGTCAGTTTTTGGGCAAGAAGTAGCAGCATATGCGACAGATTTAACGGCTACGTTAAAAGGCATGTTAATTACCTACGTACGCGGCATTATTGAAGAGGGAAAAGCGTGTGACCCTAATGAACTTGCTCGTTTTCTATTTCTACAGCTTAAAACAATCGCACACACATTCATTGAGGAAAAACCTAATCCGTTTTTTATGACTTCTCCTTTGCAAGCACACCCACATGAAACCACTCATCCTCTTTACATCGTGCGGAAAATGAAAGAAACGCTTGTCTCATTAAGTATGCATGCAGAAGATATTATTATCGAATCTGTGGAAATTCTGGAAAAGGAACTATTAGAAATAAAACCTCGTGTAGCCGTTTTATCAGGCATGATCCACAATTTAAAAGAAAGCAATGCTTTTGTGGAACTAGCGTCGGAATTGGAAGAAACGATAAAACAAATGCCTGTCACCACACTTATTAAATAAAGTGAACCTTTCATCAATGGGGGTCTTGCTGCCCATTAAGAGTGGGATAAAATTAGAGCGTATAAAGAAAGCAGGTTAATAAATGTCAAGAAAAAATATTCAACAGTTTCCCCTTCTCATATTAATGGCCAATATGTTTATCGTCATGACCGGGATTGGGCTCGTCATTCCAATCATGCCGACGATTATTCATGATTTTGGAGCTGGAGGGAAAACCTTTGGCTTACTCATTGCTACATTCGCTTTGGCACAATTTATTTTTTCACCAATTGCCGGGGATTTGTCTGACCGGTTTGGTCGAAAGAAAATCATTGTGTTCGGTTTAATTCTTTTTTCATTATCACAGTTTATCTTTGCTTTTTCTCAACAGCTCGTACTGCTCTTTATTTCACGGGCGATTGGCGGGATGGGTGCGGCCTTTTTAATTCCATCCATGATGGCCTTCGTAGCAGATATTACAACGGTAGAGAACCGAGCAAAAGGAATGGGGCGTCTCGGAGCTTCAATGTCATTAGGGTTTGTGGTCGGACCTGGTATCGGCGGCTTTTTAGCGGCTTTTGGCGTGAAAGCACCGTTTTATATAGCAGGGTCTGTTGCTGCTATAGCCGTTATTTTATCGATCTTTTTCTTGAAAGAGCCAGCCCGTTCTGCCGTATCCGTAGAACCAACAAAACGATCTTCTCTAATCAACCAATTGGCCGTTTCTGTAAAAAAACCGTATTTCATCCTTCTACTCATGATGTTTACTCTTTCATTCGGTTTGTCGAATTATCAGTCAACCATCAGCTTATTTACAGATGTAAAGTTTGGGTTCAGTCCATTTGATATCTCTATGTTAATGGTCGTTGGCGGCTTAATCGGGGTCATCGTACAGGCGTTTGTACTCGATCGTGTGCTTAATCGATTTGGTGAAGTGCGCGTTATGAATTCGATGCTTGTCGTGACGGCGATTTCCTTAATCAGTCTTTTGTTTGCAACTGGTTTTGTCTCTGTATTAATTGTATCCACCTTTTTCTTTATCGCGACTTCCTTGGTTCGGCCTGCCATCAATACGACCATATCAAAAATGGCTGGAAGCGAACAAGGTTTTGCGGCTGGCATGAACAATGCATATATGAGTATCGGCAACATGGTCGGCCCTGCACTTGCTGGCGCATTGTTTGATGTAAACATGGGACTACCGTATATATTTGGTGCAGCCATCATCTTCGTAACCTTGCTTATTTGCATCAAATGGGCAAAAGGTGAAAAAGCGAAACAACGGCTAAGAACAGTCGAAAATGCTAGCTCAACTAGATAAGAGTATCTCTTTTCATAAAAAAATCACCGAAGTCACTGCCAATGGCTAGAGATTTGGGTGATTTTTTTAATAGCTAAAAAGATTTTGCTCTATAATTTACAAATCGACCTTTATTTTATAAAAATGAAATTTTGTCAATATCTGTAGGTATATGAACATAAAAATATGATAGTATGATATATTTTTCTTAACGACATTCAGAGGAGATCATACGGTATGAATCAACAATTTCTGTACATAATAGTCATCATATGCATTGGATATCTATTAAAACGTATTAATTTATTACAAGAAAAAGACGGAGAAACTATTTCTAGAATTATTTTTAATATTACCCTACCAGCTCTAGTTATCGTTTCTCTTGATTCTGTTAAAATTGAGCCTTCATTAATCATGTTACCTGTACTAGCCTTTATGATTGGGTTTATTTCTATTTTCCTCGCTTTTTTTGTATTTAAAAATGAAGAGAGGGTGCTTAAAGGGACCCTTATGATGATGGCTACTGGATATAATGTAGGGTTATTTGCCTTTCCACTCGTTGAAGCGATTTGGGGTCCGATCGGTCTAATTTATTTCGGAATGTTTGATATAGGAAATTCCTTAATTGTCTTTGGACTTTCTTATATAGCGGGAAGCTATTATTCAGAGAAGGGACTAGTCCTTAAACCGCTTGGAATAGTAAAAAAGCTCAGCAAATCGGTTCCTTTAATGACATACATCATTGCGGGCATTTTAAGTTTCAGCAATATCCATTTGCCGGGTGGAATCATTGATATAGCCACGATTATATCTAAAGCTAACTTACCCTTATCTTTACTATTATTGGGGTTATATTTAAACTTTAATTTTGAAAAACAATATTTGAGACCGACCATTAAGTACGTCCTTTTCCGGTATGGTTTCGGGCTTATATTTGGCTTAGCTTTTTACTTTTTACTTCCTTTCGATCAAATGTTTAGATATACCATCCTAATTGGATTATTACTACCGGTTGGTCTCTCTGTTTTGCCATTTGCTCATGAATTTAAATATCCTACTCATCGCTTAATTGGCACATTATCAAATATTTGTATTGTAATTAGTATTATCATATTATATGTCTTCGCTAACTTTATTCTTTAAGTTGAAAACGATGAGGATATTTTTATCATTCTAATATTATTCGGGGTTAACAAGCTAGAATCCCAATAAAATTTAATAGATACAGTCTAAATTTAAGGCGACAAATCTTAGAAAGCATTCCAAGGTTTGTTGCCTTACTATACGAAATAGATCCCCGATCGTGATCTACTATCAAATCATAGACTACATCTTAATTTAATAACTAATCCCTTTAAATAATAAGTTCACGTTTGATTTTTTATCGATTTTCTTCTTTCTTTGCAACTCCTTAGCCTTCATAAATGCATCCATCATTCCACTAGCTTCTATAATTATTTCTTCTGCTTCTATTTGATTATCCAAGATAAAAATATAATCTTTCATGATGTAGCCTCCTTAGATGTCTAGTTTATTAATAAAGTTTTAATTACGCTCTAAAAGTTTATGTTATTTTCATAAAGAAAATGTATGCGTTTACAACAATTAACAAAGATACTTTGTCTCCCCTTCTAAAAGGGGAACTTTTTCTTTTTTCTAATAGATCAAAGTAAAAAGTTATATCGATATCTTAATTATGATATAAGCGCTTACAAAAGGCTATGAACAATTTGTGAAATTTATTGCCAAATAGATTGCTCTCAACTAAAAAAGCTGTTGATGTATAGATCAACAGCTTTTCAAATGACTAATTAGTTTTATTCAAATGCAGGTAAAGCCGTTTCTGCGTAATCTTCCTCTAAAAATTTCTTGATTTCAGGTCCAGTCAATTTTTCAGCTAATGTCTGGATGGCTTCTGATTCCGCATTGTCAGAACGGGCGATTAATGAGATCGCAAACTCTGAGTCCACAGTTTCTGTCAATAACGCATCTTTACTTGGCGTTAAGCCAAGCGGGGCGGCATAGGACGGGTATAAGGTAACGAGATCAGCATCATCCATCATCCTAGCAAGCATGAGCAAGTCCACTTCTTCAAATTTGTAGTTTTTCTCATTTTCCACTATATCGGCTTGGGTCGCTTTAAGCCCTACGCCTTCTTTCAACTTAATAATTCCTTGATGGGCAAACATAATGAGTGAACGAGCAGTATTTATCGGATCATTCGGAATAGCGATTGTTGCACCTTCTGGCAGCTCTTCCATGTTTTTATAACGTTTTGAATAAGCCCCAAAAATGGCATGATAAATGGGCTTTACAAGAACTAAATCCGTGTCATTGCTTTCATTGTACTGTTCCATAAAGGGAACATGCTGGAAAAAGTTTACGTCGACTTCCTTGTTAGCAAGAGCATTATTCGGTTGCACATTATCACCAAGAACCACGATGTCTAGATTAATTCCTTCTTCTTTCATCAAAGGTTTTACAATTTCCAACATATCCGTCATAGGCGGAATCAATGTAGCTACTTTTAAATTCACTACTTTCTGTTCTCCTGGAGCAGGCTCAGCTTTGTCACTACAGCCGGCCAATACAAACATGGTTAGTACTAAAAGCGTGATGATTTTTTTCATAATTGATTACCTCTCAATCTGTTATTTTATCCCGGTTCAAATAACCATCAGTCGGGATGAAAAGAATCCCCGCTGATGGAAGTTTCACTTATCGTTTGTCCAATTTTTTGGCGATGGTCGTTCCTGTAAACTGAATCGTTTGTACTAAGAAAATCATAATGATAATCATATAAATCATTAACTCGGTTTCAAAGCGCTGATAGCCATATCGAATCGCAAAATCACCAACTCCGCCCCCGCCAACAATGCCCATTACGGTTGAATAGGATATAAAACTAATCGTTGACGTTGTTAATCCGAGTATAAGACCTGAACGTGCTTCCAAGAACAAAAACTTAAAGATAATTTCTGGGACTGAAGCTCCCATTGAAACAGCTGATTCAATGATACCACGCGGAACTTCGAGGATAGCCTGTTCCACTAATCTTGAGTAATAGGCGATAGCCATTATAGAGAGTGGGATGGTCGCGGCCATTGTACCGATTGCCGTTCCAACAATAAACCTTGTAAAAGGAATTAAAAAGACGACGAGTAATAAAAACGGGAACGAACGAACAATATTGACAAATACGTTCAAACTGGAATATAAGGCTCGATTTTCAAGCAATTGTCCTTTTCGACAAATATAGAGCAATGTTCCAATCGGTAATCCAATCAAAAGAGCAGCAATGATGGATATCCCAACCATGACAAACGTTTCTCCAATCGACTGCCAGATTTCAGCTTGGTACTTTAAAATGATTTCAGGCATTCGAATTCCTCTCTTTTTCTGTTAGTTGCTGCAGAAACCATTTTGGATCATTTTTAGGAATGATATACGCTTGGGGTTCAATTGAAACAGTTTCAAGTATTTCTCCACTTTCCATAACCGTGACTTTATCGCAAATACTTTTCACGACATCCATTTCATGGCTGACAATGACAATCGTTACACCCAATTCTTTGTTTACTGTCTGCAATACGTCCAGAATCCCCGCTGTTGTCTGTGGATCCAAGGCAGAAGTAGGTTCATCGCATAACAAAACAGCTGGTCGGTTCGCAAGAGCTCTTGCGATCGCCACCCGCTGCTTTTGTCCACCGCTTAACTGTGCTGGATATTGATGGGCTTTATCCCGAAGCCCGACAAATTCCAAACATTCTTTTACTCGTTCTACCTTGGACTTTTTTGAATAGCTAGCTAATTCAAGTGGGACTGCAACATTATCAAATACTGTCTTATTTGCAACAAGATTAAAATGCTGAAAAATCATGCCAATCGATCGCCTTGCTTCACGAAGTTTACGGTTTGATAGTGTCGTTAACGTTTGATTATTGACCACAACCGTTCCTTGGTCAGGTGCCTCAAGGACATTCATTAAACGAAGCAGTGTTGATTTACCAGCACCACTCGCACCAATCACACCATGAATTTCGCCTTTATCAATATTTAGCGAAACCGAGTTCACTGCTTGCAAAATTGATTGGTGCTGCTGATAGCTTTTACTTACATTATGTAAAGATATCACCGTGCACGTTCCTTTCTATCCATCTACCTTGTTTTCTCTATATATGGTTTCTATCCAAATTATTATTATAGCCTTTGTTAGGTAAGATGTCACTCCCAACATATCTCCTCTGGCATCCCTCTACAAAATGGGAATTTTATATATAAAAAAACCATTCCTTTTTCCTCTCCAAAAAGAGGTTATCCAAAAGGCTTAATCCACTTTGGACTCTTGGAACAGTACAAACCACAGATTTTAGGAAGCAAATAATCCAAGCCTCTCTACGAACATAGAAGACTTGGATTATTTTAATGTGGCCGAGAATACGTTTACTTGTTTTAGATTTGATAAGATCGTTTGGTGTTTTTCCGAGACATTTTCATAGCAAATGAATACATATCTGATCGAAATAACCCTTTATAATATTCCACCATGTTTCCATAAGCCATTTTCATCTTAGGTTAAATGGTTGGAACTTTGGAATGCAGCTTTGAATATAAAGACAGCAGTTCTCAATTATTCCTGACAAAAAAAGACCCGATAAACGAGTCCTTTTTTGAATGAAATTATACTTCTTCACAATATTGATCAAAGTAGCTTTGCAGCTTATTCACGACTGACATTGGATCATGTCCTTCAATTTCATGACGTTCTACCATTGTAAGGAGTTCGCCGTCTTTCAAAATTGCAAAAGAAGGAGATGATGGTGGATAGCCTTCAAAATAATCACGTGCTTTTTCCGTTGCATCTTTATCTTGTCCGGCAAAAACGGTAACAAGATGGTCTGGACGTTTGTCATAGTGAACCGAATGAGCAGCTGCCGGTCTTGCAATTCCTCCTGCACATCCGCAAACTGAGTTAATCATGACTAACGTCGTCCCCTTTTTAGCAAACGCATCTTCCACCTCTTCAGGTGATTTTAGTTCTGTATATCCAGCAGCCTTGATTTCAGTACGCGCCTGGCTGACAACATCATTCATAAAAAAGTTAAAATCCATGCTCATGTTTCATTCCCCTTCCATTATTCATCTTCTCTTCCATCATAACAAGTGCAAGGTAGTGTTTCAATCTTTTTACCTAGCGCAAATGAAAAGCGCAAGCGCCTCGGATCAACCCTAAAGGTTAGCAAAAGACAAGCAAAACTGTATGGGGTGTGCCCTTTCCCCCTTGTCATGGGATTAGGCTGCATATCCTAGACATCTAAACTCGTAGATACATCATAAACTTTCTTTATGATAAAAAAAATAGTTTCAAACTCTTGCGGACCGGGAATATTAAACGCGATCTAGATTCATCACCCAACTCCCTATTTGGATAGCAGTCCTCCTGCTATCCATTTTTTATTGTGAAGAAGACCTACTGCCTTCCATAAAAGCATAAAACGCTTCTTGAACCGCTTTTGTTACCGTTTTGTCTCCAGCGATTACTTGATTTTCTAACATTGGCAATAGGCTTTTTATTTTAGGATTCCCATAAAATAGCAGTCGGAGTTGATCATTCATTAACGAATGTAGCCATTCCCTCGCTTGGAGCCTCCGCCTTTCCTGAAATACGCCTGATTTTTTCGTGAGTTCTTCAAATTGTTGCATCACGTTCCACAATTCTTGAATCCCTTCTCCAGTTATTGACGAACAGGTATAGGCCTTTGCTTCCCAGCCCTTTGTGGCTGGTAGCATAAAGTGAAGAATTCTGCCGTATTCCAATTTGGTCTTTTGTGCAAGAGATTTATTAGATCCATCCGCTTTATTAACTATAATCCCATCAACAAGCTCTAAGATTCCTTTCTTCATTCCCTGCAATTCATCGCCAGCTCCCGTTAAAACAAGGAGCATGAAATAATCGACCATTCCTCGAACTATTGCTTCACTTTGGCCAACACCTACTGTCTCGATGAGAATAATGTCAAAACCAGCAGCCTCACAGAGCAACATTGTCTCACGTGTTTTACGATGGACGCCTCCAAGCGCCCCTTGAGACGGAGAGGGACGGATGAATGCTCGTGGATTCCTGGCTAACTCTTCCATCCTTGTCTTGTCGCCCAGAATGCTGCCACCATTGACCGAAGAACTCGGATCAACTGCAAGTACAGCAATTTTATATCCGAGATTGCAAAGATACGTTCCAAAAGCTTCGATAAACGTACTTTTCCCTGCACCAGGAACTCCCGAGATTCCCAGACGGATAGCATTTCCGGTATGGGGTAAAACATTCTTTAGCAGCTCCTGTGCAGGTTCGAAATGCTTAGGTGCATTGCTCTCAACTAGTGTGATTGCTTTGGCAAGATTTGCTCTGTCACCTTGCACTAACAAATTTTGAATCTTTGTAATGTCTATCGTCCCGGCTGCTTTTTTGATGAATTTATTTTTTCGTGCTGTTTGATGATGAGCAATCATTTCAATGCCTTCTTTTAATGATGTAGCAAAATCGTCGCTTGTATTTTCGTCAAACCATTCAGGTTTTTTTTCTTCAGCCATTATTCAGCCACTTCCTCATAACCAAGGCGACGGTAAATTTCTTGAAGCACGATTTTTGCTGACTGAGGAATGACTGTACCCGGTCCGAAAATAGCAGAAGCGCCATTAGTAAGCAAAAATTCATAGTCCTGCGCTGGGATGACTCCGCCAACAATGATAACTATATCATCTCTACCAAGCTTCTTTAATTCTGCCACAAGCTGAGGAAGCAATGTTTTATGTCCCGCTGCAAGGGAACTCATCCCGATTGCATGCACATCATTCTCGACTGCCTGTAAGGCCGTTTCTTCAGGTGTTTGAAATAACGGACCAATATCGACATCGTAGCCTAAATCGGCAAATGCGGTAGAGACCACTTTAGCGCCGCGATCATGACCGTCCTGACCCATTTTCGCCATAAGTAAGCGCGGTCTTCTTCCTTCATTTTCAAGAAATTCGTCCGTCATAGCCTTTACCTCGGTAATTTCAGCTGCTCCAGAATAAAAAGAACTGTACACACCGCTTATCGAACGTATCATCGCTTTATGGCGACCACTCGCTTCTTCGATTGCATCCGAGATCTCACCAAGTGTTGCTCTGACTCTCGCCGCACAAACCGCAAGCTCAAGTAAATTTCCCTCGCCGTCTTTAGCCGCTTCCGTAAGAGTACGAAGCGCTTCCTCAACTTTTACTTGGTCACGTGCTTCTCTTACGTCTTTTAACTTTTTTAACTGGCTTTCTCTTACCAGAGTATTATCAATCTCAAGAATTTCAATTGGATCTTCTTTTTCTAGCCTGTATTTATTCACACCGACAATTGTCTCTGCCTTAGAATCGATTTTAGCTTGGCGTTTTGCAGCCGCTTCTTCAATTCTCATTTTAGGAAGTCCTGTTTCAATTGCCTTTGCCATCCCACCGAGATTTTCAATCTCATCAATATGCTCCCAGGCGCGGTTAATTAATTCATTTGTCAGTGCTTCCACATAAAAAGAACCTGCCCACGGATCAATTACATTAGTTATGCCAGTCTCTTCTTGCAAATATAATTGTGTATTTCTAGCAATTCGTGCGGAAAAATCGGTAGGTAGTGCAATCGCTTCATCCAATGCGTTTGTATGCAAGGATTGAGTGTGTCCCAGTGCAGCTGCATGTGCTTCGAGCAATGTACGAACAACATTATTAAAGGGGTCTTGTTCAGATAAACTCCAGCCTGAAGTTTGGGAATGTGTACGCAGAGCCATTGCTTTAGCATTCTTCGGTTCAAACTGCTTCATTAATTTTGCCCAAATAAAACGTGCCGCTCTCATTTTGGCAATTTCCATAAAATAATTCATACCAATTGCCCAGAAAAAAGACAATCTTGGCGCAAACTTATCAACATCAATGCCCGCTTCTAACCCTGTACGAACATATTCAAGACCATCAGCAAGCGTATAGGCAAGCTCAATATCAGCTGGTGCACCTGCCTCTTGCATATGATAGCCTGAAATACTAATACTGTTGAACTTCGGCATATATTTGGACGTGTACTCAAAGATGTCTGCGATAATTTTCATCGACATGTCAGGCGGATAAATATATGTGTTTCGGACCATGTATTCTTTTAAAATATCATTTTGGATCGTGCCAGAAAGTTTATCCTGTGTTACACCTTGTTCTTCTGCGGTGACAATATAAAACGCCATAATTGGTAAGACTGCACCATTCATCGTCATTGATACCGACATTTGATCAAGGGGGATTCCTTCGAAGAGTTGTTTCATATCAAGAATCGAGTCGATGGCAACGCCAGCTTTCCCTACATCACCGACAACTCTAGGATGGTCAGAGTCGTATCCTCGATGGGTCGCCAGATCAAATGCTACCGACAGTCCTTTTTGTCCCATTGCCAAGTTGCGCCGATAGAAGGCATTGGATTCCTCAGCTGTTGAAAACCCTGCATATTGCCGTACTGTCCAAGGACGATTCACATACATTGATGGATAAGGTCCTCTCGTGTATGGAGCCAACCCAGGTAGACTTTTCATATGTTCAAGATTTTCGCAATCATTTTGTGTATAAAGCAGCCGAGTCATAATCCCTTCATTTGTTTCAAAAAGCAAATCATCGATGGATTGCTGAACAGCAGCAGATGCTTTTACTTTCCAGGCATCTTCTGTTCCTACCTTTTTAGCTTTTGCAGGATTGATTTGATGAAAGTTAGGCTTAATCATGTTTTATTACCCCCAACTCCAATTGAAGCTGCGCTAATATTTCCAGAACATTCGTTTCCACTGTAATAAAATCCTGCACACCTTCACTTTTTAATCGTTCGCTTATTTCAGAAGATTGCTGGCCAGCTATATAAAGAATCGTGTCAGGATGTTTTCGTTTGATTTCTGTAACTATTTTTCCAGCATACCGCTCATAATCATCATTGCTACCACACAAACAAAATACACGGAGCCCACTTTGTTCAACAAATTGAATCGCATCTTGTTCTACTACGAGTCCTTGACTATCCCGTGTTTCTATCCCACCTGTTGCAAGCACGCCTTTGATGAAATCAGTCCGCAATTTATAAGATTTCATTTCTCTAAGATTAAGTAAGCCAATTTTTAGACTAGTACCTATACTATTTTTATAAGCTTCACTGCGGGTTCTTATCCGTTCAAATGGCTCTGCCAGACGACACAATGATACGGGAGGAATAGGAATCGGATCATGTATTGTTAGATGTGAATTCGTTACCGTACTTTCTGATTGCTTCAACACATCAGCTGGATTTGGATAAACATTGGTCCCGATCATGCTATCTTTTCTTAGGGCTACATTTCGCTCTTTTTTCTTATAAACGGCTTCGATTTGTTCTTGAATCCTTCCTTCTTTCAATGAAGCAAGAATCCCCCCTGCTTCATCCAGTTCCAGAAAAGCGGTCCATGCCTTTTTAGCTAATTCATTCGTCAACTGCTCGACATAAAACGATCCGCCTGCTGGATCTACTACACTCGCTAATTGAGATTCTTCACTCAAAATGACATGCATATTACGAGCTATTCGATCCGCTAATGGATCTTCTCTTCCTGATGCGTGTGAAAACGGGTGAATCTCTAAATATTGAATGCCTCCAATCGTGGCAGCAAAAGCTTGATTAGCTGTGCGTAACAAATTCACATGCTCGTCATACTTCGTTTCTGTAACTCGTGAAGTCACAGCATGGATGTTCATCTTAAAACTTTCAGAATTGGCCCCATATGCCTCTGCCATCCCAGCCCAAAGTCTACGAGCAGCCCGAATCTTGGCAATCCCCATAAAATAGGTTGAGTCCAACGCAAAAGAAAAGACAATTTTTTCCGCAAAATCCTGAACTTCCAATCCCTGCTTTTGGGCTTCTTCAATATAATAAACTGCAATCGATAAGCCAATCGCAATCTCTTGAACCGCATTAGCGCCAGCGTTATGAAAAACCGGGGTCTTAATCAAAACCGTTTTCATTTGAGTGGACTTTTCTTGATATTTTTTGATTTCTTTAAACCATTGAGAAAAAAAAGCATTCGTTTGGGAAGGAATCTTCCCTGCTTGTGCCCATTCTGAAATCGGGTCTTCTGCACAAACTCCCCTCGAGGTCACGCCTTGTTTTTTGCAGGCATTGATTAATCCTTTAAGAACTTTACTTTGCAAACCTTTCGTATCGATAAATAATGGAAACGCATCCAGGTCCAGCCCTTCAAACAAAGAACTGATATTACTTTCTTCATTAAATAAATCTGGTGTGTACGTTACAACATTTTGGCCGCGTTTTAATGCAGCCTTCATTTTTTTATTCGCATCAACGGCATTCTTGCCTGTGATTGGTTGTACAATAAGCCATGGCTGCTCTAAATAACCTGCTGAGCAGATCCCCCTAGTATATGGAAATAAACCAGGATACTCACTTGACAGCACATCATCTGTGTAAAGTGGGTTTAATTGGATTCCTTCATATGTATTCGTTTTTAGACTTTCAACACTTTTCCCTTTTAAACTGGATTCAACGACTGCCTTCCACTCCTCATACAAAGGCCGAGGAAAGGTTAACTCTTTTACGTCCAGTAATTTCATGTAATCGCTTTCTTAACGATCCCAAGTGTCACCATTTCCCCTGTATACGATTAAGAAAGCTGCCTCCCTTCAAAGATAACTGAATAATAATAACATTCTAACATATCTATCTTAGGAAAAGAATATGTTGATTAAGAATCATAACTGAATTACACAGTTCTAAACTTTTACACAAAAACCCCTATATTTATTCAAAATTGATCTATTTCAATTAATTTAGTCTTTACTCTTTTCATATTATATTGGGATTTTGAGTGTTATCTCTACTCTCTAAATAAAAAACGGTTTATTCTAAAACTCCAGCCACGCTATAATAAATAACACCTTGAAAGGTATTAAGCCAATCAAGGTGTTAAAATATGTTTATAACTGAACAATATAGCTCGGTAGTTTTGCTCCATTATGTAAGGCGAAATATCCAAAATCAGCTCTAGTATTAACATTAGCTCCGTTGTCTAATAAAATTGATATGATTTCGTACAATCCGGAAAGCCGAGTGAGTTAATGGTGTTCTTCCACCTTCATCAACGGGGTCAATGTTTTCCCTAAAGAAATTACCTCTCGGAACTAGCATTGAAGATATTAGTCGATATTTAGATTGCCTACTTTTTGATTTAGATAGTTCATGCTCGCAAAGAAATCGAAAAAGTGATATAAGCACTTTACGGATGAGAAACAATCATTTCCGCTGATCCTTTTATGTGGAATTTCCCTAAGCCATTTGGTAAAATAAAATGACTTCCCTTCTCGAATGAGTAGCTACCCTCTTCTGTCATGATTTCACCCGTTCCAGATATAACGCTTGCTATTAAAAAGGGTTTATCTTGTGTAAAAGTAGCTACTGTCTCAATATCCCATTTGTAGACAGAGAAATACTCACTCTGAACGAATGTTGTAATTGTGCCACCAGTGATTTCTTCTGTAATAGGTTTGACAGAAATATCACGATGCGGGATAGTTGTGACATCAATTGACTTATTAATATGTAAGTCTCTCTTGTTACCTTGTTTGTCAACACGCTCATAGTCATATACACGGTATGTTGTGTCTGAGCTCTGCTGTGTCTCTAAAATAAGTACGCCTGAGCATAATGCATGGATTGTTCCACTTGGTACATAGAAGAAATCACCTGGTTTTACTTTTGTACGACGCAGTAGGTTATCCCATTCTCCGTTATTAATCAACCCAACAAACTGCTCTGTTGAAGTCGCTCTATGCCCAAAGATTATTTCAGCATTTTCTTCACAGTTAATTACATACCAACATTCCGTTTTACCTAGTTCTCCACTTTCATTTTTATTGGCATATTCATCATTAGGATGCACTTGAACAGAAAGGTCATTATTTGCATCTAAAATCTTAGTTAGTAATGGAAATACTTCACCTTTGAGACTCCCGAATAATTCTCGATTTTCTGACCAAAGTTTACTAAGAGACTTCCCTTTATAAGATCCATCACTTACTATGCTTTGACCATTAGGATGTGCGGAGACTGCCCAGCACTCTCCAGTCAGTTCAGATTCGATATCATATTGAAATTCTGTTTTAAGCTTTTTTCCACCCCAAATTCTTTCTTGAAATACTGGAAGTAAAAAAATAGGTTGCTTCAATTAAGCCACTTCCTTCATTATCTAATTGTTCTTAAATACAAATCCATACATTTTTACCTAAAAATGGAAGTTCATGTGTACACGAATGGTCTTTCTTATATAAAATTCTACCGATCTATAAACCTATCACTATATAAAGTAATAGATTATTCCTATAGAAACTTTCATTGCTTCATATTAATTTTACTGAATATTCAGAAAATTATATAAGGCACCAACTTGCCCTGCAAGATTTCTAAATTTACATACATCAATCTTAGTAATTTCAACGATTTCCGGACGAATTTTCTTTAGACGTTTGTTGATATGATTTGTGAATCCTGATTGTTCACTGATTCCGCCCCCATACAAAACCTTTTCAGGTGCCAATGTATGGATTAAATTAGCAGTTCCTATTGCTATTGCATCAAAAAATGCTTCTACTTCTTCTTGTACACTATGGTCTTTTTTATTATAGCGATCGATTAATTCTTCACCGGTCAGCTTTTCACCTGTTTTAAGACATACTCGATTTAGTAAATTCCAAGTGGATCCTAATCTACTAAACGTACTCGTTTCAACAATAGTATCTAATGATTGGGTTGGACTCATGATCATGAGTCCAACTTCTCCAGCCATCCCCATTCTTCCACGTCTCAATTTTCCATCTAGGAATATTCCTCCACCTATGCCAGTTCCTATTGTCATACATATGAAACTATTACAATCTTGGGCATTTCCTTTCCACTTTTCGGCTAAAGTTGCACAATTTGCATCATTTTCTAGCTCAATGGGTAAGTCTATATCAACTAGTTCTTCCTTAAGACTTCTTCCGATAAAATCCGTTACTTGACCAGCATAATGAACATAACCGGTCTTTACATCAACTGCAGCTGGTACACTTAATGCAACTCCGCTAAGATCCCATTTATTTTTATACTTTTTCGTCGTATCAATGATAAATTTATATATTTGTCCGTCTCCTTGGGGAGGCGTTGGGCTTGAAGAGCTCTCTAAAACATTAGCATGTTCATCCATAACTGAATATTTTACTAATGTTCCACCAACGTCATAAACTAGATACTTTTTCATAACATACTCCTCATTTCAAAACCCATTGTTATCCACTAACTTCTTGAACCATTTACCACTTTTCTTAATTGTTCGCTTATAGTCATTCTGTAAGTCGACTGATATTAAACCATACCGATTTTTATAGCTGTTTAGCCAAGACCAATTATCCGTAAAGGTCCATACATGAAATCCTTTTACATTGGCACCTTCGTTTAATGCTTTATGTACCCACTTTAAATGATCCTCGTAAAAGGTAATTCGGTAATCATCCTGAATCAGTCCATTCGCATCCTTAAAGCGTTCTTCTGATTCTACTCCCATACCATTTTCCGAAATGAAGCATTCAATATTTCCATAGTTTTCTTGAATATTTTTTAAAATATCGTAAATACCCTTTTCATAAATCTCCCAGCCTCTGTATGGGTTCAACTTTTTCCCTGGCATATCATAATGATCAAAGTACCGCTCTGGCATAAATGGAGCATTTGGATTTGGCATATTTTCTTTCGCCTTAACTCTTCGCGGTTGATAGTAATTAATCCCTAATAGGTCAACGGTATTTTCACGGATTATGTCCAAATCTTCTGCTTTATACTTAGGTAAAAAGTTTTCTACCCGTAACATGTCAATTAACTTTTCCGGAAACGTGCCTTTGACTGATGGATCTAAAAAAGAACGGTTAAATAGCAAATCAGCTTTTTCTGCAGCATCTAAGTCAGCAGGGTGATTGCTCCTTGGATAGGAGGGAGTAACATTCAATATAATTCCAATTTTTCCTCCAAGCTCTTTATCATGGTATACCTTAATTGCTTTTGCGGAGGCTAATACAGAATGGAATCCAACTTGAACAGCCTTTTCAAAATCACAAAGTGCTGGATAATGATGCCCATATAAATAACCGCATTCTACAGGTACGATTGGCTCATTATGTGTGAACCATTTCATTACACGATCTCCAAAATGCTCAAAACAAGTAGATGCATATTCCACATACGCCTCAACTACAGTGCGACTTTCCCAACCACCTTCATCTTGCATAGCCATTGGCATGTCAAAATGATAGAGATTCACAAAAGGCTCAATCTCATTTTCTAGTAAAGTGTCAATAACAGTTTTATAAAAGTCAATCGCCTTCTGATTTATGTCTCCACGCCCCATTGGAAACATACGGGACCATGAAATAGAAAAGCGAAAGCTTTTATGTCCCGTTTCTTTCATGAGCTGAATATCGTCAATAAATTTCGTATAAAATAGTGAAGTGTTATTAGGTCCGATTCCCTGATAAAAACGATTCGGCTCTGTTTCATACCAGTAATCCCATATATTCTTTCCTTTTCCCTCTGCTCCTGAAAATCCTTCCATCTGTGTTGCAGATGATGCAGATCCCCACCAAAAGTCTTTCGGAAACATGTATTTATTCTTTTCTACATCTGTACTCATTTTAATAACCTGCCTTCCATTAAAAGAAAGCAAGTCGGAAAATAAAGCTTCCGACTTTGTCCCCTTTGTTAGTTGTACGGAATCTTTTAATTATTTTTCTTCCACTGATCATATTGTTTTTGAATTTCTTTAAGTACTTTATCTAATCCTGCATCTTTAAACTTCTTATTAGCCTTTGGTAGATATACCTCAGGGTCAACACTACCTGTTAATAGAGCAGGTGCAAATTCACTTGCAACGTTTGAAATTGCAGCGATTTCTGTACGAACAGGATTCGTATCAAAATAGAAACCTAAGGTTGGTGCTTCTACAGAAGCATCATTGAATTTTTTGAACGCATCCCATTTATCTTCAGGATCATTTTCATATAACTTAAGAATGAAATGGTTTCCTAGAGAGTACGTTGGCATGTTATAGTTTTCAACACGAGCTGGAAGGTCTTTAATTTTACCATTATCATCCTCTTCATAATGCACGCCTTCAATACCACGATCAACTAAGTTACGAAGATATGAATCTGTATTTAATAGATTTAAGAACTCCATAGCTTTCTCTGGATTTTTTGAAGTTGCTGAGATAGCTTGGATAGCTCCTGTTACAGAGTTGTTAAATGTAATCGGATCATGCATTGGTTGAACTGCTACATCATAACCTGCTGAACGAGACCATATTAGTTCCGCATATGGCTGGTACATTTCTTTACGTAAGAACCAGTTTTGTACTTCTAACGGCCATGGATCTGTACTTGTTGCAGCATCGGCTTTTATATAACCAGCTTTATAGAATTTGTGCATTGTTTTTAACGTTTCCATCATAATATCTGATTCAAAGATATTAACTACCTTATTTTTATTTCCTTCTAAAGGCATCGCAAACGGCAGTTCATCTTCTAATATATAATCAAATGGTAAATATGGTTTAAAAGTGGCAAGCGGTGTAAAATCTGGCTCATTCTTTTTAACTGTTTTCAATAACGGTTCTAAATCTTCTAACGAGTTAACGCTTGAAATATCCATTTTGTATTTATCGACTAAATTCTTATTAAAAACGTACACACTTTGCTGTCCAACTTCTTTGTTAGATGGAATACCATAAAGCTTTCCATCAATTTTAGCTCCTTCTATGAACGCTGGATCAAGTGTGGCTTTTAATTCTTTTCCATGTGTATCAAGAAGTTCATTTAGGTCTTTAAATGCTCCTTTTTGTGCATTTAACACATAGTTTCCACCACCGGTATAGGCAATATCAAATGATTCACCTGAAGAAATCATCAATTGCATTTTTTGATCATAATCACCCCAGTCGATTTGTTTCAATTTAACGGTTGCGTTAATTTTCTCTTTTGTGTATTTATTTACTTCTTCCATTACTTTATCAACATCTTTTTGGGGTGTACCAATCGTGTACCACATAATTTCATACGGTTTATTTTTATCGGATTTACCGCTTCCACTCGTATTAGCTGATTTATCTCCACCACATGCAGCTAACAATGCTGATAAACTGAATAATAGTACAATCATAAAAGCAAACTTCTTATTAATGGTAATTCCTCCCTTTTGGTAATTTATTTCAAATAGGATTTATTCCTTAACGCCACCAATTGTCAATCCACTAACAAAATATTTTTGGAAAAATGGATAGGCAATCGCTATTGGTAAAGTGGAAATAACAACCATTGCCATTTTTGCAGCATCTTGAGGGATTGCGCTTAATAAATCATTTTGCGCTCCACCTGCTAATGAATTTTGTCTTAAAAATTCTATGTTGTTTTCAATTTTCATCAACATAGACTGCAGTGGAACCAAGTTCGGTTCATCAATAAACAACAGGGCATTAAACCAATCATTCCAGTAACCCAATGTACTAAAAAGGGCAATAGTTGCAAGACCTGGTAACGAAAGTGGAACAACAATTTTGACAAAAATTCGTAATTCACTTGCTCCATCAATCCTAGCAGATTCCAAAATCGATTCAGGTACAGACCTTTGGAAAAAGGTTCTCATGATTAAAATGTAGAATGCGTTCATTGCAAGTGGTAAGATCAAAGCCCAGATAGAGTTTCGTAAATGTAAAAACTGTGTTGCTACGATATAGAAAGGAATTAGTCCTCCACTAAAGAGCATTGTAAAGAATGCAATAAAAGTGAAGAAACCGCGGTATTTGAATTGCTTTCTAGAAATAGCATAGGCAAATAATGCAATCATAACTACACTGAAGACCGTACCAAGCACTGTTACGACTATCGTAATCGTGTAAGATTGAAGCAATTGATCCTTCATTTGCCACAAGTATCGGTATGCTTCAAAACTCCAAATTTCAGGTAAAATCTGATAACCATTTCGCGCTAAGGTTTTCTCATCCGTTAAAGAGATGATGATTACATATAGAAATGGAAAGATACACATTAAAGCAAATGATCCTAACAATATATTCATCAAAAGATTAGGAAACCCACTTAGTCCATGTACTGTGTACTTTTTCTTACGCTTACTTTTTTTGTTCGGTTGATTCAGTTGGTTTTGTACATTCCCTTTATGTAACGGAGTAGGCGGGGAGCTATTTTGATTGATTTTCATTGTATTTTGCCACAAAACTGTGGCCGCCCTCCTTTCTCTCTCGATTTTTTAAAATAGAGCATATTCTTTATCAACCTTCTGAGCTAGATAATTTGTCAGCATGACTAATGCAAAACCTACAAGTGATTGGTAAAGACCAGCAGCAGTACTCATACTAATGTCACCCATTGTCGTTAACCCTCGGTATACATACGTATCAATTACATTCGTTACTGAATATAACGTACCGGAATCACGAGGCACTTGGTAAAACAGACCAAAGTCTGCGCTGAAAATTCTACCAACGTTTAAAATGGTTAAAATAACAATAAGCGGTGTTATCATCGGAATTGTAATATTGCGGATTTGCTGCCACTTATTTGCACCATCAATCATAGCAGCTTCATAATAGTTTTTATCAATCCCAACTATGGCAGCTAGATAAACAATGCTGCCGTATCCAATACCTTTCCACATGCTTGTTAGAACGATAATGAATGGCCAATATTTTGCTTCGTTATACCACGAAATAGGGTCGTCTACTCCAAACCAGCCAAGTATATTATTCAGAAGACCTCTATCCACGCTTAGAAACGTGAATACGAAATAACTAACAACAATCCATGATAAAAAGTGTGGAAACAGCATTCCTGTTTGGTATATTTTAGACAGCTTCTTATTTGCGAGTTCACTTAAAACAATTGCTACAAACACTGCTAAAATAAGCCCTAATACGATAAATACTAAATTGTATAGTATCGTATTTCTTGTAATGATCCAGGCGTCATTTGTATTAAATAAAAACGCGAAGTTTTCAAAACCAACCCACTCACTATTTTGGATACTTGCAAAAAAACCATTCGGATCATAATGAAAATTTTTAAAAGCAATGACCGTTCCAAACATCGGAAGATATGCAAATAACAATAGCCAAATCGTTCCTGGTAAAACCATGAGAAGCCACACACGATTTTTATAAACATCTTGGAAAAAACTCTTGATACGATTCACGAAGCCCCTCCTCTCTTATAATGAAAACCTTTACATCTTTATAATAAAGAAAAGTCAAAAATGTATATAGTTAACAATATTAAGATTTACTGTACTTATTAAACATTCGGTAGTTCATCCACCACTTTTACTATTTGTTGATTCTTTTGGGCCGAGATATGGCCCTCTACAACAGAAAAAATCCCGAATAACGGGATATCATGACTGGATATTCATCGTTCTCCAAGCTGATGGAGTAATCCCCACCACCTTCTTAAACTGTTTATAAAAATAAGCAGAATCCGAATAACCCACTTGTTTTCCAATTATTCCAGCTTTTAAATGTGTGCCTCTTAACAATTGCTTAGCTTTTTCCAGTCTTAAATGGTTCATATACTCAGAAAATACTAAGCCAGTTTCTTTCTGGAAAAGTTGGCCTAAATAAATGGAGTTTATATGAAATTTATAGCTTAAAGTTTTCAAAGAAAGTTCTTCATGAAAATGTTCTTGAATATATTGCACTACGCTTTGAATAATAGGACTTCCATGCTGTGTTTTTTGCTCTAATGTTCTAAAAACCCCTTCAATAAAATCAATAAGAATGTCAACTAAAAGTTCCATTGAATAGGCCTCTAAGATACGCTTTACAATACCTACTGTTTGATCATTTGCATGTGACGATACATCTTTTTGGATGGACGTAACTATATCGATAGCGAATCCTCTAATAATAGTAGGAGCAACCTTTTTAGTAGATTTATTAATTACAGCAAAGGCACCTTTGATCCACAAAAACGCTTTTTCTTGTTCTAATCCGACAATAGATCTCTTTAGATCATCCAGTTCATACGAAGTAGAAAAGCTTGCGTGGGTATACTGCATGATTAATTCATCTGTTATCAGTCCACTTTCTTTGAGTACTAATCGAAAGCTAGATAACTCTTTTGCACGTTGGTAGCTCTTATATAATTCACTTGTGGAGCAAACAAATGATCCAACACTAATATGATACTTACAAGAAACATATCCAACAAATAGCTCGTTCAATTCATCTAGTTTTTTCTTAAGTTCCTTTTCACATGTAGACGAAACTAAAAGGATAAGTTCGCCATCTGGATTAATAATACAGACAGACTGAAATAATACCTCTACCCTTTTTCTAAAAAAGGATATGTTATCATGCTCAATCTCATCTGATACTTGCATTAAAACAACAGCTAGCTTATGACCACCAAACTTCAAATTATATAAGTCTACTCTTTCCCGCCATTCTTTAGCATCGATGTCTTGATTAAGACATCGCCAAATCGTATTATCTCTTAAAATCGTGTATGCCTCTTCATTATTTGTAGACTTTTCAAGTTTCTCTATACTATTTTCCAATGTTGAAATGAGTTCTTGCTCATTGACTGGCTTCAAAAGGTAATTTTCAATTCCTAGCTTCATTCCCTTTTTCACATATTCAAATTCTTCGTATCCAGATAAAACGATAAATTTGGTATGGGGTTGACGTTCTTTCAATATACTAATTAATTCTAATCCGTCTATTAAGGGCATCATGATATCAGTTAATAATAGATCAACATGACATGTTTCTAACTTTTTTAAAGCTTCACTTCCATTAGAAGCATCACCAACGACTTTAAGTCCATAATCTTCCCAAGGTACCAAGGCTTTCATACCTTCAATAATAAATGGTTCGTCATCTACTAAAAAGACATTATACATATTGCAATTATTCACTCCTAGCTGCTGGAATTCTAACCTCTACAATCGTTCCTTCTCCTTCAATACTACTAATTTGAATGCCATAGTCTTGTCCATATTTTAATCGTATTCTTTGATGAACATTACTTAACCCTATTGAACCCTCAGAGGTGGTAGTTCCTGCTAATAATTTAGTATGTATAGCCAATAATTTATCTTGAGAAATACCTTTCCCGTTGTCTTCTATTATAATTTCAATATCCCAATGAATTCTTTGAACTTTTATTCGTAATTCATTATGTATTGTTTCTTTTCGAAAGCCATGAATCAAATAATTTTCAATAAGTGGCTGAAGGGTAAATTTGAGCATTTTTTCGTCTAAACAAGTTTCTGGAATCTCGTAGGTTACGTTTATACGATTAGGATATCTAATCTGATTTAGACCTATATACTCCTTAACATGTTGGATTTCATCAGAAATTTGAACGATTTCCCTACTACTTAAAGAATAACGAAATAATTGCCCTAAGCTATAAATCATATTACTAGCTGGTTTAGATCCGTCAGCTATAGCTTTCATGCGAATAGCTTCTAATGTATTATATAGAAAATGTGGTTGTATCTTTGACTGAAGCGCTTCCATTTCAGCCTCTCTTTGGCGAATATTTAAAACGTATACGTCCTTAATATACATGTTTAAATCATCTAACATATCATTGAAACTTTCTGATATGGTTGTTAACTCATCTTTTTCTCTACTATCTGGGATTCTAATTTGTAAGTTTCCATTTCGAACTTCGTGAATGGCCTTTTCTATTTTATGAATTCTTCTAGAATAAGATCTCATGGCAAAATAGGTTACAGCAATTGCTATACCGGAAAGTATAAATGTAGATAATAACATATACCTATGTACAATTGTTACTTTCTTAATATCATTCTCAGGGATGAATCCTACATACAAGTAACCCATCTGTTCATCAGCTAAAGTATTAATATAATAATTTTTTCCATCCCACTTTATTTTCTTAAAGCTCGTTCTAAATGATAGATCTTTCAATGGTTCTGGAATATTACTATTGTCTGACGAGTATAGATAATCCCCATCACGTTGAAATATATAGACTTTTCCTTTAAATTGGGATTTACGTAATCGAATCAAATCTTGAATTCCTGATGTATCATAAAAAACTGTAAGATCTCCTAATTTCTTAAGGGTAGCGGGATCATTAATAGAACGAGATATTTGAATATTGTTGAAGATACTTCGTTCTTGCTTCCACTCAACATTCTGAAGTTGTAAGTCTTCGGGATGAAGAATTTTGCCTTCCAAATTTCCTTGCTTAGTCATATATTTATTCCACCGATAGTGGTTATAAATATATACATACTCTGTACCAGGGCTTGCACTTTTTAAACTCACTGCATTGATATCAGGGTCTTGGCTAAAATATGCCTGGAAAAATGTATTAAGATTATTCGGAACAAATGAAGAGTTCTCACTGTACTTATCTAGTCGATACGATAGATATGTATCATAATCATGTTGCAACGCAAAGGCAATATCATTAAAAATCAGATCTGTTTTTAAATATAAGTCTTGCATAACATTTTGAGTATACTCATCTTTTCGCTGGAGATACGATTCAACCCGTTCTAGTGTTCGTGTACTTGCATCCATTTCTTTCTGGATAATAACTTCTGTATAATAACGTGATAATACAAGTAGTAATAGAAACATCGTAAGAAGGATTATTGCGGAATAAGTGATTAATATCTTGCTAAACACCTTATTCGTTAGCCGCTTCTTCATTTTACTCAAGAACATTCCTTAGATCCTCCCATGCAAACGTACTTACCCAACTACTATTCTACTATATTTTCTGTTGGAAAAGTGAATTACTTCCACTTTTCCAACAGCTGGATAAATTATTTATCATGTATGATCTTATTTCATCAAGAAAAATAGACTAGTATAGTTTTAATTTCATATGGTTTTATTTCAAAATCAATACTTTGAGTTTGTTCCTTGCTATCAGCCTGTTCCATCAAATTTGTTTCATACCATTTTTTTACGTTTCTCGGGAATTCAATCAAGACATTTCCCCGTTGCCCTTCATACTCATGTAAGCGAATAATGACTGCATCTTCATCTTCTTTTTTCTTAATCGCATCGACCTTAACATGATCGTTAGTTAGATTCATAAATGAGCTTTCTTCTGGTAAAAATCCACCCTTTACTACTTTCAATGGATTATTTAAAAACCAAGCTTGCTTGACTGTTTGTCCAACTCGCCAATCTCCCTGATGAGGTAGCAATGAATACGTAAACTCGTGTTCTCCTTGATCTGCAGTTGGATCAGGGTAGATTGCAGCTTTTAACAAGGATAAACGAATCGTTTGGTCTTTAATGTCATACCCATATTTGCAATCATTTAACAAACTCACTCCGTATCCAGTTTCAGACAGGTCTGCCCATTGGTGTCCAACTGTTTCGAAGCGCGCCATATCCCAGCTCGTATTCCAATGTGTCGGTCTCTTCACATTACCAAATTGTATATCATACGTTGCTTCGATTGAACGAATATCAACTGGGAATGCTACTTTCATTAACTTACGTTGCTCATGCCAATCCACTTTTGTTTTATAATCAATACGTCTATTTTGAGCATAGAAAATCATATCTTGTTCAACCAAAGAACTTTGATACTTCCATTTCGTCCGAATGACTATACGAAGCGGACCGTTTTCAACAACTTCACTAGATACTACTTCACGGATTTCCTCCATTTTTTCTTGGTAATACAAATCAATATCCCAGGCATCGTGTGCCAAAGGTTTATCTTCAAAAATCTGAAGAATATTCCCCTTTTCCTGTTGTGCTAGTACTTCACGATTAACTTCCTTATCAAATAAACGCGTCAATTGAAGGGAGTCATTCCATTCGACTAGATAAAAAGGTGTTTCTAGCAACTTTTCATTAATAACAAACGGTGTATTATTTTCTACGATAGGATCTTGTTTAAATTGGATTTCTACTGCACCAAATTGTTTAGTCTTATCTAATTCTACTAACCAACCATTTTCAGTTCGTTGATAATTTAGATTTTCACCTGAATCTGAAATCCATCCTCCAGCTACATCATTCGTTTGATCATATGGGATGAATACATTTTGTGCATCTTGCCAATTAGTTGCATTGAAGACTGTATACGTTCCATACTTAGGTTCAATAAACTCATTGAAATTATTTTGATCAATTTCAAGTTGGATATCTTCTGCTTGTTTATACTCCACTGCTGCATCTTCATATACTTCCTTAATCGATGAACCAGGAATAATATCATGGAATTGATTTCGTAAAATAATCTTCCATCCTTCATCAAGCTGTTGCTTCGGATATTTCACCCATGAAGATAATAGAGAGTTCCATACAGACAACCATTCTGATTCTCTATAACTCAACTCGAGTTTTCGATTCATTCGTTTTGTATATGCTTGACTTGTATAGGTTCCTCTATGATATTCAAGGTACAATTCTCCATCCCAAGTGTGGACATATTCATTTGTATTTTCAATATTTTCGTGTAATTTCCGGAAGTAATCTCCAGCTTTTGTCGTTTGTACTTTTGGTAATCCTGGCATATTTTCGAACCTGCGACGAAGCTCAATCATCTCTCGATTGACTCCTCCACCACCATCACCATAGCCATAAGAAAGCAGTAAATCTTGGTTAACATCTTTATTTCGGTATGAATTCCATGCACCGTTTACAGTCTTTGCTGTAATCAGCCCATTATATGTATAAAACCATGAATCATCCGAATTCCAAGGTTCTGGAGTGGTTACAAAATGAGTTAGGATTTCAGTCCCATCAATTCCACGCCATTGGAACGTATCATTTGGCATACGATTATACTGATTCCAGCTAATTTTTGTAGTCATAAATGTATCGATTCCTGATTTTTTCAAGATTTGTGGAAGTGCCCAGCTATAGCCAAATACATCTGGTAGCCATAAATATTGGCAATCTACATCAAATTCCCTCTTGAAAAATTCTTTTCCGTACAAAATTTGCCTTACTAGTGATTCCCCACTAGGAATATTACAATCTGCTTCTAACCACATTCCACCTTCAGTTTCCCAACGACCCTCTTTTACACGTTTCTTAATCGATTCATAGATTTCTGGATAGTCTTCTTTAATATATTCATATAACTGTGGCTGTGTTTGTAGGAATAAATATTCAGGATATTGTTCCATTAATCTTAAAACAGTAGAAAAAGATCGAGCAGCCTTTTCACGTGTATGTTTTAAGCGCCATAGCCAAGCAACATCAATATGTGTATGTCCAACACAATGAATGGTTACAGGATGATGTTTTTCGATTTCGTTAAGACTTTTATTCAATTCCTCACTAGCAATCTCACAACTACTATAAAATACGTCATCACCCGGTTTACTCCAATTGATTTGCATAAAAGCTTGATTCAATGCTTTTACAATTGCATGCTTTTCTGGTCGGTCATCACTAAGTTCTTTAATTGTTTGCCACGCTGCTAAAGATGTATAATATAAATCATCGCAAGCCTCGTCTAACCAAGCCACTTTGGCCACCTCAAGTGTATATGTTTGCTCCTTTGGCTCTCCACCGCCTTCAAGTCCAGACCAAAGTCTGAAATCTAATTGAACAGTGCTTCCTATTTCGGTTGGTGGGAAAAATACTTCCTGATGGTTAGAATCAACACCTTGGTATGGATTTCCATTTAAGAATAATAATGATTCGAAGCCAGAATTGTTTCCTCCGCCAGTTCGTCCAAAGTCGAATAAACCAACTACTTTTCTACCAGTCCATTCTGCCGGAAGATGAACATCTGCACTTAGCCAAAGGTACCGGTCTCGCCCCGTCCATTGGTCTCTTAGTTGCAAAGTTGATTCACCCTTTTCAATAGGTGGATATGTACCTACTTTACCTTCATCCTCAATTGTAAGAAACTGACCAATCTCCATGCCATCTCGATAACGGAACTGCGCCAATTCTTGTATTCTTGCTTCTAGCTTTCTTTCTACTAAAAACATATAAATCCCCCGTTCGTATATTAATTTACGCTTTCCTTGAACTTCATTTGTTTATTTACTTGTGATTGCTGCCGTTCTAGAGTATTAAATCTATTTATACAAACATTCATAACCCAATATGCAGGTAGTACACCTGAAATAAATGGTAGAAGTCCCAGCATATTCGTGATTAAATAGCCAATAAAAAACAAACCAATACCTATCAATATTGTGGAAAAAGGACTAATAAGTGAAATAATAAAGGATTGTTTGATGTACTCCCTTATTGAGTAATGATAATGTACATAGACAGGGAAAAAGTGAATAATAGTATTCAAATATAAAAGAATGATAAAGCTAATAAAAACATAAAGAATAACGGAAAACGTTCCTTCCATGTTTTCAGCAATTCTTAAATCGACATATAAGAAAAAGCCAATCGCCGCATAAATCAACCCAATACAATTTGAACGGACAAACTCTTTTTTAAAGGTTTCTTTATATATCTTCAATATGGAAACGTCTAGCTCTTTCATCTTCCACTTTCGTGTCACAGCAAATAAAGCAACAGTAGCTGGCATAATACCAAAAACACCTAGTCCAGCCACAATAAATACAAACCAAAGAATATTCGTCCAAACTAACCTAACAATCCATTCACTTACTTCTTGTAACATTCTCCCCATGTTTTTCATCCCCTACTATTATGGTAAGAAACATCCTTGAGCGTCTGATCCCAACCCAACGATGAAAAAGGTTCTCAGGTTCTAAAAACTGTATTACCTAATGAAAGTGGCGGTGCGGAGCTGATTTTGCGAAGCCCCGCCACTTTTTCACAAAAAGGGGAAATAATCCCCTTTCCGATTATCATACTTAATATCCATATGCCTCGACTTCAAATATTCTTGTCGCTTGGTCCCCACCTTGTGTTGGTTGTTGGACAGATAAGCGAATATATTGAGCTTTTGTCGTTGTAATGGGATGTTCTGAAATAGCAGCTGTATTATTTGTGATATTTACGGCTTTCGTCCAATTTTCCCCATCAAGACTTATCTCAACTGTGAATGCCCTTGTATTAAAGGCTGCTGGCTCTCCGCCTGCTTCTGCATGTTTGACAACAAATTTTGATAAATTAAACGCCTCACCGAAATCAACTTTTAACCAATGATTTGTACCAATGGCACACCATTTACTATTATTGGTTACATTCCCATCAATCGCGTACTTTGGTCCTTCAGAAGGAGAGCATTGTCCACTAGCAGTTGCAGTTTTATTCAGTGCAACGTTCGTAATGTTTTTTGCATCTTTTGAAACTGTAATAAAGCCTTCTTTTGTAAGAACGTCCTCTCCCTCGCTATTTTTAGCGATCAGGGTAACGGAGTACACTCCTTCTTCTTCATACGTTACAACTGGATTATGCTCAGTACTTACTGTAGGTGTGCCACCTTCAATCTGCCATTGAACTTCCTCTGTCGCTTCCGATGAATTGTTAAAGAATTGGATTTTTTCACCTGGTGCTACAACTGTTTGATTTACTTTAAAGTCTGCCTTTGGTTGTGGGTATTCAGGCCATTTAAACTTGACCTTCGCAGCTTCACCTCGAACAAAATCAGTCGTTACAGCTACAATTTCTAGGGAAGTCGCTGTTTCCTTACCACTTCTTCGTAAGTTCGAAATATAGTAAGCATTATTTGGAACTGCCCCGATAAATTCCTTTTCTTTATTAGGAAGAGTGCGATAAATTTCATAATGCTGAATATCACCCTCCACAGACTCCCATGATAATTCTAAATCCGTATATAGTCCTTCATTGAAAGTTGGATTTTTCATCTGGGCTTTCTTTGGTACATCTGGGATTTCTTTATCGCTATGTTTATTTGTAACTTTAATTTCTCCGATGTTCATTTGATAATCTTCAATTGCTTTATCACTCTCGAAGAATAGAGAAATCGTCGCAATTCGTTTTCCCTTATACTTGTTTAATTTAACTGTTTCTTTCATCCATTGATTTCGACTCTTTTTCTTAACATCAAAAAACACAAAATCATCAGGCTGATTTACAAAGCTTACACCAAGTTTCATATTAGGCTTTTTCATATCAGTTTTGTAAGTTACCGAGATCTCAGTATCTTTTTCAACTAGGAGATTCGTTTTATAAAGCTTCACATGTGTGGCATTTTCTTTCGTTAAGTTTCCAGAAACATTCAAAGAACTTCCACCGTAAAGCGCTGTATCCCAATCGAAGTCAACATCTAGAGGTTCTCCTTCGCTATCCTTTAACCAGCGCCATGTAGGTAAAATATCTTGTAAACTACGATTATTCCATTCTTCTTTACTTTGTATAGCACCATCTACTGCAAAGAATTTCCCACTACCTGTATTAAAGTGGGTCACAAACGGAAGCTCTTGAATGGCCGTTTTTGCATCAAAATAGTGAGCCATCCCTTTCCAGTCTCCATTTTCACCAGTCTTGCGAGGATCCCCAGCTTTTCCAGTCCAGAATTCCTGTTCTTTTTGATAGAACGCTTCCATTGTTTCAGTTGTTTTAAAAGCCCAGTCTGGACGGTAAATCCCTAATGAAGTCAATGGTTTTTGTTCTTCTGGGAAAATGCCTTTCCATGGAATGTTTGTGTTCGTTCCATTTGCCTCGACATCAATGCCAGTATATAGTTCATATGGACTTCTACCAATTTCTAGTGCCTTATCATGAGATGATTGTTGATTCGTCCACCAGAAATTTAAAAACATACTGTCAGAAATTTTGTCATTACCATCTTGTAAAAACATTTTATTACGATCTGTTAAATGATTTTGCCAACTAATTGCTCCGCTTTCAACCATTGAGTCATACCACATAATTTGCATATTTTTTGGCTTATTATCTTGAAGATATTTTAAAAACTGTTTTGTTTTTTGAGCAGTTTCTCTATTTCCACCTGCTGTTTCTTGGTTGACAAACCAGCCATCAAATCCGTAATATTCAGCAACCTCTAACAGTTTGTCAGCAGCAGGAAATGATTCATCCTCACGCTGTACAAGCATTTGGTCTACCCATTGTGCTTGTCCCCCGTAAGCTGTTGGGGGAAAGAAAACATTCCCTAAGATTGGAACGCCATTTTTATGAGAAGCATCAATTACATCAGCACTTGGAGGAGTAATAATTCCTTCTCCAGCAGAACCCGCCCAATACACCATTAAATCAACATACTGCCAGTAGCTAAAAGTATTGGCAAAAAATTCATTTCCACCTTGAGATGGAACCCCACTCGTGTTGGGATTTAATGCCGATAATGCAACCAATTTTGCTTCTGACTGTGACGTTTCATTTACACTGAAAACAACTTCTCTATCAGCTAATGGAATAGTACTTTTGTTATATACAGCGTCAGGATCACTTTTTGGACTCCATTTTAATAATGTTCCAGGATACCAATAAGATGATTCCGGCTGTTTTGCAAAACCGGTAATCGGAAGTACACAAACTATAAGCAAACTTAAGAACGCAGTGATAAGACCATATCTAATTTTCAACAAATTCCCACTCCTGTTATTAAGATTATTTTTTCCAACCTCTGTAACAACCAAGATGCGGTAATGTTTCTTAACTTATATGCTGTTTTCTTGTAGCTTTTTATAAAGCGGACTTCCTTTAACTGCAAAACCACATAAACTTAATACAAATTCACTAAACATCGAATTTGCCCATGAGAACCACTCTCTCGTAAATTCTTCTGGTTGATCCGCATTAAAGCCCTCATGCATAAATCCAGTTCCGCCATCTGACTGCTTCATCATCTCCAAAATTCTCTTTTTATCAGAAACATCTGTAGATGTCATCCCCTCAATTGCTAATGAAATATGCCAAATATAATGATCCGGTGTATGGGGACTTCCAATTCCATTGGCCACTTTTCCTTCATAAAAGTATGGATTATCCCTACTTAATAAAAAGTTACGAGTATTCTGATAGGTTTTATCATCAAATTGGCACCAGCCAAGATATGGAGCTGCTAGTAAACTAGGAACGTTCGCATCATCCATAAGATGATACCTACCCATTCCATCTGTTTCATAGACATATAAATCTCCATAAATCGGATGTTCTAACACGGCAAATTTTTCTATTCCTTCTTTGATCTCAGAAGCTAGTTGCTCACATTGCTTTGCAAGACTTTCATCTTTTAAAACTTCTTTACAAATCTCTGACGCATAACCTAGTACTACTACCGCAAACATATTTGCAGGTACTAAATAACCATATAAACAAGCATCATCACTTGGTCTAAATCCACTCCAAGTCATTCCTGTTCTCACAGTTTTAGATCCTTTTCCATCTCTGTTCAGAGTATCTGATTGTCTTACATCCATTCTTTCAAAGCTATATGTTGATTCATCCTCATGATTTTGTTCAACTTTCCAAACATGCAAAATCTGGTTTAATGCTTTTATAAATGTGCCATCAAAGTAGGATGTTCTTCCAGTTGACTTCCATAAAAGATAAGCAAGTTGAATCGGATAGCAAAGTGAGTCAATTTCATATTTACGTTCCCATGTCATTGAGGACATATCCGTTTTATCCTCTTGATGGCCTTTTCCATTAGCAATTACATTGAATGCATTTGCATATGGGTCATGAACGATATAGTTCATTTGACGGCGGACAACACCTTCAATTAGTTTCGCCATTTCTTCGTCCTCTTCAGCAGCAAGTAGATATGGGCGTACTTGGGCAGCAGAATCTCTTAACCACATTGCTGGTATATCACCTGTAATAACAAATGTTGTTCCATCTTCTTGTGGCTTTAATGTTGTTTCATACGTATTCACAAAGCATTGTTCAAACATTTCCTGAAGCTTTTTATCTTCAGGAAAATGCTCCTTCACCTTATCAATTAATTGTGTTAGTGATTGTGGGATTGTAGTCTCAGTAATCATTTCCTTCACTCCTTCACTTGCCAACCAAGGCTAATAATTTCAAACGGTTTTACTTTTTCTTGAATTTGCGTATTTTCATACTGCTCTTTCACACTTTCAATGATCGTACTCTTATAACTAGTTGTACCTTGCATTGGTTGAGCAATGACCATTGTGTCTTTTTCAGATGTGTTAAACCATCGAGCAATTACGTCATCTCTTTCCTCCGCTAACTTGATAGATGAGATTGCTAACGATTTACCTTCCCAAGTGAAAAATGTCTTTTCGATTGGAAGTATCCCCTCATGCACATCTGTTTGCACAACAATCACAGGCACTTGGAAGTCATAGGCCTCTTTGAATGCCTCTGATTCAACCACTGTCCCTTTATGAGGGATAACCATCCACTCCGCTTGGTACGTTCCGATACATTGAGCCTCTGGTGTCGGAAACAGACCCCAATCGCCTAATTCAGAAGTTGAACGCAGAATCGTAACGGCTATAGTTTGTTGTTCCTCAAGGATTTCATACTCATGTAATCCTTTGTTCGCAATTGTCATCCCATGCTCTCCGTCTGTTACACTTACAAAAGCCTGTTGATGATGATCAAAGCTAGGGTTCTCCCACTCTCTTTCAGGTGTATTAGGACGTTTTACTACTTCAAAAATACTATCCGCATAATGTTCATTCGTAGCCAGATCAGTAGGGAATAGCACACGTAAACGATGATCCTTTGCTTGGTTTTCAATTGTAACCTTAACAGAAGGTCCCTTTGCTTTTTGATCTAACTGAATATGTGTAATTAAACGAATGGTTACATTTTCAGAAGATCGACCTGATTGTCTGTCCTTATGCCAAACTAATCGTTCTTTTTCTTGTTGAAATTGTTCATCGGCTTCTTTTGGAATCTCCCACTCATGAACAAGTTCTATAACGGAGCGTAATGAATGGTCTTCAACTACTCTTATCTGTGCTTTCAAATCTTTCGTAGTAAGAGGAACTTCACCATTCGGTTTCCTAAACATATATTCGTTACCGATGTCCCCGCTATTTTCATAGATTCCTAGATTTTCGAATACTTTCCCAGTCTCTTTGTCAGTCAACGTATACGAACCATTTTCATGAATCAATAAATGGACATATTCATTCTCCATTTCATGAGCACTTCGCTTAATCGATGGCTGTTCATTCAAGTTCGTTTCCGTGGCAAGTTTAATATAATATGTTTTATACCCATAGCCCGGAAGAGATTCAGCTAGGAATGTTAATTTGATCGTTCTTGCATAATATGGACGTCGGAAACCATCCTCAGGTAGGTCATATCCAAACCGAATACCAAGATCCTCTGTTTTACAGACATGTTCTGTGCCATTCTTATCAACCAAATGAATACTAGGTAAATCCTTCGAACGAAGAAAATCTGGAATCTCTGAAAAAGGCATCTCTGAAAAATAGACTTTTTCTAGTTGAACTTCCTTTTCGATAACCACATCTCGTGTATTTCCTGATGTGTTAAAAACGACAACTGGAATCATATCCTCATCAACACCACTTTGTTTCGTTGAAATATGAGATACAACTTCATTGGCTTTTTCCTCGATAATAGCTTCTGCAGTCTGCTGAACCCTCTCAAAACGAGTTACCATTTCTCGATGTACTTCATCTACACTACAACCGCAAATACTGTCATGTGGATGATTTTCCATCAAAGTTTTCCATGCATAACGCAAATAATCACGTGGATATTCATGACCAAGTAAATATGAAAACACAGATAGTGGCTCAGCCACTTTTTCTAATAGTGTTTGACTCTCTTGATTCATCTGCTTTAAATAAATTCGAGCAGAAGCTGTATTTACAAGCGTTGACCATCCATCTGTCAGTTGATTTCGCAATTCACCTAAAATCGTCTGGAGTTGTTCTGGTAAGGAGCGCTGAAGTACTTCTAAATATTCATCAAAACTAGAATGTATAAACGTAGTATCTGGGAAAAGTTCTTTAGCCACTTTGATTGCTTCACCTATATCCGCTTGAACTGGTTGATGATCACACCCATTCATGAAAAGAAGATGTGGTGTTGAAGAATATTTCTTAGCATCAGCTAGCTTTGTTTCCCAATACGTTTTCGCACTCTCTTTATCTACAGGTACTTCATTGCCGTTTGAATACCAATTGGCAAACAATACTCCAAGCACAGCCGAACCATCTGGCGACTCCCACTTAAGTTCTGAATATGGCGATTCAAATGTTTTCGTATCGCTCACCATATTATTAAAGCCTGTTGGTTTTACACCTCTCCCAAACGCAGCAGTTTTAATATCAGCTTGCAGAAGCAATTGAGGTGCTTGTCCGTAAATACCAAATGTATCCGGGAAGTACCCTAACTTTGACACAGCACCGTATTCCTTCGCATCTTGTAAACCGTACAACATATTTCTGACATTCGCTTCTGAGCTTGTTAAAAATGCGTCTTGTAACACATACCAAGGACCAATATGAAGCTTTTTTTCTTGTATTAACTTCTTAACTATTTCCTTTTTATCAGGACGAATTTGGAAATAATCTTCCAAGATAATCGTTTGTCCATCTAAATGAAAACTCTGAAAATCTTCTCCTTTTTCAAACAAATCGATTAGTGTATCCATTAACTTTACTAAGTAGTAACGATGCTTTTCAAAAGACATATACCATTCCCGATCCCAGTGAGAGTGAGAAATAATATGCGCAGTATTCTTAGATTCCATTTTGTTTCCCTCCTATATCTCAATCCTTCGACAGGATCGTAGCCGCAGCTCCTTTTACTCCTGCTAGTGCACCATGACTGGCTTTTTCTATCTTTAGTAATTGACTATGTTGGTCTAAAAGGTAATTTGGTAGTTTTTCACTAACCATTTTATAAAATACGGGCTGTCCGATGATAACTCCACCACCTAATATGAGTAGCTCAGGATTCAGTGCTTGCATTGCTTGGCTGAGCCCCAATGCTAAATGAGTGGAAGCTTCCTCAATAACCAATTGGGCAATATGGTCATTTTCATGGAATTGAGCAAAAAGATCTTTGCTGTTCCAATTAGGATCTACTGGCTTTCCTTCTGCTGCCATTCTATCTTTCCAAATACGGGTCAGAGCAGTCCCAGATGCAAGTGTCTCCAAACATCCTTGTTTGCCACAGCCACAAACGAGACCTTCAGGCTGGATTACGCTATGCCCAATTTCACCAGCACCAGATAGGGCACCTTCATATAACGACTCATTTATTATGATTCCCCCACCAATTCCAGTGCTAACTGTTACATAGAGTACATGTTTATATGTATCTCTATAAGTAAAAAAGTACTCTCCAAACGCGGCTGCATCGGCATCATTCAAAATTCTTACCGGCAATCCGAAAACGCTATCAATTTTATGTACTATTGGATAACCATGCCACGATTTTAGATTGGGTGGATTTAGTACGATTCCTTGTTTCGAGTCTAGCGGACCCGGAGCACCTATACCTATTCCTCTAATGGCTGGGAATTGTTGCATGAATTCTTTCACACACGAAATAATCAAGTCTGTAGCGTAATCTGGACCATATTCAACCTTGGTCGGAAATTCATGTGTTGTTAGGACGTTTCCATCCTCTTGTACAACGCCAATCGCTATTTTCGTTCCTCCAATATCAATGCCAATAGCAGTTTTCATGTACAATCTCCTTCTTCTAATTTTTCTTCCCATTAACGATATGTTTCAGCAAGTTAATAGTCAACAATCCTGGAGATAGTGATAAGCTTTTTCCATATAATCTAAAATTTATCCATAATTTCTAGGTTGGTGGATTTTTAGATTATGACTTGTTCAATGTGGAAAGTAAAAATGAGCCGAGCAGATCCATGCGATGAAATTTCGAATAATCGAACGTATGCTATAAAATACGGTGAGTAACGGAGAATCGAGTCAACTTAGTGATGTGAAAGACATCTTTACTGGCTTTTTAGACACTTATTATAGAATTAATTTCTAACTTTTGTGAGAGGTATAATACTCGCTAATGTTGATGAGCATAGGTTATGTATGTGGGAAATTTCGAAAACGATAGCTTTTTTAGAAAAGTCGTTAGCCTAGTTGTCAAATAGAAAAGATATGTTACTGATAGAGGAACTATTCTACATGTTTCTGTAGATAGCTAAAGTTACTGCCTTCGGATTTTTAGAACGTATCTTCAAAGTTCGTAATTTAACGTTTTTTCGACAAAAAACGCAAATCAACAAATACTTTGGACGTAATTTTATAAGCATTTTCTAATAAAGATCGTTAAAACCAAGAAACGATTCATGGTATTACCCTTGCTTTTTGGCTAATGGTTCGTATATCCGACAGCTTATAGCCAACACTCACATCGAGTTGATAACTATATCCTGCGCACAAAAAAAGTCGGTTCAAGTATTTCTTGAACCGACTTTAATCATTAATAAATAGTTGTATTTTCCGGAGTCGTTGTTTCGATAATTTCCTTCACCCGTGCAAGGAACCTTCCGCTAACGAGGCCATCGAGAATGCGATGATCTAACGATAAACAAAGGTTAACCATATCGCGAACGGCAATCATTCCATCAATAATAACAGGTCGTTTTACGATTGATTCGACTTGAAGGATGGCTGCTTGTGGATGGTTAATAATCCCCATTGACTGTATTGAGCCGAATGAACCAGTATTATTGACCGTGAACGTACCACCTTGCATTTCATCGGATGTAATCTTGCCAGATCTAACTTTTTGAGCAAGCTCTGTGATTTCCCGGGCAATCCCTTTGATTGTTTTTTCATCAGCATGTTTAATAACGGGTACGAATAAAGCCGTATCTGTCGCAACAGCTATGGAGATATTAATATCCTTTTTCTGGATAATTTTATCTCCTGCCCACATCGAGTTGATTTCAGGGAATTCCTTCAAGCTTTGCGCTACAGCTTTTACGAAGAATGCGAAATAGGTTAAATTATAGCCTTCTCTTTGCTTAAACTCCTGCTTTATTGATTCACGATAGCGAACTAGATTTGTTGCATCCACTTCTACCATCATCCAGGCATGTGGTATCTCGTGTTTACTTTTTTGCATATTTGCTGCAATTGCTTTCCGAACACCATTGACAGGAATTTCAATGTCTCCCACTGCAGTGTGAATAGCAGGAGCTTGTGTAGTAGTTTGAAGCGGCCCTTGCTTTAGTTCAGGTACAGAGACTGACGGTTGATTTAAAGTCGGTTTAGGTATATTGCCTGATTCAATCAGCTTTAACAGGTCCTTCCTCGTAATACGACCTTCTTTTCCAGTTCCTTTAACCTGATGCAAATCAATGCCATTTTCCTGTGATATTTTTAATACTGCTGGAGAATATCTGGCTTTTAAAATACTTACATCACCAGCAACTACTTGTGTTGTGCCCTCATTTTTATCTTCACTATGGATGGTTTCGTTTGCTTGTGTTTCGCTACCTTCAACTTCAATTGAACAAATCACTTCGCCAACCGCTAATATTTCATCTTCTGCAGCCTTTAATTCTTTAATCACACCTGTAAAAGAAGATGGGATTTCCGCGTTCACTTTATCAGTCATCACTTCAGCAATTGCCTCATATTTGTTTACAGAATCACCCGGTTTAACTAGCCATTTACTGATTGTGCCTTCTGTCACACTTTCACCAAGCTGAGGCATTTTCATTTGTTCGATTGTCATAATCCTTACCCTCCTTACTGATGTCCCTTAATATTCAGCAAGCTCTCTCATCGCTTTTTCTACTTTATCCGGATTGACCATAAAATATTTTTCCATTGTTGGAGCATATGGCATTGCTGGAACATCTGGACCTGCGAGTCGCATAATTGGTGCATCAAGGTCAAATAAACAGTTTTCTGCAATAATCGCACTCACTTCACTCATGATGCTTCCTTCTTTCGTGTCCTCTGTAATCAGCAATACCTTCCCTGTTTTCGCTGCTGCTTCTATAATTGCTTCTTGATCTAATGGATAAACCGTTCGTAAGTCTAGTACATGTACGGAGATTCCATCACTTGCTAATTTTTCAGCAGCTTGCAGGGCAAAATGAACGCAAAGTCCGTATGTAATCACTGTAATATCTTCACCTTGCCGTTTCACATCTGCTTTTCCAATTGGCAATACATAATCATCATCAGGGACTTCACCTTTGATCAGACGGTACGCACGTTTATGTTCAAAGAAAAGCACTGGGTCATTATCCCTGATTGCTGCTTTTAATAATCCTTTCACATCATAAGGCGTTGATGGCATAACAATTTTCAATCCAGGCTGATTGGCAAAAATGGCCTCAACCGATTGCGAATGATAAAGTGCCCCGTGAACACCACCGCCATAAGGGGCACGGATTACGATTGGGCAATCCCAATCATTATTCGAACGATAGCGAATTTTTGCCGCCTCGGAAATGATTTGATTGACTGCAGGCAAAATGAAATCAGCAAACTGCATTTCGGCAATCGGTCGCATCCCGTACATAGCCGCACCAATTCCGACACCTGCTATAGCCGATTCAGCAAGTGGAGTATCAATTACTCGTTCTTCACCAAATTGATCATATAAACCATGTGTTGCTTTAAACACGCCGCCTTTTTTCCCAACATCTTCTCCCAAGACGAATACGCGTGAATCACGCTCCATCTCTTCACGTATTGCTGTTGTTACAGCATCAATATATGAAATTACCGGCATCCCATTTCCCCCTTACTTTTCGTATACGTAGTCTAGTGTACTTTCTGCTTTTGCATATGGTGCATTTTCCGCATAGTCCGTTGCTTCGTTGATCGTTTTCATAATGTCATCATTCATTTGCTTTTCAAGTTCGTCATTTAATAGGCCAATTTCCTTTAAATAAGCACCAAATGTGATGATTGCATCTTTCGTTTTGGCTTGGGCCACTTCATCTGAAGTACGGTAACTGCTATCATCATCGTCACTTGAATGCGGAGTTAACCGATACGAAACCGTCTCAACAAGGGTCGGTCCTTCTCCTCTATGGCAACGATCTGCTGCTTCTTTAACGGCACGATATACCGCTAATGGGTCATTTCCGTCGACGGTAACCCCTGGCATTCCATAGCCAATCGCACGGTCTGAGACATTTTCACATGCGAGCTGCTTTTCAATCGGCACGGAAATGGCATACTTATTGTTTTCACACATGAAAATAACTGGAAGTTTATGTACACCTGCAAAGTTCGCTCCTTCATGGAAATCACCTTGATTGGAAGAGCCTTCGCCAAAAGTTGTAAACGTAACGAAATCTTTACCTTCCATCTTGCCAGCTAAAGCAATTCCAACGGCATGTGGAACCTGGGTTGTAACAGGTGATGAACCCGTTACAATTCGATTTTTCTTCTGTCCAAAATGCCCTGGCATTTGTCGTCCGGCCGAGTTTGGATCTTCTGCCTTAGCAAAGGCTGATAACATCAACTCTCTTGCTGTCATTCCGAATGTTAAGACCACACCTACATCTCGATAATAGGGTAAGATATAGTCTTTTTCACGATCGAGAGCAAAGGCTGCACCCACTTGGGCCGCTTCTTGTCCTTGACATGACACAACAAATGGAATTTTACCAGAACGATTTAAAAGCCACATCCGCTCATCAATACGCCGTGATAACAACATTACCTTATACATTTCAAGTACCTTCTCATCACTAATCCCTAACTCTTTATGACGATTTTTAACCATTTTTTTACCTCCTCTTTAGAAAAGCTAAAAGCGCCTTGAATAACCTAAATATTAGCATATGACAAACAGGCCGAATGGGTGGTAGTCACCCTTCTCATCCAATTGTTTGGCTTGTAATCTCGTAGGTTTTGGCTACTTTAGCTAGACATTAAAACTCATATTTAAAGATTTATTTTATTTCACCAAACTACTTATAAGTGAAGTGCTAAGCCATCTACCGCTAAAGCTGCTTCGCCAATTGCCTCTGACAACGTCGGATGTGGATGAATCGTTTTCGCGACTTCCCAAGGTGTCGCATCAAGTACTCGGGCTAATCCAGCTTCAGTGATCATATCTGTTACATGTGGCCCAATCATATGCACACCAAGAATATCATTCGTTGCTTTGTCTGCAATGATTTTGACAAATCCATCCGATTGTCCGTATACAAGCGCCTTGCCAATTGCTTTAAAAGGAAATTTACCAACCTTTACTTCGTATCCGTTTTCCTTTGCAAAAGCTTCCGTATAGCCGACACTAGCAGCCTCTGGACTTGAATAGATACACTTGGGTACAAGGGAATAGTCAATCGGCGCTGGATGATCTCCCTTGATATGTTCTACCGCTGTTATTCCCTCATGACTAGCTACATGGGCAAGTTGTAAGCCGCCGATACAATCACCAATCGCATAAATATGTGATTCCTTTGTTTGATAATATGAGTTCGTTTTAATGAAGCCTTTTTCCACGATAATTTCTGTATTCTCTATTCCAATCCCGGAAACATTTGCTGATCTACCTACGGACACTAGGATTTTTTCAGCTGAAAATTCCTTCGTTTCACCATTAATTTCTGCAGAAATGGATGCTGTCTCTGATTTATTTAACGTTTCTGGTAACACTTTTGCTCCTGTAATGATCTTTACACCTTTCTTCTTTAACAGACGCTGCATTTCTTTAGAAACATCATCATCTTCAGTTGGGATAATTCGATTAGCATATTCAATCACTGTAACATCAGCACCGAAATCGCAAAGCATTGAAGCCCATTCGATTCCAATCACTCCACCGCCTACAATAATAATAGATTGAGGGATTTGTTCGAGTTGAAGTGCTTCATCAGAAGTAAGGACAAATTGCCCGTCGATCTCAAGACTTGGGAGTGTTCTAGGTCTTGAACCGGTCGCGATTATCACATTTTTGGGAAGTAGCATCTCGTTCTCCGAGCCATCATTCATTTCTACAGAAATCGTTCCTGGTATCGGTGAAAAAATAGAGGGGCCTAGAATACGGCCGATTCCTTCATATATATCAATTTTCCCTTGTTTCATTAAATGTTGCACGCCACTGTATAACTGATCGACAATTTTTGTTTTTCGTTCTTGAACTTTCAAGAAATCTAGTTTCACTTCACCAGTCATTATTCCGTATTCTTCACTTTTTTTCGCGACTGTAAATACTTCCGCACTTCGTAATAATGCCTTAGAAGGTATACATCCCTTGTGAAGGCAGGTACCGCCAAGCTTTCCTTTTTCAACAACAGCTGTTTTTAAGCCTAGCTGTGTTGCACGAATTGCTGCGACGTAACCTCCAGTACCGCCTCCTAGGATGACGAGATCATACTCTTTGGCCATAATAGCCCTCCTTCATTTCATCTGTACACATTAACAGCGTTTAGCTGCTTTCCTAAATACTCCTTCGCTGTCTCTCGACCATCAAGTACTCTTAATGCACCTTCTGCTAACGCTTGTAATTCATTTTCTCCCGGATGAACAGTCACATCTGCAATCCAGCTGATTTTTTGGGAAATGCCGTTAACAAAACGTCTACTATAGGCAAGACCCCCAGTTAAAACAATACAATCCACTTTTCCGGAAAGCACGGTCGCAGCTGAACCAATTTCCTTTGCTATCTGATAAGCCATGGCTTCATAGACTAGCTCTGCATGCTTATCACCTTGTTCTATCTTTTTTTCTACGATCATGGCATTATTGGTGCCAAGATACCCAACAAGTCCGCTTTGTCCTACTAATTTCCCCATTACTTCTTCACGGAAATAATCGCCTGAGAAACAAAGTCGCACAAGATCGCCCATTGGTACGGTCCCAGCACGCGCTGGGCTAAAAGGTCCATCACCATCAAGCCCGTTGTTAACATCTATCACTTTGCCACCTTTATGAACACCTATTGTGATTCCACCGCCCATATGGACAACAATGGCATTTAATTCTTCATAGCCTTTTCCTAATTCAGCAGCCGCTTTTCTTGCTGCCGCTTTCTGATTTAGTGCGTGGAATATACTTTTACGTTCAATCAAAGGTGATCCTGATATTCTCGCAATCGGTTCGAGCTCATCCACTACGACCGGATCGACAATAAAGCTAGGGATATTTAAACCACTGGCTATTGCATAGGCAAGGATACCACCCAAATTAGAGACGTGCTGACCATTATAGCCGTTTCTTAAATCTTCAAGCATCTCTTTATTGACCGTATAGGTGCCACCTTCGATTGGCCGTAATAATCCACCTCTTCCACACACTGCATCTATTTTTGAAAGATTAATTTCTTCTTTATCTAAGGCAGCAAGTATCATCTGTTTTCTAAAATGATCTTGCTCATTAATTGATTTAAATTCAGCGATTATTTCTTTATCATGCGCAATCGTTCGTTCCATTACAGGCAGATTATTTTCATATACGCCAAATTTCGTCGATGTAACAGCAGGATTAATAACAAGAATTCGATATCTAGATACTTGCAAAATCATGAACCTCCTAAGAAAAGCGCAAATACCTTATTAACCTAAAGGCTAACATGCGGCAAACAAACTGTATGGAGAGTGCTTTTTTTCTCCCCATCAAATTGCTTAGCTCATGAATAGAGTGGTAGGCTGCTTTCACTAGTCACAAAAACTGATTGAAAAAACTTGTACGTTCTTACATGTTAAAAAAATCATCTCCGGTCTTTGGTTACAAGCAAACACTTTATATTAATCCAAGAACTGTGGAGAGATGAAGCAGTCATACATCACCTATTTTTTTTTGATTCAAATTGAGATGTATGAACTTCAAGAAACATATCGCAGTTTATTTTCTACGATTTAATATATGCTTCTCATTTTGAAGAAATTGACTTCTAGAATTACTCATTCTCTTAATTCGTTCTTCAGCCATGCGGTCTGCAGCAAGGTAAGTCGGAATATTATCACGTTTTGCGATTTCAATGACCTTCTCGATGGTGTTATAGACGCCTTCTACCTTTTTCATGGCACGCTCGCGGTTGTAGCCGTATAATTCATCAGCAACGTTTATGACTCCACCTGCATTGATCACGTAGTCCGGTGCATAAACGATTCCCAATTCGTGAATTTGATCACCATGACGTGGATCTTTCAATTGGTTATTTGCAGATCCAGCAATTACTTTTGCTTTCATTTGTGAAATCGTTTGATCATTGATAACAGCACCAAGCGCACATGGTGCATAAATATCACATTCTACTCCATAAATTTCATCTGGATTGACAGCACGAGCACCAAATTTCTCAACTGCACGCTGTACTGCATCTTTATTAATATCCGTTACGATCAGTTTCGCGCCTTCTTCATGTAAATATTGCAGTAAAGTATAGGCTACATTTCCAACACCCTGCACAGCAACTGTTTTTCCTTCCAATGAATCTGTGCCAAAGGCTTCCTTCGCCGCTGCTTTCATGCCTTGATAAACACCGAAAGCCGTTACTGGCGAAGGATTTCCTGAGGATCCGAACGCTGGTGAAATACCCGTTACAAAATCGGTTTCTTCATGAATCAAGTCCATGTCAGCCACTGTCGTTCCTACATCTTCAGCTGTAATGTAACGACCATTTAATCCTTGAATATAACGACCAAACGCTCTGAACATTTCATCGTTTTTATCTTTCTTTGGATCGCCGATAATAACGGTCTTACCACCGCCGAGGTTTAATCCTGCCGCAGCATTTTTGTAAGTCATTCCTTTAGCAAGTCTCAGTGCATCCTCAATGGCTGCTTCCTCTGACTCATACGTCCACATTCTTGTACCGCCAAGAGCAGGTCCAAGCGTTGTATCGTGAATCGCAATGATTGCTTTCAATCCCGATTGTTTATCCTGACAGAATAAAAGTTGTTCGTAGTCATATTTCTCTAGGTAAGTAAAAATCTCCATGAAAATTCCTCCTAAATAAAGTGAAACTTCAATCAATGGGCGTATTACAGCCTGTTAAACCGGGATAAAGGAAGCAAGTTTAACATTTCCCACTTCACCAAATCCCGGCCCCAACCACCTTCTTGATTTTCAACACATTAAGTAGATATGCAAGATGCATGCCAATTTTGTATGGCCGCTACAATCTAATTTGGATAACGATCTTTTAAAAATAATATGCAAATATTTGCACATCATGAAATTTATTGCGTGTCAACATTTTCAAGTCCATGCTTTTCCATCTTATAATAGAGGTTACGAACTGAAACGCCTAACATTTTTGCCGTATTTGTTTTATTTCCTGAGTTTTTCATTAGAGCTTGTTTAATAATCTGATATTCATAACGATCCATCTGTTCACTAAGGGGCTCATTCTCTGACTGTAAGTGATTTTTTTTAAATGGTGAGTCTTTACAGCCTTGATTATAGGATTCGATAAAATCAGGAATATGATGCTCTTCGATAATTGTTTCATTTAATTTCATAAAGATAATCGTCCGTCCAAGAATGTTTTCTAGCTCTCTTACATTCCCGGGCCAATCGTGTTGTTTTAATCGTTCAATTGCGAGATCACTAATCCCTTCAATCATTCGACCATATTCTTGATTGATTTTTTGAATTAAATGGAGAGCTAGCTCTTTCATATCTTTCTTCCGGTTCCTTAAAGGCGAAATACGAATCGGCATCTGGTTCATTCTAAAGTACAAATCCTCGCGAAAGCTACCATCAGAAATTGCTTTTTCCAAATTAATATTTGTCGCTGCAATCACACGGATATTTATTGGGATCGGAGTTGTTCCTCCCACCCTAACAATTTCATTCTCCTGCAGCACTCGTAATAATTTTGCTTGCATATTTCCTTTCAATTCACCAATTTCATCGAGAAAAATACTGCCATTATTCGCTTCTTCAAAATAGCCTTTTTTCCCACCGCGTTTAGCTCCAGTAAACGCCCCTTCATCATAGCCAAATAACTCACTTTCAAGAAGCGTTTCTGAAATCGTTGCACAGTTTACTCGAACGAACTTGTTATACTTTCTGTCGCTTGCATTATGTATCGCATGCGCAAACAATTCTTTTCCTGTTCCGGATTCACCACGAAGGAGTACTGTCGCCGGCGTTTTCGCACAAAGCTTTGCCTGTTCAATTGGTAAACTCATTTCCTCTGATTTTCCAATAATATCAGCAAAGTTATATTTCGCTTCCAAGGTTCTGATTATTTGCCTAGCTCGAGTTAATTCAGCCGTTAACTGCTGAATTTCTGTGACATCATGAACGACACCGACACTTCCTTTCAGACGTCCATCAACAATGACTGGCGCAACATTGACAATCACATCTTTCCGATTAGGGCCCAATCTCATATTAATGCCTCTGACAGGTCTTCTCGTTTGTAAGACTCGCATATGCATGCTGTCTCCTTCATAAATATCCGCAGTTGCAGGTTTACCAATAATTTCTTTACGGCTTAAGCCAGTAATTCTCGTATATGCGGGATTGATAATCAGCCCCCGCCCTTTCTCATCCACGACGGATATGGCATCATTACTTGACTGGATAATTGCCTCAAGCAATGTCTGCACTTCCTTAAGGTCCGTTATTTGCTCCGCTAAATCAACAGCTTCGGTAATATCCTTGAAAACTGCAAACGCCCCGATTATTTCGTTTTGTTCATCAAGCAACGGTATTCGTGTCGTAATGATTTTCAGGCCATTTTCAAGCACTTGTTCTTTATTTACTTCGGTTCGATTCGTCTGAAGAATTTTTGGGAGCCTGCTATTATGGATTACCTCATGAATATGCATACCCATTACGTCTTCCCGTACCTTTTCTGTCATTCGTTCTGCACTACGGTTAAACAACATGATATAGCCACGCTTATCAATAACAATCATCCCATCATTTGTCGTATTGAAAATGAGGTCATGCTTATACAATTGTTTTTTAAGCGTTTCGATTAGTAATTTTTTTTCTTGAAAAAGCTCAGATATGAGATATGCGACATTACCAGGAATCAACAAAAAGTTCCCCTGCCCTGCTTTCCTGATCTCTTGAAATACCTGTTCATATCCTGTTGCTTCGATAATCACATCAATCGATTCCATATTTACAGATGTCCAATCAGTAGTGGTTGGAATAGACAGTTTTTTTGCATACACCATCCCTTCTGCATTTTCATTGATATCAACAACAAAAGATACTAAAAACAGCGGACTTTCATGTAGCATTCGCAAAATTGCTGTTCCACATGGTCCTGCCCCAACGATCATTACTTGCTGCATGAATACCACCTCGGCTATATCTGCAATTTTCTTCACAATATGTCCATTAATAAACGCAATTTTTTTCAACAATACCCCTATTTTAATGAATTAGTTGTCACTTGACAAATCTAAAGCTTCCCTTATCATATAAAATAAGACATCCTATCATAATAAGGCACAATACTTAGTTCCAAATTTCTCAATTTGAGGGGTTTTTATTTATGAAACGAGCTATCGCTTTTCTTATCCTTTTCATACCCGGTGCACTTGCCGCCTACGGAATTAAAATAATGCGAGACATGGTGTTTGGGATCTCGCAATTTCCCTTCCCAGCCCTTTGGGTTCAATTTTTAGTTGGTTTGCTTCTAACCATTGGCGGGATTGGGTTTATCGCAGGATTTGTGCTTCATCGCGACCGAAAGAAAGAAAAGGTACAAACAAGATTTAAAGTATAAAAAAGAGGCTGTCCTAAAAAAAGGAGCTGACCCAACTATAAGCTTACAGTTTATCATGATATTCACACTTCATTTAAACTGTGTACACTAGTTGCTGGTCTGATCCTTTATTTTTTAAGACATCCTCTTTTTTGTATGAAGGACATAGGGGCGAGGCTTCGCGATTTATTAATATAGCCAATCTATCTGGCAGGTATACTTCTTTTATCGAGAAAGCATCCAAAATCCAGTTTCACACCGCCACCGTTGTGATTAGGCGAGTGCAGCATGTACAGGGTGAATTCTTCAGAGTAAATGGTCGCATTTTAACGCCATTTTTGTTTTGTTCTTTTTCAATTATTGTGCTTCTATCGTATTTCGTAATTTTACTGCTCGCTCTGGAAAATCAGTTATAAATGCGCTGATGCCCATTTCGAAAAGATGTCTCATTTTATCTTCTTTATTAATCGTATAAGGACGGACTGCTACACCTTCTTTCATTGACGCTGCAACGACTGCATCAGGTGCCGCGTGAATAGAAGGGTGAATCGCTTTCGCCCCAATTGATGTAGCATATATCCATGGCATATATAAGCCATCCCGATAAAGTGGCGCTGTTTCAATCTCTGGGGCAAGTCGGTATGCGTGCACAAGACTATAATGATTAAAAGAAGACAAAATGACCCGCTTTTCCATGGAGTACGTCCGCACTAAAGCGATAACTTTCTCTTCAAGACCTAAGTATGGATAAACGCTATTTTTCAGTTCAATATTTAAAATCATATTCGTCCCTTGAATCCAAGCAAGCACTTCCTCTAGGTTAGGAATCGTAGCGTCCGCGAACTGCTTCCGAAACTTATATCCCGCCCCTAATACTTGCAGATCATTCCACATATAATCTTTCACATTTCCTTTACCTGTCGTTGTGCGGTCCAATAATTCATCGTGAATCACAACCACTTCACCATCTTTGGAAAGTTGTACATCTAACTCAATTCCATCAGCTCCTACTCTGTAAGCCTCGTAAAAGGAAACCATTGTATTCTCTGGGTGCGTTCCGGCGGCTCCCCTATGAGCAAATATTTGAGTCATGCCTAATTCCTCCCAAGTTAAATTCATTTAAAATGCAAGTATTTGTTCCACTTAAGCAAGCCTCTTTTACCATCTTGTTCAACTGGTTTTATATGTTTCTAACCATATTTTCTCAGCCAGCCAAATTTTCAGACTACATACCGGTTACCACTACAGCTTCATAAAGCGAAACCTCAATCAGTGAGGCTTTTCTTCATTCCCCACCTTACGCTTCTTTGCTTCCTTTAAGCCCTGAGGTGGGGTCTTACTGCCCGTTAAAGCGGGATAAAAATATTGATATGCTCTTTTAGCCAGAATCTCGGCGACAAAACGGAGGGTATTCACAAAAGGAGACAATCTTCCGTATATCAGCTACGGATGAGGCTAATATGTTATGAGAGACCATTCTTTAATTTTTCCCAACCCATTCCGCAATCGCTTTCTTTTATAAAAGTCATTTTTCATTGCTTAATCCTTTCACAACCAATTGAATACATGATCTATTCGATTGTATGAAGTTTTTAGAACGAGTCGTAACGGTTCACCTAGTACCCATAAAAAAAGCAGCTTCGCCCATATCGGATAAACCCGATAACTCGAAAGTGCCTATAATTATCAGGATTACTTCTTAATGGCAAGAATATCTAAATTCTAACCCTCTCAAGAAGCCTTATGTTCTAACCGCAATTTATCCGCTACCATGGCGATGAATTCCGAATTTGTTGGTTTTGCTTTGGACATGGAAACTGTATAGCCAAATAAGGAAGAAATGGATTCAATATTGCCCCGACTCCAAGCAACTTCAATGGCGTGACGAATTGCGCGTTCCACTCTACTTGCCGTTGTATTATATTTCTTAGCAATATCAGGATATAGAACTTTTGTGATAGACCCTAGTAACTCAATATCATTATAGACCATTGAAATCGCTTCCCTTAAATACATATAGCCTTTAATATGAGCAGGAACACCAATTTCGTGGATAATACTGGTGATGTTAGCATCAAGATTTCTTGGTTTGGATTCAACTGGGCGATATCCTAGTTGTGAAGATTTATTCGTCATTTGATTACTTTTTCCACTTACCTGGCGAATATGCCCCCCTAAGTTTTCCATATCAAATGGTTTAAGGATGAAATACGCAGCTCCAAGATCAACCGCTTTCTTTGTTACGTCTTCTTGACCAAAAGCAGTTAACATAATGACATTCGGCATAGAACCACGTTTCATTTCCCTTAATTTTTCCAAAACCGCAAGGCCATCTAAATGCGGCATGATAATATCTAATATAAGTATATCAGGTTCGATATTTTCTAGAAGATTTAAACAGTCCTGTCCGTTATAAGATACACCAATTACTTCCATATCTTCCTGAGATGAAATATATTCATCCAATAAGGAAACCAGTTCTTTATTATCATCCACAATACATACCTTAATTTTCTTCACTATTGAATTCCTCCTCAACTACAATTGGTCATTTTTTCTATTATTTCTAAAAACATTGTAATTGAAATTTTCGACATAGGAAACTAAATTCCTTTTAATTTTATAAAATTTATAAAAAATCAATATTTTTCTCATAAATTCACTTGTTTTCGACCCTGTTCGCTAAACAATATAGGCTTTGTCGAATATTCTTTATTTCTTATTTTATTCTACCATAATAAAGGAATAAAACGGATTGATATGCATAAAATATTTGACAATCCTTTTTGTGAACAGGAAAAGGAGCCCAGACTGGAGGCTCCTTTGTTCAACTTGCTTTCTCTTTAGGACTAGATTTTTCATATATATCAATGCCGGCCTCGTTTAGCATCCATTCAATATGGACACCATACCCACTCGTTGGATCATTGACGAAAACATGGGTCACAGCACCGACTAATTTTCCATTTTGAATAATAGGACTACCACTCATTCCTTGAACAATCCCACCAGTTTTCTCTAGTAACTTTTTATCAGTTACCTTTAAAACAATCCCTTTAATAGCTGGGAATTTCTGTGGTATCGTACTGACAATTTCAATATCGAATTCCTCTACTTTTGAACCGTCTAGTACGGTTAGTATCTTTGCTGGTCCTTCTTTTACTTCATGGGATAAAGTAATTGGCAGAGGTTTATCTGCAATCCCATTTCCGACTTCCTTTTTCATTTGCCCAAAAATTCCAAATGGGCTATTTCTGTTAATATTACCGATTACTTCTTTATTTGACGAGAATCGAGCTAATTTTTCACCCGGATCTCCGTTGCTTCCTTTTTCAATGGATGTTACAGTTGATTGAACAATTTGTCCGTCTTTTACAACAATTGGTTTTTTCGTATCCATATCTGAAATAACATGGCCGAGTGCCCCATATTTTTTTGTTTCAGGATGGTAAAATGTCATCGTGCCAATTCCAGCGGCTGAGTCGCGAATATAAAGTCCAAGCTTGTACGTGCCTTCATTTTCATCTTTTAATGGTAAAAGAGTTGTCTTAAAGCTTTCTTTCTCACGTGATATCACAAGTTGAAGGGGTTCACCTTTTTCACCTGCTTGTTGTACATAAGGGGTTACATCAGACATTTTTTTGATTGTCTGGCCATTTATTTTGGTAATAATATCACCTATCATGACATGTGCTGCTTCACCAGGTGATTTCTTGCCTTCACCTGTTGCCACTAGATGGTGTCCAACTACTAATACTCCGAGCGTATTTAATTTCACACCAATCGACTGTCCTCCAGGAGTCACCTTGAAATCCTTTAATACATGAACATCCACTTTCTTGACTGGGAATCCAGCAACATTCAGAAGCAGTTCGCTCGTTCCAGGTTTATCTGCGTCAAGTGTCAGCAAACCTGTTTCATCTTGAACAGTTACCCCTTCTTCATTTGAATGAGTTGTCGCATGAACAGCCAAATTATTACGGATGCTATATTGTTCACCTTCGAAAAGGACAATTTTTTTAGGAATTGAAAAATACTCGCGAAATGGTTGATACAATCCTAATGTCAATAGCGAAACAAGGAGAATTCCACCGATAATTCTTTTGATCCATTGTTTGTACAATCTTTTTCACTCCCCTCGCTTTTGCTTCAAATCCTAAATGGCTACACCTTTAATGTAGCCCTCACAGCAAGCATTTATAACTCTGGGCAAAAATAAAAGCTATCCGTTTTTGGATAGCTTTTCAATGAAAAATATTGTGAAATTACGAATAAAGTGAAACTTCCATAAGCGATGACCTTCCGCTAATGGTTAGTTGAACCAATCGGGGTTTTACAGGCTGTTAAATCGGGATAAGAGACTATACCCCAGCAGTCTGTTTAATTTTCTCCGTCTGTTGTAAAAGTTCTTCAGCATGTTGTTTGGTTAAATCGGTAATCTCAACACCAGAAATCATTCGACCAATTTCCTTTACCTTGTCGGAATACTTTAATGGATGAACAGATGTATTCGTCCTGCCTGCCTTAATATTTTTTGCTATATAAAGGTGCGTATCTGCCATTGCAGCGACTTGTGGTAAGTGAGAAATACAAAGTACTTGTGAATCAATGGCCACTTTATAGATTTTTTCAGCAATGGATTGGGCTACTCTACCACTGACCCCTGTGTCCACTTCATCAAAAATAATCGATGTAATCCCTTGATGTTTGGAAAAAATACTTTTTAATGCAAGCATAATACGCGATAATTCTCCGCCTGAAGCAATTTTAGACAATGGCTTTAGTGGTTCTCCAGGATTCGTGCTAATATAAAACTCCATCTCATCCAATCCGTTGCGTCCAATTGTAGAGGAGTCCCCTTCACTAAACGAAAAGGCTGTGTGATGGAAATGAGCTTCAAATACCGTTTTTTGCATATGAAGTTCTTTTAATTCCTGTTGTATTTTCTTTGTCAGTTGTCTGGCATATTTTTCACGTAGTTCACTTACGTTTTTGGCTTCTAATAACAAATCAGCCTTTACCGATTTTATTTGTGACTCAAGCTTAAAAATATGAGTTTCACGATTCAAAAGTGTTTCAATTTCTTCTTCAATTGCGGCACCGTATACAACAATCTCTTCAATCGTGCCCCCATATTTCCGTTTCAGCTGATTAATTTCATTCAAGCGACTTTCAATAAGATCTAGACGTTCTGAGTCATATTCAAGAGCATCAAGCTGTTCACGAATAGAAGAAATTGCATCTTCAAGAACGTAATAACTATTCGAGACTGGCTCTGTAATGGTTTTAACCGTCTCATCAAGATCTGCAGCCTCTTCAAGATTATTCATCGCAACAGATAGCCAATCAAGCCCTCTTTGCTCCCCCGATAATGCTAAATAGCTTGTTTGTAGGGCTTCATGAATTTTTTCAAAGTTATTGATTTTCTTTCTTTCTTCAGACAGCTCTTCATCCTCATTTAACTTTAAATTCGCCCGCTGAATTTCATCAAATTGAAATTGAATTAAATCCAAACGATGAACCATTTGTTGTTCGTTTTGGCTTAATTTCTGTAGTTGTTTCATCGCATGATCATATTCTTTATAGAGCTTTTGGTATTCCCCTAGTGCCTTGGCAATTCTTTCTCCGCCAAATTGATCGAGCAGTTGCAGATGAAGACGTTCATCCATCAGTTCTTGATGTTCATGCTGGCCATGAATATCGATCAGCGTTCTACCAATTTCACGTAGCAGTGCTATCGTCACAAGCTTGCCATTTACCCTGCAGACACTTTTACCATTTGTCGACATATCTCGGCGCAACACGAGCATTCCATCGCTAATCTCGATCCCTAATTCCGAAGCTTTTTGATAAACCGGATGGAGTTCGTCGTCAATTTGAAATAGCCCTTCAATTTCCGCTTTTTTTTCCCCATGTCTAATAAACTCTGCAGATCCTCTACCGCCAACTAACAGGTGAATCGCATCGATAATGATCGATTTACCAGCACCCGTTTCTCCTGTTAAAACAGTCAAGCCCTTCTCTAACGAAACTGAAAGGGCTTCAATAATTGCAAAGTTTCTTATTGAAAGTTCTGTTAACAAACTCTCATCACCTCTTTTGTCTTCATTAGAGCATGTCTAAAAATCGATTAGAAATTTCCTCAGTATCTTCTGGAGTACGACAAATGATTAAGCATGTATCATCGCCACAAATCGTCCCTAATATTTCTTCCCAATCTAAATGATCAATTAAGGCACCTATTGCCTGAGCATTACCTGGCAAGGTTTTTAATACGAGAAAATGGCTCGCCGAATCAATCTTGACAAATGCATCTATCAGCATTCGTTTTAATTTCTGAAGCGGATTAAAGCGCTGGTCTGCAGGTAGACTGTATTTGTATCTACCATCCATTAGCGGTACTTTCACGAGATGCAGTTCCTTAATATCTCTTGAAATCGTCGCTTGCGTGATAGAAAAGCCAGCATTTTTCAACGCATCCACTAAATCATCTTGCGTTTCTATATCATTATTCGTGATGATATCTCGAATCCTTATATGTCGTTGACCTTTGTTCATCTATTTAAAGCACCTCTAAGTTAGCAGTTCAATTCACTTGGACTGCGAATATTTATTATATAAATAATGTTAGCGGATTTAGTTGGATTTGTACAATTTTTTCTTGTATTCGAAAGCATTTATTTGAATAAGTATCTGTAAAAAAAGCTCCGTCAACAGTTTTACTGCATCGGGAGCTCTCCTACTCATTCATCATTTTTCGTTTGCTTTAATTCTTGATGAGCATTTTGAACAATTTCTTCAACCGACTGCTTCAAGTAATTCTCACCTTGATCTTTTTCGCCTTGCCACTTAAGATGCAAAAGGAATTCGATATTCCCTTCGCCACCTTTAATCGGAGAAAAAGAAGCGTCATGAATATCATATCCCTCACCTTGAGCGAAATGAATAATTTTATCCATAACCTCACGATGAATTTTTACATCACGAACAATTCCTTTTTTACCTACTTGATCCTTGCCTGCCTCAAATTGAGGTTTAACAAGGGCGACAACATCACTATTAGCCACCAATAATGTTTTCAAGACAGGTAAGATCAATGTAAGCGAGATAAATGAAACATCAATGCTCGCAAAATTAGGCATTTCCCCATCAAGGTCAGCAGGTGTGACGTAGCGGAAATTTGTTCTTTCCATTACCTTCACTCGCTCATCTTGCCTTAGCTTCCAGGCGAGCTGATTGTAACCCACATCAAGCGCGTAAGACATTTGCGCTCCATTTTGTAGGGCACAGTCAGTGAATCCTCCTGTTGAAGCTCCAATATCAAGCAGTACTTTTCCTTCAACAGATAAATCAAACTGTTTCAATGCTTTCTCTAGCTTTAGCCCACCTCTAGATACATAAGGCATGACCTTCCCTTTGATAGTAAGTACTAAATCAGTTGAAACCTTTTCACCCGGTTTCTCTAATCTTTCCTCATTTCCATAAACAAGGCCCGCCATAATCATTCGTTTTGCTTTTTCCCGAGTCTCTGCCAACCCAGATTCAACAAGTAAAATATCAAGTCTTTCTTTTTTCAGTTTCATTCATTCAAGCCCTTTTTTGCTTTTTCGGTGTAATTCGTTTGATGTTCCGCACCGTTTCTTCTACTGTCATGCCGATTTCTGCAAGTAATTGATCCACACTGCCATGTTCAATGAAACGGTCAGGAATACCCATTCGGTCAATAATTGCTCCATGATATCCATGCTCATGAGCAAATTCAATCACCGCACTACCAAATCCGCCTTGAAGAACGGCTTCTTCAATGGTTAAAATCGGCATCTTCTGCTCAAGTAATTGATGCATCATGTCATTGTCCAGTGGCTTAATAAATCGTGCGTTCACGACCTTAACGGAATACCCTTGTTTCTCTAACAACTCCGCTGCTTCCATTGCCATTGGAATCGTTGTACCAAATGTTAACACGCAAGCATCTCTACCCTCTTTTAACACATCCCAAGTTCCAATCGGGATTTCTTGTAAAGAATCGTCCATCGGAATACCATACCCATTTCCGCGTGGAAATCTCATTGCAATCGGACCATCATCATATTTCATTGCTGTATTAACCATATGCTGGCCTTCATTTTCATCCTTGGGCATCATCAAGACCATATTCGGAATATGACGCATAAAGGCGATATCAAACACACCTTGATGTGTTTCCCCGTCTGCTCCAACTAAACCTGCTCGATCGATTCCAAAAAAGACGTTCAGGTTTTGCCGGCAAATATCGTGAACCACTTGATCGTAGGCACGCTGTAGGAAAGTAGAATAAATCGCAAGAAACGGTTTCATTTTTTGAGTTGCAAGTCCTGCTGCAAAGGTTGCCGCATGTTGTTCAGCAATGCCCACATCATACATTCGTTCCGGAAATTCACTTGCGAAGCCTTCTAATTTAGAACCGACCGGCATAGCCGGTGTAATCGCAACAATTCGTTCGTCTGTACGAGCGAGTTTCCTTACCGTTTCACTAACAAGTGAACTCCATGCAGGAGCTGTTGTCGCTGTTTTAACAAAATCGCCCGTTTCAATTTTATAAGGTCCTGTTCCATGCCAGTTTCCGATTGTATCAGATTCAGCAGGAGAATATCCTTTCCCTTTTTTCGTAATCACGTGTAAAAGGACAGGGCCTTTTGTTTTTTTAGCATAACGAAAATTCTCGAATAATTCATCAAAGTTATGACCATCCACAGGCCCCAAGTAAGTAAATCCTAACTCTTCAAAAAATACTCCTGAAACTAATAGATACTTTAGGCTATCTTTAATACGCTCAGCTGTAGCAGCGACTTTCCCACCGACTGCTGGTATTTTCTTAAGTAATAATTCCAGCTCATCCTTCGCCCAATTATATTTTCCAGCCGTACGCAGCCTTCCCAGTACGGAATGCAAGGCGCCAACGTTTGGGGCAATCGACATTTCATTATCGTTTAAGATGACAATCATATCTTTCTTTTCATGGCCGATATGATTAAGTGCTTCAAGTGCCATCCCACCTGTTAATGCACCGTCACCGATGATAGGCAACACAAAATTTTTTTCTTTTTTTAAATCGCGCGCTGCGGCCATTCCCATTGCTCCAGAAAGAGATGTTGAGCTATGACCTGTTTCCCAAACATCATGCTCACTTTCGTTCATTTTCGGGAAGCCGCAAAGTCCTTTGTATTTTTTTAATGTATCAAACTGACAAGCTCGTCCTGTTAGGATTTTATGAACATAAGACTGGTGGCCAACATCAAACAAAAATTTATCTTGTGGACTGTTGAACTCCTTATGTAACGCAATGGTCAGTTCAACCACGCCAAGATTCGGACCTAGGTGTCCACCGGTAATCGATAATTTCTCTATTAAAAACTTTCTAATATCGGCACTTAATTCTTTTAACTCTTCATTATTCATCGCTTTTAAAAAAGATGGGTCTTTTATAGATAGAAGATCCAAATTGGATCACTCACTTTCTGTTATTTCCAGGTCTTATCAAAGACCTATCGCTGGAAAATTCTAATTTAATTACTAAAGGAGGATGTTCAAAAGGTCCGGTAAAAAAGCTTGAAAATTGCTTCAAAGCTCATGAATGACCTTCTGTTAAAACCGCGCATGTCCTGTGCACAACACAGAAGTCAGCACGTCCTGTGCAAGTCCGGTCTCACGTATTACTCCATACGCGAAAGGTTCTCGAAATGCGCTCATCGAACTTCTCGGCTCTTTTTATCCTCCTTTTTAAACACGCACTATAACAGCTGTCATTATTCAGCAAATTTCCGCAAATTTCTTCAAAAATAGCCGCCGATACCCTCTGATTTCGGCGGCTGTTAATTCCATCTATTATACCGATTTTCAATAAGATACGCCAGTTAAACAACAAAAGTATAACACAAATAGAATTTCCTAACAATTGTTGTCGTCTTAAGATTTACGCTTTGCAATCATATCCGTTATTTCATTAAGAAGAGATGTATCCAATTGCGTTTTTCCCAACTCTTCATGCGCCATTTTGATATGTTCTGCGAGCCTTACCTTTGCTCCTTCTAAAGTAAGCAATGAAGGGTACGTGCTCTTGTTGTTCGCTGAATCACTGCCAACAGGTTTACCAATTTCTCCTTCAGAGCCCTCAATATCTAAAATATCATCTCGGATTTGAAAAGCCAGCCCTAAATGATAGGAAAACCGTTTAAGTGCAAGAAGCTGTTCGATACTTGCACTAGATAAAATCGCTCCTGAAAGGACAGATGCCATTAACAACTTGCCTGTTTTATGTTCATGAATATACTGGAGTTCTTCTAGTGATAGCTGTTTGTTTTCGCCTTCCATATCAGCTACTTGACCGCCAACCATCCCCTCAGCTCCCGCCGCTTTAGCGATTTCAAGGATTAAATTGAGCTTCATGTCTGATGTCACGCAAGGATGCTCCGTGTTCGCAATAAGTTGAAAGCTATATGTAAGTAATGCATCACCTGCAAGAATTGCCGTCGCTTCACCAAAAACTTTATGATTGGTCGGTTTACCGCGACGTAAATCATCATCGTCCATCGCTGGCAGATCATCATGGATTAAAGAATAGGTATGAATCATTTCAATCGCAGCTGCAGCCGGGACTCCAGCTTTCACATCCTTCGCAAATGCATCTAATACGGCCAAAACAAGTAAAGGACGTATTCTTTTCCCGCCTGCTTTCAAAGAATAAGCCATTGCTGCTTTTAAGTTATCAGGCGCTTTTAACTCTTCAACATATTTAATCACCTTCGTTTCAATGAATTGTTTGTATGTTTCTGAAAACGTATGAAATGACGTTGCATTCATGCCTATTCCTCCTCTACTGCGAATTCTTCAAGTTCGCCATCTTCCCTAAGTATTTGCGTCAATTGTTCTTCAACAGATTTCAATTTTGTATGACAAAGTCTAGATAGGTCCATTCCTTTTTTATAGATGGAGATTGCTTCTTCAAGAGGTACGTCCCCTTCTTCTAATTTTTCAACAACTTGTTCAAGTTCTTCCATTGCCTGCTCAAAAGTCAACTCTTTTTCTTTACTCATTATCTTTTCGCTCCTCTATTTTTTCTACTTTACAATGCAAAGTTCCGTCGGTTATCTTCACATCGATATGATCTCCGACCACTACTTGTGATCTGCTTTTAACAAGTGTTTCTTCTTCTGTAAAAATCAAACCATAGCCCCGTTCCATAATTTTAAGCGGACTTAAGACAGATAATGTTGCAGCAACTGAGACAAATCTTTGGGTGTGCCCTTTTAAAACTGTTTGCATAAGCCGATTCAACATTTTTTCGCTATTGGTTAACCGATCCGCTGCAACCGCTAACTGTTGGTTTGGATGCTGTTTTATTAATTGGGCTAATGTATTTTCGAGCATCTCGTTTTTCTTTTGAAAATATTTGGTGCTCTCGCGTTTTAATCGTTCCGACGCCCGGTCCAATTGTTCGACTTTTTGCTCGTACATTTTTTTAGGATAACGAAAAGCATAAGATTTTGCCAGTCGCGACAGCTTTGTTTGTTCAACATTCACTTGTTCATGAATCGTCCTTGTCAGCCTATTCTTTTGGTTCCAGAGCCGTTCGTAAATTTCTTGAAGATGTGGAACAGCCATTTCAGCAGCTCCAGTTGGTGTTGGTGCACGCAAGTCTGCTACAAAATCCGCAATCGTAAAATCCGTTTCGTGTCCAACAGCCGAAATAATCGGAATATCAGAGTCATAAATCGATTCTGCGACAATTTCTTCATTAAATGCCCAGAGCTCTTCAATGGAGCCTCCTCCCCTCCCCACAATAAGAACTTCAACCTCTTTACGTGAATTCGCTTCGGAAATCGCTTTAGCGACGGATTTAGGTGCATTCGTTCCTTGAACAAGCGCCGGGTATATGATGATTTTAGCAATTGGATATCTTCTTTTAATCGTAGTCAAAATATCCCGTAAAGCGGCCCCAGTTGGTGAAGTAATAACACCGACTGCATGAGGGTATTTCGGAAGTGGTTGCTTATGCTGAGAAGAAAATAATCCTGCCGTTTCGAGTTTCTTCTTCAGCTGCTCATAGGCTAAATATAAATCACCTACTCCATCAGGTGACATGCTCTTGACATACAACTGGTATTGCCCGCTTTGTTCGAATACAGAAATATCGCCTCTCACCAAGATTTTCATCCCATTTTCCGGAATAAACTTCATATTCTTATTATGGGCAGAAAACATCACTGCAAGTACTCTTGCTTTCTCATCCTTAATCGTAAAATACATATGTCCGCTTGAATGCTGCTTAAAATTCGATATTTCTCCTTTTATGTATACATTTTGTAAATGAGGATCCGCATCAAATTTACGCTTAATATATTTCGTCACAGCCGAAACACTTAAATATCTTTGCTCTTCCATCATTTTCTCCTTATCTAAAAAAGTGCACGCGCTCTGTTATGTTTTTTTGTCGTTCATGCCCTCTACTTACTATTTTTAGCGCTTACCCTCAGAATTAATTATCCTATACTTTTATTATAAAACAAAAAAGCTATCATTTGCCATTATAGAGCAAGTGACAGCTTCTTCATAAAGTGAAACTTCCATTAGCAAAGGTTTTGCGCTAATGGTTAGTCCCGTTCTAGTGTCGCTAATATCTCCTCTTACGCATCGGTAAGTTTCACTGTATCTCACCAATCGGGGTTTTACAGGCTGTTTATCACTAGCTAGCTATTTTACTCTCGTGTAAGAATTAGTGTAGGGATATTACAGCCTGTTAAACCGGGATATCAGTGAAAATTCCATCAGTGGGATAGTTTTCACCACTGATGGAATTTTTTATTTATGCATCTTATAGGGTAATCGATTTCTTAGCAGATTTAACGGTATTTTCCAAAAGCATAGCAATCGTCATTGGACCAACGCCTTTTGGAACCGGGGTAATATATGAGGCAACTTCTCTTACTTCGTTAAAAGAAACGTCGCCGCATAGCTTGCCTTCTTCATTCCGATTCATACCAACATCAATAACAACTGCACCATCCTTAACATGAGCAGCCGTGATGGTATCTCTCTTACCGACAGCAACGACCAGTATATCAGCTTGCCTTGTATGATAGGCAAGATCTTTCGTTTTTGAATGGCAATACGTAACCGTCGCACTTTTATTCAGAAACAATTGACCTGCCGGCTTTCCGACGATATTACTTCTTCCTACAACAACGACATGCTTACCTGCAATTTCACAGCCGATATGCTCAAGCATCACCATAACTCCATATGGTGTGCAAGGTAAAAACGCATCCTGACCAGTCATCATTCGTCCGATGTTAATAGGATGGAACCCATCAACATCCTTTTCAGGTGAAATGGCTTCAATGATATCTTTTTCTTGGATATGGGCTGGAAGAGGTAGTTGTACTAAAATTCCATGAACGGTATCATCATGATTCAACTCATCAATTTTAGTAAGTAATTCTTGTTGAGTCAATGTCGCTGGACATTCAACTAAAACAGAATGTATGCCAATTTCAGCACAAGCTTTTTGCTTATTCGCTACATACGTTTTCGAAGCTTGATTATCACCAACAAGTATAACTGCAAGACCTGGAATTGTTCCTTTACTACGAAGCTGGTCCACTTCCTCACGAAGCGTATTTCTTACAGATTGAGCAATTTCTTTTCCATCAATAATTCTCCCTGACACATTCATCACCCTCCAAAGTTAGCTTAAGAAATCGACTGTCTTAAGGTGAGAATGATTTTAGCCGCTTGACCCGAAAATAAATAGTCTTCCCTAGCATGTATGCGATGCACTGGTTATTTATTAAGCTGAGTTTTAACTTTTGACAGAACTGCATTTACAAAGCGGCTTGATTGATCATCACCGAAGACTTTTGCGATTTCAATTGCTTCATCCATAGCAACATTGACTGGAACCTGATCACTGTAAATCATTTCGTACACAGCGATGCGGAGCAAGTTCCGATCAATATTCGCCAATCGTTCAATCTTCCAATTGTCGAGATTAGCACAAATTGTTTCATCAATCTCTTCTTTGTTTTCTTGTGTTCCTTTTACTAACATTTCAAGATAGTCATCACTCGGACTTCCGTCCAAAACACTATTTAGAGCATCTTGAATTTCTCCCTTACCAATTTCAAGTTGGTATATGGCCTGTAAGGCTTTTTCACGGGCAGTTCTTCTTTTCATAAAATTGACTCCTTCTATATCGACTATTATATATGAAAATTACAGCACATACGAACATTAATTAACTAAATCACCATAAACATTAAGTTTTTTCTTCAAAAAGAAATGTATCTGACCTTTATGGCGGAACTTGTGCTAATTTTTATCATAAAAAATCACATATGTAACACTCTAACAGAAAATAAGATTGAGTTAAAGTGAAACTTCCCTCAATGGTGGGTTTCCACTGAGCGTTAGTCCCGTTCTACTGTCGCAAATATCTCCGCTAACGCTTGATAAAAGCAACACTATGAACCGGAATCAATGAACGCAGACTAAGTACGCCCCGTCCCGCGGCAACGTCTGTGTGACCCACATCCTGTGGGCGCAAACTTTACCTCCGCTTACACATCGGTAAGTTTCACTGCATCTCACCAATCAGGGTTTTACAGGCTGTTTATTCTCAAGGTTGCTATTTTAATCTTTCACAAGAATAAGTGTGGGGATTTACAGGCTGTTTTAACCGAGGTAAAGTGAACCTTCTATTCTTTGTATGTCTCAACTTTTAAAGATTTAAACTCATTCGTGTAAAAAGAGTTCTTTTCACACAAAAACCCGGCTAAATGCCGGGCTCTCTTTATCCTTACATTTCTTGCTCAATTTCACTTTCTTGTTTTGATGCAGTTTCAAATTGAATACCGACAACATGAATATTCACTTCGGAAGTTTCGAGGGCTGTCATGTTCAGTAGAGCTTGACGAATATTATCTTGAACTTCCTGCGCGATCTTTGGAATGGATACGCCAAACTTCATGACACAATATAAGTCTACCTTAATGCCATCGTCTGCAAGATCTACCTTAACACCTTTTCCGTGGCTTTTCTTCCCGAGCATTTCGACAACACCAGTGGTGAAGTTCCCGCGCATATGCGCAACACCTTCAACCTCACTAGCAGCAATACCGGCAATGACTTCAATAACATCAGGAGAAATTTCCACTTTACCTAATCCATTGTAGGTATCGTTCACTTCAAGCATTTGTTCCATTTCACTCATTTTCAAAGCACCTCCTGTATTTTTCCATTATGAATCCATTACCTCATATAATTCAAGGAATTTTGTGTTAAACTCTCCAGAAACAAATTGTTCATGTTGCATAAGCTTGCTGTGGAAAGGGATAGTTGTGTGAATTCCTTCTATCACAAATTCCTCTAACGCACGTCTCATCTTGTCAACGGCCTCAGCGCGTGTAGGAGCATGAACAATTAACTTCGCGATCATTGAATCATAATATGGTGGAATCACATATCCTGGGTACGCAGCTGAATCAATTCGTACGCCATTTCCGCCTGGCGGAAGATACATTTGAATTTTCCCAGCAGAAGGCATAAAATTCTTTTCAGGATTTTCAGCATTAATCCGGCATTCGATTGCCCAGCCGTTAAATTGCACATCTTCTTGAGATAATGACAATTTCTCCCCCGATGCTACTAGAATTTGTTCTTTGATTAAATCAACACCAGTTACCATTTCTGTCACCGGATGTTCCACCTGAATTCTAGTATTCATTTCCATAAAGTAGAAGTTACGGTTATTGTAATCATAAATGAACTCAACCGTACCTGCTCCGGAGTAATTAACAGCAAGAGCAGCTTTTACTGCCGCTGTTCCCATTTCTTCGCGCATCTCTGAGTCAACTGCAGGAGATGGAGTTTCTTCTACTAGCTTTTGGAGACGTCTTTGGATCGAACAGTCTCGTTCACCAAAGTGAATAGCATTGCCATGTGTATCTCCCATCACCTGAATTTCAACATGCCGGAAATCTTCAATAAATTTTTCAATATATACGCCAGAATTTCCGAATGCTGTCAATGCTTCTTGCTGGGTGATTCTGATCCCATTCAATAAATCTTCTTCTGTTCTAGCGACCCGAATCCCTTTTCCGCCACCACCTGCTGTCGCTTTAATGATGACTGGATACCCAATTTTTTCAGCAAGGGCAATCGCTTCATCCGAGTCTTTAATAATTCCTGTAGATCCCGGCACGATTGGTACGCCCGCTATTCGCATCGTTTCCCTCGCTACATCCTTCGTCCCCATTTTCGAAATGGCTTCAGGGGATGGTCCGATGAAGATGACATTGCATTCACGGCAAAGCTCTGCAAAATTAGCATTTTCCGCTAAAAATCCATAACCAGGGTGAATAGCGTCACAACCCGTTTTCTTTGCAACGCTAATAATATTCGTAACGTTTAAATAGCTATCCTTTGAAGCCGTCGGGCCAATGCAGTATGATTCGTCTGCAAGCTGGACATGAAGAGCTTCACGGTCTGCTTCTGAGAAAACTGAAACGGTTTCGATACCCATTTCCTTGCATGCCCGAATAATCCGAACAGCAATTTCTCCTCGATTTGCAATTAATACTTTTTCAATCATTGAAAACAGCTCCTTATTCCGGCTTTACTAAAAATAACGGTTGACCGTATTCCACTAATTGGCCGTCTTGGACAAGAATTTCGACGATCTCACCGCTCACTTCCGCTTCGATTTCATTAAAGAGCTTCATTGCTTCAACGATACATACAATGGAGTCATTGCCTACTTTTGATCCAATTTTCACATATGGCCCTTCTTCTGGTGATGGCGAAGCATAAAATGAGCCAACCATCGGTGATGTAATTTTATGTAAGTTTTCTTGATTGCTTGCTTGTGTGTCAGTTACACGTTCAGCTTGTTTTGGTGCTTCTTGTGCAACCTCTGCCGCTTGCATAGCTGCAACAGGTGCAGCTTGATAAACAACTGGTGTAGATTGTTCCTGTGTAGTCTTTTTCAATTTAATTTTCGTTCCTTCTTGTTCAAAAACAAATTCATTAATGCTAGATTGATCGACCAATTTAATAATCTCTCGAATTTCTTGTACCTTCAACATCTTGGCACCCCTTGTCTTATTTTATTGTAATAGTTAAGTTTTTTGAATGATTATAAAGTGAAACTTCAATCAGTGGGGGCTTACTGCCCGGTAATGCGGGATAAAAAGCAAAGCCTTCTGAAATAAATACCCAAATACCTACCGGCTTATCCCACGCTTTCCATTGCTGTACCAAAAAAATCATTATGACCAACTACTAATATCATACGATAATTCGTAGTGTGAATTCAATAAATGTTTTAGTGATGCTTACGACTTTTCTTTTGGCGTTCTTCTATCTTACATCTTATCACAATAAATGTGAAATTTTTTTCATTCTAAAGAAAGCGTTTTATCATTGATTACCCTTGATTTTATTGGTTAACATATAAGAAAAAGAGGAAGTCCGATTAAAGACTCCCTCTTTCCACTATTTTCCTTCATTTAATTTAAATTCAACCGCCACATCTTCTACATCATCGATTTCTGTGTTTACGATATCCATGATGTCTGCCACTTCTAATGCTGTCAATTTTTCGTCTGTTTTAACTGTGACGTCCACTTTGCTTCCATCAATGCGTACTAAAGCTGCCGGGTAATTCAGCTGCATAATTTCATATTCTAACACTTGTTCTGTAGTTGCTGTTTCACTAATTTTATTATTAGCTTCGACAGCCTGATTTTTTTCTTCCGCTGAAAGACTTGTGTCACCCATTTTATTTGTGAGATCTTCTCTTATTTTACTTCGCTCATCTTGAATATTAAGACGTAATGCCTCGAACTCATCATCTGATGAAGAGATGGCGACCTTTGGCACTTCCTTGTCAGAAACTTTAGCTGTTTCCGCTTTTGGTTTTGTTGTTTCAGTACTCTGTTTGTCCTTTTCTTCCTGTGAAATTGCTACATTAGATCCATTCTGATCTGGACCAGTCAAATAATACACCGAAAGTACAACGACCAAACTTAACATAGTTAACAGCCAAACAGTTTGTTTTTTTAATAACATGGTAAGAATCCCCCTTATTTTTTAGGCATAACCGAAACTCGGTGGCTCGGTACATCCAATGCTCTTGTAACAGCTTCAATGATCCATTTCTTAATTTGGATATTTTCAGCACCTTTGGCAACGACGAGCACTCCGCTTACGTTCGGTTTCTTCGTCTCGACAACGATTGGCCCCTCTTTATCGCCGCTTTTGAGAATAACGAGCTGATTGTCAGTGGATGTGTCTTCGACCTCTCGCTTACCACCTTCCTGGTCCGTCTCCACAGTCACTTGTTTTTGCGTTACTTTATTTTCTTGAAACACTTTTTTCTCAGAAGCATCGACATAGATCACAACCTTAACATCTGAAACACCCGCTATTGATTCAAGTGCTCCTTTCATTTCGTTCTGCAAGTATTTTTCGTAGTCGTTTACAGAAGTAAACTGATTTTCAGCCTTTCCAAACGTCTCTACCTCTTTGCCTTGGGAGTTTGTTTGATTAAATGTTGTGACAGCATCATTTTTCGACTCTTTATTTGTAAGCAAGCTACTCACCATCATGATGCCGACTCCTAATAAAAGAACAGTCAATACATAGGCATACTTGGAAGGTTTCTTCTCTTTATTTTCCTCTTCACCATTCGTTTGCTTAAAAAGGTTTTTCAGCCATGATAACGGGCCTTTATCACTTTTCAATTTGTTAGCCACCCCTTTCTCCGGCAAATTCGATGATTTCTTCGTCTACCGCCCACTTTGCAGCAAGGAACCCTCTAATATGATCCAAGTCGCTGGACGATTTCTGCGATGATTGTTTCGTGTCTATGTCTACTTTAGCAACCACTTCAACCGATGCTGTCTGATCTTTTGTCTGCTGCAAGACGATTGAAATTTTTTGTAAATCATCCGGAAGGCTAGGCTGATCTTTGTTTTTTACTTCGAGATTCATTGACTGAATTTCCATTTTATATTGATCCATCAACTCCTCTTCCACCCCTGTCCTCATATCGACAGCCATTTGTTTTAAAATATATGCATCCTGTACGGCTTGTATTTCTTTTTTCTTCAATTCTGTTAAATTTTCTACCTGATGATTTGTTTTTTCATCAATTGAACTCGTCGCAATCTTCAATAGATCATCAAAGTCTGATTGAAATAGCTTTAGAATCGGCGAGATAATCACAGCAATCAGCAGTAAACCGATAACCATCTTTGCATACTTTTGCATGGCCGAATTCGGAAGTAGCATATCAATGACAGTCGCAAGGAGGACAAACACGATAATATTGGTAACCCAGCTCGTAATAAATTCCATAGATTCCCCTCCCTACCGAACCATCAAAGTAATATTACCAGCAGCAATGATTACGGTAACGCTGAGGAAAAACATCATCGATACAATAGCAAGTGCTGCAAAAATATAAATCATGCTCTTACTAATAATATCCAAACATTTAATAACAGGACCTCCGCCAAGCGGCTGTAATAATGCTGCTGCTAATTTATAAATAAAAGAAAGCATTAATATCTTTAATGCTGGAAATGTGATGATGAAGAGCAATATAATAACGCCTGCCATGCCAACTGTATTTTTCAAGAGCACTGACGCATTAATAACCGTGTCAGCCGCATCTGTGAACATCCTACCGATAACCGGAATAAAGTTGCCTGTCACGAATTTCGCTGTCCGAATGCTCACGCCATCTGCAACGGCCGTCGTAACGCCTTGTACGGAAATAACGCCAAGAAAGATAGTCATAAAAGCGCCTAATAGACCAATTGCCCAATTTCGCAATAACTGTGCAAGTTGTGTTACTTTGTATTGTTCGGTCATCGTACTGACTACACTTAAAACAGCAGATAGGTAAAGCAGCGGTAATACAACATATTGAATTAATACGCCGCTTGAATTCATTAAAAATAGAAGAATGGGATGGAAAAATCCTGCTGATAGTACCCCGCCAGAACTAGCAATCAAAGCAAGGAGTAGCGGCAGCAGTGCCATTAGAAAAGCAATCATCGTATCAATCGTTTCTTGGGTATATTGAATGGCTACATGAAAGCTATTCAGCGCAAGGATAATTAACACTAAATAGACAATGGAATAGGCTACCTTGCTAATCGTGCTTTGTTCAAACGCATTTTGGAGTGTTTGTAAAAACATGCTGAATACGGTTAACAAGATGAGCGATCCGAGCAGCTTACCATTCACTAGAAGCTCATGAAAAACAAATTTCCCAATCCCTTTCATCCATTCTGCAAAGGAAAATTTCTTCTCACCGCTGACAAAATCCATAAAACTCCCTTTTTGACTTTCCGGCAAAAAACCGCCATATTCCGTAACAATACTATCCCAAAACCCCTGCAGCTCTTCGACACCGAGCCGATCCATCTGAGCTTGTACCAAATCGGATTGAAGAACATCCATTTCCTGACTAGTTTCTGAGGCAAGTACCGCATCACTATGCATAAAAAAGAGAGCGATTAACAAGAAGGAAAAGTAGAAAGTTCGCTGCTTCATAGATTCACCTCATAATTGCCGCAGGTGTCTACCTGTCAGCTCGGTATCAATTGAATGATTGTTTCGATGATGACTGTCAAAATCGGGATAGCCATAGCTAGAATTAGAATTTTTCCGCTTAGCTCAATCTTTGAGGCGATTGAACCAAGGCCGGCATCTTTTGTAATCTGGGCAGCAAATTCAGCGATATAGGCGATCCCGATAATTTTTAAAATAGTTTCTAAATACACCATATTGACATTTGCATTTACGGCGAGCTTCTCGAGCATCGTAATTATTTCGTATATTTTGTCAACGAGAACGAGAAAAATGGCACAGCCAGTAAAAACAACTAGTAAAAAGGCAAAATTCGGTTTTTGTTCTTTTACAATAAGTGCTAAAAAAGTGGCGATAAGTGAGATCCCGACAATTTTTAAGATTTCAATGGCCGATCCCTCCTACTGGAAAAGAAACACAGATTTAATTTTTTGAAATAAATTTTCAACGATGCTGGCCACCATAAACAAAATATAGATAAAACCAAAAAGAGTAACCCACTGCGCATATTCCTTTTTCCCGACTTGATCCAAAATGGTATGGAGAAATGCAACGACTATGCCAACACCTGCAATTTTAAATATGATATCTACATCTAAGCCCATTTAAGGCCCTCCATTCCTGCTACAACAGCAATATGATTATCAACACACCCGATAAAAAGCCGAAGCTCTTCATCATCTTTTCATACTTATTTTGACGGTCTGTGGCATCACTTTCTTCTCTTTCCAAATGAATCATGGCCAATTGAATCTGTTTCTGCTGAGAAAGACGATCATGCTGACCAAGCGTCTCACCGAATTGGACAAGTATTTCGTATTCACCTTGCTTAAGGGCAAGTTGTTTCCATACTCGTTTTAAACTCGTTTCCCAAGCAGTCTTTACTGTCGTTTCACCACCTGACAGCTTGTCAGCAAAGCTTTCAAAAAAATGGGATAGAGGCTTTGGCAATTGCTTAGAAAGTTTAAAAGCAGCTTCCGTTAAAGGTGTTTGTCCATACATGATTTCCGCTTCCAGCGACTGAAGCGCTGACTTAAGCTGTCGTAATTCTCTTGGTCTTTGTCTTAACACACGGGCTAATTCAAACCCAACCCAGGTTGTAGCAAGTACGATGAGCGCTGCACCAATGAACTTAATCATTCTTTGACACTTCCAATGTCGGGACAGCATTTCCTGTCTCATCAAGGACCTTACAGCCCCAGCCAGATTTATCTCTTCTATTTAATTCGATATAGCGTTCAAATATGTGTTGATTAAGGATTTGTGCCATATACGGACGTTTTTTTAAATCAGCCAATGTTCGTCCATGTGCAGTGATCACGAGCTTAATTCCTGCATTGACCGCCTCCAACACCGCAGCCGTGTCCTCAGGGCGACCGATTTCGTCAACGATTAACACATCTGGCGACATGGAACGAATGAGCATCATCATTCCTTCAACCTTTGGACATCCGTCAAGCACGTCCACCCGCGGTCCAAAATCAAGCTGGGGCACCCCCCGAACTGACCCGGCGATTTCAGAACGCTCGTCAACGATACCGACTTTCTTAGGTGGGATATTTCTGCTTTCACATCCAGTTGAAATAATTCTTGCTATATCACGTAAAAGCGTCGTCTTTCCTGTTTGAGGAGCACCGATGATGATCGTATGATGCCATTCGTCAGTGTATAGACTTGGAATCAATTTCTCTGCCGTCCCAATTTTCTGTCTCGCAATTCGAATATTAAAGGACGACACATCTCTTATCGCTTTTACCGCTCCATTTTCAAGAATAACCTTACCCGCAAGTCCAATTCGATGACCACCACTTACTGTGATATACCCTCGCTTTAATTCCTCCTCTAAAGCATATAAAGAAAATTTGCTAATATGATGAAGCAGCTGCTTAGCATCTTCATCATGAACCAAATATGGTAAAAAGGTTGGTCTACCTTCGATAATCACTTCAAGAGGTCGTCCAATTCGAATCCGTAGTTCTTCAACTTTATTTGCCATTGACAGTGGAATTTGCCTAAATTGCTCCTCCAATTTCTTCGGCAATAGGGTATACACCGTATCCATGCCTGAAACCTCCTATTTACAGCTAATCATTTGTTAAAATGTATGTTTGATTCATAAATTTATGACAATAATAGGAGATGACTCTTATTAACTTACGCCACACTTTTAAAAAAATTAAAAAGATATTCCATAAAGTGAAACTTCAATCAGTGGGGGTTTTACTGCCCGTTAATGCGGGATAACAAAAAGGGTCAGACCCCGCGACACAATATACAGTTCAATGAACTGTATATTGTGTCGCGGGGTCTGACCCTTTTAAGACACCCATATTAAGCCTTATGCACGAGATACATAAGATCCTTCAGTTGTATTAATAATTAACTTGTCGCCTTGGTTAATGAAAAATGGCACTTGTACAGTTAGACCCGTTTCAAGTGTAGCTGATTTCGTTCCACCAGAAGATGTATCACCTTTAATTCCTGGTTCTGTTTCCGCTACTTCAAGCGTTACGTTTTTTGGAAGCTCAACACCAAGCGTTTCTGTTCCAAAAGTCATAACATGTACTTCCATGTTTTCTGTTAAGTATTTAAGCTCATATTCGATATTTGTTTCTGGAAGCTCAATTTGTTCATACGATTCGTTGTCCATGAAAACATGAACATCTCCACTTGCATAAAGATATTGCATTTTACGGTTTTCAATATGTGCTTTTGCTACTTTTTCGCCAGCACGGAATGTTTTTTCTTGAACAGCTCCAGAACGAAGATTACGAAGCTTAGAGCGAACAAATGCAGCACCTTTACCTGGTTTAACGTGTTGAAATTCCATAACTTGCCAAATACCATTATCTACTTCAATGGTTAAACCTGTTTTAAAATCATTAACTGAGATCATTTTTTTCCTCCTGCTTGCTTATAAAATAATTAATTCTTTTGTTGAATGTGTTAATGCTTCATTACCTTCCACTGTAATGATCGTATCATCTTCAATACGAACACCGCCTAAACCAGGCACATATATTCCCGGCTCACAAGTTACAACCATTCCTGGTTCAAGAATTGTTTCGGATTTGAGAGAAAGCGAAGGACCTTCATGCACTTCAAGCCCAATGCCGTGCCCCGTTGAATGGCCAAAATACTCACCAAAGCCTTTCTCAACTATGAGGTTTCGAGTAAGGGCATCCGCTTCTTTTCCAGACATGCCTGATTTAATTCCAGCCATACCCCGTAACTGTGCTTCTAAAACAATATCATAGATTTTTTTTAGCTCTGCAGCTGGTTCTCCAACTGCAAGTGTGCGCGTAATATCTGATACATACCCGTTATAATAAGCACCGTAATCAAGCGTGACAAAATCACCGTTTTCAATGATTTTATCTGTTGCAACACCATGTGGCAGAGCCGATCTTTTCCCAGAAGCCACGATGATATCAAAGGATGAAGAAGTGGCACCTTGTTTTCTCATAAAGAATTCAAGTTCATTTGAAACGTCCAGCTCGGAAATCCCAGGACGAATAAATTCAACAATATGTGTAAATGCAGCATCTGCAATCGCAGCAGCATCCTTTAATATATTAATCTCTGAAGAAGTCTTTATCAAGCGTAAATTCTCGATCATCCCTGATACAGGTACAAGTTGGGCATTTACTAAAGCTTCATATGCTTTAAATGTCGCAAATGTCATATGGTCTTGCTCGAAACCAAGTTGTTTAATCCCCATCTTCTTCGCTTGATTAGCCACTTCCTCGATGATCGTCCCTTTGTGCTGAACAACCTCGTACCCAGTCGCTTGATTACCTGCTTGCTCCACATAGCGGAAGTCTGTAATAAATTTCGCTTCATTTGCTGATATCAAAGCAAGACCTGCCGTTCCAGTAAAGTTCGTCATATGGCGCAAATTGTATGTACTCGTAATTAAAAAGCCATCCACGCCTTTTTTAGCCATTTGTGAGCGGAATCTCTCTAGTTTTTCCATAACTATCTCTCCTTTATCCCGCTTTAACGGGCGGTAAGCCCCCACCTCAAGCTTATGAGAAACAAATGAAGGCAGGTGGGGAACAACTCTGCCCGTAAAAGCCCGATTGGTTCAACTAACCCCTCAGTAGGGACCCCCACTGAGGGTAGTTTCACTTTATTATCGTTTCGATGGCTCTTAAGGCAAGTAGATAGCCTTCGACACCTAAACCGACAATTTGTCCAGCTGTGACTGGGGCTGTTACAGAAACATGACGGAAACTTTCCCGTGCATGGATATTAGATATATGTATTTCGATAACGGGAACATCAATTCCTGCTATTGCATCACGAATTGCATAGCTATAATGTGTAAATGCTCCAGGATTGATAATAATCCCTGCAAAACCAGCATCCTCTGCCCAGTGTAGTTTATCGATAATATCCCCTTCATGATTAGACTGATAACAGCTTAGTTCAAGCTTCAACTCATCAGCCAAGTCCGCAACACTCTTCTCTACATCACGTAATGTCACTTTTCCATAATGCTTAGGTTCCCGTTTCCCCAGCCTATTTAGATTAGGTCCATTTATTAACAAAATTTTCCCCATGTTCCACTCCCCCCTTAACTCCAACTACCTTTTAGTGCTCCCCGAAAAAATGTTCACCATCAATATTCTATCATAATTGCGAATTATCTTACTACCTTTTACAAATTTCAGCTCGTCCCCTCCTCAGATTTATCCCTATTTAATGCCCTTTGTAATTCCCCATATTCATAAGATATTGAATACCCTACAAATACCCCATATAAGATAAATAAACATATACTTGTAATCCCTGTATCTGCTGTCATTTTTGAAAAAGAAGGCAGGTCAGGAAAGATCGGTTGAAGGATCAGGATAAAAATAAGCCATAAAAGAGCTCCGTACACGATCCCAGCAGAAATATGATTCACTTTACGAAAAAGGGCATAGTACAGGTACGCAAAAACAATGGATACAATACTATAAATAATGAGAGTCACCACTGCCCCAAGCCAAGTATGAATCCAAGCAGCATTTGACCAAGATGTAAAAATAAACTTTGGACTAACATCCATAAAATGAAAAAAAGCAGCAACAAGTCCTACCGCACACCAAAGGAAACCTCCATATACGCCAATAACAAAAACATCCCTTAAGATTGATTCATGGTATACGACGCCGTTCACTTGTTTCGGTCTATTCGACATACACATAACACCTCCGCTACTAGTATGTCCCATAAGCGATGGAATCATTTCCGCATTTTTAATTCGCAGGCTCAAAATGGATTTTTTCCATCTGGTGCATATCAGCCTATGCGTGAAGGTATCATATTGGACTTGGATTGGAAATGACCGATTTTAGCAGGGGTTTGTTGTTAAGCGCCCATTTAATGCCACCGTTATTTTTCAGGGTATTGACCAAGCATTTTTTTCTTTCATTATAAGTACGTCGTGATTGCAAAAAACTGGTTAGTTTTGTATGATTAAGAGAACATCAAAATGCGAGGAGTTTCTTCTTAGAAGGATGTTTGATCTTATCAATCAATAACAGGTTTATTTACCATATTACTTCATAAATAGAGCGACCTGTTCATACATGAATAAGAGAGTAACACTAGATGAAAAACCAGTAAATATAAGGATAAGTTGGTGTCTACAATGTCTGATACAAAAAAACCTGCATATGGCGGGCAGGCCGTTGTTGAAGGGGTTATGTTTGGCGGCAAACATCATACCGTAACAGCCGTACGTCGGAAAGATTCAACCATTGACTACTATCACCTGCCGCGACAAAGCAAGCCCCTCCTGCAACGTTTAAAAAAAATTCCGTTTCTGCGCGGTATTGTGGCGATTATTGACTCGAGCGCTACCGGATCTAAACACTTAAATTTTTCAACCGAGCAATTTGAAGAAGACGCACCAAAAGAACCCGGAAAAGTAAATGAGTCAAAAAAAGAATCTAAGCTTGCAATGTGGCTAGGTGTCGCTGCCATCGGAATCATCTCCTTTCTGTTTGGTAAGTTTGTTTTCACGCTAGTTCCCATGTTTTTAGCTGAGCTAACTCGACCGATTTTCCAAAGTCATACTTCCCAAATTTTAGTGGAAGGAGCTTTCAAACTACTTCTATTACTTGTCTATATTTATTTTGTATCCTTAACGCCGCTGATCAAGAGAGTATTTCAGTATCACGGTGCAGAGCATAAAGTGATCAACTGCTTCGAAAGTGGTAAGCCTCTAACTGTTGAAAACGTTCAAGCTTCTTCTCGGCTTCATTACCGTTGTGGCAGTAGCTTCATTCTTTTCACAGTCGTTGTTGGCATCTTTGTTTATATGTTTGTACCAACTGAACCACTTTGGTCAAGAGTCGTCAGTCGAATTGCTTTAATTCCAGTCGTCCTCGGAATATCTTTCGAAGTTCTTCAGATTACGAATAAATTAAGAGATGTACCTGTGCTTCGTTATTTAGGGTACCCTGGATTATGGTTGCAATTGCTGACAACGAAAGAGCCTGATGACACACAAGTTGAAGTAGCACTTGCTTCCTTTAACGAGTTGATGAAATTGGAAAGTCGTACTGAACAAGATTTAAAAAACGAAGATATCGTGTAAAGTTTAAGAGAATATCCCATTTCAGGAAAATTAATTTTCCTTCGGGCGTTTAAAATGACTTAGATTTGCTCATGATGCTCTTAAGGAGGTGTCTTTGTTGAATCGTTCATTGTCTTATATAATTTACGGAATCATCGCCTTGGGAATTTTCGGGTTATTTGCCAAAGTCGTAAATGATCCAGTTGGTTTTTTTCGAAATATCATCGTCATGATCGTTATTGCTTGCGCTATCTTTTTCATATATCGCATGATTACACAAGACAAACATGGGAATGCCGGGCAAAGAGCTTTTAAGAAAGCTGCCAGAAAGACAAAGAAAAGAACAAAGAGTAAAAGCAATATCACTAGTTTTTCAAAAGCTGCAAACTCAACAAAGAAAAATCGAATCAGAAAGAAATCTGATATCCATTTGACCGTGATTGAAGGTAAAAAAAATAAAAAGAAAAATCGGGCGCATTTTTAAGCAGTCCGATTTTTCTTTTTCTATGGAAAAGGTGCGGGGCCTCGCAAAATCAGCTCCGCACCGTCCTTCATAGTGATTCAACTTGAAAATCTGAACCTTTTTTATCGCTTTAGTTGGGAACAGATTCTCTTTGAGTTTTATAGGATGTTCAAATAGTTCGGTAAAAAAGCTTGCGCATTGCTGCAAAGCTCATGAATGACCTTCTGTTAAAACCGTGCATGTCCTGTGCACAACACAGAAGTCAGCACATCCTGTGCAAGTCCCTCCTTTTTGAACACACATTATAGAGAATTAATACGTCCAGTTTTTTAAAAAAGTCTCTGCACACTTTCTCCCTCGCTCAACTAACATCTCTTTATTGTCTTCCGTTAAATGAAAATCAGTAGCCGATATCCCCGTCATCGGAATAAACAAGATATTTTGGGCTACTTTTTTCGATATATATCGAGAATCATGTGCATCTCTCATTGTTTTAAAAAGTGCTGCAAACATTTCCACAGCATTATTGATTTCATCTGCTTTTTTGCCAAGCCCATCCCCTCTTAGATTCATTCCGATAACTGGACGCGTTTTCTTACCTTCTTTAGTTTCAAATAGCCACATTGGAAAATTACTTAAAATCCCGCCATCTACAAATAAACTGCTCGACTGACGCCATTTTAATTTAACTGGCTCAAAAAAATAAGGAATGCTACAACTCATCCTCACAGCTTTTGCAACTGGAAACTCAAGCGGATTTACGCCATACTTATCAAGATCATCTGGCAATACCGCTAACTGTCCATTCGTAATATCACTTACGATAATCCGCAATGATTGGTATGGAAGATCTCCAAACGTAACAATGCCGCGCTTAGCAAGCTTAGCTGCAATCCATTTTTCAAGTGCATCGCCTTTAAATAATCCCATTTTCCGATACAACATCAGCCATTTTACAAATGGTATAGGTAAGATTCTCCGTGGATCCAATAGCTCTTTAATATTCGTTTCATTCAGAATTTCTTTCATTTCCTCACCCGTATACCCAGCTATCAGTAAAGCCGCAATGATTGACCCTGCACTCGTTCCTGCAGATTGTTTAAAGACAAAACCTTGTTCCTCCATCACCTGAACGGCTCCAACTAAAGCAAACCCCTTAATTCCACCACCGGAAAATACCCCATCAATAATCATTGAAGTCCTCCTCCATCATCCGGTCTTGTTACATTTTTAATCCGGAGCTGAGGATTTTATTACTGTTTCTTTTGATTAATGATGGATTCGTACATCCGACTCACAATAATACGAACATACATTCCGATGATTATAAAATAAAGGCTGTCTCACAACGAGAGGATTAGCTTCTTTTTCAGGAAACCTCGCTTTTATACTGGCGAAGATCCTATTTCTTTCTCTGGTTTACTCTTGATAAACTTAAGTACTAAAAAAAGAATGCAAATACTTAAGACTCCTGTAACAATATACGTCATATTCAAATAATCCTTCATAAGCAATGACATCACCGGGGGGCCAGCCGCAACTCCGATAAAGCGAGCGGAGCTATAGAACGACGAGATCGTTCCTCGCTCATCTTTCGCAATATTTTCGGTAATCATCGCATCCAGTGCTGGAAGAATCGCTCCGATTGCTCCCCCTAAGACACTTGTAATAACGAGAAGCAAGAATAGTTTTTCATGTGTATAGCCTACAAAAACGACGCTAATAGCTAAGAGAAATAGACTAACCATTACGATTTTCCGCATCATAGCAATATTCCCTTTGATTGCTCTTCCTGTCACAAATGAGGAAATGCAAAGTAGAGAAAGTGGAATCGCTAACACGAAGCCTTTTCGCACACCTTTTATGTGGTGAATTTTTTCTAGATTTTCTGAAAGAAAGAATAAGACACCAAATAACACGAGCATAACAAACGCACCAATGATAAAAATGGTACATAGCCATTTTCCTTCAATTTTAAAGGTTTGCTTTGTCTTTCGCATAAACTCTTTAAATTTTCTTGGCTCTTTTTTCTCCTTTGGACTTTTAATAAAGAAAAAAACGAGCACAATCGAAATGAAGCTAAAAAAGGAAATCGAGAAAAAAGGCAGAAACCACAGAAAAACTGCAAATAGTGAGCCTAATATCGGACTTAGTACTTTTCCGAATGTGTTTGAGGTTTCAATGATTCCTAAACAGGAGCTAGTCTTTTCATCATCTGCTTGATATAAATCCCCTACTAAAGGCAGAACAATCGGCATGGCTCCTGATGCACCGATTCCTTGAAGGATCCGGCCGATAATAATCACCATATATGGATTCTCCAATTTCCATGAAGCAAAACCAGCAATCAGCCCACCAATCAACGCTAAAATCAAACTTGGCACTATCACTTTTTTTCGGCCGATTCTATCAGACAAATAACCGGCAACTGGAATAAGAAAAATCGACGCAACTGAATAACTTGTAATAATCATGCTCGATTGAAACGAAGTAATTCCTACCTTTTCCTCAAAAATGGGCAACACCGGAATGAGCATTGAGTTTCCTAATGTCATCACAAGCGGAATCGATGCCATACTAACAATACACCAAGTGCTAACTTTATAATCACTGAACTCCTGGTTTTCCATCAATTAAAGACACCTCTTCTTAAGCAAACAATATTTCTATTCTGTCCGAAATCCCAGAAGAGTCTCATGGGAAAAAGAAACAAAATAAAAATCTGCTTAAGAAGTTCCATTGTTAGATCATAAAAAGACAAATTATCTGACAGATTATATCGAAAACTGATTCCTAAATGAATTCACAGTGAACCTTATTTAAACTAGTAACATGTCGCCTAGCCTAGCTATGCACAGCTGGTTCTCCTTTAGTAAATCGTCTAACATAATTAAAATATTTTGTACAAAGACTTGATTACTTTTGTCAAAGTTTGTAAAACTGATGAATTAGTCCAATATCAAAATAAGAAATGATTCATACTCTATATTATTATTCAGTTGATGTGGGAGGAAAAAGCAAAAATGGGGAATGCTAACAAAAAAACAAATAAGAATATATTTATACACAATGAGGTAGTAAAAAAGCCAGCGATTGGAAACACGAAGCTAATAAAAGAACAACAAATTGCATATAAGCCGTTAGGAAATAGACAAATAGTTGATAACAAGCAATTAGTAAAAAGACGACAAGTTGAAATCGGAACGCTAGAAAATAGGCAGCAAGTTGAAATCGAGACGCTAGAAAATAATCAGCAGCTTGAAATCGAGACACTAGAAAATAATCAGCAGTTTGAAATCGAGACGCTAGAAAATAATCAGCAGTTTGAAATCGAGACGCTAGAAAATAATCAGCAGCTTGAAATCGAGACGCTAGAAAATAATCAGCAGCTTGAAATCGAGACGCTAGAAAATAATCAGCATTTTGAAATCGAGACGCTAGAAAATAATCAGCAGCTTGAGAACGAGCCACTAGATATTAGCCAGCAAGTTGAGATCAAGTCACTAAATAATAGCCAGCAAGTTGAGAACTACGAATTAATTGTCAAAAATAAAGAACTGAATAACATAAAAGTAAGTATTATTATGCCTTCATTTAATAAATATGAATATGTTTCATTGTCGCTTTATTGCTTGTTAAAACAAACCTTTGATTTCTCTGGATTCGAGGTAATCTTAATAGACGATTGTTCCAATGACCAAACGGCTAGAATTCCTAATGAATTTGATCCTCCTTTTAAATTTAAATATGTTCGACCTTTCATAAATCAAGGTCGATCGCGTGCCCGTAACTTAGGGATCAAACTTTCAGAGGGAGAAGTCATTATCTTCCTCGATGGAGAAATGCTAACAGAACCTGATTTCGTTGAAAATCATTATAAACACCACGTACATGATAAAAATGTAGTAGTAACTGGTGCCATGCACTATCGAGGGATCTATACTTTTTTAACTTCTAACTTCAATAGGCAGCAATGGGAACATATTGATGACTTTGTTCCACGCGATCCTTATTTTATTTTTCCCTATAAGGAATATAAAAAAAATCATCACACTTCCAACATGTCATTCCCTCTTATCACCAAAAAAGACATTGATGAAAATCGCTTTAAAAATTTATCCTTTTCAAACTGGTATTTTACTCAGGTGCTAACGAATGGATTAGATCAATTTGGAATGGATTTAAGTGATTATACACTACCTTATATTGCCTTTTTAACAGGAGATGTATCAGTCAGCAAAGAACAGCTTGATAAAGTTGGGTATTTTGATGAATCATTTCTTGGTTATGGGGCAGAGGATTGGGAACTTGGCTATCGTTTTTATAAAGATGGTGCTCGCTTCATAATTGATCCTTCAACATTTTGCTATCATCAGGAGCACCCAACATCTTCAAATAATTTTCCTGAGGCAATGGGTAATTTATATAAATTCATGGAAAAATCCCCTAACTTTGATGTGCTGGCATTAGCATTAGAACATAAGCCCCTTAATTTCGTCCAAATTCATTATGTGGTCTCACAATATAATGAATTATGTGAAAAACATCCACAAAAATATAGAGAATTTAAAGAAACCTACCAGAAGATGCTATTTAAGATAGTCGAAAACCTAAAAAATAGTAAACCACTAACAAAATTCCATGTGAGCGACAGTATGTTGTCAAAAAGAATTACGGAACAATTAAATGAAATAAAAGCACAGCATTGGTACGCTCTTGCCGATTCTTTCGAAGAACTTTATAGTCATTAATGAGAATCTAAAAAAGCTCAAAACCTGAGAGATAGAACAGATTTGGATCAAATAAGTAAGCCCTTGTTCACGTACAACTGGTAATAAATAATGAGAGACCAAAAGGGTCAGACTACGCACTCTATACACAGTTCATAGTGGTACTTACGTTTAATGTGAACTGTATATTGTGGTTGCGGGGCTGACCTTTCGTTATAGAAAACCCACATTATCAATGTGAATCCTATGGAGAAGTCATTGATTGAAAATATTGCGAGTAAACTGGTGACAAACCATAGGCCATTTTTTTAATCCGATGTTTCGTCTTATCTCATAAAGTTCCATTCATCTGCTTCATATTTATCTTGCGCTAAGTTAGTTACTTCTTTTTCTTGGTCTTTTGTTAGGATGAGAGGCTCAAGATTAATATTCAAACCAGTAGCAAACCCTTTGTGAAAAGCATCCTTTGCCTCATCTAAGCTTATTTTTCTTGTGTGTAAGTCATTGATGGCAACAGCTTTATTTTTAAAGCTTTTCATCATCCGTTCCTTCACTCGTTCATTTGGAAAATTAAAAAGACTAAACAGTTTCTCATCATCCATATCGAGCAAGATCGATCCGTGCTGCAAGATGACTCCCTTTTGTCTCGTCTGGGCACTTCCCGCTACTTTCCTGCCTTCAACGACAAGCTCATACCAGCTTGGTGCATCAAAGCAAACCGAAGTTCTAGGTTCCTTCAATGCTGCTTTTTCCTTTTCAGTAGACGGTACGGCAAAATAGGCATCTAGTCCAAGATTTCTGAAACCCATTAGAATCCCTTCTGAGATTACTCGATATGCTTCTGTCACATTTTTGGGCATGTCTGGATATTCTTCGCTCACAATTACACTATATGTAAGTTCATGTTCGTGTAAAACAGCCCTGCCCCCTGTAGGTCTGCGTATAAAGCCTAGTCCTTGTCTCTTTACCTCTGCTATGTTTATTTCTTTTTCCGCTCTTTGGAAATAGCCGATCGATAAAGTTGCCGGATTCCAACCGTAAAACCTTACGACTGGTGGAATCTCCCCATTACTATGCCAATTCAACAGCGCTTCATCCAATGCCATATTAAACGCTGGTGTGCTGTTTCCTGAATCAATAAATGCCCACGTTTGCTTTCCCATAAAATCCTCCCATAGTACATCTGTCATTCTCTATTGAATAATAGGAAAGACATATAATAGAATGCTCATCCATACCGTATGATTGTATCAAAATTTACCAAATATCAAAAGAAATTCAACTTTAACAAACATTCCTGCCATTTCAGGAAAAATCTTTTGATTAAGTCTCGTTTCAATTATATAATAAGTAATGTCTATATGTGCGTGTTCAAAAAGGAGGATAAAAAGAGCCGAGAAGTTCAAGGAGCACATCTCGAGAGGACCTGCGCGTATACAGTACTGCGTGAGGACTGGAGAGACAGAGCTTTGAAGCACTTCGCAAGCTTTTTTACCGGACTTTTTGAATAACCTCTATATGTTGCTTAGTCTAGAAAGGAGTTTTACCGTGAGTTGGATTATATCACTCGTTATACTTATTGCACTTCTTGCTTACGCACTCTTCAATTTTTTCAGTCAGCGTCGTGCGGTTAAACCGCTTAGCCAGGAAGAATTTATTGAAGGATATCGTAAAGCACAACTTTTTGACGTTCGCGAACCGAATGAATACGAGGGCGGTCATATACTAGGTGCAAGAAACATCCCTTTAACACAAGTTAAGACGCGCCTTACAGAATTACGTAAAGACAAGCCTATTTATTTATACTGCCAAAACAGTATGCGTAGCGGAAAAGCTGCTCAAATATTACGCAAAAAAGGGTACACGGACATCTACCAATTAAAAGGCGGATTTAAACAGTGGACTGGAAAAATTAGAACAGGCAAATAAGAATCCATCTTGTATGGGTTCTTTTTTTAATTAGGAAAAACTGATGTATTCCTGATGATATGACATTTCGAGTAGATATGAGGGGAATTTAACAAATAACTATCGGCAACTTACCTTTCAATTTGAACTTTAGCTGGTTTATTAAAGTGGTCTTGTAAAGAGCGAGGCAAGAAAAAAGGGGGATGATTTTTATTAAATCATCCCCCTTTTTCCTGACGGTAGTTCAGTTTTCACTTATAGTTTCGTTAAGACATTCCTTTCAATCCAGCTTTATAATATGCTTTATTGAGGTAAAGGCAATAAGGTAGATTAGACAACGAAAGTAAAGAAAAATATTGAAACAACATCACAATCATTTTTCACTTTACATAACTCAACTTATCCCGCATTAACGGACAGTAAAACCTTCATTTTAAGATTTTATATAGAAAAAATTGAAGAATTTGAATAATAACACTGTCCGTAAATGCCCGATTGGTTCAACTAACCGTTAGCAAAAGCCCATCGCTAACGGAAGTTTCACTTTATCTTCCCATCCAACCGCCGTCAACTACTAATAAATGACCGTGAATGTAATTCGATGCATCAGATGCCAAGAAGACTACAGATCCCATAAAATCCTCTGCCTGTCCCCATCGACCTGCTGGAATTCGCTCTAGAATTTGGCGATTTCTTGTTTCATCTTGTAATAATGCTTCATTCATATCTGTCGCAATATAGCCAGGAACAATGGCATTGACATTGACATTTTCTTTCGCCCATTCATTGGCTAATGCTTTCGTTAATTGTGCCACTCCGCCTTTCGCTGCAGCATAGGCAGGAACGGTTAAACCTCCTTGAAAGGATAATAAAGAAGCCATATTAATAATCTTCCCTTTACCTTGAGGTACCATGAATTTACCGGCTTCCTGACATAACAGCCATACACATTTTAAATTCACGTTGATTACGTCATCCCAATCTGTTTCAGAGAATGAAACAGAAGGAGATCTTCGTTGAATACCTGCATTATTGACTAGAATATCAATTTGACCAAGTTCCTTGACAACAGTCGGAATCGCCGCTTTCACTTGTGCCTGATTTCCCAAATCACACGGGATGATGACACTTTTTTGTCCCAATGCTTCAATCTCTTTTTGTACAGTATCATCACTCGTATTCCTTTGAAGTAAGGCTACTGTAGCTCCTGCTTCTGCTAAAGCTAAAGCCATTTTTCTACCTATCCCTCTTGTGGCACCTGTAATCGCGGCAACTTTACCATCTAATCGAAACATGTTCTTTTCCCTCCATTATTATGCATGTGGTCGAAATAATACTTTTAATGAATCTTCTGGGTTAGTCATTAATTCAAATCCTTTTTCAATTTCCTCTAATGGCAGTTCGTGTGAAATCAGCGGCGTCACATCAATTTGTCCGCTTGCCATCATACTTACAGCCATGGCAAAATCTGCTGAACTGTAACATCTAGTCGTTGTCAAAGATAATTCGCGGAAATGCATCGCTGCTAGATCAACTGTTGGCGGCTGTTTAAAGACACTTACGACGACAATTTGTCCTTGTGTACGACAAACATGAAGCATTTGTTCAACCGTTACGCTTGTGCCGGCTACTTCAAAAACGACATCTGCACCTACACCATTCGTAGCCTCTTTCACGTGCTCGACTACATCTACTTTTTTACCGTCAAGAGCGATAAATCCCATTTCTTCGGCCTTACCTAATCGGTATGGACTAATATCAGAAATAAATATTTTACCTGCTCCAGCCAATTTCGCCGTTAGAGCAATTAATAAACCAATTGGACCTGCCCCTAATACAACTACAGTATCCCCCACTTTAACGTTAGAACGTCGGACAGTATGGATGCCTACCGCAACTGGTTCTGCTAATGCCGCATGTATATCGGATAACGAATTCGGTACTTTATGTAAACGGTGTAGCGGTACAGCCACGTATTCGGCAAACCCTCCATGTGAATCAATCCCGATTAATTGTAACGTTCTACAAACATGTGAATTCCCTGATAAACAAGCGTCACATTTCCCACAGCTGATCGTCGGTTCGATGACAACGCGATCACCGATATTAAACGGAGTTTCGCCATTGATCTCTTCGATCATTCCACTAAATTCATGCCCCATTGCGAGTGGAGCTTTTGCCCGTGGGTGTTTACCTGAATAAATCATCATATCTGTTCCACAAATACCAGCATAAGCTACTTTAATAAGAGCTTCATTTTCCTTAATAACAGGTTTTGCTAATTCTCCAATGCTTACTTTTTTTTCAGATAGATACAAACCAGCTTTCATACTTAATCGACTCTCCCCTATTAAGCGTTCTTATTTTCTGTGGAAAGGGGCGGGGCTTCGCAAAATCAGCTCCGCACCACCACCTTCATAAAGGTGATGCAATTTTTAGAACCTGTACTTTTTTCACCGTTGGGCTTTAAATCAGATGCTCAAGGAGTTTTTTATTATTGTAAATCATCTTTCATTCATTAAAGAATCATAGACCGTTGTTCTCGTATCTTGGAAATGTTCGAGTAATGTCTGTTCGATTAAATGATCATCCTGTGAAAGGAGCGCATCAATCATTAATCTATGCTTGTCTATTAATAATTGGATCTCATCAAAATCCTTTTCAAATCGCTTTGTTGTCGCAACGAGTAGCGCTGTCAAAACTACCGGCTTTAAACTATACCAGACTCTCAATAATCGTTTATGCTTTGATTCAATGACGATTAATTCATGAAAATATAAGTCCTGATAAGAAAAGTCAATCGAATTTCGATGTTCCATCGCCAAAGTCATCTTGTCTATCACTTTTGTTAGTTCCAGACTTAAATTCGTTGGATCTGTTTTACTTAAAGCTTTAAGTAAATATGTCTCAATTAAAATCCGAACATCATACAACTCTTCCATATCCTTTTTACTTAAGCCTAATACAACCGCCCCCATTCTTTCCAAGCGGATCAGACCTTCATTCGCAAGTACGCGTAATGCGTCTCTCACTGGTGAGCGACTAGCACTAAATTCTTGTGCCAAGTGATTTTCAGACAAAACTGATCCTACAACAATATCTCCCCTAATAATTTTTAGTCGCACTTCACAGGCTATCTTCTCGCCAATCGACACGCCCGTTAACCAAGATGTAGGATAATTCATTATATATAGATCACTCTCCTATGAAAATAAGTTGTGTACTTGTATACAAGTACATTTTATTATAAATATTGCCAATTGTAAACAGTTTCATTTTGACATTTAACTATTTTCTGAATTATATAATCGATTCGCAAAAAACGATTTGGCACTAGAAGTCAGCCAAACTTGTCCAATTCTATCAAGAGAATGAAATATTTTATAGAAAACAACCATGAGCGTCTGACCCAAACCCTACGATGAAAAAGGTTCAGGATCTCAAACTGTATCACCTGATGAAGGTGGCGGTGCGGAGCTGATTTTGCGAAGCTCCGCCCCTTTTCCACAGAAAAAAGGTCAGACCTCACACTCTATATACCGTTTATCGTGTTAACGACACTTCATTAAACGATAGTATAGTAGATATGTGGTCTGACCCTAAAACCCTTTTTCAACTGATGAAGTTTATGAAAAAATTAGATTCTCACTTTTAAACAACTAGTACTATATATTTAATTCCTTTATTCATCATCGAACAAAATCCCCATCCACTTTTGTTTCCGCTGTTTGAAACGCCCTTCTCCATTTACTTGTTCATATGTAGGTACTCCCCACTGTACCTTCATGAAACTGTGCGTAAACAGTCATCGTCATCCATAATACTATTTTACATACCATTTATGATTACATGATAAGAGTCGTCACTATTCCTACTATTCGCTAATTTAAGCGCTATCCTTTTTGCTCAATAAACCGATTACACTTTGTAAAAAAGGACGTCTTACCTTAAACAAATAAACTAAGAAGTAAAACAAATACAAGACCACATACAGAAATTAGTGTTTCAAGTACTGTCCAAGTAGCGAATGTCTCTTTCATTGTTAAGCCAAAGGACTCCTTAACAATCCAGAAACCAGTATCATTTACGTGTGAAGCAATGATACTACCTGCACCTGTTGCTAGCACCATTAATTCCAAGTTAACATCTGTACCTGCCATCATCGGAATAACCAGTCCAGCTGTCGTTAACGCTGCTACTGTCGCAGATCCTTGGGCAAGTCTAATTACAGCAGCAATCAGCCAAGCCAATATGATTGGTGATATTGTACTACCATCAAACAGGACAGCAACATAATCACCAACGCCACCATCGATTAAAACTTGCTTAAGGGAACCACCAGCACCTAGAATAAGTAACATCATACCGATGGATGCAATCGAAGCTTCTGCAGATTGCATCAGTTGTTTCATTGAAATTTTTCGTGCTACACCCATCGTATAGATTGCAAGTAATACAGAAAGTAACATAACTGTAGTTGGTGCACCAATCATTTTGACGATATCAATAAATAATGTTGGTAAATTCAACGCATCTTGAAATAACGTAACGATCGTTGAAAATGCCATCAAAATAACTGGGAATAACGCTGTGAAAGCACTGATACCAAACCCTGGTGTATCTTCTATTTTAAATTGCTTTGCGTTACCAATGGAAGCCATACTTCCTGTAGGTTCTTTTTCAAAAGCCGATGGTACAAATTTTCTTGCGAATTTTGTAAATAAAGGACCAGCTATAATTACTGTTGGAATCGCAATAATGAAACCGTAAACTAATACTAGTCCTACGTTCGCTCCAAATTCTTGAGCAATAACAGTCGGACCTGGGTGTGGTGGTAAGAATGCATGGGTTACTGATAATGCAGTCGCCATTGGCATCCCTAACCATAAAAACGATATTTTTAAATGTTTCGAAATTTGATAAACAATTGGAATTAATAAGACGAGACCTACTTCAAAGAATAAAGCAATACCTAGAATGAATCCAGCTGCTACAACAGCCCATTGAATTTTCTTCTCGCCAAACTTATCAATTAATGTCATGGCAATACGTTGGGCTCCCCCAGCATCTGCAATGAATTTACCAAGGATCGCTCCTAGCCCAAAGACTAAGGCGATACCACCTAAAGTGTTCCCCAACCCGTGTTGAACGGATGCAACAATCTCACTGATTGGCATACCTAGAGCTAAAGCAATTAAGAATGAAACAACAACTAATGAAATAAAAGTATTCATATTGAATTTCATAATTAATACTAGTAAAACAATAATCCCCAATGCGACAATGACTAATGGCATATCTCTTTCTCCCTACTAACTATGTTATTTTTACTAATACAAGACTTATTAAAACTCTCCATCTATGCTTCTTTGATACATGGCAATTTGCTCATATTCTTTTTCTAATGTACGAGCAACATTAATAAAAATAGGCATTAATTTACGATATTCCTTCACATGATCAGGATTAGGTTTATGTTCATGTGTTTGTCCAATTAATTGTTCGACCACATCAAAATCTTCAATTTTACCAAGTCCATATAAACCTAAGATACAAGCACCTAAACAAGAAGACTCATAACTTTCTGGTATGATAACTTTTTGATCAAAAATATCAGCCATCATTTGACGCCAAACATCCGATCTGGCAAATCCACCTGTTGCTTTAATACTTGTAACAGGCTCATCCATTGCCTCTACTAAAGCTAAATATACAGAATAGAGATTAAAAATAACGCCTTCTAGAGCTGCTCTAACCATATGTTCCTTTTTATGACTTAAAGTTAACCCGAAGAAGGAACCACGAACATCTGAATTCCATAATGGTGCACGTTCCCCCGATAAAAACGGATGAAATAAAAGACCATTGGCTCCAGGTCTAACTCGACTTGCAATACGTGTTAGTACTTCATATGGGTCAATCCCTAATCGTTTCGCCGTTTCAACTTCACTTGCAGCAAATTCATCTCTTATCCAACGTAAGATCATCCCACCGTTATTGACTGGACCACCAATTACCCAGTGGTTTTCAGTTAAAGCATAGCAAAAAATCCGGCCTTTTGGATCGGTCTGTGGTTTCGGAATCACCGTACGAATTGCCCCACTCGTTCCAATAGTTATTGCTACTTCACCCCCTTTTATTGCATTGACGCCAATATTAGATAAAACACCATCACTTGCTCCGAGAACAAAAGGTGTCGTTTCTAAAATGCCCAGCTCTTGAGCTAGATTTTGATGACAACCAGTCATAACTTTAGTAGTAGAAACGAGAGTTGATAATTTATCGGCTGTAATCCCCGCTACTTCTAACGCTTCTTCATCCCAGTCTAGTTTTTTAAGATTTAATAATCCCATTGATGAGGCAAGCGAATGATCGACTACATATTCGCCGAAAAACTTGTGAAATAAGTATTCTTTAATCCCTATGTATTTTTTTGTTTTGCTTGCAATTTCCGGGCGATCATGTGTTAACCAGGCAATTTTACTTAAAGGAGACATTGGATGAATCGGTGTCCCAGTTCGTAAATAAATTTCATGACCGTTAAGTTCACGTTTTATTTTCTTTGCCCACTCTTCACTTTGATTATCTGCCCATGTTATGCAACGTGTTAAAGGTTTATCAAATTCGTCCATCGCGATAACCCCATGCATAGCAGTACTAAAAGAAAGAAATGATAAATCTTTAGGATCAATTTTTGATTTCTGCATGACATTCCGAATAGACCGTACGACCGCATCAAAAATCTCTTCTGGATCTTGCTCTGCTGTTGAAACATTTGGCGTGTATAATTGATAGCCATTGTTTTCTTGAGCGATAATTTCACCTGTTTCACGAAACAAAACTGCTTTCGTACTCGTTGTTCCTACATCTACACCAAGCATATACTTGTTATTGTCCATTTTTATTCTCGCCTTTCCTAACAATCCTTGTGATTTATTATTTTTAATAAAGTGAAAATTTTCGAATAACTAATTCACTATTTTTCTGATAATTGCTTCTTGATAAAATTCTTCTTAGTTCATCAATAAACCGTCGTCTCATTAATAGATTTATGCATGCCAGCATCAGCTGTCATTTTGACCACATGTTTAGTAATCTATTATGTTTGATTACATAGACGATTAATACTTGATCTGTAATCTTTGCTCTACATCATTTTCATTATTCTAAAATATGGTGACGCTACCAAAGTAAACAGAAATAATATTCAGCTTTACCACTTTTGGCAATTAACTCTTTTAAAACGATTTCATTTCCAAACTCACTTGTATACAAGTATACTATAATACATTTTTGTTAATGTAAACCCTTTATTTCATATTTTTTCACATGTGATCAGCTGTAAAAATCAGCCAATATTTTAAAAGACCTTGAACGAAGTATGGATCGATTTTTGATAAACTACTTCCACTTGTGCACATTTTCACATGTACACAGTGATAAACGATAGGTAAAAAAATAGAAGCCGCCGAGGGGTTCTCGACAGCTAGAGAAGGTTACCCTTCCTCATTTCTTAGTCAAAAATAATGACAGCTTTTCTAACTTTCTCAGGGTTTTTTTCTACAAATTCAAATGCTTCTTTTGCTTCACTGATATGAAATTTATGCGTAATTAAACCATCATGCGTTAATTTCTTTTCATTGATCAATTTTACAACTTTTCCAAATTGATTGGTTTGAAGTCTAGAACCCGTAATCGTTAATTCTTTTTTCGTAATCGGCAATAGAGCGATAGAAGACGGTTTCTCATTGAAACCTAATGTAACCACATTACCAGCAGCAGAAGCTACATTAACACTTAATTCAAATGTTTGTGGTGTACCCACTGCATCAATAACAATATTTGCCCCTTCGTTGTTGGTAATTTCATAGATTTTACTTTCTAAGTCAACTTCAGTAGGATTGATCGTGTAGTCTGCACCATTTTCTTTAGCAAATTCCAATCGTTTATTCGTAATATCTGAAATAATGACGGTTGCTCCATTTAGCTTAGCCATTTTTAAAACACAAATACCGATTGGCCCTGCACCTTGAATAAATACAGTATTTCCTTCTTTCACATTCCCTCTCCATGTAGCTTGGGCGCCAATTGTATATGGTTCAGCCATTACTGCTTCATCCCAAGCGATTTCTGGATCAACTTTGTGTAATTGTTTTTCTGGCAGGACTACAATTTCTCTCATACCACCATCTTCATGAACACCGAAAACCGATACCTCTTTACAAACATTCGGTCTTCCACTTCTACATGCATAACATGTACCACAATAGCTAATTGGTTCAATAACAACATGGTCACCGACTGCTAATCCATTAACAGTAGAACCAATTTCGATAACTTCACCAGTCACTTCATGTCCGACAATCCGTGGGTATGTAGCAAGAGGATTCGTACCGTGGTAAATATGCATATCTGAACCACAGATACCTACTCGTTTAATTTTCACTAGGACCTCATTGCCTTGTTTAATTTCTGGTTGAGGTACATCCAACACTTCAATTTTATGTGCTTCTGGAATCATTACAGCTTTCATTATCTTCTCTCCTACTAAAAAAAATTTTATAAATGCTAGAAACATTAATCGTGCATGAACAAAAATATGAATGATCTCTTAAAATTTCCTTCTCAAGTTGATAGCCCTTTCAAAAGTCATTTCATTTAATTTGTTTAATAAACAAATTATTCTTTTACACAATATCATTTAAGTTTTTCCTCGTCAATTGATAATTATTACTTCATGGAAACCTTATTTAATAAAAGAATGTTGGAGAAATTATGAAGAAGAACTATACGGTAAAGTTTTTATTCCTAATAGTGAGTGTTCAAAAAAGAGGATCAAAAGAGCCGAGAAGTTCGAGGAGCGCATCTCGCGAGACCTTTCGCGTATGGAGTAATACGTGAGGACCGGACTTGCACAGGACGTGCGCAGTTTTAACAGAAGGTCATTAATGAGCTTTGAAGTTTTTTACCGGATTTTTTGAACAACCTCTTAAGAGACTATTCAATGATTATTTGAATTAGGGTAAGAACCATCTTTTCTATTCTGCTCGCTATTTACCGTATTGTCTAGGTTTATTTCCTTCCATTTTCCTGTTTCAAGTAAAGTAATGAGCAGAGATACCTATACCTCTAGAAAACAGAAAAAGATGGTATTCAAAACGGAAAGGGTCAGATCCCACATCTACTATATATCGTTTAAACTGTGAATATGACACGATAAACGGTGTATAGAGTGTGAGGTCAGACCCTCCTAATTAACTGCTACGATTGATAACGCAATATTGGTTTGCGGGCTGCTAGTGTTTCATCCAGACGTTTGATTACTGTCGTATGTGGTGCTTCTTGAACGATTTCTGGATTTTCTTCTGTTTCCTTGGCAATTTGGATCATCGCCTCAATGAATGAATCTAAGGTTTCTTTTGATTCTGTTTCAGTTGGTTCGATCATCATACATTCCTCAACATTCAATGGGAAATAGATGGTCGGCGGATGATAGCCGAAATCCAACAATCTTTTGGCAATATCGAGCGTACGCACGCCTAGTTTCTTTTGGCGTCTGCCGCTTAATACGAATTCATGTTTGCAATGCTTATCGTATGGCAGGTCATAGTACTCAGCGAGCCTTCTCATCATATAGTTTGCATTTAGAACCGCATTCTCTGTCACGGCCTTCAAGCCATCCGGCCCCATTGAGCGGATATATGTGTACGCTCTAACATTAATGCCGAAGTTACCGTAAAATGGCTTAACACGGCCGATCGATTGAGGTACGTCATATTCAAACGTATATTGACCATCTTTTTTAATAAGCACAGGTTTAGGCAAATACGGGATTAAGTCTTGCTTGACGCCAACTGGTCCAGAACCTGGGCCGCCGCCGCCATGTGGACCGGTAAACGTTTTGTGCAGATTTAAATGCACAACATCGAAGCCCATATCACCAGGACGCGCTTTGGAAAGTACAGCATTTAAGTTCGCACCATCATAATACAGTTTCCCACCTGCTTCATGGACAACTTTAGCCATTTCTAAAATATTCTCTTCAAACAATCCTAATGTATTTGGATTCGTTAGCATGAGTGCTGCTGTATCATCACCTACTACGCGTTTTAAATCCTCAAGATCAACCAAACCGAATTCATCCGATTTGACTGTGATCGTTTCAAACCCAGCAACAGTTGCAGAAGCTGGATTTGTTCCATGGGCAGAATCTGGGACAATGACTTTCGTACGTTTCGTATCTCCGTTTGCTTCATGGTACGCGCGAATCATCATTAATCCAGTCCACTCACCGTGCGCCCCTGCAGCTGGTTGTAGTGTGACTTGATCCATTCCCGTAATTTCCACAAGATGTTCTTGAAGATCATACATGAGCTCAAGCGCACCTTGCACAGTGCTGGCATCTTGAAGCGGGTGAATATGGGCGAAACCGGCAATTCGAGCTACATTTTCGTTAATTTTCGGATTATATTTCATCGTACAAGAACCGAGTGGATAAAAACCTGAATCCACACCATGATTGCGATGTGAAAGTGCCGTGTAATGGCGCATAATATCAAGCTCAGATACTTCTGGCAATTCCGCTTCCTCAACGCGAATATAGTCAGTTGGAAGCAGTTCTTCAAGTGAGATAGCTTCTATGTCCATTTCTGGTAGACTATAACCGATACGTCCTTCGGTACTCATTTCAAAAACTAATGGTTGATCCTGATTATTCATGGCTATCCCCCAATTCTTGTACAAATGCATCAATTTCTTCTTTTGTTCTCAACTCTGTCACGGCTACAAGCATGTGATCTTGAAGTTCTGGGTACGTTAAACCTAGATGATAGCCGCCAATTATGTCTTTGGCAAACAATTGATCATTGATTTCACGATACGATGCTGGAAGCTTAATCACGAATTCGTTAAACGAAGGACCTTCGAACACGACTTCGATTCCTTTAGCTTGCAAAGCTTTTTTCGCATAATGAGCTTTTTGGATGTTTTGTACAGCCATTTCCTTTACACCCTTTTTCCCGAGTGCTGTCATAGCTACGGAAGCAGCGAGAGCATTCAGTGCCTGGTTCGAACAAATATTAGAAGTTGCTTTATCACGACGAATATGCTGTTCCCGAGCTTGAAGCGTTAATACAAAGCCACGCTTGCCATCTTCATCAACGGTCTGCCCGACAAGTCTACCTGGTACTTTACGCAATAATTTATTCGTTACTGCAAAATACCCGCAATGTGGTCCACCAAATGCTGCAGGAATTCCAAATGGTTGAGCATCTCCAGCAACAATATCTGCGCCTAGTTTTCCAGGTGGGGTTAGGGCGCCTAACGCTAAGGGATTACTTGAGACAATAAACATCGCTTTTTGTTCATGAACGATTTTTTCAATCTCCTTTAAAGGCTCAATACGCCCAAAGAAATTTGGATATTGAACGATGACTCCTGCAATATCGTCGCTGATTAATTCTTGCAGTGCAGCCAAATCGGTTACACCATCACGATATGGAATTTCCACTACTTCAACACGCTGTCCCAACGCATACGACTTTACAACATCACGAGACTCAGGATGAACCGTACTAGAAATCAAGATTTTCTTACGTTTTGTATGCCCGCTACTTAGCATCGCTGCCTCAGCAAGAGCAGTTCCACCATCATACATAGAAGAATTAGCAACATCCATACCAGTCAATTCACAAATCATCGTTTGAAATTCAAAGATTGCTTGAAGCTCTCCTTGAGATATTTCCGGCTGATAAGGGGTATACGCTGTATAAAACTCAGAACGAGAAATCACATGGTCAACGATAATTGGTTGATAATGATCGTATACACCAGCACCTAGAAAAGAAGCATAGCGCTTTGCATCGGCGTTTTTCCCAGCCAATTTAGTAAGCTCTTTTAAAAGAGCTGGTTCTGATTTAGCAGGTTTAATCTTGTATTCACCTTGGAAACGTACGCTCTGTGGAATATCACTGAATAGCTCATCTATAGTAGAAACTCCAATTGCGGCTAACATTTCCTTTTGATCTTGGTCAGTCATCGGTAAATAGCGATGTTTAGTCATGAATTTCTCCCCCTCATCCTCTTGGTCGTTTATAAAATGGTGTCTTAGCCACTATGGCTTTCACGCGTTTGGAACGGATTTCAACTTCAACTTCTGTTCCAATCCCTGTAAACTCTTTTTTCAATAAGGCAAGACCGACGTTTTTCTTCAATGTCGGCGATTGTGTCCCAGTTGTCACTTCGCCAATCAATTCAGAACCATAGTAAACAGAATAACCATGACGTGGTATGCCGCGTTCGATCATTTCGATACCGACAAGCTTGCGCGGTGCACCATGTTCTTTTTGCTCGGCAAGAACAGACTTGCCGATGAAATCAGCCTCTTTGTCAACTTTAACCGCAAAACCAATTCCTGCTTCAATTGGCGAAATATCAGGTGTTAACTCTTGACCGTATAACGGAAGCTTCGCCTCGAACCGGAGGGTATCACGAGCACCTAGACCAATTGGTTGAACGCCTTCATCCTTACCTGCTTTGAGAATTTCTTTCCAGAGAGTTTTTGCGTCTTCGTTATTACAATACATTTCAAAGCCATCTTCCCCTGTATAACCTGTGCGTGATACGACGAGAGCCGTGACTCCATTAAGTTCCACATTTTCTTTGAAAGCAAAAAAGTCAATCTCACTCAAACTCGTGTTTACAGCTAATTTCTGAAGGACTTTTTCAGCAGCCGGACCTTGAAGAGCAAGCAAAGCAACTTCATTTGAGATATTTGTCAGTTCAACATTTTCAATCAAGTGATCATGCAACCAATTGAAATCCTTCTCAATATTGCCAGCATTCACGACTAATAAATAGTCATTTTTCGCTTTCTTGTAAATAATTAAATCATCGACAACTCCACCATTTTCATAGCACAATGCGGCATATTGCGCATGCCCTACTTCAAGCTTGAGAATATCGTTCGTAATCATTCTTTGTAAAAAGTCCGTGCTTCCTTCACCTTTTACAACAAACTCCCCCATATGAGAGACATCGAACAAGCCTGCTTTTGTACGTACTGCTTCATGTTCTTCTTTAATACTAGAAAACTGGACTGGTAGCTCCCAGCCACCAAAGTCAATCGTTTTACCACCATAATCGGCGTAAATCGTAAATAATGGTGTTCTTTTTAATTCAGTCATACTACGCCTCCTCATATTCTTAGAGCATAAAAACATCCATGAGCGCCTGCTCTAAAACTAAATCGATGGAAAAGGTTCAGGTTCTCAAATTGTATCACCTTATGAAGGTGACGGTGCGCAGCTGATTTTTTAGAAGCCCCGCCCCTTTTCCATAGAAAAAAGGACAGAGAAGCTCCTCCTGAGCTATTTCTCTGTCCTGAAACCTGAAAGTTTACCTTTAAAAGGCTTTCCCCTTTGGTGGTCTTAAAAGCTTCTGCTTTTAGACACTCTCCAGAGTTGCGTCCAACAAGGGTTCTTTTGCCTGAGAGATTCGCTGCTAAGCTTGCTCCTTCGGCGCTACAAAAGTAGTCTCTCCCCCAGCCTTCATCCGCATATAATATTGTCTTTTTTGAACATACTATGTAAATAAGGGTTGAACAACTAAGACGGACTTTGCCAACTTTACACAATCTTTATTTCACAGAAAAAGAGGCTACTTTCGCCAAACACCTAGAATTCTGTTACTACTATAGTAATTCAAACAGTGGAAGTCTTTCAAATAAAAATCATATTTATTAATAGAAAATTTCAAAATTTATTTATTACGTTCATACTACCATTAATAATGCTTGAATCGCAATAATTTTCTCGTAAAAACCAAACTTTTTTTTACATTTACCATATTAATGTTCGTATATTAGGTTTGTATATTTAGAAAGGAGCAATATTTATGCAAATTCGAATCAAATTTGACGATGAATGGTCAGAAGAATTTTTAGATAAAGTGGAGAATGACGGCCCTTGGGCGAATTGGGAGCTGTATAAACTTGCAGTTCAAGCGGAAAAGCATCTGGCCATTCCAGAATTTGAAGGGTTACAAGCACCTCATCATCTTAATCAGCTAACACCACTTCCTCATCAGCTCGAAGCTGCCCGACAAGTTGTTGAAAATATGAATGGCAAAGCGATTTTGGCTGATGAAGTAGGTCTTGGGAAAACAATCGAAGCTGGTTTAATCATTAAAGAATATATGATTCGGGGTCTCGTGAAAAAAGTACTGATTCTCGTTCCTGCTTCACTTGTTTCCCAATGGGCGTTTGAGTTAAATACAAAGTTTCATATCCCCGCTGTTGTTCAGAGAAAAAGCTATGTATGGGATTCATGTGATTGTATCGTATCATCCATAGATACAGCGAAGCGCAATCCACATAGAGACATCATTTTTAAGCAAGAATACGATTTAATCATTATTGACGAGGCTCATAAATTAAAAAATAATAAAACAAAAAACTACGAATTTGTTCAAAGTTTGAAAAAGAAATTCTGCCTTCTCTTAACTGCCACACCTATTCAAAATAAGGTAGAAGAAATCTTTCATCTTGTTTCCCTTCTTAAACCTGGACATTTAGGAAATGCAGCTCTTTTTTCTGAAAAGTATAAAGGAAAAGGCCGTACCATCTATGAAGATGAGCATCTTAAGGAGCTTGTTAATACGGTTATGATTCGAAACCGCCGTGCCGATACTGGAATCGAGTGGACGAAACGTCATGTTGAAACAATTATAATTAAATTCTCACCTACTGAGCAGGCATTATATGACGCTGTAGCTGCGTTCCGATCGCAATCTGAAGGAGCGGGAAGTGCATTTTCAAGCCTAACCCTCCAAAGAGAAGCATGTAGCAGCAAAGAAGCAGTCTTTACCACTTTAAAAAACATGTCTCAAAAACATGAAAATCCTGCACCTGAATTCATAGAAAAGTTGAATAATCTCTTTGAAACAGCAAAGCAAGTTGAGCGCAATTCAAAGGCAGAGAAGGCGTTGGAATTAATCCAGAAAATCAACGATAAAGTCATTATTTTCACGGAGTACCGAGCTACACAACTTTATTTGCAATGGTTTTTACAGCAAAACGGCATAAGCTCAGTACCTTTTCGTGGCGGGTTTAAGCGCGGTAAAAAAGATTGGATGAAAGAGCTATTTCAAAATAAGATTCAAGTGCTAATTGCTACAGAAGCTGGCGGTGAAGGTATCAACTTACAATTTTGTCATCATTTAATTAACTTTGATTTGCCATGGAATCCGATGCGGCTGGAGCAGCGAATTGGCAGGATTCATCGGCTCGGTCAAACCAAAGATGTCATGATTTATAATTTCGCGACGGAAAATACAGTAGAAGAACATATCTTGAAACTTCTCTATGAAAAGATTCAGTTATTTGAAAAGGTGATTGGCGAGTTAGATGATATTTTAACAAAATTAGATATCGGCAATATTGAAGATTATTTAGTGGATGTAGTAGATGGGTCAAAATCAGAAGGTGAAATGAAAATTAAAATGGATAATCTTTCTTCCATGATTCAATTCGCCCAAGAAATGAAGGAGGGAAATCTTCATGAAGCAACAGGAAATTCATGATTTCTTGCTCACCTATTTCAAAGCGAATCATTGTGAAATTATAGAAAATCACCCTGCTTATTTAACGATTCAATTAACGATTGAACTCGATAAGGAATTGATGAACCGTCCCTTTTACTGGCACTACCTTGAAAAAACCGGTGGCGTTCCCAAGCCATCTCAGCTTACCCTTATAACAGATCCACAACAGGCACCAGCTGACATCAAAGGGGAACTGATCCATTTCGGATCACAACGACTACATCAAATTTTTGCCTCTACGAAAAAGCTTGCCGGATTTATCCGCTTATACGAGGAGATTATCCAGCAGGACCATACGCAGAATCCCTTATATCCATGGCTTTCTATCAATGCAAAAATTTCCTATCAAAGTGATCGCAAGAAAGATATTCTGTTGTCTGCAGGCTTAAATTTAATAACCGGAGAAATCGTCGAACAGTTTCATGAAAGGCTTTTACAAATACAAGTAACTCCAAAAATTCCAGACTACTCATTTACCTTATCGCCGCTCATCAAACCAAAAAGCGGTCTGCTCAGGCTTGACTCATATATTAGGCGAACTTTCGAAGGTGACGATCATACTTGGGCTGAAAGAGCGATCGAGCGATGGGAAGATGATTTACGGTTACTTGAAAACTTTTATCAAGATATGGAAGACAAAGCTGAGAGCTACTATACAGAAAAAGAAGCATTACAAAATCGCTATGAACCGAATATTACTATTTCTATTGTTAATGGCGGATTATTTTATTTGTCCAATCAAGCGATTTAGTTTTCTAGAAACAAAAAGGGTCAAGACCCCAACACTCTCTAAACACTATTTATATGATGTGTACATGACACAATAAACAGTGTAAAGAGTGTGAGGTCTGACCCTATTTGGACAATCTCTCTCGTTTATCCGGGTTTAACTAACCATCAGTGGAAAAAAACACTGATGGAAGTTTCACTTTATTTTCTTTTTAAAAGCATGCTAATTGCGAAAGGTACAATTCCAAACCATTGACTTAGAAATGTTGGTCTATTTTCTTTTTTATGTTTGCGTTGTTCTTTTCGAACGTTTTTTGGAACTTCAAAGTATTTTACTAGTTGCTGCGTTAAATATTTAATATAATCATTCGTAGACATAGACATCACCTACTATTTAGTATGGACAAAATCAGCTTACTTATTCATATGATCGTTTAGAGTATATACTTTCCCCCACTTTACCAACTCCCCCTCCTCTATATCGTAAAGGACATTCACTTTCCTACTCAGACCTTGCGTTGTTAATGCAGATAATTCCATCGAAAAATAGCGCTCTTCGCTGCTTATCATTGCATACTCAACAGTCCCGTTGGGAAAGTAAAGAACTCCTTCATCACCATACGTATCATGAGCGACTATATTCTGTAATTCATGCGAGGCCAACAACAAAAGATGATCAAGTACTAAAACATTTTCAACATTTTTGTAAAACATTTTTTCAAGATTGAATTTCTCTATGCTGTAAAAAGTGAACACAATCAAAATCGAGGCTACAACCATTGTGACAGGCAATACAGCCCCTTTTTCATTCTTGTACATTTTCAAACCCACTTGTCACGAAGGGTCTCAGCACCCTTGTAAACGTATTTCCTGCCAAATCTTTTACGGATATAACTATCTTATTTTCTTCCATTCTACAATGAAAGCTAGAAACGTTTTGAAGCATAATTTGGTGTCCCGTACCATTCACCCGCCTTCGTAAAATATGATCATATTTTTCAATGCTTATAATATTTTCCCCTACAACCATATACATGCTGTCATTTAATATAGTCTGGCTGCTAGATAGCCAAAGTTCTCCTTTAATTTGTTGTAGAAAAATTTCCCACTCCATTTGATTGAGCCGTTTTTCCTGATAAAGTTCTTTCCCTACTACTACATAAAGCTGAACAATCATTCCAGCAATCAAAATAAAGATCGACAAGGACAGCAACATCTCAACGAGTGTGAACCCTCGATTATTCAACTGCGTCACAAATCGTTTCATATGAACCTTCTGAATTTTCATATTCAATACATCCCATTACCTTTGCCGATTCGTCTTCAATCGTCCAAGTGAAACGGTACTCGTCCGATAATTCTGTTGACAATCTTCCATCACCGTCAAGATAAGCGGCCAATGTTTCATAAAGTAGGTGCAGGGCAACGGATCTAATTTTTATATTTGCACGATCAATTTTGACTTCATGGACGATAGTCAAAATCGTACTCACAATAAATAAGCAGATGACAAAAGCAATCATAGTCTCTAGAAATATATATCCGTTAGAGTTTCTCAATTTTCATCCTTCCTGCCCCTAAATAAATGGTGAGTTTATTTACTGAATTTTTCGTCCGAATCAACCAAGTGCCTGACATTTTAGGTACTCCTTCTTGGTAAAAGGTAAGTTCCAAATTCAGGCTCCCTTTATCAATTTTTATGTCATTTGGAATCGATCGTTGAACAAGTATTTTCTCTTTAAAATCGGTGAATCCATAGTATTTTTTGTTTTTCGTATCAATCGAAACAATCGTCTTCATATTATGAGTCATTGCATAATGCTGTATATAATGCAAATCATCAATCATTTGATCCATGAAGAGCTGTTTCTCCATGCTTTTTGAAAAGCCTGGTAGAAAGCCGACACTTAGAGAAACAATTAACATAAAAATAGACAGCACAAGCAACATCTCAGAAAGTGTATAGCCTTGTTCGTCACTAGTAATTGTTATCTCATTATTCATCCTTACTCTCCTTCACTAAGCTGACTTCTCCATCTGCGCTCAGAATAATATCTCCTTCCTTCTGGCAGTAGGTTTCTTTAAGATATTCCTTATCTTTCAATTCAGCTAGGCTCTCTGGTAATGCATGATGATCGATTTGATAAGCCTGTACTTGACTTTGAGCCATTTTCACATAGGCATCACAACCCTTTGACTGAATTGAATTTTGGTTTTTCAAAATGTTAGGGATCGTAATAATTAACAGGATAGAAATGACAAACAAAACAATGAGCATTTCAATGAGTGTAAACCCTTTTTCATTCATTTTTTTCCTCCTTAAAGTCCTTTCATAAGCGAAAACATTGGTAACAGAACAGCCAAATAAATGGAAACAATCACAAGACCAATTAGCGAAAATAAGGCTGGCTGAATAATCTGCATCATAAACTTCATCTTCTCTTCGGCTTGATCCAAAATAAAACGGCTATACATATATAATTCTTGCTCAAGCCTTCCTGATTTCTGACCGTTTGCTGTAATGACACTTAACCTTTTCTCGAAATAGGGCAGATCTCGAAATATGGCGTCAAGCGGCTTCCCTTCCGTTAATTCATTTCTTATTAATTGACAAACATCATGATAAAACGGCTGAACCCCACTCTTTTCAAATAGGGTGATACTTTCGTTAATAGATAATCCTCCTACTAAAAGGCCGCTTAATTGGCTTGCAAAAAAATGGGTTTCGTACAATTTTATAAAGGTGCCAAGGAGGGGGATTCTTAAAAGCAAGCTTTGGCGTTTAAAAGGAGAGAGTTTCTTCAAATAAAATGAGTGGAGTAGCAGATATACGATAATCGCAAAAATGAGGAGGTAAGGAAGCAAATCCAATAAAGTTACGAATGAAACAATGATTTGTAATAACAACGTTTCTTCAGCATTCATCGTTTGAAAAAGAGATTGAATTTTAGGTAGAAGCACAGTTTTCATCATATAAAATACAATTGTTACAAAGAAAATGAGGAAAAGAGGGTACAGAAAGATCTTTTTTAATTTCTCGATATCATCATTTCTTTGCCCCCAATACAGTCCTGCTTCCTGAAGTGCTTTAGGTAGGTTGCCGTATGCTTCTGAAAAGTAAATAAAGTGGACCAATTGAGGATGAAAATTCAGCATAGTTAAGACGCTATGAAAGGGATTTCCGCTTCGCAGCTCTGAAATCGAACGTTGTAAATCCACTTCTTTCTTTTTAGTATGCTGAAGCATAAGAAATCGGATGGCCTCGGCAAGCGGGTAGCCAAATTCTAAAAGCTCTCCTAATTTGAGAAGAAATTGTGATTGCTCCTTCATATTCCAATTACTTCGTTTCATGTTCATACACCAATCTTGTAAATTCCTCTTGATTTACATACCCAAATGCAACTGCTTTGCCGATTTCATTCCTTAATTTTCGATAATATACGTCATTCCCTTCACCTTTGGCCGATTGCAATACTGCTGACAACTCTTTACCTGTAATAAGTTCGTATGCACTTGCTCGTTTTCTTCTCTTTTTAATACCACACTCGCCATCACATTCATTTCTCTTGCAGATTGGACACTGAAGTTCTAGTAATCTTTGAGCCGTCACAGCTAGTAAGGTTTGTTGAATTTCAATCCAATTGATTCCGAATTCGAGCAACCGGTATACGGCGCCTTTGGCATCCCTTGTATGCATCGTTGTGAGTATGAGATGCCCCGTCATGGCCGCTCTCACAGCGATTTCCGCCGTTTCTGCATCACGAATTTCTCCTACCATAATCACATCGGGATCGTGTCGCAAAATGGCTTTTAAGCCTACTGAATACGTAATACCTGCCTTTTCATTAATTTGGACTTGAAGAACTTGTTCTGATTCGTTTTCAATGGGGTCTTCTAAGGTAATAACATTGCGGTTAGTCATGTCTTTTGCGTGGTGAAGCAACGAGTATAAGGTAGTGGTTTTTCCGCTTCCGGTCGGTCCGGTTAGGATCAGTAATCCATGAGAATGTTTTAACAGAGCTGATAGTTTATCCGCTGTATTCTTAAAAATGGAAAGCTGCTCGACGGGAAGAATGTTTTGCTTGGGAATGAGACGAATCACAAGGCTTTCGGAAAAAGCGGTGGGTAGCGTAGATAATCTTAGACCAATAATTTTGTTGTCCAACTCAAGGGTAATGGCTCCGCTTTGCGGCCGTCTTTTTTCACCAATGTCCATCGAAGCAAGAAATTTCAAATGAGAAATGAGGCGATCACTTTGGTCTTTCGTTAACACTTCCTGGGGATGTAGCTTACTTTCAATGCGGAACTGGATGAGAGGACCATCTTTTCTAGGAACGATATGAATATCAGATGCTCCTAGACGGACAGCGCGCGAAAGGATATCGTCAGCTGTCTTTTCAATCGATTTCACTTACAATTCACCTCCTATTTTGGTTAATTATACATTTCGACGCTTTTTGGCAAAATCCTTTTAAAAAAATAAAATTATTTAAAATATTTTTTTGAGTGAAAAATAGTATGACCGTCCATAATAATGCTACAAATATTTTTCTAACCGGCTTTAGATTATTGGGCTTGTTTGGATTACATGACTTACTGATTCTTTCACTGCCATAAGAATTTCCATATATAATAATGGGCATAGTAAATAAGACTTAAAGTGCGTGTTCAAAAAGGAGGATAAAAAGAGCCAAAAAGTTCTACGAGCGCATCTTTGGAACCTTTCGCGTATGCAGTAACGTTGAGTACCAGACTTGCATAGGACGTGCGCGATTTTAACAGAAGGTCAAAAATGTGCTTTGATGCAATTCGCAAGCTTTTTTACCGGGCTTTTTGAACAATCTCTATCTGTTTTAAAACTTGTCACCCTGCACATATTTGGTATTGCTTACAAACTAGACTTTACAGTTCGTGAGCAACTATTCTATAATTACGTTAGATGTAACCATCAATGGGAATTAAAGGGGGTATTAGAGTGGATCGTATGTATCGCGTTCTAGGTTTTTGGACAGCCATTATGGCAATCTTTTTCTACCTTGGAGACATGTATGCATTATCTTTACTTTTCTTCGGGCAAACTGGTTTTTTTGTACTTTTAAGTTATCTTCGTCTTTCAGAGCGTATGTATATCTATGTGTTTGGCGCTTATTTAACCGTTTTCTTTGTCGGATACAGCTACTACACAGTATTTTTACTGCCTGCGGGCGGGGCAGCGCATTAATTGCTACATAGTAAAAAGGGGCTAAGGAGGGGCTGACCTCACACTCTATAGATCGTTTATAATGTCCTTCACACGACAAATAAACGATCTATAGTAGATGTGGGATCTGACCCTTTCTTTTTTTTGGAAACCCTCTTTTTTCATATTTTTTATCTTAAAATCCATTCAGAAACGGGTTTTGATCCATTTCATCAGCAATGTTCGTAATCGGACCATGTCCAGGTAAGACAATCGTATCTTCTGGCAAGGTTAATAGCTTATCGTGAATGCTTTTCAGCAATTGCTGTTCATTGCCACCTCTTAAATCTGTGCGGCCTACGCTTTGTTGGAAAAGTACATCACCTGCGAAAATCATGCCTTCATCTCGTAAATAATAGGAAACACTTCCTGGTGAATGTCCTGGAGTTTCCAATACAGTAAAATGGAATTCGCCAAGCACCAAGTCAAATTCTGTTGTAATGGTTTGATCTGCAGGCTTTATTTCGATTGGGTTCCCCGGGGTAAATGATTGTGAGCCATTTAGATTTGCGTCTGCAAGCCACTTTGCTTCCTTTTCATGTAAGTATACGGGAATCTGGTAATAATCTCGAATAACATCCACAGCTCCGATATGGTCAAAATGAGCGTGTGTTAATAAAATCGCCATGGGCTGCCATTTTTTAGTCTGAATATACTGAATTAATTTATTACCTTCTCCGCCTGGATCGACAATTACACACTTTTCTGCTTTCTCTATGACGTAGCAATTTGTTTGTAACGGTCCTAAAGGAATCTGGTTCCACTTCAACATCTTCCACTCCTATTCTTAATTGCAAAACGGTTTATGATCATTTCACACAACTTCTAAGACATGATGTTTCATATTAGATTCGCGAGAAACATATAACGGTTTAAACCTATCATTTTTGAAAAAATAAAACCATTCATTTAACTTACAAAAAGAATATAGCGTAATAACGCCATCATTTACCATGAAGCATCAATCTAATTACAAAACCTGAATGGTGTTAAAACGCCACCAGTTATTATGAAGGATAGTTCATTAAACACGCTACACTCGCCTAATCATAATGGTGGCGGTGTGGAACCGGAATTTCAGCTGCTTTCTCAATAATATAAATGTACCCGCTAAGTAAGCTGGCTACATTAGTAAGCCGCGGAGACCCGTCCCCATGCCCTTCATACAAAAAGGTTCATTTTTAAACCTCGACAAACATCCAAAAAAACATTAAAATGTTAATATATGCAATCAAAATTACATATTCTAAAGTTCGTTATCAAATCTTTGGGTACATTATAAGTAAGCAAAGATTGAGAACAAAGGGGGCAAAAACATGGGATTAGTAATTATTTTCGCTCTAGTCGCAATATTGGGACTAGCTGCTACACTACGTGCATTTAAAGATAAAAACATTCTAGCGATTTTGTTTGCTGGAGGAAGTACAGTCGTATTTGGCTGGTTTGCCATTATGACTGTCATTAACAACGGCTTTCCAACACTGGTACACTAATTACTTAAAGCGCTAAGAATAAAGAGGCTGCCAATCGGCGGCCTCTTTATTCTTAGCTAATTTCAAATAAATGATTTACTGTTTTATTCTTCAAGTTAATAATTTTTTCAAATTGATTCCCATAAAGGCACCAAATACCATTCGGTGAACAGCTTAATGGTTCGTTTTCCGCTTTGGTAAGAATCACTTCTTCTTTTCCTGTCTTCCAGTTGAATACCTGTAAGGAAAATCCCCCAGCATATTGACTAACATTCGCCGCTTTTTCTGGTATGAAAGAGATAAATTGAGAAGTTTCTTCTCTCATGTCGAAGTAAGGAATTAGCCAATTTGAATAGTTTTTTAAATGTGGTGCTGAAAAACTTGTAATACGCTTGTTTTTATCAGTAAAAAAGCTATACGTAGCTTTATCATAGTTCTCACTTTGATCTTGAATCGTCATTAATATATGCTCTGTTCGAGTAAAGTAAATAACGTCAAGCATCATACTTTCCCGCTGATTCGAATGAAGATTCTTCTTCATAAGTGGCGCTTTTAAATTAGGCTCATCTTCATTCCAGTCTAGATACAGCAGGTCTTCCTTACTTCCCCACTTCACAAAGGGTTGTGGAAATTCTATCGTTTCAATCTTTTGTTCTTTCGTATTTATGATGTATGTTCGATATGACCAATCTTCAAAAAAACTAGAAAGAAACAACACACCTTGATCATGTATATTCCATTCATAAGCTAACTCAATTGATGGAACAGAAGCAGAAAAAGCCATTGTGCCATCATGGTTCAAAACTTCAATCACTGCTTCATTAGCCACTGGAGCTAAATGAACGAGCACGTACGATCGATCTGGACTAATACTGACATCCACAATATCTTCGGTTGGTTGATAAAAAACGCTTTTTTTCTGCGTCTGAAAATTCCAGCTCATCACCTGTAATTGATTATTTTCGCCGAGTTTTGCCGAATAAATAATGGTGGAGGAATCCAACCAGCCATACACTTGTACAATCTGTTCGTGTTTGTCGATTAGAAATTCAGGTATCTCATACTTGTCGTCAACGACAACGGGGTTTTCTAATTCTTTTTCTGGTTTCAGTGTTTCTTCATTCTTCGTGGCCTCACAAGCCGTTAGGAGAAGGAATATGGAGATGGTACATAATACAAAACAATTGTTTAAACGAATTGCCGGCAGTCCCGGTCGCAGTAATAGATGAACTACTGCCCTAAAAAATTTTTCAACCCCCACACCTCCTTTTTTACTAATGCTTTAGATATTCATTATAAAACAAAAAATCAACGAAAGCCCCCAAAAACTGTCACAAAATATTTTTTATTAATAAATGCAAAAAAAGAATGTCCCATAACGAAAGGGTCACACCCTTTCTTGGAACATTCTCTCATTGTGATGATTTATCAAAATCCATTAATTAGCGAAATGTTTTTTCACAAGCCATGCAGCTCCGATGACTCCTGCATCATTTCCAAGTGTAGCCATGCTAATTGTTGTTGATTTGCGAACCCGCTTAAATGCGTAGAGTTCAAAATAATCCCGAACTGGTTTAAGCAGTAAATCACCCGCTTTAGAGACCCCTCCGCCAATGACGATTTTTTCCGGATTCAAGATATTACCTGCCTGTGCTAAAGCAAGGCCTAAGTACTTGCTAACTTGCTGAATAACCTTTAGAGATATAACATCTCCTTCTTGTGCACATGTGAATAGGAGTTTCGATGATAAGCTTTCCCCATCATCTATTTTTTCTTGGAGCAAGGAAGGTTCGTTTGTTTTTTCCAAAGCTTCTTTTGCCAAACGAACGATTCCTGTCGCGGAAGCTACCGTTTCAAGACAGCCGGTTTTGCCGCAGTTACAAGGAGCACCTGCCTCTGGTACGACTGTGATATGACCTAATTCTCCACCTGCACCGCTTACCCCATGAACCATTAATCCGTTAGCAATGACCCCGCCACCGACTCCAGTTCCAAGTGTCACGCAAACGATATCCTTTGCCCCATTCCCTGCACCCTTCCACATTTCTCCAAGTGCTGCTATATTCGCATCATTATCAATGACAGCTGGTAGTAAAGTTTCCGTTTCCAGTAAATCCTTTAACGGGTAGTTGTTCCAGCCAAGATTAATAGCTTCATAGATTGAACCATTTACAGCATTTACAGGGCCTGGTGCCCCCATTCCGACCCCAAGTAACTTACTTTTAGACTCTCCTAATTCCGCCAATTTATCATCAATCGCTTTGGCAATATTGGTCGTGATGCGCTGACCATTATCTGAAATATCAGTTGAAATTTCCCATTTATGGAGAATTTCACCGTACATATTAATAATTGCGAGTTTCGTTGTGGTTCCACCCAAATCTACGCCCATTAGCCATTTATCCATTTATGTCACCTTCTACTTTTTTATTGAATGTTTATATACATCAACCCGATTACTTCTCATTCCGAAGCCTGAATCTCTTGTCTTAACAACAAAATAGCCATCTGGAATTCTTTAGTGTCCATTATACCTAACTTGTAGATTTCTCGAATCTCTACTTCCATCAGTTCAAGATCTGCGATTCTGTCACCTGTATAAATGAACGTTCCAAATCTTCTTAAGTATGTTTTAATATCATAAATTGTTTTCATGAATGTCCCTTTCCTAAAGTTGCTTTACTTAATTTATATTCTATATATTCTAGTAAAAGTATAGCGAATACATGATTAATCGACAAGTGAAAGCGCTTTTCTATAAAAAATGGCGGGGCTTCGCAAAATCAGCTCTGTACCGCCACCTTCATAAGGTGATACAGTTTATAAAACCTGCGAACCTTTTTATCCCAGTTTAACAGGCTACATTCCCCCACTAATGGAATTTTTACTTTATCGATGGGCTTTAGAACAGGCGCTCATAAATGTTTTATCTATTTGCAAAACAAAATATATTTTCATAGTTGTCCATCTTCATTCATAAGATAGAGTACCGTGATTTTTTTGGAGGTGCATAATGAAAATCGAATGGAAGCATACAGCCATTATATTAGTAACTGCTCTATTAGCTGCATTTTTTACCTTCGGATCAAAATCTGTCGAAGAAACCATTATTTTTTTCCCGATAGACCCTGACCTCCGCTTTACTACAGCTGATACGAATTTACGTGCAAAGCAAAAAGGTGCGTCACACTATCAAGTAAACTGGAAAGTCGAATCCACCTTAGCTCAGCCGGTTTATTTACGCCAAGATATTTCTTTATTATTTAGAAACGGCCGATTACTAGGACTTATAAAGGATTGGAAACAAAATCAAGCAAATTTATTACAAATAAAATCTTTTTCTGAAAAAGAAAGTGGTCTCTTCGAAAGCGTCAGTTTCCATTATGGAGAAGTTCATCCGAAAGAAAACACCTATACAAGTGTGCAAAAAATGAGTAAAGATCATCTTTATGCAATCCTCTCTCTCCAAAAGGACTTTCAAGTATTTCACGATCCGATCAATAATGAGCAAAAAAAATGGCAGCATACACTTGACAAGTACACAAGGTCTATTGTCGATACAGCTTATACAGACGTCCTGAAGCAATTCGGCATCCTAGAAAATCATTACACCGCATTACCATTAACGGATTTGCCAAACAGGACCCATGAACTACTTAAAAGTTTTCCAGCGGCACAGAGAGAAGAAATAATTGGAAAACTTTGGGAAGGACTATATAAAAATTATCTTTTGGGAATACAAAAAGAAGACGGAAGCATCCTAAATCCACTCGGCAGTACTATCCCAATTGTACTTGTTGCAAAAAATCACACAGAGCTTCTCATTCTATTGCAAACTAGCGACGGAACACCTATAGTGCTTCGGCAAAGTATATAAAGTGAAACTTCAATCAGTGGGGGGGTTCTTCATCTCCCACTGATTGTTAGTCCCGTTCTACTGTCGCTAAGATCTTCGCTATCGCTTCGATCAATCGACAGTATGAACCCGATTGGTTCAACTAAGCCTTTGAAGATCACAAAGGTAAGTTTCACTGTATCTCACCAATCGGGCTTTAACGGGTAGTTATCCCCCAACTATGCTTCTACGGTTCCTCTAGACCTTGAGGTGGGAGGTTTACTGCCCGTTAAAGCGGGATAAAAGTTATTTCTAAAGCACTCGCACGAAGAAAAATATTTATTCTTCATGCGAGGCTTTTTTCAAAGGTTAGCTTTAGTCAACTGTCTAAATCATTTATGTAAATCATGGGGAGGGACCCCCACGTATTAATTGGTACGCAAAGGCTATAGAGCATTTATTCCTAAAACCCTTATTATTTGCAAGATAGTGATACTTTATGGTGTTTCATTCAACTGATTCAATTTTTTTTGATATTCTTCTTGATCTGGAGAAAGATCAACCGCTTTTTGAAACTGGCTCTTCGCTTCTTCCACCCGATGTAGCTTATAATAGCATAAGCCTAAAATGTAATGAGCTTGATGAAATTCCGGATTTTGCATTACGGACTCTTCGTAATTCATTGAGGCATCTTGATAATTACCACGCTCAAATTCAATATTTCCTAATACAAATGAAGAAAACGGATGAGTTTCCATTTTATCAATACTAGTCGTTAACAGTTCGTATGCTTTATCACTATCTCCAGCAGTCATATATTCTCGGGCCAAACTCCCTGTCGTTTCATCATCAAAGTATACAGATTGATTCCTATCACTATAGGCGTATTGAAGCAATCCAAAGGTAAGGATAATCGTAGCACCCGCAAATAATAGTTGTTTAATGTTTGGTTTATGTTTAGGGAGATGGACGATACCAGCAGCCAAGAAGCCGCCGACCAACCCACCAATATGCCCGGCATTATCAATTCCTGCCACTGAAAAGCCATAGCCTAAATTGATTGCAATCAAAATAATAATATTCATGCCCATCGTTCTAAAAAATAATTTCGGGTATATGATGCCAAAATAGAGTAAAGCACCAAAACAGCCAAAAATAGCGCCACTCGCTCCCGCAGAAACGGACGGCGTAATAATCAAACTGGCTAATGATCCACCAAAGCCTGCTACCAGATAAATGATTAAAAATCGGATATTTCCATAAAGCCGTTCAACTTCCGTTCCAATAAAATAGAGAGATAGGGAATTCATCAATAAATGCATAAGGCCAATATGTACAACAATTGGTGTAAAAAAGCGCCACCATTCTCCGGACAGAATATAAGGCGAATATTTAGCTCCATAATCCACTAGTGTTTTTGTATTCGTGCTTCCACCATTCATTTCCATTAATAAAAAGATGATAATCTGCATCGCCATAAAAATATATGTAAATAAAGGTTTCCCTCTTTGGAATAGCTGTTGTTCTTCCTTTGCTTGTTGAACAGAACCCGCTAGAGCAACTTGTTTTACCTTGCTAATCCTTTGTTCGTCAATTTCCTCATCAGGTGGAAATTCAATGGAAAGAGACTTAGTAAACATCGTTTCAAGCTCATTTATTCTGTCAGTATAGGCAGCTGTACTTACGATTTGTGAAGTGACTGTCGTTTTGTTTGCCATCCTTTTCTTGTCAATAAATTCATATTCATCTACAGGTTCAAACTCTGTAATATACACATTCAAAACATCCAAAGGCTTTTTAATAAGTTTTCTCCTTATTTGTTCACCAATTAGAGTGGCTCTGTCAATATCACGCTTTAACCAATTCGCCCAATCAAGATCATGACGAATGATTCTAACAACAGGAAACGCCTTGTCTTTCTCTGTTTCAAGCCATATTTCTTGATGATCGTCAGATATCGTAACCATTCGATAATGATATTGAACTGTAAGCTGTTTAATAATCGACCAATATAGATAATCCTCCTTAACTGCCAATACTTTCCCCACTTTCTTATTGCTAATTTATGTATTCTTGCTTACCCTTTCTCTTCACTATAGTAGATTTAATTGTAATTGTACAAACAAACGTACATCAATTGTTTCGTTTTTTTGTTATTCAAAAGCAAGAGCCTTGCTCAATCTATAGACATTGAAAAATATAGATTCGCATTAAATTGATTGGCTCTACTCTCGAAAAAATTGCTATTCATAATGTTCTTCTTAGCTCCTAAAAAAGGGCTGATCCCCACTCCTATAAGCTTAGGAGATACAGAATCAGACCCAAAACCTGCCTTACGAATAATTAGTACCATTTCCCCCACTAAAGAGGCCTTGCAACATCTTCTCACGTACAGCACGTGATCCAAATGTTCCCGAAACTAGCAATTTACGCAAAAATGAATTGGCTAAGATCAGATTCATCAAGCGATAACGACAATGATATCCAAAATACACTACCATGCCAATCATCATTATTTTCATTATTGTTCGAAGCATATCCATCCCTCCTATCCCTAGTGTGGCGAAATCAAGACTTTTTATCCGGGTTTAACAAGCTGTAATACCCCCACCTCAATTTTCCCGAGAAAAACAAGCAATAAATAGGTGGGGATAAACAGCCTGTAAATCCCCGATTGGTGAGATACAGTGAAACTACCGCTGTGCTCTTCAGTAGTTTAGTTCATTAAATCGGGTTCGTACTGTCGATTAATCTAAGTTTCATTTTAAGTGCGCGTTCAAAAAGGAGGATAAAAAGAGCAGAGAAGTTCTGCGAGCACATCTCAACAACCTTTCAAATATGTAGGAATACGCGAGAACCAGACTTTCACAGGATGTGCTGACTTCTGTGTGGCTCGTCATGACGTGCGCGACTTTCAAAGAAGGTCAAAAATACGCTTTGATGCAATTCACAAGCTTTTTTACCGGATTTTTGAACATTCTCTTTATATGCATAAGAAAAAGTATTAATTCTCGGCGCTATATACATGAATTGGTGTAATAATTTTTGAAACGGGGATATCATGACATTCGATAGGCAAGTATTCCATTAACTGAAGTTCGAATGCAAGTGACAGTAGCTTGCCTTTATAATCGGAAAGAAAACGGTCATAGTATCCGCCACCAAAGCCCAATCGGTACCCTTTTCTTGTAAACGCTAAACCCGGTACGATTAGTAATGAGAGGTCTTCCTTAGTTGCCTGCTCCGTCGCCAATACGGGCTCCTGTAAGCCAAAATAAACCGTCTCTAATTCCGAGAAGCTGGTTATGTACCTGAAATCCAATTCTTTACTACTTGGCTTACATTTCGGAACCGCTACGCGTTTTCCTTCGAGCCAAGCTTGTTCAATAATAAATTTTGTTTCAGGCTCCGGATGAACCGCTACAGTAATACCAATCGTTTCTGCCTGCTTCCATTCTTTTAGCGCGAATACTTTCTGTGCAATTTCACGCGAAAGCTGGGTATGCTCAATCGTAGACAAACTTGATAATCTTCGTTTCATTTCTTCACGAATTTCCCGCTTATTATCTGTCATGTAGAATACCGCCTTTCTTATGTTTTAACATGTAATCACTTAACTTAAATGAAAAGATCGTTAATTAAATTCTAATTTTTCAGTTAATTAAATTCTTATTGTACTACATTTTGTATAGCTCCAACCATTTTTCTACAAAAAAAAAACAACAGGAGAAAACCCTGTTGCTTACTTTGTTTCACGGTGTGTAGTTGAACGTTTTTCTCTTGAGCAGTATTTTTTAAGCTCAAGACGATCTGGATTATTACGTTTATTTTTTTTAGAAATATAGTTACGATCTCCACATTCAGTGCAAGCTAATGTAATATTCACGCGCATGTGTATTTCCCTCCAAACATATTGTCGTTTTCACATAGGACTTTTCTATAATAGCATTTTTTCTATACAAATGCTAGTCTGTTTTTTGAGAAATATTATCATAAAATACTTCTATTAACGGGGCAGAGCAGAAAGTAATTGATCATGCATAAACAAGGCTTCCTCTTTGGTGTTTGTGTGGATGACCCAAGCGACTGCTTCAATACACTCATCAGGTTGAATTTCCGGTTCTAAGGAAAAGATGCTACTCACTTCTCCTTTTGCAAGCGGTGAATAGGACAGTATTCCTTCTTTAAGCGATTTAAAGCAGCCATACTGATACAAGCTCCCTTTTCCTTGAATACAATATTGCGAGATCCCCTTTCCTTTTACTACCCCACCAAGCAAGGAGATTGATTTTTTGCCAATGTGTAAAATTGCCTTCTCTCCTGGGCAATAAAAGGCAACATTTTGAGGATCACGCATGTTTTCATAATGAAAAACCATTTTAGGTGATTTTAAAAAAGCAGATGTATTTTTAATCGTGCATCTCACAAATGATATATGCTGTTTTGAAAAAGATTGAATAAGAGAACGCATTTGCCCCCCTGTATTGACAGCCATTTCTTCTTCAGAATACCAGTCAAATTCTCCATCAATCCATATTCCAGCCTTTAATTGTTTCCGGAAGCCATGTGACTCAGATCCCTTGGGTAATGTTTCGTAAGTTGATAAAGTATTCATCATGATTCTCCCCTTTTCATTTAATGTAAGCGCTTCAATATATTAACATTTAAGTAAGACCTACAACTTTCGAGCTGTGTGTCTGTTCAATAGTTAGAATAGTCAGTTTTTTATTACTCTAATCGTAGCACTGAATAGCATTCCATACAATGAACGCATTTTGTCGAATTGCATAACTCCCTTTCCTTCTAGGTAAATTAATCAAAAAATATTTTCTAATACGTATTTATTAGGTTTTTCCATTTAAATTCGACAACGTTTCAGTAACTGATTAGACAAATACCGGTTTATTTTTTATAATTATGCTCATTGTTCCAGAAACTTGCCCAATTTCGCAAAAAAGTGTGGTAAATTAAGAATTGTGACCGAACGACTAAATAGCTAAATGCCTTTGTCTTAGCCACCTTTGATTCGCATCCTTAGTTCAACGTAGTATTTGTCTACTTTCACTCGAAGCGACGGTATCAAGGGGTTTAAACGATCAGAAAGACCCAATTAAAAAAATGCAGAGGTGAACGTATGGAATATCTACTAATTGGTCTTTTGGTATTTTCCAGTATTCTTTTACTAATTTCCTTCTTCACAAAAGATCATGCAAAACTTGAAGAAGAAATAGAGCAAATGACCATTACGCATATGCAAGACATGTATCAAATTAAAAAGAAAATCAAAATATTAGAAGAAGAACTACTTATTCAAGAAAATCCTCCATCGTATACAGTACATAAACCAAACAACACTGCTTCACAGATCAATGAAATTCTTAAAAGCCAAGTGCTCTCACTGTATCAACAAGGGATATCACTTGAGCAAATTGCCAAACAATCTACCTTATCGATGGATACGGTCATCACAGTTATTGAAGATGCAACAAAAGCGAGGATCAAAACATGAATAAATCGACAATTCGAGCATTTGCAGCAGGAATCATATTCACGTCTGCTCTTGTTGGTGGCTATTCATATGTATTTCCTATTGAAAAGAAAGCCTCTTTAACCCTTGAAGAAGCGAAAGTGATGCTGCAACATAACGGATACAAAATCCAATCTGCTGAAACTAGCAAAAAAGAGTCTACAAGCAAGCAGCAGGTCAGTGAAACCATTTCTGATGCTACTAAGAAACGAGCGGTACCTATACAAGCTGAGAAGCCATTTGCTGTTTCTTATACGTTAACTGTGGAATCTGGGATGACACCTGAGAAAATAGCAGAGGTTCTTGAAAACGAGGGCATTTTCGAAAATGGTGTAGTGTTTCTCCAATACTTGAAAGAAAATCAATTAATCAAGCGCATTCAGATTGGACAATATACATTTACACCTAATATGGAACTTACCGAAATTGTTAAAATGCTGACTGAATAGTGAAGAGAATATCTCAAAAAAGGGTCAGACCCCGCAACAACTCAATACAGAGTGCGAGGTCAGACCCTTTTCATTAACCAAATCTTCCACTAATATAATCTTCTGTCCGTTTATCAGTTGGGTTTGAAAAAATTGTTGTTGTATCACGATATTCGATAACCTCACCGCTCAAGAAAAATGCCGTACGGTCAGAAATACGTGCAGCTTGCTGCATGTTATGCGTAACGATGATAATACTAAAGTCATTTTTTAGTTCCTGAATTAATTCTTCCACTTTTAAAGTCGAAATAGGATCCAGTGCAGAAGTTGGTTCATCCATCAAGATGACATCCGGCTCAATGGCAAGGCAACGAGCGATACAAAGACGTTGTTGCTGTCCACCTGAAAGGCCATACGCATTTTCTTTTAGACGGTCTTTCACCTCATCCCAAATCGCTGCACCACGTAAACTTTTCTCAACAATTTCATCAAGAACCTTCTTATTTTTGATTCCATGGATTTTGGGACCGTACGCTATATTTTCATAAATAGACTTTGGAAATGGATTTGGCTTTTGAAACACCATTCCTACTTGAGTACGTAAATCTTCCACACCGTATGATTTATCTAAAATATTACGACCTCTGTATTGGATTTCACCAGATGTTTTTACACCAGGAACCATTTCAATCATGCGGTTTAGCGTTTTAATATACGTCGACTTTCCACACCCTGATGGTCCAATGATAGCGGTAACCTCATTTTCATACAAATTCAAGTTGACGTTTTTTAAGGCATGTGTACTTCCATACCATAGGTTCAAATCTGTTGTTTTATAGACAAATTCTTTTTCCTCATGGGTCTTTGTAGTTATTCCGTCTTGTTCATTTTGGGATCTTAATACTGTTACATTCATTTGCTGTTTCCTCCCTTAATATCTTTTCTGGAAATGATTTCGAATGAATACCGCAATCGAATTCATTAGGATTAATAAAACAAGCATAACTAGAATACCAGCCGCTGCTACATCTTGAAATTCTGCTTGAGGACGGGATGTCCAGTTGTAGATCTGCATAGGCAATACAGTAAATGTGTCCATGATTGTTTTAGGCAAAAAGGCGACGAACATCGGAATTCCAATAACGATAAGTGGTGCTGTTTCACCGATCGCTCTTGATAATGCCAAAATCCCACCGGTTAAGATGCCAGGAATCGAAGCAGGTAATACAACTTTTAAAACAGTTTGCCATTTCGTTGCTCCCATTGCGAAAGATGCTTCACGGAGTTCTTTCGAAACAGAACGGATTGCTTCCTGTGAGGCTACAATAATGACAGGTAGAACAAGAAGACTCATCGTTAATCCTGCAGCTAGTACAGAACGTTCTAATGCCAATGCTCTAACGAAAATGGTAAGCCCCAGTAGTCCAAATACAATCGAAGGGACGCCGGCAAGATTGGAGATATTAAGTTTAATGAACGATGTAAATTTATTTTTTTTCGCATATTCTTCTAAATAAATCGCAGTGCCGACACCTAGAATTAACGAAACGGGAGCCACGACTACCATAAGCCAGATTGTACCGATGATGGCAGCCTTAATTCCAGCATTTTCCGGTCTTCTTGATGCAAAGTTCTGGAAGAAATCCAAATCTAAATAACCAATCCCTTGAGTAATTATTCTATAAAACAATACCCCGAGTACTAATAAACCAAACAACGTGGAAAGGAAAAACAATCCTTTAAATACTTGATTTCTAATAATCCTACTCGGCATTTTTTTTGCAACTATTTCTTTATCCACTAACTTATTCATTAATATTCCTCCTTAAACTTTCGTGTGATGAACTGTGCAAACAAGTTCATAAACAGTGTAAAGAGGAACAATGTCATTCCTACTGCATATATACTATAATAAATGGTCGTTTGATACCCAGCATCACCTGTGCTCACTTGAACAATATATGCCGTCATTGTTTGAATAGAGGATGTGACATCAAAACTTGCATTCGGTGTTGACCCACCTGCCACTGAAACAATCATCGTTTCACCAATTGCTCGGGATAAAGCAAGAACAACCGATGCGGTAATTCCAGATATTGCTGCGGGTAAAATGACCTTAATTGTCGTTTCTAATTTAGTGGCTCCAAGTGCGAAGGCTCCTTCGCGAATTGAACGTGGTACAGACGACATGGCATCCTCTGATAAAGAAGCAACCATTGGCGTAATCATAATTCCCACGACAATCCCCGGGCTTAATGCATTAAATGTTTCAAGACTCGGAATCAACTGTTTCAATATTGGCGTAACAAATGTCAGTGCAAAAAATCCATACACGATGGTAGGGATACCAGCCAATACTTCTAAAATTGGTTTAATGATTCTACGTGCTTTTTCAGAAGCATACTCACTCAAATAGATGGCAGTTGCCAAACCAATAGGGACTGCAACGATTGCTGCAATTCCTGTTACTTTTAAAGTACCCACAACGAGCGGCATAATTCCAAATGATGCATCTGTCGCAGAAAATGGATACCATTTTTTATTTGTGAAAAATTCAATGATTGATACTCGGTCAAAGAAGATAAATGTTTCAAATATTAATGTGAACACAATTCCAATCGTTGTTAAAACAGATAGAACCGCTGTCAGTAAAAGTAGTCCGGGAATTATTTTTTCAAAATTAAATTGGTTCTTTTTCTTTAATCTTTTCTCTGTAATCATTTGCTGCACTGAGTACTCTTTATCGTTACCGCGTGGCAATCTGAAAACCCCTTTCATCATAGCCAAAAGGATGGCGGGTCCATCCAGGTTGTACCCGCCATCTTTTCATTTTTGTTATTCATTTAAACGTACGTTTATTTAGTAAGTTCAGCGAGTTTTTCTAAATCTTTCTTATAATCTTCTTCAGGTAAGCTGATATATCCAACTTCTTCTGCCAATTCACCAGCATTTTCAATTGTAAATTTCGTGTAGTCTGCAACTTGTTCTTTTTCAGCTACAGCTTTATTCGATACATATGTGAAAACTGTTCTTGAAAGTGGTGCGTAGTCCCCATTTCCAATTGTTTCATGAGTTGGTTCAATTGGACCATTTCCATTATCAATGCTTACATCTTTAAGCTTGTCTTGGTTTTCAGCGTAATAAGCATAACCGAAGAAACCAATTGCGTTTTTATCACCTGATACACCTTGAACAAGGATATTGTCATCTTCTGAAAGTGTTGCGTTTGAAACAATCGGTGCATCCTCTAAAATAACTTCGTTAAAATAATCATATGTTCCTGAATCTGTACCTGGAGAATAGAATTTAATTTCTTCTTTCGGCCACTCCGGACGGATATCAGACCACATTTTTGCTTTTCCGTTATCTACCCATAGTGCTTTTAATTCTTCAACTGTCAAATGGTCTACAAAATCATTATCCGGGTTAACCACAACTGTTATACCGTCAAATGCTAATGGTAATTCAGTATATTCGATTCCATTTTTATCAAGCTCTGCTTTTTCTTCATCTTTCACTGGACGTGAAGCGTTGCTTAAGTCTGTTTCTCCTGCAATGAACTTCTTAAATCCGCCACCAGTACCTGAAAAACCAACAGATACTCTTACATCTGGCTGAACTGCTCCGTATTCTTCAGAAACAGCTTCCATGATTGGGTATACAGTAGATGAACCATCAATAATAACTTCTCCAGAAAGTTTTGCAGCTGTGTCCCCAGCAGTACCAGAAGTGCTTTCATCTTTAGTAGTGTCTGAGCCGCATGCTGTTGCTACAGCTAAAACTCCCGTTAACATTGCTGTTAAAGCGAAACCTTTAAATTTCTTCATTTACTTATTCCCCCTGAAATATTCATTGTTTGTTTCTACAAACTAAGATTACTATCCTACTGTTAAAGAACATTAAACCATTTGTAAATTTTGCGTAAACTTCTGTGCGAATTTTGTAAACAACAAACAGGAATCGCGTCGAATAATCGAGAAAAAACAATTCTTTTCTTTAGAAATTCCCCTATTTTCACCTTCTATACATGTAGACAAAAGTAAACACTAGAATTGAAATGCAAAAAAAGGCTCTCCTAAAACAAAAGGGCCTGACCCACAGACCCTATCAACAGCACAAATTGAGTGTATGTACTATTGATAGAGTGTGAGATCAGACCCTTTTTGGGACATCCTCATTTAAAAGCGTTTATTCATTATTCTGCCTGTTCTTGTTCGATTTCCTTACTATTAACAACCTTATTCTCTACAGTTGCTTCCGTTTGGTCTGCCTGTTGACGAGTCTTTTTCAAGTCGAAATAAGTATCTAGAGCAAATTCAGCCAGTTTTCCATTCAACCCATTGCTTGAATGGCCTTGATATGCCCAAGGAACGACAACGGCAAAAGCAACTTCAGGATTCTCTGCCGGAGCATATCCAACCATACTCAGGTTCATAGTTGCTTGGAGACCTTTATATTTATCTTTGTTTGGTCCATCATAGAAGGCTTCCGCTGTACCTGTTTTTGCAGCGACTGTATAGGCTTTGTTCTTTCCGCCGAAGTATTTATAAGCCGTTCCCCCTTTTTCCATAGCAACCATTTTAAAGCCAGTCTGAACACGATCAATCCAGCTATCTTTCATGTCCAGTTTATTCAGGACTTTTGGGGTTATTTCATTAAATACAGCACCAAGTTGTGTATTATCATCAACAGGATCATGAATTTCTTTGACTATATGAGGCTCCATTCGATAGCCGCCATTCGCGATTGTTGAGACATACTGTGCCAACTGCATCGGTGTATACGTATCATACTGTCCAATAGCAAAATCGAGTAATTTACCAGGATTATTCGTATCTTGCCCAACGAAACCAGTCATTTCATTCGGCAAATCAATCCCTGTTCTTGCCCCTAAACCAAATTGGACAAAAGAATGGCGCATCGTATCAAAGTCCTTAGGTCCAATATTCAGCCCCCTATTTGGTGAATATTCTGCACCAGCTATCGCAATTGCCGTTAAAAACATGTATACGTTGGAGGATTTTTTTAACGCTGTTAAATCATTAATATTCCCCATATTTGAATACGACTTCTTTGGTGGCGTATTTTTAATAAGTAAGGGTCTATCATAGAAATACCTATTCGGCTGAATGGCGCCTGTTTGATACCCAGTTAAAATTGTTGCACCTTTTACACTGGACCCTACTGTATAGGAAGACGAAATATTACCTAGAGCATAATCATTGATCGTTGGTTTGCCTGTTTCCTTATCAATGGCATATTGCTTTCCGGCCATCGTCAGAATTTCCCCTGTTTTTGGATCCATTAATACAACAAAAGCCCGATCAAGGAATTTTGTATTGCCTGCTTTTTTTGCCTGTAGTAATTGCTTCTCAATTTCATTTTCGATTGCTTGCTGAAGATCCATATCAACGGTTAAGACTAAATCCTTCCCACGCTGTCCCTCAGAAATAATTTGGGATTCAACAACATTTCCGCCCTTATCTGTTATATTCTTCACTTTCGCTTTATTTCCTTGAAGCACATCTTCATACTGCAATTCGATATAGCTTTTCCCTACCCGATCATTCCGGCTGTACCCGCGTGAAAGGTAATAATCAAGTTTTTCACTCGGTAAACCTTCGTCTGATGATGATACCTTACCGAGGACGGATTTCAACGTTTGACCAAAAGCATATGTTCGATCCCAGTCAGTAGTGATGTTTACTCCTGGCAAAGAATCAAGGTTTTCACTTACCCTCGCGAACTCTACTTCTGTTACGTCTTTGTTTTTAACAATTTGTGGTGTTAGCGCATAGCCACTCGAAAATTCACGATAAATAGCGAGCACTTCAAGTTCAGCATCTGTGAAGGAATCGATTTCCTTCTCAGTAATTCTTTCAATTTGAAGCTTATATAAATCTTTTTGTTCAAGTTCGCCTTCCATAACCTTTTTTCGGTCGGCATCGGTGATTTTTGCTTCAGCCTCATCCAGATGTTTAAGAATCCAGAAATCTTTTCTATCTCGTACCGTTATTTTATCCGTTTCTTTATCAATTAATTTGGCTAGTTTTTCTGCAGTATCCAGCATTTCCGTTGCCTTTGTTCCCTGGCTCCTAGTATAAGTAATAGCATTCAATGGCTCATTGTCGACCATCACCTTTAAATTTCGATCATACATTTTCCCACGAGGAACAGGATTATTCACAGTCACTTCTTCCGTTCTTTCAATTTCTCTTTTATAATCATCTCCATAGACGATTTGAACAAGTCCAAGACGGAGAATTAGTACTGAAAATAATAGAAAAACCGCAAAGAAAAGTAGATTTAATCGCAAAGGAACATGAGTCTTTTTCTTTTTTTCTTTCGTCACGCTAAGCCACACATCCTCTTATAAAAATAGTAATCTATCTTATTCTATATAACTTGAAAGAGAATATCTAGTTTTGTTAATGCAAAATTACTTATTTATTTTGCCTATCTAACAGGTGCTTTTAATCCTTTCTTCAATTCTGAGCTTTTCTCTGCAAAAAACATTTTTTTGGTGTTGAAATTATGATTTACACGCAGGATTCATCTTTTTTGAGCCAGTTTTGAAATTTAGGCGACGGATTGTCCTCTTTTGAGCCGAAACGAAAGAGGTAGGCACCTATAGGAGTTTTTTTCTTTTTAGAATAAAAAAGATGTAGACCTCGCGTTTTTTATTTTCACACTTTATTCAGTCGCGAGGCCTAACCTTTTCTAAATATCCGTATATCATACGGGGTGGTCTATATTAATTTTTCTAACAAATAAATAAATAATTGTATGTCCTGATCCAACGATCAATAAAAAAATAGGTAAGCTTTTTACCGGGTCAAAAAACATGACGGTAAGAATAAAGCCCGCAATTGAAACAATTCGACCGAGCAGAATGTAGAGTTCTCTAACTACAATATATTCAATTCTTAACTCTGCAGCCTGCCACGCACGGCCAATAATATCGTAAGTCAAAGACATATACGGTACAAGTAGGATTGGATAAGCAATTGCGATCGTCGCTGCGTAGAAAAGCAGTTTGGCATAGGTGACATTGAAAGCAAGTAAGAATACGCCTGCATATAAGAGTATTCCGCCAAGCAGGATTGATTTCTTCCTCATTTTTTGCTTAATATATCTTGCTGCGAAATAATAAGCGATAAACGAAAGGATTGAATTCACCATACTGAAATTTCCTAGCGCAAGTTCACTTCCCGTTTGAATGAAAACAAAAATCGAAACGACAAACATAAATGTTCCTTCGCGTAATCCTTGGAAAAAATGTGCATACAATATTTGACGCCAATTATGATCATTTTTCCTTTCTTTAAGTGTACGGAAAAATAAATATTTACCATGAGCTGGCCGTCTTTCTAAAGAAAAACTAAAATATACCGCTATCGCAAATAATAACAACGATACCCCAAATATGATCGAGTACCCTGTAAACTTCTCCATTCTGGATATAATGAAGCCCGCGAAAATAGGTCCGATTATCCCTCCTGCAGAAGTAAGCAACCCTAAAAATCCATTGAAAAAATCACGTGTTTCTGGTTCTGTAATTTCAAAAGTCAACACGTTAAAGGCAAGCCAGTAAAACCCATACCCTATCCCAAGTAATCCACCTAGTAAGATAAGAAAATGTGTGGCCTGTGTGCCAATTAAGAGAACAGCTAAATAAAAAGCGGCTAAAAATATAACACCGAGCCTCAAAACAATAATCCGATCCACCTTTTTGGCAATTCTACCTGCAAACACAAATGTAAATGGCTGAAAAATTGCCACGGCCAAATTATAAATTCCGATATCTACGTAATCTCCAGACTGCTTCCACAGAAATACATTTACAAACGTATTTGAGAGCGCAATACTCATGCTGTACAGTCCGCCGATAATTAGCAGAATCCGTAAATCCCGATTAATCTCCATGTCTCCAGTCCATTTTTTTATAATGCCCATATTTTAACTCTCCTTTAATTACTTTTATAGTGTTTGAAGAACAATGGACATTTATTTAAAGGAGTCGATATTTCAAAATTTTTCCTCTAACAACAAAAAAACAGGGATTCCTTTGTGGAATCCCTGTTTTTTTTGTTGCTATCTTATTTTGCTGCGCCGAAACGGCTAGCTACTTCATCCCAGTTTACAACGTTCCAGAATGCGTTGATGTATTCTGGACGACGGTTTTGGTAGTTCAAGTAGTAAGCATGTTCCCAAACGTCTAAACCAAGTAAAGGTGTTTTGCCTTCCATAATTGGAGAGTCTTGGTTAGGTGTGCTTGAAACCTCAAGTTCACCATTGTTTACTGAAAGCCAAGCCCAGCCAGATCCGAAACGAGTTGTAGCTGCTTTAGCGAATTCTTCTTTAAAGCTGTCAAAGCTACCAAATTTAGAAATGATTGCATCCGCTAATTCACCAGTCGGCTGTCCGCCACCGTTTGGTGAGATGATTTGCCAGAATAATGAGTGGTTCGCGTGTCCGCCACCATTGTTGCGTACAGCAGTGCGTTTCGCTTCAGGAACTGCATCAAGGTTTGCAATTACTTCTTCAACACTTTTGCTCAAAAGTTCTTCATTGCCTTCAAGAGCAGCGTTTAAGTTTGTTACATACGTGTTATGGTGTTTCGTGTGGTGAATGTTCATTGTTTCTTTGTCGATGTTTGGTTCTAACGCATCATATGCGTACGGTAATTGTGGAAGTTCGAATGCCATAATAAAATTCCTCCCTATGTAACTAAAGTTTTTTTTGACGAAGTAGCATTGCACATGCAAACACTATGCTCGTTTCAATTAGAATATCAAAGTTTTGGTAACGTTTCAAACGTTATGCTTCATCATTTTCAAATTCTTCATCCACCTAAAAGCGAAAAGGCGCCCATTTATCGGCGACAAGCACGAGACAAGACGGCATAGAAGTTGTTTCTTTGGTCTTCTTGTCGGCTTGTAGCCCCGAGCCGATGACGTCTATAGCTCGCCAAACTAATCCTCATTATTACAAAACAACGAACAAGAAGTAAATAACCATAAACAGCTGGATGATGCTTTTGGTTACAACACTCCCAACAAAGCCCATCACTGAACCGAAGCCAATTTTTGCAGCTACGACCGGACTTTTCTTGTGAATAACCATCTCCGCTATGATGGCCCCTAAGAATGGTCCGATGATAATCCCTAAGAACGGAATGACAAACGGACCGACTAAGATACCAATCGTACTTCCCCATACGCCCGCCCTAGACCCCCCGAACTTTTTCACGCCTGCTAAATTAGCTACATAATCTGCACAAAATAATAAAAGGACTAATAAAATTTGGATGGTCCAGAATATCCAATTAAAAGACTCAAAGGAGTAAAATACTCCATATAACAAAATACCAGCCAAAACAAACAACACACTTGGGATAATGGGATAAACGAGACCAATAAACCCAATAATAAACATGACAACAATTACGAGCCAATACACTACATCCATTTTCATCCTACTTTCTAAGAAAAACCACCACAGCGCCTTGGCTATATTCTACTATAAAGTGAAACTTCAATCAGTGGGGGTTTTCTTCATCCCACTGATTGTTAGTCCCGTTCTAGAGTCGCTAATATCTCCGCTACGCTTCGATAAAGCGGTTCTACGAACCCGATTGGTTCAACTAAACCTTTGAAGATCACAAAGTAAGTTTCACTGTATCTCACGAATCGGGCTTTAACGGGTTGTTATCCCCCACCTATGCTCTACGGTTCCTCTAAGCCTTGAGCTGGGGGTTTTACTGCCCGTTAAAGCGGGATAAACGTATTGGCCTAGGTAGCACTCTAATACCCATTGTAATAAACTTATACACTTATCATTGAAAGAAAAATTCTTTCAAATACATTCTAACGAATCTTCAATGACTTTCTGTTGTGTTCTTCTGGACACCTAGCTAAAATGAAAAAGACATATAGAAACCATTTCATAAAAAGGGCTGTGAAGAATGAATATTTTCAAACAATTTATTTTAAGTTTGTACTCACCGAAAGACATCGCAAGTTTTCGAAACCAAGGAATCGGAAAAACGATCTTGTTCGTCTTCTTCCTTTCTCTCGTTTCCATTATTCCCTCTGCCTATTATTTCAGTACGGCAATCCAAGCAAGCATTCCTGCAATTAAGACAACATTTACGGAAGATTTGCCTGATTTCACAATAAAGAATGGAACACTAACGGATACTAGCGAAGAACCTGTTATTATCGAGAAGAATAATATGACAATTTATATGGATGACAGCGGTGAAATAACTGCCCAGCAAATTGCTCGAGAATCCATCACCGCTATCGGATTATTACAAAATGAATTTGTCTTCACGACAGGCGGAGAAATTCAAACAGGTCCCTACTCCTTACTTGAAGGACAATCGATCTCAAACAAAGATATTGAAAAAATGCTAGACACTGCTGCATCCCTTTTGCCTGTAGCGATTGTTGTGTTAGTTCTAGCAATGTTCCTGTTTACGTCAGCGTTATTATTTATTAAAGTGTCTATCTTTGCTATGTTTGGTTTACTTTTTAATAATTTACTTGGCCGTGGTCTTTCCTATCGTCACCTTTGGAGAATTACAGCTTACAGCATCACATTGCCGACCATCTTTTTCACGATTATGGCTGCTTTTCAAACGATTGTCCCATACGGTTCAACCATAAACTGGTTCGTTACCATTTTCATGTTGTATTTATCTCTAAAAGAAGTACCTAATAACAAAAATAGAATCGAACGTACTAATTCTAAATAATTTCTTAAGGGACATCGGTATATTGGTGTCCCTTTTTGATTGCTTCATCCCACATACTCTATAACCAGCAATCATTAAATTCTCCTTCATGATATTCCCTTAATGAGGGTAACTTTCTCTTCTTTAGCTCTCATTTTCTAACGTAGCGGATTGTCTGTACATTTGAAACATAGAAATCACAGGTAAAAAAACTGCCCAATTTTAGGCATAGTCCAAATGGTTTCACATATACATGAAATAAAGACGAGACGAGCTGGGGGATGTTCATGAAAAAAATGCTACTTTTCTTATCAATTTGTTTTACCGTTTTTATCATTTATTACGATATAACAAAAGGAACGCTCCCTGCTAAATCAACTGTGAAAACCATTGAGGCTAGTTCGACTCCTGTTTCAGAAATTATCCCAATTCCATATAAAGAAATCAAGATACGTGCAGGGGATTCGTTATTATCCATCATTAAAAAACAGGAAGGTACACTTCCTCTTTCCATTGAAACCATCATTTCGGATTTTGAGAACTTAAATGGAATTAAACCTGAAGCCATGCAAATCGGCAATACGTATAAAATTCCCTTCTATAACGAGTAAAGTGAAACTTCAATTAGCCTGGGTCTTGATTTTCCGTTAATGCGGGATAAAAGATTCAATCCTTGTCAACATACTCATAAGATTGTTACAATAGGTAAAGCGGTCATTAAGACGTACCGAAATATGATTTTTTCCTAAAGGAGAGAATTCCACGTGAGTGAAATAATACATCGAACGAAAACTCGTCCAATTAAAGTTGGAAACTTAACAATTGGCGGAAATAATGAAGTAATTGTACAAAGTATGACAACAACGAAAACGCATGATGTTGAAGCTACGGTTGCGGAAATCCTGCGTCTTGAGGAAGCTGGATGCCAAGTTGTGCGTGTAGCCTGCCCTGATGAACGTGCAGCAAAAGCTATACCAGAAATTAAGAAAAAAATTAACATTCCGCTTGTCGTCGACATTCATTTTGATTATAAGCTTGCTTTATTAGCTATAGAAGGCGGCGCAGATAAAATCCGCATCAACCCGGGTAACATCGGTCGTCGTGAAAAAGTAGAAGCTGTTGTAAAAGCGGCAAAAGCAAAAGGGATTCCCATTCGAATTGGCGTAAACGCCGGATCGCTTGAAAGACGGATTATTGAGAAGTACGGCTACCCTACAGCTGATGGAATGGTAGAAAGTGCTCTTCATCATATTAAAATTCTTGAAGACCTTGATTTCCATGATATCATCGTTTCCATGAAAGCATCTGATGTAAACCTAGCCATTGAAGCATATGACAAAGCTTCTCAAGCTTTTGATTATCCGCTTCACCTTGGAATCACTGAGTCAGGGACGTTATTCTCTGGAACTGTGAAAAGTTCAGCAGGACTTGGTGCCATTTTAAGCAAAGGCATCGGCAATACGATGCGTGTGTCTTTAAGTGCTGATCCAGTTGAAGAAGTAAAGGTTGCTCGTGAGCTATTAAAGGTATTTGGCCTTGCCTCTGACATGGCAACACTCATTTCCTGCCCAACATGTGGCCGAATTGAAATTGATCTCATCAGTATTGCTAATGAAGTTGAAGAATACATTCAAACCATTAAAGCACCAATTAAAGTTTCTGTTCTTGGCTGTGCAGTAAACGGTCCTGGAGAAGCGAAAGAAGCGGATATCGGAATTGCTGGTGCACGTGGGGAAGGACTATTGTTCCGCCACGGAAAAACCGTCCGTAAAGTACCAGAGGAAACAATGGTAGAAGAACTGAAAAAAGAAATCGACATACTTGCAGAAGAATATTATGCTAAACAACGCGCTGAAGCTGAAGTTGCGAAATAATAAAAAGACAAGGCCTGGAATAATCCAGGCCTTTTTTTGCCCCTAATTTCACCTTTTTAAAAGAACGGCATGATAAAGATTCCGACGATAATGGAAACCACCCCAACACCTATTGCCCATGCACCAAGGGTTGATGCCCCTCTTCTGCGAGCAATGAATCCAAGAATAATCCCGGCAATTCCTAAGAATACTGGCATGAAGAACAAGGAAAGAATGGACACAATCAAAGCAAATGCGCCAAATCCTGTACCTGTTTTTCCATCAACATCATCACGGTTTTTTACTGAGTAAGCACGGTTACCCATTGGCTCAGCAAATTCTGCAGATGTTTCTTCATCATACCGGTGGGAAGAAATGTCTTTCTTCTCAGTTACTACAGGCACCACCTCAGTCGCTACTGGTACAGTCTCATAACTACGATTGATATCTGATATGACTACCTGATCTTCCTCGCCCAGTGCCGTTGTATCTAAGTGATTCTCCACTGTCTCAAGCTTCTTGGATTTTCTCTTTTCATCATCCATGCTGGAATAACGATCTTCTTCCATACGTGCATCCCTCACTTTCGTTTTTAGGAGCATTTATAGTGTATGTGATTTCCGTCAAAAACCTCATGAAAATTATTTCTTTGCATGGTTACATTTACTAGTGTTACACTTGAATTTAGACTTAATAAGGGGGGATATAGCTTGCGTAAACGATTTGGTATTGATATTGATGGAACGATTACTAGACCTGATACATTTGTTCCATATTTAAATAAAGCTTTTCAATTATCACTTACATATGAAGAAATGAATCAATATGACTTCAATCCTTTTGTAAAAGTTCCCGAAGAAGAATTCTCTAAATGGTTTATCGAGAATGAACCCATTATTTATGCTGACTCCATTCTTGTAGACGGTGCAAAAGAAGTTTTGCGTAAATGGGCTAGTACGCATGAGCTTTACTTTATTAGCGCTAGAAATAATGCGATGTTGGATGTAACAGAAACTTGGTTTTCAAAGCAAGAATTACAATACAAACATATTGAATTGATTGGATCACACGATAAAGTAGCCACAGCGAAGAAATTCGAGGTCGATCTTTTTATCGAAGACAAGCATGACAATGCTGTAGCTATTGCGAAAGAATGCAATATCCCCGTATTATTGTTCGATACACCTTACAATCAAGATCCCATTCCTGACGGCGTTATTCGAGTTTACCATTGGCATGAAGTGGAAAAATGGGTGGAGAATTGGTTGAAATAAGAAAGGACCAAATACCTAAAAACAGCTTCTGAAATACGTAGGGATTGAACCAAGAAGATATTCTTTATCTTCTTGATTCAATCCTCTTTTTCACAACAATGACCTAGACGGTTGTGTTAGACACAAAAACGGATTAATGCCTTTCTTTTGAAAAAAAAACCATCACTAGATGGTCTTTTTAAGATTAACACAGCTCGGACATTTTCCATAAATCTCAAATTTATGACCGGAGATATCATAATCATGCAGACTTTCATTTAAGCCATTCATGGGACAAGTTTCAATCTCCTTCGTTTTACCACACTCTAAACAAATAAAATGGTGATGGTGGGAATGATGACCACAAGTAAAACGGAAATGCTTCTCACCAGCTAATTCTGTTGTTTCAAATACCCCTAAATCCACAAAGAGAGAAAGATTACGGTAAATGGTATCAAAGCTAAGTCCTGGGTAATCCGATTTCATATTCTCCAGAACATCCTTCGCAGTTAAATATTTATCACTTGAAGAAAATAATTGAAGCATTTCTTCTCGTTTCCCAGTATGCTTATAGCCTTTATCTTTTAATAATTGCATCGCTGTTGTTACGTTCATAATAATCACCCTACCTTATGCAAAACGTGTTTTGATTTTTCCAATAAGAATCGAGAGAACTAATATTAATACAGTAAGCATGACAATAGTACCACCAGGTGCAAGGTCGAGATAATACGATAAAAACAGACCAGAAATGACTGAAATCTCCCCAAATATCACAGAATAAAATATCATCTGTTTAAAGCCTTTGGCAAAGCGAAGACTAGCCGCAACCGGTATCGTCATTAGTGATGACACCAGCAAAATACCAACAATCCGCATCGACGCAGCAATGACAAGCGCAACCATAACAATGAAAATAAAATGAATGGCTTTTGAAGGAATTCCTGATGCCTTTGCATGCTCTTCGTCAAAAGACACTAAGAATAGTTCTTTATATAATAAGACTAAAGTTATGATTACAAAGATAGATACAACAATAATAAGTTGCAAGTCTGTTCGACTGACGGCACTAACACTGCCAAATAAATATCCATACAAATCTGTATTAAAGCCGTTTGCAAGTGAAATGAAAATCGCACTTAAACCGATTCCACTCGATAAAATAATCGGAATCGCAAGTTCTTTAAAGTGTTTGTAGACATTTCTCAGCTTTTCAATAAACAAAGAACCTACAACCGAAAACGTCATTCCCATATACAATGGATTCAGACCTGCCATTGCAATAAAGTTCTTTTCTAATAATAAGCTAAATGCAATTCCTGCTAGGGCGACATGGCTGAGAGCGTCCGCGATCATCGACATTCTTCGTACCACTACGAATACCCCGATTAGTGGAGCCAATGCACCAATAATCAAGCCTGTTAGAAATGCATTTTGTAAAAATTCATACTGCAAAATACCCGAAATCATGGGTGACCTCCAACCTCTTAATGATTATGACTGAGTAGCTGAACCCCATGACCGTATATAGAGGACAGTTCTTCTTCATTTAATTCGTTATATTCACATGCATCTCCATGGAAGTGCAACGTTTTATTGATACACGCGACATGCGTCACCTTATCCGTTACAGTCGCAACATCATGAGTAACTAAAATAAGGGTAATCCCTAATTGTTTATTCATCATTTCAAGAATTTCATAAAATTGTTGGACATTATTTTGATCAACACCTACTGTTGGTTCATCCAAAATCATTAATTCCGGTTCACTAACAAGAGACCGAGCAATGAAGACTCTTTGCTGCTGCCCACCGGATAGCTCGCCAATATTCCGATCCTTAAAGCTTAGCATGCCGACAGACTCTAGCGCTTTAACAACCTTTTTTTTATGTTCTTTGCGTGGGATTTTAAATAAGCCTATTTTTTTGGTTAAGCCGCTTTGTACTACTTCAAAAACGGTTGCCGGAAAACCAGAATTAAAAGAATTAGCTTTCTGTGAAACAAAGCCAATCTTCTGCCAATCTTTAAATTTACGAATGGGCTGGCCAAATAATTCAACATTCCCTTTTTGTAGCTTCAATACGCCGAGAACTAATTTCAGCAATGTCGACTTTCCCGAACCATTCGGACCAACAATCGCTAAAAAGGCCCCCTGTGGTACATGAAGTGAGACATCTTCTAAAACCAGATCTTTTAAATATTTGTAGGAAACATCCTCAATCTTAATAATCGGCATCACTTTCTCATTATTCAATTCGATCACCTATTTTATTTTTATCAGAATCGTTACGATTTACTTAAAGTAGTATATAAGAAATACGGCAAATTGTAAAGAAACTAAGCCTACACGCTTAGAAATAGCCTGTATTACTTATAAAGTATGGTTCACTTAAGCCCACTTCCATCATATGTTATCCATATGGTAGCAAAAAGGAGGTTCAATAGATGAAATTATTTGAAACGATGATCAATCACAAAATTAATAAAATTAAGGATTATGAATTACAATCCATCGCAAGTCAGTATGGAGTTAGCCTAACCCAAAATGAAGCGCACAACATAAGCCGCATACTGGCAGGAAGAAATATCAATGTTTTTGATACAGTCCAGCGGCAAAATGTACTTAGCGAAATTGCAGAAGTAGCAGGTTCCAAAACAGCGAATCAAATTGCGAAGCTATTCACCCAACTCACAGCAAATTTCTAAAAATATAATTGGGTCTAGAAGTTAAGTTCCAACAGATGAACCCACACCCTACCCATCGTTTATTATGTCTATTCCATCATATAGTGAAACTTCCATCAGTGCGGGTTTTCTCCCTCCCCCATCCCCATTGATGGTTAGTCCCGATCTACTGTCGCTATGATCTTCGCTTTCGTCTCGACCAATCGATAGTACGAACCCGATTGGTTCACCTATACCTTTGGAAACCACAAAGCTAAGTTTCCCTATAGCTCAACAATCGGGCTGTTACGGGCATTGGTCCCCTACCTCATAAGCTTTTAGGTGGGGGGCTTACTGCCCCATTAATGCGAAAAAAACGATAGATAGTAGATGTAGAGTCACTCTTTTAGACAGTCTCTTAATCCTCCATTCAAGATAGGACTGTATCGATTATAGGTACTTCACAAATTCAGCTACTGGTTTACGGTACCCTCGTGGCTTTCTACTCTGGATTTTTTCTTTGCCAATCGCAATCATTAGAACTGGTTCGTATTGATCTGATATAGATAATAATTGCTTTAACTGATCTGGATCAAATCCGATCATTGGGCAAGTATCCCATCCCTTACTTTTGGCTGCCAACATAAACAACATCGCTGATAAAGAAGCATTTCGAATCGCTTCCTCTCGTTGAAATACTTCCCCTCTGCTTTCATAGAGAGACATGACATCTTGAACTTCATGATCATATTCTTGTTTACTCAACATACCTAACATAAGAAGGCCTTCATAAATACGTGCAGCATCTTTAAATGCTTCTTTATCGCCCAATACGATAATAACAGCTGAAGCTGTCCCTACTTTGTATTGGCCATTGGTTGCCTTTTTGACACCTTCCTTCACTTCTGGATCCATCACGACTAGATAATTCGTATGTTGTAAATTGAATGCAGATGGTCCCATTTTTACTAGCTCAAAAATTTCATTGAGTTCTTTTGCCGTAATCGGATAATTGTCTAAAAAATTATGTACCGAACGCCTCTCTCTTACTAACTGATCAAATGCTTCCATATAAAACCCCTCCGATTTTTACAATACTTCCTAAGGCTTACTATATTAGATCGTACATTTTTAATCATTTGAATTCATTTATTTTTAATTGATTCATTATTAATTAAAGATAATAATATCGTGTCTTTTACTACCTGTCAACAAACACAGATTAAAAAGGAAATGAAGATTTGTCAGCAAAACAGTTTTCATTGAGAGGGCTTTCAATATTGTAATCGGCATCTACATAATAGTAAAAGGGTCAGTATCCACATTAATATACAGTTTATCGTGTTATAAACACTAATTAATACTGTATATAATGGTAGATTCTGACCCTTTTTTTAATGGCTTATCGATTAATAGTCTTTTTAGGTGTTTTCAAAAGATGCCTAATACTGCATCTCTTTTAATTCTTCGCTAATTTCGTTGCTACCTTTTTATCGGACGGTTTTCTTGCTATTGTATCTTCCGCTTGTTTGGCCCTTTTTATAAAGAAAGCCAGAATTAGAGCAACACCAGCAATACCAACAGTCACTAAGAAAGCATCATTAATTCCTTCTAACATTGCTTGCATCATAATTTGTTGTTTCATCTCTGCAGCTTGTGCAACTGATGGTTGCCCAACCACATTTTTCATTGCATTTGCAGCTAACTCAGTCGCATGCGTTTGGGCACGATTCGACATAATCGTTACCAATAATGCCGTACCAATGGCGCCAGATACTTGTTGCATTGTATTGTTCATTGCTGTCCCGTGTGGGTAATAGCGCGCTGGTAATTGATTTAAACCATTCGTCGAAACTGGCATCATCACCATAGACATCCCAAACATCCGGGCTGAGTATAAAACCATTAAGTACGTATAAGACGTATCAAGAGTTAACTTACTGAAATAATAACTCGTGATTGTAGTAATCGCTAAACCAATGACGGCTAATATACGTCCACCGAACTTGTCAAATAACTTCCCATTAATTGGTGACATGATGGCCATCAAGATCGCCCCCGGCAACAACATTAACCCTGCATCCATAGGAGATATTCCACGAATCGTTTGGACATAAATAGGGAGTAGTATCATAGCCGAAAACATAGCCATCGTAATCGTCATCGAAATAGCCGATGATAAAGCAAACATTGGATATTTATAGATTCTAAATTCAAGCATAGGTCTTTCTAATTTAAACTGACGTAAAATAAACGAAACCAATGCAACGACTCCAATGATTAGTGTTCCGTATACATACGGACTATCCCAGCCTTTTGAACCAGCAGAACTAAAACCATATAGTAACCCGCCAAATCCTAGACTGGATAGAAGAACCGAAAATAGATCTAGACGGATATCCACTTTTTCCTTTTTATCTTTAAGCAAGAAACCACCAATCAAAAGAACAATAACAGCAATCGGTGTCACAAAATGAAATAGCATTCTCCAGTCATAGTGTTCAATGATCCAACCTGATAAAGTCGGACCAATGGCTGGAGCCCCCATTAAAACTAATCCGAATACTCCCATGGCAGCTCCCCTTTTTTCCACAGGAAAGCTCGTTAACATGACATTCATTAACAACGGCATCATGATTGCAGAACCAGAAGCTTGAACCATTCTACCGATTAATAAAAGTGGAAATGCATGGGCAAATCCAGCGAGAATCGTACCGAGCGTGAATAAAGCCATCGCTATTAAGAAAAGACGGCGTACAGAATATTTTTGAATTAAAAAAGCCGTAGTTGGAATCAAAATCCCGTTTACTAACATAAAACCGGTACTCAACCACTGCACAGTCGATGTGTCCACATTTAAGTCTTTCATAATTGAAGGCAATGCGATATTTAGTAAAGTATTATTTAAAAAAGCTATAAAAGCACCAATCATCAGTACGGCAAGCATTCCGTACGGTGGACGATCAGTCCTTTTCATTGTATGATCCATTCTTTTTCCCCCTGTGAACTAGCTGTTCATTTTTTTGTACTTATGTTCCGATTACACATTATATAACAACCGTTCAAGTTTTGCAATTCTAAAATAACCTAGTCATTACTAGATTAAACTGTAGAAGTGGTTTTTATACAGTTCGTTCATATGTACAAACTGGTGATATCTTATGAAGTATGTAGCTAAGGATCGTAAAGGTTTTGTAGTAAATGCTGGAGATCATTTCTTGAATAAATGATACGTCCATCAGTGGGGAGTTACTGCCCTTTAATGCGGAATAAATATCAAAGTAGAATTTTTTTAAGAACTCTTTAAAACATTGGTTTCCGTTGGTGCCATTCTGATACGTTGCACTAAAATGCTCCTATTATGGCATCCATTTTATCAACATAAAAGGCGCTAGCTTCTTTACATGTACCTGGAATAATTTATTCCAAGTACATCGATAAGAAACTAACACCTTATAGAAAACCATACAAATGCCTTTATTTACAATTAGTTTTTAGGAGCTTTTTCCCAATCAGCAGCAAATTTCTCAATGCCTTGATCTGTAAGTGGGTGTTTAGTAAGTTGCTCAATAACACTGTATGGAATTGTCGCGATATGAGCACCAGCCATTGCTACACGAGTTACGTGATCTGGATGACGAACAGAAGCAGCAATGATTTGTGAATCTAATTGATGAACGCGGAATAGTTCAGCGATTTTCGCTACCAATTGAACACCATCTTCAGAAATATCATCTAAACGTCCTAAGAATGGTGATACATAAGCAGCACCAGCACGAGCTGCTAAAAGTGCTTGGTTTACAGTGAAAATAAGAGTTACGTTAACTTTAACACCTTTTTCTGCAAGATAACGAGTCGTTTCTAGGCCAGCTAAAGTCATCGGAACTTTGATTGTTACCTTCTTATCCCCACCATTGATTTTGATCAATTCCTCTGCTTCTGCGATCATTTCTTCAGCAGAAACGGCAGCAGGAGTTACTTCTGCAGATACAGATTCAACAACTGGTACAGCTTTTAGGATTTCTTCAATACGATCTTCGAATTTAACGCCTTCTTTAGCAACTAAAGATGGATTTGTTGTTACGCCAGAAAGAACGCCAACTTTATACGCTTTTTTAATATCCTCAAGATTCGCAGTATCGATAAAAAATTTCATTATAAATTACCCCCGTATTTTCATATAAATTATTTTCTGTGGAAAAGGGCGGGGTTTCTAAAAAACCAGCTCCACACCGCCACTTTCATAAGGTGATACAGTTTTTAGAACCTAACCTCGTTTACCGTTAGACTTTAAGGCAGACCCTCATGGATGTTTTGTTGTTGCTTTCTTACTTCTTCTCTACAGCATGTCCACCAAACTCATTGCGGAGTGCTGAGACAACTTTCCCTGTAAACGTATCCTCATCTAATGAGCGATAACGCATTAACAAGGACATCGCAATGACTGGTGTCGCCATTTGAAGGTCTAAAGCTGTTTCGAGCGTCCATTTACCTTCGCCTGAAGAATGCATGACCCCTTTGATATCATCAAGTTTTGCATCTTTAGAGAAAGCATTTTCTGTCAATTCCATTAACCATGATCGAATAACAGATCCGTTGTTCCAAACCCTTGCAACTTTTTCATAATCATAGTCAAATTCACTTTTTTCTAGAATCTCAAATCCTTCACCAATGGCAGCCATCATTCCGTATTCAATCCCGTTATGAACCATTTTCAGGAAATGCCCTCCGCCTGCTTTACCTGTGAAAATATAGCCATTTTCTACAGAGGTATCACGGAAAATTGGTTCAACGATCGACCATGCTTCCGCATCGCCACCTACCATATAATTGGCACCATTACGCGCACCCTCCATACCGCCAGAAGTACCTGCGTCTAAGAAGTTTACCCCAATTTCTTTAAAGTAATTATAGCGGCGAATAGATTCCTTATAATGAGAGTTACCAGCTTCAATCACAATATCTCCAGGTTCAAGGAAAGGTTTCACTTCATCGATTACTGAATCAACAACAGAATGAGGGACCATAATCCAAAGAACCCTAGGTTTGTCTAAATTTTCAACAAGTTCTTGATAGCTAGATGTTCCCGTTGCACCAAAGTTTTTCATTTCTTGAACTGCTGTGGGATTTACATCAAATGCTACTACTTCATGGTTGTGATCCAATAAATTTTGACCGATATTTAACCCCATTTTCCCTAAACCGATTAATCCGACTTTCATGATGACGCCTCCTAAGATAGTACAAGCATATATATATAAATCTCACGCTTTCTAATTTCCTTCTTTGACCATTTAATCAATTCGCTCAATTAGAAAACGCAGATTTATTATCATTCATGTGCAAATTCTTGATTAAGAATTTAGCAATTCTTTTGAGATCTTCACAACGTTCTCAGTAGTAAAGCCGAAGTATTCCAATACAGATGCTCCGCTACCAGATGCTCCGAATGTGTCAATCGATAAGATTCTTCCTTCATGGCCTACAAAACGTTCCCAGCCAAGAGAAATACCCATTTCTAATGCAACACGTTTCGTAACGGAAGCCGGTAATACTTGTTGTTGGTATTCTTTTGATTGGCTATTGAAAAGCTCCCAACTTGGGATTGCCACAACACGAACCGATACATTTTCTTTTTCAAGTTCTTGCTTAGCACTAGCAGCAAGCGATACTTCAGATCCTGTAGCCAGTAAAATAAGATCTGGATTTTCATTTGTTTCCGTTAGTACGTATGCACCTTTAGACAGATTCTCAATATTGCCTTTTGTTTCTTCAAACACAGGCAAGTTTTGTCGGCTTAGAACTAACGCAACTGGACCATCCACGTTTTGTAATGCATATGCCCATGCACTTGCTGTTTCATTGGCGTCACTTGGACGGATCACTGTAAGGCCAGGGATCGCACGAAGAGCCGTCAATTGTTCGATTGGTTCATGTGTTGGACCATCTTCTCCTACCGCAACGGAATCATGTGTAAACACATATGTTACTGGAAGTTTTGATATTGCAGCTAAACGGATAGATGGACGTAAGTAATCATTGAAGACAAAGAATGTACTTACAAATGGTTTTACGCCACCGTGAAGAGCCATCCCGTTACCTGCTGCGCCCATCGCGTGTTCACGAACACCGAAGTACACATTTCGGCCAGCAAATGATTCAACAGCAAATTTCGCTTCGCCTTTAATATCTGTCATCGTAGAGCCAGACAGATCAGCACTACCGCCAAAGATTGAAGGAACAGTCTTAACGAAGTAGTTAATTGCTTGTCCGCTTGCCACTCGAGTTGAAACTTCTTTATCCGTGTCAAAAGTTAAAATGTCTTGTGCTTCAATTAGCACTTTTCCATCAATCGCATCGGAAAGTTCATTTGCCAATTCTGGACAAGCTTCTTTGTAAGCTGCAAATAATGTATTCCATTGTTCTTCTTTTTTGCCACCAGCTTGTTTTAACTCTGCAAAATGAGCTTTTACTTCTTCAGGTACGTAGAAATCTTCTTCATAATTCCAGTCATACGCTAATTTTGTTGCTTTCGCTTCTTCTGCACCAAGTGGGTTACCATGTGCTTTATTCGTTCCAGCAACTTTCGGGCTACCGAAGCCAATAATCGTTCTAATTTCAATTAAAGTTGGTTGATCTGGATTTTGTTTTGCTTCTTCAATCGCCTTTGTGATTGCTTCAACATCGTTTCCATCTTCTACTCGCAAATACTGCCAATTAACAGATTCCGCACGTTTTTTTGTATCTTCACTATATGAAAGGTTTAATTCTCCGTCTAGAGAAATTTCGTTTGAATCATATAATGCGATTAATTTCCCTAGTTTCATATGACCTGCCATAGACATCGCTTCATACGCTACACCTTCCATTAAGTCACCATCACCTACTAATGCATACGTAAAGTGATCCACTACTGGGAAGTCTTTTTGATTAAACTTTGCTGCTAAATGTGCTTCTGCCATCGCCATCCCAACTGAAGTCGCAATTCCTTGACCTAATGGACCTGTTGTTGCTTCAACACCGTCTGTATGGCCCACTTCTGGGTGACCTGGTGTTTTACTGTTAAGCTTACGGAAGTTTTTTAAATCCTCGATAGAAACGTCATAGCCTGTTAAATGAAGTAAGCTATATAATAAACTTGAACCATGTCCTGCTGATAGGACGAAACGATCACGATTAAACCATTTTGAATGTGCAGGATTATGAGCTAAATGATTGGCCCATAAAGCATAAGCCATTGGCGCTGCACCCATAGGTAGTCCAGGATGTCCTGAATTTGCACTGTTTATTGCATCGATTGATAGAGTACGAATCGTATTAACGGCTAAAGTTTCAATATTATGTGTCATTTTATTATCCCCCTGAATGATCTTTTATTTGTTAAACAAGTACAGCTTCCTTTTTTGAGTCAACAGTTTCTTCATCTAACCACCATTTAAAACCGGTGTTTTGTAATAATTGATCTGCTTCTTTTGGCCCGTAAGATCCGGACTCATAATGTGTGAGTGGCACAGAGCCTTCAGAAAAGGCGTCGATAATAGGTTGTACCCATTCCCAAGCCAATTCTACTTCATTCCAATGGGCAAAGAAGGTGGAATCACCACGAAAAGCATCATAGATGAGTCTTTCATAGGCTTCAGGTACATCTTTTTGATCGGAAGTAAAATCCACTTTTATAGGTTCGATTTCCCCATTTAATGGGTTTTTACTATTTAATTGTAAGGTTACATTTTCATTTGGATTGACTTCAATGATTAAGAGGTTCGGAGCCACTTTCTCATTTTGGTCCTTATAAAGTTCTTTTGAAGTGTCTTTAAATTCAATGACAATCCGGGTAGACTTTTCTTTCATTCGTTTGCCTGTTCTAATATAGAACGGCACGCCACTCCAAAATGAACTATCAATCCAAAGCTCAGCAGCAATGAAGGTGTCATTCATAGAAGTAGAATTAATTCCTGGCTCCTCTAAATAACTTTTCACCGATTTCCCGCCAATTTCCCCTGACGTATATTGACCACGTATGACGTGTAATCCAACCTCTTCTTTTTTTAATGGGCGAAGAGATTCCATTACTTTTCTTTTTTCATTACGTATGTCACTTGCGCTGATTCGGTTTGGTTGGTGCATCGCTGTCATCATTAACATTTGTAACATATGATTTTGAAACATATCTCTAAGTGCACCTGATTTATCATAATAGCCTGCTCGTTCCTCAACCCCAACCGTTTCACTCGCTGTTATTTGTACATTTGCGATGTGTTGATTGTTCCAAAGCGTTTGCAAAACTGGGTTTGCAAATTCTAAGGCTTCTAGGTTTTGAACCATTGGCTTACCAAGATAATGGTCAATTCGATATATTTCTTCTTCCTCAAACGCTTTCGTTAAGTTTGCATTTAAGAGGCGTGCAGATTCTAAATCATGACCAAAAGGTTTTTCAATAATCAGACGTTTCCAACCCTTTGTAGAACCTAATCCGCTTTCTTTTATATTCAAAGCAATAAGATCGAAAAACTCTGGACCAACAGAAAGATAAAACATTCTATTTTCAGGAATATGTAATTCCTTTTCTCTCTGTTCAACTAGGTCACGTAATGATTGATAGTCTTCAATCTTCGTTGCATCAAATTGGCTATAGCGAAAAGCACTAAGAAAATCTGCTAAACTAGTTTCATCATCTATTATACTTCTAGAAAAGGTTTGCAAAGATTGTTTCACATAGGTTTGTAAATCACTATCTGACATCTCTTTCCTTCCTACAGCGATGATGGAGATTTTTTGAGGCATTTTTTGATTTGCATATAAATTATACAAAGCAGGGAAAATTTTCCTCTTCGCCAAATCCCCCGTTGATCCGAATAAAACAAAGGTCATGGACTCCATCCCTTTATTCCCCCTTAATTAACAAAAACATGATTGATATCTTTGTACCAGGTTATAGTTCATCAAGAATAATTTACCAGGTACTCTTTATTATGTGAGTTACTTTATATAACCATGTTATACCTTGGATCATTTATAGTCAAGTAATTTGTGTCTACTTTGTGAACTAAGTTCAAGCAGTTCCATGATGTATTTTTCAAAACAACACCTAAAATAATACACAAAAGGCATCACATAATCAATTTGTTATTTTTTTGTAAACTATTAACAATAAATTTCGTTTTAGTAACCACTGAGAAACGCCGACTTCCTATTTCTCATGAGCATTTTTTATCACGATACTTTTTTCAGCGTTTAAAGTAATCACAGCATCTGCCATCTGATTAAACAAGCCATTTTCAACAACACCTGGAATCAAATTAAGTTTGTGTTCTAATGAGATGGGATCAAGTATATCGGGAAACTTTGCGTCAATGACATAATTCCCATTATCAGACCTGTAGGGAGTTCCATTGCTATAGCGGATTGTCGTTTCCGCTCCTAATAAACGAATCTGTTTATTTGTCATTTCCACTCCAAACGGGACTACTTCAATCGGGAGAGGAAACGCTCCTAAATGGTTTACAACTTTAGCTGGATCAGCAACGACAATAAATTTCTTTGCAGCTCTAGCGATAATCTTCTCTCTCAAGAGCGCTCCGCCGCCTCCTTTTATAAGATTTAATTGCGGATCCACTTCATCTGCCCCATCAATCGCTACATCAATATAATCAATCTCGTTTATGTTAGCGAGAGGAATTCCACATTCGTTTGCTAGTTTTTCCGTTTGAATCGAGGTTGGGACTCCTTTTATCGAAAGACCTTCTTTCATTAATTGCCCAAGTTTAATAATCGTATAATAAACGGTCGAACCAGTGCCCAGCCCCACAGTCATGCCATCTTTTACAAATTCAACTGCTTTTTCACCAACGATTTTTTTTTCAATCACCGTTCTCGCTCCTTACATCATGTTTTCAGCAATGCCTTGTACCACTTTAAGAAATTAACTTTCGCTGGATAATTCCTTTGACCACTGTCGTATCGTTTTTTTAAGTACATTCTCCACTATACATTTTTCAAATATATTTTCCAGTATAATTGTGTGTTTGAAACGATAAAAAAGAGAACAGCACCTTTTAGTTGTCATATTAATTAGAATATACCAATTACATTAATAATAACATAGTAATTTTATATAACCTATTTTTCTGTTACACTTGTTTACTAAAATCGATAATAATGGCATTAAACATACATTTAAAAAGTATTATGTGTTATCATATGGTTACATAGAATATAATTTATTATTGTTCAAAAATATTATTAGTTACTATTTGTTCCCTTTGTAATTTAGAATACACTAAAGATATGAGGTGAGAAAATATGATTGAGGCAAAACAAGAAGATAAGCTATGTGAAAAAGTAGAACAGTCCTATCACTTATTAGGGAAAAAATGGATAGGTCTTATTCTCTACACTTTGAAGGATGAGCCAAAAAGATTTAGTGAAATTGCTACTTATATCCCTAACTTGAGTAAGCGAGTCCTAAATGAACGAATTAAAGAGCTTGAGGACAGCGGCATTGTTATTCGTAATGTGATTGCAGATCGCCCGATTCGGACTGAATACTCTTTAACTAAAAAAGGGACCGAATTATCGAAAGCGCTTACTTCATTTGAAAATTGGGCTGAAAAATGGCTATAACGAACGGGTAGCATCTTCTTATTGGATAAGGAGATGTTTTTTCAGCTGTAAAAATCCACTCATAACTTATTCCTTGATTCCACTCACACTTTTTTCGTTTAATCCACTTCTGCCTTCCGTCTCATCCCCATGCTGCTATCACGATAAAAACAGCGAACGGCTAACATCCCATTCGCTGTTTTTTTACTTAACTTAATACAACTTTTTCAAGAAGACTGCTATCAAAGGAATCTCCCTTTAACATGTCAATTTCGAATTTGTATGGAGCTTTCTTATTTTTCTTATCTTCACCAACAAATGGTGTTTCAAGAATCTTTGGAATCTCCGTTAATTGTGGGTGATGAACGATATAGCGCAACGCTTCAAAACCGATATGGCCAAAGCCAATGTTTTCATGGCGGTCTTTACGCGCGCCGCGTTCGTTTTTACTGTCATTGATGTGTAACACCTTTAAGCGATCAAGGCCAACGATTTTATCGAATTCATTTAAAACGCCGTCAAAATCTTCGATAATATTATACCCAGCATCGTGGATATGACATGTATCAAGGGTAACAGATAATTTATCATGAAGGGCAACACCGTCGAATATCATCGCTAGCTCTTCAAAGCTTCTACCACATTCAGTACCTTTTCCTGCCATTGTTTCTAGTGCAACTTGCACCTCTTGATCGGAAATGAGCACTTCATTTAAGCCTTCAATAATTTGTTTGATGCCAACTTCCGGTCCAGCGCCAACATGTGCACCAGGGTGAAGCACAATTTGTTTCGCTCCAAGTGCTGCCGTTCGTTCAATTTCACTTCGTAAGAAATTCACACCTAGCTCAAAGGTTGCCGGATTTTGCGAGTTTCCGATGTTAATGATATATGGGGCATGAACGACAATATCAGTAATCCCATGCTCTGCCATATGGTGCTTGCCTGCTTCAATATTCAACTCTTCAATCTTCTTACGCCTCGTATTTTGCGGGGCGCCCGTATAGATCATAAACGTATTCGAACCATAAGAAACGGCTTCCTCGCTCGCTCCAAGCAACATGCTTTTCCCGCTCATCGAGACATGTGATCCTATTTTCATCATCGTATCCTCCTAACCTTTATTCCGGTTTAACAGGCTATAATACCCCACTGAAGGAAGTTTCACTTTATTTTATTTCTTTCTTTGTAAGCGACGCTCACGTTTTTTGAAATTTTCAACTTCGCGTTGAACTTTCTTTTTATAGCCCGGCTTGACTTTATTCGGTTTTTTTACCATCGTTTTCGCTTTTTCGTCGATTTCGTTTCCTTGTTTTTTCCGTTGTTTTCGTTTATTACGAGCATCGATTTCCACCCAATCACCATTTACGATATCCGTATCATGGAAAGTGATTCCTAATTTCTCCAATCGGTTTAATGCATCCTCGTCAGAAACATCATAGATCGTAGCAGCGATTCCGGAATAGCCAGCACGTGCTGTTCTCCCTGTTCGATGGATATAGAAGTCAAGATCTGATGGTAGTTCAAAGTTAATAATGTGAGAAACACCTTCAATATCAATCCCACGAGCCGCTAAATCAGTCGCAACAATGTATTGGTAGTCCAAGTCATTAATTTGCTTCATCATTTTCTTACGATCACGTGGTGAAAGATCACCGTGAATTCTGCCGACTTTTAATCCCTTTTCAATAAGAGCATCCGCAACGGTGTCTGCCATTTTTTTCGTGTTGGTAAATATAATCGCTAAGTACGGATTATATTTCACAACTAAGTCGTGTAACAACTGTGTTTTATTACGATGACGCAATGGCACGAGGACATGTTCAATTTTCACTGCAGCTGCCTGCTTTGGATCAACTTGGACATGCTTCGGATTATTCATATATTTTTTCATAAATGGCTTTAATTTCTCAGGAATGGTTGCTGAAAAGAGCAGCATTTGAATATGCTGTGCCATTTTCGATGCAAATTTGTCAACATCTTCTATAAAGCCCATATCGAGCATTAGGTCTGCTTCATCGACAACAAGCGTATCAGCAGTGAAAACGCGGAGTGCTTGGTCCGCTACTAAATCCTTAATTCTTCCTGGTGTACCAATCACAAGCTGTGGTTGTGTTTTTAACTTGTCAATTGTGCGTTGCTTATCCGTCCCACCAATAAAACAGCGAACTAAAAGAGGTGATTCCTCTGGAAAATGCTCAGCAATCTTAAGAGCTTCTTTATAAATTTGGTTGGCAAGCTCACGTGTTGGTGCTGCAATAATCGCTTGCACTTCTTCTTTTGTGCTATCAAGTTTGTTCATAATTGGTAGTAAATACGCATGAGTTTTCCCCGTACCTGTTTGCGATTGACCAATTAAACTTGTCCCTTTTAGAACAGCCGGAATTACACGCTCTTGTATTTCCGTCGGTTTATCAAAACCTAATGCCTCCACGGCCTCTATCATATAGCTTTGCAACTTAAATCGTTCAAAATTGTTTTGCTTCATCTAAAAACTCCTTTAAATCGTCAGGCTTTCTAATCTTCATCAGAACCTTGACATATCTATTTATTATAGTTTAAGAGTGGTGTAATACGCAAGTATGCGTATATTATTTCATAATAATGATGAGTCAAATGGAAACGAACTATTCAGTTTATACATACACTTTTCATATACAATCCAAAACAGATAACCTTTTTCCTTCTTATGCATAATTTATATGGAACACACATCGGGGGAAGTTTTTTAGAAAGGAGTGACAATATGCCTCCAAATAGAATGTTCGGGCAAGGTCCAGGATTCGGGCATGGACATGGGAACGGTAATCCGCAATCCTTCAGAGGCCAGAATGGATTTTCTGGGCCAGCTAGATTTGCCCCTCCACAGGCTAGAAATGGTATGAATCCCGGATTCGGATTTGGGCAAGGTCAGAGAAATCAGCAGCAACAGCCGACTTCATCGGGCGGACTATTATCCAAGTTATTAGGTAAAAATAAAAATAAAGCTCCTAGTAACCCATTCGCCCCTCCATCTGCTGCCGGTCAAGCAACAAGAGGAGGGGCAGCAGCGGCTGGCGCAGGTGCCGGTGGAATTCTGGAAACGCTAAAAAACCCAGGTGCCCTTTCAGGCATGTTAGCAAACACACAAAAAGTCTTACAAGCAGCCGAACAAGTGACACCGATGATTCAACAATATGGTCCAATCGTTAAGAGTATCCCGTCCATGTGGAAGATTTATCAAGGTTTGAAAAGCTCAGGATCGACTGATTCAACTGAAGAAACACCAAAGGAAACAGTGGAAAATACAACACCCGTAGAAGAGAACACAGCTATCACAGAGGAAACAGTTCCCGAAAAGAAACCGCGCAAAAAAAGAACAACACAAGGTGATTCGAGTCCTAAATTATATATCTAATCTGAATGCAGATCCTCTCTGCATTCTTTTTCATTACTTTAGCTTTTAATGCATTTCAAAAAGCAGGATAAAGTGAAACTTCTATCAGTGGGGGTTTTCTTCATCCCCCACCGATTGTTAGTCTCGTTCTACTGTCGATTGGTTCAACTAAATCTCTGCGCAACTCTCGGCAAGTTTCACTGTATCTCACCAATCGGGCTTTTACTTCAAAAAGCGAGAAGACTGCCCAGCCCCGACAAGCATAGGATGGAATACGGCGTGGCGTAGTTTGCCACAGAGTATTACAGCTTATGACCTCAGACGGGCTAGGAGCAGCCGCAACTAGATTGGGCAGTTATCCACCTACGCTTCCTCGGTTCCTCTAAAGCCTTGAGGCGGGGGTCTTGACTTTCCGTTAATGCGGGAGAAATAAAACTGAGAAGTTGGATGAGCAATCTCTCCCCTTCCCTTATGCTATTAATATGAGAGGCCAAAGCTTGTACAAATCATTCATGATTTTGGATGCCATCCATAAGCTTTTTACCGCTTTTTTTGAACACCCTCTTTTCATATACCAACATTCTTTGTAATATCTCGTAACCTCTTATATACTATATAGTGTATCCATGGATTTCTTTTTCCATATAAGGAGGAACCACATTGAAAGTAATTAAAATATCACCGCGCGGCTATTGCTATGGCGTTGTCGATGCTATGGTTATCGCTCGGAATGCGGCTTTAGATAAAACATTACCACGTCCAATTTATATACTAGGCATGATTGTTCATAATAAACATGTGACAGATGCTTTTGAAGCAGATGGAATCATTACGCTTGACGGAAATAATCGGAAGGAAATTCTTGAAAAAGTGGATGGTGGTACTGTTATTTTCACTGCCCATGGCGTCTCACCTGAAATTAGAAAATTAGCTTCAGAAAAAGGACTTGTAAGCATTGATGCGACTTGTCCAGATGTTACCGTTACTCACGATTTAATCCGGGAGAAAACGTCTGTTGGCTATCAAATTATTTATATCGGGAAAAAGAATCATCCAGAACCCGAGGGAGCGCTTGGCGTTGCACCAGATATGGTTCATTTGGTTGAATCGGCTGCAGATGTAGAGAAATTAACACTAAAAGACGATAAAATCATTGTTACGAACCAAACAACAATGAGCCAATGGGATGTTGTCGAAATTATGGACAAAGTGAAAGAGAAATATCCACATTGCGAAGTGCACAAAGAAATCTGCATGGCGACCCAAGTGCGTCAAGAAGCCGTTGCTAAGCAAGCTGGTGAAGCCGACGTGCTGATTGTTGTCGGAGACCCTAAAAGTAATAACTCCAATCGCCTTGCACAAGTATCCATTGAGATTGCTGACACACAAGCGTATCGAATCGCTGATCTTTCTGAGCTTCAGTTAGACTGGCTAAAGGATGCCAAAACAGTTGGAGTAACTTCAGGTGCATCCACTCCAACACCGATTACGAAAGAAGTCATTACATTTTTAGAAAATTACGATCCAGAAGATGAGTCCACTTGGGATACGACAAAGAAAGTACCATTAACGAAAATCTTGCCGAAAATCAAACAAAAGTCTTAAGGTAATTGTCAAAGCAAAAGGGTCAGACCCCACACCTACTAATATCGTTTATTTGGAGAATAAGTGAGTCAATAAACGGTGTATAGTTTGTGAGGTCAGACCCTTTTTTAGATAAATGTAAATGGATCCGTATGAATGGCAGAGGCGATGAATTCAACAGCAAGTCCTTTTGCATCACAGCGAGCAGCCATGACGTTTGCTACTCCCTTTTTCATGACCTTTTCCACGTTATGTCCTGGATCAACAATGTTTAATCCCATCGCTTTTGCATCGTGCGCGATATGATAATACATATCACCCGTTACATATACATCGGCACCTTTGAATAACGCTTGGGTGAAATACTTATTTCCATCTCCACCTAGAACTGCGACTTTTTTTACCAATGCCTGACGGTCTCCTACCATGCGGACCATATCAACTTCGAGTGTTTTCTTCACATGACCCGCAAATTGCTCGAGTGTCATTTCTTCCTTCAATGTACCAACCCTACCGAGACCCAATACTTCCCCAGTGTTTTCTAGCTCATATAGATCATAAGCAGGCTCTTCATAAGGATGAGCTTTAAACAAAGCCGAGAGAAGTTTTCGCTCAATGGTTTCAGGATAGATCGTTTCAATACGTACCTCAGCAACACTTTCGTTGATTCCTTTTGAACCGATCGTCGGATTACTTCCCTCTTGCGGTAAAAATCTGCCTGTTCCTTCCATCGAAAACGAACAAGCACTATAGTTGCCAATCGCACCTGCTCCAGCTGTTCCGATTGCTTCTCTCACTATATCCGCAGCATCAACTGGAACATACACAGCAAGTTTCTTCAACTTCACTTCATGTGTAGGAACAAGCACTTCAGTCTGTTGCAACTCTAATGCGTTGGCCAATAAATCATTCACTCCGCCTTTTGCGACATCCAAATTGGTATGTGCGGCATAGACTGCGATGTCATGCTTAATTAATTTTTCAATTACTTGACCACTTGTTTCCGTCAGATCAATTTTTTTCAATGGACGGAAAATGAATGGATGATGCGCAATAATAAGCTCGGCCCCAGCCTCGATTGCTTCATCAACCACTTCCGGTACTACATCAAGTGCCACCAATACTTTTGTTACAGGCCTTTTCAAACTGCCGATTTGGAGGCCAATCGGATCGTTTTCCATAGCTGCGTATCGCTTTGGTGAAAACTGTTCAAATAATTCAATGATTTGGTGACCATTTGCCGTTTTCATATCCCTAATTCCTCCTCCACCTTTTGAATTTGATCCATTAATTCCTGACGCTTACTACTTGTTTTCGCATGCTGACTTTTTTCATCCATCTCTCTGATAATTCTTTGCCAATGTTCCTTTTCTAGCTGCCATTTTTTCAAAAATACTTCATGACGCTGTGCCATTAAAAATGGTCCAAAAAGCAGAGCGGATTCAGCATGATTTGCATAAGGCTTGGCAGGTATTCCTCGCTCGGCAATTAATATTTCATAAATTTTCCCATCTTCTTCGAGAATTTCTTCATTCACCAATTCCCAATCATTTTCAAGCAGCCAGTTACGGACAATATTTGAACCGACATTCGGCTGAAGAACAAGCCTTTTTACGGTACCAAGCTTATCTTTCCCATTTTCAAGAATAGACGAAATTAATATTCCACCCATCCCGGCAATCGTGATGCATGTCGCCTCATTAGGGACCAACACATCAAGACCATTTCCTAATCGTACATCTATTTGACCTTCTAATTCCGTCTGTTTCACTTGTTTTTTTGCCGATTGAAAGGGTCCTTCGACAACTTCTCCCGCAATTGCTTTTACGGTGATCCCTTTCTGCACTGCGTAACAAGGCAAATACGCATGATCTGATCCAATATCAGCCAACACGCTTCCTTTTGGTATATATGTAGCAACTCGCTCTAATCTCATCGATAGTTTTTCATGATTCATGTTATCATCTCTCTTTTCAATTTACGTCCAAGCTAGATTGGCATCGTACATAAATTATAACAAAAATTGATAAGAACTGCGATTATAAGAAAAGCTATCATCGATCCTTAATTACTTAAAATACGGATATCTGACGAGATCATCATTCTTTTAATATTGATGAAGAACGTTGTATTTTAAAAGATTGTTCAAAAAGTCCGGTAAAAAAGCTTGCGAATTTCTTCGTCGTGAATTTTTGACCTTCTGTTAAAATCGCGCACATCCATTGCCAGTGCGGTCCTCGCTACATAAGTGCAAGGTTTGAGACAATGCGCTCGCAGAACTTCCCGGCTCTTTTATCCCCCTTTTTGAACACGCACTTTAAGCATTAGGATTTTACTTTGTTTATCATGTAAGTATACCAATAAATTGAAACTTCCATTAGTGAGTTTTTATTCCCTACCTATTTTTTCTCGGTTCTCTAAACAAAGATTGAGGCGGGGTATTATAGCCGGTTAAACCGGTATAAATGCTTCATTCATTTATCTTTGACACTTTTAATACTCAACGAATATAATTGTTACCATCAAATAAAGTTTCCTTAACGAAACTTTATGAGTTAGACGAAAAGGAGGTTGCAAACATCATGGCTAATTCGAAGGGACTGTCAAAATCCGCTTCTCATTCATTACGAGGAGATGCTAAAGGAATAAAACGATTGCTGCCTTTTTTAGGTCCTGCTTTCATTGCAGCTGTCGCATATATTGATCCTGGAAATTATGCTACAAATATAGCAGCCGGTTCGAAATATGGATACACCTTACTATGGGTCATTTTCGCTTCTAATTTAATGGCTGCATTAATTCAAACAATGTCAGCTAAATTAGGAATCGCCACTGGGAAAAATCTCGCGGAGGTATCCCGGGAGCGATTTTCAAAAAAAACTTCCATTATGTTATGGATACAAGCTGAAATTGTTATTATGGCTACTGACTTAGCTGAATTTATCGGTGCCGCTCTTGGCCTCTATTTACTTTTTGACCTTCCACTTATAACGTCTGCGATCATTGCCGCTATAGGATCATTTGCTATTTTAGAAATTCAAAGAAGAGGTGTCCGTACATTAGAAGCAGTTATTACAGGAATGATTTTTGTGGTTGTGATTGCATTTGGTATTCAAGTCTTTTTTGCACAACCTGATTCTTCTGCTGTTCTTTCCGGACTCTTTACACCTAAATTTGAAAATGTAGATAGCATTTTATTATCTGCTGGAATGCTTGGAGCTACTGTCATGCCACATGCTATTTATTTACATTCTGCCTTAACACAAAATAGAATTGTCGGCAAAAATGATATTGAGCGGAAAAAGATCTTTCGTTTCGAGTTTGTTGATGTCATGATTGCCATGCTTATTGCTGGCGCAATCAATGCTAGTATGTTAATTGTATCTGCGGCTCTTTTTCATAAAAATGGTTTATTCGTCGAGGATTTAGATGTGGCGTTTAATCAATTTAGCCTATTACTAGGTCCTTCTGTAGCGATATTTTTTGGAATTGGATTATTATCGGCAGGACTTTCAAGTTCTTCTATTGGTACAATGACGGGCGATGTCGTCATGCAGGGTTTTATCAAAAGGAGAATACCGATCTATTTAAGGAGAATTATTACGATGATTCCACCGTTAGCGATCATTATGATGGGGGTTAACCCGTCTAAAGCTCTCGTTATGAGCCAAGTGGTCCTTTCCTTTGGAATTGCGTTTGCTTTAGTGCCATTAATTATGTTTACAAGTAACCAAAAAATTATGGGTAATCTTACAAACCACCGAATAACGACGATTAGTGCTTGGTGTGTCGCTGTATTAATTATTTGTCTTAATTTATTCTTGTTGTATTCTACCTTATTTGGCTAAGTTGAATTGTTACATGATTACACGAAACCATCAATGCCCAAAACTACTCCTAGTCAAAAGAGCAAATCCCAAAAGTTTTATTGGGATCTGCTCTTTTTCAATTTGATGCATCATTAATTTTTTCGTCTATGTTCTATTTACACAGAATTCGCTGCATATGAGTTGGTTCATCTAAGTGAATTCGTCAAAATTCTTGTCTTATGAGCAAATTCCTAAAAACAGCAGCACCCCTAATAGAAATGCTGCTACTCGCTTACATTATTTCAAACCGTGAATAAATTCTGCCATCGCATCTATATTGTCTGCTGGAATCAATCCGCCTGGCATTGCGCCTTTACCGTTCGTGATGATGTCTTTGACTTCATCCACTGATAAATGATCGGCTACGCCGGCTAATTTAGGACCCATTCCACCTTCATAGTTTCCTCCATGACAACCGATACAACTATTGGTTTTATACAGTTCCTCTGGTGAAGCAGCAACTTGCTCCCCTGCTTTTTCGCTACCGCCTTCTTTTTCCTCAGCGATGTTTTTCGCATCACCAAGCCCCTTGAAAGAAAGCATGAACATCAAGCCAATTCCAAATACCATAATAAGAATAAACGGAATAACTGGATTGCGTTTCATAGAATTACCTCCCTATGTATTACTATTCTATTCATAATAAATAAATATACAAGCATCTTTAGTTTACTAGAAAAAAGAAATAAGGAAAAGACCTAAACCCGAATAACTTATATAATTTCTTATTTAAGGCAAATTTATCCTGATTCTAATAAAACACTTGTGAATTTTTAGAAAAATTCTGATAGAATATTTCCCATTTTCAAAAAATACTGTATAATTTAGCTACAAAGTAGAGAATTACTGTTAATCCCAAAATTCCCGAAACTAGGAAATAAGGCAATTTCATCTTTTTACCTAAAACAAACCAAATCGCACAATTGACGAGTAAAAGTATATATAGGACGATTGCTTGTCCAGAAGCCATGTACTTAGCTGTTTGGAGCGTCGCTAACAGTAAAACAATCATAGAACCAATGAGTGGAAACTGATAGTGGATATTTTTCTTATAAAATAATATGGTACAGCTAATTAGGGATAAAAGTAAAAAATAGGTCAGACCCATTTGCAAACCAACAGCAAATTGAGTAAAATAATTCAAAAATAGAGTAAAAAATAAAAGGAGTACTACGATGCCATACAGATAATTTGCTGTTTTTCTTGAAGTTGTCCTAGTTGAGTTGGTAGATTTCACTTCTTCACCGCCGCTGTAAAGCACGAGTAAATAATCACAATAGTGTTCTGGCAGTAATCTGTTCCTTTTCCAGTAAATAATTTCTTGGATAATGATTTTCTTTCGCGTTTCGTTCATATACGCACATCCTAAAGCAAACGTTTATTAACTATATCGGCAGATTAAATACACTTTTTAGCCCGAGCGCCAATATGTGCTAGAAAACACAATAAAGGTCAGACCTTCCATCTACTATATATCGTTTAGATGACACAATAAACGGTATAAATAGTGTTAGGTCAGACCCTAGGTTTTAAAAAGTTTACTTGATGGGATATCCTATTCTAAGAAGTCTTTCAAACGTTTGCTTCGGCTTGGGTGTCTTAGTTTTCGCAGTGCCTTAGCTTCGATTTGGCGAATACGTTCTCTCGTAACACCAAATACTTTGCCGACTTCTTCAAGTGTGCGTGTACGCCCATCATCAAGACCAAAACGAAGACGAAGTACGTTTTCTTCACGGTCTGTGAGTGTATCAAGAACATCCTCAAGCTGTTCTTTCAATAGCTCGTAGGCCGCATGCTCAGAAGGAGATGTCGCATCTTGATCTTCAATGAAGTCACCTAAATGGGAATCATCTTCTTCGCCGATTGGCGTTTCTAATGATACTGGCTCTTGTGCAATTTTCAAGATTTCACGAACTTTTTCAGGAGTCAGATCCATGTCTTCAGCAATTTCTTCAGGAGAAGGTTCACGGCCAAGATCCTGAAGCAATTGTCTTTGAACACGAATTAACTTATTGATCGTCTCAACCATGTGCACAGGAATCCGAATTGTACGTGCTTGGTCTGCAATCGCACGAGTAATGGCTTGGCGGATCCACCATGTGGCATACGTACTGAATTTGAATCCTTTACGATAATCAAACTTTTCAACGGCTTTAATTAGACCCATGTTTCCTTCTTGAATAAGATCTAAGAAGAGCATTCCTCGTCCTACATAACGTTTAGCAATACTTACTACTAGTCGAAGGTTCGCTTCAGCTAAACGGCGTTTTGCTTCTTCATCGCCTTCTTCGATACGTTCTGCAAGGGCAACTTCTTCTACGGCAGATAATAAATCCACTCGGCCGATTTCTTTCAAATACATGCGGACAGGGTCGTTAATCTTCACACCAGGTGGTACACTTAAATCATTTAAATCAAATTCTTCTTCTTTTTGTAGTTCTTTTTCATTTGGGTCATCGTCATCTTCTTCCTCACCATCAGTAAGAATTTCGACACCATGCTCACCTAAAAATTCGTAGAACTCATCCATATGATCTGAATCCAGTTCAAAGCTTCCAAGTCGCGCTGCAATCTTCTCAAGGGATAATGACCCTTTCTTCTTCCCTAACTCAAGCAGTTGTTCTTTCACCTGATCTAAATTCAAATCATTATTGTCAACCTCTTTGGAACGTGCTGATTTTTCAGCCATCTGTTCCCCTCCTTCCAAGACTTACACAAGTCAACCAACTATAATAATTTTCGTAATTGAATAATTTCCATACCAATCTGTGCCGCTTTAAGATGGTCACTGCGGCGTTCTGCTTCTTTTCGTTCTGCTTCTTTTTCTTTTATCATTAACATCTTTTCATATTTCAACACTTGATTTAGGTAATCTGTCAGTTCTTTGTCGGTAACTTCCTCATTCACTGACATCATTTCTATTTCAGAAACAATTCTTCTCAAGTTTTGATCAGGCAGGTATGTTAAGAAAAAACTCGCATCTGGCTCGTGCCCGTCTTCATAAAATGCATATAAATACGTAATGATCGCTTGATGTTCATCTACATGAAAAACGGTTGTTCCGAGCATTGCTTGAATTTTTGCGGTAATTTCCCTACTTTTTAACATATGAGCAATCATCATTCGTTCAGCGTTATAATGAGCGGGCCTAAGCTTTCGCTCATATTGTAAAGAATTCATTTTGACAGGAGCAGGAGAGGCGACATTCCCTTTCTTTTTTTCAGAGAAAAAAACTTGCCTTTGCTGCTGCTCTAATGCATCCAATGATAGGGAGAATTCAGAAGAGAGTTGACGCAAATAATGATCTCTTTCAACCGGATTTGCAAGCTTGGAAATCTCCTGTAATATATCTTCAATATATTGAATGCGATCTCCTTCATTGTTTAAGTTTTTTCCTTTGCGAAGGAAAAGCATTTTAAAAGCCATATGTGTTAAACTGGCCCCTATTACTTCAGAATTAAAGCTTTTTTCGCCATATTTCTTTATGTAGTCATCGGGGTCAAGTTGATCAGGCATGACGGCTACCTTAACTTGAAATCCGCTTTGAAGAAGCATATTTAGTGACCTATTTGCCGCATTCATGCCAGCAGAGTCTGAATCATAACAAATCAAAACTTGGTCGGTATTCCGCTTTAGCATTTGAATATGCTGTTCAGTCAAAGAAGTACCCATTGTTGCGACCGATTGTTCAACGCCTGCACGGACAGCAGAAATGCAATCCGCAAACCCTTCAAATATGACAACTTGTTCTTTCTTCCGAATATGTGGCCTTGCAGTATGAAAATTATACAAAATCTGACTTTTATTAAATACCGGTGTTTCGGGACTATTTAAATATTTCGGCTCATCCTGACCTAGAGCCCTCCCTGAAAATGCAACCGTATTGCTTTGATGATCCGTGATAGGAAACATGATTCGATTCCGAAAACGATCAAAGTAGGTACCATCTCTTTCTCGCAAAATGGTTAACCCTGCTTTTTCTAAAAGCTCTGGCTCATATCCCCTTTTCGTGAGAAATTTATAAACAAAGTCCCATGAATCCAAAGAATAGCCTATTTGGAATTTTTCAATAGCTTCTTCCGTAAATCCCCGTTGAAGTAAATATTCTAATGCGTCTTGTCCTTCTTTTGTATTAACAAGGAGATGATGATAGAATTTTTTCAAAAGATCATGTGCTTCAATAATCTGTTTAGATTCAACAGGCATTTGAGGACGGGATGTTTCTTGGTTTATTTCGACATCTAATGGGATATTTCCTTTTTCGGCAATCTTTTTGGCGGCTTCGATAAAGTTATAGCCTTCGATATCCATTAAAAAGGTAAACACATTGCCGCCTGCCCCACAGCCAAAGCAATGAAAGATTTGCTTGTCTTGTGATACTGAAAAGGAAGGGGTGCTTTCACCGTGAAACGGACAAAGGCCGAAATAATTTCGCCCTTGTTTTTTTAGCTGGACGTATTCGCCAATTAAATCGACGATATCCACAGCTTCTCGGATTTGATTTAATTTTTCATCTTCTATTCGGGCATTCGCCATATTTTCACCTTACAATTCGGTGATTATTTTTAATTCGACATGGATTCGTTATTTCCTGCAAGTTTCGACAAAATCCCCATAAGTTTTTCAACATAGGCTTTTCTGTCTTCCTTCGTAAACGATTTAGGTCCTTTTGTATGCTTACCTTGCCTGCGAAGTTTTGCAGATTGATAACGCATATCAAGAAGAGACATAATTTTATCTTCTGTATATTCCTTTCCACGAGGAGAAAGTACATAAACTTGTTTAGCGAGCAGGGTTCCGGCTAATCCAATATCAGCAGTAATCACAATATCACCTTTTTTTACGGAATTTGCAATTTGAAGATCAGCTGCTTCTTTGTCTGCATCCACATAGATCCATTCACCTTCTGGATCATTCATCATATTTTTATATGAAGCAACAAAAACAACCGAAACATCAAACATTTTTGCACAATGCAATGTTTCACTTTTTACAGGACACGCATCAGCATCTACATAAATCATCGGTTTTTCATTCACCATAAGTATTAATTCTACATCTTTCTGCATAATCCTTTTTTCTCCTTCGATTCTTTGCCGAAAAGCATATCTGTCGAATTTTATCATGATGAAGTCCTTGACATTCTAATATTTATAGTCTATTCCGTATTAATTAATACTAAACCTAAAAATTTGTTTTTCTCACAATTTTTTATTATAGTACAATTGTTTAAAAGTTGCTACCATTTCAACTTAATTAGCTCGGAATCGCATGATTGAATTTTTTTTCGAATGGTTAAGATCTGATGTAGGAATAGTCTGTGCAAAATCTACTATGTATTTATTACTTTTTTTGCAAAAAAAATTCTCAAACCATAAAAAGGAGCCGCCATTTGATATAGCGGCAAACGTTTATTTGCGATTATTTATTATATTAATGATGGTGTTAGCTGTCTCTTCCACCGCTTTATTCGTCACATCAATGATTGGGCAATTCAATTTTGCAACGATGCTATCAAAATTCTTAAGCTCTTCTTTAATCCGCTCTACATTGGCATAAATTGCGTGATCACCTAATCCAAGCGATTTTAAGCGTTCTTTACGAATCGTGTTCAGCTTTTCAGGACTGATTTTCAAACCAAAACATCGCTCTGGAGGAACGAGATACAACTCTTCCGGTGGATCAACTTCAGGAACAAGTGGCACATTCGCAACTTTAAACCGCTTAAGTGCTAGGTATTGTGATAATGGTGTTTTGGATGTTCTTGAGACACCGACAAGGACAATATCTGCTCGAAGAATGCCACGCGGATCACGTCCATCATCATACTTTACCGCAAATTCAATCGCTTCAACTCGTTTAAAGTAGTTATCATCAAGTTTGCGAACCAGCCCTGGTTCATTCCTAGGCGATGTTTCTGCTCTCTGCTGAAGCATGTCCATAAGCGGCCCAATGATATCATATGCTAATATGTTTTCCATTTCAGCCTGTTCTTTCATATGTGCTCGAATTTCCGGTTTAATGAGTGTATACGCAATGATTGCCTGATTTAATTTTGCAAGGGCAATGACTTCATCCACGCCTTGTTCATCTTCAATATATGGAATTCGTTTTATTGAAAAATGATTAGCTGTAAATTGGCTGGCAGCTGCCTTTGTGACAAGTTCTGCTGTTTCACCGATTGAATCAGAAACTACAAAAATAATCGAACCTTTCATTTCAATCCATCCCCTCAGAAAGTCTCTAATAGCTTTCATCAGCTAAAGCAACAAATGCTTTGGCTATATTCGTTTTAGTGATTCGGCCTACCACTTCAAAACCACTTTCAACTTCTTTCACGATTGGTAAAGCATCAATCTGCTTTTCAATCAATTTCTTAGCGACGTCGATCATTAAATCTTCCTTTGTACACATCGTAATGTTGGGCATTCTTGTCATAATAATATTGACAGGAATCGTAGCCAATTCTTGTTTACCGATGCTCGCCCTTAATAAGTCTTTACGCGAAAGAACGCCAACAAGCAACGCTTGCTTATCGACAACAAACATCGTTCCCACATCCTCAAGGAACATCGTTACGATGGCATCATATACCGAAATACTTTCATTTATAACGACTGGAATCGATTGATAATCTCTCACATAAATATTATTCAAACTATCGGTTAGGAGTTGTGTACTCGATTTACCTGTATAAAAATAACCGACTCTTGGCCTTGCATCGAGAAATCCAGCCATTGTTAAAATGGCTAAATCTGGCCTTAGTGTAGCTCGAGTCAAATTGAGCCTATCCGCTATATGTTCCCCGGTAATCGGCCCATTTTCTTTTACAATTTCTACAATCAATTCTTGGCGTTTATTTAATTCGATTTTATTCACCACCCAACTGCTTAAGCAGAGCAACTTATTAGGCTATACTATTTATCATTATTATAACCTATTTAAATGAAAAGAGCACTGAAATCACTATGTAATAAGGTTTAAACACCACAATCTAGATTACTTTACCAGATCGGTTCCATTCCCTTTTCCTTCATACAAAACTCCTATGGCGTTAAAACGCCACCATTTCCCATGAAGGATTAATCAAGTATCACGCTGCACTCACTTCATATAAAGAGCCAAAATGCCCTAGTACCATAAAGTGAAACTTCAATCAGTGAAGGGTTTACTGCCCGTTAAAGCGGGATAAACAAAGCAAAGGGGTCAAACCCCGCAACAACTGCATACAGTATAAGATAAGTGTGCGAGACACTACATACTGATTTAGAGTGCGAGGTCAGACCCTTATAAGGCATCCCCATCTTTTCGTTTTTATAAGGATAAAATTTTATTCACGCTGGCAAAGCTTTCTGCTAGTTCACTAATTTCTTTCATGAGTGACAAGCGATTTTCACGAATAGAGTCTTGCTCTGCCATGACCATTGTATGTTCAAAGTATTGCTCAATTTCCGGCTGAAGAGACACGAGTAAGTGGAAGCGAGTGTCCTCATCATCTGTTTCACTGTATTTCGTAGCAACTATTTGATATTTTTCAAATAATGCTGCCTCTTCTTTGTTTTCAAATAACGTTGGATCGATCGTTTGTTTCTGCTCACATTTACTTGCGATATTCATTACCCGGCTTAACGCTTCGATATTCTTTTTAAATTCCGAGCTGTCTTTTTCTTTTTCAAGCACTAATGCCCGTTCTACTAGGGCTGATACGTTGCCAATTTCGTTGATTAGCAGTGCATCAATCAAGTCATAGCGAATGCCTTTTTCGGTTAATAAATGCTTCACACGTGCTTTAAAGAATTGTAACAGGTCCGCTGAAATTTCAGCGCTATCTCGTTTAGCAATTCCACGCGCTTCCATTTCATCTAGAGCGTATGTGAGTAATTTCTCTAGAGATATCGACCACTTTTTCTCTAATAAGATTTGAACAACGCCGCTAGCCTGCCTGCGTAATGCATATGGATCTTGGGAGCCTGTTGGAATGACGCCAATCGCAAAGAACGAAACGATTGTATCCATTTTTTCAGCGACACTTAAAACGGCTCCGATTGACGATGGCGGAACACTATCTTCTGCATGTCTAGGCATATAATGTTCATTAATTGCAGCTGCTACTTCTTTTGGCTCGCCTTTTAATAACGCATATTTCTCACCCATATAGCCTTGCAATTCGGGGAATTCGTAAACCATGTGACTCACTAGATCAAATTTGGCAATTTCCGCTGCACGTAAGGCAAGTTCTTTCTGATCGGAAAGTTCTACCTGATCGGCAAGTATGCCTGTGAGCTTCTGAACACGGGCCGTTTTTTCAGCCAATGTACCAATTTCTTCATGGTACACAATGGATTTTAACTTTTCTAACGCACTTGCAATCTCTTTTTTCTTATCTTCGCGATAGAAGAAATCCGCATCTGATAACCGAGCTCGCAAGACTTTTTCATTCCCTTTTGCCACATTGTCAAGATAGTCTGCATTTCCGTTACGCACGGTCACGAAATGGGGCAGCAACTTGCCGCCTTTACTTTTAACAGGGAAATAGCGTTGATGTTCTTTCATCGAAGTAATCAACACTTCTTGTGGAAGCTCCAAAAATTCTTCTTCAAAATTCCCGAATAAAGCAGTTGGATATTCCACTAAATTATTAACCTCTTCAAGTAAGTCTTGGTCAACAGGAATTTGCCAGCCGTTCTCTTCTTCAAGTTTATGAATTTGATCGAGAATCAACTGCTTCCGTTTTTTCGGATCAGCCATGACAAATTGTTGTTCAAGCGCTTTTTCATATTGATCAGGGGTGATGACTTCTACTGCTTCTCCTAGAAAACGATGCCCTTTGGTCATGCGACCTGTTTCTACTCCCGCAATCTCAAATGGGATTACTTCGCCACCGAACAAAGCAACCATCCATTTAATCGGGCGAACAAAGCGAAGATCCTGATCTGCCCAGCGCATATTTTTAGGAAATGAAAGGCTTGTGATTAACTCTTTCAATTCTGTTAATAATTGGAGAGTTGGCTGTCCTTTAATAAACTTATTTACATGAACATACTCCACGCCATTCATTTCTTTAAAATAAATGTCATCAACCGTCATTCCTTGACCTTTTGTAAAGCCAATCGCTGCCTTAGACCAGTTCCCTTCTGCATCTTGGGCAATTTTCTTGGCAGGGCCTTTTGCTTCTTCCTCAATATCGGCTTGAGCCGTTGCCACGTCTTGAATGTAAAACGCTAAACGACGGGGTGTTGAGAACACAGAGACCTCCCCAAAAGGAATTGCTTTTTTCGTTAACCATTTTTGCACTTTATCGGACAATTGTTCCATTGCCGCTGTGACAAATCGTGCTGGCACTTCTTCTAATCCAATTTCCACTAACAAATTTTGCTTGTTCATGTTTTAGTTCTCTCCTTTCTGTTTTAAAATGGGGAAGCCTAATTTTTCACGCTCATCATAGAAAGTTTTTGCGATTTTACGAGCTAAATTTCGGCAGCGTGCAATATAACCTGTTCTTTCCGTTACAGAAATGGCCCCTTTTGCATCCAGCAAGTTAAACACATGCGAACATTTCAACACATAATCATAAGCTGGGTGTACAAGTCCTGCTTCCATTTGGGCGTGCGCTTCTTTTTCATACATCGTAAATAATTGGAATAGCATTTCTAAGTTTGATGTTTCAAATGTATATTTGGAATGCTCATATTCTGGTTGACCATATATATCACGAACCGTAAAGCCATTTGTCCATTCAAGATCAAAGACATTTTCTTTTTCTTGAATATACGACGCCAACCGTTCAATTCCGTATGTGATTTCGACAGAAACCGGTTTACATTCTAATCCACCAACTTGTTGGAAGTAGGTAAATTGAGTAATTTCCATCCCGTTCAACCAAACTTCCCAGCCCAATCCGGCACAGCCAAGTGATGGATTTTCCCAGTTATCTTCTACAAATCGAATATCATGCTGAAGTGGATCAATTCCGAGTGCTTTTAAGGAATCTAAATACAACTCCTGAATATTATCTGGTGATGGTTTCATGATCACTTGAAATTGGTGATGCTGATAAAGACGGTTTGGATTCTCACCATAACGTCCATCTGCAGGACGTCTTGATGGCTCAACATAAGCAACATTCCATGGCTCAGGTCCGATTGCCCGCAGGAATGTGTATGGACTCATCGTTCCAGCACCCTTCTCGACATCATATGCCTGCATTAAAATACATCCTTGCTCTGACCAATGCTTTTGCAACGTTAAAATCATATTTTGGATATTCATACTGCGCCTCCATTACATATTATTTTTTCTAACCAAACTCCTATAGTGTTAAAACTAAAAACCATTTACTTTTGATGGATCCACCCTGTAGCACGCTACACTCACCTAATCATAATGGTGTCAGTGTTTCTTAGTAAAGAAAGTATATCTACATAGTGCGGGCTTATTAGTAAGTCGCAAAGCCTAAGTCCCCATGTCCTTCATTCAGAAACACAAAAAACTCCCGTCTCTATGCCAATAGCATAGGGACGAGAGTTTACCCGCGGTTCCACCCTAATTGCCGCGTAGATACACGGCCTCTTTTATCTGCAAATGCAGCTGATATGCTCCGAAACGCCTTCCTTGAAAGTCCATAGCCCGGCTCACACTATCCCAGGTTCGCTTTTTTAGGTTGTTCAAAAAGTCCGGTAAAAATAGCTTAAGAATTGCATCAAAGCTCTGTCTCTCCGGTCCTCACGTATTACTGCATACGCGAAAGGTTGAGACGATCGCTCCTCGAACTCCTCGGCTCTTTTTATCCTCCTTTTTGAACTCACACTTATATGGAGTAAAATCAAGTACTCTTTTTCTTCAACGCATTAAATTTGATTATGTTTTGAATTTTAACGAAGTGTTGCTCGGTTGTCAATCTTTCTAAAATAGATCTTTCATCGAATCCATCTGTTTTAAAAATTTCTTGGACTTTAAATGCAATCCAGAATATTCATCATAATAGGCATCTATGATCGTCTGCAATTCTTTCTTCGTCTCTTGCTTAACAGAAATATTACCGAGACGAGATAAATCAAAATAATAAAATAAGCGCAACAATTTAACGGTCACAGGCGAAATTTTCATATGGTACCGATCTTTTCCGACACAGCGATGACAAAGAAATCCCCCTTCACGAATTGAAAAAGAGAATTCGCCTTCACTGTTGCCGCAGCTGGCACATTGACTAAGTGTAGGGCTTAGCCCATTCACTTGCAACATCTTCATTTCAAAAATAAACTTGAGAATTTCAGCATCATAGCCTTCATTTATGTAGTGGAGCGATTGATAGAGCAATTCAAATAGAAACGGATTGGCCTTGCGATCATCAACGCTCTTATCTAACAATTCTATCATATAAGATGCATACGCTGTTGCAAAAATATCTTCCCTTATCGAGCGCATCGAATCAATTGTTTCACCTTGCTGAAGGCTCCCAAGACCGCTCGAAGGAGTGAAGACAAAATACCCGTAATAAAAAAGCTGTGTGACGACAGCAAGTCTGTTATTAGGCTTTTTGGCTCCTCTTGCCATAACACCTATCTTACCGAATTCCCGCGTGTACAGGGTAATAATTTTATTATTCTCGCCATAATCTGTCCGCCGTATAACAATACCTTCACATTTTTGTATCAAGCAAAGATCACCACCTTTCATCCAAAAGCTGTATGTCGCTAAACGCCACTATTTACCACATATAGCACGCTACACCCACCTAATCACAATGGTGGCGGTGCGGAGCCTGAATTTTGGATGTTTTCTTGATAAAATAAGTATACCTGCTAGGTCGCTTGGCTATATTAATAAGTCGCGAAGCCCCGCTTCACGCCCTATATATATAAACACCACGAGCTACTTTAAAAGAAAGCTTTATAATACAAATAAGGTAACAGAGCGTAGTCAGAATTTATCGATTTCCACTCAATATCTAGTTTACCTTGCAATTTGCTTGGTCACAATTTTTAAGTTAACGAATCTCCGGCACCTTCCAAAAAAGCACAAAGAACGCCTGACTCCCTCGAGCCATGGCGCCTTTAACTATTAATCGTACGTATTGAAAAATCAAGACAAACCTCAGGTAACAGGAAAATCAATTTCAGCTATCTCTTCGTCATTCTCGGCTCGACCGCGTTTTTCCACCTCTAATTCTTTAAAAAGAAGATAGGTATCAATATTACCGGTTTGACTAAACATTCCCCAGGTAAATTCTAACATCGTAAAGCCCACCTTTCGTGAGTAGCATGATACTTTTTTCTGACCTATTTATATCTTGACCCCTCAATTCGTTTTCATAAGACGTAAATTTTGTTAATTAATATTCATCCTCGTTAAATCCATAATCACGCAGTTGAGACATTTTATTGCGCCAGTCTTTTTGAACTTTCACCCATAATTCTAGGAACACTTTGGAACCTAATAGGTTTTCAATGTCGACGCGCGCACGACTGCCGACTTCTTTCAGCATTTTCCCTTGCTTGCCAATGACAATCCCTTTTTGTGAGTCTCGTTCAACTACAATCGTCGCCATAACATTAATCGTTTCACTATTATCCATTTTCTTGATTGAATCAATGACAACAGCAACTGAATGCGGGATTTCCTCGCGTGTTAAGTGAAGAACCTTTTCTCGAATTAATTCAGAAATGATGAAACGCTCAGGATGATCCGTCACTTGATCTGCTGGATAAAATTGCGGACCTTCTGGCAGATGTTTCTTAATCTGTCCGAGTAATGTTTCGACATTATTTCCTTCAAGTGCAGAAATTGGTACAACGGCTGTGAATGGGTATAGCGCTTGATATTTTTCAATCAGCGGGAACAGCTCATCCGGATGCAATTGATCGATTTTGTTTACAACTAGGAAAACCGGCGTTTTAACATTTTGCAATTTCTCAATAATAAATTCATCGCCGCGTCCGTATCCTTCAACAGCATTAATCATAAAAAGAATTAAGTCAACTTCCTTCAGCGTATTCGTTGCAACTTTCATCATAAAATCGCCTAACTTATGCTTCGGCTTATGAATCCCAGGTGTATCGATAAAAATCATTTGTGAATCATTTTGCGTCAGGACGCCTTGAACTTTGTTTCTTGTTGTTTGCGGTTTATCACTCATAATGGCAATCTTTTGCCCGATGACTCGATTCAAGAAGGTGCTTTTCCCGACATTTGGTCGACCAATAATCGAAATAAATCCTGATTTGTATCCTTTTTCTTGTGTATCTTCAAATAATTTATCCATTTAAATCCTCCGGTAAAAATGCTCCTGGCAGCAATTCTTCTACTGTTAATTCTTGTATATCTCCATTTAGATTCGTTAAAATCACTTTCATATCTCTCGGACATAATTCAGCAATTACTTGTCTGCATGCCCCGCATGGTGGTACAGGTCTTTTCGTATCAGCCACAACAGCAATCGCAGCAAATTTCGTATCGCCTTCAGAAACGGCTTTAAAAATAGCTGTACGTTCGGCACAGTTAGTCATGGAGTAAGCAGCATTTTCAATATTACAACCATGGTACACTTTACCATCCGCTGTCAGCAATGCCGCACCTACATTAAATTTGGAATACGGTGTATACGCTTTGTCTCTCGCAATTTTTGCTTCAGAGATCAGTTGAGATGTTTTCATTTATTGTCTTCCTTTCAAAAATGAGGTCATTTAGTTCGTTAACAGCTACATAAAGTGAAACTACGAACCCGATTAGTTCACCAATCGGGCTTTTACGGGCAAGTTACCCCACCCAACGCTTCTTCGATTCCTCTAAGCCTTGTGGAGGGGTTCTTACTGCCCTAAATCAGCTCGGTTTTCAAGCTACTATTTTCGGCAAAAAAATGATGATTCCTATAATGACAGAGAATATAGCATATATCAAAACGGCGCCTGCTGCAAAATCTTTTGCTTCTTTTGCCAAGGGATGGATTTGATCTGTAGCCAAATCCACGGCCCTTTCAATGCTTGAGTTCACCATTTCTAGCGTAATCGTACCAGAGATCGCAAGCATAATGAAGAGCCATTCGATTCCTGACAGAGAAAAGTAAAAACCAAAGCCGATCACAAGTAGTGCAATAACCACATGAATCTTCATATTACGTTCTGATTTAACTGCTGAAATGATGCCGAAGAGGGCATAACCAAAGCTCTTAACTAATGACGACTTTGGCTTAGTCTCTTTTAAGCCCATATGCTTCTAGAATGTCCGTTTGACGCGAGAACATTTCCTTTTCATCCGCTTCGTTCATATGATCATAGCCTAACAAATGCAAAAAGCCATGCAACGCAAGAAATCCAAGCTCCCTGTCGAAAGAATGACCATACTCCAAAGCTTGCTCCTTTGTTTTTTCAATCGAGATGATAATATCCCCTAGCACTCTCGGTAGATGATCACCGACGATTGCTACTTCATCTTCACCCATTTCTTCAAGTGCAAAGGAAATCACGTCTGTAGCGTAATCTTTATTGCGATATTCTAAGTTGATTTCACGGATCCGTTCATTACTTACAAATGTAACAGATAATTCGCTGCCTACTTTAATTCCTTCTTTACTTGCAGCAAATTGAATCACTTTCCCAACAAGTTCAACAGCCGCTTCACTCACTTCATTTGTCTCATCCAAAAAATCGATGTCTATCGTCATATATTCACCTTCTGTTCCGTTTTATTCATTTCGGGATATTCTATTCTTGAGTGAAAGATGCCGTGTAAGGACTCACAAAGCGCCTCTCTTACTACATGCAATTCACGCATCGTTATATCGCATTCATCAAATTGATTGTCATTCAAACGATCGGAAATGATCGCACGAACGAGCGCTTCTATTTTCTCTTGTGTTGGGTGATTCATCGATCTAACGGCAGCCTCGACACTATCCGCAATGCCGATGATGGCAACCTCTTTAGTTTGCGGCTTTGGCCCTGGATAACGATAGCTTTCCTCAAGTGTTGTTTCATCTTCCTTTAAAACCTTATGGTAAAAAAATTTCAGCAGTGTCGTCCCATGATGCTGTTCGGCGATATCAACAATTCCCTGTGGAAACTTATGCTTCCTAAGCATGGCTGCTCCATCTACAGCATGGGCAATAATGATATCCTTACTCGCTTCAGGTGGTAGCCTGTCATGTGGGTTCTCACTATTCATTTGATTTTCTATGAAAAAATGTGGCCGTTTCGTTTTCCCAATATCATGATAATAACAGCCTACTCTCGCAAGCAACCCATTCGCCCCAATCGCTTCACAAGCTGACTCTGCCAGATTTGCAACCATCACACTATGATGATAGGTACCTGGTGCTTCCGTCAATATTTTCCGTATCAGAGGATGATTTGGATTAGCAAGTTCAAGTAATTTGATGGACGATAAAATGCCAAATCCTGCTTCAAAGAATGGTAGTAAACCAATTGTTAACACAGCTGATCCTAATGCAGATACGATGGCCGCAAACGAATAAACCATAAACTCCATCTTCGTATAGTTCCCATTCGTAATAGACGTAATGGCAAACACGAGCAAAATATTAATCACTGACGATACAAGCCCTGCCTGTAAAATTTTCATTTGAAAGTTTTTTCGAGACATGATTATGATTGCGGCAATGCCACTAAATAATATGTATAACCCAATTGTATAGTTAAGATTACCAGGTGTCTCCGCATTAAAAATAATCGAGCCAAATGCACCTAGAATAATCATAATCGCCGCGGCAAATCGCTCATTCAGCAAGATTTTTAATAACATGGCCGCTAGTGCAGCCGGAAAAAAATACCCAATTTCCCCGTATTTAAGATCGCCCAGCAAACTGAATATTTTCATCATCCCGATACTTAAAATAAACACGAGGGCAAAAATCAACATTTGATTGGTTTTGCTTATCTCAAGATCATTGGAATGATAAAAGTAATAATAAAATCCTGCTAGAGAAATGAACACAAAGAGAACCAATCCAGCAAACGGGTAAATCGTATTTTCATTATTAAGAAAACCGGCTAGTTCAAGTTGTCGATATACTTCACGATCTACAAGTTGCCCTTCTTCAACAATGATTTGTCCTTGCAGAATTTTTACAGGTTCAACCGTTTCTACTGCTTTTCTCCTTTGATCATCAGTCTTCTCTCGATCAAAGAAATAATTCTGGATGATTGCATTTCGTGCCAAAGAAACGGAAGCAGACTTTAATTCTGAACTAATACTAGCATACCTCAGCTCTTCTTCTGCCCTTTTCTTCGCGTTTTCAACATCATTAGCGGCAATTTTTGCGCTCATGACATTATTGACAGCAGTGATTGTCAAGTCCTTCGTAATGTTCAGTTCATCTTCGTCAGCATTGACAAGAGATGTCAGCACAGTATTACCAATTTCCCGACTTACATCTTCTGTTAATTTTTCCTTAAGTAAGGATAGTTGATCTTCTGCTGAAACGGGAATAGTTTTTCCATTTTCATCTTTTCTGATCGTTTCTTCTGCTTCTTTCTTCACTTCCAAAGCAGAATCGAAAATCGATGAAATTAAATCTACTTTATTTTGGGCATATTCTTTTTTTAGCGTGTACACATCTGATACTTGCTTTGTTGCTTCTTCTTTATCCTGTTCGGTTTTATACGTATCCTCAACGGTTTTCGTGGCTCGGATCGTTTGCTCAGAAGGCTGAAACAATTGGATATTAATTTTCTCTGGTTTTACATTTGAAAACATAATAAAGCAACTATACACACCTAGTAGCACAAACAGTATAACCCGGATAAATCTATTTCCCAATAGTTCTCTTAATTTACGCACATATTCTTGAACTAGTCTCAAAAATCGCCCCTCCTATTTTGTTTCGCATCATATTATGTATACATAAGAATTGGCATTCGTCTATTATGTAAAATCATAACAGTTTTCAATCAGCATTTCACCCTCTTCTCACAGTTTACAGAAGAAAATTCATCTTTTTTCCTTTTTACCAGTATCGGTTATTGAACAAGCCTTAAACTCCTTTTTATAAAACTTTGCACAAAAAAAGGGGCAGACCTCATATCTCCTATACACTGTAAATCGTGTATAAAGTATAAGCTCTAACCCCTTATGTAACATCTTTATTTATCTTCTATCGTATCATAGGCAGAGATAATTTTCGCAACTAGCGGATGACGGACTACGTCACTCTGCTCAAGATATATGAAAGAAAGACCTTTCACTTCCTTTAATATCCCCTCTACTGCAATTAAACCAGACTTCATTCCTTTTGGAAGATCAATCTGTGTTCTGTCCCCCGTTATGACCATTTTCGAGCCAAAGCCAAGTCTGGTTAAGAACATTTTCATTTGTGCTTGAGTCGTGTTTTGGGCTTCATCAAGGATGACAAATGCATCATCTAAGGTTCTACCCCTCATATAGGCAAGCGGGGCAATCTCGATTGTGCCACGTTCCATCATTCTTTGCGTCTGTTCCATGCCAAGCATATCGTGGAGAGCATCATACAACGGTCTTAAGTAAGGGTCGACCTTTTCCTTCAAGTCACCAGGAAGGAAACCTAAGCTCTCCCCAGCTTCAACAGCAGGACGAGTTAAAACAATTCGCTTGACCTGACCGTTTTTCAATGCATTGATGGCCATCACAACCGCTAAGTATGTTTTACCAGTACCTGCTGGACCAATACCAAAAACAAGATCATGCTTCTTAATTGAATGGATGTAATGGCGCTGTCCAAGCGTTTTGACACGGATCGATTTACCTTTCGCATTTTTGCCAATTTCTTCTTCGTATAAATCGGCAAAGTACTCCAGTGTTCCTTTTTTTGCAAGCTCAAGGGCATAAATCACATCTCGTCCACTTATATTGATGCCTTTACGAATTATGGTAAGAAGAGATCGTAGAATGTCCTCACAAAGAGCTGCACGATCTAGTTCTCCTGCAATCGTAATGCCTTCTCCACGTGTAATTACAGAAACCTGCAATTCTTCTTCAAGTATCTTAATATGTACATCCCCATTACCAAGCAGCGCTTGCGCTTCATGGGGAGATTCAAGTCTTACGTTAATTGCTTTGATATCTTCTGACATTCGCTAGTCTCCTTGAATAATTGGTTGCCCAATCGCAATGTTTTCGATAACCTGATAATGTATTGATAGTATAACTTTACCATTTTCTATGCTTTCGCGCAAAATTTTTTCATCTATAATCTCCGCATCTTCTGGAAGTTCTTTTTCTAAGTTCACCTTTGCCATTTTTTTCGCTTCTTTCACCGCTTCATTCTTCGTATATTCCCGAACTAAATCTTCTTTGCTTCTTAATGTTTGCGTTTTATAGGAAATCGGCAATTTCCATTGTAAAAAAAAGAAAGGCTTGGACGATGTTTCTGTTACGTATTCTGGATAATCCGGGTTCTTAAATCCCCAAAATGGAATAGACAGACTACCGACGGCTATAGAGTGTCTAGTTGATTCATCACCATTAAAAACGGAAAAATTCGTTTTGAGAGGTACTTCAACCGTTGCCTTATACCATGTTTCGCCCATAACCTTGCCAATCGCCGGTACTATTTGCTGCTTATCCTCTTTACCAATTAAACCTGATACAAGCAGCTGCCCTTTTGTAACATAATCATTGATACTAACGATAGGCTTGCCTTTTTCAACGAGCATTTTCTTGATAACGGCTTTTTTCTTAGCGACAAGATGTTGTGGAGAATATGTTTTTACTTCTTCCGGTGTCTCTTTTTCAACAACTTGAAAGTGATAGGTTGTACCTTTTAAATCTACACCTACCCACGTTAATACGTCAATTTTATCTCCTAACTGCTTTTGGATCTCATCCACATCAAGTAACAAGAATTGAAGCTTGCCTTTTTTTATCCCCATCTTATCTAATTCTTTTCGAATCGCATACTCGGTATCTGGGCTTGCTTCGTGGACTTCGATTCCCCAGACCATATTAGACAGTACGAAAATCGTAATCAGAAAAGCCAAAAAGCCAAAGACAAAGCCACTGTTTTTGATTAGTCTTTTAATAAAAAATGGACCACCGCTTCCTTTTACAAAGGTCACTTTACACTCATTTTTTCGAACGGCTTTCCGCAGGTTCGAAATTTCCTGCACATCCATACAAAAGACAAGAATACCAGGAGCCGTTCTCCTGATATCCCATACGGAAACCCCTTGTCTAATCAGTTCATTTATTAACCGCTCCGTTCCTTTGCCACTCGCCTTGACCTCTACAAACCCTGTGTACAAGTTTGTCCATTGATTCTTCATGGTTCTCCTCCCAAGCTTACTCGTTTATATAAGAAACCTGATCGATTTTACCTTCTAGCATGATTTCTTCGGGCAAAATCGTTTTGATTACAAATGAACGTCCTTTAACGAGTAGCTGCCCATTTTTTAAAAGAAGACGGACTTCTGTATCTGTAAAGTTCAGTAAGCCTCTATGATTTTCAATATAAATATGTAATTGACCAATCATTGTGATTCTTGGCAGGTCCATCATGACATCTTGCGGCAGATCCATAGTTTTAACAAGAAGTCTTCTAAATCGCTGCCCCCATTTTTGTGCCATAAAAAAGAACCCCCTTTCATCTCAATGTATGAAATGAATGGGGGTTCTAGCACCATTATTTTACGCTCATGTATTCTTACATTCGACGACCCGAGCGTCGTCTATTCTTGGCTCTTGGAAGGCCAAGAACTTCAGCCATGATAATGCCATCTAGTACTTTTTGCTGATTGATTTCAAAGTTCGTTTGATAAACTGGACTGTTATCGTCTGAAATCTCTTTCCTCACGGCTCGATTCTCTTTAAGCTGGATTTGCCGCTGTCGTTTTGCTTCCTGCTGTTCGAGCTCTTGCTCTTGCTCCTTCGCCCATGCTTCTGCTGCTGGCTTTACATCATTTTCTATTTCAAGAGTAGCAGGATGCGGTGGCTCCATCGCCTTCTTCGCTTCCTCATAAAATTGGCGAATCGTTTTCGCCTGATCATGCCTTGGCCGTTTTTGTTCACGCACCGGCTTCTGGTTAACAGGCGTAGTAGGTGTTCCGGTACGCTTAGGTTCACCCTGTTCTTGCTTTTTTTTAAACATACTAGACACAATCCCAATAATAATGACGATGACCCAGATGTTCCCAAAGATTAAATCAAAGAGGGATTCCATAGTAATCCTCCCTTCCTAAAGTCTTACTTGTCATGATCCTTAGGCCCTTTAGACATTTTTCCAATGGAGCCGCGCATGCCTGTGTCCGCTTCAATATTTTGGATGTTCATATAATCCATGACACCAAGATTGCCTGATTTCAAGGCGTCAGCCATCGCCAATGGAACCTCAGCCTCAGCTTCAACAACCTTCGCTCTCATTTCCTGTACGCGAGCGACCATTTCTTGCTCTTGAGCGACAGCCATCGCGCGACGTTCTTCCGCTTTTGCTTGCGCGATTTTCTTATCCGCTTCCGCTTGATCCGTTTGCAAAATCGCTCCAATGTTTTTCCCGATATCCACATCCATAATATCAATCGAGAGAATTTCAAACGCAGTACCAGCATCTAAACCTTTGGATAAAACGGTACGGGATATCATATCAGGATTTTCAAGTACATCTGTATGGCTTTTGGAGCTACCAATTGTGGCGATAATCCCTTCACCAACACGAGCGATGATTGTTTCTTCACCAGCTCCCCCGACTAAGCGTTCTATATTGGCACGCACGGTAATTCTTGCTTTTGCTTTTACTTCAATCCCGTTGATTGCCACACCTGAAATATAAGGAGTTTCAATAACCTTAGGATTAACGCTCATTTGTACTGCTTCTAATACGTCACGGCCGGCTAGATCAATCGCCGCACCTCTTTCAAATGGAAGAGTGATATTCGCTCGCTCCGCTGCAATTAACGCGTTCACAACACGGTCGACGTTTCCTCCTGCCAAGTAATGACTTTCCAATTGATTGGTCCCCACACTTAATCCTGCTTTATGTGCTTTAATAAGCGGATTGACAACTCGACTTGGAATAACTCGACGTAACCTCATCCCAATTAGTGTAAATATGCTGACCCTTACCCCAGCAGCTAACGCTGAAATCCAAAGTGTAACAGGTACAAATGTAAAAAATACCGACAGTACGATAATAATCGCTATCGCAGCCAAAATAATAAAGATAATATTTGCGTCCAAATCATTCATCCTTTCAAAATTAAAATAAGCTCATCTAGATTTCACGAACGACAATTCGCGAACCTTCTGCCTTTACAACTTTAACCTTAGCGTTTTTCGAAATAAAGCTTCCTTCAGATACAACGTCCAAACGTTCCCCGTCAATCTCAGCCGTCCCTGAAGGTCTCAAATCAACTAGCGTGATTCCTTCCATACCAACCAATTCAAGCCTGCTCACATTTGATACATATCCTTGCTCCGAGCTCGTTGAGTCTTTCAATACAATTTTTCTAAAAAATTTCATCTCTTTTCCAAACACCTTTACAAGTAGGATAAACACAAGTACAGATACTACTATTGCAACCAGTAGAGAAATCCCTAATTGGATCGGATTGTTAGAAGCCAAGAACAAGCTGACGATAATCGCCGCCATACCAAGAGCACCGACAATCCCACCCGGTATAAACAATTCGAGGATACATAACAAAACACCCAATATAAATAAGACTAAAACTTCATAACCCGCCAAGCCTGCTACGAAATGGCCGTAAAAGTAGAGCAATAAGGCAATGAGTCCAGCAGTACCCGGGAAGCCAAAGCCTGGAGTAAATAACTCCATCACAATCCCAACTCCAGCGATGATTAACAGCACCGGAATAATAAATGGATTTGTCAGAAAGCGAGCGATTTTTTCGGCGATGCTTTCATCAATTGACCGTATGTCAGCATCTTCTACACCAAGAATGCTGTATAATTCACTTTTTGCACTCACAGTTCCTTCACTATAGCCTGCTTTCCTTGCTTGCTCAGCTGTGAACGTTAATAATTTGCCTTTTCCCGCATCATATTCAGGCAGATTGATATCCGCATCAGCCATTGCTTGTGCATAGATGGGATCTCGGCCATTTTGCTCAGCCGCTGTTTTCATTGCGGCACTCCAAGCTGATTGAGCCTTAAGCCCCGCTGCATTCCCTGCTGTATCGATAACAGCCGCTGATCCCATCGTTGCATTAGGAGCCATATATATCTTATCTGTATTGAGCGATATATAAGCGCCTGCTGATAGTGCTCGGTTATTCACATAGGCCACTGTCGCAACGGGCGTATTTTGCATACGTTTCGCAATCTTTGTCGCTGAATTAACTGCTCCCCCAGGTGTATCCACTTCGAAAATGACGACTTCTGCACCATTCTCCTCAGCCGTTGTCAATGCACGGTCAATAAATGCATACAATCCATCTTCCACCGTATTTTCAATCGGTACGAGATAAACAATTTCACCTTCAGCTTTTGCTTGATTAGGCTGAATGATCAACAAACTTGTCACCAATAAGAGTAAGAAACCAATGATTACGGAACGCCAAATTCTCAAAGGAGGTTCCTCCTTTCCCTATTTTTTGCTTCCCCTCTTTATTACGTATGTATTGCCTAAAGGTTTCAGAATCTTTACAGCTATTTTGAGTATCGCCTATGAAGCTACAATCAGCAAGGAAAATCCCTTACAAACTGATGTGAATATCCATAAACATAAAGTGAAACTTCAATCAGTGGGGGTTTTACTGCCCGTTAATGCGGACTAAAGAATGTGCGAGGTTTTTTGGCATAGGTTAGGAAGCAGAAAGCCCTTCTGCACACAAACAAAAAGCCATAGACATAACGCCTATGGCTTTGGGTGTTTGAGTTTAAGATAGATGTTGTTGCACTAACTTATTTACAAGAGAACCATCTGCTTTGCCTTTTACTTTAGGCATTAGCGCTCCCATTACTCGGCCCATATCTGTTTTAGATGATGCTTTGACTTCTTCGATTGTATTTTTTACAATCTCGGAAATCTCTTCTTCTGAAAGTTGCTCCGGCATATATGCCTCAACGTAATCTATTTCGGTACGGACTTTATCCACGAGATCGATACGACCTGCATTTTCAAACTCTTGGAGGGAGTCTTTGCGTTGTTTTAATTCGCGAGAGAGCACTGTCAATTCTTCATCATCTGTTAATTCTTCGCGCTTTTTCAACTCTTCGTTTTGAAGAGAAGATTTAAGCATACGAATAACAGATAGTTTGTCCTTTTCTTTGTTCTTCATCGCTTGTTTCATATCATTATTTAAACGCTCGAGAAGACTCATCTTTCCACCCTCTCTTAGAATTTACGTTTTCTTGCAGCTTCAGACTTTTTCTTACGTTTTACACTTGGCTTTTCATAAAATTCACGCTTCCTAGCTTCCTGAAGCGATCCTGCTTTAGATACAGTACGTTTGAAACGACGAAGAGCATCTTCAAGCGATTCGTTTTTACGAACGACGGTTTTAGACATCTCTTTCCCTCCCTCCGAAAACAACACACAAACTCAAGTTGTCAACATGTTATACATGTACTAAACCATTATAATATATGCATCTAATCAGGTCAACTGCTTAATTAAAACTATTTGTCGTTTACTGCGATATATCTAAACTTTTTTTGTGAAAAATTATTTTTTATTCATATCGTTCTAAACAAGCATGTCCCATGCCACTAGTCCATACACTTTAGCAGAGGTGAGTTACTTGAGGGATTTGGCCTTGTTCGTATTGTTTATTGTCATTTTTCTTACTGGAATGTTTGTCTTACGGGCCGGCTTATTTAATTTGTCTGGGATAAAATTAAAATCGATACTTGAAAAAATAACAAATCGTTCATGGAAGGGATTTTTAGCGGGCGTGCTCTTTACAGGAGTCCTCCAGAGTAGTTCAGCCGTCATGGTCATGACAGTCGGACTCGTTTCGTCAGGAAGCATTGCCTTCCCTCAAACGATTGGCATTATTCTTGGCACAAATATTGGATCCACCTTCACCGCAGAGTTCATGACCTTTTCACTTAACTCATATATTATTCCCGGCGTTATCAGTGGCGCGGTATTGTGGCTGCTTCCATCAACGCTCGCGAGGAGCCTTGGGACTGCTTTGATTGGGATTAGCTCCATTTTTGCAGCGATGAGCGGATTTAAATTTCTATCCTCCTCATTAGCCAACTATCCATTTACGAAGCATTTGCTTGCAGAAATGGACAGTCACCTATTCATTGCAATCTTAACAGGCGTTATCATTACAGCTATCATTCACTCAAGCTCAGCGACCATTGGAATTACGATGAGCTTTTTGGCAGGGGGAGATATGGCTTTAGCAACCGCGATCGCGATTATGCTCGGTTCAAATGTTGGGACATGTATTACCGGTTGGATGGCAAGTATCGGATCTGGAAAGGAAGCATCACTTACTGCGTACGCGCATATTTGGTTGAATTTGCTAGGGGTACTGATATTTATTCCATTGATTCATTATTTAGAAACATTTGCACAAGCATTAACTTCTTCAAAGGATATGCAACTTGCTCATGCAAGCGTTTTGTTTAATGTCATCACATCACTCGCTGTATTGCCTTTCTCTAAGCAATTTGCAAACATTGTTTTAAGAATTCATACTAGAAAAAAAACATAAGGCCTTGCTTCAAAAACCGAGGAGGGTTTTGAAACAAAGCCTTTTTTAAAAATTAATAATCAGAATCCGCCGTTAAACCATTCACAATCGCAATCCCTGCACTTGCACCAATTCTAGTTGCTCCGGCTTCGATTACTTTCGTTGCATCCTCTGTATTACGGACACCACCTGAAGCTTTAACACCGATAGAAGGACCTACTGTTTTTCTCATAAGGGCGATGTCTTCAGGAGTTGCCCCACCTGTTGAGAAGCCCGTTGACGTTTTCACGTAATCAGCACCTGCTTTTACAGCAAGCTCACATGCACGGATTTTTTCTTCCTCTGTCAATAATGACGTTTCGATAATGACTTTGGATAATGCTTTCCCTTTTGAACTTTCGATAACCGCACGGATATCTCGTTCTACTAATTCATCATCTTGATCTTTTAAGGCGCCGATATTGATCACCATATCGACTTCGTTTGCACCATTTTCAATGGCATTCTTCGTTTCAAATGCTTTCGTTTCAGGAGTGTTTGCTCCTAATGGGAAGCCAATCACTGTACAAACGACTACATCAGAGCCTGCAAGCAATTTGCTCGCATAAGCAACCCATGTAGGGTTTACGCATACTGATGCGAAGTGGTGCTCTCTTGCTTCCTCACATAATTGTTTAATTTGTGCCTTTGTTGCATCCGCTTTTAATAACGTATGATCAATAAGATTAGCTACATTTTTTGACATAATGATATCTCCTTCTAAACTAAGTGTATTAGTTGTACGTACCTCTTCATCATATCATGTTTAGTCGAATATGACGAATATTAAACTTACATGTTTGGACTCATAGTTATTATTGTGTGCAAGCACCTGGAAATTTATAAAGTGAAACTTCAATCAGTGGGGGTTTTCTTCATCCCCCACTGATTGTTAGTCCCGTTCTACTGTCGCTAAGATCCTCGCTTTCGCTTCGATCAATCGACAGTACGAACCCGATTGGTTCAACTAAACCTCTGCTCACGCATCGGTAAGTTTCACTGTATCTCACCAATCGGGCTTTTACATAAAAAGTGAGGCGACTGCCCAGCCCCGACAAGCATAAGATGGAATACGGCGTGGCGTAGTTTGCCACAGAGTATTACAGCTTATGACCTCGAGGGGCTAGGAGCCGTAACTAGATTGGGCAGTTGTCCCCCACCTACTCTTCTTCGATTCCTCTAAGACTTGAGGTGGGGATCTTACTGCCCGTTAATGCGGGATAAAAAACAAAGAAGGGTCAGACCCCGCAACAACTAAATTCAGTATATGATAAGTGCACGAAACACTAGATACTGATTTAGAGTACGAGGTCAGACCCTTACGAGACGCCCTCTGCCTATTGGTTAACCTACAATTCCGGCTGTTGCTTCGGAATCTTTCAAAACTGTCACAAACTGCCCTTCATTATAAGGGTAACCCGATTTTGTAATTTTCACTTTCACAATTTCGCCAACCATTTCTTCGGTAGCTTGGAAGACGACTTTTAAATAGTTATCTGTATAACCTACATATAAGCCGCTTTTTGGGTTCTCTTTGTAAAGCTCTTCTGGAATAACTTCTAGCACTTCCCCTTCAAAAAGAGAGGCATATTCTTTTGAAAGTTGCTCAGAAAGCGAAATTAAGCGATGTACACGCTCATTCTTTACTTCTTCATCCACTTGATCTGTCATTCTCGCAGCCGGAGTACCTGTACGTTTAGAATATGGGAAAACGTGCAATTCAGAGAATTTATGGTCTTTAATAAAATTATATGTTTCCATGAACTCTTCTTCCGTTTCACCAGGGAAGCCAACAATTACATCGGAAGTAACGGCAAGACCTGGTAACGCTTGACGAAGTTTCACTAAACGGTCTGCATAAAATTCCATCGAATATTTTCTTCTCATCCGTTTAAGGACTGTATCAGATCCAGACTGAATTGGGATGTGTAGATGACGTACTACTTTATTGGAATTCGCCAACACTTCAATCACTTCATCTGTAATTTGACTTGCCTCAATCGAAGATATTCTAATTCGTTTTAATCCAACGATTTGCGTTTCTAAATCTCTGAGCAATCTCGCTAAATTATAATCTTTCATATCTTCACCATAGCCACCTGTATGAATACCAGTCAAAACGATTTCTTTGTAGCCAGCGTCTACGAGTTTCTGCGCTTGATTGAGCACTTCTTTCGGGTCACGGGAACGCATTAAACCACGAGCCCAAGGAATAATACAAAATGTACAGAAATTGTTACAGCCTTCTTGAATTTTTAAAGAAGCTCGCGTGCGATCGGTAAATGCAGGTACATCCAGTTCTTCGTACACGCGTGATTTCATAATGTTTCCAACGCCATTAATCGGCTGACGTTCTTGCTTGTATTGCTCGATAAACCCGAGCATCTTCGTCCGGTCTTGCGTACCTACTACAATATCAACACCAGGAATAGCCATAATTTCAGCTGGCGACGTTTGTGCATAACAGCCTGTTACTGCTATAACAGCATCCGGGTTTTTACGAATCGCCCGACGAATAACTTGGCGACTTTTTTTATCTCCCGTATTTGTCACTGTACATGTATTGATCACATATACATCCGCATTTGTTTCATATTCAACACGTTCATAGCCATCGTTTTTAAATAATTGCCAAATGGCTTCCGTTTCATAATGGTTTACTTTACATCCTAATGTATGAAAAGCGACAGTTGCCATCTTCTTCACCTCAATAATTCTAATTGATAAGAAACAGCGGCCAATGCATAGAGTGGTGCTGTTTCAGTTCGTAATATTCTTGGCCCAAGTCCACATAGGGTAAATCCCGCTTCGGTTAGTTTGGCGATTTCTCCCTCTGATAAACCACCTTCTGGACCAAATACAAAAAGTAGGGATTGACCAGGTTTCATTTCTTGTAAAGCAGAAACAAGAGCACCCTTCTCTCCTTGTTTTGCCGATTCTTCAAATGCGACCATTTTTACATCATACTCACTAGCATGATTGATAAGACCCGCTAAATTCAGTGGTTCTGTCACATGAGGAAGTACGGTGCGATGTGACTGTTCAGCCGCTTCTTTGGCTATTTTCTGCAGGCGTTCGATCTTTTTCCCCGCCTTTTTTTCGTCCCATTTTACCACCGAACGAGCCGCAATGAAAGGGATAAACTCATGCGCTCCCATTTCCGTTCCTTTTTGCACGATTACTTCCAGTTTATCCCCTTTAGGCAGACCGCTCGCAATTGCAAGTTTAATCGGTAGTTCTTTATCTTCCTTCAACCATTCAACAACAGTAGCTTGTACAGCTTCACTCGTCACATCTGCGATCTCAGCCAATGCCGCTTGTCCATCCGGTTTAACAGCAATCAACTGATCTGTAGTCCCCATCCTCATTACCCTTGTAATATGATGAAAATCCGCTCCAGTGATTTGAATTTTTTCATCTACAAACGCATCTAATTCTAAGAAATATCGTTGCAAACAAACACCTACTTTCATACAAAACAAATATGGCATTAATACGCCACCATTTACCATAAGGATAAATCATGTAGCACGCTATACTCGCCTAATCACAATAGTGGCGGTTCGGTGCCAAATTTCGGAGTACTTTCTTAATAATGGAAGGATATCAGCAAGTAGATTGTCTAAATTAATAAGTCCGGATCTCCATGTCCTTCATACAAAACAGGTGGCAACTGCTTTGCCACCTTAATGATTTCTTTAGTATGCAACACTTTATTGGTTTCTTTTGGCGATAAACGCAACCCAATCTTCCATTAAAAGCGTCTCTTCAATTGTGAATCCAGCCGCAATTATCGCATCTTTTACTTCTTGTTTTTTCGGTTGAATAATTCCTGATGAAATAAAATAGCCACCTGGTTTCACCACTTTTGCCACATCATCGGTAAAGCGAAGAATCACTTCAGCTAAAATATTTGCCACGACCACATCCGTTTGTTCTTTGATACCATCCAGTAAATTCCCTTGCGAAACATTGACTCGTTCTTGAACTTTATTAATTTTCACATTGATAATCGCTGAACGGACTGCGACCTCATCTAAATCAAGACCATGAACGTTTTTCGCGTCAAGTAAAGCTGCAGCAATACTTAGAACGCCTGAACCCGTACCAACATCCACCACGACATCGCCAGGCTTTACTGTACGCTCTAATGCTTGAATACACATAACTGTCGTTGGATGGGTTCCCGTTCCAAAGGCCATTCCTGGATCTAATTCAATAATCAGCTCATCACTGTTCACTGGTGTATAGTCTTCCCAAGTTGGCACAATGGTAAAACGTTCAGAAATTTTAACAGGATGATAATATTTCTTCCAAGCTGTCGCCCATTCTTCTTCATTCACTTCACTAATCGATATCGCATTTAAGCCTAGATCAATATCAAACACTAACAAATTATTAATGGATTCCTTAATCGCGTCTACTGTCTCACCTAAGAAACTATTCACAGGTATATATGCTTTAACGATAACGCCTTCTTCGGGATAATCGGCTGGGTTAAGCTGGTAGATTTCTCCAAAGACATTCTCTCGTTCTTTTAACAGTTCCAAAGGATCTTCAATAACAACTCCACTCGCACCCGCCTCATGCAGAATATTGGAAACAGGTTCGACCGCTTCATTCGTTGTATGGATTGCAATTTCAGACCATTTCATTTCTACCAACTCCCCTAATCAATTAGTCACCTTTAAATGCGCGTTTTACTTTAGCAAAAAAACCATCTTCCTGTTCATCCGGGGCATTCTGTCCACTAATATCAGAGAATTCACGAAGTAATTGCTTTTGTTTTTCAGTAAGCTTTCTTGGTGTAATGAGTAAAATGACAACATGCTGATCACCTTGACCATAGCCACGGACATTTTGAACACCTTTTCCTTTTAGACGGAAACGGGTACCTGTTTGTGTGCCTGCAGGAACTTTCAGCTTCACTTTTCCATGAACAGTAGGTACTTCAATTTCATCTCCTAGTGCTGCTTGAGCAAATGTAATCGGCATTTCACAATAAATATCATCGCCTTCACGCTCAAAAAATTCATGTTCACGTACTCGGAACACTACATACAAGTCCCCAGCAGGACCGCCATTGAATCCTGGTTCACCTTGCCCTGTAACACGTAGCTGCTGACCATCATCAATTCCAGCTGGAACCTTGACTTCAATCTTTTTACGTTTTTGAACCTTTCCAGCACCACTACATGTTGAACATTTTTCAGGAATAATTTTCCCTGTTCCTTGACAATGATGACAAGTACGACGATTGACCATACGACCAAATGCTGTATTTTGCTCGACATTTAATTGACCTGTACCATGACAATGTGAACATGTATTTACCTTTGTTCCTGGTTTAGCGCCTGAACCAGAACATGTATCACAGGTTTCTTCGCGAGGAATCTCGATTATCGTCTCTTTACCAAATACCGCTTCTTCAAAAGAGAGTGTCATCGTATATTGTAAATCAGATCCCTGTCTTGGTGCGTTCGGATCTCTTCTTCTTCCGCCGCCTCCACCAAAGAATGTACTGAAGATGTCTTCAAAACCACCAAAGCCGCCAAAGTCCTGGCCACCAAAGCCTTGATTCGGATCCGTATGCCCAAATTGGTCATAATGTGCTTTCTTCTGTTCATCACTTAACACTTCATACGCTTCTGTAATCTCTTTAAATTTATCATTTGCATCTTCCGCTTTATTAATATCTGGATGATATTGTTTAGAAAGCTTACGATACGCCTTTTTCACTTCATCTTTAGATGCTCCTTTGGAAACCCCAAGCACCTCATAATAATCTCTTTTACTCATACTCTTTCTCACTCCCGATCCTTTTCACATAAAGATTATTCTAACATCCATCGAAGATATAGTGCAATAAGAAAAACGTAAGCGCCTTGGGCAGCTCGCGAAGAAAATGAGGATTGACGCATGATGGCATGCTCTTCGCCATCTTGTGGCAATCAACTTTTTCTAAAGCGAGCTAGGCGCTGTAGTTAGACAATAAGAACAACGTAGGCGCCTATTTATGGAACTTTGACTAAAGTCCACCAACCATTTCTTATCTCAAAAAAGCCAAAGCCAAGATAACCTGACTTTGACTTTTTTTCAGAGAGTTGGCTCTTCGCTAATCAATTGCCATATCTCATTGTATTATTTTTTATCGTCGTCTACTTCTGTGAATTCAGCGTCTACTACATCATCATGTGATGGTTGTGCTTCGCCTTCTGCACCTTGAGCAGCTTGTTGTGCTTTTGCCGCCTCTTCGTAAAGCTTCATTGATAAAGCTTGAACGATTTCATTAAGCGCGTCTTTTTTCGTACGAATTTCTTCTAATTCGTTTTTCTCAATCGCAGCTTTAAGTTCATCTTTCGCTTCGTTCGCTTTCGCAACTTCCGCTTCATCTACTTTACCTTCAAGGTCTTTCAACGTTTTTTCCGTTTGGAAAACGAGTTGATCGGCTTCGTTGCGAAGTTCAACTTCTTCTTTACGTTGTTTATCTGCATCAGCGTTTTCTTCCGCTTCACGTACCATGCGGTCGATTTCTTCATCAGATAGACCTGAAGATGATTTGATTGTGATTGCTTGTTCTTTGTTTGTGCCAAGGTCTTTCGCACGTACGTTTACAATCCCGTTTTTGTCGATATCGAATGTTACTTCAACTTGTGGAATTCCACGTGGTGCTGGTGGAATATCGCTTAATTGGAAACGACCAAGCGTTTTATTATCAGCAGACATCGGACGCTCACCTTGAAGAACATGGATATCTACAGCTGTTTGATTATCAGCAGCCGTTGAGAATACTTGAGATTTACTTGTAGGAATCGTTGTATTACGATCAATCAATTTCGTAAATACTCCGCCCATTGTTTCGATACCAAGAGAAAGTGGAGTTACGTCAAGTAGAACAACGTCTTTCACATCTCCAGTCAGAACGCCACCTTGAATCGCTGCACCCATTGCTACTACTTCATCTGGATTTACGCCTTTTGAAGGTTCTTGACCTAATTCTTTTTTGATCGCTTCAACAACAGCAGGAATACGTGTTGAACCACCAACAAGAATCACTTTATCGATTTCAGATGCAGAAAGTCCTGAATCTTTCAACGCTTGACGAGTTGGTCCCATTGTACGCTCTACAAGTCCAGCTGTGATTTCATCAAATTTCGCTCTTGTTAATGTAACATCTAAATGAAGTGGACCTGCTTCTCCAGCCGTAATAAATGGTAATGATACTTGAGTAGATGTAACACCAGAAAGATCTTTTTTCGCTTTTTCAGCAGCATCTTTCAAGCGTTGTACCGCCATTTTATCTTTAGCTAGGTCAATGCCGTTTTCTTTTTTAAATTCAGCTACTAAATAGTCAATAACCATTTGGTCGAAATCATCTCCACCAAGTTTATTGTCGCCAGCAGTTGATTTCACTTCGAAAACACCGTCTCCTAATTCCATAATAGATACGTCAAATGTACCGCCGCCAAGGTCAAAAACGAGAATGGTTTGATCTTGATCTGTTTTATCCAAACCATAAGCTAATGCTGCAGCAGTTGGTTCGTTGATAATACGCTCTACTTCAAGACCAGCGATTTGACCAGCGTCTTTTGTCGCTTGACGCTCTGCATCATTAAAGTATGCAGGAACTGTAATAACTGCTTTCGTTACTTCTTCGCCAAGATATTCTTCCGCATATGATTTCAAGTATTGAAGAATAATCGCTGAAACTTCTTGAGGTGAGTAATCTTTCCCTTCAATCGTTTCTTTATGATTTGTTCCCATATGACGTTTAACAGAGATAATTGTGTTAGGGTTTGTGATTGCTTGACGTTTTGCTACTTCCCCTACTTGTCTTTCACCATTTTTGAAAGCAACAACGGATGGTGTTGTACGATTGCCTTCTGGGTTCGGAATTACCTTTGGTTCCCCACCTTCAAGTACAGATACACATGAGTTCGTTGTACCTAAGTCAATACCAATAATCTTGCTCATAGTCACTTACCTCCTGCTATTTATGTAGTTTATTCACTTACTTTAACCATCGACGGACGAATCACTCTGTCCTTCAATTTATAACCTTTTTGGAATTCCTCCACAATGATATTAGAATCAACGTTATCGTCTTGTACTTGCATAACAGCTTGATGCATATGTGGATCAAATTCTTTTCCTACAGATTCAATCGCTTCAATACCTTCTTTTTTCAACGCTTCTACAATTCCTTTGTAGATCATATCCATTCCGGCAAGCATCGATTTCGTTTCTTCATGATCGCTTTCGATTTTCATTGCTCTTTCAAAATTATCTAAAGACTGAATTAAATCGCTAGCAAGGCTTTGCGCTCTATATTTCAATGCCGCTTCCATATCAAGCTTGGCACGTCGTCTTGAGTTATCAAAATCAGCTTGTAAACGTAAATATTTATTATCCATTTCTTCTATCTTTGCTTCTAATTCTTCAATCTTGGCAGTAGCCGTTTGAAGTTCATCCATAGGAGCAACAGCTTCTTCTTCATTTGCCTGCTCAACTTGAACATCTTCCTCAGCAAAAATAGCTTCAACAGTTTCTTCGTTTACTGGTTGTTCATTCTTTCTCTCTTCTGTCACAATCTCACCTCCTAAAAATGGGTGCTTTATATATGTAAGACATGCTAGAGAACGGCAGAACAGAATATCCTGCACATCCCCCAATATTGCCTTTACTAATAATTTTGATACAGCTTTGTTAAAAGGGCTGTCATATCTTTTGAGAAGAATTCCAGCAAACTAATAACACGGGAGTATTCCATTCTTGTCGGTCCAAGAATCGCAATCGTTCCTACTTGTTGTTGCCCCACCGAATATGTAGCGGTAATCAAACTGCAATCTTCAAGCAAAACATTGTTATTTTCTCTACCGATTTTCACGTGAATACCAGCTGGATTTTGTTTCATTATCTCATAAAGGCCTTGTTCCTGTTCAATCAATGAAAGCAGTGAAGATACTTTATCAATATCATGAAACTCAGGCTGTTTCAACATATTCGTTTTGCCACCAAAAAATAATTTTGGAGGCTTCGCGATATCCAGTGTTTCTGCAAGAGAAGTCACTAACGTACCATAATTATGGATATGCTGACTAAGCAATACAGCTACTTCTTTATAAATCTTATCACGTAGCTCAGCAAGAGGGACCCCGACCAGACGATCATTTAAAATATTTGCCATCTTCTCAATTTCATTCATATCAAAAGATGGCGGAAGTGAAATGACCTTATTCTCAACATGTCCAGTGTCGGTAATAATAATTGCAATCGCCGTTTCCTTACTTAAAGAAATAATTTGAATCTTCTTCAGTTTGTTATCTTTGACTTTTGGACCTAAAACGATCGATGTGTAGTTCGTTAGCTCTGAGAGTATTTTGGCGGATTTTTGAACGATTTTCTCAAGTTCATAAATCCGATCTGCAAAAATCGAGCGAATAATACGGCGATCATCTGTTTTTAAGCTTTGTGGCGCCAACAAATGGTCGACATAATATCTATACCCTTTTTCAGAAGGAATTCTCCCTGATGAGGTATGTGTCTTTTCCAAAAAACCAAATTCTTCTAAATCCGACATCTCATTCCGGATTGTCGCAGAACTAAAGGCGATTCCTTCTTTTTTCGACAAACTCCGCGATCCAATTGGTTGGGCATTTCGAATAAAATCATCAATAAGGGCTTGAAGGATTAATAATTGACGATCCGTTATCATCTATGATCCCCCCTGTTAGCACTCTGTCCTCATGAGTGCTAATATACTAATAAATTATCAAATGCCGGTAGTGATGTCAACGGTTTAGACCTAGAACTTTCTTCATTTTTTTTAGAGATTGCCCATCTTTATTCCAAACCAAGGAATTCCTGGAATACTTCATTGCCTAGTAGTTTGCCTTGCTTAGTTAATCGCACAAACCCAGCCTTCTCTTCTAGCAAGCCTTTTCCAACATGTTTTTCGAGTGGTTTTGCAAAAACATCTGTCATTTCCACCCGAAATTTATCGGTAAATTTCGCGTAAGAAACACCTGCTGTTTTTCTTAACCCCAAAAACATTTCCTCTTCCATTTGTTCATGAATGGGGACAAGATGATTTTCTAGGACAGGGAGCTCGTTATCTACAAGTGGTGTCATATATTTCTTCACTGGCCCATGATTAGCGATTCGGCTCCCCGCCGTATAGCCATGAGCCCCAGCGCCGATGCCATAATACTCATCATTATTCCAATAGGTTAGGTTATGACGACTTTCATAGCCTGTTTTTGCAAAATTGCTGATTTCATATTGATTGAGACCATGCTTATCCATCGTTTCCATTAGCTGCTCATACATGCGCGCTTCTAGATCCTGAGGTGGCAAGTTTAGTTTTCCCTTTTGCATTAAATTATAAAAAACTGTTTTTGGCTCGACAATCAGCGAATAACTAGAGTAATGCGGCAAATCAAGTGCAAGCGCTGCATTAAGCGTTTCTAGAAAATCTTCCATCGTCTGACCAGGAAGTCCATAAATCAAGTCAATACTTATATTCGTAAAGCCGACCGACTGCGCTTTTTCAATCGTTTCATACACTTCTTTTGCTCGGTGTGTTCGACCAATTCTTTTTAATAAATCATCATTAAAACTTTGTACCCCAAAACTAAGCCGATTTACCCCGGACTGAAACATGATGTCTAATTTTTCACGGGAAAGATCACCAGGGTTTGCTTCAAAGGAATACTCTGCCCCTTTATTCATCGGCATCCATTCAGAAATTGAATCACAAAGAAACGCGAGCTGTTTTTCGTCTAAAGATGTCGGGGTTCCGCCACCAACAAAAACGGTATCAAGCCCAGTAGTTGGATATTTATTCAACTGTAATTGCATTTCTTTTTTCATCATGGCTAAATATTCATCCACCGGCTGTCCTTTTAAAAATACTTTATTGAAATCACAATAGTGGCAAATATGCTCACAAAACGGGATATGGATATAAGCGCTTTTTATCATATAGTTCACAACCTTTTGTTAGTAATCCTTGTTTGTATGAAGGACATGGGACGGGGCTTCGCGACTTACTACTAAAACCAATCTACTTTGCAGGTATACTGATTTTATCGAGAAAGCATCCAAAATTCCGGCTCCGCACCGCCACCTTGTGATAAGGTGAGTGTAGCTTGCTACAGGATGGGTCCTTCATGATAAATGGTGACGTTTTTACGCCATATTTATTTTGTATAAAAAATCAAAAAGAGGCTAGACACCGAAATTTCCATGGCCTACCCTCTTTTTGAAACTCACTTTATTTTTTTGGCGTTGTGTCATCCATTTTTAGTACAGCCATAAATGCTTCTTGAGGTACTTCAACAGATCCGACTTGCTTCATCCGTTTTTTACCTTCTTTTTGCTTATCAAGAAGTTTACGTTTACGGGAAATGTCACCGCCATAACATTTTGCCAGAACGTTTTTCCGCATCGCACTAATCGTAGAACGAGCGACAATTTTCTGACCGATCGCCGCTTGTATCGGCACTTCAAATTGCTGTCTAGGGATTAGCTTCTTTAATTTTTCAACAATGACTTTCCCACGTTCATAAGCAAAATCATTGTGGACGATGAAGCTTAATGCATCCACTGTCTCTGTATTTAGTAGAATGTCCATCTTCACTAGCTTAGATGGCTTATATCCGATTAATTCATAATCAAAAGATGCATAGCCTCTTGTATTTGATTTCAATTGATCAAAGAAATCATAAACAATCTCAGAAAGTGGAATTTCATACTTGATACTGACGCGTGTTTCGTCTAAATACTGCATATCAATAAAATTCCCGCGCTTGTTTTGGCAAAGCTCCATAATTGCGCCGACAAATTCATTTGGTGCCATCATTGTCGCTTTTACATAAGGTTCTTCAACATGTTCAATTTTTTGCCCATCCGGCATATTAGCAGGGTTATCGATTTTCAGTTGCGTACCATCTGTCATAACGACATCGTAGATAACACTTGGCGCAGTCGTAATTAAGTCGATTTTAAATTCACGTTCAATACGCTCTTGAATAATTTCCATGTGAAGCAGTCCTAAAAATCCACAACGGAAACCAAATCCGAGGGCTTGAGACGACTCAGGTTCGAACTGCAAAGCTGAGTCATTCAATTCAAGCTTTTCAAGAGCATCACGCAAGTCGTTAAATTTCGCCGAATCAATTGGATACAGGCCGCAATACACCATTGGATTAAGCTTACGGTAACCAGGAAGCGATTCAGTCGCACCATTCTTGGCATTCGTAATCGTATCCCCAACACGTGTATCACCAACATGTTTAATGGCAGCTGATAAAAAGCCTACATCCCCGATATTAAGTTCATCAACAAGTTGAGATTTCGGCGAAAAGACACCAACTTCTGTTACATCGAACTCTTTGCCTGTAGCCATCATTTTCACTCGATCGCCAACTTTTACTGAACCGTCAATAACACGGATATAAGCAACAACACCGCGGTAGGCATCGTATACGGAGTCAAAGATAAGTGCTTTAAGCGGTGCATCTGGATCTCCTTGTGGTGCTGGAACTAATTCAACAACCTGCTCTAGAATATCCTCAATGCCGATACCAGCTTTAGCAGAAGCAAGAACCGCATCTGATGCATCAAGCCCGATTACTTCTTCAATTTCATTTCTGACCCGTTCAGGATCAGCACTTGGTAGGTCAATTTTATTAATAACAGGAATAATTTCGAGATCATTATCTAATGCCAAATACACGTTAGCAAGGGTCTGTGCTTCTATTCCTTGCGCGGCATCGACTACAAGCACAGCACCTTCACAGGCTGCTAAGCTTCGGGAAACTTCGTATGTAAAATCGACGTGCCCCGGTGTATCAATTAAATGGAAAATATACTCTTCTCCATCCCTCGCGTTATACTTTAATTGTACGGCGTTCAATTTAATCGTAATTCCACGCTCACGCTCTAAATCCATCGAATCGAGCAGCTGACTCTTCATTTCACGTTGCTGCAAGGCATTCGTCTTTTCCAAAATACGATCTGCCAACGTCGATTTCCCATGGTCTATATGAGCAATGATGGAAAAATTTCTAATTTTGGATTGTCTTTTTAATTTTTCTTCTCTATTCATCACGTTCACTCCTACTTCTCGACACAAATACACTGTTTTACATTATAACAAGAGAAAAAGCAATGTTCAAGGAAAAGCGGAAGGCGCCTGCTTATCGGCAATAAACATAAGACGAGCAAGCTGTATGGGGAGTGCTCTTCTCCCCATCAGATTGATTGGCTTATGTTCGAGCCGATGGCGCCTGGAGCTAGACTGTTGGAAAAGCGGAAGGCGCCTAAATATAAGACGAGCGAGCTGTATGGGGCGCGGTCTCGAGGCAATTTGCATTGATGGTTGAATGAATTTTAACGTAGATCCAATTTGCATCTTTCTTTTCCTGTTTTATATCACTAAATTTAGCTCTCGCTCACAAATCTCCATTCTCGCTCGCAAAGGGATCATTCCGGCGCGAAAACCCACCATTCTGGCATGCAAATTGCAAATCCCGCTCGCAAAATTGCTTTCCGGCGCGTAAAGCTTAAAAAAGGGAGGTTGGGCACGCAGCAAGACTAGAGTTTCCACTTATAATAGCCGGTCGCATCATTTCGCTACGGGGCTTTATAAAATTTGTAATAAAAGGGGTTAGATCGAGGGAATTTGAATTGGTGGTTGAATGATTATAGCGAAATATCCCATCTAGCTCCGTCTTTTTCCCTTCTTGAATCAAAAGAACCAAGTTCAGGTAAAACCTTTACTTAATTCCAGTACAATTTATCTAGAGATCCGAGATGAATTGAAACGCTTTTTTAAAAACACTAGAAACAGCCTCACTCATTCCCTTCCCTACTGATGAGAAAAAATTATAAGCTTTCATTTCTTCAAGCTTTTCTTTTTTCTTGGCTAAATCATGACTTGTGACTGTTTCTCCGAGAATGGATGCATGAATGTCTCCTTCATCTGATTCTGTAACCGTGAAAGCATTATAGAAAGAAGGGTCATCATAGCCTTTCATTTTTTTCATGCCCGTATTCGCTTGTTGCATCCCGATCAACACTCCGAAGAACAAAACTAGGACAATTAAGAAACATTTAAAAGAAAATCGAAGCACAAATGACACTCCTTCCTATTACTTTTTCTCCGTAACCGGTACATTAACTTCCTTCGCATCCCAGTAAAATTCACTAAAAACATTGGCAAATGCATCAATGGTTAAATACATTTCTTCAAATGTATTATCAACACCACCCACTTCAAGTAACATCGCATTCCCAGAGAGATCTTGATTGTAGACGCCATTGTTCCCTTTGCCACCTTGTTTCAAAACTCCCCTTGATAAACCAGGATACTTTTTCTCAATGGCATGATGAAGCTTTGTAGCTAACGCAATATTTTTCTCAGGGTTCGGATTATTCGAACCGATGACAAAGGCAATTTTGGCGTATTGTTTCCCATTAATCATAATGGTTGTATTCTTTTTTCTTTTAGAATCACGATGAATATCAATTAAATAATCTAAATCACGATTATTATCCATCGCACTTACAGCAATCGAGCGTGATTCCTGGTAGGACTTTGTATATTTGAGCCCTTTTTTATTAAGGTTAGCCTGTACATCTGTTTTTTCAAGAGAAGAACCGATTCCTTTACTTTCTAAATCCTGAAGCAGTTTCAAACCAAGCTTCGTTATGTTGATTTGTGAATGATAGGCTAAATTCGGAGCAGTAACATCTTTTAAGTATGGTAAAAACGATTCTCGATTATGAGAATGGTAAATATAGACGACCTTTTTTCCATCTGTCGTCATTGCAGGTGTTTTTACAGGCTCTTTTGCCGGTTCAACGATTCCATCTAAATTCTGTATCGCTGCTTCTCGTTCATCATTTAGAACGTCATTCGGTGGCGAGGATTCATACGGCATATTCGTATAATTCGTCCCTTCACCTGCTACCAAAATCTCGCTATCAAAAATCGAAAACCCTGGAAGCTCTCGACCTAGAAGGCTACGCGGATCATCTAAAGATATATTCGCTGATAGTTTTAATATTTGCTGCGTGATATTTGAACTTGACTTCCCCTCAGGTAATGCTGAAAAAAAATAATGATTTTCATTTGCTAGTAATGAATACAACATTTTCCCTGAAATTTGATCGGTCATTGCATTCACAGACTCGGAGGATAGCCGATATTCAGGACGCAAAGAAGTCATGACTCCAATTATTGAAAATAGCAAAACCATCATGACGAGAACGGACAAAAACCCTTTTATAATGGTGGCTCCGTGGACAACTGTGATTATTCCGCCTGATCGGTTTCTTTTCATTTTTTCACCCTCTCTATTGCTTGTCTCCTATAAATATGACTTTAATAGAGAGAGTAGAACTATCAGTTTAAAAGCATGCTTTTACCTAGTATAGTACCCTGTATTGTCTTGATTAATTGATCCATGCAACGCTGCATTCAAGCCATTTGCAATCAAGTTCGCCATATCTTCTATAAACACATCTACTTCTTTTGGCGTCACCATAAGATTATGACCAATTGGCGACAATACCTCATAAATTAGCTTGCGCTTTTCGTCATCTGGTAGTGTCCCGACGATGCCGAGAAAAGTTTGACGGTGCGATTCGTCAGGCAAATCCGCTTCTGTCAGCTTCTTCTTTTTTCCAAAACTGAAGCCTGCTGGTGCCAGAGCCCTTGATGGTTGATCTCCCTCTCTCAACTCTTTCCCAAAATGCTTTAAAATATAATCAATCGTGTCACTTGTAATCGATACCGCATCCACAACAGTCGGAACGCCAATCGCAATAACAGGAATGCCTAGTGTATCCTCGCTCAATTCCTTTCGCTTGTTTCCCACACCAGAACCTGGATGGATGCCTGTATCGGTAATTTGAATAGTAGAGTTCACTCTCTCAATTGAACTCGCGGCCAGAGCATCTATGACAATTAGAAAGTCTGGCTTACTTTTATCAATCACACCTTGAATAATATCGCTTGTTTCAATCCCAGTAATCCCCATAACACCAGGAGAAACTCCGCTCACTGGACGAAATCCTTCCTCAACAGATTCTGGCTGCAATTCGAATAAATGCCTTGTAATAACTAGATTCTCAACCACTGCAGGTCCTAATGCATCAGGCGTTACATTCCAATTTCCAAGTCCGACAACGAGACAACTGCTTTCTTTAGAAATATTTCTTGCCTGTAAAAATTGAGCCAGTTCTTTTGCAAACACTTTTTCTACCATTTGTTGAGTCTCTGTATCTTGCTGGCGAATTCCTTGCACTTCAATGGTTAAATAACTTCCCTTTTTCTTACCGATTTGCTCGGCACCTTTCTCTGTCACCTCGACAAGGGAAATTTTTAAATCATTCTTATTTTTTTCTTTAATGATCACTCCTTCAATTTTTGAAATATTCTTCTCACCTGAAACCCCTTTGTGAGCTGCGGCTAATGCAGTAGCTTCCACTGCAAGATCCGTTCTTATCGAATACTGGCTTAAATCCAAATTCTTTTCCATTTTGACCTCCGTTATTTGTAATGGTAGTTGTCTTAAGAAGAATCGTATTAGTTTTAAAGAGGTGGTTCCACTTTTCTTACTGTCTAGCTCCACCACCTAGCTTCCTGCGAAATAGGGGATTTTGCTTTTCTTATTGTCTAGCTCCATCGCCTAGCTTCCTGTGAAATTGTTGATTACCCAAGAAGGCAAAAAGCGCCTTCGTGGGGAAGTCCCCTATTTCTTCGGAAGCTGAACAAGGCGATTTCGCTTTTCTTATTACCATTCTGCTAATATTTCTTTTTTCTTATTCATTTTTTTGGTACAATACTCTATAACGAGATAAAGTTTGCTTTTAGCGTCAATTATTCCTTTTGAAGGGTATTGCATTATAGAATGCATTCTGATAAAATATCACTTGTGCTATTTAAGTATAGAACTGATAAGTCGAGTTCATATAATCTCGATTTTTTAATGTAGGAGGTGAACGGAATGCCAAATATTAAATCTGCTATTAAACGCGTGAAAACAAACGATTCTAAACGCGTACAAAACGCTACTGTAAAATCTGCAATGCGTACAACTATTAAAAACGCTGAAGCTGCTCTAGCTGGCGACAACGCTGCAACTGCAAAAGACGCTCTTTTAATAGCTGCTAAAAAATTAGACAAAGCTGCATCTAAAGGATTAATCCATAAAAATGCGGCAGCCCGTAAAAAATCTCGTTTAACGAAAAGGCTTAATGCTTTAAACGCTTAATCAACAAACGAATGAACGATCCCCTGGATCGTTTTTTTACAGGCAAAAAGGTGTCCGTTCATTCGGACACCTTTTTTTAATTCTTCAGCAAAACCCAGATCAACGCTTCGTATCTTTAAGAGTCAGCCCATTTTCAGCATTAACAGTTCAAGCGTAATGGCTTTATCGCTTTGTCCTGTCTTCATTTTATAATCCGCTTCAGCTAGTTCATGCATAATTGTCATCAATTCACTTTCACCGAATTTCCCGGTTTTTTCAAGAGCGAGCTTTACTCTATAGGGATGAATTTTCATGGAACCTGCGATTTTTTGCTGGCTGTAGCCTTGTCTTGCCAGTTCCTTAACTTGATAAAGAAGGCGTACTTGCCCAGCCATCACGCTCAATATTTTAATCGGTTCTTCATTTTGGCGCAGCAAGTCATGAAAAATAGTAATGGCACTTTCAATTTTCCGCTGTAGTAAATGATCGACTAGTGTGAAAATGTTTTGTTCCAATGATTTAGCCACTAATTTTTCTACAATCACAGCATCAATTCTTTTTTCTTCCCCTACATACATGGCCATTTTATCTAGTTCATTCGTTAACATCATTAAATTTGTCCCAGCCAATTCAAGCAATAAATCGATTGCTTGCTCGTCTATTTGAATCTGTGACATCTTTGCTCTATCCCGGATCCACACTTTTAGCTCATGTTCGTTCAACTTCTTCGCTTCAACAACAACAGCCTTGCGCTTCAGTTCTTTTGTGATTTTCTTCCGTTCATCCAGTTTTTCATACGGTGCCGCAATGACTAAAATGGAATAAGGAACAGGATCAGCTAAGTAGGCTTCCAATCGTTTCACATCATGCTCAACCTTTTGTTTTTTATCACCTGCTGTCAAAAAGAAAGGATTTTGAACAAATACAAGACGACGCTCACCGATAAACGGCAGCGTTTCTGCATCCTCTAACGCTGTTTCTATCGGTGTTTCTTCAAGATCATATTGCGAGAAATTGAAATCAATTTCATCCCCAAGGAGAGCATGCTGCATCAAAAGCTGCTTCGTTTCGTTAATCAAATAGGATTCTGTTCCAACCAATAAGTAAATTGGCGCAAATTGCTTTTTTTTAATATTTTTCCAAACGTCTACTACCAAGGAATACCGCCTCTTTTTATGTAATCTCCCTCTTATCGTATAGATAACAAGAGACTTTGACAAGCTATTTAAAGGTAAACATTGATGCAACTAGGATAGGACAAGAGGCCGCTTCCGAGAATTAGCCCCACAAAAGAACGCGTATGTTTCTTTTTAGAAAATCTTCCCCGAACTTTAGGGAATTGGCCTCGTGTTGACCAATTCCCCACTTTATATAAACGCTGTCAAGTAAGTTCCCGGGTTTAACTTTCTCTCAAGCGGTATTTGATACATGATAATAAGTCATGCGTCTTTCTTTGCTTTGTACATTTATTTTAGCCTCTTAAGCCAAAACTATTTGTGACAACTCTTGTCAGTATAGGAAGTTGATTTTCTACAAAAGGACGTATTACTTCTCACGAGCTGCTAATCCCGAATTACTACTGAAAGACATCAGAAATCATTTTATTAAATACCATATTTTGAAAATGGTGTCCTAGATTTTTTCTTTGTAATCGCTTATACTATTAAAGAAATAGGAGGGGTATAAATGAACGAATTTGAAAAAAATTTGCAACCGAGATCAAACGATGTAAATGACTCTGCAATAGGTTTCATCGTTTCATTTGTGTTTTTTGCCGTTATTTTCGGAATTGCTGTAACCGTTCAGGTTATTGGTTCTTAATCTGGTCTACATAACAGCTCTCCAAACAGGCACAAAGATTGGGACTGCGTTTAGCAGTTCCTTTTTTGTAAAATGGACTCGTTTTTCTTATATACTCCATCCTATGGCAACGCTGTGGAAAAGGTTCCATTTCGTTTCTGATAATACTGATAAGAAATGGCTCCATGTAGGTCCGTTCTGTAGACAGATATTCTTGCATTGCTTAATATGTCTAGCACTTGTTGATGCGGATGACCGTAACGATTATTCACACCAGCTGATATGACAGCTGTTTTCGGCTTCAGACTTTCGATGAATGCGACGGACGAAGATGTTTTACTTCCATGATGACCAGCTTTTAATATGTCAACGACTAACCTGGGATATTCCTGAATTAACACTTGTTCCCCTTGCTCACCAAAGTCACCAGTAAACAACCAGCTTACCCCGCCCATTTCCGCATACAATACAATCGATGATTCATTCACGTCCTCCTCATCCCTGTATGGATTCAAAACGTAAAATGTAGCTTCACCCACTGACCAATGATCCCCGCGTTTTACAGACGTAACCTCACTCCCTGACATTAGGGCTGTTTGTATGAACTTCTTATTTTTATAAATTTCTTCACTTCCACCGCCGATGACAATTTTCTTCACGTGAATATTCTCAACAATATCATCCGCACTACCGATATGATCTGCATCTGGATGGGTCAAAATAAGCAAATCAAGTGTATGGATTCCTTTGCTTTTTAAAAAAGGGATTACGGTATCCTCACCGGTTGAATAGGTTTTTCGCCTATCTTTCCATGCCTCCTGTTCAAAACTAATACTACCGCCCGTGTCAATTAAATAATTTCCCTTATTGAAAGGAAGCTTAATGAAAATCGAATCTCCCTGACCAATATCAATGAAGGTCACTTCCCCATATGGAGACAACTTCTGGATATTATATTGCAATAAAAGCAAGAGAGTCAGTACAAGAAATAAAATCTTTGTTTTTCGGTGATTATCCAAATCCCACACGACAAACAAGGCAAGTATCAAGATAATTATCAACAAAAGAATGAGGAATACAGGTTTGCCAAAGCTAATATAAGCAAATGGCAGGTCCGCTGTAAACCCCGCTATCGCATTACATAACACAAAGCTTTCATTTAGAAAAAAAAGCAGAAATTCACCGAACGAATTGATAAGAAGATGTACAAGTAGAACAAGTATCGAAAACGGCAAGAGAACGACAGAATAGATCGGAATAAACATCACATTCAAAAGCACACCAATTAATGAAAACTCAAAAAAGTGAAACAGTAAAATCGGAATGGCCGCAAGCTGACATAGAAGACTGGAAACAAGGAGTAAAGCGAGTTGATTTTGAATTCGTTCAAAGATTCTAAGCGACATGATAATGGAAAAAGCAACAGAAAAGGAAAGCTGAAAACCAATATTGTAGAGATGGTTCGGGTCGTATAAAAGAAGGAGCAAATAAATACTGGAAATCGTTTCAGAGGCAGAAATATGCTTTTTGATAAAAGAAAGGAGAAAGAATAACATCGCCATGAAGCATGCACGAAGAACGGAAGGACTTGCACCAGAGAGGATGATATATATCGGCAAAAACAGAAGCATGACGAGAGACATCTTTTCTCGTGTTATACCGACCCGGATACCAAGATAAAAAATCATACTTGTTAAAAAACTAACATGCAATCCTGAAATCGCTAACAAGTGAACAATGCCCAAACGCTGATAGTTTTGAAGTTCTTCTTCATCAATCAGCTTCTGCTCTCCAAATAGGAGGGCATTCACATACCCACTTGACTCTTTGGGAAAATGCTCATTTACATAGGATATCCCCTTATTCCTAAAATCCTGAATGGCTTGCTTGGCGGTGTGTTTTTTTAATATGCATTTCGCAAATTCAATCGAATCCGCTTTAAGAACCCAATGAATGCCTTGTCTTTTTAAATACAGCTGATAATCAAAGCTATTAAAATTGCGCATCCCACTCGGTACTTCCAGAACGCCCGCGACAGGACAAGACAAAGCAACTTTCATATGTTTTTGCAACTCTATTTTTTCAGATTCAGAAGAAATCTTATACCGTAGCTGGAGCTTTTCGTTATGCTCAGCTGTCACAAAGCCTTTCATCATATCTCCGTCAATGTCGATTGAATCCGTAAAAGTAATCGTGAAGTTTGTTTCCATACCTGAAAGTTCCGTACGGTTGTTTTTTTCAGAAATAGTCGCACTGAGGAAAAATAGCAGAAGGACAAAGAGGTGAAGAGCTAAAATTTTGCTAGGGATTTGAAAATAAAGGAAACCATAATAAAGGAACGCGCAAACAAGCCATTCCCACCCGAAATAAGTGAAAGCTGTTACGCCAAATGTGGCAGATACCGCAGCGTATATGAGTTGTTTCGTCATAAGGCCTCCTTCAACTATATGGAAAAGGACTAAAAAGGGGTATCTCGTCCAAAGTGATCCGAATCATGTAATCAAAGTTGTCGTTTTCCTCTTTTTAATTTTTAGTCACTCTCCATCTTTTTTAATAAAGTGAAACTTCAATCAGTGGGGGTCTTCATCCCCTGCTGATTGTTAGTCCCGTTCTAGTGTCGCTAATATTTCCGTTCCACTTCGATAAAGCGACACTACGACCGATTCAATGAATCACAGACTAAGTACGCCGCGTCCTGCGGCAATGTCTGTGTGACCCACATCCTGTTCCTGTGGGCCTCAACTATACCTTTGAGAACCACAAAGGTAAGTTTCACTGTATCTCACCAATCGGGCTTTTACGGGCAGTTATTCTCCACCTCAAGGCTTTGATTCCTCAAAGCCTTGAGGTGGGGGTATTACTGCCCGTTAATGCGGAATAAAAATAGTCGTTCTGCCTGTTTCTGAAGTTCATTCACCTGTTCAATCGAACCGCCAGCTTCTAACAGTGCGGTTAATAAATCAGCAACAAGATTTTGTTTTTCCTTACCTTTTAGGTCAATGATTTCCTCTGTTAAAACCTGCTCAACTGTAACACCTGCTTGCTCGAAAAGCTCTATAGCGTAAGGATGGTTTTTATAATTTTTTGCATAATAAACCGCTTTGATTCCCGCTTGTATTAATGATTTACAGCATTGCAAGCAAGGAAAGTGTGTGACATAAATTTCAGAGCCTTCAGTCGGTACGCCGAACTTGGCACATTGTAAAACTGCATTCATCTCAGCATGAATCGTCCTGACACAATGATTATCAATCACATAGCAACCATCATCGATGCAATGCGTGCCACCAGCGATTGAACCATTATATCCACCGGCAATGATTCGTTTATCACGGACAATCGTTGCACCAACCGCTAATCTTGTACATGTACTTCTTAATGCTAATAAATGACTTTGCGCCATGAAATATTGATTCCAACTAATTCGATTCAACATACATTCCCCTTTTTCACTTTTAGTAGCCGAGAAGAAGATGTCCCAAAAGGGTCTGACCTTGTACTCTATACACAGTATAGAGTAGTAAAATACTAGCCTAGCTATAATCTGTATAGAGTCGTTGCGGGGTCTGACCCATACGTTTGGGACAGACCCCTTTCCGTAACCAGCAACACGTGTAGATCAGAAAACCAGAACTTTTTTTGAACAACCTATTCCGACATTGTCTACATTTTACCTTCTCTTCCCCCATTTGAATAGCCGATTATTTTACCTTTATCGAATCCTTTAATTTTTCAAACGTTTTATCGCCGATTCCCGATATCTTTTTCAAATCTTCTACACTTTGAAACTTCCCGGTTTTTTCCCGATAGTCGATGATGCTCAGTGCCTTTGATGGGCCAACGCCCGTTAATGTCTCCAACTCTGCTTGTGTCGCCGTATTCAGATTTATTTTTCCGTCAGACGAACCTCCTGAGGATGTCTCCGGACCTGTTGCTACCCCACCTACACCCTCATCACCAATTTCCGGTACAAGGATGACCATTTGATCTTCTACAACTTGCGCTAAATTCACTTGATCTTTATTCGCTTCACTTGTGAAGTCTCCAGCATCTGCAATAAGGTCAATCACTCGATCACCGCTATCTGCGATATAGACGCCAGGACGGTTAACCGCTCCTTTCACATCTACTTTAATGATAACCTCTTCTTGTTCCTCTTCCTCCTGCTTTAACGGCTCATCAAATACACCGCCCCCATCAGAAAAAATAGCTGCCGTTTCCTTAGGTTCCGGCTTTGAAGTTTGAAAATAAGCAAAACCGAGTAATAAAGTAATTCCTACTGCTGTACCGATGATTATTTTCTTTTTTCCTTGAACGTCCATTGAAATCACCCTTCATTTTAATTTTCGTCATAACCAAGCAATTGGCATCATAGAGTTTAGGAGTAGTTCCGTTTAGTAGGAGGTGGTAAATTTTGAAAATTGGTGTAATCGGAACGGGAAATATGGGGACTGTTTTACTTGAATCATGGCTGGAAGCAAAAGCAATCACAGAAGAAGATCTCATCATCACGAACCGCACTCTAAAAAAAGCACTCGCTATCCAGTATCATTATAAAGGCGTAACCGTGGTAAATACCGCGGCTGATGTTGCAAAGCATGCTGATGCCCTCTTTGTCTGTGTGAAGCCTTTGGAGGTTTTGCCGGTACTTCAAACCATCAAGCCTTATATAAACCAAGACAAATGTGTGATCTCGATTACAAGTCCAATCTCAGTCGACCAACTTGAATCTCAATTGGATTGTTCTTGCGCTCGCTTCATCCCAAGCATTACCAATCGCGCTCTTTCTGGTGTATCTTTACTCAGCTTCGGAAGCCAATGTCAAAGCGTTTGGAAAGAAACGATTACCGCATTAGCGAATAGTATGTCAGAGGCGGTGATAATTGAAAATGAAATAACACGGGCTGCTTCTGATATTGTGAGCTGTGGACCGGCATTTTTCACGTATTTAGCAAGAAAGTTTATCGACGGGGCTGTTCAAACAACAAAAATAGACGAAGAAACGGCAAGTATCTTAACAGAAAATATGGTAATCGGCTTAGGGGACTTACTTAAGAAAGGCATCTACACTTTACCAACACTACAAGAGAAAGTAATGGTAAAAGGCGGAATTACTGGTGAAGGAATGAAAATCCTTGAAGCAGAAACAGGGGAAATGTTCGAGCATCTTTTCCTAGCGACAAAGGAGAAATTTACAGAAGACATTGAAGAAGTGGAAAAACAATTTAGAACTCCTTATTAATATTCGTCATTGAATGCAGAAATCCTTTTCTTTTTTTAATTTTTATAAAAAGCATCCATAAGCGTCTACGCGCAACCCAACGATGAAAAAGGTTCAAGTTCTCCAATTCCATCATCTTATGAAGGTGGGTAGCTGCGCTAATTTTGCGAAGCCCCGCCCCTTTTCCACAGAAAAGAAAGGCTGTCCAATATCAATTGGGTCTGTCCCCACATCTACTATAATCGTTTATACGACGGAAACGATTATTGAGTGTGAGGTCAGACCCTTTTCATTACTTATTTCTTCTTTGCTACAAATAAAATCCGCTCGGTTTGATCGTGAATCGGTTCATCCTCTAAGTCTGATAACAACTCAAGCACTTCAAAACCGCATTCTACAAGCTTTTCCTGATAAAAAGAAACCGGGTATGTGCGTTGATAATGGTATTCATCAAAGCGATTATACAGGCGATTTTTGGGATCACGGACGAAGAAACTTAAATCGTGCTCCACACTATAGGGCTCTTCTCCTGCATAACATTCCCAAATATATGAAACCTCTTCATCGCTTATCGCAAACGTTTGGTTTTGAAAAACATGCTCCATTTTATAGATGGAGTGGATATCAAATAAAAACAAGCCACCCTGTTTCAGATGAGCATGAACAGAGCGAAATGTTTCCGCAACATCTGCTTCCTCGCGAAGATAATTTAAAGAGTCACAAAACAGGGTTACACAATCATAAACGCCAAGCCCGAAAAGCTGTGCCATATTTTGTTGATAAAACGGAATGGAGAGTCCTAATAAAGTTGCTTTCTCATTTGCTATTGCCAGCATTTCCTCTGATAAATCCACGCCGGAAACATGAAAGCCTAGCTTTGCCAGTTCTACTGTAAACTCACCCGTACCACATGCAAGATCAAGCACGTTTTGGCCACTTGCCTCGTACTGGTTCATTTTTGATAGAAGGAGCTCAAGCCATTTCTCATAAGGAGCATCCTTCATCAATTCATCATACACATAGGCGAAGCGTTCATAACTCATTGGCTTAATTCGCTTTGCAAGTTCTCGATTGGAGCATCTCCCCATAGACGTTCAAGATTGTAGTATCCTCTTTCATCACGATGGAATACATGGGCAACCACATCCCCCAAATCAACAAGGATCCATTTTGCTTCGTCAAAGCCTTCCATGCGTCTTACTTCAATGCCATTTTCTTCTGCTTTTTGTTTCATTTCACGAGCAATCGCTTGGACCTGCTTATCAGAATTACCATGGCAAATTAGAAAATAATCTGCAATCAAAGAAATTCCTTTCATATTTAATGCAAGAATGTCCTCTGCGCGTTTATCATCAGCAGCCGTTGCTGCCGTTATTAATAGCTCTCTTTCAGTCATCAAATCTTCTCCTTATTGAGTTGTTCAAAGGTCCGAAAAAGCTTGCGAATTGCGGCATTGCTCCTCAATGTCCTTTTGAACCCTCACTTATGTTGTAAAATTAAAGCATTATAAAAATGAAACGTATCCGGGTACACCGCTTGGTTATTTTTTATCAAAAATGTAAGCGTATTGGAAACAGATTGTAATAACGCCGTATCCAAACTTTCTTTCGCCAACTGCCGTACTTCTTCCACACCAGGGAAAGAACGTCCCGGTTCAATATAATCCGCTAAATAGACAATCTTGTCAAGTAGCGTCATGTTCACTCTACCAGATGTATGGTGGGAAATAGCAGCTAACACTTCCGGATCGGTAATGCCCACCTCTTTTTGTACTAGGTACGCACCAACCGGGGCATGAAGCAGCTCGTCGCCATATTCAAGTAACTCAGAAGCCATATTCTCAGAGATTACAATCTCCTTCATTTCTTCGATCGGACGGAATTTCGCATAATCATGGAAGATCGCAGCAAGCTCAGCCTTTTCCTCATCTGCTCCATACTGTCTAGCAAGTTTAATCGCCGTTTCCATCACACCGATTGTATGCACGTATCTTCGTTCTGTCAGCTGTTTTTTTACGATTTCCAGCGCTTCCTCACGTTTCATACGATCCATTCCCTTTCATATATTCCCAAACTTGATCAGGAACTAAATAACGAATAGTTTTCCTTTGCTTGACCCGTTCCCTGATTAAAGAGGATGAAATCAGCATTTCAGGAATATCTACCATCTCCACAGGATAATTTGTAGAAACCTCATACCCCGGCCGCTTGACGCCAACAAAAGTAACAAGCTCAACCAACTCATCAATTCGATGCCAGTTTGGTAAATATTCAATCATATCTGCACCAATGATAAAATAGAATTCTGTATTCGGCTCACGGTCAAGGAGGACTTTTATCGTATCAAACGTATAAGACGTACCTTTTCGTTCTAACTCAATCGTTTCTAGTAAAAATGACGAGTGAGAGTCAATCGCAAGCTTAAGCATCGCAACACGATCATCATCTGGGACATCGTCTGTTTTTATTTTATGCGGCGGCGTGTAATTGGGCATAAATCTGATTTCATCCAATTTTAATGCATCCAGCACTTCATTCGCAATAATCAGGTGGGCAATATGTGGCGGGTTAAATGTGCCACCAAGGATTCCGACCTTTTTCATACTCAAGGCAGCTTGATTTGTTTATTTTCTCTAGATTCTTTATACAACACAATCGTATTGCCAATGATTTGTACAAGCTCAGCACGTGCTCCCTTTGATAGCGCCATACCTACGTCATCTCGGTCTTCATCACAGTTTTGCAGCACACTCACTTTGATTAATTCTCGTACTTCTAATGCTTCACCGATCTGTTTAATCAGATTGTCATTGACGCCACCTTTCCCAACTTGAAAAATTGGATTAAGATGATGTGCCTTTGCACGTAAAAATCGTTTTTGTTTACCTGTAAGCATTTATTTTCCTCCTAATGTCGTTCGCATGATGTTTTTCATTCTAGTTGTATCCGGAGTAATCCCTGTCCAGATTTGGAAAGCTAAGGCAGCCTGGTAGACCAACATGTCCAATCCGTTTTGAACGTCGGCACCTTTTTGCTTTGCTTCTTTTAATAGCTTTGTTTCCAGTGGGTTATAGATAATATCACTCACAAATGAACCCTCTGATAAATTTCGAATGCTAAATGGCATTTCATCCAGATGGGGACTCATTCCAGCAGAGGTCGTTTGAATAATCACATCATAATCTGCTAGCTGCTCTTCTGCCTGTAAGAGCGTTAGAGCGACTGATTGTTTTTCAAATGGACAATCCGCTATTAGCGCTTCCGCCTTTTCTAACGTCCGATTCGTTATATCAACGGAGATAGCACCGTGCGAAAGCAGCGTAAAATAGATGGCTCGCGCTGCGCCACCAGCTCCAATTACTAAGATTTTCTTCTCTGTTAGATTTGAGATTTGATCAGATAACGCCTTATAAAAACCCATGGCATCTGTATTATACCCGATATACTTGCCATCCTGATAAGAAACAGTGTTAACTGCACCAATTGTAGCAGCAAGCTCATCTATCTCGTCAAGATAGGGAATGATGGTCGTTTTATGTGGAATGGTGATATTAAAGCCAGCAATACCAATCGCTTTCATTCCTTTTACCGCATCACTCAAGTTTTCTGGTGTTATATGGAATGGATGATAGATACAATCTAGTTCTTGATGAGTAAAAGCATCGTTTTGAATCGCTGGTGATATCGAATGCGCAATCGGGTCCCCTATAACTCCGTAGATTTTTTTCATCCTTTTCCCCCTAAAACCTCTCTATTCTATCTAACTAAAATGATTCTTTACTTCGTTCTTGTTAAATTAAAGATTTTCGTAAAATCACATTAACACCCTTTGGAACATGAGCAACAACTCTTGCACCTGGCTCATTCAACGTTACCCAGCCTAAACCTGAGAAGACAATGTCCATTTTCGCTTCTTTGATGGAAAATTCATGAGCGACCAGTTCAGGAAAATCAGCCATACCTTCTCTGCGCGGAGGAGTTAAAAGCTCGCCTGCATGATTTTTATATAATTCATCCGCTTTTTCAAGCTTTGTACGGTGAATATTCAATTCATTGGACAAATAGCATGTGAAAGAACGGCGACCGCCTGACACATAATCCAATCGAGCCAAACCGCCAAAGAATAATGTTTGTTCTTCATTAAGCTGATAAATCTTCGGCTTAATTTCTTTTTTCGGTGTGATGAATTTTAAATCACGTTTATCGACATAATGAGCCATTTGATGATGGTTAATGATACCTGGTGTATCAATCAATGCTTTTTCATCATCCAGCGGAATTTCAATAATATCAAGCGTCGTTCCTGGGAAATGAGATGTTGTAATCACATCTTCCTCTCCGCTCACTTGCTTGATCAGCCGATTGATGAATGTTGATTTACCAACGTTTGTACAACCAACAACATAGACATCTTTTCCGTTCCGATACTGTTCGATCGCGGATGCTGCTTCTTGGATTTGGTTACCTTTCTCAGCACTCACCAATAACACATCAACTGGATTTAAGCCAAGCTCTCTAGCAGACTCCTTCATCCAGTGAATCAATCGATTATGCTTTACCGATTTTGGTAACAAGTCTACTTTATTGCCAATCAATAGGACATCATTAGAGCCAACAAAACGATGTAACCCAGGCAACCAACTGCCATTAAAATCAAATATATCCACGATCTTCACAATTAATGAATCGGTTTGACCTACTTGATTCAAGATCTTTAAGAAGTCATCATCTGTCAGAGAAACATCCTGTACTTCATTATAATGTTTCAATTTAAAGCAGCGTTGGCAAATAATCATTTCTTTTTCCAACGCTGACTTAGGCGTGTACCCCAAAGCTTTCGGGTCTTCGGTTTGGACTTTCACTCCACAACCGATGCAAGCTAGCTCTTCCTCGTGCATTACTTCTGATTGTCCCATTCTATCATTCCTTTTCTTCTGAAAAATGCCAAAATCCGTCTTTCTATTTTCCGATTAAACTTCGTCCAGAATCCATCTGTCTGTACAACCGGCACGACAAGGATCGTATGAAAGCCGCCTCGATTTCCACCCAACACATCTGTCATCAACTGATCGCCAATCACCACGGCCTCTTCTCGCTTAATGCCCATTTGTTCAGCCGCTCTGCGAAAAGATCTGCTCATCGGCTTACGTGCAAGTGAAATAAACGGGATCTGAAGCGGATCAGAAAAAGACTTTACTCTCGTTTCATTATTATTTGAAACAATAGTGATTAAAATCCCGTGATTGCGCATGGATTCGAACCACTCCATTAATTTAGGCGTTGCTAAAGGCCTGTCCCATTCTACAAGGGTATTATCTAAATCTGTAATAATCCCCTTTACGCCTTTTTTTTTCAAGTCTTCAGGCTTTATCTCAAAAATGCTTTTCACATGTTCATTTGGTAAAAATAATTTAAGCATGATTCACCTCAATAACCTCTCTTGAATTACTGTTCAACCCTTTTCTTGTTTGTTACAACAAATTTCTAAAAGAAAACACGCTCTCTTCTTTAGTCTTGCCGTAAAGTTCCATCATAATATAAAAAAGCAGCGCTGGAAAGCGGCAAACCTAATGAATTTCGCTATTGCATGACCATTTACAATCCGTCCATCCTATTCATATGTTACGTATATTCCTAAAAACATTTCGACAAATTCTTCAATTATTTTCATTGTGGATAAAGTTATACACATTATCCCCTTAGATTAGCAGACCAAACAATCATTTATAAACAAAATACCCACAACTTATCCACGTCCATTGTGGATAACTAGAACGATTGTTCTCGATTACTTTTTCTGGTAAGGTATGACTATAACATAGATCACTTACCACTATATGCATGTGAAATAATTTTTATTCCTAGGAAAAAAATTGGAGGTGACCTGCCTTAGGGCATGCCAATGAATAAACTATCAGATGATTTATTAATCGAAGCTTATTTCAAAGCCATAAAACTGAAGTTAAGTTCAGACTTCATCATTTTAATCGAAACAGAAATTCAACGAAGATCTTTAACTCACAAAATTAGAGGTTCTTTAGCATAATGGATTTTAGAGGATGTCTCAAAAAAGGAGCCGACCTCACACTTTATACACCGTTACTTGTATGATTTACACTTCATATGAACGAGATATATTAGTTGTGAGGGTCTTGCCTTTTCGATATAGACTCCCTCTGCTCACCCCTTTACCTTCCCAATTCGTTCTCCTACTTTCACTTCTTTTGGAACAATTAAATCTTCTCTTTTCTCAAAACTGCCCTTTTCAAAAAGCAACACAACCGTTGAACCAAAGCTGAAATAAGCAAACTCCTGACCTTTTTTTAATTGATTAGCTTCATCTGATATAACGATGGAGTTCACAAACATCGCACCAACCTTTACAATAGCAACATGCGCCAAATGATGCTGAACCTCCGTGATATTTCGATAATTCTTAGATAAAGGAGAACGACCATATTTCATGCCCAGTCGATTCACTGGATAGGATTTCTCCCCTTTTATCCACCGTTTCGTAACGTTCCCTGAAATTGGTGCATGAATTCGATGATAATGGCTCGGACTTAAATAGAGCACCGCAAAGCTGCCACCAACATACTTCTCAAAAACAGTTGTATCATCCAGCATTTCCTCGATTGAATACGTTTTTCCTTTGACCACAATCTCTTTATTCATAGTAATTAAACCATAATCCTCAAAAACACCATCTACAGGACTAACGACAGAATTAGGCTCTGAATCAATCACTCTTACGCCATCTTTCAGCCTACGCGTAAATAAATCATGTAGAGTAGGATAAGTTGTAACGTTCTGCTCACTTTCCTCGTGATTAATTTGAAAGATTTTCACAAAGGAAGGGACCACTGCGCGGCTCTTTGTAGACTGACTAAACTTCCGCAAAGTGCCTGAAGTAACTCTTCCATTTGTTAACTCAATAAATAGACGATATAAAGATTGGTACAAATACCATACACCACCGTTTGTTAAATAATAGAAATAATTCTTGCATAAATTGTATCAGAAATAATATGATTATATAATCAATACTTTTAACAATACAGGAAGGGAGTGGATGATTTGTTTTTCCTGCATGCTTTGGATCTTACGTTAAAAAAATTGAAAGCACAAACGGCAAATATTATTACCCTTCTAAATTTATCACTTGGCGGATTTGCAATTATAGCTGTTTTAACGAATCAATTGAATCTTAGTCTTCTATTAATCTTTCTAGCCGCACTTTGCGACCGCTTCGATGGAATGATCGCACGAAAATTTAATATTGAATCGGCGTTAGGTAAGCAACTCGACTCTATGTGTGATATTATCTCATTTGGCGTCGCTCCAGCCTTACTTCTCTATCAAGGAATCATCTTTGATTTTGGAGCACCAGGCAGTTTCTTCACTGTTTTTTATATTGGCTGTGGAGCTTTTAGGCTAGCCCGTTTTAACATCAGTGAAAACAATGGCTATTTTATCGGATTGCCGATTACGGTAGCTGGCTGCCTATTGACATTAAGCTTCCTTGTAATTCAGTACGCTCCGTCCGTATTTTTCTTATTCTTCATGATTATATTATCTTTACTCATGATCAGTCCATTTAAACTTAAAAAAGTCTAGAATAATATCAGAGGTAGTTCCAAAAGTCCGGTAAAAAAGCTTGCGAACTGTGTCATCGCGTACATCATGACGCGCAACACAGAAGTCAGCGCATTGTGATCGTCCGAACTTGGCAGGTGTGAGGTTACACACTAACCCCCATAAAAATATTATTCTTTGAATAAAAGGGCCTGCTCCCGAATTTCGATATACCGTTTAGCGATATACCACTAAACAGTATATAAAGTGCGAAGTCAGACCCTTTTTGCTTAAAATTCTTTGATTATGCTTGTTTCACCAGTGGATCCGTCAACTCAAAAAATTCCTCAATATCTTTCAGACAAGTGCCAACTGCTTCTTCCCAGAATTCACGTCCTAACAAGTTTACCCCTAAATGTTTGCTTGCCAAATCTTCAACCCGCATTGAACCCGTATCTTTTAGAAGGGCGATATACTTCTCTTCAAATTCTTTACCTTCTTTTTGCGCTTTCGCATAAATACCGAGCGAGAATAAATATCCGAATGTATAGGGGAAATTATAAAACGGTACACCAGTAATATAGAAATGAAGCTTGGATGCCCAGAATGTCGGGTGATATTCATCTAATGCCTCTCCATACGCTTCTTTTTGGGCATCAATCATCAATTCATTCAATTTAGCACTACTTACTATTCCTTGTTTTCGTTCCTCGTAAAAACGTGTTTCAAATAGAAAACGCGCATGAATATTCATTAATAAAGCAACAGTACGTTGAATTTTGTCTTCCAAAAGTAAAATACGATCGCTCTCTGACTTCGCTTCTTTTACAGAGGCATCCGCGACAATCAGTTCAGCAAACGTAGAAGCCGTTTCCGCAACATTCATCGCATACGCACGGTTTAATGTATGTGTATCTTTAAGCGCATATGAATGAAAGGCATGTCCCAATTCATGCGCTAAAGTTGATACATTAGATGGCGTTCCGGAATACGTCATGAAAATCCGGGATTGACCAGACACAGGAAACCCTGTACAAAATCCACCTGGGCGTTTATTCGGACGATCTTGTGCTTCTATCCACCCTTCTTCAAACGCTTTTTTCGTAAAGCTCTCTAACTCACTGCCAAACTTTCCAAAATGCTTTAGGATAAATTCAGCACCTTCCTGATAACTCATGACACTCGTTTTTGCAGACGTTGTAATCGGTGCATCCAAGTCAGCCCAGCTTAGTTTTTCTAATCCAAGCAGTTCTGCTTTTCGTTTCAGAAATCGGACAAGTGGCTCTTTATGTTCTGCTATCACAGACCACATGCTGTCCAATGTTTGTTTGGACATCCGATTGATTTCAAGTGGTTCTTTATGTACGTCCTTCCAGCCGCGTTTTTCGTACACACTTAAGCGAAACCCAGCTAGATGATTTAACGCTTTAGCCAATACATCGCTATGCTCTTTCCAAGCATGTTCCCAAGCAGTAAAAATCCGCTTGCGTACATCTTGATCAGGATCTGAAAATTTATTAGCCGCTTGCCCTACAGATAATTGCTTCACTTCCCCATTTTCCTCAAATGGGATGTGAATCGTACTGACAACCGTATCATACAGTTGGCTCCAGCCATGATATCCATCCACTGCCAATGCATGAATTAATGATTCCTCTTCTACAGAAAGCTTCTCCATCGCACGCTCACGACGTTCATTCAATATGTATTTTAATTCTTTTAACGGTTCTTTTTTTAGTAGGTTTTGGAAAAACTCCTCATCCAGAGTGACAAGTTTCTGATCAAACTTCGTTAATGCATTTTGGAAGATGGCGCTTTGCTTCGTTATTTGACCGCGTAATTCACTCGCTTTCTGGTCTTTAACATCTTGTGCCTCTAAGCAGCTTACAAACGCTCCTGCTTGGCGCATTTTTTTACCCGATTGTCCAAATAACTCCATAGCAGTTTCAAGCAAATGCTGATCCTGCTCTACAGATTTCACCTTCCAGCTACTTACTAACCTATCAAATTCGCCTACATCCACTCGTAATTGATCTAAAAAAGCGGTGAATTCCTGTGAAGCGCTTCCACCTTTAAAAAACACATCTAAATCCCAAGTTAACGGATATGCCATAGATCCTGCCTCCTTCTTTTTGATACTTCTATTATAAAGAACTTTTCAGAATTATTCTAACTTAAAGGTGGTATTCCGCTACTACATGACATACTTTAGTAAAAAACGCCAATATTCACTGAAAGCTATTTAAGGAAAATGTCTATTTTTCTTTCTGACATTCATGAAAAATCATGGTAAGATAGAAATAATTCAAAAGAAAAGGGGGCGAGTTACAGTGAAAAGGTTATCCGTTCTCATACTCGCCTTATTTTTACTCGGAAGCATTCAACATTCTGCGGTTAGCAAAATCCACGGCGGACTCACAGGACCTAACCTACATAAGCATTTCAAAATGGTTGAAGAAGATCCCACAGTAGCTGCCGAACTTCAGATTGAAGCCATGCAGTTTATACCTGATTTCAGCTTAATGGGTTTTGCTGTAGTTGTTCTAGTCGTACTCACGCTATTTCTCTATAGCTTATCCTTTATTAAGCTCATCAGACGTTATGTCCTACAAGGTCCCGTCTTTTACAGATCGAATTACCTCATCTTAACTCCTATATTTTTTATTAGATAAAATAAAAAATAGGGGAGTGGACGAAATGGTATTTCGTTTCATTATGATCGCTTTATTTTCATTGACAGCATCTAGGTTATTTCTTTATCAAGGTACTGAAATTTACCATGCCATCGTTGAAATGTTTAAAACCAAATGAACGAGCTACAGAGCGTGAAGCATTTGCTTTACGCTCTGTTTATTTTTTATGCAATCCATCAAATGTTCTAAATACCAACAAGCATCTGATTAGGTAGCTACAGCTTATTTTCACTTATCCACCGCGTCGTTTCTCTTTTTCAGCTCGGTAAAACTCATGAAACATTTTCATTAATGCACGCTTTTCGATTCGTGACACATAGCTTCTTGATATATTCAGTTCTTTGGCAATTTCCCGCTGAGTTTTTTCCTTTTTTAAGTCCAACCCAAATCGACCGACAATCACTTCTTTTTCACGTTCATCTAAAATATCAATATATTTTTTCACCTTTTCAATTTCCATATTCAACTGAATCGTGTCGATGACATCTTCAGACTCAGATTTTAATACATCAATTAAACTAATTTCGTTTCCTTCTTTATCTTGGCCGATTGGATCATGAAGCGATACATCTTTTTTTGTTTTCTTAGTAGCTCGTAAATGCATGAGTATTTCATTCTCAATACAACGTGCTGCATAGGTCGCAAGCTTCGTTCCTTTTCCATCCGAATAACTCTCGATTGCTTTGATTAATCCAATCGTGCCGATGGAAATAAGATCTTCCGTATCTTCGCCCGTATTTTCAAATTTCTTGACAATATGGGCGACGAGCCGTAAGTTATGCTCAATCAACATATTGCGTGCCTCAGCATCTCCCTCGGCCATTAGCTGTAAGTATTTGCGCTCATCCCCCGCTGATAACGGCTGAGGAAAAGCATTGTTCTTTACGTATGATACGAGCAAATAAAACTCTTTAACCATATAACCTAATGCAGTTAAAATATCCGGCATTCTCACACCCCCAGAGTTTCTCGTCATTCGCCTATATCTAATGCTTATGCGAGAAGGGACGTCTTTGTGTCTGTACAACTTAATTTCACTTTCATTACGCATTTTGTGATGCGTCTCACAGGTTTCTAAATTCGGTGATAATGGGCAATATCCCATACACCTCGTCTTCACGAAGCATACAGTATAGGGGGAATTTCTATCCTAATTGGAGGTGATTTCATGGGTTATGGATATCCAGGTGGCGGTTATGGACCATACCAACCTTATCCAGCATTTGGACCTGATATGGTGCGCGGAAGTTGTGGCCCAGCGTATGCGTTTTTCATCGTACTTTTGATTCTTCTCTTAATTTTTGGATTCTGGTGGTTTGTTAGTTGTGGTCCTATTGTCTGTTAATGAAAAAGGAGCAAATGCATTTGCTCCTTTTCTTTAACGAAAGGGTCAGATCTTACTCTACTATCTATCGTTTGTGTGATATGTAAATAACACAATAAAAGGGGATTAGTGTGAGACCAGACCCTGCAAGAATTTTAATCTGAGTCCACTGTTACTTCTGTTGCAATCACAATGCCAATAACAGTGATGACAACGAGCACCATTACAATCGAAAACATGGCATACACTCCTTTTATTTGCCTACTTTAAAAGGTACCACGTTTCCCTTAACCAGAACGGTGTAGATTATGAACAAATTTCATCTAAATGGTGGCAAAATTGTGAATGAATTTTACAATCATTTAAATCTTTGCTTGCCCGAGATCTTTCTTGCCCTGATTTGGGTCCCAAAGATACAGGTAAATCCTGATTTTACATAGTAGTATGCTCCTAGCAATACGTACTAGGTTCTGTTTAGTCTTGCAGGGCTTGTTTTAAATCATCAATTAAATCGCAAGCATCTTCAATTCCGACAGAGATGCGAATCAGTCCATCTGTAATCCTTAATTCAGCACGTCGATCAGCAGGGATGGAGGCATGTGTCATAAGGGCAGGTATGGAAATCAAGCTTTCCACAGCACCAAGACTTTCAGCAAGGGTAAAATATTTCACTTTACTTAGTACATCTGCCGCTTTTTCGGCACTACCGACATCAAAGGACACCATACCGCCAAAGCCACGTGCTTGCTTCTTGGCAATTTCATGATTTGGATGGCTTTCAATACCTGGGTAATACACTTTCGATACCGCTTCATGTTCAAGCAGGAAGTTTGTGATTTGTTTCGTGTTCCTTTCCGTTTCTTCCATGCGAAGTCCAAGTGTTTTGATGCCGCGAATTAATAACCATGAATCCTGTGGCCCTAGGACGCCTCCTGTTGAGTTTTGCACAAAGTGAAGTTCCTCACCAAGCTTCTCATCATTCACAACGGCAAGACCGGCTACAACGTCACTATGACCACCAATATACTTCGTCGCACTATGAAGCACAATATCTGCTCCAAGTGTAATCGGATTTTGCCAATACGGCGTGCTAAAGGTATTGTCTACAATCGTAAGCAAGCCATGTTTCTTCGCGATGTTTGCAGCCCCTGCAATATCGGTAATTTTCAAAGTAGGGTTTGTTGGCGTTTCTATGAATAAAGCTTTTGTGTTCTCTTTGATATTTTCTTCAATGGAATCTAGATCACTTGTATTGATGAAAGTTGCCTCTAAACCAAAACGATTTAATACCTTCGTGATGACACGGTAGCTGCCACCATACACATCATCCGTAATTAACACGTGATCACCTTGCTTAAACAACATCATAACCGCGGTCATTGCCGCCATCCCTGAACCGAATGCAAATCCTCGTTTTCCTTCCTCTAGGTCACTAATTAATTCTTCTAGAGCATGGCGCGTCGGATTCCCTGTGCGTGAGTATTCATACCCGCGATGATTTCCCGGACCATCTTGTTTATATGTGCTCACTTGATAGATGGGAACAGAAACAGCACCTGTCTGTTCATCTCCAAAAATGCCGCCGTGAATTAACTGTGTCTTTTTTTTCATCTTACTCTCCCCCTTGGTAAATGTGTTTACTTAAGTACCGCTCACTTGAATCCGGAAAAACAACGACAATATTTGTTCCTGGGACTGCCTTTTTCGCTTCCTGCAATGCTGCAAAAAAAGCGGAGCCAGATGAACTGCCGACAAGCAGACCTTCTTTATAGGCTAGTTCTTTCACCAAACCGAAAGCGTCTTCATCACGTACTGTGTAAATTTCATGAAAATAGCTTTCATCCATATAAGGCGGCAAAAACTCCATGCCAATTCCTTCCGTTTTATGCGGACCAGATTCACCGCCATTCAAGATCGAGCCTTCCGGTTCAACAATTACTGTCTTAACATGCGGATTTTGTTCCTTTAAATAACGAGCCGTTCCCATGAAGGTTCCGCCTGTTCCTGCCCCTGCAACGAAGATGTCCGCATTTCCATCCAGCTGTTCCCATATTTCTGGGCCTAGTGTTTTATAGTAAGCAGCTGGATTGGACGAATTGGCAAATTGCTGTGGACAATAGGAATTCGGAATCTCTTTTAGCAGCTCTTGCGCTTTCTTGATCGCTCCAAGCATCCCTTCTTTAGTAGGCGTATTCACAACCTTAGCTCCTAGGGCACGCATCAATTCCTGTTTCTCTGCACTGAACTTTTCCGGCACACAAAAGATGACGTCAATGCCTTTGTTGATTGCGGCTAATGCCAGTCCAATCCCCGTATTTCCCGCCGTTGGTTCAATCAATGTACCACCTGCAACTAATTCGCCGCTCTTTGTGGCGGCATCAAGTAATTCGCGACCAAGACGATCCTTTACACTTCCACCTGGATTAAAAAACTCAAGTTTCGCAAAAATTCGGACACCTTCTGGTAAAGAAAATTGGGTAATTTCCATCATCGGTGTATGACCGATTAATTCATGAATCCCATGGTAGACATTCATTATTTTCTCCCCCTCCTATTTTCTCTTATGTTTTTAGGAGTATTTCAGAATGTGAAGAGTGCGTTGAACGAAAGAGTTGTTCATGACCATTCTTTCGTCCAACAAATCTCCACGAATCTAACTTAGTTTTTTTACTTAACTCACTTTCAAACGATCAATCATTTTCATAATCAACTGGCTTGAGTTTAGTGCCGCCGTTTCTAGGAATTGATCGAATGAAAGGTTCGATTCTTTTCCAGCAATATCAGAAAGGGAACGGATGATTACAAATGGAGTACCAAATTGGTGAGCGACCTGAGCGATTGCTGCTGCTTCCATTTCTACTGCATAGAGGTTCGTGAACTTTGTGCGAACAAAGTCAACACGAACTGGATCGTTCATGAATGAGTCACCCGTTACGATTAATCCGCTTTTGACTTGGATATCGGTGATTTCTTTGGCAGCCATTTCGGCAATAGCAAACAGCTTTTCATTTGGGATGAACGCTGCTGGCAATTGCGGAACCTGACCATATTCATAGCCAAAAATCGTTACATCCACGTCATGATGGCGTACTTCAGTTGAAATCACCACGTCCCCGACATTTAATGATGGTTCATATCCGCCTGCAGAACCTGTATTAATAACCGCATCCGGCTTGAATTTTTCTAATAATATAGTTGTTGACATGGCTGCATTTACTTTGCCAATTCCTGATTTTAGTAAAATGACTTCAACGCCGTTTAATGTGCCCGTATTAAATTCACAACCGGCAATCGTCATTTGTTCAAGGTTCTCTATTTTCTCTCTTAGAATCGTTACTTCTTCTTCCATTGCTCCGATAATTGCTACTTTCATTCCTGTACCTCTTTCTATAATTTTTCAGCCTCCATAATCCAGACAAACGAGTTGCACTTATCGAATGATACAGTAAAGCCATTTTCTTTTAATATCTCTTCTAAAAACGGGATCGTTGTATAGTATTCAGTGGATAGATCGTTTGCTAAATTATGATACCCAGACGATTTTGCATCAAGTATGGCCTGTTTGTGATGAACATTTGTCAGATACATCGTATCCGCAAACACTATTTTACCACCAGTTTTTAATAATTGGCTATAGATTGCAATAGCTTTCGCCTTCTCGTCATCATTTAAATGGTGGAACGCATAGGTACTAACGATTGAATCCACTTGTTCGGGCTTAGGAAATTCAAAAAAATCCCCATCTACTATTTCCGTGCGAGCTTGTAATTTCTCCTTGGCCTTCTCTCTCATCGCAGGTGAGGGCTCCACAGCTGTCACTGTTAAGCCTGCATTCAACAATCTTTCTGTCAAATTACCCGTTCCGATCCCGAATTCGATTGTGTGACCATGGGCTCTGCTTACTACACTATCTAAAATCCGCTCATAGTTCAGAAACACTTCGCGGTATTCTACATCATGACCATCTACAGTATCATCATAGGATTTCGACCATTCTTCAAAAAGCTCGATAAATTCTCTTCCCATTTTTATCACCTTTTTATATTTAATTATTCCTATGAACATACTATGTTTTTATTTTGAAACTGTTCTCAATCTACCACATCTTCTCCTTTCCTTCAAGTATTAGATTTCCCTGCGAATTAGTCTTTAAACGTGATAAAATAGCCCTATACCCTAAGTAAATGGAGGCATGACCATGAATTTTCAGCTAGATTTAATCCAAGACAAAGTGGAGTTCTTTGAAGCGGACACCATTAAAAACCTCGAAAAGCAAATCCAAACACAAATCGAGATAAACAAAGCCATTCTCCTTGAAGTACAGTCCGTTTCCCACCAAATGCATGTGGAAGAAGGACATCGATTTTACAGTGCTGTCGTGCATTTTAAGATGAAAAAATAATAAAGTGAAACTTCAATCAGTGGGGGTTTTCTTCATCCCACACTGATTGTTAGTCCCGTTCTACTGTCGCTAAGATCCTCGCTTTCGCTTCGATCAATCGACAGTACGAACCCGATTGGTTCAACTAAACCTCTGCTCACGCATCGGTAAGTTTCACTGTATCTCACCAATCGGGCTTTTACGGGCAGTTTATCCCCCACCTACGCTTCTTCGATTTCTCTAAGCCTTGAGGTGGGGGTTTTACTGCCCGTTAATGCGGGATAAACTTTAATAAGTTCTATTTTTTTAAAAAAGGGTCTGCCCTCGCAACTACAAGTAAAGTAAGTGTTTATAACACATTACTACTGTAGTGTACGAGGTCAGACCCAATTGTAGACATTCCCTTTGTTTTTTGTTAAATCACTTTTTTTCCACTTTCACTGGTTTCCAGCCCGAGCCTTCCACCCACTCGATGTTGACGCTGTAAACTTGCTTTGTATCCTTCGCCGAAACGGTTCCAACGGCTTTACCAGGCGCTCCGCCATTTCCCAGCCACAAGACTGTCATATTATCTGTAGAGATACCAGCTCCTTGTGCAACAGCACTTTCCATTTTTGCCCAGTTAGTAGATCCTTTATCGAAATTTGTTACTTCAGCATTGGAAGGTTGCGTAGTTTCCACTGAATCCGGTGAGTCACTCGTTTCGGTATTCTCGTCATTTTCATCTTCAGATTCCAAAATGACTGTTGAATCATCTTGACCATTCTCATCAATTCCCTGTTCTCCATCTGTCTCGTCTTGACTTTCGGCATTCGAATCATCAGTTTCAGACGTAATATCCTGATCCTCATCCTCCGCTTTGCTAGTCTTAGCATCACTTTTCTCCGTTTGCTTCGGTGTATCTTCTTTAACCGTCGTTGATGCTTGTTTCGTTTCGTCTTTACTAAATAGGATCGATGCTCCGACAATTAGGATTAACGCGATTACAACAGTTATGGAAATATTATATATACGATTTGTTTTTCTCTGTTTGTCTTTGGTTGATGAACGTGCACCCGTATGAAAAGGTCCAGAATTTTTTTTCAATGTACTTCCCCCTCATTATTCAATACAAGGTCTATTTTAACACGTTCCCATATCAGTTTGAAGGGAATACTTTCCCAATCCTTAATTTAGCGGTTACCCTTCTTTCGAACCATCTTCATGATTGACCGCATAGATCCCTTTTACCATTTCCGCAAAAACAGCTGCCATTCCACTCGTATTTTCCGTTGTATCCAAATTAACCGCTACTAACGCATATTTCGGATTTTCATAGGGAAAGTAGCCTGCAAACCATTTATTCAGCTTGCCTTCCTTTATTTTTGTCTGCGCTGTTCCTGATTTTCCAGCAACGGTATAAGGCAAATCTTTCAATAAAGTACCGGTACCCTTTGGCTCATTCACGACGCCTCTTAATAATTCTTGAAGCTTCATTGCTGTATATGGAGAGATTTTATTTTGATCCATTTCTTTTTTGGGGAAATCAATCGCAGATGTCCCGTTATTGAATTCGACCTTTTGTACCGCCTTCACCATTTGTTTTTCGCCGCCACGGGCAATCGTCGCCATCATGTTGGCGACAGCAAGTGGAGTCACTTGAACATTTAATTGGCCGATCGCTGTTTTGGCGACCATCTTCGGATCGTTCTTCAGTTCATTCTGATCCTTCCAGATGGTTCCTGCTTGCTCGCCATACAGTTGTTTAAAAGCTGAATGATATAAATCACCTTGCCAGCCCGAATACTTTGTGATCGCAAGTTTGTCGGCATATGTTTCAAAGAAGTTCGCATCTTTTTGGGCTATTTCTTGAGACACTTGTGCAAATGCCCGGTTACAGCTCTGCGCAAAGCTGTTCTGAAAGTTCAACATTCCGAGCGGTCTTTGTTTTTCTTCCTTGCCATCAATCGTTTGATTACAGTCAAACATTCGAGTTGGTGGTGCTGTTTCATAATCAATCGCCGCAGCCGCTACGACCGTCTTAAAGACAGAACCAGGTACATGTTGGGTGAACATATTGTTGATGGCTCCTTCTCCATTCGGTTGTTGCATATCTAAAACAGGACGAGAAACACTTGCTAAAATTTCACTTTTCTCAATATCGAGTAAAATAAGCCCGCCTTTTTTAATTTGAAATTCATCCACGATTTTCTCTGCGGTTGCTTGAATTTCTTTATCTAGTGTTGTGATGACTTTTACAGGGTAAAGCGGATTGGCAGGTTCCACATATTTCACGTCAACTCCAAACATTGGCCCCCCATTCGCATCTACATGAAACACAAGCTTTGACTCGCCGCTCGATAAGAGAAACTCATCAAACGTTCGCTGTAACCCTTTGTCGCCCACTCTTGTGTCAGGCAAAAGCTCAAGGTCCGGGTATCTTTCTTTTGGCAATGAAGAGTACACCACCGTCGAACCAAGCAATTGACTAGCTTGCATGCTTGCAGAATTGAATTTCTGTTTCACAGCGAATACACCTGGTATTTTTAAGTTATTAATCGCTTTCGACTGATACTCGCTTAATTCAAGTGGCTGCTTACCGCCAAAAGCAAATGGTTTCTTTCCGTTCATAATTTCCGCTCGTAACTGACCTTCTCGAATCCCGATAATGGATGCAACTTGATCTGCAGGCCACTCCATCTTTTTTAAAAATGGAAATAAGACAAGCACTTGTTTCTCTTCATGGGTTAAAGGCTCTCCATCACGGTCATAAAACTTGCCACGTCCATCGTCAACAGTTAATACTTGTGATCTCTGCTTCACACTTGCTTCGATTAAGTTCACCTGATGTTTCGAAAACGACTCAGTGTTCCACAACTGAATGTCGACTAATCTTCCTATCAAAACGAGTAACAACACGATAATGAATGCGCCAAGCCATTTTATTCGTCGTATTTTCATCATCTAACACCTCATCCCTATTTTGGACGAGGTCTCCATTTTTCAAACAATTATACATGCATTTATTCACGAATTCATGATACAGTAGTCATAGAAGATTTCACAGGAGGCAAATGAATGAGAAAATTGATATTGGCCGATGCGGTTAAGCTGAAAAGTGTCCTATCAAAGCGCATTCAGGAATTAGAAACAGAAATGGACCTACTTGCATTTGTCGAAATTGAAAAAGGGTCAGAGATACCCAATCAGGTACGTAATCTCGCTGCGGTGGAACAAGAGCTTAAAGAGGTTCGCAGTGATTTTCGCTTACTTGATAAGCTCATGTACAAAGCGAACTATGAAAATGAAGTTTCCTTCGGAGAACAATCTTTAACGATTGTAGAAGCGATAGAGCTCGCCACCCAGCTACGGGCACAGGCGCGTAAATACAAACAATACGGCACCTCTGTTAAAGAAGAGATGATTCATTCCTATAGTGAAGCCATCACTTTAGTCAGAGTTGCAACATTCGATCCGGAAGTTTACCGCCTAAAGGGCATTGAAACTGAGAGACAAGCAAACCGACTTTCGAATCTAATCAATGCGAAAAACTATCAAATAGAACTTGATTTTGATAGCGATAAATATTTTTAAGCCTTGAAGTCGTGAGACTCCACTTCAAGGTACAGAAGGAGCCTCTTAATTTGTGGTGGCATATGTCACGTGGAAAATGGCTAAACCAATGACCTATTCCCCGTTCCATCTTTACCGTTAACCAATCACCACCTATTGCAATGGATCTTAGTTTTATATCCTTCTCCTTCTGTATTCCCCCAGGCCATATATTGGACTGGGGGATTTTAAATTGGTGGATTTATCCGGGAAGTGACGCATATATCCACCTGTAGTTAACGGATCCGATTTCGCAAATTCCAAGCAAAAAGGGTCAAACCCCGCTACTGTATAGTGTACGAGGTCTGACCCTTTTTAAAGCAGTTATGCAATTATTTAACGCTAATGATTTTCACAGATATGTCGCCACCTGGTGTGTTAACGGTTACGGTTTCACCAAGTTTTTTACCAATTAAGCTTTTGGCGATCGGCGAATCATTTGAGATTTTCCCTTCAAACGGATCTGCTTCGGCACTTCCTACGATCGAATACGTTTCTTCATCACCATCTGGAAGTTCAACGAATGTTACCGTTTTACCTAAACCAACGGTATCTGAATTTGTGCCATCTTCAACGATGATTTTCGCATTGCGAATCATATTTTCAAGCGTGGTAATTTTCCCTTCAACAAATGCTTGTTCTTCTTTTGCAGAATCGTACTCAGAGTTCTCAGAAAGGTCACCGAAACTACGGGCGATTTTAATTCTTTCGACCACTTCTTTACGCTTTACCGCTTTTAAATATTCAAGTTCTTGCTCTAATTTCTCTTTACCTTCTTTTGTCATTGGAAATACTTTTTCAACTGCCAAAACCTTCACTCCTTCAAAATTCTTCACGATGCAAAAAGCACGGTGACCGTTTATGTAGTATCTAGTGATCTACACTTTTCTAGCTGTAACGCTTGGCTGGCGAAAATAAAATATAAAAACAAGCAACAAATACATAAGCGCGCGTCCTTTTATAAAAAGGGCGCGCTTTGTACGTATTTTATTTTCCATCTAATTTTGCCAGTGTATAAATGTTTAGACTTTGGTTCCTATCTAATTTAGAAAAAGTCTAAACCGTGTAAGAAATAATTGTTTCTTATCTTTATCTATGTCATGTTATTACAAAAATGACTTTTGTTCAAGGATTGTTTGTATTTTTGTTACCATTAAATCGATTGCGACATAATTATGGCCACCTTCAGGAATGATAATATCCGCATATCGCTTTGTTGGCTCAATAAATTGATTATGCATCGGACGGACCACATTAATATATTGATCCATCACTGAATCCAATGAACGGCCTCGCTCTTTGATGTCACGGGACATTCTGCGAAGAATTCGTAAATCAGCATCCGTATCCACAAATAGCTTCATATCCATTAAATTTCGTAAGCGCTCATCTTCAAGAATCAGAATGCCTTCCAAAATAATCACATCTTTTGGCTCAACATGGATGATTTCTTCAGAGCGAGTATGAATACTGTAATCATATACTGGCTTCTCGATCGATTCATACCCCAAAAGCTTGTGTATATGCTCAATTAGCAAATCATTATCAAATGCAAGCGGATGGTCATAATTCGTTTTTAACCGTTCTTCAAGAGGGAGATTCGTTTGATCCTTATAATAATAATCTTGTTCTAGCATTAAGATGGAATGTCCTTTGAAGCTTTCATAAATCGCGCGTGTTACGCTCGTTTTTCCTGATCCTGAGCCGCCGGCTACTCCGATTACAACTGGTTTCTTTTCCATGTCCGTTAGTTCCCCTCTCGCATCATGTTGTTGGCAAATCAGGCTCATCCTCATTTCTTCGGACAACTTTTTAGAAGATGATTGCTAGCACCTACGTTCATTTCTTTACCGCCTCACACGGTTGTGGGAAATTCTAAGGTGCGCCCCCCTTAGCCCTCCTGTTCAAAAGAATAAGGCTATTCATCATTTCCGTTCCTGTATATGCTTTATCATCTGAGAACTAACCCGGCGAACTGAAGAAAGCTCGTCTTTTCGCTATGTTTCCCGAACAATCGCTGCTTATACGTTTTGAATACTTCCTATTTTCCTATTAAGGTCCGTATATTATCCCGAGTTCACCGAGCCATTCTTATTTATTGTCAAAGAGTCAGTTATCCAAACTAAACTTGAATATGTCGTCTTATACTTGTCGGTATGACAAGAAGTTCTGATTTCTTTATTTTCGTTGACCCCTATGCTTACTAATAGCGACACCATCACCAATTGGCAAAATGACTGTATCGTAATCAGGGTGATTGTGGAGCCAAACGTTATACTCTTTGATTTTCCGTACTAAGCTGCGAATGCGCCTTGGCTCAATTTCTTCTTCCGGCACTGCCACTAAACCTTTAAACAACACATTGTCTGTCACAATAATGCCTGAATCATTCAAGAAAGGCTCATATAGCTCGAAGAATTTTCTGTACTGCCCTTTTGCCGCATCAATAAAAACCGCATCGAAAGTACCATATTCTTTAATCGATTCTGTCACTTCAAGTGCATCGCCTTCGATTAGAATCACCCGATCTTGTGCACAAGCTTTACTAATGTTCTCTTTAGCCACACCAATTCGTTCTTCATCACGTTCAATTGTGACAATTTTCACATTTGGGAACACTTCAGCCATTCGCAGCGCCGAATATCCAATTGCTGCACCCACTTCCAAAATGGCTTGCGGGTTTTTTAGCCTTAAGATTTGCAGCAATGTTTCCATACCTTCCGGCTCCATAATCGGCACATTATGTAACCTTGCATACTCTTCCATCTCCGCTATCAAACCATTCCGCTCTGGGATTAGCGATTGAAGATATTCATCTATGCTCATGTTTTTTCCTCCTACGAAAAGCGCAAACACCTTGTTACGAAAGAAGATGTCATGCGCTACCACTTACATTCATTAAAGAGTTTAGCACTATAGAAAAACACAAGCACCATGCTCAATTAGCTAAAATAGAGGGAGTTTACTATTTGCCTGAAACAGCAAAACACCTCTAGAAACTTATACTTCTTATTTCTCAAGAAAAACCCGGCACTTAGCCGAGTCCGTACGTTTATGAACAAAATTTCTCTTGCCTAAAATTGCACTTTGACTATTTTACCACAAAAAGAGGGAGAATGTGAATATATCTCTCCCAATTGATGTGTCATTATTTTTTATTTGTAATATATTTGGCTTTATTTTGATTATGTTGATCCAAAGTCTTTGCAAAAACTACTTCTCCTGTGCTCGTTGCCAAGAAATACAAATAATCGGATGTTGCCGGATTTAAAGCAGCTTCAATCGACACTGTCCCCGCATTGGCGATTGGTCCAGGTGTTAAGCCCTTATTTTTATACGTATTATAAGGGGAGTTTACTTCTAAATCTTTGTAAAGGACCTTGTCTTGATGCTGACCTTTTGCATATAAGACAGTTGGGTCTGTCTGTAGAGGCATATCAATTTTCATTCTGTTAAAGAAAACAGAAGAAATCATATCACGATCAACCTTTGCTGTCGCTTCTTCCTCGATTAAGGACGCAAGAGTTAACATCGTATGATTTGTAAAATGCTTCTCATCCAACTCATCTTTGTATTGGGCAAGAACTTCTTCCGTCTTTTTCAACATTTCTGTGACAATACTCTCAAGACTCGGCTTTTCTTCATAGAAATCGTAAGTAGCTGGGAATAAGTACCCTTCGAGCGGGTATCGTACATTTTTGCCGTAAATTTCATCCGTTAGCAAATCTGGATATTTTGCTCGCATTTTATTAATAAAAGCTTTATTATTCATCTGTTTGAATACGTCGTCAGGATTCTCGTCAATTTTTTCAGCAATGATATTGGCAATTTGTACAAGCTGCTTGCCTTCTGGAATCGTTATTTTCAATTGCGCATCCATCACCACTTTACCCGTTTTCAAACTTTTTATGATTTCTGGTAAAGTCATGGAAGGCGCGAGCTTATAGTTTCCAGCCTGAAAACCAGATTCGTTTTTAAATTTAATATAATATTTAAATATTTTTGCGTTCTTGATAATTCCTTGTTCTGCAAGAATTGTCGATATGTTACCAACAGAAGAACCAATCGGAACTTCTACCTCTTGTATCTTTTGATTATCTGGGTCAGCAGGTTTTAGGGCAGATTGCACATACAAATAGCCACCGATGCCAATACAAGCTGCTACTACCACAATAACCAACATAACAATTATAATAATTTTTCTCACGATTCTCGCCTCACCTTGCTGCTCGAGCATTCTCTCTCGAATATACTGTATCTTTGTTTTATTCTTCTGATCCATTTATGTTCCCCCTCTAAGCAAACTGCTTATAACGGTATTTGCAGTCTTTCTCTGTCTGTAACGCTACACTCCGACTTATTATACTAAAATTCGCTAATAAATACAGAATTATATTGTAAAATATTATATATGGCGTTAAAGCGCCACCATTTACCATGAAGGATTCATCCTGTAGCACCGCTATACTCGCCTAATCACAATGGTGGCGATGCGGAGCTGAATTTTGGAGTATTTTCTTAAATATTGGAAGTAAATCTACATTGTAGATTGGCTATATTAGTGAGTCGCGAAGCCCCGCCCCATGTCCATAAAAAGAAAAGAGGCTATCCCATAACGGGACAACCTCTTTTAGATAGATAAGCGATCAATTAGATCAGTCTTCGTCGCCTTCTTCATCAAGGAATGTAGAAAGCATTTCTTCGATTACATCCCACTCTTCTTCTGTTTCAACTGGGGATAGTTCACCGTCTTTATTGTCTTCACTTGGTACGAAAGAAGAAGCATGAATTTCTATTTCTTCATCTTCGTCGTCTTCAGCTGAGATTGGGTAGTAAAGGACATATGATTTGTTAAATTGCTCAGAATCAAATGTGAATAATACCTCGCAAAGCTGTTCATTTCCGTTTTCATCTACAATTGTAATGTTATTCTCACCATGTTCCATTTGTATGCACCTCTTTATAAATTTGTTTGTCTGTCTAAAAAGCCTTGAAGAATCATAACGGCAGCCATTTTGTCGATGACTAGCTTCCGTTTACTTCTGCTCACATCTGCTTCAAGCAAAACACGTTCTGCAGCCATTGTGGATAGCCGTTCATCCCAAAGGTGAGTTGGCAGCTTGAATTTATCTTCGAGGCGCTTTTCGAATGCTTGACTCGCTTCGCCTCTCGGTCCGATCGTTCCGTTCATGTTTTTTGGAAATCCAATAACAATTGCAGAAACCTCGTACTCTTCAATAAGTTGTCCAAGTCGTTTTAAGCCAAAGTCCTTTTGGGCCTCATTAATCTTAATCGTTTCTATTCCTTGTGCGGTCCAACCCATTGCGTCGCTGATCGCAACACCAAGGGTTTTCGAACCTAAATCAAGCCCCATTGTACGCATTAACGACCCTCACGATGTTGTTTTAAATATGATTTCACCAATTCCTCAATAATCTCGTCACGCTCAAGCTTCCGAATGATATTCCTCGCATCCTGATGGCGCGGGATATAGGCTGGGTCACCGGAAAGCAGGTAACCGACGATTTGGTTAATTGGATTATAGCCTTTTTCCTGAAGTGCACCGTAGACTTGGAATAATACCTCTTGCACATCTCTCTCAAAGGGCTCTTCCGGAAAGTTGAATTTCATGGTTTTATCAAACGAACTCATGTCCTGCACCTCTTTTCAACATTCCATATTTCCGAACGGGTTTCCATGGATACATACATTGTACACTAGTCAGATTTATAATGAAACGGATTTTACCCATTCTTCCACAAAACTTAGCGCTTCATTCAATTTTGCCGGATTTTTTCCACCAGCTTGTGCCATATCTGGACGACCGCCGCCGCCGCCGCCGCAAATGCCAGCTACTTCTTTCAGCAATTTACCAGCATGATAGCCTTGATCAATATAGTCCTTCGTGACCGCAGCAATCAAGTTGACCTTATCTCCTTGTGCTGAACCTAATACGATAATAACGGATTCTAGCTTCTGTTTCAATTCATCTGCCATTGTCCGAAGATTATTCATATCTGTCGCTTGCACATTTGCCGTAAGAATTTTAACGCCATTTACTTCTTTCACTTGTGAAACAAGATTTCCTGCTTCAATATTGCCAAGTTTAGTCGCTAAGCTCTCGTTTTCACGTTGTAGCTCTTTCACTTCCGATAAAACGGATTCGATTCGAGCTGGAACTTCTTTTAGATTCGTTTTTAATTTGGCAGCCGCTTCTTTTAAGACACCAATTTGATCAGCCATTAGTGTATAGGCACCCGCTCCAGTAACTGCTTCAATACGACGAGTTCCTGCACCAATTCCACTTTCAGAGACAATTTTGAACAAACCAATTACCGCTGTGTTCGGAACATGGCACCCTCCGCAAAGCTCTAGGCTATAATCGCCAACTTGAACGACACGAACGATTTTACCGTATTTCTCGCCGAACAAAGCCATTGCGCCCATCTCTTTTGCTTCTTCAATGTTTTTGTAGTCAATATTTACAGCAATACTTTTCCAAATCTTCTCATTTACGATTGCCTCAATTTGCTCAAGCTCTTCTGCTGTGATTTGTCCGAAATGAGAGAAGTCAAAACGCAGACGGTCTGGTTCCACAAGGGATCCCGCTTGGTTTACATGAGTTCCTAGCACATCTTTTAACGCTTGATGCAATAGGTGGGTCGCTGTATGATTTTTAATAATTTGGCTACGATTATCAGCATCCACAACTGTAATTACATTTGCATCTTGTGTTAATGTTCCAGCTTCAACCGTCACTCTGTGTAGATTTTGACCATTTGGTGCTTTTTGAACGTCTAACACATTCAATTTTACGTCTTCGTTAACGACAATCCCTTTATCTGCAATTTGTCCGCCGCTTTCAGCATAGAAGCTCGTTTGGCTCAAAATGACTTGAACTTCTTCCCCTTCATGCGCTTCGGTTATAAGGTCGCCATCTTTAACGATTGCAAGCACTTGTCCTTCTGTTTCTTGCTCATCATAGCCGACAAATTTACTCTCTACTTTAATGTCGCCAAGCGCTCCACCTTGGATCTGCATCGAATCGACATCTTGACGTGCAGAGCGTGCACGTTTTCGCTGAGCTTCCATTTCTGTATCAAAACCAGCTTGGTCAACCGTCATCCCCTGTTCTTCTGCATATTCTTCCGTTAATTCAACCGGGAAGCCATATGTATCATAAAGACGGAATACGTCAGCCCCTGGGATGATTGTGCTGCCAGAATTCTTCGCTTTTTCAATCACATCAGCAAGAATTGATAAGCCATCATGCAATGTCTCGTGGAAACGTTCTTCCTCGTTTTTCACAACTTTCGCAATGAATTCCGCTTTATCTGTCACTTCTGGGTAAAAATCATACATCACTTCACCGACAACAGGAACAAGCTCGAACATGAATGGTCGATTAATATCAATTTGTTTCGCATAACGTACAGCACGGCGTAGTAAGCGACGCAATACATATCCACGTCCCTCATTTGAAGGAAGTGCTCCATCACCGACAGCAAATGCTACAGTACGAATATGGTCGGCAATGACTTTAAATGCAACATCTTTTTCTACATCAGTACGATATTTCACGCCAGAAATTTCTTCAACCGCACGGATAATTGGCATGAATAAATCTGTATCATAGTTCGTTGGCACGTCTTGGACAACGGAAGCCATCCGTTCAAGGCCCATTCCGGTATCAATGTTTTTCTTTGGAAGTGGTGTGTAGCTACCATCAGGATTGTGGTTGAATTGAGAGAATACTAAGTTCCACACTTCAAGATGGCGTTCATTTTCGCCGCCTGGATAAAGTTCAGGATCATTCGGATCATCACCATATTCAGGTCCGCGGTCATAGAAAATCTCTGTATTCGGGCCACTTGGACCTTCGCCGATATCCCAGAAATTTTCTTTAAGACGGATAATGCGCTCAGCTGGAATACCAATTTTTTTATTCCAAAGCTCAAACGCCTCTTCATCTTCAGGATGGATCGTCACAGCTAATTTTTCCGGATCAAAACCAATCCATTTCTCATCCGTCAAAAATTCCCATGCCCATGTGATCGCTTCTTCCTTGAAATATTCGCCAATCGAGAAGTTTCCAAGCATTTCAAAAAACGTATGGTGACGTGCCGTTTTTCCGACGTTTTCAATATCATTCGTCCGAATCGCTTTTTGTGCATTCGTAATCCGTGGATTTTCTGGAATCACACGACCATCAAAATATTTTTTCAAAGTAGCTACACCTGAATTAATCCAAAGCAATGTTGGATCTTCATGTGGCACAAGTGATGCACTAGGTTCAACGGAATGACCTTTTTCTTTAAAGAAATCTAAATACATTTGACGAATTTGCGCGCCTGTTAAGTTCTTCATAGCTATTTCCTCCTTATTTTTAAAAAGCGTCTTATCAGGGGCTGACCTAAGCACTCTAAATCAGTATTCCGTGTATACGTATTTAATTGTTGCGAGGTCTGCCCCTTAGCTTAGATACCCTAAATATTAGTTATTTCGTACTACGTAAACACCTTGTTTTACCTTTTTTGAACACAAAAAAAACCCTAATCCCTGACAGGGACGAGAGTTTGCTCGCGGTACCACCCTGATTATGAGTGCAAATGCGCCACTCATCACCTCAATCAACGCCTTAACGCGGCATACGGCAGGAATTAACTGCACTCCGGACTAGCTTTCCACTGTTCTTCATTCTGGCATCCCTTTCAGCCATGGGGACTGCCTCTCTTTAAGAAGGGCTACAGAGTACTTGATCCTTCAACGAGTTCTCGTGTAAAAATAAAGCATATGTATTGGATTATATTCACAAGATTTTCATTTGTCAATGGATACTTGCCGATACCGCCATTTTTAATCGGTGGATGGGTTATTTTTAAAATGTATCCGTGCATGAATGACAGATACTTTTACGACAGCAAGAATAGGAACCGCAATGATTAACCCAATCACACCTCCTACTTCTCCACCAACCAACAGCGCAAACATAATAAAGATCGGGTGCATATGCAAGCTTTTTCCAATAATAAGTGGTGAAAGGATATTCCCTTCTAAAAATTGCAACACCAAGACAATGACAACGACAATCATAATCATTTTTACAGAAATCGAAGCCGCAATTAACGCCGCCGGAATCGCACCGAAAATCGGACCGAAGTATGGAATGATATTGGTAATCCCAATAAGCGCGCCTAGCAGTAAGGGATATTTCATCCCGACAATCCAGAATAGTAGCGAAGAAATACCACCGATTGCCGCACACACGATGATTTGCCCACGAATATAGCCACCAAGCGAAACGTCGATATCTTTTAAAAAAGCAATCCCTTGGTTGCGCCATTTTCGTGGTGTTAAATATCGTGTCATTTTTTTCAATGCATCATAATCTTTTACAATATAAAAAGCAATAAATGGGATTAGAGCAATTAATAACACAAAATCAAATAGCTTCATCGAATAGCTCATGATTGTATCCATCAACGATTCCAATTTACCTTCAATCTTGAGGATAGTAGCATCTAATCGTTCATGAATGCCCAATGGCCAATCCTCCGTCTTACGACCAATCCAGTCTGTCCAATCCCGATATTGCTCCGCTGCTTGAGGCGCATTCTCAGACAACTCTCTGATTTGTTCGGTCATGATGGGAATTCCTTTGTACACAGCAAAACCAAACCCGCCAAAGAACAATAAATAGATAATGACAATGGAAAGCCCTCGCTTCAAACCCTTTTTATGCAAAAGCTCCACTACTGGGTGCAAGAGATAACTAATAAACGCCGCAATTAAAAAGGGAATAAGCACCTTCATCCCTACGCCTACAATCGGTGCCCACATCGGCTTGAGCTTCATAAAAATATATAAAACAATAAATAATAGCAACAGAAATCCCAGTCGATAAAACCACTTCATTCGAATGTTCATACACCTCACCTCACAAATAGTAGTGTTCGTGAGGCGTGGGGAAAATATGTATGGAGGATTAATTCTGCGTTTGACGCGTATTTTTCGATTCGACGCACAAATTCTGAATTTGACGCGTATTTTTCGAATTTAAAGCATAACTCCCGATCTTGACTCATATTTTCAGGATTTGACGCATAACTCCCGGATTTGACACGTACTTGCAATTTTAAACTAACTTCCTGTCAATTTTTTATTAAAAGAAGGAAATAATCTTATAAATAGCGAATGAATTACTTTGGAAATTATAAAGGAGTGATAATTTGTTTATTAAACCTCTCACCACACCGCTTTCTTTAAGAAAGTTGCAAGCTCTTTTTGAAAGAACCCCGATTGACCATCCGGCCCGCTCTCAGATTCAGAATGATCTTGGCCGAACCACCGTAGGATTTAAAGGAGAAGAATCTCTTCTTTACTATTTAGAGTTTTTAAACGAGCAGCAATATTTTATTTTTCACAATCTTAGACTTCCGATTAGAAAAGATAAGTTCTTTCAGCTTGACTATTTAATTCTTTCCGCAACATTTTTCTTAATTTTAGAAGTGAAGAATTATTCAGGCATCGTCCATTTCGATCCTCATTTTAATCAAATCATTCGAACCAATACGTCCCAGGAAGAAGAAACATTTCCTGATCCCCTTTTACAAGCTGAACGACAAGTTTTTAATCTTCATCATTTTTTTCAATCAAAAAAGGTCTCAAAGGTCCCTCTTGAAACACTCATAATCTTCCCGAATTCTTATACTCAACTAAAGACAACGACATCAAACAACCATATTTCAAAAAAGGTGATTCATAAAGAAAAACTATTACAAAGCATTCAATTCCTCGAATACAAACATCCAAATGAAATCTTTACGAAAAAGGAGATACAGCGAATTTCAAATGTATTGCTACAGGCCCATACCCCACTCAACCAAGAAATCTCAGCAAAATATTCTATCCAAAAGAGTGATTTGATCAAAGGGATTCAATGCCCTTTATGTACTTCTTTTTCTTTAGTGCGATCTCATGGGATATGGACGTGCCCTGGCTGTGGCTCAACTTCTAAAAGTGCGCATCAGACCTCTATTCGAGACTATGCATTATTAATCAAACCCTCGATCACGAATCGAGAGCTACGAGAATTTATTTTACTCGAATCCAGAACAACCGCTACGAAACTTCTGAAAGAATTCCAATTCCCAACTACTGGTCTTAAAAAAGGACAAGCTTACATCATTCAATTGAATGATGATGGTGAATTATTAAGTTGACGCGTATTTTCGGGATTCGGCGCACAAACCTTGAGTTTGACGCATAATTACATGTATACAGCGAAAAACCCCGCACAAATGTCGGGGTTTCTGTATTAAAGCATCGATTTTAATTTTTTTCGCATCTTTTTCGTGTATTTTTTCATCATACCGGTACTGTTACCAAGGAAGTTTTTTGAACGTCTCCTCATTGTTGCACCTCTTTTCTCGCGTTTACATACTCAAACGGCGATCATCTTCTTCAAACAAGTCGTCCAACGAGCTTAAACTTCCGTCCTCCTCGACTTGATGGGTATTAATGATCCCTTTTATTACACTCATTTCAATGAAACAATTCCAACAATAGAACTGATTGACACCGATTTTACCTACATCTTTACTGTTACAATTCGGGCATTTAATTTCCAAAATGGACACCTACCTCTTCATAGACCGAAATGATATTTCAACATTTCATTCGCTACGATTATGCCCATTTTTTCCATGAAACATACCCTTATGCAAAGAAAACCTTTCCGAACATCTTTAGTATTTGTCTTTAGACAAACAAAGATGAACTGAAAGGTTTTCCATGTTTGGTTACATAAAATCATATGGTGTGACGTGTTCCATGCCAATCATTGGGTCAACCTTCATGAGCATTTCGAAAGGATCGACTGCTGCTTCAGTCTCTATAATCTCTGTAGCATTAGTTTCTTCCATGTCAGTTGCTTGTAGTTTTTGCATCAATGTCGTTTTGCGCTTCATTTCATTATTGCGTTCAATTCCTTGACGGAAGGCATCTTCTTCTCCGCATAAAATCAAGAAATTTTTACTTCTTGTAATCGCCGTGTACAATAGATTTCGCCGCAACATTCGATAATAGCTTTTGACGACAGGTAAAATCACGATCGGAAATTCACTTCCTTGTGATTTATGGATCGAGCAGCAATAAGCATGGGTAATTTGATTTAAATCTTGCCGTGTATAGACTACTTCGATTCCCTCAAACGAAATGACTAGCTTATCGACGTTATCCGTATTTTCCTTGGCAAAAAGGACGGAGACTATTTCGCCCATATCGCCGTTATAGACGCCTTCTTCAGGTTGATTGACGAGTTGCAATATTTTGTCGCCACTCCGGTAAGCGACATCGCCAAATTTCAGCTCCCGTTTTTTCGCATCAGCATTGCCGTTGAACACTTCTTGAAGCATTTTGTTTAGATTATCAATCCCGGCCGGCCCCCGGTACATCGGGGCAAGCACTTGAATATCTCTTGATGTAAAGCCTTTATTACGGGCATTCGCGACGACTTTTTCAACGACTTGGGCGATTTGTCCTGTGCCACAGCGGATGAAGGAACGGTCGCTTTGCTGCTGACTGAAACTTGCAGGCAATCTTCCTCGCTTAATTTCATGGGCAAGTTCAATAATCGAAGAACCATCTGCCTGGCGGTAAATTTGCTCAAGGCCAACCATCGGAACCGATTGTGATGCCAGTAAATCCTTTAACACCTGACCGGGACCAACCGATGGGAGCTGGTCTTCATCTCCAACCATAATAAGCTGTACATGTTCAGGTAAGGCTTTTAACAGCTGATGAGCAAGCCATGTGTCAACCATCGACATTTCATCAATAATCACAATTCGCCCTTCGATCGGGTTCTCTTCATCATGGGAAAATCCTTCACTCCCATTCCAACCGAGAAGCCGATGAATAGTTACAGCCGGCAAACCTGTGGATTCTGCCATTCGCTTTGCCGCACGTCCAGTCGGTGCTGCCAAGACAAACGGAAATGGTTCAGTCTCTTTTTTATAGTCGTGAATGTCCATCGACACACCATGGAGCTCTGCATACAGCTCAACGATTCCTTTAATAACTGTCGTTTTCCCCGTTCCCGGTCCTCCTGTCAAAATCAACATCGGCGACTGAAGCGCCGTCTGAATCGCTTCTTTCTGGGCCGGGGCATAATCGACGCCAAGCCGCTCCTCTAATTCACCAAGCGCCAGCAAAAATTCAGATTCAGGAAATTGATCTTCATACTCGGTTTGCGCTAAAATTCTCTTTATATTCGTGACAATCCCTTTTTCTGAGAAATATAAAGAGGGCGGATAAATCCGACGCTCCTCGACTTTGATTTTCCCTTCATCCTCAAGCTTCACAATTTCCGAAGAAATCGCTGCAAACTCAATTTCATCTCGTTTATTTTCTTCGAGCATGCTCTTAACTGCCTCTAGTAAATCCTCAGCCTCCATATACACATGGCCGTCTTGAAGACATTGGGCATCAAGCGTATACAAACAGGCTGCTTTAATTCGATCAGGATGCCCCCCTGAAATACCAAGCTGAAACCCAAGTTCATCCGCTCGGCCAAAGCCGATTCCTTCAATATCCTCGACAAGCTGATAAGGATTCTTTTGTAAAATCGACAATGTATCATGTTGGTACATTTGATAAATTTTCATCGAAAGCTGTGGTCCAAATCCATATTGATTCAAACCAATCATCACTTGTTCCAACCCTTGATGTTCAATCAATGTATCGTAGAAGCCTTTCGCTTTTTCAGATGATAATTTCGGAACCGTATCCAAGAGTGACGGATTGGCAAGTATTTTCGAAATGGCATTCTCACCAAGTGTATCGACAATGCTTTCTGCCGTTCTTTTCCCAATCCCTTTAAACAAATCACTCGATAAATAAGCGACGATTCCTTCTTTCGACTGCGGCATATCTTTCCTGAAATGTTCGACATGAAACTGCATGCCAAACCGCGGATGATCCTTCATCGTGCCATAAAAAATATACGTTTCCTGCTCATGAATCTTTGGAAAATACCCTGTTACAACAGCTTCTTGCTCGTCGTATTCCAAATTCGTTTCATCGAGGCGAATCCGCACGACAGAATACAAATTTGACTCATTATGAAAAATTGTTACTAAGTGCCGACCCTTCATAAATTTCTTCTCTTCTGAAAAAAGATCCAACGCATCCTGCTGGCTCATACGGTTCCCCCTTTCCAAAACGATCTTATTCTTCGTTCAGCGTTTCCATCAATTTTTTCCCATGAGCTGCTAGCATATGATCAGGCTGCACTTCCAAAGTTTTCTCGAAATATTCAATAGCCTTCACAGCATCTTCTTTATAGCCACCAAATGCCACGCCAAGATTGTAGTAAGCGTCTGCATGCTCTGGATTCTGTTCAATCACGATTTCCAATTCTTTAATTAGCTCATCGTACAACTCCGCATTAGCTAAGCAAAGCGCATATTGAAAACGAGCATCGACATCATCCTGATTCAATTCAACCGCACGTTGCAAGTACGGCATTGCGAGTTTCCCTTGATCAAGCTGCATCAAAGTTATGCCAAGCATAAAATACACATCACTCGTATCTAGCCCGGTACGAAGCGCCTTTTCAAACATATCCTTCGCTTCGATGAGCTTGTCCATTTCAAAATACAGATTTCCTAGCGAGTAATAAGCGGCCCCAGCTTCTTTATCGAGTTCAAGTGCTTTTTTATAGAAACTCTCTGCCTTCGCTGTTTCGCCAACTGCAGTTAAAACATTGCCGAAATTTATGTATGCTACAGGCTCTTTCGGGTTTTCCTCAATCGCCTCGGAAAAAATCTTCACCGCTTCTTCATACTTACCTTCTTGCATATATTGAATTCCTTGTTGGTTTTTATCCATCATATTCACTCTCCATTTAATCTATAAAAAAGGGTCTGACCCTTTATTTATGGGACATCTCCATTAGATTTCATTCTTTAGCAGTATACCATAAAGAAGTCGGCTCATCATTAATCGTACGGTAGGAATGCACAGCAAATGAATGGATAATCTATGATTCGTGAGTTCTGTACGATTCATTTCATCCTACTTCGTGCGTAAACCTTCCTTTACAAGGTTTGCGAGCGGGAATTGCCTATTTACGTGCCAGACTGGGGTGTTTGCGCGTCGGAATCTGTACGTTTCAAGCGGAATTTGAGATTTACGTGCCAGATCTCCATTTGATCCACTCACCTAAACAGTAAAATCACAAAATCCCCAGCCAAACCACGGCTGGGGATGATCATTATCCGACATATGTCAGTTTTTCATTATTTTTAAACACTTCATCAATCGTACCGCCGCCAAGACACACATCGCCATCATAGAAAACAACGGCTTGTCCAGGTGTGATCGCGCGAACTGGCTCAGCAAAGATGACTTCAACATCGCCATTTTCAAGCACTTTCACATCCACTTTACTGTCCGTTTGACGGTAACGGAATTTGGCTGTACAGCTAAATTCCGCGGCAGGTGCATGCTCTGCAACCCAGCTCATATTGACCGCTTTAAGTGAATCAGAGTATAGCACATCATTTTCGAAACCTTGTCCGACATACAATATATTCCGTTTCAAGTCTTTGCCCACCGCAAACCAAGGCTCTCCACTGCCGCCAATACCAAGTCCGTGTCGTTGACCGATTGTATGATACATGAGACCTTCATGCTTGCCCATCACTTTTCCATCCAACGTTTCCATATTACCAGGCTGTGCGGGTAAATAGTTACTTAAGAAGTCTTTAAAATTGCGTTCACCGATAAAGCAAATGCCAGTTGAGTCCTTCTTCGTTGCTGTTGCGAGTCCAGCTTCTTTGGCAATTTCCCGCACTTCTTTTTTATCAATGTGACCAAGTGGGAACATGACCTTTTCCAACTGGCTTTGCGTCAACTGATTCAAGAAATACGTTTGATCTTTATTCTCATCGATACCGCGAAGCATTTTATATTCGCCGTCACGGTAAGCAACCTGTGCATAATGACCCGTTGCTAAATAATCGGCACCAAGGCTGACTGCATGTTCAAGAAATGCTTTGAACTTAATTTCCTTGTTACACATAACGTCCGGATTCGGTGTTCGGCCTGCTTTATATTCCTCTAAAAAGTACGTAAACACTTTGTCCCAATATTGCTTCTCAAAGTTCACAGCATAATATGGAATACCAATTTGATTACATACAGCAATTACATCATTATAATCATCTGTTGCGGTACAAACGCCGTTTTCGTCTGTATCATCCCAATTCTTCATGAAAATCCCGACTACATCATAGCCTTGTTTTTTCAAAAGCAGAGCAGCAACAGATGAATCAACGCCACCTGACATACCGACTACGACACGCGTGTCTTTAGGTGCTTTATTCATTATGTTTCACCTCTTACCTAATTCTTTATTTCAACAATCTGTTGATTATCTTAACCGTTTCATGTGCCGCTTGTCTCACATCTTGCTCAGAGTTGTTTAAGCCAAAACTAAAGCGAATCGAGTTTTTCGTCCGTTCAGAATCTTTGCCAAACATCGAAACAAGGACATGAGAAGGATCGATGGACCCCGCTGTACAGGCAGATCCACTCGAAACAGCAATGCCTGCCAAATCCAAATTCACAAGCATCGATTCCACATTTGTTCCAGGAAAACTAATATTTAACACATGCGGCAATGATGATTCGCTAGACCCATTCACGATATAGTCCACAAAAGCCTCGTTAAAAATATCTAAAATAACTTTTTTATAGCTTACATACAGCTCACTTTTCTCCAAAATTGTGCTTTGTGCAATCGTAACGGCCTCTGCAAAGCCAGCAATCGCTGGGACACTTTCCGTTCCAGCACGACGCTTTCGTTCTTGCTCGCCACCGTACAAATGCGGCTGATGCTTAATGCCGTCTCGAATGTAGAGAAAACCGATACCTTTAGGTCCATTGATTTTATGAGCACTAACCGAAAGTAAATCAACATGAAGTTCATTCACATCGATTTTCACCAAACCGTACGCTTGTACCGCATCCGTATGGAAAAATGCTGGATGATTCTGTAATAGCTCACCGATTTGCTGAATCGGTTGTATCGTTCCGACCTCATTATTACCAAACATGATGGAAACGAGGATGGTATCATCCCGAAGTGCCAATCGTACCTCTTCAACCGAAACAAGCCCTTCTTCATTAACTGGTAAATAGGTTACTTCAAAACCAGATTTCTCCAAAAACTGGCATGTATGAAGGACGGCATGATGTTCTATTTCTGTCGTAATAATATGCTTGCCTTGATGCTGATAAGCACGCGCAATACCAATTAGCGCCGTGTTATCACTTTCCGTACCACCACTTGTAAAAATGATTTCATTCGACAACGCACCAATGCTCCGAGCCATCATCGCACGGGACTCATCCAGTACATGACGCGACGCGCGGCCGTACGAGTGAATACTAGACGGATTGCCATACTCATCCTTCATGACAGCCATCATCCGATCAATCACACGCGGATGCATCGGTGATGTTGCCGCATGATCTAAATACACATTCTTCACGTTAGTTCCTCCGATATATAAAAGAAAATAAATTTTCCATGTCAATTTATCCTGAAATTTTCATGATGGTCATATTCTATAATTTTATTTGACATGATGCAAAACAATGATTTCACTAAACGACTTATTTTAAGGCTATGTTAAACAATATTATTGTTAAAAAGATTTTTGGCTCATTCGTGTGAAACCCTGATTTCACACGTCTTTCAGCTATGCTGGAAGGTAGAGCTAAAATAAGCCAAAAATCAACAACGTTATATAACACAGCATATTTTAAAAAGAAAAAAGGAGCTTAACTCCACAACTACCATTTCAGAAGATTGCGGATAAACAGCTTCTACATGGTGTAGTCTTGGAGTTAAGCCCTTTTTATTCCTTCACCGTTTTAAAGGTATTAAATATAAAACATATACGAATCATGTTCGCTATCATCTTTATAATTCGTTAGATCCTCAAGTGTCGTACTGTCTAGGACATCCTTTACTGCATCCCGAATCCGAACCCATAGTTGGCGTTTAATTGGTTCTTCATCCTCAATTCCTTCAACCGGGGTAATCGGGCCTTCCAGTACACGGATGATATCACCAGACGTAATTTCTTTCGGTTCTTTCGTTAAAATATAGCCGCCATATGCTCCACGAATACTGCGAACTAAGCCAGCATTTCGAAGCGGTGCGATCAGCTGTTCTAAATAATGTTCTGATAAATTATGTGTCTGTGCAATCGACTTAAGCGATGTCGGACTCTTCCCCTCGCCATACTGCTTTGCCAATTCAATCATAATGGTTAAGCCATAGCGGCCTTTTGTCGAGATTCTCATCGTTTACCCACCTTTATGTTTTCCTTCAATTTATAACCTATTTCATTATTTCATGATCGGATTAATATGCTTTAAAAATTATAGCATAATCCTAGGTGAAATGCATATTAGTGCATGTTCAAAAAGGAGGATAAAAAGAGCCGAGAAATTCTGCGAGCGCATCTCAAGAACCTTTCGCGTATGCAGGAATGCATGAGGAACGGATCTTTGCACAGAACGTACGCGTTTTTAACAGAAGGTCAAAAATGCGCGACAAAGAAATTCGCAAGCTTTTCTTTACCAGACTTTTTGAACACGCTCCGTTAGCCTATTTACGTTCTTTTTCGTGAAAAATATGATACCTTTATCTTACACAAAAGCTATAGGAGCGATGACAATGTCCATAAAACCACTTGCATTTAGGATGCGCCCCCGTTCTATCGAGGAAGTGATGGGGCAAGAGCATCTCGTTGATGAGGGAAAAATTATCTATCGAATGGTCAAAGCAAAACAGCTTTCTTCAATGATCTTATACGGCCCGCCTGGGGTTGGCAAAACGTCTATTGCTAGCGCCATTGCTGGCAGTACCCAATTTGCCTTTCGTACTTTGAACGCGGTGACTAATAATAAAAAAGATATGGAAATTGTCGCTGCCGAGGCAAAAATGTCAGGGAAAGTCATTCTCTTATTAGACGAAGTTCATCGACTCGACAAAGCGAAACAAGATTTCCTGTTACCATATCTTGAAAATGGCATGATTACATTAATAGGAGCGACAACAAGTAATCCTTATCATGCAATCAACCCAGCTATTCGGAGTCGTTGTCAAATTTTCGAATTAAAAGCACTTGAACCCGATGACATTGTTACGGCTTTGAAACGTGCGATCGATGATGATGAACGAGGACTTGGGAAATATTCTACAGATGTAAGTGATGAAGCACTCCTTCATTTGGCAACCGCCTCCAATGGTGACGTTAGAAGCGCTTTGAACGCCCTAGAGCTCGCGGTCATCTCAACAGAGCCTGACATTGATGGGACGATTACGATTACAGTAGAAATTGCAGAGGAATGCATTCAGAAAAAAAGCTTTTCTCACGACAAAGACGGCGATGCCCATTATGACGTGATTTCTGCCTTTCAAAAATCCATTCGTGGCAGTGATGTGAATGCCGCCCTTCATTATTTAGGGCGTCTAATTGAAGCAGGCGATTTAGTCAGCATCGCCCGTAGACTCGTCGTCATTGCCTACGAAGATGTTGGTCTCGCTAATCCACAAGCTGGACCTCGTGCATTAGCAGCAGTCGAAGCAGCTGAACGCCTCGGTTTTCCGGAAGCACGTATCCCACTCACTAATTCAGTCATCGAGCTGTGCTTATCCCCTAAATCAAACACAGCAATTATGGCGATTGACGCAGCACTTGCTGATATTCGGGCTGGAAACACTGGTGACATACCTGACCATCTGAAAGATGCCCACTACAAGGGGGCCAAAGAACTCGGACGCGGCGTTGAATATTTGTACCCGCATAACTATGAAAGCGGCTGGGTGAAACAGCAATATTTGCCAAATAAACTGGTTACTAAAAAATATTACCAGCCAAAAACGAGCGGAAAATTTGAACAAGCCCTTGCAGCTGTTTATGATAAAATTGAAAAAAACGCCAAGCCTAATCCTACACGGAAATAAAGGCTTGGCTTTTTTTGACATAATGCCACCTAGATTAAGTAGCAATAGAGTGACAGAGCCCCATTCACACGATCTAACCTATTTATTACACTTTCCTCCGAAACTTCATCTTGCTTAATGGAATAAATAAGCGAAGTCTCAGACTTTTCGAGCCGGAAAGCAAATTTGCGTGCCGGATTCGTTTCATTACGTGCCAGATTGAAGCTGTTTCGTGCCGGTTTGGAGGTTTGCGTGCCGGAGCACAGTTAAACAGGACAACAGATGGAGCTTGAAACTAAGACGCCGATTCCATGCACCAATCTTTTACCGCCAGAAAGCTTTTCGTAGCAAAAACCCCCGAATTATACTCATTCGGGGGTACACAAATTAAGCTGCTACATCTCGTTTTACAAAAGCCCAGAATGCTACGACAAGGAAGATGATGAAATACACAAGAAGCACAATGAGCGAGAACGCTAAGGTCATACCTTCAACCATCGGTGTACCTGTTCCAAAGTACGGAAGCAAATTCGTATTTGCGAATAGTAAATATTTTGCCCAATCAAAGAATCCCGCAATGATGGATGTTACAATACTACCGACTAATAGTAGGAAGATGGATAGTCCGATAGCAAGGGAACTGTTCCGGAAAGCAGCCGAAATCATGAACGCCATCGTCGTAAAAATCAGCAAGCCAACCGAACTCAATGCGTATTGGGAAAGTAAAAATGGAATTTGTGTACGTTCAACAATCTGACCATCTAAATAGGCCAAATGTGGCTGGCTCTGCTCAAACCCAAAGAAAGCAGCACCTAAAATAAAGCTTAAAACAAATAAAATAGCTAGCATAAATAGAGCATATAAGAGGACCGTTATGTATTTACTCAACAAAATTTTCGCTCTATTAATCGGGCGAATCAGCAACAGCTTAATCGTACCCCAGCTGAATTCACTTGCCACGATTCCCGCCGCGATAATGATCGTAAACAATGCTACGATATCGACTAACCCCATCATCCCATTCATAAACGTCCATACGTTATAAGACGTCACTCTTGGCATTTCATGTGTGATGCGGTACTCATTCTCAGCAATGACTCTTTCAACCTCTTTTTTATAAGGACCTGGAGTTGACTTGAGCTCTTCCTTTAAGTCTTTATTTTCTGCCTCCAGTGCCGTCTTCCAGTTTCCATTATCGCCAGTTTCAGTGCCCTGGTTATTTATAAACGTCATCCCAATTGCCGCAACCAACACAATGATCGCAAGGATTCCAATCATAATATAACTTGATTTCCGCTTAAAAATCTTGATCCATTCATTTGCAAGTAATCCCATTAAGCGATCCCTCCTTTTTCACTTGTAATTTCAAGGAATTTCTCTTCAAGAGATTGATTGACTTGTTTCACTTCATAAATATCACATTGGTTTTCAACGAGTCGTTTTACTAGTTTAGGAATATCAACAGATTCGCCTTCCACATGAAGGAGTTGCTTCGTCATTTTCACATTTATACCTTCAAATGCATGTTGCAACACATTGAAAGCTTGATCAATCGGTTTTGCTGAAATCACATAGGAAACATTGCCGCCATTCACCATGTCATTCACAAGTTGCACATCAACCATACGCCCATTTTGAATGATGCCAATCCGATCACACATCATTTCCATTTCAGACAATAAGTGACTCGATACGATCACGGCCATGTCTTCCTCGCGAGCTAGTCGTTTCAAGTAATCACGGATTTCCCGGATACCGGCTGGATCAAGTCCATTCGTCGGCTCATCCAAAATCAATACTTTGGGTCGATGAAGCAAAGCCTGTGCAATACCAAGTCGCTGACGCATCCCTAATGAATAGGTCTTCACTTTCTCTTTCATTCGATTCTGCAATCCAACAAGCTCTGCAACTTCATCAATCCGCTCTAGCGTTACGCCTTTTACCATCCTTGCATAATGCTTCAAATTATCATAACCAGACATAAATTTATACATTTCAGGATTCTCAACAATGGCGCCCACTTTACTGATCGCTTCTTCAAAATTAGCTTTCACACTATGTCCATCTATGAAAATATCTCCTGACGTTATCTTCATCAACCCAACAAGCATCCGAATCGTCGTTGTTTTTCCAGCCCCATTCGGCCCAAGAAAACCAAACACCTCCCCCGCGTGCACATCAAAACTAAGATTATCAATAATCGTCTTACTACCAATTTTCTTCGTGACGTTATTTAACGAGACAACTACCAAATCAAATCCACTCCTTTTCAGCAAACATCGTATAACCACTTTACAAAAGGAAATACCTATAAATTTTAACATTATCTGTCTAATGTGTCACATTAAGATTCTCTAAATTTTCATTAAGATTCGCCAGTCTAAGTCATTATTCCACCACAAAACACTATCCAACTCTAGTAAATTTCTATATAATGAATTTTAAGTCCCATTTTTGTAAATAGGAAGGAAGTACTAGATGAAACGTTCAAATAAAACGAAGAAGAAAAAGAGATGGCTGAAGATTATCAGTATTACCCTTCTCATTTTGGTAGTAGCAGGTGGCGCTTATGCATACTCCGTCTATCATTCTCTTACAAAAGCGGTTAATACGATGCATACACCAATTGAAGATCGTCCCATTTCTGATAAACGACAAAGCGAAATCGCCTATACAAACCAGGAACCATTTTCCGTCCTCTTGCTAGGGGTTGATGAACGTAAAGGAGACAGTGGACGCTCTGATACGGTGATCGTTTTAACCGTTAACCCGGAAACAAATTCCGTGAAAATGTTAAGTATCCCACGCGATACTCGAACTGATATTATCGGCAAAAATAGAGTGGACAAGATTAACCATGCCTATGCATTTGGTGGCGTGAAAATGTCGATGGATACAGTCGAGAACTTCCTTGATATCCCATTAGATTATTACGTAAAAATCAACATGGAAGGGTTTAAAGATATTGTAGATTCAGTTGGCGGTGTTGAAGTAAACAATGATTTAGACTTTAGCTATGAGGGAGATCACTTCCCAATTGGAAAAATCAAATTAGATGGAGCGAAAGCGTTAAGCTTCTCTCGAATGAGATATGAAGATCCACGCGGTGACTTCGGACGTCAATACAGACAGCGTGAGATCATTCAAGGAGTCATTAATAAAGGGGCAAGCTTTGCTACATTAACAAACTACTCGACTATTTTTGAAGCTTTAAGCAAAAATATTGAAACAAATCTTACATTCTCGCAAATGAACGACATCCAAAAACACTATCGCACTGCAGCAAAAAGTGTTGAACAAATGGAGATTAAGAGTGAAGGTAAAAAAATCGATGGAATCTACTACGGAATTGTAAGTAACGAAGAAAAACAAAGAATTCATGACGAACTAAAAGTACATTTAGAATTAAAATAATAAAGAATGTCAAAAGGGTCTGATCTTGCACTCACCATACAGTTTATCGTGTTATTTACACTCCATTTAAACTGTATGAAGTAGTTGCTGGGTCTGACCCTTTACTTTTGGTCCCCCCTTTTCATTTTTAGTTTATGAAAATAATGATTGAGCAAAAGCAGACGATTGTTTGACAAAATACGAGTCTATGCAAAAAATTTGTAGGAATTTATCTTGTTTATGATAGCGTAATTCGCGGTATACTTTTGATAAGGAGAAAGTACTTTTTCCCTATAAATTAAAAAATAGGAGTCGATCGCCATGAAAATTAAAGCTGGCAGTTGGACAATGCTTACCTCACAAGAGAAAATGTTCATCCTAAAGGCCATTAGTAATCGTGCAAAAAGATCTATGTAAAACCTATTATCATATTTTGAATGAAAAAGGAGAAGAACAATATTTCAGCCTTATTCTACACCTAAAATCGATAATCCCATAGGATGAGCCACTCTCCTTTTTCCTTCACAACATAACAGTTTTGCTGCATCGTAAAAATACCAAATTGAGAATGAAAAGTAACGTCAACCGGTACTTCATAGACCTCAGCAAACACTTCACCTGCTTTATTCATTCTCCATCCTTTCTTTTTCTTCGCCTTACCAATTTCATAGAAAAATGTATCAACGTCCATATGCTGCATAAAAACATGTGAACGAGTTTGGATATAATTTGCTTTTGGAAACCGAATCTTCATATCAGGGTGAAACAATGACCATGATTGATCAAAACTCCCCTCAGCTTCATACATATAAAAATCATGAACCACTTTCTCAGGGCTGCTTGGGAGCCTAAGCATAACAAAAAGGATCATTCCGATTATGCTGGCCGAGATAATCAACAATACAATTCGCCTTTTATATCTTCTTTTTCTCACAACCTCCACCTGCCATTTCCTAAAACAAGCTCTTCTTCATATGTATGTCCGATCATGAAACAGATATGTCATAATTTGTGGGGATAAAGTGAAACTTCCATCAGTGGGGTTTTTTCATCCCTACGGATGGTTAGTTGAACCAATCGGGGATATACAGGCTGTTTATCCTCCACCTATTTATTTCTTGATTCTCCCTCAAAAATTAAGGTGGGGGTATTACAGCCTGTTAAACCGGGATAAAAATATATTTAGCAACACGAAAAATCCCCTATCCTAAACAATAGCTTTATCATCCAAATTTTAGTAAAATATATACATATGAAGGGAATGAAGGAGGACTTATAATTGGACAAAGCTTTCGTAACACAACGTTCTCAAGGTAAGGATAGAATATGGACGCGTGATTTTGTGATGATTTGTATCGCTAACTTCTTTATTTTTCTCGGCTTTCAAATGACATTACCGACCATTCCGCTCTTTGTTGAATACTTAGGGGGAAATGATCAATTAATTGGCATGGTCGTTGGAATTTTCACATTTTCCGCCTTGATTGTACGTCCATTTGCGGGACAAATTCTTGAAACAAGAGGAAGAAAGTTTGTATTTTTATTTGGTCTTTCTATATTTGTTCTTACAGTTGGAGCATTTGGTTTCATGGCCAGTATGTTTATGCTATTCGCTCTAAGGGTTGCCCAGGGCATCGGTTGGGGCTTTTCTTCCACTGCTTCCGGCACAATTGCAAGCGATATCATTCCTGCGAGCAGACGTGGTGAAGGGATGGGCTTTTACGGCTTGTCTGGAAATCTAGCACTGGCAATCGGTCCTTCACTTGGTCTAGTACTGGCTGGAAAACTATCATTTCAAGCACTATTTCTCCTATGTGGAGCATTAGGACTAGGGGCCGTTGCACTCGCTTCAACCATTCACTACAAAAAAGGTGAAAAACCCGCTGTAAAAACGACAACCCGCAAATTGGATCTTTATGAAAAAACAGCATTGCAACCATCGATTTTATTATTTTTCATTACCGTAACATTCGGCGGGATTGCCACGTTTCTCCCACTCTATTCAATGAAACAAGGAGTCACAGGCATTCAATGGTATTTCCTCATCTATGCGATCGCTCTTTTATTTACACGTCTTTATGCAGGAAAACTATACGATACAAAAGGTCACATATTCATTTACATTCCATCGGCTGTCTGTATTCTCATCGCTATGCTGCTTCTCGCATGGCTTCCAAATAACATCGTGCTCTACACAGCCGCCATATTCTACGGTCTTGGCTTTGGAACGGTCCAGCCAGCACTCCAAGCGTGGTCCATTGAAAAGGCGGAACGAAATCGAAAAGGAATGGCCAACGCGACCTTCTTCTCCTTCTTCGATCTTGGCGTAGGGATTGGTGCCATCACTTTCGGACAAATCGGCTACCTATTCGGCTATCGAAGCATTTATTTAGCATCAGCTCTTTCAATTTTTATTTCGATGATTATTTATTTATACTTTTTGAAGAAAAATAAACGATCGCTCGTGTAACGCAGAATCTTGGAGTCTATGAAATGGCATTGCTAGAATATCAAGATCGTTTTAAAACGCTCATATCTTAATGGAGATCGAGACGGTACGACCAAAGAACAACGCTTTTTATCTAGTTCGCAATCAACACATAGCAAATATAAAGAGCCTGTTATGAAAAAATTGCAATCATAACAGGCTCAAATTTCATGAATCAATGTATTAAATGCCTCAGCATCGCCTTGTTTAGGGCGCTTACCACCTTCAATTTTGCAACCTTCATTTCCCTTCACCCTATTAAAGAAAATGGTACAACAAAACGATTCAAGTTTGATAAAGTGAAACTTCAATCAGTGGGGGGGTTCTTCAGCCCCCACTGATTGTTAGTCCCGTTCTACTGTCGCTAAGATCCTCGCTTTCGCTTCGATCAATCGACAGTACGACAAACCCGATTGGTTCAACTAAACCTCTGCTCACGCATCGGTAAGTTTCACTGTATCTCACCAATCGGGCTTTTATGGGCAAGTTTTCCCCCACCTACGCTTCTTCGATTCCTCTAAGCCTTGAGGTGGGGTCTTACTACCCGTTAATGCGGGATAAATTTTAAAAAAGCCAGCTCCCAGACTGCAGTGGATGCCAATTGAATTGAGACACTGTATGTAAGATTTCTGAAAAATAATATTTTCTTTATCAGCTGAATAAGAAACCGTTATAAACGTGCGGTTCATGATATAATAATCATAAATAATAACTTACAAAAAAAGTTAAAATTAATAATTCTGAAAATTAAATCTCCTAAGGAGTCGATGAAAGTTGACAGTGGATAGTAAAGAACAAACGATTTTTAATCATATTGGCAATACAATCAAAACAGAAGATAGAGAAATTAATATCATTGCTAGATTAGAAGAACCACTAGTCGTAATTTTAGGAAATGTTTTGAGTGACGAAGAATGTAACGAGCTAATTAGATTATCAATTGACAAAATGCATCGTTCTAAAATTGGTGCTACCCACGATGTCAATGAGATAAGAACAAGTAGTAGTATGTTTTTTCAAGAAAATGAAAATGACACCATTACCAACATTGAAAAAAGAATAGCATCGATTATGAATATCCCCATTGAACACGGCGAAGGGATTCAAATTCTTAAATATACTCCTGGTCAAGAATATAAAGCTCATTTTGACTTTTTTACATCTACAAGTAAAGCAACAAATAATAATAGAATTAGCACAATGGTCATGTACTTAAACGACGTGGAGTATGGCGGAGAAACTTTTTTTCCGAAACTAAATTTTTCAGTCTCCCCACAAAAAGGAATGGCGGTTTATTTCGAATACTTCTATAATGACAAAAACGTAAACGAACGAACTTTACATGGTGGAGCACCCGTTATTACTGGTGAAAAATGGGTTGCAACACAATGGATGAGAAGACAAAAATAGGGGATTTTTTACTTGTATTCTTACGTTCTAAGACGGACAGATCCTCTCAAAAACCATTGTAAGGGCTTAACTTAGTCGTTTCCTAAAAGACTATCTAGCACCACGTAACCCTACCAAATCGTTTGGTCTATACTTTTTCTCATTCTATCTGTGCAATCCATTCATTTCATTCGATTGCACCTACATTTCATATCGTGGCAGAGATTCAAGGAAGATTGAATTCATCATGCCCACAGCTTAAATTCGGGGCTGTCCTATAACGAAAGGGGCAGCCCCTGTTTCATTACCAGCTCGCTTTCTTCACGCCAGGAATTTGTCCTTTATGTGCATAATCCCTAAAGGCAATCCTGGACATTTTGAACTTTCTTAAGAATCCTCTTGGTCTTCCTGTCACTTCACATCTATTTTTCAGACGTGTCGGTGAAGAATCTCTTGGCAGTTTACTGAGAGCCACATAATCTCCTTTTTCTTTGAGCTCCTGACGGATAGCTGCATATTTCATCACCATTTCTTGCCTTTTCTTCTCTTTTACGACTTTAGATTTCTTCGCCATTTTCCGATTCTCCTTTACTTACTTTTATTAAAACAAAACCATTACGTTTTATAATTTAAAGCCTGACTCTTAATAATTGGTGTTCTACTTATTTTGTTTCTCTGTGCAAGGTACGTTTTTTCAATTTCGGACAATATTTCATAAGCTCAATACGTTCGGGATTATTCCGTTTATTCTTCGTTGTCATATAATTCCGATCTCCTGTTTCTGTACATGCCAATGTAATATTTACTCTCATTATGTTTCCTCCTCATAGATTTATCTAGATTTTATATATGAAATGAAGGCAGGGGATCTATAAACGTAGACCAATCCTGTACCATTTCTTCTTCTGTAAGTAAGCATGCATCCAATGTCTGCTCGATTTGCTTTTGATCCATACTGATGCCGATCATGACTAATTCTGTTATACGGTCACCATATGTATCGTCCCAGCGATTGAGAAGCTCAGGCTCTTCTGCCAATAGTTGTTTTCGTTCCGCTTCCGGATAAGCGGCGATCCAATTTCCTGCTCCTTGAATCGTCAAAGATGGTCCTGCTTGCGATAATAGTCCAGAGATATCATTTCTAGTCGCTAACCAAATAAATCCCTTTGCTCGAACGACCTCAACTGGCCAATCTTTTAGCCAAGTCATCAGCCTCTCAGGATGGAACGGCTTATGACGACGATACACGAACGAAGATATGCCATACTCCTCTGTTTCTGGAATATGCTCTTCGTTTAATTCTTTTAGCCAACCTGCTCCTTGACTCGATGTCTCAAAATCAAACAGACCCGTGTTTAATACTTGATCAAGTGGGACCTTAGAATACTCACTCTCGATAATCCGCGCTTGTGGATTAAATTTTTGCAAAACGGCTTTTAATTCCTGAATATTGGAATGGGCTACTACATCTACTTTATTCAGCACAATCACGTTTGCAAATTCGATTTGATCCATTAATAAATCGGCTACTTCCCTTGCATCCGTTTCATCAACAGCCTGTTTACGATCAAGCAGACTTTCTCCAGAAGCATAATCGTGCCAAAAGCGGTTCGCATCGAGAACCGTCACCATCGTATCCAGCTTGCAGTATTTAGACAAGTCGATTCCTAAACTTTCATCCACATATGTAAAGGTTTGAGCTACTGGAATGGGTTCACTAATCCCGCTTGATTCGATGACGATATAATCGATATCACCTAGCTTGGCCAACTTCTCTACTTCAATTAGTAGATCTTCTCTGAGCGTGCAGCAAATACAACCATTTTGCATTTCCACCAATTTCTCGTCCGTTTTCTGGAAGCCACCTTGTTTAACTAATGCAGCATCTATGTTCACTTCACTCATATCATTGACGATAACAGCTACTTTCAATTGCTCACGGTTTGCTAAAATATGATTGAGCAAAGTCGTTTTTCCTGAACCAAGATACCCGCTCAGTACGGTAACTGGAACCTTTTGATTACTCAACATGTTCACTCCCTCATGCGAAATCCCCTCCGGATATTCCAACTCACAAATCAAAATCATTACGTTTTATATTCTAAAAAAATGAGTAACGTTTCGATAGACCTAAGGAAAACCTCATTTGCGTTTACATTTGCTTAATCATTATAAAACGTAACAATTCCTATTTGCAAGCGATTTTTTAAAATAATGGTGTTAAACAATCTCGTTGTAAAAGAATTTGGGCTCATTCGTGTGAATCCGTGGGCTCACACGCCTTTTTAGAGGTATGGTAACTAGAAAACAAAAAGAAGTTGGATATCTAAAAGACACCCACCTCCCTTTATTACTCAAAGTTATGATTATGTTTACTATCATAATTTTTAAACCATTCCTCAGCAAAATCAACTGCTTCTTTAAGTGAAAATAGGCGACTTTTAGCAGAACCAACTAAACCAGATGTAAGATCATATTCAGCCTCAAATGCTTGACCGACTTCTTCAAAAAGTTCCTCTCTAAATTCAAGATCTGAATATTCTTTCCATATTCTTTTGTCTTCTACTATCATAGGAGCACCTTTGCTAATAACTTTCTGATTAGGAATCCTGTATTCAGCAAGATGAAAACAAGTACTACTATCAAAACCAGCACCTAATAATAAAACAAATGAATGACGCATATACAGTTTCCCTAAAGGGGATTGTTCACCAAATCCAAAATTAAGAGATTGTTGATGAAGAATTTCATGTTTGTCCTTTCCCCAAGCTATAAAGGAGTAATTTGGATGAGAACTTCTTAAAACTTCTGGATAAGACCTCAATACCTCAACTATTTTCCCCATCCCAGCAGTAGGGGTATAATCAGCATTGTAGGCCGGCATGCTTTCTTTAATTCCATGCCACCACTCCTCTGGTACAGGAGGGTATTGCCATTCTGAAGGATCGGATAATTCCACAGATTGAGAAGGCATCACGATGGTACCTTGTTCCGTAACCACATCCATTAATGCTTGAATAACAGCAACAGCTCCACCGTTTACCCATCCTAGAGACGATAAAGATGAATGTACGAGTACGGTCATTCCTTTATTTAATCCTAAAGCTCTCAAATCTTCAGCAATTGATTGTCTAGTTCTTGGAAAAGTGGTAGCTTCAATAATTGATTTCATTTCATTCGCATCTCCAATTCATAACCTGATGTTATACTTCATTTCCAACTGTCCTTCCCTCGTAAGGAAAAGAAAAGCCACAGCAGCAGCCTTCCATGATTGTACTCTTGCACCCTTTACTAGAATGACAGTGATCATTTATTTTTAATTTCTTCTAATAGAGAAATAACCTTTTCATTCTGTTCAATTATCGTTTGATTTTGCTGCCTAAATTTTGCAAAATCAAACAAAAATATAATTAAAATCGCTAGAAAAACGAGAACTAAAATAAGTTCAAACATATCCCCACCTCCGAATCTCCCATTCATTCTAAATTATACCATTTTCAATTTCAATTAAACCACTTACGTTAGTCGAGGTAGCAACATTCACAATCTATCAACTTATTACACTCAAAAAGCTTCTCGACTTTGAAAGTTCCTTTTGTTCCTTCAACAAATGCCTTCTTCTAAACAGTTCTAAAAGTGCAGCTCATGTGCATATCTCAACAATTGCACTAGTACGATAACAATTATTCGGAACATAAACAAAATGGAACAAACCGGCCTGAATAGACCGGTTTGTTCCATTTAACTTTCACCATCTGTTTTATCGTTCTGATCTTTATTTCTTTTATTTCCTTTACTGTTGTCCCCACTAACCGGAACTTGTCCGTGTAATTGTGGTGCATTTTGATTACGGCTACCTTTATTGAACTTTTTGGTCACGACTTGCATCTCCTTTCTTTTCAAATACAGTTTGTCCCTTTTTGGTGATCCTATGATTTTTACTAAAAAAAAAGCGCCATAATAGGTGATCGTTTATCGCTTCAAGATACACATATTCCCCCGTTCAGGTACCCGTTAGCAAATATATAAAGAAACTGTTCAATTTCATGTTTCGATTAATGGGCTACTTTCCTTTTGGATAATCCTGTAATAACCAAACACGTAATAAACGCAACTGTCGTAACGATTATAGCGAAAAATAATCCAATAGCCCTCATGAACGTATCTTCACCTGGATAAGACGGTTTTATTGTCACGAACCAATAAACAAAAATAATGGTCAAGAACATATAAAAACTGCTCCCGATCGTCCCCATCTTCAAACGGTTTCTTTTCGTACCTTGCCAAGCTTTATTTATTATGATCCATAAAATAATACTTCCGATTACAGCAAAAAACATCACAAGTATATGAACAAATGGAATAATGAAATACATCAACACATAAAGCACAAGACAAGTTGAAAAAAATAGAACGGCATTCATGACGAATAAGAATATTCCAGCTACCCAATGACTTTGAAACCACATCGTATTTTTTAGTTTATGTATCAATTTATTATTTTTCCCTAGCATGTCTATTATTGGATTTTTAAACAAGAGAACAAGTACCACTCCAAAAAGACTGATTAATAATATCAATGTCATACTATCCCACCTAAAAGTTCTTGTTTTTCGGAGTTTTAGATTAGAAGAACCACTAGTCGTAATTTTAGGAAATGTGTTTAGTGACGAAGAATGTAACGAGCTAATTAGATTATCAATTGACAAAATGCATCGTTCTAAAATTGGTGCTACCCACGATGTCAATGAGATAAGAACAAGTAGTAGTATGTTTTTTCAAGAAAATGAAAATGACACCATTACCAACATTGAACAAAGAATAGCATCAATTATGAATATCCCCATTGAACACGGCGAAGGGATTCAAATTCTTAAATATACTCCTGGTCAAGAATATAAAGCTCATTTCGACTTTTTTACATCTACAAGTAAAGCAACAAATAATAATAGAATTAGCACAATGGTCATGTACTTAAACGACGTGGAGCATGGCTGAGAAACTTTTTTTCCGAAACTAAATTTTTCAGTCTCCCCACAAAAAGGAATGGCGGTGTATTTCGAATACTTCTATAATGACAAAAGCGTAAACGAACGAACTTTACATGGTGGGGCGCCCGTTATAACTGGTGAAAAATGGGTTGCAACACAATGGATGAGAAGACAAAAATAGGGGATTTTTTACTTGTATTCTTACGTTCTGAGACGGACAGCACCTCTCAAAAATCATGGTAAGGACTTAACTGAGTCGAGTTCACAAGATTATGCTAGCACCTAGTAACCGATACCCCAACCCTACTATTTGACCAGTGGGCAATATAGTAGGGTTGATTGAACAAGTACAGACATTTCCCAATAAAGTGAAACTTCAATCAGTGGGGGTTTCTTCATCCCCCACTGTTACGCTTTATAACTGTTTTAAAATCTTCATTGACATGAATGAATGCAACATCCGTTACTATCTTTCTCTCATCTTCTAAGTAAAAATCAAAGGGACCTATGAACAAAGGATTAATACCGAATCTCTTCCCAATGCCTTGTTTTCTACCCGATCATGACTATATCACTTCACTTAAAATTGGACCCCATCTGGTAAGCTCTATTTAATAGAGCAGCAAAATGATCCACTTTCTTCTCTTGCTCGTTTTCTTCAAATTCCCCTAGCGTATTATACATAAAATGGACGCTGGAATCTTGAACTCCACAATATTCCGCCAAGCCCACATTCAGGTGGTGTTGCATCATCAAATGATAACTCCGTTTTTCAAATTGTGCCTGAGGTACGCCTACCAAGGCAATCCATGTTATTTTTTGAACGGGCAATTTGGCTGTACCATATGCAAATCCACTATTCCACACCCGATCAAAGTATCCTTTCAATATGGCAGGCACGCTGTACCACCATACCGGAAAAATAAAGACCAATGCATCACTTGCCTGGATTCGATTCATTTCTCGCAGCACTTCGTCGGAGTATATTTTGTTCGGATTATCCCAGTCAGGCTCATCTTTCGGAAACAATAATGGATTGAATCCTTCGGCATACAAATCGGCGATTTCGTATTCATGTCCTGCTTCTATTAATCCTGCAGTAAAACGCTCCGTCATATTCGACGTGAGTGAATCTGTTCTCGGATGTGTAACGACAACAAGTATTTTCATAAAGTTTCCTCCAATAACATTTCAAATGACTCCCATTCTAAATCTAACACCGATGGCAGGCTCAAGAGACTTACTTGTTGCCGAAATACCCACACATGGATGTCGTTATGATCATTGGGCAGGACAGTGAAACCTCAATCAGTGGGGGTTTTCTTCATCCCCCACTGATTGTTAGTCCCGTTCTACTGTCACTAAGATCTTCGCTACTGCTTCGATCAATCGACAGTACGAACCCTATTGGTTCAACTAAATCGCTGAAGATCACAGCGGTAAATTTCACTGTATCTCACCAATCGGGCTTTTACGGGCATTTGTCCCCCACTTACGCTTCTTCGATTCCTCTAAGCCTTGAGGTGGAGGTCTTACTGCCCGTTAATGCGGGATAAACTTGACGAACTTAAAACTACTAAATAAAGAGGGTAACAATTTCATAAATCGTTTCCTTCTTTACTTAATTGAATTGGACTTGATAGGTAATACTAGATATCTTTTTTCGTAAGCCAAGAATCAACCCTTATGAAATCTCCTCTTTCTAAAAAGGACATCGATGTTAACATTCTTGACTGATTTGCGTATGAAATGAATAGTATTGTTTAAAGAAAGTAATTGCTTCCTGGGCATCTTGTATGTTCAATTTTCTGCATAGATTAGCTAACGCTAGTAGTTTATCAGTCACGAATTTTTGTTTGTTCGTAGCTAGTACGTAGTAAATAAGAGTTTTTATGACAGAGGGTGGTAGCTTCATTTCGTTCAGCTTACGGAGAATATCTGATCGAGAACGAAGAGATGGCATGTATTCCTGGACTTCCTTAAACACTTCCTCTGTTGAATGTGCTTCCAAAAATCGGGCTAGTTTCTTTTCCTTTGCTTCTAGCAACTTACTATCATCACGCATTTCCTGTTCTCCTTCCAATCAACCGTTTCGAACTAATCTAGTTGGTTCTTAATAAAGAATACAAAAATAGATGTCCCTCTTATTCTTAGCCTATTATTTCAGAAACAAGTCAAATGCGATGGTGATTAGCCATAGAACAGAAAGAGCACCCGATATATATATGCTTAAACTGAGTAAAATTTCCATCATGGCTCCTTATCCGAAGTTATCATCACAATTATTTAATTACGGTGGACTTTTAACTCCCTTCTTTTAAAGCTAAAGCCAGTATAAACAAGCTATTTTTAAAAATTTGTCGATTCATCCAACATTTCCTATTTGTAATATAACTGTTACTTCCTTTTAATAAAAGAAAACAACTTGTAATTTTCGTAACTGATTTATGTCTAAGAAAACGTTCCCCTTCAAGTAGTAATACACATAGAACCGTTGATTACTATAAAATTTAAAAGACTTTGTGAAAAGATTGATTTACCTAGAGAACCTCTATTTAAGATATTATTATTTGGAGGGCATTTGGAGAAAATTTTGATAACCGAATAAACACGCTCAAATTATCAAACTTATTATAAAAAAAAATCAAGCGAAAGGGTCAGACTCCGCAACTAGTATATATAGTGCGTGGTCTGACCCTTTTTAAGATAACCTCTAAACTACTCGCAAATTCTTATTTCACATAAACCTTAGATTCGTTTTTCGTAAATTGCGGCAACCAATCTCCATGTGCTTCAATTAACTCATCACACATCGAGATAATGTCATCCATGGATAGTTCCGCGCTTGTGTGTGGATCAAGCATTGCCGCTTGGTACACATGCTCACGTTTTCCAGTGACCGCGGCTTCGATTGTGAGGAGTTGTGTATTAATATTTGTCCTGTTCAGTGCAGCTAGTTGCTCTGGTAGATCACCAATGTAGGTAGGCATAATACCATTGCGATCAACAACACAAGGGACCTCAACCACTGCATTTTCTGGGAGATTACTAATTAACCGACCTGTATTTAACACATTTCCGCCAAATTTGAACGGCACATTTGTTTCCATTGCTTCAATTATTCTTGAACCATACTCATTTGAACGGGTATGTGTAAGTTGACTGTTGTTTACCATATCTCCTCGCATCGATTCCCAGCTCTCAAGTTGCGAAACACAACGGCGTGGGTATTCATCAAGCGGAATATTGAATCTTTCAATCAACTCTGGATAGTTGCTCTTGATAAAATATGGGTGGTACTCAGCATTATGCTCGGAAGACTCTGTGACATAATAGCCGAATTTATCCATTAGCTCGTAACGCACCATATCATCATGTTTTGTTTTTTGTTTTTCTTTTGCCCGACGTTTAATTTCAGGATATAAATCTTTACCATCACGTTTGACCTCTAACAACCATGCCATATGGTTAATACCAGCGATCCGTTCTTCAATTCCTTCATGGTCCATTTCTAGATCCCCAAACAGATGCTCTGTACAAACTTGAACACTATGACATAACCCAATCGTTTTCACATTAGTATAGCGCAGCATCGCACCAGTTAAACTCGCCATCGGATTTGTGTAATTTAAGAACATGGCATCTGGACAAACCTCTTCGATATCCTTTGCAAAATCCAACATCACCGGAATCGTACGCAGGGCTCGGAAAATCCCACCAATACCTGTCGTATCGGCAATCGTTTGCTGTAAACCGTATTTTTTAGGAATCTCAAAGTCGATTACTGTACTAGGTTTATAGCCACCAACTTGGATCGCATTGATCACATATTTTGCTCCACGGAGCGCTTCTTTTCGATCAGAATATGATTGGATTGTTACATTACTATTATAGTTTTTCTTTAAGTTATTCAACATATTTTCAGAGTCTTGTAGACGTTGCGCATCAATATCGAAAAGGGCAAATTCAAATCCTGCTAATGCTGGTACAAACAAACAATCTCCTAGAACGTTTTTAGCAAAAATCGTACTTCCTGCTCCAATAAATGTAATTTTAGACATGTTTCATCTTCCTTCCTTATTCCTGTTTTTTTTATTACCCTTTTACTGAACCTGCAGATAACCCTTTAATGAAATATTTTTGTAAGAATAAAAATAGAATGGTCATTGGTAACATCGACATTAAGGCGGCGGCTGCTACTAAGTTCAGTTTATTTTGATTTGCCCCAAAGAAATTGGCTAATGAAACGGTTAATGTATGCATCGCACTATCTTGTAAGAAGAAGATCGCAAACTGGTAATCATTCCAAATGTATACACAAGAGATAATTAGAATCGATGCAGTTATTGGTTTTAACAACGGAAACACGATTCTAAAGAAAATCCCGAGCGTACTCGCCCCATCAATCTTGGCAGCCTCTTCCAACTCCTTTGGTATCGTCGACCGGATAAAGCCTGCATATAAAAAGATCGTCAATGGCATAAACGCGGCAACATTATTAAAAATCGCCACCTCATACGTATTCATCATGCCAAAATCGACAACCAAATTGTACAATGGCACAAGTGCCGTCAATGGTGGAATAATCATAATGGCAATAAATAAGAAGTAGAAAAACTTATTTAGTTTTGTTTGCCGACGTGCCAGTGGATAGGCGGCCATTGATCCTAACATGATCAATAATACGGCTGAAAACAGTGTGATAATCGCCGAATTGATAAACGAATTCCCTAAGTTGGTAAGTTTCCATGCCTCAGAAAAGTTTTCGAAACTTATTTGCTTGGGGAAAACCCATTTTGAACTAAAATCACCTTTAGCTTTTAAAGCAGTCGTAATTAAAATATAGAAAGGAATGATATGAACAAGCGTAATGAAAATGGCTAACCCTGCAAACAATCGTTTCTTTTTCTTATCTGTGTATGTCATTATGCTTCGACCTCTTTCCGTCTAAAGTAAACGAGAGCAGCTAAGCTTAAAATAAGGATGATTACAGCCATGAAAACACCTTGCGTGGCCGCATAACCAGCATCCTGTCTTTTAAAATAAAGATCATACATAAACGTTGACATTGATTGCGAGGCATTTCCAGGTCCTCCACCTGTTAAGGCAATAATCACATCAAATAATTTCAAACCGCCGATAATATTGAGCACCATATTAATCGTGATCGATGGCATTAACAAAGGGAGTGTAATATTTTTAAACTGCTGAAGGGCCGAGGCACCATCAATTTGCGCTGCTTCATAATAATCTTTTGAAATGCTTTGTAATCCTGCTAAATAAATGATCATGGCAACGCCCACATATTGATATGTATTGACAAATACGATGATCCACGTATTCCATTCAGGATTTGCTAATGCATTGATTTTATCTAAGCCTAAGAAAAGCAAGACGTCATTCAGTGCACCACCTTGATAGGCAAAGAAAAAGTACCAAATATACCCCATAATTAACGGACTAATAATAACCGGAAGATAAATTACCGTTCGGGTAATGGCTTTCATTCGAATGCTTTGGTTTAACAATAACGCATATAATAAACCAACAATATTCTGCAAAATGGTACTACCCATTCCGTACAATAAGGTATTTTTGACAACGAGCCATGTTGTAGGATCTGCAAACATTCGTTTGTATTGGTCTATGCCTACCCAATCATAACTTTGCGAAAAACCGTTCCAATTCGTAAACGATAACTGAATTCCATTTAAAAAGGGATATAAAATAAATAGAAAAACGATGACCAAGCTTGGCATGTACATCCACCAAAGAGAAGATGGCTTTTTCTCTTTCCGCTTCGGTACTTTCTTGGCAACGGCTACCTTTCTTCTCGCTACTAGTTCGCTCATCATATCAACCCCTCATTTAGACGTGCTAAAGCGTTTAGTGGATAAGGGAGTCGCCATCCTTCGATAACTCCCTTATTCAAACACGAAGCTACTGTTTTCTTAACCGTTTATACTCTTCGTCCATTTTTTTCGATAATTTTTCTGGTGTTAAGCTACCTGAAAACAATTCTTGACCGGTCGTCCCCATAACATCCCACATGCCACTTGGTAGATACACACGATCAAAGTAAGGTTGTACAGCAATATTCTCGAATTCTTTATAGTAAGAAGAGAAATAGTTTTCCGCATCAACATTCATTAAAGCATCTGGTGCTGATGTGCCTTCTGCAATCGTTTTAATATTTTCTGGTTGAGCGATAAAGTCAAGAAAGCGTCTTGCCTCATCCGCGTGCTTTGTGTCTTTTGATATCGCTAGTGTATGACGCTCGCCGCCAATCCAACTCGGTTGATCCCCTTCATGAATCGCCGGGATTGGCATGGTCCCTATTTTTACATCTGGGTTTAATTCTGTTGCATCAGGGCCAAGTGAGCCTGCAACAAATGTGAAAGCAATCTTATTTTGGGCAATTAACTCTGTTGCTTGTTGTAATTGCGCGGTTAAAACATCTTCATTTAACAATCCTTTTTCTTGCATTTCTTTCATTTTTTCCGCTAGTAGCGTGTAATTTTTCCAGTCAAATGTTCCATCTACTAATTGATCGCCATAGCTATTCTTCTGATCGGTAATCAGTAACGGTGTCGCAAACTCGTCAAAAATTTGAGCAATGGCAGATTTATCACTACCAGGAATCCATAATGGTGTAACCTCACCTTTGCTTTTTTCTTTAACCGTTTCTAAAGCTTTCATAAACTCCTCTAGCGTTGCCGGTGGTTCAATCCCATACTCTTTTAACACATCAGCATTATAGCTAATCCCATCTTTTGCTTGATTTAATGGAAACGCATACACTTTTCCATCTTGATCCTTAATAATTTGATCTAACGCCGGATCAAGATTGCTAACCCAATCCATATCCTTTAAATCAGCGACATATTCACCATATCGAAGCTGTGACCAGCCATGTGTATCAAATAAATCTGGCATATCATTTGCAGCCATCTTGACACGTAGCATATCTTCATAATCTCCAGGCGAATTCACTTCGATCTTAATTTTAGGATTTTTATCTTCGAACTTGGCAACAACACTTGCGAATGCCTTCTTTTCCCCTTCATTAGTCATCGATGAGAACAGAGATAATGTGATGGTACCGTCCTCTCCACCAGTCTTATTTGATGCACTTCTTGAACATCCCGAAACAATTAAACTGAAAGCTACTATAAGCAAGAACATATTCAGATACTTTTTCATATTTTCTTCTCCTCTATTTTCTTAGTCAAATAAATGGTTCTTTCGGTAACTAGTAACACATTATTTTTTGCAAGAACGGATGAAGATAACATATAATAGAGATCTAGTTCTTTTCTCTTATTGAGAATAGTAGGGATGAAAAAGCCTAATGAAAGATCGTTGATAAACATCTATTCTGCCAAATGGATGTTTATCTCTTTCTATGGCTTTTCATCTCTTTTTCTATGCGCACAATCTGCCAGTTCCTCACCTCCTTAAAGTGAAGCATTTGATAAAAGCACATTAGGTCTAAAATGATGCAGCCCTTTGGATTCTAGTTTATTTTTCCACCAGAGCTTTCACGAATCACTAATTTAGTAGGGATAGTCACTTTGAGAGGAATTTCTCTCCCTTTCATTCTGTCTAATAACAACTTCACACCAACTCTTCCCAATTGCTCTGTATAAACCTTGACTGACGTTAATGGTACACTTGCAAATTTCGCCATTTGGACATCATTAAAGCTTACAATAGCAAGATCTTCTGGAACCTTTAAATTCGCCTCTTGGATTGCACGCAATGCCCCTATCGCCATCGAATCACTCGCGATAAAAAAGGCTTCCGGTAAATTGCCTTTACTAATCGCTTCTTTCATCAACATATATCCTTGCGTCATTGAATATTCGCCAATAAACACTTGATCTCCCCGATACATTCCTTTCGCTTTCATGATTTCTTCAAATACGGTTAAGCGCATACCCCCAATTACTAAATGGTTATCTAAAAATTCATCTCTCTCTCTTCCGCCGATATAACCAATCTCCTTAAATCCTTGATTCAATAAGTGTTCCATGGCACTCGTTGTTGCTTTTCTAAAATCTACCACGACTGAATCATACTGATCCTCATCAGGTGAGTAATTAATAAACACGATATGATCTATAGTATCTTTTACTCGATTTAATAGACTAAGGCTCATCCCGCCGATCACAATCAAACCATCAATATCTTCCATGATTTGCTCTTGACTTGAATCGGAAGACCGAATAATCTTATTCGTATAAATCCCCTGATTTAAACACTCACTCTCCACACCTTGTCTAATAGAAGTAAAATAGGGGTCATCCACACCATCTTCTTCTTCTTCCAACGAGCATGTTAAGATGATACCAACCCTAGGACTCCTTACGTTCTCTAATTTTTTTACATTTCTCCGCTTTCTCACAGTCGTATAGTCCAGTTCCTTAGAAACTTCGACGATCCGATTTCTCGTTTCATCAGTGACTAAAAGTGTAGGGTCATTATTTAAAACTCTAGATACAGTTGCACTTGACACATTTGCACGAACTGCAATATCTTTGATTGTTGCCATCTCAGACTCCTTCACTACATTCATTAAACATCAAACTAGTATTTTCACCAATTTTTACTGAATATTTACTTGTTACGTAAATAATACCAATATTTTTAAGCGCTTTCAATACTTTTTTTCAAAAAATTCACTCTATTTATTTCTACAAAATACACATTATTCTACATTTATCAGAATTTTAATTGAAAAACTCTCGTTTAACCTTAGTGAATTTCACTAAAATACTCTTCTATTATTATATGAATGATTAGTAAAACTTTCACTAAAGTTTTACTAATCATTCCCCTTCTACCAACTAAACAATTTCTCTGATATATTTTGGTCAATTTCAGATAATTAGATCTGTCCCAAGATTGTGTTTGAAAACGACTCTTAAACAGTTCATGTTTGACTTTACCACAATAAATAAAAAGCGACCTTCAATAGTGAAGATCGCCCCGAGTTAACTGAATATAGATACTAAAATGCCTTTTTTTCATATCGCAATGCCAATAAGATTTACGTGGGAATATTTGGATTCTCAGCTGATTTATAAAGTGAACCTTCCATAATGATCATTTAATTTGATGCATTTTCCGATATTTGATCCTACGAAGCTCAACTATTAAATCCTTTCAATAAATCGACGAAATGCTTGTTGGCCTTGTTCATCTCGTTTAAAAACGCCAGCATCTTCTAAACACTTCAGAAATTTATTCCCTACTTCAGTAAATAGAATCGGCCGTACGGTTGTTGGAGTGATTTGATTAGGAAAGCTTGCTTTTATTTCATTCGCCCACGGCAGATGATACTCTTGAATTTCATTTTGTTCGTGTAGTACATATTTTTCTACTTCTATGAGCTCTTGTTTCAAACGTGGCGGGAGTATGGCTAGACCTGATGTTTCGATTAAGCCGATATTTTCTTTTTTTATGTGATGAAGCTCTTCGTGAGGGTGAAAAATCCCAAACGGAAAGTCTGCTGTCGTTCGATTATTACGAAGAACGAGGTCAATCTCGTAAACATCGTTTCGTTTTCTAGCAATCGGCGTGATACTATTGTGGCTGATTTGTCTTGTATAAGCCTCGATGTGAACTGTAGGATCACTATAGCCTTGCCAGATTTCGAAAATATGACTACTAGCGTCCACAAGATCAACCACATTCCTGCTACTCAATCTGATGACAGACATCGGCCATTTAACCGTTCTTGCTTTTACAGAGGAAAGACTAGCAATCTCAAAGACTAACTCATCCTCTGCTGTCTCCAACGCAAATTCAAATTGTCCACCTTGATAATGGTCATGACTAAAAATAGAACCACCGACGATTGGAAGATCAGCATTCGAACCGATAAAATAATGGGGGAATTGATCGACAAACTCCAATAAACGCTGAAATGTTTCACGCCCCATTCTCATTTCACGATGTTCACCAGAATAGACAATGCAATGTTCCTGATAATAAGAATAAGGCGAATAGTGTAGATACCATGGCTCATCTGTCAACTCGAGCCGAATTAATCTATGATTAGCGCGAGCAGGATGCCCCACTTTGCCAGTGTAGCCTTCGTTTTCAATACAAAGCAGACATTTTGGGTAAGTAGAAGGAAGGGATTTTTGTTCTCTTGCCCTAGCGATCTCCATCGGGTCTAGCTCAGGCTTGGACAGATTAATCGTAAGAGCTAGCTTGCCATATGCTGTTTCCACTGAAAAATTAATATTTTTTTCAATCCGCTTTGATTGAATATAATGGCTATTCTTATTTAGCTGATAGAAATAATCCGTTGCTCGTTTCGGATTTTGCTCATATTTTTCAATAAAAAGGCGATTTATCTCAGATGGTTTGGGTAGAAAAGTATCCATAATCTTCGCCGAGAGTCTGTCTCTTTCTTCAATAAAATCACTAATGACTTTCGTCTTTGCTGCATAATCGGTTAATTCATCCAGAAGATCAGACATGTCTTTTTCAGTTGGCTCCGCCTCGGTTTCAAAAAAATCCTGTAACGCCAATAAGTCCAGTATTTTATTACGTGCGTAAATTTCATCTTCTTTATAAAGCATTCCCAAAAACATCATTTTGTCGAGAAGTTGCTGTATATTTGAATACACATCCATGTTCCCAGCCTCCAGCACGTCATCTTCATAGGTGAATGACCCCTAACCCCCTTTCGGGTTGTTTGAAGAAGGGGCTTCCTGATTCATCAACCGTAGCATAGTGGAGGTTTCCAATATGTCTTACACAATCTCCACAGGCGTAGATTATACTGTTCGGACACAACCTTGCCCTACAGTTCTTGGTATTTTAGTTTGTCACAAGCATTTCTTTTATAGCTTTTTGTAGAATATTTATGGCAGCATTATAGTCTCTATCAAGCACCGTTCCACATTTCATGCAAATGTGAGTACGAATCGAAAGAGACTTTTTTACTCGATTGTTACAACAAGAGCAATCTTGTGAAGTGAATTTTGGTTCTACCTTGATCAGTACGCCACCATGTTTTTCACATTTATAAGCAAGCATGTTCCGGAACATCCCCCAACCAGCGTCAGTAATAGACTTAGATAACTTTCTATTTCTAACCATGTTTCGGATATTCAGATTTTCCACAGCGATAACCGAAAAGTCTTTCGCTAAGTTGTAGCTTAGTTTGTGAAGAAAATCTTTTCGTTGATTCGCTACTTTTTCATGACATTGTCGAACTTGTTGCACTTGTTTCATGTAGTTAGCAGAACCTTTTTTCTTCTTAGAAAGTTTTCGTTGTGCCTTTTTTAATTGTTTTTCTTTTTTACGAAGAAATCTAGGATTATCATACTCTGTACCATTGGAAAGAACCGCATATTTAGTGAGTCCCACATCAATGCCTACTGCATGATTTGCATCAATATTCGCTGATATGACTTGTCCTTCGACACAAAAAATAGCATACCATCTTTTACCTTGACGCTTGATAATAAGTTGTTTGATGCTTCCTTCTAATGGTCTATGAAGCAGAATGTCTATTTCACCTAGCTTTGTATTGAATAACTTCCCATTATCAGAAAAAGACATCGCCATTCTGTTACCTTTTGCATTCATCCCAAATTGAGGAAACGTCATACTCGTATAATCTTTGTACTTTTTCTGTTTTGGGTATTTAGTATCCTTGCGAAAGAAACTATCAAATGCCTTTTTTAATCGCACAAAAACTTCCTGCAAAGGCTGAGAAGGAACCTCTTTTAGAAACGGATACTTCTTTTTATCCAAGGTTTGTTGTCTTTGCATATCGTAGCGGTTGTAGTTTTCTTTGTTTTGCTTGTATTTAAGCTCTTTGTCTAACAGGGCAGAATTATAGGTTTGACGGCAGTATTGTAACCAACTGTCTAACCTTTCCTTTTGTTCTTCTGTTGGGAAAATCTCATATTTTTGATTGATCAACACGGTCATCACCTCCCTTGCTGGATCTGATTCCATTACAGAACATTAGTTCTGGAAATAAAAGTCTTTGCCTAACGCCAACCGAAATTCATCCCCTCCCTATCCTTGGGTTTCACCCTTCACAGGCTTGAGGAAGGGGAATTCTTTCGGAAGGTCATTAAAAGCAGAAATCAGCCCTTTTGAAAAAATAAAAGGCTGACTCCAACCTTAGGCAAACTTTTGTTGCTTCGGTTCTTCGATTACATGCGCATAATGCCAAAGTAACTGATCAAAGATTGCATCCCATTTTTGTGTTACCGCATAATTTCTTCCTTCGATCCCCATTCGATCCCGTACTTGATCATGATAGATCAATCGCAGTAAGGAATCGGTAAATTGCTGCACATCCCCAGGTTGACATAAATGACCGGTTACGCCTTCTTGAATAATCGTTTTTACTCCACCTGCATTCGCGGCAATGACCGGTGTACCGCTTGCAAGAGCTTCGAGAACCACGTTGCCAAATGTTTCGGTTGGTGAAGGAAAAACAAATACATCTGATGCAGAATACGCTTCCGCTAATTTTTCACCTTTTAAATAGCCAGTAAACATCATGTTTTCAGGAGCTTCAGTTTCAAGCTCTTCACGCATTGGACCGTCTCCTATGATTAACCACTGAATTTGCTCGTTTATGTAAGCTGGAATTGATTTTGCGATGGCTAGGAGCGTCTTTACATCTTTCTCTGGAGCTAATCTGCCTACATACGTAAGCAAGTATTTCTTTTGAATGCCATATTGCTTGCGTACCGCTTTTTTATCATAATGGGGGTGATAAAGATTGCAATCGACCCCTCTCCCCCAAAGCTCTAAATTCGTAAACTGATGACGTTTTAGCCGTTCTAATGTATCCATTGATGGCACAAAGATTTTTTTAAAAGGGCGATGAAACCAATTCATATATCGCCAAAGCAGTTTAGAGAGAAATTCCATGTTATAAAATTGTAAGTAATGATCAAAATCAGTATGATACGAGCCAACTAATGGAATGTTTAATTTTTTTGCATAATAAGCGCCGCAAAACCCAATGTTAAATGGCGTAGCGACATGGATCAAATCTGGAGCGAAATCCTGTAATTCTGATTTGACTTGAATGAGATTAGGGAAAGCTAAACGACACTCAGGATATAAGAAAAAAGACAGACTTTTAAAACGATGAATATGACTAGAAACATAGTCATTAGTTTGTGACTTTGGCGCAAAGATTTTAAAAGAAATATTCTGTTCACCTAAATAATCGGTAAATCGTTTCAATGTTCGTGCCACACCGTTTATATCTGGATCAAAGGTATCTGTGAAAATGGCAATCTTCATGAGAATCCTCCTCATTAAAAAAGCGTAAGAACCGATTCATGGCAAAGGTCATTACATATGCTTCTTCCCTCTCGGCACCGCATTACACACTGAGCAAGTAATAGCAAAGACTCCCGACAAATGACCCAAGTATCGCCCCTGCCAAAACATCTGAAGGATAATGAAGGCCTAAATAGATTCGCGATAAGCCTACAAGAATGCCTAAAGGAAGTAAAATTAGTGCAATAACCGGGATAAACAGGATATTCGGTATGATAACTGAGAAAATCGACGTTGTATGACCAGATGGAAAGGAGTGGTCTTGTAACGGATTCGTATGAAAATTTGTTTTTTCTACGATTAAATACGGTCTTTTTCTCGGGAAAAGCCTCTTAACAATATGAACCGGTATATGACTGACAGCTAAAGCAAGTGCGCTCGAAATAGCCGTCACTCTTGTTGAACCTGACGAAAAGATGATCAACATCAAAACGGTCGCGATGGTACATGTAGCCCCACCAATATGGGTAATATGTCTGAAAAAGAAATTTAAATGTTTGTTTGCAAAATGGCGATTAATTTTCTGAAACAATCGACATTCGTAGGTATAAAAGGAATGTAATAATCTCGCCATCATCTGCCCCCACTAATAGGTCTCACTTTTCTTATATTCATGTATAACAGTCGGTCTGCCGATCGAAATATACGTCATCGGATGTTTTCGAATTTCTTTAAGAGAGTAACAATTCCGCCCATCTATGACGATCGGTTTCTTCATATATAATTCATAAGAATCTAATGAAAGTTGCTTAATTTCTTCCCACTCTGTTGCAATGATCGCTACGTCCGCATGTAAGAGGGCAAGTCGAATATCCTGTGTATATTCGATGGTGTTTCCTAAAACATGTTGGGCATTTGGAATCGCAATTGGATCAAAGGCCGTTATAATTGCCCCTTCTTTCAGTAATTCTTTGACAATAACTAAAGAGGCCGCTTCTCTGACATCATCCGTATTCGGTTTAAACGACAGACCGAGTAATGCCACTTTCTTGCCTTTTAATGAACCGATTACTTCCTTTGCCTTTACAACTGGGAGTGATGCTTGATGAGTATTCACTTCAATAACAGCCTGTAAAAGATCAAAGGGGTGTTGCATATTGCCAGCGAGCTGAACAAGTGCTTTCGTATCTTTTGGAAAACAAGATCCGCCATAACCAATACCTGCTTTTAGAAAATAAGGACCAATCCGCTCGTCTTTGCCAACCCCCTTTGCTACTTCATCTATATTTGCACCAACCTTCTCACAAATCGTCGCAATTTCATTGATAAAACTAATTTTTGTTGCCAGAAAGGCGTTAGCTGCGTATTTAATCATTTCTGCACTTTTTATATCTGTTTTTATAATCGGAATGTCTAGCGGAAGATAAATTTGTTCCATTAAGGCTTGTGCCTTTGGACAATCCGTACCAATCACGATGCGATCCCCGTAAAAGAAATCGACAATCGCAGATCCTTCTCTGAGAAATTCAGGATTGGCAACCACTTCCGCATAGAGATTTTCTGGTTTATTGCGATGGATTATCTCAGCTATTTGATTATTTGTTCCCACAGGTACAGTGCTCTTTGTACAAACAATGACATCATTCTTCATGAACTGGGCGATCGAATGGGCGACCTCTCTTACGTATTCTAAATTCGCCGTACCATCTTGTTGCTCTGGTGTACCTACCGCAATAAAAATAATTTCAGCATTTCCGTAGGCATATTGTGGGTTGGTTGTGAAATGCAATCGGCCACACTGTAAGTTTTTTCTAAGAAGATCTTCTAACCCAGGTTCATATATCGGCGAACGGCCAGATTGCAACATGGCCATTTTCTCTTCTTGAATGTCTGAGCATATTACCTGATGACCTAATTCAGCTAAACAAACCCCTGTAACCAACCCAACATAACCAGTTCCAGCAACGGTAATATTCATCCAATCCCCCCTTGGAAATAACGTTTACTCTTCTTTATTTTATTAAAGAAAGTCCAATCTTTTCTTATGCTAGCGTTAAGAGATTGTAAATATTTTGTAATTTTTCAAAACATGCGGAACTATCGCTAACTAATTTGGGCAATTCACGAGTTCTGTTTCCTGAATTTTGAATTTGGCGCGCAAAACTTGATTCACGCGCGATTTATGCTTATTCTCGCTCGTAAATCTTAAACACCGAGTTGTAGTGCAAAAGGGCCAAGAGTTGTTGAAAATAATGTCGATGAACAGGAAATGAATGAATCAAATAAGACCGAGGCTGTCCCGTAATTTGGACAGCCTCGGCCTCTTACATAACATTCAATGATTAATTACTTTCATTTTTCGTATACCAACAAGATAGATGATCAAAATGAGAACCATGAAAACAGCAGAGTAACTGAAAGTCATTCCATAACCGACATAGCCAACGACACTTCCAAGTCCAATCGAACCAATCGCCATTCCAAGATCCATAAAAATTAACAACATCGAATTAGCTGTCGCATTTTTTTCCGATGGGACGAGGCTTAACGCCCAAGCTTGAATGGTTGGCTGAATCACTGCATAAGCGACTCCAAAAAAGAAACCACTGACCAGCACCAAACCAATATGATGTGAGACCCCTAACAAAATTAAGCCAATCACACCAGATATAGTCGCTGGTATCATTAAAATTTTATGACCAAACCGATCAAAGATTCTTCCCGAAAAGATTCTGACGATAATCATCGTAATTGCCTGAACAGTGAAAAATTGCGAAATACTACCGCCAATATTTGTCTCTTTCCCTAGTGCCGCCATGAAATTAACGGTTCCTGCGATCGCCATATAGTCTAATGCGACAATGATACTTGGCAGTAGTACGCGACGATCAAACATATATTTGTAAAATGGCTCACCGGACGTTTTCTTTTTGACCGGCTTTTCTTTTTTGATATTTTTAATGAATAAGCTACCAATAAATGAAAGGAGCACAAGCGAAAAGATAACAATTAGCAACGATTGAAAGGAAAAACGACCGAGAAAGGATATCGCAAGCATATTTCCCACTGTTAAGCCAATGCTTGTGGCCATTGCAAAAAATACGAGTCCTTCACCTAATCGCGCACTTGGAACAAGACTGCTCGATAATGTGAAAAGTAAAACGGTTATTATCGAAAAACCGACACCTTGTAGAACTCGAATGAAAAGCAAATACCCGATAGAATCATTAAGAAAGCTTAAACCGATCGTCCCCATAAAATACATAAGTGAAATAAGCAGCAAGACTTTCATATTCAGTTTTTGAATAAGAATCCCTGACACAAAACGGGTGACAAGAGACGCTATCATAAACGCGGTCGTCATCGATCCAGCTAAGGTCGGTTTATTACTAATGTCTGTAATATGAATCGAAAACCCTGCAGTAAGCATATAAAAGCCAATAAAAAGAATCAGCGTCGATAGTACAATTGTTGTGTATTGCCCTGTCCATAATTTTTCTTTTACATCCTTCATTAATCACCATATCCCTTATTTAACCAGTCATTATGTTTTTTGTTATCACTCCGTTCTTTTATTCTTTCTAAAACAACTTCCTCTATTCCACTTATGGCAATTTTGTTTATAATCAAGGAAAAACAAAAAAAGAAAGCCAATAAACTAGCTTTCTTCCCTTGATATCACTCAATACGCCAATAAAGCCTTCCTCTTTTCAGCCAATTCGCGAACGATTTTCTCATATTCGGCCAATTGCTGATTCAGTTTTTGTTTTCGTTTCACAATCATCCGCCTCACTTCTTTCGGACTTGGTCCACCTTGAATCTTTCTAATTGCCACAAAATATTCAGGCGAGATGATTTTCTGCCATTCCTCTTCGGTAATATGTACAGCAACAAATTCAGCCATCATCTCGTTGATATCTTGTGTATCCCAGTCATATAACTCCTTCCCTTCACGTATCGATTGTTTGGCGATATGACTCGCAACAGAATGGGCTTTTCGAAACGAGATTCCATAATCACGGGAAAGCGTATCGGCTAATTCGGTGACGGTAATACTAGATTTTGCGGCCATTTTTTTTGCATGCTCTTCATTTACTTTTAACGTAGAAATGACCGCATACATCAATTTCATCACACGACCGGCATTGGTGAAGGCGCGATATAAATGCGGCTGTAGATCATCTTCCGTATCCACGATGTCGCCAAATGGGGTATTATGAATCATCTGAATCGCGCTAAGCGCGTCCCCATAGCTACTACTCGCAATTGAGCGGGAATGTTCGATTGAAACAGGGTTTCTTTTTTGCGGCATAATGCTACTCACTTGTACGTACGGATCGGCTACATAAAAAGTACCAAATTCTCTTGTCACATGTTGCAGGAAATCTTGAATCCATCTACCAGTATTCACCATGCACGTCATAATCGCTGTCGCTGTTTCTAGTAAATAATCGGCCCCTGCTATCGAGTCATACGAGTTTTCAACGATCTCATCAAAACCGAGCAATTCTGCAGTGCGATTCCGGCTAATCGGAAAACCAGTTGTCGTTAAAGCAGCCGCGCCTAGTGGAGAGTGGTTCACTGTTTTATAGGCCGACCACAACCTGCTAATATCTCTTTGTAGCACATCGTAAATCGCCAGAAAATAATGGCCCAATGTCGTCGGCTGAGCTGGCTGCGTATGCGTATACCCGGTGATATATGTTTCTGTATGCTTTTCTGCCTGCATGATTAATGATTCACTCAACTGATTGGCATCACCGATTAACCGCAGTAGATGCCCTCGCAAAACGAGCCGATACATCGCAACACCCATATCATTCCGGCTACGGCCAATATGAATCTTTCCTGCCAGCTCATGACCGATTTCCTCACCAATTTTTGCTTCCATCATGAAAAATAAATCTTCAAATTGTGGCTCGTAGGATACTAATGTCAGATCGATCTCTGACACCTTCCGAATGCCAGCCAACATACGATTTGCTTCCTCTTCTTTGATAATCTTCTGTTCGGATAACATAATCACATGGGCCCGATGAATATCGAACATAACATGAAATAAGTAATCTCGTTGATCATTAAAAACCGGCTTTAACAACTCTTCGACATAGGTTTTCCCCGGAAATACTCGACCTTCATTTTTGATAAATTCATCCAACTTACTCATCTTTGCACCACCATTTACAAGGCTTTTTCGGCTTTAATTCCAAAAAATTTGTTCGAAATAAAGAGGACAATCACAATCAGCGTAATCTGAATCATCCCGTAAGCAGCGGCCTGACCCATATTGAACATACGAAGCTGATTCATAATTTCAATCGATATCGGTCTGTTTGAAATCGTATACAAAAGGACAGATGTTGGAAATTCGCCAACAGACTCAATAAATGCTAATAATGTCCCTGATAATACACCAGGCATAATAATCGGCAAAATTACCTTTCTAAAGGTATAAAACCACTTAGCTCCTAAATTTCTCGCTGCCTCCTCAATAGAATCATCCAATTGTTCTAACACTGCGTTCGTCGAGCGGACAACGAGTGGAATATGTCGGATGAAATAGGCGAGCGGCAAAATCCAATATGTGCCGACTAATATTTGCCCGAATGAAAAAACGCTCGGCTCATTAAAAGCGAAAACTAAATTCATCCCAATAACGGTCGCCGGCAATGCCCACGGAATCATGACAAGAATATCAACGAAGCTTTTGCCAACGAATTTTCTTTTTACCAACACATAGGAAGCGATTACCCCAAAAACCAAGTTTCCAACCGTCGCAATCACAGCCATGATTAAACTGTTTTGTAATGGTTTGAATATATTTGGATCTGCAAACAAAAGCCGATAATTTTCAACATTAAAGACCGACGGGTACGTTTGCCATGTCCATGTCCCATCTGGTACAAGTGAAAGCAAAAGAATCGTAAAGTGAGGCAAAAGCAGAACCAATACGCCGATAATGCCAAAGCCAACCATCACCCACTTCATCAGCGGATTTTTCACTTCACTCCTGTGCGCGCCAATTCCTTTTGTCGCCATCCGGTAATCTTTACGGTTTTGATACCAACGCATGAATAATAAAAACGATATTGAAACAATCGATAAAATAACCGATTGTGTTGCGGCAATTTCCATGTCGCCATTAATTTTTGAAAAATAAATTTGTAAGCTTAATACCCGATATCCGCCCGCTAATAAGAATGGGGCACTGAAGGAAGCCATCGAGATCATAAATACAAGTAAAGACGCGGCAACGATCGCCGGTGTTAATAATGGAAATGTCACCTTCCAAAACACTTTGAACCGATTGGCTCCTAAGTTATACGCTGCCTCTTCTAAGGATGGATCAATTTTATTAATCGCCGCTGAAACCGTCATATAAAAATACACATACATCGTATACGCATGTACAATCAAAATTCCGGAAACGCCGCCAATTTTAAACGGGACTTTTTCCAGACCAAACAAATCTTTAATCGCGTTTGGGATCAATCCAGATTCACCATACAAAAACATAAACGCCATAACACCTACTAGAGATGGCAGAACGATTGGCAAAATCGCGGCAGTTGAAAAGAAACTTCTCCCTGGAAAATCATAGCGGTTAAAAATAATCGCCAGCGGAATCCCGATTAAGGCACTAACTACTACACTCAAAATCGAAATATACACCGAGTTCCACAGAGCCTCCAAGTTTGTTTTTGATTCCTGCACGAAGAAATCCTGATAATTTCCGCAGGAAATCGATCCGTCTTTTTGTAAACTTTCGAAAAAAGTTCGCAAAGAAGGATAAAGAACATACGCCACGAGTACTAATATGACTGGAATCAGAAGCCAAATCGTTAATCTCGTATCACGGTTTTTAATCATTGGCATCACCACTTATGACAGGGATCAGACGAAGTTGTTTTTCAGGAAGTTCTACATACACGTCCTTCCCTTGATAAAAATGGCCGAATTCATGCGTATTTAACACATCTACTCTTAAGGATACATGGTGAATCTGTACCATCACATTGACAATCGATCCAAAAAATTGGACAGATTCAATTTTTCCCTTTAGGACATTTGTTCCATCTTCAACGGCATCGAGAATCCGGATGGCTTCAGGGCGAATCGAAACAGCCAAATTCCCTTTATTTAACTCCCCTTCATTCGCGTGATTATGGACAATAAGCTTTACTGGTTCACCATCATTTTTTAGCGTAACCGCTATATTCTCTTGTTCGACATAATCAACTTGAACAGGCAATAGATTAATTTCGCCGATAAAACTTGCTACGAAATCATTGGCAGGCTGATTATAAATTTCCGCAGGAGTCCCAACCTGATGACAGACCCCATAATTGAAAACAGCGATCCGATCACTCATCGATAATGCCTCTGCCTGATCATGTGTGACATAAATGGTGGTAATCTTATAATCTTGTTGCAAACGTAAAATCTCTGCTCTCATTTCATCGCGAAGCTTGGCATCTAAATTACTTAACGGCTCATCCAATAAGAGGATTTCTGGTTCGATCACGAGTGCTCTGGCCAAAGCTACCCGTTGCTGCTGTCCGCCACTCAACTGGCTCACTTGACGATCCGAATAACTCTCAAGTCTGACTTTACGAAGCACATCTTGTACCTTCGCCTTTACGTCAGCAGAAGAAACCTTTCTTACTCGCAAGCCAAATGCGACATTCTCAAATACCGTCATGTGAGGAAAAAGAGCATAGTTTTGAAAAACCATGCCCGTATTTCTTTTCTCCGGAGGTACACGCGTCATATCTTTTTCGCCGAATCGGACGACACCTTTTGTTGGATAATAAAATCCAGCTATCATCCTTAGTGTTGTTGTTTTCCCACAACCACTTGGACCTAGAAAGGTAAAGAACTCACCGTCTTTAATTTCCAAATTTAAATGGTCAATAGCTATCGTTTTTCCGAAGGCTTTTTGGACATTCTCTATTTGTATGGACGCCATCCAAACGACACTTCCTTATTCTTTAATTTCTTTGTCTCCACTCTTGATGTTTTCATCCCAATACTTCATCCATTCGTCGCCTTTTTCTTGGAAAACGTTCCAGTCTATATCCATCGCTTTAATTTCTGTATTCGTGATCCAGTCAGGTAAGTCCGTCACATCACTTCTTGTCGGAATTCGATAAAATTCCTCTGCTAAGATTTTCGCGGCTTCTGGTGTATTGACAAACTCATAAAAAGCTTCTGCCGCTTTTGGATGCTTAGCGCCTTCAACAATGGCAATTCCTTCTGTCAATACCGGTGTCCCACTTTCAGGAATGACAAACTCAAACGGATAGTTTTTATTTTCCTTCAACATGACAACATCCGGCATCGCCCAAACAGACAGTGAACCTTCTCCTTTGGCAACCTTGTTATACATCATTTCCGGGTTAGCTGAATACTCTTTCGTGTTTTGATCAAGCTTCGTCAACCATTCATAGCCCGCTTGTGGATCATTCGTATCTTTGTACGTACGATAAATCATCGCAGAAAAAATCGTTCTCATCGTTCCGGATGCGAGTGGATAGCGGATGATAATTTCATCTTTCCACTTCGGATCAAGCAACTCATCCCAATCTTTCGGCACTTCTTCTTTTGATAGTTCTTTACTGTTATACATGATAACTTCAGGAGTCTGGCTCGTACCTGTCCAATACCAATCTGAATCACGGAATCCCGCGTCAAGACTAGCAGAATAAGTTGGTTGATAAGCAGCTAGTAAGCCATCATCCTTTGCTTGATTGAAGTTCGTGGAAGGTGCTCCCCACCAAACATCGGCCTGCGGATTATTCTTCTCTGATCGCACACGGTCGAGAATTTCCTGTGACCCCATATCCAGCCACTCTACATCGACCTCATATTTTTCTTCAAATTGCTTTTCAAACTTGGATAAGATATCTTTTCCATGTGGTGAATACACGACAATCTTATCTTCTAATGCATTTTTTTCTTCCTTTGCACCATCTGTATTCGAGTTTGTCTTCGTATTGGTCTCTGTACTATTACATCCAGAAATCAATAGCGCTGCAGATAATGTCAACACGGAAACAATCGACTTTTTCTTATTTTTCATAAAAAATCCCCCTCATCATGAACATTCAAAATGCTCTCATGTTCTCTCAAAAATAGTGATACTGCTCCTAAGACACCTGCGTTTTCTCCAAGCCTTGAAATTGTTATTTCTACTAAATTTGGCAGATAAGGATCTACTATCTCGGAAATTCTAGGTAAAATGTATGCAGCTGAATGTAGTACACCACCTCCTAAAATAACAATCTCTGGATTTAGTAAACTCGCAGCATTGACAATCGCGTACGCCAAATGTTCGATTGCCTCGTTAATAACCGCAATTGCTACATGGTCTCCATTTTTGGCAGACAAAAAAGCTTCTTCTCCTACTAATTCAGAGGTCCTCGCCTGTTCATATAAAGCATGTCCTGGGTCTTTTTGGACAGCTTTGGTAAAATCTGCGCCAATCGACTTCCCTCCTGCGACACTTTCCAAATAGCCATATCTGTGAAAAATCGGCTTAAATTCACGTTTCATATCATCTTTATTTGTCACCATATAACCCATTTCTCCAGCTGCACTTGATGCCCCTCTGTATAATTGGTTATTCAGGATGATACCGCTACCAATCCCTGTGCCGACCGCAATAAACAGCACATTTCGTTTATTCTTTGCGTTCCCCAACCACTGTTCACCTATCGCCGCCACATTCACATCATTGTCGACATAAATCGGAAAATCAAAGTAGCGTTTCGCTTCTGCGATAAACGGGTATTGGATCCACCCTAAGCTCGGAGCTTCAATCACTAAGCCGCTTTTCGTTTGCGTGATCCCGGGAATACCTACGCCCATTCCTAAAATTTGCTCTTTAGAAATCTGTTTCTTGTTAATCAATCGATCCGTTTCAAGCGCCATTTGCTTAAGAAGACCTGATTGCAAATACGTAGTTGTTGAAAAACTTGTTTCACAAAGAATGTTACCAATTAGGTCACATACCACGATTTTCACATTCGTCCCGCCAATATCTGCCCCGATGATAAACGCTTTTCGTTCATTAAAAAAGAGCTGAATCGGTCGCCTCCCACCTTGTGCAGAAGATTCACCAATGCCTTTCTCAACGACCCATTTTTCATTGATGAGTTCGTCTATAAGTTGAGAAACAGTCGGTTTACTTAGACCAAGCATACTCGCAATCTCAGCCCTTGAAATCGGCGAACATTCTTTTATACATTGAATAATTCTTTTTTTATTAACGAATTTCAGATGACTGGGTGTTCGTTTAAAACTCATCACATCACGGCCTTACCTGTTTAGTTAGTCAATCTACCTAATTAACTAAAATATACCTTATTAGGATAATATGAACAAGTTATTTTTTAATCATTTTAAATATTCTGTTTTTAATAGTTATTAAGTATCATTTACAATTATAACCAAGCGTGCTATTTATTTAGATAAGCTTTTTTATTCAGTTCGTTAGGTAATATTACTAACCTACTAGGCATAGTCTTCAAAGAAGCTTAACTAAAATCGAAAGGGGTTACAAGTATGAAAAAGGTTTTAATCACTTTGCTTTCTCTCGTGATCGTATTTTCACTCGTACCGATCATGGGTAGTGCAAACGAATCGAACAAACCAGATGTGGCGTTGTGGAATGCAGTCAAACCGCTTGAAACGACCGTTACATTCTTAAACAGTGGCGCTCATCCTGATGATGAACGCAGCGATTTTCTCGCCTTTTTATCGAGGGGATTAGGTGTGAAAACATCAAGTCTGATCGCAAACCGCGGGGAAGGCGGACAAAATGAGATCGGCGCTGAACTAGACAATGCTCTAGGAATTATCCGCTCCAGAGAAATGATTGAAGCAGCGAAAATTACTGGTGTAAAAGCCTATCATCTCAGTGAAACAACCTCTGATCCAATTTATGATTTCGGCTTTTCGAAAACACCTGCAGAAACATTAACAAAATGGGGCGAAGATGTAACGTATGAACGGCTGATCCGCTTTATCCGTACATATCAGCCCGATATTCTCATGCCTTCCTTCCAAGACGATGATACTCAGCATGGCCATCATCGCACCATGACGATTTTAAGTGAACGTGCTTTTAAAGATGCAGCTGATCCAACTGTTTTCCCGCAACAATTGAAACAAGATCTATCGGTCTGGCAAGTGAAAAAGTTATATTTACCTGTTTCCACTAAAGAGAAAGCGACTACATCTATCGAAATTGGTGCCTATGATCCGATATATGGCATGACCTACCCACAACTAGGCGAGCAATCACGTTATCTGCACAAAAGCCAAGGAATGGGCTCCGATATCCCAGCAGCCCCCCGCCAAATCCATCTAGAATTAAAACAAACTGCTGTTGATCTGAATGACAAGTCAGATCTATTTGCCGGAGTTCCTTATAATTTTACCGAGTGGTCGGCCAAACTCCCAAGCTCTGCTTCAAAATTAAAGACTGAATTCATCAATGTGCAACGAAATTTGAACACGGTTGTTGCCGCCTATCCAAATGAACAACATGTTTTCACAACATCACAAACTGCACTGTCTAATGTCCGTTCACTTTCATCCCAAATTAAAAAAGCTAAGTTAACCAAGGAATTGAAAAATGATTTGCTTCACAAACTTTCCTTAAAAGAAGAGCAATTACAAACTGTAAGCTATGTCTCTTCAGGCCTAGATGTAAAAGCAAAAGCAGCCTCTACCATCCTGACAAAAGGTCAAGAAACAAACATAACCGTAACCGTGAAGAATACAGGAAAACAAACGTTGAAAAAAGTCACAGCTCCATTGGAGGTGCCAAAAGGGTGGAAAGCTAAAACAAAGGCAAAAGCAATCAATCTAGCACCAAATCAATCAACGACGATTACTTATGAGATTGATGTGCCAAAAGATGCAGACTATTATCACGCCTATCATGAACCAGCGCTTACAACAAATATTTCGTATGTATTCGGAAATACCAAAACGACGGTAACCGAGGAGTTGGAAGGGACCGTCGCTGTTCTGCCAGACGTCAGCCTTACCCTTTCTCCTGAAGACATCGTCGTCAACACTGCAGACGTGCAAAAAGAAATACCCGTAACCGTAACCGTGAAAAATTATCGTAATGGAAAAGCATCAGCCAACATCGGTTTAAACATTCCTAAAGATTGGAAAGTTTCTCCTACAAAAACAACCGTTTCATTTACGAAAATGTCAGAAGAGAAACAAGCGAAATTTACCCTTACACCACCGAAAACGATTCAAAATGGTGAGTATAAACTAACGGCACAAGCTACGGTCAATGGAAAAACATTTAATTCTACCATTCAAGAAATTTCCTATGACCATATCGGCACCTTCTATTATCAATATCCAGCAGCAATCAACACCGTTGCTTTCGAGCTATTAAAACCAGCTTCATTAAAAGTCGGTTATATTGAAAGTGGCTTTGACAAAGTAGCCGATTACTTAAGTAACGCAGGTCTTAATATTACGAAACTAACAGCAGCAGATTTAGCATCCGGCGATTTAAGTCAATACGATACGATTGTGACAGGTATTCGAGCATACTTATCTCGCGAAGATTTAAAAGCTAATAATACTCGCTTACTGCAATATGTAGAAAATGGCGGCCATCTTGTTGTGCAATATCACAAACCTGGTGATGGCTGGGATGCACAGACAACTGCACCTTATCCACTTACAATTGGTAATCCCTCCATTCGCTGGAGAGTAACCGATGAAAAAGCTGTAGTCAACGTCTTGAAACCAGACTCAGCGCTTTTCAACTATCCGAACAAAATAACAACGAGCGATTGGGACAATTGGGTTCAAGAAAGAGGATTATACTTCCCTATGAAGTGGGATCCACGCTTTGTGACATTCATTTCTATGGCAGATCCAAATGAAGAACCTTTTGATGGTGGTATTTTAATGGCTAATTACGGAAAAGGAACCTATCTCTACACGAACCTTGTCCTCTACCGCCAAATCCAAGGCCAAGTTCCAGGCGGTTATCGAATTTTGACAAACATGATTAGTTACGGAGCCGAATAAATACATGAATAAGCCTATGCATGCGTGATGTGTGCATAGGCTTTTTGTTAGGTCGGGACTGACATGAAGCTGAGGCTATGTTTTCATGACTGGCGTTTAATATTGACTTAAGGCGTGGTAATTCATTAAACCATTCATTTAAATTTAGGAAGTCAAGACTAAAAATGACACTAGTTAGTTATGAAGTGATTTCAAAAACCGATAGATAAGGTGAGCGTATCAATAACTTTTCAATATTAATCATGTTTCCAGCATTCTAATCGCTTTTTAACTTCATGTAAAGGTGGCATTCCTTGCTGGGCCCCTAGTCTCTCCACAGAAAGTGATGCTGAAGCATTTGCAAATTGGATGGCCTCTTTAAATGTAAAGCCCTTACTTATTGCAAAGCCAAATGAGCCATTAAAAGTATCACCAGCACCCGTTGTATCAGTAACTGTTGTCTTATATCCATGAACTTGAACAATCTCTGAACCATTGTAGTAGGTTCTCCCGCTTCCCCTTGCGTAACGATTAATATATTTGTAAATTTCTTTAAAAGGTCATCCGAATATTCTCCAAATAATTCAACACATTCCGTCTCATTAGGTGTTATATAGGTTGCCATATCAATCATTTCCTTTGTGCATGAAGACGCTGGTGCTGGATTTAATTGAACTGGAACATTTTATTCATGACAAATGTTAAGTACTTCTTCTACCGTCTCTGATAAAATTTCCAATTGAACAATGACAATATCACCGCTCGCTAAAAGTGTTTTGACATGTTGGTCATCTGAAGGAGTTAAATTGTAATTGGCACCTGGGACGACAATAATACTATTATCCCCTTCAGATACAATGAAAGTAGCTACACCCGTTCGTTTATTTTTGTCTATACTGATAAAATCAATGTTAATTCCTTCATTCGATAGATTCTCTTGAAGTTCTTTCCCTAAGATATCTCTACCCACATTTCCTACAAAATTCACTTTACCACCTAATCTTGCAGCAGCAACCGCTTGATTATTTTAAAACAGCATCCATTACAATTCCCAGGAATTTCTCATAATTAGCTTCATATGCGATATCAACTTCGGGTAGATCGTTCCATGTATGGTGATGTCTCGTGTCTAAAACTGTCATCCCCAGTGTAATTTCACCTTTAGTCTCAATGCCTACCTTCCCTTTCAATGTTTTAATAATAGATTCATCGATAATTGCTCCGATTGCCATAGAATCAATGAGCACACAATACGATTCAAACCCTCTATTGTTAACAAAATTAATCATGTTTAATAAGAAATCTGCCTCTTTTGTTTTTGCTGACTCTAATGTAAGTAGATGCTGCTCTGAAAAATTAACATCAAAATGTGTTGCTACATCTAATCCAATCGCAGTCAAAGGAACCCCTGATTTAAATACGATGTCAGCCGCTTCCGGGTCAACATACACATTCCATTCACTTTGAGGATTGTCACCAGTTGCATTTGCTGAAGAATATTTATTCAATCCAAATGCTCCTGCAATAGCATATATACCTTTAATCATTGGAATGATTTCCGGACTCTTTAAGAAGGCCATCGCTATATTTGTTAATGGCGCTAGTGCTGCTATATATAACTCATTTGGATATTTTTTTACTGTATCTATAATTAAGTCTACAGCATGTTGGTCCGCAAGTTCCATTGTAGGATCTGGAAGGTTTGCATCGGCTTGACCGTCTTCACCATGTGTAAAAGGATCACTTGCTAAATCTCGTACAATTGGTTTAGCCATCCCCCTAGCTACTGGTATGTCTGTCCTATTCAATAATTCAAGTGTTTTTCTCGCATTTACCTGTGTTACATCAACATGATAATTTCCTGAAACAGTCGTAATGGCTTTTACATCAAGAGCCCCAGATTTACATGCTACGATTATGGCTAAAGAATCATCCATTCCTGGATCACAATCAATTAATACTTTCTTCAATTCTGTCATGTTCATTCACCTTTCTTGGCCATCATTTTTTGTAAGATTTCTTTTGCTGTTTCTTTTGTTTTCTCATCAATCTTGCTCGGCACACCTTCTTGTGCAATGCAGATAGCTGCACTTATACTCCCCATTAATCCCATCTCTTCTAAAGAACGATTTTCGCAAAGTCCAATTAATACCCCTGCAGACGAACTATTTCCACCACCAGTTACATCAACAACATGTATGTTCTTTACGCTGTTTATTTTGACCAAATCATTCTTCGTTAGCATATAAGCTCCCTTTGATCCGACTCTTAAAAATATGGTGTTAATGTTCCATTCTCTCAATCTTTCAATAACAACATCTAAATCACTTTCAGCAAATAAGGATTTTGCTTCCTTTTCATTTAACGAAAATACATCAATTTTCTCAACAATCCTTTTAACTTGTTCATTAAAATCAAAGTGTGCAGAATCTGCATTAAGCTCCCACAAAATTTTGAATTTTTTTTGCTCATTTAGGATGAAAAATTCTTTCCAAAATTGTTCATCGTGACCTTTAAATATATAAATACCTTCCGTATCACATGAAACAGCTTCCTCAATTTCTCTCACTGAAGCATTCATTTTTTGATAATGCTTGGCTCCGTAAAAAGGTGTTTCTGTTCGATTCTCTTCATCTTCATATTGAATGATGGTTCTTGGTGTATTCGCATCCTTAATTATCAAATTCTGTGTAGGTAGTTCGTTATTTTGGAACCACTCAAAATGAAGATTTGGAAAGTCTTCTCCTACACCTGTCAGAATCGATATGTCGTCAGACCAAATTTTCGCACCAGCCAACGCATAAATGCCTGCTCCACCGAGAGCATATTTAACCTCTGAACTATTTTTTTTATGAGTTTCATCTGTCACAGCTGTGGATACGATTAAATATTTAGACACCCATCATCACCTCATATACTTACACTACATTATATTTTTAACAGAGAATCCATCTGCAACCATCGATCCATTATCGATGATAAAGCCGGCTGCACCACGATCATACGTATTGATTCTATCAATTAATTGGATTAACTTTTGGCCATTAACTGATACAGATAACATGTTCTCATTTGCTGAAAATTCCATCTTGTACAATTTGTCATGTTCATATTCAAAATCTACTGAACCAAGGATTCGTTCTTCATTATCTTTCCTACAAACAATAACGATTTGTTTGCCATTTACAAACTTAGCTGCATAATATCTACGATGACCATTACTTCTTACTATTAATCCAGCTGACTCATGTAAACTGAATTCTAGTGCAGACTCTACTGAATAGTTTTTCCAGTCCTGTGTCCCTATCGTTACGACGCCATTCTTCTCATGATGTGAAATACAATATGTGTATTTAAAATCAGCAGCAAAATGTTTGGCTGAACTTGACCAAGAATACAACCAAAATGGAGTAGTACTCCAAATGGATGTCATCATCATCCCTTTTTGATAAAAGTGACTTGGTGCTTCATTCCAATCGATGTCCTTTATTACTAAACTGCCGTCAAATCTGTCTTCGGAAAGAATTTCATATCCCATTCTAAAAATAGCCATACCTTCTGTATCAGGGACAACCCATTCAACTTTATTTTCACCTTGTTGTAATGAAGTAGGCTCACTTTCAAACCGCCGAACTTCATTATTGATGTCATAATATAGTACATAATGCTTAATCTGCACTTCTTTAGAATCATGATAATGAATGGTTGACGTTACTTTTTGAGACGCGTATAACGTCGGGGACGCTGTAGTCGAAAAGTTTACTGCTAATTTATCAAAATCAATAAATACTGGTGTTGATACATGAACACTCAGTCCTTTTGCGACCCCACTACACTCAATAAGCAAACCATTTTCATCTGATACCTCATTGGAATTGTAGATTTTTGAATAGTTTGTGTGATTTGTTGAATATGGACACAAATCAAATCCTTGTGTAGACCCTCTAAAATCAAATGTATATGCTTTTTCTTCTCGCTCATAATTTCCGCCAATTAATCTCTTACTTGCTTCGACAATTTTATGTGTTTCTTTTACAGCGTCCGTGACCACTGATCCACCATCGGCAGAGACGACAAACATCATATCTCTCACTGGATTTCTATAATCGGGTCCTTTACCTATTCCGTCTAACCCTAAACGTATACCATTTAAACAACCTACATTCCCTGCATTACAATCAGTGTCCCATCCTGCAGATGCTGCGATCATGATTGATTTTTGGAAATCGTCTTCTCCTAAAATAAATGATACTAATACCATTAAATGATTAGGTATAATATGACAACATCCCGGGAACTGTTTATAGCCATATTTACTGTCTAAAAACTCACGTACTTTTCTCCAGTCCTTTTCTTTATTACAGACTTCTCTCGTTTCTTGAATGGCATGTTTTAAGAATGGATTTCTTATATACTCAAGACCCCTATCTAAAAGGGTGCTTATCTCTTTTTCTTCAAATGCCATCGCTTGCATGGCACCTAGAAAACATGCTGCCTCAACAGCCATACCATCATGACTCACACTTGCTGAAGCCTTTATCAACTCAACTGCTCGATCAGGATCGTTCGGACAGCTCATAGCAATAGCATCAATAAATATTTGTGCGCCAATTTGTTCGGCTAGTGTTTGACCGTTCATTTCAATAGATCCACTCATTGGGGCTTTTACTCCATTTTTTAATCGTAAAAATGCCGTATGCTCGGTTGAACGTCCCAAGCCCCCCCACCAAAGTACGGTTTTATCTTCAATAATGTAATTTAACCAAGTATCTCCGAATTTTTCGGCCGTTAAATCTTTATAATTATAATCTTTTAGTGCTTTAAAAAATCCAAATGTTCCTGATATATCATCATCGGCAACAATTAATGGGACTTTACACTCTTCATGAACATAGTAATTTATTTCATTAAATTCGCTTTGGATTTTTTCATATGCCCACCCTTCTACTGGCCTTCCAAGATAGACACCGATTAGCTTCCCTAATACTCCTGCGTATGTTAATTCAGCATAATTATGATTTGCCATAAAGAACACCTCCAAATTTAGCTAGACACCACTTTAAATCCATTAGCTAAGATTGCACCTGAGTTCACTACGAAACCTGAGCTACCGTTACAGTACTCATCATCTATTGCATGAAGCTTTTTTTCACCGTCTACCATTACTTCTAACACATTGCCTCTTACAGAAAACGATACCTTGTAACGCGCATCCAGCTTCATATCGAATTCTTTTTGAGCTAAATTTACATACTCGTGATCCTTTTGTTTTCCGATCATCATTTTATCTTTGTAAAAAAGCACAGAATAGTACCTTCTATGACCGCTCGATCTTGCTACAAGTCCAGCTGATTCTTGATTTGTAAAAATAATTTCTGATGACACGCAATAATCTTTCCATTCCTTTGACCCTATTGTTACAACTCCGTTATTAGTTGAATGAGAAATAGAAAAAGTTTCAGCATAATCAGGATTAAAATGATCCGCAGAGCTCATAAATGATTTAATCCATGTTGTATTTGTCGTCCAAGGTGTTAGACTTGGCGTTAACTCTATCGCTTTTTTTAATTCAAAAGACTTGGGTGCCCCGTTCCAATCTATCGATTTTATGACTACACGGCCATCGATTCTTTCATTACTTGTTAATCGGATGCCTAATCTATAAATAGCATGTCCTTGTGTATGGGGAAGAGACCATTGCAATCGATTGTTTCCCTTCTCCAGAATATAGGAATCACTGTATAAAGTTTGAATTTCATCTTCTTGATCATATATATCAATAAAAAATGTTAAAATTGGTTGTAGTTCATTCATTGATAGAACTTCCACTTCTATTTCCTGTGTAGAATATAAGCTAGGGGAAGCTAAAACTTCAAAGTAGCTAGTTCCTTCTTTTCCTCTTGATTCCAATTCAACAAAAGTATCCAATGAAACAGTAGAATGGTTTCCTTTTGCTAAATGATCGTACTCAATAACCAATCCATTTTCTTTTGAGGTTGTATTGTAATTATATATTTTCGTAGTTGCCAATTCTTCAAGGAAGTCTTCATATTGTGTAAATCCTTGTGTTGAACCAGGGTATTCAAAAGAGTAACGTTTCATTTTGGGAGGTATCTCTTCCCCATTAAGTGCATAAGCTGCTTTCACTATTTTTCTTGTTTCAATGACAGCATCCGTCACACAGCTACCACCATCTGCTGAGACAACATACATTCGATCAGAAACAGATTTTCGATAGTCTGGTCCTTTACTTAGTCCCTCAAGCCCTAAACGTATGCCATTAAGACACCCTACATTACCTGCATTACAATCAGTATCCCATCCTGCTGATGCTGCAATCATAATTGATTTTTGAAAGTCGTCTCCAGCCATGAATAAAGCCATAATAACCACCAAATGATTGGTCACCATCGGACAACTTCCAGGATATTTATCATAGCCATGGTTCATTGAAATCCATTCCCTAACTTCTCGCCAATCCGTAGCATTTCGACATTCTTGAACTAAATCTGTAACGACTGTAGTAAGTTCAACATTATTCACAACAGACAGGGCATTCGTTAGTAATCTATCAACATTTTTTTCTTCAAACGCACTAGCTTCCATATGCGCCAATAGACACGCTGCATCAACAGCTATCCCATCATGACTCACACTTGCAGCTTTTCTAGCAAAATCGACTGCTAATTCAGGGTTATTCGGACATGCCATTGCCCAACTATCGATAAATATTTGAGCACCAATTTGTTCCGACATACTTTTTCCATTCAACTCACTTGAACCACTTATGGGGGCGTTTATTCCATTTTTCAGTCTTAGAAAAGCCGTATGTTCTGTTGATCTAGATAATCCACCCCACCACAATACCGTTTGATTTTCAATTATATAATTGAGCCATGTATCACCAATTTGTGCCGCAGACAAATTTTTATTAAATTGATAATCTTCCAATGCTCTAAAGAAAACGAATGTTCCTGAGATATCATCATCTGGTACAATCAATGGGACTCCTACTTGTCGATGCACGAAATGATTAACGTCTTTAAACGATTCATAGATAGAATCATATGTCCAGCCTTCAATAGGTCGTCCTAAATATACGCCTATGATCTTCCCTAAAACTCCCGAATAAATCTGATATTCATATTTTGATATACTCATTTTCATTAACACCCTTTTCTTTTTTATCCTTTAACGGACCCACTTACTAATCCTTCAATAAAGTACTTTTGAACGACTAAGAAGAAAACAATTAAGGGGGCAATCATTAAGACAGAAGCAGCCATCATTAATCCTTGATTTGTATTGTACGTATTATTCAATGATAAAAATCCTAAAGTTGCTGTGAAGTTTTCTTGCCCCTGTAGAAATGTAGATGTAATCAAAAATTCATTCCATACAGAAATTCCAACAATAATACTAACTGTAATCAATCCTGGTCTCACCAAAGGAAACATTATTTTTGTAATCAAATTAAATGTTGAAGCGCCATCTATTCTTGCTGATTCCTCTAATTCTGTTGGTATATTCATAAAAAATGTCCGCATTAAGAAAGTGGCAAGCGGCATATTTACAGCAGCTAAAATAAAACTAACAGCATAGATATTTCCTATTAAATTAAATTTTGCTAATACAAAATATAAAGGAAAGAGAAATAACTGAATCGGAATCGTCATTGCGACCATGAAATAGATCGTGACTGCTTGAGTTCCTCTTATCTTTTTTCCTGCTAATACATACCCAGCAAGACCTGACGCTATTAATACAATCACGATTGTCGTTCCAGTAAGCAAAATACTGTTGATAAATCCTGTACTAAAATTCGCTGCATGCCAAGCATCAACATAATTTGAAATATTTAATGCTTTTGGCCAAGACAGAGGATTTCTGATAATTTCAGTTTGATTTTTAAAACTATTTAATAACACAAGTGACAATGGAGCTAAAGCAGAAATGGAAAATAACAGTAAAATCACATGTGATAAGACAGACGTCTGTTTCTTCTTTGCCAACGAACTACTTTTCATGATATTTCCTCCATCTCTTAATTTTTCAAATCATTTCTACTCATCCAAATATATAGACATGAAGCTAACAATCCGAAGAAACTCATAAATAAAGCAATGGCAGCTGCTTTTCCTACTTGAAATGCCGAAAAAGCAAATGTATAGGCATAGGTACTTAACATTTCAGTAGAATGTGATGGACCTCCACCAGTTAATAAGTAAACATAATCAAAGGTGAGGAAAGAGAAGATAATAATCATCACAAACATTATATTGAACGTAGGCCTAATACTAGGAAAATACACATATCTAAAGATTTGCCAACCATTGCAACCTTCTAAGTAAGCGGCTTCAATTTGTTCAGTAGGAGTTTGCCGAAGTGCAGCTAAATAAACGACCGTTAGGAAACCCCAATAATGCCAAATATCTACAGATGCTACTGCATATAACGCTGTATCGACCGATGATAATGGAGAATCAATCGGAATTCCAATCTCTTGTAAGTAACCAATTACTCCTGAAACTGGATTGAAGATAATATTCAACCATAAAATTGCATTTGTGGTTGGTGCTAAAATATAAGGAAAGAGGAAGATTAATTGATAGGCACTCTTACTTTTTTTTCTTTTTAGTAACATCATAGCCGTAAGTAGTCCTATTACAATCGGAACTGTTACGAACATTAATGTCCACTTTGCATTATTTAACAACGCCTTCCAAAATATGCTATCTACAAATAATTCATTAAAATTTTGAACACCAACAAAATTTGGTGTTGTTGAAACTCCATTCCAGTCGGTAAAGGCAACGATTACTGTTAATAATCCAGGGATAAATACTATTAATATACTAATTAGTAATGCTGGGGATATTAGAAAATAATTGACTGTATTTCTCATCAGCAATGACCCCTCTCTACTTCCATTAGGATAAAAATGGGACGATTTCAAATAAATTTGAGTGTCCCATTTTCTATTGTTACTCAGAAGGTTTTGGTATCGGTGGTACTAAGCCTTTTTCTTTTTCTTTATCAAACTCTACTTGCACTTTCTTCATTAACTCTGTACTAGTCATTTGTTCATTCCAAATCGATTCAATATCTAGGAAAATTTGTTGTGTTGCTGGTGGTAAGAATACACCTGAATAATAACCAAAGTGACCTTTATTTACACCATCCACCATATTTTTTATTGTTTCAGCGTATGCTTTTGACAATTCTGGCATGTCGCTAGTATCAATTTGTAGGTCTTTTAAAGGGACCCCCCAATAACCAGGCCATGTTTTCGTCATTTCATTCATAAACTCATTAGTCATCATAGTATCTAGAATTTTTGCAGCTTCATCCTTGTGTTTTGATTGAGCATTAATGGACAACGTTGCTGTGACACCTAAAGTATAATAAGGTTCATTTGTTTGATGATCTTTAGTTGGAAAAGCCATAAATCCTAAATCTTTCGCCTTGTCTCCTGAAAAGGATTGAGCTGCAAATTGGTATACTAAAGAAGGACCAAAGAAAAACGGAGCCTTTTCATCAGCTAATAACTGTGTTGCTTCATTAAACGTAAGGTTTGTATAATCTTTTCCTGCTAAATAGCCTTTTTTATACCAATCAGCAGAAGTATCTAACGCGTCAATAATTGTAGGATCCGTCCATTTAGTCGTTCCAGTCAAGGCTTCGTAAACTTTTTCACCACCAGCAAAATGGGTTAAAAACAGTGATGAATAATTTTCGTTAACTGGTTTCCATCCCTTATTTCCTGTTACCGAAGCATACATTCCTTTTTCAATTGCCTCATCCATAATTTTCTCTAATTCTTCGATAGTTTTTGGTTCCGGCCAATTATTATCTTTTAAAACCTTTTTATTATAAAAAATACCAACTGTGTTCAATGAATTACCTAAGCTATAAAGACTTCCATTCACAGTACCAGATTCATAGATAGGATCTAAGATTCTATCTTTCCAACCATATTTTTCAGCATACTTGTCTAAATTTTCAATTCTCCCAGCCTCTGCTAGCGGAATGACAAATGATGGACCTGAACCGTATACAATATCTGGACCCTTACCTGAAGAAAGGGCTACTGAAATATCTTTATCAACTGAATTTCTATATTCAATCTTTAATTCATATTCATTTTGCGATTTATTGTATTTATCAATTAATACTTTCTTTAGGGTTTCTTGATGTTCAGGAGGCGCTCCCCAGAACCACATAGTTATGATTTCTTTTCCATCTGCTGTTGTTTTACTATCGTTTGAACACCCAGCGAATATTACCATCACCAAGAATATTGTAACTAAGCCAACTAATTTCTTTTTCATTGGTCTACCTCCATTTTATCTGTCTGATTGAACCTTCACGAAATATTCTCTATTTCTAGGTCCATCGAATTCTAGAAAATAGATTCCTTGAGAGTGTCCAAGTAATAAGTCACTATTCTCTATGATTAAGCTCATTGAAACACCTATTAATGAAGATTTAACATGACCCGCTGCATCTTGTGGAGTATCATGTTGATGCTTAAAGTCAATTCTCGTTGGAACGATTCTTCGTATTTCATCTTGTAAATCTTCTAATCCCCTTGGGTCCCAATATGAAGTAATGGTTAATCCCGCCGTTGTATGTGGCGTATAAATGACGCATGTCCCACTTTCTACACCACTATTTTTAACAAATTCAACAATATCATCGTTTAGTTTGATTACATCATGTTCTTTAGTTCGCAACGTGAAATTTTTCAGCATTAGTAAATCCTCTTTTCATTTCTTATTTTACAATGATTTCACTATTTTTAACGGCATTTCCATGTTGAGCAAATGACCAATTATCTTTACATCCCCTACCATCTTCTTCACCGATCATGTTCGCAATATAGCCACTCAGCAAGGCTAATGGAACAAATTGTGTTAAAGGAATCGAAATAGGGTATTTTGATATCGGTGTTCCTATTACCGTGCAACCTTCTGCAAATGCTTTTTCCTTTAGATCTGAAATAACTAATGTTGGACGGCCGAGTTCAAGCGAATAGTTGATGGTTTCTATTGCTCGAGACAAACTGGGATTTGTAGAATTGGCTATCATTACTGTTCCAATTTTCGAAAAGTTTCTCATAAAGAAGTTCAGATGTAACCACTCTTCCGTGTTAATGTGCATCGCATACTTCCCAACAGCTTCAAATATCTTTGCGTGCCCATACCATGCTGTGGCATAATCAAAACCTGAACCTATAAAATCAAACGCTTCCATTTCGGACCATTCCAAAGCGAGTGCTAATGCTTTACTATCCATGGAAGTAAGTGATTCTTCTAGTAGATCCGCTTGTGTTAAAATGTCTTTTCTATAATCCATAGCAACATCCATCGTGTATTTCCCTCTAACCTCACCAATTCTAATGGCTATTAAAAGCAGTGATAGGACTGACACTAAATAACTGCGGACCCCCGGGCTTGACTCGAATTTTGGAATATCTAAATCTAATGTCTTTTTCGCAGTTTTTCCAAGATAAGAGTCTTTATTAGATGTTATTCCAATTGTATAAGCACCATATTTATTCGCACGTTCTACTGATTCACCTACTCTTGCTACTGTACCAGAGTGGCTGACTGCAAAAATAAATGGGTTATTTGGGGAATTTCCTAATTGATTTTCCGCATACAATCTACTTAAATCAATGGATGTTACGACTTCAGTTGGGATACCTGTTAATAGTTCAAAGATGTGTTTTGTCGCTAATCCTGCCGCGAAAGAATCTCCACATCCTGTAATCACAATCTTTTGAATGGAAAAGATTTCAGGAGTGGTTAATAGCTTTCTTGTTTTAGGCTCTAAATCCTCATACTGTTCTTTTAATAATTTAGGTAAACTAAACACTTGGTTTCTCATTGCATTATCATAATCTCGCATAAGTTACCCTCCATTCACATATTTTTAACTTGTATTAACATTAACACAACCATACAATGATTATCAATCCAAATATTTTATTTTTTCAAATTGATCAGTAAACTTTGAATTTATTTCATAATCATTTACAATCAATTGTATATATAACCATACAACTATATGAAAAAGGGGATTATGTGGTGTACACTAATCGAATATCTATCGACAAAGATTCGCCTGTACCAATTTATCATCAGGTTGCAACTAATATAAGAGAACGTATTATGAAGAATGAATGGAAAGAAAATGAAAAGATACCTTCAGAAGCAAAACTAACAGAGGAATATGACATTAGTCGTGTTACATTAAGACAGGCTTTAGAGGAATTGAAAAGAGAAGGAATTATTAATAAAATTCAAGGTAAAGGCGTTTTTGTTAAATATAACCCGAAACCTTTCGTTCATGATTTCAGTTTACCAACTGCATTAAATGCTAAGCTAGAACAGAGTGGGAATAATATTATTCCAGTACTATTAACATCTTCTATGTGTGGACCTATTTCTCATGTGAATGAATGTTTAAAAATATCTGAAGAGGAAAATTTAGTTTATATTAAACGCCTATTTGTATTCAATAACAAACCTATTGGACTTAATAGATCGTGGTTAGCTGACTCAATGGTTCCTAAAATACTAGATAAACCGTTAATAGGTAACCACCTAAGTACAACTCTTTCAAAAAACTATAATCTAACACCTGTAAATATTGAAAATTCTATACAATCCATCATTCCAAATGCAGCAGATATGAAGCTATTAAATGTTCAATACACTGTCCCTGCAACTTTTCTAAAGAGTATTTCCTACTTAAATGATCAAACTCCATTAGAATATTCAGAAACAATATGGTTAGGTGATAGTGTAAAATTCACTTTTAATACAAATGCAATGCAATAACGCAAATTCAAGACAGCTAAAATGGGGATTTCCGTCTCATTATCAGGACTAACTTATCACAATTAATAAGATGGTGTCAGGGGGATAACTGAGGAAAGAAAGATGTTTCATCATCCAAGAAAATTTTAAGTTGGTTATTAGTACTTGGCTTTACACATTGGGTTGCCATTATTCACGGAATATCTATCCTCCCCAAGACCGTCTGATAGAATGTAACGAAGTATAAGACGATTTACTCTAACTTTTTTATCTACAGCCTATTGAATTCTATATTTCCTTCGTTTAGCATTCTTAGCGCTTTTATGAAGAGCAAAATAGTGATAGGAGATGAAGCATTGAGCTGATAGTGAGGAAATCAAATTTGCGCGCCAGATCCAAATTTAGGGAGTCAAAACTTCCCAGAAATTTAAGTTATGGATTACAAAATTTGATTTTCAATACAAAACGTGGTTATGCCCACAACTATCCGATTTATAAAATACAAAAGCGGAAGCCCTATTATCAGGACTCCCGCTTTTACTATAAAACGTTCTATTATTTCGCTTCTAATACGTTAATAAACTCTCTTAAATAATCCGGTAGATCTGGTGGACGGCGACTTGAGATAAGATGTCCGTCTGTAATAACCGGCTCGTCATACCAATTGGCACCCGCATTTTCCATATCATCTTTAATGCCCGGTGTACTTGTTACGTTTTTGCCTTGCAAAATTTTAGCAGAGATCAATACCCAGCCTGCATGACAGATTTGGCCAATCGGTTTTTCATTGGCATCCATTTCTTGGATTAATGAAATCACTTCAGGGAACCTTCTGATTTTATCAGGCGCCCAACCTCCAGGTACTAGAATGGCATCATAATCTTCTGGATTGACGTCACCATATGCCAAATCAGATTCTGCTGGCACACCGTATTTGCCGATATATGTCTCATTTGCCACTTCACCAGCAAGATGGACAATCGCTCCCTCTTCTCGAAGTCTGAGAATCGGATACCAAAGCTCTAAATCTTCACATTCATGATGAACCAAACTAATAACTTTCTTTCCTTCTAATCGCATATGACAACCTCCCTTTCTAGTTCTTATTACTATTTTACACCATCTTGAACTTTTTTGCTTCTACAAGTTAACTTTCTAGGTTAATTTGAGAAACACAGGTTACAATGGAAAATATATACCATGCATAGAGTTATTTTGTGGATTTAATGGATGAGTAAGATATGACAACAGTCAGCTTACTCGACTGTTTATCTAAAAAGGAAGTGGAACAACTAGCATGGATTGTTGATTCCACGCTTCCCTGATAGCGTTCCTCATTCCGTTTATTGGCTATAGTGGGGGCTCTTCCTCCCCCACCTACGTTTCTTCGATTCTTCTAAGCCTTGAGATGGGGGTCTTGACTTTCTGTTAATTCGGGATGATATTTTAAAATTCTGATATATAATGATACAAATTCACTACATCTTCCTTATGCCTCTAGTAATATTGCCTGGAGTTTTAAAGTCAATTCTTCTACTAACTCATTGACTGTTACATCCCTCTCCGATTCTCCTTTGTCAAAAGCTTCTTTGAGAATGTGATAAAAATCTTCCTTTGTTATACTTGCATCCATGATAAATTCTCCCTCGTATATGTACGAAAAAGTTGTCCCAGAAGGATCTGACTCTCTATACACCGTTTACTTTCACGTAATATAAACAGGTATATAGTCGTTTGGGACGCCCTCTTCTCATTTCATAAGAAACTAGAAAATGGTCTTTCACGTTCGCATCATAACGCGAGCTTTCCCCATTCCCTACATATTCTTATTCCTTCCATAAAACTAGCAGAAAACAATTAACCTTCAAATCCTATTAATCAATTATTTTACCATTTTATCATATTAACCTAAGCACTCCTTTAAAACTTTTCGACAAAATTCTGATAATAGGACAAAAAGCGGAACCTTTAACAATCATGTACCCTTATAGCATCAATCATAATCATGAATAATATGGAAAAAATTCAGGGGAAAATCACATGATATTCAAGCCATCGATACCGCTGAACAAGATTACGAGCCAGAATCTAGGTATACGAGCGACAACTAGAACATTATAATCAAAACAATTTTTATCATTTCCCGAAAGATGACTCCTTCCTCAACGAATGTGAAGGGCATACCCCAATGAGTAGGTGGGAGATGAATTTCGGTCGGCGTTAGCCTAAACCGTTGAACAACACGAGTGTTTGTTCTGTTCTATATTTGTACAAATGCTCTTTGAAAACTGAAGATAGGAGGTTGCAACAGGAAAATCGTCTGTTGCGTAAAATCTTCAACGTTCTAGCTCCGCACGTATCGAAGTAGTGAAAACCAAGCAGAGCAGAGCAGAGCGTGCGGTGAGTCCAACGTACAAGATTCTAAAAGTTTTCACCGTAGGGACTACGAGTAGAGCCTGCTCAATAACTGGTGGATACACGGGTGTTCACAGGAATCCCCACTTCAAATTTCGTTGGAAATTAAGTGGTGGGTAGTTCAACAATCCGAATATTACGTATGTAAAAGAGCCTTATGATTTCTTCCATACAACTCAACCCGTTATTAAAATTCCATATTTGAAAAAAACTGACCAGTAATTACACGTCTGGTCAGTCCTTTTATTTTTATTCCTTATTCGTTACCACATCCTCAGAAATATAAGCCGGTTCACCTTCTATCTGTTCCTCTGTCAATAAGTCCTCAGACGCCGGCAGCGTTGTTCCACCTGTATGAACTTTTTCCAGTACTTCAACTTGAGTAACAGGCTTTTCTTCCACTTTTTCTTTTGGCGAAGTTAGGTAAACACAAAGAATAGCTATTGTTAAGATAATGCCAAATAAACCTGCAATAACAATCGCCTTTTTTTGTCTACTATCCAACAACTACACCTACTTTCTTAAATATTCCCTTCCTTCCTTTAATTAAGTATATTGTGATTATTTAGCTAAATGCCTTTTAAACTTTCCTATCTAAATAATATTTTAGGTAATAGAAGTTAAGAACAAAGTAATAACGCTCTCTTCTGTGGAAAAGGGCGAGACTTTGCAAAATCAGCTCCGCATCGCCGCCTTCATAAAGTGATACAAATTGAGAACCTGAACCTTTTTCATCATTGGGTTGGGATCAGACGCTCATGGACGTTTTTATTCCATTTCATCGGCAAAAACAAATGCTCGAAACACCCAAAACCTGGCACTCCGAGCATTTGTTACGATACCATTTTATTGTTGATTCCAAGGGCTTGTATTCTCAGCAATGACTTTCTTATACGAGACAGCAACTGTTTGTGGGATTAAATCCTCTGCAAGTAATTGATCGACAGAAGCGTTCATCTTAGCTACCCAGTTTTCTCTTGTGCCATATAGATTCTTTAACTTTTCGTTAGTAAACATTGTCATAAAATCACTTTCTACCATATAAGTAGCCATTGGGTGATCAGCGAGAGGGTGACGAATTCCTCCTACTACATTGCCATCCACATCTCTTGTGAATGTTCCTGTTGCAGGATCTATATTTACCCATCGATCGTCGGCAGACGGGAAATACTTCTTAGGATCTGCATGTGGATTAGCCTTTTTAGCAACAGCGTAATCATACAAGTTTTGCAATGCTCCACTTACAAACATATCAATGTGCAAATCACTCTTAATCGTATTAGGTAATGGACTAGTTGGGTATAGTCTAGCCTTTGCCCCAGCCTTAACAATCGCATCATTATTTGGAATAATCGGCGATATCGCATCTGAGTGAGGCGTCGACGCTACTTCATATAGTCTAAAAATATCATACTCACTGTTTTGATCCTTTTTTGACTTATAAGTAGAAGGATTCGCTTCTTTAGCCTTAAATTCCGCTTGAGACATAATGGCAATGTTTGGAACACCCATTGCCTTAAAAATGGTTTGTGGACTGTTTTCATTTGTACTTGGCACTGGTTGTAAAGGTGGTGTCAAAGAAGTCGGTCTCGGACCCACCCAATTATAGTAGCCATCAAACAAGTATTCTTTCTTTTTTGCATCATATAAGTATGGCTGGAAGGTATTTGTATAAGTATTCAGATACATTCCAGATTGGCTTTGCCCGCCAAGGAAAACAAAGTTTGGTTTTTTTCCAAGGATTTGTGCGCTTTGTTCGTTATCATGTAAAGCGACGCCAAGCTGCGATAACATATCCCAGAATAATCCGTTTTCATATTTACCAGCCTGATCAGCACCCCAATCAATGTCTGCATATCTTACAGGATCAAATTTTTTCAGCGCTGAAACATTGACATTTTTAGATGTAATGCCTATATAACCATGACCATTTTGCATGTAATATTCCCAGCTTCTTCTCCATGTATCTTCCATATCCGAATTATTGGATGCATTTAGAATATCGATATAAACAGCACCCGAAAAATTCTTCATATTCTTAGGCATACGAACGATGATCCGATTTGTATAATCATGAGGTCCACTCTTAATCGTCGGAACATCATTGCCTTCGATTTTGCCAACCTCATACACATTGGCATTACCAGAAAGAAAAAATTCCTTTTCTGTATAATCATAATCTCCCCATATATCTACAGAACCGACAGATGACAACATCGAATTATATGGATGACTTAGATTTGGATTCGCCTCTACATCGGGTTGTTTTTCTGGATGAAAACCAATCGCTTCATGATCAAACGTTTTTTCTACAATCTTTGTTGGCTTAGCATTCGCTATAGCGGAAATTTTCTCAGCATCTGGTCCGCCGAAGCCTTTCTTTTCATTAACATAATTTACCAGTTTATCATAACCTTCTTGTAAAATATAACCTGTATCCAATAGTTTTTTTGCTTGTTTTATGAATGGCTTTTTATAATCTTTTTCAAAATCAGGATATAATTTTGCTATTTTATCTGCTGTAAAAAATACCATGCTTCCATTTGTCTCAAAAGGCAATCCATTTCTGCTCGCATAATACGTTGCAATTGGATACTCCATCATCGGTGCACGGATTCCACCTAATGCATTTCCGTGTTCATCCGTTTTAGGAGTATATAATGTTTTCCCTTTCGTTTTAGTCTTTTTGTAATCGATCCATTTGCCTTGAGCAGATGGAGCAGGTATCCCTTTCGTTACCCATTTATGCATGTTTTCTTGGGCAGCATTCACAAATATCTGAAGATTTAAATCGCTTTCATAATGTCCCGCATCATACTCCTTGGGTGGTCTGCCCTTCCCGTTACCAAGAGCAATTTCAGCGCTATTGGGAATAACTGCGAGTGTAGGATCAGTATGAGGAGTACCTGCAACCTCATAGAATCTAAACTTATTTTTCTTAGAATTTGAGTCTTTTTTTCTTTCATACTCAGGATATTCTGTTAAGCTTCCAAACCGGTGTTCAAATTCAGACATAATCACGATATATGGAACACTCGTTTCTGAATACGTAACAGATGGCTTCGGTCCATTCGAACGTACATTGGTTGTTCCAGGTCCTACTAAATTCAAATAGCCGTCAAACAACGGCTTTCTTTTATTGGATTTTTTCAGGAAATCATCAAATAATGTGATGTACGTATTCAAATAAAAACCTGATTGACTTTGACCGGATAAATACACATATTTCGGGTCTAGGCCACCCAATATATCACCTGCACTTTTGTCTCGAAGCTTAGTACCTAGTTGAGAAATCATATCCCAAACCAGCCCGTTTTCATCTACTCCATTTACTTTCCAGTTTAAATCTGCATATCTGTTACTATCGAATTTCTTTAGTGCATTAATCGTATCAGTTTTCGAAGTAATCCCAATATAGGCATGCCCCTCGTTCATGTACCAATCATAGCTTCTGCCAAAAGTATCTTCCAAATCTACACCGCTAGAAGCATTTAAAATATCTACATAAACTCGACCAGAGAATTTAGACGCATCCTTGGGGAATCTTACTAGTAGCCTTGTTGTATAATCATTGCCTAATGATTTTATGGATGGGTCATCTTTTTTATTGATGTCATATACATTTGCTTTACCTGACATGAAAAACTCTTTTTCCTCATAGCCATAGTCATTCCAAATGTCTACACGACCGCTAGAACTATACATCGAGCTAAATGGATGACTAATGGAAGTAGGTTCGCTATGGAAAGTCATTCCCTCTCCATATGGAATCTCTCTAACCGAAGGAAGCGCTTTCATATTTTTCTTTATTTTTGCACCATCACTATGTCGATTTGCTTGTGCAGAATATACTAGATCATCACTATTACTAGAGGCCATTACAAAAGAGCTTCCGCAAAGAAGTCCTAGTAACAAGATTATTGAAAGAACCGCAGCGGCACTCCTTCTACCAAATTTCATATGATCCCTCCATTTTCTCTACTTTTTTAAAACGATGTTGTTAGTGCTGTCATTGAGGATTCAGGTTACCCCACACCTTTTTAGAATAAACTTTGTCGTAGTGTTCCTCAAACTTAGATCGTTGTCTGCAGATCTATATTTTTCATAACCCCTCCTATTCTACTAATAATAGCGGATGAAAAAATCCGATAAATCTAGTATATAACCCCCTTTGGTATATTGCGAATATTTCGATTTTTAAAAATATATAATTATAAAATTAATTTCACATTGGTCAGTGGATTACGAGTTTGGTCTCTATCATCGGAAAGAAAGCGCATGTTTTTTTACAGTGATCCATTCATACTCATGGAAACTTAGAATTGCCTTTTGGTCCGGAAGACTGCTATATCTTGACACCGATTGTGTTTATCAGATTCATCGTAGTATAAGCTTGTCTTAAGACAAACTTCACCAAAGTAATATGTTTAATCACAGTTTTATACACTACCTCATAATTTCCCCTGCTAGATAATAAGTTAAATAAAAAAGCCCTTTTTTTATAAGGACTTTTCATTAAATCGGACCCGTTTCAATTTCTTTTCAAGAACATGTAAACTTTTTATTTAGATTCTTGTAAATCTGATTTCAAAAAAAATTCGGTTACATAGGCCGAAACGCCTAGTGCCGCAGAATAGTTGGTTAATTCTGCAAAGCTAATCTTTAAGTTTGTTTGATTATATCTTAATGAATGACGTTCGACAACATCGGCGATTGGTTGTACGATTAAGTCTTTTGCCAGTGCTAATCGATTGCCAATAATGATTTGCTGTGGATTAAACGTATTAATAATATTCGTCAGTCCAAAGCCTAAGTATCTACCAATTTGAGCAAATAAAGAGTTTATTTCCTCATTTTCTGTTGCTAGTTGAACTAATGATTCCAAGTTTAACTCTGCTTGATTGATCGATTTTACGTCCTTGGCTTGGTTTAATAATGCTTGTTCGGATGCATACAGCTCCCAGCATCCTGCACTTCCACAGCTGCATTCTTTACCATGTATATCAATAATCATATGGCCCATTTCTCCCGAAAACCCTTCCGCTCCTCGATACAATTCATTATTCAAAATAAACCCTACACCAAGACCGATTCCAGCACTTAAATAGATGAGATTCTCAAATTCTCTACCTGCTCCGAACCGCTTTTCGCCATATGCACCAGCGTTTGCTTCATTTTCGATGACAACAGGCAGGTTATATTCCTTTTCAATCTCTTGTTTTAAATGGATATTTTTCCAACCTAAATTAGGTGCGAGTAATATATGGTCGCCCCCATTACCGACAATCCCGGGTATGGCAATTCCAATTCCTACAACACCATAATGACTCGTAGGTGCAGAATCTAGTAAAAATTGAATCATCTTTTTCATCGCAATCATGGCCATTTCATAGTCCATATTATTGATTGTCTTCATCTTCTCCTGAACGATGTTGCCTGAAAGATCAGTTAGCACCCCTAATATATAATTCACACCCAAATCGATGCCGATCGAGTATCCAGCACATTCATTAAAGAGCAGCATGACTGGACGTCTGCCCCCACTAGATACACCAGGACCAGTCTCATAACAAATGTTTTCTGCTAATAACTCATTAACTAATGAGGAAATCGTGCCTTTCGTTAGTCCTAATTGTTGTGAGATATCCGCACGGGATAATGGAGCTTGTTCCTTAATCGTTTCTAATACTTTTGATTTATTATTTACTTTTACTAATTGTTGATTCCAAGTCATATCATTTCTCCTCAAATTAACGATCTAAAACGGTTTCTTTACTCTATTTATACCATATTAAAAAGAAAAAGAAAAACTTAGTTCATTCGATAGACAAACTAAGTTTTTGCTGATACAATGCAAATATCAAGTTGAAAACGATACCATTAACCGTTTTCAATGATACTAATAAATATATGAAAACTATTTTGGAGGAATGAAAATGAGCTATTTTAATACGGTTAATCATGTAAAATATGAAGGTCCAGACTCTACGAATTCTTTTGCGTATAAATATTACAACCCGGAAGAAACAATCAATGGTAAGAAAATGGAAGATGTTCTTCGCTTTGCTGTCTCCTATTGGCATACATTTACAGGAGAAGGAACGGATCCATTTGGACAAAGTACAATGGTACGTCCATATAATCAATTTTCCGGAATGGACTTAGCAAAAGCACGTGTGGAAGCTTCGTTTGAATTTTATGAAAAACTAGACGTTCCCTACTTCTGTTTCCATGATTTTGACGTGGCACCTGAATCAGATTCACTAAGTGAAACATTTAAGAATCTAGATGAAATTGTGGCAATGGTTAAAGAATATATGAAAACGAGTAAAACAAAGTTATTATGGAATACAGCGAATATGTTCTCCCACCCACGTTGGTTACATGGCGCAGCAACATCGCCAAATGCTGATGTATTTGCTTATGCAGCTGCTAAAGTGAAGAAAGGTTTAGAAGTTGGTAAAGAACTAGGTTCAGAGAACTACGTGTTTTGGGGTGGGCGTGAAGGATACGATACATTGCTCAACACAAACATGAAGCTTGAGCTTGATAACCTTGCTCGTTTCTTCCATATGGCTTTAGATTATTCGAAAGAAATTGGGTTTAACGCGCAATTTTTAATTGAACCAAAACCGAAGGAACCAACAAAACATCAATATGATTTTGATGTGGCAACAAGCCTCTCGTTTTTACAATCATACGGCTTACAAGACCATTTCAAATTTAATATTGAAGCGAACCATGCCACACTTGCCGGTCATACATTTGAGCATGAATTACATGTAGCACGTATTAATGGGATGTTAGGTTCAGTCGATGCAAACCAAGGTGATACATTACTTGGTTGGGATACGGACGAATTTCCAACAGATTTATACTCTACAACACTATCCATGTATGAGATTCTCAAAAACGGCGGTCTTGGATCAGGTGGGTTAAACTTTGACGCGAAAGTAAGAAGAGGTTCATTTGACCCTGAAGACTTGTTCTATTCTCATATTGCCGGCATGGACAGCTTTGCTATCGGGGCAAAAGTCGCTCAGCGTTTAATTGAAGATAAAGTGCTAGACAATTTTGTTGCAGATCGTTACAGCAGCTATACAGAAGGCATTGGACTTGATATTGTTGAAGGAAAAACAAACTTCCATACACTAGAACAATATGCCCTGCAACTTGACAAGATTGAAAATAAATCTGGTAGACAAGAATACTTAAAAGCTATTTTAAATAAGTACATTTTAGATGCACTAGCAACTGTAAGTGTGAAATAAAGTGAAACTTCAATCAGTGGGGGTTTTCTTCATCCCCCACTGATTGTTAGTTGAACCAATCGGGCTTTTACGGGCAAGTTATCCCTCACCTACGCTTCTTCGATTCCCCTAAACCTTGAGGTGAGCGTTTTACTGCCCGTTAATGCGGGATAACTAAACTAGATTAGGAGGGTGACTCGTAATGAATGGGTCAGGCCCTCCTTCTATCTTAAAAAAAGGGTGATTTTTCATGAACTATGTAATTGGGATTGATTTAGGTACGAGTGCTGTCAAAGTTTTATTAATGAATGAAAACGGTGAAGTTTGTCATGAAACAACAAGGTCTTATCCTTTAATCCAAGAGCAGTCTGGGTATAGTGAACAAGACCCGAATGAATGGGTAGAAAAAACAATTGCCGCATTACAGGAACTTGTCGAGCAATTTGATGGCGAAATCGAACAAATTCAAGGGATTAGTTATTCCGGACAAATGCACGGACTTGTTTTACTAGATGAAGAGTATAACGTTTTACGTAATGCCATTCTTTGGAATGATACGAGAACAACGGAGCAATGTAAGGAAATCTACAATATGATTGGCGAAAAACGTCTGTTAGACATCACGAAAAACCAAGCATTAGAAGGCTTTACATTACCAAAATTACTTTGGGTTAAACAATATGAACCAGAACGATTCGAAAAAACAGCTGTTTTTATGTTACCAAAAGATTATTTGCGTTATAAAATGACCGGTCTCATACATAGTGAATATTCAGATGCGGCTGGCACTCTTTTATTGAACGTTGGGGAGAAAAAGTGGAGTGAAGAACTATGTCAGTTAGTCGGGATTGATCGTACTATCTGCCCACCATTAGTAGAATCACACGAGTTTGTTGGTACTATTACTGAAGACATTGCGGTACAAACCGGTTTAGCTCGGTCTACGAAAGTATTTGCGGGTGGGGCAGACAATGCCTGTGGTGCAATTGGTTCAGGCATCCTTTCAGTAGGAAAAACATTATGCAGTATTGGCACATCAGGTGTTGTCCTTTCTTATGAGGAACGCAAGACCCGAGACTTTCAAGGGAAAGTCCATTATTTCAATCATGGCAAAGAAAATGCTTTTTACACAATGGGCGTAACATTAGCAGCTGGACATAGTTTAAGTTGGTTTAAAGATACATTTGCCAAAGATGAATCGTTTGAATCACTACTAGCCTGTTTACACGAAGTTCCGATTGGAGCAAACGGCCTGTTATTTACCCCATATCTCGTCGGAGAACGAACACCGCACGCAGATGCCAACATACGTGGCAGTTTTATCGGTATTGATTCTTCCCATAAACAAAGGGATTTCGCACGATCGGTCATTGAAGGCATTACCTTTTCTTTGCATGAATCGATCGAAATATTCCGCGAAAATGGCAAGACGATTGATACGATCATCTCCATCGGTGGAGGGGCAAAAAATGACACATGGCTGCAAATTCAAGCTGACATCTTCAATGCAAAAATAATCAAGCTATCCAGTGAACAAGGGCCAGCTGTTGGAGCAGCAATACTAGCCGCATACGGGTGTAATTGGTTCGAATCATTAGAAGCATGTGCCGATGTATTCATCTCCTCTGCTAAAACATACACACCTGTACCGGAAAATGTTGAAGTCTATCAACAACTTTACCATTTATACAAAAATGTGTATGTACAAACTAAACAATTAAATGAAGGATTAAAAAAGTTCCGGAAAATGGAATAATTCTAGTAAAGCCGCCCTCCTACGCTTTTTATATAGAAGGAATTGTTTCAATCCGTTTTCCTTGCAAACTTGTAGAATGAATCGAATGCTAAAAAGGGAGAGTAATATGAACGTAACAAAGGCGATATTTGGTGAATTACACGGACAAAATGTGCATTCATTTACATTGAGAAATGATCACGACATGGAAGTTACTTGTATCGATTTCGGCTGTATGATTACAAAGATTCTTGTACCTGATAATGTTGGTACGTTCGAAAATGTTGTCTTAGGTTTTGATACGTTAGACGAGTATGTAAACGATTCAGCTTTCTTTGGTTCAATGATTGGTCGAGTAGCAGGAAGAATACATCCGCCAACATTTAATCTAGACGGTGTCACTTACAATTTACCTACTAACGAAGGGGAAAATCATTTACATGGTGGGCCTACTGGTTTTCATCATGTGATCTGGGATTCTGCCATTGAAGAGAATTCGGATGAGATTAACATAAAATTTTCCCATCTAAGTCCTGATGGCGATGAAGGGTATCCTGGAAAGCTTGAAGTAACAGTCATCTACAGTCTGAATAACAAGAATGAACTCGTTATTACGTATCAAGGTCTATCAGATAAAAAAACACTACTGAACGTAACGAACCATTCTTATTTTAATTTAAGTGGTGATGTAAAGAGGAATATACTCGATCATGAATTAACAATGAAAAGTGATCATTTTTTAGAGCTCAATGAAGCACTCCTACCAACAGGTATGTATATCGATGTTGAAAACACAGCTTTTGATTTTAGAGAAGGTAAAAAAGTGCGCGAAGGTGCACAATCGAAGCATATTCAGAACCAGCTCGTTGGCGGTGGATATGATCATCCATTTCTATTAAACGTAAATAATCAAGAAGAAATTTGTTTAGTAGATCCGATCAGTGGCCGAAAACTGATCGTTGAAACAGATCAGCCAAATGTTGTTCTATATACCGCCAATATGTTAGAAAGTAATTTCGAAATTAGAGGGGTTCTTTCGCAAAAGCACTTAGGGGTATGCCTTGAAACACAATGTCCACCAAATGCCATTCATCATCAAGACTTCCCTTCTATCGTGTTAAATACGAATGAAAGATATCAATCGAGAACTAGTTTCAAATTTACATTAGTTTAACAGAATTGATTTGAACGGTTGACACATCTCAAACAAAGGGGGGAGAAGACAGGTTTTATTTGATTAAACCAATAGAGCACATGAGTTGATAGCATCTGTTTCAAAAATCTATTTACCTATAATTGAAAGCGCTGTTAATCTGAATTAAAACGAGGCTACTTAGTTAGTAAATGGGCGATCTTACAGATTATTGATTCACTCACTTTCCTATTTGGTTTTTAAAATCTGTCTTTCATACATTATGAAACAAAAACGAAACGTACTATATCTTTTTTCAATTACGCTAGTAGCTGCGATTGGGGGTTTACTATTTGGATATGACACGGCTGTTATATCTGGGGCTGAAAAGTCAATCGAAGCCTATTATATTAATCCTTTAGGCTTAGGTTCGTTTGCGCATGGGGCAACCATTTCGAGCGCATTAATCGGTTGTATCATTGGCGGCTTAATTTCTGGTTATTTCGCGTCAAAATTCGGCCGTAAACATTCATTGATCGCAGCTGCTGGCCTTTTCTTCCTAACAGCTTTAGGCTCTGCTTATCCCGAGTTTTTATTTTTCACAAAAGGTGAGCCATCCATCGCTTTACTACTTACTTTTAACTTGTATCGAATCATGGGGGGAATTGGTGTCGGCTTAGCTTCAGCGATTGTTCCGATGTATATCGGAGAAATTGCACCTGCAAATGTTCGAGGTCGATTAGTATCGTTCAATCAATTTATGATCATTTTTGGGATGTTGGTCGTTTATTTTGTTAACTGGGGCATCGCTAATGGACAAACAGTAGAATGGATAAACGACATCGGCTGGAGATATATGTTAGCTTCGGGAGCGATTCCAGCGCTATTGTTTGGTATTCTTTTACTTTTCGTACCAGAAACACCTCGATATTTAGCATTGAAAAATCAAGATGATAAAGCTCTAGCTATCCTTACTAAAATTAATGGTTCGAAAGAAGCGAAATCCATTTTGGGTGAAATTAAACAAACAGTAACGGTAAAAATTTCATCCGAAAAATTATTTTCTTACGGGAAATTAGTGATTGTTGTTGGAATCCTTCTCTCTGTCTTCCAACAGTTTGTCGGGATCAACGTCGCTTTATATTATGCCCCTCGTATTTTTGAAAGCATGGGAGCTGCCAAAGATGCTTCGATGTTACAGACCATTGTTATGGGCCTGATCAATGTGGTCTTTACGGTTATCGCCATTTTGACAGTGGACAAATGGGGGCGTAAACCTTTATTAATCATTGGTTCCATCGGTATGGCGATTGGCATGTTTGGTGTAGCAGGATTGGCCTTTTCAAATATTATCGGGATGAGTACTTTACTATTTATTATTGTCTACACCGCTTCATTCATGATGTCATGGGGTCCAATCTGTTGGGTACTGATTTCGGAAATCTTTCCTAACAAAATTCGTGGACAAGCCGTGGCTATTGCTGTAGCTACACAATGGGCTGCTAACTATCTGATTTCATCTACTTATCCAATGATGATAGAATTTAGTGGTGGGTTAACGTACGGTTTCTACGGGCTAATGAGTGTACTTTCAGCAATCTTCGTTTGGAAGTTTGTTCCTGAAACGAAAGGGAAGACGCTCGAACAAATGGAAAGCATTTGGAAAAAACCTACTGGTAATCAACATAAAGCAGGATAAAAGAAAAAAAGGGTCAGACCCGCACTATAATATACAGACCAAAGTAAGCATCATTACGACTATGGACTGTATATAGAGTGCGTGGTCAGACCTTTCTCACGTATCCAAAAACGTCTTCCCTTTTAATTCATTCATTGTAATAACAAATTCATAGAGCAGTTTATACGAGTTTTCCATATCTTCTAAGTCTACGACCTCAATCGGTGTGTGGGTATAGCGCGATGGGATGGAAATAACACCTGTTGATACGCCTTTATGTGTCATATGGATTGCTCCTGCATCAGTACCAATGCCCATGAATACTTCAAGCTGATGAGGGATATGGCCGTCTTCTGCCACCTTCTTCAAATGTTGCGTGACAAGTGGATGAGCGATGAACGATTTATCGACTATTTTAATACACGGACCAGCACCTAATACGCGTGTACCTGTCATCAACGCATCATTTGTATCACTCGTCGGTGTGGTATCTAGTACTAAAGCGAAGTCAGGCTCGACAGCCGCTGATACGACGGATGCCCCTCTTAATCCTACTTCCTCTTGAACGGTAAATGCTCCGTAAATATCGCCATGTTTGGCACCTGTTTCACGTAAATTTTGCAGCAAGCGAATCAGTAGAGCACAGCCTGCTCGGTCATCCAATGCTTTTCCGACAACACGATGGTTGCCAATTTTCTTAAATTCTGTCCCATAAGACATAGGTTGACCTACGCGAATTCCCATTTCTGAGACCTCTTCTTTTGAACGAGCACCAACATCTATGTAAAGTTCGCGATGATTAGCCACTCGGTTTGGATCATCCCATTTCACATAATGAACGGATAAAGTCCCAATGACACCATGTACAATGCCACGATCTGCTTTTATGAGTACCGGCAAGGAAAGTAAGATTCGATCATCAAAGCCACCTAATTTTTCAAAGCGAATCAAGCCGTTTTCTTCAATTTTTTTGACAATAAAGCCAATTTCATCTGTGTGCGCCGCAATGACTAAAGATGGGAAACTTGCATCATTCCCCTTTATTTTCACTAGTAAATTACCAACTGCGTCAACATGATATTCATCTACATAGTCTTTCACTTCACGTAAAATAAACCGTTGAACATCTTGCTCGAAACCGCTTGGTCCCACGAGATTACTTAGATTTTTTAACAGTTCGTACATGGTTGTTCCTCCTTGTATACAAGAAGGGTCAGACCCCACATCTACTATATTTCGTTTATAGAGGTCGTAAATGACTTATTAAACGGGATATGGTGTGTGGGGTCAGACCCTTTCTGTCTTTACATGACGCAAAGATCATGTATAAAAATTGTAATGTTGCTTAATTCGTCAAGTACACTTCAGCAAAATTATCATTTTCCATTGGGTGAGCGTTAAATCCTTGTACATAGCCCCCAAGACCCATAGGTGGTGTTGTGTGACCAATTGTTACCCATGGTGCATCTTGATGGAAAATTTCCTGTGCTTGTTTGTACAACTTAATGCGTTCGTCTTGATCAAAGGTTACGCGTGCTTGTTGTAATAAATTTGTAAACTCTTCATTATCATAGAATGCACGATTGCTAGCTGGTTTTTCGATATTCGTATTACTTAAGTTCGGGAATAAGAAATTATCTGGATCAGCCATAACGCCTGTCCAACCGTATAAAGCCATTGGATGCTCACCTTCACCTGTCTTTTGTAAGTACGTTGCCCACTCATACGTTTTGATTTCTGCGTCAATTCCGATCGCTTTTAAGTTCGCTTGCATCGCTTCTGCAATTTTTAATGGTTGTGGTAAATACGGTCTTGGATTGCTCATCGTCCATAATTCTGTTTTGAAGCCGTCAGGGAAGCCTGCTTCTGCAAGTAACTTTTTCGCTGCTTCTACATCGTATTTGTAATCTTCAATCGCATCATTATAGCCCCAAAGTGAAGATGGGAATGGGTTTTTCGCTACTTCTGCATAGCCATTATAGAATGCATCAATTAACTCTTTTTTGTTAATCGCCATATTAATCGCTTGGCGCACTTTTACATTATCAAATGGTGCCATTTGTGTATTGAACACCATGAAGCCTGTGTTAAAACTTGGACGCTTAATCAGGCTTAATTGTGAATTTGCTTTAATTGTATCGGCATCATCTGGATTTAAGCCATCAATGATATCAACTTCGCCACTTTGAAGAGCGGTTAGACGAGATGAATTATCCGGAATCACACGGAAAATCATTTCATCCAAATATGGTTGTCCATCGACATAATAATTTTCATTTTTCTTTAAGACAACTTTATCATTACGACTCCAGCTCTCGAACTTGAATGGTCCCGTGCCAACTGGGTTTTCATAAAACTTGTCGCCATATTTTTTAATCGCATCAGGACTGGCAATTCCGAACATTGGAATCGCTAAATAGCTAATAAAAGGTGCTGTTTTTTCAGTTAGTGTAAATTCAACTGTTGATTCATCCACTGCTTTTACAGAGGCAATTTTGTGATTTGGATCACCTTTAAATCCACCATATAGGAATGGATAGTATGGGAAATCTCCTTTATGGTATGGGTTTGCTGGATCCATCCAACGTTCAAAGTTGAATACAACAGCATCTGCGTTAAAATCGGTGCCGTCTTGGAACTTCACGCCTTGTTTAAGCGTTAGCGTCCATGTTAAGCCATCTTCAGAAACTTTATAAGATTCCGCTAGTTTTGGTTGTAATTCAAGCTTATCATCATAAACAAACAATGTTTCAAAAATATTATGCGTAACACGAATCGACTCACCATCGGTTATATTGATTGGATCTAAACCAATTGAATCTGCGCCACGGCCATAAATTAATGTACCGCCAGCTTTTGGTTCTGTTGTTTCGCTCTTGTCTCCGGCTTTTTCTTTGTTCCCACCAGAACAAGCAGTAAGTAATAATGTAAGTACGACTAAAATACTTACAAATAATGAAGAATTTCTTTTCATCATCTTTCCCCCTATTTTCTATATGGAAAGCGGTACGACGAATCGTCCCGCTAACTACCTACTTTTAGTTTTTCATTTTTGGATCTAGGGCATCTCTAAGTCCATCACCCATTAGGTTAAAACCAAGCACAGTCAGCATAATCGCGATCCCTGGGAATAAAACGGTCCATGGTGCCTGAATAATGTATTGCCTTGAATCGGCAAGCATTTTCCCCCATTCCGCTTGCGGTGGTTGAGCACCCATCCCTAAGAATCCGAGTGCTGCTGCCTCAATAATGGCCGTTGCGATGGCTAATGTTGCTTGAACAATAATCGGCGCCAAACTATTCGGCAGCACATGATGGAACAAAATACGACCATCACTCATCCCTACTGCTCGAGCTGCCATAATATATTCTTCCTGTTTCACACTGAGTACTTTCGAACGAATGAGTCTGCCGAAATTCGGAATATTAATAATTGCAATCGCAATTAAGGCATTTTGTAAAGATGGCCCTAACACGGCTACGACCGCAATCGCTAATAGAATACTAGGAAATGCGAGCATTATATCAAAAATCCTCGAAATCACTGTATCAATCCATCGTCCGTAATATCCGGCGATAATGCCAAGGAAGCACCCGACGATAACAGATCCCGATACGGAGACAAGGCCGACCCATAATGAGATTCGAGCCCCATATAATACACGGGAAAAAATATCCCTGCCAAAGTCATCTGTTCCAAACCAATGCTCAGGCGAAGGTGGGTTATTTCGGATGGATAGTTCTTGTTCATTGATTCCGTATGGGGCTAATAGCGGTGCAAAGACCGCAATGATCATAAAAAATAGCACAATCCCTAAGCCAACCAATGCTACTTTGTTTTTCTTAAAGCTTTTCCATCCTTCCCGCCATGGGGAAACCGCTTCTTCCTGTTGAAGCTGGTTTGTCTCATTTTCACGTTTTGCTAAAACCGGCACAAAAATCCCCCTTCTCTTTAGTTGTATTTAATGCGTGGATCGATAGCAACATACAGAAGGTCCACAACTAGATTAATCAGTATGAAGATGGTCGCAATGATTAGTATGCCAGACTGAATCACTGGGTAATCACGAAACCCAATCGCTTCATAAATATAACGGCCAATTCCAGGCCAGCCGAAAATCGTTTCCGTTAAGATTGCTCCACCAAGTAATAGTCCTACTTGCAAGCCGATTACAGTTAACACTGGGATAACCGCGTTTTTCAACGAATGCTTGTACACGACAAAAAACATTCTCATCCCTTTTGCACGTGCCGTTCTAATATAATCTGAACGCATCACCTCTAACATACTAGAACGAGTAATACGGGCAATAATCGCCATTGGAATCGTTGCAAGAGCTAAACTTGGCAAGATTAGATGTCGGATGACTTCACCGAATTGGTCAAACCTACCAGCGATCAATGTATCGATTAAATAGAGATTCGTCACCACTTCAACTGGATCACGAACATTCTCACGTCCTGTTGAAGGAAGCCAACCTAATTCTAAAGAAAAAGCCCATTGCTCCATTAAACCGAGCCAGAAAACCGGAATCGAAATCCCAATTAAAGCCAGGATCATCGCCGTATAATCAAACCATGAATTTTGAAACCAGGCACTAATAATCCCTGCATTTACGCCAATAAAAATGGCAATAAACATCGCAACCAATGATAATTCCAATGTCGCTGCAAGGTATGGCCAAATTTCATCCTTAATTGGCGCTGAGCTTCGTAATGATTCCCCTAAATCTCCTGACAGGAGCCCTTTTACATAGTGAAAAAATTGCACATACCATGGATCGTTTAAGCCAAGCTTTTCTGTTAATTGCGCCATCGCTTCTTTTGTTGCTTGCTGCCCTAAGATCACTTGGGCTGGATCACCTGGGATTGCTCGAATGATGAAAAACACAACAAATGTCATACCAAATAGGACGGGTATAAGCATCAATAGACGGCGAATTGTGTACGTTAACACAAGAACCCCTCCCCTTTCATTTCTACATATCAATGTTTAGTCAAAAATCACTTCAAACGACAAGCCACAAAATGGCCTGGCGCAACTTCCACTAAATCATCACGTTCTGATTCAATATTCATCCAAGAATCATCGATGACATACGGACTTGGCAATGTGCCAAATTCAATCGCAGCTTGTGCATCCGCTTGATAATATTCCGGATCTGGTATCGGAACCGCTGCTAACAATTGTTGGGTATATGGATGAAGCGGATTTTGATAAATTTTCTCAGCATCAGCTAACTCCACCATCCGTCCTTTATACATAACCCCGACTCGATCACTAATATGGCGGACAACGCCAAGATCGTGAGCGATAAAGATATACGTTAATTGAAATTCCTTTTGCAAGTCTTTCAATAGATTGAGAACTTGAGATTGGATCGATACATCCAGTGCTGAGACCGGTTCATCTGCAATGATCAGTTTTGGATTGGTCATTAACGCCCGGGCAATGCCAATACGTTGACGCTGTCCACCACTAAATTGATGGGGATAACGTCTCGCGTGATAACTAGTTAGCCCTACTACTTCTAACATTTCACTAACTTTTTTCTTTCGTTCCGTCGCATTCCCAATTCCGTGGACGAGTAGCGGTTCCTCTAATATCTTTTCCACTGTATGTCTCGGATTAAGAGATGCATAAGGGTCTTGAAAGATCATCTGAATATTACGCCTTACTTTTCTCATCTCTTTTTTGGGTAGCGCCCGAAGATCTTGATTATCAAAGAGGATCGACCCGTCTGTCGGTTCAATTAACCGAAGCAGCATTCTGCCTGTTGTCGATTTTCCACAGCCACTTTCTCCAACAATTCCTAATGTCTCGCCTTCATTGACATGAAAAGAAACACCATCAACAGCCTTCATATCGCCGATTTTCTTCCCTAAAATCCCGCCCGTAATCGGGAAATATTTTTTTACATTTTTCACCTGTAATATCGGTTTGGTCATCCGGAAACACCTCCTTGATGTTCATGAAGGAAGCATCTTACTTTTTGTCCCTCTCCTGTTTGATACAGTTCAGGAGTTTCCGTAAAGCATCGATCAAAGGCATGCTCACAGCGCGCAGCAAAACGGCAGCCTTCCTTAATACTTCCTGGTTTCGGAACATTGCCTGGAATCGAATAAAGCCGATCAACCTTTTTTCGCATATCAGGGACAGATTTAATTAAGCCAACGGTATAAGGATGCTTTGGATTTTTGTAAATCGTCGCAATATCCCCTTCTTCGACGACCTTTCCGGCATACATCACGACAATTCGCTGACAAACTTCGGCTACAACGCCAAGGTCATGGGTAATCATCATAATCGCCGTTTGATAGTCTTGATTCAACTTTTTCATTAATTTTAGAATCTGTGCTTGAATGGTGACATCTAGAGCAGTTGTCGGCTCATCAGCGATTAACAATTGCGGATTACAGACCATAGCCATCGCAATCATTACTCGTTGACGCATGCCGCCAGATAACTGGTGAGGGTATTCATTTAGCAATTCTTGTGCGCGAGGTAATCCAACCATTTGCAAAATTTCAATCGCTCGTTCCTTCACTTGCTGCTTATTCCACTTATTGTGTAAGCGAATCGTTTCCATAATCTGATTCCCAATCGTAAACAGGGGGTTTAAAGACGTCATCGGTTCCTGGAAGATCATCGTAATATCATTCCCCCGAATTTGTCGCATCCGTTTTTCTGATGCCTTCGTCAAATCTTCGCCTTTATACAAAATTTCTCCGCCGACAATCTTTCCTGGAGGACTTGGGACTAAGCCCATAATCGATAACGAAGTCACCGATTTCCCGCAGCCCGATTCCCCCACAACCCCAAGGATTTCTCCTTTATTAATATAAAAGTCGATATCATCTACCGCTGCTACTTCTCCACCATCTGTAAAAAAAGAAGTACGCAGATTTTTCACTTCTAAAACAGATTCACCGCTCATATGAAAGCTCCTTCCAATAACATCTCTCGACATTCTATTCGAATTTTAATGCCAAATTGTGCATTTTAATACATTCAATCCTTATAATTGTATACATAAAAAAATTCCCAATTTGGCCAAAAGTCAATAAACTAAAACGAGAAGAACTTCTAAATTATTTATTTATCACTTTTTTAATATAATAATATTTTTAGAATTTTTGTTGTTTTCATGTAGTATACCGCATAACTCTACATTATTCTACAGTATTTTCACGCACTTTAAGAAGAGATCAGGCACTCAAAACTTTTTTAAGAAATGGATTTAGTGACTGAAAACGCTATGATTTTAGGCATAGAAAGACAAAGAGCCAATTTGAATGGGCTCTCTGTTTTTGCTTATTTTTCTGTAAAACTGGAGAAGAAATTTTATAAAAATTCAGCTCTAAGATAACAAGTCTGATTTTCTCTCGTTAAATATTGTGTGAGAAGCTTAATTTCAGCCAGATCATACTAGCATACATAGCAGTGCTACTATTTGAAAAAAGTTTTGAAAAATATCGAGTGGTTACAAGCCAAAAAACTAGTAGATCGATAGCTTTGTTTCGTGCATCCCCCTAGCTTTTCTAACATTACGAGCCGGAAATCAAATTTGCGAGCCGCATTTCGAATTTGCGCGCCAGATCAGACGGTTTGCGCGCCGGAATCGGTACTTTTCGAGCGAGATTTGAGATCTGCGCGCCGGAGCCAATTTTTTCCGTCGAGGAGTCGATGTTAAATCTCAAGGTGCCAGGCAAATTACCCTAATGGAAGAACTATACTTTTTCACCCGAAGCTCTACATAATTTTCAAACACTTAAAACGAGGCTAGGCATTCGTAACAATTTCGAGGAATTCTATTGAGTGGATGGTTTTAGCCATAAAAAATACCCCGTAAATGTTAGTCAAATGTCTAACATTTACGGGGCAGTTCATTAGGGTCAGGCTTTATTAAGGACTATTCTTATTTTTTACCGTTAATTCCCCTTTTTTCTACCTCGTGTTTAGGGTTACCTTTTCTAAATGACCAAATGTCAGAAACGGTTCTACCTGTGAAAATATCTTCAGCAACAGCATACCAGGAATACGTATGATTTGCCGGTAGACCTTTCCAATCTACTTGAGCAGTTTTACCGCTTTTCACATTTTCTACTTTGCCAATTTTAGAATTGGTATAAACGTTTACTTCAAATTTGTCAGTAGCGACTCTTTTTTCTTGTGGTTGAAGATCTAGGTTGATGACAAACTCATCTTTTTCTGCGTATTTGTCTGTGTCATAGTAATTGTAATCATTCATATAAGGGGAATATGTGTTTACAAGAATTCTGTTTTGGTCGGTATCGAAGTGCAGTAGGCGCATGTAGCCTTGTCCACCTTCTGGACCAGCTTGATAATCGGCAAGCATTTGGTAGACTTGACGATCTGGTGTTCCGTCTCCATCGTCATCGATTGAATCTACCAGCGTTTGAGCTTCATGGTAATGTCCACTTAATACAGCGATGACGTTTTTGTTTGGCACTACCACTTGGTTATAAATTTTTTCTCCAAGCGGGTGTCTTGTGCCAGTTGACAATAAATACTCGTGGAAGCTTAGAATGGCTTTTCGGTCCGGGTAAGCCGCTAAAACTTCGTTTAACCAAGCGATTGATTCGTCATCGACTCCCCAGCCCATATACGTGATGATATAATCATTACCATTAGCTGAAATTAAATCATAGTGGCCACGATTATTTTTGTAAGATTCGCCGTAGTATAGTTTGTCTTTAAAACGATCTTCACCAAAGTATTGCGAGTAATTTGTATAATCACCTGTTTTGTGATCTACGTCATGGTTGCCTGCTAAAACGCCATATGGTACTTTTGCATCGTCTAGAACTTTCATAAACTGATCGGCATTGTTCCATTGGTATTGCTTATCTGGTTCATCTACTAAATCTCCGGTGTGGATGACATATTTAATTTTTAATGCTTCTTGCATTTCCGCAATCCACTGTGTTTGTCTTTCATAAATATGCGGATAGCTCTCGGAATAATATTGTGTATCGGACATCCAAACGAATGTATAGTCATAATCGTTTGGAGAAGCCGGGATTTCATCTTGTATCATTACGTTGATTTTACCGCTCTTTACATACTCGTTTACAGGAACGTTTTGCTTTAACGAAAAGTCACCATTTCCTGCAATTTTATAATCGATTGCAACCCAATCATTTTTCGTATAATTCCATGCATACATCGTTACTTTTCGACCTTTTAGTGAATGACCTTCCCACGATAATTCGACAACATCATCCTTATCAACAGAGCTATCCAGTATTACATCAAAACGATGGTACGGGAATTGCGTAGTTGAATCTGTCATCAAATATTCATCGTCTGAAGCTGTTACTTTTGAGATGTCTTCATCGGTAAAGGATGTTTCCCCTTCTGGAACTGCCGTTTGCGGTGGCTCTACATCGGTTGCATGTTTAAAAGCTTTTACATGATCTTTGTTTGCCGCATTATATGTGAAGCCTTTGTAAAAACTCACGTTCATATCATCGTTCGTAGGATCTGTCACCTTTACTTTCAAAGTTGGAGATCCTTTTACACCTGGATCCCCATCGTTCGGTGATAGGAGCTTTGGCTTAGATGGTAATTCATCCACTACAGAGAATGGGATTGAAAGTTCTGTTTTGTTTCCTACTTTGTCAATTGCCGTAATCAGTAGCTCATGGTTGCCTGGTGCTAATTGTGATGAGGAAGTTTTATACGGAACGGTTATCGGTTCGTTATCCAACTTAACTTCCGCTTTTTCAATACCAGCTATTACATCGGTAATAGACGGATTGATAATAAATTCACCTTTATATTCCTTATTCTTTTCTATTGAAGGATCAATAACAGGAGCAGTGTTGTCTACTTTTACGGTAGCCGTCCGCTCGCCAATGACTGGATCGCTTACTTTAATCGTATGAGCACCATCCGATACTGCCGTTGTATTCCACTTATATGCCTTTGATGGAGCTTTTTCTACTGGTAGAGAAAAAGTGAAATCAACTGCTGGATTGGCATCTTTCATTGCAATCACCTTATCAGGATCTGTATAAACAGGATCATTTATTACTGTCCCGTCAGAAAGAACTAATCTCACGTTTCGTAAACTATAATCATCCCTGTTCTCTCCTGCATTCGAAGGGAATGGTGAAGCTTTATCACCAGAACGGATCGTAAAGGTGTTTTCGCCAATTTTTATTTTCTCCGGTTGTATCGGAACGGTGATTGTTTGCCAATCAAGAATTCCGTCATCAAAAATGCGTAACACTTCATCCCCCATCGTCACTCCATTTTGGAAAAAGGTATTCACGTTACTTACTTCAAAGGCAAGATAACTTTCATCTTCAAGAGCATGATAAGTCTGTTCCTTTATCTCAGACTCATCAATAAATAGCTTCATATTTTCCTGTGTTGCATCACTCGAAGAACCTTTAATAATTTCTTCTCCTGAAAGAAAATCTCCATTTTTCACATTGAGTCTTAACTTGTCAGGGTTTTTATCGCTTGTAATCTTCACTTTGTATGTATCACTTTTCACTTCATTCGTTCCGTCAGAAATAATGAAATAATACTCTATGTTTTCTTTCCCAATTAAATCAGGCGAGTAAATTGTATAGTAATACAGTAAATCATTATAATCCTGCTGTAACAATGCCCTTTTATATTCTGTTTGTTTATTGTTTTTGTAATACAGGGCAACCGTTTTTACTTTGACATTGTCCGTGGCATCAGCCTTAATCTTTAAATCTTCTAATTGTTTAATTTCAGGTTTACCCGTCAAATCTTCCACTGCAGGAGATACACTGTCATCCTGTACTTCAACTGTGTTTGCAGGGACTTGACTTGATTGGACTTTCCCAGGTGTAGCCGCATTTATTCCTGCACTTACCTTGATCATCTTATTTGACCCATCTACTGGATATCTGTATGTAATCCCTTTATCAGGATTTGTATCATCACTACCAGTTACTTCATTGTAATAAGCAACCGAGCTTTCAAATCCTGTATTGGTCGCTACGACAAGGCCTCGGACAGAACCATTTGCCATTCCAGCGCTGAAAATTCTAATAATATCTTTATTCTCTATTAGATTAGAATTGTAATTTGCGTTAAAATCCGCTACCGTTTTCTTCTCATTTTGTTCATTAATTATCCAAAAAACTAATGTATCTTTTGATTTTATGACAATATCATCAGGTACAGATTCCCAAATAACATCACTATTCGGGTCTTCACCATAACGGTATTGCATCTTATAATCTTTGAAATTTATATCTTTGTTCGTATTATTGTAGATTTCAATAAACTCATAGCCGTCAGCCCCTCCGACATTTGTTGAATCAGGAACAACTTCTGTGACAAGGAAGTCAGGCAGTTTGTTATAATCTATTTCCGGTTGTGCTATTGCAATTTTGTATTCTGACGTTTTAGTGATATTTTTTCCATCTGCTGCTTCAATATAATAAACCAAATCAGATTCAACTGCCTCAGCAGGAATTTCTACTGAAAACTTAGAAGAATCTTCAGGGGTAGCACTCATCGAAATCGATGTAAATGCTTCATCCCCTTCTTTTTTGAAATGTAGGGTTGCGTAAGGTACTGCTTGATCATCTGTAACAGTTGCTTCGATCCTGATTGGTGTGTATGCTTCGCTGCTATGTAATGCAGAATGCCCAATGTCAGGTGCCAATGTGTCTTCTATTATTTCAGGTAAAATAACGGCTGTTGCAGGAACTTGTACAGGTTCAAATGCTCCTGGCGTCGGATTTGCAAGCGTTTGGAATTTTTCCATTTCCGTTCCTGTTTTTGGATAGTTGAATTGAACAACTTTCCCAGTATTATCGGTCTCCCCTGGAAGATAACCTGCAGAGATGATTTCTTTCCCAGTTTGATCCTTAATAACAAGTGCACGATTCCCCCCATTCGCAAAACCAGGGAATACATCCTTGAATTGAATGACTTTGTCTTCAGTCAGGTTCAAATTAAATAGTGCATTAAAATCAGCTAAAGCCTTTCCGGCATTATTGAACCAAAATACGAATGTCTCTTGTGGTTCAATGGTGATATTACTCAGAATTTGAAATGGTTTTTCCACACCTGTATCCAAATAACGGTAAATAAAAGAATAGGTATTTAATAGTAATGGTTGATTCGTATTATTATAGAGCTCGAAAAACTCATAATTGTCCGCTCCTGCAGAATCTGGTGAAACCTCTGTTATCAGCAAGTGTGGAAGACTATTGAAATCTTCTACTGTAATTGTTTCTGTTGACGGAGTAGTTTCCGTTGCGGAATCACTCAAATCTGTTGATTCCTCCGTTCCTTCCAGTGTTGGTTTTGTAGATTCAGTGCTTGAATCAGTATGTACGAAATTTTCCTCAGTTGATACTTGTGGAATAGAAACTTTTTCTAGTTCTTCCGCTTTGGTAATGATTGGAGTAATTAAAATAAAGTTCGGTAAGACTAGGCTAAAAATTAATAGATACGATATAAGCACCCTAAATCTCTTGGTTTTCATAATTCCTCCTAAAAAAATGATCGATTTTTGTGACATAGGAAAATTATACAAATATTTTATTAAGGAGTATTTTGGAAATTGTAAAGTTTCGGTTCATCTAAAGAAAATAGGAAAATGTTATAGGCATCAATTCTGTATCGCTTTAATATATTGTTGGTTATTTCTTACATAGGTACCTTTCACTTTTACCGGTAAGTTGCCAAAGTTTAATCGGTAGTATACCCTTGATAAATTTAAGGAATTTAACAAAATATTAGGGATCATAAGGATAACGAGCTATTTTTACTCAAACTATCAATCTACTTTACTCTTATTATCCTCCCCCTACTCGAATGTTTAGTAGGGGTTTTTATCGATAATTTTTTGATTTGGACAAATAAAAAACCAGACTCTCATAAAAGAGTCTGGTTTTTATATGGTGTCAATATTATGCTTTTTGAACATTTGTAGCTTGAGGTCCACGTTGACCAGCTTCTACATCAAAAGTAACTTTTTGACCTTCATCTAATGATTTGAATCCTTCACTTTGAATAGCAGAGAAGTGTACGAATACGTCGTCTCCATTTTCACGCTCGATAAATCCAAAACCTTTGTCTGCATTAAACCATTTAACTGTACCTTGTTCCATTTTTGTTGCCTCCTAGTGTGAAAAACACACAATGTATTACTATCCCTGCCAAAGTGATCATTAGAACGTAAAGTTGAAACTTATACAATCCTTTACACCGAACAAAAATAATTCTTCTTTATGATACCAGAAAATGAAGAGAATAGCAAACTGCTTTAACACTATACTTTTAATTGATTAATTCGTGCGACGGCCACATCGACACTCGCTGTTGCTTCATTATCCCCTTTGTCATTGTTTTCATTTTGTTACAACGTGGTAAATCTTACTTCATGCATTACCTCGATCAATTACTTTTTAACTTTTCGAAAAATTTGATCTTTTATCCCATTACCACTTTAATTAATTAGAATAGTAAAGTAATATAGGTATATAAAATAGAATTAGGTTTGGAGGCATACATAATGAAAAAGAAAGTTGCCATTCTTGGTAGCAGCGGAGGGAACCTCTATTCTTTGGGCGGCAAAGAACCTGAGAAGCTTCTTGATGAGCTTCTCTTACAAATAGAAGCCGCTGACATTGTTTGCGGATCTCTCCAGTTTATTGCTGCCAAAGCATCCATGGATTCAGCGAAGGAAACAACAGAGGCCGTTCTTTATGGCTGGGATGAACACAATTACAAGCCGTATGTAATGATCGAAGGAACCTTGAAAGAAATTAATAAAGAAGCGGCAAGACTTGATGAAGAAATTGCTGCAAAAATTGAAAATGGGGCAATTGATGGGCTTATCTTCATGAGTGCAGATCCAAATAGTGCCAACCAAAAAGCAGTTGAAGCAGCCGCGAAGAAAAAGTTGCCTGCGACAGGAACTGGTGGCACCTCAATGGCAACGATTAGTTCAAAAGGAGGGAACGTAATTTCCACCTCAGGAACGACTGGGACAACGAATCGGACACGCGCCGTGACATTCATTACCTCATTAAGCAAACACTGGGGAATTTCGTATCGTCCAATTATCGGTAAAGCAAGCACTTATGGAAATTCTCAAAATCCATCTACTTCACCTTTTAAACGAATTAATATTCGCGGAATGATGCTAGCTTCCTTACCAGGTTTCATCGCCATGGCTTTAGTATTGGCGATGAGTAAGATTCCTGAATTAACCGGGCTTAGTGATGTTTTTGATTTAATGATTCAGGCCCTCCCAATCATCCTTGCTGTGATCGCTGCCAAGCAAGTTGCGGACCTTGATGATGTTTCCATCGTTGCAGGCATTGTTGCAGGGGTCTTATCAGTGGATGGCGGAATTATTGGTGGAATTATCGGCGGGATCGGTGCGGGGCTTTTAGTTCAATATATTTTTAGAAAATGTGTGGAATGGAAATTTCCTGCTACAACCGTTAATATTGCCGCAGGGGGTATTGCCGGATTAATTTCAGGATTATTTGTGTATTTTCTCATCGCACCTTTTGCCCTACAACTTGGAGAAGGAATTCGAACTTTGTTGAATACTCTTGTATCAATGAATCCAGTTCTTGCAGGATTAATCGCAGGTTTATTAATTTGGCCAGCAATTATAGGAGGAATCTACCATGCTGCCATTCTCCCCATTGTCCTTTTAGAAATGGAACGTACAGGGAACAGTTTCTTAGGTGCAGTGGATATGGTTGGCTTAGTCATGGTATCAGCTGGAATCACACTAGCAAATATTATTTCACCCCGGGATAAGAGAGAAGCAGCTGTGGCAGTACCTGGTTTTATGATAAACATGGGATTTGGCACATTTGTTGAAGCGGCATACCCCTTTATGTTTTCCAACAAATATGTATTTGCAGGAGCCATTGCCTCCTCCGGTTTAGGTGGGTTGCTTGTTGGCCTCTTAAATGTCCGAGGAACGGCTTATGTTCCATCCGTTATGGCCCCTTTCCTATCCAATAATATGAGTGGCTTTATCATAGCAATGGCAGGAAGTTTATTATGTTCGTTAATAATTACACTCATTATTAATAGATTGGCTAAAAAAAGGTCAAAGAGTGGCTCCGTGAATCAAGATAACGAGCTAACTGGATAAAGAATATTTATTTTTTCGTTATGTCCAGGTGATTAAACGCCCGCACACTTACACCACTCTATTGTCTAGTTAGTAAACAATGAATAGACCAAAAATATTTAAGAATATTACTTTACCCTCGTATGCTCCTTGTGGAGTTACTGAGGGTATTGGTTTAGGTTGGAATGAGTTATTGGACGGTTGTTCTAGCTTCTGAATTCTCTGGACGAGTTCTTTGTCTACCTTTACCAGGCCCTTTAGTTTTTCCTCAAGACCCTTAATCCCCCCAGCCTTAAAATGTTTAACCCAGCCAAAAACCATTAAGTGATGAATACCTAAACTTTCGCTACGGTCTCACAACCTATACCATTTTTCAGGTATAAATCTACTGCTTTTTTCTTGAATGTTACGCCATAGGTTTTATTCTTTTTTTCCATTAGAAAATCCCCTTCATAGTAGACAGATTTAATGTGCTTACTTTTTTCTGTCTACTATAAGGGGATCATATCAATCAAAGACACTCTGTCTTTATGAATTTAGGGTAATGGGACTATGACACTCAATGGTAGATTGTTGGTTATATGGATTTCTTTTTCAACTTATACTCCCTGATTAACTTCAAGTGATTTCCTGTTTTCACCGTATTAATTATTTCTTGATTTTTATATTTTAGAGCAGTTTTGATTTCCTTTTGGTTTGGTAAAACTCCATACTTAATTAAATAAGCGACCATATACTTGTTATCTTTATGTATGGCCAATTCTAGTGCTGACTCCCCAGATTTCACCTTGGAGTACACACCTAATTGTCTTGTTTCTAGACACCTAATTACACCATTTGTATCATTTTCTAAGATGCAATTAATTAGTTCATCATTGCTTTGTTTAGTAGGTTGACTTACCACTTTTTCTTTTTTTATTACAATTGATTTCTTCAAGGCCTTCTTATTTTCTTTTTCACTTCGATAGGTTAAAACCTTTTCCCTTACAAGAGCAGGGTCTTTTTTTCTAGTCATCATTTTAATGAAGGAATCCTCTACACTATAGCAAATCGTTTTATAGAAACCCATCTACTCTCCTCCTTACCTTACCATTTTTCTCGCTACATAAAAGCGACGGGCAAACCAGCCAAAAATACCCAGTCCAGCTACAGAAGCTGTTGCCGTTTTCTGCTTTTCTTTTAGAGAATCATGCTCTTTCTTACCGACCATATAATACTCACTAACGATTATTTTAGCTCTTTCGTAATGAGCAGGAATTTGAAGTTCTTCACCTTGTAAACCCATATTATATGCTTCATCTTGAATCTTTTTTATTTCTTTATTCGATTCAAAACCCTTTTTATACCACTTTATATAAAGGTCCTTTGATAGTTCTGGTTGTTTATAATCCAACATTGTAAAGGCTGCTTCATACCCGTCTTTCACATACTTTTCTTTCAATTCATTTTGACCCTTCACAAACCCTTCATTGTATGCAGCAATATAGATATCCTTTGTTTCTTTAGGAGGAGTTCCTTCATTGTCCTCTTTTCCGTCCTTGTATCCTAAAGCAGCAAATTCCTCTTTTTTCTTTGCATCTCTTTCACGAACAGCTACATTAAACCCTTCAGTAAATGATTCTTTTAAACTACTATTGCTATTATATGTATTAGGAATCTCAAGAATGTCTTGTTTAGATCCAAATTGATATCCGGCTGTTTTTGCGGACTCTTTGTCCGTAATGAGTTTAGTATTCCCCTCAGAATAACCTTTTTCATATCCCGCCAGATACCCTTGATTGTATGCATCCGACCCATTTCCATTTGTATTTTTTGGTATAGCACCATAGCCAGCTGTATTACCTGCTGAATATCCTTCTTTTTCCCCCTTTGCCTTATCATTTTCCGCAGTCTTCATGGCAATTTGGGCTGGACTATCATTTATTTTGCTGGTGTCATAGCCACTTGGTGCTTCACACGGTATACCATCGTCGACAATGTTTCCCCAACCATCCAGTCTTTCTGGATCATTATCTTTGGTATACCCTTTAGAGTTCCAATATTCTACTACTTCCTCATAACTAGAGAAATCGGAACAATCCTTATCCCATGATTGAGTGGAAGTAGTAGAAGTGGAGGTACTCTCATTCGATGATGACTCTGTTCCCCCGTTATGATAATGGTAGCCTGAACATAAACCCTTGGCTTGAGATTTCGCACTACAATTGTGTCCTCCGCTACTATCCGTTCTCCCTGAATGGGCATAGATCGTAGAACTTAAAACAAATGAAAAAAGCAGCGTAATAATTAATATTCTCTTTATCAAGTAATAACCCCATTCCTACATAATATTCTGACAATATAAAGAAACTCTTTATTTGTAATATTTACATATTTACCAACCTTTTACAATAAGGGTTTTTTGTTTGTCAGTAGAAAATTTATTTTGAGGAGGGATTTGAAAGGATAATATATATTGATTTTTTATGTCCCTATGATAAAAGGGAACGATCATGATCGATTACTTTGAAGTGTATTCAAAACTAATTGTAAATAGTTCTAGCGAATGGATTGAAACTTCTTAGTCCCTGTTGTTCAATACCGTATCTTTTTTGGCAACATTTGGGCTACACAAAAAAGACGGAATGCCAAAACAATGACTCTTCGTCTCTAGAAATTCAATGGTGTGCACATTGAGCAAGGACTCAAAATGAAAATAAACAACCCTTATTCCTTATAAATGGAGGACTAAAGGTTGCTTAACTCTCTCTTTCACTAGTTTAAGATTATATTGTTTTTTTCTATTCTTGCAAGTTTCTTAGTCCTTAATGATTGATAACAAGCTTCAATGACACTTAAATTTTGGTTGCTTAGTTTACCTTTGTTAATCGGTTGTTGTTCTAGGATACATCTTGAGAAATGTTCGACTTGTAAGAGGTATTGATCTCCAGAGACATGTTCTTCTCTCTCTTTTCCGTTTTCGTCTGTTACGGAAATGATTCCTTCGCCATCTCTTAAATCTGGACGAAAGGCGAAAGGCACACGAATGGAGCCCCTTGTTCCAAAAATTTCATACTGATGGGTCATTGGCTCGTCAAAGCTGCAATGAAAGCCTGCTGTAATACCATTTTCAAAGGTTAGTAGTCCAGTAGCCGTTACGTCAACGCCTACACTTGCAGGAATATCACCAGATACATAGACTTCTTTTGGTTCTTGATCTAATAAAAAAAGGCTCGCATGAATACAATAGCAGCCAATATCAAAAAGGCTACCGCCGCCTAATTCAGGATTGATCCGGATGTCACGCGTATGTAAATCGAGCTGGAATGTAAAGGCTGCTGTCATATGCTTTACATCACCAATCTCTTCACTTGCTATGATTTCTTTCACTCGTTGATGCTGTGGGTGGAATTGATACATAAATGCTTCCATAAATAAAACATTGTTCTCGGCACATGCATTTGTCATTTCTCTTAAATCCGCAGTATGGAGTGCTGCTGGTTTTTCACATAATATATGTTTTCCCATTTTTGCTGCCTTAATGACCCATTTTTTATGTAAAGAGTTTGGCAGTGGAATATAGACAGCATCAATATCTGGATCCTCTAATAAGTCCAGATAGCTGTCATATGCTTTTGGGATCTTAAATATTTCGGCTACTTGTTTTGACTTGTTACTTTCGCTGGCAATTGCATAGACTTCACTGTTTTTTGCTGCTTGTAAAGCGGGTATGATTGCTTTTTGTGCAATATTGGCAGTACTTAAAATTCCCCATTTAATTACTCGTTTCAATGAGTAATCCCTCCTTCAAATGTTTTAGAGTAGTAGTCTCTGCTGTCTAGTAAAACAAATGGCCCATTGGTCATAAAGTGTGAACACAACAGGCCTTTCATTTATATTTGTATTTCTAGTTTCCTTTCATTCTCATGTTTTTTAAGCCGTGCATGATTTCATACTTCTCCCGACCAAAATAATCATGTAGATCTAGATAATATTTATAAAGCTCATCATACATTTTCACATTTTCTGCGATTGGAACGAAGGCTTCGTCTTTAACTTTGGCCATCTTCTCAGCTGCTTCAAAGATCGTGTCGTAGCCACCATGATTTTCCCCTGCAGCAACAGAAGCATACATGGCAGCACCTAAAGCCGTGGTTTGATTGGAAGCAGGTATTTTTATTTCACGATTGGTTATATCAGCATATATTTGCATAAGCAAATGATTTCGCTGTGGCAGACCACCACATGCGAAAAGTTCCTTAACCCCTACCCCTGCATCAGTGAAATTTTCAATAATTTTTCTAGTCCCAAATGCTGTCGATTCTAATAAAGAGCGATAAATTTCTTCCGGTTTCGTAGCTAATGTCAATCCGATAATCATCCCAGATAAATTGGCATCCACTAAGACAGAACGATTGCCATTCCACCAATCTAAGGCGATAAGACCAGATTGTCCAGGTTTATAGGCTGATGCCTTTTCCTCTAATACTTGATGGACACTCTTTCCTGCTTCAATTGCCTGTTTTTCGACATAACCCGGTACGGCTTGGTCAACATACCAAGCAAAGGAATCGCCGACAGCAACTTGACCAGTCTCATAACTGTAATATCCAGGAATAATCCCATCTTCGACAATTCCACAAACCCCTTCAATCGCCTTCTCTTTATCAGAAATAAGCATATGGCAAGTCGAAGTCCCCATCGCCAATACAAACTGTCCAGGATGTACCGCACCTACAGCCGGTACGCCAGCATGTGCATCAATGATTCCAACGGCAACAGCAATCCCTGGTAAGAGCCCTAACTTATGGCCCATCTCTTCTGTTAGTTCTCCTGCCTTCTCACCAATCGACCGAACCTCGCCACGCATTTTTGTTTCTAAAATATGTTCAAAACGTGGATGTAATGCTTTAAAAAATGAAGCCTCTGGATACCCAGCTTCTTTATTCCAAAATGCTTTGTAACCACATGTATTACTACTTCGAATCAGATTGTTGGTTAATCGATACGTGACCCAGTCACAAGCTTCGATAAATAAGTCTGCTGCGTAAAAAACCTCAGGTGCCTCTTTGATAATTTGTAGGATTTTGGGAAACATCCATTCCGAAGAAATTTTGCCACCATAACGATGTAAAAATTCTTCTTTTCTTTCTTTGGCTAATCTTGTTATTTCATCTGCTTCTTTATGTGCTGCATGATGTTTCCATAACTTCACCCAACTATGTGGATGGCTTTCCCATTTTGGATCGAAGCATAATGGATTTCCATTTCGGTCTAAAGGTAAAATAGTGGAGGATGTAAAGTCAATCCCTATTCCGATGACATCTTGGCTATCAATTTGAGCCAAACGGATCACTTCAGGAACGGATTGAAAAAGGACATCTAAATAATCTCTAGGATCTTGTAGGGCCCAATCTGGTTGAAGCGACTTTCCATTCGGTAGTGCCTCATCTAAAACGCCATTTTTATATGGAGTTACATGAGTAGCGATCTCCTCACCAGTGGAAACGTCTACCAATAACACTCTCCCTGATTCCGTTCCGAAATCTATTCCGATCGTATATTTTCTAGTCAAATCGTTTTCCCCCTTTCATAGTTGCAAGCATAGTGGTCAAATAATTAAGTAGAAACCTTTATTTGGTAAAAAGGCTATCTAAAAGGGTCCGACCCTTTTAGAACAGCCCTGTTTCTTATTCGTTATTTATATAAAGGTCCGTACGCTTCAGAATCCTCCTTTCATTACTAAACCATTTACAGGTTGAAAATGTAGACACTCCTGCTTATTCTGTTTATTGCTGGCGAGGAAGAATACTTAAAAGAAGCCAAACAGTTGGAACTGGTTTCATCTCTCTTTGGTTAGATTCAAACTACTTGAAAATTTAAGTCATTCGCTATCTTTAAACACTTACTCATTTGGATAGGTTTCTTTCAAAAACTTTACTGATTGATGAATTAACGCTTGTAAAACATCAACATCAATATCCGCTATTTTATTTATGTACACACACGCTTTTCCTGTAGTATGTTTGCCAAACTCCTTTAACAATTCCTCGCGTTTCGCGTCGCCTGGTGCAAAATACAAACTAATTTTAGCTTTTCTGGGTGAAAAGCCAACTAGTGGTGCATCGCCTTCATGACCGGATACATATTTATAATGATAGGAACCAAATCCAATTATACTCGGTCCCCACATTTTCGCTTGATAACCTGTCGTTTCTGTAAAAATATCTAATAATTTAAATGCGTCTTCACGTTTTTTAGGACTTTCGACATTTTCAATAAACTCAATGACACTACTATCGGTTTCTTTTGTTTTTAGTTCATACATAATTAGAATCTCTCCTTTTCTTTAGTATACGTTTTAATAGTAAAAGATAGGGTTTAATCAACTACACTTGCCAACAATTTCATCAAATCAACCTCCGCATTTTATTTTCTTCCGAAAAAAACTAAAGGTAAGTGAACGTTTTCAAATGTTTTTTTTATTTTTACGTACGTATAGTTTAACTGATTTAAAGAAAAATGCCGATTCGCAAAAGTACAACTTTTACGAATCGGCATTTAAATGTAAACTTAAGCATTTCTATTATATTACACTATAAGAAAACACAGCACCCCTTTTTAGGTTGGGCAATGGTAATCGGATGATATTCACATCATCTAAAAACAGCATACCTGTCTTACCAGCCCCATTCACCTTATTATTGAATTATAGACTTTTACAATCGCCTCTAATCAATGTTTAACAAAAATTCCAAATGGTTTTCCTAAAGGAAGCACAGTTTTTCCGAAGCATGTGTTGAGCAAGACTGCCCCACAACCATAGAAAGATAACAAGGCACAGAAAAATTCTGCTACTGCCGCTATTACAAAAGTTTCATCATGCATAATATTAAATGAGCTTAATACTAATCCAAGAAATTCGATATCAAGTAAGAGCAAAACAAAGAACAAAAGTTTATTTGTTTCCATAGCCGCAATCGTCACAAAAATACTGAAAATTAAATACCCCAAAAATGCAACTCCTAATTGCTTGGGGTCTATATCTGAAGCTAAACTTTTGCCCAATGCTCCTAGCTGAATCAACCATGTGACGCCAAGACTGATCCAAAAAAGGCCAAATGCTCCCCATACAGTTGTCCCAAATATACTATCGTTCTTTGAATCTAGATAAGCGGCAAATAGCTGTGCTAATCCACCTAAGAGAAATACCCATGGCACCATAAAAGAATAGCCATGTGTAAAGCCTAATTCTTCTGTTGATTCCACTAACGCTATTATCGCAAGACCGAACAATCCTAAAGCAGTTGGATCTACTGTTGTTAATTTTATTTGTTTGAAACTCTGAGTATCCATGATGTCCTCCTAAAAAATACATAATAAAAAAGTTGTCAACACTTATCATTCCATACTTTTAATAAAAGTACGGTTCGTCGACAGTTATGGTTTGTTATAAGAAATGAGTAGCTTGATTCAATATAATATGATCAATAACAACTACCTCATCCGTATAGATTTCATTTATTAATTGAAGCCGATCATAACTAAATTGTTCCCCCTCAGGTTTTATCAATTCGATATTCGTAACAACTTGTTCTATAATCAATGCTTTCACCTCAGAATAGGAAATATCGTTGCCCCATTGGTACAGTGTCAACGGGTTCACAAGTAATAAGTTCACCGTTTACGGTTACCTCATATGTTTGTGGGTCAACAGTGATCGTAGGCGTTTCAGAATTATGTTTCATATCTTTTTTCGTAAGATTTCGAATGCCATGAACAGGTAGAACCATTTTTTCCAATCCAAGTTTCTCATGCACTTTATCATCAAATGCAGCTTGAGAAATGAATGTGATACAGCTTTTCGCTAATGCTTTTCCAACTTGTGCATACATCGGACGATAAATCACAGGCTCTGGAGTTGGAATGGATGCATTCGCATCTCCCATTAAGCTCTCTACAGCAAAGCCATTTTTCAGGACCATTTCAGGCTTCACACCGAAAAATGCTGGTGACCAAAGAACTAGATCGGCAATTTTTCCGACTTCAATTGAACCAACATATTCAGAGATTCCGTGTGTAATGGCAGGATTGATCGTATATTTAGCCACATAACGTTTTGCACGGTTGTTATCAGAAAACTCACTATCGCCTTCTAGTATACCGCGTTGTTTTTTCATTTTGTCTGCTACTTGCCAAGTACGTAAAATAACCTCGCCAATTCGTCCCATCGCTTGTGCATCTGAGCTGACCATACTTATGATCCCCATGTCATGAAGAATATCTTCTGCTGCAATCGTTTCTTTTCTAATCCGTGAATCAGCAAACGCAATATCTTCAGGAATCGACGGATTTAAATGATGGCAAACCATTAACATATCTAAATGCTCGTCGACCGTATTAATCGTATAAGGTAAAGTCGGATTCGTAGAAGATGGCAGAACATTCGCATAGCCTGCAGATTTGAGTAAATCTGGCGCATGTCCACCACCTGCACCTTCCGTATGGTACATGTGAATCACTCGATCTTTAATCGCAGCCATTGTTGTTTCCATGAATCCACCTTCATTTAGTGTATCTGCATGGACGGCTACTTGAATGTCATATTTATCAGCTACGCTTAATGCATGGTCAAGGGCTGATGCTGTTGCACCCCAGTCTTCGTGCACTTTTAAGCCGATTGCTCCAGCTTTTACTTGCTCAATAAGAGGCTCTTCAGATGCAGCCTGTCCTTTACCGCTAAATCCAACATTGATTGGCATACCTTCTGCTGCAAGGAGCATGCGGTGTATATTCCATTCTCCTGGTGTAACGGTTGTCGCTTTTGAACCAGCAGCAGGGCCTGTTCCCCCACCAATTAACGTTGTAAGTCCAGAAGCTAAGGCTGTCTCGATTTGAGTAGGATTAATAAAGTGAACATGAGTATCAATTCCACCAGCAGTGACAATTAAGCCTTCTCCAGCAATGATTTCTGTGGAAGCACCAATAACGATATCCACATTATCCTGCACTAAAGGATTTCCCGCTTTCCCGATTCCGGCAATTTTCCCGTCACGAATCGCAATATCTGCTTTAACAATCCCTGTATAGTCCAAGATTACCGCATTGGTAATCACTACATCTGGAACGTTATCATCTTTGCGAGTTGCTAGAGGATGTTGTCCCATTCCATCACGAATCACTTTTCCCCCGCCAAACACGACTTCTTCGCCATACGTTGTATAATCTTTCTCAATTTGGATCATTATATCTGTATCTGCTAAACGAATAGAGTCCCCTGTAGTTGGACCGTACATTTGTGAATATTGTTTTCTTGACATTTTGTAACTCATTACTTGTGCCCTCCTTGAACAGATCCATCCACTTTATTGTTAAATCCATAAACGCGTTGTTCTCCAGCGAAACTAAGCAATTCTACTTCTTTTTCATCGCCTGGTTCAAAACGAACCGCTGCACCTGCTGGAATGTTCAAACGTTTGCCAAATGCTTCTTCTCGATTGAATTTGAGAGCTTCATTCACTTCATAGAAATGAAAGTGAGAGCCAATTTGGACTGGACGATCACCTGTGTTGATGACCGAAAGTGTATTTAACGTTTTACCCTCATTGATCATAATGTCTTCTTCTTTTAAAATGTATTGTCCTGGTACCATTTAATGATGCCTCCTTTTTTAGCGAATTGGATTATGAACGGTCACCAGTTTGGTTCCATCAGGAAAAGTCGCTTCTACTTGAATATCAGGAATCATCTCTGGAATGCCTTCCATCACGTCTTCACGTGATAAAATCGTTGCCCCATATTCCATCAATTCAGCCACCGTTTTTCCATCTCTTGCTCCTTCTAGCACTTCGTACGTAATAAGTGCTACAGATTCCGGATGATTTAATTTCAATCCTCTATCCTTTCGCTTCTTGGCAAGATCTCCTACCACCACAATCATGAGCTTGTCTATCTCACGTGGTAATAATTTCATAATAAAGCCTCCTTGATAATCTATTGATGTTCTTAAATATGAAGCTTAAGTAATACCTCCTTATAAACTATTCAGGAGGAACAAAAGGCAATTAACGAATTAAAAGGTGTTAATTGCCAATAAGTATTCGGTTTTCTTCTGTTTTTTTATTATTATTTTGTCGTAATTTGTCGTTTGTTCCTCAATTACAATTGTATATCATAATTTATATATATCAAGTTTTATATATAACATAAATCTTTTTTGAGAAAATTGGTGTTGAAAATAGGATCAAAACACGTCTTATAAAATAGATGGCTTTGAACAAAGATTAATTGAAGTTACTTCGTGTCGTAATGTAGTACACACATAGCTTCTGATCAAAAAAGACGGCACGAATTCAAAATGAATTTGTGCCGTCTTTTTTTACTTTATCTACTTAAATCAATTAAAAAAAATAGTTTTCTTTTCCATATTAACATTAGATAAATCCGCTATATTTTCTTCATTTTGTTCTTCGTTTGTAGAGTCGCCCAACAACAATCACATCTTTTTATAAGTACTTATTCGGCACTGAGTAGCCCCCCTCATAATAGGGTGGTGGTTGCCATACATTATTTAGTTCTACAAGAACCATTCCTATGCTTGAGAGGCCACTGAAAAAGTCCTTTTAAAAAGAAAAAGAAGCTAACGACCTACTATATATAGGTTGTTAACTTCTTCTATTGTCTGTATATCGATAAAAATCTTCGCTACTTTCAAAATGCGTTACTTTTTCAGTGGCCTCATGCTTGAGGGGTGGTTTTTCTCTTCATCTAACGTTTTTCCGAAAGATATATGCAACACTCTCACTCACGATATTCCTCAATATTTCAAGAGTTTATTCTAAATTAAATGTTTTATCAAGGAACTAAAATCGTCAGTAATCCAAAATGTATTCTCTTCATCTGTTGATGCTTCAAATTGATAAGAATCATCCCAATAATAAATTCCTGAGAACTCTCCTTCACAAATCATTACAATAAATCCTTGCATAATATCATCACCAATAATAATTGACTTTTCAATTAAATCTTCTTCAAATTTATTCATCCATGTTCGAATTTCCGATGTTCTACTCCCAGTCTGTATGCCATAAAACACATCAATACTTATATAGGAAGATAGGTCTTCTACAAATATTTTATTTTTGTCATTCTTTTCAACTACCCCGCCATTATAATTTTGTAAAAACTCAACATAATCTTTAGGAAGGTTAACCGAATATTCTTCTTGTAATTCAATTAAATCTTCAGATTTTGCCATTCCAAACTTTTGGATTGTCATCAAACCGCCTCCTATTTTCTCTTTTTAAGCGACATCCCACCTCTATGGGTGTAGTCCTTATGAATTTCTTTATTTACTTCTTGCATGGTTTTACCATCCTGATGATGATGCCATGTGTTATTTTGTGCATCCCTCGGTCCATTAGGTGCCATTTCATCAGCTTTCTTGAAATCCAAATTATAGTCTTCAAATTTACCTATATTAACTTCTTGTTTCACAAAACCTGCTTCTTTAAAATCTGGAAACCCATCAATATACTTTACAAAGTGACCATCTGGGTGACGATATATCCATGTACCATTATTATCAATAGAAACACTACCACCTTTACCTATCCATTTCTTTGGATTCGGGGAGTTTTTTGGTTTTGTTAGTAATATTTCTTTCGTTATGCTATCAATATTATTGTACTTTTGTACAACTTTGTTGGCTTGGTTAGCATTATCTATACCCTTACCACCAGCAACCTTCTTCCCATCCACTTTCCCGACTACAGCACTCTCTACCTTTTTCGCAAATCGCAAAATGTTTTCCTTCGTGCGATCCACCACTTCGCCCACCGTTTTGTTATCCGAGAGCTTAACGCCGTTGTTCGTGACAAATTCAAAACCAGGTAGTTCATAATCTCGAATTTTCTTGCCGATTCCTTTTGTGAAATCTTTGACCTGTGAAATGGTCTGGCCGATCGAATCAGTAGCGTTTTTGGCAACGGCTTTTACACGATCGGGATGAAGGGCGTTTTTAACTTTCATCAAGCCTTTCACGACATCATCACCATAGTGGGCATTAATCCACTTTATTCCTTTCATGCCCCATTTCCCAGCTTTCACACCGGCTTTTACGAGCGGACCTCCCACGATAGCGGCTACAAGAATCCCTCTTTCAACGTCGCCAATTTCTCGGCCGGTGATAAAGTCTTTGCCAAAGAGAGCTTCCACCCCGCCCTTGATGTTCGAAGCAATTGGCACAAAATCAAGGACATTCGATAGTCCTTCTTGCCACCCTCCTGAGCCTTCCACTTCTCTCCCGTATTCCTGCTGTTCCAGTTGAGGCAGTTCCATTTCTTCCCCATTGATCATCATTTTATCTGAAGAGATTTGCACCGGTTGTCCGTAGGAAAGAAGCTTGTTTAGTCCAGTTGTGTTAAAGCAGCTCAAGTTTTCTGCAAGCTGTCCAGTCTTGTAATCTCCCACTTGCAAGTCTCCGCTTTTGAATAGACTTGCGATATGCGTGATATACTGGTTCATCGATTCGATGTCCTGCTCAACTGTATCGAGATTTTTCGTTTGCTGAAGGTCAAATTCTAGGAGCCGTTCAATCGTCCGGTCTTTTTCCTTTTTGGCCTCTTCTGCTGATTCCAGAAATGATTGGTCTTGTAGGTGCAGAAGAGCGACGATATCAGACACACTGTCCATCACGCGATTTGCTTCATCGGTCAGTTCCATCGTAACGCTTTTCGTCTGATTCAAACCATTGTTAAGCTCATGTTCCAAAAAGCTCTGGCGAATGAACCCATTGTTCGATGGTTCGAGTCCCGTTAATGAACTTTTGATTGTATTCAAGATTTGTTCGTAATGGACAAGAAAGTTTTCATAAAACAATAAAAACGGCTTATGACATTCCTCGTAAAATCCACGGATGGCATTCCCGCCTGCTCCTTTAAGTGAATCCTCAAGTGCAATGAGAGTTGTAACGGCCTCCTTGATTTGATTCATCTGCTCTTTTTGGGTACTTATTTTATCAAGGATCTCATCAATTCCAGAATGCAGCGAACCGACTTCTAATACTTTCATTATAAGGGACATCCTCCACCTGTCGTATATTTAATACTATTATTATATCGATAGGCAAAATTTGGACATATATGACATAAGTAGGAATTGCTTATATGCATTTAGACTATTCGTCGGATTTATTGTAAGATCCCGTTAGAATTCTCGTTTTCTCATCAGATTACAGAAGCTACTCATGTAAAAATGAAATTCTTTTTATGAAAAACATAGATAAACAACTACTCATTCCACCTAAACACACATATATTAGTAAAAAAGGGGGTGATATGATGGATAGAATGATCCTAGTGTTTTTAGCCAGTCTTTTAGCTGGATTCTCACTGATAAAAGTGTCCTTAGCAGGAACATTTTTATCAAGTTTAGAACCATTCACTACAATCCTCGGAGTTTTAGCAGTTATTGTCTTTTCATTGGCCTTAATCTATCAAGGAGTAAAGGCCTTATTTAACAAATAATTATGTAAGCGCATTCATTAAAGGCAGCTCATAAAATCAGGCCTCGCACTCTAAATCAGTATGTTATCTCATTCTGTATTTAGTTTTGCGGGGTCTGATTCTTTGAGTGGCGACATTTCACGCCAAATCTATGTGACAACCAATATCGGTTGCACTAAAATACACGGTAAACAATTCTAGGTACATCTTTACCATGATCAATAACATCTCTAACTGCTCGTTTAATCCATTGTTTAGCCAGATCGTCTGTACCCCCAGCTTTTTCATGAAAATCTCTAATAAGACCTTGCGAGAACACACAAAGAACTTTTGTTTTACTATTAACTTGAAGTCCAACCCTTGGTTTTCTAGAGGAGACGATATATGTAAGAACTCCAGCATCATTCAAAAGGTAATGATTATTAGACACATCACATTCCATTACAGCTCTAGTTACCCCATTAACAAACTCTTTTTCTCCCTCTTGGATATATCTTTGACTTCCCATAGTAAACAAACCACCTTATTAAAATATTCATACTATATATATTTCGTAAAGGTGGCTCAACTTCCTCTATTTCAACAGAAAAATCACACAGATTTTACAAGCCACATAAAACCTTTACAACAAAATCCGAGTGGTGAATGGTACGTAAAATAAATGCGACGGTCTCTCATCACATTAAAACAATGAGAAACTGGCAGTAACGTGTCTGATATTTCACAAAAAAAAGAAGCCTTTCTAAAATTTCATACCGTTAGACTACCGTATCGATACGGTATCCATAGACTATGGGGAAAAAGAAGAACAATAAGAAGAAAGAGAAGAGAATGCTAGCTAGCTTAAATCGCTTGGAATTCTGTACAAAAATAAGAGGTGTCCCATAACGAGAAAGGGTCCGACCCTTCGTTCACTTACATACACGCAGCAACAAAAAGGTACCTGAAAAAAATTTTTTTATTGGCATGCTACTTTTTGTGTGAAACGACTTATAAAAGAGTTGAAGAGCTTTTTTCTGCAGAAAAGGGGCGGGGCTTCGCAAGATCAGCTCCGCACCACCACCTTCATAAGATCCTATCATGTTTGAACCTGAATCTTTTTCATCGTTTTAGCTATTGAGCAGACACTCATGGATGATCGCGTGATGCCATCTATGAACAAAAATTGCGCAAAGGAGAGAGTACGCATGGCGAAATATAGACAAGTACATATTGCATTTTGGCAAGACGGGTTTGTGCTGGATCTCACTCCAGAGGAAAAGTATTTCTATCTGTATCTCATGACCAACAGTAAAACCTCACAATGCGGAATCTATGAACTCCCAAAACGCATCATCGAAACAGAAACGGGCTATAACCGCGAGACCGTTGACAAACTGCTGCAGCGCTTCGTAGATTACGGAAAAATCTTATATGACGATGTCACGAAGGAAATTATCGTTTTGAACTGGGCGAAATACAATTTGATTAGAAGTCCAAAAGTGATTGCTTGTATTAAAAGAGAACTAGCAAGTATTAAGAATAAAGGCTTTGTTCATGAATTTGTCAACCAATGTAAACAGCTCGGAAATGACCTTGGATTTCTGCCATCAGATGCTGTAACAGAACAAAAAAAGCAAGCGGCAGCTGGAAAAGCTAGCCCTACAGATGCCGTCCGATTTTATCAGGAGAATTTCGGATCACTCAACCCTTTTATGGCAGAACGTATCATGATGTGGGAAAACGATCTTGGACCAGAATTAGTGATCGAAGCGATGAAACGGGCGCTAAAAAAACAAAAGATGTGGGGATATGCTGAGGGCATCTTGAAAGATTGGGCGAATCAGAATGTACGCTCCTTGATCGATGTAACAGGGCTGGATCAAGAATTTGCCTCAAGGGGGGAGAAAAATGGCAACAAAATCGGTAGAAGACGTCCTAACCAAGCTGCTAAAAAGAACGAAAAATCCATCACCGGCAACCAAGTTGGTTGGCTCAGTAGAAGCCCAACCTAATTGCCCAATGTGTCAGGACCACGGGATTATCATTTATCGCGTCCATGAGGAAACGAAATGGGTGACAAATCACCAAATCATGAACGGAGTGGAAGTCACGACCCTAACCCCAGAAACTATGGTCTTAGAAGAAGAGTTTCTTTCTGGACAAGTATGTAGCCCAGACCAAGCGTGGGCGTGGCGTACAACTTTTTCGAAACGCTGTACATGTATAAAACAGAAAAAAATGGAGCGGTTGTTAAAAGCAAGCGACATTACTGATGAATTTAAGAAGTTGGGCTTTAAGAACTTCAGCCTGGAAGGAAAGCTGCAAATCATTGTCGATATGTACGAATGTTCAAGTTCCTATTTGAAGCGTTTTCTAGCGATACGAACAGACAGAGCCAATAGCATTGCCTTACTCGGACAACCCGGCTCAGGAAAAACTCATTTACTAACGGCGATCGCCAATAACTTGATGCAACGAAAAAACATATCGGTCCTCTATTTTCCATATGTAGAAGGATTTAATGACTTGAAAGATGATTTCGAAAAACTAGCAGGGAAATTAGCACGCATGCGGCAAGTAGACGTCCTTTTCATCGACGATTTGTTCAAACCGCTGAAAGGAGAACCAAGAGCGACGATCTGGCAGATTGAACAAATGTACGCAGTCATCAACTATCGCTACCTAAACCATAAGCCCATCCTCGTTTCATCCGAGTTAACCGTAGATGAAATCGTGAACGTGGACGAGGCCCTTGGTACACGAATCTATCAAATGTGTCAAAACTATACGGTAGTCATTAAAGGCGATCGTAATATATTAAATTATAGATTGGCGGGTGCAAAATATGTGTCAAATTTGTAACGGTACACACGTTGTCAGTGCGATAAGCGTTTCATCGATCATCATTTCCTGTTGCCCAATCTGCGGGCCGGAATCGGAAGAAGTACAAAATGCTCGGTTTGCGGATATGTTATCTGAGATTGCTCAGATTAAACGGTTGAGGAAGAAGGATGATGACAGGAAATATGTTCGCAGCGTTTGATCTTCCCTGCTTTCATGAATAAGTAAGTCCGTAATCGTTTTGAAAACTAAAGCTGGCAGTCTCGAGTAGCATGAAAGCGTCGGGAGCTTGGTAGCTTTAGTTTTATTCTCGAATTTTATGTTGAATAGAAAAAGAAGAGTCTCTTAAGATTTATATCCCAAAAACTTTCCAAAAGCCACGAATATTCGTTCGTCTAATACTGGTTGGTGGCAGTTTTACAATGATCTCTATATAAAAAGTTACAGGCAAACTATTTATGAAGGACGGGGAAAGTGTAGATGTAAACAAACACAAGAATGTATAACACTCCAAATAACAATAGTAGAGCTAAAGGCAGCGCGTAATCTACTACAACTCCAAGATTTATGGACGCAATACCAAATGCTACTAATAGATCTGTTGCTGCGCTATCAATCCGGTCTATCACTTTTTTATCAACATATTCTACTGCTTTCATCGCGCGTAATAATTTGTTGAGTAATAAACCTACAATAAAAGCTGTACTAAATACCGGAATTGAGATAGCTGGAAAGAGAACCGAGCCCAATTGACTTAAATAATAGCCTCCAACTGCTACCAACCCTATGAGTGATAGATGGAATGTAAGTGGATCAATAGACATAGATGAAACAGTACCAATTCCTATAGATTTACGCTTTTCAAAAGGGATCAATCCTGTACGAAGCTCATTCGGTAAGTCCTTAAAGTTTGTAATATAAGAAGCTACTTTTGCCATTTTTATAACCTCCAAGGGATATAATTTTAAGAAAGAAAGCCTCTACCCTAAATTAGTAGAAGCTTTCCTTTAGACTGAACTCTTTTTTTAAAAAAAGCTGTGATAAAGGTCAATGTTAATTGGAGCGTAAGGCGTGAGACTCCTGCGTGAAAAAGGGAAAAGGGAAAAGGGAGACCCCTCAGGCGCACAGCGCAGAGGGGGCTCCCGAACCGCCCGCAGAACGGGAGCTTCTATCGCTCCAAATCAACAGACAAGTTTAACACAGCCTTAAAAAATTAATCTTCCTCGCTCACATTCGTTAGATGTAGGAAAAATTCATAAGCCTCTATATCTGAGTATCCTTCATGCACGACTTTAGCAACAGCTTGAATCATTTCTTCTGGATATGCAGATTGGAAAATATTTCTTCCCATGTCAACTCCTGCAGCTCCACCTTGAATGGAGTTATATGCTAAAGTTAGTGCATCTTTCTCATGAATTTTTTTACCACCAGCAACTACTAGTGGTACTGGACAAGCTGCGGCTACTTTTTCAAAATCATCACAATAATATGTTTTAACAATTTGAACTCCAAATTCAGCTAGCATTCTTGTTGCCAACAAGAAAAATTGAGTCGTCCGTTCCATTTCCTTTCCAACAGCTACAACACCCATTGTAGGAATAGAATATTTTGAACCTAGGTTAACCGCTTTATTTAATTCTTCAATTGTTTCTTTTTGTCCATCCGCACCAATAAAAGTTTGAATAGCTATTGCGCTTGCATTCATCTTAATTGCATCATCTATATCTACAACCATCGATTCGTGACTTAAATCATCTTGCAAAATGCTCGAACCTGATGATGCTCTTAATGCAATGGATTTATTAAATGACGGTGGTACACTACTTCTAATAGCACCTCTAGTTCCCATTAGACAATCCGCATAATTGGCTAACTTAGGAATTAGAATATCTAATCTTTCTAGCCCAGATGTTGGTCCCATAAAGTAACCATGATCAAATGCCAGCATGACTGTTTTACCAGTTTTCGGGTTGAAAATTCTTGATAATCGATCCTTCATTCCCCAGTCATAATTAGCAGCACCCTTTACATGGAAATTACCATTATTAGCAAATGCTATATCCTCTGAAAAGTCTTTCGCCGCTTTGTTTCCTCTATTATCCGCCATACTGATCTTCCTTTCTTTACTATATTCTATTAATAATTTTTAGCTCTTTTCGTAAAGATTTTTGTTTTTGCAAGTAACAAATTCAAACAGTTGTTGATTGTAGCGGATATATGAAAATCCTGCGGGAGAAGCGTGTTGAGGGAGACCCCGCAAGTGCAAAGCACTGAGGAGGCTCCTTTAGACCGTCCGCTACAACGGAAATCAATCTAGGATAGTCGTGTAAATATCATTTAAGAGAAACAATGTATACGAAAACATCCTAATTATTAAAAATCGTAGTCGTTTGTATTTTCTTTTGTGAATACGATTCTTTCAGGCAATACGATGATGCCGGAGTCTTCTGCTTCGTAATCATAGCCTTGAACTGTGTTAGGCTCTACTTTTACTTCTCCAAGCTCTGGGACATCAACAGTACCTCCAACTTTTAATTCATTTCCTTGTGCTAAATGATACGCAATGTAAACGGCAAGTGCACCTTGATCTTTAACATCCCATAAACCATGATTTTCAATTGTTCCATTTTCAATATATTGTCTCATCGAATTAGGAGATGCAAATCCCGTAATAATCACATCTTCCTTGTTCAACCCTTTATTTTGTGCTGCTTGTGCCATAGCAGGAAGTGCAGTTGAATCAGGACAGATGATTACATCAATATCAGGATAGGTATGTAAGATACTTTCTCCCTTTTGTAGAGATACCTGTTCATTTCCTTCCCCGAATTGTTTTGTTACAATTTCCCAGTTTGGATATTTTTCTGCAATATACTTTTCAGCATATTCAACCCATGAATTTTGGTCTGGAACAGTTGGACTTGAGTAGAACCAAGCAACTTGTTGGGGCTCATCAGGATTTTCAAGTTGTTCTGCAGCCATCTCAACAAGCATAGCACCTAAAATGTCAGGTGTTCCTTGATTTATATAGGCTGATCTATATTTTGGATCAACATCTGAATCCCAAGTAACAACTTTAATTCCAGCATCTAATGCTTTTTGTAATGCTTGATTTAGACCATCTGAAGAAACAGATGAAATAGCTATTGCATCAGCACCACTATTAACGGCACTATTAATAATTTGCACTTGATTGGCAACTGTTCCTTGAGGGGCACCGTCATACTTAACATTAAAACCAATTTTTTCAGCCATTTCCTGTGCACCGTCATTCCCAGATTCAAAGAAAGCATTTCCTGTCATTTTTGGGATAAAGACTACTTCAATATCACTCGCATCTTTCTCTCCCTTTTCTCCATCCGTACTGCTTCCAGCATCCTCGCTATTACAAGCTGCTAATAACATGGTTGAAATTGCCAGACCAGTGAATACTTTAAAAAATATTGATTTACGCATTCAGATTACCTCCTCTATCTTTCTTGAAATTTAGTAACCTTCTAACATACAACTTAAATTTTTGGCCTCCCATAAATGCTACTGAAATAATCAAGAGCATCCCTGTTGCTAGTCCTATATATTGTGTTTGAACCCCGCCCATTTGCAATCCTAGTTTTAAGAAACCAATGATTATGCTTGCAAGAGCAGTCCCAACAACACCCCCTTTACCACCTGTTATTAATGTTCCTCCTAATACAACAGCAGTTAAGATTGGCATTAAATATTCAGCACCAAAATCTGCTCTAGAACTACCTAAATATGAAGTTAAAATAATCCCTGCTATTCCTGCACTTAGCCCTGATAATACATATGTACTAGTCATTATTTTCCTAGTATTGATTCCAGAGTACTCTGCAGAATTTTGGTTAATTCCAGTTAAATAAATGTATCTTCCATATCGCGTCCAATGAAGTAGCACGTAAGCAAATAGCAGCATGACAATAAAAATGATAACTGAATGTGGGATGCCCAATAATTTCCCATTTGCTAGGTTGATAAACCCTTGTGAAAATCCGGAAATCCCTTCATAAGTACTTGCTCCAGACAACCCAACCAAAACTAATGCAATACCGCTATATAAAAGCATTCCGCCAAGCGTTATGACCATCGCTTGAACCCTTGCATAAGCAATTAGAATGCCATTCAGTAAACCGCATAATCCACCAACTAATACTGCAAGAAGAGCTGCAACCCAAATATTCATTCCGTAAACTTGAGCCAGTAGACCCGTTATCACAGATGTTAATCCGATAATGGATCCTCCAGATATATCGATACCTCCAGTAATGATGACAAAAGTAACGAAGAAGGCAATGATTGCAATCCCAACAAAATCGTTAAAGCTATTTAATAGAATGTTTATATTCCAAAATCTCGGGTTAATCAGACCAAAGATGATGATTTCTGCAAGTAAAGTAGTTAATAAGACTACGTTCCATTTGGGTATTTTTTTTAACATCCTAATCTCACACCTCCTCCTTGTAGATTAGAATCCTTGCATTTAATCTTTCTTTTCTTATTTTATCGCTAGCTCGGCGTGCAATTAGAACATCAGCAACAACAATGATAATTAATAGAGAACCTGAAATAGCGGAATTCCAGAATGCAGGGACCTTCAAGAATACTAAAGCAGAGTTGATGGAACTCATGATAATCGCTCCAATGGATGCCCCTATAACGGTCCCAATACCTCCGCCTAAAGATACTCCCCCAAGAACTGCTGCAGCGATTACAGTCATTTCGATCCCCAATCCAGCAGTCGTTGAAATAAATCCAATTTGGCTGGCAAATATTAGCCCAGCAATGGAAGCTGAAACGCTGGAAATGACAAAAGCAATAACTTTATATCGATTAACAGGTATTCCAATTAATACGGCACCATCCTCATTATCACCAATCGCAGCGAAGTACCTTCCTTTTGTACCATTGGATAAGTAAACATGAATGAGAATAACGGCTAAAATGACCATGATCGTTACTACATTTATTCCGAACAAATTCATCTTTGAAATGTGTTTGAAGTTTTCTGGAAGATTCTCAACCCACTTTCCATTTGTAAAAATCACTTGGGTTACCCTTACAATTTCAAGCATACCCAGGGTCATAATAAATGAAGAGATTTTTAATTTAATCACTCCTAATCCATTGATTAAACCAATAACAGCACCGATTGTGATCGCAATTATGACAGCAAGGAAAATACTCCCGCCATCTCTAAGAATCACTCCACTAACTGAAGCACTTAGACCTAATACTGCACCGATAGAGATATCGATTTCGCCAGTCAATAAAACAAATGTCATCCCTACTGCAAGCACGATATAAAGCAAACTATTTTTTGCCGCATTGTGTATGTTTCCTGAAGAAATAAAATCAGCGTTAACTAAACCTACAATTGCAAACAGCAAAACTAAGAATACGAGCGTTCTAAATTCTCGATGCTTTGTCATACTTTTGACTTTAGACATGTCTTCCACTTCCTTTATATGTGCCAAAAGCCGCGCTCATTACATTTGTTGCATTTATCTCATCAAATCCTAAACAAACATGACAGGTTCCCCGATAAATGGCATATATTCGGTCACTAATTCTTTCGATTTCTTCCAAATCGGATGAAATGAGTAATATGGAGTATCCTTGTTCTTTTAATTCAGTAATGATGGAATAAATATCACTTCTGGCAGCTGCGTCAATACCTCTTGTTGGTTCATCCATGATGATGATTTGTGGATTTGTTGATAAAATTCTTGCAATAACAACCTTTTGCTGATTTCCTCCAGATAAGGATTTAACCTCATCATCCTGGGTGCTAATTTTAATACCCAATTTGCGAACATACTCATCCGTAATATCTTGTTCAAATTTTTTGTCAATGATGAATCGGTGTTTTTTTATTACTTGTGCTGTAACATTACTACTTATAGAACTTATAGAAAAAATTCCGTTCAAAAATCTGTCTTCAGGTATATAGGATAAACCGCTTTCAATTGTTTCACGAGCAGATAAATCTGTGATATCTTTTCCATTCAAGTGGATTTTTCCACTTTGGACTTTATTCATTCCATAAATGGCTTCTGCAATCTCTGTTCTTCCAGCTCCAACAAGACCCGCTAGACCAACTACTTCTCCCTTATATACATCGAAGCTAATATCTTTGAAGCCGTCTCCACTTAGTTTTTGTATCTTAAGAATGGGTTCTTCCTTACTTCGATCCAAAAATTCCTTCTTAAATGTTTCATTTCCACTCCGTTCACTATCCAAAGGTAATAATCCCTTGATTAACATTTCCTTTGTAAAATCATTGATCTTTCCTTTTAGAGTCACTTTACCGTCTCGCAATATAACAGCATGTGTTGAAATTTGAAAAACTTCATCTAATCGATGAGTTATATAAAATATTCCTACACCAGAGGCTTTTAATTGTTCGATTAACTTAAACAAAGACTCCGTTTCAGCAAACGTTAATGAAGAAGTTGGTTCATCCAATATGAGAACATTTGCATCTCTTAGGAGTCCCTTAATAATCTCCACTTGTTGCTGCTCTGCGATTGATAAGGAAATGGCAAATCTATTTAAATCTAGATTCCAACCTAATTGTTCAATGAACCCTCTCGCTTGCTCGCTTACTTCAACTTTATTCTTACTAAATCCAATCGTTAGATTTTGCTCGACAGTCATATTTGGAAAAAGCAACGGTTCTTGTGGAACCAAATAAATCCCTTTACTATGGGCGATCGAAGGATTAAAATGAACGACCTTTTCCCCATTAATTTCTATACTTCCTTCATCTGCTTTATAAACTCCCGTAAGGATCTTCATCAACGTACTCTTTCCAGCTCCATTACCACCAATAATCGAAATCACTTCTGACTCGCTAATTTCTAGAGAAACACCCTTTAACACTATATTTTGATTAAATGACTTCTGGATATTTTCAAATTTCACTAGCTGTCTTAATACGTCCATAAAAGACCCTCCATACTTTCTCAAAATATGCCTATGTATGTAGTTTAAACACCCCTTGTTTGTAACTGCTTTCTTAATGGTGCTAAAGTTTTAATTTAATACATTTTATTAAGTAAGCATCATTTTATTCACTCTTTAACTATTTCAATTACTCAAAAAGCACTATTAACTTTTAAGTGCTAATAAATTTTAACAATGAATATACATAAAAACGGCTTAAAATCTACGTTTATTCTTATTCTCCCGCTATTACAAAATCGTTAACAATATCTATCTATCTTGTTAATTTTGTATTTATTCAAAACAAATATTTATAGATGAATATTTTGTTTAAATCCAAATAATGATAAAAGAGTGATGAAAAATGACATATGAAAATGACTTAATCGTAAAAATAGCTTGGCAGTATTATATTGAAGGTTTAACTCAAAATGAAATCTCTAAATCCCTAAATCTATCTAGAATGAAGGTGATTAAATACCTTGAAAAAGCCAAAACAAACAATGTTATCCAATTCAAAATTAACTTAGAAGAATTGGATCATCTGACGATCCAAAATAAGATTAAAGAAAAATACAATTTGAAGGATATTTTTATTGTCCCAACCTCCAATGACAATAAAGTAGAAAGTCTTACAATTGCTGCTGCTCAATACATTGAAGATCGAATTACGAGCGACACAATGATAAGTATCGGTTACGGAGAAGCTGTATCGAAAACCCTAGGACACTTACGAATATCTACTAAATATAAAATTACTTTTGTTTCTTTGTCTGGCGGCGTTAAGTTCTACATGCCCACAGCAATAGATACGAGGTCTGATTACTATACGAATCCAAATTACACTCACTACATTGTACCTACTCCCCTACTCGTATCCTCAAAAGATATTGCAGATCATTTGCTAGAAGAAAAACCGGTTAAAAAAATATTAGAAATGATTCCTTATTCCACTATTACTGTAATAGGAATTGGTGCTCTTAATGACCGCGCGACTTTAGTTAAAGAAGGATACTTAAATGCGAATGATTTTGAAATTTTAAAAACAAAGGGAGCTGTTGGCGATTTACTAAGCCAGTTTTACGACATAAATGGTCATGTTCTAGATTTAGATTTTCATAAAAAGCTGATTAGTACCGAAATAGATGTATTAAAATCACTTAATCATGTTGTAGCAGTTGCAGGAGGACTTGATAAAAAAGATGCAATCATAGGTGCACTTAAGGGGGGATACATCGATGTACTAATTACTGATGAATTGGTCGCTCAAAGTTTGGTTTAGGGAGAACGTTAATGATTGAGTAAATCATTGAAAGGATGGTAATTATGGGAAAATACCTAATGGCTATTGATGCTGGAACCGGCAGTGTTAGAGTCATCTTATTTAATACATTAGGCCAGGAATTATGTGTCGCTCAATCTGAGTGGACGCATAAAGAGGATAAGAGATATCCAGGTTCAATGGATTTTGATATTAATCAAAATATCAACATAATTACTGATCTAATCAAGGAAACCATAACAAAAAGCAAAGTAGCTTCAAAAGATATTATCTCTATATCAACCACAAGTATGAGAGAAGCGATTGTCTTATATGACGAAGAAGGAAAAGAATTATGGGCTTGTGCAAACGTAGATTCGCGGTCAAATGATGAAGTTTATAATCTTTATAGCATAAGCGATACAATCGAGTCTGATATTTATAAGGTTTCAGGTCAAACATTTTCCTTAGGAGCTATCCCAAGGATCCTTTGGATAAAAAAGAATCTCCCTGAGACTTATAAAAAAATGAAGTATGTCACCATGCTGAATGACTGGATTACCTATCGTTTATCAGATGTCATTTCAGTAGAACCTTCAAACGGCTGTACGACTGGGCTTTTTGATATTAAAGAAAGAGTTTGGGACTCTCAATTGGCTAAGAAAGTAAATCTTAGGGAGGACATTTTTCCAATTGTTCATGAGAGTGGAACAGTTATTGGAAATGTCACCGAAGAAATAGCAACGCTTACAGGTCTAAGTCCAGAAACTTTAGTTGTTGCTGGTGGTGGGGATGCCCAGTTAGGGTGCATTGGTGCTGGAGTTGTCAAAGAAGGAGATGCAGCTGTTTTTGGGGGGAGTTTTTGGCAATACGAATATACGACGAATCATGTTGAAATCGATGACGAATGTAGAGTAAGAATTAACTGTCATGCTATACCCAACACTTGGCAGTATGAAGCCATTGCATTCTTCCCCGGCTTAGTAATGAGATGGTTTAGAGATAGTTTCTGTGAGCTTGAAGGGTATCTTCAAAATGAAACAGGAGAAAGTATTTATTCACAAATGGAAAAACGAGCACGTAACGTACCAGCTGGCAGCTACGGTATGCTAGGTACATTTTCTAATATAATGAACTATAAGTCTTGGAAACATGCAGCCCCAAGCTTTATCAATTACAAACTGGACTCAGAGAAATATAATAAGGCAAGCTTTTACAGATCTATTATGGAAAATGCCGCCTTTGTAACAAAAGGAAATATTGAATTGGTTAATGACATAACAAATACATCTCCCGCGTCCATTATTTTTGCTGGTGGTGCATCAAAAAGTGATTTATGGTGTCAAATTGTTTCCGATGTACTTAACAAACCATTAAGAGTCCCTGTCGTTAGAGAATCAACTGCGCTTGGTGCTGCTATTTGTGCCGGAGTAGGTGCAAAAGTTTATAACGATTTCGATGATGCGATTTCAAAAGTAATTAAATTCGAAAAAACGTATTATCCGAATCATGAAAATAACGTCGTATATGAAGTTTTATATAAAAAGTGGAAAGATATTTACAAAAAACAACTAGAATTAGCAGACAACAATTTAACAGACCATATGTGGATCGCACCTGGATTAAAATAAATGAGATGGAGTGATTACTATGACAATTGTTAACGAGAACGAAAGAGAATATAGATTTAGAGATAGTGGTCCAAAATATCTTTTAAAAGGACCAAGAATGAACTTTGGAATTGTTGTTTTAAAGCCCGGACAAGATTTCGCTGCTCATTATCATAATATAATGGAAGAAAACTTCTTTATCCTCGAAGGAGAATTAGAGATACATATTGATAATGAAGTTTTCACATGTAAAAAGGGAGATTTTATCCATGTTGAACCAAAAAAAGTTCATTATTTAATAAATAAAGGGAATACAGATTTTAAGGCTGCTTTCATGCTTTCACCTTTCCAAGAAAAAGATAAGGTTGAAGTAGATTATTCACCAACTGTTTAACTTTTTTAAAGTGATCAAATGAGCGAGGAAAGTCGTCTTTCGAAGTGCATCATCACTACTTATGTATAAATGAACAAGGTTAAGAGGATAACTGGCGTGAAAATTTCTGTCTCGTTATAATCTCAATAATCCTCAGCAAGAGTCATTGGAAAACATAAGAAAACAACCCGCGAAACAAGAATATTCGGTTGGTGACGGGCATCTTGAACTTAAACGACCACCTGCTTTAGCAGGTGATCGTTTAAGACTCTTTTTATAATAGGAAACCCCTATTGCAGAGTCCGTAATATCCACCTCCAAAAGTTTAGGCGCTACTTCTGGATTTACATGTTGAATATCATCTGACATAGGCTCAATCACGCTTTCTTGTTTTTTTCAAAAAAAAGAGCAACCTCAACTTGGCTACTCCGTATCCTATTGCACAATTCTATTGACCAACCTATCGATATTCGAGGAATTTACTTACAAGTATTCACTCAATCCCCAAATCCACTAAATACGCAATTGGTTTCTGCTTATTGATCGGCAGTGTATGGATATTGAGATTTGTTGACAAGTGGTTTTTAATTTTCCACTCCGTTGCTTTGTAACCTACCAATAACCATAGGCAAACAAATATCGGATTGTGATTCTTGATAAGTTTCTTTATAAAGCGCTAAATAGGAAAGGGTCTTACGAAGTGATAAATGAGGGTTTCGTTATGTGGGGGTATCTGCCCAATGATAGCTAGACAACTTCTTCCCATTTTAGCTTCTAATGGATCTCGATGCCTCTTTCGGTTCGCTTTTCATTCGTTTATTTTGCTTTTAATCCCTTTTCTTTAAACAGGAGGCCCACATCCGCTTTAGTACCTTGGATTTTAACTCGCAAATCTTTGCAAATATCCATAAAGTTTTCTGTTAACAATGCAGCATTGTGTTTTAAAACTTCTTTAATTTCTTCCTGTCCTTTTTCCAAACGATCAAATCGACCGCCCGCTTGATCAAATCGTTTATTCACCTGAGCAAATTGTCCACTTACTTGATTAAATCGGACATCCACTTGCACAAACTTTTCGTCGATTTCGTAATCTAGAGGAGATATTTATAGTAGAAAGAGAGAAAAAAGAATACTTCAATCAATATTAAAGCAGGTCTACTATAACCGATCATTCTTATAAGATAAATCCTCACTATTTTTGAGTTATAATATACGTATACAAAGTAAACGTCATACTTTTTTAGTAAATCGTTAAGGAGCGAAATCATGGAAAAGGAAGAGCTGCTGTCGTTACAAAAGAGAGTAACATCGCTAAGAGCTGAAGGGAAATACAAGGAAACCATTGAAGCTTGCTATCATCTACTTGAACAGGGTTTGGAATATAACGATCATAAATCTATGTTGATTGCACACCTTTGTAATGTTGCTTCATATTACTGTATTGGCGATATAGAAGAAGCATTTAACAGTATAGATACTTACAAAGAAATTTGTAATCAATATGGGGATCAGACAGATTACTTACAATTGTACAATGTTTCATTACTGTTATATGAATATACTAAAGATTATCAAAAGGCGAAAGCTACTCTTGAAAAAAGTATTGCTTTAGGAAAGACGTTAAATAAATATAATATTGTAAGCAATGGTTACAGCAATTACAGTCATATCTTTATACTCGAGGAGCAGTATCAAGATGCCTTGAAAATGGCGAATATCGGACTGGAAATGGCAGATTTACATAAACCTGAATATCCTATCTTACAACTACGAGTGAAATTAAATATTGCTAAAGCTCATATTGGGCTTGGAAATTTTGACGCTTCCAAAACTTTGATTGATGAAATGATTCATGATCCAATTTTAGACTCCTTTATCAGAGAAAAATCTCAATGCTATGATTTACAAGGATTCTGGTATTCAAAGCAGCATTGGTATAAGGAAGCGCTAGACTCTTTTACGTATGCCAAGGAACTAGTCGAAAGCTATAAGGATGTATATCTATTAAAAACCATACAAGAAGAACGTATGAAATTATGCGACCTGCTGAATGATATTCAAACAGGATATATCATTCAAAAAGAATATATATCGCTACTCAATGAAATCAACAATCGCGAATTGGCTTTAGTAGCACTAAAGCTGGAGGTTAAGCATAGTATTGCCGAAATAGAAAAGAAAGCAAATACGGATTATTTAACGGGGATATCTAACCGGAATTATTTAGAAACAACGGCAAATCATTGGTTAAAACAAGCCGCTGAAAAAAATGAAAATGTCGTTTGTATTGCTTTTGACATCGACAATTTCAAATCGATTAATGATCTGTATGGACATCTCTTCGGTGATGAAGTCATCAAACAAACGAGTAAGATTATCTTGAAAATTTTTAGAAAAACGGATTTAATTGGCCGCTATGGCGGAGATGAATTTGTAGTGATTTTACGAGATATTTCACTGGCAGCTGGAAAAAAGAAGGCGGAACAAATAATAGAGAACTTACAAAACGATAAGATTACTAATGATGAAAATTCTGTTTCAATATCAGTTAGTATAGGAATTGCAGATAACTCACAAGGCAGTGTACGAACGTTTAGTGAATTATTTCATCTTGCTGATTTAGGACTCTATGAAGCGAAAAGAAACGGAAAAAATCAAATTTATATGCATGATTAAAGGGAGCATTAGATAAGATTTTGTTACTGTATTTTCAAAGCATTTTCTCGAGAAACAGAGGTTGTATTGTTTTCTATTAAAAATTGCTCGTGCCGCAGTCATCTAGCATGAAAGTGCAAGAGCCGTATAATCGCGTTTAAGAATTTACGATTATTTTTCAACAACAAGAGGTGCCACCATTTGGTGCACCTCTTGTTGTACATATTTTTTAAAACGTTTGTTGTTAAAGATATTTTTTAATACTTGCGATCATTTCCTGATATTCTTCTTCTTTTAAGTACGTTTTACCTGGATTCATTTCAAAGGTAGAACCCCATTCTTCTTTATCTTCATACTTAGGGACGATATGCATATGTAGATGATGCATTTTATCACCATATGCCCCATAATTAAGCTTGTTTGGTTGGAAAGCCTTGTCTAAAGCCTCTCCTACTTTTTTCACATCATTCATATATGCCGCCAATTCATCTTTATCAAGCTGAAAAAGTTCTTTTACATGATCCTTATACACGACATTACATCTGCCCGTATACGTCTGCTCTTTAAAAAGAAAAACAGTAGAAACATCCAACTGACAAATTTCAATCATTAAATTGTCGCGACTTTCATTCTCCATGCAATACATACAATCTTTATTACGTTCCATACCCCTCAAGTCCTCTCTTGTTAGAAAATTCTAGACTATTTGATTGTAACACAAGAATCGTCCCCTCGCTTCACGCTAACATGGAAGAAAACTCGTAATTTTTCTTTGTATAAACGTATCCTTCCAAAATTATACGTGCTGTGCGCACTACCTTGATTGCACTAATATTTCCCGCAATTAAATCAACCTTGGTTTCCATGATTCCAGCAGGATGTGCTAATCGAACAACTTGTTGATTTATTTTTACAATATCGGATAGTATTGTATCTTTTAAAAATGCTCCTGCCGTTGTACATATGGCGCCTGTTATAGCAAGGGCTTGATGTGGTTTTTGCATAGACATCATTCTTATTCTACAGTCCATATCTGAAGCCTTTCTTTCCACCCCTGTTACATCTATGTAATCCATAGGGGGAGCAATAATCGTCATTTTAGGAACTGCAGGTGATTTTAAAGTTGCATCTTCTTTGATGGCGAATTGACACATTTCGGCTGCAATTGATCTAATTTCTTCTAATTCTGTTAGTTTTTCTTGCGTAAATTCATGAGGTAATTCAGAACCCGTTAGACCAACATCTTTGGCATTAACAAATACTAATGGATTAGCAACATCAATAATAGATACATTTATCGGCCCTTTAGATGTTTGAATCACATCAATAGAGTTTCCGGTGGGAAATAGCTTTCCTGTTACTGCGCCTTCAGCACTAGTGAATGAAAGATAGATAGGGGAACCTGTTCCTGGAACTCCAGGGATTGAACACATTCCCTCAACTTTTACTTGACCATCTTCAACCTCTACCTCAGCAATAATCACCTTTTGAGTATTTGTATTAAATATTCTAACTGTTGTAATCGGTTCAATTGCTGGTACTAGGCCTTGTTCAATGGCATAGGGACCAACTGCTGCAGATATATTTCCGCAATTCCCTTTGAAATCCACTAATTGATTTTCAATACTTATTTGAGCAAATGTGTATTCCACATCAATCTCTTCTAGATCTGACTTTTTGATAATTGCTGCTTTACTTGTTAACGAATTTGCCCCACCTAGCCCGTCAATTTGTCTACGGTCTGGACTCCCCATAATATCCAATAAAAATTCATCCCAAAGCAAACGATCGGCTGGCATTTCTTCAAAATTAAGAAACACGCCCTTGCTTGTTCCTCCACGCATAACAACAACAGGCACTCTCATCTAAATAACCACCTTTTCTTATTCACTTTTAAAAAAGTACCGGTGCTTTTAAAAATATAGTATGATAAGTATTATCATAAGTAAAATAGATATTTTATTAAAAAAATACAAAAAAAAACTTATAATCAATAGATTGGAGATAAACAATATGGATGAAAAAGACTGGAATGCGATCCGCATTTTGTATCAAGAGAAAAATATTAGCCGTGCATCAGAACGTTTATATATTTCTCAACCAGCATTAACTTACAGACTTAAAAATTTAGAAAATGAGTTCGGAACTAAATTATTCTTTAAAATAAAAGGGGGCATCGAGTTTACTTCTGAAGGCACACATTTAGTAGAATATTCAGAGGAAATGATAAAAAATTTGCAAAAAACGAAAGACTTTATGATAAATATGCAAAATGAGGTGAGAGGAACATTAAGGTTAGGTGTCTCAAGTAACTTTGCTCAGTATAAGCTTCCTAAAATATTAAAGAAATTCTCAATTGAATTTCCGAATGTACAATTTAATGTAAATACAGGTTGGAGTACAGATATTATGAAGCTTCTTAATTCCTCTACTGTACAACTAGGAATACTACGTGGAAATTACGAATGGTATGGAAAAAAGGTATTATTACATAAAGAAAAACTTTGTTTGATTTCTAAAAAAGAGATAGATATGGTGAATTTAACTAAACTCCCCTTTATTAATTACAAAACAGATAATTCTTTAAAAACCCTTATTAATGGATGGTGGCATGATAGATTTTCTGAACCACCATTCGTTATAATGGAAACAGATCGACTAGACACATGTAAAGAAATGGTCAAAAATGATTTGGGGATTGCCATTGTACCTCAAATTTGTCTACAACCTTCAGATAACTTACAAATTCACGAATTATTCTATAACGATGGAGAACCAGTATTTAGATATACATGGTTAATGTATGATCAAGATTCATTAAAATTAGCCACAGTAAAAAGCTTCATAGATTTTTTAAATGAAAATCCAAATATTTAATAGCTATACTCCCTAAACAGGAATGATTATAAGTTTTTTTTTGGTAATATGTTAAAAAATATATATTTTACTTATTTCCTCCTATGATTTATCCTAAAAATACGAAATATTCGCAAATATATGGTTTGGTATTTTATTTGAGCTCTAAAATACCATTTCAACTATTTGAAAGCGATTACTTTTTTTAAAAGAGGAGGGATTAATATGCTTACTTTTTTAGGGATTTCAATGGTTGTAGTCTTTACTTATTTAATAATGGCAAAAAAATTATCTCCTGTTACAGCTCTTGTCATTGTGCCAATTGGATTTGCAGTTATTGCTGGATTTGGTTTAGAGCTAGGCGATATGATGCTAGATGGTTTAAAAGTAGTTGCTCCTTCAGCAGCCTTACTATTGTTCGCGATATTATTTTTCGGGATTTTAATCGATGCAGGTTTATTTGATCCACTAATCAATACAATGGTGAAGTTCGTTAAAGGAGATCCAGTTAAAATAGCTATTGGAACTGCGATAATTGCCATGACCGTAGCGTTAGATGGCGATGGAACAACAACTCATATGATTACTATTTCTGCCATGCTGGCCCTTTATCTTCGAATTGGGATGAACCCACTTGTTCTTGCAACAATTTCTTTACTTTCTGTCAGCATAATGAGTGGTATGACTCCTTGGGGTGGGCCAGCCACAAGAGCTATTGCCTCTTTAGGTCTTGATGCTAATGAGTTTTTCCTTCCACTGTTACCTACAATGTTATCGGGTATAGCATGTATTCTATTTATTGCATTTGTTCTTGGCAAAAAGGAAAGAGCAAGAATTGGTATTATCAATGTGGAAGAAATTCCTCAGCAATCATTAGAACTGAGCGAAGTAGCTGCAGCTCATTCACTACAATATGATTTTAAACGTCCTAAATTAAGATGGGTAAACCTAATTTTAACAATCGCTATTATGGTCGTTTTAGTAATGGGGGTAATTTCACCTCCAATATTATTTCTGATCGGTTTTGTAATCGCTTCCATGATTAACTATCCTAAATTAGAAGAGCAAAAAGAACGTATATTATCACACGCAGGAAATGCATTAACTGTTGTTATATTAGTGTTTGCTGCTGGTATCTTTTCAGGGATTTTTTCCGGAACAAAAATGGTAGACGCCATTTCAAACGCATTAGTATCGATCATTCCAGAATCTGTAGGTTCCTTCTTCCCTCTAGTCGTTGCACTAACTAGCATGCCATTTACTTTCGTTTTATCCAATGATGCTTATTACTTTGGCGTATTGCCAATTCTAGCTGAAGCAGGTACGGCTTATGGGGTAAGTCCTTTAGAAATTGCAAGAGCATCGGTATTAGGGCAACCTGTACATTTTCTAAGTCCACTTGTTGCATCTACGCTTTTATTAGTAGGAATGGTCAAAACAGATATTGGGGAATTTCAACGTTATGCATTTAAATGGACTCTTCTTTGTTCGTTAGTCATTATTGCTGTTGCTTTTATAACAAGTGCTATCAATTAATTTTTTACATCATAAAACTGAGCCATCCAAAAATCAGGTAATAATCTGATTTTTGGATGGCTCTATCTTTAATGATTATTAGTAATTGTACAATTCTCTAATGCTTCTAGTTTGCTTTAAAAATCACCTTTACAATCGTTTTTGCAAGATTCATAACTGTATACAATCGGGTATCATTTAAAAATTGAGAAGTTGGCAAAGGGTCTATGTAATTTACAATCCCCACGAAATGATAATCGCCTACTTCTGGGAGCATTTTTTCAAGTGCTTTTCCAGGACTTAAAGGCCCCTCTTTAAATATCACATACCCCACTTGATCTTTATTACCAACAGAGGCATCAATACTAAAAATAAGCGGCTTTTTAAACTGTTTATGGATTTCCTTTAGTACGCCTTTTAAGTTAAATGCATGTACGGGTTCTTCTAATGTTCCATATACACGAAAAGGAAATTGATTTTCTTGAAGCATTGTCCCTACTAAAGGACCTAATGAATCGCCGACATATCGATCAGAACCGATACATAAAAAGACAATTTCTCTATCCTCCCGTAATGATTCTTCAATAATTCCTTTAATTTTAAGCGCTAAAATCTCACTATCGTTTTCTTCTGTCCTTTCATCGGATTTCAAATAATATGAATAGGTTTCTGGATTCTTTTTTTCTTTTTCATAATAAAAAGGACACATGATCATCACCACACTCATCATTTATTTTCCAGATAATACAGCCAACCATTAATAAAGGGATTTAAGTCATTATAGCTTTTAATAAATATGTAAAACAACAAAAACTAAGCTAATAGATGAGAATGAGACTTTTTTCAATTTCAGCTATTTTGAAAATGAGGGAACGGCGCAAACTTCAGCAGTAGAATAGAAAGAAAGGTTGCCATAAGAAGTGTTCCAATCGTCCATCCTATGGAAAGGCCTGTCTCCACTTATTGTTACAAACTAGACATATTGGATCTTACGTTGTTACTTTGCTTATTAAATTTAATATAGTATACTTTTAGAAATAATTAAAATATTCATTTATTATTAATATCCATAAATAATCTTGATGATAAAAAAGGAGGTTATTGGCTTGGATGAACGGGATTGGATGGTTTTACAAATCCTTTATAAGGAAAAAAACATTACAAAGACTGCTCAGCATTTGTATATTTCTCAACCAGCTTTGACAAATCGCTTACAACTGTTAGAAAAAGAATTTGGTGTAAAAATTGTTAATAGAGGAAGACGTGGAGTTCAATTTACTCCACAAGGAGAGTATTTAGCAAAAAGTGCAGATGAAATGTTATTAATCTTACAAAAAATTAAGGAAAATGTCCTTAATATGGAAAATAATACAGAAGGAACATTAAGATTAGGCGTTTCTACTTTTTTTACTGATTATATGCTTCCCAACCTCTTAAAACAATTCAAAGAACAGTATCCTAACATTGAATTTAAGGTAACGACAGGTTTAAGCAGTCACATTGCCCATTTAATTTATAATCAAGATGTCCATATTGGGTTTGTTAAAGGAGACTACAGTTGGAAAGACCAAAAACGTTTACTATTTGAAGAGACCATTTGCATCGCTTCCAAAGAAAAAATAGACATACATAACCTTCCACGCCTGCCAAGGATTGATTATCATACGGACTCTCTGTTGCAGAATTCCATAGATAACTGGTGGTCTGAACATTTCACCCAACCACCACTTGTCAGCATAGAAGTAGATAAAGCGGACACCTGCAAAAAAATGGTTGTCAATGGATTAGGCTATGCTATTTTGCCAAGTATGATTTTAAATGATGTCAGTGATGTATATAAAACTGTTATTAAAACTCTGGATGGGAAACCCATCGTTCGTAAGACATGGATGTTTTACCACGAGGATTCATTGCAATTAAACATTGTTAAGGCATTTGTTAATTTTATTGAAAATGAATTTTAAAGGATAACAAAGCTTAGAGTAGTCTGATGCTGTAATGTCAATTAAACACGAGCATCTGCCTAAAATGAATGCAGATACTCGTGTTGGTTATCATTTATGAAATTTCCATCTTTTCAAGAGAATGGTGTGCAGCAGCTGTACCCGCTAATTTTCCAAAAACGGCTCCTGACATTAATCCTGAGCCACCCGGGTAATTCTTGTAGAAAATTCCACCCACCATTTCACCAGCAGCGAAAAGCCCTGATATAGGTTTTCCTTCTTGGTCTAACACCTCACCTTCTGAATTAACATGTAACCCACCAAAAGCAAAGGTAACACCACAAGTAACAGGGAATGCATAATAAGGAGCTTGGTCTATTCGTAAAGCCCAGTTTGTTTTTGGCGGAGTAATTCCGACTGTTCCTTTACCGTCTTTTACTGTTGGATTAAAATCACCATATTGAACAGCAACATTATATTCTGAAATCGTTTTCAAAAACTGAGCTTTATCAATCAACATCAATTTTGCTAATTCTTCAAGACTATCAGCTTTGTAATAAGTGGCTTCCTCCAGATTGTATTCTTTTCGCAGCATCGGCCGTACCTGAGCATCAAAAAGTTGAAAAGCAGTATGACCGGGCTGTTTTAATACTTCGCGACCATATTTGGCATATGTATAGTTCCGAAAGTCAGCACCCTCATCAACAAATCGATTTCCATCATTATTAATCATAAGACCAAGAGGAAATGACGACTTTTTAAATATATCACCTGGCTTGTTAAAGTCACCTACTTTGGGAGCATTATAATCTGTTCCGATCGAATGACAGCCAGACCACTCCCCATATTTTTGAGCGCCAACTGCTAAAGCCATAGTTATTCCGTCTCCAGTATTAAACTCTGTACCTCTTACAATCGCCGCTTCCCATTCTTCCCCAAGTTGTTCACTTCTCATTTTTTTGTTAGCTTCGAAACTACCGCAGGCTAAAATTACACTGAATGCATGAATTGTAATCAATTTCTCTTTCTGTTCTATTTTTATACCTGTAATTTTATCATTAGCAGTTACTAACTCAATGGCACGTGAATCATACCAAATATCAATACCGATTTCTTCCGCCCTTTCAAAGAGCCTTTTGATTAAACCAACTCCCTTATCTGCTGTTTTTATTGGAAGGCCTCCCCAAAAATGACGTTTATCATCTTGTTCGAAGGATTGATTTTCATTTAATTCAAATCTAATTCCCTGATCATGCATCCATGAAATAGTTTCATAAGATTTAGAAATAAGCTGGTTTGCTAGTTCCGGATCACTTTTTCCTTCTGTTACTCGCATTAGATCATCATAAAAATCAGATTGAGTGTATTCCGGCATCACAATATTTTCCGCTTCTTCCTCTGTTATGTCAGGGATTATTTTTCTAATTTCATCTAAGTTATTGTAGGCAACACGAATGGCTCCATCTGTAAAGTACGAATTCCCTCCACGCTTTTCTACTGGACCACGTTCTAGAACAAGAACTTGAGCCCCTTTTTCCTTCGCCTCAATCGCTGCACACAAAGCTGCATTTCCTGCTCCAACTACAACTACATCATAATTTTGTACATTATACATGTTACCCCTCCTACAAATAATTGTGTTTCTTTAATCTAATCATATGGCAAAATTAGAAATTATTAAAATACCGTTATTTTATAATATTCCATAAAAAAAAGTTATGGCTAATATTAAGGGAAAGACCAACCTATTGTTCCATGGCTTTAACAGCGTCGTGCCTATTATGTGGTCTAAAAAAGAAACAGCAGAACCGTCCGATCGCGTCAAAATAGCCTGAACCCTATTTTGAAATGGCTCAGGCTGTTTCCTTTTTTACGTGTTTCTTCTATTAAAATGGATACTCTGTAAATCTCTTTCTTATTCTACAAACAATTTAGACAAAGCAGCTATAGCTCAAGAGACAGGGTTTGATCGTAAAACAGTAAGTAAATACATAAATAAACAATGATAGCCCATTCCTCACTCAATCTTCTTGCATAAAATAATTATACGCCAATAAATTGTAAAGCAGGTGATTACTTGGGAGAAAAAAAAGGGGTAAACGCCTCTTCTAATAACCATTCTCACTGTTTTGAACCATTCATAAGTCCCAACCCTATTACTTCATTTAATCGTATTCAACGTTTCCCTAAAATTGATAAAACAGCATTTGTAAGTCAGTTTTCCAGTGTCATAGGTGATGTTACCATTAAAAACAATGTTTATGTAGCTCCTAATGTAAGTATACGTGCCGATGAGGGAACCCCTTTTTATATAGGTTCTAATACAAATATCCAAGACGGAGTAATTTTACATGGTTTATTAAATAAAAAGATTTCAGTTGGGGCAAAAAGGTATTCTATATTCATTGGAAATGAAGTGACCATTGCTCATGGTGCCCTTGTCCATGGTCCTTGTTCTATCGCAGACAAAGTATTTGTTGGTTTTAATTCCATTGTTTATACCGCCATTGTAGGGAAAGGCGCATTTATTTCTTATAATGCAGTAGTAACAAATGGCGTTCGAATTCCACCTGGTAGGTTCGTACCACCTGGAGCTAATATTGACACTCAAGAAAAAGCGAATGCACTTTCGCCAGTACCAAAGGATAGTAAGGAATTTGCACATGAAGTTCAACGAGTCAATCAGGAGTTCCCCGCATCTTATCACCTGTTATTTGGAAAAAATCGTTGCTCCTGCGGACTTGCCTATGACCAACACTAAAATGTGAAATGTATAGACTTTATGTACAACGTTATATAAAATAGCCTGAACCTATTTTAAAATGGCTCAGGCTGTTTCCTTTTTTTACGTGTTTCTTCTATATATATGGATACTTTGTAAATCTCTTTCTTATTCTACAAACAATTTATAAAGGTTCTTCTCTTTAACACCTAATTCTTTCATACCTTTATCAGCGGCGTGCCTATCACGTGGGCTGAAAAGAAGCAGGAGAACCGTCCCCTTGCTTACCCTTGTTTCAGTAATCTCTCAAAATCCTCCACACATACAGGGCGGCTGAACAAGTATCCTTGAAACTCATCGCATTGTATTTCTTCTAGAAATAATTTTTGATTGTTATTCTCTACACCTTCAGCAATCACTTGGAAGTTCAAACTTTTCGCCATCAGGACAATCAATTTCACAATGGCTGCATCTTTTTCGCTATTCTCTAAAGCAGAAATGAAGGAACGGTCTATTTTTAGGCGGTCAATTTGAAATTGGCTTAAATAATGGAGCGATGAATAGCCTGTTCCGAAATCATCAATGGCTATTTTAAAGCCCATTTGTTTTAACAAGTGTAATTTAGCTATTGTTTGTTCAATTGGACCCATCGCGATACTTTCGGTAATTTCCAACTCGATTTGATTTGGATTGGCTCCGGTTTCTTTGATAATCTTTGATACCATTTCGATAAAGCTATTTTGCTGAAATTGTAAGGAAGAGATATTCACGGCAATTCTTAATTCAGTAAACCCTGTTTTACTCCAATAAGCGGACTGCTCACAAGCCTTCCATAAAACTCTTTCTCCGATTGGCAAGATTAGCCCGATTTCTTCGGCAATTGGAATAAAATCTGATGGAGGTACCAGTCCATAGCCAGGTCTTTCCCAACGTATCAAAGCTTCTGCACCAACAATTTCTTGATTGAACAGGGAGATTTGCGGCTGGTAGTATAAGATAAATTCGTCCCGCTCTAGACCCTTCCTTAATGAAGTTTCTAACTTTATCGTCGATTCCATGCTCATTGAACCATTGTAAACTTGACAATCATTTTTTCCTTTTGCCTTTACTTTGTACATGGCCGTATCTGCTGCCATCATTAGAGCATCTAAGTCATTCCCATGATCAGGAAAAATAGATACCCCAATACTTGGAGTAACATTAAGTTCAACATCTTTAATATAATAGGTTTCTCTTAAGGTAGCTAATAGAGATCCTGTGATGGCTTCTATCTCATCCATATTTGTATTTTCGATTAATAATGCAAATTCATCCCCGCCTAGTCGACAAACAAATTGATCTTGATTTAGACAATTGATTAATCTACTCCCTACTTCTTTTAATAAAAGATCACCATAGGAATGGCCAAGACTATCATTAATTTGTTTAAAGCGGTCCAAGTCAAGCATCATAAATGCCATTTTCTGTTGTAACTTATCCGAATTGCTGATCGCTTGTGAAAGTCTTTTCTCCATAAATCTACGATTAGGTAACCCAGTAACGACGTCATGTAAAGCGATATATTCCATTGAATTTAGCGTTTCTACTAGTTTATCCGTTCTTTCCTTTACCTTTCCTTCAAGGTCTTCATTTAATTGATTTAAATCGTTCACTAATTTATCATTTTCTAACAAAGTTAGGATTTGTCTTAAAATAGCTAATAAGATCGTTAAAAACAGACCCAGTACAACGGGATACGTTTTGTACAATAAGGAAATAAAATAAATAGAAAGTATAAGAACACCCAAGTAAGGCGTAATAATTTTTAAAAAATGACTTTTATTTTTTCTTTTTTGATTGATTATCGTCTCTTTCTTTGAAGTGGGAACATAATAGATTCCAGCTAAACCTATTAAGAGGATGGATAGAATCCATAACGGTTCATTGATGCTTCCTACAGAGTATGTATTCATCACTTTCAAATAGATAAAAATACTATCGGCAATAATCTGAGTTAAAAAACCAGAAACGAGAAGGAATCTTGTCATTTTTGAGAAAATGCTACCTGATGCGAAAAAAACGCTTAAAACCCCTACGAATACACCTAAATCTAAAATGGGATAAAGTAACTCCGAGATATTTAACATCATATTGGTATGTTGATGGATCAATGGATTGATTAAAAAGATCCAACTAAAAGTAGTGGCTGCCGTCATAACGATTAACAAATCGAGAAAGAGTCGTATGGTTAGCAAATGGCTTTTTATTTTATTCAAAATAATCAGGAGTGCGATAAAATAGAAGCCATTTTGCAAAATCCAAAAATTCTCAGAAATCGTATTGGAAGCTCCATCAAGGTTCAGAATAAATGCATTATAACTCCAAATCAACGTTCCAATTAGATAACTCAGAATCCCCAATCCAAGAAATAACCAAAAACTTTTTGAAGTCTTAAAAAAAGTATAAATAAGCCATCCAATGGATGTAAGACAAGCAATGATTTGAAACGTCACTGCACCCCAATCTAATACGGGCGGATTGTTTTGAAAAATGATATTCCAAAGAAAGTTAGAAAGAATAAAAAGCGCGATGAAAGTATAAGCCAATTTCCGGGTTTTAAGACTGTCCATTTGTTTCTCCATTCTGGCTTTGCATTACCTTAATATATAGTTCTTTTTTTGATCACCTTGATTACTAGTTCGTAACCAAGGATACTTTTCCTTATGTTGATACATTTCTTCGGGGTAAATAATAGTAGGGATCACATAATCCCCTTTATAATAGATTTGTTCACCAACAGACTCCACTGGAACCTTATAGATCGTTCTTAGTGCCTTGTAAAAAACCCTCTCAAGTAAGGCAACACAATAACTAATTTCATGTTGTTCCGAATAGTGAACAAACACCGATAATAGCCTTTCTAGGTTCTTTCCTCTAAATTGTTTTAAGATGGCAACCTTATCAATTTCTATCACCGATTCAGGATTATTTTTTATCGATTCAATCTGATGAAAGGGATATACCGTGTTAATATTATGATTCGACTCTAACAGATATGGCTTAAATGCTATCGTTCCTACTTTTTGATCTTTTGAATCTGTGATTAAGTATCGATCGGCTGGACCATCTTCCATTTCCAACCCATATCCTTTTTCGAGCCAACACTCTATCCAAATTTTATTAAATTGATTAAACAAGGCTAATGAATCTACTTTTATATACACTTTATCTTCCTCCAATTGACTAATATAGTAAATTATATGACAAAAATAATTATACATATAATCAGAAACTTATTCTCATATTAATCAGTCAGAAAACTAAAAATAATACAATAGTATTTAAGGGTTATAAGGAACATGCTGATGAATATCTATCTCTGCCATATCGAACAAACCAAAAAGACAGAAAGCATCGATAGGGCATCTGTCTACTCTAAGCTATTCTAGATGATGGAGTGTAACTTGTATAAGAAAACCCTCAAAATGTGGTAATAGTTCTTCATAGCTCTATTATACCAAATTTCGAGGATTATTCTTTTATTTTTTCATATTTTGTCTTTTCACTATTGTTTGTAGCAAATTATGAAAAATAAAGGGATTGATATCACAAAACTTAAGAAGCAGGAGAACCATCCCCTGCTTCTCATATCTATTTTCTCTCAATCACTCTCCCAACTTCCCTTACAATCGTTTGTGCATCCAATCCATACACCGTTTTCAAATATTCCGTTTTTCCTACTTGACCAAAGCGTTCACGAACACCAACACGGTAAAGAGGAACTGGGTAATGTTCAGAAAGCGCCTCAGCCACAGCGCTGCCGAGTCCACCGTTTACATTGTGATTCTCTGCCGTGACGACAGCCCCTGTTTTTTTGGCAGCCTCGATGAGTGTCTCGATGTCTAAAGGTTTTATGGAAAACATGTCAATCACCGTTGCATCAATACCGATTTGAGCAAGCTTGGCAGCTGCTTTTAAACTTTCACCTACCATAATTCCCGATGCAACAATGGTTACGTCTTTACCGGTACGCAGCACTTTGGCTTTTTCAAAGGTTTCGTTTTCATCATACAGGTTGACCGATTGCTTCCGAATCGTGCGGATGTAATGAAGACCGCCTTCTTTATAAGCCTTTTTCAGTAAATACTTGAGTTGATGTGAATCGCTAGCTTCATAGACATGAGCGTTTGGAATTTCTCGAACTAGGCCAATATCTTCAAACGTCATATGTGTGCCGCCATTATGTTCTGCAGTCACACCTGCATCAGATCCAACGATCACGGCGTTAAGCTTGGCATATCCGAGAGAAACAAATAGTTGATCAAAAGCACGTCTAGTAACAAACTGGCCAAAAGAGTGAATAAAAGGTTTGCGACCTACAACAGAAAGTCCGGCAGCTAATCCCATCATGTTGGCTTCCATAATGCCAACATTCACGTATTGACCTGGAAGCTCAGACTCTAGTCTGCTTGTAGACATGGCTGAACTTAAGTCCGCTTCAAGCGCGATGACACGATCATCTTCCTTGGCTAATTCACGAATCGTATCAGCATATGTTTGACGCATTTCTTTTTGGTCGAGGACAGATGAAAATGTCATGAGCTTAGGCCTCCTTCAAGTGCTTTTTCTAGTTCTTCTAGAGCCTTATTTATAGCGTTATTGTCTTCTGCACTAGGTCGGATATGGTGATTGTCCGCCTTTTGTTCTAAGTACGGAACACCTTGTCCTTTCGTCGTATCTAGAATAATAGCAGTTGGCTTGCCTGTACGTTGCTTCGCTCTCTCAACCGCAGCATCGATTTCTTCTACATTCGATCCGTCCACTCGCTCTGCAGCAAATCCAAAAGCTTTCATTTTCTCAACAAAATCAAATGGATTCATAATATCAATCGTTAGACCATCAAGCTGTTTTTTATTGTCATCAATAAAGACGACAAGATTTTCTAGTTGATGGTGAGCAGCGAATTGGAAAGCTTCCCAACATTGACCTTCATTCAATTCTCCGTCCCCTACAATGGCATAAGTGTAATTCGCGCGGCCATCAAGCTTGTTGCCAAAAGCAATACCTGTTGCTGCTGAAATCCCTTGACCAAGTGAACCCGTCGTCATTTCAACACCAGGAGTTAAGTTACGATCTGGATGAGAAGGTAAAGTCGTACCGTTTTGATTAAGCGAATAAAGCGTTTCTTCTGAGATGAATTTTTTCAGAAACAGAGTCGCATAGAGTGCCGGACCCCCGTGCCCTTTTGAAAGCACGAAGTAATCACGATCTGGATTTTTGGCATCATTTGGCTCAATATTTATATGTTTACCGTATAGAACAGCAAGTACTTCCACAATAGAAAGACTGCCTCCATAATGACCGAAGCCCAACTCTTGTAGTTCTTTCAGCGTATAATATCGGATTTGATTGGCGTAAACTTGTAAATCTGTTTGTATTGCTTGCATATTATTTCGCCTCCTGTATAGATTCCTGATTAGCTGCATCTGTTTTTGTACGTTTAAAGTTGAAAGCAAACATAATAGCTAGGATCGCAAGTAGACCGACAACAATGCCAGTTTTACCAACATAATTTGCAAGTGTACCAAAGAAAATTCCTGAGACTGCGAAATCCGCATCAGAGAAGGTTGAGTTGGCAAATCCAAGGTCCCCTAATACTGGCAATAGGAAAAGTGGCAGGAAACTGATGATCAGTCCATTAACGAAAGAGCCGACGATTGATCCACGCAAGCCTCCAGTAGCATTTCCAATAACGCCTGCCGCTGCCCCCGTAAAGAAATGTGGCACAACACCTGGAAGAATCATAACGGTTCCGGAAAGTGACATAATGAGCAAACTAACAATTCCACCAAAGAAGCTTGAGAAAAATCCGATCAGTACAGCATTCGGTGCATACGTGTAAATGATTGGAACATCAAGGGCTGGTTTGGCATTCGGAACAAGTTTCTGTGAGATTCCTTTAAATGCAGGGACAATTTCTGCTAAGACAAGACGTACACCAGCTAAGATGACGAATACACCAGCTGCGAATGTACCAGCTTGAATCAAGGAAAAAACAAGGTAATTCGTTCCATTACTCAAATTTGCTTCGATATAAGTAGGTCCTGCAACAAGGGCGACAATTAAATAAATCACCGTCATGGTAAGTGCAATACTTACTGTTGAATCACGCAGAAAGCCAAGCCCTTTTGGAAAATTAATATTCTCAGTAGAACGAGAGTTTTTTCCTTTTACAAGCTTGCCAACAATCCCACTAGCTGCATAGCCAACCGCACTGAAATGGCCAAGTGCCACATTGTTATTCCCCGTTACTTTACGGATAAACGGTTGAACGATAGCTGGAGAAAGGGTCATGATAATGCCAAGCGCGAGACCGGCAACTAAAATGAGCCCAAATGAGGTGAAGCCAGCTACTGAGAAAATAACCGCAAGCATACAAGCAAAATAAAGTGTATGATGACCCGTTAAAAAGATATATTTAAAAGGCGTAATACGAGCGATTACCACATTAAACACCATTCCGAAGAACATGATGAGAGCTGTACTGGAGCCATATTCATTCAGTGCTAACGCAACAATGGCCTCATTATTCGGTACGACACCGCTTACATGAAAGGCTTGTTGAAACATTTCGCCAAAGGGAGCAAGAGATCCTGACAAGATCCCTGCTCCGGCGGAAATGACGAGAAAGCCGACAAATGTTTTCGTTGTTCCTTTCAATGTATCTGGAATGTTTTTACGTTGTGCAAGTAATCCAATAAGTGCGATCAGCGCGACTAAAATAGCCGGCTGACTTAAAATATCAACGATTACGTTAAGGAACCCATTCATGAAACTTCCTCCTCATATCTACTTAAATTTTTTGTCTTTCTTTCATGACAGCTGTCACTTTTTCTCTTAATTCATCCATATCAATAATGCTTTCTAAGACAATCACATTACCAAGGTGACTGCCACCCTCTGCGATATCTTTAGCCAAAAAAAACACGTCTGCATCGCCTGGTGTTGCTGAGCTTAAATCAGAGTGACTCACTTCAACATCCTTCACACCCAGTTCACCTAGAATTTGCTGAATATTCATTTCCACCATAAAACTTGTCCCTAAACCTGATCCACAAACCGCTAAAATTTTCATATTGCTACCTCCTCATTTTTTATAAATGCATATAATTCTTCCGGATTTTGCATCGCTTTTAACTTTTCAATCGCTTCATTATTCGAAAGCAAGGTTGTAAGCTGCGATAGTGCCTTTAAATGTGTTTGGCTGTCAATCGCAGCTAAACAGATAAAGAGTTCAACAGGGTAATTCTCATTATCTAGTAAATAGACTGGATGATTGACTCTTAAAAGAGACATGCCTACTTGATTCACACCATCTTCAGGTCTGGCATGTGGAATCGCAATCCCCTTTCCAATATAAATATATGTCCCATTTTCTTTTACTTTTTGAACCATCGCTTCTACATAGCTATCTTCTATGTGCCCATTGTTTGCAAGTGGGCTTGCGCTGAGCCGAATCGCTTCTTCCCAGTTTAGGGAATCATTCGTAAACTGCATCATGTTTTCTGTTAATAGTTCCGAGAGCATTGGCTGATAGCTCCTTTCAGATGATGTATTGGACCATAATTTTGAAAAAAGTACTTCGTATAGAGCTTTTTCATCTTTTACATCGGCATAACGATGGATCGTTGTCATAATGTCTTCCATTGAAACATTCCATACAACAAGATCTGGTATGTGACGACCCACCGCTTGAATGAGTTGATTTTTCTCAACGGCTGTAAGCAAAGGTGGAATAACGTGTACAGGCTTTGAACAAGCAAGCGGAACCGTCGAGAAAACGACATCGTAGCTTGCCGGATCCACACGCATGAATTCATCAATCGAATAGTTCTGCGTGAAGCTCAATTTCGGAAAAAGCTGAGACAGCTGTGTTCGCATCATGAGCGATGAACTGACTCCATTCAAGCACACAAGAATCGCTTTATATTCTTTTGGTTTTGCGAGCTTTACCTGGCTACCAAAATGGATGGTGAAAAAGCCGATCTCTTCCGCAGAAATCTTCTGTTTGGTTTTGGCTTCCAGTGGTTGCAGTGCTTCTTTTACAATGGCATATAACTCTGCATGCTGTGATTGGATTTTCTCAATCAAAGGGTTTGAAATCGGTACACGAAACTGAATCCGAAAGTAGGCTGGAACAAGATGCTGATAGAGCGTACGTTGTAATTCCACTTTATTTGGAATTTCAACAAAAGTTTGTCTCTCTACGTTTTCGATTAATTCAAACGCCATTTTTTCAAGAAAAGGATTAAACATCCCCTTCATCGAACCTTGAAAAGCGGCAAGAAGCTGAATCGTGACAAACGTAGCCTCCTCTTGAATCGGCTGATGAAACAGTTCATTTGCTAGTGATTCCCCCACCCTATAAAGTGGATGTGCGACAATGATTGCTGACTGTTCCTCTGTATAGAGGATGGTTTGCCGTCGCTGCCTCACTTGGATAAAAGCTAGAAAATAAGCGAGTTCGTCTAACCGATCGGTGACGTAATGAACTTGATTTTCCTCCGCTGTTTGTTCCAACAACTCGCGAATAGTTTCATAGTTGAAGCTTACCTTCCATTCAGCAAATAAGTTTTGTAAGGCTTTCTCAGCAAAAGGAAAGGGTAATATTCGATTAATGGCAATCGCTGCGAGTCTTCGCTTGTTTTCTTCTAATCCCCATAAATGATACCCATCTGCTCTCGAGTAAAGCAGATCAATTTCTTCCTCTTCACAAAGCTTACGCACCTTCTTAATATCATTTAATGCTGTATTACGGCTTACATTAAGAACGAGCTGATAATGTAAATTGGACACAGGCTCTTGCCGAATAAACGTATAAAGGTAGATAAGATACATCCGCTGTTCCTCTGAATACACAACCTGCTTATCAGAAATGACATCGAACGGGATCGCCTTAAGCAATGTATCTGGTACGTTAAGATTCATTCCATCAAGTTCGACGCTCGATAAACCTAATTCCAGTAAACCATCATTCATTTTCTTTAAATCATAATGAAACTGTCTGTTTGATAATTGCAGTTTACGTCTTAGCTCTGGCACATTTTTCTCTGGATAAGAGAGGAGCTCCTCAAGAAGCTGTGTAGATCGATAGTCAAACATTGTTGATTGCCTCCTCCTTGTTATTTATTATAAAACGCTTTCATTGCGGATGAAAGGGTTGTTGAGTCTAATTGATGTTCGTTCTTTAGAGATCATATTGGATTCAATGTCTGATTTTTATAAATTCTCATACATAATTCATTATACAAAATTTCCCCTCTTTTACTTTCAACCATCCTTTAAAGTACTCTAAAATCATTTCCTTCTTTACTTAATCATTAGGACGCATTTGGTTTCTGATGTAATAAAAGCCGTTGCTTTAATAGGTAGTCAAGATAAGTTGTAAATCGTTCTCCCCTTAGGACTAAGCCTTCCAACGCAAAAAGACAGAGAGCCAATCGGATCGGACTCTTTGTCTTTTAATCTCTCGACAAATTTCAAGTGATGACAGAAACGGAAAACGAATACAATTCTATGCATTTATGTTAATAGATCCACAACGTTGAATAGTCAGTACGGAAGACTGCCCTATTCTTATTTCTAAGGATTATTAATTCGTATTCTTCGTAAAAACAAATGCGACATGATTCCTTTAGGCTAAACGCATGGCATCTCTAACTTTCTTTATCCCCTTAAATGACTCACACGGTCCTAAAGCCCAATTATGGAAATTTTGCTTATCTTCTTGACTGAATGTAATGATAGTTGGTTTTCTCTTTAGGTTCAGCCTACAACTCCAAACTTATGCTTATATTAAAATCCATTTTACCATTTTATTTCTTTTTATTCCAAAGTACACGTACAAAAAAGAGCAATCCCAAGACCGCAATACTACAGGCTCAGCCCAAAAATATTCACGTGGACAAAATAATGAAGGATAAATCAAACAAATTTACAATTATTATATACAATAAGACAATAGTACCATGTGGTGATTGCGTGGGAATGGATAATGATAAGTGAGTATAGAATAATCGAAGAAACGGTTTGTTTAATGAGTGAATTTGATACATATGGAAATGAAAATACGAGAGTAATAGAGGGTGTTAAAACATTTCTAGTTCGTAAGCGGACGACGGAAATTATCGATGAAACGCTCAAGTATTTTGGTTCAAGTCTTGACGGGGCTATCGAAGGAGCTAAATCTATTCTTGGTGACAAATATCGAATCCCTATTGCCATAGTAGCAAAAACTAAGATGATCTGGTTTCCTTGTAAATCCCACCGAAAAAAAGAGGATATGTGGCTGGCCCACTCCCATATTCATCACATGGAAAAAAACGGCCTACAGAAACGTTGATCTATATCCTGTCCTTTCAATGAATGATTTTTCGCTAGACCATTTTAGTTTATGTACGATCCGAAAATGATGAATGTGTGAAAGTTGTAAAATCAAGATCATTCGGGCGGGGACTAGCACGCAAAACACAATCCCCGACTTTATAAAACTTTAACTATGCTTACAAGTCCACGTCACATAAAATAAGAGATAGAACAACTCGGACAAAGGAGGAAAAAAACGAATGGAAAACTACATCTCTCGCGAAGTTAAACGGTTGATAAATAGATATGGTGACGAAATAGAACTTGAGATTTTCGAATACTCACTTACTCTTCACACTAGACAACGTATTTTCCCGATAAACGATCGTTACTTTAAAGTCGTAGCAACCATATGCCAAGATGAACCACCTTTTAAAGACTTTTTCGCAACAGGTATGGCCTCCCAAAAAAGGATCGCCATAAAAAAAGCGATTCAAAATTTATACAAAGAAGCGTCATACTAATATTCACGTAATCGCTTTACATTTTAATTACTTGTGGACGGTGGTCAGGCGCCATAGCCTCATAGCATATTGCTACTGATTTATTCCAAAGTAATTTAAAATTAAGGTAGTAATTGGTGATAAAAATAAAGGTTACAGGATTTTGAAGAACATTAAGGGTGCTTGTTCTACATTAATTTTGTCTTTCTCAAGATATAAATAGCTTTCAAAGTTCTTCATATTGTGGACAATACCATAATGATTTCTATGCTTTTACGAAATGATGCTTCACTTCCCCTATTTCAAAAGAAAGTTTACACAAGTTTTACAGGACAATAAAAACAATAAAAACTTTACAACTAAGAAACTGCTAGCAAATTGCGACATAATTAAAAATAGATTCATTTTAACTGGTTCAGCTGCTTAAGTCCTATCAATATTTCAATCCAGATGTTCGTCACCACGTTTGGCCACGAACATCAAACTCACAATTACTATTGTAATAAATGAACCTACGAATAACCCAGCTATGAAAGTAAGCATATGCTTCCTCTTTTGAGCAAAGTCTATTCCTAACATAACTTGCAAATTTCTAGTGTGTTAAGGGGCCTCATATATCTACAAATTGTCTGCTTTTAGGTTGGGTATTCGCTTTGCCAGTTCTTCCACTTCACTTAGTTTAGTTAGGGACAATATTAATTTTCTATCCAAACCTGATTGTAACATTTCACGCGCTATTTCGCGTTTACTCCATTTAATATTTAAAGGAAAATTTCAATCATAAATTCCCAGGGGGATAGTGAAGAGCCACTAAATTTAACTCCGGCTCGCAAATCTTATTTCCCGCTCGAAAAGAACTATTTCCGGCACGAAAACCCTCCATTGCGGCACGTAATGATGCCAATCTCGCTCGCTAATTTGATCTTAGGCTCGTAATCATTGAAACTAAGAGGGAATTTCACGCCCCAATGTCTATGTTCCCCCTCTATACTATGCCCACCGCATCATTCAGCCACGGCGAGAAAATTTGTAATAATCGTCACCACTTTTTTACATTTCTTTATACAAGCATTATATCAAATTAACAATATATCCCTATACTAAAACTCAGGTGGATAGCATGCGTGGCTATCGTGGTATTGGCGTAGGTGGGGCCGATGCTTTTTCGTTTCGTTATTGTAAAAAAAGCAAAAAGGGGATGTCCCAAAGGGTCAGACCTCCCCATTAGTTCCCTCCAAGATAGGCCATTTTCACTTTCTCGCTTGAGGTGAGTTCTTCGGCATTGCCTGAGAGAACAATGCGGCCTGTTTCCATGACATAGGCACGGTCGGCGATGGATAGGGCTAGGTTCGCATTTTGTTCGACTAACAGAACTGTTGTACCAGATACGTTAATTTCTTCAATGATGCGAAAGATCGTTTTCACAAGCAATGGTGCTAAGCCCATCGATGGTTCGTCAAGCAAGAGCAAGCGCGGCTTCGCCATTAAAGCTCTGCCCATGGCAAGCATTTGTTGTTCACCACCCGATAAAGTACCGGCTTGTTGTTTCAATCGTTCTAATAGCCTCGGAAATAAATCGTACACCATTTCCATGTCTTGTTTGATTCCTTTTTTGTCTTTTCGTAAAAAGGCCCCGAGTTCTAGGTTTTCGCCTACCGTCATATTAGCAAAAACACGGCGTCCTTCCGGAACATGAGAAATTCCTTGCTTCACGATCGTTTGGGCCGCTTTGCCGGCGATTTGTTTCCCTTCAAAGACGATTTTTCCTTGCTTCGGTTTCAATAAGCCGGAAATCGTTTTAAGCAAAGTGCTTTTTCCTGCTCCATTCGCTCCAATTAGTGTGACGATTTCACCTTCATTGATCTCGAGCGAAACACCCTTCAAAGCATGGATATTACCATAATACACATTGATATCTTCAACCTTTAGCATTAGGACACCTCCTCGCCGAGATACGCCTCGATGACTTTTGGATGATTGCGGATTTCTTCAGGCGTTCCCTGGGCAATGAGCTGTCCGTGATCGAGCACATAGATCCGTTCACAAACCCCCATGACGAGCGACATATCATGCTCAATCAACAAGACCGTTAAATTGAATTTTTCTCGAATGAAGGCAATCAACTCCATCAGCTGTGCTGTTTCCTTTGGGTTCATTCCAGCAGCCGGTTCATCGAGCAACAACAATTCTGGGTTAGTTGCAAGCGCCCGGGCAATTTCAAGTCGGCGCTGTTGTCCGTATGGCAGGTTTTTCGCTTTAACGTCCCGATATTGATCTAAGTTAAATAGTTTTAGAAATTCCAACGCCTTTTCATCCATTTCTTTTTCCCCGGAAAAATGATTCGGTAAGCGTAAAATACTGCTTAGAATCGAATGCTTGGCTAGCGAATGATAGGCGACTTTAACATTATCAATCACGGATAGTTCTTCGAATAAACGGATATTTTGAAATGTACGGCTGATGCCTTTTTTCGTGATTTTATATGGAGGTTGCTTACGTAAGTTTTCCCCTTTAAAAAAGATGCGCCCATCGGTTGGCACGTATACACCTGTCAACAAGTTGAAAAACGTCGTCTTGCCGGCCCCATTTGGACCAATTAAGCCGACAAGTTCCCCCGAATATAATTTCATATTCACATCTGCCACCGCCTTTAAGCCCCCAAAGCGGATTCCTACTTGTTCGACTTTAAGCAACGGTGTGTCTGTTTCCATCTTTAGGCCCCCCTTTTTTATTTCTTCGGTTCGTAAATAAGGATGTGACTTCTTTCGTGCCAAGCAATCCCCGCGGGCGATACAGCATTGTGAAAATCAAGATCAAGCTATAGATGATCATTCTTGTTTCTGGGTATTCCGTTAACAACATGGAAACGAGTGTGAGTAAAATGGCGGCAATCACGGCACCACTCATACTACCTAATCCGCCAAGAACGACGAATATTAAAATATCAAATGACTTTAAAAATCCGAATTGGCTCGGTTGAATAATGTAAAAATTATGGGCCCAAAGTGCGCCACCCACTCCAGCAAAGAAAGAACCGATTAAAAAAGCGACGACTTTATAATAGGTCGTGTTAATGCCCATCGCGTCTGCGGCGATTTCATCTTCCCGAACTGAGATACAAGCCCGACCATGTGTGGAATTTGTGAAGTTTCGAATGACTAAAATAGTGAGTAACATACAGCCAAATACCCATGGCCATGTGGTTAATTGTGACACCATCATGCCGCTTGGTCCGCCGATATAGTCAATATTAAAAAAAGTAATCCGAACGATTTCACCAAAACCAAGTGTGGCAATCGCCAAATAGTCTCCTTTTAACCGTAGGCTCGGAATGCCGATCAGCATCCCAGCCACTGCCGCAGCAAGCCCACCAGCTATCAGACCGATCCATAGTGGCTGACCGAGTTTCATCGTAAAAACCGCGGACGTATAAGCACCGACCGCAAGAAAGCCGGCATGCCCAATGGAAAATTGACCGGTAATGCCAATGATCAAATGCAGACTTACTGCAAGAATAATATAGATGCCCATCGTTAAGATCATGTTAACGAAATAAAAATTAATCATAGCACTTGAGATGACGACTTGGACGATGGTAAACAAGACGAACGCGAATAGAATGGAGAGCCAAAAACCTTTTGTCTGTTTCAGTTTGATCATCGCTTTGTCTCCCTTACACTTTTTCTCGTTTGTTTTTTCCAAAAATTCCTTGTGGCATGAAAATGAGAATAAGAATTAAGACAATGAAGGCGACGCCATCCCGCCAAAGCGATCCTCCGGCTGCACTCACTAATGATTCGATCACACCTAATAGCAATCCACCGACCATCGCACCCGGAATAATGCCGATTCCGCCAAGCACAGCCGCAACGAATGCCTTTAAGCCAGGGATCACACCCATCAGCGGTTCGATTTTATAATAATACGTTCCAAATATAACGCCCGCCGCTCCAGCTAGCGAAGAGCCGATGGCAAATGTGGCTGAGATCGTGTTATCGACGTTAATGCCCATTAATTTAGCAGCTTCCGCATCATGGGATACAGCGCGCATCGCTTTGCCGATTTTAGTTTTATGAACAACAAATTGTAAAATGATCATGAGGGCAACAGAAACACCGAGGATGAGCAGTGATTTACTTTCCACCGTAACACCAAGTACATCGATTTTATTCGTAGGTAAAATATCATTGGGATATGCTTCAAGTTGGGCGCCTCTAAAAAAGATCATGCCATTTTCTATGAGCAAGGACACACCAATCGCGGTAATCAACGCCGCAATTCTCGTCGCATTGCGCAATGGCTTGTAGGCAATCCGCTCAATCAGAACACCGAACACTGCACAGGCGACCATTGACAAGATTAAAGCAGGAAAGAAAGATAAGTGTAGGAAGGTGATCGAATAAAAGCCAACAAACGAACCGACCATGAATACATCGCCATGAGCGAAGTTGATCAATTTGACAATGCCATAAACCATCGTATAGCCGAGAGCAATCAGTGCATAAATACTGCCAAGAGAAATTCCATTTACTAGTTGCTGGATAATTTCCATCGTTTACTCCCCTTTTAAGAAAGCGTACAAACCTTTCAATACTGGAAGAAAATAAGGGTCTGACCTCACACTCTAGACACCGTTTATTGTGTGATTGACACGTCTATACAGTGAAACTTCCATCAGTGGGGATTTTTCCACTGATGGTTAGTTGAACCAATCGGGCATTTACGAGCAGTCCCCCCTCAAGGCTTCTTTGATTCCTCTAAGCCTTGAGGGGGGTACTGCCCGTTGATGCGGGATAAACAATAGATAGAAGATGTGGGGTCTGACCCTTTCATGATCGGACAGCCTCATGTTTTTTAAGGATTCACTTTTGTTTCGAAAACTTGCTCACCTTTTTCGTATCGTAAAATGGTCGCTGATTTGATCGGGTTATGGTTTTCATCGATTGTAAAAGATCCTGATACTAATTGTAGATTTTTCGTTTCAGCAAGAGCTTTTTGAATGTTCTCGCTCGTTACTTCTTCGCCAGCATTTTTAATCGCTTCTGCCAGGAAGTAGGCCGTATCATATCCTAATGCTGCGAAAGCATCCGGCTTTTTGCCTTTGTATTCTTTTTGGAAAGCTTCGACAAAGCTTTGGATTTTCACGTCAGGATCGCCAGAAGAATAATGGTTCGTGATGAATGTCTTTGCCAGAGCATCCTCCCCTGCGATTTCTAATAGTTTCGGAGAATCCCAGCCATCAGCGCCCATAATTGGCACGTCAATTCCTGATTCACGTGCTTGTTTCACAATCAAGCCTACTTCTTCGTAATAGCCAGGAATATAAATGAAATCAGGTTTTTTCGATTTAATCCTTGTTAAAGTGGCACGGAAATCGGTATCTTTTTGTAAATAGGCTTCTTCAGTTACAACGGATCCGCCGTTTGCTTCGAATGATTCTTTAAATGAAGCCGCAAGCCCTTTTGAATAATCACTTGAGTTGTCGATATAAATCGCTGCCGTTTTGGCACCTAGGTTTTTCGTCGAAAAGTTTGCAGCAACGGTTCCTTGGAATGGGTCGATAAAACATGTTCTAAATACATAATCATTCAATTTCCCATTCGTCACCGTCACTTCTGGACTTGTTCCGGTTGCTGTTATAATCGGAACTTTGTTTTTATTCGCCAGCGCTACTTGAGCAAGTGTGTTCGTGCTTGTTGCTGAGCCAATGATGGCAAGAACCTTATCTTGGTTAATCAGTTTCAATGCCCCGTTCATCGCTTCTTGTGCTTCCGATTTGTTATCATATTTGACTAACTTCAGTTGTTTCCCGTTAATTCCTTTTTTATTGATTTCTTTAAGCGCCAGGTTGGCACCTTCATAAATCGATTGGCCGTATGAAGCAACTCCGCCGGTCAATTCTAAGTTCGCTCCAATCAATAATTCCTCGCTTGTATCGCTCCCGGCACTGTCTGAATTACAGCCGGCTAATACACCCGCTACTAGTGACAGTGACAGGAAAAGTCCCGCTAGCTTTTTCGTTTTCATGCGTGTACCCCCTGATTTTCATAATGTTAAAACATTTGGAAATCATATTTTTACACAAAAATCAAATATTTTAAATTAAATAAATATTTTGACAACAGTGTAACTGATTCTGATTCGTTCGTCTAGATGGTTTTATACGGGAGAATGATGTGTATGTAGGTCTATATATGGCGAGCCCTTGCAGAATTTTATTGTAATATAGGTGTTTTTTTATAACAACAGCTTGTTCTAGGGCAAGGCTCTTATATCACAATATTTTCGTTTGCAAAAAAAATTAGCGAAAAATATTTTGGTGGGCATAAAGTGAAACTTCCATCAGTGGAGTTTTTACTGATGGTTAGTCCCGTTCTATTGTCGCTAATACCTCCGCGCAGCGTAGGTAAAGCGACACTACGAACCCGATTGGTTCAACTATACCTTCGAAAACCACAAAGGTAAGTTTCACTGTATCTCACCAATCGGGGATTTACAAGCTGTTATCCCCACTTATTTTCTCGATTTTCACATAAAAATCGGTGTGGGGGTATTACAGCTTGTTAAACCGGGATAGAAAAATGCCGATCGAAATCAGCATTTTTCCCCAATTTTATTCAATTACGTCGCCCACACGATATACTTTCACGTCTTTCGTAATTTCACCTACAACCCAACTTGCACTAATCAATCCTGCAACAGATGGGCAGAACGCATTGGAAGATGGCGGCATTTTCGCTTTGCGAATTTTCGCATCTGGTTTACCGACCACTTTATTGACTTCTTCTCTTGTGACAATCGGCGTTTCATCAGAAAATACAACCGGAATTCCTTTGTAAATGCCTTCTTTACGTAAACGCGTACGTACCACTTTGGCAAGTGGATCTGTGTGTGTTTTGGATATATCGACAATTTTGAATCTCGTTGGATCCATTTTATTGGCTGCACCCATGCACGAAATGATCTTAATATCTCGTTTCAAACACTCTTTCATAAGATGGATTTTATAGATGATTGTATCAGAAGCATCAATGACATAATCAATGCCGTGATTGAAAAAATCTTCGTACGTTTCTTCGGTATAGAACATTTTCATCGCGATCACTTCGCAATCCGGATTAATATCTTGAATCCGGTCACGCATTAGCTCGACTTTCTGCTGACCAACCGTTGAAAGAAGTGCATGTAACTGTCTATTCACATTCGTAATATCGACATCGTCCTTATCTACAAGAATCAAACGGCCTACACCTGAACGTGCCAATGCTTCAGAAGCGAAAGAACCCACTCCGCCAACCCCAAGCACGGCAACCGTTGAATTTTTCAACAGGTCTAAACCCTCTTGGCCAAACGCCAACTCATTACGTGAAAACTGATGTAACATATGTTTCAACTCCATCTTTACAATCTTAATAAATACAATTCCCAAAACAGACTATACCATAAACTTTAATAAAAGATAAGTAGGGTGGTCGGGATAATTATCGGTATGGAGTTGGTTAGTGTAATGGGGCATATAGGAATATTTGAGGTTTTAGCGCATGCATGAATCCCACTTTTTTAATTTTGCGCGCCAAATTTCGAATTTGCGTGCCGAAACGGGGTCGTTACGTGCCGGAATCCATACTTTGCGTGCCAGATTTAAGATTTGCGCGCCAAAGCCTCTTTTTTCGACTAGAGGAAAAACATAACCTATTATTTAATCTTTCAAAAAAGTGAAAACCCCCGAACATCTCGGGGGTCTCACATTTATTCAGAAAGTTTTTGAATGGTTTTTGCCAATAATAAAGTCCGTTCGGTTAAGGTTGGGATTTCCAGATATTCTTCGTCACTATGTGCATTGCCGCCGACAGGACCGAGTCCATCTACGGTTGCAACACCGGTTGCTGCTGTGAATGATGCGTCTGATCCTCCGCCCGTTGATGTGTCAGACACCTTAATGCCGATTTCTTCTCCCACTTTGCGGATGATTTTCAGAAGGCTTTTCGTCTGTTCCGTTTTTTCCATCGGCGGCCGGCCAATTTCACCGGTCAACTTGATCTTTGTGCCTGGAACAGATGTGAATGAACAAATTTCTTTCATTTTCTCAAGCAATGTTTGAGCTTGATCCATTTGCGCAATCCGGATATCAATATGAGCCACAGCTTTTGAAGAAACGGTGTTATAGGCAGACCCGCCTTCAATCATGCCGACGTTGACGCTAATGCCTTTTGGGTGATCGGTTAAGTGATGGAGCTGAATCACTTTATGCGCCAGTTCCTCAATCGCACTTCTCCCTTTTTCTGGCTCGATGCCTGCATGTGCCGCTTTTCCTTTTACAATCAAGGTGTAGTGGCCACCGCCTCTTCTTGCCGAAACGAGAGATCCGTCCTTCCTTGCCGGCTCCATAATCAAGGCGAATTCTTTCCCTTGTGCTTTTTCCATGATGAGCGAGCGAGACGTCGGTGAGCCGATTTCTTCATCACTATTTAAGATGATTTGCACATTTTTGTAACCTTCATACCCGACTTCTTTCATATACTTAATCGCATACAATAGTTCGACTAAGCTTGATTTCATATCTACGACACCCGGTCCATAGGCACGATCCCCTTCAATTCGAAACGGACGTTTTGCTACTGTGCCTTTCGGAAAAACGGTATCCATATGAGCAACGATAATAATTTTCGGATCAACCGCTTCTCGATGCTGCATGACCAAATGATTTCCGTGAACTTCCTGCAAAATCGTGTCCACCGCAAATCCGGCTTCCTCAAAATGGCCTTTCATAATTAAACCGATTGTATCGATTCCAGCCTTTACATGTGAACCACTATCTATATTCACCAATTGTTCAATAAAATGAAGCATTTCTTCTTGTTTGTCAGCTAATACGCAATCTATCAATTTCATCTCAAAGTCATCCCTTTGTTTATACCTCTTGTCCTGCTTTACTACTTCGCAAGAAAAAAGTTTATACTTAAATTGGAACATCCGCGTAATAAAGTTCTGCCTTCATACCCGACAGAATACCTTGCGCAAATCCCTATCCATTACCTGGCACGCTTTGTTTACCAAATTGACATAATTTTAATCGACTATTTACACTTCGTCAATCTAATATTTCATATTTCATTCAATATTCGGAATGTTCCTTTCTATATATATATGAATGTGCAAAGAAAATGTCTAGATATGTCGTCCTATTTTTCGCGGATTTTTTTGTTTTTTATCTAAAATCCAATCAAAAGAGATTTATTCTTTTGGTATAAGTTTAAACTCTTTTAACATGTTATCAAATCGAACAGCGTGCCCTTCTGACGCTTCTAAAAAGTAGGTTTGTTTAATGACGAAGCTTCCTGCTTGGCCGTTGCTGACGATAAACGTTTTCGTTACAGGTGAATTCCATTCAACGCCGGCAATTCCTTTCAACATCCACCCTTGAATTGGCGTCGTTACTTTTTCTGGATTCTTTAATTCTGGGAAAGATTTTTTTAATTCGACTTGCACGTCTTTGAGCACTTCATCTGGTTTTTTATCTATAATTTGTCTGATTTCCATTGAAACTTCAGGATATCGCTCCGGTAAGTCCACTTTAGGGACGATAAGATCGTAACCTGCTTTTTCTTCATAGCGATAATGTTCTTCATCCACATAAATAACATAGTCAGTAGATTCCTTCAGTGTCACATCTGTTTCTTCCTCCGTTCCTTCGATGGACAGCGGCACTTTCTTTTCTGGCACAAATAGCTGCTTCACCTTATCGATCAGGGCATAACCGGTCCCTGTTTCCGTTCCAAATAATAAAAATATCGCAGCAGCAGCGGTAATAAGAACGGCGTACCGTTTTTTCAAAGCTTGTTTTTTGTTTTTCCGATCCGATTGCTTAATTTCAGATTCGATTTTATCCCACATTTCCTCTTTGTCCTGACTGTCATACTCGGTATTTTCCAGCATCGTTTGTTTGATTTGATCTTCGTTCAGCTTCTTAGACATGTTGACCGCCTCTTTTTGCCCATAGTCGGAATGAATCACTTCTGTCTTTTGCGCTTGCACCAATTGTTTTATTTTCGCTTCCTTCTTTAACAATCGGTTGCATTCATTGATTAAAATTCGATAAAATCAAGGCCCAAATGGTTGATTTTCATCATAGGAAGATAGATTGCGATACACACGAATGAATGTTTCTTGCAAGGCATCTTTCGCCACTTCACGATCTCGCGTAATCGCAATCGCCGTTCGCATTCCTTGATTGAAATGGATGTCATACAATTTCTTGAAGGCAGCCTTGTCACCTCCCACTATATCTTGAATCAGCTTTTTTTCAGTAAGTTCCATAGATCGGATTGCTCCCCTTCTGTTAATTCCTTCAAACTACATACCTTAGTTCGTCACGAAAAGTTTGCTTTTTTGAAAAAAAAATTAAATTTTTTCGTTGAATCGAAGTGGATATTTTCTAAATAGGTGAGGTACCCTAGAAAATGCTAAACGCTATTCTATAAACCTACCCATAATGAGTCATTTTATCTAACCCCGGTGAAGCTCGAGCATTCGATTTGCAATTTACGTGCCAGTTTTCAAATTTGCGTGCCGAGTTGGCTTCTTTTCGTGCCGGAACGTGGTACTTTCGTGCCGAAATCATCACTTTGCGAGCGTGATTCGCGATTTGCGCGCCAGAGCTAATTTCCCTACGATATTTCGCCACATTTCTATATTCATAATAAAGTCCCATCAAAAAATCCATACAAAAAACCCCACTCATAAGAGCAGGGTTAATCATCAAATATGAAGTAAGAGACCCGATTGTGTCGTTTACGCCTTTGTTTTGAACCCGCTCTCAAGCAGGTGGGTGCGCTGTTCTGACGTTTACAAGTCCTCATCCATGGAGGCATTTGCGTAGGGCAGAAACCTGTGCTCCCGAAACTATAAGTGTTCGGTCAAAACTTATAGGTTAAAGAACGTACACTTCAGGACTCTTACTTATTGGAATTATCATAACATACTGAATATTCACTTACAAGATTTTTTTATAGGAAATTATTCTTGTTTTTTCCCTACAATTGACAGATGCAATTCATCAAGTTGCGCCTTGCTTACTACGCCTGGAGCTTGTGTAAGCATGTCTGACGCGCTTGCTGTTTTCGGGAAGGCAATCGTGTCACGTAAGTTTGTACGGCCTGCAAGCAGCATCACAAGACGGTCTAGTCCTAGCGCGATTCCGCCATGTGGAGGTGTACCGTATTCGAATGCTTCCATTAAGAAGCCGAATTGTTCATTTGCTTCTTCTTCACTGAAGCCGAGAACTTTGAACATTTTTTCTTGGACATTGCGTTCGAATATACGTAATGAACCACCGCCTAATTCATAGCCGTTTAACACAAGGTCATAAGCTTGAGCACGTACACTTGCTGGATCTGTTTCAAGCAATTCTAGATCTTCACGGAAAGGCATTGTGAATGGATGGTGCGCTGCGAAATAACGGCCCGCTTCTTCATCATACTCAAGTAATGGCCAGTCTGTCACCCAAAGGAAATTGAATTGGCTATTGTCGATTAAGCCTCTTTCTTTTCCAAGCTTAATTCGTAGTGCTCCAAGTGCATCCGCAACAACGCTTTTCTTATCGGCAACGAAAAGAAGAAGATCGCCTGTTTCCGCTTCAACAACTGAACATAATTGCTTTTGGTCTTCTTCTGTGAAGAATTTGGCGATTGGTCCTTTTAAGCCTTCTTCTTCCACTTTCAGCCAAGCAAGTCCTTTTGCTCCGTATACAGCAGCAAACTCGCCAAGCGCGTCAATGTCTTTACGTGAATAATCAGCTGCTCCAGCTTTGACATTCAAAGCCTTTACTTGTCCACCATTGGCAATCGCTCCTGTGAATACTTTAAATCCACTCTCTTTTACAAGCTCCGATACATCAATTAGCTCCATGGCAAAACGAGTATCTGGTTTGTCTGATCCGTAGCGGCTCATCGCTTCTTCATATTTCATACGTGGCAGTGGTAATGTGATGTCGATTCCTTTCACATCTTTCATGACTTTCAACATCATTGCTTCTGCCATGTTCATGATGTCTTCTTGGCTCATAAAGCTCGTTTCAATATCAATTTGCGTAAATTCAGGCTGTCTGTCGGCACGAAGGTCTTCATCACGGAAGCAGCGAGCGATTTGATAATAACGCTCAACTCCTGATACCATCAGCATTTGTTTGAAAAGCTGTGGAGATTGTGGCAATGCATAGAATTCTCCATCATGGACACGGCTAGGAACTAAATAGTCACGAGCTCCTTCTGGCGTACTTTTTGTTAAAATCGGTGTTTCAATATCAAGGAAACCTTCGCCATCTAAATATTCACGAACGGCTTTTGTCGTTTGGTGACGCATTTTCAATGTTTCAAACATAACCGGACGACGTAGATCCAAGTAGCGGTACTTTAAACGAAGGTCTTCAGACACTTCCGTTTTATCAGCAATCGCAAATGGTGTTGTTTTTGCTTCATTAATAATTGTGATCGCTTCTGCCAAAATTTCAATCTTACCTGTTGCGATATTATTGTTGACGTTGCTTTCGTCGCGAATCACAACTTTCCCTTGAATGTCGACCACATATTCGGTACGAATTTTATCAGCAATCGCTAATGCTTCTTTTGATACATCAGGATTAAAGACAACTTGGACAACCCCAGAGCGATCTCTAAGGTCAATAAAAATCAACCCACCTAGGTCACGTCGTTTTTGGACCCATCCTTTTAATGTAACTTGTTCGCCAACGGCTGTTTCTGTTACTTCACCGCAAAAATAACTTCTCCCAAACATTCTATTTCCTCCTTAAGCGTAAAGCTTCTTAAATTCAGCAACAAATGAAGTTAGTTCATATTCAACCTGTTCACCTGTCGCCATATTTTTCACATTAATTTTTCCTTTTTCAAGCTCATCGTCACCAAGTACGGCCACGAATTTCGCTTCTAGTCGATCGGCTGATTTAAATTGCGCCTTCACTTTCCGATCGTTATAATCTTTTTCCACTGTAAAACCGGCATTGCGTAATTGATACGCAAGTTTTACCGTGTAATCTTTCGCCGCATCACCCATGGAAACGAGGTAGCAATCGATTCCTTGCTCAATCGGCAGTTCAACGTTTTCCGCTTGAAGTGCCGCGATTAATCGCTCAATGCTTAGTGCAAAGCCGATTCCAGGCGTTTCAGGACCACCAATTTCTTCCGCTAAGCCATTGTAACGTCCACCGCCGCAAAGCGTTGTAATCGCACCGAATCCTTCTGCTTCACTCATAATTTCAAACGCCGTATGATTGTAATAATCCAAACCACGTACGAGTGTCGGATCAACGACAAATTCAATCTCAAGATCCGTTAAATGCTTTTGTACTTTTTCAAAATACGAGCGTGATTCTTCATTTAAATATTCGAGAATCGACGGTGCTGTTTTCATCAATTCATGATCACGGTCTTTTTTACAATCCAAAATACGCAATGGATTCTTCTCTAAACGACTTTGGCAATCACTACAAAACTCGCCAATCCGCGGTTTAAAGTGGTCGACCAACGCATTTCGGTGAGCTGTACGACTTTCTTTGTCACCTAGACTATTAATCACAAGCTTCAATTTTTTCAAACCGAGCTCTTGATAAAGCCCCATGGAAAGAGCCAATACTTCAGCATCAATCGCCGGATCCTTACTCCCTAACGCTTCAATGCCAAATTGTACGAATTGACGGAAACGCCCTGCCTGTGGTCGCTCATAACGGAACATCGGCCCGATATAATACAATTTCACCGGCTGGTTCGGTAATCCGAACATTTTATTTTCGATATACGAACGAACAACAGCAGCCGTTCCCTCCGGACGTAACGTCAAGTCCCGCTCACCGCGGTCTTTGAATGTATACATTTCCTTTTGAACGATATCTGTCGTATCACCGACACCACGTAAAAACAATTCCGTGTGCTCAAAAATCGGTGTTCTAATTTCTTTATATTGATAACGACTGCATAAATCACGCGCCGTCTTCTCGATATATTGCCAAACCTCCGTTGTACCCGGAAGCAAATCTTGCGTACCTCTTGGAATTTGAATGCTCATATGAGATCCTCCTTAAAAACATTATGTAAATTCATCTTTAAAAAACAAAAAACTCTCATCCCTTGTAACGATACAGTTACAAGGGACGAGAGTTGAAATTCCCGTGGTGCCACCCTAATTGAAGCATGTATGTATGCTTCCACTTTAAAAGCAGTTAACGCCTGCCTACGTTCATCTCTTACTAAAAAAATTTTTCAGAGCGAAGCCTCAGAAGTGTTCTTTCATTAAGGCATCATGTAGAAATGCTTTCAGCCAAGGGCATTTCTTCTCTTTACATGTGGTTCTTAATTACTTTTCTTCATCATTGGTTGTTTTATTTGTAAATTTATCTTTAAACCTTTCATTAATAATAAATACTCCGTCGAATCTTGTCAATACCACCATGGCTTTTTCCAGTAGGATGTAGTTACTATTAACAAAATTATGTACAATACGCTCGTATAAACCAAGGAGGAGAGCTAAGATCCTGTAAATTCATCTACTTACATAAACTCCTGTGATTTATCCCCTTTTTACCAGTATTAGCTATTAATTTCATGTAAATTTACGTTTATTAAAAGTATTTTCAATCGTAGCAAGCAGGCAAGCTAATTCCATACCATCCTCTAGCAGGAAATAGCAAAATATTAACGTCCACCAAGCTTTTTTTTCAATTTTTGCACATCGCGCTCGTTTAGGCCAAATTCTGATGCAAGTTCAAACATTGTTGAGCCTTGTTCTTTTTGTAAATGATCTCGGAAATCGACTCCGGAAAGTTGATTGGTTGGGTCTAGGCTTAATTGCCCTTTTTCACTGAATTTCATCATTCATCCCTCCTGCTTTTTTCTTAGTTTTGCCCAAAACCCGAAGTTTTCTTCCTAAATAAACAGGAAATTTTATGATAAGGTAGAATTACTTGTTGTTAGACTATTTTCAATAAGAACGAGGAGGCAGACATGAGAACTAAAACATATATCGCCGGGATTCTGACAGCAGCTCTTCTTACATCAACTGGATTTTCAGTACAACATGTACACAGCCAAACTAAACCAGAAATTACTGTTAATACAGAAATGATCAATGTTCGGGAAGGTCCAGCCTTAAGCTTCCCGATTTCAGAAAAAGTATACCGAGGAAATACCTATCAGGTCGTTTCCGAGGAAAATGATTGGCTGGAAATTAAACTTGCTGAAAACAAATCAGGCTGGATCGCGGGCTATCTTGTAGCTGATGATACAAAACGTGCAAAAAGTATTGAATTAGCTACCGTAACGTCCGATCATGTACGGATTCGCCAAGGTCCTGGCACGTCTTTTGAAGAAACAGGTTATATAAATAACGGCACTGAAATCAACATCCTAGATCGAGAAAATAATTGGATCCAGTTTAAAAATGATACGATTTCTGGATGGATATCCGCCGATTTTATCCAAACTGGCGTAGCCGAAAATAAAGAAACCAACGTACAGACCGTCAAAGCGACGGGAATTGCATTAACGAACAATCTCAATGTTCGCGCATCTGCTTCTAAAGATGGAAGAGTAATTGGCAAGCTAAAAAAGGATGCGACTCTTTCATTCGAAGACATTCAAGGTGAGTGGGGGAAAATTACCTTTCATGGCGAAAGTGGCTGGGTTAACACATCATTCATCGCGATCGACGGTGAAGAAAAAGCGACTGTCACTGCGTCTGAACTAGTCGTCCGCAAATCGGCTACAACCGATGGAGAAATTCTTACGACCGTTCATAATGGGGATTCCTTCACCATTTTGCAAGAGCGAAACGACATGGCAAAAATCCAATATGAAACTGGAAAAACGGGCTGGGTTGCGACTCGGTATTTGCAACAGCCGTCCAAATCGGTTCAAACTGAGCCCTCAGTAGCAGAAAATCCTACTAGTTCCACGATCGTCATCCTTCGTGATGGGACTAGTTTACGAAGTGGTCCAGATACAAATACGACCTTACTTGCTCGTGCAAATAAAGGTGAAACGTTCGCCGTTCTCGGCATGGAAAATGACTGGTACAAAATCCAGCTCGAAAAAAAGACAGCTTATGTGGCAGGGTGGCTCGTTTCAACAGATGGACAAGCCCAGCCAAGTAAACGATCTGGCATTGAAAATAATCTCGACGGTAAAGTAATCGTCCTTGACCCAGGTCATGGCGGCCGCGATCCAGGAACACTTGGCGTAGGCGGTACGATGGAAAAAGATGTAACGTTACGTACAGCTCGTATGCTTCAGGCTAAGCTCGAACAAGCAGGAGCAAACGTCCTATTAACACGCAGCCTTGACGCATACATCACTCTGCCAGCTCGGGTCGGGATTTCACAACTGAACGCCGCGGACGCCTATATTAGCATTCATTATGATGCAACAGAAGATACGAGAATTAATGGCATCACTACATATTACTATCATCCCTATCAAAAGCAGCTTGCCATAGTTCTTGACGATGCCCTAAGCTCAGCACTAAAAATTAATAACCGCGGCTATCGGTTCGGTGACTATCACGTTTTACGAGAAAATCACCAAAACGCAACCCTGCTCGAACTTGGTTATTTAAGCAATCCAGCTGAAGAACTGAAAATTACCTCAAATGAGTATCAAGAAATGGTTACGACCGCCATCTATAATGGGTTGATGACGTTTTTTAAATAAAAGGGAAGCGTGCCTGCTCTAGGCACGTTTTTTTGTTATACTCAGAACTGTTCTTCGTCTTCATAAATGGGGTGTTGGCACGTAAATCTCGGTTTGCGCTCGATAAGTACAGACTCCGGCGCGAAAAAACCCCATACTCGCACGTAAAAAGACGAAACCGGCACGCAAATTTGATTTTCGGCACGTAACGGATGAAAAAGAGGGATAATCCACGCAACAAAGGTGGTGTTTCCCACTATAAATGGCCGCCTCGCCTCATGAAGCTTGGTGTTTTTTATATAAGTTGTAATAATTAGGGTGTATCGAAAGTATTTTACCTTCTGGAGGCGTCTTTTTTTCATTTTGAACACCAAATATAGCTCCGGATCGCAATCTTCAGAAGGACAAACTCTAGGGTGGAAGTTCTCCCCTATTTGATCGGAAAATGCCACAAAAAAAAAGAAAGCAAACCAGCTAGCTGTGGTCTACTTTCCTATTTACTCTCAACAATAAGCGTGACAGGGCCATCATTGGTGAGTTCAACTTGCATATTGGCTCCGAACTGGCCTGTTTCGAGATGGATGTCTTTTTTGCGGAATTCTTCGTTGAAAAGTTCGTAAATGGCGTTCGCTTCTTCTGGACGAGCGGCGTCCATGAAGTTTGGGCGGCGGCCTTTCTTGCAATCGCCGTACAGGGTGAATTGTGAAATCGAGAGAACTGAACCGCCTACGTCGAGTAGGGAATGATTCATTTTCTCGTTTTCATCTTCAAAAATACGCAAGTTTGCAATTTTTTCAGCGAGGTAAGCGGCGTCTTCCGCTGTGTCGCCATGTGTAACACCGACCAATAAAACGAGACCGTGGTCGATTGAGCCAATTGTTTCATTATTCACAAGTACTCTCGCTGCTTTAGAACGCTGCACAACAACACGCATGGTGAAAACTCCTTAGTTCATGATTCTTCTGACTGAATAAATGTCCGGAATTTGTTTAACTCGATCGACTACCTTTTGCAGATGACTAATATTTTGAATAGCAATGGACATGTTAATCGTCGCTACTTTGTTGCGGTCCGATTTGCCGGATACAGCTGAGATGTCCGTTTTCGTTTCATTGACTACTTGTAACACCTCGTTCAATAAACCGCGACGGTCAAAACCGCTAACTTCGATATCCACATTGTATTCTTTGCGATCACTCAGATTCCCTTCCCATTCAACCGGAATTAAACGGGTTTCAGCTTCGCTCGTGTTTAGATTAGAACAGTCGGTTCTGTGGACAGAAACGCCGCGGCCTTTTGTAATGAAACCAACAATTTCATCTCCCGGAACCGGATTACAGCATTTTGATAAACGTATTAATAGATTATCAATGCCAGAAACTCGGACACCAGATTCCCGCTTTTTCGATTTATGAATCGATTTAAGCTCACTAACCGCTTCTGTAATCGTAGGGCCTTGTTCTATTTCTTTTTGCTTCCGTAATTTCTCAGTAAGGCGGGTCGTAATCTGCGCGGCCGTAATACCGTTATAGCCAACAGCAGCATACATATCTTCTTCATTAGAGAAATTAAACTTTTCAGCAACACGTTTGATATTTTCTTGAGTCAGAATTTCTTTTAACTCAAAATCCAATGCTTTGATTTCTCTTTCGACCAACTCTCGACCTTTTTCAACATTTTCCTCACGGCGTTGCTTTTTGAAAAATTGACGAATTTTATTTTTCGCTTGAGAGGTTTGCGTCAGCTTCAGCCAATCTGGACTTGGTCCATACGAATGTTTAGACGTTAGAATTTCAATAATGTCGCCTGTTTTTAGCTTGTAATCAAGTGGCACCATCTTGCCGTTCACCTTAGACCCAATCGTCTTGTTGCCGATTTCGGAGTGAATACGATAAGCAAAATCAATTGGATTCGATCCAGACGGCAGCTCAATTACATCGCCTTTTGGTGTAAAAATAAACACCATATCTGAGAACAAATCAATCTTCAATGACTCGATAAACTCTTCAGCATTCGTTGCATCATCCTGGAATTCAAGAATTTCTCTAAAAAAGGTGAGTTTCTCTTCTAATGAAGATTGCTCATCAATTTCTTTGCCTTCTTTATAAGCCCAGTGTGCGGCAATTCCGTATTCTGCAATTCGATGCATTTCAGTCGTACGAATTTGCACTTCAAGCGGGTCGCCTTTTGGACCGATCACCGTCGTATGCAACGATTGATACATATTCTGCTTCGGCATGGCAATATAATCCTTGAAACGGCCTGGCATAGGTTTCCAGCATGTATGAATAATACCAAGTACTGCATAACAATCCTTGATGCTATTTACGACAATTCGTACCGCAAGCAGATCATAGATTTCGCTGAATTGCTTGCTTTGCATGGCCATCTTACGGTAAATGCTGTAAATATGTTTCGGTCGTCCAGAAATATCGGCCTTAATGTTCACATCATCTACTTCTTTGCGTACTTCCTCGACGACTTCGTCCAAGTATTCCTCACGTTCGGCACGCTTTTTCTTCATTAAATTCACGATTCGGTAATATTGCTGAGGATTCAGATAACGAAGAGCGGTATCCTCAAGTTCCCATTTAATCGTACTGATGCCAAGACGATGCGCGAGTGGTGCAAATATTTCCAATGTTTCATTGGAAATCCGACGTTGTTTTTCTTGTGGAAGATGCTTTAATGTTCTCATGTTATGAAGACGGTCGGCCAATTTAATCAGGATTACACGAATATCCTGGGCCATTGCCACAAACATCTTTCTGTGATTCTCAGCTTGCTGCTCTTCTTGTGATTTATATTTAATTTTACCGAGCTTGGTTACACCGTCAACAAGCATCGCCACTTCTTCACCAAATTGCGTTTCGATATCTTGTAACGTCACTTCGGTATCCTCAACGACATCGTGCAAAAATCCGCCTGCAATTGTCGATGGATCCATCTCAAGGTCTGTTAAAATGCCTGCAACTTGAATGGGATGAATAATATACGGCTCGCCCGATTTACGAAACTGCTCTCTGTGAGCGTGCTCCGCAAATTTATAGGCACGATAAATAAAGTCTGTCTCATCCTGTTGAAGATAGTTCTTTGTCCGTTCAACAACCTGCTCAGCTGTTAAAATTTGATCATTTGCCATCGTATCACCTTTACCCCACTTTACCCAGCAGATTCGCCTATCAAAAGGTTTTCCGAATAAGGTTAATAAAAAATAGCCACATTTAGTGCTGACGCTGATGCTTCATCTTGCTACAAGACAAAATGGATATACAGGTATTCAGCAAAAAGTGACAATTATTACAGTTGAAAGAATCGTTGTTCCGCTATTCGAGGATGCCCAAAGGTCTGACCCTTTGCCTCTTGTCCAAAAACCAGAAAAATAGTATTGTATCTATTATCAAGAAAAAGAAGCCATATGTAAAGAGCTAAGACCGCATTTTCTGCATAATTCGAGTTATTTTTAATCAATAACGACAAAATCCACCGTTTCTTTACAAATAATTAATAATAAAAAGGGCCTACCTTCACATCTACACAATAAACGGTGTATAGAAAGTGAGGTATGACCCTATGGAATATTCTCAAATTTTTAGTAGGTCATTAAAGTTAGAACGTCGTAATCTTCTAATTTACTTCTACCTTCTAAGTATGTTAAATCAATTAAGAACGCAATCCCTGCAACAATACCACCAAGCTCTTCAACAAGCTTAATCGTTGCTTCAATGGTTCCACCCGTTGCAAGCAAATCGTCTGTAATCAGTACACGTTGCCCTGGTTTGATGACATCTTTATGCATCGTTAATACGTCTTTACCATACTCTAAGCCGTATTCGACTTTAATCGTTTCGCGCGGAAGTTTCCCTTCTTTACGAACAGGTGCAAAACCGACGCCAAGTGAGTAGGCAACCGGGCAACCAATAATGAAACCTCTTGCTTCCGGTCCTACAACGATGTCGATTTGTTTATCTTGTGCATATTCAACGATTTGATCTGTTGCGTATCGATACGCTTCGCCGTTTTCCATCAGACTTGAGATATCTTTAAATGAGATCCCCGGTTTCGGCCAGTCAGGTACAATCGTGATAAATTGCTTTAAATCCATTGCTTTGTTTCCTCCTCAAGGCTTGTTGCCTTATGAACTACATGATTGAACCAATCGAATAACTGCTGATAGGAAGAATAAACAAGCTCTCGTTCAAGCTCAAATTGCTCTTTCTTACGTGCATATGATTCTGATTCGCTCAAGTCGCGTTTATTCGCATTGTTAGTGAGCATAATTAACCCGTTCTCTATTGTAACAAAATCTAATTCAAAAAACACCTGTGAGATAAAATCAATCGTATCTCGCGACCAGCCACGATGTTTCGCTAAATCATCGCCATAACGTTTCAAATCCAGCGGACCTTTTTTTGCTAAAAAGCCGTAAAACCATTTAAAATGATCGCGCGTCGGCATTGTGCTGAGAAAATTCTCTTGCTGATGATACAAATGAACATAGATACGGGCTGGTTCTTGATTTGCTAGTAATTTTTCCAAAATGCCCTTAGATGGCGGCATATCCATTAAGATTAATGAACAATCATTCACATCAACTTGTGCTGCCTCTTCTTCATTATGAATATGCAAAAAACCTTGTTCCTGTCGTAAAGATGGGTAACGACTAAGCGTCGTTTCGGAGAAAATAATGACTCTACGATTTTGCTTCGGCACATTTTCGAACCATTTTTCCACCTGATTCAGTCCGCGATAATCGAAAAGCTGCCAATTTTCAACGGAAATATCTTGAAGAAAGATTTGCGGTTTCTTCATATTATTCCATTCATTAATCCCTAGTTCCCCAATTACCGAAACTTCCGCATTTGGTGAAATATGATCGGCATAATTACCGATTCCAAACCCGATCCCATCTAGTTTGACCGTTCCATTATCAAGTTGCAGTTTAAGGTGATTTTGGTTTGATCCTATTTTGCGAATGCCCGCCACACTGACGCCTTCTATTAAAACACGAGGTTTCGGATTGCTCATCCCGAACGGAGCAAGCAAGCTCATTTCTTCAATCGTTTGAATACTAACCTCAGTAAGATCTGTTTTAGCATCAAGCTTGGTGATCGGTGTGAAATCTGCTTCTGTCAGTTGTTCAGTCGCAAGCTTGTTCAACCGGTTTCTTAAATCGGTTACATCATCGAGCTTCAACGTCATCCCTGCAGCCATTGGATGGCCACCAAAATGAGGCAGAATATCACTGCATTGTGTTAGATTTTTAAACAAATCAAAACCTTCAATACTTCTGGCCGAACCTTTCGCAAGTCCTGTTTCCGTGTTATAGCTTAACACGATGGTTGGTCGGTAAAACTTCTCAACTAGCTTAGAAGCAACAATCCCGACAATGCCAGAATTCCAGCCTTCTTTGCCGATAATCAGGACGCTATTATCCGCTGGTGGATAGTTTTCCTCCACTTCACGAATCGCTTCTTCGGCGATTTCAGCAACAATCGCCTGACGTTCTTTATTCATCGCATCAATTTCTGAAGCAAGGTCAGCGGCTGTTTCCATATCTTCAGCCATGAGTAAATCCACGGCAGGGTCAGCAGCTCCAAGTCGACCAGCAGCATTAATCCGTGGTGCCATGCCGAACCCGATCGATTCTTCATTCAATGCGTCCTGCTGAATGCTTGCCTTTTTCATAAGTGCAAGGAGGCCTGGTCGTCTTGTCTGGCGAAGCTGTTCAATTCCCTTCGCTGCAAGCAAGCGATTTTCCCCATGAAGTGGGACAAGATCAGCAATCGTGCCAATCGCTGCAATCTCAAGCAAGTCCTCTGGCAATTCTCCTAGTAGCGCATGCGCAAGCTTGAACGCAACGCCAACACCAGCCAAGTCTTTGAATGGATATGGGTTCCCGGCAATTTTAGGATGGAGAATTGCTAGCGCTTCCGGCAATTCCGCCCCTGGTTCATGGTGATCAGTGACAATATAATCAATGCCTAGTTCTTTCGCAATTTTCGCTTCGTTAATCGCTGAAATCCCCGTATCTACGGTAATCAATAGCTTTACACCTTCTTGTGCCGCTAATCGGAAGGCCATTTCATTCGGGCCATATCCTTCCGTAAAACGATTCGGAATGTAAAAATCAGCATTCGCACCAAGCTTATTCAACGTATCCATCATCACGGTCGTTGAACTAACGCCATCCGCATCATAATCTCCAAAGATGCGAATTTTTTCACCATTATTTATAGAGGCTTTTATTCGTTCAACGGCAAGATCCATATCTTTTAGTAAAAACGGATCGTGGAAAGCTTGTTTTTTTATAAAAAGAAAAGACTGGGCTTCTTCAACTGTTTGGAAGCCTCGATTAACCAATAGCGATGCAACTAGAGGTGTTATATGAAGTTCCTTTGCTAGCATATCCGTAATCTGCTCATCGGCAGATTGTAAGTTCCAACGAGTTCTTGGCTTTAACAATACATTCACCCCTCAATCCTATAAGTATACAAAAGAGGACGAGGGGTTTCAAACTTATTTCGCTTCCATCCGGCGTCGTTGCGTAGATTTTTCTTCCTTTTCATCTATTACGTGCCGCAAAGTAAATTTGCGTGCGAAATTCGTCCTTTTACGTGCCAGATCGGAAGGCTTTCGTGCCAAATTTGCGATTTGCGTGCCGATGATATATTTAGACCTGAAATAATGAAAAATACCTGTCTAGTGTTCCGTAATGATACTTATTCATTAAGTTTGAGTTGATATGTAACAGCTCTTGATTTGCCCTCTTTAGGGAGGTTCATCGAGTTAAGGAGTTTTGCAGAAATCGATGCTGATGGTATTTCGAGAAAGTTGCGGAACTCCTTATTCGTAACTTTAGTATCAACAAGTAGTGCATAATCTTGGATTGATTGGATGTAGGCGTCATTTGATTGATAAGTACAATTATTACATCTCCACTTACCCATTAACTTTTCCATTGGCAGCGTAAAACAGATCGGACAATGAACACCGCTCATAAGTATTTCTCTATGGATTTGATATTTCAATAATAAATCTTGATTCAGTGGTGTATGTGATTTCATAATTATTTTTGACACTTTCTTCATTGATTTATGTGTCAGAACTTCTTTTGAATATTTATTCTCAACTACTTGAAAACTTTGATGAAACTTTTCTTTATGAATCACCTTTTTTGTGATTTTGTGATTGCCCTGGGTAGTTTTGAGTTGAGTATAAGGATTGGAAAAAATAACAAGTGTTTCAATTGGAATTGGACCGAGTTTTTGGTCATGAAGATATTTCAGAAGATTAGAGCGGTGTTGTTCCACCTGCGAAACAGGATCCGGGAAGGTTTCCTCGACGTCCTGTTGGGTCGTTCGGATTAATTGATCAAACTGGGGATCAAAATAAACAGTGCCTGAATAGTTCTTCACTTCAAGAATTAATGCAAAATTGGCGGTAAGAATTAAATAATCGAGCTGAAAAAAATGATGAAAAATCGGCAGTCTTAAATCGTGAAAAATTAGATAATCTTTATCATTCAAAAAGGTTAAATAATAAACGAGCGACTGCTCTCCTCGAAACCCCGCCGAATACTTGCCATAATCATTCTCAATAATTGGCCTATTCGGATCTTCAAAAGGTAATCTTCGCAATAAAGCTTGCATTTTTCTTAAGGTCAGCGAAGGTCCACATTCTTTAATAAACAAAAAATCACTCCTTATATGTTAGTATCTAAATCATTCTACAAAACCAAAGGAAATCCTATTCATTTTAGCAAAAACCTACCTAATCTTTACAAAAGAAGGTGGAAAATAGCCTAGTTAAGTATCGTATCGAACCTTTACGGGCCGCTATTTGAATTTGCGTGCCGGATTCGCTTCTTTACATGCCAGTTCGGAAGGCTTTCGTGCCGGAATGGACATGTTTCGAGCGCGATTTACGATTTGCGTGCCGCAGCCAGTTTAGGACGGATACTTCATTCAAACCACCCCCTTTTATTACAACTTTTATAAAAACCCCCAAGCTTCATGATGTGCGGCGGGCAATTATTGTGGAAGACACCACACACTCTTTGCCTTTTCATCCATTACGTGCCGCAAATCGAATTTGCGTGCCGGATTCGCTTCTTTACATGCCAGTTCGGAAGGCTTTCGTGCCGGAATGGACATGTTTCGAGCGCGATTTACGATTTGCGTGCCGCAGCCAGTTTAGGACGGATACTTCATTCAAACCACCCCCTTTTATTACAACTTTTATAAAAACCCCCACGCTTCATGATGTGCCGCGGGCAATTATTGTGGAAGACACCACACACTCTTTGCCTTTTCATCCATTACGTGCCGCAAACCGAATTTGCGTGCCGGATTCGCTTCTTTACATGCCAGTTCGAAAGGCTTTCGTGCCGGAATGGACATGTTTCGAGCGCGATTTACGATTTGCGTGCCGCAGCCAGTTTAGGACGGATACTTCATTCAAACCACCCCCTTTATTACAACTTTTATAAAAACCCCCAAGCTTCATGATGTGCCGCGGGCAATTATTGTGGAAGACACCACACACTCTTTGTCTTTTCATCCATTACGTGCCGGATTCGCTTCTTTACGTGCCAGTTCGGAAGGCTTCCGTGCCGGAATGGACATGTTTCGAGCGCGATTTACGATTTGCGTGCCGCAGCCCTATTCGATCGATTCACGACGAAAACAAAATGAAGGACCAGCACAATCGCTGGTCCTTCATTTTATACTTGTCCTTCTAAATTTTCTTTTTTCGCTTTTTCCGTGTTGAGTGTTCCTTTTTTCTTCAATTCTTTTGCTTTCAGGTCAAGCCAGAACTGAGAAGCAATAAAGAGCGAAGAATATACGCCGCAAAGCATTCCGATAAGGAGTGCAAGTGCGAAGTTTTGGATAGCATCGCTGCCGAAGATTAACAATGCGACAACAGCAACAAGTACGGTTAATACGGTGTTGATGGAGCGTGTTAATGTTTGGCGGATACTGATGTTCGTAATTTCTTCAAGTTCTTCCACTGTCTTAATTTTCTTCTTATGACGCAGATTTTCCCGGATCCGGTCAAAGGTCACGATCGTATCATTGATCGAGTAGCCGATGATCGTCAGTACGGCTGCGATAAAGGTTAGATCGACTTCTATTTGCAATAAGCTGAATATGGTTATGATGAAAAAGGCATCATGCAGGAGCGCGATGACCGTTGGTACACCCATTCTCCATTCAAACCGAACAGAAACATACAGAATGATACCAAGCGACGCAATCAGAACCGCATACATGGCGTTTTTCGCAAGTTCTTTACCGACTGTCGGGGAAACAGTGCTAACATTCGGCTCAGCTTTATATTTCTTCACGAAGTGGCTCTTTAAGTCAGCAATTTCTTGTTTATCGAGAACCCCTTTTAGTCGGACAACACCTGTTTGATTATTTACACCAGCAAGGACAATGTCTTCAGTCTTCAGTTTGAGAGAATCAAATTCGCCTTTGATTTCTTCTTTTGTTAACGATTGAGGTGAAGTCACTTCAATACGCGTACCACTGCTGAAATCAATGCCAAGATTCAAGCCGAAAACAAACAGGAAGATGATACCGATGATGGTCACACCAATTGAAAGCCCGTAAAATATTTTTCTTGTTTTAACAAAATCAAGTTTATCAAAACGAGTTGGCAAGTGATATAGATCCATTTTTTCAGCAAGATCATGAATATGTTTCTTGTTCACACCAAACCAGCCTGGGCGCTTGTTAAAGATATTGCTGTTCACCCACATGTTCATGAAGAAACGTGTTCCATAAACCGCTGTGATAAAGCTCATTAATATACTGATGATCAGCGTTGTTGCGAATCCTTTAACTGAGCTTGTCCCATAAAAGAACAATACGCCTGCAGCAATTAGCGTCGTTAAGTTCGCATCAAAAATCGTGCTAAGTGAATTTTTCGTCCCTTCAGCTACTGCTGCTTTCACCGAGCGGCCAAGTTTGATTTCATCCTTAATTCGTTCATATGTGATAATATTCGCATCCACTGCCATTCCGACCCCGAGAATCAAGGCAGCAATACCTGGCAATGTCAATACTGCGTTCATCCAATCGAACACGAGTAATGTTAAGAAAATATAAACAGCTAAGGTCACAACCGCAATGAAACCTGGGAAGCGGTAGTAGCCTAACATGAATACGAAAATAAGCAGAATGCCGATGATTCCAGCAAAAATGGTTTCAGTTAATGCCTGCTCACCGAACTGTGCGCCAACTGAAGTTGAATACACTTCTTTCAATTCAACTGGCAGGGAACCTGCATTTAATAGATCAGCTAGTTCTTTTGATTCTTTCACTGTGAAGTTCCCGGTAATCTGAACAGTATCTGTACTAAATACTTGGGAAACAGCAGGTGCGGAAATCATATTCTCCTGATTTCCTTTGATGGAATCTTTTCCTTCTTCAAAATCAAGCCAGATTGCTAAAAGATTCGTACCTTGAGGCATGGCTGAAATTTTTTGCGTCACTTCTTTGAATTTATTTTTATCCTTTAACGTGACAGATACAGCTGGTGTATTATTTTCATCAAAAGTTGGCTTTGCACCGCCTTCTTTTAAATCGGAACCAGTTAGCATCAATGTATCATTGTAATCGCGGAAAGAGAGCTTCGCTTGAGTCGATAGAATTTCTCGAGCTTTACTCTGGTCTTCAACACCAGGTATTTGCACGCGAATCCTATTATTCCCTTCAATCGAAATAACTGGCTCACTAACGCCGAGAACATTTACTCGTCGGTTTAAAGACTCTACAGTACTACTTAGTACATCTGGAGTAACTTTTTGATTTTCACCTGGTATTACTTCATACAGAACCTCGAAACCGCCTTGCAGGTCAAGACCGAGCTTAATATTACTTAAGATTCCTTTTGAAGTTGTGCCCATCGTCGCGATAATGAATAGTAAGATGAGAAAAAACGCAACGATTCTACTTCTTTTTACCATTGATTTGTGGACCCCTTTCTTTTACACGCCTTACCCAAAAGTTTCAGTGTTCGGTATGATCGGCATCCTTACAAAAGAAACGGGTTCTATCGAACAAGTTTCATCCTGTTCTGAGTTTGATGAAAAGCGTATAACATACCTAATAAGAAAATAGGCTTATAGCCATATTTTCCTATTAAAATTTCTAAATAATTGCAACACCATTATTATGAGACAATTACAAACTACTGTCAATTTAAGTTTATCCCTTTTACAAAACATTAACCTTTGAGCAACTCTTTCAACTCTTCACTTGATAAATCCTCAAACAAATTGGGCGCTGTATAAGCTTCTATCGTTTTATACGTCATGAATTGACTATTGGAGAGAGTCAAAATGTCTTGGACAATTTCATAAATACGTATGTCTGCATCCGGTTTCTTCCACTTTTTCAATACAAGACATTCCCATACTTCATCTTCGTTCACGTCATCTAAACCGAGCAGCCGTAATTCTTCCACTTTGTTACGTAAAACAGGCTTCACTTTTATAAAATAGCGCTGATAAGGATGTTGTTTTTCCATTAAAGACGCCTCCACTGGGTTCATTTTTCCTTCGCTTTTTCTAATTTCCTAGGCTTTTTTTTAGAAGACTAAGTCATGCTTTGTCCACATTTTCATATAGATAATTGTATATGATATTAGCTTTTTTGAGAAGGCAGGGATGAATCGCATGTCGAAATTTTTAAAAGGAACCCTCATTTTGCTTGGTGCGAGCTTGATTACGAGGATTCTGGGATTTATTAATCGAATCGTCATTGCCCGTTTCATCGGTGAAGAGGGCGTTGGTCTATATATGATGGCACTTCCGACCCTGTTCCTTGTCGTCAATATTACGCAACTTGGCTTACCTGTTGCGATTTCGAAATATGTCGCAGAAGCGAATGCCAAGGGTGATGAACGAAAAGTAAAGAAAATCCTTGTTGTTTCAATTGCTTGCACGCTCACTTTATCACTGATTTTCACACCAGCCATGATTTTGCTTGCTCCTTGGCTAAGTCAGCAGCTTTTCACAGATGAGCGCACGGTATGGCCGCTAATGGCGATTGCACCCATTGTGCCGATTATCGCCATTTCATCGGTGATTCGTGGCTATTTCCAAGGCAAACAAAATATGAAGCCGTTCGCATTTTCGCAAGTGATTGAACAAATTGCCCGAATTACCTTCATTGCCGTTTTGACGAAAGCGTTTCTGCCATATGGGATTGAATATGCAGCAGCTGGCGCGATGTTTGCTTCGATTATCGGTGAACTCGTTTCGCTCGTTTATTTACTTACGATGTTTAAAATAAAGAAACATTTTAAAATGCGCAAAAATTTCTTTTCCGTTTTTTCATCTGGAAAAAGTACGTTTAAAGAATTAATGGGCATTGCCCTACCGAATACTGGAGGCCGCTTTATCGGCAATGTTGCTTGGTTTCTTGAGCCAATTGTCGTTGCCCAAAGCCTTGCCATTGCCGGATTAACCGCATCAGTGGCTACAAAGCAATATGGCGAACTAACAGGATATGCCCTGCCATTATTAATGCTGCCATCTTTCGTGACCGCGTCGCTCGCAACATCACTTATTCCATCGATTAGTGAAGCCCAATCGGTTGGTGATACCAAATTAATTGAGCGAAGACTTCAACAATCGATCCGAATTACTTTGATAACAGGTGCCCTAGCTGTAGTCGTTTTATTTGTCCTCGCAGAACCAATTTTACAAATTATGTACGGATCTGATAATGCGGCTGTTTTTATTAAATTTTTAGCTCCGTTTTTCATTTTATTTTATTTTCAAACGCCACTGCAGTCGATGCTTCAGGCACTGAATTTAGCAAAAGCAGCGATGGTAAATAGTTTAATTGGTTCAGTCATCAAAATTGCTGCCATTTGGTTTCTTGCTTCTAAGGAGAGCTTTGGCATCATGGGTGCCGCTATTGGAATTGCCGTGGGCACTGTATTAGTCACGTTCCTACATTTCACGACTCTTTTAAAAATCATCCCGGTTACGATCCATCTTCGTTTATATGCATCGACCGTATTGATTACACTGCTCTCAGGATTTTGTGGACATTATTCTTATTTTACCCTATTCGCCTCCCAGCCTTTGTTACCAAGACTGTTGATTTCATGCATCAATATGGTTGTCACATTCGGTATCCTCCTCTTGCTCCTTGGTGAAATAAAGAAAACCGAACTCCAGCGGATTCCGGTTATTGGTCATATGCTTGCCAAACTTGCCTGGCGCTAACTAAAGCTCCGGGCTATTATTTTCATCAATAAACAATTGACCATCCGTATAGCTACAAAATGAGATGAGCTTAAGATCCGTGTATCCTTTTTTATTAAGCTCATTTCTGAGCCACTCGGGCGTCTGATTAATATAAGTCAAATTGTCTTCTTGTAATTCGCCATCTAAAACGAGTGGAAAAGGACCCGTTTTCTGTGATTTCTTGACTTTAGACTTTTCAATGACAGAAAGCTCTCCAGTTGTTTCTAATATGGCATACTCAATATCGCCGATATTAATAATATTTTGTGATCTTAGCTGTGCCAGTAAATCATCGAAATTATAGCGCTGACTCCGCATGGCATTTTCGTTAATTTTTCCCTTGCTAATAATGACTGTCGGGGATCCATCTACTATATTTCGGAATTTTAGACTTTTTAATGAAAAATAAGCAAACGTGATTTGTGTGATCAATAAAATCATCATTGGTAATAACGTGGACATGATCGGTTGATCCAATCGATCAATAGAAACGACTGCCATTTCCCCAATCATGATAAATACGACTAAATCTAGTACACTAAGCTCCCCCACTTCTCTTTTACCCATCATACGAAAAATAATCAGGATGACGATGTAAAGAAACAGGGTCCTTACACTTAATTCGATATAATCATGCATTTGTTTCTCCCCCAATCCGTTTTAGGATAAACCGAATATAAGGAAATTATTTACCTTGTTTAATATTCTTCATTTTACCCCGGTTTAGCAAGGCTACTCCCCCACTTATGGAAGTTTCACCTTATCTGGCGGACCCGCTTTTCACTTGGTCTAAAACCCCGAACACGCGAATATGCTTGTACAAAGACATCCAAGCCTATTAGACTTTGAGCGATTATGAAAGGGGAGGAATACAATCGAAACGAGAAAAATGGGGACTGCAATTTTGTATGGAGTGGGCGTTATATTTACATTAATCATTCTTTTCAGCTTCATTTTTGCAATGATTCTGCGGTTTACGAGTGTTACGGAAAGTTCACTCACTTATATTATTATGGCGCTTTCTTTTATCACATTGTTTATTGGTGGTTTTGTTACTGGTGGCAAGGGGAAAAAACAAGGACTGCTGTTAGGAAGTGGCACAGGCGTGCTTTATGTACTGATTATTCTAATGTTCCAATATCTTGGTCATGACTCACTATTCTCCCTGAAGCAATGGATTCATCAAGGCTGCTTCGTTGTGACTGCGATGATGGGCGGCGTTCTTGGGGTGAATATGAGCTCATCACAAACGTAAAACATGATACGCAAACCAAAAAGGGTCAGACCCCGCAATAAGTAAATACAGTATACAATCTATGTACATACTGATTTTAGCGTGCGGGGTCTGACCCTTTGTCTTCATTATTTTGATTATACGAGTTCTTTTTCCGGAGCGCTTTCCTTTACTTCGCGGATTGCAGAACGTTCGAATTTCAGTTTACTTCCATCTGTCGCTTTAATGACAGCTGTTGCATCTTCAATACTATCAATTGTCCCATGGAGGCCGCCGATTGTTACGACTTTGTCCCCTCTTTTTAAGCTTGTTTGCATCAAATTAACCGCTTTTTGTTTCTTTTGGTTTGGACGAATCAATAAGAAGTAAAACAGAACAAACATTAATACTAATGGTAATATTCCACCTAGACCTTGCATACTATCTCTCCTTTCTGAATAATATCTATTTTGTTGAGTTAGAAATTCCTAGCATTTGGTTTATTAAAACCGTATTGCTCAAAAAATTCTTCTCTAAAGTCTAACAATCGATCTTCGCGGATCGCTTGTCTGACTTGCTCCATTAAGTTTAACAGAAAATGAAGGTTATGGTAAGTAGTTAATCGAATTCCGAACGTTTCTTCACATTTAATTAAATGACGAATATAGGCACGGCTGTAATTTTTACAAACATGGCAATCACAGTTTTCATCGATTGGTCCGAAATCACGCGCATACTTCGCATTTTTCACAACTAACCGACCAGTACTTGTCATTAAAGTTCCATTACGAGCAATCCTCGTTGGCAGGACACAGTCAAACATATCAACCCCGCGAATCGCACCGTCAATTAATGAATCCGGTGAACCAACACCCATTAAGTAACGAGGCTTGTCACTCGGCAATAGCGGTGTCGTAAATTCGAGCACACGGTTCATAATATCTTTCGGTTCACCAACAGATAAACCACCGATTGCATAGCCAGGGAAGTCTAGTGAAACAAGATCCTTTGCACTTTGTTTACGCAAGTGTTCGTATTCGCCACCTTGGACGATTCCGAATAACCCTTGATCTTGTGGACGCTCGTGAGCGTTTAAGCAACGTTCAGCCCAACGCGACGTACGTTCAACCGATTTTCTCATATACTCTTCAGTTGCCGGGAATGGTGGGCATTCATCAAACGCCATCATAATATCAGAGCCGAGCGCATTTTGAATTTCCATCGCTTTTTCTGGACTTAAGAAAAGCTTGTCCCCATTCAAATGATTTCGGAAATGAACGCCTTCTTCTTCAATTTTCCGGAAGTCACTTAAACTGAATACTTGGAATCCGCCAGAGTCGGTTAAAATAGCACGGTCCCAGTTCATGAATTTATGCAGGCCGCCCGCTTCCTTAATAATTTCATGACCCGGACGTAGCCATAGATGGTACGTATTACTTAAAATAATATTGGCACCCATTTGTTTTAAATCTTCTGGTGACATCGTTTTTACAGTTGCCATCGTTCCTACTGGCATAAATGCTGGCGTTTCATAAGAACCGTGTGGTGTATGAACAATTCCTAGTCTCGCACCACTTTGTTTACAAGTTTTAATATGTTCGTAACGTATTGCAGTCAAAAGCAAGAACTCCTTTATTTTTTAAAATTTTTATCCCGGTTTAACAGGCTGTAATCCCTCGACTGATGGTCGTTTCACTTTAGATAATCAACATCGCATCGCCGAAACTGAAAAAGCGGTACTTTTCTAAAACGGCTGTTTCGTAGGCGTGTAACACATGTTCTCTACTAGACAGCGCACTGACTAACATGATCAGTGTTGATTTTGGCAAATGAAAATTGGTAATCATGCCATCAATCCCCTTAAACTCATAACCCGGGTGAATGAAGATACTCGTCCAACCACTTTCTTCTTGAAAAACACCATCATGACGCGATGCGATCGTTTCCAGTGTTCTGGTTGACGTAGTACCGACTGTAATAATCCTTCCACCATCTGAACGAACTTGATTCAAAATCTGTGCTGTATCTGCCGTCATTTGATAAAATTCCGAATGCATATCATGGTTGTCGATATCGTCAACACTCACTGGACGGAATGTACCTAACCCGACATGCAATGTGATAAACGCAACATGAACGCCCATCTCTTTGATTTTTTCCAAAAGTTGCTCGGTAAAATGCAGTCCAGCTGTAGGAGCTGCTGCTGATCCCCGCTCCCTGGCAAAGACGGTTTGATAGCGGTCCTGATCATCCAGTTGTTCTTTAATATAAGGCGGCAACGGCATCGTACCAAGCTCATCCAACACTTCGTAAAAAATCCCTTCATAGCTAAAATCAAGGATTCTTCCGCCATGCTCAAGCACACCTGTGCAAACGGCTTTAAGCTTGCCATCTCCGAATACAATGACAGACCCTTCTTTAATCCGTTTTGCTGGCTTAACAAGTGTTTCCCATGAATCATTATCTTGCTGCTTTAACAGAAGTACTTCTATCTTCGCACCTGTACCATCTTTACTACCAAATAATCTTGCTGGAAGAACTTTCGTATCGTTCAATACGAGGCAGTCTCCTGGGTTCAAATAGTTTGTGATTTGCTTAAATGTTTCATGCTCGATCTCACCAGTCTCTTTATTCAGCACCATTAATCGGCTTGATTCACGGTCTAAAAGTGGAACTTGTGCAATCAATTCTTCTGGTAAATGAAAATCAAATAAATCTACTTTCAACTTTTTCACTTCCTAAATCATTAAATCATTCTCTAGATACCTAAATATAAATCGGCTGGATCTACTCAACTAATGGCTCAATCTGAAAATGCCTGTAGACATGCTCTGTCACAATCCGACCTCTTGGCGTTCGTTGGATAAACCCGATTTGCAGGAGATACGGCTCGTACACATCCTCAATCGTATGGGATTCTTCGCCGATTGTCGCTGCAATCGTTTCTAAACCAACGGGGCCACCGCGAAATTTTTCAATAATGGCTTTAAGTAATTTATGGTCAATATGATCCAAGCCTAAACGGTCGACTTGCATTAATTCAAGTGCATAATCGGCCATTTCACGTGTAATTGTACCATCTCCACGGACTTGGGCAAAATCCCGGACCCGTCTAAGCAATCGGTTAGCAATCCGAGGCGTACCGCGAGAGCGCCGTGCTAACTCCCCTGCCGCTTGTTGATCCATTTCTGTTTCCATAATCACAGCAGTCCGCACGATAATATCCGCAAGCTGTGGTTCCGTGTAATATTCAAGCCTACTTAATACACCAAAACGATCTCGCAATGGTGCAGACAAGGAGCCTGCCCGAGTCGTTGCTCCGACAAGCGTAAAGGGCGGCAAGTCAATTCTTACAGAACGAGCAGTCGGCCCTTTTCCAATGACGATATCTAAACAGAAATCTTCCATTGCTGGATACAACACTTCTTCAACAGTACGGGGCAAACGGTGGATTTCATCGATAAACAAGACATCACCTGGCTCAAGCGCACTCAGTATCGCCGCCAAATCACCAGGCCTTTCAATCGCCGGACCTGATGTTGTCCGGACATTCACACCCATTTCATTGGCAATGATCACAGCAAGGGTTGTTTTCCCAAGTCCAGGTGGTCCATATAAAAGAACATGATCCAAAGTTTCTTCGCGCATTTTCGCCGCTTCTATATAAACACTTAAATTCGCCTTTACTTTTTCTTGGCCAATATATTGTTTTAAATATTGAGGTCTGAGGCTTTGTTCAAAGGATTGTTCGTTCAATTCAGCTTCCTGGTTGAGCAGTCTCTCCTCCATGTTCGCCACCCCTTATCTTAACATCATTTGCAATGCTTTTTTAATATATTGTTCTGTCGTCATTTCCTCGTCCAGAAGCTTCTTCGCTACCCGCTGCACTTCTTTCTCGGAATACCCGAGTGCTTTCAATGCAAGTGTCGCCTCTTCTAACGCTTCACTGAAACCAGCTGCTCTTACAGCTTTAGCATGGCCATCATTGAAAAGATTTGGAAAAGCATCAGGTATGATATTCTCAAGCTTCCCTTTCAAATCAAGAACGATCTGGCGTGCTGTTTTCTTGCCGACACCCGGAAATTTCACAAGGAAGGCTTCATCTTCATTCTCGATTGCCTGTACCACTTGTTCGACTTGGCCAGAAGCCAAAATCGCAAGCGCCCCCTTTGGTCCAATTCCCGTTACATTTAACAATTTTGTGAACAATGCTTTTTGCTCACGCGTTTCAAAGCCGTAAAACGCGGCGATATCTTCACGGACGTGGTGGTAGAGGAAAATCTGCACCTTTTCTTTTTCCCTTGATGAAAAGACAAAAGGATTGGGCGTCATAATTTGATAGCCAATCTCCCCATTTTCCACTACTATGTATTCCGGTCCAATATAATCAATCGTACCTTTTATATAATCATACAAATCTCTTCGCTCCCTGAATTTGCTTTATCTCCTATTTTACCATAAAAACACGGACAAGACAGAGAAATGATCGCTATCAAGATCGCAATATGTATTTTTAAAAAAAACAACACAAACAGACATGTTCGTTCCCTTTCCTTAAACGAAACATGCCTACTTTATTGAATAAATAGAAACTTTCACTTTTCACCACTTGGAAGAGAATATGACTTGTACACTTCAAGCACCTTTTCGTACTGATTCTTATTCAAAATGGGAATGCCTTGGACGAGTTCTTCTTGTATTTTCACTTCTAACTGCTCTATATCAATATGAAAAAAGGATTGAATGATTTTTTGTTCCTCAGGCTTGCCGTTGAAAATAGAAAATGTTCCATCTTCACTTATTCCAAAAAAACCATTTGACTTGAGTAACGGCGATATATCAGACTCGTTTTTCTTCAAAATGATTTCTTCATCATTTTGGTCAACGAGCTGCCAGCCTGCATATTCCGCCCAGAAGTCCTCCATTGCTAAAATAGACTCTGTACGCGTCTCTTCACTCATCTCACCGTCTAAATACACTCGCTGCAATACGACCTTTCTTTCCAAAGCTTGCGTAATCACGGATGTTTGCTCAGTTGCCGATGAAACAGATCCGATCCAAGCGATTCCTGTTAAAAGAATAGAAAGAAAGACAAATTTCAATTTCACTACTATCACCTCTTTTAGCCGAAGTGGAATCTTTTATTCCATAGTTTGGCCAGTAAAAGGGATTTTACTCATAAAAAAACTGTTCAAAAAAAAGGTTTGGCCCCACAGCTACTATATATCGTTTATATGACGTGTATAAGACATAATAAACGGTATATAGAGTGTGAGATCAGACCCTTCTGAAATTATTTCAAATGATTCTCATGTACCCCTAAAGTTTCCATCATATTTTCCACGTTCAAGATGACCTGTTCTTTTGGTCCACCACCACGAAGTTTATTATCAAGCACTGTTGTGCGATAATAAACTCCTTGATCAGTTAGAACATACAAGGTACGATTGCCAGCCATCGGTTGGACCCTACTTTCTACTTCTTCTTTAGCAGCAATTGCCGCATCCCTCGAATAATCGTCAAGCAATAATGTCACAATGAGCTCTTGATCTCTGACAATCGCGCATGATTCTTTCACATGATCGACTTTGTTTGCTTTTTTCATGATGGCGTCGACAAGCCTTCCTTCATACGCATTGTAATACGACGACTTCGTCCTTAGTGGGGTGATGTGGCCATGGTAATTACGATCTTTCTGACTGAAATTGCGCTCTTGAAATAGGTATCCATTTCCATATTCTGATCTTGGTATGGTGGGATTTTCGCCATTTCTCGTTAGATTGTCTTGAATTTGATTGGCTTCGTTATAATCGTGTACCACCTGTCCAATTGGTGCTTGATACGTAATTTGCCGGACTAAATTATCCTTTTCGTTCGAATCATAGCCGCCCGTATTTAGAACATCCTCTTGATTCTGATCCCCAGCCTGATTATTAGCCGTGCAACCAACGAGTCCGGCAAGCAAAACGACACATGGGAGAACGAGTACTTTTTTTTGCACCAACTTGTTAACCTCCTAAAATGGAATGAGCGTATGCTCTACATTAGTTTCCATTTCAGTTGAGGTTTTTACACTGTCAGTTGCGCCCAGACGAGAGGAAACTTGTCAAAGCGATTCGATTAGACTAGCAATCTCTTCATTGAATTTCATCCGTTTCGCAAATTGTTCGATCGTCATCTTCCATATCCTATGCAGCTGTGCTGAATGATGGGAAACTTGATTTTTGCACAGACGATTCCATTCACGAAATATATCAGTCGGATACGTAAGTGCATATAAAAACGCTTTATTCTCTTTGTATGTTTCTATTTCTGGATAGGACCATAGCTCTTTTGCCGGGTCCACTAAAAAAGGCAAGATTCGACTGCAATACTGCAAATAATCGATTGACGGCGGCGCGTAAGCAATTAGGTCAAAATCAAGAAGGGCAAGTTCTCCATCCTGCTTTCTTAAAAAATTATGGTGGGCACAATCGCCATGAATGATGACTGTCTTCTCAGCCATCAGCTCTGTTTTATGTTGTTTCATGCCTGCCAATGCCCATTTGGCCCAATTGATCCAACTAGATAATATTGGTTCAGCAACAAACTCGCGGATAATCGGCTGATATTTACAAAATATCCCCAATCGCTCTTCCCATTTAGCAATTTGATTAAAAGAACTGAGTTTATTCGTTAAGTTTGGGTCGGTACTGGTATGAAACGTATGAAGTACACTTAATCCTTCGAGGCGATTTTTTTCACTACTAAAATGAAAACGGTCCGATGACGGCTGAATGTACTCGATTGCTCCGAATACTTGACCGCCATATTCCAATGCGGTTAGATCTTCCAAAAATGAATACGTATGGATAAACCCGTTCTTTTTTAATTGTCGAGTCAACTCTTTTTGATTGTTCAACGTTTGAATCGAATCAAACCCTTTTATGATAAATAATCGGTTGTTGCAATGAATGAGGTAAACAGAGCTTCGCAAATGTTCAATTTTCAATGGATGAATCATATGGTTCTGCAAATGAGAGAGGAGACAAGTGTAAAATACACTGTCTCCCTTTGCTTTAATATCCATCACTTTCATCAGCGAATGTCGGTCGTCCAAACGTTTGTGGTGCATTTACCCTTCCTGGCATAATATCTGGTTGACCTCCATATCCTGGATAACCACCAAATCCTAATTGGCCACTTGGTCCGGGTTGGCCACTGAAACTTGGTTGGCCTCCGTGTCCTGGCATTCCTCCTACTGGTTGACCTCCGTACCCTGGCATTCCTCCTACTGGTTGACCTCCATATCCTGGATTGCCGCCAACCGGTTGGCCTCCGTACCCTGGCATTCCTCCTACTGGTTGGCCTCCGTACCCTGGATTGCCGCCGAATCCCGGCTGACCTCCGTATCCTGGCATTCCTCCTACTGGTTGACCTCCGTATCCTGGATTGCCGCCGAATCCCGGCTGACCTCCGTATCCTGGCATTCCTCCTACTGGTTGACCTCCGTATCCTGGATTGCCGCCGAACCCCGGTTGACCTCCGTATCCTGGCATTCCTCCTACTGGTTGACCTCCGTATCCTGGATTGCCGCCGAATCCCGGCTGACCTCCATATCCTGGTTGCGCTACCGGAATGTTGGTATCATTATAATCAGATTCTATACCCGATTCTGTATGGTGATACCCTTCCATATTAGGATTTACTTGTGGATATGAAGCCTGTTGTTGATGTCCGGGGTTCATTGCATAGCCCGGCTGGCCACCGTATCCTGACTGACCTCCGTATCCTGGATGTGCTACCGGAATGTCGTGATCTGGATCATCGGATGATTCTGTATGGTCGTACCCTCCCATATTGGGATGTACTTGTGGATTCATAGCTTGATGATGCCCAGAGCCCATTGCATAGCCCGGCTGATTCAGATTATATGGTTGCGCCACAAGCTTCGGACCGCACCCACAATCTGATTCTTTATTTGCTAACGGTTGACTAGCTGGTGCGTATTGTGGCTGTGTATATGGATTGTATGAAGATCCCATCACTCCACCATGTGACTCATCGGGGGAATCATGTTTTGCATACGGAACCTGATAGCCACCCTGATTTTGCTGATAAGGCTGTTGGTGCATGACTCCATGTATATTTTCGTTTCCATAGTAATGATGGTGATGATGATACACGTCATCAGATGATGATTCGTCCATATGGTGATGATGAGATCCAACCTGTGGCATTTGATGGCCCATACCATAAACCGGCTGCTGTGGATAGCCATACCCGGTTGGACTCGGCATGCTATGCGCGCCCGCTACCATACCAGGCATTTGTGCATAGACCCAAGGATTAGGTGGTGGTGGATAACAAAAACCAGTACCTGGCATTATAGGTGTAATAGGCTTACACTCCTCTTCGGGAATTTCCTCCTGCACACATTCAACTTCCATGGATTCAACAATTTCTTCTACTTCATAGCTAGGAAGCACCTGTTTTGGCTGTTCAGGTATTACCGGCATTTGTGGCTGAACAACAGGCTTTTGCACATTCATATTCGCCATATTCACCATATAATAGTTATTAATATCAATTTCTGGAATAACCGGTTGAGGAATTGGCACTTCTTTGATAATCGGTTGTTCCTTCACGATTACTTTCTCTTTTACAATCGGCTTCTCTTTCACGATTGGCTTTTCTTTTACAATTGGCTTTTCTTTCACGATTGGTTGTTGCATGATTGGTTGTTCTTTCATGATTGGTTGTTGCATGATCGGTTGTTCTTTCATGATTGGTTGTTGCATGATCGGTTGTTCTTTCATGATTGGTTGTTGCATGATTGGATATTCCTTCACAACATGCTGTTCTTTCATAATAGGATGTTGCTCCACAGCCCCGGCCTTTGTACCGTAATTGATTTTCGCATGATGGTGCCCATCTTTCGCGGCATGCCCACTTGCTCCGGGAATTTTTATTTTCATACCAGGCATCATCATATCCGGATTGCTGAGCTGTGTATTGACCTTTTTAAGCTCTTCAAAACTTACCCCATATTTCTTTGATAGTTTCCAAAGAGTATCACCTTTTTGGACTATATGAATTTTCACGCTGCAAACCCCTCCTATGCATAAGTCCATATATACTATGACGCATTAGGCAAATTGCTATCATTATCATCAAAACTTATGCGGGAGGTGACGTTTTTATGAGCGGAACCCCGTTCGTGGCTTAGGAAATAGCAAAAAAAGAATCCCACTGCTTTAGCTGTGGGATTGGTCAAGAAGCAGTATAAGTTATTCGTCTAAGCTTACGCACGTTCAAGCATGCGATTTAAGGCAAGAATGGCATCCTTGGCGATTTTTTGTGGCACTTCAATTGGATTAAACCGAACGCCATTTACAATCGATTCCAAAGACCATAGTAAATGAGGTAAATCAATACGGTTCATCGTCAAGCAGGGGCACATATTGGGATTTAAAGAAATGATTTCTTTATCTGGATACTTGTTGATCAACCGTTTGACAAGATTCATTTCTGTACCAATCGCCCACTCACTACCGGGAGGAGCGTTTTCAATTTTATCGATAATATAAGATGTCGAACCGGCATAGTCGGACTTCTCGACAACTTCTCTGCGACATTCTGGGTGAACAATGATATTCATCCCAGGACGCTCTGTTCGTAATGCTTCAATATTCTTTGTTGTGAAATTTTCATGAACGGAACAATGTCCCTTCCACAATAGCACGAGTACATCCTCAACGTTTCCATCATAAATCAGTTCGTCCTTATATGGATCCCAGACTGCCATTTTATCGAGAGGGATACCAAGATCATAAGCGGTATTTCTCCCTAAATGCTGATCAGGTAAAAATAAAATTCGTTGCTTTTCGGAAAACGCCCACGACACCATTTCTTTGGCGTTTGATGAGGTGACGGTCGCGCCGCCATTTTTGCCGACAAAAGCTTTAATGGCTGCTGTTGAATTTACATAGGTAAGTGGCAAAATTGTGTCACCGTACATCGCCGAAAGCTTTGACCAGGCTCGTTCCGTTTGCTCAATATCGGCCATATCCGCCATCGAACACCCTGCTCGCATGTCCGGTAAAATGACTGTTTGCTCAGGAGATGTCAATATATCAGCCGTCTCCGCCATAAAGTGAACACCGCAAAACACGATCGATTCCGCCTCACGGTTTTGGGCAGCAAGCTGTGCCAGTTGCAGAGAATCCCCTGTTACATCAGCGAACTGAATGACTTCCTCACGTTGATAATGATGACCTGGAATAAACAATCGTCCACCAAGTTCTTTCTTAATTTCCCAAACACGGGCTTCCATTTGTTCGTTTGACATCGTTTTATACGTTTCAGGTAAAACACTGGTTGACGCTTTTACCATATCCAAAATACTCATTACAGAACCTCCTCGCATTCCATTACTTTTGCGCTAATATCCAATGCCCGAACACTATGTGTCAGACAGCCCAGCGAAATAAAATCAACATTTGTCTCGCGGTACAAGGCTAAAGTGTGCAATGTGATGCCCCCAGATGCTTCCGTGATAATATGGGGTGGCACGAGTTTGACAAGGTCTGCAATTTCTTCTGGTGTTCTATTATCAAACATAATAATATCAGCACCCGCTGCCACTGCTTCTCTTACTTGTTCTGCTGATTCTGTTTCTACTTCAATTTTCACGGTATGACCAAGCTTCGATTTCACGATTTCAACCGCTTTTGTAATTGATCCGGCGAAAGAAATATGATTATCCTTAATCATGACAGCATCATATAATCCGTAGCGATGATTATATGCCCCACCAGAACGGACCGCATATTTTTCAAGCATCCGCAGGCCTGGCGTTGTTTTTCGTGTATCACAAGCTTTCGTCTTCGTTCCTTCTAATAAGGTACAAGCTTGCCTAGAAGCCGTAGCAATACTAGACATTCTTTGCACTAAATTAAGAACGACCCGCTCTCCCTTCAGCAGCGCTGCCATGTTGCCCGTGATGGAAACGAGTGTACAGCCTGCTTCAAATGCTTCGCCATCTTGTACTAAAGATTCGATCAACACATCCTCATCCAGTAAGGAAAATCCGGTCTTAATCACATCACTTCCTGAAAAAACACCTTTTTCCTTCGCTAAAAACGTTAATGTGCCACGCTCATCTTTAGCAAACAATGTATCACTCGTTACATCACGTTCACCGATGTCTTCTATGAAAAATGCTTCCAATACTTGCTTAAGCTTTAATTTGTTCATAAAGTTCCCGACCTTTCAATGGATGGATGGCTCGCTTTCGGTCAAGTACAACAGATTCCTCACGCCACTCCTCATTATTTTCAAGCGGATAGTCTGTTCGAAAATGACCACCTCTACTTTCGGTTCTCTCTAATGCAGAATAGGCAATCAACCACGACACGATTATCGCGTTGATTTTATCTAGTTCACCTAAAGAAAGCCTTGTCACATCAACATTCAATAATGCTTTCAGATCAAATGATTCCAGCCACGATAGTAGCCTGGAAAGATTCGCTTGATTACGAACGATTCCTGCATCATTCATTATATTTGCTTGTATCTCTGTTAGATTAGGTAAAACGAGTTGCACTTCCGCTCGTTTTGTTTCCTTTTTTTCAACAGGCCAAACTCGTTCAGGTGCTTCTGCAAGATGCTTGCCTAACAACTTGCCATAAACGAGTCCTTCAAGCAGGGAATTGCTCGCAAGGCGGTTCGCACCATGAACACCCGTACAAGCCACTTCTCCTACTGCATATAGCCCTTGAACAGACGTTTTTCCCCATTCATCTACTTCAATGCCACCCATTAAAAAATGATTTCCTGGAGCAACCGGAATTCTCGGCCTTCTTAGATCCAGCCCATTATTTTCACAAAGCGCAGCAATGGTCGGAAACCGTTTATTGAAATCAGCAATCATCGAGATATCTAGATATACTTGTTCACCATTTTTCAAATAAGCATAAATCGTTTGCGCAACGATATGGCGGGGAGCAAGCTCTTTTTGCGGATGCACATCGTTCATAATTCGCTGCCCTCTTTCTGTAATCAGCGCTGCCCCTTCTCCCCGAACAGCTTCTGACACTAGCCCTTTCGTGTTGCCATTTATGTAAAGCAAGGTCGGATGAAATTGAATAAATTCCATATCTCGAATTCTCGCTCCTGCTTTAAAAGCTAACGCAATGCCATCACCGCTCACAGTAGGTGAATTGGAAGTGAAACGAAATAGTGATCCACAGCCCCCGGTTGCCAACACCACTGCTTTCGCATAAAGGGATTCAACTTTTCCCTCTTTGCTCATCGTTTTGACGCCGATACATGAGTCGTCTTGTCCGAGAATTAATTCAATCGCCGCTGTATACTCCCTCACTTGTATGGAAGATTTGGCTATTTGCTGCAAAAAATGTTCCATCAGATGCTTGCCTGTTGCATCACCATGACGATGGAGAATCCTTCTTTGACTATGCGCCCCTTCCAATCCAAGCAATGGCACGCCTTGTTTGTTACAATCAAACTCCATCCCTGAATGCATAAGTTCTTGAATCACACCAGGACCTTCTGTCACAAGCTTTTCAACGGCAAGCCGATTATTGTAATGGCGACCAGCACAAACTGTATCTATTTTATGTAGCTCAGGTTTATCCTCATTTGCGATTGCACAAGCAATGCCACCTTGAGCTAAATAGGAATTACTTTGTCTAAGCTCTGATTTTGTGATGAGTATCACATGTTTAGTCTTGCTAGCTCTAAGCGCCGTCTGCATAGCCGCAACACCACTACCGACTATCAGTACATCCACCGGGTCCATATTTCCGCCTCCTGTACAAACAGATGTCTTGACACATATCTTTACATACTATTAAATGATTTACAAGAGTTTTTTTCTAGTAGTCTATTTAACTAAGAATGTGGATGTGGACATATTGAAATATTTTGACTATGCAGCAACAACACCCATGGATCCTGATGCAATGAAGATCTGGATCGAAGCTTCACAACGTTACTTCGGCAATAGTGCAAGCCTTCATGATATCGGGACTGATGCTTCTGGACTGCTTGATGTATCACGGCAACAACTTGCCCAAATTCTCGGGGTAAAAAAAGAGAGTGTTGTCTTTACAAGTGGCGGAACCGAAAGCAACATCCTTGCCTTAGAGACTTTTTTAGCTTCACGAAACCGGACGCAAAACCAGATCATAATCAGTCAAACGGAACACGCTTCTTTAGCAAATTACGTGAAAAAACTTGCAGAAACAGGCTATGAAGTCACGTATTTACGGCATTTGGAAGATGGAAGAGTTGATGTAGATCATCTATGTGAATGTGTGAATGAACGGACATGCATGGTCATTGTTCAGCATATCAACTCTGAAACTGGCGTCATTCAACCAATTATAGAGATTGGTCAGATTACACAAGAACGAGGAATTTTCCTACATGTCGATTGTGTACAATCGTTTGGGAAGTTTCCGCTTCAATCCATATGTGCGCTTTGCGATAGCCTTAGTATGTCTAGTCATAAAGTGTATGGACCAAAGGGCGTTGGTGCCGTAATTTTCCCAAAAATTAGCGAGCTTACCCCACCGATTCCCAATATGACACATGAAGCGGGCTTTCGTGCTGGGACAGTCAATGTTCCTGGCATTGCCGCCTTTATTACGGCAGCGAATGCTCTTGTAGACCAGCAAAATCAAGAGTTCATTCGAATTCAAGCATTACGCGATCTTTGCTTGAATCAGCTTTCTGACTATGCTATGGACGTTCAAGTTATTGAATCTTCTTCCCAATCCCCATACATTCTTGCGCTTACTTGTAGAGGTTTACAAGGACAATATATGTTGCTGGAATTAAATCGAATGGGGTTTAGTGTATCCACAGGAAGTGCTTGTCAAATCGGAAAACAAGATCCTTCAAGAACGATGATGGCACTCGGAAAATCAGAAGAAGAAGCGCATCAGCTCATTCGGATTTCATTTGGCAAAAGTACAACGGAAGATGATGTTCGAAATCTAAGTCAAGGTATCATTGACATTATTACGGTTTAGGAGTCTCTTATGATAAACTGGGGATATCGATAATTACGTTAAGGAGCGGTACAATGACAGAAAGAAAGAAATTGCTAGGGGAAGAAAGACGGGGAAAACTACTAAGTTTACTACAAACATCCGAGCAGCCGATTACAGGAAGCACACTCTCGAAAATGACGAATGTAAGCCGGCAAGTGATTGTGAGCGATATTACCTTGCTCAAAGCTAGAAATGAGCCAATTGTCGCCACAAGTCAAGGCTATATATATTTGCAATCAAAAAAGCCAACCATGCATGAACGCACTGTCGCATGCAATCATGATCCGTCACTCACTGAAACCGAATTAAATCTACTTGTTGACCTCGGTATTATGGTAAAGGATGTAAAAGTTGAACATCCTGTGTACGGTGATTTGACAGCTTCGATTATGGTGGCCAATCGCAAGGAAGTTCAGCAATTCTTGGAGAAAGTTTCGCAAACGAAAGCCGCCTATTTGTCTGAATTGACGAACGGCATTCATTTACATACGATTGCCGCATCGTCTGAGGAACTCCTCAACGAAGCAGAGGCAGCACTAAAGAAAGCAGACATCCTTATTGATTAAAGATGTCTCTTAGATAGCAAAGGGTCAGACCCCGCAACAATGAAATACAGTATAAGATACGTGCATGAGGCACTACATACTGATATAAAGTGCGAGGTCAGACCCTTTTAGTTTTCTCGTTCATTTTTCTTTTAAAATTCACTTCTGCATGACGCCACTTTTAACGGAGAAGCTAGGATAGGAACCAAGAATTGAAACTTTGCAGCCCAAAGCCTCTAGCTCAGCAATCGTTCCTGGAATCAACACTTCGTCCATCGCCATTTCCACGTCAATAATAAAGAGGTAATCACCAAGACCCGTTTTCATTGGCCGAGACTCGATTTTAGAAAGATTCAGCTTCCTCCAAGCAAATGCAGATAACACCTGATGCAGCGCTCCGGTATAATCCGCTGGTAGCATGACCATAAGCGTCGTTTTCCTTCCACCTTCCGCCGCCAAATGACCATGATACGCTACCTCTTCATGAGAAACGACAACGAACTTCGTGTGATTATGGGAATAATCATGAACATTACGATTCGTGATGACTAGTCCATATTCCTCCGCTGCCATCTCATTGGCAATCGCCGCAATTTTCCGCTCTGGATTCTCTTTGACCATTTTTGCCGCTGCTGCCGTTGACGTTGTATATTCATAAGGAATCCCTTTCAACTCGCGATGCAAAAATTTATGGCATTGCGCGATCGCATGGGAATGGGAATAGACGATATCCGGTTTAAATGCCGGATCATTATGAGTAGGATGAACCATATAATGTTGCTGAATCGGGATAATAATTTCTCCCCGTATCGGCAACTGTGCTTCATGGGTTAAATAATCAATCGTGATGTTGACCGAACCTTCCAACGCATTCTCAATCGGAACAAGAGCGAGTTTCACCTCTCCTTTTTCCACTGCATCTAGACAGTCAAGAATCGTCGGCATCGGGATCTTCTTTGCATCAGGGAAAAGCTGAGAAACCGCTAAATCCGTGAATGTTGCCTTTGGGCCCAAGAAAGCAATTTCATATGTCATGTAAACAAACTCCTTTTTCACGAAAATAATGTCTATATTATGCTATATTCTGATATTTTACAATAATTTTGCAACAAAAGGTGAAAAAACGAAAGAATGATTGCATGAAAATGAGAATATAAGTCGGATTTAGTAGTTAATCTAGGCATAAAACCTTCCTTTTCCAACTTTGCGAGCCAGAAATCAATTTAGCACGCCCGTTCAGAGGGTTTGCGTGCCGGAATCAGTACTTCTCGAGCCGGATTTGAGATTTGCGCGCCGGAGATGAATTTATGCGTCAAATCTGAGATTTATGCATCGTATGAATAAAACATGCGGGAATCTATAGAAAAAGCCCCACGCACACAACATGCATGGGGGCTACCAATCACGTACCAGACCCTAGTACTTCCACCTTTTCGACAAACTCCATTTTCCTGAAATTCGTCATCATTTCATCCACTCCAACCTTCATCGCACTTGCGTCGAGTGATAACGTCACATTGGCTCGACCTTGAAGCGGGATTGTTTGGTGAATGGTTAACACATTACAACCGGATGATGCGACGACACGCAGCAACTCTGATAAAGTTCCGGAACGATCTTCCAAATAAAAGAATAACGTAATCAACTTTTCCTTGACAATCGTATGAAACGGAAAAACGGTATCGCGGTATTTATAATAAGCACTTCTACTCAAATCTACCCGTTGGACGGCTTCCCAGACTGATCCAGCTTTTCCTCTTTCAATCATTTCCTTCGCATCCAGCGTTTTCTTCATCGCTTCCGGCAACACATCTTCTCTGACCAAGAAGAATCGTTTATCAATTTTGTTCGCCATGCTCGCACCCCCAACTCTATGACTCCAAATTTTATCCCGCATTAACGGGCAGTAAGACCCCCACCTCAAGGCTTAGAGGAATCGAAGAAGCATAGGTGGGGGACAACTGCCCGTAAAAGCCCGATTGGTTCAACTAACAATCAGTGGGGGATGAAGAAAACCCCCACTGATTGAAGTTTCACTTTATAAAAGTCATTTTCTTATAGCTTTCTGTTATCACTAACTGTCTAAACTATTTCTTATTCCACAAATTCAAATTCATATTCCAGAATTCTTACTGTCACGCCATTTGTCGCTCCACGTGAGCGCAATGCTTCATCTACACCGAAAGTACGTAGCTGTCTTGCAAAACGACGAATCGATTCATCGCGAGTGAAATCAGTCATTTTGAATAACCGTTCAATTTTGAAACCAGTAACGTTGAAGCTTCCATCTGAATCACGTGTAATTTCAAATCCACCTTTTTCTGATTCATGCTTGTACATGACACGGTGAACGCCTGTCTCTTCTTCTTCATGTTCAAGTAAGAACTCTGGTGTTTCTTCGATTTTATCTACAACAGCATATAAAAGTTCACGAATTCCTTCACGTGTAACAGCTGAAATTGGGAAAATTGGATAGCCATCTGTCAATTGTTCTTTGAACTTCTGCAGATTTTCTTCTGAATCAGGCATATCCATCTTGCTTGCCACAATGACTTGTGGACGCTCAGTAAGTCTGAGATTGTATTCCTGAAGTTCTTTATTGATTGTCAGATAATCTTCGTATGGATCTCTTCCTTCAAGTCCTGACATATCAATAACATGAACGATTACGCGCGTTCTTTCGATATGACGTAAAAATTGATGTCCGAGTCCAACACCCTCTGAAGCTCCTTCAATTAGACCAGGCAAATCAGCCATAACAAAGCTACGGCCATCTTCCGTTTCAACCATGCCAAGATTCGGAACAATCGTAGTAAAATGATATTCAGCAATCTTCGGACGTGCAGCAGAAACAACCGAAAGCAAGGTTGATTTACCGACACTTGGAAATCCGACTAACCCTGCATCAGCAAGTAATTTAAGCTCAAGTACAATATTCCGTTCTTGCCCTGGCTCACCGTTTTCAGCAATTTCCGGCGCTGGATTGGATGGAGTCGCAAAGCGAGAGTTACCACGCCCGCCACGTCCGCCTTTTGCGATGATCGCACGCTGACCATGTTCGACTAAATCGGCAATGACCTCTTTCGTATCTTCGTCCATAACTACTGTACCAGGTGGAACTTTAACAATCATGTCGCTAGCGTTTTTGCCGTGCATATTTTTTGACATGCCGTGCTCGCCGCGTGGTGCTTTGAAATGGCGCTGATAACGGAAATCCATCAGTGTCCGTAATCCTTCTTCTACCTCAAATACAACATTCGCGCCGTGCCCGCCATCTCCTCCAGCTGGTCCGCCCATTGGTACATATTTTTCTCTTCGGTAAGCAACGATTCCGTTCCCACCGTCGCCACCTTTTACAAATACTTTGGTTTGATCGATAAACATGCTATCACTTCCTTATCTCTGTATGTAATCCTAAGATGTCTTCTGTTTCATTTTAATATCCATCGTAAAATAGACAAGTTGCTCTGTCGCTTCCTCGAGATCTATCTTCTGATTATCCACTGATGAATTCTGCAAAAATTCAACAATTGATGATACATCTTTTATCTTTCCCTGTACATCAAAGGAAAATCGGATTAAATCGGTACTTACATTTTTATCAATATTGATTGATAATCTATTTTCACAATAAGTATCCAGCTGTTCTTCAAGAATCTGAAAAAAATTCTTTGTCCAATCATACATCATTTGATCCAACACGCTCGTACCTTGCACTAGATCAATTACTTCGAATTCACTTTGAAACACACTATATGTCCAATTAGCTGTCAGCAAAAGTTCGCTAAATTTAGGCATATCTATACTGGATATCTTTGCCTCATGCTGAGCCACTATAATGATATCATCAATAATTGCCTTCACACGGTCGGGTTTGTTTAGTTCCAAGTTGCCTTTTATTAATTGAATTTTATTCAGCCAGTCATGTCGTGAATGGCGTAGAATTTCAACGGTTGTCCATTCTTTTTCCATAAATGATTTACTCCTACTATTTCGTATTAGGCTCTGTCATGTATTTCTAAATGGATAATAACTTCACTTCTTACGTATTTTGATAAGTAGCTAGCGCAAAGCATTTCACCTGATTTATGTGCTTCCGCTTGTCGCCAATAAACGGCGCCTTCCACTTTTCCTTGTCCAGCTACAGCACCTAGCTTCCCAAGGTGCCTCCGCTTTTCTTATAATTATATCAAATATTCGTGAAGTGCGGATAGTAGGAGATTGATTATTATCCTTACATGAACCAGCTTCCAAAAAACTCTTTTTGTATGAAGGACATAGGGACTTAGGCTTCGCTACTTACTAATATAGCTCATCTACTTAGCAGGTATACTATTTTATTAAAGGAAGTATCCCAAATTCCAGCTCCGCACCGCCACCATTATAATAAGGTGAGTGTAGCGTGCTACATGATTGATCCTTCATGGAAAGTCGCGGTTCTTATTGAACACATACATATAAGTTCTTTGGACGATGGCAGAGCTTGTTCAACCATTTTTCAATCATAAAAAAGGGTCAGACCCCTTCTTCACGATATACAGCAAACCATTCATGCAAATGTCGCGATATATTGTGTTTATAGAAGGAATCAGACCCTTTAAAGCAAAGCCTTCTTATTCAAGATGTAAGGATTATGCTTCTTGTGCTGCTGGATACACGCTTACTTTTTTACGGTCACGTCCGAAACGTTCGAATTTAACAACTCCGTCCACTTTCGCGAATAGAGTATCATCTCCGCCACGTCCAACGTTTTCACCCGGGTAGATTTTCGTTCCGCGTTGACGGTATAAAATAGAACCACCAGACACGAATTGACCATCTGCACGTTTAGCGCCTAAACGCTTTGATTGTGAGTCACGACCGTTTCTTGTAGAACCTACTCCCTTTTTGGAAGCAAAGAACTGTAAGTCTAATCTTAACATATGTTCCACCTCCTAATGTTTTAGGATAATTTTCATGTATTTTCCGTAATCACGTTCGATCGTCTGAAGTGATATAAGCATACTGTTCAAGAGTAGCTGTACCTTCTCCTGTGCATCATCCGAAATCGAATCCGGAATGACACAGCGAAGATATCCGCCGTCTTGCCCTTGCTCAATCTCAGGCTCTACATCCGTTAAAGACATAATTGCATTGACAGCTCCAAAGGAAACCGCTGATGCACCTGCACAAACAAGATCTGAACCTTTTTTAGCGAAATTAGCATGTCCACTCATCGTAAACGATTTGATTACATTTTGTGGAGCATCAAATGTTACTGTGATCATAATAATCAGCCTTACGCGTTGATCGCTTCGATAACAACTTTAGTGTATGGTTGACGATGACCTTGTTTTTTGTGGTAGTTCTTCTTCGATTTGTATTTGAAAACCGTGATTTTCTTTTGTTTCCCTTGTTTTTCGACTTTACCTGTTACAGTAGCGCCGTCAACTAGTGGAGCACCAACTTTCACGTTTTCGCCACCTACGAATAAAACTTTGTCAAATGTAACAGTTTCGCCTGCTTCTACATTTAATTTTTCAATGTAAACTGCTTCGCCTGCTGCTACTTTAATTTGTTTACCGCCAGTTTCAATAATTGCGTACATACCTGCACCTCCTTGAATGTCTCAGACTCGCCAATCATAGGCGTTTTGCAAAAAGCAAAAGCTTGTGAACCTACTATGAGCGGTTGTAGCACGGGTGCTACAAACATAACAGTACGATATTATCATATATTCATGAATTATGTCAATAGATTTTCCCGTACTTTCATCAGTTCGTTCTTTGTTCCAAATCGTTTGATTTCATATCGATGATCATTCCCTTTGAGAATCGTGACAAGAATTTCTTTGCGAAGCATCTCTTCAAGAACCGGCTTGTAAGAGTCATTTTCTCCAAACAAGATGACTACGACTGCCTCGTTCGCTTCAATCAAAACGGCTTCCTCTTCAAGCTTGCGATGTTCCATCAGTTCACGCTCGAGCCTGAAGGCAACCGTTTCTGCGCTATCCACCTTGCCAGTACCGAGACATGTAGGACAAGCTGTCATTAATTTTTCGCTTAGTGAAGCAGATGTCCGTTTTCTCGTCAATTGGAAAATCCCAAGCTCTGTAAAACCAATCAATTGAACACGCATTTGATCCTGTTTCGTTGCTGTTTTCAGCATATCGAAAATCGCGCGGCGGTGCTCCGCTTGTTCCATATTGATGAAATCAATCAAGATAATCCCACCAATATTCCGAAGTCGTAGTTGATAAGCAATCTCTTTTGCCGCTTGCATATTCGTTTCAAATAGCGTCTGTTCCTTCTGGGCTTTTCCGGTAAATTTCCCCGTATTCACATCAACAACTGTGAAGGCTTCCGTTTCTTCAAAAATAAGATAGCTGCCATTCTTTAACCGCACAACCTGCTTCAACGCTTGCTCTGCATCACTTTCAATGCCTGCTTGAGAAAAAACATTTACCGGTCCTGTTTCATAAAAAATCGCCCAGTCACTTTCATGATCTTCCTGCCACTTCTTCAATTCCTGAAAACAAGTGAAATCATCAACATGAAGCTCCCCACCTGGAACGTCGGTCATTTCTGTCAAAATACTTTCAAGAAATGAATCTCTGCGCCACACAAGAGTAGGCTTTTTTAATGAGGTCGCTTTTTTGAGCAATTGGGCATATTTCTTTCGCTGTGTATGTAGCTGCTTTAGAAATACAGCCTCGCCTTTTTCTTCCATCGCCGTTCGAATAATGAGCCCTTCATCTGCTTTCTTATGTGTAAAGGCCATACTTCGCCATTGATTCTGACTTTCCGGGCTTTTGAATTTTTTCGACACGCCGACATAATCAATTCCGTGAATATAAACAACATGATTGCTCGAAAATTCAATCAATCCTGTCAACTTGGCTCCTTTTGTCCCCGTTTCATCACGGGTCACCTGAACAAGCAGTTTTTCCCCTTCACGTATGTACTGGTTGACCGAGCTTTTCTGTGTGCCGTTTCGTTTCGCCTCTTGATAGGATGGAAGCTCATCACGATACAAAAATCCACTCTTTTTTTCTCCATAATCAATAAACGCCGCCTCCATGCCTGGCAGAACTTTCGTCACTTTACCAAGGTAAATGTTACCGACGCTACTAGCATGATCGGGCGGCACAACTTCTAATTTAGTGATACGTCCATTTTCTATACAGGCGTATCTTTTTTCTCGTGTAGATAGATTGGCAATTAGCTTTTTCATTATAAAATCCCTTCAAACAATGTGTGTTGCTAGAGTATCACATTTAATACGCATATAACAATTCACCGATTTTCCCGTTGGTCATTTTATTTGTAAAATAGGCGTGAAGAAGCTCATTTTCATCTAACGAACCGCTTTCCTGACCATTTTTCATCACAATGACTGGGTGTTTACACCCGCGCTGAAATTTTTCCAGTACTTTGTAAATCATCTCATTCTCATCGACTTGAATCGGTTCAAGCCTTGTTAAATCCACACTTCTGCCGTAATGGCGATCAAGTAGAAAACGAATGAACGCATAATAACGCTGACGCCATTCCATCGCAAGCGTGATTCCGATAAAGCAGGCAATAATCCATACGTTCAAATTGAAAGAAATCAATAGAACCGATAGAATCAGACCGGCGGTTGCCAAAATGGCTGAGAAAAGAAGAGTAAACGAATGTGCATCAAGAAAGGATTTTCGCTTTGATAAACCTAGAAACAATAGTTTGCCACCATCCAAAGGCCAAACAGGAAGCAAGTTGAATATCATCACGGCTGCATTGCTGTAAAAGAATTGCTGATACATCTCATACGGTATAATGGAAAACGAGTAGAACAAATAGGCAAGTCCGACAAGCCATACATGCTGTACAGGTCCTGCCAAAATGACAATCAAGTCTTCCTTTAGTGATTTGTTTCCATACTCATCTGTTTCCAGTGCGCCGCCAAATGGAAGCAACTGAATCGATTTAATCCGCCATTTAAAGAAGTGGGCAGCGGCAGCATGGCCCATTTCATGAACGAAAATAATGACAAAAAACATGAGCATTTGCGTGAAATGTGAAGTCAGTACGGAAATCGCAATCACGAGCCATAATGTAGGATGAATTTTGACTTTCCATAACAGCTTTACTAATTCATTCAAAGGAAATCACCTGTTTAGGATCAATAAATTGATCATTTTTTTTAATTGCCAAATAGAATGTCCCTTTTGAACCGTCTTCACTTGCTGTCACCTTCCCGATTTCAGTGCCTTTTACAACAGGATCATAAAGCTTTACTTCCACTGACTCGAGTTGACCGTACCATGATTCACTTTTATCGGCGTGCTTAACCATCACTGTTTTCCCTAAACCTTCCTTCACACCAGCAAACATGACAATCCCTTCATTCAATGCTTCTACGTTCTTAATTTGGGATGTCTCGACCAACACACCTTCCCCGTTCACTTCAAAGCTTTCTGTGATTTTACCAATAACCGGAAGAGCAGATTGCTGATCTGAATTGTCTGCAACCGTCCCCGTTTCAGTTTTCTTTTTATCAGGATAAAAAGCAATTGGCTTCCCGAATGTATCTTCATACCATGATGCTACTGTCGCAAACTGGAATTCTTGATTCATCGTGTCTTTCACAACAACTCGCACTTTATCAAACTGTGTGGACGGATGTTTATAAGCAATGGCCACTAGTAAAAACAAACAAGCCGCTGCAAGAATTTTAAATAAAAACCATTCTTTTTTAAAAAGGGGATAATCATTTCCAGGCGATGGGCTTTCATACGACAAATCGGGACGATATCCATCCGATTCGTCTTGAATCAAATTCGCCCATGCTCCTTGCTGGTTTTGTTCAGCCTGCTTTCTCCGCTTCGCAATCCGATCCTGAATTCTCTTTCTTCGATCATCCATACTTTGGTCCTCCCCCGTCTAATTACTTTGTACAAGTGTATGATGTACTTGTCCGAACTATGACAGATACAAGGAGGGGTCGAAGGTAAAATCAAGCTTGACACGAGCAGCAACTTTCCTTTTCAAGCATTACGAGCTAGAAACCAAATTTGCGTGCTAGATTGGAAGGTTTGCGTGCCGGAATTTGTACTTTGCGAGCGGGATTTTCGATCTGCGAGCGAAATTCGAGATTTGCGAGCGAAATTCGAGATTTGCGAGCCGGAGCCCAATTTTACGCATACTTTCTGATTTCAACGTATAAGTTCTCTTGCTTCAAAACAAAAACTCCAGCAGATGCTGGAGTTTTTGTTTAAGAACCTGCGAATATTTTTTTTATTTTTGCTATTAAGCCTTTTGGTTCATCTTCTATGGATGAAAGCGGAACCGATTCACCTAGAATTCTTCTCGCAATATTGCGGTAAGCAATGGATGCACGGTTATTAGGATCCATGGCAATTGGTTCACCTAGGTTGGATGCTTTAATCACTTGTTCATCATCAAGAACAATACCAATCAAATCAATGGAGAGATGAGTCGTGACTTCATCAATATCCATCATTTCCCCATTCTTCAGCATATGACTGCGAATTCGATTAATGATGAGTTTTGGCGATTCAATATTATCTTCTTTTTCAAGCAACCCAATGATCCGATCCGCATCACGGACAGCTGATTTTTCTGGAGTGGTTACGACAATCGCTTTATCTGCACCAGCTATCGCATTTTTAAATCCTTGCTCAATTCCAGCCGGACAGTCAATAATGACATAATCATACTCTTGTTTTAATTCGTGAACAAGTTTATGCATTTGTTCAGGAACAATGGATGTTTTGTCCGTCGTTTGAGCAGCTGGAAGAAGATAAAGTCTGTCTTCAAAGCGCTTATCTTTCACTAATGCTTGGTGTATCTTACAGCGACCTTCTACAACATCAACTAAATCATAAATAATCCGATTTTCTAGTCCCATGACTACATCTAAATTCCTAAGACCAATGTCTGTATCAATCAAACATACTTTTTTGCCAAGAAGAGCTAACGATGTACCTAAATTTGCGGATGTTGTGGTCTTTCCCACCCCACCCTTTCCAGATGTAATAACTATTGCCTCTCCCACGATTAGAGTCCCCCTTCTAATCTAATAAAATTCGGTCTATGGTTCTTAATAGCTTGAATCTTTTCCACAATAATATGGCCCGTTTCATCGACGAAAGCACACTCCATCACATGGCCATCTGCTATATATTTGTCAGGTGCTTTCATGATCTTATCTGCGATTCTTATATGTGATGGTTTCATGACGGAAGCACTAATAAAGCTTTGGCGGTTACCGTTATGCCCTGCTTGCGCTATCCCTCTAAGGGCACCCATCACGAAAATATTTCCACCGGCTATAATTGTCCCGCCAGGATTCACATCTCCAATCAACAGTAAATCTCCAACAACTTCTAAAATTTGACCCGATCTAATGACTTTAGCAATGGTCGTCATTTGATGTTCATCCTTCCATCGCTTTGCTTCTTCCTTCGTCATCACATTGGAGATGATTTCATCAACAACCAGTTTTTTTTTCTGACTGATCAATTCTCGGATACTGTTTTTCTGATCTTCAAGCAGATAACGATTTCCTGTATGTACCTTAACGGCAATGCCCGAATCATTTTCTTGAAATTGATAATTTGCAGAAAGCTTTGATTCTAATTCTTTCAATAGCTCAGAAAAAGCACATGAATCATCGAGATGAAGAGTAAGTCCATCTTTCGTGCCTTTTATCATAACATTTTGCTGAATTCTTTTATTCATGACGCATGTTTCACCTCAATGAAAGTATAATTCGACATGACTAGAGATATTTCCTTTTTCTACGCGCATGAAAGTAGAAAAACCGTCACCACTCCTTGGCTTTTCACTTAAAGCCAAGGTAAGTCACCGCATGGCTAGTGTAAGGTTAGACAAAGTCAAGCCTACATTGAAGCCGAACAAGCTCTATGAAGAGTGGATGGCCCTACCTATCTTCTATAGGAAGAGACTATGTACTTTAGGAATGAGTAAGCCAACTTTTACTCCCCAGCTGATTCAAGTTCCTGTTTCTCAATCATACGCTTTAACGGATAAGAAAAAACAATGAGAAAAGCAAGATTTATCAGGAGAGTTGGCACAAGCCTAATCTTCAGAAAAGTATTAAACTCCATATGTGCAAACCCAATCAGGAGATTAATTTGATAGACAATCATTTCTAACAGCGTAATAAATACGAGCGAAGTAAGAATGGTCACTAGCAGATTGGACTGAAAAATCCTCATGATTTTCGCAATAAGGTATGCAAAAAATGGAAGCATGAACATGTAAATACCCAAGATTTCTGTATATACGACATCATACAGTATACCTAGTATGAAGCCGTATACCATACCCGTTTTTCGCGAACCATAAATAGTAATGAATGCGACAAGAATCATAATGAACCTCGGAACAATAATTTTGTCACCGCCAAATATATCGCCAGCAAGTAGGTTTGCGAATGAACCTTCCATGATAAAGAAAAGAAAGGCAGTGAGAGGAAGGATTAGTCTCTTCATTCTTTACCCTCACCCTTCTCTTCTTCTTCACCTACAACTTCACGTTTGACGACTATGACATTTTTTATATCATAAAAATCTGTGGCAGGTTCGAGATATGCCGTCTGATTCAAGCCGTTTTGATCCACTTTCACTTCGACAACTTTCCCCACAATTAATCGTGATGGAAAAACGCCGCCAAGTCCTGATGTCTCTACAATCGAGCCAATTTTTATTTCTTTATCAAATGGAATTCGCTTCATTAACAAATAGCCTTGCTTGTCATCATACCCTTCAATGATTCCGTTCGCTGCATCTTGTTGTACAATAGAGGCTGATATTTTATTATTCGGATCTGTCGAGCTGACCAGCTGTACAGTTGCGGTAGTAGGAGTCGTACTCTTTATCTTACCGATTAATCCATCCGCTGTAATGACTGCCATATTCGTTTCTATCCCATTCATCTCGCCTTTATTAATCGTAATTAACTCATTCCAACGATCTGGATTTCGGCCAATGACTGTCGCTTGAATGGGCGAATACTTGCTCAAATCATCTTCCTTATCAAGAATTTTCCGTAACTCTGCATTTTCCTTTTTCAATGCTTGGACTTCTGTTTTTATCTGCACATATTCACCTAAACGAGCTTTAAGCTTTGCATTTTCATCATATGTATTTTGCAGATCGCTCAAATTTTCAAAAAGTCCGGTAACAGCTGAAACTGGTTTATCAAAAGCATTCGCAAACCATCCTGTTGTATCTTTAAAAAATTGTTCCGGCCATGACAATGTTTCGCGTTCTCTCATTGAAAACCCGATTAATGCCACAAGAACAATAATTCCTGCTAATAACAAGATTAATTTTTTGTTAAAAAACTGTGGCATGACAATCTACACCTCTGTCTGGAAAAGCGCCAGGCACCCGCTTATCAACTACAAGCATGAGTGGCGCGGCCTAGGAAACACTACTTTCGCTTATCATTCCAACGGCACCTGGCGCTGAACACTAAAATTCATTAAAAATGTACGACTACATAAAGTGAAACTTCCATCCGCAGGAGTTTTTCATCCCTTCTTCGATTCCTCTAAGCCTTTATACGGGGACTTGACTGCCCGTTATGCGCGAGAAAACTACAAGTTAGATATTTTTCAAACAAACAGGGATTGTCCACTTGGGCTGAATTTCGCACGTGGCCCAATGTGTTCAATCCCATTATAGGCAGTTTTTAACCGAGATGAAAGAAGTTTATCCCGCAAATTGAATTCGCTCTATATTTATTTCACCCGATGTGGGTCAAGGAGCTTTGGAATATGCTTACTTCAAGCTTTTATCGTAAATCTTTTGTTTTATTTTTAAAATTATCGATATGATCCAACGCTTTACCTGTTCCGATTGCTACACAATCAAGCGGATTTTCGGCAATAAGAACGGGCATTTTCGTTTCTTCACTAATTACTTTGTCAAGATTACGCAGCAAAGCTCCGCCCCCTGTTAGAACAATTCCGCGATCCATAATATCAGCAGCAAGCTCTGGAGGAGTTTTCTCTAGCGTATTTTTCACAGAATCGACAATCGCGTCGACTGTATCTTTAAGTGCAACTGAGATTTCTTTAGCAGATATTTCAATCGTTTTCGGCAAGCCTGTCAATAAATCACGACCACGAATATCCATATTTTCAATGCCTTCTGTATCCCCCGCTGAACCGATTTCCATCTTAATGCTCTCAGAAGTACGTTCCCCAATCATTAAGTTGTAATTTTTACGGATATAGCTAACAATTGCATCGTCCATTTCGTCGCCAGCAATTCGAATCGACTTACTTGTTACAATTCCGCCAAGTGAAATGATGGCAACTTCTGTCGTACCACCACCGATATCCACAATCATGCTTCCTGTTGGTTCCCAAACTGGAAGATTCGCACCGATTGCCGCCGCAAAAGGTTCTTCAATTGGATACGCATCACGTGCACCTGCTTGTCTAGTTGCGTCAATAACTGCACGTTGCTCAACCGCTGTAATCCCGGAAGGTACACAAATCATGACATATGGCTTACTTCCGAACACACCTTTTTTCTGTGCTTCCTTCATGTAATATTTCATCATCGTTGCTGTCGTTTCATAATCAGCAATTACGCCATCTTTCATAGGTCTTAATGCCACTACATTACCTGGCGTACGCCCAATCATATTTTTCGCATCATTTCCGACTGCGACAATTTGCCTCGTATCCGTTTGCAACGCAACGACAGACGGCTCTCGGACGACAATACCTTTTCCTTTAACATAAACAAGCGTGTTCGCCGTTCCTAAATCGATTCCCAAATCTTTTGTGCCTATTCCAAACATACTGGTTTCTCCCTTTCATACACAAAATACTTTTATAGTAAGATTTTAAATGGTCAATATTCAAAAATGCGAAAGATTTATAATGTTCCCCTTAAAAAATCATAAACATTATTATACCGCATCATCAGGAATTTTGATAGTGTTACAAATAGCCTTTTTCCTTCAAACTCACAAATTTATGCTCGCCAATAATAATATGATCCAAAAGTTCTATTCCTATTATTTTACCACATTCGACTAATCTCTTGGTAACTTCTATATCTTCTCTACTTGGCGAGGGGTCACCTGAGGGATGATTATGTAGACAAATAATAGAGGCTGCAGATCTTCTAAACGCTTCCTTAAAGACCTCGCGCGGATGCACGATCGAGGCATTTAAACTGCCAATAAAAATCGTTTGCTTGTGGAGCACTTGATTTTTCGTATTGAGGTAAAGGGTGATGAAATGTTCTTGTGAGAGAAAGCGCATTTCTTCCATGCAGTAGTTCGCGCCATCTTCAGGGGAACGGATTACGTAGCGATCTTGATAGTTCAATTGAGTAATTCTTTTGCCTAGTTCAACTGCAGTTAGAATTTGAATGGCCTTTGCTTCACCAATTCCTTTAATGGCGGTGATTTCATCGATGGACGCATCTTTTAACATACGCAGGCCTTCAAACGTATTGATTAAACGATTGGCCAGCTGAAGAACGGATTCGTCTTTCGTTCCTGTTCTGAGTAAGATTGCGAGCAATTCCTGGTTGGAGAGACTTTGAGGGCCGTTTTGGATAAATCGTTCGCGCGGCCTCTCATCTTTCGGAACATCTCGAATTAACATTTTTTCTGACAAAATAACCATCCTTTCATTATTACATTTAGATGGAGTCCTGTCAGAGAACTTGAACGGATTACTCGTTTTCCGCTTGAAACGCCAGAAGTTCACGAGACAATCTTGAAACGGGAAGTCCCACAACAGAAAAATAATCGCCATGAATTTTTTTGACAAATAGTGAACCATAACCTTGGATTCCATAGCTTCCTGCTTTATCAAACGGTTCTCCACTATCAAGATACCCTTCAATCTCTGCATCTGACAGATCCCAAAACGTCACTTCTGTTTCTTCTGAAAATACTTGGCTCTTCTTTCCTTGAACGAGCGCAACACCTGTATAAACGAAGTGGGTGTTTCCAGCTAGCAGTTGTAGCATTCTTCTAGCGTCTGCACGGTCAGTCGGTTTGCCTAATATCAAGCCGTCTAAAGCTACAACCGTATCAGAGCCAATCACACAAGAGTCGGGATGATTCGCAGCAACTGCTCTTGCTTTTCTATGAGCCAGCTCTTTTACGGCATCCGATGGCGCCGTATTCGGTTCGATGCTTTCGTCAACATTCGCGTCTACAGATTGAAAAGGGATTTGAAGTACTTGCAGCAATTCCTTACGACGAGGTGAAGATGAGGCTAAAATCAATGGGTGCATACTATATCACATTCCTTACTATAAAAATATCATTGCAGGCCGGGAGTCCATTCTAATCGTACCAAATAATCACTCAACTAACAATCCACTTTCATGGAAAAGTCTACACTTTATTATAGAGACCAGACCCCATTTCATGCAGTAAAGCACGAAAGTAGGTCTGATTCTTCATTATTTCCCGAGAAATAGTCGTTTTATGTCAGATTTGATAGGAATTCAAGAACTGCAGCAGTTTTTGTTGGGCTTTTAGTAACTGAGAGGGTTCTTTAGTACTTTGGTATTGCTTGATTAAATCGGTGGCAGAGCTCAAGTCAGAATAGGCGGCTTTTAGCCCTGCTGGTGCATCGTCTTTCACCTTGGCTTTAAGTTCTTCAAGTTCTGTTTGTAATGGTTTCATATCGGTGGTTGCTGTCGGATTTAATAGTTGTGCACTAGATGCCTTTGTTAAGTTCTGATAGACTGTAATCATTTTATTCATAATTGCTGCGTTACTGCTTGCCGCACTTCCAGGCTTAAGGGTAAGCTCTTTCCAAAACACCTCCACATCATAGCTTTTAAAGAAAACAGCAAGTTGCTTACTCTCATCAAGATTTGTAGCCGAACCTAAAAACAAATAATACTTCTCATCTTGTTTCAATACCTCGGCAGGTACACCTTTATCCATAACTCGTTCCTGAATTTGCTTGGCTGCCTCTTCATTACTGAACAAACCACCTTGAACAAGGAAAGCCGTTAGCGGTTGGATGGTGGGGACAGCCGCTCCTTTCTTTTCATCTTTCACAGGCTCATTAGGGATCTTAGATTCAACAGGGACAGCTGCAACCTCTTTATCAGCCGTAATTGCTTTCAACACGATTAAACCTAGACTTGAACCTATAATCACCGCAAATAAAATAGCTAAAAATGGAAGTTTAAGAGCGTATCCCGATTTATTACCTGTTTTTTTCCGTTTACCGCCAAATGCGAGGATCGTTGGATTTTTCTTTTTCGTAGAAGTGGCGGGTTGATAGAATACACCCTCGTCCTTAGGAAATACCCAATCAAAGCTTTCATCCTCTGGCTCGATTGCTGCAGAAGTTTGATTTTCAGCTACTTTAACGCTATCGCTACGATCATCTTCAACCAAGGGCTTTTCCTCGCCATTAATTTTTATGGTGATTCCTTTTTTATTTTCTGGGTTGTCCATTTTTTTCGCCCCCTACGCACATTTTTTTCCATCCTATCATAGGAATAAAAAAAAATAACAAGACTTTTGTCGTCTCGTTATCAATAGCTTTCGTCAATTTTTGCCATCAGTAGGAACAGGAATTTCAATTGTCGTATTCGCTTCAAGTTGTTTCAGATGATTCCAATCTTTAATCACCTTTTCACCGTTTCGGCTATTATAATATAAAATGGCAAGTTGAAAAAGGGTATCCCCTGGTTGCACTTTATGGGTGTACACTTTGTATGTTATTTGATTCCGTTTAACAATTTTCCCGTCAGTATCCTTATCTTGCTCAGCTGGTTTGTTCGATTTTTCCTCTGCTTTTTTCTCCGATAGCTGAGGAAGATTCGCTTCAAATAATGGGTTTATCTTATTGGCTGGTTTCGGTTCCTGATATTTTGGAAGCTGATTTTTAAGTTCTTCTAATTTAGGATAATAATAAGTAGCTACTGTTAAACTAAATGTAAGTCTATCTTCTGCGTTCATTAAACGACTACTTTCTTTGAGTCCGGTATATTGAAGGCTTTCTACTTTTGTAAGGCGCTCCAATTTCTCGAGTCCTTTCACAAATGATTCCAGTTCAAGATAAGTTGGTGATTCAACCGTAATGACCGCTGTTAATTTCTTTACTCCTTCAGGTAGTGGATTTGTATTTGATGTTTCTACTGCTGTCTCAAGTTTCCCAGCTTCTAATTCATCAACCGAATCACCTGCTTGTTCGGCATCTATAAATGCTAGATTCGTAATAAGACTACCAGATGCTACTTCCACTTCTTCAAGCAATAATACAAATTGATCAACAAGTTCACTCACTGGAAGCTTCCGTTGTAGAGCCATCGTATTAATGGCAACACTCTTCTGCTCTTTTTGATCTAGCTTTTCTAGCTCATCTTTTTCCTTCGTAATCGAACGGTTAAGACTAGCCATTTTGTCCTGTAATGGTTTATATTCAAAATAATACACGCCACTCACACCTATGATAAAAAAAAGCAACAAAAATGTGAGAATCAACGACACTACTTTTTGGGAAAGCATTATGACCCTACCTCCCCATGTATTGATGCTTGAATGGCTGCTTTGTCCACCGTTAATTCATATTGTGCATTGTAACGTGGAAGGATAGGCTCCGCTGTCACACCATCCCCAAGCTTCTCGGTTGAAAGGGTTTGTAACTTAGCTCCTGAAATAATGGCTGAATTTGAAATACTTTTCAAGTAATAAGCTGCCTCCCGGGAAGAATCGAACTGAACAGTAAGCTGCACAGTCCCATCTTCTTGATAGGAAAAATCTACGATAAACCCTCGTTCAGGTAATAATGAAGATACAGTTCTCATGATGAAAAAGGTTGAACTTTGATGTTCTTCAACCCATTGAATCGCCGCTGTCAATTCACGCACAGATTTGGACTCAACACTCTGAGTTCGCTCTTTTTCCTTCGCGACTTTTAATTCTTTAGTCAACATTAACTCTTGCTCCAGTTCTACCAATCGGGCCTTCTGTGCTTGATAGGTAGTCATGAAGAAGAATCCACTGACCAATAGCACGATCCCCGTCAACAAAATCATGAGGACAACGGTACGTCGTTTTTTTTCTTTTTTAGGTAATAAGTTAATATCTACAAGCATGTTGACACCTACTTTAACGCTAGTCCAATACATTCAGCATATACAGGAGGGATGTTCATTCCTTTTTTCGTTTGAAATAGTGGTTCAAGTAATGGCTGAACGGATACTTCAATCGCAGTATGTATAGCCGAATAAAAAGTTTCCATACAAGGATGGTCTCCTGACAAAACGAGCTTTGAGATACGATGATTTCCTTTTGTAAGATTGAAATGATAATAGGATAGAAAACGTTCGATTTCCATGGTAATATCCTGAGATTGGCTGTTTAATTCGTTCAGTGCACCCACCCAAGAATAAAATTCCGAGCCACTGCGACTTTTAGAAAGTTCAAAGTGCTCATCATGAAATTCCAAAGGATAATGACGCGAAAAAACGGGTTTATGTTCGTTAAAAACAGATAAAACAAATGCATCTAACCCAATTTGCACCATTAATACATGCTCATCCTGCTTAGCAAGACCTAGATGATAATACATTCTATATAGCGATAGCACTGATAGATCTGCAATGTCAGGTTTAAGAGATGCCCGCTTTAATAATGCTGTAAATTCATGTAACACGGTTTCTCTTGAAGCAAATAACAACACGTCTCGGTTTTCAGCCGTTTTTTCTAAAGGCACAGCTTCGATTAAAGGGTCTGCAAAAGGCAGATGGATGCTCTGGCCCAATTCCATATATAAATAGCCATTCAGTTCATGATCTGGAATTTCATTCGAAACATGAATTTTCCTAACGATTACCGTTGAATCAGGTACACAGAAAGAAACTTTTTTCCCTTTAAGCTTCCATTGATCGACCATTTCATCGACAATCAGTTCGAGCGTTTCACGATCTTTAATTTGCCCCTCAACGATCACACCATCTGGAAGGCTCTTTTGCCCATAGGCTAGCAGTTTTCGCTTTTTTCCAGATTCCACAAACCGCATATACCGATCTTTAATGGCTAGATGAACCCGATGTTGTCTATTAAATGCACTCACTCTCTTCATCACCCGCTTCAATAAAACATAGTAAAGTAATAGTTTAAGATTTCATTCCCATAAAAATAGGAAAGCAACGCACCCATTGCAATAAATGGACCAAAAGGAATCGGCTGCCGTTTCTTATAATTCCCCCATATCATGCCAGCTACTCCATACAAGGCTCCAAAGAAGCTTGCCAAGGCAAAGGTAAGGAGAGTCAGCTTGAGACCGAGAACCAAGCCCAACACGAAAAACAGTTTAATATCTCCCCCACCCATGCCGCCTTTACTAATGACAGCAATGAAAAAAAGCAGACCAAAGCCAACGACCGCGCCGACAAACATATCCCACCACGGATCTAATGGCACGACTAAACGGCCAACTAAAACAAGAGGAACAAAAAACAACAGCACTTTATTAGGAATAATCATATAGACAATATCAGATACAAAAATAATGACTAACAACGAGATGAAGGTAAGTGCAATTACTAGTTCACCTGTCCATCCAAATTCATAGAATGCAAGCATAAACAATAAACCCGTTAAAAGCTCATTAAGTGGATAGAGCGGCGATATTTTCGAATGACAGTTCCGGCATTTTCCTCTTAAAAAGACATATGACAACACAGGCACCAAATCCGTAGCTGTCAACGTTCTTTTGCAAGTTGGACACTGTGACCGCGGCCGTACGATTGACTGTTTCTCCGGTACCCGAAGACCGACGACATTGTAAAAGGATCCGAGAACTAAGCCTAAAATACCTATGTAGCTGTAAATAAATAGTGTCATGGATTTCTCCCTTTTTGTTGGAGTTGGTTTCCTTATTTTCAATAAATCATCCTTCATACCGGATGTGGTGCTTTAACGTCATGTTGGTACTTTTATTATACAGGAAGTTGGATTGAATTGGAGATGATTATTTGATGAAGATTTAGTAGATTGATAAAGCAGGACCATTATTATTGGATAAAAAAAGCACTCCTTGTGGAAAGGAGTGGAAAATTACCTTATGTTATACTCTTTAGCAATATTTATAGCATTTATTTAACATCCGTCCTAGTTAATTTCGATACATCATTATTACTTGTAATCCCTCTCTCTGCACCTTTTAGCGTAACTGTATATGTTACTTTACCAGTTGTTGCATCTTTAGCTATTCCAACCTGCTCTGTGGTGTATTTGTCTCCATCAGGATCTTTAAGTTCTGACTCAAGGTACCCAGCCGTCATTAAATCAGTTGACGTGATACCATCTTTATCATTCAATATGGTCTGATCATTCGCCGCAACAGCCAATCTCGCTGCCCCCACCAATTGCTGCGCATTCGCAATATGTGCATCCTTCTTACTATTATCAATAATGTTCCCAATACTCGGCACCGCAATTGCTGCGATAATCCCTAAGATCACGATTACAGCCAAAAGTTCCACTAGTGTTAACCCTTTTTGGTTGTTAATAAGGCCTTTTATTCGTTTAATCATGTACGTTCACTCCTCAGTTCATTTTTTTATGTAATCTAACACGGTGTAATAAAACAGCTTGAAACTTCATACAAAACCTAAAAGGGCGTTAAAACGCCACCAGTTACTATGAAAGATCGATCATGAAGCACGCTACACTCACCTAATCACAATGATGGCGGTGCGGAGCCGGGTTTTCGGATGCTTTCTCGATCATATAAGTAAACCCGCTAAGTAGATTAGCTATATGAATAAGTCGCGAGGCCCCGTTCCCATGTCCTTCATACCAAAAAACCGCCACGTTTATATTTAAATTCAAAAATAATTTTGAATTAAATATACATTGGCGGGTTGCACTACTCACTCCTGATCATTTAAGTGCCCAGATAAAAATGATCAATCACAGTTTCCAATCTATTTATATATTGCTAGTATATAAGACTCATTCACTAGTTGACAACTACTTTTTCTACTATATTGAACATTTTTATTGGATTTCGTTAAATATAGTGAACATCGGAACGGCAATGGCTGCCACAATGCCTCCAACAACTACTGCTAGAAAGATAATGAGAAAAGGTTCAATGAGAGATTTCATTTGGTTTGTTGCATTGTCTACTTCCATTTCGTAAAAATCAGCGACGCGATCTAGCATGACATCCAAAGTACCAGATTTTTCACCGACGATGATCATTTGCGTGACCATAGGCGGAAATGCCCAGTGTCTTTCCATCGGAATGGCCATGGACTCGCCTTTTTCAATCGAAAGTCGCGACTGTTTCATCACCTTGGTTAACACTTCATTTCCTAAAATCTTTTCCACCATTGTTAAAGATTGCAAAATTGGCACAGAACTCTTGAAAAGCGAGCTTAATGTTCTCGTCATTCTTGCAATCTCCGCCTTTTGAATCAGTTGCCCGAAGATAGGCATTCTTAAAAGCCAATAATCAAGATAGTATTTCATCTCGTTATTGGATCGTATATAGCGAATGAAGATATATAATCCAACTGCTAATAAGAGAAATACCCACCAAAACCTTTCAAAAAATCCGCCAAGATTGAGTACTAGCTTTGTAAAAAAAGGAAGCTCACTACCAAATGATGCAAACATATTTGCAAAAGTAGGGACAACGGTAGATAGCATAAAAATGATAATCCCTACACTCAAGCATCCAACCGTTGCCGGATACATCATCGCCGATTGTATTTTTTGCTTTGTCTGATACTGTTTCTCAAAATAAACTGCCATCCGTTCCAGAACCTCTTCTAGATTCCCGCCAGCTTCACCCGCTCGCATCATATTTATGAAGAGAGGCGGGAACACATTTCGTTGCTTTTCTGCTCCTTCAGAATAAGGGTTTCCTTCTTCTAAACTTTGCACAATATGTTCTAATGTTTTTCGCAGCAGTTTACTCGATGTTTGTTCCGCCAAAATCTTTGTCGCTTCTACAACACTGATCCCTGCTTGAATTAATGTTGAAAACTGGCGCAGATAGATAATAAAATCACGATTTTTTATGTTTTTTCTACCCAAGGAGATTTCTTTATATAAAATGCCCCTTAGTTCATCAATACTCGTCACAGCTATCCCTGTTTCTCTTAGCCTTGTGACCGCCTCTTTTCGTGTGTCCGCCGTCATTTTCCCTTGTTTTTTTCTTCCCGTCCGATCTCTACCCTGATAGTGAAAAACTGGCATTAGATGATTCCTTCTTCTAAATAAGGGAGGGCAGAATAAGAATCAATCTTCCCTTCTTCCACTAGTTGTTTAATCGACATTTCCATCGTTTGCATGCCAGCCGATTTACTTGTCTGCATCACACTTGCAATTTGATGGATTTTTTCATTACGAATTAAATTTTTGACAGCAGCATTATTCACTAGAATCTCGATTGCCGCCACCCTTCCTGCCCGGTCTTTTGACGGCAATAAACGCTGTGAGATAATCGCAGATAAGACGGAGGCAAGCTGAACACGGACTTGCGGCTGCTGATTGGGTGGGAACACATCAATGATCCGGTCAATTGTTGCCGGTGCATCTGTTGTATGCAAGGTGCCAAGTACTAAATGACCCGTTTCCGCTGCGGTAATCGCTGTTGCAATCGTTTCTAAATCGCGCATTTCTCCGACTAAAATAATATCAGGATCTTGTCGCAAACAAGCGCGCAGGCCATTTGAGAAATTTTGTGTATCAAAACCAACTTCCCGTTGATCAATAATACTCAATTGATGTTTATGTAAATACTCGATTGGATCTTCAAGCGTAATAATATGTTTCTTCATGTTTTTATTAATATAATCAATCATCGCAGCAAGCGTCGTTGATTTCCCGCTTCCAGTCGGTCCTGTCACTAAAACGAGCCCTTGCCTTTTTTCAGATATCGCTTGTAAAACAGATGGTAGCTTCAATTGTTCTAAAGTCGGAACTTCGGTTGGTACGACTCGAATCGCAAGGCTGATACAAGAACGTTGATGATAAGCATTGACCCGGAAGCGCGAAACGCCAGGGATTCCATATGAAAGATCCAACTCTCCTTTGTCCTTAAACGCCTGCCACATCGATTCAGGAATCATTACTTTCGCCATTAATTCTGTGTCTGCTGGCGTAAGGATGTCTTTTCCATACTGTTTAAGATCACCGTGAAGTCTCATAATCGGCGGTACACCTACCGTTAAATGAATATCAGATGTCCCTAAATCAAAAGCAGCTTTTAAAATATAATCCAATTTCTCTTTCACAGATCTAGCCCCCTAATCATGTCCCGCTACCCGTAGTACTTCCTCTACCGTTGTCAATCCTTGCTTGGCTTTTAGCAAGCCATCGTCAATGAGAAAAATCATCCCATTGCGAACCGTATATTGCTTGATTTCACTAAGCGGCTTGTTATTCATCATCATCGATTGAATCGTATCATCGATATTCAATACTTCATGAATCGCAAGCCTGCCATGATAGCCACTATTTTGACAGCTTGAACATCCTTTGCCACGATATAAAGATTGCACAGGTATGCCACGTTTTTGAAACAAATTTCTTTCCATGGCAGATGGTGTGTATGCTAGTTTACAATCCGGGCAGACTTTGCGAATCAGTCTCTGAGCGATGACGCCAGTTAAGGAGGAAACGACCAAATATGGTTCGACATCCATATCTAATAGTCTCGGAATCGTCGAAAGCGCACTATTGGTATGTAAAGTACTTAATACAAGATGGCCCGTTAAGGATGCCCGAACAGCTATTTCCGCTGTCTCGCGATCACGAATTTCGCCAATCATGACAATGTTTGGATCTTGTCTTAAAATCGAGCGCAAGCCACTAGCAAACGTTAGACCGACGCTTGGATTGACCTGCACTTGATTGATGCCCTTCATTTGATATTCCACAGGATCTTCCACAGTAATAATATTGACTTGTTCAGTATTCAAATGATTCAATGCCGCATATAGAGTCGATGTTTTTCCAGAACCGGTTGGCCCCGTAATCAGAATCATCCCAGACGGCCGTTCAATCATCGCAACAAAGGTTTTGACATTCACTTGATTAAAACCAAGCTGCGAAAGATGAATCATCACATTGGATAAATCTAAAATACGAATGACGATTTTTTCACCAAATACGGTTGGCAATAATGAAATTCGTAAATCAATAGGCGTAGCATTCACATTCAATTTAATTCTGCCATCCTGTGGCAGTCTCGTTTCGGTAATGTTCAAATTAGCCAAAATTTTAATTCTAGCAATTAACAAACTATAAATATTCTTCGAAAGGACACGTTCTGTACGTAAAATCCCATCGACCCGATAGCGAATAAGGATGTTTGATTCCTGTGGATCGATATGAATATCGCTCGCTTTCATCTGTACGCCCGCTTCAAGAAGTTGATTGACAAGCTTAACAGCTGGTGCATCTTCACCATCTAGATTCTCAGTCGCGATCCTGTTCATATCTAATTCTTCAAATGTCTCTGTCTTGCTATAGTATTTATAGAGTGACGCAATGATTTCTTCCTTTTTCGCTATGACAGGTGAGATCACCAAACCAGTCGATAGCCCCATATCATCTAATGCGATATAATCCATCGGATCATGCATCGCTACAATGAGTTGATTCCCTTCTTTTTTTATTGGCATGACTAAGTTTCTGAAGGCAAAATCTTTTGCAATCAAGCTTAAGACGGCTGTATCTACGGGATAATGAAATAAGCTGATCTGAGGTACACCTAGTTGGAACTCAAGCACCTCAATGAGTTGCTGCTCATTGATTAATCCGCGTTCCAATAAGGCATCACCCATTTTTTGCCCTTCTTTTTTGTATGTTAATGTATCCTGCAATTTTTCTTCCGTAATGATCCCTGCTTCAACAAGTAAATCGCCTAAACGTTTTCTTTCACTTTTCATTCTATCACCCCTATCTGGCATTCTTTGATCATTGTCTGCTATCATTCAAAATAACATGAAATCTACTTAAATTATAGAGCGAATTACTCAATCTTTGTAGTACTATACGAATAAGGATATTGGGATGTTTTTCCATTCTATTTAGATAAAAAGAAGAACTTGTCCCTTTTGTTTGCATGGATTGTAGGAAAATAGACGAGGTACCTAACTTTGTTGTATACGAATTTAGTTATAATTTGAAAAAGGGAGATGAAGTTGAAGCAGTCTGCCCTTTTTGCCATGGAACGATGCGACAAGCGTGAAAGGATCCCAAGTGAGTACATCTACACTTGAGATGGGAGAGAGGTTGCTTAGCGATTTTGTTCTTGGATCTTTATATTAATGGTTTTTTCTCGTTCCGAATCTGCTTGAGCATACACATTATTCAATGAGGGAGTAATAGTATATGTGACCGTAAGAGTGTTATCTACTCTTGTTATACTAATATAATCTATTTTAAATTGATACATTTTATCAGATGATATGATTTCTTTATCTACTAATTTAGTTCTAAATTCTTTTTCGTATTTAACAGCAATTTCAGCGTCTGTAGGAATAGCGTTAGTGGTAGGGAACTCATTTAGCCATTTTATGACCGCTTTTTTTGCTTCGTTATTTGCTGTGTTTATCTCCTTCTCAACATACTTTAAACCCATTCGTGATGATTGATGTAACTGTATATTTCCCTCTGATTTTTGATTCTGCAAAGAACTGTTTAAAACATTGCTAATTAAAGTTACTGAAAAAATAAGGATTAATGTAATCGTTAATAATACAAGCACTAATGTATAACCTGCTTCATTTTTTTGTTTCATCAATTATTCTCCTAATTGTTGAGGCCTACATCTACATATCCATATGCAATCGTTAGTTCTTTATGGTCTTCTGATTCTATTCTTATAGAGATAGGAAGTAAGCCTAGTGAGCTTTCTTGTCTACTTTGTGTTAAAGGTGTCACGGTTGAAAGATAGTTTTTTTGATTTAATGGAATGGATGGACGAATATACTTATCTACTGGGATAGTTTGGCAATCGTTTGTTTTACAATATGTTTCCAAGCTATTTGTTACCTCATAAAGTTCTTGTTCAGCTAGATTAATTGCTGTTAATTTATCTTCTGTTTTTGTAGAAAATGTCATTGCATTTGAGAAGAAGGATAAAAATATCGTTAACACAATACCAAGGATTGTGATGGAAGCTAGAACTTCAATAAGAGTGAAGGCTTGATTATTTTTTAGATTATTCACGACTTGCTACCACCTAATGTCTTTTTATTCATTATATAACAAACTATAATAGGGAATGGATCAATTTTATCAAAAAGTGGGGAATTTCATGAAACAGGTAAACAAGGAATCTGGCATTACTTTAATAGAAGTGCTAGCCGCTTTAGCCATTACAGGATTTATTGGGAGTGTTGTGTACGGTGTGTTTTTTCAAACGCTACACGTTAAGGAGAAGACACAATCGCATAACGAATTGAGACAAGAAGCAAATATTGTCATGACCCAGTTGCGATCGATGCATGAGAATGGAGATAGTATTTGGTATAGTTCTGGCATGTTATACACAGAGAAAGAAAAGAAAAATCCGTTAGCAACAGAAACAAATTATCTTTTTACAGAAGTACTAATCAATGGGACTAAAGTCGTTTCAGAGCAAAGTATACAGCTGTTGTCTACCTCAACTTTCAAAGTAGCTTTTACTATGAAAGATCACTATCAAAACGAATACAACTTGGAAACGGTGTTACCGGGGACAACGAATCAGCCTATTGCGGGTGAGATCGTGAAGCCTCCTACTCCTAGTATAGGGCAAGACTTTTATACGTATCTAGTAAAGAATGGTATTTTTGTGTATGGTTCACAGTTTGAATTTCAAGGTAATCAAGTGAACGGACCTAATGCCACGATTATTGTTGGAGGAAATTTGCTTAGCAGTCAATTAAACGGTGGTTCATTTAGTAATGTTTCTAATATTAATATAAATGGGTCCGTAAATATAGATGGAGGTAGTGCAGGTTTGGGTTCACCTACATCTCCAGGAACGATATATGTGAATGGAGATGTAACCTTGTGGGGTGGAACACGGCATATATATGGAGATGTATATGTTAATGGAAACCTTAAGCTCAAAGATGCTATCATTCATGGAAATGTTTACGTTCAAGGGAATGTTGAATTGGATTGGACACCTACGATAGAAGGAAATGCAAGAATTTATTATAAAGGGACTTTAAAATATCCTAATAATTATCATCAATCTATTCTGGACAAAGTGATTCTTAAAGCTGATGTTCCAAAGTTAACTAAGAGTTATATGGATATTCCACCATTAAAAGATTCTCAGTGGTACAAGGATCGCGGATATACCCAAACGATAAAACCTGATAATATGAGATTATATGGGAATAGCATAAATGTTCAAAGCTATTATGATAGTGGTTTAGGAAAATATGTAAATACTTTTACTAACGCAATCATTGTTAGTCAGGGAGATATTACTATCAATAGCGGGGGCTTAAAAATGACAGGGGTCTTATTTGCCCCAAATGGCAAGGTAACTTTTAGTGGTGAATCATTTGAAGGTGTAGTAATTGCTAGAAATGGTTTTAATGTGACAAGTGGGGGAACTACTATTACATTCAAGGGTATAGAACAGTATATAAGGGATCCTAAAGATTTTCCACTTCAGACACTAAGTAAGATTAATTAACAAATACAAATGATTTAACAAAAAAGGTCGGGTTTATAACTCACTAAAAATGAAGTAACAGATGATTAGAAAAATAACCAGAACGGCTGCCAAAAATATTTGGCAGCCATTTCTCAAGTCTAGTCTATAGATTTATCTTTTTCTTTTGTATCCAATGGTAGTTTCTCTTCTATTGAGTCTTCACCAAGTTCTTCATCAACTCCCAGTTGCGTATCTAGTTCTTCGTCCAAATGATCATCTTCACCTTCTTCAATCCGTTCTAATTCCATATCATCTCCCCCTATTACCCCAGACCCCACAGGTATTTCCTTCAAAACAACCTCATTCACAGGTAAATAAAAGTCATTCGAAATTTGCACGGAATCCAGTTTTTCATTCAATGAATTATACGTTTCGCGGTAAACAGCTACAGAATATCCCAACTTCCCTTTCTCTTTAATCGTTTCTGATCCGTTAGGCAATAATGCTGTATATTGAATGATTTTCCGGTAAGGGATGGTTTTCTGATCTTTTAATACGACTTTATATCGTTGTTCTGTCTCGTAGCCGCTAATTTCAACAGTAAGCACGCCTGGTTGAGTAGCTTTGAATGTAACTGTCATTTCGAAGTCATTAGGATTGGCTAATTTTAAATCCATTCCGTTTCGATTGACTTTTGCTTCATAGCCTACTTTAACCCCTTCAGGTCGCTCTTTACTTATATTTCGTTCAAGAATTTGTAGGTTTGTTGCAAGGCTTGCTTCATATAATACAGAGGCTGCTTCTGTTAAGAACTCATCCGTCCAATTGCCAGCATTCACACTTACATCGTTGACGAAAGAAAATTCACCGAAAGCTGGAATCGTAATAGGAGATGTACTTTGGACCCATGAAGATAATGATTTGACGTCTATATCTTGCTTTTTTGCATGAGAAATCACATTTGTAGACTGGGAATCGTCAAAAAAATTCGTTAAACTGATCGCTTGCTCATTCACATCAAGCAAGCTAGCTTTATTTTGAATTTCTGCTTGCAATTCAGCAATCTTTACAACTGCAATCACTTTTTCATCGGCAATTTCTTTTAACAATTGTTTTAGATTTGATTCCGTTATAGTTGCCAAAAACGGATTACTCATACCATTTTTGGCATCTCGAACAGATTCATTTGGCGAGAAATGAATAAAATCCGCAGGGATCGTCGTTTTACGATCTGCAAAGGTTAACGAAAGGCGACTTTTGCTTTGCCATTCAGCAATCGTGTGGATGAGATTTTCGTTTGCTTGTTTAGTAGACTCGCCACTAACCTGAACAGTTCCAATGAATGTATTCGTAGCAAACTTTTGATCTTGTTGCAGGAATTTCTCGTAGGCTTTGACTCCTAATTGTGAAAACGACATAATAAAAGTCGTTGAAAGGATGACAATGGTAAAAACTCGTATGTAGGTAGGGAAACGCTTCTCCATTTACTGGCCCCCTGCTTGCTTTTTTTTCAAATACATTTCTTCCAAATCATCAAACTCCAGACTGAGACGTTCAGCCGGTGCAAGGTTTACTTCTTTCTTGCTCAGCTGCTCGTCCTCTATAGAAGTTGCTACCTGCGCTTCAAGATTTTCAAAGATTTTCTTTCTTGCTGCAAAAACCTGTTCTTCCTCACTTGAACTGAAAGGTTCTAGGTCATCTGTATCCTCAGTCCCCAAAATTTCTCGATTCGTAAAATCAATAAATTCAGAAGCATCCTCTTTTAATTCCAGCGGCTTATTCATGATCGTTTCAATTTTAACAAATGATGTGTCTGATTCCCCTTCAACTTCTTGAATCATAAATGGTTCTGGCTGCTCTTTTGAAGAAGCATAGTATTCATCTACCGTTTCACTCATTTTTGCTCGTTCCTGTAACTCAGCAAAAGAAAACAACGGATCCATTTCCGATAAATTGGCTTCTTCTGTTTCCTTTCCATGAGAAAACTCGAGTCTATTCACCATGATATAAGTCATAAGAATAGCCAATAGAAACTGCGCGCTATATAGAAACCAACGCGGAAAAAAATCATTCGCAACAAGCGGAATTGCTGCGAGACAAACACTACATATCAAAATAGCCGTTCTCCCAGACCGCGATATTCGCAAAGGAAGTGTATACAGGAGTATAGCTAGCAGAACGACAGCAATCATTGTTGTATATATAATCATCAAAGTGCTTCACCCCGCATTTAACTTATCATTCCTATCATAAACCAATGAATTAGAAAAAGTAATCCAAAACTAAAAAAAGATCCAACCTAATGCCTACTGTACACAGTTCAAATGAAATGTCTATAGTTTGCGAAAGGTCCGATCGTTAAATATGTTTTTCACCCGTCATATTGAGATACCTGGTTGCTTGGCACCCATATCGATTCATATTACTAATTCTGGCACGTAATGCTTGAAACGGGAAGTTAATATCTGTGCTAAGTCTGGTGTTTCTACTGAACATTGCCCCATCGCATCATTAAGCTACAAGTTTTTTATAAAAACTGTCATAAAGGGTTGATCTCGTATGATTATGGCAGTTGGCTTCATAAATTTTTGTGTCAAATTGGGCTCTGGCACGCAAATTTCCTTTCCCGCTCGATACATGAATCGTCTGTTCAGCTATTTTTCATGATATACGGTCGGGCAAGTGCGAGAAAATAGAGGGAACCTGTGACGATGACTAAATCATTTATAGTTCGATGATTCAGTGCATAATCGATTGCTTCCTGCCAGTTTATGATGGCCTTTTTCTTATCTATCTTACTTTTTTCAAAAAGTTCCTGTGCTGATGCTGCTCGCTTAAAATCAATTTCGGTAAAGATAATCGATGCTGCTTGTTCATCTACCATGCTTAACACTTGATTGTAGTCTTTATCTTGTAAAGCAGTAAAAACAAAATGATAATTCAAATCAGGATATCTAGTTTGTAATGTTTCCAACAAAACTTTCATTCCAGCAGGGTTATGAGCGCCATCTAAAATGATATGACCTGGTAACACTTCAAATCGCCCAGCCCAATGTGCTTTTGCCAACCCTTGCCGAATGCTATTTTCAGAGATTTCTAGATGGGATTCTTCAACTAATAGCCTTACTGCTGCAATAGCTAGCGCCGCATTATTCACTTGATGACGACCGAGCATTTTAAGGTCGATTTGTTCAAGCGTTGTATTCCCCATTTTAAACGAAAAATATTGGCCATCCTGAACTTGGCTAGGCTCATTCACGAAGATTTCTTTATTTATACAATAAAGGTTTGCATCCTGTACTTTGGCATACTCCATTATAGCCGTAGCTGGTTCCTCTTCCGTTACACCGCTAATAACCGGAACACCATGTTTAATAATACCCGCCTTTTCAGATGCGATTTCAGCCAAAGTATTCCCAAGAATATTCGTATGCTCTAAAGAAATCGACGTGATAATAGATAGTAAAGGAGTGATGACATTCGTACAATCAAGCCTGCCACCTAATCCAGTTTCAATGAGCGCAATGTCCATCTCTTTGTTTTGAAAATAAAGAAAGGATAGGATCGTAATAATCTCAAAAAAAGTAGCACGATATCCTACTTGCCCTTCTTCCAATAAAGGATAAAGGGTATTCATATGTTCAATGATTTCTTCATCTGAGATCATCGTTTCATTTATCATCATTCTTTCGTTCACTTTTTCTAGATGTGGTGAAGTAAAACTGCCAACTTTAAGACCTTGGGCCATTAAGATTTCTTTTAAGGCATTCAATGTCGAGCCTTTGCCATTTGATCCAGCAATATGTATGGATTGAAAGCTCTTTTCTGGATTCCTGAGCTCTTTTAAAAGGTTCTCCATCCGTGCGAGCCCGAAGTCCATCCCAAGCTTCGATTCTCTACTATATAAATAGTCCATTACTTCTTCCATGGATTGAAACAAACATACCACTCCCTAAAAATCGATCTTTTTCTCAAACTTTTAATACAGGATCACATTTAAACATAACAAATTCCTAAAAAATAGGCAAAATGATTTTTTTCATGGACGGCTGGAATTTTCTTGACCTTCAAAGTGGCTTTTTTCAATTCAATTATCCATCTATGCAACTAATAAAAAAGGATGACCCATAGAGTCATCTGTTACCTTTTTGAGTCATCCTTTTTTCTTGGGCCCGCAGGATGCGGATCATGCCGACGTTGCCACAGGACGTGGCGAACTTAGTTGACCTTCCTTTTCAAGGCGGCTACGCTTTTCTTGTTTACAGCTGTTTCAATTCATTCATACGATGAATAACAGCGTCACGTTTTTCGACGTAGTCTTTTTCTTTCGCTTTTTCTTCCTCAATTACTTGTGCAGGGGCTTTTTTCACGAAGCCTTCATTGCCTAGTTTCTTTTGCACACGTTCTACTTCTTTATTCAGTTTCTCCAGCTCTTTATCCAAACGTTTAATTTCGTCTTCGATATTGATTAAGCCTTGAAGTGGTAGAATAAGTTCCACACCTGTAACGACAGCTGTCATTGCTTGACCTGGCTCATCTACTACTGTACCGATTGTCAATTCCTCTGGATTACAGAATCGTTCAATGTAGGCACGGTTATTTTGAAGTGTTGCTACAATGCTTTCATCTTTCGCTTTCAGAATGAGCTTGATTTTCTTGCTAAGTGGTGTATTTACTTCACTGCGAATATTACGTACAGAACGGATGATTTCAACAAGCAACTTCATTTCCTCAGCTGCTGCACTGTCCGTAAGTTCAGAACGCACCTCCGGCCATGCTACAACAGTGATGGATTCGCCATTATGCGGCAAGTTCTGCCATATTTCCTCGGTAATAAACGGCATGAATGGATGCAATAAACGCATGGTGTTATCAAGTACATAAGCGAGAATTGAACGAGTCGTTTTCTTCGCTGCTTCATTTTCACCGTATAATGGTAGCTTCGCCATTTCAATATACCAGTCACAGAAGTCATCCCAGATAAAGTTATAAAGAGCGCGGCCTACTTCACCGAATTCATATTTATCAGCTAGACGCGTAACTGTTTCAATCGTTTCGTTCAGACGAGTTAAGATCCATTTGTCCGCAACGGATTTTTCACCAGTTAAGTCAATTTCTTCATATTTCATTCCATCCATATTCATCAATGCGAAACGGGATGCATTCCAAATTTTATTAGCAAAATTCCATACTGCTTCCACTTTTTCTGTGCTGTAGCGAAGATCTTGGCCAGGTGAACTTCCTGTTGATAAGAAGTAACGTAATGAATCGGCACCATATTGATCGATGACATCCATTGGATCGACACCATTACCAAGGGATTTGCTCATTTTGCGACCTTGTTCATCACGTACGAGTCCATGAATGAGTACATCTTTAAATGGACGCTCGCCAGTGAATTCAATCGCTTGGAAAATCATTCGAGACACCCAGAAGAAGATAATGTCATAGCCCGTAACGAGTGAACCAGTTGGATAGTAGCGTTTGAAATCGGCACTTTCACGATCCGGCCAGCCCATTGTTGAAAATGGCCATAGTGCCGAGCTGAACCATGTATCAAGTACATCTGTATCTTGTTCCCAGTTTTCTGAGTCACTAGGTTCTTCTTGACCTACATATACTTCGCCTGTTTCTTTATGATACCAAGCCGGAATGCGATGACCCCACCAAAGTTGACGAGAAATACACCAATCACGGATATTCTCCATCCAGCGTAAATAGGTTTTCTCAAAACGATCCGGTACGAAGTGAACTTTTTCTTCGTCTGATCCTTGTTGAAGTTTAATCGCTTCATCTGCTAATGGCTGCATTTTGACGAACCATTGCGTAGAAAGATATGGTTCAACGACAGCGCCACTTCGCTCAGAGTGACCAACAGAATGCATATGTTCTTCAATTTTGAACAGAACGCCTTGTTCTTGTAAGTCTTTGACAATTTGTTTTCGGCATTCAAAACGGTCGAGTCCTTTGTATGATCCTGCATTGTCATTCATCGAGCCATCTTCGTTCATGACAAGAATGCGCTCAAGATTGTGGCGGTTGCCAAGTTCAAAATCGTTTGGATCATGTGCTGGCGTAATCTTCACTGCACCTGAACCGAAATCCTTATCGACATAATCATCTGCAACAATTGGAATTTCTCGGCCGACAATTGGCAAAATAACATGCTTGCCAATTAGGTGCTTGTAACGTTCATCTTCTGGATGAACAGCAACTGCTGTATCCCCTAGCATCGTTTCAGGACGAGTTGTCGCCACTTCGATGGAACCCGATCCATCAGCTAATGGATAATTCATATGATAAAACGCACCTTGAACATCCTGATGAATTACTTCGATATCAGATAACGCTGTTTTTGTTGAAGGGTCCCAGTTAATAATATATTCGCCGCGATAAATCAACCCTTTATTATATAGCTTTACAAATACTTCTCGCACTGCTTTAGAAAGTCCTTCGTCTAATGTAAATCGTTCTCGGCTATAATCAAGACCTAAACCAAGCTTTGCCCATTGATCACGGATATGGCCTGCATATTCTTCTTTCCAACTCCATGTCTCTTCAACAAATTTCTCACGGCCAAGATCATAACGGCTAATTCCGTCAGCACGAAGCTTTTGCTCAACCTTAGCTTGAGTTGCGATTCCAGCGTGGTCCATTCCAGGAAGCCATAACACATCATAGCCCTGCATCCGTTTCATTCGCGTAATAATATCTTGAAGCGTCGTATCCCATGCATGACCTAAATGCAATTTACCCGTAACATTCGGTGGTGGAATTACAATCGTGTATGGCTCTTTCTTTTCATCACTTTCCGCTTTGAAATACTGCCCATCTAACCACCATTTATAGCGGCCCTTTTCAATGGACTGCGGATCATACTTTGTCGGCATCGTTAATTCTTCCATCTGAATTTCCTCCTTAAAAATGTGTTAAAGACACAAAAAAACTTCCTTCATCACAAAAGGACGAAGAAAGTTGTTCGCGGTGCCACCTTTTTTCCGAAAAAAGAGTTCAATCCTTTTCTCGGCTCTTAAAGATTAGATAACGGCTTTTCGCCGGCTTCCGCTACTACTTTTGTTCACGGAAACTGCTCATGGACGACTTCTGATGGGACACACTTAGAAACCTTTCAGCAAATGGCTTCCTCTCTTTTAGCGGTTTTTCATCATACTACTTCCAATCATAGCGGTTGATATGTAATTATTCATTAAGATTCATTTTACAAAAGAAATACACCTAACGTCAATCATCTTCTTTAGTTTTTTAATTAAATATGAATTTATAAGTTTTTAAATACGTTTTGGTATCTACCCTTACATCTGTGACAGTTTTTCTTATCATATTCAGTATTTCCGGAAATGTGATCATCTATTCCGGTTTAACTAACCATCAGCAGGGATAGAAAACCCACTGATGGAAGTTTCACTTTATTCACGTAACTCCACTTTTAACCATATGATATCGTACCACTTAAAAGTGAGGAGTTGGGCAATTTTGAGACAACGTTATACTCCCTATACGCTGCCGCCCTGGCTGAAAGGTATCCGTAATGTTTGTAGTCAGTTTATGTTACCGATCTGTATTTTTCAGGGATTTCGCACTCTTTTGTTTCCGACATTTTTAGATATTTTGCTGCTTTCGATCGTTGTCGTACTGTTGATTTCTTTTCGGCAAAATTGGATATGAGGAATCAAAAAATAATCCGAAGCGATATGCTACCGTTCCTTTTAGCATACGCATCGGATTATTCTGCATTCTGTTCTTGTTCTTGCTGTTGTTGCGCCTCTGCAGCTGCTTTCTTTGCCCTTTCGTTTTCCTCGATTTTCATCACCATATATTCAATATTTTTCAATAACCAATATTGCCGTTGAAAATGACTGACATATTGTAACTCACTTCGATGTCCCTTTTTTTCAAAATAGCCTTTAACCACCGCAATGGATGATCCTGGATAAGCGAGATAGCTTTGAAATAACAATACTTCCTCTGACTTCAGGGGGAAATAGCGCATATAGTTGTAGAGAAGATCGACACAGTCATCACATGGAAATGGATAGGTTCTCGCAGCCTCCACTAAGTATGGAAGCAAATCAAAATGTGGTGGTGCTGTTTTTGAATTTTCGAAGTTAATAAAGTAGCCGTAGCCGCGATCATCGTATACATAGTGTTTCAATGAAACCTTTCCATGTGTCACAACTGTCCGGATCTTTTCATGATCCTTTGTTTTCTCATACCATTCTTCTAGTTTTTTCGTTGAATATTCTAGTGCCTGTGAAAGGTCAGTATAGTACGTACAGTACATCAGCTCGAATGGCGACATATACCATTTCTTTTCACAGCTTTCAACAAATTCACGGAGAAATTCCAACTGTTTCTTCCATTCTTCAAGGGTCGTTTGATAATGTTCTTCACGCTCTTCCTTATCAACGGAAATCTCTCTGACTGACAATGCGTGTATCCGAGCAAGCTCGCGAAACATTTGCTTATTCCGTTCGGAGCGTTCTCCATCTTCCTGGTCAGAAAGCCAAGGCATCAAATAATACAATCGACTGTTGTGAAGCACCGCATAACGGCCGTCCATCGTTTGATAGATGGGGACAATTCGATTATATCCACGCTGATATAAGCGTTGAATATTTCGGATAAAATCAATCCCAATATGAGGATCAATCGATTTAAGAGCAAAGACTCCTTTATCACTGTATAGCTTTGTAATATTGCCCATATATTCAATATGGTACGTTTCTATCGCATAGTTACGGAGAACCGCTTCAGTATCCTTGTTTCTTCTTTCATGATCCGCCATGGAATTCACTTCCATCAATTAATTTCTTGATAAGGAGGCAGAGCGAGGGGATGACCCGCTCTGCCCTTGATTAATTTTTAGTAACTCTCACCTTAGGAACGTATAATACTTGACCTTCATAGATATCTTGGCTTGGTTCTAGTTCATTGCTATTTAGAAGTGACTGTACACTGACTTCATAGCGTTCAGCCAAGCTATCTAGGGTTTCTCCTTGCTGAACAATACATACTTTTATGCCAATTAACTCTTCCTCTTGCTTTCGACCTAAAAAGGAGGTTAACGAGAGATGATCGTCGCTAGTTGTCTCTTTTTTTGCCGAATCAACACTTTTGGCTTTTTCACGTTCAGATGGTTCTTCCTTCATTGTTTTTTCTTCTTTTCGGCGGCCAAAATCAAGTAATGGAGCATATTTCTTTTCCAACAGAGAATTCTCAGAAACATTCTCTGTGACGATTTCTGAATTAGGTACATGATTCTCAACTTTGCGGTTCAGTGGCACTTCTGATTTCTGCTCCAATATAGGAAGGTCAACAGCTTGTATCTCTTCTGTTTTATTTGCATAAATCGGCCGTGATGCTTCAGCTTCTTCAATGTCTGGTAATTTCCTAGCCTCTACAACAAACGGAGTAAATAACTCGTCCTCATCTTCTTTTTCCACTTTTATTTCTCGAGATAAAGGGACTAACTCTGCTTCGATTCCCTCTACTGAAGACTCCATTTCTTCAGCCGCATTTGCCGCCTCTTCTAATTCCCGGTAAAATGAGACCGGCTCTAGTTCATTTTCCTCTAACGAATCATCGATTGCTTCTGCCTCATTTGCTACTTCTTCTAGTTCCCGGTAAAAAAAGGCTGGTTCTGGTTCATTTTCCTCTGACGAATATTCGATTTCTTCTGGCTTATTCGCCATTTCTTCTGGTTCCCGGTAAAATGAGACTGGCTCTGGTTTGATCTCCACATTCTCAGAAGAAGAATAACTCTCATCCTCAAATTCCACTTCAACCGTTTCTTCCCATGTTGAATTTGATTCATCTCGCTCATTTTCTTCCTCTTCATATTCATCTGAATGTAAAGAATCTCTTGGTTCTTCAGATTTACTTTCTCGTCGCGAATCTTCAATCCCACTAATTAAAAGCTCTGCCTCAAGCTTCAAGCAATTTTTTTCAGGCATAAAATAATCAAAAGCATGGATATTTACATCAATATGATCTAGAGACTGTATGCGATTGTTTGGAATCGTAATATCAACAGGGATACGATGAATAAATTCACTCAATCCGTCTTCTCTTTGATCCACACTATGAATCGTCTCCGGATAATAAGGCTGTGAATATCCAAGATCTGACGCCCCAGCTTCTTCTTCAGTTTCCTTATACTCCCCACTCAAATCCAACGAACCCCTAATAACCACATACTGGTCACTCTCTTGAATGGTCACATTCGGTTCAAGCGATAGTGAATAAAGCTCTTCTATCTCCTGCCCTTTTTGAAACCAGACTGATTCCTCTAAGGAAAATCGTAAAAACGATTGATTTTCGGTTGACAAACAAACTCCTCCTTCCAAACTAAGAAAACAAATAACGATGCCATTAACAATCTATGAAAATTCCTACGATAATATGACGTGAAAAATGACTGGGAAGAATTGAAGTATGCAGTTTTTCATGTTGACGCATAAATTCTAGATTTGACGAATATTTTTCATTTTCGACGCATAAACCCTAGACTTGACGCATATTTTTCATTTCTGACGCATAAAACCTAGACTTGACGCATATTTTTCATTTCTGACGCATAAAACCTAGACTTGACGCATATCTTGATAAATCCCTCTCTATTTCCATGAAAAAAGCAGATTCACCTCAAAAGGTAAATCTGCTTTTTACTTTTATTTTCTCAATTTAGCAAATGCTTGTTCAGCAGCTGCGATTGTTTTTTCAATGTCTTCGTCACTATGGGCGGTTGACAGGAATAGCCCTTCGAATTGAGATGGCGGCAAGTATACGCCTTGCTGGGCCATTTCACGGTAATAGGTGCCAAAGAAATTCAAGTCGGATTGTTTCGCTGTTTCGTAATTGATGACATCTTCGTTTGTAAAGAATAAGCCAATCATAGAACCGGCACGATTGAACGTATGTGGGATGTCATATTTCTTGGCAGCTTGACCAATACCAGCTTCCAACATATCGCCAATACGTATAAATTCTTGATACACTTCAGGCGTTAATTGACTCAATGTTTCAAGTCCAGCTGTCATTGCAAGCGGATTACCTGAGAGCGTGCCTGCTTGATAAATCGTTCCGCTTGGTGCAACGCGTTCTAGAATCTCCCGTTTCCCACCGAATGCACCGACTGGCAAACCGCCTCCAATTACTTTTCCGAGACAAGTAATATCAGGTGTTACGCCATAATATCCTTGGGCACAATTATAGCCGACACGGAATCCTGTCATCACTTCATCAAAAATTAATAGAGAACCATATTCTTCTGTTACAGCTCGCAAGCCTTCTAGGAATCCTGGCTCGGGTGGGACAACTCCCATATTGCCGGCAACTGGTTCAACGATGATGGCCGCAATGTCTTCACCAAATTGTTCAAATGCGTATTTAACGCTTGCTAAATCATTGTATGGAACTGTAATTGTATTTTTGGCGATGCCTTCAGGAACACCTGGACTATCCGGCAAGCCAAGTGTCGCCACACCAGAACCTGCTTTAATTAATAATGAATCGCTATGGCCGTGGTAGCATCCTTCAAATTTCAAAATTTTATCGCGACTTGTATATCCGCGCGCAAGTCTCAATGCACTCAATGTCGCTTCTGTACCAGATGAAACCATACGGACCATTTCAATCGAAGGAACTCTTTCAATGACCAACTTCGCTAATTCATTTTCAATGAGAGTAGATGCTCCAAAGCTTGTGCCAGTTTCTGCGACTTTTTTTATAGCCTCCACGACACGTTCATTCGAATGGCCTAAAATAAGCGGACCCCATGACAATACATAATCGATGTATTCATTGCCATCAATATCATAAATCTTTGAGCCTTTTCCCCGTTCCATAAAAATCGGATCCATGTCAACTGACTTGAATGCACGAACCGGGCTATTTACACCGCCTGGCATTAGGTTCTGTGCCTGTGCAAAAGCTTGTTTTGACTTTTCATATGAACGCATGGTATTCCCCATTTCATCGTTTATTTTAAAAATTGTTCAAAAAGTCCAGTCTTCACGTATTTGTGCATACGTAATTCACTAGCCTTTTTGGACACACTCTTTTTTAGAAAAAGGTTCTCACTTCATTTCATCTAGATAGCGTGCAGCGTCTTTCGCAAAGTATGTAATGATTAAATCCGCTCCTGCACGTTTCATGCCTGTTAACATTTCTAAGACCATCGACTTTTCATCTACCCAACCGTTTATTGCAGCTGCTTTGACCATCGAATATTCTCCACTCACATTATAAGCAACAACTGGTAATGTTGTATAATTTTTCACATCACGGATAATATCTTGATAAGAAAGCGCCGGCTTGACGATGAGGAAATCTGCTCCTTCATCTATATCCGATTCCGCTTCACGGAACGCTTCCATCCGGTTAGCAGGGTCCATTTGATACGTTTTTCTGTCGCCAAACTGTGGTGCGCCATTGGCTGCTTCGCGGAAAGGACCATAATAGGCTGATGCATATTTAACCGCATATGACATGATTGGCACATCTAAAAAGCCTGCTTCATCAAGTCCAGCACGGATTGCACGAACGAAACCGTCCATCATATTGGAAGGGGCAATGATATCCGCTCCTGCTTCTGCTTGACTAATTGCGGTTTTGGCAAGTAAGTCAAGGGACGCGTCATTTAGGATTTTCTCGCCTTCTACAACGCCACAATGACCATGGCTTGTATACTCACAAAGACAAGTATCAGCGACAACAATCAGTTCTGGATATGATTCCTTAATCAAACGTGTAGCGACTTGTACAAGCCCATTATGGCTAAATGCACCCGTACCTACTTCATCTTTATCATGTTCATATGGCACACCGAATAAGATGACTGATTTAATTCCTAGGCTTACGACTTCCTCCACTTCAGCCAATAAACGATCCATAGAAAGCTGATAAATTCCTGGCATAGAAGCGATTTCACTTTTGATATTCTCACCATCAATGACGAAGATCGGGTAAATGAAGTCCTCTTTATGTAAATGTGTTTCGCGAACGAGGGAACGAATGCCAGCACTTGAACGCAGACGACGGTGTCTGGTAAATTGAATATCTTTCATATAAATTCCTCCCTAAAAATGATTTACACGAAGGCCAAAAGGATTCAGTCTCCGCGCTTTAAAAATATAGCCCATACTAAACGTACGTACACTAGGTGGGTCCTTCATCGTAAATCGTGGCATTAGAAACGTCAGTCTCATTTTGTATATTGTCTTGACATATATTCCGCCAAACAATCAATCATAGCTTCTGCGGTGTATACTTCTGGACAAACAGCTATAGACAAACCATATGATTCGGCTGTCTCAAAAGCGATTGGACCGATACAGGCAAAAACAAGTTGATCTAAACTCGCTTGCAAATCTTGCTTGTTTACGATTTTCATAAAGTGATGGACCGTTGATGAACTGGTGAACGTAATAATATTCAATCGCCCTTTAGTGAGCAAGTCTGAGAGCTTCGACTCACTTTCTTTAGGCAATACCGTTTGATACGTAATCATTTCCTGGCATTGTGCCCCTGCCTCACGAATTTTTTCGGCAATAACCGTACGAGCCAAATTTCCTTTTGCAATAAGGACACGCGAGCCTCGCTTTATCATTGGAATAAATTCCTCTGCAAAAGATTCGGCGACAAAATTTGAGGGCACGAAATCCGACTTAAACCCGTGACTCTTAAGGATTTCCTCTGTTTTACTACCGATTACTGCAATCCGCGGCAATTTTACCGGTGCCTGCTCTTCTAGGAGACGGAAAAAGTAGTCAACTCCGTTTTGGCTCGTAAGAATTAACCAGTCATATTCATGAATATGACGAACGTAATTTTTAAGCTGATTGACGTTTTCAGGCAGGACAAAATCAAGGAGTGGAACGACCACAGCGTTGCCACCATAGCTCTCCACTTTTTCTACTAAGATTGCTGCCTGACTTTTCCCTCTAGTAATGAGAACATGATAACCTTTTAGAGGGCCAGATTCATTCATTACTGATTGAGCTCCTCTTTCACAGAATCAATTAATGTTTTCGCACCTTTTTCCGTTAAGATCCGAGCTGCTTCAATACCGACTTCTTTGGGATTTTCTCCTGCAACTACTTCTTTGAAAATTGTTTTTCCATCAGGTGATGCTACGAGCGCTGTTAATTCAATACTTCCCGCATCATTTGCAGTAGCGAATCCCGCAATTGGAACTTGGCAACCACCCTCCATTTTATCAAGGAAAGCCCGCTCTGCTTCTACTGTTGCCTTCGCTTCGTTAGACGTCAGTTTTTCCAATTGTTCTAACAGGTCAGCATCTGATTCCCTGCATTCGATAGCAAGTGCACCTTGTCCAACAGCAGGTAGGCAGAGCTCTGGTTTAAGGAATTCTGTTACAACATCTGATTTCCAGCCCATTCTCGCAAGGCCCGCTGCTGCAAGGATGATGGCATCATAATCTTCATTTTTTAGTTTTTCAAGACGAGTATCGATATTGCCCCGAATCCATTTAATTTCAAGATCAGGACGTTCAGCCAACAATTGTGCACTGCGACGCAAACTGCTTGTTCCAACGATTGCACCAGGCTTTAAATCAGCAAGTTTTACATGGTCTTTAGAAATCAAGGCATCGCGGTGATCTTCTCTCGGCGGAATGCAGCCAATCGTCAAACCGCCCGGCAACACAGCAGGCATATCTTTCATACTATGAACAGCCATATCAATGTCCTTATTTAAAAGCGCTTGCTCAATTTCTTTCACAAACAAGCCTTTACCGCCCACTTTAGATAATGTCACATCAAGGATTTGATCTCCTTTTGTCACAATCTCTTTTACTTCAAACTCATAAGGTACACCAAGCTCTTTTAATTGATTAATTACCCAGTTAGTCTGTGTAATAGCAAGCTTGCTTCGTCTTGAACCGACAATTATTTTTCTCATGTTATCCTCCTATGTAGTCCATAAATGAAATGTGGAAAGACTTCCGAACAGGAAAAAGTTAATAAGAACTATTAAAAATGAAATAAGGTTCAGATAGGCTAACGTTTTTCCATACATTTGCTTTCGGACTTTAAAATATAAATAGATACTGTACACAATGAGCACTAAAAATGAACCAAGAATTTTTGGATCAAACCAAATGACATTTGGCACTTTGATATAGGCCCACTGCAACCCTAGAATAAGCGATAGAATCAACATCGGTACACCAATGACCGCGAGCACATAAGACATATGCTCAAGCTTGGCTAAATCGCCAAGCCGTAATAGACGCTTACCCCATTTCTTTCTTTTTAATAAATCGTATTGAATTAAATACAATAACGAGAATACAAAGGAAAGTGAGAACGCTCCATAGGATAGGATTGCAAGGGTGATATGTATCAGCAAAAGTTCTGAAACGAGCTGCTCTGCCAGTACCTTCGACTGAATTTGAACCGGTGCAAATGTATGAATCGCCATCACGATGAACCCTAATACATTTGTAAAAAATACAGTAAAATCAACAGGAAGAAATTTATTGATCACCAACGATAACGTAATGAGCACCCACGCATAAAAATATAATCCTTCAAAGATCGTCAACACGGGGAATCGGCCCGTTTGCAACATATATAAAAATAGAAATACGGTTTGTAAGACCCAAACAATAGCAAGTAACCAGAAAGCTCCTTTGTTTGCCTTCTGGTTATTATGAAGAAAATCAATAAAATATAAGAGCACACTTGCTGCATAAATTAGTACAGTCACTTCATGTAATCTTGTCATAATTAATTCCATATTATACTCCAACTACACTTGAACAGGGACTGGTTTGACCTGCGCCACTTTTCTTTTTTCCTGTTGTACGGGCATGGTAGATTCTTCAACTAAATCTGCCAAATGAAAAATCTTCACAAAACGATCCAAAGCTTCTTTCGCATTTGGCTCGACCGCTATTTCTTTCGCATATAGAATGGGATCTTTCAGCATTTGGTTAATGATGCTCTTCGTATGCTTGCTGATTAGCTTCTGATCGCGTTCACTTAAGTGAGGAAGCTTCCGTTCAAGACTTACCATTGTCTCAGATTGAATCGATAGCGCCTTCTCCCTAAGTGCTGAAATAACCGGCACAACACCTAAGACATTTACCCATTGATTAAACTCAACAATCTCAGATTCAATCATCATGTAAATGCTCTCAGCTGCTTTTTTACGTTCCTGCATATTCGCTTCTACAATTCCTTCAAGATCATCAATATCATATAAGAAAACATTATCATATTCAGCGATTGCAGGATCTAGGTCACGCGGAACCGCAATATCAACCATCAAGATCGGACGGCCTTTACGCATTTTGTTCACAAAGGTCATCATTTCTTTATTAATGACAAAATCCTTCGCACCAGTTGAACTAATAAGAATATCTGCTTCCACTAGCGCGCATTGCAATTCTTGTAATTGCTTTGCTTTCCCAGAAAAACGCTCAGCTAAAGTAACGGCTTTCTCATGTGTGCGATTGATAACCGTGATGTCGTCAGCTCCATTACTGTGGAGATTTTGAATGGCGAGTTCACCCATTTTACCTGCACCTAGAATCAATGTATTCTTTCCCGTTAATCCGCCAAATATTTTCTTCGCTAATTCAACGGCTGCATAGCTAACAGATACTGCATTTGTATTAATTTCTGTTTCGGAATGAGCTTTTTTTGCTAACGTTAATGATTGCTTAAAAAGATGATTGAAAACGGTTCCGATTGTTGATTCTTTTTGAGCCTCCATATAACTTGACCGTACTTGTCCAAGTATTTGGGTTTCACCAAGAACCATCGAATCTAAACCACATGCTACTTTAAATAAATGTTCAATAGCTCCCTCGCCTTCATAGATTGTAAGATACGAAGAAAACTCTTCTCTCTCGATATTGAACCACTCGGAAAGAAATTCTTTTATATAATATCTGCTTGTGTGCAATTGATCTGCCACCGCATAGATTTCGGTACGGTTACATGTCGAAATAATGACGTTTTCGAGAATACTTTTTTTGTTTTTTAATGCTTTCATTGCTAAAGCAAGTTCAGCTTCATTGAATGATAATTTCTCTCGGATTTCGACAGGGGCAGATTTATAATTCAAGCCTACCGCTACTATATGCATCTTTCGTTTGCACCCCCAGTAAATTCAATACTCAACAACCTACATTATATCATTTATATTTTACTTAAAACGGCAAAATTATGAACAGTTCATGAAAACGATATGCTAACATGGAGTTGTTACCTAATCTTCATTTTACATAGGTGGATTCGACAATTATTCTATATGAAAGTACCATAACAAAAATTGAAACGAACTTCAAGTAATCAAACTAGGAGGTCATGATGAAAACTCAGAGAATCTTTCCCGGAATTATCTTACTCGGCTTCGGCCTCTATTTCTTGCTTCAACAGTATAATCTCGTCTTATTTGAAGGCTTTTTCAATTGGCCAACCGTTCTTTGTATTATCGGAGCTGCTTTTTTAGGAGAAGCATACGGTGGGAAACAGTTTCAAGCCATCCTTCCAGGGGTGATCCTTTTTGGAACCGGGCTGCACTATCATTTAGTTGACCATCTTGCTTTTTGGCCTAATCACATCGGTGTTCTTCAACTCATTGTTGCCATCGGCTTTCTGATGCAGGCAAGTAAGACGAAATCAAGCTTAACCAAAGGAATCTTGTTACTTATTATTGCTATTATAACGGTCTATTATGACCAGCTCATCAGCAAATTCGGACTGAGCGAAACTGCACTCGCAAACTCAGCGTCCTATTGGCCATTTCTTGTAATGGGTATTGGCATCTATATTCTTTTCATCAAAAAGAAATAAAGAAAAGGGTCAGACCCCACATCTTCTATATCATTTATATGACGTGTACATGTCAATAAACAATGTGTAGAGTGTGAGGTCTGACCCTGTTTTCACATAAACTTCTTCAACAATCCCCATGCTTCGTCTTTCCCTTGGCCCGTTTCACCAGAGAAAACGATGGTTTCGTCTTCTTTTTCCATATCTAATGTCTCACGTGTCACTTTCAAATGCTTTTGCCATTTCCCTTTTGGGATTTTGTCCGCTTTCGTTGCAACGACAATGACGGGCAAATCATAATGCTTAAAGAAGCCATACATCATGATATCATCTTTCGTCGGTGGATGGCGCAGGTCAACGATTAATAAAGCTGCCTTAAGTTGGTCACGATTTGTAAAATACGTTTCAATCATTTTCCCCCACGCTGCTCGCTCCGTTTTAGACACTTTTGCGTAGCCGTATCCAGGTACGTCAACGAAGTGCAGCATGTCGTTTATGATATAAAAATTTAACGTTTGCGTCTTTCCTGGCTTTGAAGATGTTCGTGCAAGATTCTTACGATTGATCATCTTATTAATAAAGCTGGATTTGCCGACGTTTGATCTACCTGCAAGGGCGAATTCCGGAATCTGTTCATTTGGGTACTGTTCCGGCTTCACCGCACTAATGACGATATCGGCACTTGTTACTTTCATTCTGTTTCACCTACCAATGCATGTTCCAACACTTCATCTACATGAGAAACGAGAACAAATTCTAATTCTTTTCGGACACTTTCCGGTATATCGTCAATGTCTTTTTCATTATTTTTCGGGATAATAATTTTCGTCAAACCTGCCCGGTGTGCTGCTAGTGATTTCTCTTTTAAACCGCCTATCGGAAGCACGCGTCCACGCAAAGTAATTTCGCCTGTCATCCCTACTTCTCGATGAATCGGTCGACCTGTTAAAGCGGATATTAGCGCTGTTGCAAGAGTAATCCCTGCTGAAGGTCCATCTTTTGGAACGGCTCCTTCTGGTACATGAATATGAATATCTTGCTTTTCATGGAAATTCGCATCAATTCCGAGTTGTTCCGTTTTCGTACGAACAAAACTAAATGCTGCCTGGGCAGATTCCTTCATGACATCGCCTAGTTGCCCTGTCAGAATGAGCTTCCCTTTTCCTGGTGAAAGAGACACTTCGATTTGGAGTGTATCTCCGCCTACTGTTGTATAAGCAAGACCGGTTGCAACACCGACTTGATCCACAGTTTCTGCTTGACCGTAATGGAACATCGTTTTTCCTAGGAAATCTTTTACGTTTTTCTCACTAATCACCACGCGCTTTTTCTCACCAGATACGATGATTTTCGCGGTTTTACGGCAAATGCTAGCTAATTGACGTTCCAGACTCCTGACACCCGCTTCTCTCGTGTAATAGCGTATGATATTGATTAGTGCGTCTTCACGAACTTGAAGCTGTGTCTTTTGCAAACCATGATTCTCCATTTGCCGAAGTAGCAAATGATCTTTTGCGATATGAAGTTTCTCGATCTCCGTATACCCGGCAATCGAGATGATCTCCATACGATCCCGTAACGGTCCTGGTATCGTCGCCAAGTTATTAGCTGTAGCAATGAACATCACTTTTGAAAGATCGTACGTTTCTTCAATATAATGATCACTGAAATGATTATTTTGTTCCGGGTCCAACACTTCAAGCATCGCAGCGGAAGGATCGCCTCTAAAATCATTGGACATTTTATCGATTTCATCTAGTAAAAACACTGGATTAATCGTTCCTGCTTTTTTCATACCTTGAATGATGCGTCCTGGCATCGCACCAACATACGTTCTTCTGTGTCCGCGTATTTCTGATTCGTCACGAACTCCACCAAGCGAAATCCGAACGAAATTGCGATTCATCGACGTTGCAATCGAACGTGCAAGAGAAGTTTTCCCTACTCCCGGCGGTCCGACAAGACAAAGAATTGGTCCTTTAAGCGACTGTGTTAATTGTTGGACAGCCAAATACTCAAGTACACGTTCTTTCACTTTTTCAAGTCCATGATGATCACGATTCAGCACTTTTTCAGCCTTTTGAATATTTAGGTCATCCTTTGTTGCCTTGGACCACGGAAGCGTGATAAGCCATTCGATATAATTACGGATGACGGAGCTTTCCGCAGAGGAAGAAGGGACTTTCTCATATCGATCCAATTCCTTCATGGCCGTTTCCTTGATGTGCTCTGGCATGCCAACTTCATTTATTTTCTCAGTTAGGACGGCTATTTCCCCAGTTTTTCCTTCTTTATCGCCAAGTTCTTTTTGGATCGCCTTCATTTGTTCGCGCAAATAATACTCTTTTTGCGTTCTTTCCATTGAACGTTTCACGCGCTGGCCAATTTTCTTCTCGAGGTTTAATACTTCTTTTTCATTATTGATGATTTCGATTATCTTGCTTAATCGTTCTTTCACATCAATAGTTTCTAAAATTTCCTGTTTTTCTTTCGGCTTTAATGGCAAATGGGATGCTATCACATCCGCAAGCCTGCCAGGTTCTTCAATATCTGCCGTTGCGGCAAATGTTTCAGGAGTAATTTTCTTCGACATCTTTATGTACTGTTCAAAGTATTCCAACAGCGTACGCATCAATGCCTGATGCTCAATTCCTTTTTCATCACTGTCTTCATACACTTCGACTTTGGCAGAGAATTGTGTCTCATCATCATAGAACTCAATAATCTGAGCCCTGTTCAGTCCCTCTACCAATACGCGGATTGTACCGTTCGGGAGTTTAAGCATTTGCTTCACCTTTGTTAAAGTTCCCATCTGGTAAATATCTTCTTCACCTGGTTCTTCTAAAGAAACATCCTTTTGTGTCGTTAAAAAGATAAGATGATCTTCCACCATTGCTTTTTCCAAAGCTTGTACCGATTTGTCTCGTCCAACATCTAAATGTAGCACCATTGTAGGATATACAAGTAAGCCTCTTAGCGGCAGGAGGGGGACGATGATTTCTCTATCAGCCATGCCTGACACCTCCAATAATTTATCGTATTGTCTAGTTTTTTAGATTGACCAGTGTAACAATTCTAACGTATTTACAAGAACGTGTCTATCTGACAAGCTTATTCCTCTTTTATTATCTCCAAAAACAAAACAATACGCACGAAAAACCAAAAATTTGACGTATAGTAGACGAAATATCGTTCCCGCTCACCATCGGCAAAAGTTAGTTATTTTCACACCTTTAAAATGGCTTAATAAGCAGGAGTAAACTCGCCCTCAGATTGATAGGCTTATCTATAAAAGGCAAAGAGCCAGATCTCGCAATTCCTTTATTCAGTAAGAATCAAGTGCGTTTAACACCGGATCCTCCTGAGTAAAGTACGAGAACTGACCCTATTAATACTTTTATCTCGGTTTAACCGACCACCAGTGAGGAATGGCACCCATAGATGGAAGTTTCACTTATACACTTTCCCGCTTCGTTAAATCAAGCTGAGGCAAAATTTGTTCCGGAATAATATCTTTTCTTAACGCAATTTCAAAGACTTCTTTCACGGTTTTCACTGGGATGATTTCAATTCCGTCTATTTCATTCAGCAATGGCTGCATGTTTTCATGTGGTATAATCACTTTTTTTGCTCCTGCAAGCTTGGCTGCTTTAATTTTCGGAATGACCCCACCAATCGGTTTAACATGGCCATGAATACTGATTTCTCCTGTCATCGCCACTGTATTTTCAGCAGGAATTTTGTAAATAGCTGAATAGATTCCGCTTGCCATCGCAATTCCGGCAGATGGTCCATCCACAGGGTTGCCTCCCGGGAAGTTGACATGAATATCAAATTGATCAGCAGGAACCCCCATCGAACGAAGAACAGTAATCACATTTTCGATTGAGCCTTTTGCCATACTTTTTCTACGGACGGATTTCCCGTTTCCACCAATGCTCTCTTCTTCTACAATCCCAGTAATATTAATACTTCCCTTGTCAAGCGCAGGCATGACGGTTACTTCAATTTCAAGTAGCGCCCCGCTATTTGGACCGTAAACAGCAAGTCCATTAATCCGACCTATTTTCGGCTTGTCATCTATTTTCCTATCCATTCTTGGCGTGAGCTGGCTTGTGTGAGCCATCCAAGCTATGTCCTCATCTTTAATGTAATCACGATCTTCTGTAATAGAAATACCGGCTAGCGTTTGAACCATATTTACAGCTTCCCTGCCATTTCGGGCATATTCAGCGATCGTTTCCAGACCTTTATCACTGATTGTCATCTTCACCTTTTCAGATGCTTTTTTAGCAATCGAAATAATCTCGCAAGGATCGAGCTCTCTAAAGAAAACTTCAATACAGCGCGAACGGATGGCAGGAGGAATTTCATTCGGGGTTCTCGTTGTTGCACCAATCAAGCGAAAATCTGCAGGCAATCCGTTTTTAAAAATATCATGGATATGAGTTGGAATATTCGTATTTTCTTCTGAATAATACGCACTTTCTAAGAATACTTTACGATCTTCGAGCACTTTAAGTAGTTTGTTCATTTGAATTGGGTGAAGCTCACCAATTTCATCGATGAACAAGACACCACCATGTGCATTACTTACTGCCCCTTGTTTTGGCTGCGGAATTCCTGCTTGTCCCATGGCACCGGCTCCTTGATAGATTGGATCATGAACAGAGCCAATCAGTGGATCTGCAATACCTCGTTCATCAAACCGGGCCGTTGTTGCATCCAATTCTACAAATACGGCTGCTTTTTGAAATGGTGATTTCTTATTGCGCTTCGCTTCTTCTAAAACAAGCCTTGCAGCTGCTGTTTTACCGACACCCGGTGGGCCATATACAATAACATGCTGTGGATTCGGACCGCAAAGTGCAGCCTTTAACGTCTTAATTCCATCTTCCTGGCCAACAATATCAGCAAATGTAATCGGCCGTACACGTTCTGATAATGGTTCCGTTAAAGAAATAGACCGCATTTTCCGCAAGTGATCCATTTCTTTTCTAGAGTCACGATCAATCGATACCTTTTGTGTCCTTTGTCCCTTAAGTAAATTAAAAAAATACATACCAATCACAATACCAAAAAACAGCTGAATTAATAGCGCGATTCCTGTCCAATTCATTGCCTTTCCCTCCTGCATTCACCAAGTATGTAAATGATAGTATCTCCTTTGCCTAAATGAATCATCCATCTTTTTTTACGTATAAAGATGGGGAACTGTAATAAAAACAAACCCCTTTATTACACTTTTTATAAAAACCCCGTCGCTAAAGGATGCGGGGCGAGTGGATTTAGGCGAAAACACCGCAATTGGTGCAGCCATCCCTCTCCTATTCAACCTTTTCGAGCCGGAAATCAAATTTGCGAACCACATTTCGAATTTGCGAGCCAGATTGGAAGGTTTGCGTGCCAGAATCGGTACTTTTCGAGCGAGATTTGAGATTTGCGCGCCGGAACTAAAAATAACAGTTCAAAGCAAAAAAAAGCCTGACCTCGCCGCTACAACATCCAGTAATACGTGATGATAACACGCAATACTGTGTGTAGAGTACGAAATCAGACCCTGTTTTTAGATTATGCAGATGTTCTGTCAGCCGCGTTAATCGTTGTTCCATCTTTAAGAACGAGTTTAGGTGACTCATTTTCTGTTATGGCTGCACCTGTAATAATACATTTATCAATGTCATCACGTGAAGGCAGTTCAAACATTACTTCAAGCATAATGCCCTCAATAATAGAACGCAGTCCACGAGCTCCGGTTTTTCTTTCAATTGCTTTCTTCGCAATTTCAAGTAGAGCATCTTCCTCGAATTCAAGAATGACATTGTCAAGCTCCAGCATTTTTTCAAATTGCTTCACTAGAGCGTTTTTCGGTTTAGTTAGAATATCAATCAATGCCGCTTCATCTAATTGCTCCAATGTAGCAATTACTGGAATACGACCAATGAATTCTGGAATTAAACCAAAGCGCAATAAATCTTCTGGAAGCACTTTAGAAAGTAATTCTTTTTCTGCAACATCATCTTTCTTCACATCTGATCCAAAACCAATTACTTTTTGGCCTAGACGGCGTTTAATAATCGGTTCGATTCCATCAAATGCACCACCACAAATAAAGAGAATATTTGTTGTATCAATTTGAATAAACTCTTGGTGTGGATGCTTACGACCACCTTGTGGCGGAACGCTTGCAACGGTACCTTCAAGAATTTTTAATAAGGCTTGCTGAACACCTTCACCAGACACATCACGCGTAATGGAAGGATTTTCAGATTTACGTGCTACTTTATCGATTTCATCAATATAAATGATTCCTTTTTCTGCCTTTTCAACATCATAATCTGCAGCTTGGATTAATTTAAGCAAAATGTTTTCAACATCTTCCCCAACATACCCTGCTTCTGTTAATGAAGTAGCATCTGCAATGGCAAACGGAACATTCAATAATCGTGCCAATGTCTGTGCAAGTAACGTTTTCCCACTACCAGTAGGTCCGATTAGGGCAATATTACTCTTTGCAAGTTCTACGTCATCCACTTTACTGTTTGAATTAATTCGCTTGTAATGATTGTATACCGCAACAGCAAGAGATTTCTTAGCCTGCTCTTGTCCAATCACATATTCATCAAGAATCTCACGAATTTCCATCGGTTTTGGAACATCTTTAAATTCGATTTCTTCTTCCGTACCTAGTTCTTCTTCTACGATTTCTGTACAAAGTTCAATACATTCATCACAAATATATACACCCGGCCCTGCTACCAGTTTACGAACTTGCTCTTGAGTTTTTCCGCAAAAAGAACATTTTAATTGCCCTTTTTCATCATTAAATTTAAACATGGACTCACTCCTTTATAGAATTTTCCTATATACATAGCCAAACGTCTTATTTTTGGACTGAAATAGACGCATAAGCTCGGTAATAAAATTTTGATGTAGACCGCATTGTACCATGTTCCAAGTATTTTTGTAATAAAAACGCTTAGGACATGATAGTTGTCCAATAAGTACTAACTATTCTTAACAATAATATGTATGTTGCCCGTAACAGGCTTTCCCAAACCCGAAAAACGTTAAGTGTCAATGGAGTCACATTGCCAAAGAACACGCCCACCTAATTAGTCAACAACAAAGTTAGTATATCATGCAATTCACTTTTTGAAAACGCTTACTAACCATTTGATTGAAACATTTCATACCTCCATGGGCTAGCAAGTTTAAATCATTCGCCCAAAGCTATTTCATGGAACTAGTGCAATAATAATTACCGGGTGTGTTTAGATAGAAGCTTTTCTTCCTCCTGTTTGACACTTACTAATAAGGCAGGGATATTGTGTATGTATAACTATGTATATGCGGTATTAAAATTAATCTACACTGAATTTATAAAAAAATCAATGCTGAAATTCCCATCAAAATAATTTTTTTAAAAAATGGCGATTTGAGGCTTCTAAAGTCATAGTGGCTAATGCATGCATGTTGTCGTAAAAACAAGCGTTTTTCACTATACTAGCCTTTACTCACAAGATTAAACACAAATGTCAAACTTTCGATTTTTATGTATGCTATGTGATACCGATATCGATTTTTGGCTCATTGCCTTATGTATAGAACAAGGCACGAATGCTCGTGCCTTGCATGCTTCTAATTATAATACAAAATAGGTTGTTTGGCTAAATTTAAATACTTAGCCTAAGAAACACTGGCTTTTATTATTCAGCAGCAGCGACTGTTTTGCTGTTTGCAACAAGGAAGTCGATTGCTTTGTTAATTTTAAGATCGCCTTTAAGACCTTCTAGGCTACCAAGTGCTTTTTTGATATTCTCTACATCCATTTTGTACATTTCAGCCATTTTTTCAATCTCAGCATTCACATCTTCTTCTGTTACTTCGATGTTTTCAGCTTTAACGATTGCATCAAGAGTTAGGCTTACACGAACTTGGTTTTTCGCTTCTTCTAACATTTGTCCTTTAAGAGCTTCTTCATCTTGTCCTGAGAACTGGAAGTATAACTCCATGTTCAAGCCTTGAGATTGAAGACGTTGTTCGAAGTCTTTCATCATGCGATCTACTTCGTTATTTACCATAACTTCTGGAATATCAACTTCCACGTTTGCAGACGCTTTTTCGATCACTGCGTCACGAATTGCGTTTTCTGCTTGGTGTTTTTTGTCATGCTCAAGGTTTTTCTTTGTTTTTTCTTTCAATTCAGCAAGTGTTTCAACTTCATCATCGACATCTTTAGCGAATTCGTCATCTAATTGAGGAAGTTCTTTTGTTTTGATTTCGTGTAATTTCACTTTGAATACAGCAGGTTTACCTGCAAGCTCAGCAGCATGGTATTCTTCAGGGAAAGATACTTCGACATCTTTTTCAGCTCCTGTTTCAAGACCAACTAATTGCTCTTCGAAACCAGGAATGAAACTATTAGATCCAAGCTCTAATGTATAGTTTTCAGATGCTCCGCCTTCAAATAATTCACCATCAACGGATCCTTCGAAGTCGATCACAACTGTGTCACCATCAGCTGCTTGTCCTTCTTCTTTTACTACTAGCTCAGCTTGACGTTCTTGAAGAGCTTTGATTTCGTTATCAACATCTTCGTCTGTTACTTCAGCGTTGAATGCTTCTACTTCAAGACCTTTGTATTCACCTAATTTAACTTCAGGTGCAACTGTTACACTCGCTTTGAAAATAAGGTTTTGGCCTTTTTCCATTTGTTCAATGTCAATTTCAGGACGATCAACAGGGTTGATTCCTGCTTCTTCAACTGCATTTGCATATGCATCTGGAAGAATGATATCAAGTGCATCTTGGTAAAGAGATTCTACACCGAATCTTTTTTCGAACATTTGACGAGGCATTTTTCCTTTACGGAAGCCTGGTACGTTTACTTGTTTTACAACTTTTTTGAACGCAGCGTCTAAACCTTCATTAACAGTAGCAACTTCTACTTCAACAGTTAATACGCCTTGATTACCTTCTTGTTTTTCCCATTTTACAGACATGTGTTTCCCTCCAAAAATCTATATACTAAAATGAATAAGCAATGGATGAATCTGCTATGCTATTCCTAACAAGCATCACCATACCCTGATTAAGCTAGGGCTCTGTTCGTTTCATAACAAAACGAGACATTACAACCCCTACATTATAACACAGGTTCCCTTCGTTTCAACAGCAATACATTAAATATTCCCATAAGAAAATTCTTCAATTGTATTAATTTGTAGGATTATTTCGTGCACAGAATCCGGACTTACTCCATATTGAACGGCTCTTTTATTGACGGTATTATCACCGGTTTGATACATCTCTGCCATAGTATGATAGGCGCAAGCCCAAATTGGAAAGGTGCTCGCATCCGGTGCAATTGGATACATGATAAATTGCTGCCTTTCTATGAGAGATGTAGCCATAGCCAATAATGATGGATTCTCTTGTTCTAATTGTCTTTCTACGAGGGATGTAACCGTTTTGAAAAAATCCGTATCTTTCATAGGTGGTATTTCTGTTGGAATGATGTCAATCTCTTTTTTGAGCTTTGTTACCCGTATTTTTTTATCATATTCCTGTTCTTGTAGAATGTGGAGTAATAGCGTCTTCAAAAAAGGATGTGCCGCAACGTCTAGCAGAAATTTCTGAACAGATGGCATAAAAACACGAATATTCGCTTCTGACAATCGACTGATATTCCTAAAAATTTCTTCGTCGGATTTTCCAACAAACCATTCGTCATCATAAAACTCTGCTTCCGTTCGTTTCTCTTCTTCGATTTCAGCAGACATATCTTCATTCTCTTCTAAAACTCTAGTACTAAACGCAAGCATATTTTTAAAGTGGTCAATTTTATCATGGGGTACTTGATTATCATCTAACAAAGCCTCGATTGTTATCACCATTTCTTCATGCTCGTTAAGTTGGAGTAAAACCATTAAATAGATACTGACGATCTGAAAATAGTCGCCAATTCCTTTATGTAGCACTTCTTTACACAAATCCCGTGCTTCTAGATAGCGTCCCATTTCGACAAAAGAAACGATTAAACCGACATTAACATCGGGATTCTCAGGATCTAGCTCTCTTGCTTGGCTGTACAATTCCGCCGCACGTTTGAACTCTCTTTTTTCGATATGTTCTATGCCCTTTTCCACAAGCCGACTGCCCAATTTAGGAAACGGAATAACATTTCCTTCTTGCTTTTGTTTCTTTTTTCCACCCATTGTATAACTCCGCCTGTCAATATATTTTCTAGCAAATAGTTTAGCATTGTTTTTATCACAATACAAAAATTAACTAAAAATTCATTAGCAAAAGAGGATGAATCATAGGAAACATCCATGAGCGTCTGCTCTAAAACTAAAACGATGAAAAAGGATCAGACTTCACTACAACTATACCGTTCAAAATAAGTGTTTGTAACACTCCATTGTAGGTATTTGTGCGAGTCTGATCCAATCGGCCATGCTAGGCAATTATTTCGTAGACATAACGTCTATTGTTTTTTCATATTTAGAAATTTGCTCGTCATATTGCAGGGTGATTGAGATCTCATCCCACCCATTCACTAGCATCTCTTTCCAATATGGGTGAATGTCAAAATCTGCAGCAAAATCAGCTGATCCGTAAACCTTTTGATTAGGTAAATCGATTGTGAATTCAACATCGGTATTTTTGGCTTCCTTCATTAAATAGGAAACTTCATCTGCAGAAAGAGCAATTGGCAGAATCCCGTTTTTCAAGCAGTTATTTTTAAAAATATCAGCAAATGAAGGCGCAATGACGATTTGAAAACCGAAATCTTGCAACGACCACGGTGCATGCTCCCTTGAAGATCCGCAGCCGAAGTTCTCACCTGCCACTAGAATGGAAGCACCCGCGGCTTCAGGCTGGTTTAACTCAAAGTCTTCGCGAAGCTCACCATTTTCATTATATCGCCAGTTGTAAAATAAAAATTCTCCAAAACCTGTCCGTTCAATTCGTTTTAAAAATTGCTTCGGAATAATCTGATCTGTGTCCACATTGTTCCGGTCTAAAACTGCCGGTTTTCCTCGGTATACCGTAATTGGTTCCATATTGCACCTCCTAAATTAATGTAATTGATGCATTGATGAGTTTTCTAAATTTCTGATATCAACAAACTTTCCATAAAGCGCCGCCGCCGCCGCCATTTCCGGGCTGACTAAATGCGTTCGTGCGCCAGCACCTTGACGACCTTCGAAGTTTCGATTGGACGTTGAGGCACAATGCTCTCCTGCTGGAACTGCATCTGGATTCATTCCTAAACACATGCTACAGCCCGAGTCCCTCCAATCAAAACCGGCTGACTTAAATACTTCATCAAGCCCTTCTTCCTCGGCTTGTTTCTTGACCTTTTGCGAACCAGGGACAACCATTGCCCGGACTCCCTTATGCACTTGTTTCCCCGAGATAACGTCTGCTGCTTTTCGCAAATCTTCAATACGTGAATTCGTACAAGATCCAATGAATACATGTTGGACCGGAATATCGGTAATCTGCATTCCTTCCGTTAACCCCATATATTCGAGAGCAAGTTGCAATTCTTTTTCCCCAACCGTATTACTAGAGCCAACAGGGATATTCTCATCCACAGCACTTGCCATGCCAGGATTTGTTCCCCAGCTAACCATTGGCGAGATTTGCTCTGCAGCAATGGTGATTTCCCTGTCATAGACTGCATCTTCATCACTAGCTAAGAGTTTCCACTTTTCAACATTCTCTTCAAACTCTTCGCCTGTTGGAACAAACTTTCTGCCTTGTAAGTAGGAGAATGTTGTTTCATCCGGGCTGACTAACCCAGCACGTGCGCCGCCTTCAATCGACATATTGCAAACAGTCATTCGTTCTTCCATCGACATATTTCGGAATACCTCTCCGCAATATTCAACAATATATCCATTCCCAAAATTCACGCCATACTTGGCAATTATGTATAAAATCACATCTTTTGCCGTTACACCAAATTTTAGTTTTCCGTTTACTTCAAGTTTTAACGTCTTCGGTTTTGTTTGCCATAATGTCTGAGTTGCAAAAACATGCTCCACTTCACTTGTTCCAATCCCAAAGGCAATCGATCCGAATGCGCCATGAGTTGACGTGTGGCTATCTCCACAAACAATGGTCATTCCTGGCTGTGTTAATCCCATTTCAGGACCGATAACATGAACAATCCCTTGATCCGGACTGTTCAAATCTGCAAGCTCAATTCCAAAATCACGGCAGTTTGTTTCAAGCGCCGTCAACTGTTTCAGAGCAACTTCATCTTCAATAAAATAACGATTGATTGTTGGAACGTTATGATCCATCGTCGCAAACGTCCGGTCAGGTCGTCTTACTTTCCTACCTTTCAACCTTAAACCCTCAAATGCTTGCGGTGAAGTGACTTCATGAATATAATGCAGATCAATATATAATAAGTCCGGTTTATTTTCCTCTTGATGAACGATATGTTGCTCCCAAATTTTTTCAATAATTGATTTCCCCACGCTTGCTCACCTCACAAAGTTTTTAATGTTTAGCTGTTATAATTTATGAAGAATAAGGATGGACCAGCGCTTAACTTAAACAGCTAACTAACATGATCTTTTAAAGTTAAGCTGGACAATGTGTAAAAACCTAAAAATGTGACAATCACTCCATCACTTAATTGGAGCTGGTTTTATGACTTTTATACATTCTTCCTTCATAAAATGATGCCGTTATTGCACCATTTATGTGACTTTTTTAAAATAGCTCAAAAAAGACTCTTCCTTCACCAAAAATGGCTGAAAGAAGGCTTAATTGAGCCGTCTTCTTTGTGAATCACATTTACTCATTAACATCCATCTTGCTTTAGATTGCTACTTCATTTAAAAGAGCAGCTTTGATTTCAGCAATCATTTCTTCAGTTGACAAGTTCTCTGTATTATTCCCAGCGATATCAATTGTTCTGAATCCTGAATCGAGTACAGAGTGAACAGCCTTTTCAACCGCTTCTGCTTCTTTCTCCATTCCAAACGACAACCTAAGCATAGATGCTGCTGAAAGAATCGTTGCAAGCGGATTTGCTACGTTTTTGCCAGCAATATCTGGCGCTGAACCATGGATTGGTTCGAATAAACTAGGTCCATCTACTGAAATTGATGCAGAGGAAAGCATTCCAAGTGATCCTGTTAGAACCGATGCTTCATCACTTAAAATATCCCCAAACATATTTTCTGTGACCACAACATCGAATTGTCTAGGATTGCGAATCAATTGCATCGCGGCATTATCCACAAGCATATGCTCTAATGTTACATCAGGATAATTCTTTGCCACTTCCTCTGCCGTTTCACGCCATAGTCTACTTGATTCAAGCACATTCGCTTTATCGACAGACGTGACTTTTTTCTGTCTTTGGCTTGCGATTTCAAAAGAAAGTTCAATGATTCTTCTCATTTCTTCTTTCTGGTAAAACAACGTATCAACGACTGCTTCCTTACCTTCAAAAACCGTACGTTCACTTGGTTTCCCGAAGTATAAACCTCCAGTTAACTCCCGTACAATAATAAAGTCCACGTCCTCAATAATTTCTTGCTTTAGCGGAGAGGCTTCTGACAAACTAGAAAAATAGCTGATTGGCCTCAGATTGGCATAAAGATTTAAATCTTTCCGGATTTTCAGCAACCCGCGTTCTGGACGTAAATGAGGGGGCCCTTTATCCCACTTTGGCCCACCAACTGCACCAAGAAGAATTGCATCACTTGATTTGCACAATTCAACGGTTTCATCAGGGAGTGGTAAACCTGTTGCATCAATGGCTTCCCCACCAATTTGGCCATATTCAAAGGTGAATTCATGCTCGAATCGTTCTGCAACAGCTTCGAGTATTTCAATTGCACCTCCCGTCACTTCTTTTCCGATACCATCCCCAGGCAACACTGCAATTTTCCTTTTCATCCTTCTCTCTCCTTTCTAGAGGATGTTCAAAAAATTAGATAAAGTATGTTTTTATCCTCTTTTTTGAACATAACTTCTCGCTGTTATTGTAGAACGGTATCTTTTTCACTCAAATAGATGATGCGATTTACTGCATTTAGATACGCTCTTGCAGATGCTTCTAACACATCCTGATGTAGGCCGCGCCCACTTGTTTCCATCCCACGATAACGGATTTTCACATACACTTGTGCTAATGCGTCACGACCGGCTCCTACGGATTGGATACGGTAGTCAAGCAGATTCACTTTATTGTCTAGACATCGTTCGAGCGTATTGTAAAGGGCTTCAATGCTTCCGGCACCTGTAGCTGCTTCTTGTATAAGATCTGTATTTCCATTTTTCAATGTAACAGTCGCCGTCGGGATTTGGTTCGTTCCATACGTAACCTGTAAGGAATCTAATTCAAAGAATCGATCATCCTTCGAAATTTTCTCTTCAAGAACAAGCGCTACAAGATCCTCATCTGTCATTTCTTTTTTCTTATCCGCTAATGCTTTGAATTGAACAAACAGACGGTTCATTTCTTCATCCGTTACGTACAATTTCAATTCATCCAGCCTATTTTTGAAAGCATGACGTCCCGAATGTTTTCCTAGCACTAGCACATCTGTAGACACACCGACTAGTTCAGGAGAGATAATTTCATAGGTAGATTTTTCTTTTAAATAGCCATCCTGATGAATACCAGATTCATGTGCATACGCGTTTCTTCCGATGATTGCTTTGTTCGGAGGAATGATCATACCTGTCAATTTACTGATCATATCGCTTGTACGTTTAATTTCATTAAGAGTCAGCCTTGTATTTGCTTGATAGTGGTCACTGCGGATATGTAGCGCTACTGCGACTTCTTCAAGCGCTGCATTCCCAGCCCGCTCGCCAATTCCGTTAATGGTACCTTCCACCTGAGTGGCGCCTGCTTCGATAGCAGCCAGTGAGTTGGCTGTAGCCATACCAATATCATCATGACAATGTGTTGATAATTGCACCTTATCAATAGAAGGAACATGATTACGCAGATACGTAAAGATCTCAGCATATTCCTTTGGAGTTGTATAGCCAACCGTATCTGGAATATTAATAATCCTTGCTCCGGCACCAATTACTGCTTCTACGATTTCAGCTAAATAATCAAGCTCTGTACGACTCGCATCCTCTGCCGACCATTGAACAAGCGGAAAGCGGCTAGCAGCATAAGCTACCGTCTGTACCGCACGTTCCACTACTTGTTCTTTTGAAAGCTTCAATTTATATTCACGGTGAATCGGTGAAGTAGCAATAAACGTATGCAATCTTGGCTCCGCACCATCTTTTAACGCTTCCCACGCTGCATCGATATCACTTTGCACCGCTCGCGCAAGCCCGGTTACCGAGCTTGTGCGAATTTTTCTAGCGATTTCTTGAACAGATGCGAAATCGCCTTTTGATGCTGCGGGGAATCCCGCTTCAATAATATCTACGCCTAATCTTTCTAACTGTAAGGCGATTTCTATTTTTTCAGAAAAATTTAGGTTCACACCTGCTGATTGCTCACCATCTCTAAGCGTAGTATCGAAAATATTAATTTTTCGCAACAGTCACCACCTCTTTCTTAGCTTTTTGTTGCTGTTGTACAAAAGGCATCATTGCGCGAAGCTTACGACCAACTACTTCAATTTGGTGTTCGTTTTCACGGTTATTGATTGCTGTGAATACTGGACGATTTGCTTGGTTTTCTAGAATCCAACCTTTAGCAAATTCGCCATCTTGAATATCTTTCAACACTTTTTTCATTTCTGCTTTTACGGTGTCAGTCACAACGCGTGGTCCTGAAACGAAATCTCCCCACTGAGCTGTATCCGAAATACTATAACGCATGTTTTCTAATCCGCCTTCGTACATTAAGTCGATGATTAGTTTCAATTCATGTAAACACTCGAAGTATGCAACTTCTGGTTGATAGCCTGCTTCTGTTAATGTTTCGAATCCAGCTTTTACTAATGACGTTAATCCGCCGCAAAGTACAGCTTGTTCTCCAAATAAATCTGTTTCTGTTTCTTCCTTAAATGTTGTTTCCAAACCACCAGCACGTAATGAACCGATTCCTTGAGCGTAAGCAAGAGCTAATTCTTGTGCTTCGCCAGTCACGTTTTGATAGATGGCAAATAATGCTGGTACACCTGCGCCTTGTTCGTACGTACGTCTTACAAGATGTCCAGGACCTTTTGGAGCAACTAATAGAACATCTACATCTGCTGGAGGAACGATTTGATTAAAATGAATGTTGAATCCGTGTGCGAAAAGTAATGCTTGACCAGCTCTTAGTACTGGTTGGATTTCTTCTTGGTATACTTTTGTTTGCATTTCATCTGGAAGAAGAATCATGATTACGTCAGCTTGATCTGCTGCTTCTTTTACAGAATAAACTTGGAAACCATCTTCTTCTGCTTTGTCCCATGACTTTCCTTTTCTAAGACCAATTACTACTTCAACACCGCTGTCGCGAAGGTTTTGTGAATGAGCGTGTCCTTGAGAACCATACCCGATTACTGCTACCTTTTTATTTGCTAAATACGTTTCGTTTGCGTCACCGTTATAATATACTTTTGTCATTTTTAATACATCTCCCTTTTTCTCATTAGTTGTTTTTTTCTGATTATTCAAGCTGTAATGTCCCTTTAAATATGTAGGGAAAGTAGCCTGTATATCCTTGCTTAATTCTATTTACTATTAGTTAGAAAATCCACCACTGATGGAAATTTCACTTTTATTAGACAATCGTGAAGCTTTTTACAACCGATTGTTTTTGTGTACCGCGCGGAAAGGCTGCTGTGCCGGTTCGCGCAAGTTCTTTTATTCCATAAGGCTTGAGCAATTCAATGAATGCTTCGACCTTATCGGATTCACCTGTAATTTGTATCGTGAGGCTATCTTTGCTAACATCAATGACCGACCCGCGAAATGGTTCAATTAAGGAATAGATCTCCGTACGGGTTTGGCTTGAAGAAAGTACTTTTACAAGAACCAGCTCTCTCGCTACTATGGATTGATTGCTAATATCTGTTACTTTTAAGACATCAATCTGCTTATTTAGCTGTTTGGTCATCTGTTCAATGACGTTCTCATCTTCAACATGAACAACTACGGTTATTCTTGAGACATTTTCTTGTTCAGACTGACCAACAGCGATGCTTTCAATATTATAGTTTCGTTTCGTAAACAAATTCGTAATTCGATTTAACACGCCAGGGCGATTGTTTACAGTTAGGGTTAGAATGCCTTTCTTCATAGCTTCACACCTACCATTTCATGCAGCCCTTTACCCGGCGCCACCATCGGATAGACATTTTCTTCAGGTTCTACGTCAAAGTCAATGAGTACAGGTCCTTTGATCGCAAGTGCTTCTTCAATTTTGGCACTAGCATCTGCTTCATTATCGACTTTGAAAGCTGGAATTCCATAGGCATCTGCTAATTTACTAAAGTCTGGTTGATAATCGAATTTACTGTGAGAAAAGCGTCCTTCATAAAACTCTGACTGCCATTGTCTAACCATACCTAGCGCATGATTGTTCACGATGATGATTTTGACTGGAAGGTTTAATTCAGCCATTACGGCTAATTCCTGACTCGTCATCTGGAATCCACCATCACCAACTACTGCAAAAACAGTTGCCTCAGGTTCTGCAATTTGAGCACCGACTGCTGCTGGTATACAAAACCCCATCGTTCCGAGTCCACCTGAAGTTACCCAAGCATGCGGTTTATTAAAAGGAAAATATTGAGCTGCCCACATTTGATGTTGACCAACATCTGTTACGACAATCGCATTACCATCTGTTTTTTCATGTAAAAGTTCAATGACTCTTTGCGGTTTCAATATATCCGACTCTCTGTTGTATACAAATGGGAATTCTTTCTTCCAGCCTTGCAATGTTTCAATCCACTCTGTAAGTTCTGGCTTCTTGCCGTCTTGGGCTATCAATTGTTCGAGCGCTTCTTTGGCACTTCCAACAACAGGAATCTTCGTCGGTACGTTTTTCCCAATTTCTGCAGGATCAATATCAATATGTGCAACCTTGGCGTTTGGCGCAAAAGTTGCCAAATTTCCAGTTAAGCGATCATCAAAACGGGCACCGATATTAATGAGCAAATCACATGTTGAGATTGCCATATTTGCGGCATAAATACCGTGCATGCCGCCCATTCCGATGAATAATGGATGGTCAGCTGGGAATCCACCAAGTCCTAAAAGTGTATGCACAACTGGAATTCCTTGTTGCTCCGCATATCGCAAAAGTTGTTCGGAGGCTTTTGCATGCAGAATCCCTGCTCCAGCTAAAATCACTGGCTTTTTCGAACTGCTCACTGCTTCTACTAGTTTCCTAATTTGTAAATAATTTGGTTGTGTAGTTGGCTGATAGCCTGGTAAATCCATTTCTGGTTCTTCACCAACTTTACCATCAATCGTTGCTACATCTTTTGGAATATCGATGAGTACAGGACCCGGCCGGCCGCTTGAAGCAATATAGAACGCTTCTTTGATAATGCGCGGGAGGTCTTCCGGTTTCCTTACTTGGTAATTATGCTTTGTGATTGGCGTTGTAATTCCAATCACATCCGCTTCCTGAAATGCATCTGTGCCGATAATGGATGTAGCAACCTGGCCAGTGAAAACGACTAAAGGAATGGAATCAATCATGGCATCTGCTAGACCAGTCACAATATTGGTTGCCCCTGGGCCAGAAGTAGCAATAACTACCCCAGGTTTTCCAGTAATTCGGGCGTACCCTTCCGCCGCATGAATGGAACCTTGTTCATGACGCGGTAGGATGTGTACCATGCCTGATCGATAAATTTCATCGTAAATCGGTAGAACAGCTCCACCCGGATATCCAAAAATGACTTCAACTTGTTCCTTTTTCAGGGCATCAATCAGAAATGCGGCCCCGCTCTTTACTTGTTGCTCCGCTTTACTGGCTGCTACCACTGCTTTTTCTGTCATTTGAAAAGACCTCCTTTACTTCTTTAGTGTTTAATCGTGGTCATGCTTTTACTCCCAAAAGGCTGAAGAACATATAAAAAGCCTCTCACCTCATTAAGCATGCCATTGCATTACTTAAGGGGTGAAAAGGCTATATATCCTATCCACGGTACCACCCTAATTCGCACAAAATACGTGCGCACTCTAAACAGATTTCACTCTGTACTGTATTTTGATAACGGGTGCTGGTTGGCACCCGTTCAGCCTTACTCGTACACTTTCAGGCTGAAACTCAGAGGTGAGTTCACCTTTTGGACATTACCGGCTCCCAGCTACCCGGCTCTCTGTAAATGTCTGCTCAAAAGACTACTTATCCTCATCAATGCTTTAACATGTTGAATTTTATTATTATATTACTCGCTAAAATTTGAGTAGTGACCAGCTATTTAAATTCTTGTAATTTTTAGAAGAATGTAAAAGCTGTTGTATTTGAAACTAATATTACGCTGATATTTAAGGAACGTCAATACCTTTTTCCTAATTATTTGACTATTCGATTTTATTAATTAAGTTGAATCCGCTTACATCATTGCTGTGACTTATTTTCTATATTAATAGAACTTTTGACCTTTTTAAAAAATTCAAGAAACATAAAAACAAGAATTTCTTTTTTGAAGAAAATTCTTGTTTTTACTTATAGATTCTTAGGTTGAACCAAATCTTTTTTACGATACACACTTAATACCAGACCGATAAGCCCCGCATTCAACAGAACCTGCACATTTCCCTGACTTATAAATGGAAGTGATACACTCATGATCGGAAATAGCCCAAATGACATCCCAAGATTAAACAAAACCTGGAAGGCAAAGAGACTTAAGGCGCCGATTACAAGTAACTTTCCGTATCCATCACGGACCGTTTTAACAACGATAAACATTCGCAGGATTAGCAAAAACAACGTGCCTCCTAACACAACTGCAAATGCCCAACCCAGGGTATAAGATAAAGAAATGAAAACAAAATCCGTTGTACTCGCCGGTAATGTCAAACCTGATTCTGGAAGTGGCTGCCCAAACCACCCTGTTCCATCTCGGAGTTCTTTGATTTTTACATAGTGATATCCAGATGAGTCTGCATATTTTTCAGGATGTAGATACGCCAATAAACGCGTTAGTTGATATTCCTTAATTCCAGAGGTAAACCAGGCATATAGCGGTATCGATGCGCCAATCACCAATGAAATTATATAAGACCAAATAACTTTCCTTTTCTTAAAATGACTTCCCCACAACATTACACCTGTGATAATCGTGAACATGCCAAAAACGAAAAGGTTTGGGGTTATTAGAATAAAATAGCTTGTAATTAGATACAAAATCGCGACCAGATACATTTTCATTTTTTTATTTTGGAAAAAGCCTGCCCATCCTAATAAAAAAAGTGGCAGTGTGATTGATATATCCGTTGAAAATGGTCCTAACACGAGAGTAGCACTTCCTTTTACCATATTTCCTGAAATGAGTGCAAATGAAATTATTCCCCAACCAATTATGAACCAGCCAATACCTAATTTTTGCAGTCTTCGATAATCAAAAAACATGAGGAATGCGGCGAAAGCAATCCCAATAAACGTTACTATGAACTTCTGAAGAAAGGCCATCGCCGTATGTTCAGATTCGAACACAAATATTGGCACCATTCCAAGAACAACGATAAACAAAAACAAGCCAATCATTTTCCAATCCACTTTCGGGCGGTGCAAACGATCCATTTTTTGCCCAAGGAGGATTGGACTCCCCATTCTTAAAACGGCCTTTTGTTCAGCTTCTTCATCATTTAATCCTTGTTTCTTTAGCACTTCTATTGATTGTTTCAAATGATTATTCAGTTCTACTTCAACGAGTTTCCTAGCTTCCGTGGAACGAATACTGCGCGATACTTCGGACAAAAACTTTTCTTTATTCATAGAATTATCCACCCATTACGGTTTGAAGAACAAATGAGGCCGATTCTTTTTTTGTCTCCGCTTTGCTCAACAGCTTCCGCCCTTTATCATGCAATTTGTATAACTTTTGCTCGGAAGTTCCCCAATATGCTTGTATGTACTCTTTTTGTTCTAAATCATGTAGTAATGCATACAACAAGCCTTCATGATCAGCGAACTTTATATTCCCTTTCCTCGTCAGAACGTCCATAATTTCAAAGCCGCTTTTTTCACTTTTCAACATTCTAAAAATCGCAAGAATGACTTCCTCTTCACCTGCTCCTTCATTTACAATGGCCTGACGAATATTTTTCTGATGTTTTTCTGAAAAATTCACGTTTGAAAAAACAGTAGTCTTCATCGCTTTTTTCAACTGTTTTAATCGATTTTCCATCCTGTTCCCTCCAAACTGTTCTTTAATATTTGTTTCGCCCTGCGCATCCTTGTTTTAATCGTGCTCTGACTGTTCCCTGTCATTTCTGCCAATTCTTTAATCGTAAGCTCTTGAAAATAATACAAATAAATCACTTCTCTGTACTTCACCGGGAGATTCATGACAGCATCTGCTAATACCTGATCCTCATCATTTTGAATAATATCTTGTTCCACATGATCTACCGCTTGAAAACCAGCATGATTTTCAGCGTCTAATTCGACTTGGCGATAATACCAGCTCTTCAAGTAATCCTTACAATGATTGATCGCAATCCGCCAAAGCCAAGTACGTATTTTCGCCTGTCCCCTGTATCTCGGCAGTGCTTGATAGCATTTCACGAAGATTTCCTGGGTTAAATCTTCTGCCAACGGAAGATTCTTCACATACGAATAAACAAGCTGCAAGATATCTTGTCCATACACCATCATGATTTCATCAAGCAGCGCGTCCTCTTCGCCATTTCGGAGAGCTTCTGCAACTAACTCCTTCACGTATCTCACCCTTTCTTTCTATACCTTAGACGATTTCATATAAAAATTAGTTTTATTTTGCGTGAATTTTTATATGATATTTTTGCAAAAACATCGAATTTTAATCTTAAAGGTCAAATGAAAATTACGAAACGGGAAACCTTAAATGTTTAAAGTTTCCCGTTTCTATTTCCCGCTAAATATTTTCTTTTTTAATAATCTTGTCCAATTTTGAATCCCTGTAGATTGATTACGTTACGACAAATTCAACGACAATTGGAGTTGCTGGATCTAATACATCTCCACCAGGAATCGTGAGCGTTGCAGTAGTAACAGATGAAGTATCTGCAGTCTGAACCATCGCGTTTATATAAAGGGTGTAATACGCAAATGAAGCTGGAAATGCTGTAGCAGCAGCACCTGCGTCAGTTGTAAATTCAGTTGCGTCTATTAAAAATGCCGCTCCTGCACCAGTTCCTGAACCAGCAGTAGCCGTAAATCTTCTACCAGCTATAAAAGGTTTGATTATGGCCATTTTTATTCACCTCCCTTTTCTTTTATACTCTAGTTAATGTGAAAAATTAAAAAAAAGGAAGAGCGCATGACCTAATAAAATCACACATTTATCTTCCTTCTTCTTGAGAGTAAAACTCAACTACTTCTAGAATGATTGAGGAGCCTTCGTAAATAATGTCGCCATTAGGAATAATTGTTAAAGTTTCACCACCGACAAGGTATGAATTCCCCGGCTGTAATATTCCATTAAGGTACAGATTAACGTAACTATTCTGACCTGTTGGAAATCCAGTAGCAGGCATCCCATCATCGTTTGTAAATTGATTCGCAGGAATCGTTTCAGGGGTCTCAATATCTGAGGTTACAATATAAAAATATCTTTCAACACTTGGAATGACGCTTCCTGTACCCGGAGGGCCTGGAGGACCTGCAGGACCGGGTATTCCCTGTGGACCCGGGATTCCTTGTGGTCCATCACACCCACAACAATCCCGACATCGATGACTACGTTCACATGTACAATTCGATCGATTCCCCTTATGTCTGCTATAACTTTTGTGAATAAAAGTATATCCCATCTTTTCACCCCTTTTATTTCAATTTATTCAGATAATCTTTGGGACGATTGGACAAATGGGCATTCTTTCTTATCCAATTGCCCTAATGACATCAAATATCAGAACCGTAAAATTCCAACAGGAGAAGACGCTTCTAGCCACCCCTTACTATTCCGATTTGTTTAAAGATTACGCCCTTTTATCAAGACCACTGAAACACTTAGGCCTTTTGATGAATGATTAAAGTTTTTTATGAAAAAGACGAATCTACTTTCGGTTTTTGAAGGTAGACTCGTCTTTTTTTGCTATATTTCCTTCCATTCGTTTTATCTTTCTTTTTAAATTCTTCATACAAGACTTGTTTTAGTATGCAGACTCTTAAACTGGCGAATTGCATCAAAACTTCTACTCTTCACATATTCACTACATGCGTTCTTTTCCTTCAACATACCGCTTTCAGCTGGCACCAGAAATATACAGATTAGAGGAACAATAGCGGAGAAACAGCATACATAAATAACAGGGGAAAAAATTTCATTTAGGAGTTGAGTATAGTGAAGACTCCATGGGTGAATTCGATAAAGATGCAGGAAATTATATCCAGACAAATAAACATTATTAATTCTTCTAGAGTTCAAATAAAACCTACTTCCACCTCCTGCGGTAAAAGCAAATATTTTACAGACATCAAAATTGATTGTCGACTATCAAATCATATTCCTAGCCTTTGTGTCTCAGATGAAAGCGACGAATTTAATGGAAATTCTCTTCCAGAAACAATTAAGAATTCATTTGACTCACCTGCGTGTATAAGTATTGAGCAACCTTTTGAAATCGAACCGGAAGCTAAAGATAATTCTGTTATGAACATAACCGAACCCACTAATGATCAGCAGAATTTTCAAGCCGACGTTAGCAAGTATTCTCCAACGGAGGTTACATTTGATTCAAACGATCCTTCTGGTTCCAACTTAGCTGATGAAAAACACAAGATTTTTAACAGGGTCGACATCGATGAGGACCTGTACGAGGATGATTCGCTTGTCGTTCCCGTACATGATTCACCCGTTGATAAAACGGAGGAAAAAAGTAATCAATCTAGCACTTCTTTGGATTTTGTAAATATTAGAGTTCCAGTTGTAGTTGGGGAATACAAAATAGATATTTGTTTAGAAGAAGCCGTATTGTTTGAGGAAAATATTATGTGGATTAACGTAATTTCCAATAAAGTTGTCCTATCAAATAGTAAGTTTATACCAACCCAATTTTCTGAACCATTAAAGAACGGGATGTCTAAAGCATTAAAAGGAAATTTATTTATAGAAGGATATATCATCCAAAACATTGAATATACAGCCGCTAATCAGGATCTTGAAACAGATCCACTTTACAAAGACGGAAAAATTTATTTAATGACAAAAAAAAGACCATTCTCCACTATTGTCGAAATTGATAATTTTCTCCATCCACCGGTATTTGGAGCGATTACTCAAAAAACATTTGACTTTTTTGACCCAAATAATAAAGAAGTCCCTCAAACTAACACTAAACTATTCAACAATGTAACGTATTATCCAGAGCAGCCATATTGTCGTTTAATTTTTTCGGAAATTCATGAACATACAAGTTTATCAGACACGGTTCATGAAAACTACAGCCATACTCCTATTGAGTCCGTTCAAGTAAATCCCATACACAAAAAAAAGGAATCAAATGAAAAGCAATTAACCCAGAAAACAGTGTTAGTTACATTCGTGCATTTACTACAAGAACAAAGTGTTCGAGTTAGATACGATAACGCTTAAAGGAAAAGGTTACTATAAGAACTCGCAAGTCCCATGGTTAGCTCCCGAAATAGAGGTATTAATCTAAGCCCAACGGCATTTAAAGCCTGAACACCTTCATCCATTGGAAAAATCAAGGCTATTAAATAAAAGAGGCCAAGCCCCTCCTTCAATTACCCATGCTAAAAATAAAATGCTGAATATAGTAATTTTGTATGGTAGTAAAAACTAGAAAATATTAGGGAGAGATTACTTTATGAGCGATAACCTCAATAATCAACCTTTACAACAAGTTAACCCACCTTGTCCAGTAACTTCGACAGAACAAATTCCATTAAGCGATCAAGCAACACCACTCGTTAGTATAGCAAGTACTCCAACTATTAAAATTCCGGTTGTAGTAGCAGAAAGAACATTACAAATTGTTGTAGAGGCGGATATTTCACTTACGCCAGCAGCGACGGAAATTAAAAGAGTTCATAAGAATGCATTTCTAAGTCAAGTCAAACTTGTGCCTGTTGAATTTGCTCCAATTGCCGGTACTAACTTCTTCAACGTAACAAGAGCTAAATTATTTGTTTCTGGATTCATTCGGAAAAATATTGAATATGCTTCAACCGAATGTAATGGAAATTTGTTTGATCGAATTGCAGATGTTCCGTTTTCCGGGTTCGCAGATCTTACAGCAGCGGACTTTATCATATTCCCAATTCTTGCTGGTTCTTCAGCTAACTCAGCTATGTTTCTAAATGAAGCAAATCAAGTAGCTCCACGTTTGGATAAATATTTCTTCCAGAACCTTGTGAACTATAATGAACAACCTTATGGTGAGTTAGTACGTGCCAACTTCTTTGAACTTGACTTTTCGCCAACTATGGTAGAACCTGAACAAGCGTTTAGCACTTTGCGTGAAAAAATTGTCATGGACCTTACGTTAAAAGTATTACAAATTCAACAAATTCAAGTTACTGGAAACCAAATAATTCCTGGCTCTACAACCGGAACTACTCTTGGTTAATATCTCTTGAACGATAAGTAAGCTTAGCTCTATTTCGATCATACCTCTCACCATCCTAAAAACTAGGTGTTTTTATTATAGAAAAACTTATAATTGACAGACCCATTTATTCGCAAATACCGTTTTTTTGAAATATTGAAAAATAAAACAAAAAAGACTGCTATACATCGGCCACTAAAGATTATTTCTGATCTTTAGAACCTTCATATAACAGCCTTTTTTCATTTAACGTCCCAGGAGAGATTCGAACTCCCGACCGACGCCTTAGAAGGGCGTTGCTCTATCCAGCTGAGCTACTGGGACATAAGATGTAATGACAAGATTTATTATAGTATGTAAGCGTTAGATAGTCAACACTTGTTATTGATTTATTTCAATCATCGTCTGAATAAAGCTGTCTCAAATTGAAAAGATTCGACCCAACAACTACTAAATAGCCTTTATATTACATGATCATGACACAATTTCCGGTACATAGAGTGTGAGATCAGAACCTTTTTGAGACAGCTTCCTTATTCATGATCTCAGGTAAATGTGTAAGTATTCCTTAATTCGTTTACTACATTCCCATAAACATCATAGAATTGGATCGTTGCTTTTTTTTGATTGAGTTCGAGGATGGCATAGGTTTTTTCTTTACGGTTTCTTGGCAGTCGTATGCTTCCTGGGTTAATATATAGTCTTCCGTCAATCATTTCAGAACCGGCGATGTGGGAGTGACCAAAGCAAATGATGTCGGCTTGCTCTTCCTCCGCTTTATAGGAAAGATTCATAACGGTCATTTTCACATTATACAAATGACCATGGGTGACCAGAAAGCGTAAGTCACCGATTGTTTCCACTGTATAATCTGGATAAGCAGGGTCATGATCGCAATTGCCTCTAACAGCTAACAACCCTTCCATAATTGCATCTGCTTTCTCTAACTCAGAATCGCCACAATGGATGAATACATCGACTTCAGCTTGGTGGCGGGCTTTTATTCTTTCAACCTCTGACGTGAGACCATGGCTATCACTCATAATCCCCACTTTCATCATTGAGTCGCTTCCTTTTCAAGAAAAGCATCTAATTTTCCTTCGAGTACATGTAGGGCATTGGCGCGGTGACTGATTTCATTTTTCTCATTGCTTTTGAGCTCAGCCATCGTTTTTCCTTTTTCTTTCACATAAAAAACAGGATCATAGCCAAAACCATTCGTACCCTTTGGTTCGTTTGTGATTCGTCCTTCCACAGAACCAGACACTGTAATTGTTTCTTGATTTGGAGATGCAAGCGCTAGTGCGCAATAAAATCTTGCCGTTCTTTTGTCTTCTGGCACATCCTTTAATTCGTTGAGAACCTTCTCTGTATTAGCCGCATCGCTCTTTGCCTCACCAGCGTAGCGTGCTGAATACACGCCAGGTCTGCCATCAAGCGTATCTACAATCAAGCCCGAATCATCAGCTATCACAAACTGCCCGAGCATTTTACTAATTGCTTCTGCTTTTAAAATTGCGTTTTCTTCAAAGGTAGTCCCTGTTTCCTCGACATCTGGGGCGTCTTCGATATCAAGGAGCGTCTGAACCTGAAATCCTCTTGAATGAAACAAGCTTTCGAACTCTTTTGCTTTTCCTTTATTTTTCGTTGCAATAATGACCGTTTTCATCCTATATCACTCCTGAATCACTGTAAGATTTTTTTACAAAGTGGTTGTTTTTTATGCCTAACTTGTTAATTAGTACTCCAAGTTAAACCATAATTAAAGTCTAACACAATTTCCTCTCTCATAATAATTCTAGCATTTAATGAAATCCCTTATCATCACAAACAAAAAAAGGTCTGCCAAAAGCAGCCCTCACACATTTATATCCTTCTATTAAAAACTGCCCGTATTCACTTTTGCAGGACGGCTTACGGGTTCAGTTAATGCTTTACCAGCTTCATCCACCAAACCGCCTTTTCCTTGTACAAGCACTTCCACGCTTTCAATGTCTTTTTGTTCTGTTAATGAAAGAACCAGTGCATCAAGAGCCTCTTTCGAAATCTTTCTTTCTTTGAAACTGCCTAGAATATTCTCATTGAAATCCAAGGTAACTTTTCCATCTTCAGTTTTCGGTTCGGCAATTAACGCAACATCATCCGTAAAACCTGAAAGCAGACTTGAAGCAAGTCCTGGTCCTTTTACCAGTTCATTGACAGCTGCCGTGATCGTGTCAGTATTCGATTCTTTGACCCTTTTTGTTACAGGAACATAATAGTAGCTACCATCTTCACCACCAATATAATACACAGTAAGCGGCATCGTATTAGAAACATCCGTAACATTAGATAAATCGAAGTTAATACCTACTGAACGATTCAATCCGTCTGAAATCGGTGTTTTGTTAACCGGCATTTCTTTCATTTCTGTGCCATTCAATTTTAATACCACTTTATCAACCGTATCAAATTGAGTTAATGTATAAGTGATGGCTTGGAGAATTTTTAATTCATCTTCTTTTTGATATGTAGCAAATTCCTTGGAAAAATCAGCGGTTGCTACACCTTCTTTAATATCAACACTTACATGTGTATCCGCAGGTATTACTGCTCTAAAGCCGTTTGGAAGCACCTCAGACACAGGTCCGTTGGCGACTAAATATTCAAGCGCTTGCTGAGCAACTGCTGTATTCGAAGGAAGTTCTAGCGTTTGTGGTACGACAAACCCGCTTTTATCAATCAAATACAATTCAGTTTTGATGGTTTTGGTTGCTTCTTCTTTACTGTCAGTCTTTGTTTCTTCCTTACCATTCACTTCTTTTAATCCTGCTTCATCATCTACTAATGTCACTCCTTCTGGCGGATCAATATTTGCTTTTTCTTTTTCACCGAACAGGCCGCAACCACCTAAAAAGAGCGAAGAAGCCAGAACAGTTGTGATAACTGATATTTTTGTTACGTGAGTCATGTTCAATCCCTCCCAGGACAGTTTGTACTACTATTTATACGAGCCATGGGAATTTATAGACCAATTTTTTTCAAAAAAAATAGGAGACGACTCATATGGGTCTGCCTCCTACAATATCAATCGTATTTAAACTGTTACCAATGTGACATGTCCAAATAGTTAGTCTGATCAATCAATTTTCACCGTTTGGACAGTCCCTATCTTTTCACCGATCCAACTATAGGCAATACTTTGGAATATTTCCTTAGATCCAGTCGTGAAAAATTGGTGTTTTGGTGTTTCTTTGCTTACATTCAACAGATTATCATGTTGTAGGATGACGCTCGCTTCACGTGCAGTCTCTTCACCAGATGAAATGACCTTCACATTCCTTCCCATGAACCGGCTAATTTCCGGCCCCAGTAATGGATAATGCGTACAGCCAAGAACGAGCGTATCAATGTTCGTTTTCTTTAAGGGCTGTAGCGTTTCAGCTATCACTTTTCTAGCGATCGGACCATAAAACTCGCCGCTTTCCACGATTGGAACAAACTTCGGACAAGCAAGGCTATCGACCTTCACTCGATTATTAATCATTGCAAGCGCGTGATCATACGCCTTACTCGTAACGGTACCATCAGTACCAATAATGCCGATATGTAAATTTAAGGATACCTTTAATGCCGCACGGGCACCCGGGTAGATCACACCGAGTACCGGAATCGGTAGTTCTGAACTAATTTCTTCGAGAGCTGCGGCTGTAGCTGTGTTGCATGCGATAATCAGCATTTTCATATCGTATTTCAAAAGATAACGCGTCATCTGCCAAGTGAAGGTTTTCACATCTTCCATTGGCCGCGGACCATACGGGCATCTCGCCGTATCCCCCATATATACAATATTCTCATTGGGCAGCTGACGCATAACCTCTTTCGCTACCGTTAAGCCACCGACTCCTGAATCCATTATGCCTATTGGTCGTTTCAATCATCTCGCCTCATTCTTATCGCATTTCTTGATGTAATTTAATTAAATTTTCTTTAAGTGTTATGATTTCTTCACTTGAAAAATTCACTAAAACGTCTTGAAGATACACTTGACGCTTTTTAATTACCTCATCTATTATCCGTTTTCCTTCTTCTAAAAGGTGAATTCTTACCACTCGACGATCTTTCTCATCCTTCACACGTTGGACAAGCTCATTTTTTTCCATGCGGTCAATCAAATCCGTCGTTGTACTGAAAGCCAAATACATCTTAGAGGAAAGCTCCCCTATTGTCATATCGCCTTCTTCTGACAACCACTGAAGAGCAATAAATTGTGGAGGTGTAATTTTATAATTATTTAACATTTCCCGGCCCTTTTGCTTAACCAAACCCGAAACATAACGCAGCTCTTTTTCAATTCTCGCCACATGCGCAACATGTGTTACTTCATCCATTTCTCACAGCTCCCAACCACTTATACAAAACTTTATTGTCTTTATTGTCTATGAAAAACAGGGAAATTTCAAGAACCATTCTTCACATACAAAACAAATATGGTATTAAAACGCCATCATTTACCATTAGTCATCTATTATGAAGCACGCGACACTCGCCTAATCACAATGATGGCGATGCGGAGCCGGTTTTTGAAATACTTTTTTATAAAGTGAAACTTCAATCAATGGGGGTTTTCTTCATCCTTCACTGATTGTTAGTTGAACCAATCGGGCTTTTACGGGCAGTTATCCCCCACCTACGCTCCTTCGATTCCTCTAAGCCTTGAGGTGGGGGTTTTACTGCCCGTTAATGCGGGATAAAGTAAGGATTTTTGTAAAGTAGATTGGCTATTTTAGTAAATCGCGAAACCCCATCCCCATGTCCTTCATACAAAAAAAATTAACAGCAATAACGAGCACCTTCTTGAATGTATTCATTCATTATTGTGCTAGAAATATCGCTGCTAACAGTTTGACAAAATGGTGCTCTTTAAGCTTTTATCAATCAACTCCGTATGAAATCGAGAATGTGTTAGAGCTTCAACTCTCCCATACGAAGGAGTTCAATGACTGCTTGGGAACGTCCTTTGACTCCAAGCTTTTGCATCGCATTTGAAATATGGTTTCGAACTGTTTTCTCGCTGATAAACAATTCCCCTGCGATTTCTTTCGTTGTCTTATCTTGAACTAATAGTTCGAATACTTCTTTTTCTCTTTTGGTGAGTAATGGCTTATGAGTGAATTCGTTCTCCTTCAAGTGTTGTAACCCTCCTTGCCTTCACCAGCATAAGAACCCGGAGTGGGTGTCTATTTAGTCTTGTTATAGTATGACAAGAGAGGGGGGAGAGTGACTGTTTCAAGGCTCGAATAGTGAATTTCTTTTATATTTTTTATTTGACCTAATTTTTGATTTTTAATCTGTATTAATCGGAATTGACCTTGGGTGTTTTATCGATCCAAATATGTACTTTAGAACCCACAATACCCTTTTAAATCAGTTGGCACCACAACTTCACTCTTCACAGTTGTTTCAAGAAATCAAAGTATCTTATTCTTTGTGAAGTGAATCAGTGACTGCAAATGACGAGTAATGATACTGGACTTTATTTGGATGCGTTTACCTATATTCACAAAAATTTAACGTTGCTTTAAAGTTTTTAATTTCACGAACACATTTTCTCAAATCAGTTAATCTAAGAAGCGTGCTGTAGCTAAATGAAGAAAAGCTAGATACCTAAGACATATTGTTTATTGTGAAATGGAAATTAGAACAGGAGAGAAAATCATGTATAAGAAGCAGAGAAACAGCATCCTTCAACTCGTTAGATTAATAGTTGGATTTATTACTTTAACTATTCTTTTATTGAATAGAGCAGATATTTATTATTACATACTTATTTTCATTCTCCCTATGATTTCGTCTATCATTATGGATCAGTTATTACCAGTATCAATAAAAAAGAAAAACCATAAACAACCAATTAAAACCAAAAAAACAGTCGACAAAGCAGCTCACAACCTATTAAGAACTGATCATGAAAATACTAAAAATGAGCCTTGGCGAAATGTCATGGCGTGAAGTTGAAAGGTTATGTTTTCTTTACTATAAAAGTAAAGGGTATAAGCCTGAATTAACAAAACAGGGAGCAGACGGAGGATTTGATTTGATCTACTATCATCCTCAAGATGGGAAGACAGCCGTACAGATTAAACATTATATACGTTCACAAAAGGAAATCAGCGTTAGTTTAATTAGAGAATTAGATGGTTCAAAACGGAATTATGGTTGCGCATTCGGTGAATTTATCACCACTTCTACCTTTACTAATCCAGCATCTGCCTAAGCACCAAGAGGAATGAATCTTAGAGACATTTACTGGTTCAATCGTGAAGTAATTCCATGGATGAAAAAAGAAACCGCGAAAAGAAAGTTAGCTTAATAAGACTTTTATCGATAATCAAAAGGATCAAACCCTTTAGGACAAGCATAAGAGTCTGATCTCGCACTCTATACACAGTTCTTAGTGGTACTTTCGTTTAGTATGAATTGTATATTGTGAATGTGGGGTCTTGACCCTTTCATTAGTAATCATTTAATAGTCCTAGACCCTAGCTAAAACGCTCTCATCTTCCGTTTCATTTCCTCGGTCCACTTTACCGATTTCCCCGTCTTCTTTGAAATTTGGACGATCGTTCCACGACCTGCAAGGCACACTTTTCCTTCCTTCGTCCCCATATAATGAATATCAACAGATGAATTTCCAATTCGGGCTGCTTTGACGTGAACATAGATTTCATCATCGAAAAACAATTGCTCAAGAAAGTCACATTGTAGATCGGCGACAACAGGGATTCTATCTCTCCCTTCGTGCAACCAATTCTGCATAAAACCAATGCTCTTAAAATATTCAATCCTTGCTTCTTCAAAATATGTAAACGGAACAGTATTATTTACATGTCCGAACATATCCGTTTCCGAAAAACGGATTTTAACCGGGTGTTTAAATTGAAAGGATGAAGCCCATTCTTCCATATTATCGATATATGATATTCTGCTCATTCTATTCGCTCCTTTCTGTGGAAAAGGGACGGAGCTTCGCAACATCAGCTCCGTACCGCCACCTTCATAATATGATAGAATTTAATTTTCATCGTTAGGTTGGGAGCAGACGCACATGAATGTTATTTATGAATGGTTATTCATTTATTCTACTGATAAATCATCTATTTAAAAAGCCTATTACTTTAATAATCCAAAAAAGCTAGATTACATCATCATCTTCTTCTAAAGGTTTTGCGTTTTTAGAATCAGCCTTCTTTTTCTTTATTATAACGTCACCTGTAACGATATCCTTCTCTTGTTTTTTTAAAGAAAGTAAAGCTGCCTGTCCATCACTAGGTGATCCATCGGAAAAATACATCGGAAAAAGTGAAAAAAACATGATATAGAAAGAGAAATAAATGAATTGGTACCAAAAAATAGAATTATTTAATACGTCCAAAAATATGAGTCCATTAATAATAAATATGCTGAATAGATTGAACAGCGCTCCTCCTAAATAAATCATCACACTTTTAAATGGGTGATCGACTTGTAATTTATCGAACTCGCAGTGTCCATTCCAAAAGTAGTATTTTTTTATATCCATTTTCAAAATTGAAAATAATTTATTCCCGCAACCGAGTGTAAGCTTTTTCCCTGTACCTCCAAATATCGCAGCACAAAATAGGTGACCGCTTAAGTGAATAAACGTGACAATCGGCATGATGAGAAAAAAAGAAAAAATGAATTTGGTAACATCTGCAAAATCAAACAAACAATTACCTCCTACAACGCAAATCTTTCTTTTTTGTTATACCATTCTCTACCCAGTGCCAATCGTAAATAACTGGAAAAATTTATTACGCATATTTTCCTATTTCGACGCATAAATAAAACACCCCGTAAATGTTAGTTTGGTGTCTAACATTTACGGGGCAGTTCAATTCCGGGTTCTTTTTTCACTATTTTTATTAAACTTGATCGCTTCCGAAGAAGTTACGGAACGATTGTAGGGTTGTATCACGGTTCAAGGAAGCGATTGAAGTCGTAAGCGGGATGCCTTTCGGGCATGATTGTACACAGTTTTGTGAATTCCCGCAGTTGGCTAAGCCTCCGTCTCCCATAATCGCATTAAGGCGATCTGAACGATTCATTTCGCCCGTTGGGTGCGCATTGAATAGACGTACTTGTGAAAGTGCTGATGGTCCAATGAAGTCTGAAGAGCTGTTTACGTTCGGGCAAGCTTCAAGGCACACACCACAAGTCATACATTTAGAAAGTTCATACGCCCATTGACGTTTCTTTTCTGGCATACGAGGACCTGGTCCAAGATTGTACGTTCCATCAATTGGGATCCACGCTTTTACTTTTTTCAATGAATCAAACATACGGCTACGATCCACTTGTAGGTCGCGAACAACAGGGAATGTGCGCATAGGACTTAAGCGAATCGGTTGTTCTAATTGGTCGATAAGTGCTGTACAAGACTGCCTTGGCTTGCCATTGATCACCATTGAACAAGCACCACAAACTTCTTCTAAACAGTTCATATCCCAAGAAATCGGTGTTGTTGTTTTTCCGTCAACCGTTACTGGGTTACGACGGATTTCCATTAGGGCAGAAATGACGTTCATATTTGGACGATAGTCTAATTCAAAAACCTCTATATATGGATCTGAATCTGGAGTATCTTGTCTTGATATTTCAAACCGTACTGTTTTTGTCTTTGTCTCAGCCATGCTTTTCTCCCCCTCTTTTTAGTGAGTTGTCGTATAGTCGCGTTTCCGTGGTGCAATTAACGAAACATCAATATCTTCGTAATAGAACTCAGGAGCTGAATTCGGACCAGTAAACTTAGCCATTGTCGTTTTCATAAATTCATCGTCATTACGTTCCGGGAAGTCCGGTTTGTAATGAGCACCGCGGCTTTCATTACGATTAAGAGCACCTATTGTAATAACCCGAGCTAATTGGAGCATGTTTTGTAATTGTCTTGTGAAAGAAGCTCCTTGGTTGCTCCATTTTGATGTATCTAAAATATTGATATTTTTATACCGTTCCATTAATTCGACAATTTTATCGTCTGTTGCTTGTAATCGATCATTATGACGTACAACCGTTACGTTATTTGTCATCCATTCGCCAAGTTCTTTGTGAAGAACGTAGGCATTTTCTGTTCCATCAAGCGACATAATGCTATCCCATTTTTCTTGTTCTTGCTTCACATAGCCATCAAACAAGGAAGATGGTAGTGATTCACTTGTTTTCTCAAGACCAGAAATATATTTAACAGCATTTGGTCCAGCTACCATTCCACCGTAAATCGCGGAAAGAAGGGAGTTCGCACCTAGACGGTTCCCACCATGCTGTGAATAATCACACTCACCTGCTGCAAACAAGCCTTTAATATTCGTCATTTGATCATAATCCACCCATAATCCACCCATTGAATAGTGAACAGCAGGGAAGATTTTCATTGGAACTTTACGTGGATCTTCACCCATGAATTTTTCATAGATTTCAATGATGCCGCCAAGTTTAATATCCAATTCTTTCGGATCTTTATGAGAGAGATCAAGATAAACCATGTTTTCTCCATTAATACCGAGCTTCATATTTACGCACACATCGAAAATCTCCCGCGTGGCAATATCACGCGGCACAAGGTTTCCATATGCCGGATATTTCTCTTCTAAGAAATACCAAGGTTTCCCGTCTTTATACGTCCAAACACGTCCGCCTTCGCCACGAGCCGATTCTGACATTAATCGAAGTTTATCATCGCCAGGAAGTGCGGTCGGATGGATTTGAATGAATTCACCATTTGAATAAATCGCGCCTTGTTGGTAAACAATAGAAGCAGCTGAACCCGTATTGATCATGGAGTTCGTTGATTTACCAAAGATGATACCTGGTCCACCGCTTGCCATGATGACCGCATCGCCTGGGAATGCTTTGATTTCCATTGTTTTCAAGTCTTGTCCCACAATCCCGCGGGCCACTTGTTCGTCGTCAATGACGGCCCCAAGGAATTCCCAGCCTTCATATTTCGTAACAAGTCCTTCTACCTCATAGCGGCGAACTTGTTCGTCCAATGCATAAAGCAATTGTTGGCCAGTTGTCGCCCCAGCAAATGCTGTACGGTGATGCTGTGTACCGCCGAAACGACGGAAATCTAGCAAACCTTCAGCCGTGCGGTTGAACATAACACCCATCCGGTCGAACATGTGAATAATCGATGGTGCTGCTTCACACATTGCTTTAACAGGCGGCTGGTTCGCTAAAAAATCGCCACCGTAAACTGTATCATCAAAGTGAATCAATGGGGAGTCCCCTTCACCTTTTGTATTTACTGCTCCATTTATGCCACCTTGTGCACAAACAGAGTGAGAACGTTTAACAGGAACTAACGAGAATAGATCTACCTGTTGTCCATGCTCAGCCGCTTTAATCGTAGCCATTAGCCCTGCTAGACCTCCACCGACGACAATAATTTTACCTTTACCCATTATTGCTCACTCCCTCATATCCGTTCAAAGCTTGTTAGCTTGCTCTGATTTATTCGAACCTTTTATACGAAAGCAAAAATTGCACGTAGCCCAATATAGCTAAGGACTAGGAATACAACTAATGTTATGTAAGTCATGATCTTTTGCGATTTAGGTGAAACAGTTAACCCCCAGCTTACCGAGAATGACCAAAGTCCATTAGCGAAATGGAAAACAGTTGAAAGAAGCCCTACAATGTAAAAAACAATCATGAATGGGCTTGAAAAAATCGTTGCCATCATGTCAAAGTTCACTTCAGCGCCAAGTGCGGCTTGAATTCTTGTCGTATACACATGCCAAATAAGAAAGATTAACGTTATAATTCCTGATACCCTTTGTAAAAAGAACATCCAGTTACGGAAAAAGTTAAATCTTCCCAAGTTGTTTTTAGCTGTAAAAGCGATGTAAATCCCATAAACAGCATGGAAAATCAACGGTAAATAAATGACAACAAATTCAACGACAATCTTGATTGGCGTGAATTCAATTAAATGTACCGCTGCATTGAAGGTATCCGCTCCTTTAGTTGCCATATAGTTGACTGTTAAATGGAAGATTAAAAACAGTCCAATTGGAACTACCCCAAGAAGTGAATGAAGCTTACGATTCCCAAACTCTCGATTTTGCGCCACAAAGTGCCCCCCCTTAATTTGTGAAACCCTCGCAAAGATAAAATCAATTCTCCCTTACCCCTGCATTTTCTAAATGTATGAAACTATTTAACAATCTTCTGACATGTCCATTTTACCCCTGTCTGATAATTGCGTCAAGAAAACGGATACAAGATTTCTTTTTTCAAAATAGAAATATTTTACTAGTTTTTTACCTTATTCACCTAAGTAAAATCCCATAAGCCACCATTTATCCAACAATTTAATTTTAGATTTTCCTATAAAAATTAATGCTTCAACTCACAAAACGTATATAATAGTTGTATAGAAAGTGGGGAATACAATGGAAAAAGAAGCTCAGGCTCTGCAAGAATTATCTGACAACACTGAAATGCATATCCCGATTTTTGGCTACGAGTTAATTAGAGAAATACTATTAAATGATATTTTAGGCAAAGATTCTCCCCATGTTCTATACTGGGCTGGAAAACAGTTGGCAAGGAAATTTCCGCTTCACAACATAGATGAAATCATTAACTTTTTCTCTAGTGCCGGCTGGGGGGACTTAACATTGGTCAAGCAATCCAAAGACGAAATCGAAATGACATTAACTGGGATAATGGTTGAAAGACGGTTTGATTTGAACACCGCATGTCACTTTCAACTTGAGACTGGATTTCTTGCTGAACAAATCAGCTTGCAAAAAAAATTCACAGCAGAAGGCGCCGAAGAAACGAAACGTCGCGCCCGCAGAGCTACGATATTCGTAAAATTAGATTTAAAAGACCCGATTGAGTAGATAAAGTGAAACTTCCATAAGTGGGGGGATTGACTTTCCGTTAATATGGGATAAGTAGATAAAGAGGATCGTTTAGCCATGCTTTGCATAGGTTTAACGATCCTCTACTCATTTTTTACGCTTTGACTGCCGTTCTTTCATCAAGTTGAAATTCCACATGCAATGTTTCAACAGCCTGAACCATATCTTTGTCTGGGATAACCGTAGAAACTTTGATTTCAGATGTGCTGACCATTTTCACTTGGATGCCTGCATCTGCAAGAATCGCAAACATTTTCGCTGCAACACCCGGATTAGAAACCATTCCCGAACCGACGATGCTCACTTTCGCTAAATTACTTTCCGTTTCAATTCTTTCAAACTGTAATTCTTTTTTATTACTTTCTAAAACCGTTAACACGTCACTTACGTCATCCTCTTTAATCGAGAATGTTAGATTCGTCGTACCAGTATCCGTAATGCTTTGGATAATAATGTCTACATTTAAGTGCTGCTCGGCAAGGGTTGTGAAAATGGTAGATAAAGAAGTTAACCTTCCAGTCAGTCCAAAAATGGTTACCCGTGTAATACTGTCTTCAAATGCAATCCCTCTAACAATTAAATTCTCTTCCATCGTTACTTCCTCCTCAATGATTGTTCCTTGTTCCTGTTCTATACTTGAGCGAACGACTAGCGGTATTCCATAATTCTTCGCAAACTCTACTGCACGTGGGTGAAGAACCCCTGCCCCAAGATTCGCCAATTCAAGCATTTCATCATAGGAAATCGCTTGTAATTTCCTTGCTGATTTAACAAAACGAGGATCTGTTGTGAACACACCTGTAACATCTGTATAAATGTCACAGCGTTCTGCTTTTAAAGCTGCCGCTAATGCAACAGCGGTCGTATCGGATCCACCTCGGCCCAATGTCATGATTTCACCGCTCGCATCCACTCCTTGGAAGCCCGCTACAACAACGATTTTCCCTACAGAAAGCTGTTCTTTGACCCGATTCGTATCAATATCCAAAATTCTTGCATTCCCATGAATCGATTCAGCTTTAATCCCAGCTTGCCAACCGGTAAAAGAAACCGCGTCATACCCAAGTTCTTGTAAAGCCATCGTAAGAAATGAAATCGTGACCTGTTCTCCAGTTGATAACAGCATATCCATTTCCCGTTTGCTCGGAGTGTTACTGATTTCATTCGCCATTCTAACGAGCTCGTCGGTCGTTTTGCCCATTGCCGATACAACGACAACAACCTCATTCCCAAGAGCCGCTTCTTCTATTACCCTAGTTGCTACATGCTTTATTTTTTCAATATTTCCTACTGATGTACCGCCAAATTTCTGCACGATTAATCCCACTTTGTGACACCCTTTCCAGCTGTTTTTTTGCAAACAAAAAAAGCAATGAGAATTATCTCATTGCTGTGGTAACGTAAATACATACGAATATCACAGTGAGATAGCCCTCCAGAACAAAATTGTTCTGACAATCTGCCATTTATTCAATGTCAGACCAGCAAAATCAAGCTATGAGACTTGATCGCTTCGGCGACTTCCCCTTTCAAGACTTTTCACAGAAGCTCATCCTTCTCCAAGTCTTTACTAATGAAACCCGCACCTCTATCAACACACGAAAAGCATAAGCACCTTGTTCAGCCTCAGGCAGAGCATAAGGCAAACAAGCTGTATGGAGAGCGATTTTCTCTCCATCAGATGGTTTCCTTATGACCTCAGACGGGCTAGGAGCTGTAGCTAGACAGTTAAATTTATTAAAGACGTACATTACTTTTAAAAATTAACTGTAGTATAGCATACCCCATTTTGAACAGCAAGATCATTCTTGCAATTTATTGACAAGCTCTTGAGCGACAGATCGTGGAATGCCTACCGCTTGAACTTCTTCTACCGTTGCTTCACGCATTTTCTTTACTGAGCCAAAATGTTTTAGAAGTAGTTTTTTTCGTTTCTCGCCGATGCCTTCAATTTCATCAAGCAAAGATTGAAAAGCATTTTTACCTCGCAGCTGGCGGTGAAAAGTGATGGCAAAACGATGCACCTCATCTTGAATCCGTTGTAGCAAATAAAACTCCTGACTCCTATGGTTAAGCGGGATAATCTCAAGTGGATTGCCAATCATCAGTTCAGATGTACGATGCTTTTCATCTTTTACAAGGCCTGAGAGCGGGACTTCTAGACCGAGTTCATTTTCTAAAATATCGCGAACTGCTTCAACATGCCCTTTACCGCCATCAATAATGATTAAATCTGGAAGCGGAAGTCCTTCTTTCAACACTCTCGAGTAGCGGCGACGAACTACCTCACGCATTGATTCGTAATCGTCTGGTCCTTTAACCGTTTTAATCTTGTATTTACGATATTCTCGTTTTTCAGGTTTTCCGTCGATAAAGACAACGAGCGCAGAAACAGGATTTGTTCCTTGAATATTTGAATTATCGAAAGCTTCAATTCTGTGCGGTGTATAAATGCCGAGCTGTTCTCCAAGCCTCTCCACTGCTTTAATCGTGCGATCCTCATCCCGGTCAATTAAAGCAAATTTTTCTCCCAGCGCAATGCTAGCATTTTTATTAGCAAGATTGAGTAATTCTTTCTTTTGTCCAATTTTCGGAGTAAGAATTTTAACCTGTAATAATTGCTCCGCTAATTGTGCATCTACTGATTCAGGTAGAAAAATTTCTTTTGGTTTGAAATGATTTGCCTTTGAATAAAATTGCCCCAGATATGTTAGCAATTCTTGATCAGGTTCATCGTATATCGGAAACAACGAGACGTCACGTTCAATCAATTTACCTTGACGAACAAAGAATACTTGTACACACATCCAGCCTTTATCATACGCAAAACCAAAAACGTCACGATCTGTATAATCATTGGACATCATTTTTTGCTTTTCCATCGTAACGACAATATGGGCGATTTGATCTCGATATTCCTTTGCCCGTTCAAAATCAAGTTCTTCAGCTGCCTCATGCATTTTATCAGACAACTCATTTTTAATTTCTTGATAGCCACCATTTAAAAATCGCGTAATTTCACCCATCATCGTTTTGTATGTTTCCTGTGGCACTTCTTTCACACATGGTGCGAGACATTGACCAAGATGATAGTATAAGCACACGCGATCAGGCAATGTATTACACTTTCTAAGCGGATAAATGCGGTCAAGGAGCTTTTTCGTTTCATTAGCCGCGATGACATTCGGATAGGGACCGAAATATTTACCATTATCTTTTTTCACTTTTCTGGTGATGATTAAGCGCGGATGACGCTCATTCGTCAGCTTGATGAACGGATACGTTTTATCGTCCTTCAGCATAATATTATATTTCGGATCATGTTTCTTGATTAAGTTTAATTCTAAAATGAGTGCTTCAATATTTGATGATGTAACGATATATTCAAAGTCTTCAATTTCATTGACGAGTCTAAGCGTTTTTCCGTCATGCGAGCCAGTAAAATACGAGCGAACTCGATTTTTCAGTACCTTGGCTTTACCGACATAAATAATCGTTCCCTGGCGATCTTTCATCAAGTAACAGCCGGGATGATCAGGAAGCAGGGCAAGCTTGTCCTTAATTCGCTGATTCATGTTCAACCTCCCAACCAATCAATCTACATAAAGTGTATAAAAGAAAAAACTCCAAGCCATAGACTTGAAGTTTCTTAAATATAAAAGAATTAAGCGTGTTTTGCAAGAAGTTCTGATAATGCTTCTTTCGGTTGGAAGCCAACCACTTTGTCAACAACTTCTCCATCTTTTAACACGATTAAAGTTGGGATGCTCATTACGCCGAATTTACCAGCAGTTTCTTGGTTTTCGTCTACATCCACTTTAACGATTTTCACTTTGTCACCAATTTCGCCATCAAGTTCTTCAAGAACTGGAGCAATCATTTTACAAGGTCCGCACCACGGTGCCCAGAAATCGGCAAGAACTAAACCTTCGTTTGTATCTGTTGTAAATGTTTGGTCAGTCGAGTGTACAATTGCCATAATATATGCCTCCTAATAAACTATATTTCTAAAACCAGTATACCATTGATAATGGGATGCTTACTATTATTTTGCTTCATTGCTAAGATACCCTTAACTTACGTATCTATTCGCAATATGATTCGTATAAAGTGAAACTTCAATCAGTGGGGAGTTTTCTTCATCCCCACCGATTGTTAGTTGAACCAATCGGGCATTTACGGGCAGTTATCCCCACGTATGCGTCTTCTATTCACCTAAGCCTTGAGATGGTTTTTACTGCCCGTTAATGCGGGATTAATTCTTAAAATAGCATCATCTGATTGCAAAAATCAAGACATCTGCTTGATGAGCAAATGTCTTTCAACGGAAGGGTCAGACCCTTTAGACGTTTAGTTTAAGTTTCTTACATTCTTCAATAAGTAATGGAACGACTTCAAATAAATCGCCGACAATACCGTAATCAGCAATCTTGAAGATGTTTGCTTCAGGGTCTTTGTTGATCGCGACGATCACTTTAGAGTTGGACATGCCCGCTAAATGTTGGATCGCCCCAGAGATACCGCATGCGATATAAAGATCAGGTGTGACCACTTTCCCTGTTTGCCCAATTTGAAGGGAATAATCACAATAGTCTGCATCACATGCACCTCGGGAAGCACCGACAGCTCCGCCAAGAACTTGAGCAAGTTCCTTCAATGGCGTGAAACCTTCTTCACTTTTTACTCCCCGTCCACCGGCAATGACTACTTTCGCTTCTGAAAGATCCACTCCGTCTGTTGCTTTTCTTACTACATCTTTGATAATAGCACGAAGGTCTTTAATCTCCACATGAAGAGAAGAAACATCACCGGTTCGACTTTCATCCTTCGCTAACGGCTCGATGTTATTCGGACGAATCGTTGCAAAGATGACTCCATCTGTTACAATTTTCTTCTCGAACGCTTTGCCTGAATAGATCGGACGAGTGAAGACTAGATTTCCGCCTGCTTCTTCAATGGATGTGACATCAGAAATAAGCCCTGAATTCAGTTTCCCGGCAATTCTGGGCGCAAGGTCTTTGCCAAGAGCTGTATGACCGAAAATAATTCCTTCCGGATTTTCCGCAGCAATGACTGCAAGAACTGCTTGTGCATACCCATCAGACGTATATTGAGCAAGTTTTGCATCTTCTACTGTAATGACGCGGTCCGCACCATATTGAATAAATTTATTTCCTAACGTTTGTATGTTTTCTCCTACTAAAACGCCGATTACCTCACCGCCATCTGCTACCAAATTAGCTGCGCCGATTGCTTCAAATGATACATTTCTCAAAGATCCTTCACGTACTTCACCTAATACAAGGACTTTTCTAGCCATTTAAAAAAACCTCCTGTAAGTCATTTATCCTGGTTTAACTATCCGGTAGTGGAAAACAAACCCCACTGATGGAAGTTTCACTTTATTGCTTGAATCGGGATCGTCGTTTTGATTTGCTGTTAAAAACTAAATCACTTTCGCTTCTGAGCGCAGGAGTTGTACGAGTTCTTTTACTTGCTCGTTCAGGTCACCACTCAGTACTTTTCCTGCTTCTTTTTTAGGTGGAAGGAAGATTTCAATCGTTTTTGTTTTTGCTGCTACATCGCCTTCTTCAAGTTCTAAATCATCCAATTCTAATTCTTCAAACGGCTTCTTTTTCGCTTTCATGATACCTGGAAGGGATGGATAACGCGGCTCATTCAAGCCTTGCTGGGCCGTAACCAATAATGGCAAAGACGTTTCGATGATTTCTGCGTCCCCTTCCACATCACGGGTAACGCTTACATTTACACCATCAATTTTAAGCTGAGTAATGGTCGTGATATAAGGAATGTTCAACTGTTCAGCAACTCGGGGTCCAACTTGGCCTGAGCCGCCGTCAATCGCTACATTACCAGCGATAATTAAATCCGCATCTTTATCCTTTAAATATTCACTAATAATTTTTGCTGTTGTGAATTGATCGCCATATGCTACATCTTCTTCAATATTGATTAAAACCGCTTTATCAGCGCCCATGGCAAGTGCTGTACGCAACTGCTTTTCAGCGAATTCGTTTCCAACAGTAACAACTGTTACCTCTCCACCTTGTGCATCGCGCACTTGGATCGCTTCTTCTACCGCATACTCATCATACGGGTTAATAATGAATTCAGCGCCGTCTTCATTGATTTTGCCGTTTGCTAAAGTAATTTTTTCTTCTGTATCAAACGTTCTTTTCAGTAATACGTAAATATTCAAAGGAATCCCTCCTGATTTTTTTAAAAATTAAGACTATTTTAGACGTTGTTCAAAAAGATCGGCCCATTTTTTATCCGCCTTTTTGAACAAGTCCGATTAGAAAAGTTTCATTACTTGCCTTTAAAAACAGCCTCTCTTTTTTCAATAAAAGCACTGATTCCTTCTTTGGCATCTTCAGAAACAAATATCTTACCAAAGCTTTTCGCTTCGTTTTCAATGCCTTTATAAAAACTCTCTGGCTTGGCATCGTTTAAAAGGTCAATCGCCGCTTTCAATGCGAGTGGGCTTTTCTGCGCAACTTTCTCTGCCAATTCCTTCGCTTTAGGCAAAAGCTCTTCATCTGAATAAGCATGGTTTGCCAACCCGTATTGAACAGCCTCAATACCCGTAATCGGTTCACTCGTAAACAGCATTTCAGCAGCCTTTGCAACTCCCACATAACGGGTTAGACGCTGGGTGCCACCAAAGCCAGGTACAAGTCCAAGCTGTAGCTCTGGTAAGCCGATTCTTGAATTTTCTGTCACTAAACGAATATGACAAGCCATCGCTAGCTCCAAACCTCCCCCAAGAGCTGCACCATGAATAGCAGCAATAACCGGTTTTGGATATCGTTCAATTTTCTCAAATACTTCTTGGCCATTTCTGGAAAGTTTCGTGAAGGCTTCACCACTACTTACACTTGTAAACTCTTTTATATCAGCACCCGCAGAGAAAAACCTTCCTTCTCCGTAGATCAGTACGCAACGAACTGCTTGATTCGTTACCAGCTCATCAAACAGCTGTGAAATTTCCTGGATGAGACTTGAAGAAAGTGCGTTCGCAGGAGCTCTTTGAATCGTAACGAGAGCAACATGATTTTCGATAGAATGGTTTAAAAATGCCATGATCATTCCCTCCTTAAACGTATAAATAATTATGTAAAAAACTTATAGAAATGTATGGTGCCGAGCTTCTTATTAAACGAAAGAATTCTACTTTTTAGAGCCACAACCGCCAAGTAATAGTTGATGGACCGATTCTGCAAGATCTGGCAAGGAATACTTTTGATCGTTCATTACCCAAGTTGTAGCCATTTCATCAATTGTTCCAAAAATCATCTGCCTTGTTAGTCTGACATCCAAATTTGAAAGAAACTCACCGTTCTCTTTTCCTTCAATGATAATCGTGTCTACGATCTGTAAATAGTCTCGTAGCACATCATTAATCCTCTCTCGGAGTTCAAGATTGGACTGCCGTAATTCAAGCTGGGTGACAATGGCCAAGTTCGCATCACTTGCAAGAATTTGAAAATGTTTTCTGATCATTACAAGTAATTTCTCCGCCGCACTCATCGTTTCCTTTATTTCCTCTTCAATTTGTTCCACAAAATAACCCATTTTTTCATAGAATAATGAAATTAAAATGTCTTCTTTGTTTTTAAAATAAAGGTAGATTGTACCGTCAGCAACACCTGCTTGTTTGGCAATTTTTGAAACTTGTGCTTGATGATAGCCATTCTGTGCAATTACAACAACAGCAGCATCTATGATTTGTTTATACTTTGGTCTATTTCGGTTCACTGAACTTCTCCTTATCATTTCAGATATGAATGAATATTCATTCATATTTTCATAGTAGAGTGAATGACCCTACCTGTCAAGGAGAAATATTCATTCAAACGCCGCTTCATGCTGTTACTTTTGTCACTGAAAAAGGACAGACCCCGCAACAACTAAATACAGTATAAGATAAGTGTACGAAACACTGCACACTGATTATTGAGTACGAGGTCAGACCACTCGATTTTTCATTCATATTTGCACTTGTGTCATTGGCTAAACAGAAGCCAATCATTAGGCTTTCTTATGTTCATCTTCACTCCATTTCTTCTTTTCTTCTTCAATAAGAGCCCGACGCAAAATTTTTCCTACTGCTGTTTTTGGTAGTTCTTTGCGGATTTCATATACGCGTGGTACTTTGTATGCCGCGAGATATTTTCTTGCGAATTCATCTAACTCCTCATCCGTAACCGAAGCTCCTTCTTTCAAGACGATATAAGCCTTCACGGTTTCACCACGATATGGATCAGGGACACCTGCGACAACAAGTTCTTGAATATCTTCATGCTCATATAACACTTCTTCAATTTCACGCGGATAAATATTAAAGCCACCAGCAATAATGACATCTTTTTTCCGGTCAACTACATAAAAATAACCCTTTTCATCCATATATCCAAGATCGCCTGTAAGAAGCCAACCATTTCTGAATGTTGCTTCTGTTTCTTCTGGTCGGTTCCAATAGCCTTTCATCACTTGAGGACCTTTAATGGAAATTTCACCGATTTCCCCTACTGGCACAGGCTCTCCTGTTTCCAAAGAAAGAATCGCAGCATCTGTATCCGGCCATGGCAATCCAATGCTCCCTTTAACACGGGGTTCATCCCAGATTAGATTGGCATGTGTAACAGGTGAAGCTTCTGATAAGCCATAGCCTTCTACTAATTTTCCACCTGTGACCCGTTCGAACTGCTCTTGGATTTCTACGGGCAAAGCAGCCGATCCACTAATACATGCATCAATCGAAGATAAATCATACTTTCCGATATCAGGATGGTTCAACAAGCCAATATAAATGGTGGGTGCTCCAGGAAACGTGGTCGGCTTTTCTTTGTGAATCGTTTTGAGCGTTTTTTCAGCATTAAAATTGGGCATTAAAATCATTTGATAGCCTTGTACAACGGACAAAAGCATGACTGTGGTCATCCCATACACATGGAAAAATGGGATAATGCCGAGAACCTTTTCTTTCCCTCGCCCCCCTTTGTACAACCATGCTTTACACATCTCCGTGTTCGCTAGTAAGTTTTTATGCGTCAACATGACTCCCTTCGGAAAGCCAGTTGTGCCACCTGTATATTGCAATAATGCGATGTCATTTTCGAAATCCGTTTCTACGGCTGATTCTTGCGGTACGCTTGTTTTCATAATTTCTTTTAATAAATGATGGTTGCCGCTATGCTCGACTTTAACAACGAGTCCGTATTGTTTTTTCTGAATAAATGGATAGATAAGATTTTTCGGGAAGGGCAAATAATCTTTGATGGTGGTTATAACGATGTGTTTAAGATCGGTTCTTTTGGCAATGGACGAAACTCGAGGGAAGAGAATGTCCAGTGTTAAAATAAATGTCGCTCCAGAATCGTTTAGATGATACTCAAGCTCTCGTTCCGTATAAAGCGGGTTCGTTTGAACAACGACCCCACCAGCCATAAGCGTTCCAAAGAAACCAATAACAACTTGCGGACTATTTGGTAGCATAATGGCCACCCGCTCTCCCTTTTCGAGCCCAATATCTTGTAGGTATGCGGAAAATTTAAGAGCTGATTCATAAAGTTCCTTATACGTCATCTCTTTTCCTTCAAAGTGAATGGCTATCTTATCGGAGAATTCTTCTGCGGATTGTTTTAAAAATGAGTGCAGTGGTTTTTCTGTGTATTCAAGTGACGTAGGAATAGTAGCTGGATACATATCTTGCCATGGCTTATCATTCATCCAATTCCTCCTTTTTAAAAAACAGAAAATTTAAATTATTATCCTCTATTATAATATACCTGACAATGAGTCACAATTCCTTCTAATATAAAATAATGATACAAATGAAGGTGGACATGCTATTTTTCCACTAATGAACATAGTATGAGGTTGAATAGATTTTTGCGTGGATGTTTACTCACATATATTAAGAAAAAAGCAAACGAAGGAGGAACATTCCATTCACAAAGACTAAAAAAAAGGCAGACTTTATGAATAGATAAACATTGACTTCTAAAAAATATTCCTTTAGAGTGGATTTGCAAACTAAATATCCTCGTTAGGTGAGGCTCCTGTGTTGGAGATATGCTACTGCCCAAAAATGTCGAAAGACGCCAATGGGTCAACAGAAACTATCGACATAAGGTGGTTTTTAATGTAGCTGGCGATTGTCCTATGCCACACAGTGCTAAAGCTCTACGAATGGAGGAACAGATTGACTGTCATGTATTTGTCATGCAGACAATGTACATATAGTACCGTGTGTGACACCTTCATTTGTAATGGAGGTGTTTTTCATTTATGGATCAGGAAAACTTCTAGAACGAGGATTTTATGCGCTTATAGTTTTCTAATCAGGAGGTGAGTAGAATGGATAACGATGCAGAACCCTACTCGAAGCATAAAAATCAAAGAAATACAAAGAGTATGAAAGATGCTTATCAAACCATCTTCTTACCTTTATTAGATCGCCCGAGGAGAACTATCGTTTACTCCTCAAAAAAGGAGTGGCAAAAAGATGATAAAAGACATGACAGAAGACCAACTAGCGCTTCAAATCATAAAAGTATTAAAAGAAGGCAAAAGAAATGAATTTCAAGCAATAATAGAAGAACTTCAACCTTACGATATTGCACGAATTTTTGAGGGGCTTCCAGAAAAACATCATACTCGGTTTTTATTGTTTCTTACATCGGAACAAATCGCTGAACTCATTCAGGAAGTTGAAAAAGTACATCAATTAAAAATCCTTACTAAATTAGGAATTGAAAAGTCCGGTCAAGTAATGGATCTAATGGAAAATGATGATTTAGCTTCACTGTTAGAGAACCTATCTCCTGATAAAATTGAAGAACTTCTTTCAGGTATGAAACAAGAAGAATCGAAAATCGTTCAACATATCATGAACTATCCTCCTGAAACGGCAGGTCGAATCATGACAAACCGGTTCGTGTGGATTCCTCAACACTATACAGTTCGTGAATCCGTTGATAAACTTAAAATATTTGCAGAGTTCTCGGGAACGATTAACTATCTGTATGTCATTGATCATGATAAAAAATTAGTAGGTGTTGTCTCCTATCGAGATTTAATCATAAGTGATGAATATGAAAAGATTCAAGATATTATGTATAGCCGTGTGATCTCCGTTCCGGCTTCTGCTGACCAAGAAGAAGTCGCTCGTATTATCGAGCGTTATGACTTTGTATCCGTTCCTGTAGTCGAAAAAAATCATGAATTAGTAGGAATTGTAACTGTTGATGATATTATTGATGTTGTTATTAAAGAAGCAAACGAAGACATTGAGAAACTGTCAGCATCGGGTAAAGCGATCGATTTTGACACGTTGGCACATGTGGCCGCGTATCGTCGACTCCCTTGGCTTATTTTACTTTTATTTATCGGTTTAGTGTCTGGAACGATTATTAGTAGTTTTGAAGAAACATTATCCAAAGTAGTTGCACTGGCCTACTTTATGCCCATGATTGCTGGGATGACGGGTAATACAGGTACACAATCTTTAGCTGTTGTTGTAAGAGGTCTAGCTACTAATGATACGGATCGAGGAGTTGTTTTCAAACTTATTTTGCGAGAATTGAACGTTGGATTAATCATCGGCATTACTTGCGGCATCTTAATTTCGATTATTGCTTTAATTTGGCAAGGAAATCCTGTTCTAGGGTTAGTAGTTGGAAGTTCATTATTTATGACTCTCATTATTGGAACTTTAGCTGGGACGATTATTCCGCTAATATTATATAAATTTAACATCGACCCCGCTATCGCTTCTGGTCCATTAATTACAACACTAAACGATATCCTATCACTACTGATTTACTTTGGTATTGCCACCATGTTTATTTCGAAATTGATGTAAAATTAAATTTGTTAAAAAAGGGTCTGACCTCACACTTTATACCTGTTTATAGTGTTATTTACACTTCACATAAACAAAGTATAGTAATGGGGTCTGACCCTTTCTTTATGTGATTTAACCACTTACTACCATATAAATAATTCCAATGACAAGAAAGGTTCCGCAGCAAATAAATAAGATTTTCGCAAGTCTTTCCAACATTTCAACTTCTTCCCTTCTCTAAGACTTATGGAATCCCTGCTCCAATGACAAAGGACAAGCCGATGGAAATAATCATCGCCAGTAATCCGACTGCGCGATTGTCATTTTCAATTTCTTCATCGATTTTAAAGCCTGGGGTTAAAAACTCGAAAATGAAATAGCCGAGTAATAGCAGAACAAATCCGTAAACACCCCAGCCAATCATCGTCAATAAAGAATCGTTGTGAATAATGGAGTGGCGAAAAACGTTGGATATTCCAAATATTTTTCCGCCTGTGGCCATCGCGACAGATACGTTGCCATTTTTAATTTCTTCCCAATTTTTATACTTGGTTACCAACTCAAATACGGCTAAAAACAATACAATACATAAAATGACAACACTATAATAAGCAGTCGTATACACATATTCATTTCCCCAGATTTTTTCCATTCAACTTCTCCTGATTCGCCCTTATTTAAATTCGACGACTGTAACTCCTGTTCCGCCTTCACCCGCTTCGCCAAAGCGACTGCGTTTAACCGAGCGATGGTTTTTCAAATATTCCTGAACCCCTTGTCTTAGCGCACCTGTTCCTTTGCCATGAATGATGGATACACGAGGATAGCCTGCAAGTAGGGCATCATCAATATACTTCTCAACTCTTGATAAGGCATTTTCATAGCGTTCACCGCGAAGATCAAGTTCTAAGCTTACATGATAGTCCTTGCCTCTTACCGTTGATAGTGGCTTTGCCATTTTTTCCGGCTTTGGCGCACCAATCAGCTGAATATCTGCTTCGTCTACCTTCATTTTCATGATGCCAATTTGTACTTGCCATTCTGTATCGGAAACTTTCTCGATTGCGTGCCCTTTTTGCCCAAAAGAGATCACTTTTACTTCATCACCTGGTTGAATCGTTCTAGGGGCTTTTTTGACAATTTGCTTGGACGTTTTCTTGATAACTGGTGTTGCTTCCTCCAAACGTTTTCGCGCTTCAATCAATTCGTGTTCCTTAATGTCGGCACTTTTCTCAAGTCGCATCTTTCGCAAATCGGCAATGATTGCTTCCGCTTCTTTTTTCGCTTGTTCAATTAAATCGGCTGCTTTTTCTGCCGCTTTCTCCATCAGCGAATCTTTTTCTTGATGATACTCCAGCGTTTCTTTTTGCAGCTCATTATGCAGTTTTTCGGTTTGCTTTAGATAATCTGCTGCTTCCCTTGCATCCTCTTCAGCTTGTCTTCTACTTTCTTCTAGTGAGGCAATCATACTCTCCACTTTATTCGTATCAGCGCCAATATGACTGCGCGCATGATTAATCACTGCATCATCCAATCCGAGCCGCTTTGAAATTTCAAATGCATTACTACGTCCAGGCACGCCGATCAATAACTTATAGGTCGGTCTTAGTGATTCCACATCAAACTCGACACTGGCATTGATGACCCCTTCATGGTCATAGCCATATGCTTTTAATTCCGGATAATGGGAAGTCGCAATGACTCTTGCCCCGCGCTTGTAGACTTCATCAAGGATGGAGATGGCAAGTGCCGCACCTTCCTGTGGATCTGTTCCAGAACCAAGCTCATCAAATAAGACAAGACTTTCATAATCCACATACTTTAAAATATCGACAATATTGACCATGTGAGAAGAAAACGTACTTAAGCTTTGCTCAATGGACTGTTCATCACCAATATCCGCAAACACATGCTTGAATACAGCGACTTCCGATCCATCCAAAGCAGGGATTTGCAAGCCTGATTGAGCCATTAATGTTAAAAGCCCAATTGTTTTAATCGTTACGGTTTTCCCCCCGGTATTCGGCCCGGTAATCACAATCGTTGTAAATTCATCACCTAAGTAAATATCGTTTGCTACCACTTCATCAGCAGGAATAAGCGGATGTTTTGCTTTTAATAGTTTAACTCTGCCCTCATCATTCAAAGCAGGCTTCGAACCTTTAATTGCCTTCGCATAACGGGCTTTTGCAAAAATGAAATCGATTTGCGCGAGTACCTTTACATTGACGAGTAAGTCATGCGTATGCTCGCCAACCGCTTGTGATAATTCCACAAGAATACGCTCAATTTCCAACTGTTCTTTCAACCTTGCTTCTTGAAGTACATTATTTAGCTCAACAACCACTTGCGGTTCTATGAATAAAGTCTGCCCTGAAGAGGACTGGTCATGGATGATTCCGCCGTAATTACTGCGATATTCTTGTTTAACTGGAATAACAAATCGATCATTTCGAATCGTAATAATCGCATCGGAAAGCATTTTCTGAGCATTAGAAGAACGAATCATGCTTTCTAATTTTTCACGTATTCTGCTTTCGTTTGTGCGCAGTTGATTTCGTATCGTTCTTAATTTATCACTAGCTGAATCTAGGACTTCTCCATTCTCTCCAATGCAATAGGAAATTTGCTGTTGCAATTCAGGCAGAGGAAGCAATGTTTCCATATAGCCATTTAGGTTTGGCAAACTAAATTCGTTTTCAAGTAATTCTTCAAAAAAGCGACCAAGAATTCGGCCTGCACGAATGGTGCTGGCGATTTCCATTAATTCATGAGGGCTGAGCATCCCACCAATTTGTGCCCGTTTGGCATGTGGTCGAATATCAAATATTCCACCGAGTGGGACATTTCCCTTCCTACGAAGTACATTTGCTGCTTCATCTGTTTCTTCCTGCCAGTTTGTCACCTGGGTAAGGTCTGTAGAAGGGGCGAGCTCAGCCGCCTTTTCTTTGCCGATTGCAGAAGAAGCATATTTCAATAGCTGTTCTTTTATTTTATCAAATTCCAATGTTTTCAAAACTTTCGAATGCATGGAGTTGTAGTCCTCCCTTTTCATGTGCGTCAATTAATCATTTCTGTTTAAAAAGGCAAGTAGTTCTTCTGGTTCTTTTACGTTTAAGACGGAAGAAAGTTTCACCCAGCCTTTTTTCGCTGAAGAGACGCCTACTGCCATATGTTCAAGCATATCAAAATTATGTGCGTCCGTATTAATCACGATCGTTACACCCGCTTCTTGTGCTTTTCTTAAATAAGGAGAAGCAAGATCTAATCGATTCGGATTGGCATTCAGTTCTAGTGCGGTGTTTGTTTTTGCCGCGAGTTCGATTAATTGGTCCATATCGACTTCATAGCCAGAACGTTTCCCAATCAAACGACCTGTTGGATGGGCAATGATATCCACATGGGGATTTTCCATCGCGTTTCTTAGTCGTTCCATGATCTTCTCTTTCGATTGTGAAAAACTCGAATGAATCGAAGCAATGACAAGATCCATTTCGGCAAGCAATTCATCCTCATAATCGAGAGATCCATCAGGCAAAATATCCATTTCGATTCCTGATAGGATAGTAATATCATCATATTTATCGTTTAAAGCATGAATGATCTCTTTTTGTTCCCGTAATCGTTCAGCTGTTAAGCCGTTGGCAACTTTTAAATATTGAGAATGATCGGTGATCGCCATATATGTATAGCCCTTAGCACGGCACGCTTCAACCATCTCTTCAATGGAATAAGCTCCATCACTCCAGGTTGTATGCATATGGAGATCCCCTTTAATATCTCCAAGGGAAACAAGTGGTTCTTTATCGTTGTACCCTTCCACTTCTGTTCCATCTTCACGAATTTCCGGTGGAATGAACGGCAGATTGAAATGAGCGTAGAAGGCTTCTTCTGAATCAAAGGTGAGTATCTCACCTGTCTCCGTATTTTCAACGCCATATTCACTAATTTTCTCACCACGGTCTTTCGCTAACTGACGCATTCGCACATTATGGTCTTTCGATCCGGTAAAATGGTGCAGCGTTGTAATAAATTCAGCATCTGTTACAATCCGAAAATCAACCGACACATCATATTGGTAATCAAGTGTTACGGACACTTTCGTATCACCTGCCGCAATGACATGTTTAATGGCAGGCAAGGAAAGTAGTTGCTCCTTCACCTTCACAGGGTTGTTCGATGAAATAATGAAATCAATGTCTTTAATCGTTTCTCTCATGCGACGGATGCTCCCTGCTCTCGAGAAGCGAATGATATCTGTCATGTTTTCAAGCGATGTCTCAATATCCATTGCTATTGGCATCATGAAAGCAAGTGGAAGCCGGTCAGGTCGTGAACCTGCTTCAGCAATCGAAGTAAGAATCTTTTCTTCCGTCTTCGCGCCAAACCCGGAAAGATCCCGGACTTTTCCTTCTTCGCATGCTACCTTCAGCTCTTGTATATCCCGAATTTGCAGTTCCTTATGTAGCTTGGCAATTTTTTTGCCACCAAGTCCTGGAAGTTGCAACAATGGTACCAATCCTTTTGGCACCTGTTCCTGCAGTTCTTCTAGAACAGTCGATTTCCCTTCATTAATATATTCCTCAATCACAGCAGCAGTTCCTTTACCAATTCCGCTTAATTCCGTAAAATTACTTATCGATGATAAACTTCGATCGTCTGTTTCAAGTGCAGCTGCCGCTTTTCTAAACGCTGATACCTTAAATGGATTTTCACCCTTTAGCTCCATATAGATTGCTATTTTCTCTAATAGTTTAATGATGTCTTTTTTATTGATTGACATGGTTCCTCACCTTTCCAACGCGAATTCTTAAAAAAAGATGACACTAGGCCATCTAAAGAACTTGCAGCCTTTATCCCGGTTAACAGGCTGTAATATCCCCATAAATCATTCAATAAAGTAAAAAAATGTTAATCGTTAGGATAAACAGCCTGTAAATCCCCGATTGGTTCAACTAACCATCAGTGGGGAACTACACCCCACTGATGGAAGTTTCACTTTATGCAGCTACATATTGAAACCACAACTCTGTTACTTTCCCCGAAAGATAGGGGGTATTTTTTACGATGAGATCCGCCATGAACGAGCCATTCATCGCGTCCTGAACATTGGCCATTGGCAGTAATGCAGCTATGTATAATAGAATAAACATGATAAGATATACTTCAGCAAAACCTAAAATCGCACCAGCCCATCGATTCAACTGCTTCAAGATTGGTAGGTTCGATATGAAGTCCAACATTGAGCCAAATAGCTGCCAAACTAACTTCGTAGCGAAGAAGATGATCGCAAATGCAATTGCACGGTAATAAGCTTCTTCAAGGTTTGCTTGACCGATAAACATATTCATTGTTTCTGAATCACCGCTCAAAGATGGGAACGGAATCCATAAAGTTAGTTTCGGAGCGAGTTCATCATAGTACGCATAAGCCGCGGCAAAAGCCACAAAAAAGCCCGTCAAATGAATGAGCTGTAAAATGAACCCCCGTCTCAAACCAACTAAAAATCCAATTAAGAGAATGGCCAAAATCGCCAAGTCTAACATGTACTCAGTCCTTTACTTTCTTTAATTCCAGTTCTAGCTGGTATATTTCGTCTTTTATTTTTATATAATCATTCATAGCATTCACAGCTGTCAATACAGCAAGCTTACTTGTATCTAAATAAGGATTCTTGGAGTTGATCTCACGCATCTTATCATCCACCATCGAAGCAACTAATCGAATATGGCCTGAACTCTCCTCACCCACGATTGTATATTGCTGTCCATATATATCAACTGTTATCCTATTTTTATTTTCACTCGACAAGCTGATGCCTCCAATCTGAAAAATCCTAATTTCTATCATATCATGAAGTTTTCTGTCATGAAAGCAAGAAAGGCGGAAGATGCCTGATTATCGGTGACAAGCAAATGGCGAGCAAGCTGATGGGAGTGCCCTTCTCCCCAACAGCTTGATTGACTTTTGACCTCGAGCCGATGGCACCTGGAGCCGGACAAATAGAAAAGCGGAGGCACGCGAAAGAGATCGTAGGTCTTAACAAACAAAATACACAATGATCTTATATATATAAAAATATAAAGAATTGGAGTCTTTACTTATGTCGAATGTTGTATTAACACTTTCCACCGCTCAAATGAACAAAATGAAGGGACATTACCAAACTTCCCTATCTGATAAAACACCGCCAGGAAGTATTTTTATGGCTAAACCGGCGCAGTGTACGGTGACTGCCTATAAGTCGGGGAAAGTCCTATTCCAAGGTGCATCCGCAGAAGTTGAAGCAAAGAAATGGTCTAGCGACGCAAAAGCTGCGACTCCTGCTGCTAAAAAAAAGACTTCTGTCACCCTGCATCGTTATTCACCACCTGCTCATATCAGTACCATGTCTATAATCGGCTCTGATGAAGTTGGCACTGGCGACTACTTCGGGCCAATTACGGTCGTCGCTGTTTATGCAAAAAAAGAGCAGCTAACTCTATTAAAAGAATTAGGCGTTCAAGATTCGAAAAATCTAAAAGATCCGCAAATCATTGACATTGCCAAGCAGATTAAAGATGTTGTGCCATTTTCCCTGCTCACATGTGACAATCCGAAGTACAATGCCTTGCAAGCTCGCGGTATGTCACAAGGAAAAATGAAAGCTTTACTGCACAACCAAGCGATTAAGCATGTCATTAATAAGATTTCACCCGAACAGGCAGAAGCTGTTTTCATTGACCAATTTGCCCAACCCGATGTGTTTTTTAACTATTTAAAGGGACAAGAACTGTTTCAAGCGGAAAATACTTATTTGAGCACGAAAGCAGAAGGCATTCACCTTAGTGTTGCAGCAGCTTCCATTTTAGCACGCTATGCATTTGTGAAGCATTTTGACAAATTGAGTGAAAAAGCTGGATTCAAAATTCCCAAAGGCGCAGGCCACGCAGTAGATGAAGCAGCAGCACGGCTTATTCATGAAAAAGGGATTGATGCGTTGAATGAATTTACGAAGGTTCATTTTGCTAATACGGAAAAAGCAAAGGCATTGTATCGGAAGAAATATTAATAGAGGGTAGTTCCCAGCTTTTAGGGCTGGGCCTTTTATTTTTGAGATTTTACTCACTAACACTTGAGATAGTAACCAATTCATACTGTTTTTTATTCAGCTTTTACTGTAACCATGAAGTTTGATAAAAAAGCAAATAGAAAAAGCTTGTTTTGAAAAAAGATGGATCAAAACAAGCTTTTAATTAAATTGGATCATTCTCTACCTGTGTTGTTGAACAATTGCACCCTTTTCTGGAATAACTACTAAATATGACCTCTGTTTTAAAATCAATTAATTCTTTTCAACTAACAGCCCGTTAACATAATAAAAGTTTATCTATTTTTTAATCCATTCTTCTGCCAAAACCCCATAAACAACGTGATCAACATAATGGTCATATAGCCATTCTGCTTGTCTAATAGATCCTTCATTTACAAAGTTCAATTTTTCGGGAATACTTCTACTTTTCTTATTATCAACCGCAGCCCTAATCTCAACTTTATTAAGGTTTAACTCAGTAAAAGCATAATCAGTCAATGCTTTCGCCACCTTGGTCATAATTCCATTTCCTTGGTATTCTTCGCCAAGCCAATAACCGATATATGCTGTTTTGTTTGACCAATTTATGCTATTGTAACCTGCAACTCCAACAATTGTCCCTTTAAATAAAATAACTGTATTCAAGCTCTTATTTTCAGCGAAACCCTTTAAAGTTATTTTGATAAACTCTATTGTTTCTTCAAGTTTTGTTGTAGTATTTAGCCAAGGAAGCCATTCTCTAAGATATTCTCTTGAATTATTTGTTAATTCAAAGACCTTTTCCCCATCTCTTATATCCATTAGTTTTAAAGATAAGTCCTCATCAATTTTATGTACAAACATAATATACCTCCAATTGGTTTATTATGAATTTTAACATACTTCTCCTAAAGGAGATTATGTTATTTAGTTCAGTGAGCGTTACTCAATTAAATGCCCTTTTGCGGAGTAACATACTTGAGTTTTACAACATCGACCAGAACAAAAAAAGTGGAAATTAATACAGATTTTTAATCAAACTTGATTATACATCATCGAACTATATTCATAATCCACATTTACTTTTACTCACTACTTTGCTACTTTTACTAATCAACTTTGGGTAATTAGTTACACACAACTCCTTCCTTAAAACAACAAAGCAGCCTTCATTCGGAAGGCTGCTTTGTTTACAATTATCCTCTTAATTCAGCGCCAGCTTTTTCTTTCACCGCTGCTAATACTTTTTCATGTGCTTTCGTCACATCTTCGTCAGTTAGCGTGCGCTCTGGGTCGAAATATTTCAACGAGTACGCAAGAGATTTCTTACCTGGTTCCATGCGTTCGCCTTCATATAAATCAAAGACACTTACTTCTTTAAGAAGTTTTCCGCCTGCTTCTGCAATGATTTTTTGGATATCGCCCGCAACGGTTGTTGCATCTACAACAAGAGCAATATCACGTGTAATCGATGGGAAACGTGGAATTGCTCTGTATTGGATCGGTTCAACAGCCGCTTCAGCCATTGCTTTGAAAGATAGTTCAAAAACATACGTTTCTTTCAAATCAAGCTCTTTTTGGACAGTTGGATGAACTTGACCGATGAAGCCAATTACATCGCCATTCAGCAAGACTTCTGCCGTACGTCCCGGGTGCATGCCTTCTTTTTTAGATTGCTGGTAATCGATTTGCTCTGTCAATCCTAGTGTATCGAATAATGCTTCAAGCACGCCTTTTGCTACGTAAAAATCAACTGATTTTTTCTCGCCTTGCCATGGGTTTGATTCCCATAGACCTGTTATCGCGCCAGCTACATGTTCGCGTTCTTCAGGAAGTTGTTCTCCATCTTGTTTCAAGAAGACAGAGCCGATTTCATAAAGAGCTAGTGAATCAAGCTGACGGGCATTATTGTATTTCACGACTTCCAATAGTTGAGGAACAATGCTTAGACGAAGCTGGCTACGTTCCTCACTCATCGGCATCGCCAATGCAACAGACCCACGAACGTCCAATGCATATTGAGTCGCTTTATTCTTGCTTGTTAATGAGTAGGTGATCGCTTGATAAAGCCCAGCACCTTCAAGCGTACGGCGTGCTTTGCGGCGTTTTTGCTGATAATCAGTCAAATGGCCTGGTGTAACCGTTCCAGTTGGCAGTGTTGTTGGGATATTATCATAGCCATACATACGAGCTGCTTCCTCAACTAAATCGGCTTCGATCGTAATATCACCGCGACGGGTCGGTACAATTACGGTAAATGTCTCATTATCTACTGAAACTCCGAATTGCAAACGAGTGAAGATCGACTCGACTTCAGAAACCGTCATGCTTGTTCCGAGCAATTTATTAATTTTTTCAAGAGTAATTGAAATGACAGTTGGTTCGATTGTCAGTGTATCGACTTCAACAGACCCTTCTAACACAGTGCCACCAGCATATTGGCTGATTAACTGTGCAGCACGTTCTCCCGCTTCTCGAACGCGATTCGGGTCAACGCCTTTTTCGAAACGAGCGCTTGATTCACTGCGTAACGCATGGTCTTTTGATGCTTTACGGACAACGGTTCCAGCAAAATAAGCCGCTTCAATGATGACTGTTGTTGTATCGTCCTGCACCTCAGAATTCGCTCCACCCATTACACCAGCAATCGCAACTGGCTCTGTTCCGTTTGTAATGACAAGATGATCGCTTGCAAGTTCACGTTCTACATCATCTAATGTCGTAATTTTTTCAGCAGCATGCGCTTTACGAATGACTAATTCTTTTGAACCTAGACGATCATAATCAAATGCATGGAGTGGTTGTCCGTATTCAAGTAGAATATAATTCGTGATATCGACGACATTGTTATGTGGACGAATGCCCGCTGCCATCAAGCGTGTTTGCATCCATAGTGGTGATGGTGCAATTTTCACATCTTTAATGACTTTCGCAACGTATAATGGATTATCTTCAGATGCTTCCACTTTTACTTGAATGAAATCTGTTGCTTTTTCAGCGCTTGCTTCTTTGGTGATTTCCGGCCATTTTACTTCACGACCTAAGATGGCACCTACTTCATAAGCAACACCAAGCATGCTCAAACAGTCCGAACGATTCGGTGTCAAACCTAATTCAAGTACTTCATCGTCAAGTCCTAAAACACTAAGCGCATCTTGACCGACTTCTACATCATTCGGGAAGACGAAAATTCCTGTGGCATAATCTTTTGCAATCAATCTTGATTCAATGCCAAGCTCTTGAAGTGAACAAATCATGCCGTTCGATTCTTCACCGCGTAATTTCGCTTTCTTAATTTTGAAATTGCCTGGAAGCACAGCCCCAACCGTTGCGACTGCCACTTTTTGTCCTTTATCAACATTCGGCGCACCGCAGATGATTTGAACCGGGCTTTCACCACCAACATCGACTAAACATTTATTTAGTTTATCGGCATTTGGGTGCTGTTCACGTTCTAGTACGTGGCCAATGACTACCCCTTTAAGACCTTCACTTTTCTTTTCTACTCCTTCAACCTCGATGCCGCTTTTGGTAATCTTATCTGAAAGCGTTGTTGCTGTCACGCCAGAAAGATCGACATAATCCTGTAGCCATTTATATGAAACAAACATGGATAGCTCCTCCTTTTAAAATAATTTAAGATTCGTGGCGATTAAATTGCGTTAAGAAACGGGCATCATTTGTATAGAAGTGACGAATATCGTCTACACCGTATTTCAACATCGCAATACGCTCTACACCAATCCCGAACGCAAACCCAGAATATTTCTTCGAGTCGAATCCTGCCATTTCCAAAACATTTGGATGAACGATTCCACCACCGAGTACTTCGATCCAGCCTGTTCCTTTACAAACGCTGCAACCTTTTCCGCCGCAAATTTTACAAGAAATATCAATTTCAACCGATGGCTCTGTAAATGGGAAGAAGCTTGGACGCAGACGAATTTCCCGTTCTTTGCCGAATACTTGCTTCGCAAACACTTCAAGCGTTCCTTTTAAATCACTCATTGAGATGTTTTCGTCAATCACTAGTCCTTCAATTTGCATGAATTGATGCGAGTGAGTCGCATCATCATTATCACGACGATATACTTTACCCGGACAGATAATTTTTACTGGCCCTTGCCCTTTATGCTTTTCCATTGTTCTTGCTTGAACTGGAGATGTATGAGTTCGCATCAATGTTTCTTCTGTAATATAGAAAGAATCTTGCATATCACGCGCTGGATGGCTCTTTGGTAAATTCAACGCTTCAAAGTTGTAGAAGTCTGTTTCAACTTCCGGACCTTCCGCAACCGTGTAGCCCATTCCGATGAATAAGTCTTCCACTTCTTCAATGACACGCGTCAACGGATGATGATTCCCTTTATTAACCGGACGTCCCGGTAATGTTACATCAATTTTTTCAACAGCAAGTTTGGCATTGACAGCTGCCTCTTCAAGCACTTTTTGCTTTTCTTCAATTTTTGAGGCAATCTCTTCACGGACAACATTCACTAACGCTCCCATTTTCGGGCGCTCTTCAGCGGAAAGCTTGCCCATTCCACGTAATACTTCCGTGATTGGTCCTTTTTTTCCTAAATATGCGACACGAATATCATTCAATTCTTTTAATTCGGAAGCTTGGGCAACCTTTTGCAACGCTTCTGCTTGCAGTTCTTGTAAACGTTCCTGCATCATGTCTCCTCCTTTATTGTTTAAAATTAAACACAAAAAAACCCCATCCCTAGAAAGGGACGAGGTTTATGTATCGCGGTACCACCCTTATTAGCGCCCAATAAATAAGCACTCACTTCATAGCAGATAACGGCTTTTTGCCGGTGCAGCTTTCAACAGGTTTATCTGTATCCCGATGCCGACTCAAGAGGTGAATTCACATCATCATAATCATAAAAATGCTTGCAGTCTAAGGCATTTTCTTCCTGAATGAATGATACGATGCTACTCTTCTCTGTCATAGTCTTTTTCATTATGAAATTTAGCTTTAATTATAATATAAAACAACCCGAGATTCAAATTCAAATTTATTCTACAACTTTTCGATCCGGAATCCGAGTTTGCGCGCCGGACTTGCCTCTGATCGCGAGTTTCAACTCGAATTGCGGCCGGCCAGTCACCTTGAATCACGCCAGCTTCTCATCAGTTAGTGCCGGAACCCTATTTCCGTAAGTGATACATCAAGATCCCCGCTGCGATCCCCACGTTCAACGATTCGCTTTTCCCGAAAATCGGAATGTAGAGATTTTGCGTCGTTTGTGCTAGCAATTTTTTGTCAACACCTTGTCCTTCATTGCCTACAAGCAGAGCAAATGTTTCCGACTTTTCTACTTGATCATAGGAAACTGCTTTTTCTAAGGCAGTGCCATAGACCGGAATATTCTGTTCCTTCAATGCACCGATGATTTCTGTTAGGTTTCCTTTGAGGACAGGCATATGAAAAATACTTCCTTGAGTCGAGCGAATCACTTTAGGATTATAAGCGTCCACACAGCCTTCCCCAAGAATAACCGCATCAATCCCTGCTGCGTCAGCTGTTCGAATCATCGTCCCAATATTACCTGGATCTTGCACAGCATCGATTAACAGCACTTTTTTCGGTGAAAGGTCTTCGAAACGGATCCTTTTTTGATCACAGATGGCGGCAATTCCTTGTGGTGTTTCTGTATCGGAAATCGCATGCAACACTTCACTTGTCACATACGTAACTTCTGTTCCTTCTAATTTAAATTTCCCAGGAATAACAGCTTCAATGCTGACAATCACTTCACGAACAATATCGCCTTCTTTTAGTGCTTCTTCAACAAGATGAAACCCTTCGATCAGGTATGTACCTGTTAGTTCACGCTCTTTTTTCGTTAATAATTTCTTCCATTGCTTTACTTTTTGATTTTTGACGGACTCAATATATTTCAAGGTAAACGCTCCTTCATTTTTCACTAGATCTTATTATAACTCATTTCGCCCTTTGCTACATATTTTGAGTTGATTTGTTTCATACTAAAGAAGTGGACAATTATGGTGATGGGAGGGTTCAATATGAACTTGAATTTAAGAAATGCAATTATTCACAACGTAGCAGGGAATACACAGGATCAGTTAGAAGATACGATCGTCGACGCCATTCAAAATGGGGAAGAAAAAATGCTACCTGGACTTGGTGTGTTGTTTGAAATCATTTGGCAACATGCATCAGAGGAAGAGAAAACCGAAATGCTGCAATCTTTAGAAACTGGTTTAAAAAAGCAATAGCCGTTACTTGGCTATTGCTTTTCTTTCGCTTATAAATGATCGGTATTAATCCGATTCTGAAAATATTCATCTTTCATGATTGGGTTATCATCCTCATCCAATTGCACATTTCCGGCTTCTTTTATCTCCGTTTCGAGGTTTTTTTGAACCGTTGACGCTGTCCTTTTTTTCTTGACCATTATTCTTCCTCCTTCAAATAGATGAAATTTGAAAGTGTCTTATAATTATCTATTCCCGAAACATCATTCTTTAAACATATCAGCCGTTTTCAAATTGTGGACAGACAACTTATTAATCAATTTCGGGTCGTACGCTAAACAACAAAAAACAGGAAGCCCGAAGGCACCTGCTTTGTTCAGCATCAAATCTTAGCCAAAGGTAATCGCATCAACCGTTTTGCGATCCAGCTTTTTAATGACTTCTACAATTAATTTAACCGCGTTTTCATAATCGTCACGGTGGAGCATCGCCGCATGTGAATGGATGTAGCGAGTCGCAATCGTAATCGCAAGCGCTGGAACACCATTTGCCGTTACATGAATCGATCCCGCATCTGTTCCGCCTCCAGGCATTGATTCATATTGATATGGAATCTTCATTTCATCAGCCGTATCTGTTACAAGATCACGAAGTCCTTTATGAGAAACCATACTTGCATCATAAAGGACGATTTGCGGTCCTTCCCCCATTTTACTTAGCGCTTCTTTATCCGTAATTCCAGGCGTGTCCCCAGCAATCCCGACATCAACCGCAAAGCCGATGTCTGGCTGAATTTTAAACGTGGATGTTTTGGCACCGCGTAAGCCGACTTCTTCTTGAACCGCTCCAATCCCGTAAACAATATTTGGGTGTTCGGTTTCTTTTAATTGCTTTAAGACATCAATGGCAATCGCACAGCCAATTCGGTTATCCCAAGCTTTGGCAAGGAGCATCTTCTCATTATTCATCACAGTAAATTCGAAATACGGCACGACCATATCTCCGGGTCTTACTCCCCATTCCTCTGCTTCTTCCTTGCTTGATGCGCCGATATCAATGAACATATCTTTAATATCTACAGGTTTTTTTCTTGCTTCAGGACTTAAAATATGTGGTGGTTTTGAACCTATTACTCCAGTCACATCGCCTTTTCTTGTCACGATTGTTACACGCTGGGCGAGCATGACCTGTGACCACCAGCCACCAACTGTTTGGAAGCGTAGAAAGCCTTTTGAATCGACTTGGGTGATCATGAAGCCCACTTCATCTAAGTGGCCAGTTACAATGATTTCTGGCCCACCTTCTTGGCCTGTTTTCTTCGCAATCAAGCTACCTAGATGATCTGTCGTCACTTCATCAGCAAAAGGGGCGATGTATTCTTTCATGATTTGACGGACTTCCCCTTCATTGCCAGCAATTCCTCTTGCATCCGTTAAACTTTTTAGCATCGTTAACGTTTCATCTAAATGAGTCATTGTTATTCCTCCTTATGTATGGACACTATTCTTTATTATAGTACATCACCATTCATTTCACGCATTAATACCCTTGTTTCTGCCGATCATAATTGATTTGATTTTTCTCGACATACGCCTGTTCCACGTCTTCTCCAGAAAAACCAAGCATATTCCCGAGAACGAGATAATCTGCAAACATGGTCTCATAGTTTTCCTGAGATTGTTCCATGCTAAATGATTGAATAGAAGCATATATGTTCAGAAATTGAGCCGTTACATCATTCTCTTTACTAGATTGCCCTACTTTCACGTCAACGCTCGTTATCGGCAAATTACAGCCAATGCCAAGCGAAAGGATAAAGTGAACGCCATCTACATATTCAGCTAAAATGAGTTTTTGTTCCGATGGACCCTTTAGGCTCCAAAACTTGAAGCAACGTGTTTCATTTGCTAATTCACCCAACTCAACGAATAAAGCAAGGATTTTTTTATCAATTAGGTCTTCTGCATGGAGATTGTGCTTTTCTTGTATATGCCGATCAAGTGATTTTTGCATCTCAAATAGTTTTGTGATATTCATGATTCGTTCCAACTTTCATAAGTGGTTTGATTGAAGGTCATGGGGCGGGGCTTCGTGACTTATTAATATAGCTAATATTCTTTATAGGTTAGCTTATAATATTTAGTAAGTACACCAAAATCCAGCTCCGCACCGCCACCATTGTAATTAGGTGAGCTTCGCGTGCTACATGATGATCCTTCAGGGGCAAATGTGGCGTTGTAACGCCATACAGATTTTGTATGGTTTTACTATAGCATATTCCCTGAACGAGATACCTTTTTTATTATGAAACAAAACGAAAGATATGCGAAGCGTTACGAACTACGGAGGTTTCTGCTGCCATTATACAACTTCAAGGACTTTCTAAGCTTGTGTAAAAAAGTGTATAACTATCTGTCATTATATTGTATAGTTAATGCTTGATTACTAATAAAGTGAAACTTCCACCAGTGGGGATTTTCCTCATCCCCCACTGGTGGTTAGTCCCGTTCTACTGTCGCTAAGATCTTCGCTAACGCTTCGATCAATCGACAGTACGAACCCGATTGGTTCAACTAAACCTTTGAAGATCACAAAGGTAAGTTTCACTGTATCTCACCAATTGGACCTTTACGGGCAGTTTGATCCCCACCTATCTTCTTTTGCATGCTCAGAATCTTGATGTGGGGGTCTTACTGTCCATTAAGCGTGGGACAAAAGTGGGCAAAACTAGCCAATGACTTTAAACTAAAGGCTACAACAATATGGAGTGATTATATGAGTAAAGCTAAAGGTGGAACAGGAAGAGGTACTGACAAGAAGGGCTGGAATCGTTGGAAAGCTGGTGCCAACAAAGCCAAGAGTGCCAAACCTTATAGTAGTAAAGGTGGTAAAAAGTCGGTTTCAGCAAAAGACCAATAATAAAAGTGAATAGCAACTGCTGATCTGACAGATGACGTTCTATACGATTACAAAAAAAGACCTAGTATGGTCTTTTTTCGTTTAAAGCAGATTATACTGTTTTCGAATCATTTCCATCACATTGTTCAAAATCTCTAGATCTTGCTGATTCTTCATTAAGAGTATCCCGCCTTCAATCATGGCAACGATGGCTTGAGCACTTTTTTTACAATCTGTTGTCGAATCTAATTGATTTTCTTTGATCATTTCCGCCAATGCAGCTTCTACCTCAGACACCCACTTGTCGAAAAACTCTTTAATTTTCATTCGAAATGTTTCATCGTGCTCGCTCATCTCAATCGCTAAATTACCAACAGCACAGCCAAATTTACCTTTCGTTTCAGTATGAGAGGCAAGATTCCAATCAAGCATTTTGTTTAATCTTGCCTTCGCTTTTTCCTTTGAATGAAGGATTTCATTTATCAACTGTTGATCTAGATCTTGAATTACGTCTTCTACAACAGCTAGTCCAAGATCATATTTCGATGAAAAATAATGATAAAATTGCCCTTTGCCAATCGAAGCTGCTTTGAGAATATCAGAAATTGAAGTGGCTTGGTATCCTTTAGAATGAATAATCCCTCTTGCGATCGTAATAATTTCTTGCTTTTTAGACATATATTCACACCTTTTTCGTTGTTTAATCTTAGATGATGTACTTCACTATTTAATTCAATAATTTATTCCCCATAGCTTTGAATTAAATTGGCGATATGGGCATACGCTCCGCCTGCAAGTAAAGCTGAAGTAACGAGCACTGCTTCTGATAATTCCTCTTTAGTGGCGCCAAGTTTTTCCGCATTTTTAGCATGAACATCAATACAATATGGACATTGTGTCGCATGTGCAACAGCTACAGCAATGATTTCTTTGAATTTGGCACTTAACTTACCTTCTTTCATTGCTGTTGCACTAAATTTAGAGTACGCTTTAAAACCTTCAGGAGCTCCTTTTTGCAATTGACCGAGCTTTTTAAGGTTAGACCGATTATATAATGAATCACTGGCTTCTTGACTTAGAGCATTATCGATATGTGTGCTATGCGTTACTGCTCCTCCAGCCTCAATACCAGATACGACAAATACAGCTTCAACTAGTTCTTCAAGTGTCACACCTACAGCTTTGGCTTTTTTGGTATGGCTATCGATACAATACGGGCATTCTGTGACATGTGCAATCGCCACTGCGATGATTTCCTTTTCCTTAATTGACAGCGCACCTTCTTGAAAGACCGTACTGTTAAATTCAGAAAAGGCCTGTAATTGTTCAGGAGCTAAATCTTTTACTTGATTTAAGTTTCTTAAATTTTCTTTTTGATAAAAATTCATGCTCAACATCCTCCCTATTTGTGCACAGTAATTTATACCTACCATTTGGTACAACTTTAGTGTAACATGGTTAGCGATCTACCACAAACAATTTTATCCATTTTTTAAACGAGTAAACTTTAATCGAAATTAGTGAAACTTTTTTCTTGTCCATACGTAAATAAGGGAAAATGTATGAGGAGGAATCTCCATGGTATTGTTCATTCGCCTGCTTTTGTTCGCTTTGATTATTTTTCTCATTTATACTGTGATTAAATATATCGTCAGTCCAAAGCGGAAATTGGAGCTCGCACAGGAACATAGTAAGTTTTTCTTTCTAGATGATCCGAACAACATCCAAAAAAACTTTGTTGTGACGTATAAAGGAGTTCTATTTGAAGGTGAAAAATATCTCGGGACAACTGTACAAGCCTTTGAAGTCATTTCAATTTTCATCTGGCCAAGAAATACGAGCTTGTTAAAAGGAATGGAACGCAAGGATTTTCAATTTATTGAATCAGAGGTAAAAAAAAGGTACCCACAGGCCATTATTGACTGGAAAAGTCCGATTAAGGAATTTTTGGAATAGAAGAGATGGTAATTCGAGGATCAAGTGAAACTTCAAACAGTGGGGGTTTCTTCATCCCCCCTGATTGTTAGTCCCTTACGAGATAAAGATAAATACCTGTACAACGAAAAAAAGGAAATATGCTTCTCACTCATATTTCAGCTTGGCAAATTAAGTTGCCATGAAACACCGAACTTATCGACAATCCAACCAAACTTTTTACTAAAAGAATAATCATCTAATGGCATTAAAACGCCACCGCCCTCGGTTAAACTTTCATAAAGTCGGTCAATCTCCTCTTCTGAATCACATGTGATATACATTGAAATTGAAGGAGTAAACGTAAATTCATGTGAAACAACACTATCAATACACATAAATTCTTGCCCTTTTATCGTAAACGTAGCGTGCATGACACTGCCTTCTTTCCCCGCTTCATTTGCACCATAGCGAGAAATACTCGTTATTTCAGACTGCTTAAACAAAGTCGTATAGTAATTCATCGCTTCTTCTGCAGTTCCTTCGAACATTAAAAACGGCGTAACCTTTTCCATAATGAACAACTCCTTATTTTTAGATATTTTAATATCAAGTTTACTTTACTACAGAGCGCAAAAAAATAAGCGTTGGGAGTCCCAAAGCTCATTTTCCGAAGTATTATTGTACATTCAAGAAAGACATCTAACCGAATCCGTCACTTCATCTTTAGTTTCCTACTTGAAAAAATTCCTGCCATTTAATCACTGTTTGTTTTTCTCTCATTAAATAGACTAATAACGTGAATGAACATAGGATAAGGACAATGAGTGTCGGACTAAATGCACGGATATAATGACCGAACACTGTATAGAAGAAGGCGAGTGGGATATTGGTTGTAAAGGAGGCTGAAGCATATGCTCTCCATCCCTTTTTCAATTCCATTAAGCAAAGAGACAGCATATGATAATGGACAAAAGGGATCAGACGAAGCACAGTGATTTGTTTGACATTGAGTTTTCGGTGCCCAAACAGTTTATTTTTCATTTTAAACAAGCGCGCCGTCAATTTTGGAACTTTGCGACTTACTCCGTAAAAGACAAGACTAGATAACGTGAGACCAATGATCGAATAAATCGTCCCGGCAAGTGGACCAAATAATAACCCGCCCGTCATACAAACGACTGCAACGGGAATAAATAATACCTGCCTTGCCACATGAAATAGAATAAAGATCACTGGCGCAAATATTGTCCCTGACTGAATAATACTCACGAGCATAACGAGTTCTTGATTCATAATGGGAATCCCCTCTCTGCTGCTTCGTCCTGCTCTTACAAGCATATACGTTTCCCCTACCACATATGACAATTTATGTATTCCAATCTGTTTAGTGTAAACTCCTCAGTTTCACATACCTTTAGACAGCAGCAAAAATCAATGGCTTTATTTTAAGAACCAGTAAGCTACCATCACCACTTGAACAATCATTAAAATTGGAAATCCCCGTTTAAAAGAAACATGCTTCGTTTTATGGCGGTAATGTTTCATCCCTACATAACCGCCTGTTGCGCCTCCAAAGAAAGCTAACAGCCACAATGTTTGTTCACTGATACGATACTCACGGTTGCGAGCTTTTTTCTTGTCATGTCCCATTGTAATATATGTTGCCACATTGATTGCCAACAAATAAATGATAAGTGCAGTTTCCATTTCTTGCTCCCCTCCCCTAAAACAAAAGCCACTCTCGAAGTCCGAGAATGGCTGTTTTAGATCAATTTGATCTTATTTGTCTAAATGTTGTTTTGCAGCGTCTGCAAATTGAGCAAATGCTTTATCGTCAGCAACTGCTAAGTCAGCAAGCATTTTGCGGTTTACTTCGATACCAGCAAGCTTTAGACCGTGCATTAAACGGCTATAAGAAAGACCGTTGATGCGTGCAGCAGCGTTGATACGTGTAATCCATAATCTACGGAAATCACGTTTTTTGTTACGACGGTCACGGAAAGCATAGTTTCCTGACTTCATAACTTGTTGGTTAGCTACTTTATATAAAGTATGTTTAGAACCATAGTAACCTTTAGCTAATTTTAATACCTTTTTACGACGCTTGCGAGTAACAGTACCGCCTTTTACACGTGGCATGTTATTTCCCTCCTATTTAACTCGATAAATCGAACTTATTTAATATTGTCTAGCATATGACGAATACGTTTGAAGTCACCTTTGCTTACAAGACCAGCTTTACGTAGTTTACGTTTAGCTTTAGTGGATTTGTTAGCAAATAAATGGCTTGTGTAAGCGTGTGAACGCTTAAGTTTACCGGATCCAGTTTTCTTGAAACGCTTTGCAGATCCGCGGTGAGTTTTCATTTTAGGCATAAGGTATTCCTCCTCATTACAGTTACTTTTCGATTTTTGGTGCTAAAACTAAGAACATGCTTCGTCCGTCCATTTTCGGATGCGATTCAATTGTCGCAACTTCTTTGCAAGCTGCAGAAAAACGATCCAATACACGTTGTCCAATTTCCTTATGGGTAATTGCGCGTCCTTTAAAACGGATAGAGGCTTTTACTTTATCGCCTTTTTCAAGGAATTTAATTGCATTGCGAAGCTTTGTGTTAAAATCATGTTCATCAATTGTTGGGCTCAAACGAACCTCTTTCAAGCTGATGACTTTTTGATTTTTACGTGCGTCTTTTTCTTTCTTTTGTTGCTCGAAGCGGTGTTTTCCGTAGTCCATAATCCGGGCTACCGGAGGCTTTGCATTCGCAGCAACTATAACTAAATCAAGATTTACACGAGCGGCAATTTCCATCGCTTCGAATTTTGTTTTAATTCCAAGTTGCTCTCCGTTTTGGTCGATAAGTCGAACTTCACGGGCGCGGATGCCCTCATTTACCATCGCGTCTTTACTAATAGTTAGCCACCTCCAAGGATATTTAGCGAATACAATCGTTTGGGCTAAAAGAAAGAATACACACGTTTAGGTTATCCTTTCGCTCCATGATTTGTATTTGCATTATTAAACAAACAAAAAAGTGCGGATGCAATTACACCCACACTGATAGACTAAGTAGAATAAATCCAAATAATCAAATCATGACCTACCGACAGCATACTGCGTCAATTAGGTGAGAAGCGGGTGCTTCTTCTTTTACTCAAAACCTTGTATTCAATTTACCTTAGAAAATATAACATAAACACTAATGATTTGTCAAATGCTTAAATTGCTTTTCAACAACAAAAATTATCTTATCAAATTTCCAATAATTTTGCAATACATTTCTTCGAAATATTTTAAACAAAGGGTCAGACCCTACCCCACTGGTGGACCTATTCCAAGAACTCCCCGCTAATTTTGTTGATTTATGTTCTCAGCTTTTTTCTTATCGATCGATTCCCAGACAAAAAAGACAAGCCAAAACAGCATGACTGGAATAATCGCCCACTGCCGATAATCCGGAAGCAGTAACAAAATAATCGTTGCAAGGAATGTAGGACCAAAAAGGGTGGTAAATTTCTTCTTTTGATTCACACGAACAACTTCTAGTATACCATATTATAACCTACATAGTAGTCCATAAATGGCGGCTACACAAATAATCTGCATCAAAAAAATAATCAGGTCAGAGCGTTCCGCATACAAAATAAGATAAGAAGGGTCAGACCCCGCATTTTTTCTCCCACTTAAGAAAAGCTGGATAGCGTACGAGATCAGACCCTTCTATTTAGCGATTTATTTCGGCTTTAATAGCTTTCACGAAGTCTTCGAATGAAACTGTTTCGGATTTTTGTTCGCCGTATTTACGAACGTTTACGCTGTCTTCTTTTACTTCGTTATCACCGACAACGAGCATATACGGAATTTTTTGCATTTGTGCTTCACGAATTTTGTAGCCAATTTTCTCGTCTCGTGTATCAAGGTTGACACGGATCCCTGCGGCTTTTAGCTTATCTTGAACCTCTTTTGCATAATCAAGATGTACGTCAGGAGAAACTGGGATCACCTGCGCTTGAACTGGTGATAGCCATGTTGGGAAAGCCCCTTTATATTCTTCGATTAAGAATGCAACAAAACGTTCCATTGTAGATACAACGCCACGATGAATAACAACAGGACGATGTTGTTTACCATCTTCACCCACATAGTTTAAATCAAAACGTTCCGGTAGTAAGAAGTCTAATTGAACAGTTGACAATGTTTCATCTTTACCTAAAGCAGTACGAACTTGAACATCAAGCTTAGGACCGTAGAATGCTGCTTCGCCTTCTGCTTCGTAATAATCAAGACCAAGATCATCCATCGCTTCCTTCAGCATACCTTGTGCTTTTTCCCACATTGCATCGTCATCGAAATACTTCTCTGTATCTTGTGGATCACGATAGGAAAGACGGAAAGAATAATCGTTTAGATCAAAATCTTTGTACACTTCAAGAATTAAGTTGACTACACGTTTAAATTCTTCTTTAATTTGATCAGGACGAACGAAAATATGTGCATCATTTAAAGTCATCCCGCGAACACGCTGCAACCCTGATAGAGCCCCAGACATTTCATAACGGTGCTGTGTACCGAGTTCTGCAATTCGGATCGGCAGTTCACGATAGCTATGAATGCTATTTTTATAAATCATCATATGATGCGGACAGTTCATCGGACGCAAGACGAGCTGTTCATTATCCATATCCATAACAGGGAACATGTCTTCTTGGTAGTGTTCCCAGTGTCCGGAAGTTTTGTAAAGATCGACACTTCCCATAACTGGAGTATACACATGATCATAGCCAAGACTCGCTTCTTTATCGACAATATATCGTTCGATCACTCGACGGATTGTAGCACCTTTTGGAAGCCATAACGGCAGTCCCTGGCCGACCAATTGGTTACTTGTAAATAGGCTCAATTCTTTTCCTATTTTACGGTGGTCACGCTCTTTCGCTTCTTCAAGCAAACGCAGGTGTTCAGCCAGGTCTTCTTTTTTGAAGAAAGCTGTTCCGTAAATACGTTGGAGCATCTTGTTGTCGCTGTTTCCTCGCCAATAAGCGCCAGCAATACTTAGCAATTTGAATTCTTTAATCTTCCCTGTTGACGGTACATGAATGCCACGGCATAGATCGAAGAAATCACCTTGTTCATAAATCGTTACTTGTTGATCAGCTGGAATGGCATCAATCAACTCCAATTTATACTCGTCACCAATTTCCTTAAAACGTGAAATAGCTTCATCACGACTCACTTCAACACGAGTGACTTCAAGATTTTCATTGACAATTTTCTTCATTTCTTTTTCTATTAGCGGCAAGTCTTCTGGTGTTAGTGATTCTTCAAGATCAACATCATAGTAGAATCCACCTTCAATAACCGGACCAACACCGAATTTAGCGTTTTTGAATAGACGTTTAATCGCCTGTGCCATTAAGTGAGCTGTACTGTGACGAAGAACTTCTAGTGCTTCTTCACTGTCAACCGTCACAATCGCAATCGAACCATCTGCTTCAATTGGACGTTTTAAGTCATACATTTCACCATTATATTTACCTGCGATTGCCTTTTTTCGTAACCCTGGACTGATAGATGCTGCGATATCATCTGTTGTTGTGCCTTTGGCAAACTCCTTCACTGCTCCGTCCGGGAAAGTTATTTTCACTACTTCTGACATACTCGTTCACTCCTTAGATTTGTCGTATTCTTGCGGAAAACACAAAAAAGCCCGCCCCTGTATAAAAACAGGGACGAGCTTAATAATCATTATTTAACCCGCGGTTCCACCCTCGTTTCACTCAGCTTTTCATAGCCAAATGACACTCGTAGCTTGGTAACGGCAGCTTCCCGTCAGCTAATAGTTGCGTTTACACGCGTTCCTAACTGAAGTTTAGAGGTGGTAAGTGTTCTGTTCGTGTTAGGAAGCTCTCAGCTTTGCATTCCCTCTCTTTAAAACCGAAATGTAAGAATACCCATGTCCTCATCATTACTTTTCATTTATAATAAATGTTAGTATGTAGGAAATTATATCGGGTTATTCAAAGAAAATCAAGGATTGCTAAAAATAAGTTCATGAAGTTTCTTAAAATTAGCTATGAGTACCTCTGAAAGATTGAACTGGCCGAATAACGGTCCGTTCTTCAAACACACGTCGAATCGTTTGAATAAGCCCATCTTCCGCCTCATCGGTATAGACGTATAATCGCTCTGGCGCAATCGAAATAAGCGGTGCGAGTGCAGTTGAATCGATATAGATCGGATATCCTCCCAATAATCTTCGATCCATCATTCTCTGGAAGTCTTCTTTTTCCAACTTGCGAAAAGATTCATCAAAAAAAGCAAAGCTTTCTTGATGTACTAGATGGATGGTTGGTAATTGACACTGCCGCTTATTAAGAAAGTCACGTAAAGTGGCAATAAAGCTTTGATAATCTTGCTCAAGTTTATACTCATCAATCGCTAGCCCTGCATAATGCTCCAAATATTCAAAGAACTCCTTCAACCGAAACATAGCAATTGATTCAAACGAAAAGGACTTCTCTTCAGTTAGCACGACTTGAATAGCTTCAGCAATCGCGGCTTTTGCCTCCTTAAACCCTTTACTTGAATCCGCCTTCATCTCTCCTTCAACGATAGAAGAGGCAATGTCAAGAATCGCATCCACTTCTTCCTGTTCTTCAAATAAAAATTTTTCACGAATCGTTTGCTCAAGTCCATCTCTCAGCTTTTCTTCTATTAAAAACGTATAAAACACATCACTTAATAACCGATGAATGTCGACCAAATGCCGCTCTTCTAACGTAACAACGATCCCTTTTTCAGAAATAAATTGTATATATGAATGCAGTTCTGCCCCTAAAGGGTGGACAGATACGAATTGGAGCCATTTATGTGCTTCTGTATCATCTTGAAAATAGATATGTACCAACGATACCCCCCCTATACGAAACGCTTTGTTTCTATGTATATGGGATAAGCCTATTTTTTAGAAGTAAACCTTAAAGGAAAATCAAGTGATTTTCCTTTCAAAACCCAAACGGCGTTAAAACGCCACCATTTACCATAAAGTGAAACTTCAATCAGTGGGGGTTTTCTTCATCCCCCACTGATTGTTAGATCTTCGCTTTCGCTTCAATCAAACGACAGTACGAACCCGATTGGTTCAACTAAATGAAGAGCACAGCGGTAAGTTTCACTGTATCTCACCAATCGGGATTTTACGGGCAGTTCCCCCCCACCTACACTTCTTCAATTCCTCAAGCCTTGAGGTGAGGGTTTTTACTGCCCGTTAATGCGGGATAAAGGATTAATCCTGTCGCACGCTAATAAAAAAGGGTCTGACCTCACACTCTATATACCGTTTATCGGATCATTGGCTTGTCTCCAAACGATATATAGTAGATATGGGGGCTGACCCTTTTGTTTTCATATAAAACCGATATGGCGTTAATACGCCACCATTTACTATGAAGGACCAATCATTGTAACACACTACACTCGCCTAATCACAATGGTGGCGGTGCGGAGCCAGCATTTTGGTTCCTTTCTAAATAAAATCAGTATCCCTGATAAAGTGAAACTTCCATCAGTGGGGGTTTTTTTCATCCCCACTGATGGTTAGTTGAACCAATCGGGGATTTACAGGCTGTTTATCCCCCATCTATTTATTTCTTGATTCTCTCATAAAAATTGAGATGGGGGTTTTACAGCCTGTTAAACCGGGATAAATGGTTTGGCTATATTAGTAAGTTGCTCAGACCCGCCCCGTGTCCTTCATACGAAATCAATGTCTTCTGTTTTTTCCTTTTAATAAAAATGGTTCTGCTAAATATTTAATTCGCTCCATGACTCTAGCCGCTTTGACTTCTTCCTTCTCGCCGCGCTGTGAGAACGTTAAATGTGTCTGCATTTCGGTAAAGTTAAAATTAGACGTAAAAAAAGTCGGCAAGTTCTCAAGCATTCTGAATTGCAAAATAGGGCCGATTACCTCATCCCTACCCCAGCTTGTCATGGACTCTGAGCCAATATCATCAAACATAAGGACCGGCGCTTTTTTAGCCATGTCGATCTTGTCATTAAACGTATTGTCCGTGAATGATCCTTTCAATTCCCTTAGAAAATCTGGAACATACACAAGTAATGAAGAAATCTCCTTCTTAGCAAGTTCATTGGCAATCGCGCCAAGCAGATACGTTTTCCCAACGCCAAATTCCCCATACAAATATAAGCTTTTCTGCTTTTCTCCTGGCTTATAATCCATAATAAAAGCCATCGCTTTCTCCACCGCATCAATTCTATTCTCAGATGCATCACTACGGTAAAAATCTTCCATTGTTGCTGTAAGAATGTCTTTGGGAACATAGAGACTTTGAATCAACTTCTCTAATTTCCGCTTTTTATCATCCCTGACCTTACGCGGACAATCCTCATAATTTAGATCAATCATATTGCGTCGAATAACAAGCTTTGGATGGAAGCCTGGTAATAAATTTACACACTCACCTAGGCTCGGGCACTTTTGGCACTGCTTACTTTGAGTGGTAAATTCATACAACTTCATTACGCTCTTATCTAGCATTTCTTCTGAAATCTGCGAGCTGTTTTCATTCAAAAACAGACGAATCTGCTCATCACTAAGCACTTCTTTTTTCAACTCTTCATATTGCTTTCTGAACTTACTTGTATTAGTCGTCTTGCTAAAGGCATTGTTGATTCGTTCCATGTATGCCTCACCCCCTGTCTTTCAAAATTCCTAATGATTCTTCAATCTTGCGTAGCCGTTCCGCTGATTGATCATTCAGTTTCGTTTCCGTTTCTGTTTCTGTTTTCTTTTCTTTTTCACTGTTTTTCTCTTTATTCAGCCACTCAGGAACAACTTCCGTTCGAGTCGCTTTTCTCGTTGCCGTTTTGCCTTCTTTTTTCGTTTTGGCCCATTCTTGATATTGACGATGTTCATTTTTGGCGAGCTCCATTGCAGCCTTAACAGTTATTACTTTTTTCCTTGTCCAATGGGAGGCAATTTTCTCCATATAGGCTTTCGTTAGCTTCATATCGGTTTTCAACATCACATATTCAATTAACACATTTACAACACCAGGGTTTAATTTTTGATTAAAAAGAATTCCCTCGATAATTTGCAAATCAGCCTTTGTCGGTTCAGCTCCACCAGAAAGCTGTTTGAGTCGCTCTCTTGGTGAAGTCGTTTCAAGATGTCTTATATATTCTTCTTCCTTTGTTTTCGGCTCACTCTTTTGTGTTCGATTTCGCTCTGGCTGCACGCGGTCCATTAAAGTCGGCAATTGATTTTGCGATTCAATTTGGTACCAATCCCGCGCAGCTTTCCGTAATGTTTCGATATCAATTTCATTGTTGATATCAGCAGCACTAATGACGAGCTTTTGCATATCTAATACATCAATCCCATACAAAAACGAAAGCTTGGCAATCGTCTCTTGAACATTCGGCGTGAAAGCTTTACGAGTGATTTGAGATGGTTTTACCCCAGAATACAATAAATCGAAATTAAAGTCTTCCTTAAACCCTTCAAGTTCTTTGCCATCCTGTCGACCGATAAAACGTTTTTCTGGTTCAAGATTTAATTCTTCTTCGCCTTCATCTGACACATACAAAGATGTCTGTTGATCCGATACAAAAATATCAGTAAAACTCTTCGTGACTTGTTCATATTCATTGGTTGGCATCTCTTCATCACTAAAAAAATTCTTCAAACGATTAAAATGGACCTTACCTATTTTTTTAAACAAATAGATATTCAACATCCCATCATTGAAAAATTGCTTTGGTGTTGATGGTGGATTCAGTTCATAGATGAATTGTTTTCCTTCTTCTGTTTTTTTTCGGTACACATTCAACAGACCGATTCCTTCTAATTTATTCCTTGCATGATAGATTTCATTTAAGTTCAAGTCCATGGTGTTCATTAAGTTGTAATGCAAAGAAGATTGGGACCAAAGTCGATTCTCTTCCAACTCACTCCATAATGTCATGTATAAACTAGTGCAAATCGGACCAATAAGTGGTTGATACAGCAACGTCATTACTTTACGGTCATAATCGTTGAGCAACCCTGTCGATGAAACGGTATATCGATCAACAGGAAGCAATTCCTGCCAAGTGTTAGACATCTTCCTTCAGACCCTTTCTTATAAAGTGAAACTTCAATCAGTAGGGGTTTTCTTCATCCCCTACTGATTGTTAGTTGAACTAATCGGGCTTTTACGGGCAGTTATCTCACCTACCTTCTTTGATTCCTCTAAGCCTTCAAGGTGGGGGTGTTACTGCCCGTTAATGCGGGAGAAAACCTGTATGCGTTAAAAGTCCACCATTTACCACGAAAGATAATTCATGCAGCGCGCTACACTCGCCTCATCACAATGGTAGCGGTGCGGTGCCGGATTCTGGGGTACTTTCTATAATAAAATAAGTCTACCTACTAAGTAGAGAGCTTATTTGTAAGTCGCGAAGCCCCGTTCCCATGTCCTAAAAGCTAATATGCTCGACCTATAACTAGAGAATGTAAGCCGCTTACGCTAGACATGAAAACTCATAAAAAAACGGATATATATTGAATGTAAGTGCTAAGGTTTCATTGGATACAGAATAGTAATGTACCATTCTGTCGCGTAAATCTCAATACTAGCGTGGTAATTATAGACCTTCGTAAACATTCAATATATCGGTAGTGAAAAAAGAGCCAAAGTAAATTTCCCCTTAGCTCTGATTTCGCTCTTTATCTATTAAGTCCTTTAACTCGTCAATAAATACATTAATATCCTTGAATTGGCGATACACAGAAGCAAAGCGGACATATGCGACTTCATCAACTGTTGCAAGCTTATTCATGACCATTTCACCGACTAAATCACTTTTCACTTCAGAAGCGGCTTCGTTTCTTAGTTCCTTTTCAATAGAGCTCGTAATATCTTCTAATTCTTTGAGAGGAACAGGGCGTTTCTCACAAGCCCTAATTAAGCCACGAAGAATTTTGTCAGAACTGAATTCTTCACGTGTACCATCTTTTTTTACAACGATGAGCGGCGTTTCTTCCACTTTTTCAAATGTTGTAAAACGGTAGCTACATTTCTCACATTCTCGCCTACGACGAATTGAACGACTTTCATCGACTGGTCGCGAGTCAAGCACTCTCGTTCCATTATATTGACATGACGGACATTTCATCGTTAATCAGCTCCGTATTATGTAGTATACTCGATAAAGTGAAACTTCCATAAGTGGGGTTTTTTCACTGATGGTTAGTCCCGTTCTACTGTCGCTAAACCTTCGATAAAGCGACAGTACGAACCCGATTCAATGAATCACAGACTAAGTACGCCGCGTCCTGCGGCAACGTCTGTGTGACCCACATCCTGTGCGCCTCAACTAAACCTCTGCGCAACTCTCGGTAAGTTTCACTGTATCTCACCAATCGGGGTTTTACTTCAAAAAGCGAGACGACTGCCCAGCCTCGACAAGCATTACAGCTTATGATCTCGAGAGGCTAGGAGCCGCAGCTAGATTAGGCTGTTTACCCCGTCTTTTTTTTTCGATGCTCTCATAAAAGTTGAGTAGGAGGTAGTACAGCCTGTTAAACCGAGATAACGCTGCCGTTTTGGAAAATTACTTTTTATCCAATATTAACGGGCAGCAAGACACCCACTAATAGATGTTTCTCACTTTAGATATAACCATCTTATATAAAACTTCCTACCAGCACAAGAGCATTCGTTCAAACTCTTGTCCCACTATTTGGTACGGATGGATGGTAGCTTTTGGTCGAGAGCATCATACGCCACAAGAATCTGTTTTTTAAGTGCCTTATTAATTCCCATCGGTGACCATTTTTCTGTTGATACAGTAAAGTCAACGGCTGTTTCTAGTGGTCTGACCGTGATAATTGTAATAATGATGTCTAGACGCGGTGACTGTTTGGAATGGATAAGAATCTCCCCGTGCTCTTTAGAAACTGATTTAATCTCATAATGTTGTTTATTGCTGAATACTTCTTCAACACCACGTAGCGTTTGTTCAAACTTACTTTTATAATAGCGTGTTTGCAGTTCTGTATCATGATGATGTTCACTCGATTCACATTGCTGACTATATCGATTCGTAAACGTTTTCAACCAACCCATACTTAAATCATCCTCTTATCCCTTTTTACCTTTTATTATACACGAGATCAAAGTAAAACTCATTGAAAACTAATACCTTATCAGAACAAAAGCACAAGCGCCTTAGAATGAAACATATTGTCATGTATAAAATCAAAAAAGAGATGCATCATTTGCATCTCTTGTACTCTCGGTATTATATAGCACTGACTTCGCTTTTTTTCACTGAAACAGGACCCATTCCTCGTGGAAGTTCCATGTTTTCGCGAGTTTCTGCATTCAATGCGTCTGCAATATAATTCGCAGCAACATTCGGATTTAAATCGCCACATGTATACACATCAATGCTAGCATAACCGTGTTCCGGAAAACTATGAATAGTTAAGTGTGACTCAGAAATAATGACGACTCCGCTAACTCCCTGCGGTGCGAATTTATGAAAAGCTACTTCACGTACCTCAGCACCTGATTTCAACGCAGCATCTACAAATACTCTTTCAATATAATCCATATCATTTAGTTTTTCAAAGTCACAGCCCCAAAGCTCTGAAATTACATGTCTACCCATTGTTTCCATCTACTCTTCCCCCTTTTACATGATTAAGAATTCTGTAGAATATGATTCTACAAACAACTACCACGGGGGAAAGTTAGTCCAAAGAGGTCCTAACCCTTTAAGTAGCCACTATGGACTCTTATTCAAGAAGTTCACGATTGTTAGTATACTTCGTTTCAAAAAAATTTGCAACAGCGTTTTTTTATTTTATTCAAAAATTTAAATTCCGTGTAAGCTTGATTGCAGTTCTTTCTAACAACCTTTTATTTCAAATCTTATGGAAGTTGTTCAAAAAGTCCGGTTAAAGAGGAAAACAAGCTAACGACCTACTGCATATTGGTCGCTAACTTATTTTATTTTCTGTATGTTGATGAAGATCTTCAAAACTTTTAAAAAGAATTACTTTTTTAGTGTCCTCTCAATAACTCGGCACTTTTTTAGCTATGTATAAAACAAACTAGCTTACATACCGACCATCACTTTTGAAAGGCTTTTCATTTCTAAACCTACAAATTTCACAAGGTCCACAACGCGAGTCGAATAACCCCACTCATTGTCATACCAGGCTAATACTTTAATTTTTCTATGATCCATGACCATCGTCGATAAGCCGTCAATCGTTGCCGACTGTGGACTTGTATTAAAATCTATAGACACGAGCGGTTCCATCGAAATTTCAAGAATTCCTTTAAGTGTACCTTCTGAAGCTTTACGGAAGGCTTCGTTTACTTCTTCCACAGTCACATCACACTGAACGTCTACAACAAGGTCCACGAGCGACACGTTTGGCGTTGGTACCCGGAGCGCCATGCCATGTATTTTCCCTATTAATTGCGGCAACACAAGTGACAGTGCCTTTGCAGCACCTGTGCTTGTCGGGATAATACTTTGTCCGCAAGCGCGAGCACGTCTTAAATCCTTATGTGGATTATCGAGATTTTTTTGATCATTTGTGTAAGCGTGTACAGTCGTCATCAAGCCGTTTTCAATGCCGAACTGTTCATCTAGAATTTTTGCAACAGGGGCCAGACAATTGGTTGTACATGAAGCATTTGAAATAATAAAATGTTGATTAATATCAAGCACATCTTCATTAACACCCATGACAATTGTGACATCTTCATTTTTTCCTGGTGCTGTTAAGACCACTTTTTTTGCACCCGCTTCGATATGAAGTGCTGCTTTCTCACGATTATTAAATTTCCCAGTTGCTTCAATGACGATATCTATATTTAATTTCCCCCACGGAAGCTGCTTTGGATCACGGTTATTAAGCAATTGAACACGGCGACCATTTACGATAATGGCATCCTGTTCCACCGTTACATCCCCTTCGAATTTCCCATGAATTGTATCATACTTAATTAAATGTGCTAACGTTTCAGCTGGATAGCTTGCATTAATTGCCGTTACAACAAGATCATTATCTAAAATAGCCTGACGAAAAACCATTCTCCCAATTCTTCCAAAACCATTAATCGCGATTCTTGTACTCATAGCTCTACCTCCCGAATTAACGTTATACTTTTTATCGTAATATTAAAATTAGTATAACATAATTACGTTGATTGTGTTAATTAAATTCTGATTTTTCTAATATTCACTTTGCCTTATCATCATAAATCAGATTTCACCCACAAAAAGCTATACTATATAAGCAATCTTGATTTCACCACTTATCCGAAATGTAGATAAAGACAGAGATCATTTATTCAACATATATAATCAAAAAAAGAAGCTTTTTTAAGCCTCTTTTTCCATTACTTATATAACTTCCCACTGTGCCAAAACCTGCTTTACTTGTTTCATTGATTCTAGCAGCGATCCATTATTATTTATGACGACATCGGCCAGTTTTTTCTTTTCTTCTAGCGGCATTTGCGAATCGATTCTAGCTTTAGCGTCTACCGCACTTAAACCATTACGTTTTATTAAACGTTCAAGTTGGATCAGCTCATCCACATAAATCAGAATCGTTTTATCTACCATATGCGTTAAATTACTTTCAAACAAAAGAGGAATATCCATGAATAGAACATTTCCCCCCAACGCGAAGGCCGTTTCTTTTTGCTGAAGCATTCTTTTTCTTACAGCTGGATGAACAATTCCATTAAGCATTTGCCTTTTCTTTTCGTCATGAAAAATAATACTGCCAAGTTTAGCGCGATCTATCGAATCATCCGGTAGAAGAAGTTCTGAGCCAAATGCCTTGATGATTGCGTGATAAGCTTCTTGCCCAGGTTCGACCACTTCTCTTGCGGCAATGTCCGCATCAATGATTGTAAAACCTAACTCTTCTCGAATAAATTGACTAATACTGCTTTTACCACTTGCAATACCGCCTGTAATTCCGATTACCTGTCCCATACCCAACCCCTATTTCAATAAGAGGATATTCAAAAAGTCCGGTAAAAATAGCTGTCGAATTGCTTCAAAGCTCTGTCTCTCCGGTCCTCACGTATTACTGCATACACTCCGGTCCTCTCAAGATGCGCTCCTCGAACTTCTCGGCTCTTTTTATCCTCCTTTTTGAACACGCACTATAATTATAATTTACAAAGACCAATAATGATTAATAAAACACCTGGTAAGTAGGACAAATGCTGGACAACTTTATTTGAAGAAAGTAATTTACCACTTTGCAAGCCGCTCCATAAGAACAATGAGCTCATCAAAGCAATGCTAATCGAAAGAATGAATGGAGAAACGCCAAGCATCGCGGCTCCAATACCTGCCCCAAATGCATCAAGGGATAATGCAAAACCTAAGACTATTGCTTCTACTCCAGTAATCGTACCTGATTTATCAAAATCTGCATTCATCGGCTTTTGTAAAATATTAATCGCTACTCCTAATGATTTGATTTCAAAATTAAAGAGTATTTTCTCAGTATCATGCGTTTGCTCTTCCTCAACACGCTTTTTCGAACGAAAATACTGAAATAAAATCCAGCTCCCGAGTAAAATTAAGATCAAGCCACCTGTTTTTCCTGCTGCTTCTACAGAGACAAACCTCGTAATAAAATCACCAATTATCATCGCCATGCCTACACTTAATGCCGAACAACACGCAATGACTGCAATTGATTTAAATGGAAGTCTCATTTTCCTCATGCCAAAAGTCATTCCAACACCAAAACCATCCATGCTAACCGCAAATGCAAGAATTATTAATTGTAGCCACATCGAAACGTATGCCCCTTCCATTCAAGCTAGAATAGTATATGGATGGGGCATATCCAATGTGTATTTACCTATATAAATTTACTTTGAATGAAACGGCTGACATGTAGGACAAATATGAGTACCTCTGCCACCTACTTTAAGTTTTTCAAGGGTTGTATTGCATCGTTTGCACGCTTCTCCTTTTCGATCATACACGAATAAGTCAAGCTGGAACATGCCCATTTGGCCTTGTGAATTGATGTACGAACGAATCGTACTACCACCTTTATTAACAGCTTCTGATAAAGTAGCAATGATTTCACGATGCAGGCGAGCTATTTCTTCTTCTGACAAGGATGAAGCAATTCGCTCCGGATGAATACCTGCTCGGAACAAAGACTCGTCCACGTATATATTCCCGATTCCAACTACAACTGTTTGATCCAGTAAAACCATTTTAATTTTACGATTTGTTTTCCTTAGCTTTGCAGTGAGATCGTCAATCGTAAATTCACGAGACAACGGTTCTGGACCTAAATGTGCAAGTGGAAGTTGATTCATTTCTTCGCCTTTTGCAAACAAATGCATCGTGCCGAATTTCCGAACATCCCGATATCGTAGTTCCGTGCCATCCGTGAAGGAAAAAATAACATGGGTATGTTTATCATACGGTTCCGCTTTCGCATAGACACCATATTTCCCTTCCATTCTTAAATGTGAAACCATCGCATAATCGTCAAGCTGAAAAATAAGAAATTTCCCACGGCGATGGATTTCATGAATCGTTTGTCCTTGTAAGGCATCTTGAAATTGCTCGACTTGTTCGGGAGCTTTAATGATTTTCGGCCAAAATACTGACACATCACGGATCTCCTTACCAATCACAAGTTCCTCTAATGTGCGCCTAACCGTTTCAACCTCAGGAAGCTCTGGCATTACTTCTCCCCCTTTTTAATTCCTTATTTGGTTAATACTAATAAATACAATGAAATACGGCAAACCAAGTTGATCCGCCCTTAACCAAGTCGCTTCCGCTTTTCTTATTACTTTGCATCAAACCATGTCGGACCATACGAGTAGTCTACTTTTAACGGAACGTTTAGCTCAATTGCGCGTTCCATTTCTTCTGGTACGATCTTCATTAGGATTTCAATTTCTTCCGGCGGCGCTTCGAAGATTAGTTCATCATGTACTTGAAGAAGCATTTTTGTTTTTAAATTTTCCTGTTCAATTCGGTCCACCATATTAATCATCGCAAGTTTAATAATATCCGCGGCGCTCCCTTGAATCGGTGTATTCATTGCAGTCCGTTCTGCAAAGCTTCTTATATTAAAGTTTTTGCTCGTGATTTCTGGAATATAGCGACGGCGGTTTAAAAGCGTATTAACATATCCTTTTTGATTCGCTTCAAATATGCTTTCATGCATATATTCCTGTACCCCTGGAAAGCTCTTTAAATATTTCTCAATAAATTCTCCCGCTTCTTTCCGAGTAATACCAAGACTTTGAGATAAGCCATAGTCGCTAATTCCATAGACGATTCCAAAATTAACAGCTTTCGCTTGACGTCGCATATTTGAAGTCACTTCGTCTTTTTCAACATGAAACACATCCATCGCTGTTTTCGTGTGAATATCCATATCAGAGCGGAACGCTTCAATCATCGCTTGATCATTGGCGATATGCGCAAGTACCCGCAATTCGATTTGCGAATAATCAGCCGCAAAAATAAGCCAGTCTTTTTCTGATGGAATGAATGCTTGTCTTATTTTTCTTCCTTCTTCTAAACGAATCGGGATATTTTGCAAATTGGGATCTGTTGAGCTTAATCGCCCTGTTTGGGTTAATGCTTGATTGAACCTTGTATGAACCTTATCTATCTCTGAAAAACTAACCACCTTCAACAAGCCTTCAACATAAGTAGATTGTAGCTTAGCAAGCTGACGATAATGTAAAATTTCACGAACGACTTCATGCTTACTTTCCAGTTTTTCCAAAACATCTGCTGAAGTTGAATAGCCTGTTTTCGTTTTCTTCATTACCGGTAGCTGAAGCTTTTCAAACAAGATCACACCTAGCTGTTTAGGCGAATTAATATTGAATGCCTCACCAGCCAATCTGAAGATTTTTTCTTCAATAGCTTGCAAGCGTTGCGTGAGCTCTTGTCCCATATCCATCAGACGCGAGACATCGACCTTTATGCCTTGTAATTCCATATTGGCAAGAATGATCGAAAGTGGTAATTCTAAATCAGTCAATAATGCATACTGCTCGTTTTCCTCAAGACCTGTAATCATTTCATCTTTTAATGCTAAAATTGCCCTCGCTTTTCGCCCTAAGAAATCACATAAGGCATCTTGGTTAGGAATCTGACGTTTCGCCCCTTTTCCATAAAAAGTTTCATCAGGTTGAAGCATTGGTCGCTTTTGAGCTTTGGCAATGGCTGCAACATCCACAACCGATTCTGCCGGATTGAGTAAGTAGGCTGCTAGATATAAATCGAATTCAATTCCTTTTAAATCAATCCCTCTTCTACTCAGCGAAACAATCGAGCGTTTTGCATCATAGACGAATTTCTTATACGACTCATTTTCTGCCCAGCTTTTAAAGATCTCTGAGTGGATGGCCACATCACCATGGATATAAAAATTCCCCTTTTCATTCGCAAGGCTAATGCCAACGATATCTCCACGATGATAATTATCATCTAGAATTTCGATATAAAGGGCCGTTTCCTCTGTCAACATTTCTTCAGTAATCTCTTTGACCAACTCAATATCCATCGCTTCTTGAACAATGTCTTCATCAGGATTTGCAACATCTAATTTATCAAGCAATGTGTTAAATCCGAGCTCTTTATATAAAGGAGCGATTTTTTCCTGATCCACTCCATTGTATACCGTATCATTTAGTTGGATTTCAATCGGTGCTTCGCGCGTAATGGTAGCTAGCTCCTTACTTAGTACGGCAAGCTCTTTATGTTCTTCAATTTTTTCTTTCAGTTTGTTTCCGCTAACTTGATCAATGGATTGCAACAGGTTTTCGACTGTTTGAAACTGATGAAGCAATTTAAGCGCCGTTTTTTCTCCTACACCAGGAATTCCAGGAATATTATCAGAAGCGTCTCCCATTAGACCCTTCATATCAATAATTTGAATGGGTGTGATGCCGTATTTTTCTTGAATATGTAAAGGGGTGTATTCTTCAATGTCGGTAATGCCTTTTTTCGTAATGCCAACCGTTGTGGCTGACGAAGATAATTGTGTTAAATCTTTGTCCCCAGAGATAATCTTAATTTCAAAGTCTTCTTTTTCAGCATGAAGCGATAAAGTACCGATAATATCGTCCGCTTCGTAGTTCGCAAGCTCATAACGAGAAATTCCGTAAGCATCAAGAAGCTCCCTGATAAACGGAAATTGCTCAGACAGTTCTGGCGGTGTTTTCTGGCGGCCACCTTTATATTCTTTATACGACTCGTGGCGGAAAGTCGTTTTCCCGGCATCAAACGCTACAAGTACATGTGTTGGCTTTTCTTCCTCCAAAATCTTATTTAACATCATCGTGAATCCATAGATTGCATTCGTATGAACTCCTTTATCATTATTCAACAACGGCAAGGCAAAAAAAGCTCGATACGCAATACTGTTTCCATCAATAAGCACTAATTTATTACTCAAACTAAGAATCCTCCTTTTACAAAAATACTGGATTTCAAAAACCAATTCTATAGTCAATTATCTTGTTTTTTTATTTAAAAAAACCGTTCTTCCCATCTCTATATTCTACCACGAGTAGATATGAATACTCCCCACCTAAAACACTAACGCATTTTTGAGAAAGGGGTTTCTGCCGTGTCGATGTATTCTCATAAGATTCCTAAGTGAACCTGAACGATTAACGAGCAGTGGAGCTGTCACATTGGCAGTCTACATACGCCCAGACCCTCTATCCCATTGGTCTTGCCGTTGGGACTTCTTTTAAATAATAATTGATTTTGGATTCCAAACATTCACCGTTTCAATATTGAAATCATTTTCTTTTGTGAACCTCAACAACGCTTTTTTCAAAATATTCGCTGCACCATTTATATCTGCATTGATTAACCAATCACGACCTGTACGATACAACCCTCTTTTAATTCGCTTACCTGAGAAGTGTTTTTTACCAACACCTTTCCCATAAGTCGGAATATCGTCACCATCAAGAAAACTAGCTTTGGATGTATAGGATTCCTCAGTAACAATCACCTTAATCCCGTGTTGAGCAGCTTTGTATTCAATCATGCTGATAAATAAACTGTGCGGGATACTAACGAAAGATTGGTTGTTGCGTTTACTGATGTTAATGTTTTGTTTCCATTCTTTGTTTTGCCCAATAATGATCGTGTTGGTGTTTTCTTCTAACGCAATTTTTATAACTTCTGAACTTGCCTTATGAAAAATATCTTTACTTTTTAAGTGTCTTATTTGATGTAATTTTTCTAATCGTTCAGAAGTGAAAGGACCTTCATTAATTTGTTTTCCTTGCCTTAAAACTTCAAGAAGGTGTGCTTTCTTTTTGTTGTAATACTGATTAACGGATTTGACGTTTTTGCCCTTTACTAATATCGGTTCACGACCTGTATTCGTAACAATGGTTGCAAGATTATCAATTCCTAAATCGACACTCATGTATCTATTATTATCATCTAATTCAATTTTTTTAGCAGCAACATCCATCACTAACTCTACAACATACTGGTTGTATTTCGGAATACCCCTTACTTGTTTTAGCTTTCCTTCTGAGAAACCTAGTTTCCCTATGTTTAGTCGTTCTTTTGTTTTAGGAAACTTCAAGAACTTTTTGTCTTTAATCACACAATCTTGGTTCGTGAAAATAACTTCTTTTTTGGTTGTGCGACTATATTTAGGAATTCTTGGTCTCGCTTTGTATTTGGTTGGATTTTGCTTATAATCTGTTGAACTAGCATAAAATGATTTCCAGTTTTGAAACACAACTTTCATTACTGATTGACTTGATTGCGCCGGTAGGGAACGATAATCTTTTTGCGAAATCAACTTAAACAAAGCGTCCAAAAAGTTATAATCTACGTAAGGTTCTTCTTTAGATGGCTTTATAAAAAGATTACATTTAACTTCTTTTCGTTTTTCTTTTGGTCTTGATTTTTGTTTTTCAATGTTTTTTTGATAAACAGATAACTGAACATCATTCATCTTATCAAATGTATTATCAATCTTGTCTAGAACTTCCTTTTGTAAGGGTTGTAATTCTTTGTTTTGCGTGAGTCCTGTGTAAACTTGTCGTATGTAAAAGTTAGTTGTGTTATGCATATTTTTTGCATTTTGAGTCATTTCTTGAAAATACGCATGCATACGATGTCCTTTTTTAATCCAAATTTGGTGAGTTTTATAATTCTTTTCTTCATTTCCCGTTGTCATGTTTTCTCACCTCCTTAATAACATTATACCAAACGTACGTTTGTAAAAACCACTAATACAATTTGTTTTTTAAAACAATCTAAAAAGCACCAATTTACTCCCCTCCTTAATTTTTTTCAAAAATTTGAGGAAGGGAGTGAACTGGTGAAAATGATAGAAAGATAAATGAACGATTACTTCTGAAATTTATTATTTAGTGTTTCCCATCAACAGACTTGCATATGGAGAATTGGCTGGCAGAATAATAACCGTATCATCGCCAATCGTTTTTTTATACGATTCAAGTGTTCGATATAAGCTGTAAAATTCAGCATCCTTAGAGAAAGAAGCATTGTATACTTTCGCTGCTTCCGCTTCCCCTTGGGCGCGAATGATATCGGCTTCTGCCTTTGCAGTCGCTAAGAGCTCAGTAACCTTTCTGTCTGTATCGGCCATGATACGGTTCTTATCTGCGTCACCTTTTGAAAGATATTGCTGCGCGGTTGATTCACGTTCTGAAATCATCCGTTTGAACACAGATGCTTCGTTCTCCGCTGGCAAATCGGTCCGTTTAATTCGAACGTCTGTCACTACAATTCCGTAATTCGAGTCATTAAGAAGCTCGTTTACTTTGTCCGTCATTCGATCATTCAGGCTTCCTCTTGAAGACTTTTCATCATTGATGATTTCATCGTAATTCAATTGACCAAGTTCGGTGCGGACAACGGAATAAATGAATTCTTCCATTCTTGCTTCAGCACTTTCAATTGTTCTTGCATTGGTAATCATTTTCTTCGGATCTTCAATTCTCCAAACCGCATAATTATCGATCATGATTCGCTTTTTATCTCTTGTATTAATCTCCGCTTCTGAAACATCGTATCCCATTTGATACTTCGGCAACGTTGTCACGCTTTGGATAAAAGGGATCTTCACCTTTAAACCTGGCGTCTTATCAATACGAACAACCTCTCCGAATTGACGGACGACTCGATATTCCCCTTCCTTCACAACAAACACATTACTAATAAAGATAAGAAATAATAGAAGTAAAATTACGAAGAAAATACCGACTCTTACATATCCTCTCCACGGTCCAAGGCCTTTACGACTATTTAATTCGACTACTTTATCACTCATTTTGCTCCCTCACTTTCAGCTGGTGCTTTTGGCTGTTCTTTTTCAAGGGCACGGATCGGGAAGTATTTCATCGTATTCCCGTCATCATTCATAATATAGATCTCTGCATTTGGAAGGACTTGCTCAAGCGTTTCAATCACTAAACGTTCTCTTGTAATATCTGGGTTATTTTTATATTCTGCATAGAGCTTATTAAAAACAGCTACATCCCCACGGGCACGCTCGGTTCTGGCAGCTTTTTCTCCTTCTGCTGCGGAATTAATCGCTGCAATTTCCCCTTTTGCTTCATTCATTCTCTGATTTTCATATTTTTTCGCTTCATTATTCTTCGTGTTCATCGTTTCACGAGCGTCCGTAACATTTGTAAAAGCTTTTCGAACTTCTTTATTCGGAAGCTCAACATCCTGAAGCTTAACAGCAAGGACCGAAATCCCGATATCATATTTTTCAATCAGGTGGGAAAGCAGTTCTCTGACATTTGCTTCAATTTCAGCTTTTCCAGACGTTAGTGCATCATCAATCTTCGAGTTGCCGATAATGCTGCGAAGTGCCGCAGATGTTGAATCATATAAAAGTTCGTTCGGGTCATCGACGTTATATAAATATTTCTCGGGATCAGTTATTTTCCATTGAACGACTAAATCCGCGAGCACAATGTTTTCATCACCGGTAATCATTTTCGTTTCTTTCGGAAAATCTTCCACTACACCATCTTTATCGGTATAGCCAAATTGTAGGCTGAATGTTTCCTTTGATACTTTCTCAACAGATTGAATCGGCCAAGGCATTTTCACATGTAATCCAGGTTCAGTAATCGTTTCATCCACTTTTCCGAAGGTTAAGATCACCGCTTGGTCTGATTCATCAACGGTATACCATGTAGTAATCGCCAAAATTCCTAATATGATAATCAATAGAGTCAATCCAGTTGTTATGTAAATCTTTTTTAAACTCACCATCGAAACCCCTCCTTTATTCTCTCTCTTCTTATGTACGATAAATATTGGAAAAGGATTCATTATTTTCATAATTTTATTATCTCTTACTATTTCGCATGAAGGACACGGGCCCCTCCATTGTGATTAGGTGGATGTATCTTGTTAACGCTTACACATTTTGTATAAAAGCCAAAAAAGACGAGGACATGGGGTTGTCCTCGTCTCATCTGCTCCCTGGATGATGGGGTTTTCTAGTTCATTGTAACCTTTAATTATAAACGGGATGTAATAGAATTGTTAAAATGATGTAAATTATGATTTCCCCATCAACGAATATGTTTCTTTAAAAGAACTGTAAACGTCGTTCCTTTCCCAGGGCAGCTTTCAACCGTTATTTTCCCTTTATGAACTTCCAAAATATGCTTCACAATAGCTAAACCGAGTCCTGTTCCCCCAGAGTCCCTACTTCTTGCCTTATCCACTCTGTAAAAACGCTCAAATATCCGCGGCAATTCTTTGCTTTCGATTCCAATGCCATTATCATGAACAACTACCCGAACATTGTCCGCGTCTTCTGATGCTTCAATCTTTACTTCGCCTTCACTTGTTGTATAATTTAGTGCATTCGTAATAAGATTGATAAAAATTTGTTTAATTCGATTCGCTTCTCCCTCAACCCATAAAGAAGGGCTCTTACTTTCAAGGACCAACCTAATATTCTTTTCTTCTGCTTTACCATAAAGCATCGCGATGGATTCTTCAAGAATGGTACTAACATTCACAGACTCAATTTGTAAAACAAAATCTTGCTGCTCAATTTTGGATAGATCCAACAATTCTTGAATAAGCTCTTGAAGGCGATCGCTTTCACTTAAAATGATCTTTAGAAAATCATATAAGGCTTGTTCGTCCTTTAAAGCGCCGTCCAGCAGGGTCTCCGAAAACCCTTTGATAGAAGTGATTGGCGTTTTCAACTCATGCGACACATTCGCCACAAAGTCTTTCCGCATTTGTTCTAATTTTTTTAATTCAGTAATATCATGGAAAACAATAATAATTCCCTTCCACTCATCATTTTTTACAATGATCGGCGCTCCGTACACTTCAAAATGTTTTCTTTCAATAGTAAGTGGAATTAACACTTGACGTTTGATGCTTTTTTCCGTCATGAAAATTTCTTCAATAATCGCAATAATCTCTGCAGATGGAATCACTTCATAATAAACTTTGTACAATAAATCAGTATCTTCCATATTAAACTGTTGTTTATAGGCAAGATTCGTCATCGTAATATGCCCTTTATGATCGATTTGCAACACGCCACTACCAATATTTTCAATCAGTGTTTCCAGACGATCCTCATGCAAATCTCTGGCAATTTGCAATTCTTGAAGATTTCTCGCCAAAATATTTAACGATTTACTAAGCACGCCTATTTCATCCGAACTCCGCTCATAGGTTCTTGCCCGATAATTTCCTTCTGCAAGCTCAATCGCGGTTGTCGCCGCCGCCTCAATAGGACGCGAGTATCTAGAAGCGATTTTGCTCGCAAACATGGTAATAATACATAGCGACGCGATAAGGCTTATCGTTAAAATCCACCATATTTGACTGTTCACTTGATCGATTGCTTCTATTTCATTACTTAATACAGCTGCACCCTCAATCGAGCCGTCTTTTTGTATCGTTTTATAAAAATATTGCAGACTCTTAGGCCCCTCTACAAATCCACTCTGCTTATCTCTATCTAATTGATTAGTGATGCTTTTCAGCATATCTTCGTGACGTTCGGGATGATTATTTCGGTTTACATTGTCATCGTAAAGAATCGTTCCATCATTCCTGATAATTGTGAAATTGGCATCATGTAGATTGGCCAAGTCTTCTGTTTTTCCTTGTTGAATAAATTCAGAAATTCCCCCGTTTTCCTGAATATACTTGGCGATAAAAATGGTTTCTCTTTCCATTCTTTCATTAAATGTATTGACATAGTAATTTTTGAAAACTTGTCCGAGCAGTAACCCCTCTGCCAGAAGAACAATAATGATCAAGCTGATAATTGCCACTAACAGCTTTGTCTTGAATTTGGTCATTCCGGTTTCGGCTCCTCAAGCTTATACCCTAAACCACGTATTGTTTTAATATAAATCGGCTTTCTTGTATCTTCTTCTATTTTTTCTCGAAGATGGCTAATATGTACATCGACAATCCTCGTATCTCCCGCAAAGTCGTAATTCCAGACTGCACTTAGTAGCTGGTCTCTTGTTAAAACTCTTCCCTTATGCTGTGCAAGATACAGTAATAATTCAAATTCCTTTGGAGTCAGCTCAAGTAATCTCCCCTTAAAAAAAGCTTCATAACGATCATGGTAAATTTCTAATTCATTAAGTTTCAGAACATCTTCACGTTCGTCATTCGATTCTCCAGCTTCCTGACTGATTTGTGATCTTCTAAGAATCGCTTTAATTCTTGCGACCACTTCTCTTGGACTAAACGGCTTTGTCATATAATCATCTGCACCAAGTTCCAATCCTAATACTTTGTCAAACTCATCATCTTTCGCTGTCAACATTAAGATTGGCACCATTATTTTTTGCTGGCGCAGTTGCTTACAAACTTCTATCCCATCTAGTTTTGGAAGCATTAAATCCAGAATAATTAACTGTGGTTTTTCGGCAATTGCCCGATTTAACCCTTCTTCTCCATCTAAAGCGGTAATCACGGAATAACCTGATTGCTCTAAATTATATTGTAGTAACGTAACAATGGATTTTTCATCATCCACTACGAGAATTTTATTAGACATAGCTTCCTCCCGAAAATATATTACCCCGCGACTCACAATGAGCCGACTCATCCATCTTCATTATAATTTAAAATAAGAAAAAGAGTAAGAGTAATATTAAGTGAAACTTCAATCAATGGGGGTTTTCTTCATCCCTCACTGATTGTTATGGTTTTCCGGGCAGTTTCTCCCCTACCTATGCTTCTTCGATCCATCTAAGCCTTAAGTGGATAAAAAGATGTCCATAGGTAAGGTTCCGACCAGACCACTACTAACATAACGCAAAGCGAGAAACAATATAGTAGTAGCGTAAGGTTGACCTTCCTGAGACATCCTGCTCATCATCTTTTTAGAAACTTTCCAAAACACTGCCGTCCATTCCTTTAATTTGGCTAGGGGGACAAACCTTTATTCTACCTTCTAATATACAAATTCCTTCATCGTTTTCTCCTACAACTTCTATTACCATTTCATTTTCATTAACATTCACTTCTTTTACTTCAAATAGAAACTTGATCGTTTCATAATGATAGACCGGATTTGGCAATTTGATATGATGGGACAAAATATGGCTTCCTGGACCTGGAAGATATTTGGAGACAGCTGAAGTGACCATACCGATTAGCATAATGTGAGGCACAAGTGGTTTTTTGAAAGTAGTCTGCGCGGCATATTCATGTTGAATATATAAGGGGTTTGCATCATTCGTTAATCCTAAATATAACAATAAATCTTTGTCTTCCATTTTCTCAGTGAGCGTCAGCTTTTCGCCTTCTTGGATTTCTTCAATTTTTCTACCAAGCTTTCGTTTCTTAAGCAACATAATGTTGACCTCCGTCAGATTTGAAAAAACTGTCCAAGAAGAGAGAGGTGAACGAATGGCACTCATATTCTCTCGCTTAGACAGCTTTTTATAATATATACTTTAGAAATTATTGAAGAATCGCCATAACATTGCGAACAGAATCAACAGATTTAGAAAGTGCTGCTTTTTCATCTTCTGTTAATTCAAGTTCAATGATTTGTTCAATTCCGCCTGCACCAAGAACCGTAGGCACACCAAGATAAATTCCTTCAAATCCATATTCTCCTTCAAGATATGCAATCGACGGAAGAACACGGCGTTGATCTTTCAGAATAGCCTCTGCCATTTCTACAAGAGCTGCCGCTGGTGCATAATAAGCACTACCGTTTCCAAGAAGGTTTACGATTTCTCCGCCGCCTGTACGTGTACGAGCAACGATTGCGTCTAAACGATCTTGTGGAATAAGGGTTTCTAACGGAATTCCGCCTGCATATGAGTAGCGAACAAGAGGAACCATATCGTCACCATGACCACCTAGAACGAAGCCAGTCACGTCTTTAACAGACAAGTTCAATTCTTGGGCAACGAATGTACGGAAACGTGCCGTATCAAGAACGCCTGATTGACCGATGACACGTTCTTTCGGGAAACCTGATTCTTTGTATACCGTATATGTCATAGCATCAACTGGGTTTGTTAAAACGATTAACGTTGAATTTGGAGAGTATTTTACAATTTCTTTCGTAACAGCTGTCATTACTTTTTGGTTAGTCTGTACTAAATCATCGCGACTCATACCTGGTTTACGAGCAATCCCAGCAGTAATGATGACAATATCAGAATGAGCAGTGTCTGCATAATCAGAAGTACCTGTAATTTTTGCATCAAATCCAAACACAGGGCTTGCTTCTAGCATATCTAACGCTTTCCCTTTAGTCGGATTTTCCATTTGCGGAATATCTACTAATACAACATCACCCAATTCTTTTTGTGCAGCAAAAAACGCCGTTGTCGCTCCTGTAAAACCGCCACCGATGACAGAGATTTTTTTACGTTTTGACATGGAGATCTCCCCTTCCCTATGTAAAAATTATCATTTACTTCCCTTATCCCTGTTGCACGAATAAACTTCTTGGAAAAGAAGCCGGTATATTCCGGCCTCTTCTCTAAAGAAGCGTTCTATCGAAAATTATAGGTTTTTAATTAGTTCATCAGCGAATTCCGAACATTTCACTTCAGTAGCACCGTCCATTAGGCGGGCAAAGTCATAAGTTACAACTTTAGAAGCAATTGTTTTTTCTACCGAAGCTGTAATGCTCGCAGCAGCTTCCGTCCATCCAAGATGTTCAAGTAATAGCACACCTGAAAGAAGAACAGAAGAAGGGTTCACTTTATCAAGTCCTGCATATTTCGGAGCAGTACCGTGAGTTGCTTCAAAAATAGCATGTCCAGTTTCGTAGTTGATGTTCGCTCCAGGAGCAATCCCAATTCCGCCAACTTGAGCAGCAAGCGCGTCAGAAATGTAGTCTCCGTTTAGATTCATTGTAGCGACTACATCAAATTCTTTCGGACGAGTTAGAATTTGTTGTAAGAAAATATCAGCGATCGAATCTTTTACGATGATCTTACCTTCTGCTTCAGCAGCAGCTTGCGCTTTATTTGCCGCATCTGTTCCTTCAGCTTCTTTAATGCGATCATATTGATTCCAAGTGAATACTTTATCACCGAATTCTTGTTCAGCTATTTCATAACCCCAATTTTTAAATGCACCTTCTGTGAACTTCATAATATTCCCTTTATGTACTAAAGTTAATGAAGAACGGCCTTCTTTAATTGCGTAGTTAAGAGCCGCACGTACAAGACGTTTTGTTCCTTCTTCAGAAACTGGTTTAATTCCAATACCTGACGTTTCAGGGAAACGAATTTTGTTTACACCCATTTCATTTTGAAGGAAGTCAATTAGTTTTTTAACTTCATCAGATCCTTTTGCATATTCAATCCCCGCATAGATGTCTTCTGTGTTCTCACGGAAAATGACCATGTCCGTATCTTCTGGACGTTTAACAGGTGAAGGAACACCATCGAAATAACGAACTGGACGAAGGCATACGAAAAGATCAAGCTCTTGACGCAAAGCAACGTTCAATGAACGAATTCCACCACCGATTGGCGTAGTAAGCGGTCCTTTAATCGCAATCAAATACTCGCGAATTACATTCAGTGTTTCTTCTGGAAGCCATTCTCCTGTTTGATCAAATGCTTTTTGTCCAGCCAATACTTCTTGCCAAACAATTTTTTTCTCGCCGTTGTAAGTTTTTTCAACAGCCGCGTCTAATACACGAGATGCTGCTGCCCAGATATCTGGACCGATTCCGTCCCCTTCAATAAAAGGTACAATTGGGTTGTTTGGTACACTTAGTACACCATTTGTTACTGCGATTTTTTCACCTTGTGTCATGTCTAATTACCTCCGATTCAATATCAAAGATTAGCAGGGCCATATTGATTGCCTCTAACCTTTATTCCTACCATTTATTAATTTACTACAAATTCACATAATAATAAAAAAATACTACCTTATCTTTTTTCAATTGGCACATATTTTTGCATACCAGGTCCCGTATAGTCTGCACGAGGGCGGATTAGACGGTTGTTAGAGTATTGCTCGAGAATATGAGCGATCCAGCCAGAAGTACGGCTGACTGCAAATATTGGTGTAAATAAATCATGATCAATGCCAAGACTATGATATACAGAAGCTGAGTAGAAATCTACGTTTGGCGGCAGATTTTTTTGAGTTGTGACCAGTTCTTCAATCTTAATGGACATCTCATAATACTCCGGCTGTCCGGTAATCTCCGTTAATTTCTTAGACATCTCGCGCAAATGCTTAGCACGCGGATCACCTTTACGGTATACGCGGTGACCAAAGCCCATGATTTTCTCTTTATTATCTAATTTAGCTGTGATATATGACACTGCATGATCAACAGAGCCAATTTCAGTCAGCATTTTCATAACTTGCTCGTTTGCTCCGCCATGAAGCGGTCCTTTAAGCGCACCGATTGCAGCAGTTACGCCAGAATAGATGTCAGATAACGTAGCTACGCATACACGGGCAGTGAATGTAGATGCGTTTAATTCATGATCTGCATGAAGTACAAGTGCTTTATTGAATGCTTCCACTTCAATTGCGGAAGGTTCTTTTCCACTTAGCATGTATAAGAAGTTGGCTGCAAAGCTTAAATCTGTGCGCGGTGCAACTGGTTCTAGTCCTTTACGTACACGTGCGAATGCTGTTACAACTGTTGGAATTTGTGCTTGAATACGGATGGCCTTACGGTAGTTCGCTTCATCACTCATTACGTCTGATTCATCATCATATAGACCTAATAATGATATGGCCGTACGAAGCGCTCCCATTGGATGAACTTTATCGATTGGATATGTTTTAAAATGATTGAGAACTTCAGCTGGGATAGCCGCGTTATCTGCCAACTGTTTTGTAAGTTCTGCTAATTGGTTTGTTGTGGGGAGACTTCCGTGCCAAAGTAAGTAAATAACTTCCTCAAATGTCGCATTCTTAGCTAGATCATCGATGTCGTATCCTGCATACGTTAACGTATCATCTATAATCGAGCTGATCTTTGAAGTCGTTGCTACGATGCCCTCTAGACCTTTTGTTGCTGTCATACAAAACCTCTCCTTTTCTTAAATATCCCCTTTGACTGCATGAAATATAGCGCTTCCAATAAAAATTGAGCTTAACCTAGCCAATATGTATTTTAGAGAGTAAGAGCTTTTAAATGATAGATACCATTATAAACTATCATTAATAAACAATGAAATGAATACTTTCAACCCCCCCTAAAATAATACAATAAAGCTCTCAATTAAGCGATCGCCCAGTTAATTGCAAACTAAAAATTGATAAAGTAGATAGAATACATAATAACATTCCATCTATTCCTGAAACTCTATCAGAGAGCAATTATAGTATTATTATAAACAATTTTCAGATTTTTGGGAATGGAAAGTACTTAAATTGTGAAAAAAATATTATTTTATTAGAAAAATACAAGGTTTGCAGAAATTATTTCACCCATATAAAAGACACCCCTAAGAAAAGGAGAGACGCAAGCAATGACTTAATACAGAATAAGGAAATTTAGAGAGTCAACCCAATTGCTGCATCTCCTCTGAGCTTATTTAATAAATTGGACGAGCTGCATGCACAAATAGGCAATCCCCGCTCCAATCAGCGGTCCTACTGCGACACCTTTGAATAAAGCAACTGCTAGTATTGTTCCGAAAACAAGGGCAACGGTAATATGTGGATCATTGGCCAATAGAACGACACCGTTCTTTGCAATGAGAGCGACCGCTATTCCTGACGCAAGGGCAATCCAAGCATAAGGAGATTTCAAAGCATCCAGTAGCTCCTTAAACCCGATTGATCCGTTTGCAATCGGAACTAAAACGGCAATCGTGATCACCGTGACACCAAGATTTATTCCTTTTGCAGAAAGATAGGGAAATATCTTTGTATCCAATCCCGTCATTTTCAGGACTAGTAAAAATCCTGCCGCGACCATCAGCGATGAGTTTTTAGCAAGCAGGCCAATTCCTAATAAAAGTAGTAAAAATATGATTGCTCCATTCATGGTTGTCCTCCTAATATGCACTTTATTTAATATCTCAGCATAACAAAATACTAAGGAATATTCCTACAAATCTGTGACTTTTTCATTTTTCTGAATTATTCACAACTTTAACTTTCTTTTCCATCTTTCAAAATGTACAATTATAGTATATGGAACTTTTAGCAGCGAGAACGCACTTCCTATTTACCCGAAATAATCATGTTTTGACGGAAGGTGAGGCTTTTGAATCCGGTTTATCTACAACGGTTTATCCGCTTCTGTGTTGTAATAGGAGCAACAATGCTTGGCGGTTTCGTTTTGTTCTATTTATCAAAATATACATACCCTTTTATTATCGCAATGATTTTTGCCTTTTTTATGAATCCCCTTGTAAGCTTCTTTGAACAAAAGGCGAAAATACCAAGAGGTATCGCTGTTTTTCTCTCTCTACTGCTCATTCTTTCCGTCTTTGCAGGTTTCATTACATTATTAATTGCTGAAATCGCTTCAGGTGCAAACTATCTAGCTAAAGTCGTTCCAGGCCATTTAGAAACGGTCATCCAATTTATCGAGGAATTTATCGCCGGTCAGCTTCTTCCCTTATACAATCAAAGCGCCACGTTATTTAATAATCTCGATGGACAACAACAAGATACGATTCTTTCCAACATTCGCAACCTTGGTGATAATCTAGCTACATCGGTAGGTAGTTTTATTCAAAAATCCCTCTTAAACATCCCAGCATTCATTGCCTGGTTTCCCAACGCAGCCACTGTCTTAGTTTTTTCTTTGTTGGCAACCTTTTTCATCAGTAAAGATTGGAAAAAGCTTGCTCATTTTAGTAGCAAAGTACTTCCACCTAGAATTTTGCTCGGAACAGGCAAAGTAACCAATGATTTGAAAGGGGCATTATTTGGTTTTATTAAAGCACAGTTCACTCTTATTTCATTAACGACTGTCACGATATTGATTGGCTTGCTTATTTTGAAAGTCGAATATAGCATCACGATTGCCTTAGTTTCCGGTTTAATTGATATCATTCCCTACTTAGGGACAGGGACCGTCTTTATTCCATGGATTGCGTACGAAGTGATTATCGGAAATTATCACCTGGCAATTGGACTTATCGTCGTGTATGTCATCGTAGTTGTCCAACGTCAATTAGTTGAGCCGAAAGTTCTGTCATCCAGTATCGGCATTGATCCACTTGCCACACTCGTCGCTTTATTCGTAGGATATAAATTAATTGGCTTTCTCGGACTGATTGCAGGTCCCGTTGTTCTTGTGATTATCAACACTCTCCATCGTGCCAATGTATTTAAAGAAATTTGGCGTTTCGTTGTTGGGAATGATCGACCAAGAATTCGGTGAAAATGGACATGAAAAGAGGCTGATCAATTCAGCCTCTTTTTCTCTATTGCTTTTCGTTCTTATGACTGCCGTTTGGCATATTCAATTTCATGTATCGAAGATTTTATTCTGGCTTAACTAATCCCCACTGATGGAAGTTTCACTTTATCTAATAATCGTCACTTTTCCTCGGTTCATACGGTGCATTCGGTTTCTAATATATCTAAAAATACCAGGTTTAATAAGTGAACGTGTGAATGGTAACACTAACAATAGACCGATCAAGTCAGATACAAGGCCTGGTAGCAGTAAAAAGAGACCGCCTAGTAAAATACATATTCCGTCTACAATTTCAAATCCGGGAACTTCACCATATTTCATTTGTTCCTGAGCTTTTTTCAATGTTTCGATCCCCTGTTTTTTTGCCAATAAAACACCGACAATTCCAGTGCCTATCACCAAAACAAGCGTTCCGCCAACACCTATTATTTTTCCAGCCATTAAAAGGACGACAATTTCAACAACGGTAAGTGCAAGTAAACTAGATATTATATACTTCAAATAACATTCCTCCAGCACAGTCCATTTTTGGTGTCTGTAGGTTTATTATACTGTAAATGAGATGAAATATTAACTATAACTACTCACAGATGTCTCAAGTAAAGGATCAGACCCCGCAACAACTAAATACAGTATGGGACAAGTGTAAGAAACACTACATTCTGATTCAGAGTACGAGGTCAGCACCTAGACCCTCATTCATCAACTAGAAATCGTTGTAGAAACAGGCTCACCATCTTCTCGTACACGAAGCAACAAGATACCCCCTATGACAAATAAGATAATCAGACTGAAGACGCCACTATTTGTATTGCCAGTAATTTGAGCGGTCGCCCCAACTAACACTGGGCCTATTATGGCTGCGAATTTACCGAAGATATTATAAAAACCAAAAAATTCATTGGAAGATTCTTTTGGAATTAGCTTAGCAAAATAAGATCGGCTCAAGGCTTGCACGCCGCCTTGTGATGTCCCGACAAGCATCGCAAGAATCCAAAAATCGAGTGCGGTCTCTAAGAAATAGGCGTAAATACAGATGAAGATATAAACTAGAATTCCAACTGCAATCATTCTTTTTTCATTAAATCGACCAGACAGCTTTCCAAACAGCATCGAAAAAGGAGCCGCAATGATTTGAGTAACGAATAAGACAATTAAAAGTGTCGTAGCATCGAGCCCTAAATCAGACCCATATGCTGTAGACATCGTAATAATCGTATGCACGCCATCAATGTAAAAGAAATAAGCCAAAAGGAAGAGAAATAAGGCACGATACGCTTTGATATTTTTCAAAGTGAGGAACAGTTTTTTAAAGCTCGTTGCGACAGGATGTCGTACACGGTCCACATAATATTTCTGTTCCACGTTTTTCAGCATTGGAATGGTGAATAGCCCCCACCATAAAGCTGTAATAACAAAGGCAATCTGGCTAGCTACCGTCACAGAAATCGGCATGATTTCTTGTTGGGCTAAAATAATGAAAGCGATGCTGATAACGAATGGAATTGTACTGCCAATATACCCTAATGCATATCCATTCGCAGAGACTCGATGCATTCTTTCTTTGTCTGTAACATCGACAAGAAAAGCATCATAAAAGATATTCGCTCCCGCAAAGCCGATGGACGTCAATATAAAACATCCCAATAAAATAAGCCATTGATTATTTGGAACGACGGATAACATCAATGTGAAAATTACACCTAATGATGCGAAAAAAGTAAAGAAACGTTTTTTAAAGCCTTTAAAGTCGGCGATCGTTCCGAGTAACGGTGCCAAAATCGAGACTAAAAGTGTAGCAATTGAATTAGCATATCCCCAATAGGCAGTCGATGAAGATGCCGCAATACCAGCTTCACTCGCAGATGCTTTAAAATACAAGGGAAAGATCGCTGTGACGACAACAATCGAATACGCCGAATTTGCCCAATCATACAAGGCCCAACTTCTTTCGGGTGTGGACATTTTCCCCATACATATACCTCCTATTTACTGACTACGCTATAGTAATTGTTAGGACTTGCTGATCATCTAAAGCGGATAAGCAATCCAATGGAGAACAATCACGCTCTTAGTCACAGCCACGATAAAATGGATTCCTCCAATGTAAATCTTCTTCCTTCTATTATAATTGTACTATTCAGAAAAATAATTATCAGACTTTTAATCATTTATTTACAATTAATTATGATTCATTTACAAACGGAAGTTTTTTTGTAAATCACCTAATAAAAATGCCTATTTTTACCTAAATAACCTTTAAATTATGATAAGCTACAATTAGAGGTGAGATCAATGAACGCTAAGCCAATCTATGTTGAAATTGATATCGATTCAGAGATGGACAAGCTATGGGAGGCAACACAAACGCCAAGCCTTCACGAGCAATGGGATCTTCGATTTTCTTCCATTACCTATTTACCAAGTGAAGAAAATGAGCCGCAGAAGTTTTCCTATAAAACAAAAATCGTGCCTGGATGGAGTATTGAAGGCTGGGGCACGACTGTAGGATCACATTCTGGGAAGGACGGGTCAAGAACATCATCATTACACTTTGGAACAGATGATTCAATTTCCATCATTAAAGAAGGCAAAGGCTATTGGCAGTATAAGCAAAAAAAAGATTCCATTACTTTCTTAACTCAGTATACATATAATGTGAATTTTGGTCGTATTGGTCATGTCTTCGATCGTTTTCTATTTCGGCCACTGATTGGCTGGGCGACTGCACTTAGCTTTGACGTGCTGAAAAGATGGCTTGAAAAAGGGGAAACACCGACGACACAATATATTCGTTTTTTTAGCAGTTGGTTGATTTGCTTTCTTTTCTTTATCGTCTGGACGTATCATGGACTGATTCCGAAATTACTCTACAAACATCCAGAGGAATTATCGATGATTCAAAAAGGACTGCCATTCATTACAAATCAAGCAGAGTGGACAGTCATCTTCATTGGAATTTTTGAAGTACTCTTTGGTTTCATTTGGCTGTTTTATCAAAACAAACGCAAGCTTTTTGGTCTACAAATCATCATTTTTCCATTGCTTACTTTCGGAGCAATATTGGCTGAGCGAGATTATTTAATTCACCCTTTTAATCCACTCACCTTCAATTTGAGTTTACTCACGCTTTCCATTATTGGATTTCTACTAAGAAAAGATATCCCTTCTGCTACAAGTTGTAAGCGACAAAGAGAAAGAGATTAGGAGATTAGCATGTCTATATATAAAAAAGTACTTGGAAATGAATTTAATGCACTCCATCCTATGCTGCAAAAGCGGTATGATATTTCTGCAAAAAAATCGTTTCAAGCATACGGTGTAATGAAAACGATAAAAGGTGGACCAAAATGGCTTTACCCTTTTTTCTTGTTGGGGATAAAATGGAAGCTATTATTCCCAGAGCACGGTCAAAGCATTCCTTTTTCAATTGTGAATACGGCTCAAATTGGAAAAAATGGTGAAGAACAAATTCATTGGGAACGTATTTTTTATTTTGAAGGGAAGAAACGATTTTTCAATGCACTCATGAGTTTGGATCATGAACGACTTGTTATTAAGGATTATTTAGGGGAGCCTAGCCGTGTTTACTCGGATCTTTCGTTTCATGTTTCACAAAATGGAGAAGTACGAATTGAATCACAAGATCAACGTCTTGTTTTGGAATCGCTAGAAATCCCTGTGCCAAGGTTTTTACAAGGGCTAGCAACCGTAACGGAGGCATATATAGAAGAGCGGAAAGTCTTTTCGATAAAAGTTACGGTGCGTAATCCGTTAATCGGCCGGCTTTTCGCGTATGAAGGAGAATTTACACCAATTGAACATTCTTAAAACCTTACTGCCGATTACTCTATTCTTACTTGTCCTTATTTTCAGTAAAGGTCCATGGCATGTATTATTGTTAACCGTAGCACAAATTGTCTATGTGCCCCTTACTTTAAAGCTAATCATGATTAAAGGAGATTGGTTTTCGAAATTTTATCCCTATATTTCAATCCCTGCTTATCTGTCCATTGCCCTCATCCAACTCATAACAAATACCGAATGGGACGTTTTGTTTGCAGCGATTTACTTATTGTTTATCTTTGTTGTTGCTTTATATGGTTTAGGTCGTTTCTTAATGAATGGCTTTACGCATATAGAGGAATTTTCGATTAATATGGCAATGATTTATTTAGCAATGGGCGGCTCTTGGTTTTTTGCTTCTACAGCCAATATCGACACTGGATTTACGCCCATGCTAACATGGCTAACGGCGATTCACTTTCATTATTCCGCCTTTTTACTGCCGGTTTTTGTCGGTTTTCTAGGGAGAGTCTATAAACCGCGTTCATATAGTCTGATTGTAAGCCTCATCCTCCTTGCTCCTATGATTGTGGCTCTTGGTATTACTTTCTCAACAGTGATTGAACTTCTATCGGTTATCGCGTATATGATCGGAATTTATGGGCTGATTCACGTATCCTGCCGAGCACCATTTTCAAGATCATTACAGAAGGGGCTCGTCTGCTTATCTTTTGCGGCTTTAGGCATAACGATATTATTTTCCTTATTGTATGCTTCAGGAAATCTATTTGGCTCTCATTCTATCAGCATCGACTTCATGCTCCGTTTTCACGGTATTGTTAATGCTATTGTATTTGCTTTAACAGGCATTGTCGGCTGGTCACTTTCCATTCCTTCAGCAAAGATAATAAAATGGACATTTCCAATCAGTAAGATCAGGGGAAAGCGTGTAATTGGCGAAAGCATCCTTGCTGAAATCGTGAAAAACAACCAATATCAGGGGTTAGTTAATGATATGAGTTTGTACGAACCAGACATCAACCGTCAAACATTAGCACCTAGAATCGTTGATTTTTATGAAAACACGAATGATTACAGATTATTTGCTAAAGTTAAATGGCAAGCATGGTTTAAGCCGTTTGCCATTATCTATCGATTAATAAGTAGATCTGTTAAACAAATCGATCTGCCTCTTTCAAGTCGGCAAATCGAAATGACAGGTGAAATCCAAGCGATTAGCGAAGACAAGGATGGACGCACTAATACGAGAGCCTGGGTTCGGAAAATCAATGGAGAGGTCGTCTTTGTCGCTCTTTATTCATCCCATGAAAAGGACAATAGAACCTACATGAATATTTCCCTGCCACTACCATGGTCGGCAATGATCGGCATTCTTGAGCTAAACCAAATTGGTAACGAATTGCAGCTATCAAGTAAAAAAGTTCAGACACCAAATGCTGATTCTGGCATCTATGTAGCCATCAAACATTGGCTAGTAAAACTGCCAATTGAAGAACAATTTCATGTTAAAGAAACTATAGACGGCATCCTTGTCGCCAATCATATCATGTGGATTTTTTCCATCCCTTTTTTAAAAATTGAGTACCACATTTACCATAGGTAAACGTTTATAAGTAGTTGCAGCATTCAGTGAAAAGACAAACTAAAGGGCCAGCTCTCACAGAATGTGAGGGCTGACCCTTTAGTTTGTCTTTTTAGTACGAATTAAAGTACGCTTGCTTGACCTTCATAAACAACGCCGCGGCTAGCATCAACTGTTACGTGTTGACCATCCTTAAAGATCGATGTTGCGTTATCCGCTCCTACAATCACAGGAATTCCTAAATTCACACCTACAACTGCTGCGTGGCTAGTTAATCCGCCTTCTTCTGTAATAAGAGCTGAACATTTTTCAATAGCAGGCATCATATCTCGATCAGATCCAATTGTTACGAGAACAGATCCTTCTGTTACTTTTTCAAGTGCTTCTGCTGCCGTTTTTGCAACGACTACGTTCCCATTTGAAGTTTTGCGGCCAATCCCTTGAGCTTTAAGAAGAACTTCGCCCAAAACATGAACCTTCATCAAATTCGTAGTCCCTGCTTCACCAACTGCACCTGCAGTAATTACAACAAGATCGCCATGTTGAACTAGTCCAGAATTTAAGCTTACTTCAACAGCATTTTCAAGCATATCATCCGTTGTTTCACATTGTTTTCCGACTTGTGGGTAAACACCCCAAACAAGTGCTAATTTACGTGATACATGCTCATCGAATGTAACAGCAATAATCGGTGCTTTTGGACGATATTTAGAAATCATACGTGCTGTATGACCGCTTTCTGTTGGTGCAATGATTGCGCCAGCATCCATATTCAGTGCTGTATGAGCTACTGATCGGCCAATAGCATCTGTAACTGTACGTTTACTGTCTTTACTTCTTTGCGATAAAATATCTTGGTAGTTAAGAGCAGTTTCAGCACGTGAAGCAATATTATGCATCGTTTGAACAGCTTCAACTGGGTAAGTTCCTGCTGCCGTTTCACCAGAAAGCATGATAGCATCTGTACCATCGAAAATCGCATTGGCCACGTCACTTGCTTCTGCACGTGTCGGACGTGGGTTACGTTGCATAGAATCAAGCATTTGCGTTGCCGTAATAACCGGTTTTCCAACCATATTACATTTTTTAATTAATTGCTTTTGAACGAGTGGCACTTCTTCCGCAGGGATTTCAACACCTAAATCTCCCCTTGCAACCATTAAACCATCAGAAACTTCTAAGATTTCATCGATATTATCGACGCCTTCTTGGTTTTCAATTTTAGGAATGATTTGAATCGAACAATCTTTATTTTTTTGTAGCAATTCACGAATTCCCAGTACATCTGATGCTCGGCGAACAAATGAAGCCGCAATGAAATCAACATCTTGTTCAACTCCGAAAAGAATGTCACTTTCATCTTTCTCAGTCATTCCTGGAAGATTTACGGATACGCCTGGTACGTTTACGCCTTTTTTATTTTTCAGCGTTCCTGTGTTCAAAATTTTTGTATGTAGTTCCTTATTCGTATGATCAATTTCCGTTACTTCAAGACCAATTAAACCATCATCCAATAGAATTTTTGAACCGGCTTCAACGTCGTTAATTAAGCCTTCATATGAAATGGAGAACTTTTCTTCTGTACCTAAAACTTCTGTCATAGATACGATAATGTTTGAACCAGCTTTTAATTCAAGCGCGCCGTTTTCCATACTATGCGTACGGATTTCAGGTCCTTTTGTATCTAATAAAATCGCTACAGGTTTTCCTGTTGTTTTAACCGCTTCACGAATGTTTTTAATTCGAGCTCCGTGTTCCTCGTGATCTCCATGGGAAAAATTCAGACGAGCCACGTTCATACCAGCTTCAATCAACTGGGTTAATTTTTCTACACTTTCACTTGCTGGACCGATCGTACATACTATTTTGGTTTTACGCATGTTGATTCTACCCCTCCTGTTATTAACTAAAAATTAAATCGATAATTCTTCTGAAAGTTTATACATCTTTTGATCAATTTTATGATTTTTAACTAACGTTTCATTGATATCATAATTGACCAATTGATTCGCAACGATTCCTACTGCTCGACCGCCTTGACCATCCATCAAAAGTTCCACAGCAAGTGCTCCTAATCTACTTGCTAACACACGGTCATTTGCTGTTGGTGAACCTCCACGTTGAACATGGCCTAATACGGTTAACCGAGTATCAAAACTCGTGATTCTTTCAATTTCTCTGGCAATATCTACAGCACTTCCTACACCTTCAGCAACAATGATAATACTATGCTTTTTACCACGTTCTTGTCCACGCTTTAATTTTGCGGTTAATTCATCTATGTCATGCTGGTGCTCTGGACATAGAATGGTTTCTGCACCACCGGCAAGACCTGCCCATAAGGCAATATCTCCAGCGTTTCTACCCATTACTTCGACTACATATGTTCTTTCATGGGAAGTTGCCGTATCACGAATTTTATCAATCGCATCAATGACTGTATTCAGTGCTGTATCAAAACCAATTGTGAAATCTGTACCAGGAATATCATTATCAATCGTACCCGGTACACCTACACAAGGATAGCCTCGTTTTGTCAAAGCCTGTGCACCTTGATACGAACCATCACCACCAATGACAACAAGACCCTCGATGCCATGCTTCTTCAATTGTTCAATCCCTTTTAACTGGCCTTCTTCTGTTTTAAATTCCAGACAGCGAGCTGTACGTAGCATTGTTCCGCCACGATGGATGATATCGCCAACAGAGCCAATTTCCATCTTGCGAATATCTCCTTCAATTAACCCTTGATAGCCTCGAGAAATCCCATACACTTCAATATTATGATATATCGCTTTCCGAACAACTGCACGAATTGCTGCATTCATTCCTGGAGCGTCTCCACCACTTGTAAGTACACCAATTTTCTTCAAATTCTATCACCTCTTTAACATGTCTCATTTACTAATTTGAATAGAATTTGTTACCTATTCATTATTAGTAGCTCAATAATTCAAGACTACATGATTTCGCTTATAAATTGAAGTAAAAGATACCCCAACAATCCATTTTAGAATAGTTATCTTCGTTCGTAAACTATTTTTGTGCCATTCTTCATTATTTCCTAATTAATTAAAAATAATAAGCACTTTCATCATATACCACATTTAAAAGAACGAAATTTTCATAATATTCTATGTCGCTTCAAAGAATTACTGCAGAAACTTTCTATGAAATCAGCAAAATAAAACTCGCCTGTTTTATTCGGCGAGTTTTCAATCGATCCATCATCAATCGAAAAAGCAATACAAGAAAATTATGAACTTCTCCAGGTTTAACTAACCATCAGTGAAAAATCCACTGATGAAAGTTTCACTTATCTAGACTTAATTTGATCAAGATTTCGTTCTTCTTCTATTTCGTATTGCCCAATTTTTTTATATTTCATGTATCTTTGATCAACGATTTCACCTGTTGAAAGCGGCAATAATTCATTTAATGAACGTTTCAAGCTATCTTTAATGGCTGTTGCTTGATCTTTTAAATCATTTTTATGAGCGCCGCCCTTAGCTTCTGGGATAATCTCATCAACAATGCCAAGACTGAATAAGTCTGGTGCAGTAATTTTCATCGTTTCAGCCGCTCGCTTTGCTTGTGAGGCGTCTTTCCAGAGCAATGCTGCTGCCCCTTCAGGTGAGATAACGGAATACGTTGAATTCTCAAGCATAAGAATTCGATCGCCTACACCAAGTGCAAGTGCGCCGCCGCTTCCACCTTCTCCTATAACAATACAAATAATTGGCACTTTCAAGCCAGCCATTTCGAAAATATTTTTCGCAATCGCTTCGCTCTGCCCACGTTCTTCCGCAGCTTTTCCGGGAAAGGCACCTTTTGTATCAATAAAACAAATGACAGGACGGTGAAACTTCTCAGCCTGTTTCATTAGTCTCAATGCCTTACGATAGCCTTCAGGATGAGGCATACCAAAATTCCTTCTGATATTTTCTTTCGTATCCTTACCACGTTGATGGCCAATAACTGTTACAGGAATTCCTTCGAATGTGGCAATCCCACCAACGATTGCTTCATCATCACCATAATAACGATCTCCATGCAACTCTAGAAAGTCACTGAATACTTGTGGAATATAATCCAATGTAGTTGGTCGGCCAGGATGTCTTGCTACTTGAACTCTGTCCCAAGGCTTCATATTTTTATAAATATCGTCTTGTAGGCTTTCCAAACGTTTCTCGAGTTTTTGAATTTCAGCTGTTAAATCAACATCTGCCGTTTCTGTTAACTCTTTAAGCTCATCAATTTTTTTTCGAAGATCCGTAACTGGGCGCTCAAATTCTAAATCACCTATCATACCCATTCACCACCTGGAACATGGATTTTCAATATATTCACTAGTTTTTCTTTTAATTCAGTCCGAGAAATAACGGCATCTAATTGACCATGCTTCATCAAAAATTCTGATGTTTGAAAATCCTCAGGTAGCTCTTCATGGATCGTTTGTTCAATAATTCGACGACCAGCAAAGCCAATCAACGCTCCAGGTTCTGCCAGATTTATGTCTCCTAACGAGGCAAAACTCGCAGAAACACCACCGGTTGTCGGATGCGTCATAATTGATACGATTAGTCCGCCATCCTCACTGAACATTTTTAAAGCAGCACTCGTTTTCGCCATTTGCATAAGACTTAGGATGCCTTCTTGCATACGTGCGCCTCCTGATGCCGTGAAAATAATGAAGGGAATGTGTAATTCGCCTGCTTTTTCAATCGCTCTTGTTATTTTCTCGCCAACAACTGAACCCATGCTGCCCATACGGAAATGTGAATCCATGATGGCAACTGCCACATCATAGCCTTCAATTTTCCCTGTACCTGTGACAACCGCTTCATTCATATTTGTTTTTCGTTTATCTTTTTCTACTTTCTCCAAATAATCTGGAAAGTCGAGCGGATTAACTGACAGCATATTTCGGTCTAATTCAGTAAAGCTGCCAGCTTCAAATAAACTTTCGATTCGTTCATATGCAGTCATTTGGTGATGATACCCGCAATGAATACAGACTTTATTATTTTTTTGAAGCTCTTTTGTGTACATAATTTTTTTACATCCGGAACATTTGGTCATTAACCCTTCCGGTACATCTTGTTGATCACGATCAGACGGTATCGTGGCATATTTCTTCTTTTTAGTTTTCGTAAAAAGATCTTTAAGCAAGATGAATCCTCCCTTACCGGCAATTCTCTGCCCCTTATGCATGTCCTCTACTTTAGCAGAGGCTGAATGAAAATCTTGTCATTCATTATTTGATATTTTTCTGATATTCTTCAAATAATGAGAAATCGCTTGATTTGTATTCCGTTCTATCATCAAATGGACAAATGAAATGTATGAATCATATTCAATTGCTTCGATTACTTGATTCGCAGCTCTTGCATAGCTATTCACGATCGTCCATATTCTTTCCATTAAAAAGTTGCTATTTAAAGCAACCAACTTAGTGAAAAATTCATCATCACTAAATTCTTGTTCAGTTGCCCAGATTAGAAAATGCTGCAATTCTTGTTCAGATGTAGACAAAATCACATTTCGGATACAATTGGTCTCTAAATACTCCTTCGTTTCAGCCAAATCCTGTTTCACCTTTGGATCTTGCAGAAAAAAGGTACCTAATAGCTTAATGAGATTGTGATCCTGGTAATCTCTAATGAATGTGCCTTCTCCCCTGCGAGTTTCAATTAACCCAAGAAGTTCCAGTGCCCTTAAAGCCTCACGAATGGAAGATCGACCCGCCTTGAGGCGCTCTGATAATTCACGTTCAGAAGGAATCTTATCTCCAGAAACTAGATCATCTGATTCTATCATTTGCCTAAGCTTCTCGACAATCTCTAGATAAAGCTTTGTTGAAGGTGTTGATTTGTTCAACTCATTCATTCTTCACTCTTTCCAATAATGGCAAGCCTTCTCGTTTTTTTCTTCACGTCTTCTGGATCTACTTTTTTTCTCGCTACACCTGTTTCCATCGCGGCTTTCGCAACAGCAGCTGCCACTTCTGGCGCTACCCTTTCATCAAAAGCAGCAGGAATCACATAATCGGGTTGAAGCTCCTCTTCCTTAATTAAACCAGCGATCGCTTCAACGGCTGCCTCTTTCATTTTTTCATTGATATGCGTCGCACGGACATCTAATGCTCCGCGGAATATTCCAGGAAATGCAAGGACATTATTGACTTGGTTCGGAAAATCAGAGCGGCCTGTTCCGACGACTTTTGCTCCAGCTGCTTTAGCAAGTGCCGGCATGATTTCTGGATCCGGGTTTGCCATCGCAAAAATGATCGGATCCGTATTCATTGAAGCGACCATTCTTGAGTTAAGTGCACCTGCAACCGACACACCAATAAATACATCGGCACCCTTGATTACCTCTTCAAGTGGTCCTTCGACTTTAAAACGGTTTGTCACTTGTGCAACTTGATCTTTCACGTCATTCATGCCATATTTGCGTCCTTGAAAAATAGCGCCTTTGGAATCACACATAATAATGTCACGAACTCCATAATTATATAAAAGTTTAATAATAGCAATTCCAGCAGCTCCAGCACCACTTGCCACTACTTTAATTTCTGTCATGGACTTACCTACGATTTTTAGAGCATTAACAAGACCTGCCACTGTTACGATTGCTGTTCCATGTTGATCATCATGAAAAACTGGAATATTCGTTTCTTTCTTCAGTCTTTCTTCAATAACGAAACAATTGGGAGCTGCAATATCCTCTAGATTCACTCCGCCAAACGTAGGTTCAAGAAGTTTTACTGTTTCTATGATTTTTTCAACATCCGTAGTTTTTAAACAAATAGGGAATGCATCGACACCGGCGAAACTCTTGAAAAGGAGTGCTTTACCTTCCATAACCGGCAAAGCTGCTTCAGGTCCAATATTCCCCAAACCAAGCACAGCTGTCCCATCGGAAACGACAGCTACCATGTTTCCCTTCATTGTATAATCATATACAGTTTCTGGTTTGTCATAGATTTCTTTGCATGGCTCAGCAACACCTGGTGAATAAGCTAAACTTAAATCTTTCGCATTTCGCACCGGGACTTTTGAAACCATTTCAAGCTTTCCCTTATGGACACTATGCATATGCAGCGCTTCTTCTCTTAATGTCAATGTATTCACTCCTTGAACTAGTTCGGATAGAATTAGGCAATTTTCCCATACATTTTAAGTGGTCTGACCACATTAGGCTTCTTACAATATAACATATCCAGTACTGATGTAAACATTTATTCTTGTTTTAGAATGACGTTTTCTTTTCCGATAATTCCCTCTAATTGCTTCATTAATGCCTCGTTTGGCGTGACCCAATCCCATAAAGAAAGTTGAACATAACGGTTTTCGCTTTCATAATACAGCATGACTTTTGCCATTCCTTTGTGCTTGACCAATGTCTGTTTAATTTTCCTAAGTGTATCATTTGTTTGTTTTTCTTTCGGGATCTTAATAAATAAACGCGAGGTCGATTCTGCTTTCATTTCTTTCAAGACATCTAATGGGTACACTTCATCAATAATCATTTGTGTTTTCCCATTACGTTCCTCGATGCGGCCTTGAATCATGACGATGCCCTCATTTATTAAGTTCTCTGAACATGTTTTATACACATTTGGAAACACAACCGCTTCTAACTCACCCGCCTCATCATTTAGCCCTAGAAACGCCATCACTTCACCTTTCTTCGTACGAATGGCCTTCACAGAAGAGATATAAACCCCAATTAGCACTTTATTCTCTTTTTTAACAACAGCTTCGTCAATGGATACAGCCCCAAAGTATCGAAAGAGAACTTTATATCCTATGACTGGATGATCGGACAAGTACAAGCCAAGAGCCTTTTTCTCAAAAATAAGCTTATCTTCTAATCGAATGGGATCAACTTGAACATATTTCGGTTTGAGTGAGAACTCGCTGTTAAAGAATAAGTCAAAATCTCCATCGTTTGGATTGACTAACTCAGAATGGTTAATGGCTACATCAAGGCTTGCAAGTAATGTTGCCCGGTCCACCTCAAATTCGTCAAATGCCCCAGCAAGTATAAGCATTTCAATGACTTTACGGTTCACAACGCTCATGGAAACACGCAAGCAAAAATCAAAGATATCCTGAAAGGTTTTTTCTTTCCTAGCTGCAAAAATTTCCTTCAGTATCGCTCCGCCGACGCTTTTGATTGCAGCAAGACTATAGCGGATCCCATCCTTCTCCGATGTAAATGCGTAAAAACTTTTATTAATAGAAGGAGGAAGGATGACCATTTCTTTCTTCTTCGCTTCCCTAATGTATTGGGCGATTTTATCATCATTGCCAATGGCAGATGTCAACAGTGCTGCCATAAAGTATGTCGGGTAATGGGCTTTCAAATAAGCGAGCTGGTAGGCAATGAAACTATAGGCAACCGCATGGCTTCTTGGAAATCCATAGTTTGCAAAGCGGACGATCATATCGTAAATGTCATGTGCAATCTCTGCCCGATATCCCTGCTTTACAGATCCACTTACAAAATGATTTCGCTCTTGATCAAGAATTTCCTTTTTCTTTTTTGAAACAGCTCTACGTAAAAGATCTGCCTCGCCCAATGAAAACCCGGCAAGTTTAGATGCAATTTGCATAATTTGCTCTTGGTAGACGATAACACCGTATGTATCTTGCAAAATGTCTTGTAAATCATTGTGCGCATAGTCAATAGGTGCCAAACCATGCTTCCGTTCAATGAAAAGCGGAATATTATCCATAGGACCAGGGCGATACAAAGCATTTACGGCGACAATATCTTCAAATCGAGACGGCTGTAAACGTACGAGTACTTTCGTAATACCTTCTGATTCAAATTGGAAAATTCCAGTTGTCTCACCTTTACTTAAAAGGGCAAACGTCTTCTCATCCTGAAGAGGAATGGTAGCCATATCGATTTTGCGCCCTGTCCCTTTCTTGATTGATTTGATGATATTGTCAATAAGCGTTAAATTGCGCAGACCGAGAAAATCCATTTTCAACAGACCAATTTCCTCGAGCACATCCATTGGAAACTGAGTCAGATGGATGCCATCATGGCCTGCTTGGATCGCGATGTTTTCTGTTAGTGGCTGATCACTTATCACAACACCAGCCGCATGGGTCGATGTATGTCGCGGTAGTCCTTCGAGCTTTATCGCCGTATCATACAAACTTCGGTTAAGCTCACTCGAATCGACAAATTCGCGTAACCCTTTTGACTCCGCATACGCTTGCTTTAACGTAATCCCAAGTTTCGCAGGTATTGTTTTCGAAAGTGCTTCCTGCTCTTTCGAATTCAACCCGAATACCCTTCCCGTATCGCGGAGAGCGGCTTTTGCAGCAAGCGTCCCAAAGGTAATAATTTGGGCAACATGAAGTGCTCCATATTTCTGAGCCACATAGGCAATCACTTCATCACGACGATTATCTGGAAAGTCAATATCAATATCCGGCATCGTTACCCGCTCTGGATTTAAAAAACGTTCGAATAAAAGACGATGCTCAATCGGATCGACATTGGTTATCGATAAAACATACGCAACCATTGAACCTGCAGACGACCCCCTTCCAGGCCCTGTCAGGATTCCTTGCTTTTTGGCAAATTTCATAAAATCCCAGACGATGAGAAAGTAATCACTAAACTTCATCGTTTTAATAACCTGAAGCTCGTAATGCAGACGTTCAACATATTCACTAGGCATATCTGGTCTTTTCTGTTTCAGCCCTTCTAAGCAAATTTTCACCAGCATGTCAGCAGCCGTTAGATCATTCGGAACAGGGAATTTGGGCAATAACGAACGATGGAACGGGATTTCTACATGACAGCTCTCTGCAATTTTTATTGTGTTTTCTAGGATGTCTGGTACATCACGAAAAAGCTCGGTCATTTGCTCGGCATTTTTTAAGTAGTATTCCTGTGAAGGCAATGTCATTCTGTCTTCATCAGAAAGCTTGCTGCCATTTTTTATGGCAAGCAACACTTCTTGGGCTAACGCATCGTTTTTTTCTAAATAAAAAACAGGATTCGTTGCAACAACAGCGATATTGATTTCTTTAGCAAACGTGACGATCCGACTATTCTCTTCGTCTTGTCCCACTGTCAAAAGGCGTTGTAAAGACAGATAAAAAGAGTCCATCCCAAATATCCGTTGATACATGGCAACTGATTCTTTCGCTTCCTCTATTTTCCCTTCTGCGAGCATAGATTCAATCTTGCCTTCATTACCAGGGGAAATGGCAAGTAAGCCAGCTGAATACGCCTTGAGCCATTTTATCGGCAATCCTGTCTGTGACTTTGTTTGAATCGCGGAGCTTATTTTGAGCAGATTGGAATAGCCTTGGTTATCTTTGGCAAGTAACAGGAGCGGAAAGGAAGCTTCATGTTCATCTAATATATCTGCAATCAAGCCTATGATCGGTTTGATTCCTTGTTTCAGACATTCTTTATAAAAATAAGGTGCCCCGTACATGACATTTCTATCGGTCAACGCTAAGCTCGTAAATCCATTCGCCTTTGCTTTTGATACGAGCTCGTTTAATTTAATCGTGCTTGTTAGCAAGCTGTAAGCACTTTGTATATGAAGGTGAATACACACGTTTCTCTCCCACCTTTATCAAGCATCTTTTCTTTATAGTATAGTGCTAAACTGACAAAAAGAAAATTCGTTCCATTCCGTACGCATAAAGTGAAACTTCAATCAGTGGGGGTTTCTTCATCCCCCACTGATTGTTAGTTGAACCAATCGGGCTTTTACGAGCAGTTGTCCCCCACCTACGCTTCTTCGATTCTTCTAAGCCTTGAGGTGTGGGGGTCTTACTGCCCGTTAATGCGGGATAAATCCTAAGTTGACACATATTAGCTGTCTGAACAATGCTCTTAAAAATTTTTTCTTTATCATATCAGGTTTACTCTGTCCATATAAATAAATATGAAGAATTAAACGTATAAGGGTGATGGAAATGAAAGAAGCTTTTTTCCCTGCATTTATTAACAGTTATTTTATTTCTCTCGGCGTATTACTTGGAGGAGCATTAATTGGCGGGCTGGCAGCATTTTTCACCGGACAAGCACCTTTGACGATCATTAGAAATCTTGCGGGTTCATTACGGATTTGGGCAATTATCGCGGCCATCGGCGGAACTTTTGATACAGTCTATTCATTTGAACGTGGCATGTTTGAGGGAGCAACCAAGGATATTTTCAAGCAATTTCTCCTGATTCTTTCGGCAATGGGTGGTGCCAAGACCGGATCATTACTAATTATGTGGTTTACACAAGGTGAGATTTCATCATGAGGATTCCCCCGCTTTATCGAAAATCTACTTGGCAACGCTTCTTTGTCGGTGTAGTCATTGGAGCGCTGATCAGCTGGTTTGTTTTTCTATATATGCATGGCGTACTTCAAGAAAAACAAATCAATAAAATTCATAGGCAAAGTCAGACCATTCATGATATGTCGGCTAAAATTGAAATATGGGAAAAAGATTATAATCGATTGAATAAAGAAGCTGAGAAAAAGCTTCTGATTGAAGATGTGAAGGTAGTTGTTTTAAACGGCAAGCAATATCACCTTGATTTACTAAGTGTGGCTGAGGCGGAAGATGTCATTGAAGACGATTTAACCTCTTTGATCGCAAAAGAAGTTGAAACCGTTTATAAAAGCAAAAACCTTTTGAAAAAGTCGGTCGAAAACAAAGTCATTGAAATAAACAAGAAAAGCTACCGGCTTGAAGTCGTTGAAATTTTCTTCTACACGACGATGAATATTGAAGTAAAGCTACACCGACAATAAAGTGAAACTTCAATCAGTGGGGTTTTTTTCATCCCTCACTGATTGTTAGTCCCGTTCTAGTGTCGCTAAATATTCGATAAAGCGACACTACGAACTAAGGTTCAATGAATCACAAACTAAGTGCGCCGCGTCCTCATGTCTTCGTCTGTGTGACCCACATCCTGTGGGCCTCAACTAAACCTTTGAAGACCACAAAGGTAAGTTTCACTGTATCTCACCAATCGGGCTTTTACATTAAAAAGCGAGGCGACTGGTACAAAAAGAACGTCTCCTAAGATCGCTCACGTCCTGTGAGCAACAGAGACACCATCACATCCTGTGATAGTCCGACAAGCATAAGATGGAATACGGCGTGGCGTAGTTTGCCACAGAGTATTACAGCTTATAACCTCGAGGGGCTAGGAGCCGCAACTAGATTACGGGCAGTTGTCCGCCACCTACGGCGCTTCTTCGATTCCTCTAAGCCTTGAGGTGGGGGTCTTGACTGTCCGTTAATGCATGATTTGAAAAGGGTCAGACCCTTTTCAAATCATGCACCATCTTAGTGACTATTAAGGACAACCGCTTCTAAGTCGCGAATAACATCTTCTGCTTCATTCCAACTATAAATCGAAGCTCCAGCCGCCATTGGATGTCCGCCACCATTGTAACGCTTCGCAACTCCGTTTATAACGGGACCTTTAGAACGCAGTCGAACCCGGATTTCTTTTTCTTCCTCAATGAAAAACACCCATGCCTTAAGCCCTTTAACTGAGCCTAGCGCGCTAACAAGCAATGAGGCATCAGCCGGCGTCGCATCAAATTGATGTAGAATTTCCTTCGTAAGCACCATTTTCCCAACACCGCTTGTGAGAATTTCAAAATGCTGCAGTACATAGCCGTTCAAGCGAACAATCTTTTCTTCCACATCGTACATTGCTGTAAACAGCTCAGGTCTGCTGAATGCATAATGAATCAGCTCACCTGCGTAGAGGAACGTTTTTTCAGACGTGCTTGGATATAAAAAGCGCCCCGTATCTCCTACCATTCCTGCAAACAGTAATCGGGCAGCTTCATCATTCATTTTCAACCCTTTGTCTTTTCCAAACAAATAAAACTCATAAATCATTTCACTTGTCGAACTTGCACGCGTATCCACCCAAAGCAAATCTCCATACTTGTCATCATTCGGATGATGATCGATTTTGATCAATTTGTCGCCTAAACGATAGCGTTTATCACAAATTCGTTCCACATTGGCCGTATCGCATACAATCACAAGCGCACCCTTATAAATATCATCAGATATCGTATCTAATCTTCTTAAATAATTCAGCGATTCTTCTTCCTCACCAACCGTGTAAATATTTTTCTCTGGAAAAGAAGTTTTTAGAATTTCTGCTAGCCCTCCCTGTGATCCGTATGCGTCTGGATCAGGCCGAACGTGGCGATGGATAATAATCGTTTGATATGCTTTTATTTCTTCTAAAATTTCTGCAGTCATTAGATTCTCCTTTATTACCTGTCATGTATGATGACATCTGTCTTATCCTACTACATAATTTATTCTCTCCACCTAGTCAAAATCCCTTCATTCAGTATGTAGTATAGGGGATTAAGGTGGAAATCTAGCATTGAAACCGTTACAATAAAAGAAACTTTCTTTCTAGGAATAACATTTTAATGAAAAAGCAGAAAATTGGAGGATTAAGACGTATGATAGCACTTGTAGCGATTATTTTGGTTTCTCTTGCTTTTTATGTGTTTTATAAAATTAAATCATTTCGAACTCGTTTGCCCATGGAGAAAAAATGGCTGAAAGGCAAATCGTCCATAGCATTGGGAGCATTCGTTGCCACTTACGGAATCAATCAGCTCATTTTATTTCACACGACTACGACATTTATTATTGGCGCAATTTTTATCGTCATTGGCGGAATAAGCATTTGGGGCGGATTTAAAGTATACAAGCATTTTTTGCCGCTAGCGATTGAAGAAGCAGAGCAAAAGACTAGTACCAGCAATTGAAGGTAGAAAAAGGATGTCCCATAACGAAAAGGTCAGACCACGAATCATGATATACAGGTCAAATGAAGCGTAATGTCATTATGAACTGTGTATAGATTGTGTAGTCAGACCCTTTTTTAGGACATCCTTTTTTTAACAGAAAAAGGATACGTTTTTTCTATGGACTTTGATAGCCTACGCTTTTCTTATAAGTTATGACCTATCAAGTAATTGGCATGTCATTATCGCTTTACCGACCAATTTCCCTTCATTGAATACTTCTACATCCACTTTACCGAATTTTCGGCCTACTTCAAGAACGCGCGGATGAATCGCTAGCACGCTATCCATTTGAACTGGTTTGATGAAGTAGATCGTCATATTCTCTACGACCAAATCGCCCCGTTTATAGCTTCTGAGTGCTCGGTTCGCGGAATCTGTTACGAGTGTTGTAAAAACGCCTGTTGAAATCGTTCCTAAATAATTGGTCATTTGCGGTGTCACTTCATACTGATAGATTTCTTCACCTTTGCCCCCGCTACCATTCATGACAAGCTGACTAGTAATCGTATCATCAATCGTTTCGCCAACTTGTGGCTGCCTTTGACTCATTTGCAATGCTTTTAGAACGTCTTGACGAGTGACTATTCCTTGAAGCACATGATGATCATTAACGACAGGTAGTTGTTCGATGCCTTCCCAAACCATCATGTGCGCAGATGAAGCAACACTTGTTTTCATACCGACCGTCATTGGATTCTTCGTCATGACTTTATCAATAGCCACTTCTTCTTCTTGTGCCAAAACGTCCTTTGAAGTAATCATGCCTTGCACTTTCATATTGGAGTCCACAACAGGAAATCTACTATGCTTTGTATCTCGATTAAGCTTAAGCCAATCGCTAATTTTATCACCCATTTTTAAGAAAGTCGTTTCATGAACAGGCATTAAGATATCTTCAACAAGCAGGATTTCTTTTTTTATTAATTGGTCATAAATGGCCCGGTTAATCATCGTGGCTACAGTAAACGTGTCATAGCTTGTGGAGATAATTGGAAGCTGCAGCTTGTCGGCGATCTTCTTCGTATCATCTTCCGCATCAAATCCACCAGTAATTAATACTGCAGCTCCTGCCGTCAATGCTTGATCATGTGCCTGAGACCGATTCCCAACTATTAATAAATCGCCAGGTCCTGTATATCGCATCATCGCCTCAAGCTTCATCGCACCAATCACGAATTTATTCAATGTTTTATGAAGACCTTCGCGTCCGCCCAATACTTGTCCGTCCACTATATTGACAACTTCAGCAAAGGTCAGTTTTTCAATATTCTCTTTCTTCTTTCTTTCAATCCGAATCGTGCCAACTCGTTCGATTGAGCTGACATATCCTTGGTTCTCAGCTTCCTTAATGGCTCGGTATGCTGTCCCTTCACTCACGCTTAAAGCCTTCGCAATTTGACGTACGGATATCTTTTTACCGACTGGAAGTCCATCTATATGTTTTAAAATTTGCTCATGCTTCGTTGCCACGCTCTTCACCCTTTTCCAAATCTTCCTACTTTCATTATAAGGTGAATGTACGAGCTATTCAAACGCAACTATTGATAATAATGAATTCTTTTCGTTGTTTTCATAGATTGCTTGTGCTTTTTTCCTTTTTTCGGGGAATATAAGATGCCTGTTAAATTCCCGGCAATCGCAAACAAAGCAAACAGCAACCAAGCACCAGCAAACAGTGACTCCAATCCGCCAGCTTGTAGCGAGAGTCTTGGTACCGCATAGTACAGCATAACACCACATAAAAGCAAACAAAGCAATAATCTTTGTTTCATGAAAATCCCTCCCCCCTGTTCCTTGCCTACATTGTATGCAAGGCAAGCTCGAAAAAGAAGGAAAGGAATTCCTAAAACCAAATGTCTCGTCCAAAAAATTATAAAGTGAAACTTTGTTTGAAAGAATTAAAGCTCGATATAATCTCCCGGCTCAAGCAATTTTCCTTTGCCTGCATTTAGTAAATCGAGAAACTTCTGCGGATCCTGCTTGATTGGTGGAAACGTATTATAGTGAATCGGCACAACCTGCTTCGCCTGTAAGTATTCGGCCGCCAGTGCTGCATCTTCAGGTCCCATTGTAAAATTATCACCAATGGGCAAAAGGGCAAGATCAATTGGATGGCGTTCACCAATCAACTTCATGTCGGAAAACAATGCAGTGTCTCCAGCGTGATAAACCGTTTTTCCTTCCGCTGTAAACAAGACGCCACTAGGCATACCAAGATATATAATCTGTCCGTCATTTGTGATAAAGCTATTGCTATGAAAGGCAGTTGTCAACTTTACTTGACCAAATTCAAACTCATAAGCCCCACCAATATTCATGCCATGTGTCCGTTCGACACCTTGTGTGCCAAGGTAATGAGCCATCTCAGCTGAACCAATCACAAGTGCATCGTGTTTTTTGGCTAGCTCCACTGTATCACCAAGATGATCCCCATGCCCATGTGTCAAAATGATGACATCAGGATTAACGTCCTCTACTTTCAAATCGGTCTGTCCGTTTCCATTAATAAAAGGGTCAAACAAAATCGTCGTCCCCTTCGTTTCGATCTTCACTACTGAATGTCCGTGAAAAGATACTTTCAAAATAAAAACTCCCTTCGTACCTATATTTTTAAATATTCTAATTCCTCAATCAAGTCCCTTTCTCCTTTTAAAAAATGACTATTCTTAAATAGATGCCCTTCTTTCAAGATCGTAAACCTCATTTTCCAAACGACTTTTCCTATTCCAAAATAGTTTACTTTGCTTTTTTTTATTGATAAGGTTTATGAATAGGATTTAATATGATCTTACTACTGGAGGCATTAAAAAAATGAATACAAAATTAACTGAATTAACCCAATGGTTACAAATAAGTGGACTGGATGCTGCTTTGATTACGGCACCAGATAATGTGTTTTATTTGAGCGGCTTCTTGAGCGACCCTCACGAAAGACTGCTTGCATTAGCTGTTTTCCAAGAGGCTGAACCAATCCTTGTTTGCCCTAAGATGGAAACTGAAGATGCGAAGCGTTCAGGTTGGACAGGGGAAATTATCGGCTACACGGATATTGAAGATCCTTGGGAAGAAATCAAACTTGCGGTAGGCCGTCGTTCTGTGAATGTAAAAAGACTGGCCATTGAAAAAGAACATTTAAATGTGGAACGACTAGAAAAAGTCCAAATGATCTTCTCTGTTCCTGAACTAGTAGCCGCTGAAGAGAAATTGCGTGAACTTCGAATGGTTAAAACAGAAGATGAAATGAAAAAAATACGAGAAGCATGCCGTCTTGCTGATTACGCGATCGAAATTGGGGTATCAGAGATTAAAGAAGGCAAAACAGAAATGGAAATCTTAGCTGCAATTGAATATGAAATGAAAAAAGCAGGCGTACAAAATATGTCATTTTCAACCATGGTACTAACAGGTGCCAATGCAGCGTCTCCACACGGGACACCTGGATCTACGAAAGTTGAGCGCGGTGATTTTGTCCTATTTGACTTAGGTGTTGTCTACGAAGGCTATTGCTCCGATATTACCCGAACTGTTGCATATGGAGACATTTCAGACAAGCAACGGGAAATTTACGAAACAGTTCTAAAAGCAGAGGAAGCAGCGATTGCAGCAAGTAAGCCTGGTGTTTCTTGTGCGGAAATCGATTTAACGGCTCGCAACATCATTCGTGACAAAGGATATGGAGATTATTTCCCGCATCGTCTTGGTCATGGCTTAGGAATCAGTGTACACGAATTTCCTTCCTTGACTGAAACAAACCCGCTTCTTTTAAAATCAGGCATGGTCTATACAATTGAACCAGGCATTTACGTACCAAATGTTGCCGGTGTTCGAATTGAAGACGATATTTATGTAACAGAAAACGGAGCAGAAGTGTTAACCAAATATCCAAAAACGTTGCAAATTATCAAATAAAGTTTCTTATTCATTCAATTTTGATCGTAAAGTTCGTCAGGCAATTTGATGAAGGGGGAGATTAATATGACAATGACGTATAAAAAAATTCTAGTTGCGGTAGATGGATCGAAAGAAGCAGAATGGGCTTTACAAAAAGGCATTGAAATCGCACTTCGTAACCATGCATCACTCGTACTTGCCCATATCGTAGATGCTAGGAATTTCCCGTCAACTGAAGCCTTTAATAGCCCGATCGGCGGCAGCGCTGAAGACTACGCATCTGAACTATTGCGTGGCTATAAAGAAATTACGGAAAAAGCCGGTGTCAAAGAAGTGGCAATTGCCATTGAATACGGCTCACCGAAAACGATCATCCCTAAAGATATTGCTTTAAAACATCATATCGACCTCATCGTCTGCGGGGCAACTGGGCTGAATGCAGTAGAACGCTTCCTAATAGGTAGTGTTTCTGAAAACATCGTCCGCAATGCTAATTGTGATGTACTGATCGTTCGTACCGATAAAGTAGAATGATAACAAAAGGGTCAGACCCACGTCTACTATGTATCGTTTATATGACTCATAAATGAGACAATAAACGGTATATAGCGTGTGAGGTCTGACCCATTTTTTTACTTTACAAGTTCTTTTCCTTTTTGAATCGCTAGTTTCACTTGCTCAAATCCTGTTCCACCTGCGCTATTACGGCGCTTTACTGCTTCATACGGGTTAAGAGCTTGATAGATATCTTCATTAAACAAATCTGATGCTTCTTTGAATTGCGCCAAAGATAAATCTGCAAGATAGCAACCTTGGTTCACACATGATAGCACTAGTTTACCGACCACTTCATGCGCTTCCCTGAAAGGCATTCCTTTCGCCGCCAAATAATCCGCTAATTCGGTAGCATTTGAGAAGTCGTTTTTCGTTGCATTCTCCATAACATCAGCATTAACTTTTATGGTGGAGATCATGCCTTCGAAAATTTTCAAAGAGCCGATCACCGTTTTCACCGTATCAAAGATGCCTTCTTTATCTTCTTGCATATCTTTGTTATAAGCAAGCGGCAGTCCTTTCAAAACGGTTAAAAGACCAGTAAGATTGCCATACACACGCCCTGTTTTCCCGCGAATTAGCTCGGCCATATCTGGATTCTTTTTCTGAGGCATAATGCTACTTCCCGTTGAAAAAGCATCATCAAGTTCAATGAATTGAAACTCTTGACTAGACCAAAGAATGATTTCTTCGCTAAACCGAGAAAGATGCATCATTAATGTGCTACTGTTACTAAGAAACTCAAGCACAAAATCCCGATCACTTACAGCATCTAAGCTATTTTCGTAGATTGCGTCAAATCCAAGTAACTCCGCACTGTACGCACGATCGATTGGAAAAGTTGTCCCGGCTAATGCTCCTGCTCCAAGCGGGGAAACATTAATTCGTTTCAAACTTTCCGTGAATCGCTCTTTGTCACGCTGCAACATCCAGAAATAAGCCATAACATGATGGGCAAATGAAATCGGCTGTGCACGCTGTAAATGGGTATATCCAGGAATTAATGTTTCAACATGGCTCTCTGCCTGTTCGAGTAGAGCTGTTTGCAAGGCAGCAATTAAGCCCAAAACATCATCTGTTTGGTTGCGCAAGTACAAATGCATATCTGTCGCCACTTGGTCATTCCGGCTTCGACCTGTATGCAGCTTCCCACCTACTGGACCGATTTCAGAAATGAGCATGCTTTCTAAGTTAAGATGAATGTCTTCCATCTCTACTTTAAAGGACAATTCACCTTTTTTTGCTTTTTCTTGAAGAGTTAGCAGCCCTGACGTAATCAGGTCTGCATCTTCTTCAGGTAAAATACTGCTTTTCTTCAACATCGCCACATGAGCAAGGCTACCTTGAATATCTTCAAGTACGAGTTCTTGGTCAAACGAGATCGATGCGCCAAACTCATCTACCCATTCTTCAGCAGACTTCGTAAATCTGCCTCCCCATAACTTACTCACACAGTCACCTTCTTGTTTTGATTGGTTACGATACTGCTAACTTTTGTTGGTAGGCCCCAAAGCTTAATGAAGCCGACAGCTGCATCATGGTCAAATTCATCATCCTTCGTATAGGTTGCCAATTTTTCATCATAAAGAGAATACTCGGATTTTCTACCTTCTACGATCGCATGGCCTTTGAATAGTTTCACACGCACTGTACCTGTTACTGTTTTTTGCGTGTCTTTTAAAAATGCGGATAATGCGCTTTGAAGTGGTGAGAACCATAGTCCTTCATAAATAAGCTCCGTCAGTTTTTTCTCAATCACTGGTTTGAAATGAGCAACTTCTTTAACTAAAGTAATGTCTTCAAGTTCTTTATGTGCGGTAATTAATGTCATCGCAGCAGGTGCTTCATACACTTCACGCGATTTAATTCCTACTAATCTATTTTCAACATGGTCGATTCGGCCAACACCATGTTTACCAGCTAATGTATTCAATTCAACAATTAAGTCTGCTAGTTTATACTGTTTATCATTCAGTGTAACGGGAACACCTTGTTCAAAACCAATTTCAATTACTTCAGGTGTATCTGGAGTATCTTCAAGTCTTGCCGTTAGATCATATGCACCTTCTGGTGGAGCGGCCCACGGATCTTCCAGTATGCCACATTCATTGCTTCTTCCCCAAAGGTTTTGGTCGATGGAGTATGGGCTATCTAAATTGATTGGAATCGGGATATCATTTTCAATCGCATATTGAATTTCTTCTTCACGAGACCATTTCCATTCACGGACTGGAGCAAGAACTGTAAGATTTGGATTCAATGCTTGGATCGATACTTCAAAGCGGACTTGGTCATTTCCTTTTCCCGTACAACCATGTGCCACTGCGATAGCATTTTCCATCTCTGCCACTTCTACAAGCTTTTTCGAAATCAACGGACGAGAAAGTGCAGAAACAAGTGGATATTTCCCTTCGTATAACGTGTGTGCTTGAAGTGCTGCAAGTGCGTAATCATCCGCAAACTCGTCTTTCGCATCGATTACATAGGATTTAATAGCGCCTACTTGAAGTGCTTTTTCTTTAATAAAATCCAAGTCTTTTCCTTCTCCAACATCTAAACAACATGCTACTACATCGTATCCTTGACCTTGCAACCATTTTATCGCTACAGAAGTATCTAGACCTCCGGAATATGCTAACACTACTTTTTGATTTGACATGATTGTATCGTCCCCTTTTTATGTGAATAAAAATTCATAATTTATTATTTTTATACATCTCTTAATTAGTACTTTACCAGTTTTAAAAAAAGATTGCAAGCACAATTTAGAGATTAAACACGGATTCTTCTGAAGATTTCTTTCCTTTCAAATTAGCTTGCTACATAAGCAAAAAAGACACAAAGCTCAAATAAGCAACGTGTCCTTGTTAAGTAAGTTTTAAGTTACGGTCTCCAGTAGCTTTTATTCATTGACTACTCTCTTTTTCTGCAAATAACGATATTGATAATATTTTTGCGCGAATTCACTCACTTGCCGTGTCATTCGGTAATTAGAGCCCGCCCCAATTAGCATGCTAAGCACTGGAACACCTTGGATCTGTTTTTTTCGAAACATGGTAATCGCTCCGGCCTTCAGCAACTGCTTTAAAGGTTGCTCCATCCAAGTAATGTTTGTTAAATCCTCGCTTCCTTCGTAAAAATATTCTTCACCGTCTTGATGTGTTTCATTGATCAATTCCTGCCATGCAGCCCCTTGAAGGCGTCTCGGCATGTTGCCAATGTGAAAAACCTTGAGGGCCATCATTATTTCAAACGGAGTATTCACTTCAAATCCGTACGTTATGGCTGTCAACTGAACAACACGAACATTAATGAACGTCATCGCTGGAATATCGCTTCCTAACAGAATAAGACCGCCTGACCCACTTGCTCCGCCTTGGGCAAATGAATACAGTCTATGTCTCGCGATTTGCTGTGCCGCTATGTAATTCAATTGATCAATGGGTAAAAGGTTCATATCAGCAATCTTTTCGACTTCAGGATTATAAACCCGCGCCGCTTCTAAAATTCTGTCTCTAGCATCCATCTGAATCTGCGAACTTTGCACCAATGCATGTAAATGAAAGAGCATTGTATCCATTTTCGCAAAAAAACGTGTCCGAACATCTTCAGGAAGCAAGGAAAAGCTTTGTTCAAGCCATTTATCATACATCACTGTTAAATCTGTCGGCTCGTATTGATAAAGCTTTTGCTCCCATTCGCCTATTTCATTCCAGACTTGAATTTCCCGATTTGTCATGCCCATTTTCTAACCCTCCTAAAAAGCCTTTTATCCCGCTTTAACGGGCAGTAACCTCCCACTTCATATCTTAGAGGAATCGAAGTAGCGCGTAGTTGGGCGATAACTGCCCGTAAAAGCCCGGTTGGTGAGATACAGTGAAACTTACCGATGCGTAAGCAGAGGTTTAGTTGAGGCCCACAGGATGTGGGTCATACAGACGTTGCCGCAGGACGCAGCGCACTTAGTCTGTGATTCATTGAATCGGGTTCGTACTGTCGATTGATCGAAGCGTTTGCTGCGATCTTAGCGACAGTAGAACGGGACTAACAATCAGTGGGATAAAGCCCCCCACTGATTGAAGTTTCACTTTATATTGGCTGATTCTTCCTATTAGTATAACACAGAGGACTTACATGACTAGAATACAAACAGAGGATATCTAATCAAAGATTAGGGCGCACAACGACTATTACACCCTTCAACGTTCTGGGATTTGCACCATAGAGCCAACCACGCGATTAGAGGCATTGGTATGAGCACCAATGCCTCTTAAAAGTGAATGAAATGAACATTTTTTAAAGTTTTACTCTTTGTAGGCGGAGTGCATTTAAGACGACCGACACAGAGCTGAATGCCATAGCGGCACCTGCTAACCAAGGGGCCAACATTCCGATTGCTGCAATCGGGATGCCGAGAGTGTTATAAGCGAAGGCCCAGAACAGATTTTGTTTAATATTCCTCATCGTTTTTTTGCTCATAAGAATGGCGTCTGCGATGCTATTCAAATCTCCCCGAATCAAGGTAATATCTGCTGCTTCCATGGCCACGTCTGTTCCTGTTCCAATCGCCATACCAATATCTGCAAGTGCAAGAGCAGGAGCATCATTAATTCCATCTCCAACCATAGCAACCTTTTTACCAGTAGCCTGAAGCTTTTTCACTTCCTCTGCTTTCCCTTCTGGAAGTACTTCGGCAATAACATGGTCAATCCCCACTTGTTTACCAATCGCCTTTGCAGTACGTTGGTTATCACCGGTTATCATAATGACTGCAATATCCATCTCTTTTAGCCGTTTGATGGCTTTTTTAGAAGTATCTTTAATCGTGTCTGCGACTGCAATCATGCCTGCATATTGGCCATCAATACTAGCTAGCATGGCCGTTTTCCCTGTTCCTTCTAGGTCTTCCATCAGCGATAAAGCTTTTTTAACATCCACTTGATGTTGTTTCATGAGCTTCCGGGTTCCTACTAGAATTTCTTTTTGATCAACGATCGCTTTTACTCCATGACCTGGGACTGCTTCGAATTGCTGAACGATGCCAAGTGCTATCTCTCTTGTTTGAATTCCTTGAACAATTGCTTCGGCCAGTGGATGTTCCGATTGTTTTTCAGCTGCGCCAATTAAAGATAGAAATTGCTGTTCAGCTACTCCATTTTCGACGATGATATCGGTCAATTCTGGTTTACCGTTTGTAACGGTCCCTGTTTTATCTAAAATAACCGTATCAATATGATGAGTCGTTTCAAGATGTTCCCCGCCTTTGAATAGAATACCGAACTCTGCAGCACGACCAGACCCAGCCATAATTGAAGTAGGGGTTGCAAGTCCAAGCGCACACGGACACGCGATAACAAGAACGGCAATTAACGCTTCAAGGGCTAGTGTAACCTCTCCTGGATTGACCCAGATTATCCAAACGAGAAAGGTTAAAACGGCGATGCCAACAACAATTGGCACAAAAACACCTGAAATTTGGTCAGCAAGTCTTTGAATCGGCGCTTTCGATCCTTGTGCATCTTCCACGACTTTAATGATTTGTGAAAGTGCTGTGTCCCTTCCAATCTTTGTGGCGTTCATTTTTAGAAAGCCATTCTTATTCAATGTTGAACCAATCACAGGATCTCCCAGGCTTTTATCTACGGGAATACTTTCCCCGGTTAACATCGATTCATCGACAGCCGAGTTTCCCTCGATTACTTCTCCATCTACTGGGATCTTCTCACCAGGTTTCACCAAAAGCGTATCTCCTACAATCACTTCTTCAAGCGGGATCTCAAGTTCTTCTCCATTCCTTACCACTAAAGCTGTTTTCGCTTGCAGTCCCATCAGCTTTTTAATCGCTTCAGAAGAACGCCCTTTTGCTTTTGCCTCGAAAAGCTTCCCTAAAAGGATTAGCGTGATAAGTATGGAACTAGTTTCGAAGTATAGTTGTGCTGTATGGGGGTTCCCAATCGAGATGATTGCCTGATAGACACTGTAAAAATAAGCGGCGGATGTACCCAGTGCGACTAATACATCCATATTGGCACTTTTATTGCGCAGTGCCTTATAAGCACCTATATAGAACTGCTTACCAATAATAAATTGGACGGGTGTTGCGAGCGCCATTTGTACCCAAGGATTCATGAGAAAATCCGGTAGGTAAATGAACGATGTAAAACTAAAGTGGCTGACCATCGCCCATAACAACGGAATCGATAAAATAACGGAGATGATAAATTTCCTCTGTTGTTTTTGGATTTCTTTCTGGCGATAGTCACCGGAATCTGTGTTGTTATCCTTGATCATCGCCCCGTATCCTAGCTTTTCCACACGCTGAATAATATCCCCAGGCGTTGCCTGGGAGGGATCGTATTCAACGGTCGCATTTTCAAGTGCCAGATTAACATTCGCCATGGATACGCCATCCATTTTATTTAATCCTTTTTCGATTCTTATTGCACAAGCAGCACAGGTCATTCCGGTAATAGCAAACTCTTTTTTCTCTTTTACTACATCATAACCGAGATCTTGTATTTTCTTTTCAAAATCTTGTGCACTCACCTTTTCTGCATCATACCTTATGACTGATTTTTCAAGAGCCAAATTGACATTGGCCTCTTTTACACCTTCTATTTTCTTTAACCCTTTTTCAATTCTTATTGCACAAGCAGCACAGGTCATTCCAGTAATCTGCATACTGGTTTCTTTTATTTGTAATGGGTTTTCCATTTGTTTCTCACCTCTTTATACCACCTAGGGGTATAATCTATTGTAAAAAAGAAGTGCTATAAAAGCACTTTTATAATTTATTCAACATCGTATCCTTGATCATCGATTGTTTCCTTGATTTTTTCAAGCGTTACTTTTTCATGATCAAATGCAACATCTACTTTTCCTGTTTCTAAATGGACTTTTACTTCAGCAACACCAGCAAGCTTTCCTACATTTCCCTCAACAGCATTCACACAGTGACCACATGACATTCCACTTACATTCAATGTTACGTTTTCCATCTTTATTCATTTCTCCTTTACTTTTTCATTAATTTTTGTATAGTTACTAAGACCTCATCGATCACTTCCGCATCACCCTCATTAAGCCGGTCGATTACACAAGTTTTTAGATGGCCTTCTAATAAAATTTTCGCTACACTATTAAGGGCACTTTGAGTGGCGGCGATCTGGGTAATGACGTCATCACAATACGTATCCTTCTCAATTAGCCCTTTAATCCCGCGAACTTGACCTTCTATGCGATTTAACCGGGTCGTCAAATTCTTTTTTACTGTATCAGAATGATGACTTTTTCTAGCATGAGTTGGGGTCACACAACATTCATCTTCAATCAGATGATCATTTTCTTGCATCTCATTTTTCATCTCTTCCCCTCCTTAAACACACAATACCATACCCCCCTACCCTATGTAAAGAGAAATGATTTTGTTACTAAAAACAGCAGTACTCTCCCATTTTATTCTCGCTTATTAGATAAAAGAAGAGGTAAATTAAGACGTAGCTACTTCTTTTTTATGGTTTTCTTTTTCATTCTTTCCGATTATACATCTAAAAATACCCTAAGGAACCAAACACAAAAAGACCTCCTTTCAGGCTTAATTAAATAAGCATAAAAGAAGGTTTGGGTAGAAATATGGTCGTGGTTATTCTGACGACTCAATTTTCAGTATTCAATTGTAAATATCACTTATTTTTCGCGATGCGTTGCACATCACGGGCGATCATGACTTCTTCATTGGTAGGGATAACCATTACCTTAACAGGAGAGTGCGGGTAGTTGAGGAATGCTTCTTCTCCATGCGTTTGGTTTAAAGCAGGATCCCAATATATCCCCATAAATTCAAGACCGTGTAAGACTCTTGCACGCACCATTGCACTGTTCTCACCAATACCTGCCGTAAAGATGATTGCATCCACACCACTCATTCTTGCTGCATATGAACCGATATATTTATGGATTCTGCCAGCAAAAACTTCAAGTGCCAATTCTGCACGTTCATTGCCTTTGTCAGCTTCAATTTGGATATCACGCAAGTCACTTGAAAAGCCTGAAATAGCAAGCATTCCACTTTCCTTATTCAGAACATCAAGAACTTCATCTGCGGTTTTCCCAGTTTTCTCCATGATATAAGGAATAAGAGCAGGGTCAATATTTCCAGAACGCGTTCCCATCGTTACTCCTGCAAGCGGTGTGAATCCCATTGAGGTATCAATCGATTTTCCACCTTTAATAGCAGCAATACTTGCACCATTTCCTAAATGGCAAGAGATTAAGCGCAGCTGTTCAACTGGACGTCCAAGCATTTCTGCTGCACGTTCTGTCACATATTTATGCGAAGTCCCGTGGAATCCATATTTTCGAATGCCGTATTCTTTATAATATTCATTTGGCAAACTGTATAAATAAGAGCTTGCAGGCATTGTTTGATGAAATGCCGTATCGAAAACGGCAACAGCTGGCACATTTGGGAGCGTTTGTCGGAATGCACGAATTCCAGTAATGTTAGCTGGATTATGAAGCGGTGCTAAATCAGAAAGTGCTTCAATTTGAGCTAACACTTCATCTGTAATTAATACAGAATCTGTAAAAATTTCTCCACCATGGACAACTCGATGTCCGACACCATCAATTTCATCATAAGAAGAGATGATTTTATAATTAATTAGTTTTTCTAATAATAATTTTACAGCCACTTCATGGTTCGGGATATCCAATGTTTCAGTGATTTTCTCATCATTCACTGAAATAACAAAGACTGAATCCTTTAATCCGATTCTTTCCACAAGACCTTTCGTGATAACTTCCTCACTTGGCATGTCAAACAATTGAAATTTCAATGAAGAACTGCCTGCATTTATCGCAATAATTTTAGACATTATAAAGCCTCTTTTCTACACGTATTTACAATGATCACTTAAGAACAAATGCTTCTTTTCTCATTTAAGCATTGAATCAAGGAGCTTTCAAGAGCGAGCCATCCATAGAGCGCTTACAAGAAAGAAGAAAATGTATTCAGATTTTTCTCTAAAAACAGCCATGAGCATCTGATCCCAACTAAAACGATGAAAAAGGTTCAGATTCTAAAAATTACATCACCTTATGAAGGTGGCTTTGCTGTGCTGATTATGTGAAGTCCCGCCCCATATCCTTCATACAAAACAAACGAGGAAATATACGTATTTCCTCGCCAGTAATTAGAAAAGCGCAAGCACCTTTTTTGGAACTAAGACTAAGCTCGTACGTTCTGTAGCGAAGGTGGGAGTCCTACAAGCAAATGCTCTCCACCCAAAAAGTCATGCATGGACTTTCTGGGTGAAGAACATTTGACCTAAATCGTCTGCTTGCCTGACATCAAAACTCGTTTTAAACATACTCGCTTATTCTTTTATTTTGCCGTTTGTTTTTCTTGAAGAAACCACGTATCAATTTGGTCCATGATGGATTTTGTCGCAACAGCGTCAGATAATTTTGGCAGTTGGACTAGCAAGGCTTCTTTTGGTGCATGTATTCCTTCTTTATGCTTCTGTAAGATCAAAATACTTTTCGCCGATTGCTCGTTTTTAAACATGGAAAGAGGCAATTGCACAAGCCCTTGAATATGCGTGTGTTTTCTTAAAAACTCATTTAATTTAGGAGCTTCTTCCGATAAAAAGAGATTATTGGGAACGATAAAGAATGTGTATCCCCCATCCTTCAAATGCATAATACTTTGCTCAATAAAGAGATGATGCGCATATGAATGCCCTTTGTCAGCAGCAAGCGTATACTCACTAGCTCGCACATCATTTGGATAATAGCCTATTGGCAAATCACTCACCACTACATCCGCTGGGTCAATAAACAGCGGCTCTAGGCTATCTTGGTTAAAGAACTGAACTTCATGTTCTTGTAGATTCGCTCCTGCATATGCAAGTCTGATCAGCGTTTCATCCACATCGACTCCATAGGAAGCGATGTTTTTGTCTGTGAGATAATTGAGGATGGTGTACAGTAAATTCCCCGTGCCAACAGCTGGGTCTAACATTGACAATGTAGCTTGTTCATTCGTGAACTTCCCGATTAAATAACTGACAAATATCCCCACAGCATCAGGCGTCATTTGATGGTTCGGCTGGATGTTTTCTTTCATGCCCTTTAGAATGGCTAATTGATAGGCTTTCCGAATTTCTTCTTTCTGATTCTTATCGAGCTTAAATTCTTGATAGTGTTTCATTAATCTTTTTTGTGATAACTCACTAATTTCTTCCTGTAATACTTTGCCGTGAAATAAATTTTCTCCTGTTTCACCAAGAGCATCTAAATACGTACATGATAGCTCTTCTTGTAATATTTGAGCTGTTTCATCAAAAATATGGAATAATTCTTCTATCGGGGCAAATTTCAAAGTATACTTCCTCCTGTTTCATTCTCGTGTATTATTCTAAAACTCTTGAACTAGAGACACAAGCGCCATGGCTCTTTTACATCGCTTTGTTCAACAATATTAGTTTAAAAAATGATTCTTGGCTCCTTCGTACGAGAAGGCAATTTCACAAAAAAGAGACGAAAATCCATCTTATCATATAACTGGCCTTTTAATATAGAAATGGGGTTCATCAATGGGGAATGTCAAAACAAGAGGCTGTATTATAATAAAAGGGTCAGACCCCACATCTACTATCTATCGTTTAAAACGCGAACATGACGCAATAAACGGTGTATAGAGTGTAGGTCAGACCCTTTCTGAGACATTATTTTGCTGCTTTGGCTGCTTCAATTGCGGCAAGGTAGTCAGGGTGTGAAGTACCTTCACTCACATATTCAACATATGTAACTTGATTATTGCTATCAATAACGAATACAGCACGAGCAAGCAAACGAAGTTCTTTCATAACAACACCAAATGCAGTACCAAATGAAAGGTCTCTGTGATCGGAGTATGTATGAACATTCTCAAGACCATTTGATGCACACCAGCGACCTTGTGCAAATGGAAGATCTACACTGATTGTTAACACTTTTACTCCAGCCACTTTCGAAGCTTCTTCGTTAAAGCGTCTTGTTTGTGCATCACAAACACCAGTATCGATGGAAGGAATTACACTAATAATACGGACAGAACCATTAAGATCACTAGCTTTTACTTCTGAAAGATCATTTGCTAATACGGTAAAGTTAGGTGCTTGATCGCCTACCTTCACTTCTTCACCTACAAGTGTGATCGGGTTGTTCTTAAATGTAACAGTTGCCATTAATAATTCCTCCCTTTAAGCTTTATGTATTACTGTTTAATGATAGATTGTTCCACCTTATTTTGCAATTGTTTAACATTACGATCACATATGAGGGTGTCCAAATATGCAAAGGGTCAGACCCCGCAACAACTAAATACAGTGTGAGATACGTGTATGAAGCACGACATACTGATTTAGAGTACGAGATCAGACCCTTATGAGACACGCCTATAATCCAAACATTCTTTTACTCTTGTTTAATGGCGACTAGCCATTCATTAAATACCTAAATCATCTAATTTTTGCGGGGGGCTTTTTGGGTTGCTTTGTTCATTTTTGGACAGCATCGATTGAATTTTTTCGCAAACAGCTGGAGCTAAATCAAGAACTTTTTCAAGTAAATGTGTACCTTGATCAAGGTGTAGCATTTTCACTCCATGTGAACCAACGATGAGAAAAGCAATCGGTGTAATAGAAACACCGCCGCCACTTCCACCGCCAAACGGTTGACTGCCTCCAGAATCGCCTTTCTGGCCGCCATCCATCATAAACTCACTTCCGCCTGTTGCAAAGCCGAAGCCAACCTTTGACACTGTTAGAATAACACTGCCATCCGGCGTCTCAACCGGATCACCGATAATTGTATTTACGTCTACCATTGCTTTAAGATTTTCCATTGCGGCTGTCATCAAGCCTTGAATCGGATGATCTGACATCTTATTTCCTCCACTCTACATCAATTTCTAGTTTGAATCTTTTGCTACTTGTTCGGAAGAAAATTTTACCTTTCCACCTTTCCAGTAGCGGAATATTTTTATTCCTGCCACAATAGCATGTCCGATTCGAAACTCAACTATGCAAAAAAATGAGGTACTCGCTGCTGGTTTCGCATAATCAGGAGTGATCGTGTAAATCGGCATTTTTTTAAATCTTATGTAGCTACTTAACAGCCCGATAATCGATCCTTTCATAGCATATGATCCACCAACGCAAATGCCCGTTAATACCGCATCTCCTGTGCCGATTAGACTATGCCATTGAAATGTTTTAACCTTCACTTTACGTAGAAATTTACGAACTAGTATATGGAATCCGAATACATGTTTAATTAACTTCTTCATATTTTCAAAACTATTAAGCATTTCTTCGGCTGTAAAATCTTTTACAGCCTCTTGTCCAGCGTTGTTTGCATTGATGCCTTTTTCTTCTTTATAGACAATGGCTGCGGAATCTTCAGCTACTTTAATAACTGGAATCTTGATCGTATAACGGATCATCCCACCCCAGGCACGTAATTTCAGGCGAAGGTGGTCATCTTTCTGTATATGGGAGTATGTAATGTGGATTTTTATTTTTGTCATAAAAATAAGAATGAATATAAATAGCAAGATTGCGATTACTAAGATAAACCACTTCATAGGTTCACACCCTTTCAACTTCTCATTGTGGTCGTATATGCAAAAAAATAAACCTGCAGGATCGAGAAAATCCCACAGGTTTATTTTTTTAGCTACAGGCGCCATCGGCTCGAGGTCAGAAGTCAATCAATCTGATGGGAAAAGAACACTCCCCATACAGCTTGCTCGTCTTCTGCTTGTCGCCGATTAACGGGCACCTTCCGCTTTTCTTGTTACTTTCTATCTAATATAACTGTTGTGTCGGCAAAGATGTCATGAAGTCCTTGCTTTTTCGGGAGGAATCCGACAATGATGTAGCCTGCAAAAAGAAACTTGGCAATGAATCGGCCAATGAATTCTCTAAAAAACAATGTCCCCCAAGAGATCCTTTCTTCTTTCAGACTAACAACTTTCAAGCCGAATATCATTTTTCCTAATGTTTTTCCAAAGAATCGAGTCATCAGCACGAAATACAAATAGAAAACGATTGTTGTTCCAATTGCTTGAATAGAAAAGAAGGAGTTGTCAAAAACATTCCCGGTAATGGCCATGGAAAGAGGGCTAATTAGAATCCGATTTAAACTACCAATGACTAATAAATCGGCTAAATAGGCCCAAAACCTCATCCAAAATCCAGCATAGGCCACTGAATAGCGTCCTTCCTGATCGAAACCTGCTACTTGATTTGTCAAAATCAACTCTTTCCCCCGTAACGTTTCATCTAAATCAAGTTGGCGAGAATTTGATTCGTACTCTTTATCAAGATTTACATCATTATTTGTCTGTTTATCCTCATTCATTCTTCTCGCCTCCTCATTGTGAATATAGGTACATCAATCGCGGAGAATTCGTTCTCGAAAGCAATTCAACCAGACCCTCTTTCTCAAGGTCATTCCCCATTAGCTTTCTTGCGCCCATATTGAAAAGAGTTCCAAAGCCTGCTTGATCTGTGTACCTAATCACCGAGGCATTTTTCAATTTCAAATCTTTTTGCATCGCTGAAATTGTATCATCTAATGTGCCGAGACCATCAATTAACTTTGCATCCAGTGCCTGGCGACCATCATAGATTCGGCCGTCCGCTAATTTTCGGACTTGGGCATCTGACATACCTCGGCCTTCAGAAATAATTTTCACAAATTGATTATATGAATTATCAATTAATGATTGTAGGATATTTCTTTCCTCATTTGTCATCTCTCGTGTTGGGCTCATAATATCTTTGTATGGTCCACTTTTAATCGTTACGAAATCAACGCCATATTTCTCTGCCAATTTTCCGTAGTTCACACTTTGCATAATAACGCCTAATGAACCCGTTAATGTTTCAGGACTTGCAAAAATCTTATCCGCTGGCGCTGACACATAATATCCGCCAGATGCGGCCATAGATCCCATTGAAACGTAAACTTTCACTCCACTTTTTTGAATCTCTAAAATTTTGTCACGGATCTCGGCACTTTCAACAACACCGCCGCCTGGTGAATTGACACGCAAAATCATTCCTTTTATTGCTGGGGTTTCATTCACCATATCCAATTTGTCCATAAAGGCTCTGTGATTGTAACCGGTTGTACCTAACAATGAGCCGGAATTGCCTGTATCTTGAATAACTCCTTCGATATCAAGTACAGCAATTTCGTCAAAGCCTGTACCTTGTTCAATCACTTCTGTCATAAATTCACCATCTGATCCAAGAAAATCATTAAACAGCTTATCAACATCAACGAACATGGCTGTGGTCAAGAAATTGAAACCGATTGAGAAACCAAATAACACGACCGCAATCCCCAAAGCAGCCCAACGCTTTCCATTCATTATCTTCATCCTCTCTCTACTCTGGACTTAATAGAGGTTGTTCAAAAAGTCCGGTCCTCTCGAGATTTGCTCGCAGAACTTCTCGGATCTTTTATCCTCCTTTTTGAACACGCACTACTAGTTTATGCGTTTGAATTTTCAAAATGTTTCATCTCATGATAAACTAAGGAAACACCCTAATATTGTAACAAACAATCTACTTTTTTGGAAAATAATTTCAATACTGTTGGAGGTTTTTACTATGGATAATCGTCGTAATTTGTATTTCTTTTATGCACAATCTGAAGATACTCTTGCTAAAGTACAGCCATTACAGGATTTAGCACAACGCAATGGGTATAATATCGTACCTGATTTTAAACACGCGAACATTATCGTCAGTATTGGGGATGATGGGACATTTCTTCAAGCAGTCAGAAAAACGGGTTTCCGAGAAGATTGCTTATATGCGGGGATTTCTACAACAGGGAACTTAAATATGTATTGTGATTTTCATTTAGAAGATACCAACAAAATGATTGAATCAACAGAAACAGATCAAATTGAAGTACGGCGCTATCCAACGATTGAAATTAAATTGGATAATCAGCCCTCTTTCTTTGCGCTCAATGAACTAAGCATTCGTTCTGCGATTATAAAAACATTCGTGCTGGACCTCTTTATTGATTCAATCCATTTTGAAACGTTCCGGGGCGATGGGATCGTGATTGCTACGCCAACTGGAAGTACTGCCTACAACAAATCAGTGAAAGGCGCGGTTGTGGATCCAACTTTACCATGCTTTCAAGTGAGCGAGCTTGCTTCGATCAATAACAATACTTATCGAACGCTCGGATCCTCTTTTATTCTTGGACCTGAACGAACATTATCCGTCAGAATGCCACAGAATGAAAACGATTACCCAACGATTGGTCTCGACAATGAAGCACTAAGCATCCGCGATATTGAGAAAATTCAAGTAAAACTAAGCGGAAAATCGATTAAAACGATCAAACTAAAAGACAACTCATTTTGGGAAAAAGTAAGAAGAACATTTTTATAATTAAATAAAGAGGATGTCCCAAAAGGGTCTGACCTCGCACTCTAAATCAGTATGTAGTGGTTCATTCACTTATCCTATACTGTATTTAGTTGTCGCGGGGTCTGACCCTTTGCTTTTGGGACATCCTCTGGTTTTAATAAAGATCAAGCACCATGTCTTACTTGTTTTTTCACTTTATTGCTTCCTATGACTCTATTTTTTGTAATCGAGAGAGTATAGATGACTAGTGCGCTCCAGATAAAGATGAACGCAAGTAAGTGGACTTTCGTAAATGACTCATGGTAGACAAATACGCTAAGTATCAATGATAGGGTTGGACCAATATATTGCAAAATCCCGAGCATAGATAGCGGAATTTTTTGTGCTCCTTTTGCAAAAAACAATAGTGGCAGCGCTGTGACAACGCCCCCTCCCATTAATAGTAAAGCTGTATGAGGTGCTGTAAAGAACGCTGAACCTGATGTAGACAGAATATAAATGATATATCCTAACGCAAATGGAGTAACCATTAAGGTTTCTAATGTGAGCCCCATAGCTGAGTCGGCTTTTATCATTTTTTTTGCTAGACCATACAGTCCAAACGTTACAGCCAAAATGAGTGAAATCCATGGGATTGAGCCAAAGTAAAGACCGAGAATAAGTACACCTGCACCTGCAAGCGAAAAGGCAAAGACCTGTTGCTTACTTAGTTTTTCTTTTAAGACAATGACCCCAAGCAGTACACTAACTAGTGGATTGATATAATAACCAAGACTAGTTTCCATAATCCTCCCTGCATTCACAGCCCAGATGAACGTTCCCCAGTTAATGCTGACCAAAACCGAAGCAAGAAAAAGCGAGAACAGGATTTTTCGATTCTGAACAATCTCTTTTAGAAAACTGACAAAATTCTTCCATTTTCTAGAAATCAATAAAAGAACGACCATAAAGGCAAACGACCAAATAATCCGATGAGCAAGGATTTCTCCAGCAGACACATCTTGTATCATCTTCCAATACATCGGAATGATGCCCCATATTAAATAAGATAATGCCGCAAAAAAGGCACCTTCTCTTTGACTTTCCAATTTCATGACCTGCATGCCTTCTTTCTATTATACTATTTCAGATTACGAAATATATTTATTATACATGCAAGTTTCTACTTCTTCTATGATTATTTTTTCGCATAGACAATCTGTTCGTTGACAACTGTCATACCTGCTTGTATTTCAAGCCATTCATCAGGCTGGACGGCGTACAAGTCATTTTCAAAAACTGTGAAATCGGCCACATACCCTGGAGCAATCTTGCCACGCGATCCTTCTTGCCCAATCGCATAAGCACTCCCAGTCGTATATAAGGAGAGCGCCTCAAATAGCGATAGACATTCCTTTTCATTATAAATCGTTTGGTCTGGACCAAACGGCTTTCTTCTTGTCACAGCAGCATGAATACCGAGCAACGGATTGACCGGTTCAATCGGCGCATCTGAACCGCCTGCACAATGAATGCCTTCTTCAATGAATGTGTTCCATGCATAGTTATATTCCATATGCTCTTTTCCTATTTTATCAATAACCCATGGAAAATCAGAAGGGACAAAGCCAGGTTGAATATCGAAAATCACCGGTAAATCTTTGGCACGATCTAATAAATCTTTTCTCATAATTTGTGCATGAATAAGCCGATCTCTCAATCCAGGCTTTGGTGGGTAAGCGTAAATGGCATCCAGTACCCTTTCGAATGCAAGATCACCAATTGCATGTACAGCGATTGGCATCTCATAATTCCTTGCTTTTTGAACAAGATCATGTAGTTCCTTTTCTGTATAAATCGCCACACCTTGCGTATCCGGAAGGTCACGATACGGGTGGCTTAATAATGCCGTATTGCCGCCAAGTGATCCGTCTGCAAATAGTTTCATCGCATCTAATTCAATTAACCCTTGTTTACTGCGATATCCATACCCAGCTTCTTTCATGTCATCAACCACTTCATTATGAACGAGCAGGCTGACACGGAATGGCAATCTCGCTTCCTCAATAACTGAAACAAATGCTTGATAAGTTGGCAAAAATCCATTGTAATAATGTAAATCTTCCGAATGCCCCCCAGTTAAGCCAAGTCTATGGCAATCACGAATCGAAGCAGACAACGCACGCCTCACATATTCCTCCGTAATTCCCGGTACATGATTCATGATCAGTTTCAAAGCAGGGGCTTCTTTAAACATACCGTTTAAGCGGGCATCCTTATAACGCCCAACCACTCCGCCAAACGGCTGCTCGATATTTTCCTTAATGCCACTACCTGTCAAAGCCGAGGAATTCACAACGACAGCATGACGGCAAGCCCTTTTTAAAACGATCGGATGTTCATTGGATAGTTGATCCAAGTCATCTCGCAATATAAGTGTAGAATCTGGCCATTCATTTTCATTCCAACCTTCTGCAATAATCCATTCTCCAACAGGCGTTTGTGCACATTTTTCAAGTAAAGCCTGTAGGATTTCATCTCTGCTCATCATCGAAAGGTCCAACCTCATTAGCTTTTCACCAAGTCCAATCAAGTGCAGATGGCTATCCACAAGTCCTGGAATAAGCATTTGACCTTGCAAATCGACTTCATTCGTAATGGTGTATCGATATGTATCTCGAAGTTCTGAAACCTCGCCAACCTCAATGATTAAGCCATTTTCAGTAAAAATCGCCTCTACTTGATCATATTCTGTTTGCATCGTATAAATGCTTCCGTTATACCAAAGCGTCCCCATTGTTTGCCCCCCACACACTTGCTCTATTTAACCACATTGCTTTCTTCCTAAAGTGTATCACCAAACTCAGAGTATTCCACAAGAAAACGTATTAGGGGCATAGAGTGTGCCTCAAAAGGTCTGACGCTTCTTTTTGAGACACACCCACGAGCCACGAAACTTCATCAAAATAGCATAATCTAATAATCCAAATCTGGTCAGTCTTGTGCACCCGCTTAGAAGTAGCTGTTGCTCATAGTCGCGTTTTAGCTACAATGATGATTCTATATTTGAAAATTTAGCTAAGTCCTCTCTGTTCCCAATTACCACTAATAAATCTCCTGTATGAATAATCTGATCTGAGGATGGAGATACGATTATTTCTCCTTCTCTAACGATGGCAATGACACTTACATTGTATTTGGCACGAATATCAAGATCTCGTAAACTTTTTTCCGCCATTCTAAGTGGAATGATGATTTCCTCGATATTGAATTCTTTTGACAGTTCAATGTAGTTCAACATATTCGGTGATAGGAGCTGATTGGCAACTCGTTCCCCCATGTCTCTTTCAGGATAGATGATCCAATCAGCCCCTATTTTCTCTAAAACCCGGCCATGGTGCTTGCCTAGAGCTTTCGCTATGACTTTTTTCACTCCAAATTCTTTTAAAAGCATAACGGTTAAAATGCTCGACTGCATGTCATTCCCAATTGCGACAATTACACAATCAAAATTACGAATCCCGATTGAAATAAGCGCCTTTTCTTCTGTAGTATCTGCCACGACTGCATGAGTAACGGCTAATTCAGCATCTTCGACTCGTTCCTCATTACAATCAATTCCCAAGACATCCTGCCCAGCCTCATGTAATTTTCGAGCTACACTCATGCCAAATCTCCCCAAACCAATAACCGCATATTGTCGTTTGACCATATCTTATTTACACTCCCTATTTTTCATTAACCGATCATTATTTTCCCCTTTGGATGACGAAATGCATCCGGTTTACGCCTCATAGCAACGGCAAAAGCAATCGTTAAAGGACCTAATCTTCCTGCGAACATCGTGAATATAATGAGTACACGACCAATAGGTGATAGTTCTGGGGTTAATCCCATCGATAGACCTACTGTGCCGAACGCTGAAGTCGCTTCAAATAGATACATCATAAAATCATGGCCTTTTTCCGTGATACTCAGTAGCATGGTCATGGTAATAACAAGGAATAATCCACTTACCGTTACAGTAAGTGCTTTAAATATCGTGTCAAAAACAATGCGTTTATGAAAGAAGACGACATCTTCTTTTCCTTTAATTTGTGAAAAGACGGTTCCAAGTAAAGTAGCAAAGGTAGTCGTTTTAATTCCGCCACCTGTTGAACCCGGAGAAGCGCCAATAAACATCAAGATACTCGTCAGAAATAATGTTGGTTGTGTTAATTCTGAAATATTCAATGTATTAGCTCCATCTGTTCTCGCTGTCACCGATTGAAACAAGGCTGCTAATCCTTTTCCAAGATAGGATAAAGGCTCTAATGTTTTATCATTGCCATATTCAAAAATGAAGATTAAAATGCCCCCACCTACAGTTAAAATTAGACTAGTCAGTAATACCAACTTCGTATGCACAGATAAGCGTTTTGTATCATGATATTCATAAAGTTCATTCATTACGATAAAACCAATTCCTCCTAATGTGATAAGCGCACAAACGGTTAGTACGACCGTTGGATCTTCCGCGTACGGGGTCAAACTCCGAAATCCTCCCAGTAAATCAAAACCTGCATTATTAAAATTGGAGATTGAATGAAAAATGCCAAAATAGATGGCTCGACCAATCGGCATATCAAAAGAAAAACGGATCGATAAAATAATGGCACCGCCAAGCTCGATCGCTCCTGTAAAAATCAACACTCTTTTTACTAACCTGACAATGCCTTCCATCGATAATTGGTTTAACGCTTCTCGAAGTAATAATCTTTCTTTCAGTGATATTCTTTTGCCTAAGAGAAAAAAGAAAAAAGTTGCAACTATCATAAACCCTAATCCGCCGATTTGAATGAGCAGTAATATGACAATCTCGCCAAAACTGCTAAATGTGCTTCCTGTATCTACAATGACAAGCCCTGTCACACATGTAGCAGATGTTGCGGTAAATAAAGCATTCAAGAACGAGAGACCGACTCCATCTTCTGTTGAAAAGGGAAGTGTCAGTAATAATGCACCTATTAAAATTACGGCCGCAAAGCCCAATACAAGAATTTTTGGCGGGTTTAGAAAATCTGTTATTTTTGTCATAATGATCTCCTACTTATTAAAATATTGAATCGAGCATCATTCCATTCTGCAACGTCATAAAATTATTTATCCCGCATTAATGGAGAGTCAAGCCCCCACTGATTGAAGTTTCACTTTATCAAAAAGGGAAAAGCAGATTGAACACCAAAAAGACCAATGGTACTTTTCTCCGTAATGCAGTCATGCACGATCATTCAAGATTCCAGCGGTAAACCAAACGATTCACACAATGGTATTGAATGCTTGCCAAAACAACATGTTGATTGGAGAAAAAGTACTCATTGGTCTACTTAACGCCCAGCAAGTTATCCACTCTCTTTGCGTTCTATCATCCAAGAAACTTTTTCATATTTACATATATTAAAAAGACCTACAGATTGTTCATTAGGCTGCTTTCTTGCTTCACTCACAACAAAAAAGCCCCCTTAAAATTAGGTAGTCTTATGAACTCCTTCGCTAAGCCTGTGAAGAAAGCTTTCGGGCAGGGTGGCGAAAGAGTATCTCATCCTTTCTGCAAAAGCAGAATTAATCCCAAATTAGTGGGTCCTCCGTTCTCAATTAATTGAGATTGGGCCGATATCAAATTTGTTATTTATGAGAATTATTGTACGCCCGCTGTATAATCATTGTAAACTCATTAAAAGTACTAGATATGTTCAAATTCATCCAAATACAGGTGAATTCATCAAATATTCACACAACAACTCTGTTTCACGCAGTAATTCTACGTATTTCACCTGATTTTAAAGTTTTATAAAGATTTTATTTTTGCATTGACAAGACCTTACTTTGGACATTATGATAACCCCATAAATCTCAGAAAGGTAATTGGAGGCATTATGTCAAATTCCAAAAAGAAACTAGAGGCTGAAATTAGTGCTGCATTTATCAAGTTCCAGCGTGAGTTGATCGGCAGAGGTCCACAGGAAGCCAAAACATATATCATTAATGACATGTTGATTACCCGATTCAAAGGTGTTCTAACGGTAGAAGAAAAGCATCTTGTCAATCGAAATTCTGGGAAAAAACTTGTCAAACAAATGCGGGAGCTGCTTCGTGAAATGTACAGCGAAGATTATGAAAAAATTGTCGAACATTATACTGGCTGTAAAGTTCTTTCCTCTCATAGTGATATTAGTACAAAAACTGGGGAGAGAATCGAGGTTTTTATTATGGATAAAGACTTAGAGAAGAGCCTTTAAGATGGGGTAATTCAGACTACAATGCTAGCAATCTTTACGTTGTCGAAATTTGTAATTAATTGACTAAAAGAAATGCATTTATTTAGATTAATAGATTGTATACTGTATATGATCACAAGACCTTTTTGTGAGTTGGAATTTCATTATGAATATGTAGGAGAGTAAATATGGGGAATATTTCTAACAGATATGTAATTAACGCCGTTGGTAAAGGCGGTCAGACATACTTAACCCATTGTCAGGATAAAGAAGCGCTTAAGAAATGGATAGCCGAACACGAAGATCATCTTGTCATGAATGAGTTAAAGATTGTGGATAAGAAAAAGCATCCATTGTTAAAGTTATTTTCTTTAAAAAGATAATCAGCAAACATTTAATAAAAGAGGTTGTCTAAACAAAAGAACTGGTCCTCACACTCTATACATCGTTTATCCGACATGTCCTGTACACGTATAAACAATGATAGTAGATGTAGGGGCTAATTCGTTTGTGAAACAACCTCTCTTTATTTTATCATTTCAGGCGAAACACTCGTTCGCACGGTACAATATTCCTGTACAAGTTGTTCTTTGAAAACTGAAGATACGAGGTTGTGACAGGAAAAACGTCTGTCACGTAAAATCTTCAACGTTCTTTCTATTCCACACGTACCGAAGTTGCTATTCCTTAGCTAAAGTAGGACGTGTGGCGAGTCAACGTACGAGATATTAAGCTATAACCGTAGGGACTACGGGGTTAGCCTGCTAAATAACTGAAGGATACTTTGGTGTTCGCAGGAATCCCCCACTTCAAATTTCGTATGAAATTAAGTGGGGGGGAGTTCAATTAACCAGTATGATTTTCATCCAAATTGCGCAAATCTACTCGGCGGATTTTCCCCGAAGTCGTTTTTGGCAGTTCTTTAATAAATTCAATTTTCCGCGGATATTTATAAGGTGCTGTCACTTTTTTCACATGCTCTTGAAGTGTTTTCACCAACTGTGGTTCATTTTCATCGACATGTTCCTGAAGCACGATATATGCCTTGACGACATTTCCTCTTACTTCATCCGGACTTGCTACTACAGCACATTCTTTCACATAAGCATGCTTAATGAGTGCATCTTCCACTTCAAACGGTCCAATCGTATAGCCAGAGCTGATGATCATATCATCCCCGCGCCCCTCAAACCAGAAATAGCCGTCTTCGTCTTTTCTTGCTTTATCCCCTGTTACATAATACTCGCCACGAAATTGCATAGCTGTACGTTCAGGGTCGCGATAATAACTTTTGAACAAAGCTGGGGTTTCGATATGTACAGCAATATCTCCGACTTGACCTACTTGACAAGGTACTCCATCTTCATCAATGATTTCAACTCGATTACCAGGTGTCGGTTTCCCCATTGAGCCAGGTTTCAGTTCCATCCCTATGGAAATCCCGACTAACAGCGTATTTTCTGTCTGACCGTATCCATCTCGTACTTGAATATTGAAGTACTTTTCGAATATATCAATTACTTCACGATTCAATGGCTCGCCTGCCGATACCGCACTGTGCAGATCGGTAAGACTATAGTCTGCCAAATTATCCACTTTTGCCATTAATCGATATTCCGTTGGCGTACAACATAGAGCATTCACTTTGTAATCCTCAAGTAGTTTTAAATATTTCTTTGCTTCAAATTTGCCATGATACACAAGGCCAGTAGCACCAGATCCTAGTACAGCAAGGAACGGACTCCAAATCCACTTTTGCCAACCAGGGGCCGCAGTCGCCCACACTGTATCACCTTCACGAACACCTAGCCAGTTTGCGGCTGCTGTTTTTAAATGTGCATATGCCCAGCCATGGGTATGTACTACACCTTTAGGATTGCTGGTCGTACCAGATGTATAGGAAAGAAAAGCCATGTCTGAGCTTTTCGTATCAGCTAGTGCAAGCGTATCACTGGATGTTTGTATTTTCTCCTCCAAATAGAGCCATCCTGGGACTTCCTGACCAACCGATAATTTCACCAGCTGCTCTGTGTCTTTAACTGCATTTACCTGATCGCAAAATTGATGATAGCAAATGACTCCCTTCACCTCAGCATGCCTTACTCGGTATTCAATATCCTTTGGCCTTAACATTTCTGAGCATGGGATAACCACGATTCCAATCTTAAGTGCTGCTAGATATACTTCATATGCCTCAATTAGCCTTGGAATGATGATGAGGGCAATATCCCCTTTTTCAAATCCTGCATCTTTTAAGACATGACCGGTTTTGTTAACTCGTTTCATTAAAGCATCGTATGTAACTTCTTTCTTTACTCCATCCTCAGATTCCCATTTTAAGGCTAAACGGTTCTTGTCTTTTGCGAATCTTTCCATTTCACTAACAAGATTATACTTCTCTGGAGCAATCAAATCTTCTCTTCTCATTGTATTTCTCCTTCCTTTTTACAAGAAACAACATTAACTATTTAAAACATGGAAACCAACTTCCTTATGTTGCGGCACAAATTTATAGATTTTCACACAAAGTTTAGTTTAATTCTCATTATCATTGGTAATCCTGTTCAAGTTAACAAAGTTTTGTTCCTTTTATCTTTATACAAAACCTCAAGATATATTATACAGCTTTATCAAGTATGTAAAATAATAAATATTTTTCTTATCTTATCAGAAAATAAAATAGAATGGAAAACAAATGAAAGAAAGCGGGCGAAATCGCCCGCTTTCTGTAGCCATATTTATGAAATTATCGTTGGTACCCGCCTAATTGTTGTTCAGCCATTTGAACTAGACGTTTTGTGATTTCACCACCAACTGAACCGTTAGCACGTGAAGTTGTTTCACCGCCAAGCTGTACACCGAATTCAGATGCAATTTCAAATTTCATTTGATCTAGAGCTTGTTGTACACCAGGTACGACAAGTTGATTTGAGTTGTTGTTTGCCATGTGTTTTTCACCTCCTTGTAAGTATAGAATGTGTAAAAACACATGGCTTCATTCATTGATTTGTTGGTAATTATAGTCAGAGTTTCCAGTCTAGAACAAGTCTTCTAATTGCTTTTCTCCAGTAGCTTTTTCACCAAAGTGAATTTTTTGGATTTCAGTCTGTTCCACAGCATCTGCAATCAGCTTATCAAAGTCCACAAAGCTTTCATAATACTGAACCTTTTCGAGCTTTGGCTTTGTCTTAGGACTTGCCGGTGTAAATACCGTACAGCAATCTTCGTATGGTTGATTCGATATCTCAAATGTATCATATTGCTTCGCAAGCTCAATAATTTCTAATTTGTCCATTGCGATAAGTGGACGCAATACAGGCGTTGAGATTACTTCATTGATCGCAAACATGCTATTCATCGTCTGACTTGCTACCTGTCCAAGACTTTCCCCAGTTATAATTGCCAGCGCTTCTTCTTTTTCTCTGATCGCATCAGCTATGCGCAGCATTAAACGACGTGTGCTCGTCATTGTATAGTTCTCTGGTATTTGTTTTTGGATCAGCATTTGAATTTCTGTAAACGGAACAATATGAACTTTCATGCTTCCGTTCACTAATGCGAGTTTTTCAGCTAAGTCTATGACCTTCTGTTTGGAACGTTCGCTCGTGAATGGCGGGCTATAGAAATGAATACATTCAATTTCAAGACCACGCTTCATGGAAAGGAAGCCTGCAACCGGGCTATCTATTCCGCCTGAAAGCATGAGCATCGCCTTTCCACTCGAGCCAAATGGAAGACCACCTGCACCATGAATATTCTCGCCTGATAAATAGACTGCTTCCTTGCGTACTTCTACACGTAAATCTAAATCTGGATTTTTCACATCCACCTTTAAAATTCCATCTTTATTCCGTAACAAATGTCCACCAAGAAGATGGTTCAATTCATTCGTATCATATGGAAAATCTTTATCCGAACGCTTTGTCGAAACTTTAAACGTTTCAATTTCTCCCGATAACTGGTCGATATAATATAAAGCAGCCGTTTTAATTTCTTCGATATCACGGCCTATTTTTAAAGCTGGGCTTAATGACTGAATGCCATATACCCCTTTTATTTGGTCAATGATCTTCTGATGATCTTCGCCATTTAATATAATGTACATCCGTTCCCGACTTGCGGTCAGTTTGGCCGCTTTAAAATCTCTTAATGCCCAACGAATATGATTTTTGAGTTTATCAACAAAGCTTTTTCGATTACGTTTCTTTGTTGAAATCTCACCATAACGAATGATAATATGATCAAATTTCATTTATTTTACCTCATTACCTTTTGTAGTTTTAAAAGTGTGTTCTTAATTTCCTGAAGTACGAACTCCACTTCATAAAGTTCGTTTTCATATGAAGTGCTAATTCTAATAACACTATCCGCCCTTTTCTGATCATGAAACATGGCCAATACCGTATCACTGATTGACTTTTTCTTAGACGAACAGGCACTTGTCGTTGAAACATATATTTCTTTCTCTTCAAGCGCATGGATAAATACTTCCGATTTAATGCCTGGAATGGAAAAATTGATGATATGGGGTGCACCATGTAATGGACTGTTTATTTTCACACCCGTTATTTCGTTCAATCCATTCAATAACATATCTCTAATTTCTATTAGCTTCCCATAATCCTGCGCGCTTTTTTGTAAAATGAGTCGTAATGCTCTAGCTAAGGCTACGAACCCAGCAACGTTTTCCGTGCCACTCCTTAGCTTCGCCTCCTGATTGCCGCCAGTGAAGAGCGGTGAAACCCTAATGCCATCTCTAACGTATAATACACCTGTACCTTTTAAGCCATGAAATTTATGACCAGAAATCGTACATAAATCAATCCCAGCAGTAGCTATATCTAATGGAATCTTCCCAATACCTTGCACATGATCGACATGAAAGAGCACTTGTGGATATTCTTTTAATAAGTGACCGATTTCTAGGATCGGCTGGATTGAACCGACTTCATTGTTAACAGACATGACGGACACTAAAATCGTATCCGTTCGTAAAGCATTTTTCAAGTCTTCCACAGAAACAAACCCATTTGAATCGACTTGTAAATAGGTGATATCGAACCCTTCTTCTTCAAGTGATTGACACGTTTCTTTAATGGAAGCATGCTCCATAACAGTGGTGATAATATGCTTACCTCTTTTAGAATAAGCATGTGCTATCCCTTTAACTGCTAAGTTATTTCCTTCCGTTCCCCCAGAGGTAAAATAAATCTCCACGCTTTTCACTTGAAGAAGGTCAGCTACCTGCCTCCTCGCTTGAGTTAACAGGCTTTCAGCTTTAGCACCTAGACCATGTAAGGAAGAAGGGTTGCCGAAGTATTCTGTAGACACCTTTATAAAGGAATCGAGGACTTCCGGATATGGCTTTGTCGTAGCGCTATTATCAAAATAAATCATAAGTTTCCCTCCTAAGAACAAAAGCGCAAGCGCCTTGATCAACCCCGAAAAGAAAAAGACGAACAAGATATATGGAGACTGATTTTCTCTCCATCCAACTTGTTTGGCTTTTGACCTCGAGGGGGTAGGCGCTGGAGCTGGATGCGGACAGACAAATTAAATTATCCACATAAATAATTTCGTATAGTTGCCTAAGGCACGAACAAAAGCGCGAGCACCTTGAAAGAAGAGAGAGCCACATCATGTGGGAACATGACCTATCGTAGGACTCGAAGGGGCTACAGGCTACTTTCTTTTGGCACTAAATTTTGTTCAAGATTTCATTTATATAAAAGCATCGTGTAGCTTCTTGTTCTTTCATTTGATTATTAACAACACATCATTTTACCATAAATCACGATTATTGAAAAAGATTCATTTTGCCAAGATCAGTCTTTTAGTACGAGTTCAAAAAGGAGGATAAAAAGAGCCGAGAAGTTCGAGGGGCGAACGTCTCAACCTTTCACGGATACAGTAACGTTTGGGACCGGACTTGCACAGGATGTGCTGACTTCTGTGTTCCTCGTCATGACGTGCGTGATTTTAACAGAAGATCTTTCATGAGCTTTGGTGCAATTCGCAAGCTTTTTCGCCGGACTTTTTGAACATCCTCTTTTACTTTTGGATTACGCAAAAAGAGGATGTCCCATAAGTGAAGAATCAGACTGCAGCTACTACATACAGTTTAAATGAAGTGTCAGTAACACGATCAACTGTATGGTGAGTGCTGAGTCAGACCCCTTTAGGACATCCTCTTAATTCATTTTTTCGTATTATGAAAGTACTTCTTCCATATCCGCCTCGATTTTATCTAAGTATCCTGGTTCGACTTTTTCAATGGCTGATGCTGCAACTTCTAATGCCCGCTCATATTCATACTCCATAAAGTACTGTTCAGCAGTTCTTAAAGCCTCAGCAACAGCAGGGTATCTACTGCGATATCGGTTTCCGTATTGGATCACTTTCTCTGCAAAAAGCATTTCCTCTATCAGCAATTCTGTGTTTTCGTATAAACTTGTGACAGAAGCAATCGTTTTTTCAAGAAAAATGTGTACAGAGCCCATATCCAGAGGCTTTTCCTCTAGTTTACTCTGAACATCTTCAATGCTTTCTTTTGCTTCTGCTAACAAATTCCGATACTTTTCAGGCAGACCCGGAATATTACTTTGCGAGATCGTCCTGCTAGTATCCCCCATTTTCTTTCTCAGGTCTTGTAATACCTCACGTGCTTGCAATTCATCTTTTCTCAATGCATGCAGTTTCTCAGCAAAGGCTTCATGCTCCACCTTCAGCTCGTTTAGAATCGCTTCAATCCCCTGCATTTCTTCACTTAAAACAGAACTGATCATCGTATTATCTGCAATTTCCAAGGAAAGTAATTGGAACCTTTTTAACAATTTATCAATTTGCTTTTCTAATTTCTTCTGAGCACTTAGTTCACTTTCCGTTACATGATAGCTATGCCGTACAACGACTGTCTCAGCTTTTAATTTATCATTCTCATATGCAAATGCTTCAAGGCTATCTTTCAAAAGATCCTCATTTTTTATTAGATACTGTTTGGAAAGCACTTCTTTTTCAAGTAAATCATACAGAAGGTTCACACTATCATAAATTTCATTTATTCCTTTTTCAGCAGTCTCAGTTTCCGCAAGTTCAAGTTGATTATTATAATATTCAAGCTCGGTTTCAAGCCTCAAGATCTCTGTCTCAAATTCAATATGCTCTAAAAAATATCCCTGTTCCCTCATCTCCGTGAAGCCATCTTTCAACTCCAAAAGGGATGATGGAAGTGAAGAATGACCATCTAGTAGCAATTGAGGAATGATTTCCATCTTTGTTTGAATGGTAACAAGTTGATTTTTTATCGATAAAACAAGTTCTCGTGCATTTAAATAATTCCCATTTTCCGTCGCTTCTTCATATTGCTTAAGAACCACCACTATTTCATCGAGCGTGTTCTCAAGTGGATCTGCCGCTTTGGCAAATGTATGGCGATGAACTAGCAAGTCTTTCTTAATAGTACGGTAGCTTTCTTTAATCTCTTCAATCTCAATCCTGTTTTTCTCTTCACTACCGACCAATTCATTTAGCTCACGAAGAATCTTTTCGATCGCCGTTTCAATGTTCGTAAGCTTAGTCGAGATCATTTGCTGAACTTCTTTGGATTTACCGAGACGATATTTGTCGACATAATCATCTGCATCGAACAATAATTCTTCAACATCCGGCATGTAGACTGTGATAATGGCGTCCCATTCATTACGCCATCGTTCAAACATTTCTTCTGTTTCACCAGTCATATTTAATTGCTTTACTTTAGAAAGCTCATCCAATATTGGGCGGTTCATAATTTCCATTTTCCAAGCCTCTAGCTGATCAATTTCTTTAAAATGCTTCTTTTTCAAAAAATATCCCCATATTATTAACGTAATAACTAGTATGATTATACCTAGTATGTACTCCATCATATGCCCCCCAATTCTAAACCTCACAAGTCAGCAACAATCTATATAAATGTTTACATGTTCAATTCAATGCTTTTATGATACCATGTTAGCAATAATTTTTGACTAATAAATATATATTTTTTACAGAATTGTGCTTGAAATTGAATTTATGGGGGGGATTTTGATGAAAATTGACAGTCATGTTCACAGTCCGTACTGTCCTCACGGTTCAAGCGACTCATTTGAAGATTATATCGAACGAGCCATAACGCTTGGAATCGAGGAATTGACATTCACAGAGCATGCTCCTTTGCCAGAAGGGTTCATTGATCCTACACCAGACCGTGATAGTGGGATGGAACGTGATCATTTACTAGACTATTTTCAGGAACTCGCTTTATTAAAAGAGAGATACAAGGAAAAAATCAGGATTAAGACAGGGCTAGAAGTAGATTATATCGAAGGATTTGAGGCAGAAACTAAGAAATCCCTTAATAAAATTGGTAAATATTTAGATGATAGTATCCTATCGGTTCATTTTATTCGTGATGAAAATGAGTGGCATTGCATCGACTTTAGTGACGAAATGTTTAAAAGCATCGCCAAAAGAATAGGGTCTGTAGATGCCGTTTATTCATCTTATTACGATACATTAGAGAAAAGTATTGCTGCTGATTTAGGGAACTTCAAGCCCAAACGTATTGGGCATATTACACTTGTTCATAAGTTTCAGCAGCGTTTTTCACCGAAAGAAAATTATGATCAGAAGTTATATTCCATTCTAGACAAAATAAGTAGGCAAGGGTATGAACTGGATTATAACGGCGCTGGTGCTATTAAACCGCTTTGTCTAGAGCCTTATCCGCCAGAGCGATTTGTAAAATATGCCCTGCAGATAGGCATTCCTTTACGTTTCGGGTCTGATGCCCATCAAGCCAAAGATCTAGGTCAAGGGTTCAACTCATGCTTGGCAGAAGCTTTTTCTAAATAGAAACGTTAAACTAGTAATTCTACTGGCATTTCGCGTTTGACAAACAGACTTTGTACTAAAAACAAGCAGACTTCATCACGATATTTATCGGTATAATATTTTTCCTGCGTATATACATGCAGGACCTCTCTTGCATAGTGGGCATGTATAATTGGGGCTGAAAGGAGTCCTTTTATTTGCAACGTAAAAATAGCTGGCGGGATTTTACGGAACACGCCTTCTTTTACGCCTTTTTCTAAAACAAATTGAAAATAAGAGTTTTCTTTCATGTAATAAGTTGATAAAACTTCTCGATTAAGATTAGAGTCTAGTGCTGATTCTCCATAAATAAAGCTCGCAGCTAAGAAGTTTTTACGTTGAAATTCAAAGACATCTGTAAGAATGGCCAGTAAGCCGTTTTGGGTGCCAATCCGGTCAAGCTGGACAAGTTTTTTCTCTAACAGCTGAATATAGTCTTCTAAATATGTAGTAAAACAATATTCTAGCAACCCTTGTTTATTTTTGAAATAATAAGCAATATTAGCGGAATTAACCTTAGCTTTATGTGCAATGTCCCGTATGGAGGTCGCATGATAGCCTTTCAAGTGAAATAAATATAGAGCGGATTCAAGAATTGCTTCCTTCGTTTGAGTTTGACGGTTCATTTTGAAGTCCTCCTCTAATTTCAAGTCTTAAAATAAGTTATTCTCGAAATACTTGCAATATCCTGTTAGAACTTCTCGACAACTTCCACAGGGTATCTTGCAATAATGTTGAAGGTTGTATTTTTATCATGAAGCAGGGGGAATGTTTATGTTTAATGTCGAACAATATAAAGGGAGTAAGCAAGAGAATTACTTGCTTGCTGAGAAACAACTAATCGCACTTGTTGAAGGGGAGCCCAATCGAATCGCGAACCTTAGCAATGCTTGCGCCCTTCTTAACCAGCTTTTGGATGAAGTGAACTGGGTCGGTTTCTATTTAGCGGAAAATGACGGATTAGTACTTGGGCCTTTCCAAGGTTTACCGGCTTGTATTCGCATACCATTTGGGAGAGGTGTTTGTGGGTCTGCTGCTGCTGAACGTAAAACGTATCGTGTAGAAGATGTTCATCAATTCCCAGGGCATATTGCATGTGATGCCGCTTCCCGTTCAGAAATTGTCATCCCACTCATAAAAGGCGACGAATTAATCGGCGTTCTTGATATAGATAGTCCGATTACGAATCGCTTCGATGCTATAGACGAAGAATTGCTAGAGAAATTCACGCATACATTAGTGAAGTATTTGTAATATTAAAATTGCAAGACTATCTCAAAACAAAAGGGTCTGGCCTCAGTGAGGCCAGACCCTTTTGGTCATCCAAAAACGGGTATTATTATAAGGACTAGTCTTGAACGAGCACTTTATTTTTCCCTGTATTCTTAGCAACATACAAAGCATCATCCGCACGCTTAAATAAAGCTTTGACGTGATCGCTGCGTCCATTCGTCCAATAGGAGACCCCGCATGATATGGTCACTTTCGGGTTCGTTTGTTCGCTTACTTTCTCTTGTATTCGCTGTGCAATTTCTTGCCCAGCGTTTACGGAGACATTTGGCAGATAGATTGCTAACTCCTCGCCACCCCATCTTGCCCCAATATCCGTTTCTCGTATGCCTGATTGGATGATCATGGAAACCTGAATGAGAATATCATCGCCAATTTGGTGACCGTGGGTATCATTCACTTTTTTAAAATCATCGATATCCACCAAAATAAATGTTCCTCTTTGATCTTTTTCCAGCGACTCCAACATTTTCTCATCTAAATAACTCCGCGAATACAAACCTGTTAAATGATCGGTAATGACCATTTTCTCCAGTTCTTCGCGCAGCATCGAATTCGCCAAGGCAAGGCTCGTATGGTGAATCAATGATTGCAGCAGTTTGAATGTTTCAAAAGAAAAATAATAGGGATCTTTATGTAAAACAAGTGCGAATCCGTGCACTTGATCACTTTCCATCATCGGAACAGCCATCATCGAATGATACTTCACATCTTTGTTAGGGATTTTCAGCTGTAAATCGCTAATGAACAGGGATTCCGTAGTGGAACAAATCTTTTCCTTCAAAAAATCGACGTATAATCCCATTTGATCAGAATGAAAAAATTCTGTGCTGCCCGTCAAGAAATTAGCCGTTCCATCAGGTAGAATATACACAAACCCCACTTCATCCGCATGAAAGGAATCGATAATTTGATTTTTCATGAACTCCATTGTTTCACTTAGACGCAGATTTAAATTCAATCTATGGGATGTTTCATTAATAAGCTGCAAATCAGATATTAAACGGCGAGATTGCTGGTACAGCTGTGCATTCTCAAGAGCACTCCCAGCGGTATTGGCTAATAAAGAAATAAATTCGACTTCCTCCTCTGGAAACATACGAGCATTTGGAGCAATGACTTGAAGAATTCCGTACACGCCTTGTTTTCCTTTCAGCGGTGCATATAGATTTGTTTTTCGTGCAGCCAGCTCGTCTTCGATTTGAACAGTTCCTGTAACATACGCTTGCATAACCGCCACAGTCTCACCATCATAGCCGAGATCCTTTATCGGAAGGTTTTCGTGGTTTGCATTATCATGGGAAAGCAGAAGATAATAAGTGAAAGACGGATACATTTCTTGTAGTGTGGAGATAATTTCACCGAGTACCGCATCCATACTCATGGATGAATGAAATTTTTCAGTCACTCGAAACAGCTGTTTATAGCGCCTTCTTTCACTCGTAATCTCTGAAATATGTATTGCCGTATTTAAGATTTTCATCACTTCTCTTGAGAACGCCTCCCCTTCTTCTGAAGTGATCCTTTCAAAAGAACCAGGAACCCTTTCTTTTAATGCAAGCAGTCCCACTAATTCATTTTCGCGTTTTAGTGGCAAATACAGATGGAAACCCTTTAATGCTTCTATTTGAAAATCTTTATAAGAATACGGTTCACAGTTATTAAATACTTCAATGCTTCCTATCGGAATATACTCTCGCTCCTGATCACGTTCGGTAGAAGCCTCAATATATAAATGCTTGAGACTATAGTCTAGCTTAAAGTAGGTAACTTCATCAGCGTAAAAAGCGTCGCATATCTCAAGCATAGATTTTTCAAGAAAAGAAGTGTCTTCCATTCTTCCCTTTGAATCATCCATTTGATTAATTAATAACGATTTTAATTCATATAGTAACTGAGTCATACTTCTCATCTTTATCTCATCCCTATACAAGTAATGCTGAAGCTTTAAAACCTCATTAACACACAGTAAAATAGAACTATTAGTTTTCCGTTTTTTTCTATATTATTCATTATATACTTGTATGAATAAAATATCTTTATAATTTTTTAGAAATTTCTATTAAATAAGCGTAAAGCGCATGTTTTTAGACCTAATTCATTATGCCTATAAAGTGGAACTTCAATCAGTGGGGGGGTTTACTATCCATTAATGCGGGATAAATTGTTCAAGCTAAAACATTCTTATTTTAAAGTAATTTTACCATGATGATTTATTTTGTACATCACGAACTATATGGAATTACACTTGACTATATTTCTTTTAAATTATATACTATTACTTGTGTAAAATAGTGCAGCCTATGTGAGTGCTTTTACGGTCTCATTTTGTTCCTCTTTATAGAGGTGTATCCCGTAACCCTCAGCTGCTAGGGCGAAGATACATGAAAACAAAATGACCATAATCGTGAATCGCAACGGTTTTTATTTTACCCAAATAAAAACATTTGAAGGAGGAGTCATACTATGGCTCGTTATACTGGCCCAAGCTGGAAATTATCCCGTCGTCTTGGAATTTCCCTTACAGGTACTGGTAAAGAATTAGAGAAGCGTCCTTACGCTCCTGGACAACATGGTCCAAACCAACGCAAAAAACTTTCCGAATACGGATTGCAATTACAAGAGAAACAAAAACTTCGCCATATGTACGGAGTTACTGAGCGTCAATTCCGTTCATTATTCGACCGTGCAGGTAAACTACAAGGTGTACACGGTGAAAACTTCATGATTCTTCTTGAATCACGCCTTGATAACGTTGTTTATCGTCTTGGTCTAGCTCGTACTCGTCGTGGATCACGCCAACTTGTAAACCACGGTCACATCCTTGTTGATGGAAAACGCGTTGATATTCCATCATTCAAAGTGTTACCTGGACAAACAATCTCTGTTCGTGAAAAATCACGTAACCTAAGCACAATCAAAGAATCAATCGAAGTAAATAACTTCGTTCCTGATTTCTTGACTTTTGATGCTGACAAATTAGAAGGTACTTTCACTCGTTTACCAGAACGTTCTGAAGTTCCTGCTGAAATTAACGAAGCACTTATCGTTGAGTTCTACTCTCGTTAATCGATTTTGTTTTCGGCCCTCATCCTTGGATGGGGGTTTTTTTATACATCATTTCTGTTTTAGTAGAAACGTCATTAGTCAAATCTGACATACCATGGAGGAACTTATGGATTTTTATATTCAAAAATTAGAAAAATTATATTCTGAACACGCCGAGACAGAATATGCAAAGTGGTCTAAAAAATATATGAGAAATCAATTTGATTTTTTAGGGATTCGAACGCCCATTCGAAGAAAATTGACTAAGCAATTTTTGCAAGAATACGGATCACCGTCAAAAGAGAACCTTGAAACGGTTATTCTTACGTTATGGGAAAAGCCAGAACGAGAATACCAAAAAGCAGCCCTTGATATCTTGGAAAAAATTAAAAAAGACCTTACTCCCACTGACATGCCGTGGCTAGTCAGTTTACTCAAAAGTAAATCTTGGTGGGATACGATCGATGTCCTATCCCCTCATATCTTTGGCTATATGTTTTTACAATACCCCGAACTTGTTTCCTCATACCCTGACCAATGGATTGACGATGATTATATTTGGTTACAAAGATCTGCGATTCTTTATCAACTCTACTATAAAGAGAATATGAATGAAAAACGGCTACATAACTACATTCTACGCCAAGCACACAGCAATGAATTTTTTGTACAAAAAGCGATCGGCTGGGTATTACGGGAATACGCCAAAACGAACGCTTCTAGTGTTCAATTATTTGTCGCTCAAAACCAATTAAAACCGCTGAGCAAGCGCGAGGCATTGAAACATCTGTCTTAGAAAGTTTTATTCCGAGCTGGAATCTGAAATTAGCAGACTAAAATGTGAACTTTACGAGACGCTTTTCTGATTTTTAATTCAAAATGTGCAATTTTCAAGCCAATTTTCTAATTTTTAAGCCAATTTTCTAATTTTTAAGCCAAACCTGAATCCTACTCGATCGATCTAATATGACAAAGGGTCAGAACCCTACATCTACTATTAAACCGGAATAACGGTGTATAGAGTGTGAGGCCTGACCCTTTAGCTATCTATTATTTAATTAGCGTATATTTCTTTTTACCGCGACGAACAAGCATGAATTGCCCTTCAATCTTATCCGCTTCTGTTACGATATATGCTAAGTCTGTCACTTTTTCTCCATTAATAGAGATAGCACCATTTTGGATGTCTTCTCTTGCTTGACGTTTAGATGGTGAAATATTTGCTTCAACAATTAGTTCAACTACGTTAATGTCATCGGTATTGTTTCGGCTGAAACTTGGCACGTCTTTGAATCCAACTTTAATCTCTGAAGCACTTAAGTTTTTCACGTCTCCACTGAATAAAGCTGCGGAAATCTTTATCGCTTGGTCCAAAGCATCTTGGCCGTGGATCAGACGTGTCATTTCCTCTGCCAACGTTTTTTGTGCTTTACGCAAATGTGGTTCGCTTTCTACGGATTGAGCTAACGTTTCAATCTCTTCATGTGATAAGAATGTGAAGAATTTCATGTATTTCACTACATCCGCATCTGCCGCATTAATCCAGAACTGGTAAAACTCATAAGGCGTCGTTTTCTCCGGGTCAAGCCAGATTGCTCCACCTTCTGTTTTCCCGAACTTTGTGCCATCCGCTTTTGTCACAAGTGGAATGGTCATCCCGAATGCTTTAACAGCTTCGTCGTGAGATTTACGAATCATTTCCAGACCCGTTGTAATATTGCCCCACTGATCACTTCCACCAATTTGCAGTTTACAATTATGATTGTCGTATAAATGATTGAAATCGATTCCCTGCAAAATCGTGTAGGTGAATTCTGTAAATGAAATTCCCGTCTCCAATCGTGAAGCAATCGTATCCTTCGCTAGCATGTAATTAATGCCAATATACTTCCCGTAATCGCGCAGGAAAGTAACCATATCAATCTTGCCAATCCAATCATAATTATTTAACATGATTGCGCCATTATCACCATCAAAATCGAAAATCTTCGTTAATTGACCCTTTAGGCAATCGGCATTATGCAGAACCGTTTCTAATGTTTGCAGGGAACGCTCTTCTTTTTTCCCACTCGGGTCACCAATTAACCCTGTTGCTCCACCCACTAAAACAAGCGGACGATGGCCATGCTGTTGAAAACGTCGTAATGTTAAGAATGGCAATAAATGACCAATATGCATACTATCTGCCGTAGGATCCACGCCACAATATAACGCAATTTTTTCTTTTTCCAAAAGTTCTTTCATTCCCACTTCATCTGTTTGCTGATAAATAATCCCTCGCCATTCTAAATCTTTAAGCAATTCCATCTGATTTCCTCCTATTTTTCAAAAAATGACAAATAAAAAACGCCCCTTCATAAATGAAGGGACGAATATATTCGCGGTACCACCCAACTTGAGGACATACTTCATCCTCCGTCTTAAGACCGTTAACGGCTGTCGACCGTTTGCTGCTACTTAACGTTCACAGCAAATGCTCAAGGAAGTAATTCATCAAAACTATGTGTACCGATTCGCACCAATCATCGGCTCTCTAAAACAGGGATAGTTTGACTACTTTAGTCCTCTCATTGCTTTCCTAAAAAAATTCATGTTACTGATTTTTTATCATATATAACATGCTATGTCAAGTTCATCATCCTATGAATGCTCCCCCACCTAAAATGCTAACGTATTTTTAAGGAAGGGGTTTCTGTCGTATCAATGTGTTCACCTATAAGTTCTACGCGAACTTAAACGATTAACGAGCAGTGGGGCTGTCACATCGGTGGACTACACACACCCAGACCCTCTATCCCATTAGTCTTGCCGTTGGGACTTCTTTTTTACATAATTATTGTTTTGGGGCTCCAAACATTCACGTTTTCCATATTGAAATCCGTTTCTTTTGTTAATCGCAACCAAGCCTTTTTCAAAATATTAGCTGCGCCATTTACATCGGCATTGATAAACCCATTACGACTTGAAAGATATAATCCTCTTTTTATACGTTTACCGGAGAAGTGTTGCTTTCTATCGCTCTCACCATAAGTTGGGAGATCGTCACCATCCAGAAAACTTGCTTTGGACGTGTAGGATTCCTCCGTTATAGCGACTTTAATTCCATGTTGCGATGCTTTGTATGTAATTATGCTGATCAATAAACCGTGGGGAATACTCACAAAAGTTTGGTTGTTTCTTTTGCCAATGGTACTCTTTTGTTTCCACGCTTTGTTTTGTCCAATGATGATGGTATGGGTGTTTTCTTCTAACGCGATTTTTATCACTTCTGAACTTGCCTTATGAAAAATATCCTTTATTTTAAGGAGTCTTTTTTGATGTAATCTTTCTAATCGTTCAGAAGTAAAAGAACCTTCATTCGATTGTTTTCCCTGTCGTAAAATACTAAGTAGATGGGCTTTCTTTTTGTTGTAGTATTGATTGATAGATTTGACATGTTTGCCCTTGACTAATAGGGGTGCTCGTCCCGTATTTGTCACAATGGTTGCAAGATTATCGATTCCTAAATCAATACTCATAAACCTACCGTTATCTTCTAATTCTGTGTTTTCAAAAGGGATCTCCATCACTAACTCTACAACGTATTGGTTGTACTTCGGAATCACACGAACTTGTTTTAACCGACCTTCAGCAAAACCAAGTTTTCCAATATTTAGTTCTTCTTTTGTTTTGGGAAACTTTAAGAACTTCTTGTTTTTAATGACGCAATCTTGATTGGTAAAAGTCATTTCTTTTTCTGCTGCCCGACTGTATGTAGGGATTTTTGGTTTAACTTTGTATTTAGAAGGATTTTGCTTGTAATCTTTTAAACTCGCATAAAACGATTTCCAGTTTTGAAAGACTACCTTCATTACAGATTGACTGGCTTGCACAGGAAGAGAGCGATAATCTTTTTGTGAAACGACTTTAAATAAAGCATCCAAAAAATGATAGTTTACGTAAGGTTGCTCTTTTGATGGTTTGGTAAAAAGATGACATGTCACTTCTGTTTGTTTTTCTTTCGGTTTGGCTTTTTGTCTCTTTACACTCTTTTGATAAGCCAAAAGTTGAACATCATTCATCCGATCTATTTTTTTATCAATGGTATCCAAGACTTCTTTTTGTAAAGGCTGCCATTCTTTATCTTGTGTAAGTCCTGTGTAAACCTGGCGTATGTAGAAATTAGTGGTGTTATACATGTTCTTAGCATTTTGAGTCATATTTTGAAAATACCCATACATACGATGTCCTTTTTTAATCCAAATTTGGTGCGTTTTATACTTCTTTTTTTCTTCGTTTTCCTTTGTCATATTTTCTCACCTCCTATATCCATTATACCAAACATACGTTTCCCATCACTAATAATACGATTTATTTTGAAAAATAAAAACTGCCCATTCACCCCCTCCTTCATTTTTTATCAAAAATTTGAAGCAGGGGTACTCTTGGCAAAATGATAGAAATACTTGAAAATCCCCCTTCTAAATACGGATATATGCTATAATGTATCTGATTTCAGGGGGTATGATAGATGAAAAATAATGAAAATGAACCTATATCATTTTGGTTGAAATTCACCGATTTCTTCCGTAGTAAAACAACGCAAAAATACTCCAGAGTTACATATCATGTAGTTTGGAACATCCTGCTTTTGTTTATTATAGTCCTTGTTTTAGGATTTTCCTTTGCTGGCGGTGTAGGTGCAGGTTATTTTGCCGCTTTAGTCAAAGATGAGCCGATTCGCACAAAAGATGAACTCAAAAAAGATATTTATAATTATGAAGAAGCATCAGACTTATATTTTGCTGATAACATTTTTCTCGGGAAGTTAAAGTCCGATCTTGAGCGCGAAGAAATAACCATTGATGAAATGTCACCACACTTACTAAACGCCATCATTGCAACAGAGGATGAATATTTTAATGAGCATGAAGGTGTCGTACCTAAAGCCGTTATGCGCGCCATTTTTCAAGAAATGACAAATGCACCCGTTCAATCCGGCGGAAGTACATTAACACAGCAATTGATCAAAAACCAAATATTAACGAATGAAGTATCCTTTGATAGGAAAGCGAAAGAAATCTTACTCGCACTTCGAGTGGAAAATTTCTTAGAAAAAGATGAAATTCTTCAAACATACCTAAACGTATCAACCTTTGGCAGGAATTCCTCCGGCCAGAATATCGCGGGTGTCCAATCGGCAGCTAAAGGAATCTTTGGAATCGACGCAAAAGACCTTTCCATTCCACAAGCAGCATTTATCGCCGGTCTACCGCAAAGTCCTTTTCGTTATACGCCTTATACGCAAAAAGCTGAGTTGAAAAGTCCAGAAGGTATTGAACCAGGATTGCTCAGAATGAAAACCGTACTTAAAAGAATGCGTGATGGAAATTATCTTACTGAACAAGAATACAAAGATGCCCTGAATTATGATATTACGAAAGACTTTATTGGACCGAAAACAGCACCATCTAAAGTATATCCATGGTTGGTCGTAGAACTTGAAGAACGAGCAATCGAGGTTCTGTCGAAAATTCTTGCAGAGCAATCTGGATATGAAAAAGCGGATTTAGAAAAAGATAATGATTTAAAAGAACAATATACAACACTAGCAAGAAGAGAACTGAAACAGAATAATTACAAAGTCTTTTCAACCATTAACAAAGATATGTATGATAAGATGCAAAAAGTCGTTAAAAACTATGAATATTATGGCAGAGATAAGCCCCAAGAAGTGACCGACCCTGAATCTGGTGAAAAAGTCACTGTTCAGGAACCAGTCGAAACAGGAGCCATTCTCATTGAAAACAAAACAGGAAAGATTCTTTCTTTCGTCGGCGGTCGTAATTTTGATCGAGAACAGACCAATCATGCGACATCAGCCAAAAGACCAAACGGATCGACGATGAAGCCGCTTCTAGTATATGCACCTGCATTTGAACTAGGATATATCTCACCTGGATCTATCGGAATTAATGTACCTATTTCAATTCGTGGCTGGCAACCGAAAAATGCCGGAGAAGGGTATACTGGATTAACCAACGCACGGGAGGCACTCGTTAGATCCTATAATATCCCAACTGTAAGCTATTATATGGGCATCTTAAATCAACGCCCTGCAACCTATCTTGATAAAATGGGCTTTACCTCGTTAATTGATATCGACTATTCAATCCCTTCCTTAGCGTTAGGAACACCTACAAATGGGGTAACGGTTGAAGAAAATGTGAATGCATTTACAACATTTGCTAATGACGGACAATTCATCGACGCCTACATGATCGACAAAATCGAAGCAAAAGATGGCACAGTCATTTATCAACACGAAGCGGCTCCGGTAGAAGTCTTTTCACCGCAAACTGCTTATCTTACACTAGATATTATGCGAGATGTTATATCAAATGGAACAGCACGGTACTTAAATGGAAGGTTATCTTTCTCATCTGACTGGGCTGGAAAAACAGGAACGACGAATAATACAGAAGATGCTTGGTTCGTTGCTACAAACCCGAACATAACATTTGGAACATGGATTGGTTATGATACACCAAAGAGAATTGATAATAGATATAAAGGACTTACGTATAGCCAACGAAATATTAAGCTGTGGGCAAGTTTAGTCAACTCAGCTTACAGTGTAAATCCTGATCTCATTGGACCTAAAGGCAAATTTGAAAAACCAGCAGGTGTTGTGACCCGTTCCTTCTGTTCAATATCAGGTTTACTTCCATCTGATGCTTGTTCAAATGCCGGATTGGTCGAAACGGATCTATTCAATGTAAAATATGTCCCAACAAAAGTAGATCATAGCTTTATTAATGGACAATATGTCTATGCTGGTGGTGGTCGCTACTTAGCACAATCATCAACACCAAGCGAATTTACAAGTGGCGGCTACATGCTAAATCCTGAGTATCTCGATAAAATCGGTGGAAATTACATTAAAAATATAAACGATTTACTATCTAAATATAACACTACCGGGAATATGATTGTTACCGGTTCAACACTTTCTGATAACGGTAAGGCGCCTGCTGCACCAACCCTTGCATTAAACGGAAGCAGCATTAATTGGAATTCTCATCCTGAAAGAGATGTTGTCGGATACAGAATCTATAGTAATGGTCAAAGAGTCGCCAGTATTCGTTCCAACGAAAGCCTAGCATTCAGCATTCAAAACGGAACGTATTATGTGACAGCTGTTGATATCGTTGGTAAAGAATCACCTCCTTCTAACGCAGTTACTAAACAAGAAGTGAAAAAGCAGGAGATTCCAAGTGAAACAGTAGACACTAGCGAAGAGCAAACAAATCAAGAAGCGAAGCCAGAAGAAAAACCGGTTGAAAAACCAGTAGAAACAATCCCTGAGGGTACTACCCCAGAGACACCTACAGAGCAACCAGCCAATCCTGAGAATCAGGGAGTATAAACAAAAAACGAGGCTGTCCCGTAAAAAGGGGCAACCTCGTTTTTTTCAGGTTTGTTGTAAATTCACGCTTCAAGAGATTGTTTAAAAAGCAAAAAGAATGCCGGCAACACTGTCGACATTCTTCTACCTTTTTTACGCCTCTACTTCAATCGATGTAGACTCATTAAAGTAAGCATCTTTATCCAAATCACCAGTTACTTTACTAGTAAGCACACCAGCAGTCATACTTCCACTTACATTCAGTGCTGTACGTCCCATATCAATTAACGGTTCGACTGAAATAAGCACACCAGCAAGTGCAACTGGAAGATCCATCGCCGATAAGACAATCAATGCGGCAAAAGTTGCTCCGCCACCAACACCAGCGACGCCAAACGAACTGATGGCAACAACAAGTATCAGGGTCACGATAAACGAAGGTGATAATGGATTAATCCCAACAGTAGGTGCGACCATTACAGCTAGCATCGCCGGATAAACGCCGGCACAACCGTTTTGACCAATCGATAATCCGAACGATCCAGCAAAGTTTGCGATCCCATCAGAAACCCCTAATTGTTTCTGCGTTTTAATATTTAACGGCAATGCGCCTGCACTTGATCTAGATGTGAAGGCAAACGTTAGTACCGGAAATGCTTTTTTCAAGTATTTTACTGGACTTAATCCACTTAAAGACAGCATCAACAAGTGAATCAAGAACATAATGATTAATGCAACATAAGAAGCAACGACAAATTTACCTAGTTTATAAATGGCATCAAGATCACTTGTTGCAACCGTGTTTGTCATAATCGCCAAGATACCGTATGGTGTTAATCGTAGGATTAAGGTAACGACACGCATAATTAACGAATAAAAGACATCCACGATTTTTGCAAACATTTCTGCATGCTCTGGTTGTTTCCTTTTCACTCCCAGAAAAGCAAAGCCCAGAAATGCGGCGAAGATAACAACCGCGATCGTTGAAGTCGAGCGAGCACCCGTTAAATCAAGGAACGGATTAGCAGGGAAAAATTCAAGAATTTGCTGTGGCATTGTTTTCCCTTCGAGTGAAGCGCCAAATTTCTCTTCCAGTTGAAGACCACGATCCATCTCTGCTTGACCTTGTTCAATTTGTACAGCTTCTAAATTGAATACTGTAGCAGATCCAATTCCGATTGCCGCCGCAATAGCCGTTGTACCGATTAGAATGCCTAAAATTAATGCACTGACTTTCCCAATATTATTAGTAAGCTTTAACTTTGTAAACGCTGAAATAATCGAAATGAAGACAAGTGGCATAACAATCATTTGCAGGAATTTCACATACCCGCTACCGATAATGCTGAACCAGCCAACTGAAGAAGCAATGACTTCAGAATCTGGGCTTGAGAAAAGTTGTAGAACGAATCCAAATACAACCCCCAAACCTAATCCGGTAAACACTCTTACCGTAAATGACATATGCTTCTTTTGCATATAAAATAAAACAGATACTAATACTAGCATAATAGCAATATTTAATAGAACATATCCTAACATGTATACTCCTCCTGAACCATTATAGTTTCTTATTCGTATAAGATAAGTTGGTTTTGATCTTTCATTACTATAATACGATTTACATTAGATTACTAGTACTTTGCTTAAATAATTTTTTTGAAATAATGCGAACCTTCCATCAGTCGTTTTTCCCCACTGTTCACTAGTCCCGCTCTACCGCCACTACTACCTCGTTAAGCGAGGATACACTTCAAAATGATGGCAATCGCAAAAGTGCAACAATATAGCCTGGTGTAGATTTCCTTAGTGTATTACAGTCAGTTAAACCAGATAAAAAAATCCTCTTAAGCACTCACAAAATGCCTTAGAGGATCTTTCTATTTTACGTATTATTAATCTTCCATTGAAGACAAATCTCCTGTTGGTAAATCAAGCTCCCATGCTTTAAGCACACGGCGCATAATTTTTCCGCTTCGTGTTTTTGGTAATTTTTCGCGGAATTCAATTTCCCTTGGAGCCGCGTGAGCTGCTAGTCCTTGCTTAACAAATGTTCGAATTTCTTCGATTAACTCTTGTGTAGGCTCATATCCATCTCGGAGCGCGATGAACGCTTTAATAATTTCCCCACGTACTGGATCTGGCTTACCGATGACACCTGCTTCTGCAACGGCTGGATGCTCCACAAGTTTGCTCTCTACTTCAAATGGTCCTACACGTTCGCCTGACGTCATGATCACATCATCGACACGACCTTGGAACCAGAAATAGCCTTCTTCATCCATATACGCAGAATCTCCTGACACATACCAGTCTCCCGGCATAAAGTAAGACTCATATTTTTGCTCATTATTCCAAATCGTCTGCATCATAGACGGCCAGCCCTTCTTAATCGCTAGATTCCCCATTCGATGCGGAGGAAGCACATTTCCTTGATCATCGACAATCGCAGCCTGAACCCCAGGAATCGGTTTACCCATGGAACCTGGTTTAATGAGCATGCTCGGATAATTACAAATTAATTGTGCTCCTGTTTCTGTCATCCACCAGGTATCATGAATTCTCTTATTAAAGACCTTCATCCCCCATCGGACAACCTCAGGATTCAACGGCTCACCCACACTTAGAACATGACGCAATGAACGTAAATCGTATTGCTTCACAGCTTCATCTCCCGCACCCATCAGCATGCGGAATGCAGTTGGAGCACTATACCAAACCGTTACTCCATAATCTTCAATCGTTTTATACCAGGCTTCTGGTTTAAAACGACCGCCTACTACTACATTCGACGTTCCCGTTAGCCACGGCCCAAATATGCCATAAGAAGTCCCTGTTATCCAGCCAGGATCTGCGGTGCACCAATATACATCCTCTTCTTGCAAATCCAGTACCCATTTAGCAGTTTGATAGTGCTGTATCATGGCATTATGTACGTGCAGTACACCTTTTGGGTTCCCCGTCGAACCAGATGTATAATGAAGAATCACTCCATCGGTCCGGTCCACCCATTCAATCGCGAAGTTCTGATCTGCTTCTGCTACTTTTTTCATAAAATCATACTGCGTGTCGGTTTCTTCAATATTTTCGCCAACAAGAAAAATATGTTTTAAATCGGGAAGCTCATCTACAGGAACGCGCGATAATAAAGCCTGCGTTGTAATTAACACTTTAGCTCCACTATCAGTCAAACGATCCCGAACAGCGCCCTCCATAAAAGCTTCAAAGAGCGGGCCGACAATTGCACCTGTTTTGATCGCGCCGAGCACCGCAAAATAAAGCTCTGGTGAACGTGGCATAAAAATAAACACACGATCGCCTTTACTGACATTCCCATACTCCTTAATTACGTTCGCTGCTTTATTTGACCATTCTTTCATTTCCTTAAATGTATACTTTTCGGCACGTTGATCATCTTTATAATAGAGGGCCACTTTATTTTTCCGGAATGACTCAGCGTGGCGATCGATTGCTTCATATGCAAGATTTACCTTTCCTGTTTTAGACCAAGTAAATTCCTTCTCGACTTCAGACCAGTCGAAATGCTTGTAAGTATTCTCATAATCTTTTAGATTATAATCCCCTTTTACTGATGGTAACGCTTCCAATTTCATAAATATTCATCCCCCTTTGCATACTTTCTAGACTGATTATAATATAATTAACCTTTTTTCACAATTTTTTTAATATTCTATTGTTTTATGTATAATGAAAGTAACAGTTTTTTAGGTGGTGAAAATGTGGAACACAACAAGACGTATCACAGAATAGAAGTTACAACAATGCAACAGACATTAATTATCGAAGGGCCGATAACAGCAACTGAACTACAATCTTATGAATTCCACAAGGACTTAGTTGCATTTCGTCCCGCAACACAGCAACATCAAGCTTTAATTGAAATTGCGGATCTTCCTGAAGGCCGGATTATCATTGCCCGAAGTGAGAACATAGTCGTCGGCTATGTGACCTACTTATATCCAGACCCGCTAGAGCGATGGTCTGAGATTGAAATGCCGGATTTGCTTGAACTTGGAGCCATTGAAGTCATCCCCGATTTCCGTGGAGCTTCTGTCGGAAAAAATTTAATACGAGCATCCATGATGGATGAAAGCATGGAAAATTATATCATTATAACGACGGAATATTATTGGCATTGGGATTTAAAAGGAACAGGCTTGAATGTGTGGGAGTACCGAAAAGTGATGGAAAAAATGATGAACGCTGGTGGGCTTGTTTATTATGCAACAGATGATCCTGAAATAAGCTCACATCCAGCTAATTGCTTAATGGCGCGAATTGGCAAACACATTCCCCTTGAGTCCGTTCAGAAATTTGATCGGCTGAGATTTATGAATCGTTTCATGTATTAATGTTTATGTACGTTTAGGAAGAATTGAAAGGATGATTGCACAAATCAAGAAACAGGTTATCATCAATCTTACCAAGATCCTCATCATACTATGGCCTGACTTGTTGCTATCACACATACGCCTACCTCGTTTTCGATTTGAAGGAAAAGATCTGAACAATGTTGGCGTACTGTATGAAGTATTAGCCATTTTCGGGAAAGTAATCAGGTTTTACGGCCCACTGCAAAAAGGAGTTAATCATGAAAAAAGATGCCATATTCATTTATTCAGATGAGCTATTAACATACAAATTCCATGATCATCACCCTTTCAACCAAAAGCGGCTAGAGCTCACCCTTGATTTATTACGAGCGCATGAAGCAATAGCTGAGGAAGATATCATTAAACCAAGAATAGCGACAGACGAAGAGCTTCAATTGATTCATGACCCCAAATATGTAAACGCAGTCAAACTTGCCGGCCTTGGAAAGCTCTCTTTAGAAAAAGCGGAGAATTTTGGCCTTGGCACCGAGGACACGCCTATTTTCAAACATATGCATGAAGCAAGTGCGTTATTGGTCGGCGGCACCCTGCAAGCTTGTGATTATGTCATGACAGGACAAGCCAAGCACGCTTTAAATCTAGGTGGTGGTCTACATCACGGTTTTCGGGGAAAAGCTGCTGGGTTTTGCATCTATAATGACAGCTCTGTAGCCATTAAATATTTGCAACAAAAATATCATGCGCGCGTTTTATACATTGATACTGACGCCCATCATGGTGATGGCGTGCAATGGGCCTTCTACGATGATCCAGATGTCTGTACGTTATCGATTCATGAAACAGGGCGTTATTTATTTCCCGGTACTGGAAATATTCATGAACGCGGACAAGGGAATGGCTATTGTTTCACGTTCAATATTCCTGTTGATGCGTTTACAGAAGATGATTCTTGGCTTGATGCCTACCGAACTTCTTTTAAAGAAGTTATTGAGTATTTCAAGCCCGATGTAATCCTTACTCAAAATGGCGCAGATTCACATTATTACGATCCTTTAACACATTTATCAGCCACCATGCGGATTTTCAAAGAAATTCCCAAGCTTGCCCATGAACTCGCCCATCAATATTGCGGGGGGCGCTGGATTGCTGTGGGGGGTGGCGGCTATGATATTTGGCGGGTCGTACCGAGAGCTTGGTCATTTATTTGGTTGGAGATGACCGATAATAATAAAAATTCAGGACCATTGCCACAAAATTGGATTAAACGTTGGCAAACAGAGACATCTGTCACACTCCCAGCTACTTGGGAGGATCCAGAAGATATCTATAAACCGATACCTAGACGAGAGGAAATAACAGAGACAAATGCACAAACCGTTTCAAAAGCATTATATCCCATTCGGGCAAACAAATCGGCTTCACCATAGGAATTCATACGCCTAAACAGCACAAAATACCTATGAGCGTCTGCTCTAAAGTCCAACAAAAAGGTTCAGGTTCTAAAAACAGTATCGCCTTATGAAGGTGGCAGTGCGGAACTGATTTTGCGAAGTCCCGCCCCTTTTCCACAGAAAAAAGAGGCTGTCTCATTAAAGCCCTAACCTCGTAATCCATACAGCATATTTACCAGTATGCTGTATGGATTACGAGGTCTAACAATAGCTTTTGAGACAGCCCCAAATCTTCTTATTTTGTTGATTGTCTTTCTTCAATTCGATGAGGAAGAATAACAGCCTCTTGTCCTTCGACTGTTTCTTTGTTCATCAATTTCGTCAGCAATCTCATTGAAACAGCCCCGATATCATAAAGTGGCTGGACAACAGTTGTGACATGCGGACGCACCATTAAAGTCAGACGTGTATTATCAAAACTGATAACTTGGAGATCTTCCGGGACATTGTAGCCTTTATCTTGCGCGCCATGAACAATTCCAAGTGCCATCTCATCTGTACCAGCAATAATCGCAGTCGGTTTAGATTGAGATTCAAGTAGTTTGTCTAATGATTCGATTCCTGAATCATAGGTATAATCCCCTTCAACAATCCATTCTTCGTTATACGAAATATTAGCAGCTTCTAATCCACGCTTATAGCCATCTAACTTCTTTTTCGTAATTGGATCTTCAAGGTTACCGCCAACAAAAGCAATTTGAGTATGCCCTTTCCCTGTAAATGTCGATACTGCATCAAATGCTGCAGCTTCATAGTCGATATTAACAGATGGAATTTGCTTCGTATCCTCAACCGTTCCCGCAAGCACGATCGGAACAGGTGACTTTTGGAACTCTGTAATATGAGTCTCCGTAATGTTAGATCCCATGAATACAATTCCATCCACTTGTTTCCCAAGCATCGTATTCAATAAATGTAACTCTTTATCTTGATTTTCATCAGAGTTACTCAAGATGATATTATACTTGTACATCGTGGCAATATCCTCAATCCCACGTGCCAATTCCGCATAGAAAATGCTTGAAATATCGGGTATAATCACACCAACCGTTGTTGTTTTTTTACTTGCTAGTCCTCTGGCAACAGCGTTTGGACGATACCCCAATCGATCAATGACTTCCGATACTTTCTTCCTTGTTGCTGGTTTAACATTTGGGTTGCCGTTGACAACACGAGATACGGTCGCCATAGAAACACTTGCTTCACGCGCAACATCATAAATTGTAATATTATTCACCAAACCACTCCTTCACTACTATCATTTTGCATTTACTTATTCTAGATACCTAAATTCATTGAAATAATTATAATTTCTTACTTTATCCTGTTCAACTAACAACCAGTGTGGAACTACACCCCACTAGTGGTAGTTTCACTTTATTAAAAGTATACATGCCAAGTCAAAAAGGCACTGTCCCTATCTTTTAAACATTATGAGATTTCATGCCGTACACTATAAACGTCTTTTTAGAAAAACATACAAATTATAACATACTTTTCGACAAAACTCTCTATTCATTCCTAGAAAATAGTTAATAACTAGATGTTGTTTAGTAAAGATTCCTTTAATCATACGATAAGTAGCGCATTACTGCAACGTATCTATCTATTATTTGCATACAAACCTTATGAATTGATTTTTTTTATAAAAATATAACAATAAAGTCGTTTAAATCTTAAGTTCTGCATTAAATAATTTTTGTAAATTCTTTTGCCTGTACATCCAACGCTTCGGCTGATGATGAAATTTGTGTGAAATCCTTCATCGCTACTTGAATTTTCATTTGGCTTTTTTCAACATTTTTATCTACACGATATATACCATTCGTGATATTTTCGATTTCTTTTATGATAGCCTCAATACTGTCTCGCACTTCTATTATAGAATGTTCTACTTTTGAGGAAAGCTTACGTACTTCTTTAGCGACTACATCAAACCCGCGACCATACTCACCAGCACGTGCTGCCTCAATTGCTGCATTGAGAGCTAATAAATTAGTCTGCGCCGCAACATCACGAATCGTTTTTACGATGCCTCTGATTGAATCCGCCTTCTTTTGTAGTCCATTTAAAGTATTCGTGTTCTCTACAGACACTTCAGCAATTCTGTTGATGCCGATAAGAAGTTCTTTGCTACGTTGCATACCCATTTCAGCACTATCACTCAATTCCTCTGCCATTTTCTGTAAACTATCCGCCGATTGCGAAATCATATTTTGCCTTTCTGTTATATTCGTTGCCACTTTCAAAATACCTATAACAGTTCGGTCATCTTCACCTAATATAGGCATATATGTTGCTTCCAGCCACACTCGGTTTCCTTCTGCGTCCATTCGCTCAATTTTATCTTGGAATTTTTTACCAGATAATAATTCTCGCCAAAACGATTCATATTGCGGACTATTCACAAAGTCCCGAAAACAAAAGTTCCTGTGATGCAAACCATACATTTCCTCTTTTTGTAGCCCATAGTTCGAGCAAAAATGTCGTTGACATAAACAACATGGCGATCAAAATCAAAACGAATAATTGCTAAATTAGAATCTATTGCCTTAAATATGCCAATACGTCCTTTACTTCTTCATGTCGTACAATCATTCAAATCCCCCTGTTGTTCTAAGAAAATTGGACACTCTATTTTTCCTAATCCCTTTTCAATAGATTAGATCATGTCCGAAACAGTATAATAAATATAAGGATCTTGCCATTAACAATGATCACGCCAGAATACTGATGTTCGAAATTCTATCAAAACCTAAACAGGACAATGGAATGGGTTCAGTAGCTCGCTATGCAATCTCCTACTGTTCCAGGCAATGATCACTTGCTTCCATATCACGTTATCCATCCATTCTGCTAGGTTAGATTCTGTTATAAATAGTAGAAGATCCGTTCAAACAGCGTAGAAGCAAATATACTCTATTACTGATGTCGTTCTTAAACAACTTTATTATGATGAAACATTAACTGCTATTCCTGAAGAACAAAATTATTCGCTTATTGAATTAAAGAATCCAACAGTTATAGAAGTAAACATGGTCTAGATCTTTCAGATGTTTAATACATCATTGAATCTTAGCTAAGAATTGTTCTTTAAATACGGTTGACATTTCTTCAGCAGTAATAGGTCGGCTAAAAAAGTATCCTTGGGCTTCGTTACATTGTCTTTGTTGGAGGAAATGAAGTTGTTCTAACGTCTCGACACCTTCGGCAATCACTTTTAGATCTAGGTTATGAGCCATATTAATAATAGTATCAACAAGGGAAGCATCCTTAAGATCAGTAAAAATATTCGAGGTAAAAGTCTGATCAATCTTTAAAGTATCGATGGGGAAAGTTTTTAGATAGCTTAGGGAAGAGTAACCCGTTCCAAAATCATCTATTGATAAATGAATCCCCATTTCTTTTAATTGATGCATTGTGGAAATCGCATGCTTCGAATCTTGGATAATACTTTCCGTGAGCTCAAGCTCAAGATACTTGGAATCAAGTCCCGTTTCCTTTAGCGTTTTGCTGACCATTCCAACTAAATTACTTTGTTGAAATTGACGGGAAGAAATATTAACAGCTATTCTCACAGGTGGAAACCCCTTATTCTGCCAAGATTTATTTTGAAGACACGCCTCATAAAGTACCCACTCGCCTATTGGAATGATTAATCCAGTTTCCTCCGCTAAAGGGATAAAATCAGCAGGAGAGATCGTTCCCCACTCAGGATGCTGCCAGCGGATAAGAGCTTCCAGACCAATCAATTCCCCGGAATTTACATCAACTTGAGGTTGGTAATGAATCATAAATTCATCACGCTTCAACGCTTTCCGTAATCCAATCTCTAACTGCATTTTTTTTGAAACCATTTCGTTCATATCAGGTGTGTAAAACTGAAAGCTATTTTTCCCTTGCTCCTTTACACGGTACATGGCCGTATCAGCATTTTTAATCAAAGTCTCTATATCCCTACCATCGGACGGATATAGAGCAATCCCAATTGATGGTGTCACAAACATCTCATGCTCATTTAGCACAATTGTGTGACTGAATAAATTTACTATTTTCTGAGCACCTTTAGTAACGTCTTCAGATGTAGTATTGGGAAGGAGAACAATAAACTCATCTCCACCTTGACGGCAAACTGTATCCATTTTACCCACACAGGCTTGAATACGCTTGGCAACCTCAATCAATAAGTGATCACCTACAGCATGTCCTAACGTGTCATTAACGAACTTAAAACGATCCAAATCGATAAACATAATACCAATAATATGCTTATTTTCATTTGCCTGATCAAGTGCTTGAGTGAGGCGATCATTTAATAAATGACGATTGGGCAGTCCTGTCAAATGGTCACGATAAACCATTTGGTTGATTTTTTCTTCAGCCTGTTTTCGTTCGGTGATATCTCGAATAATGCTGCTGAAGTAGAAATTCCCTTCCTCTTGCCAAGTGGCAAGGGAGAGCTCTATCGGAAATTCATCTCCATCTTTCCTGATTCCTTGTAATTCGACCGTTTTTCCAATGACACGGGGTTCACCTGTAGAAAGGTAACGTTCCATCCCCTTTTGATGAGCTTCTCTGAATCGTTCGGGTATAATGATCTGTAGTTTTTTACCCAAGACTTCTTTATCCTGATATCCAAAAATGAATTGGGCTCCTTTGTTCCATGAAATAATGGCACCCTTGCTATCGGCTAAAATAATGGCATCGTTAGCAGACTCTATTACTGAGCGAAACTTTCTTTCTGACTCTATGGATTGAGACTCAAATCGTTTTTCAATAAAAGTACTAATGAACACCAATCCTAATATGATTAGCATGCCTATTCCAATAGAATAGGCTAAAAGGGTACTATCGAATGTTGGTCCTGACACGCTAAGTTGATGATGATGAGGTTTGAACTTTGCAGCTGACATTCCTGTATAGTGCATACCCGATATAGCCATCCCCATGATTAGAGCACTGGCTGCTTTTCTTCTCCAAATTCGTGGTGCGTTGGAATTTTGACTTATAAAAAACAATAGATATAAAGCCACTAATGAAGCGATAAAAGCGATGATGGCGGAAAGAGTCCATAGAAAGGGATTATACTCAATAGACGCCCCCATCTCCATCGCTTCCATCCCTGTGTAATGCATGGACACAATTCCTATGGCCATAAAAAGAGCACCTAGGATAACTTGTGTTGTACTCATAGAAGGTCTACTTACAATAAATAAAGCTAATCCAGAGGACGTAACGGCAGGGAAAATCGAAAGAATGACCAATGGTAAATTGTATGTGACTGGGATTGACAAGTGATAAGCCAACATCGCTATAAAATGCATGGACCATATGCCCATCCCCATCGCAAACGCTCCACCAAAAAACCATATGAATCGTGCAAAACCTTTTGCCTTATTTATTCGAATTCCTAGATCTAGTGCAGCAAATGAATCAATAATAGCGATAATAATAGAAAGAAGAACAAGAGGTAGATGATAGGTACTTGATATTATTTCCATATAATATATTTTATGCCTCCTTTTAGGTAGCAAAATAACACCAACCACGAACCAAAACTCACTCCAAAATCAAAGTTCCATTAAAACGACTGAAAATCATTTTTTGGAAGGGCTTAGTTACGTAAAACAGTCCATTTGCTTAGCGTACAAAAATGCGAAATGTTTACGAGACCCGATTTATTAATAACATACCTATCTCTATCATTTTTCAGACAATTTATACTACCAAATTATATTAAAAACTAAGTCTTTTGTCACATTTATAATAGAACACAGACCAAGTAAATGTAAAAATCAAGATATTTTCTGGTGTTCAGTGAAAATAAAGTTGTTTTCTCAAACGACGTAAAGCCACATTCTTCCATTGAAAAGTAAGCGTAAAATAATCCCTAACTGTCAAAAAAACAGATGGGGATTTATTTTACGCTTACGTCCTTTACACTAGTAGCAATAGGTAAGCCTTTGAAGTCATCTCCAGCTTTTCCCCTGCTCCGCACCGAACGTGCTAGTTTCCCAGCATTCGGCGCTCCATCTATCGATGTATACTGGATTATAAGTTCTTCGTTACCCTTAGACGTGAGATTAATCTACCTTTTCAAGCCCACATTCCATTCGGTATTGGTTTAGTTTCTTTATCATTGAAAAATTTAAACCGAATTTCTGTATTTCTGATGTGATTATTTCTGTATTTTTACGATGCACTAGCCGATGGATGTCCCTATGAAGGATGCGAAGATTGTTGAATCTGTCCGTTCCTCCAAGATGTGTTGGTACATAATGATGGCAGTGAACTTCATTAGCGGTTAGATTCCAACCTGTGATTTCACATTTTCCAATCTTCATACTAAAACGGCTGATGCGATTATCCATATACTCAACCGTCCTACCTGGAAGATTTGCCTTCATTAGTCTGCTGATTTCTAGGCTGACATTCGGCTTCAGTTTATCGTAAATTCTCTTTCTGCCTTCCTCCGTAAAAAGGGATAGGGTTGGACTAAAGTTCATTGCATTTACTGTTCTAACGTCCCCAATCGGAAACAGGTGGACTCCTGCGATTTTGAACGTTTTAACTTGTGTGCTATAGAACTTTTTGTAAGCAGTACTAGGATTGATTGGATGTCCATATTTCCCCACGGGACGAAGGCGATTATACAGAAAGGCTTTTAATTCGTAGGCAAGACGTGAGAATTCTAGATTGACATGTGTAGCTCGGTTAAAATAATTGTGAATGCCTAAAACAAAACTGTTAAAGCGTAAAACATTTTGAGTGGTAGGGGATGCTTTTATCCGTAGGATATGGATTTTAGCTTGTTCTTTGAGTTTCTCCCGCTTCTTCCGTTTAATGCCCGTGTGGGCAACTCTTTTACTTCTCTTCTTATTCGCTTTAATTGTAAAACCTAAGAATTCGGATTCTCTTTTTCGCAAATTTACGATTTGCGATTTTTCCGGTGAAATGTCTAGTTTTAACCGTTCCTTGAGGTATGATCTAACCGCGTGATACCACTTTTGAGCCGTTTTCCCATCTCGGCAGAGAATTTTAAAATCATCCGCGTAGCGGACAAGGTACCCTTCTTTGAGACTTGTGCGTTTCTTAGCGTACCTTTCTCCAGCCTTAGATTTATAGTTTTTCGAGAGAGGGAAGAACTCCCATTGGTCAGCAACCCACTGGTCTAGGTCGTTTAGTACCACGTTCGATAATAGAGTTGATAAAATCCCACCCTGAGGGACGCCTTTAGATGGTACACCTTCTTTATCAATTTCGGCCTTTAGCATTTTAGATATGCAGGCTAACACTGTTCTATCATGAATGCCTAAATTCCATAATTGTTTGATAAGAAGTGTATGATTCACATTATCGAAAAACCCTTTAATATCAAGCGCAACTACATAATGTAGCTGCGCTTGATTAATTAAAAATTGTACTCTTGCCATGGCATGATGAGTAGACCTTAACGGTCTAAAGCCATAGCTGTGTTTGTAAAAATGGGCTTCAGCAATTGGCTCAAGAACCTGTTTAAAACACTGTTGAATGATACGGTCAAGAATACATGGAATTCCAAGCGGTCTTAGATTACCATTTTCCTTTTCAATCCATTTTCTTCTGACCTTCTTAGGTTGATAGTTCTCTAGTTTTGTTTGAATTACACTCACTAATTCATTTTCCGTGAGCTCCTTGATATCATTGATGGTTTTTCCATCTGTACCAGGTGTTTTAGCCCCTTTGTTAGATTTAATTTTACGAAAAGCCAATAGGATGTTCTCTCTGGATGTGATGATTTCATAGATATGGCTGAAAATATCCTTATTACTAGCTTTTTCATATAAATCCGTAAAGGTTTCCGTCATATTGTAGTAATCCCAATATCTCAAAGTTGACACTGTGGCATCCCTCCTAATGGGTGATGTTCCCACATTCTTACCCGATCGGTGTCATTCACGTGAAGAAAATAATCGTTCTCATTCGTTAGACTTGGGGCTGTTCCTCCACTCCCATTACAGAAGTTTCGTCGGTCGTACCCCTACCTTCACAAGAGCAAATGCATTTCGGTTTTCACCTTATAGCAACCGTTAAGGATGACAGTCCTTGTTTCAACGTCTCTTGGTTCCCAAGTACCTTACAACATAGCTATCCGTTCTAGACGTAGGTGCTTCCTTTAAACCTGTGAGCTGGATACCGCCATTGTTCAGTATAATGTATTTCAGAGGGCCAAATTTTACTCTACACCACTCACCCCATCGTAGGATGGGACATAGCTTTCACTATGTTCAATCTATAGACCCTTAAATTCAGAAGTTCGTCAGTTCCTTTAGAGGGGAACATCCTCACCCTATCTAGTTTTTCAGCCACCCGGCATATCGGTTGGCATACCTTTTCCATAGGAATGGCTTTAGCTTTCCTTCTGCCGACTCTACCTGTGCTTCGAACCCCATGAACTGTCTTTCATGACGCACGCAGGAGTCTTGATGAGATAGTTTCAGAAAACATGGCTTCGTCATTCCTATCCTCCGTTGTAAAGTTGAAGCTAATTTCATAAACTTCCTGTGTTTTCACGCCATAAGGCGTTTATCACAGAACTTGTCGCGCTGGCCCGATTGTGGAAAAACATAATGGGCATTTTTAAATAACTTTATTGCACATGTAACAACTTTATTATGTTTTAAACGACTTTATTGTCAATCAACAGAAAAACGACAATACGTTCGAATGTCCTCGCCTTTTTTTCAAGACACGAGAAAAAAGAGAGGTTGTCCCAAAAGCGTCTGACCTCCCACTCTATACACCGTTTATTGTATCATTTAAACAATGTATAGGAGATGTGGTGTCTAACTCTTTTATTATGGGACAGCCTCTCTTTAGTAAATCAATTTATACAGTTACTCTAGTCATCATTTTTTGAATTTCTTTATAAAACTCATCAAACTGTTTGAAGTCCATTTGCTGCGCAGAGTCAGATAGTGCGACTGCTGGATCAGGGTGAACTTCTGCCATTACCCCATCTGCACCAATTGCTATAGCTGCTTTTGCAGTTGGAAGCAATAGATCACGGCGACCAGTTGAATGTGTAACATCAACCATGACAGGTAAATGCGTTTCTTGTTTTAAAATTGGAACAGCTGAAATATCTAATGTATTTCTCGTTGCTCTTTCATACGTACGAATTCCACGCTCACAAAGAATGATGTTCCCATTTCCTTGTGCCATGATATATTCAGCTGCATGGATGAACTCATCAATCGTAGCGGCAAGTCCGCGTTTTAAAAGAACTGGTTTATTCACCTTTCCAGCAGCTTTTAATAAATCAAAGTTTTGCATATTTCGTGCACCGATTTGAATTACATCAACATAATCAAGCGCTGTTTCAATATCATTCGCGCTGACAATTTCACTGATAACAGCTAAGTCGTACTTATCACCAACTTGCTTCAATATTTTTAATCCTTCAAGGCCAAGACCTTGGAAATCATATGGAGAAGTACGAGGTTTATAAGCACCACCGCGAAGTAGTTTAAGACCTTTTGCTTTGACTACTTCAGCAACTTGAGCAACTTGTTCGTACGATTCAACGGCGCAAGGACCAAACACAAAGCTTGGAATACCGTTCCCAACTAGCTCGCCCTTCAAGTCAACCACTGTATTTTCCGCTTTTTTCTGACGAGATACAAGCAACGCTTTCTTCTGATTCTCTTCTTGTAAACCTAGACCCATTTTAAAGATTTCTTTGAAAATATGTTTAAGTGATGCAAGATCTAGTGGTCCTTGGTTATGATCTTCAATTGAATCTAACATTTTTCGTTCACGAACCGGATCATATCGGTTAATCCCTTGTTTTTCTTTCACTTGGCCAATTTCTTGTACAAGTTCAGCACGTTTGTTAATAAGATGTAATAACTCCAAATTCACATCATCTAGTTTCTCACGCAAAAGTTCCAAATCATTATTACTCAAAATAATCCACCCTTTCCTTTCCGGTTAACTAATTAAAAAAACAGAGCTGCTTCATGATTTATGAGAGGCTGGCAAGTTTTTATCATTCACGTCCGGAATCTGTTATGAATTGAAAAAATATGTTACTGTTTTTATATAATTTCATTTATTATAAATGAAAATTTTTGAATTGTCACTATTTTTTTCTTTATTAATTAAACGCTTTTAAGCATTAAAGTATATTTCAGTCTAAAGAAGGTGTTCTTTGTGCACGAAAAACGATTCGCGCTTGATATTGGTACTCGTTCCGTTGTAGGAATTATTTTAGAAAAAACGGCTGATTCATTTGAAGTAACAGATATTGTTTCAATGGAACATCGTGAACGGGCTATGCTCGACGGACAAATCCACGATGTGATCGCTGTCTCGAAGGTCATTCAAGCCATTAAAGACACATTGGAAAAGAAACACGGCAAACTTACCAGTGTATCGGTGGCTGCTGCCGGACGTGCACTTAAAACAGAGCGTGCCGCAATTAGCATTGATATTAATGGAAAACCGATGCTCCAGCACGATGATATTCTTCATCTTGAATTAAGCGCCGTTCAAATAGCGCAAGCCGTTGTGGCTGAAAAAAACAACTCCAATTCAAGCCATCATTATTATTGTGTCGGATACTCTGTTTTATATTATCGACTTGATGGTCAAGAAATCACAAGCTTAATCGATCAAAGTGGCGAACAAGCCTCTGTTGAAATTATTGCAACCTTCCTTCCAAAAGTGGTTGTTGAAAGCTTACTTGCCGCTTTGAAACGAGCAGATTTACATATGCAAGCATTGACGCTTGAACCAATTGCTGCCATCAATGTACTGATCCCACAGTCGATGAGAAGACTAAATGTCGCACTCGTGGATATCGGAGCTGGGACTTCTGACATTGCCTTAACAGACTCAGGAACCGTAATTGCCTATGGTATGGTACCGATTGCTGGCGATGAAATTACTGAAGCCATCAGTGACTCATTTCTACTCGATTTTCCGTTAGCAGAAACCGCTAAGAGGCAGTTGATTGATCAGGATATGATAACTGTAACCGATATTCTAGGGTTTGAGACGGAAATACCAAGGACTGAAGTAATCGAAAGCATCATGCCTTCCATTGAAAAATTGGCAGATGCTATTTGCGAGGAAATTTTTTCTTTAAATAACAATAAGTCACCAAAGGCTGTGATGCTAGTTGGCGGTGGCAGTCTAACCCCCAAGCTTCCTGAAATTCTGGCCGACAAATTAAATCTTCCGAAAAATCGTGTCGCGATCCGAGGAATTGAAGCCATTGGACAGCTCACAATTGCCAATCATGTACACCGTGGTCCTGAGCTCGTAACACCAATCGGCATTGCTATAGCCGCTCACAAAAGTCCGATTCAATATATGGGCGTGAATGTGAACGGTCAAACGATCCGTCTCTTTGATATGAAAGAAATGACAGTAGGGGATTGTTTGCTAACTGCGGGGATAAAATTGAATAAATTGTATGGAAGACCTGGCATGGCCATGATGGTTGAGTTCAACGGCCAATTAATTACAATTCCAGGTGAGCATGGGACAAAACCGATCCTAACAATAAACCGCAAGGACGTATCATTAGATTACATCGTTCAAGATGGCGATGTAATCACAGTCCAGCAAGGGGAAGATGGTCGGTCACCTAGATTGGCGATTATTGACCTTTCAGATGGATTGCCAAGTAAACAGGTCACGATCCATGGCGTTTCGCACATCATTTATGCCGAACTACGCCGTAATGATCAGATTGTTACAGGAGAGGAATCCCTTCATGACAATGATAAAATAACATGCACGATGCCAGGAACACTAGAAGAACTTTTTACTAAGACCAATCAAGAACATCTGTTGAGAAGTTTACAGCCATTTACGGTTAACGTGAATGAAAAGGAAGTTCCCCTCCCTTTATTCGGTGGTAAGATTGTCAAAAACGGTATTCTAACAAATCCTGCAAGTTCATACGAAGATGGTGATGTAATTGAAATGATCCAGTCGTCCCGGCCACTTACTACTGACTTGGCATATGCGATGAACGTTCAGCTCACATATTCGATCCCGGTTGCATTCAACGGAAAAAAACTACAGCTAACGAAGAAGCTCGCTCAGTTTTATCGTAATGGACAGCCCCTAACGAATGAAGATGTCATCAACCAGGGGGATATGATTACCCTCGTTCAACATAAAATGGGGCCGTTTATTTTTCAGGATGTATTCATGCATATTGACATTGACATGCCAGAACACACAAATGGAGGATTTCTGTTACTCAAAAACAATCAAGAAACAACCTTCAACGAAACGCTTGCTCCTGGAGATGAACTAAACATCCTTTGGCCGACATTATCACCGAAATAAAGAAAAAAAGGTCAGACCTTACACTTTATATACCGTTTATTAAATCATATAAACGATTTATAAGAGATATGGGTCTGGCCATTCATTACAATATATCTTCTTGTTAACTTTAATCCCTTACTGCCTCTGTCAGCGAATCCACAGTGATTCTCCAATGTGACTCATTCCAAGCAGGCTTGCCAGCTTTAAAATAAATCGCTTGTGGTGATTGGTGTTTCACATCGAAGTTTTCCGCAATATAAGCAGAAAGCGGACGTGCTTCCTGAACAGCTAAATAAGCTGTCTTAACATTATTGTGCTCATCATCAATATACCTTTGATACTCTGTAAAGGCCTCCGCGCTAACAGGGCACGTTAAACTATGCTTAAAGAGAAGGAATGAATCCTCTTTAACTAATTCATTAAACTGTTCTTCTGTTTCAATTTTCACTAATGTCATCTCAGCAACTCCTTTTTAGGTATGATCACAAAAAACCGACGCTGAAATTAGCCTATCATTTCAGCGTCGGTTTTGACAAATTTACTGTTTATACTTCGTTTCTGTTTCTTCAAATGCCTTTTCAGTCTCATCAAGCAGTTGAGCCGCACTTTTGTTACCCTTATTAGGATCCTTAGCTGTTGACTTTTCTGCATCTGGTACATGTTTCACTTCAACACTTTTGATTTTTGAACGATGACCGAAACTTCCTTTATCATCTGCCAAACTTTCGATACCTTCTTTTTTACTTAATTCTTCTCCTGCTTTAACGCCAGGCTTTAAGCTTGATACTTTATCCAATAAGTCAGAACCTTTATCACTCACAAGCTGTGTTACAGAACTGCTTTTTTCTTTAGCCGTTTCGGCAATTCCGTTGCCTTTTTCAATCGCAACACGACGAAGTTTTTCTGTTTTCTCACTTATTGATTTCGCTTGTTCAGTGACGTCGATCCTCAATTCTTTCCCCGTTTTAGGAGCCATGAATAAGGCACAGCAAGCACCAATAACGCCTCCAACCACAGCCCCAACGATAAATCCTGAAGAGTTACCAGAATTACGCTCTTCATTTGCCCTTTCGTAATCCTTCGTATAATCCTTAACCGGGAATTCTTTTTGTGCCATGTTCATTCTCCTCTCAACTCTGTATTTAATTGTTTTCTTTTTCTTACGTATTATCTAGAACGTAAGAAACGTCTTTTGACTATTTTGTCTGATTCTAGATCCTCTTCTTGCCTGTAAGATGGCTCCTCAGCTGTCACAGTCTGCTTTTTCTTAGATTTCCACTTATCGCGGATTTCCATCGCAACATTTGTCCACTGAACAATCTGAGAAATCTTATCTTGATTATTCTCGATTTCATGCTGTACCTTATTTGAAACTTTTTGAACAGATGTATTAAAGCTTTGGATGGAACTTCCTACATCCTTCACTGCATCTACCACGGTATTTAAGTTTTCTGATTTCTTTTGTAAATCTTCTGCGAGTGCGTTTGTTTTATGCAATAATTGCGTCGTCTCAAGTGACACACCTTGCATTTGGCTTTCTAGCCCCGTTAGTGTTTTCGACACACTATCAAGTGTAAATTGCAGCGATTTTAACGTTTTGGCTAAAAAAACAACTAAAATGAAAAAAGCAATTGCGAAAACAGCAGCACTCAAGTATAAAATGATCTCCATATCAATACCTCCGAAAAATGTCTTACTTATGTTTACACAATATTTTGTCTGTTCTTATCAATACCCTTTCCGTTCTGAGATAAACATCATCCCTAAACATTTTCCACAATTATGATACATATTCCTTCCTCATCGTAGTCTTAGAATAACAAATTTTTTCACGAGTGAAAATTATTTCTCCTCTCGAACCATTAGATGCAACAGAATACAGAAAATCGGTTACAATAATAATGTTATGGAGGTACGCAACAAATCTACGTTTTCCTAACAATTTGAGTAAATTCCTATCTCTTTATCCCGCATTAACGGGCAGTCCCCCCACCTCAAGGCTTAGAGGAATCGAAGAAGCGTAGATGGAGGATAACTGCCCGTAAAAGCCCGATTGGTTCAACTAAACCTTTGTGGTTTTCAAAGGTTTAGTTGAACCAAATCGGGTTCGTAGAGTCGCTTTATCGAAGCGTAGCGGAGATATTAGCGACTCTAGAACGGGACTAAACATCAGTGGGAAACTACACCTACTGATGAAAGTTTCACTTTATCTTATTTTTATGGAGGCCATACAATGAAAGATCCTAGAATTGAACAACTAGCAAAAAATTTAATCAATTACTCTGTTAAGCTACAAAAAGGGGAAAAAGTCCTGATCGAAAATTTCGGTTTACAACGTGAACTTGTCAATGCCCTGGTTAAAGAAGCATATGTAGCAGGCGGATACCCATTTGTTTCTTTAAAAGACCATCAAGTAGATCGCGCCTTACTGATGGGCGCAAAAGAAGAACAATTTGATATGATCGCTGAATTTGAAGCGAATGTTATGAAAAATATGGATGCCTATATCGGCCTACGCGCAGGTGACAATATCAATGAGCAATCAGATGTACCTGCAGAAAAAATGGCGATTCATGGTAATACAGTTGGTAAAAAAGTACATAGAGAAATCCGCGTTCCGAAAACAAAATGGGTTGTGCTTCGTTACCCGACAAACTCAATGGCTCAATTGGCGAAGATGAGTACGGAGGCATTTGAGGACTTTTACTTTAATGTGTGTAACCTAGACTACGGAAAAATGAGCGAGGCCATGAATAGTCTTGTTGAGCTCATGGATCGTACGGACAAGGTCCGCTTAACTGGACCTGGTACAGACTTAACATTTTCTATCAAAGACATCAAAGCGATTAAATGCGCTGGAGAATTAAATATTCCTGACGGTGAAGTGTATTCGGCTCCTGTCCGTGATTCAGTAAATGGAACGATTACATATAATACGCCATCGCCTTATCAGGGATTTACGTTCGAAAATGTGAAATTGACGTTCAAAGATGGCAAAATTGTTGAAGCAACAGCGAATGATACAGAGCGCATCAACAAAATCTTCGATACAGATGAAGGGGCTCGGTTCGTTGGAGAATTCGCGATTGGTGTGAATCCATTCATCCTTCATCCGATGCAGGACATCCTATTTGATGAAAAGATTGACGGCAGCTTCCATTTCACACCAGGACAATGCTATGATGATGCCTATAATGGCAATCATTCCAACATTCACTGGGATTTAGTGAACATTCAACGTCCTGATTATGGGGGCGGAAGCATCTACTTTGATGACGTATTAATCCGTCAAGATGGTCGCTTTGTCATTCCAGAGCTTGAGAAGTTAAATCCGGAAAACTTGAAATAATGAGCAAAACTCGCTATAACGGTTTGTTATAGCGAGTTTGTTTAATTTCATTTTAAAAACTTATTGGTTTCTCTCCTGTTGAAGCATAGGATTTGCTTGCATTTCCCGAAAAGTCATTCGTCTCGGTTGAACCTGCTGGTGAATATTATTTGGCTGAGTACTTTTCTGCTGAGACGTCCTCATTAAATCCAATGGCGTTCTCATTGTTGTATGAACTGGATTTTCTGTAGTATCACAATGTATCATTTTCTCTGTTTTGATTTTATTTGCTTCGATTAATGCCTCATTTTTTTGCTTCAGTTCTCCATAAGATTGAAGTAATTCTGTAATTCTTTGTTTTTGATTGGCTTCAGTCAACTGGAATGTTGCTAGCTCCCGGTTCTGTATGTCAAAAGATTGTCTTATTCCTTCCAATTCTTGATTTTTCCTTTGAGAAGATTGTTTTAACTCTTCTATTTCTTGGTTCTGCCTTTTGGAAGATTGTCTTAACCCTTCTAGCTCTTGGTGCTGATCCTGCTTCGTCAACTTAGTTTCTTCGAGTTCTTTCTTAAGATTTTGATAAGATTGTTTTACTTCTTCAAGTGCTTGTTGCTCCACACGTTTAGCCAATTTGAAGTCTGTAAGCTCTTGGTTTTTCGCTTCATAAGATTGTCTAAATAGATCGAGCACTTCTTTCTGGATCTGTACAGCCATTTTTGTTGTTTCTAGCTCATTTTTCTGTATTTCACAGGAATATCTTACTTCTTCAAACTTTTGGATCTGGTTCTGTTCCACTAATCTGGATTCGACTAACTCTTGGTTCATTTCTCGATAGGATTGTTTTAGTTCGCCTAGCTCTTGGTCCTGATTTTGATAAGACTGCTGTAATTTTTCGAGTTCTTGGCGGTGGCTTTGTTCCTTCAATGCGACATCTGCTAGCTGGTGATTGAGTGCTTCATATGATTGCTGTAATTCTTCAAGCTCTTGGATCTGGTTCTGTTCCGCCATTCTGGATTCTCCTAACTCTTGGTTCAGTTCCTGATAGGTTTGTTTTAGTTCACCTAGCTCTTGGTCCTGATTTTGATAAGACTGCTGTAATTCTTCGAGTTCTTGGCGGTGGCTTTGTTCCTTCATTGTTGCATCTGCTAGCTGGTAATTGAGTGCTTCATATGATCGCCTTACGTCTTCAAGCTCTTGGCTCTGCTCTTGTTCCACCATTCTGGATTCTGTTAATTCTCGGTTCAATTCTTTAAAGAATTGTTTTAGTTCGTCTAGCTCTTGGTCCAATTGTTGATTAGATTGGAGTAATTCTTCCAGCCCTTGTCGTTGGCCTTGTTCCTTCAAAATTACAACTGCCAGCTGGTGATTGAGTGCTTCATATGATTGCTGTAATTCTTCCAGATCTTGGCTCTGGTTCTGTTCCGCCATTCTGGATTCGGCTAACTCTTGGTTCAGTTCCTGATAAGTTTGTTTTAGTTCACCTAGCTCTCGGTCCTGATTTTGATAAGACTGCTGTAATTCTTCAAGCTCTTGGATCTGGTTCTGTTCTACCATTCTAGATTCTGTTAATTCTTGGTTTAATTTCATAAGCTCTTGATCCTGATTTTGATAAGATTGGAGTAATTCCTCGAGCTCTTGTCGATGGTCTTGTTCCTTCAAAGTTACGTCTGCTAGCTGATGATTCACTTCTTCATACGATTGCTTTAGGTCTTCAAGCTCTTGAATCTGGTTCTGTTCCACCATTCTAGATTTTGCTAACTCTTGGTTCATTTCCTGATTGGATTGTTTTAGTTCGCCTAGCTCTTGGTCCTGATTTTGATAAGACTGGAGTAATTCTTCGAGTTCTTGGCGTTGGCTTTGTTCCTTCATTGTTACATCCGCCAACTGGTGATTGAGTGCCTCATAAGATTGCTTTAGGTCTCCAAGCTCTTGGCTCTGGTTCTGTTCCGCCATTCTGGATTCTGCTAATTCTTGGTTCATTTCCTGATTGGATTGATTTAAATCTCTAATCTTTTGGTCCTGTTGTTGATGAGATTGGAATAGTTCTTCAAGCTTTTGGTGTTGGCCTTGTTCCTTCAAAGTTAAATCTGCTAGCTGATGATTCACTTCTTCATACGATTGCTTTAATTCTTCAAGCTCTTGAATCTGGTTCTGTTCCACCATTCTAGATTCTGTTAATTCTTGGTTCATTTCCTGATAGGATTGTTTTAGTTCGCCTAGCTCTTGATCCTGATTTTGATAAGACTGCATTAATTCTTCGAGTTCTTGGCGTTGGCCTTGTTCCTTCAGAATAGAATCTGATAGCTGGTGATTCACTTCTTCATATGATTGCTTTAACTTTTCAAGCTCTTGGCTCTGGTTCTCTTCCACCATTCTAGATTTTGCTAACTCTTGGTTCAATTCCTGATAGGATTGTTTTAGTTCGCCTAGCTCTTGGTCCTGATTTTGATAAGACTGGAGTAATTCTTCGAGTTCTTGGCGTTGGCCTTGTTCCTTCAGATTAGAATCTGATAGCTGGTGATTCACTTCTTCATATGATTGCTTTAACTTTTCAAGCTCTTGGCTCTGGTTCTGCTCCACCATTCTAGATTTTACTAACTCTTGGTTCAATTCCTGATTCGATTGTTTTAGTTCGCCTAGTTCCTGGTCCTGATTTTGATAAGACTGGAGTAATTCTTCAAGTTCTTGGCGTTGGCTTTGTTCCTTCATTGTTACATCCGCCAACTGGTGATTGAGTGCTTCATACAATTGCTTTAGGTCTCCAAGCTCTTGGCTCTGATTCTGTTCCACCATTCTAGATTCTGCTAATTCTTGGTTCAATTCCTGATAGGATTGTTTTAGTTCGCCTAGCTCTTGGTCCTGATTTTGATAAGACTGGAGTAATTCTTCGAGCTCTTGTCGGTGGCTTTGTTCCTTCATTGTTACATCCGCCAACTGTTGTTTGATTGCTTCATAAGATTGCTTTAGGTCTCCAAGCTCTTGGCTCTGGTTCTCTTCCACCATTCTGGATTCTGTTAATTCTTGGTTCAATTCCTGATTCGATTGTTTTAGTTCACCTATTTCTTGGTCCTGTTGTTGATAAGATTGGAGTAATTCTTCAAGTTCTTGGCGTTGGTCTTGTTCCTTCATTGTTGCATCTGCTAGCTGGTGATTGAGTTCTTCATTTGATTGCTTTAGGTTTTCAAGCTCTTGGCTCTGATCCTGTTCCACTAATCTGGATTCGGCTAACTCTTGGTTCAATTCCTGATAGGATTGATTTAAATCTCTAATCTTTTGGTCCTGTTGTTGATGAGATTGGAATAGTTCTTCAAGCTCTTGGTGTTGGCCTTGTTCCTTCAGGATAGATTCTGCTAGCTGGTGATTCACTTCTTCATACGATTGCTTTAGATTTTCAAGCTCTTGAAGCTGGTTCTGTTCCATCATTCTAGATTCTGCTAATTCTTGGTTCAATTCCTGATAGGTTTGTTTTAGTTCGCCTAGCTCTTGGTCCTGATTTTGATAAGTCTGGAGTAATTCTTCGAGTTCTTGGCGTTGGCTTTGTTCCTTCATTGTTAGATCCACCAACTGGTGATTGAGTGTTTCATACGATTGCTTTAGGTTTTCAAGCTCTTGGCTCTGGTTCTCTTCCACCATTCTGGATTCTGCTAATTCTTGGTTCAATTCCTGATTCGATTGTTTTAGTTCCCCTAGCTCTTGGTCCTGATTTTGATAAGACTGGAGTAATTCTTCCAGTTCTTGGCGTTGGCTTTGTTCCTTCATTGTTACATCCGCCAACTGGTGATTGAGTGCTTCATACGATTGCTTTAGGTCTCCAAGCTCTTGGCTCTGGTTCTCTTCCGCCATTCTGGATTCTGCTAACTCTTGGTTCAATTCCTGATTCGATTGTTTTAGTTCGCCTAGCTCTTGGTCCTGATTTCGATAAGACTGGAGTAATTCTTCCAGTTCTTGGCGTTGGCTTTGTTCCTTCATTGTTACATCCGCCAACTGGTGATTGAGTGCTTCATACGATTGCTTTAGGTCTCCAAGCTCTTGGTTTTGGCTTTGTTCCTTCAAAGTTGCATCTGCTAACTGGTGATTGAGTTCTTCGTTTGATTGCTTTAGGTTTTCAAGCTCTTGGCTCTGGTTCTCTTCCACCATTCTGGATTCTGCTAATTCTTGGTTCAATTCCTGATAGGATTGTTTTAGTTCACCTAGCTCTTGGTCCTGATTTTGATAAGACTGGAATAATCCTTCCAGTTCTTGGCGTTGGCTTTGTTCCTTCATTGTTACATCCGCCAACTGGTGATTGAGTTCTTCATTTGATTGCTTTAGGTTTTCAAGCTCTTGGCTCTGGTTCTCTTCCACCATTCTGGATTCTGTTAATTCTTGGTTTAATTCTACAAGCTCTTGATCCTTATTTTGATAAGATTGGAGTAATTCCTCGAGCTCTTGGCGTTGGTCTTGTTCCTTCATTGTCGCATCTGCTAGCTGGTGATTAATTGCTTCGTATGATTGCTTTAGGTTTTCAAGCTCTTGGCTCTTCTCTTGTTCCACCATTCTGGATTCTGCTAATTCTTGGTTCAATTCCTGATAGGATTGTTTTAGTTCACCTAGCGCTTGATCCTGTTGTTGATGAGATTGGAGTAATTCCTCGAGCTCTTGGCGTTGGTCTTGTTCCTTCATTGTCGCATCTGCTAGCTGATGATTAATTGCTTCGTATGATTGCTTTAGGTTTTCAAGCTCTTGGCTCTTCTCTTGTTCCACCATTCTGGATTCTGTTAATTCTTGGTTTATTTCTTGATACGATTGTTTTAGTTCACCTAGCGCTTGATCCTGTTGTTGATGAGATTGGAGTAATTCTTCGAGCTCTTGGCTCTTCTCTTGTTCCACCATTCTAGATTCTGTTAATTCTTGGTTTAATTCTACAAGCTCTTGACCCTTATTTTGATAAGATTGGAGTAATTCCTCGAGCTCTTGGCGTTGGTCTCGTTCCTTCAAAGTTACATCTGCCAGCTGATGATTGATTGCTTCATACGATTGCTTTAGGTCTTCAAGCTCTCGATACTTCTCTTGTTCCACTATTCTTGATTCTGCTAATTCTTGATTCAATTCTTGATACGATTGTTTTAGTTCACCTAGCGCTTGATCCTTTTGTTGATGAGATTGGAGTAATTCCTCGAGCTCTTGGCGTTGGTCTTGTTCCTTCATTGTCGCATCTGCTAGCTGATGATTAATTGCTTCGTATGTTTGCTTTAGGTTTTCAAGCTCTTGGCTCTTCTCTTGTTCCACCATTCTGGATTCTGTTAATTCTTGGTTTATTTCTTGATACGATTGTTTTAGTTCACCTAGCGCTTGATCCTGTTGTTGATGAGATTGAAGTAATTCTTCAAGCTCTTGGCTCTTCTCTTGTTCCACCATTCTGGATTCTGTTAACTCTTGCTTCATTTCTTGATTAAATTGTTTTAGTTCGCCTAGCTCTTGGTCCTGTTGTTGATGAGATTGGAGTAATTCTTCAAACTCTTGGCTACGGTTCTGTTCCACCATTCTGGATTCTGTTAACTCTTGTTCCATTTCTTGATTAAATTGCTTTAGTTCGCCTAGCTCTTGGTCCTGATTTTGATAAGAATAAAGTAATTCTTCGAGTTCTTGTTTTTGGCTTTGTTCCTTCAATGTAGTTTCTTCTAGCTGCTGATTCACTTCTTCATAGGATTGCTTTATCTGTTCAAGCTTTTGGCTCTGATCCTGTTGAATCATTCTGGATTCTACAAGCACATGTTTTAATTCTTCAAGTTCCTTTTCTTGACTCTGTTGTGTCAAACCAGAATCTGTCAGCTCCTGATTCAGTTCTTGATGAGTTTGCTTTAACACATCAAGGACTCGTTTCTGGTCTTGTTCTGACAACCTCGTTTCTGCTAGCTCTTGTTTCATTTCTTCATAAGATCGTTTTAACTCTGCTAACTCTTGGTTTAGAGCTTCATATGATTGCATTAATCCCTCTAGTTCTTGCGTCTTTTCTTCCAAGTCGATATTTTTTTGCTTTATAGCATCAGCGTCTCTTTCCTTATCCAGATCTTGCCTTTTTAATTCTTCGTTTTCTTTTTCTAAAATTGTATATTGTTTTTTCATTTCCTCTACCTGGTCGGTCATGGTTTGGATCTGTTCGACCAATTCTGATTGGATGCCCTTTTCCGCCTCCCTTTCAGCTGTAATTAGTTCATGCTGATGCCTTAAGGTCAAATATTCCTCGGTAATATCATTCTCCCGATAGCTTTTCAACACTTTTTTGTACTTTTTAATTTGGCGAATCAGCGTACTCAACTGATTCTCATCCGTGAAATTGGACACATTTACCCCCCCATTAAAAATGATATAACGTATTGTATGTTCTTCCATCTAGGCTGTGCAGATAGAATCATTTCAAAGTTCTGATGATTCCCTTTCAGAAAATGGGCGTTCATACCGTAACTAGGACTAGGGGGTCGACATACTTTGTACTGTACAATAAAAATTTTATTAGGGAGTCGATCATATGAGTCATTCACCACGGCCCACTCAAGAGCTTTTATGTATCAATGCTGAAAAAGTATATGATTGGGTTATATTACAGAATACGATTAGACAATTTGTTTCAGCCGAAGAGCTCGGATTAGACCATGAACTTCACGATGTAAAGCATGTATCTACGCGCTTTATTTTAACTGATGAGCATGGAAAACCGCTTGGACCAAATGCAGAAGTTAAAGTAAAAGAAATAGATAGACGCGAGGAAAAGACGTTTGTAATTGATGGTGCTTTGGTAACTCTCGAAAAGGTATCTTTCGTAAAAGTCTTCTACGTTGTTATTGAATTTAGAGGTACGAGAGAGCATTGTCCATTTGTCTTTACATCACACCCAATCCAAGTTGAAGTACACGAAAGTTTATTCTTATGCGCGCCAGAAGGTACAAGATTAGTCGTTAGAATTACGGACCTAGATGGCAATGCAAAGGTGAATTTCCACGACGACTGTTTAAAAAGCGTCGATCTTTCATTAACAACATGCCAAAGTATTCAAGCAGTTGCTGACGTTACGATCGAAGTGAAAGCAGACTTCTGCCAACCACGTGATATCTTAACAGAACAATGCTCAGCACCTATTATTCCGCAACAATGTCCAGTCCTTTTCCCTGGTCATGATCATTAATAAGTCCGCATAAGGTTTAAGAGAGGAAATTTCCTCTCTTTATTCTTTTTAGGGCGGGTGAAAAGCATGATTGAAAAATTAATTGGGGAATTAGAGTATAAACTTATGGAATTGGAACGTGAAGGCCTCGAATTCCAGGAAAAAATAAGCTCCTTACTCCTAAAAAAGCAATTGCAAGAATCAAATCCAATTTCCTATTTCAATTATTCGACAATCATTGATAAAGAAAAAACAAGAGAACATACCGTTATCGGCAACTTCCATTTCCATAATCAAACATATGTTCCCCTTCGTAGTCCAGTCATTTTGCTCAAGATTAATTCGGACAAACCCTATGATTTTTCCGGAAAATATGTACTTCCTAATAAGCCACTTCAAAACGAAGCTTTTTTTTGGGAACGTATTGAAGATAAACAAAACGCTACTGGTCGAAATGAATATTCATTTCGACCAGTAGCTAATCAAATCATCCCAGCCAATGATACATTCTCCTTTTCAAATTTTCAGATCCGTTTCTCAAATGAAGAATCCGGATACATACACATTGAAGGGTTTATTTATTGCCAAGAGAGAATAGAAGGAATTGCATCGTTGAATTCCATCAGCATCAATTACTAGAAATGGGGTGAGGAATTTGTATTCTTCGGAGAATAAGGAAATTAAAGAAATGTTGGCAACTCTGCTAAAAAAAGAACTTGAAAAAAAAAGTAATAAAGAGGAAAACGAGTCCACTATGCTACAAAAGGGACAAACCATCATCAATATTGATCACGGGATAAGCACCTATGCTTTGTTATATTTATTGCTTGGACAAAGTTCTAACACTGTATCTCAAAGTAACAGTTCAATGGTTGCTGATGAAAAACGTAGTCTAATAGCTGAAAAAAAATTAAAAAGATTGCTGGAAAACGTTGCACTGAACCAGAAGAAGAATAAGGAGTTTTATTTGAAGGTTTTAGAGCATTTAGAAAATTAATAGGATTTTAAAGGAATATTTTCACGATAATTTCCAGTCTCTTTTTATTAAAAGAGTATTTCTACGATAGAATTACGAATTATAATATCTGTAAAATACACCTATTTAGTTGCTTAGTCTTAAATAAGGAATAATAAATCATTTAATTTATTTGAATAAAAATTCGATAGAAAAGAGAGATCTGGAATAGCGATTCAGATCTCTCAAAGTAATTATATTATTGGCTATATTGAGTACCTGTGAACGTAGTATTGGATATTGTAGCAGATAGTGCTACGGCTAATACTGCTGTTCCACCAACAGTCAGTACATAGCTTACACCATCTTCCCTACTATTTAATACATCCACAAAGTCAATTGGTACAATAATCGCTTCGCCAGCCGTAAGTAGAGGAAGCGGCTGAGTAACTGTATGAATTACAGTTCCAAGCAATGGATCATTTTGGAACCTTCTAACTTTATGAATTCTAAATACGATTGTAGTCCCCACAGCAACAGCCACTGGAGCTGTAATTGTACTTGAACCACTTAACCAAACAAGATCTCCATTACATGCTGTGTCAAAATCTACATCTCCAATAACTTGCTCAGGTGCAATTGCACCAAGGATAGCTGCTGTTGCAAGTGTGACAGCTCCCGATTGGTTAGAAAAGTCAAAATCGACTACTGTTCTGCCTTCTTTATCATGACAACGGTCTTTTTTGTCGTGGTCTTTTTTGCACCCTCCTTTTTTCTGATAATATTCGCCATGATCCTCACTATATGATCTTGAAATATAACCCATTTTCTCATCTCCCTATAATATTTGAGACTTTAATATGTCTTCCCTCCTATATAATGCAAGTGGGCTTTCTTTCGTACAGGACAAGAGCATATTTTTCAAAAAGATTTTCCCTTTTCGAATTGAAATTCACACCCATTTTTGTGAATCTGGGTGCTTTTGTACGGATAGAAGAATACTCTATTCTGAGAAGGAGGTACGGATTGTCATGTCAGAATGGAAAAAACGTCCAAAGGTGCCTGAATCTCATCCTTTCAGAGAAATTTACAACGATTTTCTTGATTCCAGCCGCGAGGAATTATTGGAGTGGATTGATGAGCTCAAGAAGGATCGAAATGCAGCATTAGAGGAAAAAAAGAAAGGGAAAAGGACATATGATCATTTTATTAAACAGCGTATGATCGATACGGCGATTGAAGCGTATTACTGGAAGTTTTTAAATAAAGAGACAAGAATTCCAGAAGATGATGATGAAGAAAAAAATGAAGATTCGTGTTAACAGATCCCCTGACAACCGAACTTATATTTCAACGATTCAAGGCTTCTTTGTTTGAACCATACATTGTGAATGGGTGCATGCATTCACCGTTATGATAATATGCGCCCATCCTGTTTTATCTTTATTAAAAAATTCCTCATTAGTACAAGCATGCTTTCTTTCATTGAATATAATATTTAGACAATAAAGAAAAAGTGATAGTAATATGGATCTCTATAATAAAAAGAAAGATCAGTATTATATGAATGCAAACCAGCATTCACATGATCCTAATAAATTTGAAGACAAATGTCATCACAAAAAGAAGGATAAACAAGATAAGTTAGTTGAATTTGCAGGCGAGACTTTCATGCCGATTAATCCCAACCCTGTCGGTAATCAAACACTAATCCAAACAGTTCCTCGAGTTGTTTCTTCCGTACGTTTAGAAGATGTACAAGAAGGCAATGTTGTATGGCTAAACGGACTGTTTCAAGTAAACAATAATGATGGTACTCCTCGTGCTTTACTGACAAGTATTTATAGAAATGTTGTAGATCCTACAAATCTTGTTTATCAAGTGCTAACATGGGTTGATTCTGAAGATCGAGATGACCATACGCAAATTGTTGCCCAATTCGTTGACCACATTGAGTCTCGTGACCGTGATGTCACCTATTTATTAACAATTGAAAAATTTGTTGAGAACGCAGCCGTCTTTTTTTATGCACCTATTACCTTTACAGCATCTGAAATTAAGCGCTAAATCTTTTAGTATCACTAAAAATGACTCAGATTTTCCATATAGGGAATCTGAGTTTTTTATTGTATGAAAAAAAGGGTCAGACCCCGCAACAACTAAATCCAGTATTAGACAAGTGTATTAACACTTTTTACTGATTTAGAGTACGAGGTCAGACCCTTATGTGACACTATTTTGGTATTATTTCACTTCTAATAACTTCTCGTATGCAGCCTGGAATTTCTGAATATCTCCAGCCCCCATGAATAGAATGACGCTGTTGTCATGTTTACGAAGGATTTCTGTTGTTTCCTCTGAAATCAGCTCAGCTCCAGGGATTTTCTCTTGAAGATCTAGAATGGAAAGCTTACCTTGATGCTCACGTGCTGAACCAAAGATTTCGCACAGATATACTTGATCCGCTAAGTTTAAGCTTTCGGCAAATTCATTCAGAAATGCCTGAGTTCTTGAATACGTATGTGGCTGGAATACGGCCACTACTTCACGATTCGGATATTTTTGGCGCGCTGAATCGACCGTTGCTGTGATTTCAGTCGGATGATGGGCATAATCGTCAATAACGATTTGATTACCGATTTCTTTCTCAGAAAAACGACGCTTCACCCCAGTAAATGTCGCCAATTGTGCCTTCACCGTTTCAGTATCCAAATCTTCATATTGACATAGTGCAATAACGGCTACAGCGTTTAACACATTATGCTTACCATAAGTCGGAATTGTAAACGTCTCATAGTAATTATTCCGCACATGTACATCAAATGTTGTGCCTTGCTCGGAAACTTGAATATTCCGTGCTTGAAAATCATTTTCTTCCGCAAATCCGTATAAGATCACTGGAACTTTTGCTTGAATTCCTTGAAGTTGCTCATCATCGCCACAAGCAATAATTCCTTTATTCACTTGCAGAGCCATCTTCTGAAACGCTTCAAATACGTCCTCAATGTTGGCAAAATAATCTGGATGGTCGTAATCAATATTCGTCATGATTGCATAATCAGGATAATAAGAAAGGAAATGACGGCGATATTCACACGCCTCGAATACAAAATAATCCGATTTAGCAATCCCTTTCCCTGTACCATCCCCGATTAAATACGAAGTTGGCTTTGCTCCACCCATTACATGAGCAAGTAATCCTGTCGTCGATGTTTTCCCATGTGCGCCTGTTACTGCCACACTGATGAACCCCTTCGATAGGTCTCCAAGGAAGTTGTGATAGCGAAGGATTGGCAATCCCAGCTTCATCGCTGCAACAATTTCCGGATGAGTGTCTGGGAATGCATTTCCTGCAATAATTGTCATTCCAGGCTGAATATTTTCTTCAGCAAAAGGAAGAATTGTAATGCCTGCATTTTCTAATGCAATTTGTGTAAAAAATTTCTTTTCGTAGTCAGAACCTTGAACAACATACCCCATATCATGAAGTACTTGAGCAAGCGCGCTCATCCCAGAGCCCTTAATTCCTACAAAATGGTAAACAGTCATAAATAGATCCTCCACCAATCGTCTATCTGTATCACGGTATATAATGTCATCTTTTTTGTTTTTCTTGTTTTCTAATTTGGAAGTTCTAAGGAAACTTAATGGCTTCCCTTTCAGTATCTCCCAGAGAATTGAAATCTTAACTTCACGTTATTCATACATGAGTATACATTATATCACTCTTTAAAAAAATCAACCATAACACGATATTACCATTTTAACATAGTTGATTTTACCGATCCTTCATTTTCCAATAATACATTACAATTCTTAGTATATACATTTTCGTCTAGGATGTTCACCTATAAAAGACACGAACACGGTGATTAAACACTCACATCTAGTAGTAAAGGCCTCCTCGTAAGACAAATTAGCTCATCCTACTAATGGCCGCCACACGCATCCTGCACAGTCGGAGAATGACCGCCTGATTCTTACATCACCGCGTTTTCCTCTAAAAAGGATTCCAATTCTTCTGCCGTGATGAGCACATCCCTCGGTTTACTCCCTCTCGATTCAGAAATAATCCCCTTGTCATGCATCATTTCCATTAATCTTGCTGCACGATTGTAGCCAATCTTGAACCTTCTTTGTAAGCTTGAGGTTGAAGCAGCATTTTGCGAGACGACAAATTCACATGACTCAAAAAATAATTCATCGATTTCTTCGGTGAATTGTGCTTTATTCAATAATTCTTCTTGCTCAAATAAGTATTGAGGTTGCTGCTCGTTCTTCACATGATGGACGACTTCATCAATTTCATGGTCCGTGACGAACGTACCTTGGAGACGAACTGATTTGGAAGATCCATTTTCAGCAAACAACATATCTCCTCTACCTAACAGCTTTTCCGCACCACCGCTATCGAGAATTGTACGTGAATCCACTTGAGATGAGACCGAAAACGCAATTCTTGTCGGGATATTTGCCTTGATTAAGCCAGTTATGACATCAACTGAAGGACGTTGAGTTGCAACAATCAAATGAATCCCGCAAGCACGTGCTTTCTGTGCAATCCGACTAATAGCCTCCTCCACATCTGCAGGCGACATCATCATTAAATCGGCAAGCTCATCAATAATGATCACGATAAAAGGCAATTTGTTCGCATGCTGACCCGCTGCCTCTGCGTTTTCATTGAAACGTCCAATATCGCGGACTCCTGCGTGAACAAACAACTCGTAACGCCTTTCCATTTCTTCAACAGCCCATTTCAATGCTGCAGTGGCTGCCTTTACATCTGTTATAACCGGACTAACGAGATGAGGGAGACGGTTATATGGAGCAAGCTCAACCATTTTAGGATCAATGAGCAGTAATTTCACCTCTTGTGGTGTAGCTTTGTACAGTAAACTAATTAACATTGAATTAATACAGACACTTTTCCCTGAGCCGGTTGCCCCAGCAATGAGTCCGTGTGGCATTTTTTTCAAATCCGTCACAATCGGTTCACCGGAAATATCAAGTCCAAGTGCGACTGTCAACGGGGATGGATCTTGTTTGAATGAATCACTTTCGAGAATTTCCCGCAGAAACACAGGCATGCTTTTTCGATTCGGGATTTCAATGCCAATGGTATGCTTGCCAGGAATCGGTGCTTCCATCCGAATATCCTGTGCAGCAAGACTTAGTTTAATATCATCCATTAAATTCGTGACCTTATTCACCTTCACACCTGGCTCTGGCTGCACCTCAAATCTTGTCACAGCAGGACCTTGCGTGACATTGACCACTTTTGCACGAACATTAAAGTTCTTCAATGTATCATCCAATAATGCCGTCTGCCCTTCAAGCCATTCATTGTCACTTTCTGCGGATGCTGCTGGTGTTAGTAAGTCGATGGACGGAAATGCGTAATATGGATTTTCTTCCTCACTCATTGTCTGATTCGATACAATTTGATCTTGTAGATTCATTTCTAACGGTACTGTAGGAAGATTTTCAGGAATGACCTCTTTTACCGGTTCTTCGGTATGTACAAGACTTTGAACCGTTGAAAGATGGACGTTGGATTTCGATTCAACTAAGTCTTTGGTTATTACACGAGCTTCTTGCCTATGTATTTCATTCACATCTTGTTCAAACTTACCTTCAGACACTGGCTCGACATTTTCCCGGGAAATGTTCTGATCATCGACAATCGTTTTCCTCATCGATTCGAAAGCTTTCAGCCTATCGACCTTTTTTTTATCCTGCTTCAACATAATCACATTAAATGGAATATGTTTTTTTGTAGGTTTTGGTTGAACGAAATGTTCCTCTTCAAGAGAAGGTTCTACTACTGTCATTGTATCACTTGATTCTCGTTCATATACCGCAGTCGTAGCAGTCATCCGTTCGGTTTCTTCTGCCTTTGGTACTAGCGATTCAATTGTAGCAGCTGTAGTATCAAAGCTTATTTCCTCAAGCACCGTTTTTTCTTCTTCTTTGATTAGATCCGTCAAACGTTCATTTTTTTCTTTTTCATCATTAGCATTGATTAATTCTGATACATCTTCTGTGACCTCTTGTTCCTTAAACTCTGAATCAGTTATCGTTCCATGCTCTTCATCTCGTTCTTCCCTATCATTTTTTCGAAGGATCGCTTTAGTCTCGATTGGATCTGAAACAGATAATTCGATGGTGTTTTCTAATTCATACTCCACAATGTCATCCCGGGTTTTATTAAAGGGTTCTGGCCGTTTATAACCGTAGATAGGAGATGGAATTTCAGTTGGTCGAAACGGTATTTTGGACGGGACAATTTTCTTTATTTTTGGTGCTGCTTCTTGTTTCTTCTTTTCTGGCTGTTCCGGTTGCTTGTAAACTATTTCCGAACTATTCTCCCAGTGTTCCGTGTTTCTTTCTTTGTTTATTGGCCGGTCAGGCTTTTTGGGACGCCTTTGTCTTATTTTATTATCTGGAATAATGGGAAATTTAAATTCACCCTTTGGATATTGAAATAATATCCGAGTATCCGGGTCTAAACGGGTTGATGCAAGTTCATCATGGGAGACTGAATGTTCTTTCACCTTTTTCAGTTGCGTCAAATCCATAGTTTTTAAGATTTCTTTGTCGATCTCTTCATCGATCATAATTTCTTCTATTTCAATAATTTCTTCATCTTGGAACCATTTCTTTATTTTTTTGAGCCATTTCAATACAATCACTCTTTCTACCAACTTATAGTCAACGATCTTTTTTTATTAAATTTTGGTAAACCAACTTGTATGCGTACCTATTACCTGTATCATAAACCAGTTGGAATATACCCAGTATACACCAATTAATCAATGATTTTCACAAAATTATGAGAGGAAACCATTTTATTTGCGATATTTTCATATCCTCTAGGTGACCTAGTATACGTCGATTCTATTGCAGTAGCAATACAGTCATATTATATTTTCATGATAAAGTGAAACTTCTAATAGTGGGGTGTAGTTCCCCACTGTTAGTTAGTTGAACCAATCGGGGTTTTATAGGCTGTTTTTCTCAATACTCCTGTTTTTTTATTCTCAGGAATTACTTTATGAGATATTACAGCCTGTTAAACCGGGATAAAAGTAAAATGGGGATATTGCAGCCTGTTAAACCAAGATAAAACATCCATAAGCATCTAATCCCAACTAAAACGATGAAAAAGGTTTAGGTTCTAAAAATTGAATCCTCTTATGAAGGTGGGTAGCTGCGCCGACTTTGCGAAGCCCCGCCCCTTTTCCACATAAAAGAAGCACATCCCACTCAGTGATGGTTCACTGTCAGAATGTGCATTCTATTACGCTGTGCTTAATTATTCGCTTCTCTTTTTATTTTTCCCCAGGATAAAGACTGGCTCTAATTCGTCATTTTCGTATAAGAAGGAAAGAGCAGTGATCGGGACATGGCCACTTGCAAAAAAACTCATCGCCATTTGTGCAAGCACATCATAGCCCGTATCATTTTCGATATCTGCGATAATAATGACATCCTGATGTGGGATGCTGATCGCCATCTCACCTTTCATGGTATTCTTCATTTCTTTTAACCAAGTTTCGTTAACGATACGGCTTGCATCGTAGCCATCATTCGTATTCAAGAAATAAAATGTATTACCCGCAACCGTATCAGATTTCAAAGGCGTTTTAAGCGATCGGACGTTAAACTTTGCAATTTGTCGTATCCGTTCAGGTTCCCATCCCTCTTTCTCTAGCATCTGACGGTCGATTAGCCGGTATGTATTTCCTAAGTCAAGCGCATACAGAATCCGTGTTTCAGCTGTATGTTCATCAAATAAAAACGGATTCCCAGATGTCGCTTCTGTAGGAAAAGAGGTGGACCGAATGACTGGAAAAATGTTTTTTTCTTTACCAGTCAACGTGTGCTCTTCACCCATCACCTGCAATGCTTCCTCTACATAATAAACGACCTCATCGATCGCTTTTTCCTTTGAATTTTCCCAATTTGCCACGATTTTCGGCAACTCGACCGAAATGCCTTTTCCAGTTACCGTGTTTTCAATACGGAGAACATCTGTCTTACTATCAAAGGCATAGCTGCGGTATTCCGAACCTAACCGCTCTTTCATAAGTTTCATGATCTTCTTACTATCCATTTTCATTCAGAATTCCTCACTTCTTTAAGGACATGGGGCGGGGCTTCGCGACTTATCAATATAGCCGATCTGCTTAACAGGTATACATATTAATTATAGGAAGTACCCCAAAATCTAGCTCCTCACCGCCACCATTGCAATTAAGCGCATATAGCGTGTTTAATGGTATATCTTTCAAATTTATTTATATGAAAAGAGCCGATTAATAAATAAACAAACTATTTATTCTATTCAATTATTATTAGAACTATACAAAATTTGAATCATTATAAGGATTCGATAAAATCTTTAATTTCTTGCTCGGTTTTACGATCTTTACTAACAAAACGTCCTAACTCTTTTCCGTTGTCATATGCAATAAAACTTGGAATGCCAAAAACATCATTTTCTACACATACATCAATAAATTTATCACGGTCAATATGAATGAAAGTATAGTCAGGATACGCCGCTTCAATGCCTGGTAAAACAGGTTCAATCACTCGGCAATCTCCACACCAATCTGCTGAAAACAAGAAAATATGTTTCCCTTCATTTTTTAAGGTTGTAAATTGCTCCATAGATTCTAAATTTTTCATTCTAATTCCCTCCAATAAATAGATTTTATCTCTCAACACTTATGTTGATGATACCAAACTACTTCACGATAAACCAACAATACGCAAACTTATTTCTTAAAAAAACACGAGCGTTACCCCTACCATAGATTCGAGTTTTTAGACCTATATTCAGTCTTTCTCTAACGATCGTCGTCCTTATTAAATAAATTCCTATTGTTATCAACAGCTAAAAATTCTATAATATAGGAAATATTTCTTATATTAAAATAGTATACTAGTTACAATTACCTAATTCGTTTCAGAAAGAGAGGCAGTTCATGCAAACAATCAAGGCCAAAATTGGACTTATTATTTTCATATCATTAGTTAGCGTTCTTTTGTTAATCGTTTTTAACATGATCGCAATGGGAAAACAAAATAATGTTCGAGAAGAGCAATTACTTCTCAATCAAGCTATTAAGGATAGTAAAGATCTTAAATATCAAATGGCTGATACGAGAAAATTCGAGCGACAATATTTGAAAAATCCGAAAGCTTCCCATGCAAGGTTTGTCTTCGAACGTGTCAAGAAGATTATCGATACATCTGCATCATTAAAAGCAGAATACACCTCATACCCCGACATAGTTCAGCAATTCGAACGGATTGAGGATCATGTTAACGATTACGAAAACAGCTTTAAGCAAGTCGTCCAGCTTTATGAAAAGATGGGCTACTTCGACACAGAAGGCCTTCGGGCAGACCTTGAAAGCGGCGGGATGGTCGTTTCGGATTTGCTTTTACAATCGAATCATCAGGAGCTTTTCAACCAATTTTACATCATTCGTCTATTCGAACAGCAATATTTGGCAACAAAAGAAACCAATCCGTATACAGAATATTCGTCTCAGATGAATGACTTGGAAAAAAAAATAGCTAGTTCATCCATTTCTCCCGTGCCAAAAGAGGCTCTTATTGCTCAACTAAACAATTATAGAGAAACAATGAGAACGATCGTGAAAACCTATCTAGATACAACAACGATGACGATGACATTTGATACAGAAGCACGTATGGTTGAAAAATCAGCTTCTGATTTAGAAGCTATCGTGCATGATCAAGAAACGAAACTAAACCGTGTAAATGAAGAAAAGGTAAAACGGATTACTATTTCTCTTGTTGTAATCAGCGTTATTATCATTTTGATTCTCTCTTCCATTGGCTATCTTTTAATGACATCGATACGTTCTTCCATTTTCGCTTTAAAATATGGTGCAGATAAAATCGGTAGCGGTAATCTGGCACATCAAGTAGACATCAAACGAAAAGACGAAATGATGAGTTTAGCAGAAACTTTTAATAAAATGGCGGAAAAAGTTAAACACACACTACTTGAAGTTAGAAATTCGGCTGATCAGTTGAACTCTTCTTCACAAAACTTAGCCGCTATTTCTGAAGAAACGTCTGCTCAATCCAATCAAGTAAATGCAGCCATTAAACAAGTTGCAGCTGGAGCGACACTGCAATCTTTAGAGCTTGAGGAAAGCAATGTTATTTTACAAAAGGTAACGGATTCCATCTCAGAAACAGAAATTATAAGTGAAGAAATTGTTATCGAGGCAACACAAACGGAGAATGAAGGGCATCTTGGACTGAAAACAGTCGTCAGTCTCCAGGAGACATCTGAACAATTCCTACAATTAGCTACACATTTGACGATGCAAATTCAAAGTGCATCTGAAAAGTCACTTGCGATATCAGGTATTGTTGGAACGATCCAAGACATTGCTGAGAATACAAATCTTCTTGCCTTAAACGCTGCGATTGAAGCCGCACGAGCTGGGGATGCAGGAAGAGGATTTAGTGTAGTGGCAAACGAAGTACGAAAGCTTGCTGAACGTTCCAAACATGAAGCCGAGAGCATCCAACGAGTCATTCATACAATGAATGAACAAATGAATGCATTAATGATTGAATCGCAGAAATTTAATGAATATAAAACGGTTCAAAGTCATTCGGTTGACTATACAAAGAGCGCGTTTGAAAATATCGTTCAACATGTGGAACGAATCAGCTTGAAAATTGGCACAATCCAACATTCCATTAAAGATGTCCAAAGCGCAAACACGATTCTCGTTCAAAAAATGGGGGATGTGTATCAAGTATCAGAGCAATCAACCGGCGCTTCACAAGAAGTAAGTGCCTCAAGTGAAAGCCAATTAATAGCGATTACTCATGTAAGTGAAGCCGCAACAGAACTAAGCCATATCGCCGCCGATTTACAAACGGTCGTTTCCCAATTTAACCTTGAAGAAGAAGTCAATGACATACCTTCTGACACGAAAAAGAAACCAAGACGAACTAAACAATTTAAGAAGATCCTTCACTGGAAAAAACCTAAGTTGTCAAAGAAAAAGAATAGGATATAAAAGAAAGCAGCTGAACCATAGCAAGTCTGACCTCACACTATTTATCGTGAATAGAGTGTGAGGTCAGACTTTTTTTTGACGATCCCTATAGCACATCAAAATATTACTTTGATGCATATTTTGAGATTTTGACGTAAAAAAAAGTTCTTCCTCCATTCCGAAGAAAGAACTTTACTAAATTTATCCCGGTTTAACAGGCTGTAATACCCCCTCCTCAATTTTTGCTAGAGAATCAAGAAATAAATAGGTGGGGGATAAACAGCCTGTAAATCCCCGATTGGTTCAACTAACCATCAGTGGGGATGAGGCCCCACTGATGGAAGTTTCACTTTATCGCTGTTGTCCAATTTTATATTCATACTGCCCAACTAACATGCTCATAATATGGCTGAACATGTCTGCTCGGGTAATTCGTTCGTTTGTGAATACACCAATCGCGCCTTCCTTTTTACGAATTCCGGCACGTTTTGTGAACTCATCCATAACCGGTCCGAGCTCTTCTCCAGCGAGCAGTCTTTTGGCAACTGCATCTGGTAGCAATAGTCTCGCACCGCCCGCAATGAATACGTCTGATGATTCCCGGACCGCAAGCGCCCCCCAATTACAGAGGAACAATCCATACTTTGTTTCAACTACTCCGCCTTCAAGGCCTATTCCAATTTTTGCATCACTTTCATTTAAACCATTTTTAGCCCGATTCATCGCACCCTCAATCGTTTCTTCATCAGAAAAAGGCTGTTCTTGTACACCAGAAGCAACGTTCAAGGATAAGATTTCAACAAGTTCTCCACTAAATGCGTTCTTCACAGCTTGCACCTTTGCTGGGTTATGACTCCCTACTACAATTTGTAACATCATACCTCACCCGTTATTCAGAATACTTTCAAGCGTAGTCTTATCACAAGCACGTACTAATTTCCCAATCAGCTCACGAGCAGCTACATAATCGTCGATGTGAATCATAGAAGCGGCTGTGTGGATGTATCTTGAGCAGATGCCAATTACTCCACTTGGTATTCCTTCATTCGCTTGATGCACACGCCCAGCGTCTGTACCACCTTGTGATACGAAATATTGATAAGGAATCGAATGGGTTTCTGCTGTATCTAAAATAAATTCACGCATCCCCTTATGTGTCACCATCGTACGGTCAAGGATTCTCAGGAGGGCTCCTTTACCTAACTGTCCAAATTCAGATTTATTCCCGGACATATCATTTGCTGGACTCGCATCCAAGGCGAAGAAAATATCAGGTTTAATCATGAATGCAGATGTCTGTGCACCGCGAAGGCCTACTTCTTCTTGAACTGTTGCGCCTGAATACAAATTATTTGGCAACGTCTCCCCTTGTACGTCTTTCAGAAGTTCGATGGCAAGACCACAACCGTAGCGGTTATCCCATGATTTTGCAAGGATTTTCTTTTCATTTGCCATCGGTGTAAATGGACAGATTGGGACAATTTGTTGACCAGGGATGATGCCGATTTTCATCGCATCTTCTTTATCGTCAGCACCGATATCAATCAACATATTTTTAATATCCATTGGCTTTGCGCGTTGCGATTCTTCGAGTAAATGCGGCGGAATCGAGCCAATCACTCCTATAACCGGACCATTATCGGTAATGATTTGCACACGTTGTGCAAGTAAAACTTGGCTCCACCAACCGCCAAGCGTTTGAAAGCGAATCATTCCATTATCCGTAATCGACGTTACCATGAAACCTACTTCATCCATATGACCGGCAACAAGTACAGTCGGTCCATCTACTGGTCCTTTTTTCAGACCAAAAATACTACCAAGGCGATCCTGAACAATTTCATCTGAATATTTCTCAAGCTCTGATTTCATAAACTTTCTGACAGCATGTTCATTTCCCGATGTACCTGGCAATTCAGTCAATGTTTTAAATAAGGCTAAAGTTTCTTGATTCATTTTTTCTACCTCGAATCTAACTATTTTATGTACTCCTCTATTTTACAGAAAATTGATGTTGGTTTCCACTTACAGATTATTTTACCCTAAGAGTGCATGTTCAAAAAGGAGGTTAAAAAGAGCCGAGAAGTTCGAGGAGCGCATCTTGAGAGGACCGGAACGTATGCAGTAATACGTGAGGACCGAACTTGCACAGGACGTGCGCGATCTTAACAGAAGGTCATTCATGAGCTTTGAAGCAATTCGACAGCTATTTTTACCGGACTTTTTGAATAACCTCTAAGAATGAAATAGATTGCATAGTTTGAAGGCATTAATCATAGAACATTATATCGGTGACTAATTATTGGGTATTGATGACAAACTTTTGTATACTAAGAGTCAGATGTACATGTGAAAAAACGGAGGGGATCAGAGAATGAATTGGAAAACATTTATACTAGGAGTTACTGCAGGTTTGGCTGCAGGCTATGCAACGAAACAAGTATTGGAGCAATCAGGACCTCCTTCTCCTGAAAAAATATTAGATGTTGTGAAAGCATCTGTTAAGAAGGATGGAAAAATTTATGGTTCATGGATTTTAATGAAGCCTGAAACGTATCAAAAATACGACCTCAATTATGAAGTGTATAAAGGTGGCATTACGAGAAGTATCAACAATATCCAAGAACAATTCGAATTTGTTGCCGATGCAACAACTGGTATCATCATTGATTTAATTCCACAAAAATAACGAAAGTATCTGACCACGCATTCATCACACAGTTTATAGTATATTTCACTTTATTTAAACTGAATATAATCATTGCGGGGGTCAGGCCCCGCAATCACTTTTTACCGTCTACACGAAGCGTAAATAGCACTAAAACGGTGGATAGGGTACGAGGTCAGACCCTTCGTTCGCGTTTTACTTCGGCTAGAATTTCTTTTCCCGTTTCATCCCACTTTACCGCTCGGTAATAGGCATCATGATAAAAGCTGTACCAAGCTCCTTTTTCTAGTCCCTCTTTCATCCACTTCTGTTTTTGATAGACGGAGTCCATCGGGTAATCATCATAGGCAAGTACCCATAAAACGTTATTATGCGCGTGCGTTGGCATAGTATCAGCCATGTGAATGAGCATGTCATCACCGCTTTCAATGACGATAATCGAATGTCCTGCACTGTGTCCGCCTGTATGAATCATTTTAATCCCGTTTGTTATTTGCATAGCTGTGCTAAATGGCTGAATTAAATGAGCAATGGCTTCCCAGTTTTCCCGCCAATATGTATTTCTTGAACGAATGTTTGGATTTTGCATTTCTTCCCATTCAATATCAGATGTTATAATGGAGGCATTTTCAAAAACAGGTGCCCATTCTTCTCCGTTATGCTTAGTTAGCCCGCATACATGATCAAAATGTAAATGTGTCATTAACACATAATCAATATCGTTTGTACTTAGCCCAAGCTTTGCTAAATTTTCAACCACTCTTGATTCTTCTTTTACGCCATAGTTTCGGATTTGTTTTTCGGAAAATCGGTTATTACCCACACCTGAATCAATCAGTAGCTTCAATCCATTCGCTTCAATGAGAATAGGATCCGTCCGCAATTCAATTTGATTGATGTCATTCACTGGGTATTTCTTCGACCAGAGCGGTTTAGGAACAACACCAAACATTGCTCCCCCATCCATATAAGTAACCCCACCATTCAACCAAGTCAGCTTAATTTCTCCGATTTGTAAAGTCTCCATAGTTTTCCCCCATTTTAAAACCGTCACCAGTCTGTTTTTATCTCGCATTAACGGGCAGTCGCCTCACTTTTTGAAGTAAAAGCCCGATTGGTGAGATACAGTGAAACTTACCTTTGTGATCTTCAAAGGTTTAGTTGAGGCCCACAGGATGTGGGTCACACAGACGTTACCACAGGACGCGGCGCACTTAGTCTGTGATTCATTGAACCTTAGTTCGTACTGTCGATTGATCGAAGCGTTAGCGAAGATCTTAACGACAGTAGAACGGGACTAACAATCAGTGGGGGATGAAGCCCCCCACTGATTGAAGTTTCACTTTATACAAGACAAGTGTATCACCATTTTCTAAGTATTGAAAATTTTTAACAAAAACAATCACAAATCTTGAAATTGATGCGTATTTTTGGTCTCAACGTATAAGCTCAAATTTATATACAATGAAATAGAGACTGATCCATAAGCAAAAGAGTCAAACCCCGCAACAACTAAATTCAGTATAAGATACGTGTATAAAACACTACATACTGATATAGAGTGCGAGGTCTGACCCTTAGGACAACCTCTTTTTATTGAAACTGAGCTTCCATTCGGTAAATTCTACTACCTCGTTTTGAGAATTTCTCCTCATATTCCGTCATGATATTGCCTTCAAAATCACTGTTATGAAGATCAAGACTCACATAGGACAGCAATATTCCATATTCGGAAATACTCTTTAACGATGATTCAAATAATCCTTGATTATCGGTTTTAAAATGAATCTCTCCATTTTGTGGTAAAATATCTTCGTAAATGCTTAGGAACGTTTTGTAGGTCAAGCGACGTTTTGCATGACGTGTCTTTGGCCATGGATCGGAGAAGTTCAAATACAACCTGTCTACTTCACCTTTTGCAAAATAATCACATAAGTCGGCTGCATCGACATTGAGCAGCTTTAAATTGGGAATATCTGCTTCGATGACACGGTCAAGCGCAGCAACGATGACGCTTTTATATACTTCAATTCCAATAAAATTCACGTTTGGATGAGCTTTGGCCATTTCCGTAATAAAACGACCTTTCCCCGATCCAACTTCAATATAGAGCGGATTATCATTCCCAAAAATATCTCGCCATTTTCCTTTTTGTTCTTCCGGATTTGCAATAACAAAGTGGGAGAACTCACTTAATTTTTCATCAGCCCAGGGCTTATTTCTTAAACGCATGATGACACCCCTAATATAAAGATTCGTTCAAACCATAACACGGAATTGCACACCTCTGCAAGATGAATTTAATCTACTATGGTACGCAATCCATAACTTATCAAATGAATAAAGAAAAGCAGCAGAGCATACCCTAAAAGAAACTTCAGAAAGGGTGACGCTATGCCGCTTTCACACGAGCACCAAATGACGTTATTAAAAGATATATTAAGCAACCACCAAACAGACTGTTGTGGCTCCATTTCAGAATACGAGCAGGTAGAACGACTTGTGAAGTCATTATTGGTCAACAATGGCGTTAATCAAAATGTAAAATCGATTTTACAGGACGTGTACCAATATAGTCAGAGTGGCATTTCCACTTCGGATTTAGACGAACACATCCAAACTCACCAAGACCAACTAACACAGTGGGTAGATGGTATGAATCAATATTCATAATTATTCTAAAATGGATTCAAGGTTTTTAAGAAGAATATTCATTTCTTTTAACCGACTTTGACGTTTATGCCATTGAATCGAAATCAATAACTGTGCTAACACATGCCATTGCATCCGCAATTGAAGACCCGGCTCCAGGTTTACTCCGTATCGCTTTAACCAAGGTCCCCACTGATCTCTTGGTATATATGAGTTAAGGAGGATGCCTAAATCAATAGCCGGGTCTGCAATCATAGCGCCATCCCAATCAATTAAATATAGCTTATTCTCCTTTGTTATCATCCAGTTGTTATGATTGACATCACAATGACAGACAACCTTATCATCACATTCAATCAAAGATAAATTTTCTTGTAAAAAATACAACGTTCGTTGTATCAACGAAATGTTCTGTATTTCCAAGTCGAGATTGCTTGTAATATTCTCTAACATGATATCGGGCAGCAATGGCGATTTTCCCAACCTTTTCAGCATGCTTAATAACGGTTTAGACTGATGAATTTTCCGCAGAAGATGAGCCACTTTCTCTTCGTTCATTTCTTCGTGTGTTAACTCCTTGCCGTCTATAAAGCGCTGTGCTGTAATGGTATCTCCATTTTCAAGCCTTCTAGTCCAAATAAGCTTAGGCACGATGCCCTCTGCAGATAGGACCGCAAGAAATGGCGATGAATTTCGTTTTAGAAAAAGTTTTTCATCCTTGTTGACGGCAATGAAGGCTTCTCCTGTTGCTCCTCCAGCAGGAAATATCTCCCACTCCTGCCCTAATAAATGTTCCAATTGGTTCACCTTCAATTTCCTCACTTAATTGCCTCGTGGTGTTTTCTTTATATAATAGTTGTTTAAACAATTTCACTTTCAGATTGGTTCTATGGTTTAAGTATGTCCGAAAAACATATCGCTTCGCATGCAATACAATACGAGAATAAGTCGTGGTATCATTCATGATCATCTATCTTTAGAATAAAAAGGATAGCTATTGAGCATTTTAACAATAGCTATCCTTTTTAAATTTTAGTTAAAAGCTAGTTTTTCGTCAAGTAGTATCATCGAAACACATGAAAATATGTCTATATTTTCATGTGTTTGATTGATCTTTACGTGCGAAAACCCTATATAGTGAAACTTCAAGCCGCGGGGACTTACTGCCCGTTAATGCAGGAAAAAGTGAAACTCCCTTCCATATTCTATACTTCAGGTTCAATACCTTTGGTCAGCTTTTTTAGGATTCATCTTCGATTCCAACTTGATCATGTTGATCCGCATCCCATTCCACCCTTCTGCTCGATGTTGTTTGACAATATTCAAGCAATCCTTGTGCCGCTTTTAACTGTTGGTGCTTTAAAGGCGTTTGCACGCTTCTCATTTTCTCAAACCATTCTGGAAAAACACGCTTATCGAGAAATGTCGTATCGTAAGGGGCTTGTGGATAATCAATATATCCATTGCGCGATAAAACAACCTTATGAATCGGTAGGCTAATCTCATACAACTCAAATAACTGGGAAACAATTTTTCCTGTCCGATTTAAGGCAATGAGTGGATTTAATAATTTTTTATCCGGATATTGGTGGTGCCGACGTAGCCAGAATCGTTCATTCGACCCAATGAAGGCTGCATCCTCTTCTGCCTCCAAAAAGGTTATGCACCACACATCGGTAGGTCCTACTAAAATGACCTCTAATTCAATCGGGGCGTTTTTCAAAACAAAAATTGGTTTGTAGAGGACTAGATATGTATCGGGAAAACGTTGTAAAAAGAAACGCAACTTTTCATCTAAAATATAAGAATTATTCATCCATGATTTTTCATGAATCGTTGAGCTTCCCCATTTTAATTGAAACTTCAAAAGCTGATTCAAGTAGTTTTGCTTTAAATCATCTAAACTCTTTGGCTCTGTAGGAAAATTCAACGAGAAAATATTCGTTTCACCAACTGGCTTTTCCTTGTAATCAGGTAAATCTTTAGTACCTCGTCCTATGAGTCCTCTTACTTTGTTCATTAAGCTTTTCTTTCCATCATGCTCTACTTCCATTTGTCTGGCATCTTCATGTTCCTCATAAAGCGTCGTGAGCTCACCTGCTGCGTAAGCCGCTTTTAGCTTCTCCCACTGCTGCTGCTTAAGCCGAACAAATTGGCTAGGATATCGATATATATCCTGCTCATATCTTGATATATAATCTTGAAGCTTTATCAGCTGTCCCATATTTATCACCGTCCTAAGATGTTTAATCGAGGGGGCCCCCATAACGAAAGGGTCAGGGAGCCCACAACTACAATCGTATATAACAGTATAAACTGTGTATAGAGTGTGAGGTCAGGCCCTTTCTGAGACATCCTCTGAATTATGTGAGTAAACATGTTGCGATTGATTGATAGGAAGGTGCTTGACCAAGATGCGTTTGGTATAACGTAACGGTAGCACCTTGAAATCGATGGGTTCTATTGGATATATCGGCAAGTTCTTGCATTCGATTAAGTCGAAAAGCATTTCCGCTAAACTTTCTTGCCAGTGTAATATGTGGTTTAAATGGTTTTTTATCCAAAGTAAAACCAACTTCCTCACACATTGTATATACTTTTTTTTGCAGATTGAAAAGCTGTTCTGACGGATTCACTCCCGCAAAAAGAATCCGAGGAGTTTCTACATTTCCAAAAGTACCTATTCCATTCAATTGGAGATCTAGCCTAGATACATCCTCAAGAGCAATATTCACGAATTCTAAGCTCTTCTGCCTCATTTCTTCTGTTGCATCTCCTAGAAACGCAAGAGTGATATGATAGTCTTCATGATGCAGCCATTTTTTAAAAGGAAATTCGGTCTTGATCCGTTCACTCGTCTGCTTCAAAAATTCTTTCGTTTCATCTGGCAAAGTTAACGCGTAAAAGAAATGTGTTTTCGTCATCAGTCAATTCTTCCTTTTATTTTTTATTTTATCCCGCTTTAACGGGTAGTAACCCTCCCGGCTTAAAGCTTAGAGAAATCGAAGAAGCGTAGGTGGAGGATAACTGCCCACCACCTTAAAGCTTAAAGGTGAGAGGATAAAATAGAAATTAGTTTCACTTGATATAAGATGTTTAGTTACGATCATTCCAAAAAGAGGACAGACTGCTCTGTCCCCTCGATTACGGAAAGCGTACTTCATTTTGCAAACGATCAAGTTTTTGTTCGTTCCATTTTGTTTCGTTTCGTATTTTCAACTAAGAATGTTTTTGATTACTTCACAATGGATTCAATAATGTGACCGCACTGACGCTCAATTTCTGCATGAAAAGCTTGTTGTATTTGACGTGTCACAGTACCTGGTTCACCGCTGCCAATAGATTGACCATCTATTGCAGTAATTGGCATGATTTCAGCCGTTGTACTAGTCATGATGACCTCATCCGCTGCCATCAGTTCTTCTAGTGTAAAGACTTCCTCTTGATAAGAAACCCCCAAATCCTTACATATCTTAAGCATCACTTGGCGAGTAATTCCGTTTAAGATCAAGTTAGTAGCTGGATGTGTTTTCAGTTCACCATTTACTATGATAGAAATATTCGATGAGCTTCCTTCAGTTACCGTATTGTCACGATGCTGAATCGCTTCAAAACAGCCCGCTTCTGCCGCTTTTTGTTTAGCAAGGATATTTCCAAGCAAGTTTAAACTTTTAATATCGCAACGAAGCCAACGGATATCCTCGATTGTGATTGCCTTTGCTCCCGACTTCAGTGCCCCATTATATGGTACTTCTTTTGTGTAAGCAACATAAACCGGGGTAACATCAGTACTTGGAAAGGCATGATTTCTAGGTGAGACCCCTCTTGTAAATTGCATATAGACTGTTCCGAATGTAATCTCGTTTTCTGCTACAAGGTCCTTTAGCTGAGCCTCGATTTCTCCTACCGTATAAGGAATGTTGATACTGATTTTGTTTGCACTTTCAATCAGCCTCATAAGATGCATTTCACTCGTAAACAGCTTGCCATTATAAATTCGGATGACCTCGTATACACCATCGCCAAATTGATAGCCTCTGTCTTCTAATTCCACCTTTATCTCGCCACGATTACATATTTCACCATTAAGTATCATTTTTTCCATGCCGATTCCCCCTTGTTATCACTTAGCCAATTCATAAATGGCTGCTGCGTAAATAGCTGCCGCTTTTAACAGATCTTCAATCACAATATACTCATCTTTTTGATGGGCAAGGTCCTCACTGCCTGGGAACAGTGGACCGAATGCGACTCCTTCTGTCAATGAACGGGCATAAGTACCTCCACCAATTGAAAGCAAATCGGCTCTTTCACCTGTTTCTTCTTCATATACTTTTTGTAATGTTTTAATTAAGAAGCTTTCACTGTCCACATGATGTGGAGTGGAGTGAGAATTCGTTACAAGGCTCCAATTCAAGGATTTCAGATGAGCTTTTAGCTTCGTTGAATTTTCTTCCCATTTATACGTAACCGGATAACGCATACTGAAGCCAATGCTGCTTTCATTATCTTTCGAATAATTGAATTTGCCCGCATTCAACGTCAACTCACCCGTCATTTCATCGCTATAGGCAATTCCAAGTTTGCTCGCGCGTGTATCGTCAATTAAATACTCTTGAATAAAACGGAAATACGCATTTGCGTGTTCATCTAGTTCTAGGCTTGATAGGAAATCTGCCAGGTGGAGCCCTGCGTTCACACCATTATTTGGTTCCATTGCATGGGCAGATACACCATTAACCTCAAATAATAGTTCATTCCCCATAGGAGTGGCAATACCCGTTAAAGAATGTCTATTTACATACGAATTGAAAAGGCTCGTTACTTCTTCACTATTCGTCGATTCCACAATAGCAGTTGCAAAATCAGGCACCATATTCGTTCTGCGGCCAGACGTAAAGCTCTTCACATTTACTGTGGATGTCTTCTGATTTATTTTCGCTGGCTCTTGAATCATCGCAAAATCCCAAATTCCTTTTTCCGCATTAATGATTGGGAAATCAGCATCTGGTGCGAAGCCTATTGTTGGCATTTCTTCCACTTCAAAATATCGGTCCACACAACGCCAATTGGATTCTTCATCTGTACCGATGATCATCCGCACACGCTTACTTAAAGGTAGACCAAGCTCCCTCACTGTTTTCATCGCATAGAAAGCCGCCATTGTCGGCCCTTTGTCATCAAGAGCGCCGCGGGCAAAGATTTTCCCATCACGAATTTCAGCTCCAAACGGGTCTGAGCCCCAGCCGTCTCCTTCTGGCACCACGTCTACATGGCAAAGAATTCCGACGACCTCTTCCCCTTCTCCCATTTCAATATGACCAGCGATATTGTCTACGTTTTTAATCGTGAAATCAGCTTTCTCTCCAAGTCCTAGCATGTAGTCGAGCGCTTCTTTTACGCCTGCGCCAAACGGAGCTTCTTTTGTTCCATTTTCTTCGTCTAAAACACTTTTAATCTTCAAGAGATTTTGTGTATCCTGCAATAAGTCCAACTTCCGGCTTTCTATTTCATTCCGCCAATTTGTTTTATTCACAGTACATTCACTCCTATTCGCATCATCGTTCTATTTTACCATTGCTTCCAAACTTTCTACCATTTTAAGAAGATCTAAAATGAATGACAAGAGACTACCCGATACCAAAAGGATCAAACCTTTTTTCGGCAACCTCCATTTTCATTCTGATTCTTTCCTGCTTTTCACAAATCGATACCCTAAATACGTGATATAAAGCGGGGTGGCGATATAGATGAGATAAGGAAAGTTTTGTTGGGTGCCTTTATAAATTGCAAATAAAGAACAGCCTAGAAATACGGTTACAATTGTCCCGTATTTGGGAAGTGGTATTTCTTTTAGGCTCGGTATTCGGATCTTACTCACCATTAAAAAGCAAAGCGCTGTAAAGACAACTGTCGTGATGATATTGGGTAGTTTACCTCCAAATAAGGTAAGTAACGCCAGAATTCCACCGGCCGCTGTAATCGGAACTCCGATAAAATAATTCATAGATGATTTGGATGAGCTAATATTAAATCTTGCTAAGCGGAATGCACCGAATAGCGGGAACAGTCCAGCTACAATCAATCCTAACAATCCAAAGTGGAAGAAATATGTATAATACACAAGAAACGAGGGAGCAACACCAAATGTAACAATATCGGCCAATGAATCCAGTTCTCTTCCTAATGTACTGTCTGCTTGTAACATTCGTGCCAACCGGCCATCCATACTGTCTAGCATCATACCAATCAGGATTAAGATGGCTGCATTACTATATTGACCATTTGCCGCAAAGCCTATCGATAAAAAACCACAATACAAATTTCCTAACGTCACAAAATTCGGTATCATTTTTTTAAATCTCACTATCTTTCATCACACTCCTTCTACATCATTTTTTATCCTGATTTAACTACCCATCAGTGGGGGATGAATAAAATCAGACTGATGGTAGTTTCACTTTATGTATGTCACATAAAAAAGACAAAACCTAAACAAAGAATTTTGTCTAGGCTAGGCTCTACTTATAGTATATCATTGATTTTGAATTTTGATGTTACTCGATTTCATCCCTACAATTTACATATTGGAGGATGTTTAAAAAAGAAACTCTCACAAAGTTCTTAGCCTTTTTTTGCAACAGATTGATCGGCTGCTCGTACTTGGACTTCAAGCGTTCCATTTTTTGTATCCACTATAGTCTTAATCATAATAGGAAAATCTTTATTGTTTTGAAACTTAAAGTCCTTTACTCCATACGCTACAGTAGCATCACGATCTTTCGGAACATAGGAAACACCCAACGAGTGGTGGTGCAGTTCTAAAATTTCTAGGCCTACCTTGTCTATAGCATTATAGAGTGTACTAGATGTCTGGCAAATTCCACCGCCAATTCCTTCTACCATTTCCTTGTTCACAATTTCCATGGCCTTTTGATAGCCTCTTTCAGCATTAGCTTCACCGGCAACTAAATTATAATAAAACCGATCTCCAGGACCTAATACGACCCCGTCAATCTCCTTAGCGGAAAGAACAATATTAGTCGTTCTTCCTTTAACTGAAGCATTGAAGTGGGTTTTGTAAGAGGCTAGCACATCTTGATCCACATTTGCAGCCGCTTCAGCCGTTATATTAGGTGCACTTTCCGTGATCGGTACTTCAATTTCTCTTTGAAAAAACGTTATATTCTGTAATGCCGTAACAAAGGCTGCTTTATCAAACACGACTCTGTTACTGCCGGCTTTCAATGTCCCATCACTATTTAGTTGGGCTGGGACCATAGGCTGATCATATTTTTTCTCTAATTCGCTTGCAATCAGCGCTGCGTTTTCTTCATTACTAAATGAAGAAGGTTTAAGTTTTTGTATTCCACTTCCATTTCTTGGATCAAGCAATGTTATTTCCTGTTCGACCCATTCTTTCTTAGAAAGCAGAAGTTCATGCTTCTTATGCTGACCGATGCCTTGGACTTCATTAGAATTTACATGAGTAGCTGCTTCTCCGTGTTTTCCGTACAGAACCAATCCCCCGACCATCGCAATTGCCGCAACCAACACAAGATATTTTTTCAAATTGCCTCCCACCTATTTCCCCAAATTTTCTCTTCTATATTATTACTAGACTATTACTTTTCTAACATCTTTATTAAAAAACGCTTGATTTATTTCCAATTATAACCTGTTAATTCCTTTTCGACAATGAAATGTTATTCGCTTTCACCAAGTAAATTTTTAGGACTTTTCTATCCCCCTAGTAAACACAACCATAGAGTATATTCCCTATTGGATCAGGATATGATCGATATATTCTGATTATGTGAAAACCTCGTATATAGATTTGACTAACACTATAGCACACATCTTTTAGAGACTGACTTAAGAACATTCAACAAAATAAAGAAGGGTCAGACCCCCACTACCCATAGTTTAAATTTAAGTGTGTAACACTATAAACTATGTATAGAGTATGAGGTCAGACCCTTTTCAGTCATCCTTATTCGTCTCACTTGATTAATTTAATTTCTTTTACCGGCCAATAGACGAAGCTTGCTTTACCAACGACTTGATCAATGGAAATAGTTCCAATTTCTCTGCTATCGAGGCTATTTTGACGGTTATCCCCCATGACGAATAATTGACCTTCAGGAACCGTTTCGTCCAGAGTGAAATCCCATGTTAACAAACCGTCCGTCATTTTTTTATATTCAGCTAAATAGGGTTCATCTACTGGTTTGTCATTCACATACAGAACATCATCTTCATATTTAATTCGATCACCAGGAAGCCCAATAACACGTTTAATATAATCTTTTTTTTCTGTCGCATGAAAAACAACAACATCAAATCGGTTTATGTCTTCAATGTCTGTACCCATTTTATTCAGTACAACACGCTCATGATTGTGCAAGGTGGGCATCATTGACTCACCGTCTACGATAATTGGAGCAAATATAAAGGTACGAATAGCAAAAGCAAGTAAAACGGCGACTAATATGGCCTTTACCCATGAAAATATCTCTTTGCGCTCTTCCAAACTCTTTTCCCCTCTTTCTTAAAAACTCTGCCTTATTTATACCCCAAAACATCTACTGAAATCCAATATTTATTATTCCTAATACGCATATTGCACGTTTATGTTTTCAATTTCCTGGTTGCTACTTTACTTGACTGGCCATTTGTTCTGTTTCGTACCTTGAAGCAGATGTTCAAAAATTCCGGTAAAAATAGCTGTCGAATTTCTCCGCTCTTTTTATCCTCCTTTTTGAACACGTACTTGAAGAATTATAACACTACTAGAGTCGATATTTGATAAGACCTGGTTGCATCTGCTTTATTATTTCTTCTTTGCTTCATTTACCTTTAGTAGTTTTCCTTTAATTGTCGTATCCTTCATCACCCGCAATACTTGTGGACCTTTGCCATTTAATATTTCAACATAAGATACATGGTCCTCAATGGTGATAATCCCAATATCATCAGCAGATACGCCGCTAATTTTGGCAATGGTTCCAACGAAGTCGACTGCCCGTAATTTCTTTTTCTTGCCGCCATTAAAATAGAGTTTCATAATTCCTTTATTTAATGCGTCTGCTTTATCTTTTTTCAACACTGGTTGGGCATTCATTTTCGTTTCAAATGCCGCCTGCTTACTTGTTACTTCTTCTTTGGTTGGAGCACTTCTTTTTTCAATTTCAAAGCCGATATATGTCTCAATATCTGCTAAAAATCGATCTTCAAAAGGGGTGACAAATGTAATCGCATGTCCTGTTTTCCCAGCACGCCCTGTTCTACCAGTACGGTGGACATAGCCTTCTTTTTCCAATGGTAGATCATAGTTGATTACATGTGTAATGCTATCAATATCAATTCCTCTTGCTGCCACATCTGTTGCAATTAAATAACGGAATTCGCCTCTTCGATAATCATTCATGACAGCCAAACGATCTTCCTGCACCATCCCTCCATGAATTTTATCACAGTCGTAATCCAAATCGGTTAACTCATCAACTAACTGATCGACGCGGTCTTTTGTTCGGCAGAAAATAATACAGCTATCTGGGTTTTCTACAACCGTTATATCTTGAAGAAGCTTAAATTTCTCCTGTTCTTCGACTTCGATCACAGTATGATGGATTGTATTCGTCGTGAGGCCTGATGCCTTAATTTCAACATCACCTGGTTTATTCATATATTTATGCGTCATATTCTTAATACTTTCCGGCAGTGTTGCTGAGAAAAGAAGGGTTACGCGATTTCTTGGCAGCGTCTGGATAATCGCCTCTACTTGGTCAATGAAGCCCATATTCAACATCTCATCTGCTTCATCAATCACAAGGTAAGTTAGTTTATCTAAAGCAATGGTCCCACGCTCAATATGATCAAGCACCCTACCTGGTGTACCTACAACGATATGACTCTTTTGCTTTAATTCTGCTTGTTGCTTTGCAAATGGTTGCTTGCCATAAACTGCGGTCGCTTTAATTCGTTTGAAGCGGCCAATGTTTATGATATCTTCTTTCACTTGAACCGCTAACTCTCGCGTCGGAGTCAAGACAAGTGCTTGTGGCTTATTTTCATTCCAATCCACTTTTTCGCAAATCGGAATTCCGTATGAAGCCGTCTTCCCGCTCCCTGTCTGTGATTTCACAACAAGGTCCCGATTTTCAAGCACTAGCGGAATCACCTTGCTTTGAACTTCTGTGGGAGTCGTGAAATTCATACTCGTTAACGCTTTTACAATTTCATCACTTAATCTATATTCTTTAAAACTTTTCATCATTTTGCCTCTTTTATTATGAATTTTTATTATCTTTCCCATTTGTACAAGGTTTCATTATACGCGAAACTTCGATGTTAATGGGTGTTTGGGATAAATAATTGTTTTCACGCTCATGTTTGAAAGTGATCGTATTGCTTGAACTAAATTGAATGCCTGAATCAAATAAAAAAGGGGATGTCTTATAAGGGTCAGACCCTTATGAGACATCCTCCTATGAATTCTTTCACACCGTTACATATGGATCTTGTTCTATATTCTTCGGCTTACGAACAAGACACATGATTCCAGCAATCAGGAATAAAACTGCCTGAAGCAATCCTAAGCCGACCGATAGCAAGCCAACAAGAACAGCCGTTATGATAAAGAAAACTCCAGCCATCTTCTGGCGTTTGCTTTTTAAAATGAAGATGGAAATAAGACCAAGTATAATACCAATTGCCGATGCAACTACAATCATCAAGCCAAATCCTCCAACAGCGTCCAGCACCAGAGAGAATTCTTCCATCGTTATCGTTGGATCATTTGATATTTCTCCTTCTATTGCTTGTCTGATTCCATCATTTTGCTTCATGGCCATAAAAAAGATCCCAATAAAAGTCAATATCACCGATAGTAACATCCCAATAATTCCTAGCACATACTCACCTGTACGTTTCAACACCATACCCCCTAAATAATTATTCAGCTCATTCTTAAATGCCAGTATTGAAAAAAAGGCTTATAAAAATACGATATTTATCCCGCATTAACGGAAAGTCAAGCCCACACTGATTGAAGTTTCACTTTATCTAATAAAGCGCATCATACATTTCATTTAACATGAATTTCCACCGTTTCACGCAAGCTATGGTAGATTTCAACCCAAATGAATAGACTCTCTTCTCCCTTTATCGTACTAAATGTAGTGTGATTCACGCAAGCAAAATTTTTACAAATGTTAATAGACTCCTCATTAATCATTTTAAAACAGGAAACGTCATGATTCATCGTTTATTGATGGCATGTGCTACTATACTATAGGAATAGATGGAAACTTGGAGGATTATATGGATAAAATAATTGATCACATAGGCATAGCTGTACGTGATTTAGAAAGTAGTATTAATTTTCATCAGAAGATATTAGGCGGGCAATTAATAGATCGTTACAGTAGTGAAGCAATAGGGGTAGAAAGTGAAATTGCCATAATCGAAATAAACGGGGAAAGAATCGAACTGCTTGCACCGACAAACAACACGACTTCACCGATTGCTCGATTCATTAAGCAGAAAGGCAAAGGTGTTCATCATATTGCCTATCGAGTTGAAGATTTGGATGAAGCTTTACTCGAACTGAAGCAACAAGGCATTCGGATTTTGGAAAATTCCTTACGTATCAACAAACATGGCAGAAGGCTTATCTATTTGAATCCAGCTGATACTGAAGGAACCATTATTGAATATTGTGATTATCCGAATCAAACGGATTAATTATACTTTTTTTATTATAAAACAAACATACAAAAAGGTCTGTTCTCACAATCCATAAATAATGGATAGTGTGTGAGTTCAGACCTTTATAATATCTATTCATTTCTATTTAAATGCTATCACTTTTCAGGAACAGCACAAGATCCATCTGTACAACTATTATCCGTTGAGGCTTCAGTTAAGATTTGCAGTGGATTTTCTTCAGTCCAAACCTTATTCAATGTTTCTAAAAACAGTTCCGTCGGCTGGGCACCAGAAACGCCGTATTTTCGATTAATAACGAAAAATGGTACTCCGGTAATTCCTAACTGACTTCCTTCACTTTCATCTGCCCTTACTTCTTCAGTGAATTGATCACTAGCAAGCATGCCAGTTACTTCTATTTTATCCAGTCCGACTTGTTCAGCAAGTGAAGCAAGTGTTTCTTGATCGCCGATATGCTGGGATTCTGTAAAGTACGCATGAAATAACGTCTCGTTCATTTCATTTTCTTTTCCCTTTGCAGCAGCGAATTGCATCAATCGATGTGCATCAAATGTATTGGTAGGAATCATCGTATCAAAGTGATAGTCTAATCCTTCTCCTTCTGCTTGGCTTATTACATTGGCACTCATTTCTTTCGCTTGTTCAACTGATGTACCATATTTTTTTACCAGCATTTCGTGAATATTCATCCCCATATCTCTTTTGGCATGTGGATCTAATTCAAAGCTTTTAAATTCAACCTCTACTTCTGATTGATGAGCGAATTGAGACAATGCTTTTTCAAAACGACGTTTGCCAATATAGCAAAACGGACATTGATAATCAGACCATATTTCAACTCTCATGGCTGTACCTCCTGTATGTTATTTTTCAAAAAGATTAATTGCAACTCAAGTAAGCACATTATAAATTGCACAAGATGATTCAGCAAATAATCAGCCTGTACAGCTTTTTTCGAAATCGGTAAAATCAATGGTATCCATAACTTGTTCCAAAGTAATTGCCTTTAAATATTTTATAGTCTCGTGTTCGGCTTTGTTTAGAATTTCTTCAAGCAACTGGTCCAATTGTTTCCCCGCTTTACCACACTCTACCTCTTCCCCATAACGTATGCATTCAGGTTTAACCGTGATGTATATATCAGCAAGCGTCAATTTCTGTGCGGGAATTTTCAAGCTGTACCCGCCATCACGTCCTTCCTTTGTTTCCACAATCCCTGAATCTGCAAGCTGGGCAAGCACTCTGCGTAAGAAAGTCGCATGAGAATTCACCTGCTCGGCAAGTATTGAGCTCGTTTGCAATTTACTACTTTTGGCAAGCCAGATGAGAGCATGAACGGCAATCGCAAAACGCGGCGGTCCAATTTGACTTAATTTGTTATCAGTCATCTATGCGTTTCCTTTCTTCTCTGTTATAAAAAGTCAGCTTAAATCTTCCTCAACTTAATAGAATGAATATCATGAGTGGCAGCCTTTGTTAAAATTAAATCAGCTCGTGTCTTTGTCGGCTCAATATTATGAAGCAAATTGACTTTATTAATTCGATTCCAAATATCCGCAGCAACAACGCAAGCTTCACCATCGGAAAGAGACGCATAACGATGGAAGTAAGACTTCGGATTGTGAAAAGCTGTTTCCTTTAGTTTCATGAATCTGTCTATATACCATTCCTTCAAATCACTCTCTACTGCATCCACATAAATCGATAAGTCAAAGAAGTCTGAGACAAATACACTTGGTAATGACTGATCCTGAAGTATAGGTGTTTGCAACACATTTATTCCTTCTACAATCACGATATCTGGCTGATCGATGATCTCATTTTCCCCTGGCAAGACATCATAATACAAATGTGAATAAACGGGTGATGAAATGGTTGGAGTGCCTGATTTTAATTGTGCCAGAAATTTTATGAGTTCGCGAATATCATAGCTTTCTGGAAATCCCTTTCTTTGCATTAACCCTTTTTGCTCCAATACAGAATTCGGAAAAAGGAAGCCATCTGTTGTTACAATTTCAACCTTTGGGTGATTATGCCATTTCGAGAGCAAAGCCTTAATTATTCTCGAGGTTGTACTTTTCCCAACCGCGACACTACCCGCAATCCCAATAATATAAGGTATTTTACGGGTGCTTTTCCCAAAAAAAGTATCAGTTACAGAATGAAGTTGTTGAGAAGCCGTCGCATATAAATTAATAAGCCTAGCCAACGGAACGTAAATATTTGTAACTTCATCCATTGATATATTCTCATTGATTCCTTGTAATTCTTCTAACTCATTTTCTGTCAATGTCATCGGTGTGTTAAAACGTAATTTTGCCCATTCCTCTTTGGTAAATGTCATATAAGGCGAATAACTATTCATGGTTGTAATCATCACTGGCCCCTTTTATTTGAAAACGTCTACATTTTCTTTTTTTGATAATCCCTATTTTAGATAATTTCAGCTAAGAATGAAAGGGAAAAGATAAATGTTATCAAAAATAGATGTTTCGATCCTAATACCATCATAAAATCATTGGGAGAAATTTAAGTGGAATAACCATCAGAAGTGAGAAGAGATCTAGGATAAACAATCTTTACGGAAAAATGAATTAGCAGTTATACGAAAACAAACTTGCCACATATTTAGCAAGTCTGTTTTCGATCTGAAGTGAAAATAAAAACGAAGATCTTTCCTCCAACTTATATCGCAATGACAAATCACAATTATTACGATTTATAAATTATGATTACACATCATTTTCCTTGTGCGTTTACTTATTACTGAGTCAGCTTCCAGACAAATGGGTCCTTAAGTTTACTCCATTCATCATTAAACTCATCCGGAGTGAGTAAGCATCCATCCAATTCTTTGGTAATCATTTCAACATTCAAATCCATCCCGATGAACACTAGTTTCGTATGTCTGTCTCCAAATTCTTCGTCCCATGTTTCACTCAAATCTGGGTTTTGTCGTAAAATTTCTTCCTGTTGCGCGATTGGCAGAGAGGCTACCCAATAGGAGATTGGCTCAATGCTTACAGATGGGCCGGCTTGTGATAATAGCAAGGCTAAGTTATTTCTACTTGCACACCAAGCAATTCCTTTTGCACGAACAATTTGAATGGGCATCGATCCAGCCCAGTTATTGAATCTTTCTGAATGGAAAGGAAATTTTCTTTCATATACGAAAGAGGATATTCCGTATTCTTCCGTTTCCGGTGTATGTTGTGCAGGCCCTAAGTTAAGTTCCTTTAACCAGCCAGCTTGGGAACTTGCTCTGTCAAAATCAAATAATCCTGTGTTCATAATTTCTTTTGGGTGAACTGTACTGTTAACAGAACGAATAACTTTCGCTTCAGGCTGCAGCGTTCTTATAACTTTTTCCAATTTATCTAAGTCTTCCGCTGCAACTAAATCACATTTATTCAAAATAAGAACGTCACAAAATTCAATTTGATCAATCAATAAATCGGCGATATTTCGAACGTCGTCTTCTCCCACCGCTTCCTTACGATCAAGCAGTGAATCACCGGATTCGAAGTCATGCCAAAAACGATTCGCATCGACTACCGTTACCATCGTGTCCAGTTTACAGAATCTAGTTAAATCAATCCCCATTTCTTCATCAATATAAGAGAATGTCTGCGCAACTGGAACAGGCTCGCTAATCCCAGAAGATTCAATTAAGATGTAGTCAATATCACCTTGTCTTGCCAACTTTTCCACTTCAACAAGTAAGTCTTCACGCAATGTGCAACAGATGCATCCATTAGACATCTCTACTAACTTCTCTTCTGTTCTAGAAAAACCGCCTTGCTTTTGAATTAATTCACTATCGACATTGACTTCGCTCATGTCATTTACAATCACTGCGACTTTAAGGCCTTCACGGTTATGTAAGACGTGATTAAGCAGAGTTGTTTTACCTGCTCCTAAATAGCCGCTTAATACTGTTACTGGAATTTTATTCATTCGTATCTTCCCTTCTAATTTTTTATCTCGTTACAAATAATCTACATACACATTAACTTAAATCGTAATTATTACGATTTGAAATTCATTAACAAAATTAACATGTATGCAGTTGATATGCAAGATATTTTTTCAAAAAATTTATTTATAAAGTGAAACTTCAATCAGTGGGGGTTTTCTTCATCCACCACTGATTGTTAGTCCCGTTCTACTGTCGCTAAGATCTTCGCTACCGCTTCGATCAATCGACAGTACGAACCCGATCGGTTCAACTAAACCTCTGCTCACGCATCGGTAAGTTTCACTGTATCTCACCAATCGGGCTTTTACGGGCAGTTGTCCCCCACCTACTCTTCTTCGATTCCTCTAAGCCTTGAGGTGGGGGGCTTACTGCCCGTTAATGCGGGATAAAAAAAGACTTCTCTCCAATTCAGGAAAAAAGTCTTTTCAATTTATTGGTTAAATAGTTCGATCAATTCTTTGTTATTCAAATCCTTCGCGTAATCGATCGCCGATAGACCATCCAAGTCTTTTTTAGTTGGATCTGCACCATATTCGAGAAGTAAGGTAACCAGTTTAACATTTTCCATATAAGCAGCAAGATTCAGCGGGGTTGTGTCATACGAATCTACTAAATCAACGGTTGCGCCTTTTTCTAGCAGTAATTTAGCTATTTCGTAATTTTCATAGGACACTGCTTGATGAAGTGCACTTTGGCCGTAATCGTCGGTTTCATTAATATCGGCACCATCGGAAAGGAGCGAAAGCATGGTCTCCGTATCATTTTCGGAGGCTGCAATCATAAGCGGTGTATAGCCTTCTTCCATTTCATAGTCATCTGAGAACATAGCAGCGAAATCACTAGCGGCTAGAGTAGATACCGCTTTGGCAATACTTACACCTGCTGCAATAGGCAGAGCCGCAAATAGCAGAATACTGAGGCTAATCCCTAATATGACCGTTGCTTTTTTCTCTTTAATTAATTCTTTTTCTTCCGGAAATGACCAATTATCCAAAGCATTTAAACGCTTTGGAAGGTGGGGATGTGTGGAGAGCTTTTCGCTTAACCAAGCAAAAAATCCCGACTCTTCGCGAATTTGGTCCACAAATGCATCCTGATTCACTTTCGGAGCAAGTTTCTTTCCTATCGCAAGCATAGTAAGAGCCTGTTTCGATGCTTCCGTATTTTTCACATAAAAGTGCGCATAGCGGTCACATGTATATTCACAAGCGCGCATATACGCCTCACCAAGTAATGGCATAAACATCGCAGGAAGCACAAGCATATGCACCAACACATGTCTTCGTTTAATATGGGCGAATTCATGAGCAAGCACGAACATCAGCTCATCTTCCTTCCCCTCTTCTGATAAGTCAAATAATTCTGAATAAATGACAACCATATTTTTTCCGAAAAAACGAGTGGCGAACGCATTCAACATCCCAGAAGACTCCAACACATACATATTGGGAACCTTCATATCCATCTCTTTTGCAAGTAACTCTGCCTTTTCATAAACCCCTGAAAATTGTCTTTCACTGATTCGAACGCCATTACGGCGAATATGGGCCATCGATAAACCATGGACAAATAATGACAATAAAATGAGCGTTCCAATAATCACAATTCCAATAATGCTAAAGGCTAAAAAAATATACATCATAATACTAAAAATCATTGTGAAAATAAAGTACACGTTCTCTTTTCGATAAACAAGATCATTTCTAAATCTTTCTTCTAGCAACCCTTTTCCTCCTGTTAACTATTAATGAATACATTGGAATTATACCTAACACTTTACATAAAACCAATCAGAATTTTTTCCCATAAGGCGATTGAAAATGAATAAAATGAGAATACACGCATAAATTAACGGTGAAAAGTAAATATTTTGTAAATTCCATGGTTTTTTTCTAGAATTTCTTCCAAGAAAGAGGTAGAATAAAGGCAAATGACAGCTTGAAATTTTGCGCAATGTTTTAGGGGAGTTTCAGGATGGGTAAAGCAAGTACATAGTGGCAGCTGGAATGTTGTCCATCTTATCGGTTGTTTTCATTTGTTTTAGTGCCAATGAAAAATAATAAGGAGTGATTTTTTGAAACCTTCAACAAATCGCATGTTAACCCGTATTAAATCCGTTTATATGTTTATTAGTAATAACGGTACGGTTTCTACTCAGGACCTTGTAGAAGAATTTGGCATCACTCCTCGAACAATACAGCGCGATTTAAATGTGTTAGCTTATAACGACTTAGTCAAAAGCCCAAGCCGCGGACTATGGACCACAACAAGCAAAAAAGTAAAGATGTCATCTTAAAGCTAAAGACGCAGTTTTTTAAAAAGATTTTCCACCATGCATTTGCAAACTAAAGACATAGAAGAATAGTACCCATCTACTAGAAATGAGGCAGACTCATACAGTCCGCCTCATTTTTTTGCTTATGATTATTGTCCGTTCCGTAAAGCCTCAAGTTCCTCATCGGTTAATTCACGGTACTCACCAAGTTCGAGCGCTTCATCAAGCCCAAGGCTGCCCATTGAAATACGCTTCAGATAAACGACTCGTTTGCCTACCGCTTCAAACATCCTTTTTACTTGATGAAATTTCCCTTCCATAATCGTTAATTCAATATCAGATGTTAGTCCTGATTTTAAAATTTTCAACTCTCCAGGCTTAGTATGATAGCCATCATCCAGTGTTACCCCTTTACTGAATTCTTCGATATCGCTTTGTGTCACTTCACTATTAATCACTGCGAAATACGTTTTCGAGACATGTTTTTTTGGGGAAAGTAGCTGGTGAGCAAGTTGGCCATCATTTGTAATCAGCAGCAACCCTTCTGTATCCTTGTCCAAGCGTCCTACTGGAAAAGGCTCCATTGCTGCATCTTCTGGTTCTAGTATATCAATCACTGTTTCCTGAAAATTATCTTCCGTGGCAGAAATAAGGCCTTGAGGCTTATTCATCATCAAATAGATGAACTCTCTATATACCACTGGCTCGTTATGTACCGTTACATGATCCACTTCTGGGTCAACATGCGCCTTCGCGTCCTTCACAACTTGTTCATTCACGACGACAGCGCCTGATTTAAGTAAACTTTTCACTTCTTTTCGGCTACCGTAGCCCACATTTGCTAATAATTTATCAATTCTCATAAGTTCCTCCGGTACGATTGATCTTGCATCTCTTTAACATGTATTGTTTATATGCATTCATTCTATTATAACAAGAAAAGGGTCAGACCCCACAACTACTACAGACAGTTTAAACAAAGTGTAAGAAACACGATAAACCGTATGATGAGTGCTGGGTCAGACCCTTTTGGGATACCCTCTATCTATTATGGGGAGATTCATACTCTTCCCTATTTTTTTAATTAAACCTTCGCCTTTACACCCAGTTTCTGTGCTAAACGATCGATTCGACTGCCAAATAAGCGGTGTGCTAATTTACTTTTTAGAGAGATAGCTGCATAGACGAGACCACCGAAGATAGCGGATATGATAATAATTACAATTGCTTGAAGTCTGATTTCAGAATCCAAAAACAGGCCTAATAAACTTTCTACTCCCCAAACTACAAGTCCCATAATTGCCGTAAACACGCTCATAAGAATTGTTCTCTTTATCACAAGATTATACCGATATCCTGTAAAATAATGAATAAAAAATAAATTTAAAGCACAGGCAGCGATGTACCCCAAGGTAGTTGCATATACCGCTCCTACTGATTCAAACATTTTTATGAATGGAATATTTATGCTCAATTTAATTAGTAATCCTACTAATAAGCTTAACACTGAATATTTTTGCTGGTTAATCCCTTGTAGCACGGCAGCTGACACAGAAAATAACGCAAATAAAATCGCTGTTGGAGCATAAGTAGCAAGAATACTCGTCCCTAGTGGATTATGATCGAAAAACGCAGTGTAGATCGGATCAGCTAAAGTTGCCATCCCAATGACGGCAGGGATCGTTAGAAATAGTAAAATTTGAAATGCCTGATCTAGTTGATGACGAAAGGCTTTGGTATCATCACTCACATAAGCCTTTGTCACGGATGGAAGAAGAGCCATCGAAAAGGCAGTCGCTAGTGTCATTGGAATCACAACTAACTTTTGTGCATTAAAATTTAATATACCAAAAGCTGATTCGGCAAATTCACCACTCAAACCAATGGAAACCAAAGTCTTCTCAAACGTCAAGTTATCCACAAACTGGAAAGCAGGCATAGCGATCGATACAAAAATGAATGGGATCGAAGAAATAAGAATCTCTTTATAAATATGTGGTAAGGAAATATCCATTGTCCCTTTGTCTTGTTTCAAAAGGTCGTTTAAGTAAGGCTTTTCTTTTTTCCAATACCATAAAAGAACGAATAACCCACCAACTGCACCAATTGCTGCCGCGAATGTTGCAACACTGACCGCTGTTACAAGATTACCATCCATTATTTTCAGTACGACATATGCACCAGCAAGTAGGAAAACAATCCGAACGATTTGTTCAACTACTTGCGAAATAGCCGTTGGTTCCATTTTTTGATGCCCTTGAAAAAAGCCACGGATAATACTCATAAATGGTACGATAATCAATGCAAAACTTACTGCCCTAATTACAGCTGTAATATCATCAGCTGTAAAACTTTTTTCACCGACACTTACAAAGTTAGCATACACAGGAGCTAACGCATACATTACGATAAAAGCTAAAAACCCTGTTACTAACATAAGTTTCAAACTTGACTTATATAATTTTCGACTGACCGCATATTCTTCTAATGAATTGTATTTAGAAACCGTTTTAGAAACGGCAAGCGGCATTCCAGCTGTAGCCATGCTGATAAAGATCGTATATGGAACGTACGCATGAGAATACAGACCGGCTCCTTTTACTCCCATCAATGCGTCAAACGGTATCACATATAACAGCCCTAGTACTTTCGATAAAACCGAACCGAGCGTTAATATGAACGCTCCTTTTAAAAGCTTTGAAGACATCTAATCCCTTCCTGCCTATGTCAGTTACGTTTTCACGCTCTCTATCTTACCATATTCCCTTCCTATTAAAAAATCTATATTGACCTTTAAAATAAGCATTTTTTCATTATCTCAGAAATTTTAGCAAAATCTCACATGGGGCACAAGCAAATGTTTTCACATGTCGTTTTTACTTCCCAACTAGTTATGCTATATAATGAAGAAATGAAAATAGTAAAGCTGGTGATCACATGAAATATGATGTAATAATAATTGGCGGCGGTCCTTCTGGATTAATGGCTTCAATTGCCGCTGGAGAAAAAGGAGCGAATGTGCTTCTTGTTGATAAAGGAGAAAAACTTGGGCGAAAGCTTGCCATATCAGGCGGCGGCCGTTGTAATGTTACCAATCGCCTTTCGATAGATGAAATTATTAAACATATCCCGGGAAACGGCCGCTTTTTATATAGTGCCTTTTCCGAATTTAATAATGAAGATATTATCGCATTTTTTGAGAAGCTTGGTGTTGAGTTAAAAGAAGAAGACCACGGACGGATGTTTCCTGTTAATAACAGTGCCCAAAGCGTTGTCGATGCTTTGCTTGAGCGTATGAACAGCTTGAAAGTAACAGTTTATAAAAATTCCCCTGTTGCTGAAGTTCTCTATGAGAATGGAAAAACTGCAGGTTTACGTTTAAAAGATGGCCAAACCTTCACGGCAGGTAGCATTGTTGTAGCAGTCGGCGGTAAATCTGTACCTCAGACGGGTTCGACTGGGGATGGCTATGTATGGGCAAAGAAAGCCGGTCACACGATTACCGAGCTTTTCCCAACTGAAGTACCTGTAACAAGCAATGAGCCATTCATTAAGGACAAATCTCTGCAAGGTCTCGCACTTCGTGACGTTGCCTTGAGCGTATTGAACACAAAGGGTAAACCGCTGATCACGCACAGGATGGATATGCTCTTCACCCACTTTGGCATCTCTGGTCCAGCTGTTCTTCGCTGCAGTCAGTTCGTTGTCAAAGAATTAAAAAAAGCAAAATCGCAAGCTGTAATGATGAAAATTGACGCTTTGCCGGATGCAAACAAAGAAGAAGTTTTTCAAGAAGTGATTAAATTAATGAAAGATGACCCGAAAAAAGCGATTAAGAATACGTTAAAAGGCTTACTTCCTGAGCGCTATTTGCATTTTCTGCTTGAAAAAAGTGGCTTCGATTTGCAAGAACAAGGTGGCAATTTAGCGCATGAAAAAGTCCGACGATTTGCGGAACTATGCAAAGACTTCCAATTCACTGTCAATGGTACTCATTCGATCGAAAAAGCCTTCGTTACCGGTGGCGGAGTATCTGTAAAAGAAATCCACCCAAAGGAAATGGGCTCGAAAATCATGCCAGGTCTCTATTTTTGCGGCGAAATCTTAGACATTCACGGCTACACCGGAGGCTACAACATTACCTCTGCGCTTGTAACAGGACGGCTCGCTGGAATGAACGCAGCGCTCTATGCTAAAGGTCACGCATAATATTAAGAGCAGATACCAAAATCATAATTGGTATCTGCTCTTTTTCAATTTAACGCGTAAATTCTAGATTTGACGCATATTTTTCGATTTTGGCGCATAAAACCCAGATTTGACGCATATTTTTCGATTTCGACGCATAAAGTCCAGATTTGATGCATAAATAAATGATCTCCGGGAATATTCTAGTGAATGAAGCAGTTCTGCCAAGTGATTCTGTCAAAATACTTGCCTATATCAGCCGTGAACTGAATTCCTTTTCTCTACATACTTCTGTCACTTCTTATAGATAATCATCGCACTAAAACAATAGATTTGATCATCTTCCTCTTCCCCGGTCGTCGCAATATTGTATTTGATGTCAACAATTTTATTTTCACGGATATCCTCAAGGAATACATTCATTTCATCTTCCAAGTCCTTTTCATGTTCATAATCAAACAACTTTACTTGAATCATCGGCCATCCCCTGCCTTTTTAGAAACAGGGTGCCCCAAAATTAATGATACTATTCATTTTTTTGAAAAAAAACAGGTCTGACCTCATACTCTACATATGGTTTATTGTGTCATACATTAATAAACCATATATAATAGATGTGGGGTCTGACCCAACTCAGATGAAAAGGGGCGGGGCCTCGCCAAATCAGCGCAGCAAAGCCACCTTCATAAGGTATTACAATTTGAGTATCTGAACCTTTTTCATCGTCGGATTTTAAAGTAGACGCTCATGGGTGTTTTTTATAGAAAACGCCCGTCAAAGTCTTCCTTATTTCACAATTACTTCACCATTCCACTCAAGCATTCCGCCTACCATATTCACGACCTTGTAGCCTTGCTCTTGTAGATAATGTGCTACGTTTGCGCTGCGGCCTCCTGAACGGCAAATGAAAATATATTCTTTCTCTTTATCAAAATAGTCAAGTGTGGCAGGAATATCGTTCATCCGAATATGTTTAGCCCCTTCAATGATTCCTTCTGCTACTTCATCATCTTCACGAACGTCAACAAGTTCCAAGTTTTCTCCTGCTTCAAGTTTAGCTTCTACCTCTTCTGGGGTAATCGTTTTAATTTCTTCCATTATAAGCACCTCAATCTCAATTAATCTTTCCCATCTATTATAGCAAGGATATTGGTTGATTGAAATTTTGGCGGATTGGGCGTTAAGAAAAGAATATCCCTTACAAATCGGTTCAAGCGTTTCACTTTTGCTTATAGACGAACTTAGATGAAGTTGGCTTCAACCATTTCTTCAATAAAGTTCAGGAAGAAGACTATTTTCACCATAAAACTCCAGTTATCAAAGTATGCATGCTTTTTTCTAAACTGGTACATTGAACTACCCACCACTTAATTTTCTAACGAAAACTTGAAGTGGGGGATTCCTAGGAACACCGATCTATCGATCAGTTATGGGTTAGGCGATCCCCGTAGTCCCTACGGTTAGAAGTCTTACAGCTTCGTTTTTAAGATTGATTCCTGCGTTTATATCTCGATCATGGTAGGTATGGCACTCTGGACATTTCCACGTACGTAATTCAAGATTTTTAACGTCTTCATTTTTATAGCTACAACATGAACAAAGTTGACTGGAAGGGAAGTTTTTTGCAACCGTTATGACTTGTTTCCCGTACCATTTCGCCTTGTATTCAATCATACTTTTGAATTGTGACCATGCTACTTCGCTAATGGCTTTGGCAAGATTGTGGTTTTTAAGCATATTAGATACTGACAAATCTTCCATCCCAATTATGTCGTGGTTTTTGACAATTTTGGTTGAAATCTTATCGAGATAATCTTTTCGTGCATATGTCATTTGTTCATGGACTCGAGCCACTTTCATACGCTGTTTATTCCAATTTGATCCACCTATCGTCCGTCTAGCAAGAATACGTTGTGCCTTTGCTAATTTTCCTTCTAATGTACGAAAAAATTTTGGATTGGAATAGACCGTTCCATCCGACAGAATCGCAAAGTCTTTGATCCCAACATCTATTCCTACGGCCGACCCCGTTTTCGGTATTACTAATATGTCGGCTTCAGTGGCTAAAGAAACAAAATATTTTCCAGAAGGAGTACGTCTAATCGTAGCGCTTACTATCCGTCCTTCCACTTCACGACTTTTTGCATATCGAACAAGACCAAGTTTAGGTAGTTTCATATGCTTATCTAACGCAGCAATATTTCCGTTCGTTTGTTTTGTCGTGTAAGACTGTACCTGATTCTTTTTTGCCTTAAAACGAGGTTGCTTGTTCTGCTTTATATAATAACGATCATAAGCATTACTGAGATTTTCAACAGATTTTTGCAGAGCGATGCTGTCCACTTCTTTTAAGAAAGGGTAATGTTTCTTTAACTCAGGAAGTGATTTAACGGTTTCGTATTGATTTAAACGGTTACCTTTCCAGTTGTTGGACGGAAGCTGACCGTTCTGCCTCATTTCTTCTGTGATAGACCAATACGCATCTTTTTCTCTTTGTTTGGCAAGGAAAAAATTGAATACGAAACGCGAACAACCGATTGTTTTATGAATGAGATTAGCCTGTTTCTGGTTGGGGTAGATACGAAATTTATAAGATTTGTTCACTAGCATACGATTCCACCTCCTCTTTTACCTATCTGAATTTTACCAGTAATCACCCAGATATACAAACATTCGTTCTATTTATCAGAATTTTCTATTGGTTATTTTTGCGCAGAGATAGAAAAAGAGAGATAGACCTCGTTTGACGATTATTTTTAAATGAAGGAAGAAGCACTCGAACGGTCGGACAATCAAGATGGCAAGTAAGCCATCCCTTGAGGAAGGGGTATTCTCGACTAATTTCAATAAAACAACTAGAATAGTCATAGATACAGACTAAGCGGACAGGAGTGAACTATTTCATGAGAAAGATACGTTTTCTCTTAACTATATTGATTATTGTCGGTGTATTTTGGTTTTTTTATGGAGAGAAGCTTAGGGAATCGGGTTTTCAAGCTGCATTCTCGGAGCTGAAATCAGACGTAACTTCTCTAAAAGATTCACCGGAAGTTTCATCTGGAATGGAAAAGCTGAAAGATGGTGTCGCGAATCTGTTTGGCATGGTGGATGAAAAATTAGACTCTTCATTAGACAAAGAACAGCCTGATGTTAATCCAATTAAGAAGCCTTCCTTAGCTACACCGAAACAAGCCTTCTCCATCCATAACATAGAGCTCGGTGATTCGAAAGCAGATGTGGAAAGTCAGGTTGGCACACCAAAACGTTCTTCTCTAAATGAATACGGGGTGGAATGGCATGCCTATCATGAGAATTACCAGAACTTTTTCATGGTCGCTTATGATGAACAAGGAAAAGTAGCCGGATTGTACACAAATCAGGATCTAATTTCATCGAAACAAGGCTTGAAACTCGGCACTGCAAAAGAAACAGTCCTTTCACAGTTAGGAAACCCGTTAACGAAAATTCAAAAAGGGTTAGCTTTTTATCAAATCGACACTGAAGAATACAATATGTTTCATATTGAGCATAGCTATGTAACGGTTTTTTACGACAAGCATGAAGATAATACGGTCACCGCATTGCAAATTATAAGTGATAATCTTGAAGCAAAAAAGAGAGATTTCTTCGGTAAGCCTAGTCCTTATTTAAAGGAAGGATTTGAGTACCAATTGTTCGATCTTACGAATGCAGCGAGGGTCAATCATAACCTTGGCGTACTTTCCTGGAATAATGCAGTTCGCGAAACAGCTCGCGATCATAGTACCGATATGGCTGTTCACAACTACTTCAACCACACCAACCTCGAGGGTGAATCTCCTTTCGACAGAATGGAAGCGGATGCTATTACATTCCGCATGGCAGGAGAAAATCTTGCGGCAGGCCAGCAAAGCAGCATCTTTGCCCACGAAGGATTAATGAATTCACTTGGACACCGGGAAAATAAGCTCCGCCCTGAATATCAAGAACTAGGAGTCGGCGTCGATTTCAACTCCGAATCAAGACCTTATTTCACAGAGAATTATATGAAGAAATAAAGAGGCTGTCTCATAAGGTTCTGACCCCACTAATTCAGTATGTAGTATTTCATACACTTTTCTTATACTGTTAGTTATTGCGGGGTCTGAGCCAATGTCATCAAGACAAGTTTCAAAAAATTAACGATTTAAAAGCGAATTTTCCTTATGCCAAACAACAAAAATACAATTGCAAACAAAAGTAGAACTCCAACGCTATCTAAAATTGAAAGCAATGTGCCCTCAGCTGCTATACTCTCAAATCCCCGCATAGCCCATGTTTGTGGGAGAAACTCGGCAATCTTTTGCATGAACAAAGGTTGAATTTCCAACGGCCAAAAGACACCTGCAATCATACATGTAGAAACGACTATAAGATTGCTGAGTAAGGTTTGCTGTTCTACTGTTTTAACTATTGCTGCAATTAATAAGCCCATTCCCACAACTGCTAGCATCAGCGCAGATACCATAATAAGAAGTAGCCCCGGACTACCCCAGTTTACCCCAAAAATATAATGAGCAGCGATCATTAAGATTCCAAATTGAATCCAGCCAATCAGGAAGAAAGAGAGCAAGTATCCTATGGCAATTTCAAAGCGACGTGCAGGTACAGTCATCAACCGCTGCCAAACACCATTCTTACGTGCTTCTAGTATGGTTCCAGTGACGCTCATTACACTGATCATAAGAAACATAATACTAAATCCTGAAGCACTTCTTGATAAATTATCTTGAGATCCTTCATTATTTCCTAATATTGTATTGGATAAAAATGTTTCCTCGGTTGGTTGATCTTCTAGGCTAGCGTACATATCCTCCCACTTTTCTCCAGTAACCTCACTCCATTCATTTGAAGCGATCGCATGAATATGAGCCTCAGACAATATATTTCCAACATACTCTTTCATTACCTCACTACCAGTGAAGTCAGGTACGCGTTGAAAATTTAATTCAGGGATTCCATCCATTAGTTCTGTCTCAAACCCTTTATCGATGGTAATAACCACTGGTATTTTCATATCCTCTAGCTGATCCATTGCACTAGTTTGGGTAGCTACTTCTACCTGAAACAGGTTGTTGTCCTGCTTCATGGCAGTTACAAACGATTTGGAAAGTGTCGTTTGATCCTGATCAACGACCAAAATCTTCTCCACTGATCCCTCTTCATCTGCAAATAGCTGCCCAAACAATAGCGTAAAAATTAGAGGCATAACAAACATGAGCAAATAATTACCACGATTATTAAATATTATTCTAATCTCCCATTTACAAAGTGCCCAGATTTTCTTCATTTTCCACCACTCCTATATCCGGCTTCTAAGCCCAGCGTTCCAATAATTAAAGAAACGATTCCAATCATCAATAACACACTAATCGGAAGAAGTAGTGCCCCCCAGGTAACGCCACTCATAATATCAAGTAAACTTGTCAATGCCCAATGATTAGGTGTTATCTGAGATATATTCTTCAAAATCTCTGGAAACTGTGATAGTGGTAGCATAGAACCACCAATCAACGCACAAATCTGTATTCCTACACCGCTAATCACATCTAAAGTCTTTTCTCTTTTAATAAAGGCAGCAAGAACCATGGATAATCCAGCAACAGCTATTGCATACACTAAACCAATAGTAAAAATTTGAATCACATTATCTCCCCAATCAACCTGAAAGAAAAACGATGTGGCAAAATAAAAAAGAAAAAACTGGATATATGCAAACAGCAGTGTACCGTAAAATTTCCCAAGGATAATAGATTTACTCCTGATAGGTGCTCCTCTAAGTCTACTAAGTGTATTGTTTTCATGCTCCCTAGCAATAGATTTAGCTCCCACAGTGATATTAAATAATAAAAACATGGCTGCCATTGCAGCAGTATAATATTGCATAGCAGAAACTGACTTTTCACCAATGGATTTTTCATTTACTATTATTTCCTGTCTGCCTGCATCCTGAATTACCGCCATTACTTCTTCAATAGAATCTGAATGATTCGTTGTTGCCAAATTATCCACCACTATACCCAAAGTTGTCGAAATTGCCAGACTTCTATTGATAAAAGAATCGAGAATCGATATGATTACGGACGCTTTAAGCTGTTTTTCAGTATTGGTTAGTACTTCTGCTTCTTGAAGCTTTCCTTCGTTTAACCCGTCGCTCCAATTGCTGGGGAGAATTATAGCCACATCAATTTCTCCGTCCTTTATCATCACCTGCAGTTTTTCTGTTGTCGTAGCATTTTTTATTTCGATAAATGGTGTATCTTTTAACACTTCGTAAAAATCTTTGCTCAATGAATCACTAGCTTCTCTCGAAATTCCAACGGTAGTTTCAGGGAATTCCGCGTCAGCCCCAAAGACATTTTGTAGTGCTGCCCCTAATATGGCCGTTAGCAATAACGGCATAACCAACATTAAAATAAATCCTCGCCGGTCTTTGATTCGTATTGAAAAGTCATTCCAAGCAATTAGCAAGCTCTTCATCCTACCATCTCCTAATCTCTTAATGAGCGCCCAGTCAATTGTAAAAATAAACTCTCTAAATTAGGTACTTTACGCTGAAAGGAGTCTACTTGGATACTTGCTTGAACCAATTTATCAATTACATCACTTGTTATATTCATCAATGGATCTACTAATACTTGTAATGTGTTATCCTTATGATCCATTTGAACACCTTCTACTCCTGATATCATTTTTAGTTTGTTTACCACCTCGTCATTAATCGAGCTAACCTTTATCTCCAATACCGTTCCACTTGAAAGTCGATTAATTAGATCGATTTTCGATCCAAGAGCAATCATTTCCCCATGATCAATGATGCCAATACGATTACATAAAAACTCGACTTCTTCCATATAATGGCTCGTGTAAATAACTGTCATTCCATCACGATTTAATTGTTTCACAGTTTCCAATATATGATTTCTTGACTGGGGATCAATTCCAACAGTAGGTTCATCCATAATTAAAAGCTCAGGAGAATTCATAAGAGCGGCGCCAATATTAATTCTTCTTTTCATTCCACCAGAAAACGTTTCAATTTTCTGTTTTGCTTTTCCTTGTAATCCAACAATTTCGAGAACCTCTCCTGCCTTTCTTCTTGCATCAGAGCGACTTAAGCCATACATTCTTCCCCAAAATACTAAATTAGAAAAGGCAGACATGGTTGGGTACAGCGCTATTTCTTGTGGAACAATTCCAATTTTCTTCTTAACCGCCATTTGTTCCTTTTCTACTGAAAATCCATCTACAAAGATTTCACCTGAATCCCATGGAAATAAGCCGCATATGAGAGAAATGGTTGTAGATTTCCCTGCACCATTTGGACCTAAGAGCCCGAAAGCTTCCCCTTTATTCACTGAAAAAGAAATATCATTTACTACTTGATTTTTATTAAAAGATTTACTTACCTGATTAACCTGCAGCATTTACTTCCCTCCATTTCCTTATTTTAATTATATTAGCAGGAACAATATTTTCCATCTAGCTTACGATAGAGAAATAAGCAAAAAAATAGACACTCACTATGCTGAAAGTCATGAGTGACGGCGTCCAAAATGATGTAGATATTCTAGTTTTTTATAAAGTGAAAATTCAATCAGTGGGGTTTTCTTCATCCCCTACTGATTGTTAGTCCCGTTCTACTGTCGCTAGATCTTCGCTTTCGCTTCGATCAAACGACAGTACGAACCCGATTGGTTCAACTAAACCACTGAAGAGCACAGCGGTAAGTTTCACTGTATCTCACCAATCAGGCTTTTGCGGGCAGCTTTTTTCGATTCCTCTAAGCCTTGAGGTGGGGGTCTTAACTTTCCGTTAATGCGGGTTAAAAGTGGATACGCCATATCTTACAGCAAAAATCGCTGCCTGAGTACGATCACGCAATTCTAATTTATTAATGATGTTCGAAACGTGATTTTTTGCAGTTCCTTCTGTAATAAATAGTTTATTCGCAATTTCAATATTGCTGTATCCATGCCCTAAACTTTTTAAAACTTCTAATTCTCGACTTGTTAATTCATTTAAAGCGGTGGGGACTTTCACCTCTATTGCGGAAGTATCCTTCATTTTTTTTACTTCTTTCAGCATAAGCTTAGTCGACTCCGGTGGCAGAACAATTCCTCCCGACTGAACGGTTAACATCGCCTTGACAATTGTATCAGTGGACATATCTTTCAATAAATACCCACTAGCACCTTCTTCGAGAGCTGAAAAGATTAACTCGCTGTCATTAAACGTCGTCAGCATAAGTACCTTTATCTCGGGGAAATGAGACTTGATTAATTTTGTTCCGTCAACCCCATTCAAACCCGGCATGCGGATGTCCATTAAAATAATGTCCGGTTGATACTGTTTTGCACACTCGTATGCTTCTTGGCCGTCACTTGCCGAACCAACTACTTTAACCTCAGTACGCAGCCTTAAAAGTGCGACTAATCCCTCTCGTATGAGCGGTTGATCATCTACAATCAGAACATGAATCATGTTTCTCCTCCAATGAACCATTGTTTTTTTGTAAGTGAAAATTCTATAAACGTATGAAAGCCTTCCCCTTCTCGGCTCTCGAATTTTAGTGTTCCGTCATGTTCTATAATTCTTTCTTTCATATTTCTTAATCCAAAACCTAGTTTGATATCATTAGTCCCAATCCCGTTATCTTCAATATGTAACTTAATTTTGTCTGGAAAACAACCAAGATGTATCTTCCCTATAGTTGCTGTACTATGTCTTTTGGCATTGGTTAATGTTTCCTGAATAATTCTTATCATAGTTAGCTGCAAAGATCCTGGAATTATAGCTGGATCTCCTTCTAATTCTAAAACTGAAATGAAGCCAGTGGCCTGATGAAAATCATCAAGCATTTTGCGTATTGATTGGATAAATGATATCGATTCCATTGTATCTTTTTCCAGTGTTTTTACTGAAAATCTAATTTCTTGCAATGCGTTTCGAGCCAATTCATCACAAATAGCTAATGTTAACTTGGTCTTTTTTTCATCACGGGTTATCAGTTCTTTTGCCAACTCTAATTGTACAAGTAACGCAGTCATCTTATGTCCAACCGTATCGTGAATTTCCCTTGCAATTCTGTTTCGTTCTCTGATTAATGTTAACTGTTCTAATTGCTGTGAATATTGCGTCAATTGAAGATGTGCTTTAGACAATTCTTTATGAGATTCGTTTAATTGTTCATATTGTTGATTAACTGTTTCACTAGCATCTAGAAGCCTGCGAATTAAATCACCTACCACTGCTCCAAATACGACAAATGAAATATTTGCTATGTTTTGAAAAATTGGTATTTGACTGATTTGATAATATGCATTACCAATAGCACAGCTCCACAATAGTAAAAAGATAAATACATAGGTTCGAAGCTTATTTTTACTGGCTCCCATTATAAATAAAGTAATCGTTGTAACCCCGACGAGAATTAAATATAATGTCGAACCTGGAAAGACGAACGCAAAAAGAAAGCTAAGTAATCCGTCAACATTAATTGCCGCCAAACGTAATTTACCATGGTTAAAATAAAATTGGTATATATGGTTGGCAATAAATAAAGAAATTGCAATTCCAATAAAAATTCTTAATCCAGTTTCCTCTCCTGATGTACTCGCAAAATAAATTACGCTAATCAATATATACATGAAAATTCTTAGATTCACTAACCAGGTTCCCATGCTCGACCTTCTTTATTGTTTTTTACCTCTATAATTTTGACAAGTTAATCTGCACGCGAAAAGAGGTTTTCAAATTATAAGGAAAACATAACCTAATACTCCTTGATTTGAAAATAACCATAATATATTTTACTTGAGTCTAGAGTAATCAATTTACTATTATCTGATTGGCTTCATCTCGTTCAAGATAGGCACACGAGAAATATTTACGACCGTGACGGCAGTGATGATAGCAATATAAGAACCTAGCATCACAACTATATGAGTTATGTACCAATTTCCCCATTAAGAATATAGGCAATTAAAAACCACTTTAAACAAGTCGTATCCCTCCATGGCAATAAAAATTCACTACTTAATCTCAAGTTTACCTGTAATTCCCACTAAAGCAATAATATTTACAATAACAACATAAAAAAGAGTGCCCAAATCGGGCACCCTTGTGTTAATGATTTAATCCATCTATTAAAGTTATAGGCTGTCTTGGGCGGGGCTTCTAAAAAATCAGCTACGCACCGCCACCTTCATAAAATGATACAGTTTTTAGAACCTGAACCTCTTTTATCGTTGAGTTGGGACCAAACGTTCATGAATGTTTTTAAGACTAAGCATCACGACAAATGAGATGATATATAAGACTGCTAAATAGGTCATCACTACTGTCATATCATAACTTTGCAGAATATAACCAACGAGGATTGGTGACAGTCCACCTATCGCTCGACCAAAGTTGAATATTGTGTTGGTGGCTGTACTTCTAATTTGAACAGGATAATAACTGCTGATCAACGCTCCATATCCCGCAAACATCCCATTCGAAAAGAAACCAACAATGGCACCACCGATTAATACACCTGCACTGCCTTCTGCATACGAGTAAAGAAATACAGCACATGCGGAGGCAAGTAGGAAAATACCAAAAGCACGTTTCGCGCCAAATCGATCCATGAATTGTCCAAAGGTTAACATCCCAATGATCATTCCAACTGCTGTACTAATTGTCCAAAGGGCTGAACTTGAAACAGACAAACCTTGAGATTGTTGCAGCATGGATGGTAGCCAAATCATTAAACCATTGTAACCTGCAATCTGCACCGTTGCCATAATGGCTAGGGAAATCGTCGTCATCGCTGTTCTTTTAGTTTCAAACAATTGAAGCAGTTTGCCTTTCTCTTGTTTGTTGACGACCTTTTTCTGTTTTTGAGCTTCCATCCATTCTGGAGATTCATCTAAGTTTTTCCTCACAATAAATGCAAATATTACCGGAAGGACACCAACGAAGAACAATGCTCTCCAGCCCAAGGTAGGTAGAATGATGGCGCTAAGCAACGCTGCGAGAATGACACCATATTGGGCTCCAATACTTACATAAGAAGAAGCCCGTCCTTGTTTATTTTTTGGCCATGCCTCTGCAACAAGAGCCATTCCAATCCCATACTCTCCTCCAGCGCCAAGTCCAGCGATAAATCTGAACACATACACTTGCTCTATATTTGTAGCGAGTCCTGTTAGAGCTGTACCTATAGCGAACAGTATAATCGTATAGGTAAAAATTCGCACCCGGCCAAACTTATCTGCCAAGATCCCAAAGATCATCCCACCTGCAAGCATGCCGATATTCGTTATGGAAGAAATAAGCCCTCCCGTTGCTAAATCAATGTGAAACTCCGCAATAATCATAGACATCGCAAAAGAGATAAACATAATGTCCATGCCTTCTAACGTTAAACCTGCTACTGACGCTACAACTGTTTTATTACGATAATTCATATTGTTCCACCCTCCAGTATTATTCTTGCCGTAAAAATTCTTGATGCTTTGAGGGAATGGATATGCAATTCATCAATTACAAGAAAATCTTCCATTCTCTTTTCAAGTCTCACAGGACTTTATTTAAAAGAGGTACTGTTCAAACAAAAATAAATGCCCTTCTGTCACAGAGGACAAAAGGGCATGAATGTACGAAAATAGACTTAAAAATATAAGACTATCAAGCCACCCTTTTCAGCCTCTCTGGACCGTATTAAAAGGAAATATTATATTGATATTTATATTATCAGGTTAGAAAGACGGTTGCAATACTAAATGAATAGGTGACAAAATATTTTTCGTTGTAAATATGACGATTAATTCTCCCGACTATTTGTAGCTTAGTTATTAATCTTTCAATCTTCTATCAGTAATCCTTTAGATTGTAAACCATGTAATAACAATTTTTTAATGTATGTTTCATCTTTGTTGTCAAAAATATCATCTAGCTCTTCTTCTGAAACGATATGATAAGACTCAAGATAACACCAAGCAGCAAATTTACTAATAGCTCTGACGCTACTAGCTTTCAACATTTTTGGCTTAACTACAATTGTCATTTTGATTTACCTCCAAACAAATAGATTGAACTCACTACGACCATTTTAACATTATTTTACACAAACTAGCATCAAATTTCAGAAAATTCAAAACAAAAAAAGACTAAACCAAAGTCTAGCCTTTCTTTAACGAGATTTACCTATTCTAGGATGACTAATTTAGCTAATACGCATAATAATTTCCACTTTGCTTAAAATAGATGTCAAACGAAGAATTATGAGGTGACTAAAAGTGAAAAAGTTCCCCTTTCAAAAAAGCAATCAATCGCAAACACCTCAATTCGATGAAGTCATACAGCAGCTAAAGGAGTCAAAAGATTTTACAAGTTTTATGTTTGGCTTAGAGCATGATATTCTCTGTATTTCTTATTTTACTACTTTAATCGACACTGACGTTTTACACAGAGACCTGCTTCCATATTTAAATAAATCTTCGTCCACTCTTGAAGATGCTGTTTTAGCCTTGCCAATTGAAAATTTGATTTTCACTCAGATTCCAGACGATATGCAAATTCATTTATTAATTGGTTATATTTCAATAACCGTGGAAGGGAAAAGTGATCAGGCCGTTTTAGTAAAAGCTGATTCACAAAAGTCCAGAACTGTTTCATTGCCCGAGGTAGAGTTTAGCGTGATTGGACCAAAGGAATCTCTTGTAGAATCGCTCGATACGAATTTGAATCTCATTAGAAAGAGATTGCCGATTCAAGAGTTAAAGGTGGAGGAGTTACTTGTAGGGAAATTATCAAAAACTAGAGTGGCCATCCTCCATATTGATGGAATTTGTGACAAAAAGAATGTTACAACCGTTATTCAACGAATCTCAAGCTTAAATGTGAACCAAATTATTGATAGTTCCTATATCTCACAAACGATTGCGGATAATAAAAATTCACCGTTTCCACAGTTTATTGATACAGAAAGACCTGACCGTTTAGCTTCCGTGCTAGGTGAAGGAAAACTAGTCATTTTAGTAGATGGTGCACCGCATGGACTCATAGGTCCTGCTACATTGGTTGAATTTTTTACTGCCTCTGAGGATTACTTTATTAATTGGATAATGGCTTCGTTTTTTCGTCTCGTCCGATTTTTTGCTGTCCTATTTTCAATTTTTATTACACCTATTTATGTAGCCGTTCTGACTTATCACTACGAATTGTTGCCCAAAAACCTAATCAATACACTCGTTATTTCGAGAAGTGGGATTCCTTTTCCTCCTATTTTAGAGGCACTTGTATTGGAATTGGTGATTGAGTTACTCCGTGAGGCAGGAGCAAGACTGCCTACCAAAGTAGGACAAACCATCGGTATCGTTGGAGGTATCGTCATAGGAACAGCTTCAGTCGAAGCGGGTTTAACGAGTAATGTACTATTAATTCTTGTAGCATTATCAGCTCTTGCTTCCTTTACTACCCCTGTATATCAAATGGGTAATACGATTCGGCTCATACGGTTCCCATTTCTGTTAATGGCTTATTATATTGGGATTTTAGGTGTTGCGATTAGCTTTTGTTTCATGCTTATCCATTTGTTAAGAATCACGACACTAGGAAGACCTTATCTTGAACCCCTATTCCCGCCAAAGCTAGAAAACTTAAAGGATTCTCTTATCCGTCTGCCCTTTGCTTATCTATCTAAGCGCTCTACTCCAAAACATAAAGACTAAGTGAAAGGAGACTCTATTCACATATGATCAATAAAAATGAACAAATTTCTCCATTCTTAGTCTTCTTTCTCGTTTTAAAAGTACAAATTGGGATTGGTGTTTTGGGCTTTCAGAGAATCATAATAAAATCTGCTGGAAACGATGCTTGGATTGCAGTCATTGCTGCTGGTATCCTGTTCTCAATTGTCATTTGGTGCATGTTTACTCTACTAAATTTTCATAAGCAGGACTTGATGGGCATTCATACGCTACTTTTCGGAAAAGTCCTAGGTGGCTTTCTGAATATGATCTGGATCTCCTATTGGCTGCTCATGGGCATTGCTGTTTATCGAACCTATGTAGAAATTGTCCAAGCATGGATGTTTCCACAAATCAATGTAACAACTTTTAGCGTCGTTTTTGCCCTGTTAATTTATTATACAGTTTCTGGAGGTTTTCAAGTTATAACTGGAATATGCTTTTTGGGAGTCATCATTCCTTCATATTTGATATTAACGATCTTTTTCCCATTGGAATATACTGACTTTCGCAATTTATTACCCGTATGGAATCACTCATTTAAAGAATTAGCTTCGGCGACGAGAGATATGTCACTTAGCTACTTGGGAATTTCGACTTTGCTCATGTACTATCCTTTAATCAAGCAGCAAAAAAAAGCAAATAAATGGGCGCAACTGGCAAATATATTAACCACCTTATCGTATTTATTGCTCATGATTGTTTCAATCGGATTTTACTCGGAAAATCAAATCAGCAGGTATGTATGGGCTACACTGTCTTTTTGGAGTATCGTACAAGTTCCTTTTGTAGAACGTTTCGAATATATCGGCATTGCAACATGGGTGATCTTCATTCTTCCTAATATTTGTCTATTTATTTGGGCAGCAACGAAAGGAACTTCTGTCCTATTTAAAGTTGCGCCTAACAAGATTACCACGCTATTTCTTGTGATCTTAATTGTTGTGTCTCTCTCTTTGAAGAATCGTGAGCAGATTAACACCTTCTTGAATTATATGTCCTACGCTGGTTTTTATCTTTATGCAGTGTACATCCCGATCCTGCTCTGTCTATCATTCATTATGTCAAAAGTAAGGAAAAAAACGCATGAGAATTAAAATCATACTACTACCTTCGATTATGACCTTTTTTCTTTCGGGTTGCATGGATATCGAACCTACAGTATTAAATGAGATTAACATAGCAACAGCCATCAGTTATGATTACATCGATAAAGACCATTTTACATCTACTGCTGTCATTCCATACTATATGCCGGATAAGAGAGTAAATAATGTTACCTTTACAGCGACTTCTTCTTTGAGCAAAGATGTCAGACAAAAAATGAATCAACAAGCGGATAAACCGATTTACAGTGGAAAAATGGAAGTAGTCTTATATAGTAAGGAACTTGCTCAACATGATTTATCGCGTCTGACAGATACATTAATTCGTGATCCTTCTATCGGAAATACCGTGTATTTAGCCGTTGTTGATGGAAAGGCTGAGGAGGTCTTAACCAAACAGTTCGGTAACGTGGATAAAGGCACATACTTATCAAATGCGATTGAGCATAATATCGAAAGCGGAATACTCCCTAAAACCAATCTGCATTTATTTTCATATGCATATAATGCAGAAGGTATGGACCCATTCCTTCCTCTGATTGAATCAAATAATGGGAAACCGGTCATTACAGGAGTGGCCCTATTTGATAGAGGAAAATATGTGTATCAAACAAAAGAGCATGAAAATATCATCTTCAAAATGTTAGTAGAAGAATCTTCTAACAAAGAAGGCTTTTCAGCGAAATTAGGGGGAAATTTATTTGTGTCCGTCTATAATATTTCTTCTAAAGTTTCATACAACATCCCTGAACCGATGACCGATTCGCCCATCAAGATCCATTTAGAAATAGAAGCGGTTTTACGAGAGTTCACTGGTGAGAAGGTTGATAAAAAAGAGATCAAAAAAATTGAAAAGAAGATGGAAAAAGAACTAAAAAAACGAGCTGAAAAACTTATAGTAAAACTTCAGAAGCTTGATGTCGACCCGCTTGGCGTTGGCGAACAAGTACGAACTAGAACGAGAAGCTGGGATAAGGAGGAATGGGAGAAATTATATCCAAATATCCCTTTTCAAGTGAATATCAAATTGAACATTATCGAAAGTGGAGCGGTGGAATAAGTGTCGATTCATCAAAAATTGCAAAACAGCAGTGAGAATGGACAACTCTCACTGCTTTTAACGTACTATCTATAACGAAAATCGTGATTATGATGTGGGTACACCCACTTTTCTGATTTACGCGCCGGATTCAACACTTTACGTGCCGCTTTCCTGCTTTGCGTGCCAGATTCAACACTTCACGTGCCGCTTTCCTGATTTGCGTGCCGGATTCAACACTTCACGTGCCGCTTTCCTGCTTTGCGTGCCGGATTCAACACTTCACGTGCCGCTTTCCTGATTTGCGTGCCGGATTCAACACTTCACGTGCCGCTTTCCTGATTTGCGTGCCGGAACTAACTTTGCGAGCTACATATCATATTAACGGTTTCCAATTCCAAATTCTTAAACGACCGTTACATGACTAAGGTCCGCTTTTCCTGCCTTCAAAAAATTATACGTCAATTTATCCATCGTGGCGCCGCTGAAATCAGCTTTCTTTATATCTGATAAGCGGAACTGTACGTTTTTTAAAGTAGTATGTTTAAACGATGCCTTTTTTAAGTTACACCCTTCAAATACCGTACCCTCAAACGTCTCACCTTCAAAATTCAGACCCGCCAAATTACTTGTTTTGAAAAAGGTTTTTTCATAGACGCAATTTTTGAACGTCGCTCCCTTTAAATTAGCTGCTTTAAAGAGCGTCTCTGTTAGATTCACATTCACAAAAATGGTATCTGCTAAATTACTGGATTTAAAAGTACTATTCGTTAATTCGGAATCGGTAAAATCGGACCCTTTTAAATCACTGCTGTTAAACTTACCGTCGTGAACAGAAACTGAACGAAAATCGGAATCCACTAAACTTGATCGTGAGAAGTCCATTTGTATCGCTTTTTGAAGTTCAGTTTGCTGGAGGTTGATGGATTCGATTAATTCCGACACTTCACCAATCGAGTTAATCGTCATTTGATAAGCTTCCTCATCACTGTATCCACTCTTTTTATAATCATTAAATTTCTCATTTAAATTATTCAAAAGCTCTTCTTCTAACTCTTTCGCCGTTTTCACTTCTTGATAAGGGGCAAAGATATTATGGACGTACTTGTTTAGTTGTTCTTGCATCCACTAAATCATCCTTTCAAAGCAGATCATCTAGAATTCGTTTAGCCTGCTCCCAATTTTTTGTATTTTGTTCATATGTTTTTTCACCAATTGCCGTGATTTTGTAATATTTCCTTCGGCCACCTTGATTTTCATTGCCCCAGTAGGACGTTATACTTCCCTCTTTCTCCATTCTCTTTAAACTTGAATACATGGTGGCTTCCTTTAATTCATACTGTTCACCTGAATTCGCATAGATCATTTTACTAATCTGATAGCCATATTTATCACCACTTAAAAGCAGCTTTAAAATCATCGTATCTGAATGGCCACGAAGCAAATCAGAAGATAGTTTAATATCTCCCAATGGCTCACCCCCTTGAGTATAATATACACCGAGTTACTATGACAGTCAAGGTAATATATTTAGTTAGGGTAATACATCAATTGATTAACCACTAATCCTAATTATTTTCTCTCTTTTTCAAGCACAATAAAAAGCTGCGACCAGTTCAATGTTTACTATCACAGCTTTCTTTTCACATTCCTTAAATTTTTCTTAAAATGCTTAACAAATATGCATCCAACCTTTCTTTCATCATTCCATCCGTCAATCCAGTTACGCCAAAAGCTGCCCAACCAGGATAAACTGTTGGCGGCCCAAAAAGAATATCAATCAAGGAAACAAGATCCCAATATGAATCATAGCGAAAAGCTGAACCCGCATAATGCTGATAAGCAGTTAGAAAATGATCGGCTGTGGCAACGTCAAACAGTTGTGCAAGGTTGAGGCGACAATGCCCCACATCAACTCCAGCTGGTCCCAAGCACGCGTTCACCCAATCAACAACTCCACCGACTTTATTTTGACTCCAAAGAACGTTTGCTGGATGATAATCTCGGTGAATGAAGCATAACTTTTCCTCTGGCCGAAATCCTCGCACAATTCTAATTGCTTCGCCCCATGCATCAGGATAGTCTGACCATGTCGGAATATCTAATGATGATATGTCATTATATGTATAATAATCCCAAGGGAAATCAACGCCTTCTAACATGTGAATCTTTGATAGTGTCTCTGCCAAGCCATTCAACCAGTTGTCCATACATTTCGGGGTTAACTCCACATCCCCATCTAGCTTTGTCATC